>OZ224042.1:0-3728054 GCA_963662455.3 Acidimicrobiales bacterium
AAGAAATCGCACTGGTGAGTTGGTCCGGTCACTACGACTGCCGTGAGACGAGCATCTTGAGCCCTGACTGTCACACCCTTCGAGGAGAATAATCGGATTGGCTTGGGCATACTGCCGGAGCCTTTAAAAGAAAGGAGCCGCAGATGGCTCAGATGACAATTGAATTGCTGCGAGATGCGGTCGCGGGTGGGGCGGTCGCGCTTCGCTCGATCATGCGACTGCAACCTGTGGATGGACCTGGAGGGAAAGTGTTTCCGCCGACCTACGCAGTCACCGCAGAGCACAAGTATGCCGTAGAGGAGCGACAGGTAGGAGACAGTGTGGTGAAAACCGTGTTGCTCGACTCCGTGGCTTCCCAGGCAAACCGAGCTGAACTTGCTTTGAAGGAAGGTTGGGAAGAAGGGGAGTTGCGTTTCCCAGTCCCTTGCGTGGATTTCACGGGAGAGGCCGATGTCGCAGACCTCGGCAAGATCACTGTGTTGGATGCGCCGCATCGATTTGCGGACGCAATCTTCCGCGACAGCATGCTTGAAGGCACGTTGTTCCGGTTGAGCGAACTCGGTCGAGCCATCACCGATGCGCGTCCGGGAAACGCGACGGCGATGTTCCAATATGCACCAACGGCTCTCTTGTTCGGCCAGTGGGACTCGACTGGCCCCAAAGGTGGCCTCGGCTCGAAGTTTCAACGCGCCTATGTGTCAGAGATCGTCGGCTTGGATGCTCAGATCGGACGCAAGGTCGGGAGCCGCATTGATCCGCTCCAGATCGAACGTGCTGCAGCGATTGCGTATGAACACAGCGATCCAGCCCAAGTATGGACGCTGGACAAAGATGAGGCGGCTCAAGAGAAGGGGAAACCCAAGACTGCTGGATCTGACGGTCGTCCTTCCGAGATCAATCACGGCAACATCGCGCCTTCGATCGACGCGCAGTCTGGTGGTGTGACCATTTCGAAGGCCCGCCAGACGACGGTGATCTCAATGGCTGCGCTAAGGCGTCTACGTTTTGCTGGCGTGAGCCGAGAGGCAGAGGTAGCGGCGCGCACGGCCGTGACGGCACTGGGTGTTGCGGCTATTGCCTACGGATACGAGGCGGATCACGATCTTCGGTCTCGTTGTCTGTTGATCCCGGAGCACAAGCCAGTTCTAGAGCTAGTCGGACGTGACGGTTCGGCACCTGAACCACTTGAGGTTGACCGCGATTCTGCCGCAAGGTTGTTGTCGCAAGCATCAGAGCAGGCGGTCAAGGCTGGCATCGGCTGGGAACTCGAAGAGACTTCTCTGACACCGGCACCGAAGTTGATTGAGTTGCTCAGGCGCAGCCGAGAAGTATCGGCCCGAGAAGCTGTGGAGAGCAACTGATGACCGCGATTGAGGTCAACTTCCTGACGGGGCGGTTTGTCGCGACAGCTCATCATGACCGAGAGGCACACGAGTGGCCACCACACGGAGCCCGATTGTTCTCCGCGCTAGTCGCGGCGTGGGCTGACTCTGAGTACCCGAACGGGGCCGAACGGGCAGCGCTCGAATGGCTGGAAGCGCAACCGGCTCCTCGGATAACGGCACCTCAGGCAGTTCCACGAAGAACGGTAAGCCACTTTGTCCCGGTCAACGACACCCGAGTGGTCTCTCCGTCTCCGTACCACCGCCGAGTCGCTGACATCGCGGAACTGCTCGAGCAGTTCCGCGATGAAGTTGAAGCGGCCGGCGGAGAATTGACGAATAAGGCAGAGCGGTTGCGGAACAAGCTTGACAAGATGGCGAATGTCGACTCCCTCGTTGGTAGTGCCGGGAACACGAATGTTGCGTCCGCCTTGGCGCTGTTGCCTGATGAACGTGGGAAGAAGGAACGTTCCTTCCCTTCGGTCACCCTGATTGCGCCTGAGTCCGTCGTCAGCGCAGGTGAACAACAGGGCCGGGCAACGGTTCGACCCCGGCACAACGTCGTGAGCTATGCCTGGGACGGCAGCCCGCTGGAGGTAACGGCTAAGGCTCTTGATGATCTGTTGGGGCGCGTTACGCGGTTGGGCCACTCGTCAACCCTCGTTTCTTGTCGCCTGACTGATGCGGCACCTCCAGCGACACACACGCCCGGTGGGGGTACATCAATGTTGCGGTGGGTGCGTCCCGGTCAGTTGGCCGCGCTTGAGCAGGAGCATGCCAGACATCAAGCGGTCAGCCCACGCAGTCTGCCGTTCCACGCGGTTCGATATCGCGAGTCTGACCCAGCAGAGATTGGTTCGAGCGAAGTGATGCGCCCGACCACGGCCGGCGACTGGATTGTCTTCGAACTGGTTGCCAGGGATCGTCGTTTGCCTCTGACGCGAACGGTCGAACTCTCGAAAGTCCTTCGTGACGCGGTGATGAGTCGCGTACTGAATCCGCTGCCGGAAGGGGTCAGCGGCCATCGCGTTGACGGATCGCCGTCGAGTTCGCCTCACATTTCATTCCTGGCCTTGCCGAACGTCGGACACGAACACGCTGACGGACGAATCATGGGTTTAGCGATCTCGCTACCAGATGGTCTCGATGAGGTGGCACGTACCGCGACGCTTGTCGGCATTCGTGCTTGGGAAGATCAGCTGGGGGGCAGTCCTTTGCAACTGCAGATGGGCAGCAGAGGTAATGTCGAGATGCGGAGGAAACAACCGCCGTTCATACTGAGGTCTCTGAATCCAGCGGTCTGGTCATCGTGTTCGCAGCGATGGGCCTCGGCTACGCCCGTCGCTCTGCCGGCGCATCCCGGCAGTCTCGGTAGTGGAAGCGCCGCGGCCCGGGCGAAAGCGTGGACTCGTGCGTTGGAGTCTGTTGCCAAGTCTTGCGAGCATGTCGGGCTTCCGCGACCCGTGGATGTGAAAGCATCGCTCGTCTCAGACCTAATCGGAACGCGGCCGGCACGCGACTTTCCTGTGTTCCGACAGGGCCGCAGCGGCGGTGGAGTGAGGCGACGGCTCGTTCATGTGGCGGTTGAATTTTCTGAACCGATACGCGGACCGCTCGTGCTCGGAAGCGGGAGATTCCTAGGACTCGGCCTTATGCGCCCGATGGACGGCCCTGCCACGAATGAGTTGACCGGCAAAGGACGTGATAGCGATGACTGACCTCACAGCAGACGACTTCGACCGCTATTTCCGGGCCGTACACGGCCATGACCCGTATCCTTGGCAGAATCGGCTCACGCGGCAAGTGCTGACTGATGGGGAATGGCCCTCAGTGATTGATCTCCCGACGGGAACTGGCAAGACCTCTGTACTAGATACGGCGATCTTTACCTTGGCAGTCCAGCCCGATGTGTTCCCTCGCCGCGTTGTCTTCGTCATTGATCGTCGGATCGTTGTGGATCAGGTCTACGAACGCGCCGATAAAATCGCACGCGCGATCAGCCGCGCCGACGAAGGAGTGCTGCCCGATTTGCGGGAGCGACTCAACGGACTGTCGAGCGCGAATGGGGTGTTGGGAGTCGCGGCGCTCAGGGGCGGAATCCCTCTCGATGGTGAATGGTTCCGGCGACCTGAGCGGCCGTGGGTGATGGTCTCGACGGTCGATCAATTCGGTTCTCGCTTGTTGTTTCGGGGTTACGGCGTAAGTGACCGGATGCGGCCTGTTCATGCGGGACTGGCCGGCAACGACTGCCTGGTCATCCTTGACGAGGTTCATCTGAGTCGGGCATTCGCCGAGACGTTGCGAGAGGCGTCCTCAGACGAATCAGTCCCTGGCATTTGTTCTGTGGGTGGAGGTCTTCCACATCGATTTCAGATCGTCGAAATGTCCGCCACCCCCACCAGCGAGGATGGGAACCGGTTCAACCTGTCGCCAGAGGACTGTGAGTCATCGGACCCGCTCAAGCAGATTGCGAAGGCACGCAAACAAGCGACGCTCGTTGAGGTACCAGGTACGCGCCCTGCTCACGAGACGATCCCAAAATCAGTATCGAAATTGCTCGGAAAGAACTGCAAGGAGTTACGAGATCACGAATTGAGCGTGGGAGTCATCGTGAACCGCGTACGTACAGCTCGTGAGGTTCACACCGCGCTCATTGAGGCCGGAATTACGGCGCACTTGGTGACAGGCCGCATGCGACCGATCGACAAACAGGAGGTGTTGAAAGACATCAGCGAGTGTGTTGACCCTGATCGTTCCGCACCTTTGGAGCACCCGACCGTCGTAGTGGCAACCCAGGCGATCGAGGTGGGTGCAGATTTCAGCTTCGACGCCCTGATAACGGAGGCAGCACCAATCGACAGCTTGCAGCAGCGACTGGGTCGACTCGACCGACGCGGCAAACTAGCCGCGAGCCGCGGTGATGCGGCTCGATGTTGGATCCTTGGCGTTGCGTCAGCCCTCAATCCAAAGAGACCGGATCCCATCTACGGCGATTCTGTCCGAATCGCATGGGAAGGCTTGCAGACAGTCGCCCAAGATGACAAGGTCGAGGTTGGACCAGCCGAGCGACTCTCGGATCGTCTGGATAGTGGAGCGCAAGCACCCAAGTCCGAGGCGCCGTTGTTGCTTCCGACGCATGTCGCCGCGTGGACGCAAACCAGCCCCCTACCGGTGATCGATCCTCCGATCAGGGAGTTTTTGCACGGCAAGGAGCGCGAGGATGAACCTGATGTGTCGGTGGTGTGGCGGCTCGACCGCTCCGAGGAGGCCATTGTCTTGGTTCCGCCTCGGCCGGCAGAGTTTTTGTCTGTCCCAATTTCAGCGGTGCGGCGCTGGCTCAGCGGCAGCGGGGAAGCTCCAGTGGCAGATACGGCCACCGTTTCCCCAGAGGAGGAAGAAGTCAAACGTGGCAGACCAGTGGATCGGCCATTGAGTGGCGTGGTCCGCTGGGAACGCAAATCCAACGCTAGGGCGCCAATTGACGACGTTAAGACGATCCAGCCGGGGGATGTGATCATCGTGGATCCGGAGTTGGGCGGATTGCGCAACGGCACTTGGGATCCGAGTCATCGCCCAGAGGAGCGAGGATCGTTCGACGAACGTGATATGGAACCGCGGGAATTGCTTGATATAGGTGACCAAGCCCAATACGAGCACGGTAAACGGGCAACCCTTCGTCTGGATCCACGCCTGTTTGAAGGTATCGGTGTTCCGCCCTTGCCCGATCCCGCACAAGAAATCGAAGCCGAAGAGCGACCACAGGAGGTAATCCGAGATTGGCTGTCCAAGACCCGTGATCTACGCGACGCGGTGCCAGAATGGCTGGTGGCCGTGGCCGAGTTGCTGGTCGAGAACTTTGAGCATCACGTTCTAAACGCTGACGATGTAGACTACTACCTGTTGGTTCAGAGGTCGGTTGACCCAGCGGTTTTGGACAGTTTTGAGGACCAACCGTCTCTGACGGGCACTAGGACCCCGCTCAGAGAGCATCTCATTGGCGTGGGAGCCAAAGTTGCCGAGTATGGACGCAGCTTGAAACTGCCCGACGAGGTAATCGACGATCTGCGTTTGGCAGCAGAGTTACACGATCTTGGCAAGGTCGACTGCAGGTTCCAGGCTCAACTGCGCGGTCACGATCCGGTGCTCCTCGCTGAGCCGGACGAACCACTCGCCAAGTCGATCCCTGGAGCCCGAACCAAACCACACGAATGGCCACCGGTACGCCACGAGTTCAGCAGTGTGGCACTCGCCCAGCTCATCCCCGGGTTGCTTGAGCGAGTGAACGATCCAGATTTGGTCCTCCATCTCGTTGGCTCCCATCACGGGCACAGCAGACCGTTGCCCTCGATCAAGGAAGATGACAAACCACAAACCTTGAAGGTCTCCGGCGAGTTTCTGGAAGATGGGTTCCGGCTGGTCGAGGACGACCAATTGCAAACGTCGCACGAAACTCGTGGGCTGGTATCGATGGAGCTCCACTCGGACCTTGCAGGGACATCGCTTGCCTTGAAAATGGCCGACCGGTTCTGGCGGTTGCAGGAACGTTACGGTCATCACGGTCTTGCCTGGCTTGAAGCGATTCTGCGGTTGGCGGATTGGCAACAAAGCGCAGAGGAGCAGTCATGACTGGATCCGACGGGACCTTGCTACCAGGTTTGCCGGGAGACAATCCCTTGGGGTTTCTAGCGGCGCTAGGCGCTCAGACTGCCCTTGTCGCCAAAGGGCATGAATCCGCACTCGGCTGGACTGACGAACCGATACCGCATGCAGTGCTTACGCCTTCTCTCAGCTTTGATGAGATTGCCGGCGCAGCGCTCGCTATTGCGGCTAAGTGGCTTGACGGTCCTGCACTGGAAGAGGCGATAGACGCCAAACTCAAGTTGAGGCCACCGGAGATTCGCGAATATCTTCATCGTGGACGTGCCGCGGGAGCATCAGGAGTGCTCGCGTTTTGCCTCTTGGCCGAGGACAGCTTGGATAACAGTAAGAATGCGAAGCCGACCGACCTCTACTTCACGGCAGGACAACAGAAGTTCGTTTCGATAGCTCGTACCAATCTTGGTAAAGTGACCATTGACGAACTTGTTGCCGACTTGGGATCGCCCTGGAGCTATGGCGGTGATCGCGACTCTCTAATGTGGGACACGGTCGATGATCGTGATCATGCCCTCAGTGCTTCGGATCCTTCAAAGAGCAAGAAGTCTGTCAATCCTGGTGCCGAAGCCCTTGCCGTCATTGGCCTCTCCCGGTTCCCATGCTTTGCTTCACCTAGTCGAACTATTACGCGGGGTTGCTCTGGAGGCTGGAAAAGGGGCGAATTCGTTTGGCCTGTGTGGAGTGCGCCTGCTTCGTCTCGAACGGTCGATTCCCTATTGGCGCAAGTAGCGCCCGAGGGCAAAGAGGACAAGCGTCGTCAGTGGTACCGAGCATGGGGGATAAACCGGGTGCAGCAGTCACAAATCCGTCGCAGCGACCAGGGAGGGTACGGAACGTTCGGCCCCGCACGTGTGGTCTGGCAGCGTGAGTGACATTCCTGATCTCGTACCGGCTCGGATGATCAATGAGTTCGAGTACTGCCCGAGGCTCTTCTATCTGGAGTGGGTGCAGTCCCGGTTCGAGCACAATCAGGACACGGTTGAGGGTCTCTACGTGCATCGTGTGGTCGATGCGGGCGGCGGCCGAATGGGCACGGTCGAGGATCCACCGTTCAAGAAGGCTAGATCCGTCGAGTTGAGTTCCCGTCGGCTCGGCTTGATCGCTAAGGCCGACATCATCGAGCAACGCAACGGCAGGGTGGTGCCGGTTGAGGTGAAGCGTGGACGGCCACCCAAGCACGGTCCAGCTTGGATGCCGGAGCAGGTCCAGATATGCACGATCGGCCTGCTGTTGCAAGACAACGGATACGAATGCACGGAAGGGCAGTTCTATTTCGCTGAGACTCGCAAGCGGACAACGGTTCCGTTTGACGATTCGCTAGTGGCGCACACGCTGGAGATTGTGGAGAAGCTCCGGAAAGTAGCAGCACTGCCTGACGCCCCGCCGCCGCTCGTCGATAGCCCCAAGTGCCCGAGGTGCTCGCTTGTGGGTATTTGCCTGCCGGACGAGACAAACCTCCATACGAGTCGCAGCACAGCCGTCCCGCGACGCCTCACCCCGCGAGACTCCGCAGCTAGACCTCTGTATGTGACAGAGCAAGGTGCTCGGGTTGGCATCCGTTCTGGGCGGGTTGTGGTCAACAAGGGTCGTGACGAACTTCAGCAAGTTCGACTCATCGACGTGTCGCAAATCTCGATCTACGGCAACGTCCAGATAAGCAGCCAGATGATGCGGGCAGCCTTTCGGGAGGGGATACCCGTTTGCTGGTTCTCGTACGGGGGATGGTTTCAGGGCATTGCAGAGGGATTGCCTTCCAAGCATGTCGATCTCCGTCGTCGCCAGGTTGCAATCGCGGCGCAAGCAGGACTTCCGATCGCTCAGTCGATGATTGAGGGCAAGCTGCGGAACTCACGGACATTTCTCAGGCGGAACGCCCGCGCCGATGTTGGCCGGGAGCTGGAGCAGCTCAAGTCTCTCGCAGATGGTGTCGGTCGGAGCGAGTCGATTGAGAGTCTGCTGGGCATGGAGGGGACAGGTGCGCGTCTGTACTTCTCGAAATTCTCCTCGATGCTCCGTGATGCGAGCCTTGGGACGTTTGACTTCAGCGGACGGAACAGGAGGCCTCCGAAGGATCCGGTCAACTGCCTGCTGTCCTATGTGTACGCACTGCTGACGAAAGACCTGACAGCTGTGGCGATCGCTGTCGGGCTGGACCCGTACCTTGGTGTTTTCCATCGACCCCGCTTCGGTCGTCCCGCTTTGTCGTTGGACCTTGCGGAGGAGTTTCGTCCGTTGGTCGCTGAATCTGTTGTGATCAACGTGATCAACAACGGCGAGATCGGAGCGAAGGATTTCGATGTCCGAGCCGGTGGAGTCTCGCTCTCGCAGAACGGAAGGCGATCAGTCCTGTCCGCGTACGAACGGCGGCTCGACACCCAGGTGACGCACCCTACATATGGATACAAGATCACTTACCGGCGCGTTCTTGAGGTTCAAGCGCGTGTCCTCGCCGCTCATTTGCTCGGCGAGATCCCCGAGTACACGCCGTTCATGACGAGGTAGTGTCGTGGCGACTGGCAGGACCCGCTTTCTTGTGAGCTACGACATCAGTGACGCGAAGCGTCTCAGATTGGTGCACAAGACGGTTAAGGACTATGGCTGGCCAATGCAGTACAGCGTTTTCGTCTGCGATCTGGACGGTGTAGAGCTGCTACTGTTGAAGCAGGAACTGAGTTCGATCATTCACCATACGGAAGACTCTGTGGCATTCGTCAATCTTGGCCCCCCAGCAGAACGCGGTCGCGACTGTTTTGATTTCATGGGGCTTAGGACAGCGCTACCTACCTCCGGTCCCACGGTCATCTGATGCGAGTGCTAAGTTGCGTTGCCAAGTCCCGGGGAGCACTCGAAGCCTGGTCGGGGCAGTTTTTTCGCAACTTGACAACTGAATCAACTCCCTTCGAAGCTTCGGCTTCCACCACCGCTCGCAAACACCCGCGAACACGCAGGTAAACAACCGCAAATCAACATAATGGCCCGCAGCCGCACCCGCAGATCAGCTTCCGGCCTGGCCGGACAATTGTCCGGCCCTCCATTGAAGCCCGATGGCTGCGTTATTGGACAACGCTCCGATGTCCTCGCCTGGCCGGACAATTGTCCGGCCCTCCATTGAAGCCCGGAGGGTGCTGTGGCTGAGTTAATCTGAAGCTGGGCCTGGCCGGACAATTGTCCGGCCCTCCATTGAAGCGCTGTGAAGGCACCCGTGGTCTCAGAGACACTCGCCCCCGCCTGGCCGGACAATTGTCCGGCCCTCCATTGAAGCCCATACTCCCCAGCCTACCCCGCGCCGGGGGCCACCAGCCTGGCCGGACAATTGTCCGGCCCTCCATTGAAGCTTGTAAAAGCCCAGGTCAGAGCGCTAAGAAATCTTGGCCTGGCCGGACAATTGTCCGGCCCTCCATTGAAGCCGGAGAAGGCCAAGGAGAACCAGCCCAAGCAGTCCCGCCTGGCCGGACAATTGTCCGGCCCTCCATTGAAGCACGGCGTATCCGAGGATGGCTCCCACGAGTTCACCCGAGCCTGGCCGGACAATTGTCCGGCCCTCCATTGAAGCATCTGCTCCTCGACGGCACGGATCAGGGCGGTCTGGGCCTGGCCGGACAATTGTCCGGCCCTCCATTGAAGCATTTACATGGGGCGTAGCGGGAGACAGACCGACCAGGCCTGGCCGGACAATTGTCCGGCCCTCCATTGAAGCCAGCATGTCGCCGGACATCGGATCGAGTATTTTCAGGGCCTGGCCGGACAATTGTCCGGCCCTCCATTGAAGCGTTTGTCAGGGTAGTGTTGTTGGTGTCAGATTAGCGGCCTGGCCGGACAATTGTCCGGCCCTCCATTGAAGCTGTGGTGGTGTTGGTGTAGTGGTGACCGGGAGAATCGAGCCTGGCCGGACAATTGTCCGGCCCTCCATTGAAGCGAGTTGATCGCCGTGAGTGTCCACGGACGGATCAAAGCCTGGCCGGACAATTGTCCGGCCCTCCATTGAAGCCCTTTCGTGCGGTTGCAGTGACCGCATAGGAGTTGCAGCCTGGCCGGACAATTGTCCGGCCCTCCATTGAAGCGGGATTTCTTCCGGTAGTGGTGTCTGCTCTCGCTAGGCCTGGCCGGACAATTGTCCGGCCCTCCATTGAAGCGACGCGCTCGGAAAGCAGGTCGTCGAGGCCGCCGCTGGCCTGGCCGGACAATTGTCCGGCCCTCCATTGAAGCGACGGTATCGCGGGCGTCCCGCCCGTTATGGCGACGCGCCTGGCCGGACAATTGTCCGGCCCTCCATTGAAGCGGTCGGATGCTCACCCGCGCCGCCGGGCGTCCCGAGGCCTGGCCGGACAATTGTCCGGCCCTCCATTGAAGCATCGCCGCCCATGCGGTCAGCGCATCGATCTGCTCTGGCCTGGCCGGACAATTGTCCGGCCCTCCATTGAAGCACCGCTCGGCGTCTGGTAGTTGGTTTAGACATGAGTGCCTGGCCGGACAATTGTCCGGCCCTCCATTGAAGCTCCGGGCTGGCTACCGCGTCGCGGACCTTGACCCCGCGCCTGGCCGGACAATTGTCCGGCCCTCCATTGAAGCCGCACTATGAGACTCGAAATAGCTGATGGCGAGAGCAGCCTGGCCGGACAATTGTCCGGCCCTCCATTGAAGCCAGACTCCCGCACCGTTGAGGTCTCGGTAGACCTCCCGGCCTGGCCGGACAATTGTCCGGCCCTCCATTGAAGCGCGTCGATCTCGGCGAGCAGGCCGGGATCGGTGCCGGCCTGGCCGGACAATTGTCCGGCCCTCCATTGAAGCTCGTTGCATGGGATGGGCTTCCGGTTCGGGCGTTCCGAGCCTGGCCGGACAATTGTCCGGCCCTCCATTGAAGCGGAGCCGTCGTTAGCCCACACCGCGCCGATCCGGTTGCCTGGCCGGACAATTGTCCGGCCCTCCATTGAAGCTATCGGCGCACGGGCGGCGGCTACTGCTTCGTAGAGGCCTGGCCGGACAATTGTCCGGCCCTCCATTGAAGCACGTCTTGGCTTGGGCTTCGATCCTTGCTTCTTCCCTGGCCTGGCCGGACAATTGTCCGGCCCTCCATTGAAGCACGCGTTGGCCGTCCTTCGACAGTTTCGCAGCGGAGTGCCTGGCCGGACAATTGTCCGGCCCTCCATTGAAGCCGTCGTGCTCGTTGGCAAGGCGGCCGTCCTCGTCCCGGCCTGGCCGGACAATTGTCCGGCCCTCCATTGAAGCAGACCTACCATACGGTCGGCGGCCTCATCTTTGAAGGGCCTGGCCGGACAATTGTCCGGCCCTCCATTGAAGCGTGGCGGCACACCGACGCCTCCGCCGGGTCAAGTACGCCTGGCCGGACAATTGTCCGGCCCTCCATTGAAGCGTATCCGGCTATGTGGCAATGATCCGAGACAACGATGCCTGGCCGGACAATTGTCCGGCCCTCCATTGAAGCCCTGCTATGACATAGCCGGTTGATTTCTGCACAGTGGCCTGGCCGGACAATTGTCCGGCCCTCCATTGAAGCCCTCATCCGTCGGTCAGATCGTTTCCTCTTCCCGTCGGGCCTGGCCGGACAATTGTCCGGCCCTCCATTGAAGCCGACTACAGCGACGAGGGCCGCTTCGGCGGCCCCCTGGCCTGGCCGGACAATTGTCCGGCCCTCCATTGAAGCATAGGAGAACCCGAGCATGTCGCGTTCAACAAGGATGCCTGGCCGGACAATTGTCCGGCCCTCCATTGAAGCCAAGGTTTCCAGCGTCGTGCGATCCAGCAACGACGAGAGTTTCGCCTGGCCGGACAATTGTCCGGCCCTCCATTGAAGCCCGCTCACGACCGGCACTGTCCCGAGGAACGGGCTAGCCTGGCCGGACAATTGTCCGGCCCTCCATTGAAGCCAGAGTCCGACTGCGCGCCCAAGTCCGAAGGCTTGTGTAGCCTGGCCGGACAATTGTCCGGCCCTCCATTGAAGCTCTCGCACGATCCGCGGGCGCCGCAACCGTCATT
The DNA here is from genome assembly GCA_963662455.3 of Acidimicrobiales bacterium. Taxonomy (GTDB): domain Bacteria; phylum Actinomycetota; class Acidimicrobiia; order Acidimicrobiales; family Aldehydirespiratoraceae; genus VXYK01. The sequence continues at coordinate 12,033 of OZ224042.1, forward strand.
ACGCCTGGCCGGACAATTGTCCGGCCCTCCATTGAAGCTGTCTGGTCGGTCGGGAGGCGGTTGGCGTTCCAGTCGAGCCTGGCCGGACAATTGTCCGGCCCTCCATTGAAGCCGCGACGCAGCGCCGCTCACCGCCGTCGAAAACCCGGCCTGGCCGGACAATTGTCCGGCCCTCCATTGAAGCATGTCCCCGGACGTGTCGCCGGTCAGCAAGTCGATGGCCTGGCCGGACAATTGTCCGGCCCTCCATTGAAGCGCCGTGTTCTTGTCAGCAATCCCGACCAGACCAGCAGGCCTGGCCGGACAATTGTCCGGCCCTCCATTGAAGCAGGTTGGGCCTGGGGGTAGAGCGCCGCCACTGTGGCGGCCTGGCCGGACAATTGTCCGGCCCTCCATTGAAGCCCGCAGCCCTGAGGCCCCTTGACTATCGGCACGATGTGCCTGGCCGGACAATTGTCCGGCCCTCCATTGAAGCGCCGCGGCCGCGGCGTTCGGCGGCGGCGGTGCGGCGGCCTGGCCGGACAATTGTCCGGCCCTCCATTGAAGCTGGCTTTGTGGCCACCTCTGACGTGAGTGCGGGTCATGCCTGGCCGGACAATTGTCCGGCCCTCCATTGAAGCCTAATCGTCCGCCCTTCGCGGGGCGGGTGCCACCACAGGCCTGGCCGGACAATTGTCCGGCCCTCCATTGAAGCGCGTGTCACACCCGGCGGGTAGCGTGCTGTGGGCTGTGCCTGGCCGGACAATTGTCCGGCCCTCCATTGAAGCGCCGCAGCACGGGCGGCGACGAACTGGGCGGTGACCGCCTGGCCGGACAATTGTCCGGCCCTCCATTGAAGCTAGTCGTCGTCGAGCAGCAGCCCGGACACCGCCGCGGCGCCTGGCCGGACAATTGTCCGGCCCTCCATTGAAGCTCGGGTGCCCCGGCGAACGGGCGCTGGTCGAATCCGGCCTGGCCGGACAATTGTCCGGCCCTCCATTGAAGCACGTTCGCTGTTGGTGTCTCCGAGACTGCGACGTGGTGGCCTGGCCGGACAATTGTCCGGCCCTCCATTGAAGCCCTAAATCGGGCGCCCGGTCGCTGACCGCGTTTTAGGCCTGGCCGGACAATTGTCCGGCCCTCCATTGAAGCCGATCCTGTGCGTCGCTGTGCGGGCCTCGTCCACGGGCCTGGCCGGACAATTGTCCGGCCCTCCATTGAAGCGCTCCCGGCATTGTGGTGAGGTCCAGCACCTTGAGCAGCCTGGCCGGACAATTGTCCGGCCCTCCATTGAAGCGCTGCTTTGATAATCAACCGATCGATCACACCGCCGAGCCTGGCCGGACAATTGTCCGGCCCTCCATTGAAGCTCCGTTGACCGGAGCAACCGGAGCAGTATCACCGGAAGCCTGGCCGGACAATTGTCCGGCCCTCCATTGAAGCAGCCTCCGCCAGCGCCTCATCCCAACCATCGCCGCCGGCCTGGCCGGACAATTGTCCGGCCCTCCATTGAAGCAGCGGCTGAGCGGCCAGATCGCCCGGCTCACCGAACAAGCCTGGCCGGACAATTGTCCGGCCCTCCATTGAAGCGACTCGCCATCTCAGCGATGAGCCCGGCGCTCGCCCGGCCTGGCCGGACAATTGTCCGGCCCTCCATTGAAGCACGTACTGTGTGTCGGTGATGGTGTGCGCCCAGGCGACGCCTGGCCGGACAATTGTCCGGCCCTCCATTGAAGCGCAGCCCTCCGTACCGGGCCTGCGCCCACTCCTCGATCGCCTGGCCGGACAATTGTCCGGCCCTCCATTGAAGCGTGCTGATCCCGCCGACGCTGTCGGCCACGCCGTCGGCCTGGCCGGACAATTGTCCGGCCCTCCATTGAAGCGCGCGCCGCCGGCACATAGCGCGCACGCTCCGCAGCGGCCTGGCCGGACAATTGTCCGGCCCTCCATTGAAGCCTCCAGGTCTTATTGTGTGTGTGAAGTCTAGTGCCGCCTGGCCGGACAATTGTCCGGCCCTCCATTGAAGCCCCCGGTTGCGGGCGAACAACACGCAGGCGCTGCTCAAGCCTGGCCGGACAATTGTCCGGCCCTCCATTGAAGCCCCCTCCCCGACCGGCGCACCACAGACGGGGCCAGGGCCTGGCCGGACAATTGTCCGGCCCTCCATTGAAGCCGTCAGTCATCGGTTGTCCCAGATCATCGTCTCGGCGAGCCTGGCCGGACAATTGTCCGGCCCTCCATTGAAGCGGGTCCTACACGAGCCGGTCCGGGCATTGGCTCGACGCGCCTGGCCGGACAATTGTCCGGCCCTCCATTGAAGCAGGTCAGCGATGAGCGAGGAATTGGGATCCGAGGAAGCCTGGCCGGACAATTGTCCGGCCCTCCATTGAAGCAGAGCGGATCGTCCCGCATGGTGTTGATGTCGGCGGGCCTGGCCGGACAATTGTCCGGCCCTCCATTGAAGCCTGATCGAGGTAGCGGCCCGGAGCTCGAGCAGGTCAGCCTGGCCGGACAATTGTCCGGCCCTCCATTGAAGCATACAACGGCCCGACGCCGTCGGAGAGGCCACGCTCCGGCCTGGCCGGACAATTGTCCGGCCCTCCATTGAAGCAGGATTGTCTGCTTGTTCTTGTCCATTTTTCGGTCTGCCTGGCCGGACAATTGTCCGGCCCTCCATTGAAGCGCGGAGCGGGAATCGGTACTCGACGAGTTCACTCAAGCCTGGCCGGACAATTGTCCGGCCCTCCATTGAAGCGCGCACTCGTCGGGCCGTCCGGCGGCGGTAAATCCAGCCTGGCCGGACAATTGTCCGGCCCTCCATTGAAGCGGTCGGTGGTTCGGTGCGCTGCGTCCGGCGAGATCATGCCTGGCCGGACAATTGTCCGGCCCTCCATTGAAGCCTTCTCGGTGCGGGCGGCGCTTTTAACAAACCCGCCTGCCTGGCCGGACAATTGTCCGGCCCTCCATTGAAGCGAGGTCGTCGGTCTCGCCGGTTTCGAGGTCGCCGGCGTGCCTGGCCGGACAATTGTCCGGCCCTCCATTGAAGCAAAAGTTTATGCGGCAGGATGGTGTGCTGGCCGTCCGGCCTGGCCGGACAATTGTCCGGCCCTCCATTGAAGCTTGGTCGCATCACGCGCCCGAGCCAAAAACTCGGGGGGCCTGGCCGGACAATTGTCCGGCCCTCCATTGAAGCCTTATCGTAACCCGACCGGGGCGGGTGGCGAACGACGCCTGGCCGGACAATTGTCCGGCCCTCCATTGAAGCTACAGGTCGGACGGCATGACTCGCACACTACCGTGCCGCCTGGCCGGACAATTGTCCGGCCCTCCATTGAAGCGCTGATGCAATCGACACACAGCCATGTAGCACCTGGCGCCTGGCCGGACAATTGTCCGGCCCTCCATTGAAGCGCTGTTTCTCTTTGGGGTAAACTAGCACAGAGAAACGCCTGGCCGGACAATTGTCCGGCCCTCCATTGAAGCAAGATTAATGTTGGCGGGGTTGCGTCGTCTTGGACTGGCCTGGCCGGACAATTGTCCGGCCCTCCATTGAAGCTCATCACACGCGGAGGGACTATGCTGATCTCATGACCAGCCTGGCCGGACAATTGTCCGGCCCTCCATTGAAGCTCGAGTTCGTCGAAGGCGATGTCGCTTTTCAGGAGCGGCCTGGCCGGACAATTGTCCGGCCCTCCATTGAAGCGTGGCGGGCCGGCGGGGGATTTGGAGGAGCCCGCCGAGCCTGGCCGGACAATTGTCCGGCCCTCCATTGAAGCAACTCCCAACTAGTGTCCTGAGTGGGGAATTTGTTGCATATATGTTGCCATGGTGTCGAAGATCTCGTCTGCGGTTTTGTGCCAGGTGAAGGGTTTGGGGTCGTTGTTCCAGTTGTCTGTCCAGGTGTTGATGGAGTCTTTGAGTTCTTTGACGCTGCGGTGTGTGCCGCGTTTGAGCCGTTTAGTGGTGAGTTCTGAGAACCAGCGCTCGACGAGGTTCATCCAGGAGCTGTAGGTGGGGGTGAAGTGCAGGTGGAATCTGGGGTGACGCACCAGCCGTCGCTGGATCGCCGGGGTTTTGTGGGTGGAGACGTTGTCTAACACGATGTGCACGTCGAGGCTGTCGGGGATCTGTGTGTCGATGAGGTTCAGGAATTTGCGGAACTCCTCGCTTCGGTGACGCGGGGTCATCGAGGTGATCACTTTGCCTGAGGCGGTGTCGAGGGCTGCGAACAGGTCGGTGGAGGCGGTGGCGGCGGTAGTCGTGGGTCCGTCTTTGGGGCGTGCCGGGCATCAGGGGAAGGATCGGCGCGGTGCGGTCGAGGGCCTCGATGCCGGTCTTTTCGTCCACGCACAGCACCACCGCCGCGTCCGGGGGGTTCAAATACAGGCCTGCCACGTCGCGGACCTTCTCGACGAACAGCGGATCAGGAGACACCTTGTACTCCCCGATGAGGTGGGGCTTGAGCCCGAACGCGCGCCATATCTGGCTCACCGCGGTCTGGGTCACCCCCGCTGCTTTGGCCATCGACCGCGTCGACCAGTGCGTCGCGTCCGCCGGGACCGTCTCCAAAGTACGCACCAGCACATCCTCGATCACCGCGTCGGTGATCTTGCGCGGCGGCCCGGGCCGCGGGTCGTCAGCCAGCCCGTCCAGACGCCGCTGCGCGAACCTCCTGCGCCACTTCGACACCGTCGCCGGATGACAACCCAGTTCCGCGGCGACATCATTGTTGGCGCGGCCCTGAGCCGCCGCCAACACGATCCGGCACCGCAACGCCAAAGCCTGCGACGACTCGGGGCGGCGCGCCCACCGCTCAAGCGTCTCGCGCTCATCTCCACTCAACTCCACCGACACCGCCGGCCGCCCCCGTCGAGCACCCATAACTACCTCCGATCCACAGCCAAGACCCCATCATGACACACCCAACACAAAAACGCGACTAACTAGACACTCAGGACACTAGTGGACAATCCACAATAGGTGAACCGGGCCTGGCCGGACAATTGTCCGGCCCTCCATTGAAGCTCGGACTGTCGCCAGCAGTCCGGGTACTCGTCGCGCGCCTGGCCGGACAATTGTCCGGCCCTCCATTGAAGCGTCCAGCCCAGAGACTCCCTGAGCGTGCTCGGCCCGGCCTGGCCGGACAATTGTCCGGCCCTCCATTGAAGCACTCCGAGCGAGGTGACCGTGCAGGTCGCCGGGCACACGCCTGGCCGGACAATTGTCCGGCCCTCCATTGAAGCCGCGGACGAGTGCGCGATAGCGGACGCGTCAACGTCGCCTGGCCGGACAATTGTCCGGCCCTCCATTGAAGCACGTATTCGACAGACTGCGACCATATGTTGGTGTCTGGCCTGGCCGGACAATTGTCCGGCCCTCCATTGAAGCAAGATCAAAGGCCAAGCAGGGATCATGCACTACGCAACGCCTGGCCGGACAATTGTCCGGCCCTCCATTGAAGCAAGACCGCCGTTACGGACCCCGGTCTGCATCGTCTCATGCCTGGCCGGACAATTGTCCGGCCCTCCATTGAAGCTGCCAGCCGTGCCACTGGTTTATAACCTCGGTGAGGAAGCCTGGCCGGACAATTGTCCGGCCCTCCATTGAAGCACGCTGCACAGCCACGACCGCTTCATGGACATACAGGCCTGGCCGGACAATTGTCCGGCCCTCCATTGAAGCCAGGATGGGCGAGAGCGGACAACCCACTAATGGAGAAGCCTGGCCGGACAATTGTCCGGCCCTCCATTGAAGCTCGGGATTTCTTCCGGTACCCGTATCTGTCTCGGGCCTGGCCGGACAATTGTCCGGCCCTCCATTGAAGCGCATGTCAACGAAGGGACTACAATCATTGGAGTACTTCGCCTGGCCGGACAATTGTCCGGCCCTCCATTGAAGCGGCACGGGCGTGGTCGCGCACCTCGGCGGCGTCGCCCTGCGCCTGGCCGGACAATTGTCCGGCCCTCCATTGAAGCGCAATTGCTGAAGCTCAGGAGACCGTTGGGCTAAACGCCTGGCCGGACAATTGTCCGGCCCTCCATTGAAGCATTGGCAGCGTGTGGATGCGAAGCTGCGTGATTTCGGCCTGGCCGGACAATTGTCCGGCCCTCCATTGAAGCAGATTCATTCGGTCACCGCACAGCCGCGGACCGCCTTGCCTGGCCGGACAATTGTCCGGCCCTCCATTGAAGCTCCTACAGCACCATCGGGTGGTGCTGGAACAAGGAGGCCTGGCCGGACAATTGTCCGGCCCTCCATTGAAGCGATATGTCCGGGGGCTGGGGGGCCTTCCCGCCGCACAAGCCTGGCCGGACAATTGTCCGGCCCTCCATTGAAGCTGATCCTGCGGTACCCCAGTTCTCGGTCGATTCGACGCGCCTGGCCGGACAATTGTCCGGCCCTCCATTGAAGCGCATGTCAACGAAGGGACTACAATCATTGGAGTACTTCGCCTGGCCGGACAATTGTCCGGCCCTCCATTGAAGCGGCACGGGCGTGGAACAACAGGGAATCCACCTCGTGGCCTGGCCGGACAATTGTCCGGCCCTCCATTGAAGCGCCGCCGTGGTCGCGCACCTCGGCGGCGTCGCCCTGCGCCTGGCCGGACAATTGTCCGGCCCTCCATTGAAGCGCAATTGCTGAAGCTCAGGAGACCGTTGGGCTAAACGCCTGGCCGGACAATTGTCCGGCCCTCCATTGAAGCATTGGCAGCGTGTGGATGCGAAGCTGCGTGATTTCGGCCTGGCCGGACAATTGTCCGGCCCTCCATTGAAGCAGATTCATTCGGTCACCGCACAGCCGCGGACCGCCTTGCCTGGCCGGACAATTGTCCGGCCCTCCATTGAAGCTCCTACAGCACCATCGGGTGGTGCTGGAACAAGGAGGCCTGGCCGGACAATTGTCCGGCCCTCCATTGAAGCGATATGTCCGGGGGCTGGGGGGCCTTCCCGCCGCACAAGCCTGGCCGGACAATTGTCCGGCCCTCCATTGAAGCTGATCCTGCGGTACCCCAGTTCTCGGTCGATTCGACGCGCCTGGCCGGACAATTGTCCGGCCCTCCATTGAAGCCGGCTCACTGGCCCAGCAATCAGTCCATTCCTACCGGCCTGGCCGGACAATTGTCCGGCCCTCCATTGAAGCGAGGACATCAACGGGACGCTCACAGACCGCGGCGTCGCGCCTGGCCGGACAATTGTCCGGCCCTCCATTGAAGCCCGATTATTACGGGACGGTTTTCGCAGACGTTGACCAGCCTGGCCGGACAATTGTCCGGCCCTCCATTGAAGCACCGCTCCCATCTGCAAGAAACGACCTTCCGAGCCGTGCCTGGCCGGACAATTGTCCGGCCCTCCATTGAAGCTGATATGTTCTCGGCTCCAGCGTTGAGTGAACCAACGCGCCTGGCCGGACAATTGTCCGGCCCTCCATTGAAGCATGCGCTCAGGAGGCACCTTCGACGTTGAAGTCAAGGCCTGGCCGGACAATTGTCCGGCCCTCCATTGAAGCGACCTGTTTGTCACCAACTCGTTGCCGAAGCCATCCAGCCTGGCCGGACAATTGTCCGGCCCTCCATTGAAGGCGGGAGTACGGGGAGGGCTTGGTTTGGTTGGGTCCCGGCCCTCCATTGATTTGCGTCTGTCGCCGGATGTCGAGGTTTGCCTTGTCGATGCTGAACTGGTCTCGATGGCCAATATTGCGACGTACGCCGGACCAGCCCGTAAGAGCAGCGGCTCCGTAGTCGTCAGCGAACGAGGTCGCGGTCCATGAAGGCGATGTTGGTGTCGTCAACAACGCCACCCTGGAAGTCCGCCTCCACTCAAGCAACGTTTCCGACGAGCGGAATCCGACTTGCTCGCTCTCGGTGGTCTATAGACCCGAACCGGCTTGTCCTGGCCGTTCACCGGAGCACGTTCAGCCATCTGAAATATGGAATCTGAATATACATATATTTCATGATGTTTGAGTAGCTGTTGTCACACCCTTTCGATAGAGTTACATCCATGGAATTCGCTCCTGTCTCGGATCTCTCGGACACACCAGTTGGCGTCGGCCCGGCTGCGGGTGGGGTCGTCCATGTCGAGGCGGTGGACGTGACCGCTTTGTGTGATGACGGGTTGTCGTCGCGCCTGGGGGTGTTGGGTCGTGCGGAGTCTCGATTGGCGGCGATGAAGGCTCAGGTGTTGGCTGAGGTGGGGCGTCGTCACAGCAAAGGCGACGCGCAGCGGATGGTTCGCAACGAGTTGCAAGCCTCGAAGCGTGAGGCCAAACGCGATGTTGAAACAGCGGCCCGGCTGTCGGAACTGCCCACAACGAGTGACGCTCTGGAGTCTGGTGAGATCCCTGTGGGTCATGCCCGGTTGATCGCTCGGGCGTCTTCTGAGAGCCCGATAGATGAGGAGTTGCTTGTCGAAGCAGCCGGCACTGAGCCGTTTGACGAGTTCTCGCAGACTGTGAAACGTCATCAACGAGACGTGGCTGACGATGACGGGCAAGCGGTGCTGGATCGTCAGCGCTCCAAGCGCAAAGCCAGGATCTTCGAGTCATCAGACTCCGGGATGTTTGTGTTGTCAGGTGAGTTCGACCAGATCACCGGGGCACGCATCGCCACGGCGCTGACCGCCAAAGAACGTCAGCTGTGGCATCGCGAGGACCCCAACAAGCGAGCCACGCCACAACAACGGATGGCTGACGCGTTGGCTGAACTGATATGTGAACCCGCCGGTGATGTCAATGGTCAGGGGAGGTCTGCGGGCACTGATCTGTTGGTGATCGCTGATTTCGATGTGATCAAACAACAACTCGACAACCCCCGGTTGGCTGACGGGTCACCGATACCGATCGTTGAGTTGCATCGCCTGGCGCTCGAAGCCAACCTGTTGCCTTCGATCTTCGACACCAAAGCACAAGACATGTGGCTGGGCCGCCGCCTGCGCACCGCCACTGAAGCTCAACGGGTCGCGTTGATCGCCCGAGATCAACATTGCATCGGCTGTGGAGCCAACCCGCTGTGGTGCCGCGCGCATCACATCATCTGGTGGTCAAAGAACGGACCCACCGATCTCGACAACCTCGTGCTGGTATGCGACGACTGCCACCACAAGATCCACGACCACGGCTGGCAAGTCCACCGACACCCCGACACCGGCAAATACCACCTCAAACCCCCCAACCCAGCCGACATAGCGGACACAACTCGACCGACGCAACACGCGAGGTCAAGCCCTGCGACTCAGAACGGGGCCAGCCGCAGCAGTGCGGCGCAGAAGGCGAGGTCGAGTCCTGCGACCCGGAACGGGGCCAGCCGCAGCAGTGCGGCGCAGAAGGCGAGGTCAAGTGCTGCGACCCCAACCGGGCAGCCAGGAAGAGGTTCGGGTAGTCGACGTGCGGTGGCGGGGGTTGTGGAGTCGGTTGGCCGTGACCGGGTTGTCGGGACCGGGCAGCCCGAACGTGAGCCTGGCAATCGAAGTGACCCAGCGGGCGCAGTCAAACCGCGCGATCCCGAACGGTCAACCCGAAAGAGAGCCGGGCAACCGAACGGGGTGACGCAGGCCGGTGACCAGACCGGTGACAAGACCGATGAGCCGAGGCGCAACCAGACGGCGCAGGAACCAAACCCTCGGAGTATGGCTGCGGGAGAAGGCTGGACCGGGACCGAACCCAGAACCCAGATAGCGCCAAGGTCCTGACGGCCGGGAACGGTTGATCCAGTCGCGAGTCACCTAGCCTCAGCAGGTCCCAGCACTGCCCGAGTTGAGTTCGGAGAGGGCCGATCGACGGCGGTCTCGATGGCCCGTGAATGCCGCTCGCGCCGATAATCTCCGGACCTTGGTATCCTCACCAGAACCGAATGGTGGCTGCTGCCCGCGCAATGCGGGGTGTGCAGCTGGGTAAGAGACCCGACAGAACACACAGGAACAAGCAACTTATGGCAACCAGCCTGCGCCCCAAGTCTGAGACCATCGCCGATATGGCGAAGGCTTTCGATCTAGGCGAGAACGACACCGGTTCGCCGGAAATACAGATCGCTCTGCTTTCGGCACGGATCGCACACCTCACCGAACACATGAAGGTCCACAAGAAGGACCATCACACGCGGAGAGGCCTGCAGATGCTGGTAGGCCGTCGTCGTCGTCTCCTCGACTACGTCAAGGACAACGATGTTGAACGCTACAGAGCAGTGATCACCCACCTCGGGCTGCGTCGCTGAATAAAATCCGCAGAACACAATCGAAGAGCAACCCCACCGGGCTGCTCCCAACCGGTTGGATCAGGGTCAACACCCAAGAACCGACCCGACGAACCCCAGCAGCTGGAACGTCCAGCGAACAAAGAGCACAAGACCGTTGGTGCTAGTCGAAAATCTCTGAACTGATCAGCGAGCCGAGAGGCCGAGACCAAGATCAGCGATTTCCGACTGGGAACTGGCAGTCATGTGTTCAGGAGAAATGACAACATGACTAATCCCCAATCCTTCACCGGCTCGTTCGCGCGCGGTGAGGGCAAAGACGCCACATTCGAGGTCGGCAAGTTCGCCCCCCTCGCCGGTGGCTCAGTAACTGCCAGTATCGGCGACACCGTCGTGCTGGTCACAGCAACCGGGGCGGCCATGCCCCGCGAGCATGCGGACTTCTTTCCGCTGACCGTCGACATCGAGGAGCGGATGTATGCCGCCGGCAAGATACCCGGCTCCTTCTTCCGCCGTGAAGCGCGAGCAGGCGAGCAGGCGATACTCACCTGCCGCCTCATCGACCGGCCGCTGCGTCCCGCCTTCCCCGACGGTTACCGCAACGAAGTCCACGTCGTGGGCACCGTTCTCGGAGCCGACCAGAAGAACCCCTACGACGTCCTGGCCCTCAACGCCGCGTCGCTGGCGCTGTGCCTGTCGCCGGTCCCGTTCGACGGGCCCATCGGAGCAGTCCGCATGAGCTGGTCGCCAGAAGGCGAATGGATTCCCTTCCCCACCTATCAAGAGTCCTCCGAATCGGCCTTCGAGATGGTGGTCGCCGGACGACTGAGCGACGATCACGACGATGTCGCGGTGATGATGGTCGAGGCGGGCGGAACCGGAAACTCCTGGACTCTGTACGAGTCGGGCACCCCCAAGGTCGACGAGGACGTGCTCGCCGGAGGCCTCGAAGCGAGCAAGACCTGGATTCGCGAGATGATCGAACTGCAACAGCAGGCGATCGACGCCGCGGGCGGCATCCAGAAGATGGAACCCCCGCTCAGCGTCGACTACAGCGACGAAATCCTCGCGGCAGTGCAGGCCGCGGCTGCTGACCGCATCGCCCACACGCAACAGATTGCTGACAAGTCCGAGCGACAGGCCGCAGAAGCAGAACTCAAAGAGGCTGTCGTGGCCGAACTGGCTGAGTTCACCGCAGAGGACCCCAATGCAGCCAGACAGATCAAGAACGCCATCCGGGCGGTCACCAAGAAGGTGGTCCGCAAGCGGATCGTCGAAGAGGGCATCCGCATTGACGGACGCAAGACCGACGAACTTCGCAAGGTCACCAGCGAAGTCGAGGTGATCCCCACAGCGCACGGTTCAGGCCTCTTCCAACGCGGCGAGACCCAGGTGCTCAACTTCACCACCCTCGGCATGGGTCGCAGCGACATGATGATCGACGACATCTCGCCGACAGACAAGAAGCGGTACTTCCACCACTACAACTTCCCTCCGTTCTCCACCGGCGAGACCGGGTTCATGCGAGGCCCCAAACGCCGCGAGATCGGCCACGGAGCCCTCGCTGAGCGTGCCGTGTTCCCAGTCATCCCCTCCTTCGAGGAATGGCCCTACACGGTTCGGACAGTGTCCGAGGTCATGGCCTCCAACGGGTCGAGTTCCATGGGTTCAGTGTGCGGTTCAACGCTCTCACTGATGGACGCCGGCGTCCCGATCAAGGCTCCGGTCGCCGGCATCGCCATGGGGCTGGTCCACGCAGAGGGCGAATACGTCACGCTCACCGACATCCTCGGCGCAGAAGACGCCTTCGGCGACATGGACTTCAAGGTCGCAGGCACAACCGACTTCGTAACAGCCCTGCAGCTCGACACCAAGATCGCAGGCATCCCGGCCAACGTTCTGGCGAATGCGCTGGCTCAGGCCAGAGAGGCTCGCCTCGACATCCTCGACGTGATGGCTGCCGCAATCGCTGAGCCCCGAGAAGACGTGCGCGACACAGCACCGAAGATCACCACCTTCGAGATCCCTGTCGACAAGATCGGTGAGGTCATCGGCCCCAAAGGCAAGGTCATCAATGCGATCCAGGCCGAGACGGGTGCTGATATATCCGTGGATGACGACGGGATGGTCGGCATCGTTTCGATTGCTTCAGTTGACAACTCTCAGGTCGTCGAAGCCGAGCGTCAGATCAAGCTGATCCTTGATCCGCCCACCGCTGAGATCGGTGCCGTATATACGGGTCGAGTTGTGAACATCACCAAGTTCGGTGCCTTCATCAACATTCTTCCGGGACGTGACGGCCTGCTCCACATCTCCAAAATCGGTGGGAACAAACGAATCGACCGAGTCGAGGATGTGCTTTCGCTGGGAGACGAGGTTGTGGTTGCTGTCGAAGATGTGGATCCCAACGGAAAAATCTCGCTGAAGCCGGAGGGCGCTGAAGACACCGACCGGAACAATGATCGAGGTGGTCAAGACCGCGGCGGCCGTGATCGTGACCGCGGCGGCCGTGACAGTAGCCGTGATCGTGACCGCGGCGGCCGTGACAGTAGCCGTGACCGTGACCGCGGCGGCCGTGACAATGGCCGTGATCGTGACCGCGACCGTGACAACGGCCGTTCAAACCGGAATGCAGACGCGCCGAATGACGCTTCACGCCAGTCAGTTTCGTTTGAGGATGCCTTCGATGCAGAGTTGTCACAAGAGTTTGACAATCTCGGTCCGGCCACCCCTGCTCGTAGGCGGGGCGACGGTTCTGGCGGACGCGGTCGTCGCTGACTTTCGGTGTACCCACAGGCTCCAGCGAATGTACTGTTAGAGGTATGCAGCCGTTTCGTAGTTTCGGCGAGAGCGACGATCCGTGGTTCCGTGTCGGTCAAGTAGCCGCTACCACCACAGTCATCGTTTCGGCGTTGAGTGTCGCCTACATGTTCGTTTGGGCATTCGAGGGCTTTAGCAACCCGATAACCAGTCGCCCGATAACCACGAGGCTCATGCTCTCTGCAGGGACTTCTCTCGGGAGTGTGGGCGACGGTGAGATCTGGAGGTTGGTGACCTGGCCACTGCCGACGGAGCCCGGGTTGTGGACGCTGCTGCTAGTGGCGGTGTTCTGGATGTTGGGATCGCAACTCGAAGTGCTCATGGGCCGGATTCGTTTCACGTTCTTCCTCTTAGTCCTCACCGTTGTACCTGCGCTGGTAATGACCGCGTTGGAGTTCACCGACGTCCACGGTTTCGTCTACGGGCTCCGCTACCTTGAACTCGGTGTGTTGATCGCGTTCGCGACCCACTACTCACACGTCCGTTTCTGGCCGGGAATCCCCGCCTGGGGACTGGCGGGGATCATCGTCGGCATGGCGATGCTGCAAGCCATCAACAACCGACAAGAATATGAACTGGTCCTCATCCTCACCATGTCTCTGTTGGCGCCGTTGCTGATACGAGCCCTCGGGCATGCAGGACAACACCAGTGGTTGCCTGAGTTTCCGTTGCCGGCGAGAATCGCTGGTGGTCCCAATCGTCGCACACCGACACGGCAACGCCGACATCCTCGACCCCGCAGTCGCAGCACTCGACTTTCATCGGTGCCTCCGCCGCAACCTTCCGCTGATGCCGCAGCCCAGGCCAAGATCGATGCTCTGCTCGACAAGATGGGCGTGCACGGCTTGGAGAGTTTGACCGAGGCCGAACGTCGCACGCTCGAGGACCTCTCCAAACGTCTGCGCGACGAACGAGACCAGGGCTGAACCGGCTATGACACGAGTCGGAGTCGTTGGTGCGCAAGGGCGGATGGGCCGGGCAGTGTGCAGTGCGATCCGACAGGATCCAGAGCTTGAGCTTGTGGTTGCGATCGACCTCAACGATTCACTTTCAGAACTGTTGGACGCGCAGTGCCAGGTGGTTGTTGATTTCACGGTCGCCTCAGCAGCGCGCCGAACCCTTGAGTTCTTGGCGGCCAATCAGATTCATGCGGTTGTCGGCACGACCGGGTTCGGTGATGACGACTTGGTCCGCTTCGCTGAATTGTTCACCGACAGCAACTGTTTGATAGCGCCGAACTTCGCTGTTGGTGCGGTGCTGATGATGCATTTCGCTGAGATGGCGGCACCCTATTTCTCAACCGTCGAGGTGATCGAGTATCACCACGACGCCAAAGTGGACGCACCGTCGGGTACGGCGATTCATACGGCGGAACGGATCGCGGCCGCTTCGCCGGATTGGGCTGAGGACCCTACACAGAACGAGGTGCTGCCGGGGGCGCGTGGTGCTCAAGGGTCGCCGGGTGTGAGGGTCCATGCCGTGCGGATGCAAGGTGTTGTCGCCAATCAGGAAGTGCTGATGGGCACGACTGGTCAGACACTGTCGATTCGTCACGACACCATAGATCGCACCTCGTTCATGCCCGGAGTGTTGCTCGGGTGCAAGCGGATTGCCGATTTCGAGGGGTTGACCCTCGGTTTAGATGTCTTCCTCGACCTCTGAACCAGCAGAACCAGCAGAACCAGCGATGCCGGCGAAGCTACCGGCACCAGTTGAGCCGACAGAGCCCTTAGACCCGGCGGGGTCGACAGAGCCGGTTGAGTCGTTAGGCCCGGCTGGGTCGACAGAGCCGGTTGAGTCGTTAGGCCCGGCGGGGTCGACGGGCCCGGTTGAGTCGACAGGGCCCACTCAGTCGAACAGGCGGAGTGAATCTCCAAATCGGTGGCTGTTCTCAGGCCGCTGGATGCTCTCACACCTGTTTGTGCTGCTAATGGTTGTCATCATGGTCAACCTGGGGTTCTGGCAGACGCGGCGACTCGAAGAACGACAGGAGCAGAACAACGAAATCAGGGCGGCACTGGAAGCAGCGCCACAAGAAATCGAGGCTCTGCTCGAGTTTCCGATGTTGCCGCCGGACCACACGTCAACGGTTGCCGTCGGTTCATATCTTGATGAGCATTCTTTCTTGGTCGCCAACCGGACCTATGAAACCGAGCCGGGCAACTGGCTTGTCACCCCACTGAAACTGACGGATGGCACAGTCGTGGTGGTCAGTCGCGGGTGGGTTCCCCGACTATGGGCAGCTGGAGTACGCAGCGATGATCTCAGCGCTCCCGATGGTGAGGTGATGGTCCTTGGCAGGGCCTTCAGCAGCGTTGGAGGGGGGGATATCGGCACTGATGACATTGCCGTCCTCACCGAGTTGAATCGACTTGATCTCAACAGGGCTGAGGAACTCACAGGGCTTGAACTGGCCGGCCTCTGGGTGCAACTGGAACAACAACAACTCAATGGACAACGACTGGAGAATCAACCCGCACCAGGCGCTCTACCCATCCCGGTACCCCCGGCGGACCTTGACGACGGTCCACATCTCTCATACGCGTTTCAATGGTTCTTCTTCTCGGCGGGCGCCCTTGTCGTCTACGGGATTATTCTCATGAGGCGCCACCGTGAACCGCTGCGAGCAGCGCTCAACCGATACTGAACCGACACTGAAAGATCAGAATTACCGACCGTATGCGAACTGATACGCGCTTCGGCGTGGCACGATAACAACATGCAAGCACGCTTCGGGCGGGTACTCACCGCCATGGTCACACCGTTCCATTCCGACGGATCACTGGATCTCGAAGGCGCGCACAGGTTGGCCGGGCACCTGACCACCGAGGGCGGCAGCGACGGGTTGGTTGTAGCGGGCACCACCGGGGAGAGTCCGACCCTCACCCACGATGAACAGATTGATCTGGTCTCAGCGGTCGTGGAAGCTACCGGAAAGCCGGTGCTTGCAGGAGCGGGAAGCAACGACACCCGCGCTGCGGTGGAGTTGTCAGAACGCGCCACCGAGGCCGGGGTTGCGGGACTGCTGCATGTGGCCGGGTACTACAACCGTCCGAGCCAAGCTGGGCTGAGCGAGCACTTCCGTGCCTGTGCGCAAGCCACTGATCTGCCGATCCTGCTCTATGACATCCCCGGTAGAACAGGCCGCAAGATAGCCACCGAGACGATGGCGGAACTGTTCAACACGGTTCCCAACATCATCGGCGTGAAGGATGCCGCTGCGAACCCCGCCGAGACGGCGAGACTGCTGTCGCTGTCGCCGCCTGACACAGAGGTCTACAGTGGTGACGATGGGCTCACCTTGGCGTTGTTGGCGATCGGTGCGGTCGGAACGATCGGCGTGGCCACCCACTGGGCCGGAGTCGAGACCTCGGAGATGGTCGAGGCTTTCTTCGCGGGGAGTATCGGCACCGCAGCAGAGATCAATCGCCGCCTGATTCCGTCCTATCAATTTGAGACCAGCGACGTAGCACCCAACCCGGTTCCAACAAAGGCGATGCTGCAAGTAATGGGCCTGCCGGGAGGTCCGACACGTCTGCCCATGGGTCCCGAACCCGAAGGACTCCAACAAGAGGCAGCGGCGATCCTGACTGCACTCGAACAGGTTTGATATGGCCGAACCGGTACGTATCACCTTTCTCGGTGGTCTAGGTGAGATCGGCCGCAACTGCGCGGCGATTGAAACGCGGGGCCGGGTCGTGGTACTCGACTGCGGCCAAATGTTCGCCGGTGATGATCTGCCCGGTGTTGATGCGGTCCTCCCCGACCTCGACTGGTTGATCGAAAACGCGGATCGTGTCGATGCGGTGATCGCTACCCATGCCCACGAAGACCACATTGGAGCGATTCCGTACCTTCTGCGCCACATGTCGCTACCGATTTACGGGTCGGTTTTCACTCTCGGCATGATTAAGCACAAACTCCGCGAAGCGGGTTTGAAAGACCGAGCCGATCTGCGCAGGGTAAGCGACGGTGACCGCCTCAAAATCGGCCCGTTCGACTGCGAGTTCTTGCCGGTCACCCATTCGATCCCTTCGGGCAACATCACTGCGTTCCACACTGATCAAGGCGTGATCCTCCATTCCAGCGACTTCAAGTTGGATCTGACTCCCATCGACGGCCGTCGCACGGATCTGTCCCGCATCGGCGCCTTGGCACATGATCCGGGTATTCGTCTGATGCTTGCGGATTCGACCAATGCCGACAGCCCCGGCGCATCCCGGTCAGAAAAAGAAATCGGTGGTGTGCTGACAGCTCTGCTGCGGGCCGATGATCAACGCCGGGTAGTCGTTGCCTGCTTCGCCAGCCATATTCACCGGCTGCAACAGGTGGCCGATGCTGCCATGGCCACCAATCGAATGGTTGTGCCTGTTGGTTTGTCGATGCGACGCAATTTCAAGCTCGCCCGACAGGTGGGGATTCTCCGCATCCCGGACCACGCGATTGGAGAAGTCGAAGATATTGACGACATCGACCCCAGGCGTGTCTGTGTGGTGTGTACCGGCTCGCAGGGTGAGCCTCGGGCTGCGCTCACCCAGATGGCTCGGGGTGAGAATCGTTGGTTGGCACTCAACGAAGATGACACGGTTATTTTCTCGGCACATCCGATACCTGGGAATGAGACGGCGGTCGCCTCGGTTCGCAACGGTCTCGCCCGCCTCGGTGTGCGGGTGATCCACAGCGGGCAAGTCGATGTTCATACCAGCGGGCATGGCAAACAGAACGAACTGAGGACCCTCCATTCGGTGGCGGTACCCGACTTCTTCGTTCCTGTACACGGTGAATACTCCCACCTCGTCGCTCATCGTGATCTGGCCCTTGAGATGGGGATGGACCGCGATCATGTGGTTCTGTCCGAGGACGGAGATCAATTGGAGTTGTCCGACACGGGCTTGGTGCATCTCGGGTCGGTCGGCGGTGACCACCTCTATGTGGACGGAACCGTAGGCGACCTGGGAAGCGCTGTACTCGGTGACCGCCGAATCCTGGGCGACGACGGCTTTGTCGCGGTGATTCTGCACGTTCGCATTGATCGGAGCGATGGTGCACGAAGCGAATTGTTGGCTGGACCTGAAGTGGTGTCGCGCGGGTGGGTTGAACAACCTGCGCTGCGTGCTCACGAAACCGCTGTTGTGGACGCTGTGGAACGCGCGGTTGAGAAGGCTTTTCGTGACGGTGTCGACGACTTGGCCCGTCTGTCTCAGATCGTGCGGCGAGCTGCCGGCAGTGTTGTAGCAGAACGCACTCGGCGTCGTCCGATGATCGTGCCGATGGTTCGCGGGGGTCGCGGGTCGAGGGGTCGATGATTGCTGTTCATGTGATGCTGCCACGAATCGAGGAGTGTCCGGCGGGTCCGGGTCGGGTGTCGCGGGTCGAGGGGTCGATGGTTGCTGTTCATGTGACGATTGCCTGAGCATGACCCACCCCGCTGGTAGCGTTCAGTTGTGGCCACGAAAGCTCATTCCCCGAACCCGGGTTCCAGTTCAGGTACTGAAGCGAACCCCCGGGGCGCCGGCACGGGCACGGGTGCGGGCCGAATAGAGCACGACCCGGAGTGCGCCTCGACGCGCGGTTCGAAGAAGTAGGGATTTATGAGGCGTTTGTTCGGTGGTGCGTTGTCTGCGGTCGGTGGTGTGTTGGCGGGCCACAAATCCGATCTGTGGGGGCTCGGCGCACTGCTCCTGGGGCTCTTGAGCGGAGCTAGTCTGTGGTTCGGCGCCGCGGGCATTGTGGGGGTGGCCCTCGATGATGGACTCGCCGCTGGTGTCGGTCTTGTCCGGGTCGTGGTGCCGCTGGGTCTGGTTGCTTCGGGAGTGGCGTTGATCCGTGATCGTGGCGACGAAGTCAAATCCGAACGGGCTGCCGGCATCTCTGTGGGCGGGGTCTTGCTGTTGGTCTCGTTGAGCGGCTTCTTTCATGTGGCAAGGGGTCGTCCCGGTCTTGACGACACTCTTGATGAGTGGGGCGCGGCCGGAGGCATCCTGGGTATCGGTGTCGGCGGCTCGCTCCATGCCGCGGCCGCGCTCAGCGGAAGTATTCTGATTCTCGGCCTGTTGGCCGTCGTTGGATTGATTGTGGTCACGGGCAGTTCCGTGGGAGCGATCGGCCGCGGCTCCTTGATGATCGCCGGGCCACCGGCGCGTTGGTTGCAGGCGAGGGCCCGAATGCTGTTCAGCGACCTGCACAGCCCGGATGCGACCGAAACGACCGTTGAGGTCACCGAGGGCAGTGATTCAGACGCGGCCGGCGACGGCGCGGTTGTTGCCGGCAGCGACGCTCAAACTGAGATTCCCCCCGAAGGCGCCGACAGGGCCGGCCCCAACGACGGGACGACCGACGATCAACCGGATCCAGCAATCCGAAAAAGGCCGGTCCCCAGCAGAAAAACTGGGCCGGTGGTCGTTACCGAGCAGAAGTTGCCTCTGGACACAAGCCATTGGACGCAGCCTCCCTTGTCGCTGCTGTCCCGAAGCCACAAACAGGAGATCGATACAATCGACATCGTTGAGCGCGGCAAGCGTCTGCAGGAAACTCTCGCTCAATTCGGTGTTGAAACCAACTTGCTCGAACCGATCGTCGGACCGACGGTGACCCGGTATGTGTTGACCCTGGGTGAGGGTGTGAAGGTCACGAAGTTTGAGAGTCTGCGCAAAGACATGGCCTATGCCATGGCGTCTCCCGACGTGCGCATCATCGCCCCGATTCCAGGCCAGCGCGCAATTGGCGTGGAGGTTCCCAACAACAGACGGGAGATCATCACGGTCGGCGATCTGCTGTCCTCAAAAGAAGCCGCGCAAGCCTCCCATCCCCTTGAGGTGGCGATCGGTCGTGACATCAACGGCAACAACGTGATGGTCAACATAGCCGACATGCCCCACGTGCTCATTGCTGGTGCGACGGGCTCAGGTAAATCGTCGTGTCTGAACTCTTTGCTGTCGTCGATCCTCATGCGCTCAACCCCCGATCAGGTGCGAATGATCCTCGTCGACCCCAAAAGGGTTGAGATGGGCCAATACGGCAGGATCCCCCATCTGCTGACCGCACCGGTCACCGATCCGCGAAAGGCCGCCAATGCCCTCGCCTGGGCAGTACGCGAAATGGAGCGTCGTTACGACGTTTTGGCCGATGTCGGGGTGCGCGACATCACGGGCTACAACCAAGCTGTCGACAGCAACACTTTGAAACCTCGTCCTGGAGTGCTCGACGCCGAAGGCGAACCCGTCGTTTACAGCCGCTTGCCGTTCGTGCTGGTTGTGGTGGACGAACTGTCCGACTTGATGATGGTCGCGGCCCGTGATGTGGAGGAGTCGATCGCGCGTATTGCCCAGATGGCCCGCGCGGTCGGCATCCATCTGGTGATCGCCACGCAACGCCCTTCAGTGGATGTCATCACCGGTGTAATCAAAGCCAACATCCCGAGCCGCTGGGCGTTTGCAGTGTCGAGCTTGACCGATTCGCGGGTCATCCTCGACCAACCGGGCGCTGAGCGCCTTGTGGGCGGTGGCGATCTTTTGATGCTCGGCACGTCGTCTTCGGCGTTGAATCGAATCCAGGGTTGCTGGGTTGAGGAGTCTGAGGTCCGCGCCATTGTCAGTCATTGGCGTGCGGAGGCCAAAAAATTTGAACAAGATCCGACGGTCTCGCTCAGATCCGGTTCTGAAACCACTTCGGTCGGTTCTGCAGTTCCTTTGGATGGTCACAGTGCCGCAACTGATTCGCTGCAGATCGATTCGATCACGACCACAGCACCAGACTCAGCGCAGAGCGACGATGAACTTATCGACGCAGCCAAGGAACTGGTGGTGCAGACCCAACTGGGTTCAACCTCGATGCTCCAGCGAAAGCTCAGGGTGGGTTTCGCGCGAGCGGGGCGGATCATGGATCTTCTGGAGGAACAGGGTGTGGTCGGGCCGTCCACTGGATCCAAAGCTCGAGAAGTCCTAGTGACTCAAGAAGAGTACGATGCGCGCCGCGACAACCGAGGAACTTTGAGCGTCGCCCCCGAGAGCGTCTCGGAGCCTGCAGCCGGCAATGCGCCCGAACTCCACACCGACTTTGATCTGTAGCTTTGGAACTTGATGACTGCTGGCCTACTCTTTGCGATCGGCGGATTGGCAGCGCTTGCTGTTGCTTCTGATCAGTTCGTCAAAGGAGCGGTTCGCCTGGCTGTTGTAATGCGTATCGCGCCGGTGATCGTGGGGTCGGTGATCGTGGGCTTCGGCACCAGCGCACCCGAGATGGTGGTCTCAGGCATCGCTGCTGCGGAAGAGAATCTTGAAATTGGTGTCGGCAACGTCATCGGTTCGAACGTTGCCAACATTACGTTGGTGCTGGGATGTGCCACGCTGATTGCATCGGTGCCGGTCCAGCGGTCGATAATGCGTCGCGAAGTACCGATATCAGCCGCCTCAGTCATGGTCTTCGCGGTGCTTCTTCAGGGAGCGTTCACACGCTTGGAGGGAGTTGTTCTGCTGGTTCTGTTGGTCCTCGTACTGGGTTTTGTCTTGCGTGCGACGCCCCGGTCCAGCCTCGATCCAGCCGTCTCAACAAGCCAGGATCCGCTACCCGTGACAATGGCCCCCGACCAGCGAACCCCCGAGGTTCTGCCGCAGGAGATCGGCGAATTTGTCGGTGAGGCAGCGCCTGCAACGATTGTCGAGGTGGTCCGAACTGTCATCGGGCTGGTTCTGGTGGTCGTGTCCGCCTGGTTCGTCGTCACCGGGGCTGAGCGAATCGCCGAAGAACTGGATCTGACCGGAGGCTTCATCGGTTTCACGTTGGTGGCGATTGGAACCTCGGCGCCGGAACTCTTCACGGCGATTGCTGCTGCACGCCGTGGCGAGATCGAACTTCTGATCGGAAACCTGCTCGGTTCCAACATGTTCAACAGTTTCGCGGTCGGTGGTGTGATCGCATTGGTGGGACCGGGGCGAATCCTCAACTCCGGCCTGGCTGTTCGGGGTTCGATCATGATGGTCGCAGTAGTGGCTCTGAGCGTGGTGATGATGGTCACCGGACGAAAAGTCACCCGCGTTGAAGGAATTGTTCTGCTGGCCATGTGGGTGGCTTGTGTGGTGGTGCTCGCCAACAGTTAGGGTCGCGCATGATGTCATCTCAGTCATATGCGATTGTGACTCTCGGATGTCCCAAGAATCAGGTCGACTCCGACAAGTTGGCGGGAACGCTGGCAGACACAGGAATGGTGGCCACAGATGATGTCACCACCGCCGATGTCGTCGTTGTCAACACCTGCAGTTTTATAGACCAGGCTCGGCAGGAGTCGGTAGACACGATTCTGGCTGTGGCTGAGCAGCGCAGTGCAGGTGCTCGACTGGTAGTGACGGGTTGCATGGCAGAACGCTACGGCGATGAACTGGCCGCCGAGTTGCCGGAGATCGATCACTTGGCCCCATTCGGGATGTCGCTGGTGCCGACGAAAGGACTCAGCGAGGATTCCCCCGACCCCGGTACGCACGGCGCAGCGGTGCCGGTCACGCTCGGGCCGTCTCGCGCCACAACCGGGGGAATGACCAGCATCGCAACTCGCCGAGTCCCTGATTTTGATCTGCTGAACCTGTCGCGTCCAACCGCTCAACGCCCGTGGGCTTACGTCAAGATCGCCGAAGGATGCGACCGGGTTTGCGGCTTCTGTGCCATTCCATCGTTCAGGGGTCCCCAACGCAGTCGCAGCATCGAAGCGATCATGTCCGAAGTCGAGGCGCTTGAGGCACAAGAGATTGTCTTGGTCGCCCAAGACTTGGCCGCCTATGGACGAGATCATCGACGAGATCATCGACGAGATCATGCAGATCATGATGTTCAGCAGCACTCGATCGTCGAGTTGGTGCGCGCTGTTGCAGCCGAAGTTGAAAGGGTCAGGCTTCTGTACCTCTACCCGTCGGATCTGTCAGAGCGGCTGATCGACACGATTTGCGAAACCGGCGTTCCATATTTCGATTTGTCGCTCCAGCACGTTTCGCCTCGCCTGCTGCGAAGCATGCGCCGCTGGGGTGATGGTGCCAAGTTCTCAGAGCGGATAGCGACGATTCGCGGCCGCGAGCCTGCCGCGGCGTTCCGCTCCAACTTCATCGTCGGTTATCCAGGTGAAACCGAAGCAGACCACGATCAACTGCTGGACTTCGTTGCCGAGGCAAGGCTTGACTGGTGTGGTTTCTTTGCCTATTCCGAAGAGGTGGGAACCTATGCGGAGACTCTCGACAACCAGGTAGATCCGGAACTCGTTTCAGACCGGCTTGCAGAACTGTCTGAGTTGCAGGACACGATTACCGCGACCAAACGTGACGAACTAGTGGGTGGTGAAGTCGAAGTTCTTGTGGATGAACCGGGAATCGGACGCAGCTATCGTGAAGCACCTGAAATCGACGGGATTATTCTTGTGCCACAGACTCTTGAGGCGGGCACTATTCAGACTCTGAGCGTCACTGGAGCGATCGGCCCGGATCTGGAGGCGCTGTGAACGGGTTGGCGGTGCCGCGCAGCGCCGGGATCACGCACCCGGCCAACCTGTTGACGATCATGCGTCTGCTGTTTGCGCCGGTGTTGTTTTGGCTGGTCCTTTCAGCGCAGGACACTCGAGGCGTGTCCTGGGCTGCTTTCGGACTCGGTGTCGCCTTGGCGAGTACCGATTTCTTCGATGGGAAAGTCGCTCGTCGAGCGAATGTCGTCAGCCGCAGCGGAGCGTTTCTTGATCCGCTGGCAGACAAAGTAGTGATCATCGGGTCTGCGTATTGCTTGGTTGCGGTCGAGCGCTATTGGTGGCTTCCGGTAACGCTCATGGCCGTGCGCGAGCTTGGGATCACCGCCTGGCGCAGCCGTTGGGCACGCCGTGGACTGGCCTTGCCGGCTCGCCGCTCGGCCAAATACAAGACCTTCGTTCAGGGGATTGCTTTGGCGATGGCGGTGATGCCGACGCTTCAAGATCAAGACACTCTGATTGACGTGATGTTGTGGATCGCGGTTGTTTGGACTCTGGTGGCCGGGGTCCAGTACCTGGTCGACGGTCAGAACGCGTTGAGTTCAACGGGTGGGTTGTCCGGGGAGCGTGGATGAACTGTGAAGTTGTAGCAGTTGGAACTGAACTGCTGCTGGGACAGATCGTCGACACCAACTCATCGTGGATCGGTGAGCAACTGGCGCTCGCAGGCATCGACAGTCATCACCAGACCAAGGTCGGCGACAATCTTGAGCGGATGGTCTCAGTGCTCGGCCAGGCCCTCGATCGCAGTGATGCAGTAATCGTCTGCGGCGGGCTCGGGCCGACGCAGGACGACATCACCCGGGAGGCCATTGCTGCGATCATGGATGTGGAACTGGTCCGCGACGAACGCATCATCGCCAAGATCGAAACCATGTTCGGTGGTCGCGGCCGCAACATGGCAGAGAACAACAAACGTCAGGCAGACGTGCCCGCCGGCGCCCGAGTCAACCCCGCGATGCCCGGCACTGCTGCGGGATTGGTCTGCCCGCTGAGCGGCGCAAACCAGGGCAAAGTGATATATGCGGTTCCGGGGGTTCCCTGGGAGATGAAGCAGATGGTGCTCGAGGGGGTGCTGCCTGATCTGGCGGAGCGGGCAGGGATCAGCTCAGTCATCCGCAGTCGCACGCTGCGCACCTGGGGTCAGTCCGAGTCCGGCCTCGCCGAACAGCTCGACGAAGAAATACGGCGTCTCGATGAGACCGGCACGGCGACGATCGCCTTCCTCGCGAGCGGCTTGGAAGGCTTGAAGGTGCGGATCACCGCAAAAGCCCGAAGCGAGGCCGAAGCCGTCTCGATCCTCGACGTTCAGGAGAGCCGCTTGAGGGATCTGATCGGTGACATCGTCTTTGGAACCGATGACGACACGATGGAATCCGTCGTACTTGACCTGTTGCGTGAACGTGGACTGACTCTGGCACTGGCAGAGTCACTCACCGGAGGGCTCATCTCCAGCCGGTTGGTCAACCACCGGGGTTGCAGCGAAGTGTTCCGGGGTGGGATCGTCCCGTATCACCGGGATCTCAAACGGTCGCTGCTGCGCGCCGGCGATGTCGGCTCCGTCAGCGAGGAGATGGTGATTGAAATGGCACGAGGCGCATGCCGTGTCCTTGATGCTGATGTTGGCCTTGCTGTTTCGGGAGTCGCCGGTCCGGAACCCCACGAGGGGGTTGAACCCGGAGTCGTCTGCATCGGAACGCACATCGCACAGGTTGGCGACGACCACGACACCAACCGGACCAACAAATCGGCTGAGACGAATGGTATTTCCGAGGCCGCCACCATCAAGTTGCCCTTTGACCGTGAGCGCATCCGTCAGTTCACCTGCATCACGGCGCTCGACATGCTCCGCACACGACTATTGAACCAACCCGAACGGACTCGACCTGAACGGACTCGACCTGATGCGCACCGAAGTTGACCTTGAACTCCTAGGCCAGACGATCCAAGACCTGTATCGCATGAAACAGGGCGAGGCGATGAGCGCAATCGTCCATCTCGGTGTACGACTGAGGCTCTTTGACGGGCTTGCCCGAGCGCCGCGGTCCACCTCCGATGAGTTGTCATGTGCGACGGGCCTGCATGAGCGCTGGGTCCGCGAATGGCTGCACGCGGTCGCCGCCGCAGGCTTGGTTGAACACGCCGGCGGACGATTCAACCTGACGCCGGAAGCCAAGGCCACGCTGTGTGAGCCGGACCATCCTGCTGCGACCGCTGGAGTATTCGGTCTGCCGATTACCCATCACGAAGTCGACCGCACGGCGGAGGCGTTCGAGACCGGACTGGGGATGACCTGGAGCGAACACGGCGTCCACGCCTGCCATTTTCAGGCAGCAATGAGCGCATCGGGCCAGCGGGCCTGGCTCGTGCCGGTGATACTCGACGCCATCGGGCAGATGACTGGGCGTCTCAACGACGGAGCGACTGTGGTTGATGTGGGCTGCGGCTCGGGAGTGGCCGCGGCAGCCGTCGCCGGCGCTTTTCCGCGGTCCACGGTGGTTGGCATCGATCCGTCGGTGCATGCCGTCGAAGCGGCCTCGCAACGAGCGGCCTCGGAGGGTCTGACCAACTTGTCGTTCCGGTCGGGGACCTTCGACGACCTCAGCGATTACCGCGATGTTGATCTGCTGGTGACCCTCGACGTGCTTCATGATCTGCCGAATCCCGCCGCCGCGGCCGCAGCCGCTAGATCGTGCCTGGCCGACGATGGCGTCTGGATGGTGGCCGACATCAAGACCAGAGGCGGCCTTGAAGAGAACCGGCAGATCCCGGTGCTGCCGTTGATGTACGCCATGTCGATCCTGTACTGCATGTCTTCGGCCATGTCCGAACCCGGCGGCGCCGGACTGGGAACCCTGGGACTCACCGTCGAGGTGTTCGAGGAAATGGCCACTGCTGCGGGCTTCGGCAGTGTTGAGGTGCACGAGTTCGAAGTCGATCCCCTCAATCGCTACTTCGAAGTAAGAGCCTGACCTAGGGGCGAGACCGAACAGAGATGCCGTTCATCAAGGTCAACGACTTGACCATGTATTACGAATTTCACGGAGAAGGCCCGAACCTGCTGCACATCTCGGGTAGTGGCGGAGACCTTCGTCTCAGCGCACCGCACCTCAACGCGTTGAATCAGGACTTTCTGGGCCTGCACTACGATCAGCGTTGTTTGGGTCAGACGCAACCCGAGACAACCTCAGGGGATCATCCCCCGACGATGTTCGACTACGCCGATGACGCCGCTCGGCTGTGTTTGGCCCTGGGTTGGGAGAGCGACCGGGTGGTGGGCCCTCGTTTGGCGGAATGGTTGCCCAGCACCTTGCCATCTGCCACCCGGAGCTTGTTGAGCGATTGGTTCTGAACTGCACTTCGCCCGGCGGGCCGCTGAGGTCTTACCCTCTTGAGGAGTCGGCAGGCCTGCCTGCAGCAGAGAGAACCGAGTTATCCCTTTCGCTAATGGACACTCGCTGCATCTCCGGTAGCGGTGGGGCTCTCCTGGGCTTGGAGGGGTTCACCTCGCAGTTGCGTGACACTCGGAGTGTGGGTTTCATAATGGCCGGTTTTTCGCTGGGGAAGTCGCGGTTCACCTCGCAGTTGCGTGACACTCGGAGTGTGGGTGTTTCTGCGGTGGTGGTGATCACTGGGCTTGGAGGGGTTCACCTCGCAGTTGCGTGACGGCTATGCGCGTTCGGTCTCAGCGGAGTCCGCTGAGGGATTCGCCCGACAGCTCGAAGCAAGACGCCGAAAAGAATTGACCGGAACTAACCGGCACAGCGATTCGCCCGACAGCCCGAAGCGAGACGGCACCATGACGTCTCGGCGGATCCTGGATCGATATCGGCGCCGACGCTCGTGTGCGCGGGGCGTTATGACGGGATCGCCCCGGTGGCCGACTCAGAGCTGATCGTCGCCGGTATCACAGATTCCAGATTTGAGATCTTTGAGGGAGGGCATCTGTTCATGCTTCAAGACCCCAGATCGCTTCCCAACGACTCGCGATTTCCTCCTGGGCTGAGGGAGCCCAAGGGTCTGATCGAGAGGGTCGGAACCCGTCTCGGCCCGAGCCCTGTAGCGGATTGGTCCGTACGCCGCTGCCACTGAGGCTGCCCAGATTCCCGTGACCGCCCAAGAGGCCGAGCGGATTGAACCCGCACACGGTCGCGACCCAGCGAGGCCGTGGCCCGAGCGCCCCGTGAGCGCAGCTCCGTCAATCTGACGGTCAACCGTCCCTCCGGCCGTGGCCCGAGCGCCCCGTGAGCGCAGCGAACAAGAGCGGGAGACAACAGGTCTCGGCGCATCCACAATGTTCAATCCGCGCACGTTCTAACGGCCGCGTCGTTGGCCTTGGTCTTGTCGTCGGCCGCGGCCCTGGCTTTGGTCTTGTCGTCGGCCGCGGCCTTGTTTCTGGCTTTGGCCGCGGGTTTGGCTTTGGTCTTGTTGTCGGCCCTGGCCTTGGCCTTGGCGTCGGCTGCGGCCCTGGCTTTGGTCTTGTCGTCGGCTGCGGTCTTGGCTTTGGTCTTGGCGTTGGCTGCGGCCCTGGCTTTGGTCTTGTCGTCGGCCCTGGCCTTGTTTCTGGCTTTGGCCGTGGGTTTGGGTTTGGTCTTGTTGTCGGCCCTGGCCTTGGCCTTGGCGTTGGCTGCGGCCCTGGCCTTGGTCTTGTCGTCGGCTGCGGTCTTGGCTTTGGTCTTGGCGTTGGCTGCGGCCTTGACTCTGGTCTTGTTGTCGGCTGCGGTCTTGAGTCTGGCTGCGGTCCTGGGTTTGGTCTTGTCGTCGGCCTTGGCCGCGACGGGCGTCAGTCTTATGCCGCCTGGTGGCGCCATTGGACGCGCGGTGTCTTGAGGGTTCGGGTTTGGAGTGTTGCCTGGGTTTGGCATGGTCTTCAAGAACCGTCACAGCCGGGCCGTCCATCGCAGGTGGGGCCGTAATCTCCTGTGAAAGTTTCAGTCTCCGCTGCATAGCGGTGACCAGACGGACCTGGGACGGGTCGACGAACGACACCACCTGACCCGCCGCACCGGCTCGTGCTGTCCGACCCGAACGATGAATGTAGGCAGAGTCCTCGTCAACGGGGTCGTAGTGCACCACGCACTCGACCCCGTCGATATGGATACCACGAGCCGCCACATCGGTTGCAACCAAGGTGAGGGCCTTGCCCGAGGCGAAATCACGAAGTGCTCGGGAACGCTGTGCCTGGGAGCGGTTGCCGTGGATAGCGGCCGCGGTGATCCCCACCCGATTGAGTTGACGGGCGGCGCGGTCAGCGCCGTGGCGGGTGCGGGTGAACACGATTGTCGAGCCGAGAGTGGCGATGACCGAAGCACACAGGCTGATCCGGTCGGGTCTTGGAATCTCCCAGAAATGATGTTGGGTGGCCGTCAGGTCTGGTGTCGGCGATCCCACGGCGTGGTGCAGGGGGTCGGATTGGTATTGATCGATCAGCTTGCCGACATCACCTGCGAGGGTGGCTGAGAACAGGATCGTGTGCCGCTTTGTTGCGGTGCTGTCGAGGATGCGTCGCACTGATGGCATGAAGCCCATATCGGCCATGCGATCGGCCTCGTCCACCACTACCGTCGCGGCCTTCCGCAGGTGTACGACCCGGCGTTCAATGAGATCCTCGAGACGGCCCGGAGTCGCTACGAGCACGTCGACTCCGCGTCGCATTCGTTTGATCTGTGGTTCGATGGAAACACCGCCATAGACCGCGTGGATGCGACGATCCACCGCCTCGGCAAGCGGGCTGAGCTCCGTGGCGATCTGCTCGGCGAGTTCACGGGTCGGGGCGAGGATCAACGCGTTCGGGAGGCTCGGCTCGGCTCGGTGTACCCGCGTCAGGACTGGAATCCCGAAAGCAAGGGTCTTGCCGGAACCGGTGGGGGCGCGGCCCACCACGTCATGGCCACTGAGCAGGTCGGGGATTGTGGCTGTCTGGATCTTGAAGGGGGAGGTGACGCCACCCCGGCGCAGAACCGCGACAATTGATGCGGGTACGCCGAGATCGGCGAACGAGGGACTCATCGGGGGACACTCCGGCAGCGGGGATGGTGTGCGACGTCCGCGTCGTCCACATAGTCCGGTGCTTTGACAGGGTATCTGGTCGTCGCTTAGTTCCGGTGGGACCGCCGCAATCAGTCGCGCCGCGGTGAGCCCGACCTGCGACGCCGCCCTAACCCGATCCGGTGACGGCCCGTTCGGCCAAGCGCCTGAATCCGTCCCTCCACGAGACCGAACACGGACCGACAGCCGCACGCACCGCCTCGGTGTCGATCACCGCGCTCGGAATCGTCGACTCGTTGAGTTCGAACTCCGGTTCGGGCGCGCCGGCGACATCGCATATGTATCTGGTCCACTCCTCGACCGACACCACCTCGTCACTGCCCCAATTGAGGATCGTCGCCTCCGGGGTCGCCGCATCGAGCAGAGCCGGCGCCTGCGCGATGATGTCGTCGTGGTGGATCGGGTTGTAGCGGGATCCGTCGGGGTGAACAGGGATCTTCTGGGACGCTTGAGCCATCAACAGATGGAACAGCGGCCAACCGCCCCCATCACCGTAGGGTACGCACAGCCGAGCGATGGTGGTCGGAACCGAGAACTCACGAGCCGCGAAGCGAACCACAGACTCGGCAGCAGTTTTTGCTGTCGAATAGGTGGGAAGAAGGTTCTGGTGATGATCGCGGCCCAGCGGTGAGTCCTCTCGCATCGGCTCGCCGTTGCTCGGCGCGTAGACCGCGGTGGTCGAACAGTGCAGCACAGCAGCGGCGTTGCGCATGTGACTCATCAGTTGACCGGCTGCCACCGCGTTGGTCACCAGATCCTTGTCCCATTTGCCGGTCTTGGTCACCGCGAAGTTGAGCAGACAGTCGATGTCGGCGGGAACCGAGTTCAAGTCGGCTTCGAAGAGGTCAACCCCATGACAGACGACGCCGCCCTGTTCCATCCGTTGGCGTGTCAGCGGATCTTTGAACCGGGCGATGCCGTGGACCTCGTTGCCGGCGGCAGCCAGCGCCAGCGCCAGGGGTTCACCCACCTGACCCGTGCAGCCGGCGACCACGATTCTTTGGTCTGTCAGAGAAGTCATGTTCCAGTCCTCGGGTGGTTCTGCGGGTGGTCGGCGACTCAGGAGCGCGGTATTTCGCGCCACGGCTGATTCTTGTCGTAACCGGGTTCGCGAGGCAATTGCAGCGAACGCTCGCCGATGTTGTTCTTCAGAACCTCGTCGGTCCCGCCGCCAATCGAGATCGAATAGCGGCCCAGCAGCTCCATCTGCGCCCAGTTCACCTTCTCACCGCTGCCCGCCCCCGATTCCACACCCAGGATTCGACAAGCGAGATCCCCGGAGAGGCGCCGGTTCTGCGATGCCATCAACTTGATGAGTCCAGGGTCCATCGGTGCCGACCCGCCGCGTCGGATGGCGTGATGGACCTGCTCGCCCATCCAACCAGAGATCAGCTCACGGCTGTAATAGCTCGCAAGTTCCTGGCGCACCACGAGATCACCGAGCAGTCCCCTGTCGCCGGCCAGTTCAATCAGCTTCGAGCGAGTCGGGATCCGGGCTCCGGCAATGAATGCCGACTCATTCGACAGCACAGTGCGTGCCGGTGACCAACCCTGGTTGATCTCGCCGATGACGTTGGCGACAGGCACCCGGACACCAGACAGGAAGACCTCGTTGAAGTGCGCCGACTGGTTGATCTGCACCAGCGGCCGGACCTCGACACCGGGGGAGGACATGTCGACCAACAAGAAAGTGATGCCCTTGTGCTTGGGAGCGTCGGGGTCGGTTCGGACCAACACGAAACCCCAGTCGCAGAACTGGGCTGAACTGTTCCACACCTTCTGGCCGTTGACGATGAACTCGTCTCCGTCGCGCTCGGCACGGGTGGCGAGTGCGGCGAGGTCGCTTCCGGCGCCGGGTTCGCTGAAGAGCTGGCAGAACGACAGTTCCGCGGACAGCAGCTTGGGGAGGAGATCTCGTTTCTGTTCTTCGGTCCCGTGGCGCAGCAGCGTGGGTCCGAGCATGGCGATCGTGGCGCCCACAAACCCGACCCATTCCTCGTACCCGAGCGAGACCTCGCGCTCGATGCGGGCCATCCAGGACTTGCCTCCACCCCCTCCATACTGCTTGGGCCAGGCGATCCCGGCGAGACCCGCCTCGAAGAGTCGGCCCTGCCAGGCCTTGGATGCCAGGAAATGTCGGCGGGCGTCGGCGGGATTGCGGTGAACGTTGGTCTCCCACGCAGAATCGTGTCTTTTGGGCGTTGCGTTGGCGTCGTACCAAGCCTTGACCGCCGCTTGATATTCTGCTTGCTCGGCGGAGTCGTCAGCGTTGTGGTTTGCGGCTGTCATGGCTGAGAGCTTTCCTTGTGAGCATGGTCAAGGCAAACCACGCAACCCTTCAATCCCTGCTGTCTGCACCCGGACGCGAATCCGGACATGTTGGGAATACCATCTCCTCTGCCCATACCACTCGTCCACTTGTGTGAGTGGGACGGCGAAGGACCCGCCCACGGAACCCTTGCCCCTGAAAGGAAAGAGCGATGACCGATGATGACTGCGCACCCCAGCAGGATTACGGGACCAGAGACGGTCAGGTCGATATTGAACGGTTGCGGCTGTCGATGTTGTCTGAGGCGCGTGATCCCAAGACCTTTGCGCTGTTGACACAGGTTGGAATCGCGCCGGGCATGCATTGTCTTGAGATCGGAGCGGGAACGGGAGGCGTCAGCGCTTGGATGGCCGGCAGAGTCGGGGCGAGGGGTCGAGTGATGTCCACCGATATCGATCTTCAGTTTCATGCCGAGATGCCCACCAACGTGATTGTCCGACAACACGACATTGCTGCCGGCACGCTTCCACGAGAGCACTTCGACATCATCCACGCCCGCGCTGTTCTGCAACACGTGCCGACCCGCAATGAAGTGATCGGCAAGCTTGTGGACGCGTTGAAACCAGGCGGCTGGCTCGTAGTTGAAGACGGCGCCTTCCTGGATTTTGGCCAACAGGGACTTCCTGACCCGTACAAGACGGTCCATCAGGTCATGGCAGAAGGAAGCCTCGACGAACGGAGCGACCCGAACTTCGGGCTCCGAGTCCTCGACCGAATGCGCTCCGTCGGCTTCGTTGATCTTGATGTTGTGGGCGATGTTTGGGCTATGCGCCCACACGAACCGAGCGGTGAGTGGTGGTTCTCAGCCCTTGAGAGGGCGATCCCGTACATGGTCGCAGCCGGTGTTGTCGACGAGGCGGATGGCAGAACAGCACTGGAACAAGTTCGCTCGGAAGGTTTCGTCATGATGAGTCCCGCATCAATAGCAACCTTGGGTCGCAAACCTCACGAGGCTCAGCCCCGCACCTGATCCGTAGAGTCGTCAATGAGCGCGATGTGGAGAAGTCTGCCTTCTGCGGGCAGTATGTAGGCCATGTCTGAGGCTTTCATCGTTGATGCTGTCCGTACACCCACTGGCAGACGAGACGGTGGACTGGCTCACATCCATCCAGCTGATCTGGGTGCGGTGTCGATCAAGGCTTTGATCGAACGGACTGGTATCGATCCGACAGCAGTTGAGGATGTCGTCTTCGGTAACGTGGACTCCGTCGGGGGTCAAGCCGGCGACATTGCTCGGACCTCTTGGCTTGCAGCGGGGCTCCCCACCCACGTTCCGGGTACCACCGTCGACCGCCAGTGCGGCTCGGGTCAACAGGCAGTGACGTTCGCGGCGACGATGGTCATGGCCGGTATCGCAGATCTTGTTGTTGCCGGTGGTGTCCAGCAGATGTCGCAGATTCCGATTTCATCTGCCATGACATTGGCGGCGCCCCTCGGCTTTGATGACCCGTTCAGTGGATCCAGCGGTTGGATAGAACGGTACGGAACGCAAGAGATCTCACAGTTTCGCGGTGCAGAGATGATCGCCGAGAAGTGGGATGTCACCCGGGCCGAGATGGAAGAGTTCTCCCTTGAGAGCCACGAACGGGCGATTCGAGCCATTGACGAGGGCCGCTTCGACGCTGAGATCGTCCCAATAGGGGACTGCCTTGTTGATGAGGGCCCCCGTCGTGGCAGCAGCATCGAGAAAATGGCTCAACTTCAACCGCTTGTGGACGGCGGCAGGTTGACCGCGGCAGTCTCCAGCCAGATCAGCGACGCGTCGGCTTCGTTGTTGATCGCTTCGCAACAAGCCCTGGAAGATCACAATCTGACTCCAAGAGCTCGAATTCATCACCTGAGTGTTCGCGGAGACGACCCGGTCCTCATGCTCACCGGACCGATTCCCGCTACTGCTCACGCACTTCAAAAAACAAGAATGTCGGTCTCGGATATAGACCTCTTCGAATGCAACGAAGCGTTCGCTTGCGTACCGATGGTGTGGATGGCAGAGTTCGACATCCCTCACGAATTGGTCAACGTAAATGGTGGAGCCATTGCCCTCGGTCATCCTCTTGGCGCCACTGGAGCCAAGCTCATGACCACCTTGCTGCATGAACTTGAACGCACCGGCAGCCGCTACGGACTCCAGACCATGTGTGAAGGTGGTGGCCAGGCGAACGTGACGATTCTTGAGCGGCTTTAAGAACGTGCGCGGATTGAACACCGCAGGTGCGTCGAAGCCTGTCGTCTCCCGCTCTTGTTCGCTGCGCTCACGGGCCGCTCGGGCCACGGCCTCGTTCAGCCACGACCGTGTGCGGGATCAATCCGCTCGGCCTCTGAGGATCCGAGCCGAGTAATCTGTTGTGGTGCTTGTTGCGAAGCCTCTTGCGGTGGGATCGATTTCGCTTCGCCTGTACCCGCACGATGTCGGAGCATGTGAACAGATCGAGCTGATCCGCAGTCAAGCCGACTCGGCGGTTTCTGCTGGATATGACGGTGTGATGGTGAGCGAGCACCACGCCAACTTTCCGGGTTATCTGCCGAACCCGATTCAGCTGGCGGGTTTCCTGCTTGAGGCAATGTCGAAGGGTTGGGCGGCGCCATGTCCACTGCTGTTGCCCATGCGGCCTCATGCGCTGGTGGCGGAGGACTTGGCGTGGCTCGATGCCGCATATCCGGGCCGAGTCGGTGCGGGATTCGCCGCAGGCGCGCTGCCGGTTGATTTTGAACTCGCCGAGGTCCCGTTCAACGAAATAGTCGAACGATTCAAACAGTCTCTACCCAAGGCAGTGAACGCACTTCGCGGGCAAGACATCTCGCCGTTGGGAACTGACAGGGCCATCGCCCGCACCGCGCGGTCCCCGCTCCCGATGGTTGTTGCTGCACAAAGTCCAG
Source organism: Acidimicrobiales bacterium (assembly GCA_963662455.3). Classification (GTDB taxonomy): domain Bacteria; phylum Actinomycetota; class Acidimicrobiia; order Acidimicrobiales; family Aldehydirespiratoraceae; genus VXYK01. The sequence goes on from OZ224042.1 coordinate 46,767, forward strand.
CGGCTGTGCGACGAGCCGCGGCTCTCAGACTCGGGGTTCTATACGACAGCCTGCAGACCGCTGAGGCAACAGCACGACTCGGCAATGTATATCGAGAAGCAAATGGCACCGGTCCGCGGATCGCCATTCGACGAATTTGGATCGGCGACCCTCCCACTGAGCAGATGGCTCAGCAGATGGCCCACTATCGCAGTTACGCGCCGGACAGCGCTGTGAAGAACTGGGACGGTGATCAGTTGATCACCGCGGTCAGAGGTGTTGATACCGCTGACAAGCTCGCTGATTTTCTAACTGCAGCCGATTGTGACACTGTCAACGTCCGAATTCACGTGAGCGGACTCGAACCGGCAATGGTCGAAGAGCAGCTTCGGCGCCACGCTGACGAGTTTCTACCCAGGCTCCGTCAACGGATGGCAGATCTACCCGACCGTCGGTAGTTCTGGCGGCTGGTCGGTCGATTCTAGACCAGAGCGTCGTCGACGCGTGCAGTGGCGATTTGCTCATCGACATCAAGTGCAAAGGCCAGTTCCGAGATGAGCACGGTGCGTGCCTTGGTGTATAGAGACTTCTCACCAGCAGACAGCCCTTTGGCGTTGTTTCGCAGCGCAAGATTGCGAACTACCTCGGCAACCTGGTACACATCGCCGGACTTCAGTTTCTCTTGATGATTCTTGAAACGCCGTGACCAGTTGGATGGTTCTCTCACGTCGCGTCTGGTGAGTACCTCGAAGAGATCTTCCACGTCTTCGGTTGAAATCGGCCAACGCATCCCTACTTGGTCAACCTTGTCGACCGGTACCGAAAGGACTAGATCGCCGTGCGCCATGCGAAGCACAAGATAGTCTCGTTCTTCGCCGAAAGCAGATCGCTTCTCTTTCTTTTCGATCACGGCTGCACCGTGATGCGGATACACGACGCGATCGCCAGGTTTGTAGGTCACAGAAGTCCTCTGAGGTAGCGAAATACCGTATTCAAGGATGCCGGCAATGAGCCTGTTCGCAACGCTGAAAAAGCGGTTTGTTATACGGTCAACACCTGATCCAATCTCCGGGAGGTGACAACGCTTCATCGATGCAGGCCATGACTGAAGGCTCCAAGAGGTCACGAAGATCGTCAAGAATGGTGTCTTTGTCCGGTAAGTTCGCAAGACACCAACGGGCGAAAGAACCGTCGTCGAGCCATCTGGCAATGCCAGGATTCATCCCGGGCCAGGGTGAACTAGCGTTGCATGCTCGACTGCGGAACGCATCCCAACCCAACGGAAGTTTTAAGCGCCGGTCGCGTAGGCGCCACGGTTCGATCGTCTCGTCTGCCAGTGGGTGCATGAGCACCGCAGCAGCCCAACTCAACGATTCCTCCAGCCCTGAACGAATTACCACGCTGATGATCCCATCAAGCCAGTACACGTCCAAGACATCAGACGGAGAGGCCAATTCCGCAGGGGTGGGCATTCCCAATGCCCGTCGCCCGACATCAATCGCCGGACCGAGTTCTGCCTCAACCGTGAGGGGCTGGTCCTTGCGGGGATCAATGATCTGAGGTCTGGAAGTCCGATTCACGACTATGGCGATTCGAGCATCGGTCTCTTCGTTGTCGACAAGGCGTGCTGACAGCGGGTAAGCGACGGCTTGAACGGCGCGGCCGCAGCGCACACCCACGAGCGGACCATAGGGATTCACCTTGGCGTTGGAGGGTGAAGGGATTGCCAAGATCTGATCGGCTAACGCGGCGACTCCGCAGTTGAGCGAGAGTGCACGCTTGCCGAGCGAACTGGTGGATACGAACTGGGCCATATTGGACTCCGAAAAGATCTGTGGTGATGGCGGCCCAGCCCGGATCGCGAGGGAACCCAATCATGGCCGAGGTGTGTGACACTGCTGATGCCACCGCTAGTCGAACGGAAAGGTTCTCATCGCCCTTCGCGCTCCTGTTGGTCCCACACTCGACGCGACACGTCTGACAACAGGCACAAGGCCAGAATTGTTTGTTGAGTCAACACCGAGCGCAGGACCGGACCGTAACCCCCTGGCTCAGAGCCCCGGCAACACCAACAGTGACACTCGGGAATTTTGTGTATCGGGTGTGGTCTGAGGGTCCGCGGCTTGGTGCTGTGGACCGGAAAGGGATCATGTCTATGGGTGATCAGACTATGCCGGTGATGCCGGCGAACGGTGCTGCCGGTGAGGCGGCGATGAACCACTGGGCTGAGCTGTTGGTTGAGCGTGCCCGTGTTGAGGGCGCGGGGTTCACCGGGACGGACGGCTTGTTGACGGGCCTGGTCCGTCAGGTCCTCCAGACGGGTTTGGAGGTCGAGATGGCTGAGCATCTCGGCTATGAACGCCACTCTGTTTTGGGACGTGGGACACCGAACTCTCGCAACGGTTCGTCACCTGAGCGGGTCACCACCGAGATCGGCGAGGTCGGTTCTGCGGGTGCGGTGTGACCGGGCCGGGACGTTCGAGCCGGTGACGGTGCGGAAACATCAGCGCCGCCTCGACGGCCTGTCGGGCAACGTGGTCTCGCTGTATGCCAAAGAGGTTTCACCACCGGTGGGATCCAGGCGCACCTTGAAGAGATCTACGACACCTCGGTGAACGGCGAGACGATCACCGGAGATCACCGACGAGATCGTCGCGGACACAGCGGTGTGGCAGAACCGGCCGCTGGACGCGGTGTATCCGGTGCTGTTGATCGACGCGATCACCCGTCAAGGATCGGCGACTGGTAGGTCGCCGACCGGCCCGTCTATGTTGCTATCGGCGTGAACTTGGCCGGCGAACGCGACGTGCTTGTCGCCTGTCCGCGCGGGTTCTTTAGAGGCCGAGCGAACAGGCGGAACGACACGGTAGCGACCGAACGGGGCCGTGGCCCGAGCGGCCCGTGAGCGCAGCGAACAAGAGCGGAAGACACAGCGTTGCGCCGCGAGGTCGGTCACCTGTCCGCGTAGGTTCTTAGTTGTTGTTGATGGTGCCGGTGGCGCTGCGTCGGTCGGGTTCGGCGCCGTCGACGGAGACCAGGTAGAGGATCATTCGTTCTGGTTGTTCGTTGATGTCGTCGGCTGTTGTTCGGATGTGGACGGTTCTGCGGGTTTCGCCGGTGTTGATGGTGATGGTGCCGACGGTGTGGGTGTAGTCGTCGTCGGTGGCTTCGCCGCGCAGGGTGCTGTAGGTGATCTCGACGGGTGTTCGTGCTGCCCGGTTCAAGGTGATGACGAAGTCGAGGGTTCGGCCTTCTGCCGCTTCGGCGTCCGACACTGTCAAGGTGACAGGCTCCACCACCGGCTGCGGCGCCGGTTGTGGTGTTGGTGCCGGTTGCAGTGCTGGTGCCCGGGTCGGTTGCGGCTGCGGTTGCGGTGTTGGTGCTCGGGTCGGTTGCGGCTGTGGTTGCGGTTGCGGTACCGGTGTTGGTGTTGGTTGCGGTGCCGACTGCGGTTGCGGCGCCGGCACAGGGTCGGCGTTGGGCACAGGGTCAGTGTTGGGCACAGGGTCGACGGTGTTGGGCACAGGGTCGGCGTTGGGTGCAGGGTCAGTGTTGGGTGCGGGGTCGTCGTCGTCGTGTATTGTGACGGTGGCGGTGGACGCCTCGCCGATCGTGTAGCTGTCTTTGACCGCGGCCGGGTCTATACGCGCGTCGACGCGGCCGTCGGGGTGGTCGGCGTCGTCTGACATCGTCGTGAACGTCCAGGACACCGTCGACTCTCCCGCGGGGACTGTCAACGCCGCCCGGCGGCCCATACCCCGGAACCCGAGGCCGCTGCCCGACTCCTCCTCGGCGAACACGTTCACCACAAGATCCGCTGCCGGCGCGGGTGCAGCGGTGACTGTGAAAGTCACGTCGCCTCCTTCAGGCACCGACACCGCATCAGCACGCAACGACACCACCGGTATCACCGCCGCGACGTTGATGTCCACCTGCGGCGACACTGCCACGTCGTTGTCGGTGATCCTGTAAACGAGGCTGACGCCGGCCGGCGACGTCACGCCCGTGGGCCACGGATCCCCGTCAGCGAACAGCCTCAGTTCCACGGTCTCTTCGCTTTCGACGGCCGAGTCGTCCCAGACCTTCAACCACCACGACGTGTCGTGTGCGGTGTTCAACCCGACCACACAGAGCCCGGGCTGCGGCACCCAGGTTTCTGCGCGGCCGTTGCGCCAACTGACGAGATCGTAATCCGCGCCGGGAGAAGCATCCGCCCGCGTGGTGCTGGTACCCCTGCAGATCCGGTAGTCGACGTGGGCGGTGAAGTTCTTGACCAGTTTCACTTTCAGGTATCCTTCGCCCTCCTCACCGGAGGACCGCGACACCCGCAGCCCCAGTTGGTTCGTCACCTGCGCGGCCAGGTAGTCGGACGGGTCGTTGTCGTAGATGTACAGGCCCCGATAGCTGCGAGGCCCGCCGACCGTGTAACCGCTCCCGGGTTGTATCTCTATGACCAGGAAATCGTGGCCTTCGTCGACGCTGTCGTCCTCGACGTTGAGCGTGAAGTCCGTGCCCGTAGTGCCCGCTGTCACTGTCACTGTCGTGTCCACGTCGGCTGCCCTCAGGAAATGCCCGCCCGACACAGCAGACACGTCCACCATCAGATCCGCTGCCGGCGCCGGAGCCACGTGCACCCGAAACGTGAGCGTACCGTCCCACTCGGTGTAGCGGAGCGTGTAATCAACCTCATCACGGTGCGGTTGAACGAGCCAGCTGCTTATGCCCGACGAGTTCTCCAGCGACAGCGTGACTACAGGATCAGGTTCAGGCGGTGTTTGGGCAGACACCGTGGCGGCTGGCACGGTCAGCGTTATTGCCAACGCGCTCAACAACGCGACGCTGAGACGTTTCAGACACCGTGCGGAACGAACCTCACAGCCTGGGGGGGGGGGGGGGGGGGGGGGAGTCTTTATTGAGGAGAACATGACGTGAACCATCCTTGAAACAGGTTGCTGCACCAACAGCGTACACGCATACAGGCCCGTGTCAACGACTGGGCCCCCGATGATCTGACGCTGCCGCCGGCCCGTCGAGCCCATACGATGACACAGACACGAAAAACGTCTCCTGCCCTCATGGCGGACCATGCATCCCGAACCGCAAACACCACACACCAAGAAGCCTTCCCACACCCACCACACCGGTGGAACCAGGCTTAAGGGCCCAACCCCAAGGTGCGCAAACGCCGGCGTGCAGGCGACTCCGACGTTGACGCCGGTGTGCTCAAAGCTGAGCGCCCCGATCATGTGTGGGCGCTGGACTTCCAGTTCGACGTCACCGCGTCGGGTCGCAGGTTCAAGATCTGCCATGTGCTCGACTGCCATGTGCTCGACGAGTTCACCCGCGAGTCCCTCGCGGACCTCGTCGACTACAGCATCGACGCGGACGCCACCGTTGCCTGTTTGGACAAGGTCGCCTCAGCCAGAAACTGTTGTCCGGAGTTCTTGCGCTGCGACAACGGACCCGAACTCACCGCTCACGCTTTGCGCGACTGGTGCCGGTTCACCAACACGAAGACCAGCTACATCGACCACGGGTCGCCCTGGCAGAACCCCTGGGTCGAGTCCTACGGCACCCGAATACGCGACGAACTCTCGGCGATCGAACAGTTCGACAGCCTCCTCGAAGCACAAATACTTGTCACCGACTGGAGAAACGACTACAACAACTACTACCCACACTCCGCGCTCGGGATGCTCACACCAGCCCAATACGCAGACCAATGGGCGAACAACAACCAGAAAAAACTCTCATAACAACCGGACCAAAAACGGGGTCCGTTCATGGGCACAGGCCGCGGCGATCGATGCTGCGAGCAGCAGCACCGTGCCGCCGCGAATCAGCGGCCGACGAGATGATCCTGACAAGCCACCTTTGGGCACTTTGAGCACCAAGCGATTCTAGTGATCGGCGCGTCATCACAACGCGGCGGTCAGGTCAGATCGGCGGTTCTGTGGACCAAGCCTCGAGCGGTGCGTAGCGGGGCTTTATCACATGCTCAATGAGCTGCAACCGTTCGCGGAAGGGCAGGAAGCTCGACTTCATCGCGTTGACTGTGAGCCAACGAAGCCGATTCCATCCGTAGTCGAATGCGTCGACCAGCGCGGCCATCTCCGAACTCATCGACACTCCCGACATCAACCGATTGTCGGTGTTGACAGTCACCCGGAATCGCAGGTCGATCAACTGATCGATCGGGTGCTCGGCAATACTGTCGAAAACTCCAGTGTTGACATTGGAGGTCGGGCAGATCTCGAGGGGAATCCGACGATCACGAAGGAAATGGGCAAGACGGCCGAGTTCGGGTTCGCCGTGTTCGTCGTGTTCGATGTCTTCGACGATACGGATGCCGTGGCCGAGTCGTTCTGAACCGCAGTACTGCACAGCCTTCCAGATCGATCGGGGGCCGTAGGCCTCTCCGGCGTGGACGGTGATGTGGAAGTTCTCGCGCTGGCAGAATTGAAAGGCTCTGATGTGGTCGTCGGGCGGGAATCCGTCCTCTGCTCCGGCGATGTCGAAGGCCACCACTCCCTGGTCGCGCCAGCGCACCGCCGCCTCGGCCGCCGCGAGTGAGTTGTCGGCGTCGCGCATGGCCGAGCAGATGGCACGGATGGTGAGGCCGGTGCCATCCGAACCGGCTGCGAAACCCGCGAGCACTGCTTCGATCGCGTCGTCGAGGCTCAGCCCCCGCTGGTTGTGGAGTTCGGGGGCGAAGCGCACCTCGGCATAGACGACTCCGTCGGCGGCCAGGTCCTCAGCGCATTCGCGTGCGACCCGTTCGATGCTGTCGGTGGTCTGCATAACCGCAATGGTGTGGGCGAAGGTTTCGAGGTAGAGAGTCAGGTCCTTGCGGTTGGCTCCCTGCATCATCCATTCAACGAGGGGTTCGGGTTCGGTGGCGGGCAGGTTGGGGTAGCCCAGTTCATCGGCGAGTTCGATGATCGTCTGAGGTCTGAGTCCACCGTCGAGATGATCATGGAGCAAGACCTTCGGCGCTTGCTTGATGCGCTCAAGCGTGGGAGCGCCGACATCAGGAGTCGTCATCGTCGAAGTCTAGCGACACCGATGCCGGCCTCGGCTCCATCGAGTCGTGCGGTGGTCCGCCGCTGTCGCGCCGTGGTGCATCAATGCATATCAATGTTATTATGCACTAATGCGCACCACAGTAGAGTTGCCCGACGACCTGCACGCTCTCGCACGCGAACTGGCGCATCAGCAGAACAAGACCCTCAGCGGGGTCATCGTTGAGATGCTCCGCAAGGCCGTCGGCAACGGAGACGCCACCCGCGACACGTCACACGAGACTGGATGGCCGACTGTGAGCCTCGACCGGCCGATCACCATTGAGGACGTCAGGTCGCTGGAGGATGAAGGATGAGTACGGCGCTGGCAGACAGCAACCTGCTGATCGCAATGACTGTGCCGAACCATGTACATCACGGCACCGCGCACTCGTGGCTCGCGCAGCATCAAGGTGCGGTTGCCACATGCCCGATCACCCAGGGAGCGCTGTTGCGGCTGTTGATCCGAGAGGGCAGATCCGTAGACACTGCCCTCTCGGCCCTCGAAGCCATCTCTCAGCAACCGAACCATGTCTTTTGGCCCGACGACATCGGCTACGGAGATGCGTCGCTGCGTGGGGTGATCGGCCACCGGCAAGTCACCGACGCCTACCTTGCGGCGCTGGCCGATCACCACGGTGCCGTTGTCGCGACCCTTGATCGCGGCCTCGCGCTGCTCCGCCCCGACGCGACGCTACTGATCGAGGCCTGAGGCGACAGCGAATGATCGACGGGGTGCTCGGCGAACCTGTCGAGGGCAGGTTGCGGTAGCTCAGTTCATCGGCGAGTTCGATGATCGTCTGGGGGCTGAGTCCACCGTCGAGATGATCGTGCAGCAAGACCTTCGGCGCTTGCTTGATGCGCTCGAGCGTGGGAGCGCCGACATCAAGCCCCGTCATCGCCGGAGTCTAGCTGTAACGATGCTGGCCTCTATGCCCTCGGGGAAGTCGGCACCGTTTCTCGGATCGTGGACCGTGGTGGCTGCATCGGGTCCACCAGGGGTTTCCGTTCGGTGGCGACAGTTGCGAATTCGCTGTTGAGCTGGTCGAAGCGGCTGCCCCGCCGTCCGGGGTTGTATGTCGAAGCATGCCGACCACGTCCGGGGTGGAGAACCTCCGGTTGCGCCGGCCTCCTGTAGGGGTCACGATGCCGGCAGCTTCGAGCGATGATAGAGCCGCCCGCGCTGCTCGCGTGGTCACATGGAGTCGCTCGGCCACCATTCGGGCGTCGAGCACAGGCATCGACGGCAGCGCATCCAACAGCGCCGCTGCTGTGCTGCCACGGCGGAAATGCGCTGTCGTCCGCCATCTGGCGACCATACGCTCGACGGTCGTCCTCAACGCTGCTGCTTGTCGGTTGGCTTCTTCACATGAATGGCTGAACACGCTCAGCCAGTTGCGCAGGGCAGCGCTGCGGGCTGCTGAGTCGTCCGGTGCGAATACCACCCGCGTGGCGTTGAGAGCATCGTAGTAGGCGCGGCGATCACGGCTCAGAGCAGCACTGATCGGAACTGCTGAGCGTGTGAGTCCCGCTGCGATCAAGACTGTATGGATGAGAGCGCGGCCTGTGCGTCCGTTTCCGTCGTCGAAGGGATGGATGGTCTCGAATTGGGAATGGACGACGACAGCCCGCAGCGCCGTCGGATGGCCGCTGGTGTTGAGATATGCAACCAGGTCGTCCATGAGCTCGCCGATGTGATCGGCGGGGGGCGGAACGAACGAGGCGTCGTCCACAAGGCATCCGGGAGGACCGATCCAGATCGGCTCGGTGCGCAGCAGACCTCCGATAGCACGGTCCCGTGTCCCCTCGAACAGGCGCCCGTGCAGCCCCAGGATGTCGTTGAGAGTGGCGCGGTGCCCGGCGCGAATCTTGTGTCCGAGTTCCACGGCGGCCGCTACCTGTTTCGCCGCGCCGAGTGTGAGCGCATCGTTCTCGTCGGAGACTGGTCTGCCCGCCTGGTCTATGTAACGCGCCCATTCAAGACCTGACACTGTGGCTTCGACACCTTCCATGACGCTTGAACGGATGGACTCGTCACGAGCCATCATCCAGTCCATAAGGCTGTCACTCAAGGTCGTTTGGGCCCCGTCAGTCGTCGCGGCGAGTGCACTTTCGGCGGCGGTGACCGCGTTGACAGAATCCGCGTTCAGTGTGGGGGACCAGCCGGCCAAGGTGTGTGGTACGTAGGCGTGGTAGGCTCTCCGTCCGTAACCGGTCCGGGTAGCCATCCATCCCTCGGATTCGACGTATCTTCCCACAGCACCAACTTATCGGGTTGTATGTGCTATTCGACAGGCTCTAAAGACCGGTTGTCTTGCTACAGGGTCGTATGTGCTACTCGTCGGAGTCGAACCGACCCTCCTCACTGAAGAACTCCAAGGCCTCAAGTCGGCGTCTTACGCGAACATTCGAATTCGCGGTGCGTTCGATGCGGATTAGCAGCGCCGCAGAGGGTATGACTTTGCCGCTCAGATAGGTACTGAGCCGTGACGCGCTGGTACCGACCGCTGACGCGAACTCCGCTTTGGTCACGCCCGCTCGCTCGACCGCGCCTTGAACGCGGGCAACCACCTCGGCCCGGTCAGCGTGTTCGATCTCCTTGCGGGCCCGGTCGATCGCCGACGCGAACAGCGTGCTCACCCCGTCGGGGTCGCGGTAGCGGAGGTAGCGCTCGACGCGCCGGGCGACGGGCCCCCACGGCGACCGCCTGATCTCCGCGAAGACGGGCTGCCAATCAGGGACGAGACCGCGGTCGATCGCGGTCACCAAGGCCTCATAGGGCCAGGTTTCGACGTCGTCGGCAGGGTCGGCGTCGACGTTGCGGAACCGCAGTGCGCTCATGTCGCCCCGTTCATGCTGCACCGCTCAAGCGCAGGGCCAGATCCTGGCACGCTCCCACCACATCGGACCAGTCATGCCATCGCTCCTCGAGGCCCTTGTAACGAGGCAGTTCGTTGATCACGTCGGTGTCACGCGGTGAGGGATCGGCGAGTGCGATCACCAGCGAGGTCAACACCGACGAGGGATCGTCGGAACGGTCGGCATAGAAGGCATCGATGTCCGACAACACGCCGACGGCCACGTCCTCACCGATATGGCCGACCAGCGCGGCAACGTCGATGAAGTCGCGCACCACGTTGCGTTGCACGACCAGAAAAGCCTTGACACGCAGGGCTTCGGCCTCGGTCGGTGCCACCACGACGGCGTCATCGCCCACAGCGACCTCGACAGTCTCGAGCGGCCGAGCCCGACGCATCTGCCTGAGCCCGGCCTCGATTCCGTCGAGGCTCCCCATGATGGTGAACGGCGGCTTGGAGGCACGCACCGATGTCGCCCAACCCTGCGTCGCCTCCACCGCCCCCAACACCGCCTCGTAACGGTCGACCAGATCGGCGAGAACGTGGTCGTGGGCAACGGAGTCACGGTGACCCGTATGCAGCGCCGCGGCCGACCCTCCCACCAGTACAGCATCAGGAACGACCGACTGCAGACGCGCCGCCGACTCCAACACCTGTCGCAGCGTCGCACTCATCTCAGTCATCCACTTATCATAACCGATAAGTGCTTCGGGGTTTACTAGAGTATTTGGGGTTTATCGTTTTTTGATAAACCGTGGATACATCAATAAACCGGGTGGGTCAGTGGGCGCACCGGTGGGTCGCTCAGAATCCGCGCAAGGGCATGTCGGGGCCTCGTTGGAGCCAGTTGTCGGCCAGGTAGGCGCTCGGGCATCGATCAGGTGCAGGGTGGGGCCTGTCAGACGCTCCCTTGTCAAGCGGCGAGTGTGAGGGGTTGTTTTCGGGTTTGTTCGTCGCGCCACATTCGGCGGATGACTCGGTTGGTGTGGTGGCTACAAGGTACAGGATTTTCATGGCGGCTTGCTCGTTGCGGTGAGTGCCCTCGGTGTCTTACGGCTCTTCGGAACCGGGCGTTGAGGCTCTCGACGGCGTTGGTGGTGTACACGATCCGGCGCAGCTCGGCGGGGAACTCCACCAACGGCACGAACTCGTCCCAGGACTGTCGCCAGGCTCGGATCATCGCCGGGTAGGTGCCTTCTGAGTCTTGGGCGAAGGTTTCAAAGAGTGCTTCGGCGGCCTCGACGGTGGGGGCGGTGTAGATCTCGGCTTGGCTTTGGTGATCGGGCCCCAGTGCTTGCGCGAGGCGTAACGGAGGCTGTTGCGCACCATGTGCACGACGCAGGTCTGCACCACAGCGTCGGGCCAAGTCATGCGGATCGACTCGGGCAGGCCTCGCAGTCCGTCGCAGCACACGATCAACGCGTCGGCCAAACCTCGGTTGCGGAGCTCGGTCAGCATCGTCGCCCACTGCTTGGCACCCTCGCCGCCTGTGGGTCCGAGCCACAGGCCCCCCACGTCGCGTTCGCCGGTGAGGTTCACGCCGATAGCCACATAGACGGGCCGGTTGGCGACCTACCAGTCGCGGACCTTGACGGGTGATCGCGTCGATCAACAGCACCGGATACACCGCGTCGAGGGGCCGGTTCTGCCACACCGCCATGTCCGCGACGATCTCGTCGGTGATCTTCGGTGATCGTCTCGCGGCTCACCTCGGTGTCGTAGATCTCTTCGAGGTGTGCCTGGATCTCGCCGGTGGCGAAACCCCTTTGGCATACAGCGAGACCACGTTGCCCGACAGGCCGTCGAGGCGACGCTGGTGCTTCCGCACCGTCACCGGCTCGAAGGTCCCGGCGCGGTCGCGAGGCACCACCAGATCGATCTGGCCGATCTCGGTGGTGACCCGCTCAGGTGACGAACCGTTGCGAGAGTTCGGTGTCCCACGGCCCTCAACAGCGTGGCGTTCATAGCCGAGATGCTCAGCCATCTCCACCTCCAAACCCGTCTGCAGCACCTGACGGACCAGGCCCGTCAACAAGCCATCCTCACCGGTGAGCTCCACGCACTCGCTACGCACTCGCTGCGTGCCCGAGCCACCAGCAACTCACCCCAGTGGTTCATCGCCGCCTCACCATCAGCACCCTTCGCCGGCACAGCCGACATAGTCTGATCACCCATAGACATGATCCTTTCCGGCCCACAACACCAAGCCGCGGACCCTCAGACCACACCCGATACACAAAATTCCTGACAGACCCGAACCCGATGTCCCCGCTTCGACGCGTAGAGCCCATTTACGCGCAGGACCCATGTCTATGACTGATCAGACTATGTCGGCTGACCCCCACCCCAAACGCGAAGAGCCTCCAATCCACGACATACAACTAGTCGAAGAGGATGTCGCCATCTGGATCCGGTGTGTAGCTCTTAAATCGCACCAATTCGCTGGGGTTGGCGAGTATTGAGTGCTCCTTCACGAAATCTGCGGTGTTGGCAAGAACGACTTGTTTCATCTCATTGACGCACTCGTCAATGGGATGACTGTCATCGGGTATGAGAGCGTAGCCGATAGACACGGTCCAATTTACTGAATCGACACCTACTTCCCATTCTGATCCGGGTGCAGCGCATTCAGACAAATAATTGTGAAGCTGAAATAGGTTCCAAGTTGATTGTTTGAGTGCCAGGAGTTCCGTGCGGGTGACTGCAGCTGAGACAATCTTTACTGCGAAGGTCTCATCGTTGTAATAGATCTGCAGTCGGTCAGCTTCGCTGCTCGACAGGTAAATGATCCGAACAATGTAGGTGCTGTTGATCTCATCCCACCATCCGCGTGCGAAACAATCACCAAAGTCAGCCTTTATCTCTCGGTCTATTTGCCTGTATCTTCGTTCTTCAGGGGTGGCGTTCGGTTGAAAGTCGAGATACACTTTCATAGTTATTAGCGATCCTACCGGTAGCAGCGTTCCATGGCTTGGCTGTACTCCCGTCACTGTCAAGTCCTCAACGCCTGGGGTCGGGTCATCGTGGAAGGCAACTTCAGAGACAAACTCTGCCGCTTTGATAAGTGTGTCAGCATCATCGAGAGATAGTCCAATAACATTTGGAACTCTGGCAGACTCAACAGGTTCAAGATTTTCTGATGGATCGTCAAATTGTTGTTGTGAAGTGGTATTCCAATCGCGCGAACTTCCTACTCCATCGTTGAAAGGTCCGCCGCCCACTCCAATATCCGCAGCATTGAGGGCTGTGTCCTCACTCACCCCACAGGACGATGCAGCATAGAGGGCTGTGTTCTCACTCCTACCACACGAAGGCACGACGCTCGCTAGGCAGAGAATTAATGCGAGTATCCACGCCGCGGTTGGTTTTCGGTGTATGCGCTGCTTGACTCCCTGCCTTTTCAGCAACTTTATCTGAGTTTCAAAGCGTATGGTGTCGCCGAGTTCCTGGATGAGATATTCCCTGGAAGGTTGCATATCACGCCCTCTCTGGGGTTCATGTGGTGCGTTGGATTGTGTCAAGTACTGTGTTTAGTTTAGAACGATCGAGTATCCGCTGCGTGCCTTTGCGGCTTGTACCGTCGTGAAACATGCGTCGCCTGCTGTATTCGTGCCATGGTGGATTCCGACAGCGTGTGCGTCATCGCCAACCTCGAGATAGTGGGGTCCACCGCTGTCTCCACCTGCACGTTTCGCGTTGGTGCAGTACAGCCCATGAAGATTCAGGTTGTGACCTGTTGAAAGTATGTGAAGATGGCTAATGGCGTCGCTCTCGGTGATTGTGCCACAACTCTTGTCCAGTCTGTGCGTTTTCTTCAAGCCCAAGCCTACTAGGCAAATTGACAACGTCATATTTTGCAAGTTCGAGAGAGGGCTTACTCCAGTTACTGTTCGCCAATGGCCCGATGTCGTCGACACGCGATTTGTAGTTGTTGCTTCGGAGGGCAGCGTCATGAGGGCGTAGTCGGAGTAGGATCCGTTGCTCCAACCATTGAGTGTGACCGTGCCGATGTCACCGTTGGTGGCCCCAGCTAGCGTGCGGTGCTTGAATGATCGAAAGGCGCGGTGGCCTTTAGAGGTTCCGGTGGTTGTTGAACAGTGTCCAGCTGTTCCCATTTGGTAGTCGCTCCCCTTCTTCCACAGAAAGTTGGTCGTGCATCCTCCGCCGTTGTCTGATTTGATCCACTCTCCGCCGCGAATGTTCGCCCACTCGCGATGGTCTGTATCGGGTGCTTCAACCTTCGCGTCCGCGAAGGAGACGAGTTCGGTGCCGGTGCGTCTGCTCGTGGGAATTTCAGCCGCGACAAACGAGTCGGCAACGTCGCGGACTACCTCGGCGAGCCCGGCTAGGAGGTCTCCGGTCTGCTTGTTGCGGGTTGGCCGATCCCCAACCGCCTCGGCGGCGTCGCGGTCGTTGCCAACGAGGAGGCCTTTGCTCTGGTTGCTGCCCGGCAGGTGCGCGTTCGGATCATCGACGACGCTCGCCGTCGGGAGGTCGGTGCCGCGGCTGATGCTAGCGAGGGCTTCTCTGTTCTGTTGCAGACTGAGGTCCACTCGTACGAACACTTCCCTGGGTTCGTGGGCGACGCCGATCGACCAGCCCGTGAGCTTGCCTCCGGTAGCTGCCCGAATGCTTGCATACACCGCGTCCTTCAGTTTTCGGAGGTCCTGGTAGCTGATGTCGGTGCTCTCGACCTGGATCGAGGTGTTGTCGGGCAACACAGCACTTTGGATCTGTTGGATGTCCTGTTGGGTGGCTCCGACGACCGGGATCACGAGCACTCGGCCTCCGTCAGTGGTGTCGTCCCATCTCGCGAACCCCAGGCGTGCGGAATAGTCCTCTTGGAGGTCGGCGATCAGCCCGCCGGTGGCAGCGTCGAGCATGCTTTGGGCGAAGTCCTCATCAGAAGCGACCTCAGGCCGCGCAGCGTCGGGATCCAGAACTCTCAGTAGTTCTGCAACAAGGGGCATCGGCCGGGTATCGATGTCGCTTTCCAGTATCGAACGGTCAACGCCCAATCCGAGCAAGCGCTGCTGCTGGTCCTTCTCACTGAAATCTGAGAACTGCCGGGCCACGGCCGCAGGAAGCTCTACGTCATGCTGACCCAGAAAACTGACAACGTCGATGTAACTGCCCGCGGTCTCCCCAGATGATGGGTCGGCGTCCTGCGCCGAAGACGGACCTGCCAGCGACGCAGCGAACACTGCGATGCAAGCAATGACGCAAAGACTTGTCCTGCGGAAGCGGACTCTGTGTTGTTGTGGTGATCGGTTCATTGGTTTGCCTTTCTCGTTTTTGGGTGGATGGAGGCGCACTTGTCGGATGCCTGTGGAGGCCGCGAAACATGTGCCTCCACCCAGTACTTGCCGGCTGAGAGGCTCGTGTTGCACAAATTTGGAAATTTCTTCGGAAACTCATGCAACGGATCGCGTTGAGAGGGGGGCCTGTCGGACGCTCCCTTGTCAAGCGGCGTGATGAGCTTCCCCCCTAATCGTGGAGAGTTTGTTTTTGAGGGTTGGGGGTGTGGGCTTGTTCGTATTCTGTTGGTGGGAGCATTCTGTTTGCGGTGTGGAGCCGGTGTTGGTTGTGCCAGGTGTGGACCCGGCGGGTGATTTTGATTCACCCAGGGTGATTCACAGCCCCATCCCAGAACTCCCGGTCAAAGCTTCTTCGTGGTTTAGACATAGCTCCTCCTTATAGAGCATGTCTCCACGATTAGGGGGGAACCTCAATCACCGGTGGGGTTGGGTTGTTGGTGTGGGCGCGTCCGCGGGTAGGTGCTGAGCCGTGACGCGCTGGTGCCGATCGATGCCGCGAACTCCGCTTTGGTCACTCCCGCTCGCTCCACGGCGGCTTGAACGCGGGCAACCACTTCGGCCCGGTCCGCGCTCTGGGTCTCCTTGCGTGCCCGGTCGATGGCCGACGCGAACATGATCGTGGTCAGAAGAGTCACGGTGACCCGCATGCAGCGCCGCGTCCGACCCTCCCACCAGAACAGCATCAGGAACGACCGACTGCAGACGCGCCGCCGACTTCAACACCCGTCGCAGCGCAGCGCTCATCCCAGTCATCTACTTATCATAACTGATAAGTGTCGAGGCTTTCCACCTTGATTCACGACCCTGGCCCTAACCCGCGGAGCGGCATGTCCACCGACGCAGCGTCAGCCAAAGAGGGTTCGTGTCAGCGCTACGATAGCGATTCGCCGGTTAGGTTTTCGAGCTCCGCTTTCGTTTGCGAACATTCGGCACGTTTAACTCTGGGATCGTCCGCATCAGGTATCGGTCGAACTGAGGAACCGTGAACGCAGCGAACCCGTGGTCCGGTGTGTACAGGAGCCCCTTCTCAATGAGCTTGGAACGTACCGGTCCGCACTGTTGGGAAGTTCTCCCAAGCAGATCGGCCACCGTACCGGCAAGTTGCGGTTCTGGACCCAGTTCAGCCATCGCCCGCAAGTAGGCCAGCTCAAGTTCGGTGGTTCGGTCGTGTCTCACCCTGAAGAAACTCGAATCGAGTTTCTCCTCCACTACGGTCCTGGCCGTTTGCGCGTCGGTCCCGTTGATCTCGGGACCGACGGCGAGATTCCATGAGGCCTGGCCGAACTCCTGCAGAAAGTAGGGGTAGCCGTCTGTGAAATCGGTTGCTGTGTCGAGTGCCGCCTCGGAGAATCTGACACCACTGTCGGATGCCGGTTCGATGAGCGCTCGTCGGGCTTGAGAATCGCTGAGTTTGCCGATGGTGGGGAATCTGAAGAGTCGTTCGGCGTAGGACTTCGCTTCTCCGGCAAGCTCAACCAGTTGTGGAAGTCCAGCGGCGGTCAGAGTGATCGGCAATTGCCGTTGGACGGTCTTGTGAACGGCAGCGATGAGAGCCTCCAGTTGTGGACGTGTGAGAAACTGGATCTCGTCGAGAAGCAACACGACACCTTGGTTGTGTTGAGCGGCCGCTTCACCGAGGGCAACCAGGACATCGGTCAGGTCTGCATCGAGCGCTCCGCTGTCCGCTTCGCCCTCCAGCGCTTCAACATTGAGCCCTGCTGTAAGCGTTCCTTCCAGATCCACCGTGACCGTGAACGACTTGAGAACCTGGGCCGCGCGTTTCAGCTTCCCAGCCCACTTCGTTCTTGGGGCAATGGCGAACAGAGTTCTGCGAACCTCGCGTGCCAAGAGCTTTCTGAACTGTTCGTCGTCATGCTTTGCTATCTCGATTTCTATCACCAACCAGCCGCGGTCGAGTGCCGAGTTCCGGAACTCCGAAAGAAGAACGGTCTTGCCGACGCCGCGAAGGCCGGTGATGATCATGGACTGCTCTGAGCGTCCTGCACGTAGCCGGTCGAGCAGGACCTCAAAGGCGTCGAGCTCGTCTTGCCTGCCAACGAGAACCGGGGGCCTTGCGCCGGCGTTGGGGGTGTACGGATTCTCCCTTGGATCCATAAGGTCAGTGTAACAAGAGTATCCAGGATTTATCTAAGTATTTAGGGTTTATCAGAGTATTCGGGGTTTATCGTTTTTTAATAAACCATGGATACATCAATAAACCGCGTGGGTCGGTGGGCGCACCGGAGGGTTGCTCAGAAGCCGCGCAGGGGCATGTCGGGGCGTCGCTGGAGCCAGTTGTCGGCGAGGTAGTCGGCTTGGGCGTCGATCAGGTGCAGGGTGTAGGCGTGACGACTCACGAGTGAGGTGTTCGGCGCGCTCCAGTGGGGGAGAGTGCCGTGCAGCACGATGAGTGTGCCCCGATCGACCGGCATCGGTACAAGGTCCTCGGTAGGCCAAGGCTCGGGATCGAGCACGTCGGTGGTGGTGCTCTGAGCGCCAGGCGCAGTCAACCGAAAGCGGGTGCGCGCGGCGGTGCGATGGTGGCCGGGCGCCAACCACATGCAGCCGTTCTCCAACGTGGCGTCCTCGATGGCGAACCAGAAGCCGACTACCGACTGAGGCTCGGTCCACAAGAACGTGTGATCGCAGTGGCAGGTGACCTCGCCACCGATACCGGGCTGTTTGAAGATGTACATCGACTGCAGCAGGCGTGGCTGCACGAACCCCAGATCGGCGGCCAGCGCAGCGAGCTTGGAAGTCCTCGAGAAACTATCGAAATGCGGGTCGAGATCGTGCATGGCGTGACCCAGCTTGTTGACAGCCAGTTCCAGCGGCCGGGTCAACTCGCCGTCGACCACAGCACCGTCCTCGAGGAACCAGCGGACCGTGTCGCCGCTGGTCAGAAAGTACTCGTCCTGGGCATGGCTCTGAGCGTTCGTGTCGAACACGGTGAGTCCACCGTCGGCCTGCACATCGGAGGCGCGCAGCAGACCCATCACGTGCTCCCTGAGCGAGTCGCAGTCGCTCGGGTCGACGAAATCGGGGAGCACGATGTAGCCGTCGCGGTCCCATGCAGACAGCTGAGCGTCGCTGAGTAACGCCATCGGACCCCGGCTCCCTAAGTTTTGCCGCGGCGGTACGGCTGCCCGTCGGCCGCGGGCATTCGCAGGCGCTGGGAGAAGAACGTCAACACCAGCAGCACGATCAACTGCGGCAGAATGTTGATGAACCAGTTGGGTACCGTCTCAGATCCTACGAACCAGACCAGGGCCAGCACCCCGATCAGTCCACCCAGCATGGCGTCGGTACGATTGCCGCGCCGGAAGTTGTTGATCGAGACCACCGCCAACACCCCGCCTGCCACCAGCAGCAGCGCATGCGTGTTGCTGCCGTCGAGGTCTCGCAGCCCGAGAGCGAAGGGATAGCCGAAGAGCATGGCCCCGGCCATCACGCCGGCGGGTCTCCAGTTGCCGATTATCAGGGCGGCCAAGCCGATGAACCCCCGCTGGTTGACCGAGCCCTCGAGATAGATGCCGTTTAGCTCCGGAGTGGCGATGAAGGCCCCGGCGAACCCGGCGAGCACCCCGCTGAGCACCACACCGATGTACTTGTAGAGGTAGATGTTGATGCCCTGCGACTCTCCGGCGGTGGGGTGCTCGCCACAGATCCGCAGCCGAAGGCCGAACCGGGTGCGCCACAGCACCCAGGCCGACAGCGGGACCAGAGAGAAGGCGATGATCGTGAAGATGCTGAGGTTGAACACGAAACCGCGGGCGAATCCGGTCAGGTCGGAGATGTACCACCAGTCCTTGTCTGTGAACCATCCGAGAATGTCGGGACTTCGCCAGTCGCCGATCCTGCCCCCCGCTAAGAACGGCAGAGTGAACTTTCCGGCGCCGGACAGGCGGGGTGACTGGGTTATCGAACCTCCGTCATGGCCCGCCAGAATCTCCAGGGACAGGAAGCGGGCGATCCCCGGCGCGGCGATCAGGATCGCTACACCGGAGATGATGTGGTCGACCCCGAAAGTGACGGTTGCGACGGCATGGATCAGACCGCCTAGCGCCCCGCCCAACAGTCCGATCAGCAGACCTGCCCATGGTCCGTAGTTGATGGTTCCCCAAGCCCCGAACCACATCCCGAGAACCATGATCCCGTCCAGCGCGATGTTGACCACGCCGGCCCGTTCGGAGAACATCCCTCCGAGCCCGGCGAGCATCACTGGCACCGTCCAGCGCAGCATCGCACCAGAGGTTGTGGTGGTAGTGAGCTTCGAAGCGTCGGTGAACGACTGCACTACCACCAGCAGGAAGACCCCCAACGCTGCGTAGATCATCCAGCGGATCGGGGTGGAGAGCCTGTTGACCCGGCGCAGCAGATTCATGATGCCGTCTCCGCGAGCCGGGCTGCGGTACGGGCCGATTCGGTGCGTTCGCGCATTCGCCTGACCACCTCGTAGCCGATGACTACGGTCAAAAGGATCACGCCGCGCATGATGTCGATGATCTCCTTGGGCGCGGTCTGGGTGACTTGCAGGATGTCGGAGGTGGCGTCGAGGAAGGCCCACAGCAGCGCGCCGACCGCGATGCCGGCCGGGTTGTTGCGTCCCAGCAGTGCTACCGCAATGCCGTTGAACCCGAGGAACCCCACAAAGTTCGGGTCGTATCTGGTCTTGTCGAAGATCTCGGCCATGCCGACGAGTCCACCCACCGCCCCTGACATCAGCATCGCGGCCAGTGCCATCCTGCGGGGCGGCACGCCTCCCGCACGCGCCGCCAACGGGTTGAGCCCACTGGCCCGCAGGTCGTATCCGAAGACGGTGCGGTTCAACAGCAGGTAGTACACGACCCCGACGACAATGGCGATCACCAGCATGCCGGTGAGCTCCTCGTTGGCCCGGAGGTCACCGAACAGTTCGGGGATGAAGTTGAGGTTGGGCAACAGACCCGACTCGTCGATGGGTTCTGTGCCCACGCCGACCTCGACGATGTTGCCCTCGGCCTGCCAACGTCGAACCAGCCAGGCGATCACACCCAACGCGACGCCGTTCAGCATGATCGTGCCGATCACCTCGTTGACTCCGCGGTGGGTGTAGAGCACTCCCGCGAGGCCGCCCCAGAGCCCGCCCACGACCATCGCAGTGACCAGGATGAGTGCGATGTGCAGGACTGACGGCAACGCGACAGCGCCCCCGACGAACGCCGCGAATATCGCCGCCATCCGATACTGGCCCTCGACCCCGATATTGAACAGGTTCATCTTGAAGCCGATCGCGGCCGCAACTCCGGAGATGTAGAGGGGAGTGGCCCGATTGATCATCGAGACCTGCACCTCGAGCTTGCTGGCGTGGTCGAGCATGTCTCGGGCGGCTTCGATGGGGTTGCTGCCCGCCGCTATCAAGACGACGGCGCTGGCGACGAGCGAGAAGACGAAGGCCCCGAGCGGCGCGGCCGTCGACAGCAGGACCTGGCGCAGGCGCGAGTCGGCCGCGGCTCTCCGCAGTCGGGGCCCGGGCGCCTCCTCGGCTTCGTCGGTCAGGGTCGGATCCGTCATCGCGACTCTCCGGCATCACCGTGTGCGGGGTCTCCCCGGGTTTCGGCGGCCGCGGATTCGGGGACGAAAGCGGATTCGGAGAGGGCAGCGGTTTCGGCGGCGGCCGAGGATTCGGGGCTGTCCGGAGTCTCGGCGTCGTCCTGCTCGGAACCGGTCATATAGCTGCCGAGTTGCCGTGGAGTGATGGTGGCGGGGTCGAGGGTGGCTGTCAGTTGCCCTTTGTGGATCACAACGATCGTGTCGGACAGACCGATGAGCTCCTCAAGGTCGGCGGACACCAGAAGAGTCCCCATGCCGTCCGCTCGGGCCGCGCGGATGTCGTCCCACACGGCTGCTTGAGCGCCGATGTCGATTCCCCTAGTGGGATGAGCAGCGATCAACACTTTCGGCTCCGCGGCCATCTCCCGTCCGACGATCAGCTTCTGCTGGTTGCCCCCCGACAGCGAGTTGGCGGTGACTTCAATATCGGGCGTGCGCACATCGAACCAGCCGCGGATCGCCTCGGTCCGCTCGCGCGCTCCGAATCGATCGAACCAACGACCGTTGGCGAACGGCTTTCTGGTCTGATGGCCGAGCGCGGCGTTCTCCCAGAGCGGAGCGAACAGCAACAGACCCTCTTGTTGACGGTCCTGGGGGACATAGCCGATCCCGGAGTTGCGTCGGTGCCTCACGGTGCTATGGGCGATTTCTTCGCCGAGCAGCCGGATCGAGCCGGCCTCGACTTCCTCGGTCCCGATAATGGCGCCCACGAACTCTGTCTGACCGTTGCCCTCGACGCCCGCGAGCCCCACGACCTCGCCCTTGTGAACATCGAGGCTGACATCGTTTAGCACAGGCCGGTCGTCCTCGTCGAGCACAGTCAACCCGCTGATCGAGAGTGCCGTGTCGTCGGTGACCGTGGACCTCGACGTCTGCGGTGTCGGCAACTCCGAGCCGACCATCATCTCGGCGAGGTCACCGGTGCTGACGTCGGCGGGCTTGACGGTCGCCACTGTGCGTCCCTGGCGCAGCACAGTGATCGTGTCGGCGATCTGCAGCACCTCTTCGAGCTTGTGGTCGATGAACAGGATCGTCTCTCCCGCGGCCTTGAGTTCGCGCATGTTGCGAAAGAGCTCGTCCACCTCATGGGGGACGAGCACAGCGGTGGGCTCGTCGAGGATCAGGATATGAGCGCCCCGGTAGAGGACCTTGATGATCTCCACCCGTTGGCGCTCACCAACCTCGAGAGTCTCGATCAGGTCGTGAGGATCGACGTCGAGGCCGTAAGCCTCGCCCACCTCGAGCAGATGGGCCTCCGCGGCTTTGACGTCGATCCGCCCGAGCGGAGCCACCGGTTCGGTGCCGAGGATCACGTTCTCGAGCACGGTGAGCTGCCCGGCGAGCATGAAGTGCTGGTGGACCATGCCGATGCCCCGCTCGATCGCATCGGCCGGCGAGGAGAACCGGACCTCTTCACCATGGATGCGCATGCTTCCTTCATCGGGGCTCTGCATACCGAAGAGGATCTTCATCAGGGTTGACTTGCCCGCCCCGTTCTCCCCGCACACCGCGTGGATCTCGCCTGCTTCGACCGAGAGGCTGACGTTGTCGTTGGCCACTACACCGGGAAACCGTTTGGTGATGCCGGTTAGCTCAATCGCGAGCGTCAAAGTGCGTCCCCCAGGTTCGAATGGACCAGGAAACCCTGGTTCAGGAAGAAAAAGTGAGCAGGGCCGGGAGTATATCCCAGCCCTGCTTCCAAGTCAGATGTCAGGGTTCGCGTTGTTCAGCGGGAACCTGGTGGCGTACTTAAGATCCGACTTCGCTTGGATCAGTCGGAACTGCGATGCTGCCGTCGATGATCTGCGCTTTGAACTCCTCGAGTCGGTCGACGATGTCGGCACTCAAGAAGTCGCCTGCGGTCGAATAGCCGACCCCGTCGACGGAGAGGTCGTAACGGGTCTCGCCCGCAGCGAAGGTTCCATCGAGGTGGGCTTTGATGATCTCGAACACAGCGTTGTCCACCCGCTTGAGCATCGAGGAGAGAACGTACTCTTGGACGTCGGGGTCGACGGTGTAGTACTGGTCGGAGTCGACGCCGATACCCCAGACCTTCGAGCCTGTGGACTCGCTGTGCTCCTTGGCCGCTGCGAACAACCCTGCGCCTGTACCACCCGCTGCGTGGTAGATCACGTCGGCGCCCTCTTCGAAGATCGCCAGCGCCGTCTCCCGGCCTCGGTCTGGTGCGTTGAATCCGCCGAAGTCGGGGAACTCGGTGATGTAGTTGGAGATGATCTCGATGTCCGGGTCTATGTGTAGTGCCCCGGCACGGAATCCCGCTTCGAACTTCTCAATGAGACCGAAGCAGCAGACACCGCCGATGAAGCCGACCGTTCCGGTCTCGCTGCTGAGCGCCGCGGCGGCGCCGACGAGGAACGATCCCTGCTCTTCAGAGAAGACCAGACCGGCGATGTTGTCGCCGCGGGGTGCCGGCGGATCCTGGTTGAAGTCGAGCATTGAATCGTCGATAACGGCAAAGTTGGTGTCGGGGTTCCCACCGCCGACGTCGGCGGCATCGTCAGCAAACAGGAAACCGATGGCTAGAACGATGTCGCTACCGTCTGCTTGGAGTTGGAGCAGTTCGGCGCGGTTGCTTCCGTCGTCGTTGGGCGAGACCTTGGTCGTGGTGACACCGAAGGTCTCTTCTGCACGTCTCAGGCCGGCGGCAGCCGAGTCGTTGAAGGACTGGTCGCCCTCACCTCCGATGTCGAACACGAGACCGACATGGATCGGTGCCTCTTCTTCGGCCGTGTCGTCGCCGTCGTCGCTTGCGTCCGTGTCGTCGTCGCCGTCGTCTTCGGCCGTGTCGTCTTCGGCCGTGTCGTCACCGTCGTCGTCTTCGGCCGTGTCGTCGCCGTCGTCGGTTGCGTCCGTGTCGTCGCCGTCATCGTCGGTTGCGTCGGTGCTGACATTGCTTGAATCGTCGTCGTCGTCGCCGCACGAAGCGGCTACGAGCGTGAATGACAAGAAGATGCTCAAAAGGAGCAGTAGTTTGCGCATTGGGTCCCTCCAGGGTTGTTAAGAAAAGGAGTCTCGTAGGGCAGAGTAGCGCGAACCGGACCCGGTCGCTCAGCCAGACGGTGGTCCCCGGAAGACCCGGTCCTCGGACGAGCCCCCCAAGATGTTCCGGGCAGACCTCCAGCGAGCGTGTCGCACGAGTCCCTCAAGAGATGCGACGGCTCTGTTCGCCGAGGCGTGGCACATCAACCCGGCCGCTCTCATTGTGGCGGGTCCCGGCGTGTCGGGGCGTGTGTTCGCCAACTCGGTCGCCACCAGCACGGGTGTGTTGGTGCGCTTGGAAATATCGGCAGCAGCTTGCGCGTAGCGGGCGTCCTGTCGCTCACGAAAGTCAACGATTCGTTCCAAACCGTGGTCGGGATAGAACTGGGCGCTCCTCATCATCGCCGCAGCGTTGGAGAGGATGCCAACGCCCAGCAACAGCACCGCATCGACGTCTTGATGGTTGGCCACCAACTCCAGAATCTGCGGGATCGTGTCACGGGTTTCGGCTCCCGCCATGTCGATCGGGTTGTTTCGGCTCCAGCGTGGCGGCAGCAACTCGTCGATCTCAGCTTCGAGGTCCGTCGGCAACGGAATCGGGTCGAGAGAAGTTTTCTCCATTGCGTCGACCGCGGCGACACCCCACCCACCGACTGAGGTGACCACGACAACCCGGTTGCCCCCCGGCAGCGGTTGAGTCGCCAGAGTCGCAGCGATTTCGAAACCTTCTTCAGGGTCGTTGGCACGGATCACTCCGGCTTGGCGACACATCCCGTCGAAGATCGCGTCGTTGGTGGCGAGCGCTCCGGTGTGGCTGGCCGCGGCGCACACACCAGCGGCCGACGTGCCGCCCTTCACGACCACGATCGGCTTTACAGTAGAAATCGAGCGGAGGCGTTCGAAGGTGGAACGTCCGTCTTCGAGAGTTTCGACATAGGCGAGGCATACTTTCGTCTCGTGGTCTTCGGCGAACCATTCGAGGTAGTCGGCGACTCCCAGCTGTGCAGAGTTGCCGGCGGAGACAGCACGGGCAATGCCGACTCCGGTGTGGTTCGACAAGTTCAACCAGGACGAGACGATGTTGCCTGACTGACTGACCACCGAAAGGTTTCCAGCAGACGCGAACGGCGCAACGATCTGAGCGCACATCTTGGACGGAGTCGAGATCACACCCTGACCGTTCGGTCCCGCCAGAACGATCTGCAGTTCCTCGGCTGCGGCGACCAGCCCGCGCTCCGCCGCAATCCCCTCCGGACCCGCTTCGCGGTATCCGCCGGCCGCAACGAACGCGGCCTTCACTCCCTTGGCTGCCGCCGCGCGCAGCAGGGCTTCATTGACCGCGGCTGGAGTGCAGATGAACACGAGGTCAGCGCCACCGTCAGGCACTTCGTCGATCGAGCCCGACACCGGCTTGCCCAACACCTCACCCGGTTCGCGCCCGATCGGGAAGATCTCATGCGGGTAGCCGGCAGCGAGCAGATTATGAAGCGTCACAAAGCCGAACTTTCCAGGGTGGCTGGACACGCCGGTGACAATGATCCCTCGGGGGTCGAACAGAGCAGAGAGGTCGCGTGTCAACCTCTGACCTCCACCAAGGCGTCCACGGCCACGGGACGGCCGTCGGCGAGGATCAACGGATTCAAGTCGACTGACAAGACCTCAGGGTGTGCATCACCGAGCGTGCACAACGCCATCAGCAAGTCGATCAACTCTTGATGGTGCAAGGCTGGTTCACCACGGAACTCACCCAATAAGGTCTGAGTCGAAAGGTCGCCGATCATCTCTTGAGCATCGATCTCGGTGATCGGAGCGAGCCGGAACGCAACGTCCTGCAGGGCTTCGGCCAACACCCCACCTGTACCGAGCATCACAACAAGACCGAACTGCGGATCGTTGTGGAGGCCGGCGATCAGCTCCCGGTTGCCTTCAACCATCGATGAAACCAACAGTTCCACCCTTCCGTCACCCGGCTCAGCAGCAGCCGACAAATCGTCACACGCAGACCTCAAACCCTGTTCGTCGTTGATCCCGAGCCGCACCAGCCCCCGTTCGCTCTTGTGGGCGATCCGGCGTCCGCACAACTTGGCTACGACCGGGTAGCGCAGCGTTTCATCGGTCGCCATCGCTGCAAGGATCGCTGAGGCAGTCTCGCCCGTGACGAAGGGGGAGACGGCGACTCCGTGCTCAGCGACCAGCCGCCGCGACTCAGCTTCTGAAAGCGTCACGTTCACGGCGCTGGTATAGCACGCGCTGAGCCTGTGTGGTGTGGTCAGGGTCAGTGGGTGTGAACGGAGGTTCGATGTCGGCGTGGGGCAGATGGGACGTTGTTCAGCGTTTCACGGTGCAGGCGTCGGTGGCACCGGGCAGTCTGTGCCGGTTTTGAGCAACCAGGGTGTAAACGGGTCTGGCCAGCCACGAAACCGGAGGGTTCACCAGCAACGTACCGATGAGTCCCCAAATGCTCCCGGCTGCTTGAAGAGCGTGCCCGATCGCGAAGTGGCCTCTGTGACGGGCGCCGGTTTCGTCGATCCACCAGGCCGCTTCGTCGACCTCGGCGACGGTCAGGGGCAATTCGTCGAGTTCGAGCGTCTGCCAGGCCACGGTTGGCGCGCCGCGGGCTTCGATCCACCGAGCGGAGGCCGTGCAGAACCCGCAGTCACCGTCGAAAATGAGCACATCGACAGTCTAGGTTCAACGCGCAGCAGGCCCGGCACGAGCGCACGCACTTGCCTCGCCGTTGGAGTCGGTCGTTCGAGGGGCCGACGTTCCCGTCGGTGATCAGTTGCGTCCGCAGTTGGGTTTGCGACCGTGATTGGCTTTGGCGCGACGGGCTTTGGCTTTCCGTTTCTGGGTGCGCTTAGACATGACCGTGAGGCTATCGGCGATATTTCGCCATGACTCGGGGACTCAAGGGGCCGTGTGGCTCGCGGTCCAGGCGAGCAGGTCGTCGTGGTGCCAGGTGTTGATGATGTCGGCGACAGGCACACCGCAGCGCACTGCCTTGTCGGCCCCGTAGGGCTGCCATTCGAGTTGTCCGGTGGCATGCGCATCGGAATCGATGGCGACCTTGCAGCCCCACCGCACGGCGATCTCGAGCAACTCCTCGGGTGGATCCTGACGCTCGGGTCGGCAGTTGATCTCCACGGCAGTGTCGAATTGGGCACAGGCCGCGAACACGATCTCCGGGTCGAAGTCGCTGGGAGGACGCCCCGTGCCCACCAGCTTTCGGTTGGTGAGATGGCCGAGAACATCGGTGTGGGGATTAGCGATGGCGGTGACCATGCGCCGGGTCATCACGTCGGCGGGAAGCCGCATCTTCGAGTGCACGCTCCCGACAACCAAGTCAAGGCGTGCAAGCATCTCGTCGGACAGGTCCAGTGTTCCGTCTTCGAATATGTCGACCTCCATTCCGGTCAGGATCCGGAAAGGGGCGAGTTCGGAATTGAGCGCTTCGATCTCGTCGAGCTGGCAGGCCAGGCGCTTCTCGTTGAGGCCGTGGGCGATAGTAAGACGTGCGCTGTGATCGGTGACGACCATCCACTCGTGTCCCAGGGCCATCGCCGTTTCCGCCATCTCGCGCACCGGTGCGCTCCCGTCTGAGGCGGTGCTGTGGGTGTGGCAGTCGCCGCGGATCGCTTCCATCACCGAGCCACCGGCCCCGATCGGTATCCGGGTGCGTTCATCGAGCCGAGCCAGGTAACCGTCGGTGTCGCCATCGAGGGCTTCGGTGATCACAGTGGCCGTCGATTTGCCGATCCCGTTCAGTTCCGTGAGCGTCCCAGCGGCTGCCCGCTCAGAGACTTCAGCTTCTCCGAGCTGTTGCACCACATCGACCGCCTTTTGAAAAGCACGGATCTTCTGGGCCGGCGCCAATTCACGGTCAAGGTAGTGAATCGCCTGTTTCAGCGCCCGAGCCGGCTCCATGAGTCCCACAGTACCGCCGAGCGTGGCCAAGGAATTGTCGCTGGCCGGCAAGACCGGCTGTTGATGCCCCTTAGAACGTGCGCGGATTGAACACCGCGGGTGCGCCGAAGCCTGTCGTCTCCCGCTCTTGTTCGCTGCGCTCACGGGCCGCTCGGGCATCCCCGCCTTGCGCCTCCGCGGGCTCAATCTTGTTCGCTGCGCTCACGGGCCGCTCGGGCCACGGCCTCGTTCAGCCACGACCGTGTGCGGGATCAATCCGCTCGGCCTCTTAGAGCCTGGTGAAGTCGACCGTTACCAGAATCATCAGCATGACGATGATCACCGCGTTGATCAAGGTCATCGGCCGTTTCCAGCGGTGATCAGCACGATGGAATCGACGGATGCTCACAACGTTGGCGACGATCGCAGCCAAACCAACCGGAATCCCGATCAGCGGACCCGCCCCCGATCCAAAGCCGATCAGTGGAAAAACAAACGGGACGAGCACATAAGTGAGACCGCAACGGATACCAGAAATAAACACAGACCGCGAGAAGGCGCGTTCGGCCGACTTGACATCGTCGGAAGTTGTGAGGCGTGTCGGTGAGGTCACGTCGCTCATTGCCTTGACGGTACCCGACGAGGCGACCGATAGTGTTGGGGAGTGGAGCGATTCGGATTCGTAGGGCTGCCAAACGCGGGAAAAAGCTCGTTGTACAACGCACTCGCGGGCGGCGGGGCGCATGCTGCGCCGTACGCATTCGCAACGACCGACCCCAACATTGGTGTCGCCAAAGTGCCCGATCCGCGGCTCGGGAAGCTCGCGGAGATGAGCAGCAGCCGACGTGTTGTACCAGCTGCGGTCCAATTCACCGATATTGGCGGGTTGGTGGAGGGCGCCAGTCACGGCGAAGGTCTCGGCAACGCGTTCCTGTCGCACATTCGCGAGGTCGACGCCATCGTTTTCGTATTGCGAGCCTTTCCCGACGATGATGTGCCCGGCGGGATGGATCCCCTGGAGCATCTGCGGGTCGTTGAAATTGAATTGGCTCTCGCCGATTTGGCGAGCGCGGAAAAAGCATTCGCCCGTCACACTCGAATGCTCAGAGGCGACAGTTCACTGCGTCGCTGCGTTGAGTTGCTCGAGCATTGCGTCGAACGCTTGAGCGCAGGCGTGCCGCTGTACAGGGCGAACCTTGAACCGGACACCCGGCAGGAACTCAAAGAGTTTTTTTTCTTGACCAACAAACCGGTGCTGGCTGTGATCAACATCGGCGAAGATCAAATCGGACGGGAAGAGGCGATAGCGGCGCCGGTTGCTGCGGAACTCGACGGCGCGCAAGTGGTGGCGCTTTGCGTGCAACTCGAAGCCGAAGCCGCGCAACTTGATTCCGGGGACCGCAAAGAGATGCTTGAGGCGCTTGGTCTTGGTGATGGTGCCGTACCCCGGTTCTTGACCAGCGCGTACCACCTCCTCGGGTTGCGTACGTTTCTGACCACAGGAGAGGAAGAAAGTCGTGCCTGGACGTTTCGCGCCGGGGCCACGGCCCCTGAATGTGCCGGGGTCGTCCACAGCGATTTTCAGAGAGGTTTCATCCGCGCGGAGACGATCGCTTGGGACGAACTCCTGCTCGCCGGCTCCTGGTCGGCGGCGAAGGACGTGGGAAGAGTGCGTTCTGAAGGCAAGGACTATGTCGCGAACGATGGCGATGTCATGGAGTTCCGCTTTTCTGTATAGTTTTGTTCCCCTGCCTACCTACTGGCAGGTAGGCTGAACCCGTCATGGTCATTCCAGCAGATAAACCGGTGCTTGAAGCGCTCGAAGCGACTGCAGAACGGTTGTTGGAGCGCCACCTGTCCACCACCAGGGAATGGTTCCCGCACACACTGGTTCCCTGGGATGGCGCCACGGGGTTCGGAGCCGACTACGAGTGGTCACCCGCTGAAGCCGACCTTGCACCGGCGGTGCGCAGCGCCTTGTTCGTCAACGTCTTGACCGAAGACAATCTGCCGTACTACTTCCGCGACATTGAGCGGATGTTCGGGCGGGACGGCGCCTGGGGTGAATGGGTCCGTCGCTGGACGGCAGAAGAAGGTCGGCACGGCTTCGTGATCAACGCGTACTTGTTGGCGACCCGCTCTTTGGACCCTGTAGAGCTGGAACGGGCGCGAATGGTCCAGGTCTCCACAGGCGCTGTCCCCGAACCGCCCAACGCTGCGGAGGGACTCGCCTACGTTGCCCTTCAAGAGTTGGCTACGCGCATCTCGCATTTCAATACGGGTTCTCGGATCGATGATCCCGCTGGTCGTGCGATAATGCGCCGGGTTGCGGCTGACGAGAATCTTCACTTCCTCTTCTACCGCGACGCCATGAGCGCAATGTTCGAGTTGGATCCTTCGTCGGCGGTGATTGCGACCGAGAAGCAGGCAACCGGTTTCGCCATGCCCGGGGTGGGCATTCCCGGATTCAACTCACACGCGAAGGCCATCGCCGACACTGGCATCTACGACTTGGCGATTCACCACGATCAGATCCTGCAACCAGTGATTATGCGCGAATGGGGCGTAGCCGGGCTCGGGGGGCTCACTGCGCAAGCCGAGCAGGCGCGTGAACGACTGATCCGCTACATCGGCCGAGTAGGCAAGGTTGGTCGACGCATCGCCGAACGCCGCGAGGAGCGTTTGGCGGCCGAAAGCGAACGTCGACCGGTCGGGGTCTGACCTCCCCGAACTCCTCGATCCTCGGCGAGCGGGTGTAGTCGCACGAGCGGATGTAGTCGCAGGGGCCTAGGTTTGCGGTCATGGCTTGGCTCGTTGTCGAAGATCGAGTGGTCGCCCCGGTGGAGGTCTCGACCACTCGCAGCGCGCGGCGCAAAGGGCTGTTGGGACGCCAAGGAGTCAACGGTGCGATGCTGTTGTCGCCGGCCCGGTCAGTACACACAGTCGGAATGCAGTTCGCGATCGATGTTGCGCATCTTGATTCAACGATGTGCGTGCTGTCGGTGACGACCATGAAACCCGGCCGGTTCGGTCGCTTGGTGTGGCGGGCCCGGCATGTACTGGAAACGGAGGCGGGCTCGTTGCAACGTCTCGGCATCAGCCCCGGTGTACAGATAGAAGTCAGATCGTGACCGCAGCTCTGGTGATCGTGGCCACGCCGATCGGCAACATGGGCGACCTTTCGCCGCGTGCCGTCGAAGAACTGGCCTCAGCCGCGCTGGTGTGTTGTGAGGACACCCGTCGAACCGGACGCCTGCTGAGCCGTGCCGGTGTTCGGGCGAAGGCCCTGCGGCGAGTCGACGCCCACACCGAATCAGCGGCATCGGATGCAGTGCTCGAGTTGATCGCCGCCGGCGAAAGGGTGGTGCTGGTGTCTGACTCCGGAACGCCGGGAGTCAGCGATCCGGGCCGGCGCCTGGTCACAGCAGTCGTGGAGGCGGGTTGCGACGTGGTGGTCGTGCCTGGACCGACCGCAGCCGTCGCGGCGCTGGTGGGCAGCGGTTTCGCCATCGACCGATTCTGCTTCGAGGGTTTCCTGCCGCGGCGCGGAGGCGAGCGGACGAGTCGTTTGGAGCAGCTTGCGGCCGAGCAGCGCACCTGTGTGCTCTATGAGTCGCCCAAGCGCATTGGCGCAACCCTGGGGGATCTGGCCCGGGTCTGTGGGGGAGAGCGACGGGCGGTGGTCGCGCGGGAGTTGACGAAGCTGCACGAAGAGTTCGTGCGCGGCTCGCTCGATGAGCTGGTCGAGTGGTCTGCTGCTGAGCCCAGAGGCGAGATCGTGGTCGTGCTCGAGGGCGCGCCGGCCGCCCCCGCCCCCGACGATGAGACGGTCGCTGCAGTGCTCGATCTTGCGCTCGCCCAGGGTTTGGGCTCCAGGGACGCGGCAGCGTCGGCAGCGGCCGAACTCGGCGTGTCGAAGCGCAGGGCCTACGACCTGCTGCACCGAGGCTGACTGTTGAAAGGGCCTGCTTCCGGTGGGTATCCCCTTGACTGTCACACCCCCTTCGTAATCTTGTGGCATGGATTCAATAGCTGTTATTTCATTGCTCGTTGCCGCTGTGTTGGTTGCGTTCGCTTGCGGGGTTCTGCTCTCTCGGACTCGACGCGACCAAGAGTTTGAGGACCGTCGTCAAGAGAACGACGCCCGCGACCAGAAACTGGTCGAGCGGGTCGTGGAGTTGGTCGACCACCGTTTGAGTTCGGGCATGCAGGAGATGGACAACAAGGGCCAGGTCAACGCCAAGACGATGCTCAACGATGTCCGTGATGTGATTTCTGATTTGCAACGGCAGAGCGCTCTCCAGCACGGTGAAGTGAAACAGAACCTCGAAGGCGTTTCTCGGGTGCACAACGTGTTGAGCAAGACCACGGGGGAGCTTCGCGAGGCGCTGGCAAGCAACCAGACGCGTGGTCAGTGGGGTGAACGTGTCGCCGAGGACGTGTTGAGGGCTGCCGGGATGCAGCCAGGCGTCCAGTACCACAAACAGGCCACCCTGGCCGACGGGTCCAGACCCGACTACACGTTCCTGCTCCCGAACGGCCTACAGCTTCACATGGACGTGAAGTTCCCCTACAACAACTATGAGAGACACATTGACGCTGAGACAGACCAGGAGCGCGAGGCAACCAGAAAGCAATTCCTCAACGATGTGAAGAAGCGGGTCAAGGAAGTAGCCAAGCCCGGCTACATCGACAAGAACACAACGGTCGGTTACGCACTGCTGTTCATTCCTGTCGAGAGCATCTACGGGTTCATCCATGAACACGAGTCGACACTGATCGACGACGCCATGGCACAGGGCGTCGTGATGTGTGCTCCCTACTCGCTGTTCGCGCAACTGGCGATGGTCCGCAAGGCCGTAGACACATTCGCGTTGGCGCGCTCGACAGATGAGATTCTCAGGCACCTGACATCGTTCGGCGTGCAGTGGCAGAAATACTCAGACGAAATCGGCAGGGTCAAGAACCAGCTGGGCACGGTCAGCAGAACCTTCGAATCGCTGTCAGGCACAAGGCGCAACCAACTGCAAAAAGAGATCGACAAGATCGACGGACTTCGCGCAGACGTGGGTGAAAATGAGACCCTGCCGCTGCTGCGGGAGGTGGAGGCCGGCTAGCACGCCGCGTGAATCGACCCTTGCGAACCCGGATGCTCCGGTAGCCTTGGGCTGGTGTCTGTTCCAGTCCTGGTTGCCGTTGCTTGGCCGTATGCCTCGGGTTCGCGTCACCTCGGGCATCTCGCCGGGGCCTACCTGCCCGCCGATGTGTTCGCCCGCCATCAGCGGATCGTGGGGAACGAGGTGCTGATGGTGAGTGGTTCGGACGTGCATGGCACACCGATCACGGTTCGTGCGGACGCCGAGGGAGTGACACCGAATGAGATCGTTGACCGTTACCACTCTGAATTCGTGCGGCAATGGGATGAACTGGGATTCTCGTGGGACCTTTTCACTACCACCGGCACTGAGAACCATGCCGAGGTCACCCAGGAGATGTTTCTGGAGCAACTGCAGAACGGCCACATCGACCGCAGAGTCTCCGAACAGTACTACGACCCCGAAGCCGACCGTTTCCTGCCGGACCGCTATATCGAGGGCACCTGTCCCCACTGCGGCTACAGCGAAGCCCGTGGTGATCAGTGCGACGACTGCGGCAAGACGCTGGACCCGACAGATCTTGGTGACCCTCGCTCCAAGATCAGCGGTGCGACACCGCAGTTACGTGAAACCGAACACTTTTATTTTCGATACTCCGATTTTGCGGAGCAGCTGGCTGAGATCTACAAGAACAAGTCGCATTGGAGACCGCACGTTCTCAACTTTGTTCGCGGCTACCTCAAAGAAGGGCTTCTGGATCGGGCCATCACCCGCGATATCGAGTGGGGAATCGAGTTGCCGGTTGATGATCTCGGCCCGGGTAAGCGCATCTACGTGTGGTACGACGCAGTGATCGGCTATTTGTCCGCATCCAAAGAATGGTCCACTCGTCAAGGTGACGATGAAGCGTGGCGACGCTGGTGGGAAGGCGACGAGAGCCGCCATGTCTATTTCATCGGCAAGGACAACATCCCCTTCCACTGCCTGTTCTGGCCGGCGCAGCTGATCGGTGCGGGCAACCTTCATCTGCCAGACGATGTACCGGCCAATCAGTACGTCACTTTCAAGGGCGGGAAGGCATCGGCGAGCCGCGGTGTCGGATTGACCATCGACGAAGGCTTGTCGCTCTTTGAACCCGACGGGTTGAGGTATGCCTTGGCCGCTAATTTCCCTGAACAAGCCGACACCGAGATCTCGATCGAGTCGATCGCCCGCCGGATCAACGAAGAACTGGTGGCCAACTGGGGGAACCTGCTTAATCGAGTGTTGTCGATGCTGCACAAGAACCATGGTGCTCAACCCATGTCCGGCGACCGCACTGCCGAGGACCAAGCCCTGCTTGCCACTGTTGATGAGACTCTCGCGGTCTGCGGTCAGCAATTCGAACGTGTCGAGTTGCGCGCCGCACTGCGCATGGCGATGAGCGGTGCGCAGGCGATCAATACGTATCTCAACGCGACCGAGCCGTGGAAGCTGGCCAAGACCGATCCCGCAAGGAGCGCCACGGTGCTCGCCACTGCTCTCGATGCGATCAACGGCATCCGTGTCGGCCTGGCTCCGTTCCTGCCGTTCTCGTCTGCCCGGCTTGAAGAGCTTCTGGGACCACTCGACGGTTGGGCCCGTCAACCGGTACCGCCAGGTACCGAGATACCCAAGCCGACGCCGCTCTTCGCGAAAGTAGACATCGACGCAATCGTCAACTGAGTGACATGGCTTGGATAGATCAACACTGCCACCTCCCCACGGGAGTCGAAGGTCGCCGTCTGGTCGACGAGGCTCGCAAGGCAGGGGTCGAACGCCTGATCACCGTAGGCACGGGAGTTGAGGCGTCCCGTGAAATGATCGCTCTGGCTCAAGGGATCGACGGTGTCTGGGCGACTGCGGGAGTTCATCCCCATGATGCCGGCCTCGGGATCGATGGTCTTGAAGAGTTGTTGTCTTTTCCTGAAGTAGTAGCGGTAGGGGAGTGCGGGCTTGATTTTCACTACGACCACTCACCACGCAGTTCTCAGTTGGACATGTTTGCTGGGCAGATCGCTTTGGCGAATCGCCACGATCTCCCGTTGATGGTCCACTCTCGCAGCGCTTGGCCCGAGACGTTTGAAGTTCTTGATCGAGAAGGTGTCCCGAGTCGGATCGTGTTTCATTGCTTCACAGGTGGTGTGGCTGAACTTGAGCAGTGTCTGGCCCGAGATGCCCTGGTCTCATTTTCAGGAATCGTCACCTTTCCGAGTGCTGAAGAATTGCGTGAAGCTGTTGGGGAATGTCCCCTTGAGCGTTTGCTCGTGGAGACCGACAGCCCCTATTTGGCGCCGGTTCCGCATCGTGGAAAACCCAACCGCCCGGCTCTAGTGCCTTTGGTCGGCGCCGCGGTGGCCGATGTCAAGAGGCTTGACGTCGACGAAGTCGAAACGATGGTGTGGAAGACTTCATCGTTGTTCTACGGGTTGGCGAACACCTAGCGACCACCGGCAACCCCCCTGGTACAGATCATTGCCGTTGGATTGCTGGATGCGTTAGGCTCTGACCCGTACTAGTTGAATCATCGTAGAGACGGCACGGCCAGAGGGAAGGGACACTGTTCTGGACGCCATCGGAAGCCGACGATGCAAGCTCGGCGTTGCCTCGGCAGCGATTTCGATCTTGATGTGTCTGTGCTTTTCCATGACCGCATCAGCGGCTGTTGGGCCAGTGGAGAGTCGTTTGACTCCGCTGTCGTCCGTTGACTTGCAGTCGTTCTCTGACCGTGCCGATGCCTGGACTGAAGCGCATCAACAACGTCGCGAGGAGATTCGTGAGCGAGCCATGCTGCTGGCTCTCGAAGCACGTTCGGCCGAGGAGTCTCGAGCCCAGTCGACCACTACGGCTGTGGTTCCGCCGACCGCCACGGCTCCAACCACCGTACCGCCGACCGCTGTGGCTCCAGCCGCGACGGTTGCACCGACAACCGTTGCACCTTCAACCGTTCCGTCCACGACCGTTGCGCCCGAACCTGCGTATACGACGGTGGCGCCCACCACGACCGCGGCCGCCAGAACACCCCCGACCCCCGAACAGTGGGAGGCACTGCGACAATGCGAGTCCAGTGGAAACTATCGCGCGATCAGCGTCAGGCCCCGTGGTGCGTATCGAGGCGCCTACCAGTTCTCTCGAACAACGTGGGACTGGGTGGCGCCCCGGATCGGCGCTGATCATCTCGTCGGAGTCGATCCCGTCGAAGCATCACCGCAGGACCAGGATCGAATGGCGCTTGCACTATGGGAGATCAATGGCTGGTCTCCATGGCCTGCCTGCTCAAGGAGGCTCGGGTATCTATAGAGTGCGCTACCAGGCCGAAACGTGACGCACACACCTCAACAACTCCGCGAGATCATCGACCGTCACGGACTCCGACCGCGTCGCAGGTTCGGCCAGAATTTTGTGATCGACCCCAATACTGTGCGTCGTGTAGCCAAGCTCTCCGGGGCGGGTCATGGTGACCGGGTCGTTGAAATTGGTGCGGGTCTGGGATCGCTCACACTGGCGTTGGTGGAAACGGGCGCGGAGGTAACCGCAATCGAAGTCGACAACGACCTCGCCCGTGTGCTGCGAGAAGTCGTAGCCGGTAAGCAAGTCCAGGTGGTCGAGGCCGACGCGCGGACCCTTGATTGGGACGGCATCCTCGCCGGCTGCGAGCGCTGGCGTCTCGTCGCCAACCTGCCGTACAACATTGCCACATCGTTGATCGTCGACCTCTTGAGCAAGGTGACGGCGTTGGAATCAATGTTGGTGATGGTGCAACTTGAAGTGGGGGAGCGATTGACCGCGGAACCCGGCCAGAAATCGGCGGGGATCCCGACTCTGCTGGTGGCCTATCACGGCACAGCGAGATTGGTGGGCCGTGTTCCAGCGTCAGTCTTCTACCCGAAACCCAGAGTCGAATCGGTGCTCGTTCAGATTGATCGACATGAACCGTCCGTTGATCAACCCCTGGAGCGGATCGACACTCTGTTGCGTGCCGGGTTTGGTCAACGTCGCAAGATGTTGAGGCGATCATTGGCCGGACACCTCAACGAAGAGGGCTTTGCCGTCGCTGAAGTGGACAGCCGATCACGCCCAGAAGCCCTCACGCTCAATGATTGGTCGCGCCTCGCGGCAGCGGCCGACGATTGACGCAGAGGCCGGACGACGCTTTGCGACTCGCAGAATGGTGGGCCGCGCCTCGCGGCAGCGGCCGACGGTCGACGCAGTCCGAATGGGTTCTCAGGCTTCGACTCGGGCTGTGATTCCGTCGAGCACTCGTTGCATGTTGACACGGTGGGCATCGAGACGGTCGGCGATCAGCTGATGCTCCCGATCGGGGTGCTTCTCGATGTATTCGTCGAGAGCGGAGGGGCCGGGACCCAACAGCAGGCGGAACAACAAACGTGTCCCCTATGCCCTTAGCCTGTCGGGGTGGTTGCGATTCATGCGCCTGCAAAGTTGACGGTGTCGCTGAACATCACGGGAGTTCGTGACGACGGTTACCACCTGATCGACGCCGAGATGGTGAGCCTCGATCTGTACGACGTCGTGGAGTTGAGTGCTGGTGACTCCCTCGAGGTCGTCGGACCCCGAAGTGCTCAGGGCATGGGCGTTGAACAGGACAATCTGGTCCGGCGGGCTCTCGGGTTGTGCGGTCGCACCGCGGCGGTCCGACTCCACAAACACATTCCCCCGGGCGCGGGACTCGGTGGCGGTTCTTCTGATGCGGCGGCGGTTCTGCGCTGGGCCGGCTTCACGGACCTCGAGAAGGCGGCAGGAATCGGTGCGGACGTAGCGTTCTGCCTTCATGGGGGACGGGCCCGGGTCACAGGCATCGGGGAGACAGTCGAGCCTCTGCCCTTCGTTGAGCGCTCGGTGACCCTGTTGATCCCACCGGTGCACTGTTCAACCAGTGAGGTCTATGCGCGGTGGGACCGTCTCGGCGGGCCGGTTGGCGACAACGGCAACGATCTCGAACCCGCCGCGCTCTCGGTCGCTCCTGAATTGAAGCGCTGGAGAGACCGACTCGGCGACGCGGCGGGCCAACGCCCGCGGCTGGCCGGAAGCGGGAGCACTTGGTGGGTCGATGGTGAGCACCCCGGCAAGGGCCGACTGATCGCCCGAACCGTTCCCGCCGCCGACGATCCTCTTTAGAGGCCGAGCGAACAGGCGGAACGACACGGTAGCGACCGAACGAGGCCGTGGCCCGAGCGGCCCGTGAGCGCAGCGAACAAGAGCGAAAGACACAGCGTTGCGCCCGCTAGGTCGGTCACCTGTTTACGCGTGCCCTTAGAAGCCCTCAAGAGCACGGAGAGGACCCGTGGTGCGGGTGTCTGCATGCGGGGTCGACAAGTCCCCTCGAGTGCACGGAGAGGATCCGTGGTACGGATCCTCTCCGGCTGTGCTGTGGGGCACATTGGGGGCGGGGGTATCGGCCTAGCATCCCCCGTTGGTTGGAAGGCTGTTTTCTTGGTCGGACACGATGATGATCGATTCTCGGGTGCTGAGTGGGACCACGTCTTGAATGAAGGCGTTCGCATCGGGTTGTTGTACTTCTGTGAGTTGGTTGTCGGATGTGTTGAACATCTGCCAGCGGATCGTTCCGAGTGAGTTCTCGATCTCAATGCGCATGTCACCGACGTGTCGACCCCGCCACGCCGCGCAGTGAAGGCTGGACTGTGTGGCAACATACGTTTCGCCGTCCTCGGCGTAGCGTCCGTATTCAACGACGAAGAAGCCGGTCCCCTCGACTTCGAAGGCCGTGACTCCCCTGTTGTTGCGGGTCATCTCCACTTCTAGATCGTCGTAGACGTCGAGTGAGACTACGTAACCCACCAGTCCGTCTGGAACCGGAACGGCTCGCAGGCTTGCGTCGAGTCCGGCGTCCTGGAGTTGAGCCGTTGCTGCGTCGGGGTCTGTGACGAGGTTGGATACTTCGACTCGGACTGTTCCGTTGGTTTGAGTGATGGTGAAGGCTTGGGCGGGCTCGGCCCGGGGCCACAGAATCACAAGGGTGGCAGCGACCACCGCGAGCACTCCGGCCAACGACATTGCGAGGGCCGGCGAGCGGTGCCCCTGTCGCCGCGGCACGGTGCTGCGTTCAATCGCCGCGTCGTGGAGGTGTCTACCCAGCCGGTCGAGAAACGGGAATTCGGAGGTGTTGCCGCCAGTCATCTCAACATCTCGTTCAGGAGGTGGAGGCCGCGGCTCACGCGAGTCCGGGCGGCGCCTGGAGCGCAGTTTAGTTGATGGGCGATTTCAGGGTATTCGAGTTGGTCGATAACTCGCAGCCGTACCGCCCTGCGAAGTTTCACGGGGAGTTTGTCGAGCGCGTCCAACGCGGCTGCCCCGTCCAGCATGTCCTCGGTTCGGCGAAGTGCTTGAACCGATTCCTCATCGATCGGTTCTTGGGGAATGCCGAGCCGTTTTCTGGCACGATCAGCGACCTTGCGCCGACGCCAGTACATCGCGAGCTGGCGTCTGGCGATCCCGTAGAGCCATGCCGCAGCGCTGCCCCGTTGGGCGTCGAACTGACGACTGTTGGTGAGGGCTGCGGCGAACGTCTCAGCGCAGAGATCCGCGGCGACGTCGGGGTCGTCGGTACGTCGATAGAAGTATCGCAGAAGGCTCTCAGCGTGACTCCGATAGAACGCATCGAACACCGCCGGGTCGCCGAGACGCTGATCCGCCGTCGAGTCGCTCACCAGCTCAGTTTCGCACGATTGGAACTCAGCTGTCAGCCGTAGCGGACACAGGACGCGCGGTTGTTCATCCACCCGAGGGTTGTCACTGAGGCATGAATTGTCTTGTTCGACCCGGAACAAGCAGACGAGTCGTAGAATTTGGTCGGGGAGCCCCCACAGTAGTGATAGCTCGACTCGATATTGTTGTTCCACGACCCAGTCGGCTTCCACACCAGACCCGAGCATCCCGACCCTGTGATCGTGATCGAGGATCCGGTGTAGTTCTGGCCCCTGAAATGAACACCGAGCACACCCGATGACTGGGTCATCGCCACGCCTCTGGCACTGCTCTTCCGGATACTGCTCTTCTGGACACTGTTGCGAGCCGCTCGAAGAGACTCGAAACATCCTGCCTCTATTGCGACGCTCCCGCTTACGTCGACAACGCAGTGAGACTCCTGCTGAATGCCCTGCGCAGCTGCTCCAGCGACCGGCGACAGAGCTGCCAGCAATCCGATGCAGATCAATATTGCCCAGACTCTTGAATTGCATGCTCTTCCATCCTTTGTGCGGCTGACTCTCCCTTTGGACCCCACAGCAATCAATCCTCCACTCCTTGTCCGTTTCCTGTTCTTTGCCCGAACCGGCATTTCGTTACAAAAAACTTCAGATTGTTTTGACGACCGATCGCAAGCAACCCTCCCGCGGCACCGCAGGGGGCTACGGACTCTCACTGTTTGAGGGCCGAAATGATGTCACGACGACAGATTGCGGTTGCGACGATCGGTACCAGTCCGATGCCGGCTGTTGCCACCGCTGTCGAGATGGCGCCGAGTCCGTGCAGTGCGGCTTGTCGGCCCAGGTCGGATGTGACCAGCAAGGCGCTGGTGGCGAATGCGGCAATGACACAGCCAACGACGAGAGTCAGCATCTGATCCGCATAGAAGATCAAGAATGCCCCTGGACGCGTGGTGCCGGTGGCGCGGTAGACGCCCATCTCTTTGCGTCGCGTCTGCAGATCGACCGCGAAGATCGCTGCGGCCGCGATGCCCGCTGCGAAACCAGAGAACCTCGAGAGTCGAGCGGCGTAGCGTTCGCTGGGCGTTTCCCCCTTCGCCACATTCGCGAGCGCGGTGACGATGGGGGTGCCTTCGGTCAGGGTGTCCAGCGAGGCGACGCCTCCTGATCGATAGTCGTTGAACAGCCGGGGATCTATTTCGACGTAGCAGGCTCTTGTTTCGCTGCCTAGGGCCGGCAACAGGACTGCTCGGTCAGCCAGTGGGTAGCGCACGACCGACGTTTCGGCAACGAAACCGACGGTGAGTTGTTCTGAATGCCGGGCAGCCTGGAACGCGATCGGCGCTCCGGGCGCCAGTTCGAGTTCGTCGGCTGCTTCGTGGCCCGCGAATATCGGTGCTGTTCCGTTGCCGTTGCCCGCGGTCAAGTCG
The DNA here is from genome assembly GCA_963662455.3 of Acidimicrobiales bacterium. Lineage (GTDB taxonomy): Bacteria > Actinomycetota > Acidimicrobiia > Acidimicrobiales > Aldehydirespiratoraceae > VXYK01. The sequence continues at coordinate 87,708 of OZ224042.1, forward strand.
AACACGTCGTAGAGTCCGGGCGTGACCGTGATGCGTCGCAGTGTGGTTCCCGGAGGTAGTCGCAGAGGTGCCAGCTCATTGGTGAGAACCGACCCCGAGGCGATCACGCCGTCTCGGCTGACCAGGCGTTCACAGGCCCGCGCATCGAGCGGTGACCGGTCGTTGCTTCCCGGAGTGATCTGCAGCACGAAGCGGCCGCGTCGGGCGAGGTCGACGTCACGCTCGACGATTTGTTGGACGCTGTGGGCTTCGAGCAGACCGCCCATGGTGAGCACCGCGGCCAGGACCACAGCCATCAGCAGCGTCCTCACTCCGCCGTTTGCGACGTTGAGGCCCGCCTCGCGTAGCACGGACCGAAGACGCCACCTCCGTTTCATTCGCGTAGTTTCCCGTCCACCAGGGACAGAGTTCGGTCGCAACGGCTTGCCAGGTCCAGATCGTGGGTCACCAACACGAGACCTCCTGCAGCGACTTGGACTGCTTCAAAGAGCGCATCGGCGACCAGTCCGCTGTTGGCCCGATCAAGTTGCCCGGTCGGTTCGTCAGCGAGGATGAACGGCAGGCCCGTCGCCACCGCCCGGGCCACGCCGAGACGTTGTGCCTCGCCACCCGACAGAATCCCCGCCCGCTCGTCTGCATGGTTGGACAGGCCGACCGCGGCCAGGGCCTCGTCCACGCTGCTTTGGATTACTTGTCGAGGGCGCCCCAGAGCTGACGCGCCCATGGCTGCGTTGTCCCAAGCGGAGCGACGGGAGAGCAGACCCGTCGTCTGAAACACCCACGAAACCTGATCGCGGACCGACATCGAACGGCTCCCGCTTTCGACGTGGACCTCCCCGCTGCTGGGCGGCAGGAGGCCCCCGATGATCGCCAGCAGCGTTGTCTTCCCCGACCCCGACGGGGCTACCACAGCGGTCGACGTCTTGTCGGCCTGCACTGTGAGAGACACGCCGCGCAGCACGTCGCGGGTCTTGTCGAAACGGTGGAACAGATCACTTGCCACTAGTCGCATGTCGTTGCCGTGCCGGAGCGGATCGGGTTCACGACGACGCGATCCGGCAAGCGTTCGGCCACCCGCACGCTTCCCGCGCCGGCTCCAACGATCTCGACGGAGGTCGCAGACCCTGCCTCGTCGACAACACAGAACTCGCCGTCGGCACCGCTCAGCACGGCAGACGAAGGAAGCTGGTAGGTCGTCAGCGGGGTGATCAGCTTGACGACCGCGCCGGTGATCCGCTCATCGCCCGCGTTCACCGAACGCGCGAGTCGCTCGATATCTCGTATCGATCCGTCCTCAGTGAGACGATAAGCACTGTTGTCAGCCTCCACCTCGCGTTCGTGGCCGTCCACGAATCGGAATCGACGGCCGGCGTCGGGGCCGTCGCTCTCCGCGATCGTGACGTAGGCATCGGTGAGTTCGACAGTTCCTACGACTGCCACCGAGCCATGTCCCGGCGCCGGGGCCCCCGCCTTCAGCGCTGTCGTCTCCACAGCAGTGTCGTGAGGAAGCCACATCGTGTGCACAGCGGAGAACTCTGCGGAGTCGACGCCGCGTCGCAGGTTGAACTCTCTCACCGCGGCTGCCGTCTCCGGTCCGAAACGATCATCGACATGGCTCTGGGACAGCAGACCGAGCTCTCGCAGTGCCTTCGACAGATGGACGACATCGGACCCGCTGCTACCGAGAGTCAGATCGCGGTACATCGGCTGCTCCGTGGTCAGCGCGATCACTCCCAGACCGTTGACCGTGGCCACCAGTCGCCCCGATGCGGCCACGTCGCCGCTCATCAATTCCACCGAGGTGACGACGCCTGCCGCGCCGGGCCACAACAACTCGGTCGGGTCGGACCGGATCAGCAACACGTCAGCCGGCTCAGCCAACGAACTGCTCGACTCCACCGGAGCGATCACTACCGGTTCCACAGGCGCTTCAGACAGCACAGGCGATGCAGGCGCATTCTCGACCGCGACCCAGACGGTCACCGAAGCAACCCCGACGACACACACCACCGACAGCCACACCAGAGCCGAACGCACGCTGCTCGCCTACCTTGCGAACCGGATCGGACAACGGGAACAGACGGCGGTCACGATAGACCGAGCTTGTTCATAGCCGAGTCGACACAGTCAGCTTCAACAGACGGGTCGGGTTCTGACTGGACGTCAGGCCAGGAACCGACATCGAACCCCGCAGCGACCAAACAGTCGAGCACCAATCCATCGCGACGCTCAATCTCCTCACTCGACCAGGCATTCTGAAGAGCGAGAGCGTTGGCAGTCAACCAGAACAGGGATTGCTGACAACCCTCGTATATCTTGTAGTTCGTGTGTGCTATCTCGCTCGTTTGCCCGGTCACACTGAAATGCATTCCGGTACCTTTCCAGATCGGCGTAACAGTGACCCCTTGAGCACTTGCACATTCAACAACTTCGCTAGCTGCTCGGTCGGCTTCGCCGGGCGAAACATACAAATCAGCGAGAATCTCTCGCTGCGTCGGAGATGCCTCGGGTAGCGCCTCAACAATCTCTTGACGCATCACGGTCAGCATCTCTTCACGATCGTCATCAGCTTGATCAGCACTGCAACTCACGACAATCAAAGCAATGACCATCAAGGTCCAACAAGACCGATCAGCAAGGCAGGACGTAATCGAAGTCTTGATTTCCTGATCTTTCATCGGAGGACCACGTACCACCGGTTACCGATGCTAGGAGACCGTCCGAATGCATCAAGCCAATCCGTGTTCCAACCCGCTACGACTCTTGTATAGCTGTCAGTCTCAATGTAGCCCTCTTCGACCACTGTGTTGTTAAGAGCGTCCTGATAGTGTAAAAGCGTCTGAATTTGCCAGCATGCGGCGTTGTTGTCCCGAGTCGAAGACGCAGCCTTGCCCCAATGCTCAAAACCGGAAACCTTGATCTGGCAACCGGTGTCATACGTGTGGAAGACATGTTGGGCCGCCGCCGTGCCCGTCAGAATGCCTACAAAAAGGCAGGCCATGACTATCATCGCGTGGAACTTCTTCATTTCTCTGATCTCCTTGTCCGTTGCGCAGCTCACTCGAGATGACACATCTGTCACTCCTTCTTTGCGCAACCCAACGTCGTGTTACAAAATTCTTCAGAAATCGGGGGCCTGCCCGCATCGCGCGCCGAGAACCTGACGCAAACCGACACCTAGGAGTGGGTTCAGGCGTCGGATTCGATGCGGCCGGTGGGCTTGGTCGGGGTGGCGAGGGCGACACTGGCGGGTTCCGAGAGTCAGATCGCGGTACATCGGCTGCTCCGTGGTCAGCGCGATCACTCCCAGACCGTTGACCGTGGCCACCAGTCGCCCCGATGCGGCCACGTCGCCGCTCATCAATTCCACCGAGGTGACGACGCCTGCCGCGCCGGGCCACAACAACTCGGTCGGGTCGGACCGGATCAGCAACACGTCAGCCGGCTCAGCCAACGAACTGCTCGACTCCACCGGAGCGATCACTACCGGTTCCACAGGCGCTTCAGACAGCACAGGCGATGCAGGCGCATTCTCGACCGCGACCCAGACGGTCACCGAAGCAACCCCGACGACACACGCCACCGACAGCCACACCAGAGCCGAACGCACGCTGCTCGCCTACCTTGCGAACCGGATCGGACAACGGGAACAGACGGCGGTCACGATAGACCGAGCTTGTTCATAGCCGAGTCGACACAGTCAGCTTCAACGGACGGGTCGGGTTCTGACTGGACGTCGGGCCAGGAACCGACATCGAACCCCGCAGCGACCAAACAGTCGAGCACCAATCCATCGCGACGCTCAATCTCCTCACTCGACCAGGCATTCTGAAGAGTGAGAGCGTTTTCGGTCAACCAGAACAGGGAATTGTGGCAGTCTTCGAATACCGCGTAAGTCGCATCCATGTCCTCTTGTTCGTTCCCTACCCGGCCTACAAAGGTGTCGAAGCGCATTCCTCCGGTATCTGACGGGATCGGCGTAACGGTGACCCCTTGAGCACGTGCACATTCAACGACTTCGGCTGCTGCTTTGTCGGCTTCGCCGGGCGAAACATGAAAGTCGGCGAGAATCTCCTGTTGCGTCGGAGATGCCTCAGGTAGCGCCTCAACAATCTCTTGACGCATCACCGTCAGCATCTCTTCACGATCTTCATGATCGTCAGCGGAACTGTCAGTGACACAACTCGCGGCAATCAGGCCGAGGAGCACCAAGACCCAACACAACCGACAAGCGGCTGCGGCTTCCTGACCTCTCATCGGATAACCGAATACCACTGGCCGTCGATACTGGGCGAGCGCCCGTCTCCTTGAACCCAATCCGTATTGAAACCCGCTACGACTTTCGTGTAGCCATCCGTTTCGGGTTCGCCTGTTGCCACCACTACTCTGTTGTCGGAATCCTGATAATGCAACCGAGTCTGAATTTTCCAGCATGCAGCGTTGTTGTCCCGAGTCGAAGACGCAGCCTTGCCCCAATGCTCAAAACCGGAAACCTTGATCTCGCAACCGGTGTGATATGCATGCAGCACATATTGGGCCGCCGCCGTGCCCGTCACAGTCGGTGTTGGTGAGATCCTCACAGAGTTCACGCAGGTAGGTCCTCGGCGAGTTGGCGGCTGTCGATGTCGTAAGCCAGCGCAGACCACGGAGCTTGGTCTTGGCGTGTACGCCGAGGTGTTCATGGGGGTGATCAGCAACGGTCGCCGGAGCAACCCCGACAGCCACGCCAACGCCGAACGCACGCTGCTCGCCTACCTTGCGAACCGGATCGGACAACGGGAACGGACGGCGGTCACGATAGACCGAGCTTGTTCATAGCCGAGTCGACACAGTCAGCTTCAACGGACGGATCGGGTTCTGACTGGACGTCAGGCCAGGAACCGACATCGAACCCCGCAGCGACCAAACAGTCCAGAACCAGCGCGTTGAGACGATCCGTCTCCTCACTCGACAACGCATCCTGAAGTGCCAAGGCGCGATTTACCAACCCGAAGAAAGTCTCCATGCACACGTCAGCGATGGCAAAACGTCTATTGGCTGTCTCTTGGTCTGTCGTGTGGGAGTTTGTATTGAAGGACGGTCGTCCAGATCCCTCTTGAAATACCAACTGAATGTCTACTCCTTGATCAATTCCACACTCCACAACTTCGGTAGCAGCGCGGTCAACCTCGCTTGGCGCAACGTAGCCATCAGCAAGTATTGACCGTTGGGTCGCCGTCGTCTCAGAAAGCGAGTCATTGATCGCCTGGCGTTCCCGTGCCGTCATCGCAGCATGTTCATCATTATCGACTGCCGCGCCACTAGCACAAGACGAAACAATAATCCCCACCAATCCGACAACCCAACAACACCGTCGAAGGCAAGCGGGCAAGTTGGCCATCCACGCGCTCATCGGTTCAAGACCTGCCAGCCGGCATCAACCTGCGGCGAGCGCCCTTTAGCAGTGGTCCAGTCCGTTCCGAACCCAGCGGTAACCCGATAATAGTCGAGTGTCGTGATATTGCCTGTTAGTTGACCAGGTTCCTGACTACTGTTCTTGTAATGGACCTTGGCTTGGATGTTGAAACACTCCGCTTCGGTATCACGGGTTGAAGCTGCGGCTTTACCCCAGTGCTCAAAGCCGGAAACCTTTATCGTGCACTCGTTGTCATATGTGTGGAACATATGGGCGGCTGCCGCTGTGCCAGTTAGGGCGCTGTGCCAGTTAGGGCCGCCACAAGCAGGCACGCCATCACCGTCATCGCCTGGACCTTCTTCATTTCTCTGATCTCCTTGTTCGTTGCGCAGCTCACTCGAGCTGACACATCTGTCACTCCTTCTTTGCGCAACCCAACGTCGTGTTACAAAATTCTTCAGAAATCGGGGGCCTGCCCGCATCACGCGCCGAGAACCTGACGCAAACCGACACCTATGGAGTGGGTTCAGGCGTCGGATTCGATGCGGCCGGTGGTCTTGGTCGGGGCGGCGACAGTTGAGATCTCGGAAGAGAAGCTTCACATTGGTCCATCTGATTATGTGCCGCATCTCGGTGACCAGAAGGTTGCGTTCATCCAGCTAAGAGCAGAAGGCTGGAATGGGGCTCCGATCCGTGTCGATCTGCGGCTAGAGGGTTGCGGACTCTCCCAACTCGGCGGGTGTCGTGGCGGAGGCGATCCGCGCGTCAAAGCTGGCGATCGACCGCAAGGAGATTGGTGTCATTGACGATGTGTGCGGTTGGTTAATGAAGTGTCCGTGGAGGAAGACCTCAGAAGACTCCCAAGCGCGTGACCGGTATCGGTCGTGGTTAGACCGGGGAATTACGTGAACTCTGGCGTAGGTGCTCCAACACCTGCGCGATCGTCTGTTCCACCGTCATGTCGGTTGAGTCAATCCAATGCCCGATGTCGTGAATTTCGGTGCGTAACGCGTCATCTAAATGCCGCCAGGTTTCTCCCACCGTCTTCTCGCCGCGGTCTCGATCTCTCTGCATTGCAATGTCGATGTCGGGGGCGAGGACGAGGACGTGCAATGGGCGAGTACAGACGCTCCGATACCAGTGCTCGATGTGCCACCGGCGAACGACTACATCGTCAATGACCGGGGTGAAGCCGCTATTAGCGAACGAGTCGGCAAGAACTCCGGCATTGCGGACCCGGACAAGCAACTGCCGATCAGCTTCTTGATTACCCGCTGGATCTGGATCCTGTCTACCGGAAACGATCATTGCATGGATCGCGTCTGCCTCGATGTGCGCTGATCGGTCGAGCCGATCCGCGACACCTCGTGCCACGGTTGTCTTCCCGGCACCTGGCACGCCGATAATCAGCACGGATCCGAGCGCTGGCTCCCTACTAATGTCGACAAAGTCGAACGGTTCCACTCCTACACTCCTGCTCGATTCTGGCCAGTCGCGTGTCGAATAACTGCCCGCGGCCTCTATCCGGGCCCACGAGACGACCTCCATTTGATTCTACCATCGCACCGAGTCGAGAAAGTCCTGCCTCAACGAAGCGTGCAGCCAAATCGGCAGAGTTGCCCGGGAGCCGATCCCGGTAGGCAAGGCACGGGAGGGCTCGTCGCCGATGTTGGCATCGAGTGGATTAGCTGATTAGTCGAGCTTAGCGGATTCGTGTGCTGAGGGTCGCCGGGCAGGGGTCGAGGCCCAGCGCTGCCGGTGGTAGCCATCAGACAAACCACCGCTGAGGCAAGGCCGACACTGTCGATGCCGAGACTGCCCCTGTTGCGACGCTGCGCGTCGTCGGCGTGTCGATGCCGAGGTCCCGCGATGGCTGTGTAGAGACGGTCTAGATGCTGCTAGTTGTCCGGCGCTCAGTGGTCAAGGCCCGGACCGTCGCGGCCAACCAGGTCTGGCATCGTTGCGGTCCCGAGTACCTCAAGGACAGTCTGAGGAGTCCCAGCAGCAACGCCGTGAGCACGCAGACCACCAGCCTGTATCTGTGGACTGTGTTGGGCAACCGGGCAGCACGCCCAGCGGAATGAGCAGCGTGAACATTACACGATGAGGAACATGTTGCATTCTCTGCGAATCGTTGCATAAATGTGATATTCTTACATTTATGCAGCCTAGTAACCCGTTCACTCCGACTTTCGGATACGCACCGCATGTTCTGATCGGTAGAGACGGACTACTCGCCGCGTCGGCTCAGGCTATCGAAGCTGGACCGGGCGCCAGCCGATACACCACGGTGTACACAGGGCCACGCGGGTCGGGCAAAACGGTGCTTCTCAACGAGATCGAGAACCAAGCCGCGCAACAAGGCTGGGTCGTCGTCTCCGTGGACGCCGGCAGCGCCGGGGTCGGCGAACGAATCTCTGAGATGATCGACTGGGCACGCTCATTCAGCGACAACCCCGACGATGACGAACAGACAACAACAGTCAAAGGCGTACGGGTCGGACCGTTCTACGCTCACCGCGAAACCCTACGACGAATGGAACCCCGATGGGGTCTGCGACGGCAGCTCACGGAACTAGCAGCCGCAGCAGATGAACACGATGCTGGTGTGCTGCTGTCAGTCGATGAGATGCACCGTTGCGACTCAGAATCGTTGCTGTGGCTCGCCAACGACCTTCAACATGTGTCCAAACGCCAGCGGCTGCCGTTGGCGTTCGCCGGTGCGAGTCTGCCCGAGATCAAACACACCTACCTCGAAGACGACAGGTTCTCGTTCTTCCGGCGCTGCGACTCCGTTGACCTCCCGACGCTCGACGCAGCCGACGCGATCCGGTTCTTCACAGAGTCAGTCAAAACTGGAGGCGGTGCCTGCACGCTCGAAGCTGCACGGATGCTCGCTGACGCTTGCGGAGGACTCCCGTACCATCTCCAACTCCTTGGAGACCACGCTTGGCGCATCGCCGGCGCACCTACCGGCGAAATCACCGGTCATGCAGCCACCGAGTCGATTCTGCTCACTGAGACTGTCATGCAGGAACGTGTCTACCGTCCGACGCTCAACAGCCTCACCGACACTGAACGCCGATACCTCAAAATGCTCCACGACCTCGGCGGCACAGCCACACGACGCATGCTCGGCGCCGGACGGGCACTCACCGCCGGTCAGATGGCCACAACTGAACAATGGCTGCTCAACAACGGCTGCATCCAAATATTGAACGCCGCCGAGAACCCGTCCGGCGGCGACACAGAAATCGGTTTCGGTTTCTCCGTCACAGCCGATACTGTCGCTGCTCAAACAACAATCGAAGCGGGCTACGAACCGTTGAACCTGCCAGACCAAGACCAACCAGGACGGGTGCGGGCGCTGTCACCGCGGTGCAACCAGGCGATGCCGCGGGCACGAGCAACGTGCATTCTCCGGCTCGGGCATCCAGGCGGGCACCGGAGCCGTTAGCAGCGCCAGATACCGGCACGCCGGGGGATCACACGTCGAGGCGTTCCGGGCCTGTCAGCGCCGCTGCGGCCTTGGTTCGCAAGTCCAACGAGTTCGACATGGGGTGTGCGCGACCTGCACTGACCTCGGTGTTGCAGCACCTCGCAGGAAAACCTTCACATCCTGAGAGGGGTTTTGTCATATTTGGAGCCGAGGCCGGATCGAGAAATCGGCGTTTCCCGAGGTCAGAGCGACGCGAAAGAGTCCTCGACCTTCACATCCGACACCTGCGGCCTGTCACCGGCAGAACCCTCACACCAGCCTGAAGGCAGGCACCGTCTGCGGTACGCCTTCCTTGGCGCGAATATGAGTTCGCAGCGTCCTGTTGTCGGCCATTCTGAGACTCCTACGAATATCACGGTGATCTTCGGCTAGCAGAGTAGATCAAGGACGTGACATCGACCGGGGAAGCCTCAGCGGATATAGATGGAGCGCAACGTACTGAAGCACCAGATCGAAGTCGTCATTGCCCATCTCGACACGCTGTCAGTCCTCCTAGCTGCGTGATCGTCGCTTGAGTGGCGGGTATACCGCTCCGAGGCGAGATCGCCTTCGGGATCGGCAGTATCATCTTCTTCCGCCGAAGCGGCCGCTAACCGCTTCTGAGTTTCATCCGACAATGGCTTCCGTCGTATAGATGAGCGCAGGGCCATGGCCAACCTCCGGTTACGCCCTACCCCGGTTGCGCGTCAACGGTCAGGGAGAATTTACCTTGACCTCGGCCGCCGCGGGCAGTCGCTCTTGCCATCGCAGAGTCTCTTTACTTACTTTGTCCAGGTTGCACGCATGAATCGGACGTGCGCGCATAGCAGCTTGCAGTGCTCCCCAACTCGGGTTCACTGGTCGCTGCGGTCTATTGCCCGATCGTCGGTGCCCAAATAGCTGGCGATCACCGCGGGGTCGTTGCGCACGGTCTCGGGTTCTCCGGTGGCGATCACGGCACCGGACTCGAGGCAGTAGACCCGGTCGCTGATGCTCATGATCAGGGGCATGTCATGCTCGATGATCAGCATCGCCGCGCCGAGTTCTTTGCGGATCTCGACGATCAGGGGACCGAACGCCTCGGTCTCTCGTTGCGCGATCCCCGCGGTGGGTTCGTCGAGGCACAGCAGTTCGGCGTCGACGGCCAGCAGCCCGGCGATCTCGACGATGCGCCGGGTTCCGGTGGAGAGGTCCGAGATGAAGCTGTCGGCGTAGCGTCCGAGGCCGAGGAAGCCGATCAGGTCGTCCGCGTCGCTTCGTTTGCGTCGTTCCGCGGGCCCGTTCAAGAACAGGGCGCTCTTGACGAAGGAGGACCGTTCCCGCGCTTCGAGCGCTACCTGCACGGACTCGCGTACGGTCAGCTCGGGGAAGAGAGTCGCCGCTTGGAAGGTCCGTCCCAGACCTTCACGCGAGCGTCTCGGCGGGGACAGGTCCGAGATGTCGAGACCGATCAGCTCGACGGTGCCGACTGAAGGCACGTATCCGCCGACGGCGTTCATGAAAGTCGATTTCCCTGCGCCGTTGGTGCCGATCAGGCCGACGATCTCGTCTCGTCGCACTTCGATGTCGACATGGTCGACCGCAATGTTGCCCCCGAAGTTCACGGTGATGTCGTGGGTTCGCAATACCAGTCCGTTGCCGTCGGAGTCGCCCGGCGTGCTTGTCTGGTTGACTCGTGCCGCTGAAGCCAGACGTCTCTTGCTGGGGAGCCAGTTGCGTATGAAGAACGGCCACATGAACGGTATGCCCGGAGCCTCAAGGAACAGCAGCAGCGTGTAGAGCGCTTTCTGGCGTGCGGAGCCGACGATCTTCGCCGGTGCGGGGGCCAGCAGATACAGCAGGTGCGCCGACCAGAACCCCGAAGCAGCGACGGCCAACAGCAGAACCCCCCAGCCGTAGGTGTCGCCACCAAGCAGCTGCGGGACGGCCAACACGGCGATCGCCAGCGATGCCAGTGCCTTGACTAGGGCGACTCCGTAGCCCAGATAGCGGGTGAACGTCGATGGGGTCGCAGCGATTTCAGCTGGATCCCGGCGAACCCGTTGCCTCAATCCGACCGGGGGCGCGGTGGTCGATTCGACAGTCGCCTGCGCATCCCGCCGTTTCTCGACTGCTCCGATGACGCTGTCGCGGGTTGCATAGGCGATCTGCACGAAGCCGCCCGGGAAGTACATCAGCACGAACAGGAAGCCGATGCTGGAGGTGACGAGACTCACCACGGGTTGGTCCGGGAAGAACTTGGGGAGGCCCTCGATCCACAGAGCGCCGAGCAGCGGCCCGGTGACTGACCCCAGCCCGCCGATCACGACCATGTTGACGACTTTCAACGAATCACCGATCTGGAACAGTGCCTCGTTGAAACGGATCTGGCGGACGAGGTTGCCCAGCAGCGCGCCGCCGAGCCCGGCGACGCCGCCGGCCACCGCGAAGGCCATGAGTTTCATGCGCACCGGCGACACTGTGTAGGCCGAGGCGGTGTCGGCGTTGTCGCGCACCGCGATGACTGTGCGCCCGAACCCGGAGCGTCGGAGCCTTCCCAGCACCGTCACGACCACGACCAGACAGGCGAGGCAGAAATAGAAGTAGCTTCGCTGGTCCTTCAGGTACCAGCCGAACAGGTAGCCGCGGTCGAACAGCACGCTGCGGTCGCCGTCGCTGAAGAAGGGCCGGCCGTACAGGTAGCTCTCAGCGGCGATCGCGAACGCGAAGGTCGACACGGCCAGCATCAGCCCGCGCACCCGCAGCGCTCCGACGCCGGTGATCGCGGCCACCGCGGCGGTGAAGAACACCGCGGCGATGATCGCCGGGATCGTCGGTATCCCCGGCCATTGGAAGTCGATGGGGCGGGTGTCGCCGTATCCGACGTCGAGCTCGATGCCGCGGTTGAAGGCGGCGGCGCTCAATGCACCGATCCCCGCGTACGCCATCTGCGCCAGCGACAACTGGCCCGACCAGCCTGTGATGACTGTCAGCGAAGCGACACAAATGGCCACAGCGACGATTGTCGAGTACAGCAGGAACTGTGATTGTTTGATCTTCTCGGGGGCTTCCCACAGAGTCTGGTTGTCGTTGATCCAACTGAATATCTCGGTGTGCCGCCAAGCAATGAAGATCACGATCAGCAGACCGATCGCCATGGCGATGCGACCCATGTTGCGGATCCACCAGACGTCGCGTGCCCACAGTGGCAGGGGCCGCACTTTGGGGGCGAAGGCGAGTACCGATTCGTCGTCGGTGTTGCGGCTCTGCCAGTAGAGGGCGACCACGACCGCTACGAACACCAGCAGGGTGCCGAGTCCGGGGTCTCTGGTGAAGTTGAAGTTGAACAGGTTCTGGGCGATGCCGATGGCGACCCCGCCGAGCATGGCCCGCGGGAACGAACGCATTCCCGCTATGACGGCCGCAGCGAGAGCATTGGTGAGGGTGAACGGGCCCAGGTTCTCGATGCCGGTCGCTGCTGATCCGCCGCTCAGCAGGATCATCGAGAGGGTCGCTAGGAAACCGCCGATGGTCCACACGACGGTGGAGACGACATGGGGGTTGACCCCCGACAGGCGGCTCAGTTCGACGTTGTCAGCCGATGCGGTGATGGCCTTGCCGAATACCGTCTTGGTGACCAGCAGCCCCAGAACCAGGGCCACGAGCGGAACCACGATGAGCACTTGCAGGTTCGCGCCGATGATGCGCAGTCCGTCGTCTTCGGCCACCCCGGGAATCCAGGTTGTGAGCGCGGTGAGCCAGGAGACCGAGTCTTCCCAGATCGTGCCGATCGCCACCGGGTATGTGGTTTGGGTGCCTTCGATGTCGGGGTAGGCCGAGATCACGACGGCGCGCATCAACTCGGCGATCCCGACCGTGGCGATCAGCAGCACCACGCGGGGTCGGTGAAAGAGCCGTTTGACGATGACGACTTCGACGACCGCTCCGATCAGCGCTCCGATCAGAAGGCATGAGATCAACGCCACCCAGAACGGGAAACCCCAGTTGATCATCATCAACGCGAACAGCGCAGCGCCGGGGAGTCCCATGTTGCCGACCGCGAAGTTGATGACTCGGGTGCTGCGGTAGATCAACACGATCCCCATGGCCAGCAGCCCGAAAATGAGACCGTTGACGACTCCCCAGAAGATCACCTGGTTGGTGATCCAAACCCCGAGGATCGTGGCTGGCATCAGCCGCCTTCCTTCCCGAGGAACACTGCGCGGGCCAGGTCGTCACGGGCGGCCAGTTCCTCAGCGGAGCCTTCGAAGCGAACCTGCCCCTTCTCCAGGAAGATCGCCCGGTCCGAAACGGCCAGGGCCACATTGAGGGACTGTTCGACGATGATCATCGTCTGTCCGGCGGCCCGCAGGGCGTCTATGTGTTCGAGCAGCTCTTGCACGACCGTCGGGGCGAGACCCAGGGAGAGTTCATCGATGATGAGCAGCTCCGGTTCGTGCAGCATGACCCGTGCCAGAGCCAGCATCTGCTGCTGCCCACCAGAGAGGTCTCCAGCCCGGTCCGACAGCCGGTCCGCAAGCGCTGGGAACATTTCGAGCACCCGTTCGGTTCGGCGCGCCACGTCGGCCGGGTCGGAGCGATAGTTGTAGGCCCCGATCGTCAAGTTGTCGCCGATCGACATCGACGGCCAGATCCCCTTGCCGCCGGGCAGCATCTGGATACCGAGCCTTCCCCGTGTTTCGGGGCTCGCGAAAGTCGCTGTGCGGCCCTTGTAGCGCACAACGCCCCGCTCGGGTGTCTCGAGGCCGGAGATGACTTTCAGGATCGTCGACTTGCCGGCCCCGTTGGTCCCGAGCAGTGCCAGGGTCTCGCCTTGTGCCACATCGAAGGACACATCGAAGAGGACTTGGACCCTCCCGTAGCTGAAGTCGATGTGGTTGACCTGCATCACCGGGATATCGGTTCCGGCGTCGATGAGGTCGTGGTAGGACTGTTCCTCCTGGAGCTCCTCGACCACCAGCGACAGGTCGTGTCGAACCCGGTGCGAGCCTCTCATGATGTAGTAGCCGCCGAGCGGCATGAACACGATCGTGAGGAAGGTGATCGCGGCCCGTTCCCCGACGGTGTCCTGCAGGAAGGCGCTGACGAGTCCGCCCGCAACGCCGCCTCCCGCGAACATGAAGAACGTGATTATCGCGGTTCCCATGCCGCGCAGGCGGTAGGGGACCACGCTCTGGATCGACGGCTGGACCATCGAGAAGGCGGCGCCGAGGAAGGTGCCGTTGAGTGTGGCGAAGACGACGAACATCCAGACGTTGGGCATCGAATATTGCAGCGGTACCAACACCGCCGCGGGGATCAGCAGCAGCCCCATGATTCGCAGCGCCTTGTCGGGGCTCTCCCTGAACGTCTGGTCGAACCTCTTGCCGATCCAGGGGAGGAACGCCACGATCAGCACCCCGGTCGGTGCGGTGGCGAAACCACGCCCCAGAGCATCGAGGCCGAACTCCTCCTCGAGGAAGAAGCTCTGGATCGACGCGCCAGGGAACAGGGCGAAACCGATGGCGACCATGGCCATGGTCATGTAGCGGATCGTGTCTATCCGCCAGATGCGGGCGAACGCCGCGCCGACGGAGATGGGGATCTCGGCGAGGTCCTTGCCGAAGGAGTGCCCCAGGACGTCCTTCTTCTCCCATTGGCCCCTCTCCGGTTCGGGCAGAGCAAAAGCCAGTGCTGCCAGCACGGCGACCGGTATGCCCAAGCTCAAGTACGCCCAGCGCCAGCCTTCGTCGCCGCCGACTGCGACGGCGATGCCTCCGACCAGGATCGGACTTGCCGCGTTGAACACCCGGCCGACTGCCGCGTTGGTCGCGAAGATGCGGCCCCTGACCGCGATCGGGTACGTGTCGGCCAACAGGGTGGCGTGGACGGTGATCGTGTTGGCTTTGGAGATCCCGGTGAAGAAGCGGGTCCAGAACAGCATGAACGCGTTGATCGCGAGGCCGCTGAGCGCGGCGAAACCGGCGAAGGCCATGCTCGCCACGCCGATGATCGGGCCGCGTCGTATCCTGTCGGCGAGCCAGCCCATCGGCCCGGCTCCGAGCACGAAGAAGGCGACTGAAGCGACTGAGATGAAAGTGATCGTGCCGTCTGACACGTTGAGGGTCTCGGCGATGTCGGGGCCGAGAATGTTGATCGCGGCGCCTTCGAGTTCGTCCATCGAGTTGAGCGCGAGGAGCACGCTGAAGGTGTAGACGCCTCCCTTCTTGATCCCGTCACGAAACTCCATTTCGTCCGTGCCGACGCCGGGCAGAAGGTCGTCGGCGAAGACGACAGCCTCGGACCGTTCGGCCTGGCTGCGTTGACGGGCTGCTTCCTCGTCGAGCATGGTGGCGGTCAGCGAGGCCGCGCTGCGTGTTGATTCGTTCGCCTCAGCCACCGAGTCTGTCCCTTGACGCGCGATCGCTCAAAACAGTGTCGTCCATTGCGGCGCTACTGTAGCCCAGCATCATTTTGGGTATCTAGTTGGCTACTGTGAGCGGCGTTCACTCCAAGAGGCAACGCAACTCAGACAAGGAGCCCGAGGTGGCATTCTCAACGACGACTGACGAAGTAATGGCGGGAATCGATCTGACCGGGCGGGTTGCGGTGGTGACGGGCGCGACTACGGGCCTCGGACTCGAGACGGCTCGTGCACTCGCCGCTGGTGGAGCTGAGGTGGTGCTCTGCGGACGGACCGCGAAGAAGTGCGAAGCGGCTGCCGTAGCGATCTCCGAGACGGTGGGCGAGGCGAAGCTGTCTTCGGCGGTCTTTGATCTTGCCGATCTGCCGACGGTGCGGGCGGGAGCGGCGGGAATCGTCGAGGCGCATCCGGCAATCCATCTGTTGGTCAACAACGCAGGGGTGATGTTCACTCCCGAGGGACGCACCGCG
Organism: Acidimicrobiales bacterium; assembly: GCA_963662455.3. Classification (GTDB taxonomy): domain Bacteria; phylum Actinomycetota; class Acidimicrobiia; order Acidimicrobiales; family Aldehydirespiratoraceae; genus VXYK01. Next base: position 103,454 of record OZ224042.1, read on the forward strand.
CAGGGCTTCGAGACCCAGTTCGGCACCAACCATCTCGGGCATTTCGTTTTGACCAACCATCTGTTGGGTGCGCTGCGAGCGGGCGCCCCGTCCCGAGTGGTCAACTTGTCGAGCGCCGGCCATCACGGCGGACAGATCCGTTGGGACGACCTGCACTTCGAGACCGAGCCGTACGACAAGTTAGAGGCCTACGGTCAATCAAAGACGGCCAACATCCTCTTTGCAGTTGAACTCGACCGCCGGCTGGCCGGTTCAGGTGTGCGCGCCAATGCTGTGCATCCGGGAATGATCAGGACCGAACTGGGCCGTCACATGACTTCTGAGGATAGAGCCGAGTTGCAGCGCCGGGCCGCAGAGCGTACGGTTCCGGGTGCAGGATCGGGCCTTGGCGAGTTCAAGTCGCTTCAACAGGGCGCCGCGACCGGCGTGTGGGCGGCCGTGTCGCCGGAGACGGCCGATGTGGGCGGTGCCTACTGCGCGGATGCCGAGATCGCCGAAGCTGCTGGCTACGCCACCGATGCCGAGTACGCGGCGCGCCTCTGGGCTTTGTCGGAACAGCTGGTCGGCGAGTCGTTTGCGTGTGACTAGAGGGGGATCTCGGGGAGGTCGAAGACGGTCAGGTCAGGACCGGAGCCGACAGGGTTTGTGCGGGCATACGACTTGTAGCGACGGCGAGCGAACCACCAGCGACCGTTGTCGTCACGTTCCAGATGGTCGTGGTAGACGCCGAAGGTGTCGCAGCGTTCGCCTGACTCCACACTCTGACGGGCCTCCTGCATGTACATCCGGGCGGTGGCCCGACCCGCCCCAGTGTCGATCTTCATCACTGTGTTGAGGATCACAAACTCGAAGAAGTCGAACTGTTCGATCTGTGCGGCGATGAAGTCACCGATTTCGGTCGGCCCGTCGAAGTTGATCGCCCGATCGACCAGATCAACGGTGATCATGCAATCGGGCCGCATTGTCTCGACCAATTCGGGCCAGGCCCGTCGGGTCACGATGTCGGCATAGCGGTTCTGGAGACGGCGCAGGGCGGTATAGGCGACAGTCTCATCAAGTTCAGTTCCATCCGAAGTCCCCATCAGGCGTACGGTAGACGCAATATGGGCATCGGTATCAACTTCTCCAAAACCACGATGCTGGGATCGACAGAGCCGGTGTTGCCGCAACTCGAGAAACTTGCTTCGGCGGGCTCGACCGATTTCGCGGCGGTCGAGGTCGGCACGAGCCCCGAAGAGGGGCAGCGGACCCGTGCTCTATTGAAGAAAGCTGCCGCAAACGCAAGGAAGATGCAATGAGCGAACCGCGAACCGCCGCCGACGATGCGAACCCGCAGAACCCCCAGAGTCCGCAGAACGTGCCGCCTATCGATGACTGGAACCGACTCCTCGAAGGCAGAGTTGCGGTGGTCACCGGTGGAGGTGACGGGATCGGCGGGGCGATCAGCCGCCTGTTCGCCCAGCACGGGGCGATCGTCGAGATAGCCGAGATTGACCGTGAACGGGCCGAGGCCGCAGTGTCGGACATCGAGTCGAGCGGGGGAACAGCCCGGGCGCATCTCGTGGACGTGCGGCGCCCTGAAGACGTCGAGCGCCTGCGAAAAGCGGTGCTGTCGGTTCATTCCGCACCTGACGTCGTGGTCAACAACGTGGGTGACTACCGGCCGATCGTGCGTTTCGGCGACTCGAGTCTTGAGTCCTGGACCGAAATGTATGAGATCAACTTCCTGCATGCGGTGATGGTCACCCGTGCCTTCTTGAACCCGATGATCGACAGCGGTGCAGGGTCGATTGTCAACGTCCATTCAGTGGAGGGCCTGCGCGGCTTTCCCGGTGAGCCGGTGTATGGGGCTATGAAGGCGGCGTTGGCCCATTTCACGACCTGTCTGGCAGCGGGGTACGGCCGCAGAGGAATCAGAGTCAACGGGATCGGCCCGGACCTGACCCAGACTCCGCAGGTTGACTATCTGACCGGTTTCGAGTCTTCGGAGCATCTTTGGGAGTCCTGGGCGCCGGTGGGCCGCTTGGGATGGCCTGAGGACCAGGCCCGGGTTGCGCTCTTCTTGGCGAGCGATCTCTCGTCGTTCGTCACCGGACACAACATCCCTGTCGACGGGGGATCCAAGACCGGTGGCGGTTGGTTCTTCTCGCCTACCGAGCGACGTTTCGTCAACCGCCCGAAAACCCTCTGAGAGGCCGAGCGGATTGATCCCGCACACGGTCGCGACCCAGCGAGGCCGTGGCCTGAGCGGCCCGCCGGTGGCCCGAGCGGCCCCGTGAGCGCAGCGAACAAGAACGGCAAGTGGAGCGCAGCGAACAAGAGCGGGAGACAACAGGCCTCGGCGCACCGACGATGGTCAATCCGCGCACGTTCCAACGATTGCCGAGCCGGGTCACGCCTCAGACGGGCATGCCGTGATGGGGTGGGACGTTCAGGTCGCCGATGGCTCCGGCTCGGCGATGCAGCAGATCGACGGTGTCGCGCAGGTCCATGGTGATGATGAATCGCCGTGCGGCGGTCTCGGCGACCACGAAGTCTCCCAGCGCGTCAAGGTCGGCCTCGGTCACATCACGGCCGGCCGCGGCGAGCATGCCCTTCATCTCTTCGAAGGTCATGCTCTTACGTCCGGTGGCTTCACCGACCCGTGCAAGGTGCTCGGGCCGGTTGCGGCTGGCGGTGAACAGACCGGTCCGCAAGAGTCCGCCCGAGGGGTAGAAGACCGAGGCCCGAAGCTGGGTGTCCTCGCTGACGAGGTTGTGGTGCAGCGCTTCAGTGAAGCAGCTCACGGCCGCTTTGGAGGAGGCGTAGACCGAGGCAGTGGGAACGGGAGCGAACCCGCCGTCGCCAGAGGAGGTGTTGATGATCTGACCGGGCTCGCCCGACTCGAGCATGCGTGGAACGAACTCGCTCACGCATATGGCGACGCCGAAGACGTTCACGCTGAAGCACCAGCGCCAGTCGTTGGGTTCCTGCTGCCAGGGTTTGCCGCCCCCGCCGGAAGTCACGCCCGCGTTGTTGTACAACAGGTTGCACTTGCCGTGGGTGCCGTACACGTAGTCGGCGAGTTCGCCGACCGATGCTTCGTCGCTCACATCGGTCCGGATTCCGGTCACCGAGCCCAGACTCGACAGTTCTCTGACGGCAGCGTCGATGGCGCCCTGTTCAATGTCTGCGATCACCACTGTGGCGCCGCGGCGCAGAAGCGCCCCCACGATGCCCTTGCCGATCCCGCCTGCCCCGCCGGTCACGACTGCCACGCACTCCGCTATTTTGATTTGGGCAATCTCGATTTGGGCAATGTCATTGTCGGCGATGCTGCCGTTTGAACCGGTCATACGACCTCCTGGACCTGGTTGAGAGGGTTCATGCCGGGGCAGCCCTTGGCACGTTCGGGGATTTCTGAGTAGTCGATGGGGGTCGCCACGAACTCCTTGGTCGGGCAGTACTTCTCAGCGAGGGGAGCGAGCGCGTCGAGATCGAACTTGTAGACCTTGGCTGCATTGGTCGTGAGGATCGTGGTGGTCTCTTCGGGTGTCATCTGGGCGAAGGTGAGCCGCAGGTGCTCACGGGTGTGCGGGTAGGACCCCTCGATGTGAGGATAGTCCGAGCCCCACATGATGCGGTCGACGCCGATTGAGCGGGCTATATGGGTTTCTGCGGGTCGCAGGAAGGATGCGCCTATGTAGCACTGCCGGTTGAAGTACTCCGAGGGTGTCAGCGACATGTCGGCCACGGCCTGCCCGCCGAAGATCGACTCGGAACCGTAGCGCGAGTACCTCATCCGGTGATAGAAGCTCTCCAGTTTGTCCAGCGTGTCGGGCACCCAGGAAGTGCCGGTTTCGGTGATGATGTAGTTCAAGTCGGGGTAGCGCTCGAACACTCCTGAGAACATGAGGTGCCACAGCGCCCGTTGGGTCCACCACTGCACCTCGAGCATGAACATCGCCAGCGAGGCGGGGAAGTGGTTGCCGAAGTTCGGTGTGGCGCCGCCGGCGTGGTGGTTGAGGGGCAGGCTGGCGGCTGCGGCCGCGGCCCAGATCGGCTCGTAGGTATTCGAGTAGAGCGGTTCGAAGGGCGAGTCCGGTGGCGCGCCGGGCACCAGAACTCCGCCGCGTAGTCCCTGTTCAGCGGCCCATTCGATCTCTCTGACCGAGCCTTCGACGTCACCGAGGAAGATCTGGATGATCCCGGCTCTGCGTTCGGGTGCCTCGCTGACGAAGTCGGCCAGCCAACGGTTGTGCGCCCGCAGCCCTGCCCAGCGGTGCTCGAAGTTGTCGGAGTACGGAGGGGCCTCGAATGAGGTTGCAGCGGGGGGCGCGAACGGTGGTTGGGTGTTGGGGAACAGCACCGCGGCGATGACGCCGTCCTCCTGCTGTTCGCGCAGGCGTTCGGCGGACGACGAGTTGCGGTACGAGAACACTTCGGGGTCGCCGTCAACGCCGACTTCGAGCGGTGTCCGTTCCATGTCTTTGAAGAGCTCTTTGCGCGCTTCGTTGTCCTGTTCCATGAACTTGGCCCAGTCGTCGAACTCGTCGAGGTACTTGGCGTCGAGGTACTCGCGGTAGCTCCAGAGGCCTGCTCCGCAGTGGGTGTCCGCGCTGATGACTATGTGGTGTTGGTTGCTGTGGTGTTGGTTGCTCACGGACTTATTTTGCCGCGTGTGTGTCAGTCATGCGAAACGAGGTTCGCCTTACCGCGCAGACCGTCGCGGTCTTTGCGGTCCAGGCAGTCGTTCAAGGCACGGATCTTGCTGCTCGCCGTTGAGGGGAACAGGAAGGGCATGAGCGCGTGCGCGAAAGCGGCCAGGGCCGCTGTCAGCAGTTGCCGACCAACGCCGCAGGCGATGCCGAAGTGTTGGCAGTATGTTTCGCCGTTGGCGTGAGGATGCGCGGTGAACGGATTCGGAGCCATGGTGATGACACTACGGCAGGAGTCATAGAAAATCCTTTTCATTCGGCCCGGAACGTGCGCGGGCAGGTGATGCCGCCTCGTGTTGACACCAGTGGTCTTCCGCTCTTGTTCGCTGCGCTCACGGGCCGCTCGGGCCACGGGCCTGGCGCTGTACGGGCCGGGTTGTCCTGCCTGCTCGCTCGGCCTCCTAGTCGCGTGCGCGTTCTTTGACCGCCGGCCCAGCGACTACTGTCGTATGGGTCGGAGCCACGCCGGGTGCTCCGAGGGAAGGAAACCGTGTCGCAGACCGTCGGCTATATCGGCTTGGGAGACATGGGCGGTGCCATGTCGGAAACCATTGCAGCGTCGTTTGATCTGGTCGTATTCGATTTCAACGAGAAAGCAATGGCCAAGATGGTGGACAAGGGTGCGCGGGCTGCTCCCTCAGCAGCGGCCCTGGCAGCAGAGTGCGAACATATCAGCATCTGTGTGTCTGACGACGCGGCCGTCATGGACGTGGTCTCAGGTACCGACGGCATTCTGGATTCGTGTCGCCCCGGAACTTCGATTGCGGTGCATTCGACAGTTCATCCCGACACGATCAGAGATCTCTGCGCATTGGCTGCAGAGCGCGAGGTGAACTTGTTCGACGCGGGGGTTGCAGGCGGATCCTGGGCTGCTCGCGAGGGGTCCTTAGTGGTCATGGTCGGTGTTCCCGAAGCCGGGATCGGGGAACTGCCACGGGCAGTCATCGACGAGTGCGCGGGGGCGGTTTTTGAAGGCGGGGCGGTTGGCGCTGGAATGGCGATGAAGATTGCTTTCAACGTGATGACCTATCTGCAACAAGCCGCGTTGAGCGCGTCCTACCAGATCGTTGCAGGTGAGGGCTCCGACCCCGAGATGCTGCTTGAAGCATGGCGTCACGCCGGTCAGCTTGGAACCTTGACCGAACGCTTCTATCCGTTGGTCGCCATGCCGCCAGAGACCAAAAGTGGGCCGCTGGGCTCGTATCTTGCAAAAACCATCGGGATCGCTGAAAAAGACCTGGACCTCGCGGTCGGCCTAGGCTGGGAGAGTGGCCGCAGGATGCCGGTCGTGGAGGCTGCACGCGATGCGATGCGCCTTGTGTACGGGATGCCGAAACCGGGCTCGGAACAAACCGGATCCACAAATATTTGAATATTTGAACGCAGAGACGACGATCAAAGAGACAACTGAGGGGAATGAAATGAGCGATGTCGGCAGAGATGAGAAATGGGAGACCGGGGCCGAGATGCTTGCCGATGTCTACCAGGGGATGGTGGCTGTGGTGCCACCGGGTTCGATGGACTTTTCAGACATCATGACCCGAGACCTTTTCGGGGGGATCTGGACCCGGGAGCAACTCAGCGTGGGGCAACGCCGACTGATAGTCATGGGAGTCGTCGCGGCCATCGGAGGTCCGAACACTTGGAGACTGCAATGCAAGTCTGCGTTGAAACGCGGCGAGTTGACCGAGGAGCAGATTCGCGAGGTGTTGATTCAGGCAACTCCTTACGTTGGCTATCCAAGGGCCGCGGAGTTGGTGGGCGTAACCGAGCAATTGATCAACGAGTGTCGCCAAGAAGCCGCCGAAGCCGCCGAAGCAACCGCCGACTTTGAGACGGACTCGGAGGCCGATGTCGAGACAGAGAACAACTGATGGCGGCCGTCACTGCGCCTGGTGACTGGTCGTTCGGGATCCAGTTGCCGATCCAGACACTCACCCGCACTCTGGTCGACCCTTGGGAGGACGAAGCGACGGTGGATGATCTTGTTGCAATTGCCCAACGATGCGACGACCGAGGTTATGACTTCATCGGTGTTTGCGATCATGTCGCCATCCCCGACAACGAATATGCCGCCCGCATGACTACAACCTGGTATGACACCGTCGCGACTCTGTCGTTTCTGGCTGCGCATACCCGCAATGTGCGCTTGTTGTCGGTGGTGTGGATAGCCGCATACCGCCACCCGCTGCACACCGCCAAGTCGTTCGGCACGCTGGACCATCTATCCGGGGGTCGGGTGATCCTCGGTGTGGGCGCGGGGCATGTCGAAGCCGAGTTCGAGGCGTTGGGGGTGGACTTCTCCACGAGAGGCAAACGCCTCGATGAGACCCTTGACGCTGTACGCGGCGCGTTCTTGGAGACCTATGTGAGCCACCACGGTGAGATGTATTCGTATTCCGACGTTGGTGTGGCGCCCCGACCCCGCAGCGAATTGCCGATCTGGATTGGAGGAATGGGCAGGGCGGCTTGGCGACGCACCGGCCGGATCGGTGACGGCTACATCCCGATGGGCAACTCGAAGGATCAGTATTCCGAGATTCTTGAGACGATTGCCGCTGCCGCCGTGTCTGCGGGCCGCCCCGAGACGGGTTACGACGTCGGTTATATGCCGCCGTGGACTTATCTGCTCGGAGACGTTCCTGAAGGCGTGACGGCGTTGGCGGGAGGTACCGAAGCGCTGGCCCAAGACATTCGTGAGGCCCGTGCTGTGGGGGCCGACACTTTCCATCTCAAGTTTCGAGCCCGTGACTTGCCGGAGTACCTCGAACAGGTCGACGCCTTCACTGAGGAGGTCGTCCCGATGGTCGAAGAGACCTAGCCCCCCCCACTGGTCTGTCTTCTCGGTCGATCTTGTCGCTGACGGGACAGCAGTACGCTCAGTCCAGGAAATTGGGAGCCCGGCCCTCAGCACGAGCCCTGGTTGCCTCCTCGAAGTTCTTGGTGGTGAGGCGCACGAACAGCTGTGTGTGGCTTTCCATCTCGATAGCGGCTTGGAGGCTGTTGGTTTCCAACCCGGCCCACATGAGCCGCTTGGTGAGAGCCACGCCTTGAGTCGACCAACCGTTGATTCGGTCGGCCAGGTCGAGTGCTTCCTCGATCAAGCCGTCGTTGGAGACAGTGGCTGACACGAGACCGATTTCGGCAGCTTCAGTAGCGCTGAGGTCACGACCAGAGAGCATCAACTCGAAGGCCCGGGAAGCGCCGATAGCGCGGGGGAGCAGGAAGGACAACCCGAGTTCATTGGCCGTCAGTCCGTTGTTGATGCCTGCTGCGCGGAAATAAGCCGACTCGGCGGCAATTCGAATGTCGGCTCCCAACGCCAAGCACATCCCGCCGCCGACAGCGGCCCCGTTGACAGCCGCGATCACCGGTTTGTTCATCTTGCGCATGCGGGGAATCAGGTCTGACAGTGTCGTCATTGCTTTGGTGGCGATACGGCTCAGGGTCATTCCTTCACTGTTGGGCGGGGGCATGGTGTCACGGGTGTCGGCCCCGGAACAGAACCCGGCGCCGGTGCCGGTAAGGATCACGCAGGTCGTCTCGTTGTCTCGGTCCACTTGCTCGAGAGCCTCCGTGAGCGGGACCATCAACTCAAACGCCATAGAGTTCATCCGTTCGGGACGGTTCATGCGGATTATAGTCGTGTGAGGCCTTGGAGATTCGATCTCGATCAGTTCGCTGTATTCGTTCATAGGCCAAGCTTGCCCGACAATGAGGCACCGCACAGAATCGTTGCGCGTCTACGATGCTGCCATGCCCGAAGACTTTCAGCCGACAGCAGACGAACTGCTGGCCAACAACGCGGACTACGCCAAGACCTTTGACTTTCGGGGCATGTCGGTTGCGCCGGCACGCCGGGCTGCGATTGTGGCTTGCATGGATTCCCGCATGCCGATCTTCGGAATCCTGGGACTTGCCCGCGGCGAGGCCCACATCATTCGCAACGCCGGCGGGGTGGTCACCGATGATGTGATCCGCTCACTGTGTCTGTCACAGCGGGCGTTGGGCACTAGGGAGATCATTCTGATTCATCACACTGACTGTGGTTTGCAGAAGGTGACCGAGGACAGTTTCAAGACCGAACTGGAAGACGAGTTGGGTGTGCGACCTCATTGGGCCGTCGAAGCCTTCGATGATCCCTACGCCGATGTGCGCCAGTCGATTCAGCGGCTCCTGTTGTCGCCGTACATTCTAGAGAAGGACCACATCCGTGGCTTCGTCTACGACGTCACCACCGGCCTGCTTGAAGAGGTGAACGTCTAGGACACGGCGCCTAGAAGCCCCTCATCCCTCTGCGTCGTTCCTTCTCCGTCTCAATTTCCTCGTCGCAGCCTTCGCTGGACTCGGGTGTCGTGGACGCCGGACGGTGGTGTGGACTCGATGGTCTGAGCAGATTCGTGAGAAATTTTTTTAGTCCCATGCCGTACTCTGGCCCAGCGCAGCATGAGTCGCCGGTTGATGAGTTCGATCCGCTATTCGAAGGCGTCGGCCATCACGGTGAGTGCGGGGTCGAGACCTCCGTTGGTTGGGTGAAACGAGGATCCGTTGGTCAGCGTCGAAAGGAGCTACCACTCGTTCACTGTCGGCCGGCACGTTCGCGGAGTTGGTATTTGAGAACTTTGCCGCTGGCGTTGAGGGGCAGCGCGTCGACGTATTCGATGTGACGGGGGACTTTGTAGTTGGCCATCTCGCCGCGGCACCAGGCGATCAGCGCCTCGGCGTCGCTGTCGGATCCGACTGCGGGCACCACGAAGGCGTAGCCGACTTCCCCCAAGCGCTCGTCGGGCACGCCGACCACGGCCACCTGTCCGACGCCGGGATGGTTCATGATCAGGTTCTCGATCTCGGCCGGGTAGGCGTTGAATCCGCCGTTGATGAACATGTCTTTGACTCGGTCGGTGACGTCGATGTTGCCGCCGGCGTCCATCACCCCGATGTCTCCAGTGTGCAGCCAGCCGTCGGCGTCGATTGTGTCTGCTGTTTTGACCGGGTCGTTGAGGTAGCCCTTCATCACGTTGTAGCCCCGAACGACGATCTCGCCCGGTTCGCCTCTCGGCGCCTCCTGGCCCTCCAGGTCGACGATTCGCACTTCGACGTCGTCGATCGCCCGGCCGCTCGTGTTGGCGATGATCTTCGGGTCATCGTCGTGGCGGCACATGGTGGCGATCCCCGATGACTCGGTGAGGCCGTAACCGGTCACGATCTTCTCGAAGCCGAGCCGTCGGCGCATTGAGACGATCATCTCGACGGGGATGGCAGCGGCACCGGTCACCGCCAAGCGCAGCGACGACATGTCCCATTGGTCGAGGTCCTCGGTGTTGAGGATCGTCTGGTAGACGGCCGGTGGTCCCGGGAGCATCGAGATACGTTCTTCGGGTATGCGCTTCATCACCGACGGCACGTCGAATACGGGGTGGGGGACGATGGTCGAGCCGGTCATCAGGCAGGCGAGAATGCCCGCGTTGAGCCCGAAGGAGTGAAAGAAGGGGTTGATGACCAGGTAGCGGTCGCGGTCTAGCCCGATCACTTGAGACCAGCTCTGATAGGACCGACAGACAGCGGAATGGATCAGCATGGCGCCTTTGGGGTCGCCGGTCGTGCCGGAGGTGAACATTATGTGGCAGAGGTCGTCGCCTTTGACCGCGGCGCTGCGAGCGGCTCGTTCACCTTCGCCGACGGCCGCGGCACGGGCCATGAAATCGTTGTAACTGGTGGTGCCGGTCGGGCAGTCTCCCCGCATCACGACGATCTCGGCCAGCGACGCGGGTACTTCGGCTTGCTCGAGCAGCGCCACATAATCGGTGTCGAGGAAGTCGGTTACGCAGAACAGCATCCTGGCCCCGGAGTTCTCGAGAACGTAGGAGGCTTCACGGCCCTTGAAGCGGGTGTTGATCGGCACTGCAACCCCGCCTGCGACATGCACCCCGAGCGCGGCTGCGGCCCATTCGCAGATGTTGGGCGCCCACAGAGCCACGCGGTCGCCTGCGGCCACCCCTGAGGCCATCAGCGCACGTGCCGCAAGGTGGATTTCTGTGCGGAACTCCGAGAAGTTCCAGCGGACGTCGCCGTCAACCATCGCTTCACGGTCGCCGAAGCTGCTGGCTGCATCGTCGATCAGTTCCGGAATCGTCTCCCAACGAGGGTCAGTCACAGCCCCCGAGAATAGCCGTCGTTGCTGGAATACACCCGTTGGGAACGGTTGCTTCGCCTTGTTGATGGCAGAACCCGTCTACTTGGGTCCTGCCTCTACGGGTGTGTCAGAAACGGCGGGCATGCCGATGCCCAAGAAGCCTTCTATGCGCGCCAGCCTCTGCCCGTTCTCAATGATACCGTCGCGTAGTTGTTGGTGCGAGGTGTTGAGTTCTTCGCGTAGTTGTTGGTGCGAGGTGTTGAGTTCTTCGCGCAGTTGGCGGTTCGAGGCGTTGAATTGTTCGCGGAGGGTGTCGTTGCTGCGTTGTTGGTGCCAGACGATCGCCATGGCAGCCATCAGAACGGTGACTAGTTGTGCAATAGCGTCCAATTCCATGCCTCTGACTCTAGTTTGCCGGCGGATCAATAAGCAACATAAAATAATGAGATATTTCTGAGGTTCGTGCTGTCAGACGTGATGAGTCGTGCCGCCGGGTTCGAAGGTGAGTTCGGGGAGGACGACTTCCCAGTTCTCGCACATAACACGATCCAGGTACTTCGCGTCGGAACGGTCCTTTCCCCAGGTGGCGATGGCTGCGACGGTTGCGTTGGTGAACACCATGTTGTCGGGGGGTTTGAAGCTCTGGGCGAGGATCCCGACTGTCGTTCCGGCCTGGTTGAGCAGCTTCCACGGTTGTTCGTCCTGGTTGACTTGGACTCTGTCGCCCGGTGACAACGCGGCGATGGCCGTGTGCAGGTGGTCCTCGGGCGGCTTGTTGCCGGCGAAGCTGAGGAACACTTCGTTGAGGGCAAGTTGGCGGTGGCGGCGTGTCAGTTCCGGCCCGGGGCGGGGCGAGGTGGTTGTTTCACGCAGCAGCACTGACGGTCGGTGGTGCAGACCAGTGTGGAACGGGTGCGGTTCTTTGCGGCGCAACAGTGCAAGGGTCTGCCGGGCCCGGGTCATCGCAACGTAGTAGAGGCGGCGCTGGGCGTCGGCGTCATCCCCGCGGTTGCGCCGGTCCCAGCCTCCGTCGAGAACGATCACATGGTCGAACTCGAGCCCCTTGGCTCGGTGTGCGGTAAGGAGCAGCAGTCCACGCTGTCGGCGCCGCGCGCCGCGGCACCATTCGGCCAGCCATTCGATGAGGGCGGTGTTGGGGACTTTTGCGGAGCCGCTCTCGACCTGGTGTTCGTCGAGGGCTTGGTCGAGGAGTTCGAACCAGGGGCTGGGGCGCTGTCGGCGAATCCATTCTCGGAGGCCGCTGATGTCGACCAGGTTGGAGCCGCGGGCCTTGCGGACGAGAGCTTGGGTCTCGCGCAGCCGCCAGAGGCTCATCTCAGTTTCGTTGGCTTTCTGGACGGGGATGTTCAGGTGTTCGCAGAGGCTGCGGACGGGTTCGAGATGGCTCCATTCTGCCGCTATCACCGCGCAGCGTGACCAGTCCCAGTCGGGCACCAACCCTGACAGCCGGTTCAGTTCGGTGACAGCATGTCGGGCCTGGGAGTAGATGTCGTCGTCTGAGGGCAGTATCTGGACTCGTCCGCGGGCGACCGGGTCGAGTGCTTCCCACACTCCACCGGGTCGGTCGTGGGTGCGTTGGTGGTCTATGCGGATTTCGTGTCCGGTCTTCATCCGGTCGGTTGCTGGGGAGATGACGGTGTTGGCGGCGTCGATGATGTGTCTGCTGGAGCGGTAGTTCTCGATCAGGTAGGTGGGTTCGGCGCCGTAGTCTTTGTTGAAGCTGCGGATGAATTCCACCGACGAGCCGTTGAACGCATAGATGTTCTGGTCGTCGTCGCCGACGGCGAGGAGGTTGGGCCGGGCGTCCACGTCGGTGATCGTCTGGCCGGCGAGTGCTGAGATGAGGTCGTATTCTCTGCGGCCGATGTCTTGGTATTCGTCGACGAGTATCCAACGGAACCCGGCTAGGAGGCGCGCTCGGGCCTGTTCGATTTCGGCCCGTTCGATTTCGGACTGCTCGGTCTGCTCGGACTGTTCGGCTTCTGAGGGGTCTTCTTCGGGAGCGAATTCGGTGCCCTGCAGATAATCGATGGCTTGATCCATCACGTCATCGAGCAGGGTCTTGAGTTCTTCACCGTCCCGCAGGTCCGATTTGCCGGAGAAGCTTGCGCCGACGAGCCGCATTGCCAGGGCGTGGCAGGTGAGCACGGTCACGCCTTTGGCGTCGTTTCCGATCAGTCCGGCGAGCCTGTTGCGAATCTCGACTGCGGCGTGTCGGTTGTAGGCCAGGGCCAGGATGCTTCGGGGGTTCTGTCGGCGGACGCGTACCAGGTAGGCGATGCGATGCACGAGCACTCGGGTCTTGCCTGATCCGGGGCCGGCCAGCACCAGTGTGTTGTCGGTTTCACGGTCGTCGGTCACGAGTCGGCGCTGGGTGGGATTGTTGAGGCTTTCGACGATTCTGTCCCACGATTCAGGTGTTGTCTCGCGGCTGAGTTCGTGTCGGCGCTCCGGCAACCAACGACGTATGAAGTCGTCTTCGCCGAGTTCGAAGTAGTCGACGGACAGACGTACAGCTTCGGCGATGGCGGTCCGACCCTTCTCAGCGAATTCGGCCATCACGTGGATCTGTCGGACCGTTCGGTCGTAGTGATGTTGGAGATCTTTGAAGTCCTGTTGCTTGAAGCCCTGTTTTCCGGGTGTCAACGTGATGGTCATCGCTGGGCGGAACACCGTGAGTCCCCGGTTGAGCCTGATCACCTCCTGTTCGTGCAACCAGAGCAGGGCCCGCTCCATCAGTTGTTGGGGGTTTGTGGTTTGGCTGCGTAGAACAAGGTCGTCTTCGATGACTTTGAGCAGTCTCTCGAGCGTGGTCTTGACGAGCAGGTCCTGGCCGCGTTGGTTCGGTGCTAGTTCCGACAGCAGGTGGGCGAGTAGGAGTTGGGCTCCCTGGCGGCGCCGGTCAGCCATCTCGGCTAGGGAGGACCAGTCACGATTCAGGGTCAGCCAAACGTTCTCTGAGTTGTGGTTGCTGATGGTGATGCTGCCGCCTGAGCGGCGTGTGCTGGTGCCGCCGTCGTTGCGGCCGTCTCTGGCGATGCCTTGCAGTGAGCGGGTGACGTGCTCGGTGCGGACGTGGCCGAGGTCAGCGTCTTTGAGGCGCTGTGACGCGATCCGAAGATTCAGCGGCGCGGAGTCGTTTCTGCCCATGTCGGGTGCCATTGCCTGCATCAGTTCAATCAGTCGCTTCTCAACGGCGATTGCGTCGGTCAGTCGTCGACGGGAGGGAAGGCGTGTTCCGACGTGAACGAAGGCGGTCAGCACAGTGTCGGTTCTGGCGATACCGAACCGTTCCAGGTCGAACAGAGCGGTTCTGACCCGATCAGGGGTGAGCCCTGACACTTCCATCATGGTGTCGGTGGTGATGCCCTCGTCCGGAGCCGCGTACAGCAGTGTTCTTGCCATCGCTGTCAACGCTTCCCGGTAGTCGTCGTCGATCTGCTGGGTTTGCAGTCTGGCCCGTGCATCGTCGACGCTGTGGATGTTCAGTGAACTGGGGAAGACCCGCACTTCGTTCTCTTCGCGGGTGAGCAGGTCTGCTTCTTCGAGCCAGGCTACTGCTGTGCGCACGCGGGTGTCGTCGGTTGCCTTGTCGCGGGTGATGTCGCCGTCCTGGTCCTCGGCCAGTATTTCGCCGGTTGTGGCGATTACCGGTTCGCCCCTGCTGTGACGGCGGTTGCGGAATTCCAAGTAACGCAACGCTCGTAGCACACCGTGTATCTCGCGTCGGGTCAGCCGGGACCGCGCCGACATCCCGAACTGTCGCTCCACGTCTTCTTCGGTGTAGAGCAGGATGCAGTGCGCTTGTTGCTGGTCTCGGCCCGCGCGCCCCGCTTCTTGGAGGTAGTTCTCGAGCGACGCCGGAATGTCGGCGTGTATGACGAGCCGTACGTCGGGTTTGTCGATACCCATTCCGAAAGCGTTTGTTGCCGCTATGACCCGCAGGTCACCGTTGATGAAACTCTGTTGGACGTTCTTTTTGGCTTCGGGTTGCAGCCCTGCATGGAAGTGGTCCGCCTCGATCCCCTGTTCTGTCAGGAAGTCGGCGACTTCCTCGGTTCTGCGACGTGTCGCGCAGTAGACGATGGCGCCGCCTGCCGTGTCTTCGGGAAGGTGCTGGTTCAGCAGGGTGACGATGTCGTGGAACTTGCTGGACTCGGTTGTCTCGAGCACGGTGAAGTTGAGGTTGGTGCGGCGGCTGCCTCCGTCGAAGACGTCTATGTCGATGCCGAGGTGCTCCCGGAAGTAGTCTTGGATCTCGGTTTTGACTTCGGGTTTGGCGGTTGCGGTCAGGCACAGCACCGGTGGTATACGGCTATGGGCGGCCTTCTCGCGGATGAAACGCCCGACGTAGCGGTAGTCGGGGCGGAAGTCGTGTCCCCATTTCGACAGGCAGTGGGCTTCGTCGAGCACCCAGAGTCCGGTCTCGCGTTGTTCGAGGGCTTTACGCACCGGGACGCTGCGGAGTTGTTCGGGGGATATGAGCAGGATCGCCGCGTCGCCGAGCCTGACCTTTTTCAGCGCTTCTGTGCGCTCGGGCATCGACAGGGTTCCGTTGACCGTGACACAGGTCGTGACTCCAAGCTTCTCCAAACCGGCTACCTGGTCGGCCATGAGCGCCACGAGCGGCGATATCACGACGGTCATTGCACCCGTCTTGTTGTAGCGCGACAGCGCAGGCAACTGGTAGCAGAGAGACTTTCCTGTGCCGGTCGGCAGGATCGCCAGTGCGTCCTGGTTATGCATCGCCGTCTCGACGATGGCCTGCTGCATCGGTTGTTGCGTGTCGGGGTCGACGGGTTCGGGCCGGAATTGTTCGAATCCGAACCAGCGGTTCAGTTCCGAAACGGGGTCGTGGTGTCGGCGGCACCAGTCACAGGAGCGGTGGCCGCAGGCTTCGTCGCGCAGGCGTCGCACCAGCTCGGCGGCCGCAACGAAACTATGGCGCACCCATGGGGGCAGCACCGAGTTGCCTCCCGAAACCGAGATCCATGCCAGCGCGTAGGCGAGTCCCCAGCCGTGTTCTGCCAGGTCTGCTGTAATTGAGCGGAGTTTCTGGTGGCATGAACGGCCGTCGAGGCTTTGTCGGACCGCTTCACGCGCCTCGTTGATGTCGGGCCGCGGTGAGCGGCGCAGGGATTCGAACAACAGATCGAAGCCTGTCCCGCCGGATTCGCCTGTCTCATCGGATTGGGTTGTGAGCCAGTGCCATGCGATCAGCAGGTGCGGGGGAGTCTCAAGCAGTTGTTTCTGCTGGTCCGCGAACACCTTGAGGGTGAGTCGTGCGTCCAGTTCGGGGTCGTTGGGTTTCTCGCGGTTGAGTTGTCCGTCCTTGTAGTGCTTGACGAGACGGTGGTACGGGTGCTTCGGGAAGGCCAGGGGGCTGATCCACAGTGTGTCGATCACGGGCAGTTGCAGGAGGTGCAGAGAGGGACGTTCTTCTCGCAGACGGGGCAGGTCGAATTTGATCAGATTGTGTCCGAGGACGAATTCTGCGCCTTCGGAGAGTTCGTCGAGCTCTGCAAGCCCCGGTTCTGGGTCACGGTCTCCGCTGGATCTGGTTATGCACCGGCCGGTGTCGGAGCGCACTCCCGCGAAGGCGTGGATTCTGTTGGATGCCTTGGCGACTTCAAGGTCGATCGAGATGCAGCGTGCGAGCCTGTCGGTGGAGGTGGCTGGTTTGGAACTGCTCACGGGTCCCGATTCTTCCACTCAGATCATCGTCGAGTGTAGAGCAACTCCCGCTTTTGTCTTTTGCGTCGCTTTCATCGCACCTCCGCAGTAGTGACCCCACTGTTGGTTCAGCTACAGGATCGGTGCGGGGGTCAGTTTGCCGGGTTGTCGGCGGGGGGCGGCGCTGGGGCCCAGCAGGCTGCCTTCGAGAGCGGCGTCCACCTCAGCAGTCGCGTTGAGGGCTGCGCTCAAAGCAGTGAGTTTCAGATTGATCTCGTCAAGTTTTGCGTCCTGTCGGGCGAACCGTTCGTCGACTTTGGCGAAGCCGGTGCCGGCTCTGTCTTCCAGGCGGGAGACCCGGTCGTTGGTTTGCGTCAACGCGAAACCCAGCAAGAGCACTACAACGGCTCCGAGGATTGCCTGCATCGGATGTTCGAGACGTCGGCTGGCCGAATCGGGTTCGGTGTTGCGTGCGGCTGCGATCGGTGAACCCGAAGAGCCCTCGCCGGGTTCGGGGGTCGGATCCTCGTTCAGATGTTGCTCGTGGGCATCCATGGAGACGGTCGTTTCGGAGTTCGGGAAACGGGCTGATCGGATCACTGGACCCTGCTGTGGTCGATAGCCGGATTGGTGGCACCGTCGACACTCGACAGCGAAGCTGTTGTACGACACTAAATCATGATGAATTTCGTGTCAATTCTCTTACCGGTTGCCTGGGGCCTGCGTCTACGGTTGCCAGTCGCTGGTTGCGGTCCCCGTCTGGGGGAGCCCCGAGGGTCGCAGCGATTTCTTGCGCTCAGTCATCGGAGAGGCCCGGAACGCGTTGCCGAGGATCGGTGTCGCGGTGCGCCTGTCGCTGCGGCCTAGAAACAATCCAGAACACGTCTCAGATGAACCCGCCGACCGTCCGCTGCAGCAGGACTCCCGTCCGAAGTGGGGCACAGCGGCGAGAGCGAATAAAGTCGGAGACTCATGGATCTTTGCTACACCAAAGATGAAGAAGCCTTTCGCGACGAACTGCGGGCGTGGCTCAAAGGCGTCTTGCCCGACGTCGGCCCGCCCCCGCAGGACCACACAGACCTTGAGGCTCGCAGAACCTACGACACTCGGTGGCAACGAGTCTTGTATGACGCGGGCTACGCCGGAATCCATTGGCCGGCTGAGTACGGTGGGCGAGGATCCACCCCCACCGAGCATCTGATCTTCCTTGAGGAGACAGAGCGGGCGGGCGCTCCCTATGTGGGCGTGAACTTCGTGGGACAACTGCATGCCGGTCCGACCCTGATCGCCGAGGCCACACCCACCCAGCAGAGCACCCACCTAGCCCCGATCCTGCGCGGCGATCACGTCTGGTGCCAGGGATTCTCAGAACCCGGCTCGGGATCAGATCTCGCCTCTTTGACCACACGCGCATTCGACGACGGGGATCACTACGTGGTCACCGGCCAGAAGATATGGACCTCCTTCGCGCAAGTGGCCGACTACTGCGAACTGTTGGTGAGAACGGACCCCGACGCGCCCAAACACCGGGGGATCACCTGGTTGATAATGCCCATGGACCTACCCGGTATCGAGATACGCCAGATCGTGACCGCACTGGGTGCCGGCGAATTCGCGGAGATGTTCTTAGACGAGGTGCGAATCCCCAGAGTCAACCGTGTTGGAGGTCACAATGACGGCTGGCGAGTAACGATGGTGACTTTCGCTTTCGAGCGAGGCACAGCTTTCATCAGCGAGATCATCGCCTCTCAACGGTTGCTGGCCGACCTCGCGGGGATCGCCCGCAAGGTGACAAGAGGTTCGGTCCGAGCTTCAGACGATCTCGAGATTCGACGGCGACTGGGTCGACTCGAAGCTGAACTCGACGCGCTGTGGTCTTTGACTAAACGCAACGTTTCTCAGGCGCAACGCACCGGCGTGGTGGGTCCCGGTGGCTCCGTCTTCAAGCTCGCCTATGCTGATGCCCGTAAACGCATGGCGGACCTGGCCGAACAGATACTGGGGCGGGCGGGCCTGGCCATAGGCGACACATTGGATCTGGGCGAGTTGGACCATGTGGGGGAGCGGCTCTACACGTTGACTCTCACGATCGCCGCAGGCACCTCAGAGATACAACGCAACATTGTGGGTGAACGCCTGCTCGGACTCCCCAAGGACCGTTGAGATGGACTTCGAGTTGAATGAAGACCAGGAGGCGCTCGCTGAAGGCGTGGCCGCTTTGTGTGCAGGCCGTTTCGACATTGAGACGGTGCGGTTGATGGCAACTGACGGGCTTGACCGTGGGCGCTGGGTGGAGTTGGCCGAAACGGGTGTGTTCTCGTTGACCCGTTCAGAATCCGATGGTGGTTCGGGCATGGGCTGGGCTGAAGCAGTGGTCGTATTCGAACAGCTCGGCCGCGCTCTGGTACCGGGTCCTCTGACAGCGACAACCCTGACTGCTGCGCTGGCGGCAACCGACGACGCCGACTATGCGGAGATTGCCGACGGTGCAGCTCAGGGCGACATAGTGGTCGGTACACAAGAGCGCTCGGAGGGACGATGTTACGTTGAGTTCCCAGATTGGATAGACGGCCTGGTGATCAGCGACGACGAGGGGTTGTGGTGGGTCGACGGAGCCTCGCTCGGTGTCCTTGATGCTGTACCGGCGGTCCGTCCACTCGACCCGCTGACCCCGGTATCGGCAGTAACGGAGTTACCTCAGGGACATAGGATCGCGGATGCCGAGACCGCGGGCGAATGGCGACATCGTGGCGCGTTGCTCACGGCCGCGTTGCAGCTCGGCCTTGCCGTGGGTGCCACTGACCTCGCTGTCGAATACGCCAAACAACGTGAACAATTCGGTAAACCAATCGGTGCTTTCCAGGCTGTCAAGCACCGCTGCGCCGACATGATCACCCGGGTTGAAGTCTTGCGGGCTGCGGTCTACGCGGCGGGAACAACCCTGGACGGCAAAGGAGTCGACGATCCCGCCCACTCAGTAGCAGTGGCCAAAGTTCTGGCCTCAAGCACTGCTGCGGCCTGTGGCAAAGACTCTGTGCAGGTTCACGGTGGCATGGGTTACACCTGGGAAGTCGACGCCCACCTCTTCTTGAAACGGGCCTGGGTGCATGACCCCGCCTTCGGCGCCGGCGATCATTACGCAGAGCAACTAGCGCTTGGGTTGCTAGCCGCCGAATAACGCGGCCCATCCGGATGCCCAAGTTTGCTGGGGTTGCCGGCCACTGTTGATGGTTGATGACTGTTTCTGTCGGTTTCGACGCGTGGCGCACGGTCTTTGTAAACGGCACGGACATGGGCGTCGAGCATGTCAGCCGGTCCACGGACGTGATCGCCGACGCTGATGAGGATCATGTCGGCTGCTTCCATTGCATCCCCTTCAGTTATTGTTCTTGCTGGTCATGGCCGGTCCTTGTTGGTTTCTCAGGCCGATCTCAGAATCGCACCCTGGGAGTTGAAGAAGAAACCCCCGGGAGTCACCAGTGCAGCCTCGGCGCCTTCAACCTGGCGTGCGCCGGCTTGACCGCGCAGCTGCACCACCGCCTCGCGCAGGTGACCGGTTCCGCGAGTGGCGCCTTCGGACAGTGATCCGCCGTGGGTGTTGAGAGGGATCCGACCGTCGATCTCGATTCTCTGGCTCTGGTGATTCCAATGCTCTGCCAAGAACCGTTCGGCGCCCCCGATTTCGCAGAACCCGCAGTTCTCCAGCCAACCCAAGGCGATGATCGTGAATCCTTCATAGGGATAGAACAGGTCGATGTCGTTGATCCACAAATCAGATCGCGCTTTGAGATGATCTACAACCACATGCTGGCCGTGGCGCTTGAGGCTGGGGAGTTGGTCTTCGGTGTTCTCACCGAACACACCCGTAGTTGCCGCATGGATCAGCACCGGAGGTTGCCGGAGTTGCGCGGCACGCTCCGCTGTGGTGACCACGAACGCGTCGGCCCCATCGGCGGGGTAGTCCATGTCGAACATGTTCAGCGGCGTGCGGATCATGCGGCCGGCGTGGTACTCGTCGAACGACAGGGGCTTGCGCATCGCCGCGAGTTCATTTGCCGCGGCGTTGCTCCGCGAATTGACGGCGATCCGAGCGAAAGGGTCTTTCGACGCGCCGAACTCGTGCATGTAACGGCCCGCCCAGGTGGCGTAGGCGTTGGTGTTGGCTGAGTCTTCGGGAACGGGGAGGATGCCGCTGCGGGCGCCGCGCCGCCAGGGATCAGCGGCAGCTCGGCGCGAATTCCACGACGACATCGTCACCGGCGTCACGATCAGTACATGATCGGCAGCGCCCGCGAACACGGCTTGGGCTGCGTCGAGCAGGGAGAAGACGATCAGCGGGGCGGGGCGGCTGTGGTGTGACACCTCGGTGAGTCCCAGCGAAGAAGCCAGGAAGGGTGCGCCGGCCGCGCCGGCTTCTGCGGTGGCTACCACACCGTCGATGTCTGCGGCGGTGAGGCCCGCATCACGGATCGCCGCGGTGGCGGCCTCGAGAGCCAGTGACAGCGGTGAGCGGTCGCCTCGACTGAATCCGGTCGAGCCTACGCCGACGATCGCGATCTGGTCTTTGATTGGCGATCTGGCCATCAGTCCCAGCTCCGCTCGTCCGCCCGGCCCGGCCGGTCTGGTCCGGTCTGGCGGCTCGCTTCGCTCGGTTGGTCTGGGTTGTTCGGTTGGTCTGGTCGGTTCGTGTCGTCTTGCCGGTTCGGTTGGTCCGGTCCGGTTTGGCGGTTCGGGTTGTTCTGGTGGTCTCGCTGGTCTGGTCCGGTTTGGCGGCTCGCTTCGCTCGGTTGGTCTGGGTTGTTCGGTTGGTCTGGTCGGTTCGTGTCGTCTTGCCGGTTCGGTTGGTCCGGTCCGGTTTGGCGGTTCGGTTCCCCCGCGTGCCGGTTTGGCACGGTCGGGTGGCTGGGCTCGGTTTGTCGGCTGGGCTGGAAGGCCACTATCGGCACGCCACCTCTGTCGAGAAAGTCGAGTTCGACGGCGTCACCGATGCTCGGCCCGTTCGAGTCGAATCCGTGGACGGTTCCGGTGACACGCAGGTGTTCCTGTTCTTCGAGTTCCACAACGACTACGGGATGGCCTCCGTTCTGGTAGTCGACACCATCAGCCGGAGGCCCCGCATGAAGGTGCATGAGCAGATGGATCGTGCCGCGGCCGCTCACTGGTGTCGGAACAACGTCGAACGACCAGCAGCTCGGGCACATCGGTCTCGGGGGCTGGTGGTAGCGGTTGCAGTCTGCGCACCGATTGATCAACAACTGACCGTCCAGTCGGCCCCGGTACTGGGCTGCGTTGTCGCGGTACACGCCATGCCCCGCGAACAGTTCGAGAAGTTCTGCGTCGCTCAAGTCACTACCGGCAGGTTTCTGTTCGGGACTCGTGTTGTTGTGTTCGGTTTGGATGGAATCGGCCACCGCGTGACATTATCCGCATATGACCAATGCGCGGATGAGCGACAACCCCACACCAAAGGCGACTGCCGCGTTCGACGATCTGATCACAGCCTTGACTGAGATCCGCGACGGTTACATTCTCGACTCCTCTCGATGGGCTGAGCCACTTGAGCAGGTTGAGGCGTTTCGTTATGTCGGCCAGATGCTCTCGGCGATGTCGGAGCTTTATTGGGAGGCGCAGCCTGAGCATCCGCGATTCGTTGGAATCGTGGATCCGGGTCGCAAGCTTCAGGGCGACAATCCCGATGCGATCTACCACTACGCCCGTATCGACGGCTCCAGAAAGTACCGGGTCAGCGGCCGCATCGGCAAGGAGTGCTACACGTCGTTCACGCTGCACGCACAGGCTGAGGACGGCGGGATGGCCGGCCCGCTGCGGGGTGATGTCAACGACCTCGACCTGACCGTGACCGAGGACGGCACCTACAGTCTGACGCTGAGTGCCGATCCCGCCGATGCCGAGGGTGGGGACTGGTTGAAACTGGAACCGGACACGATTGTGGTGGTCGTGCGCGGCTACTTCCAGTTGCCGTTGTCGGCCCAGAACGACAGTGAGGTCCATGTCGACATCGACATCGAGTGCCTTGATGTGGACTCGCCGCCGCCGCCGCTGAGTGACGAGTTCATCGCTGGCCGCATGAACGAAGGGATCGCCTTTCTGCGTCAGGTGACGGTTGGGCAGAGCCCCTTCGGCGGCGGCTCGGGTGTGCCTTTCGTGTCCGATGTCGCCAACGAGCTTCCCAAACCGTTCAGTTTCAGGGATTCAGGACTACCGGTGCCGGGTGCGGCCGACATCCATTACGCCATGACTCGCTGGGAACTTGAACCTGGTCAGGCCCTCGTGATGCGTGGGACCCTGCCGGCGGGGCCGTTCGTCAACGTCATGCTCTGGAACTCTCACATGCAGACGCTGGAGTATCGCAACAGGAACTCATCGCTCAACGCCGATCAGATCGTCTTCAACGACGACGGCAGCTTCGAGATCTGGGTATGCGCTGAGGACCCCGGCCACCCCAACTGGCTCGACACCGACTCCCACCGCCGGGGCTCGATCTTCTGGCGCTACCTGCTTCCCGAGTCCGACCCCGACCTGGTCACCATTGAAGTAGTCACCCTCTGAGCCCGTACCACCTCGCTTCCTGACCGTTCCCCGACCCCGTCGGTTGGTTGGCGCTCCGGCCCCGGGTCGTTTTGGCTTCGCCGGCCGGGTCGGTTGCGCCGTTGTTCCTCCGACCCCTCCGGTCGGTTTGCGCCCGTGTTGTTCTTCCCGGATCTCGTCGGTTCGGGTTCCGGTTGTGTTGCTGCTGCGACCCTGTTGACGCTCCCCGAATGTTGCTGGTTGGTTGGGTTTGCGTCCGTGTTGTTCTTCCCGGACTTCGTCGGTTCGGGTTCCGGTTGTGTTGCTGCTGCGACCCTGTTGACGTTCCCCGAATGTTGCTGGTTGGTTGGGTTTGCGCCCGTGTTGACGCCCCCGGACCTCGCTCGTTGGCTTGCGACCGGCTGTGCCCGGTTGCTTCCGTTGGGGTTGGGGGGTTTCAAGTAGTACTTGCGGGTCTTGGGGTGTCGGTGGACGGTCCAGCCGTGCAGGTGGATCTTCTTGTGGCAGTCGTTGCACACCAGTAGCAGGTTGTCGAGGTCGGTGGGCCCGTCCTTCGACCACCAGATGATGTGGTGAGCCCTGCACCACAACGGGTTGGCCTTGCAACACACGCAGCCCTCATCACGGGCCGTCAGCGCCACCCTCTGCGCCTCAGACGCGGTACGGCGCTGGCGACCCAACCACATGTTCTGAGTCTTGGCATCGAATATCGACGGCAGAATGTCGGCTTCACGAGCCAGCAGACGTAGCTCTCCTATCGGTATCGGCGAGCCGTCCGCGAGACGAGCGTTGATGAGCTCCTGCTTGACGACGTCGTAGTCGGCGATGACCAGCAGATTCGTGCCCTGCGTCTTGCCGTCGCCCGGTTCACAAACCAACTCGGCGAGTGCATCGGCCATCCGCTGTTGAGGCGCACGACGGGTCTTGGGGTCTTCGCGCTGCCACAACTCGCGTTCTTTGGCCGTCAACGCCGTGGCGATCCGGGCACCGGTGATCTGGTCGAACTGGCTGGACAACACGAACATCCCGGTTTCGGGGCTCTCAAAGATGCGTGCCGAGCGGCGTTCCCGTTGTCGATCCAGAATCGCTTGCCCGTCGTCATCAGAGCAATCCTGTTGATGGCGTCGGACGGTCTTGGCGAACTCGTCCAACGGCTGCTCGTTGGCAGCTTCGACAAGCAATGCCTCATCAATGCGGCTCTCGCCCGCCGCACGAGCGATAAGACGCGCATGGCCCTGAGGAATCTCCCCGGACTCCAGAGCCTCACTTGTGGCCGGCAACTGAGCGAGTTGCACCGCCGACTCGACATCGCGTTTGGCTTCGCGCTTCGAAGACCGCAACTCATTCCGAGCGACCCGTTGTGCCACAGCGTTGCTGTGACGACGACCGACCTCAGCAAGCACCTGGGCCTTCATCGCCGCCAACCGAGACTCAGCCCGACCGATCTCACTCAACCGCAACGACAACCCCTCATCACCCAAGCCTCCGACATCAACCACCGATACGTGAACCGCCCCTGCAGGAGCCGTGACAGCACCGGAGGTGGTGTCTATGAGATCGGTGGCGGAAGCGAATTCCATGTATGAAACTCTATCGACCCCCTGTGACAATAACCCTTAAAATTACTGTAACATATTGAAAAATACTAAATTCTCGAGCCAGGCAATGACGAGATGCGGAGAATTGCGGTCGTAATGCCTTCAATGATGGCATAATGCAAGCATGGCAGTCCAGATCACCATTCGAGGCGTACCCGAGGAAGTCCGTGATGCACTGGCCATGAAGGCCGCCCTGAAACGACAGTCCATGCAGGAATTCCTCAGTGGAGAGCTTGAACGCATTGCGGCGAAGCCCTCAATCGACACCCTGTTGCAAGAGGTTCGACGCCGCAAGGAAGCTGCCGGAACCCGAGTCTCGCCCACGGAGATACTCGCTGAACGCGATGCGGACCGGGCGTGACCACCGTCGTTGACGCCTCGGTGCTCGTCGCAGCGCTGGCCGATGCCGGTCCTGATGGTCAATGGGCAGAAAGCGCTGTTTCCAACGGGCCCTTGGCCGCACCAGAACTGGCGTTGGTTGAGGCCACGAACATCCTTCGACGCCTTGAACTGTCGGGGCTCCTGTCTCCCCTGGAAGCCACCGCATCGCAACGCGACCTGCTCCGGTTGGACATCGAGTTTTGTGTATTCGCCCCATTCTCCGAGCGGGTTTGGGAACTGCGGCCCAACGTGACCAGCTACGACGCCTGGTACGTGGCAGTAGCCGAAGCGTTCGACTGCCCACTGGCGACCCTGGACCGAAAGCTCAGCAAAGCCCCCGGACCCCGCTGCAAGGTGATCACACCGCCCGATCCTGTGAGCTGGCTCACAGGAGTGCTGCACGGCTAGCCTCGTTCGGGTTACCAACTGATACGGGTCCATCGGCGCACATCCGAGGATCCTCCCCAGCGACAGGATTCCGACCCATGAGTGATCCCGACGACAACGACCAGCCTCAGAGCCCCGAGCCGCGAGCCTGGGTTGTTCGGGCGGGGCGGAATGGGGAGGAGGAACAACACAACCTCAATCACAGCGTTGTGAGCATCGGATGGCACGACTTCGATGAACTCGACTCGATGCCGGACCGCCAAGAGTTTGGAGAACGCCTTGAGGAGCGTTATCCGGATGGGGGCACACGCAGTGCAAGGGACCAACTGTGGCGCTTCGTAAAGGAACTATCAATGGAGTACGCAGAGACCGACGATCTGCTACCGGCAAGCCTATGAGCTCTTCCAACCGTGGAGTTCAGGCCGAGCATTGGCAGCAGCGCCTAGAGCAGTATCTCAAACACCTGACTGCTCTGAACCGCTCTCCAGGTACGATTTCAGACCACAAGACAGTTGTTGGCCGTTGGATCCAGTATGCGATTTCGCATAATCAGGATCCTGGAGTCTTTGACGAGGCTGCCATTGAAGGCTATTTGGATCCGCTGAATCTTACTGTGGACTCGTCTAGGTCCTATGTCTCCCATATCCGAGGTTGGTGCAAGTACTGGGACGGTCGGACCACGGGGTTTCCGCGCAAAGCGGACACCCGATCACAGCAAGAACGCCCTCAGAGCGGTGTGGCCGTAGACGCCGATCGTCCGCGACGCAGCACCGACACCCGATCACTGCAAGAACGCCTGGAGAGTGCCGCGGAGAAGCTGTTGTGTGAGGTCAGCTATCTGCGGGAGATCGTGGGCCTGTTGGAGGACAAGGGGCAGGTGATCCTCTACGGGCCGCCTGGCACCGGCAAGACCTACCTGGCACAAGCGCTGGCCGAGGCGTTGGCACCCGATGAACAGGCTCGGAGCCTAGTGCAGTTCCATCCCGCCTACTCCTATGAGGACTTCTTCGAGGGTTATCGTCCGCTGACCGACGACGACAAGCAGATGACCTACGAACTGACTCCGGGTCCGCTGGCAGAACTGGCCGAACATGCGGCGGAGTACCCGGAACAGCCGCATGTGATGGTGATCGACGAGATCAATCGGGCGAACCTTCCACGGGTGCTCGGCGAACTGCTGTTCCTGCTCGAGTACCGGAACAAGTCGATGACGGTTATGCACAGATCCGACCGCAGCTTCAAGCTGCCCGAGAACCTGTGGTTCATCGGCACCATGAACACCGCTGACCGGTCGATCGCCCTCATCGATGCCGCGATGCGGAGGCGTTTCCATTTCGTTCCGTTCTTCCCCGGGCGGGAACCCACGAAGAGCCTGTTGCGCAGATGGACCAACAAGCGCGCTCCCGGCCAAGCATGGGTCGTGGAGCTCGTTTCTGCGGTGAACCGAGAGCTCGAGAAGGAACTGGGCGGGGATCACCTGCAACTCGGGCCGAGCCACTTCATGAAGGACGATCTGAACCAAGGCGGGTTCGAACGGGTCTGGAAATACAACATCGAGCCGTTCATCGAGGATCAACTCTTCGGCAAACCCGACAAGATCAAGCAGTTCCGCCTGGACGCTGTGCTGCGACGACACCGGCCTGACCATTCTGAGGAGAGCATCAGTCCCGTTGCTCCAACCACGGAGACCCCGGGTATTTGATGAGGGTGACCGCTGACGACGTACTTGCTGACGAATTCGGCAACCGAGAGTTCGAGAACGATGCGGCCATCGAAGAAGGCGGCGAGCCGGTCGGGTTGGAACGGATCACGTTAAGGGAATGGGAGACCCGGCGACTTGAAATGACCAGGCGGCAGGCGGGCCGCCTTGAACAAACGCAGTGGCTGTCCGTGACGCCCGACCCTGAGGACGGCTACTGGAAGGTCAAGGCCAAGCAGTATGTCGGTGCCTTCACCGTGGATGGACTCCAGGTCATCGTTCGACCGAAGATCAACGCGCAGAACCTGTTCCTGCTGCTCGAGGTCGGTCTTCCGGACGACGCCTGGCCGCCCGAGGCGATCGAATACGCAGAGACCGACGATCTGCTGCCGGCGCTGATCTCGTTCTTTGCCCGGACAGCAGAAACGACTCTGGCCCGAGGGCACTACCACTCCTACCGACACGAACAGGAGGACCTGCTGGCGTTGCGCGGACGACTTGACTTCCAGCGGCAGTTCCGCAGGGGCGGACTCATGGTTCCGATGGCCTGCTCCTATGACGATTTCACCGCCGACGTCGCTGAGAACCGTTACCTCAAGGCGGCGATGAAGCAAGCGATACGGGTCGTTGGGGTTCCGCAAATTGACCGCGGCCGACTGATGCGGCTGCTCGTGGCACTCGAAGACGTCACCGATGTGCCGGTCGACGCAGATGACATCGAACGGATCACCTTCACCCGGCTCAACGACCACTACTTGCCGGCTATGCGTCTCGCCCGCCTGATCCTGGCCCATCTCACCTTGCAGGACCAGCACGGCGACACCACCGCTTCGGCGTTCATGCTGGACATGAACAACCTGTTCGAGCGGTTCGTCACCGAGCGTCTACGAACTGAACTGAGTGGCCGACTCGAAGTGCAAGGGCAAGAGACCGGCAAGCTCGACATCGCCGGAAACGTGTCGATCAGACCCGATCTGGTGTTCAGCCGCGACGGCGTGAGCGTCGGTGTCGCCGACATCAAGTACAAGCTTCGAGATACCATCGAATCCGCCTACGGCAGTTCGCAAGGGGGCGGCTCCACCGATTCTGAGGTTCTGGCGAGCAACGCTGACTATTACCAGATGTTGGCTTACACCACCTCACTCGACCATCCCGGCGGCACGCTCATCTATTGCGTGGACGCCGACAAGGACGTGAGCCTTTTCACAGCTTCCACCGTACGGCCCTTCAGCAAGCCCAGCGTCGGTCGTATGACGCAACTCGCGCATTCCACGATTGAAGTCAAGCATGTACGCAAGGAACTGCACGTCGTCGGCATCGACCTGTCGGGCAGCCCCGCCGACATACAACACCAGATCACGGCCTTGGCCGACCACCTCGAAGCGTCTGCACAGACAGCAGTTCAATCCGTTTGACTGACGCCGCTGTTGCCGCGGGCAGTTCTCGGAGCGGCTAGTCGGGCTCGGCTCCTTTGGATTCGTCGGGAGCGGAGGAAATATTGATCCCCAAGAAGCCTTCGATGCGCGCGAGTCGCTGCCCGATCCCCGCGATGGCGTCGCGGAGCTTGTCGTGGTCTTGACGTAGTTCGCGGAGACCGGTGTTGACATCGTCGCGGACCTTGTCGGTGCTGCGTTGTTGGTGCCAGACGATTCCCAGGCCGACCATCAACATGGAGACGAGTTGAGCGATTGCGTCGGCTTCCATGTTCCCTCAGGCTAGTTGGGTCCAGATTCTGTGGACTCGTCGGGAGGGGAGGGAGTGCCGATCCCCAGGAAGCCTTCGATACGCGCGAGTCTCTGCCCGATTCCCGCGATGGCGTCGCGGAGCTTGTCGTGGTCCCGACGCAACTCGTGGATCGCGGTCTGGAACTCTTCGCGGAGGTTGCGGTTTGCGGTGTGGAACTCTTCGCGGAGGTTTTGGATCGCGGTCTGGAACTCTTCGCGGAGTTTGTCGGTGCTTCGTTGTTGGTGCCAGACGATTCCCAAACCGACCATCAACATGGTGACGAGTTGAGCGATGGCGTCTGCCTCCATGCTCCTGAGGTTAGTCCTAGGGAAATTTAGATGCAATGTAAAATTATGAAATATCTCAAAAGATCAGCTTCACAGCTCGTCGGGGTGGCCTAGATGGTTAGTTCCAAGGGGTGTTGTTAGTGGTCGTAGGCGGTGAGGGATCGGGCGGGGCCGGGTTGTTGGGTGGTTTGGTTGTGCCAGATGGCTGTGGTGAGAGCGAGTAGTCGTTGCAGGACGCGTGCGGCGACACCGGGGCGGGTGCGGCCGCGGTAGCGTTCGAGGCTGAGTTGGGATTTGAGGGTCCAGTTGACCGATTCGATGATCTGGCGCAGCGGTTTGAGGAACTGTCGCCCGGGTCGGGGTGGGCAAGCTCCATCGGTCCGGTTGCTGACTGATCACCGACCATCATGGCCGACTTGTCGCAACCACCGATGGAGGCCGCCGTGGTTCTGTTTTGGTGGCGGGAACAGCACGGCCGGGTGACCAACTCCGCGTCCGACAGCCTCGGAGCTATCCCCACCGCAGGCCGCTGCGGCGCCCACTCGGGATGCTCTACCAACAAACCGTCGATCCGCACATACAATGCAGTCACGAGGGTGTCTGAGTCCGGGTTCATACCAAGGTCCTCCAAGATCAAGGTTTATGGGAAACCCGAGCATGGACACCCTCACCTCCCCAAATGGTGGACCCCCACCCCTTGGAACTACTCGTCTAGTTCGAGGACGTCGGCCCAGGTGGACCGGCCGGTCGCACGCAGGCGTTCGAGATAGCCGGGCAGCCGCCCCCGGCAGTGGTAGTGCCCGCCCTCGGACCAGGTTCGAGCCCCGGCCACGACAGAACCGAGGGAATGTGACAGGTCGCCTCGTCGGCACCCTGGTGGTCCGCATACACTCCGAGTTCGCCGAAAGCTCTCGGGGCGCAGCTCGGCCGCCACTCCGCCGTGGTTCACCACTCCGTTGCGGATACCGAACAGCCCGAGATCAGCGCAGTGCGGCTCGGCAGACAGGGTGCGTCGGAGGCGTAGACGTTGGCGAAGCGCACGCCGTTGGCGCGATCGCGTCGATGTTGGGTGTGGTGTTGCGGTGATCCGGCGCATCGGAGATGGTCGGACCGCAGGGTGTCGATGTCGATATATAGGATGCGCATGGTTGTATAGTCAGGCTCGTGAATGGCGTGGGACGGGTTCTTGGCACCGATGATGCTACGCCACTGGAGTTCTGGGTGGCACTCGGCCCCGGACACCACCTGCAACTCGACGATGTCGTGGCGGTCGATCGAGAACTGCCCAACGGCGACAAGATCAAGCTGTACGGGATAGTGAGCCAGGTTCGTGCGGCCCATGAGGGTGCCCGCTTCGACAGCGACGTGTTCCTGATCGCCGACGGGATCCTGCCGGCGGAAGTGACTGAGGCGGCCCTGGTGCAGGTCACCCGGGTCGTGCCGGAGACTTTCGTGCCGCCGCTACCGGGAACCGAGGCTCGGCGCGCGGTGGCCGAGGAGCGCGACGCCGCACTCGATTTCGATGAAGTCGAACGCCGTCTGCCGGCCGGGCTCAGCCGTGACGCAGACCCGATCTTCCTCGACCTGGACTTCATCGACGGCACCAAGGGCGCGCACATCAACATCAGCGGCATCTCCGGTGTCGCCACCAAGACCAGCTACGCCACGTTCCTGTTGTATTCGCTGTTCAACTCGGGTGTCCTCGGTGCTGCGGCGATGCACACCAAGGGCCTGATATTCAACGTCAAGGGCGAGGACCTGCTGTTCCTCGACCATCTCAACACCCGCCTCGACGACACGCAACGCACCCGGTACGCGGCGCTCGGCCTGACCGCAGCACCCTTCCGCTCGGTCGGGATCCTCGCCCCACCCCGGCCCGGCGACCCCAACGCCACGCCCGCAACCGGAGCCCGCATCACCGGGGTCCGCCCGTACTTCTGGACGATCGCGGACTTCTGTCGCCAGCGTCTGCTGCCGTTCCTGTTCGCCGACGCCGAGGACGAACGCCAGCACTACACCATCGTCGTGCAGTCAGTCACCGAACAGTTGGCGCGGTGCGCCCGCGAGTCCGACACCTCGGCCGGATCGGTGCAGATTCAGGGAACCACGATCCGGACCTTCAGGGAGCTGGTCGAAGTGATCGAGTCGATACTCATTCCCGACGACCCCGAGGAGTCGGCAGACCCGCGCTGGTCGGGCCGTGCCATCGGCAGCGGCACCATCAACGCCTTCGTTCGGCGCCTGAATGCCTCGGTCCGCCATGTCGAGCATCTCATCCGGGCCGACCTCGCGGATGCGCCGGCGCATGCCGTCGACCTCGACTCTCAGCAGCTCACGGTCATCGACATCCATCTGCTCCATGACCGAGCCAAGCGCTTCGTTGTCGGGGTCGTGCTGCGTCAGGCGTTCGAGGACAAGGAGCGCAGCGGGACGTCCGAACCGTTGCAGTTCATCGTCCTGGACGAACTCAACAAGTACGCGCCGCGGGACAACAGCAGCCCCATCAAGGAGATCCTCCTGGACGTGGCCGAACGGGGCCGCAGCCTCGGGATCATCCTGATCGGCGCGCAGCAGACCGCCAGCGAGGTGGAACGCCGGGTGGTGGCCAACAGCGCCGTACGTGTGGTGGGACGGCTCGACAGCGGGGAGGCCGGCCGCGAGCAGTACGGCTTCCTGCCTGCGGTGCAGCGTCAACGGGCGACGATCCTCAAACCCGGATCAATGTTTGTGGCCCAGCCGAGGCTCCCGGTGCCGTTGCTCGTGGAGTTCCCGTTCCCGGCCTGGGCGACCCGTTCCGCCGAAGCAGACTTGTCACAGGCACCGGCGGGGCAGCAGGCATCACAGCCCGCCGACCCGTTCGAGGGTCTTGCATGATCGGGGCAGCGAGCCGTATTGGACCTCGGCGCAGTGACGTTGCGAGATCGGGTGGCGAGGTCGCTGGGACGGCGAGACGTATTGGGCCTGGCCGCAAGGACGCTGCGAGAGCGTGGGCCGAGGTTGCTGAGACGACGAGCCGAGTCAGCTATGGCCGCAAGGACGTTCCGGGAGCGGGAATCGACATCGCTGGAGTAGCGGGCCAAACGGGGCCTGGCCGAACCAGGGTTCTCAGTGGCGGGGGATACGGCGAGTGAAGCTTCTCCACACCAGCGACTGGCATGTGGGCAAGACCATCCGCGGCCATAGTCGCGTGCCTGAGCATGAGGCGGTGCTCAGTGAGATCGTGTCGCTCTCCGCTGAGAATTCGGTCGATCTGGTAATCGTGGCGGGCGACCTGTTCGAGACGGCCACTCCGACCGCGGAGGCGGAGTCGCTGGTCTATCGAACCTTGTTGCAACTTCTCGACACCGGCACCCACGTCGCAGTGATCTCAGGCAATCATGACAACGCCCGCCGCCTGCGCGCGGTAGCACCGGTATTTGAAGCGCTCGGTCGGATACATCTGGTCACCGAACCGACCCGGCCCGACGACGGAGGGGTGGTCCGCCTGTCGATGCGGGGAGGCGATGTGCGTCTGGCGATGCTGCCGTTCGTCTCCAAACGCGGCGTGGTTCGGGCCGCAGACATCATGGAGGCCGCCGCCTACGAGAACACCCAAGCCTATGCGGATCGTATGCGTTTGTTGATCGAGACGTTGACCGCCGAGTTCGGTCCCGACACGGTCAACATCCTGGCGGCACACGCCTTCGTTTATGGTGGCCAGTTGGGAGGCGGTGAACGGGCGGCGCATTTCATCGACGAATATGCCATCAGCGCGCAGTCGTTCCCGGTGACGGCGAGCTATGTGGCGCTGGGCCATGTGCATCGCCCGCAGAAGATCCCCGGTGCCGCCCCGATCCACTACTGCGGGTCGCCCCTGCAACTTGATTTCGGGGAGGAGGACCAGCTCAAGCAGGTCAACCTGGTCGAGATCGAGCCTGGCGTTCCACCCGAAGTCACACCCGTACCGCTCAGCGGCGGCCGAGAGCTGCGGACCCTGCGAGGCACAGTCGCAGAATTGGCTGCCCGCAGCGAGGCCGGCGCCGTGGCCGACGACGCCTGGCTTCGGGTGATGGTCAACGAGCCGCGTCGCGCCGGTTTGGCCGACGAAGTGCGGGAACTGCTCGGCGAGGGGGTGGTGGACGTTCGCATGGACGACCCGACCCCGCAGCGCAAGCAACGGGCGACCCGCAGAGGCCGTGCTCCCACTGAGATGTTCGATGAGTTCCTCGCCGAGCGGAATGTCCAAGACGAGCGAGTCCGCGCCATGTTCGCGGAGTTGCTCGACGCTCAATTGGAGTCGTCCTCGGAGTCGACGTCATGAGACCGCTGCGCTTGGAGATGAAAGGCTTCGGCGCGTTCCGCGAGAAGACCGTCGTGGACTTCGACGATGTGGAACTTGCGGCTTTCGTAGGCCCTACCGGTTCTGGCAAGTCCACGATCATCGACGGAATAACCTTCGCCCTGTTCGGCGTGGTCGCCCGTTACGACGACCGCCGCGCCGTGGCCCCGGCGATCAACCAGATGGCCAACGAGGCTCAGGTGTCGCTTGAGTTCGAGGTGGACTCCAAGCGGTACACCGCGGTGCGGGTGGTGAGGCGAACCAACACGGGCGCCACGACCAGAGAAGCCCGTCTGGAACGCGACAGCGAAGTCTTGGCGGGCATGGCCAACGAAATGGAACCCGCAGTGGAGCAGATATTGGGGCTCGACTTCGACCGTTTCACAAAGACCGTGGTGCTGCCCCAGGGCCGTTTCGCGGCCTTCCTGCACGACAAGCCCTCAGACCGCCAGGAACTCTTGCGGCAACTGCTTGACTTGGGGATCTATGAACGAATGGGCGGGCAAGCCCGACAGCGGGCCAACACCGCCAAAGACCAGTTGGAGGTGCTTGAACCGAGACTTGATGCGGAGGTCCCCAGCGAGGAACAGGTCGCGCAGCTTGCCGAAGCGCTTGAGACCGCGACAGCGGCCCAGGCAACTTTGAACGGTTTGCTGAAAGACCTCGACCAGAGCGCCAACACAGTCGCAAGCGCCCGCGAGGAAGCCGGGGGACTGGCTGTGCTGCTGCTCGCGGCGACCGGCGTGACCGTGCCGCAACAGGTCTTGGCGCTCGGCGATGAACTGCAAGCAGCGCAGACAGCAGCCGCGGATGCGAGAGAGGCGCTCGAGGAGGCTTCGCGAAAGGCCCGAGCAGCAGAACAAGCCGCACAAGAGGGACCCAATGTCGAAATGTGCAAGATCCTGCTCGGGGAGCATCAACGTCTCGCAGTCTTGGTGGAACAAGTCACCGGCCTCGACGACCAGTGTGAGAGTGCCGATGAGCAGTATCGGATCGCGGCCGAGAGGGCATCGGGGATTCAGGGCCGTCTCGAACTCCTCAAGGCAGCTGTGGAGGAGGCGAGCGCGGCGGCTCAAGCTGCCCAGCGAGAACTGACCGATGGTCCCGACTCGGTGCAGCTAGCCCTCTGGCGCGACCAACGCACGGACTTGGCCCGCTTGAGCGGCCAGCTGGAAGCGGCAAGAAAAGTGTCATTAGTTGAACAAGAACATGAGGCCAAAGCCCGTGAGACCTTTCAGCACGCCGGCGCGACCTTACGTGAAACCAGTGTGCGTCTCAACGAAGCCCGTGCGGTCAAACAAGCGGAGGGTCTGGTGGCCCAGTTGGTCGAGGGCGAACCATGTCCGGTGTGTCGTCAACCCGTACATGAGCTACCCGACCACGACCTCGACGCTGAACTCGAGCAGCTTCAGCGAACCCATGCCGATGCTGAGGAAGCCATGCGCAAGCATGAAGAAACACTCGACGAGGCCCGTACAGCGCTCTCCGATGCCGAAGCAACGGTCAAGTCCGCGACGACCGCTCACGACGAACTCGTCGCCAAACTCGCTGACGCTCCCGACGACGACGAGATCAATCGTCTCTCCGCGTCGGCCGAAGAACTTGCGGCGGCAGCCACCGAAGCCCAAGCGGAGTTGACCGAGGCTCGACAAGCCGAAACAGACCTGCGTGACAGCAGTGAGACCAAAGAGACATTCGCAACGGAGCAGACCAGCGAGAAGGACTTGACGAGCTTGACCGCTGGGCGCGAAGGTCTTCGTTCCCAACGCGATGAACTTGTTGAGCGGCTGACTCACGAACCCGAGGCAGCAGCCCTCAAAGAAGACATTGCACTTGCCGAACAGTTGGCCGCGACCAGTCGAGAGGCGCAACACGCCGAGACCGAGGCGCAAGGGGCGGAACAGACCGCACGCGAAACCCTCGAAGAACTCGCCGAAGCGGAACGGCAGGCGCGTAACGAGTTCGCCAAGACCCGTGACGGGTTTGCCGCTCTGGAGCCCCCAATGCCGCAAGCATCGCTGGTGGAGGACTGGCAGGCGCTGGACAGATGGGCGTCGCAACTCGCTGACGGTTTGATCCCTGAGATCGACGCAGCCAACGAACATGTCGACAACACCAAGACGCAACAGAGAGAGCACGAGTTAGCAGCCCGTGTTGTGTGCGCACAGCATTTCGATCCCTCCGATGATCCGCAGAGTTGGCGCACCGATATGGCGACGGCCGTGGAACGAGCACGCAGCGACCATCAGTCGGCCTGCGATAAGCGCAAGGAGATGGCAGACCTCGAGGCGGAGGTCGAGGGTCTGCGAACCGAGCAACGCGTGGCGGGCGAACTGGGTCGCCTGCTCCGATCCGACGGGTTCGAGCGTTGGTTGCTTGCCGAAGCAGTCGGCGATCTGCTGGATCGAGCCAGCGAACGACTGCTTGCTCTGTCCAACGGTCAGTACTCGTTCGACGCTGACGGCACCGGGTTCGACGTCTGCGACCACCACAACGCAGACCAGAAACGGCAGGCTAAGACCCTCTCGGGAGGTGAGACGTTCCTGGCCAGCCTGGCCCTGGCTCTGGCTCTCAGCGACAGTCACGCCGAGATGGCCCCCGAAGGCTCCCCGGGACTGGATTCGCTGTTCCTCGACGAGGGGTTCGGCACGCTCGACCCCGAGACCCTCGACGTGACCGCAGCCGCTATCGAGGAACTGGGCGCCTCAGGCCGGATGGTCGCCATCGTCACCCACATCCGCGAACTGGCCGAACGCATGCCCCTCCGTTTCGAGGTCGCCAAAACCCCCACAACCTCCACCGTCACCAGAGTGACCGCCTAACCGCGTGAGATAGGTACTCATCCCCGCGTGAGACCGGTACTGAGGTGCGCGTGAGATAGGTACTCAGGCGTGGTCCTCCACACTGGACCTCACACCTACCGACTCTCGGAACGCATCACCGCAGCGCCGATATGCACGCTCTGGTCTTGATACCGGGGTCCGACTGCCACGGACTCGCTGTCGCTCGCCGGGAGAAGGGTGGACATCGGATTCAAGCGACGGAACCAGCTGCCGCAATTGCTAGGCAGTTCTCACGTTTGGCCGTATCGTGTCGGGTCCATGGAGGAATCCGAAACCAACCAATTCCAGATTGAGGGCACGATCGAGATGGCCGGCGGGGTCTGGGCCAACTTTGCTGCCGTCTCGCACTCTCCCCACGAGTTCACCATCGACTTCATCCGCCTCGACTATCAGACACAGAATCCGACGAGGGGTGTGATCGTCCAGCGAGTCAACATGTCGCCGCTGTTCGTACAGCAGCTCATCGGCGCGTTGACAGACAATTTGGGCAACTATTCTAGGAGCATGCCTGACGGCGTAATCGTAGAAGGAGATGACTAGATGACAGCCCCCGTGCGACTTGAACTTCCGCAAGGTGTCGCCTCCGTCACTTGGAGATCTACGAAATCCGAACCGTCTGAATGGGAGTACCCCGCTGAAGCGTTTCCTGGCGTGACGCTTGAAGAGATTGACGCGGCTACTGGGCTGATGCCGACTCGGCCGGGAGGAACGCTCCATGAGAGCACCGCCGATTTCCTGGAGTCCCTCGAGACCCGGGAATGACGGCCGGCGTCGCGCCGCAACAGATCTGGGAACTCATCGCCGACCTGCTCGGACTCTGATCCAGCCTCGACCGTCGCCAGAGTGATGGCCTGGCCGCGTGAAATGGTTACTGGCGTGCGCGTGAAAAGGTTATCGTCGGGAGGTGGAGGCTATCACGGATGAGCACGCAGAGGTATACTCCATGGTATGCCTGATTCGACTACCATCAAGGTCTCGGTTCAGAACCGGGATGCGCTGCGCATGCTCGCCGATCGCGAGGGGCTGACATTCGACGCACAGCTTGGGAAGATGATCCGACGGGAACGTCGACGCATCATCGGAGCACAGCTCGCAAGCGCTCTACTCGATGCTGACGACGAAGCCGTGCTCGATGCGTCTGCAAGCGATGTCGCTGATGCGAGCAGGTGACGTTGTCCGCTGCGATTTCGGGACGCCGGCGATGGGCGAACCGGGGTTCATCCGACCGGCGATCGTCGTCACCTCCGATGACGTGCTTGAGTTCCGGCAACACGCGATCGTGGTCATACCCTGCACGACCAGAAGGCGAGGATGGTTGAGCGAGGTTGACCTCACCGGGTTCGGTGTCGCCCAGGCACATCTCCCGACGACCATCAGCGTCGACCGCGTCGTCGAGACGACCGGCACCAACATCGGATCCGTCGCGCTGCAACAGATCCGAGAACTCATCGCCGACCTGCTCGAACTCTGACCGGCCCCGGCGACAAAACATCTGCAGAATCCCTGAGACCACGGGTCTCCCGGCGTAGTGAGCAGATCCGGACACGCAATCGCGTGAAATGGTTACTCATCCCCGCGTGAAATGGTTACTGACTCCCGCGTGAAAAGGTTATTGTCGAGGGATGGAAGATTATCTGCCGCGGATGGCGGACTCGCTGATCGAGGAATTGCTCGAAGATGTCTCTGCGATAATGGTCGTCGGTCCGCGAGCTTCGGGGAAGACTACGACAGCGGCCCGCTTCGCCGCGTCGGTGGTCCGACTGGACCGTCCCGAAGAAGCAGCCCCTTTTGCGGCCTCCCCCGATGCCGCGCTGGCCGCCTTGCCTACACCGGTTCTTCTCGATGAGTGGCAGGAGGTTCCAGTAGTTCTGGGTGCGGTCAAGCGGGCCGTCGATGGTGATTCTCGCCGCGGTCGGTTCCTTCTGGCGGGTTCGATCAGGGCCCAGTTCGAGGGAACTATGTGGCCTGCCACTGGTCGGGTGGTTCCCGTTGAACTCTTCCCTCTCACTGTTTCTGAGCGTCTCAGATCCTGCACTAAACCGCTGATCGACAGGCTCGTCGACGGTGATGACTTAGTTCCGTCGCCTGACCCACCCGATTTGCTGGGTTACGTCGAAGTCGCGTTAACGGGTGGGTTTCCAGACGCGGCACTCGGAGTGTCGTCGCGATCAAGGCGGAGGTGGTTGGAGGGTTACATCAAGCAACTGGTAACCCACGATGCTCCTATGGCTCCAAGTGGAACCGGCCGCGATCCCGAACGGCTGGAGCGCTACTTCCACGCGTATGCACTGAACAGCGCTGGAGTGGTCAACGACAACACACTGTATGAGGCCGCTGGAATAAACAAGCACACCGCTGGTGTCTACGAGCGGCTATTGGTGAATCTCATGGCGGTAGAGAAATTCCCGGCGTGGAGCAGCAACCGCCTGAAGCGTCTGATCCGTTCCCCTAAGCGGCATGTGATCGACACCGGTATCTGGGGTGCCGCTGTCGGCGTCGACGCGCGAACAGTGGTGACTAACGGCGATCTGCTGGGGAGGCTCCTCGACGGCTTCGTCACTGCTCAACTGCGTTCCGAGACAGGTGTAGCGACCCAACGCCACAAGCTCTACCACCTGCGCACCGCGCAGGGACGTCACGAAGTGGACATCGTTGCCGAAGTGGGGGTGCACGGTGTGGCAGGTATAGAGATCAAGGCGACTAACGCACCTGGACAGAGTGACGCATCACACCTCGTATGGATGCGTGACCAACTCGGGGATCGTTTCGTCGCCGGCGTGGTCCTCCATACGGGACCCCACACCTATCAACTGTCGGAACGCATCACCGCCACCCCGATATGCACCCTCTGGTCTTGAATACCAGGGTGCGTGCTATGATCGGCCCCGATGTCTTTGGAAGAGGTTGATCCTGACAAGGCGTTCTACGGTGTGTCCCTTGCTGAGATTGACGCGGCTGCTGGACGGGTACAACCCCCTCCAGGAGGGACGTTCTATGAGAGCACCGCCGGTTTCTTGAAGTCTCTTGAGGACCGGGCATAACGAGTTGACCGACCCTTCTGAACAGGGGAAGCCCGGGGGTGCGTGCTATTGTCGGCACCGATGTCTTTGGAAGAGTGCTTGGAAAGAGTCCGTTCCGCCCCGGTGCCCTCGCACGAGGAGGCGGCGAAGTTCCAGTTGATCGCACCGATCCTTCGGAATCTGGGTTGGAATCCGGATGACGGTGCGGAGTTCCTTTTGGAACACAGTGTTGGTGGTACGGGCGGAAAAGTAGACATCGCACTCAAAGGCGATGGTCGGTTGGTAGCGCTGGTCGAAGCAAAGCGGCCCAATGCCGACTTGAGTCAGCATGAAGAGCAGTTGTTGAGATATGCCTTTCACGAGGGCGTGGATATCTGCGTTCTGACCACTGGTCTGGAGTGGTGGCTGTTCCTTCCGCGAGAGAAGGTGGAATGGGCCGAGCGCCGATTCGCGGTGTTGGACCTGGTTCACGATTCGGTTGATCGCCTGACCGAAGACCTGAACGCGTTCCTGCACAGAGAAACGCTGGTGAACGGCCAGGCAGAGACGAAAGCCAAGCTGGTCCTGAAAGCGAGTTTGGAGGCTGCTCGGCTTGAGGAGGAGATTCCTGAGATCTGGCAGACCATGCTTGACGAGCCGGATGAAGAACTGGTCGAGCTCATCGCTACGAGGGTCTATGAGCAACTGAACCTGAGGCCCGACAAAAACCAGGTGATTGCGGTGTTGTATGGCGAACCTGTTCCGATGGCCGGCGAACACG
This sequence comes from Acidimicrobiales bacterium, assembly GCA_963662455.3. Taxonomy (GTDB): domain Bacteria; phylum Actinomycetota; class Acidimicrobiia; order Acidimicrobiales; family Aldehydirespiratoraceae; genus VXYK01. The sequence goes on from OZ224042.1 coordinate 143,545, forward strand.
AGTCGTCAGCAGCCGAAGCAACCCAAGCGGCTTCCACTGGGGCGACTAGCAGGGCGTCATCGCGAAGGCCGGTTGCATTTCGACTCTGGGGGGTGCGTTACCCGGTCTCCACCCGTAAGGAAATCTACGCTCAGGTGGTCGATCTCCTCTACGAATGGCACGCGGATGCGTTCAGCAGCCTGTTGGAACCGATCGGGAGGGCGAGGGAAGCCTGTGCAACGCTTGATCCCGACGACTGTGACTCCCCTCATCGAGTCAAGTCATCGCGGTACTTCATTGACTCTCAGGGCCACACATGGACTCTGTTCCGACAGGCTGAGTCACTCCTTGAACACTTCGGGTACGACAGGTCTGACCTTGAAGTTCTGTTTGAGTAGCGGTGCTCATGGGAGCGGGCACTCGGGCGGTTGAGAGCGCGGTTGTTGACCTCGGGAGTGCCCTGTTAGCAGACAGTGCCGAAGTGCGTGACCGGATCAACAGTGGAGAAACGACTGAGCACGATCTCTATCGCGAATTGCTTCACTTGCTGTACGGATTGTTTTTCGAAGGTCTCGATGTCCCCCGGTTGCGCGAGATGGCTGTCGGCAACTCATTCGAAACGACCGCGCGACGGATTCGCAGTGAAATTGATGCAGCGGAACTTGAAGCGGCGTATGAATCGTTGCTGGAACTGAGACTCAGCATCAATACGGACACATGGGAGGTCGCGCTCGGTCGTGGTGAGATGCACGACCGCAAAGCGAGTGGCAGCTACTACACGCCGACAGAGTTGGTTGAGCGCATCCTCGACTGGACACTCGACCCGGCGATCAACGAAGCGCTGTCCGCCGACGAACCAGAATCCGCGCTGCTCGATCTCAAGATCCTCGATCCCGCCTGCGGATCGGGTCACTTTCTGACCGCTGCAGCGGACCGTGTCGGCTCTGCACTCGCAACCCTGCGCTGCGGGCAGTCCAGTCCGTCAGCCGAGGAGACCCTGCGAGCGCGAGGCGATGTCGTGCAGCACTGCATATATGGCGTCGACACCGACCCCATCGCCGTGGCGCTCTGCAAATTCGCGCTTACGTCCAGTTCAGGTGACCAGCGGATTCGCTGCGGTGACTCGCTGCTCGGGCTCACGCCGAAACTCCTCATGGCGAGTGGCCAAGAACCGCCAGACACCGGCAACCCCAGCGCGTTCCACTGGCACCTTGAGTTCCCCGAAGTGTTCCAGGGTAAAAAAACCAACCCCGAAACGGGTTGGTGCGGAGGCTTCGATGTGATCATCGGCAATCCGCCGTTCCTGAACCAACTGGGGACCACGACCGCCCAGCCCCAAGAACTCGCGGCTTTCCTCAAACATCGATATCCGGGGGTTGCCAAAGGCTATGCGGACACCGCGGTGATCTTCGCGGAACTCGTATCGCAGTTGGCGCGCCCGGACAGCGGACGGATCGGCCTAGTGCAACCGGCCAGCATCCTTGCATCCGCCGACACGGCAGGGGCGAGACAGTCCCTCACGAACCGGGGAACGCTGGAAACCCTCTGGGTCGCGCGCGAAGGCGTATTCGACGCTTCGGTACGCACCTGTGTAGTGGTCTTTCGCAACGGCGAGAACCCGTCAACAACCGAACTACGCCGTTTCACCGGTCCCGACTTCAGCGCACTCCCGCCACTGCGAATCAACACAGACGAAATCGCACACATGGAAACTTGGGCACCGCTGATCGCGGACGGCTTCGGGATCCCCAGAGTCGACCTCGATGAGAGCCGGACCATGGGCACGGTACTCAGTGCCACCGCTGATTTCAGAGATCAGTACTACGGACTCGTCGGATTCGTTGAAGAGGCCCACGGCCGAGTTCCGGACGGAATCAGCACGGCAGCGCTGGTCACGACCGGCCTCATAGACCCTGCCGAACTTCATTGGGGCAAGCGCCCCACCAGGTTCAACAAGACCGACTACAACGCGCCGGTTGTAGACCTCGACCGGCTGCGGACCGAAGGCGATCTCGGCGACTGGGCGACCAACCGTTTAGTCCCGAAGCTGTTGCTCGCGACTCAGACACGCGTCATTGAAGTGGTCGTCGACGAGGCGGGTGTGTTGCTGCCGTCAGTGCCGGTCATCACCATCACGACCGACGGGATCAGCTTGTGGCACGCTGCCGCGGCGCTGATGTCACCTCCGATCACCGCATGGGCGGCGGCGCGGTATATGGGCGCGGCGATGAGCATTGACACCCTCAAATTGAGCGCTTCTCAAGTTCTCGGCCTTCCCCTGCCGGAGAAATCCGCCATCTGGGACACTGCCGCAGCGATGGTCCACGATGCCGGCGGCGAGTCCTCGTCGAAAGAGAGGAAACAACACCTTCAGGAGGCGGGTGTGCTCATGTGCGACGCCTATCGTGTCTGCGATGCCGACCAACTGATGAGTTGGTGGCGTAGTCGCCTCAACAAGGAGCGTTCGTCGTGAAGTTCAGTGTGGAGACTTGGGCGCCGGAGTACGGGATCGGCCTCGACCCCGAGCAGATGGAGGAATCGACGGGAGACGTGAACATCGGGATCGAAGTCGATGCCGATGATTGGACCCCTCAACAGCCCCAGTCGCCCGAACTGCCCGACAGCGTCCTGTTCGTCGACGGCGTTCGGCGAATCGATGCCAGGATCTGGATCAGTGACGGGGAACTGGTGCATGCGGGGGTGTGCGCTTCAGTGGCCGCGGGTGCCGTCAAGTGCGACCAGCGCGAAGCTCATGTGGTTGACGTTGAGGTGAAGAGAGGGGTCTATGCATCGCCGTCCGAGGCCGCAGGGCCGATCCGCACAAGTCACGGCACCTATGAATTCGTGCCGTGCGCAGGCGACACGCCGAACGATGTCTACAACGGCATCCACGAGCAGATGACCCGCCTCGAGACCCAGTTCGGGAACGACGACGATGCCGACATGGTCGTCTTCGACGGCCCGCTTCGAGGCCGCACGAACACCAACGGGGTCGGATACGTCAAGACACAGCACGTCCAGTATCTGCCGGAGCCTCAACAGGCGATACTGCAACAACTCCAGAAGGGCCAGCGGACACCGGTGTTCCTGATCAGCGGCAGAGGCTTCACTCGTTGGTCCTGGTACCTGCGTCTGCCGGGACCCGGGAGCAGTCCGCACGCGGGCATCGTCCGTTGCGAACTCGTCGGCACCGGGCCCGCAGCCGAAGCGATCAACAGGGCAGACGAAGTAACCGCGACACTGCAACGCTTCGCCAGCGAACCGCACAAAGACACGCGCGCCCCCCAGAACCTGTACCCGATAGCCGGCCTGGAGAACCAACTGCGCCACCGCCTCGGCGACCAGCAGATTCTCGAACGTGCCATGCGGGTTGCGGCTTCGACCTGAGATCGCCGGCGAGACGAGTTCCAGCTACGCGCTTGGCTAGGTTGTGAGTGTGGGTGTTTACGCAAAGATGCTCGAATGAGGCTCGGTAGAAGAACTCGGCAGGACGGGGCGCGCCACGACCGCGCAGATCCGTGTGTGGCTGACCTGGTCCGAGCGCTCGGCGAGGATCGGGTTCGCGCTGACGGGGCAGCTCGGCATCTTGCCGGCGCCGACGCCTCGATGTTCTCCGACGGCGCCGCGGGGCCGGTGTGCTTTCCGGATTCCACCGAGCATGTCCAACAGATCATGCGAGTCGCCGCAAGCCACGACCGGGCGGTCCTTCCCCGAGGAGCCGGCTCGGGTCTGAGCGGTGGGGCCGTGCCCCTCGGCGATCCCATCGTCGTCTCCACGACGCGCATGAACCGGGTGCTCGAAGTCGATGTGGAGGATCGCGTCGCCTGGGTGCAGCCAGGTGTCGTAAACCTCGATCTGTCCCGGCAGATGGCGCCGCTGGGTCTGCACTTCGCCCCCGACCCGTCATCGCAGCAGGTATGCACCATCGGCGGAAACGTTGCGAACAATTCCGGCGGGCCCCACTGTCTTGCCTACGGAGTGACGAGCGCACACGTGCTGGCTGTGGAGGTGGTCCTGTCGAGCGGCGAAGCGGTCGTGCTCGGTGGACTCGACGGTGAACCCTCCGGTTACGACCTGCGCGGCGCCTTCGTCGGCTCGGAGGGCATGTTCGGTATTGCCACCAGGATCGCCGTGCGCCTGACGCCCGACCCGGAGAGCATCAAGACGCTGTTGCTGTCGTTCGACACGGTGGCTGATGCGGCGGCCACCGTGGGTGCGGTGATCGCATCGGGACTGGTTCCCGCTGCCGTTGAGATGATGGACCGGCGCTGTGTCGCTGCCGTCGAGGATTTTGTGCATGCCGGCTACCCCCGCGAAGCGGCAGCGGTGCTGCTGATTGAGGTCGACGGCCTGCCACGAGGCGTCGAGGCGGACACCAGGAAGGTCACCGAGATCGGTCACGAACATCGTGGGAACGTGCGGGTAGCAGCTGACGAAGAGGAGCGGGCGCTGCTCTGGAAGGGACGGAAGAGTGCGTTCGGGGCGATAGCGCGGGTCGCCCCCGACTACTACCTCCACGACACGGTGGTGCCTCGATCCAAGCTCGTCGAGGTGCTGGAGGCCGTATACGAAATCGTCGATCGCTATGACCTCGTCGCGGTCAACGTCTTTCACGCCGGCGACGGCAACCTGCATCCGCTGCTGGCCTATGACTCGCGCCAACCCGGTGCCAACGAGCGTGTGGCCGCCGCCGGGCGAGAAATCCTCGAAGTGTCCCTGGCGGTGGGTGGAGTCCTTTCCGGTGAGCATGGCATCGGTGTCGAGAAGCGGGATTTCATGGAGTTCCAGTTCACCGGCGCAGACCTCGAGCAGCAGGCGCTGTTGCGTCGTTCGTTCGACCCGCACTGCCGCTTGAACCCGGGCAAGGTTCTGCCGTCGGCCCACAGCTGTGCAGACATCGCCTCGTTGTCCGCATCGAGGCCCGACGGAGTGTGGGGATGATCGCCCCGCCGGTGATCGATGACGAGGCACTGCTCGCCTTCGCCGCTGAGATCGGTCCCCGAGATCCGGTTGTGGTCCGCGGCGGGAGCACCCAATGGGATGTGGGTGGCGCACCGAACGGCGACGTCCGTGAAGTACGGGCACCGTCGGGCATCGTGGAGTACCGACCCGACGAGATGACTGTCTGCGTACGCGCTGGTACGACAGTCGCCGAACTCCACGCCGCGCTCGCCGAACATGGCCAGCGCACAGCTTTGTCCGACGGTTCTGGCCTGCCCGACGGTTCTGGCCTGCCCGACGGTTCTGGCCTGCCCGACGGTTCCGGGCCGTTCGGGTCGCGTTCTTCGACAGTCGGCGGAGCGATAGCGGTGGGGCGGTCGCCGGTCACCAGGCTCGGGGACGGTCATATCCGCGACGCTGTTCTGCAGTTGCACTACGTCGCCGCCGACGGTCAGCTCGTGACCGCGGGCGGACCCACAGTCAAGAACGTGAGCGGTTTCGACATGTGCCGCATTCTGGTCGGCTCTCTGGGCACGTTGGGATGCATCGGCGACACGATCTTGCGCACCCGCCCGCAGCCCGAGCACGAGCAGTGGGCAAGACTCGACGACATCGAGCCGCAGATCGTTCTCAACACAGCAAGAACGGCGACGGCCGTCCTGTGGGACGGATCTGCGGTGTGGGCTCGACTCTCAGGGCACCAGGTCGATGTTGAAGACGACCTCGCTCGACTGCCGGATGCGTCTGAGACTCCGCCACCGGAACTGCCACCATTTCGCTGGTCGCGTCGCCCCAAGGATCTGTACCGCCTTGGTGTCGAGACCGGACGATTCGTGGCGGAGATCGGTGTCGGTGTGGTCCATTGCGAACGGCCCGATCCCAGTCCGCCACAGGTCCCAGCCGGGGTTGCGGCACTGAACAGTCGGGTGCGCGATCTTTTCGACCCCGACCGGCGCTTCAATCCGGGACGTTCCGTGGAGCGCCCATGACCGGTTCTCTCGGACTGCTGGGGGTCGACCAGGCTGAACTCGACAGTTGCGTGGCGTGCGGACTGTGCCTTCCGCACTGCCCGACGTATCGGGTGACCGGCGCCGACACCCACTCGCCGCGGGGGCGCATTGCACTCATGCGGGTTGTGGATGAAGGCATCGCCCCGCTCTCCGATGAAATCGTCGAGTCGTTCGATTCGTGCATCCAGTGCCGAGCTTGCGAGACCGCTTGTCCCGGCGATGTGCCTTTCGGACATCTGCTGGAGGCCACCAAGGAGTTCGTAGAGAAGACCCAGCACCGAGCGCCGTGGTGGCTGAAGCTGGGCTTGCGGGGTTTGGCCCACCCAAGGCTTCTGCGTCTGGGTTCGAGCGGTCTCGCGGTTGCGCAGCGGCTGCGGCTCGTTCCGTCGCGCCGCCTGGGCATCCCGGAGCGTCTGCCGATCCGTCGCCGGGTGCTGCGGCCCTCAGGTGAAGACGTGTGGTTGTTCACCGGGTGCGTGATGGACGCCTGGCAGCGAGATGTCCACGCCGCGACCCAAGAAGTGATCGAGGCGACCGGCACGACAGTTCGTCCAACCGGTTCCGGGGCCCCGTGCTGCGGCGCGCTGCACACCCACGCCGGCCTCGGCGACGACGCCCGCAAGCTGGCTGCCCGAGTGATCTCAGCGCTCGACGGTGACAACGCGATCCTCGTCAACTCTGCTGGTTGCGGAGCGGCCCTGAAGGACTACGGCCGTCTGCTCGACAGCGACGAGGCTCGATCCTTCTCGGCCCGGGTCTTCGACATCCACGAGTGGCTCGCTGCCCGTGTTGACGAGTTGACGGAGGCCGCTACGGGGTCACAGATCGTTGGGCGGGTGGCAGTTCAGGACCCGTGTCACCTGCGTCACGTGCAGGGGGCACACCTGGCAGTTCGCCGGGTTCTTGAACCGTTCGTCGAAGAGTTGGTGGAGCTCGACGACGAGGGAATGTGCTGCGGTGCCGGCGGCGCGTACTCTCTGGTCCACCGCCAGTTGGCGCTCGACGTTCGCGCCCGCAAAACCGAAGCCGTCAACCGATCAGGCGCCGACCTGGTGGTGAGCGCCAACCCCGGATGCTCCATGCACCTCGAAGCCGCCGGCCTCACCGTCCGCCACCCCGTAGAACTGATCGCCGAATCACTCAGAGCACCCTAAGCCTCGGGGTTGACGACTGCGCGGGAACCGCCGCGGGCCCACAGAACCAGACCGATCGCGACCGCGGTGTAGGCGATGTTGCCGACGGCCATGGGTGTGACCGTGTCGTCGATCTGCCGGTCAATCAGGTTGGCGAGAATCGAGCCCCCACCGATTGTGATGACGCCGAACATACCCGAGGCCGCACCGGCGATTCGCTGCATGGGTTCCATGGCGATCGCGCTCGCAGTCGGAGTGAAGATCGTGGTGAAAGCGCCGAGCAGAACTGTGGCGGCGTACCAGACCCAGAACGACGGGACACCCTCGTTTGCTACCGCCCAGACGGTGAACACGGCAGAGACGACCATTAGACCAAGCAGTGCCGTCATCGAGACGCCGTCGGCGCCGTAGCGTCGGATGAACCGTTCGCTGGTCCATACTGCGGCGGCGAGGAACAGGGCGGAAACTCCGAAGATGAGCGCGAAGTACTCGTCGAGGCCGTAGATCTCGTCGATGATGGGAGCACTGCTCCCCAGGTAGACGAAGAACGCCCCGAACGTGAACATCGATGCCAGTGTGTAACCGATCGTCACTCGTGTTCCCAGCACCGCGCGTACGCCGCGGCCGGTGGTGCCAAGATCGATGGGACGGCGGCTCGACCGTGGCAGCGTCTCGCCGAACCGCACGGTCCAGAACACGGCGAGCGCTGCCAGCGGCACCGCGGAGAAGGAGACCAGGCGCCAGTCGCCGATCAGCAGGATTCCCTCACCGACCGCGGGCGCCACCGCCGGACCCAAAAGGAACACCGCCATCACGAACGAGATCACCCGGGCCATCTGTTCCCCCGAATAGAGGTCGCGGGCGATCGCCAACCTTGTGGCGCTCGGAGACGCCGCCCCCAGCCCCCACACGAACCTCATCGTCAACAACCCGGTCATGTTCGGGGCGAGGCCCGCGCCGAGCGCGCCCAGTCCGTACAGTACCAGTCCCACTACCAGAATCGAACGTCTGCCGAAGCGGTCCGACAGCAGACCCCACAGCATCTGGCCGGCCGCCATCCCCAGCAGATACCAGGTGATCACCAGCGAGACTTCGCCTGATCCGGGCTTCAGCTCGAACTGCTCCCTGATCTCGTCAAAGGCCGGCAGCACCGAGTCGACGCCGAAGGCCAGAATGATGCTGAGAAACGCCAGGAACCCGATGACGTAGCGTTCGCTGCGATCGTCGACGCCCCCCGGTGATACGGGGTCCATCACGGTACGTGCCACTTGCTAGTCCGCTTTGCTATTACGCTTCGGCCCGTATCGACAGTTCAACGGAACGGGCACGGAGCGACGGTCTGCTCAGCTTGTGACTTGGCTGACATCACGCACAGCGCCGCGGTCAGCGGAAGTGGTCAAAGCTGCGTAAGCCTGCAACGCAGCCGATACTGTGCGCTGACGGTTCTGTGGCCGCCAGGCGAGGGCGCCTCTGGCATCCATGGCATGACGCCGCTCCGTGAGTTCGTGGTCGGCGACCCGCAGGTGAATGGTGCGGTTGGGTATGTCGATGTCGATCATGTCGCCCGGTTCAATCAGGGCGATCGCGCCGCCTTCTGCACCTTCGGGAGAAGCATGGCCGATCGACAGACCCGAAGTGCCTCCCGAGAAACGCCCGTCGGTGATCAGCGCGCATTCTTTACCCAAGCCACGGCTCTTGATGTAGGAGGTGGGATAGAGCATTTCCTGCATCCCCGGCCCGCCCTTCGGGCCTTCGTACCGGACCACAACCACATCGCCCGACTTTATTACCGACTCGTCAAGGATTCCCTCGCAAGCAGCGTCTTGGCTTTCGAACACGACCGCAGGGCCGCTGAAAGTGAGGATCGACTCGTCTACCCCGGCCGTTTTCACGATGCAGCCGCGTTCGGCGATGTTGCCGAACAGCACTGCGAGTCCACCCTCGTGGCTGTAGGGTTCGGCCACAGTGCGGATGCAGCCACCCTCGCGGTCGAGGTCGAGGGTCGGCCAGCGCTCGGCTTGGCTGAACGCCACCTGTGTCGGTATCCCGGCGGGACCGGCACGGTAAAACTCGATCACCTCAGCGGAGGGGTCGCGCATCACATCCCACTGATCTAGAGCGACGGCGAGTGTTTCGCTGTGAACGGTCGGCAGGCTCGTGTCGATGAGTCCGCCTCGGTCGAGTTCACCTAGGATCGCCATGATTCCGCCGGCGCGGTGTACGTCCTCAACATGGTATTCGTCGGTGCTCGGCGCCACTTTGCAGATGTTGGGTGACCGGCGGCTGAGCCTGTCGATGTCGGCCATCGTGAAGTCGACTGCGCCCTCCTGTGCGGCGGCGAGGATATGCAGGACGGTGTTGGTCGATCCGCCCATGGCTATGTCGAGGGTCATGGCGTTCTCGAATGCCGTCTTGTTGCAGATCGAACGCGGCAGCACCGACTCGTCGTCCTTGTCGTAGCGGCGCTTCGCCAGATCGACGATTCGGCGGCCGGCCTCCAAGAAGAGCTCTCTGCGGTCGGCGTGGGTGGCCAGCACCGTGCCGTTGCCGGGAAGGGACAGACCGAGGGCCTCGGTCAGGCAGTTCATCGAGTTTGCTGTGAACATGCCTGAGCATGAACCGCATGTCGGACAGGCCGAACGTTCCATCTGCAGCAGGTCCTCGTCGGAGACCGAAGTGTCTCCTGCCTTTATCATCGGGTCGATCAGGTCGAGTTTTACGCTGACTCCTGCGAGCTTGGTCTTCCCTGCCTCCATCGGCCCGCCGCTCACGAAGATCGTGGGAATGTTGAGCCTCATCGCGGCGTTCAGCATCCCGGGGGTGATCTTGTCGCAGTTGCTGATGCAGACCAGGGCGTCCGCGCAGTGCGCGTTGACCATGTACTCGATCGAATCGGCGATCAGGTCACGGCTCGGAAGGCTGTACAGCATGCCGTCGTGGCCCATGGCTATGCCGTCGTCGACGGCGATCGTGTTGAACTCTTTCGCCACCCCGCCGGATTCCTCGATCTCGCGTGCGACCAACTGCCCCAAGTCTTTGAGATGGACATGACCCGGCACGAACTGGGTGAAAGAGTTCGATATCGCGATGATGGGCTTTTCGAAGTCGTCATCTCCCATGCCGGTGGCACGCCACAGGGCCCGCGCTCCGGCCATGTTGCGTCCTTGGGTCGAAGTATGCGAGCGGTATTGCGCCATTCCGTGAGTCTACAGCAGCCGATTACGTCGAGCCGATTAAGTTCGCAGGCAAATCACTACGGTACCGAAGCCTCGGGGTAGAGTCGGACCATGACCTTCACAGCCGGGATCTTCGCAGCAGTTGGTGACAATGGGTACAACCTCATTCTGTTCCTGCACGTGGTGGCGATGTTCGTAGCGTTGTCGCCCACGTTCGTCCATCCCTTCCTTGCCAGGGACAACAACGGCGACTATTCGGCCCGCAGATCGCTCTACGCCGGCATCGCCAAGCGCTCGATGCGAATCTACGGCAGCGCCTTGGTCGTCGGCGGACTGCTCGGTTTCGGAGTTTCGGGTCTATCCGACGAGGTGTACAAGTTGAGCGATGCCTGGTTGATGGTTTCGATCCTTGTCTGGTTGGGCATGAACGGTGTTCTTCACGTCATGGTTTTCCCGGTTGAGAAAGCGATCGCTGCCGGCGATGAACAAAACGCCAAGAAGGCCGAGACCGGCAGTCTGATCATCACCGGGTTGTTCTTGCTGTCGTTGTTCCTGATGATCTTCAAGCCGGTCGTCTAATCGTTGGTGCGCCATGGGCAGCGCTGCGAAAGTGCTCGACATTGACGGTGTCGAGGTTCGCTTGACCAACCCTGACAAAGTGTTCTTCAGCGAGCGGGGCGAGACGAAATTAGATCTCGCGGAGTATTACTCGGCACTGAAGGAGCCGATCATGCGTGCTGTCGGCGGGCGTCCGCTGTTGATGGAACGCTACCCGAACGGTGCCGGCGGCAAGTCGTTCTTCCAGAAACGGGTGCCCAAGGGTGTGCCGGACTGGTTGCGGACAACCGTTGTGAGTACACCCAACGGCACCACTTCCAACGCCCTGGTCGCTGTGGATCTTGCCCACATCGTGTGGGGTGTCAACATTGGTTGCCTCGGTTTCCATGTCTGGCCCAACCGTGCAGCCGACCCGGCCTACGCAGACGAGATGCGAATCGACCTCGACCCCTCCCCGGGCACCGACTTCGACGACGTCCGTGCGGCCGCCCTCGAAGTCAAGGCAGTGCTCGACGAGCTCGGCATTGTCGCCTACCCCAAGACGTCAGGCAGCAAGGGCCTCCACATCTGGATTCGGCTCATGCCCCGCTGGGACGGTTACGCGGTCCGATACGCGGCGGTCGCCCTCGCCCGAGAAATGCAGAGACGATGCCCGAAGCTCATCACCTGCGAGTGGTGGAAGGAGCTGAGAGGGGACCGGGTCTTCTTCGACTTCAACCAGAACGCCCCGCACAAGACCGTGTTCGGGGCCTACCAGGTCCGCCCCCGGGTCGGGGCGCAGGTGTCGACGCCGATCACCTGGGACGAGGTGACCACCGTGGACCCTGAATCGTTGACCATTGCCACGGTGCCGGCCCTCGTCGAGCAGCGAGGCGACCCCTGGGCGACGATCAACGATCAGCTCCAGTCGTTGGACACGTTGCTGGCATGGCACTCAAGAGACTGGGCGGCAGGGCTCAACGATGCCCCCTGGCCCCCCGTCTACCCGAAGCAGCCCAACGAAGGCCCCCGCGTCCCGCCGAGCCGCGCCAAACGAACCGACTAACCCGGCCGGCCCTTGAGTTCGGGAGATCAGTCGTCGAGCGCCCGGTGGCTTCAAGCGCGGAGAAGAGCTTCATACTCGCTATGGGGAGATTGGCATGGTCGGCCAACGATGCTCCCGCTACCATGGTTGTTGACGAAACGGTTGGACACATGAGACCGGGAGGCGTTATCGACGACGAGCGATTTACCCGGCGGCTCTACACCGTTGCCGGAGCGGCGCGCCTAGTGGGCATGAGTCCGTCCACACTGCGAACATGGTCTCACGGCTATGAGAGGACACTGCTGAGCAACACGCAGCTGAAGCAGGGACCAGTCATCACCGCGTTCGACAACTGCTTCGGTGATCGACGCTCGATTCCCTTCGTTGGGCTGGTCGAAGCGGTAGTAATCCAGGCGTTTCGCAACACGGGTCTTCCCCTTCAGCGCATCCGCAAGGCGCTTGAGATTCTCGCAAACGACGGTGAACTAGAGCATGCTCTGGCGTCGCGGCAGTTGTTCAGCGATGGTGCCAGCGTCTTGTACGACTACGCGACCCGCAGTCAAGACAAGCAACTCAGGCTACTGACCGTGGTACACACCGGTCAGCGGGTGTTCCATGAGGTGATAGGCGGTTATTTGGAGCGCATCACTTTCGGTGATACATGGGCCACTGAGCTCATTCTCCCGGTGACCGAACGGCCTCTCCTTCGCGTCATCCCAGAGGTGGCTGGAGGAGATGCAGTTTTTGTTGAGGGGGGCGCAACTCTCTCGGCCGTTTCGTCCCGTGCCGGCGCCGGCGAGCCGTTGGAGTCCATTGCAGACGACTTTGGGACCCCCGTAGACCAAATAGAGGAAGCCCTCGGTGCCATCTGGCCGACGCAGGCAGCAGCCTGACCAGCCGCGACCTGTCTTCTTCTTGGATCGAGGCCTCGGTCGCCGTCTGATTGCCGAAGCGATTCGTGCAAGAGGATTCGAGGCGCTGCCGATGGCCGAAGTGTATCCTGGAGGCGCTGACCAGCGAATTGCTGATCCCGACTGGATGCTTCGGGCAGACCAGGAAGGCTGGGTAGCTTTGACCAAAGACTCCTCCCTTGTTCGCGACCATCGTGATGTGCTGGCTGAATCCACGCTGCGAGTGTTCGCCTACAACAATGCCAATCTCACAGGTCCCGAGATGGTGCGCCGCCTTGAGGCCAACTTCAACCGAATCCTGCAACGGGCGGCTAAGCCGGGCCCCTTTGTATACGTAATTGGCCGTGACCGCTTGGAACTCCGCTGGAGTCCAATTTCAGATCCCTGGCTGCGATAACCACGGAGGGGTCCGCTGCGCGGGTGGATGCGGCACCGAATATGGGAAGAAGCTCAAGGACAACGGTATAGGCGGCGGCGGTGTGAAGGGGTCAGAAGGGCTCGCCTACCCGCACTGTCAGCGGAATTGGACGACAGACTCACGCTTGAAGTGTCAGGTGTCAGGTCGGTCTCGACGGCGGGCGCGTCGCGCCGGTGGGGTGTAGGGTCCGATATCGCCTTGGAACATCCGTTTGAGCACCTCTTCGATGAGGTTGTCTGTCCACATAGATGCTTGTTGTCCAGCGGGGGTTGGTGGTTGCTCGTCGGGTGCTTGCTGGGTTTTGCGGGCGATATCGTCGATGAACGGTCCTAGCGACTTGAGCTGCAACGAGAGCCCGAGCCAGCGGGATGCGTTGTGGCGGTGGACGCTGGCGGCTCGGTTCTCGACGTTCGCGATGTAAAGCAGAACAGCGACCGGGCCTAGGAAGGGAACGGTCGCCAGGTGCCCCTCAATCCCGCTTGGACCCACCTCGAAGAGCCTCAACACGACGATGAACGCCGCCAATATGGCTGCGATGACGCTGACCCGTCGTGCATTTTGTTCGTGTTGTTTCATGAGGACTGTCTCTGACTCGGCCGAGGTCTCATGGGAACCGCCTAAGACAGCGCCGGTAGTGAATCCGTAACGCTCTTTGAGGTCTTCTAGCAGCGACTCCATCTCGGCTTTGGTTTCGTCTCCTTGCTCGGTCACCCGACTCAGCGTTTCATCCATCCCCTCCTCGATACCCCCGGCCTCGGCATCGACCCGCTCACGGGTCGTGTTGATCGACTCGATGCTCTGCTCTGCGACTTGAGCGACTGAACGCTCCTTGTCTTTGACCGTTTCGCGACTTTTTTGCATGGCACCAGCGAGGGACCTCGCGACTGGATTGAGGTTGACGTTGGCTTTCGCGAGGACAGGAGCGCTGTCAGCAACCACGTTGTAGTGTGCGAATCGCATCAAGAGTCCCTCGTGCCCTTCGGGATAGCAGTCCTTGACATCCTGTAGACAGGGTGCGATCTGCGACCAGTCGTGTGATCCAAGTAGGGGCAACGCCCCTTGCAGAGCATCTTCGACGAGTGCAAGCAGCACTCTGAGGAGTTCATCGTCGGCGTTCGGGTCGGGGTCGACGCAGGTTTTGCGAAGCCACTCGACGTTCCCCCACAAGGCAGGATGGTCGTTCACTGCTTGTTGTGCGACAGGGGTGAGAACTGCGGGGTCGACCGGCATCTTTGTGTCTCCGTTTGTCAGTTGTGGTCGACTACTGCGGTCATCTCCGCGCCTGATTTGGTGATGATCTTGACGACGACGGTGTTCGGGGCGTCGGGTGGGGGGAACGGCTGCGATACAAGCCCGCACAGAGTTTTTTCGGCTTCGGGGTTGAGGTCTCTGCCGAGTGCTTTGACGAGGTTGCGTATGTTCGTGTCGCCGCGTTTGTGTGCGGGGAGGTAGACGAGGCGGGGGAAGAACGCTGTGCCGTCGTGGTCGGTGTCGATCATCCAGCAGTCAACGTCGTTGCCTTGGGAGGGACGTACGGTGGGTGGGTTCTGTCGGCTCTGCCGAACTCGTCGAGCTGCCAATGCCGGTCTGGTGGGTCGTAGGGCGAACACAGGACAGGATCAACAGCGGGATCGGTCATGCCTCCACGATCCCACAGGGGTGTGACACCACCCTGGTTTCTGACATCAGCTTTGTGGGTCATGGCGATGATTCTCGTTGGTTCTCCGCGTCTGATCCGGTAGCGGCGTCAGCGGTCTGCGCTCGTGTTGTCGGGGGTTATGTGGCTGGTGTCCCAGAGTTGGGTGTCGAGTGCGTGTTCGATGCCGGTTGGGGTGACCTCCCGAGAGAGTGCGCACTTCCTCAAATGAGTACCCACCGAATACCAGGCGCTCAGGCGTCGAGGACACGGTGGCGGGCGTCCTCGGGGCTCACCACCGGCTTCTCGGTCGACCAGGGGAAGTTGATCCACTGGTCGGTGCGCTTCCATACATAGTCGCACTTGACCAACGAATGGGACTTCTCGTAGAGCACCGCGGTACGTACTTCGGCGACACGCTCCTTGCAGAAGTCGTAGACCAGCTTCAACGTGTGTCCGGTGTCGGCCACATCGTCGGCGATCAACACCTTGACCTCCTCCATGTCGACGAGGTCCACGTAGGGAGGCAGCACGACCGGGACGGGCAGGCGCTGATCGACACCGGTGTAGTACTCGCAGTTCATGACGTAGATGTTCTTGATCGAGAGGGCGTACCCCAAAGAACTGGCGACGAAGAGGCCGCCACGGGCGATGGCCAGGATCATCTCGGGTCGATAGCCGTCCTCGGCGACGGTGACCGCCAGTTCCCGAGCGGCACGCCCGTAGGTCTCCCAGTCGAGGACCTCTACCTGTTTCTTCACCTGTTCTACCGATTCTTCGATCACGTAGGCCCCCAGATTGTTCCCACTATTCGGCACGAGTTTCAGCACACTATATGACGTTGACCGACACCTGATGCCAACCCTCGGCACCGTCGGGAGCGGCGGACTTGGGTCCTCTGGGTTGAGTCTCGTCTGTGCCGTCGATGGCCCGAACGGTGATCCGGTGCCGCCCGGAAGTGGCGTTCCAAACCGTGCGCCACTGGACCCAGTTCTCGTCGTTGCCGGGAATCGCCAGATCGCAGGGCGACCAGGGGCCGTCGTCCACAGAGACTTCGACTGCATGGATGCCTCTGGGCGGCGACCATGCAACGCCGGCCAGAACCACCTCGCCCGCTGGGACCGAGGAACCCGAGCGCGGCACGTCGATGCGCGACGTCGTCTTCATCGGGCCCAGCTTCGACCAGCCCTTGTCGATCCAGTACCCGTCGAAATCATCCCAACGGGTCAGTTCGATCTCGGTGACCCATTTGACCGCCGAGACGTAACCGTAGATGCCGGCCACAATGAGCCTTGCGGGGAAGCCGTGCGAGATCGGCAACGGTTCGCCGTTCATGCCGATCGCCAGCAGAGCGGTGCGTCCGTCGTAGAGGCGAGCGGTCGGGAATCCTGCGGTCCAGTCGTCGATCGACTTGCCGACGAACTGGTCGGCGCCGGGTTGCACACCGGCTCGCTCCATCAGCGTGACGATGGGAACGCCGAGCCATTCGGCGTTGCCGACCAGAGGTCCGCCGATCGGGTTGGACACACACGACAGGGTGATCTTGTGCTTATCCATCGGCATGGCGATCAGCTCGTCCCAGGTTAGGGTGTAGGGGTTGTCAACCATGCCCTTGATCTCGAGTGACCAGTCGTTGGGGTCGACATGGGGCGGCGAAATGGCGGTGTCGATCCGGTAGAACGAATCGTTCGGCGTGATATAGGAACTGATCCCGTCGATGTCGGTGATCGCCTCGGTCGTCACCGCCACTTCTGATCCGGGCGCCGTGGTCGTTGTCGCTTCTGCGGTCGTGGTGGTCGTCGTCGTGGAGATGTTGGCCAAGACGATGTTCTCTCGAGCCGTTTCTGCTGCAGACTTCGGGGTTATCCCTTTGGAGAGCGCGAATCCGCCGACGGCCACGGCACCGGCACCCGCGGTCCAACCCAGGAACGCTCGACGACTCGCAGGCGGGTCGAGGGGATCAGCGAGCGGCGCGGCAACAGCCGGTTCGTCGGCGCTGCCCCTGAGGCGGCTCAGCAGGAAGAGGAGTGTGGCGGCACCCAGACCGGCTGCCACCAACGACCAGAACCAGCTCGCCAAGGCGGGTGAGGTCGGGTTCCGTGCCGTGGTGAACCCACCGAGCAGGCCGAATGCCGTGAACCCCCCAATCCCGATCCTGCGGGAGATGCGAAGCGAGGCGTTGCCCAGAGCGGCGGCCGCCAGCAGGGCGACGATGGTGATTCCCGGCAACAGAGATGCTTTTCCTGTGGACCCGAGATTCTCGATGCTCTCCTCGGCTGCCCACCCTGGGGTGATGTCGAGGACCCATTCGCCCATGCCGAGAACGAGTCCGGGGATGTCGTCGCTCAAGGCCTCCACAAGCTGCCCGAACATCAAGGCGACTCCCCCCGCGGCTACGCCTGCGAGCGCTCCCTGCCACCACGGATGGTCCACAGCGGGGAAAAGACGGGTTCCGGGGGTATCGACTGCTGTGCTGTCGGTGTCGTTGTTGCCGTCGTCGTGTTGCGATGTGTTCACGGGGGTCCTCCGTCGGCGATTGCCTGTGTCTATTTCTAACCTCTCCAGTCGTCGAATCGGTCAATAAACCGGTCAGAAGTTTCGTTCGATTCCTCGCGAGATTCAGGTCGCTGTGGATGTTGACGCTGTGCGCGGCGAGAATATGAGGACCTTGACGAACGAACTGGGCCCCTGGGGGCTTGATGCGCGAGCGCCCGACGGTGCAGGAAGCGGCACTTCCGAGTTGGGACGCGTCGTCCGAGTCGACCGCGGCGAATGCGATGTCGTGACCGAGGCGGGAATCGTCCGAGTGCTCTCAGACTCGATCCGTGCCCAGGGCGAAGTGGCGCCGGTGACCGGAGACTGGGTGGAGATCGACCACCAGGAGGGGCTCGGCCCGGTTGTCGCCACGATCCTCGAACGCACGACCAGTGTCAGCCGACGGGATCCCGCGCAACGCGACCTCGAGCAGATACTGTCCACCAACGTTGAGGTCGTCGGTGTTGTGCACGGGCTCGATCGGCCACTCCCGCCGGGTCGTCTCGAACGCATGCTGGTCGTGGCGATCAACAGCGGTGCAGAACCACTGGTGATCCTGAGCAAGGCCGACGCCGCAGCGGCCGACGACGAGAGCGAGGCGATCGTTCGTTCCGTATGCCTCGACATCCCGGTCGTGGCCACCAGCGTCGTGGACGGGAACGGGCTCGACGAACTCGTCGGACACATCGGGGCCGGCCGCACGTTGGCATTGATCGGAGCCAGTGGGGTGGGCAAATCGGCGCTGGTCAATGCTCTGGTGGGGGAGGAACGCCTGGAGGTCGGCCCGGTCCGCGACGTTGACGGCAAGGGCCGGCACACCACGACCGCACGGCAACTCGTGCTGCTGCCCGCAGACGGGGGTCTTGTGCTCGACACGCCCGGTATCCGCTCTGTCGGGCTGTGGGAGGCCGAGCACGCCCTGGATCTCGTTTTCGGCGATCTCGAGCAGTTGGCGACCGGTTGCCGCTTCCACGACTGTGTCCACCGGTCCGAGCCTGGCTGCGCTATCTCGGCCGCTGTGGCCGCCGGTGACCTCGACGCCAAGCGAGTCGATCGTTACGTCGCACTGGTCGCGGAGCTGAAAGCCCAACGCGAACGGGAGATGCAGCGCTCCTACCGCCCCCGTCGCTAGCCTGTGGCGACGTTCCAACGGTCTCTATGCAACGGTCCCCATCCAACGGTCCCTAGGAGACTGCTGAGTAATGCCGATTTCGCTCGACACGCAAGCTTCTGACCTGGGGTTTTGCCACCACGATTTCGAGGTTTCGAGACATAATCAGCGGTCCCTAGGGGCCGGGGTCGTGGGTCCGGCGTTCGAACTCGGTGAGTGCCCGCCGGTCGACTTTGTCGGTGGCGTTGCGAGGCAGGTGGGTCGTGACCCTGACGGCTTCTGGAAGCTTGTACGCAGCCAGGTCGGCGGAGCCGAAGTCTCGCAGGCTCGCCAGGGTGGGCGGGTCATGCCCGTCGGCCACGACTATCACTGCCACTCCGATCTCTCCCATCACCTCGTCGGGTCGGCCGACCACCGCGATCTCGGCGACTGCGGGGTGGTTGCCGAGGATCGACTCGACTTCCATCGGATAGACGTTGTAACCGCCGCGAATGAACATCTCCTTGCGACGCCCGGCCAGCCGGTAGCAGCCGGCGGCATCCACCCGGGCCAGGTCGCCGGTTCGCAGCCAGCCGTCGACGAGAGCCTCAGCGGTTGCGTGTGGATCGTTCCAATAGCCCGACATGATGCAGTCTGAACGCAGCCACAGTTCGCCGATCTCCCCGTCGGCAACCGGTTCCCCGGCCTCGGTGCGTATGGCTGCTTCGACACCGGGGCGGGCCCGGCCGATGGTGTTGAGCGCCTCCTCGTCGTCGGCGTCGAGGTCGGTACCGAGGCCGATCCCGCCGCTCTCGGTAGACGAATAGCGGATCGAGTAGGGAGCGCCGAACCTCCTTCTGGCCTCGCGCACCAGCGCCGGGGGAGAGGCGGCACCGCCGACGACGATGGCCTGCACCGCGGAGAAGTCGAGTTCGCGGCTCGAGGTGTGGGCGAGCATGAGAGCGATCTGCGGCGCTACGCCGGTCACTGCGGGCATGTGATGTTCCGAGATCAGCTTCAGCACCGGTCCCGCAGACCAGCGGTCGAGCAGGTGGGTGGTCCTGCCGCTGGCCAGCAGCCAGGGCAGTTTGGTCATGAATCCGACGTGCGCGAACTGGGTGGAGCTGATGCCGTGCCCGCCGCCGCCCCAGGCGCCGCCGGTGTCGAGTTCGACGATCCGCTCGAGTTGCCGGTTGCTGTACCAGGCGCCTTTCGGCAGACCTGTGGAACCGCTCGTGAAGCACACGCATACCGGGCGGGCGGGGTCTTCAGCGAGAGGGTCGGGAGCGTCCGCTCCGGCGATCCTGAACTCCGCGGCGACAGTTTCGGCGCTCGAACCGGGGGTGAGCGTTTCGCAGGCGACACGGTCGACGTCGACCGTGTCTGACAGTTGATCGCCGACGATGACCAGTCCCGGCTCGAAGACGTCGAGGCAGGCGTCGATCTCGCGGGCGGTGAGCTTCGGGTTGATGCCGGAGGTGACAGCACCCAGGCGGGCGAGGGCCAAGAACAGCACCACATAGTCGATGGTCGATTCGAGCACCAGGGCCACCGCGTCGCGCTCACCGATGCCGCGGGTTGCGAGTCCGGCCGCGGCTTCGTCGGCGGCCTGGTCGAGTTCGCCATAGGTGATCCCCCACCCCTGCTGCGTTCGGTATGCCGTAGTGTCGGTGAAGTCCACAGCCACCCGACGCGCGATCCTGGTAAGCACCCCTGAAGCGTAGACCTGTCGGATCGAGCACCGGCAACGGAGCGAACCATGCGTATCGAAGTTGAACCATTCGGAGATGTCGACGGCGAAGTCGCGCACAGGGCGACGCTGACAAGCGGGGCGATGAAGGCCGTGTTCTGCGACTACGGGGCGCGTCTGTTGGAGCTCTGGGTGCCGGACCGGAACGGCAACCTCGCCGATGTTGTGCTCGCCGATGGTGACATTGCGGCCCTTTCGCGGGCTGCTGCTTTGAGACGCAACACTTCCCGGACTCGCCGAACCAGCCGCATTTCCCGTCAGCGCGTCTCAACCCCGGAGCCCTCTACGAGCACCGGATGAAGATCGAGTTCTCGATCTGCTAGCTGTCAGGACTCGGTGCGGGACGGTACTGTGCGAGACCGATGCCGGTGAGTGATCTAGAGGTGGTTGATGTAGACCGTGTGCCGTTGGCTTGGCGCGAAGCGGGCCGGGGTGAGGTGCTGCTGTTCCTCCATGGTCTGGGACTGACCCGTACCAGTTGGGACCCACAACTGGGAGACCTGTCGGATCGATGGCGTTGCGTGGCCTGGGACATGCCGGGCTATGGGATGTCATCCGCCGTCGAGCCTCTGACCTTCGCCGTGATCGCGGATGCAGCTGTGAGTCTGCTCGACGTGCTCGAAGTCCAGCGGGCGCACGTCTGCGGGCTGTCGTTCGGCGGCCAGCAGGCACTGCATCTGGCGCTCGAGCATCCTGACCGGGTTGCGAGTCTGATCCTGGCCGACACCAGCGCGGCGTTCGGCGATGACGGCACCGACCCCGACGCCTGGCTCGAAGCTCGCCTCGCCCCCCTGGAGGCAGGGTCGACTCCGGCAGATTTCGCCCGGGAGGTGCTGTGTTCGGTAGCGGGTCCGGAGTTCGGCGGCGACTCGTTGGAGGCGGCCGTGGCGTCATTCTCCCGGATCACGTCGGCGGGTCTGCGAGCAGCTTGCGAATGTCTTGTGACCCATGATGTGAGCGGCCGCCTCGGTGCGATCTCGGCGCCGACTCTGGTGGTCGTCGGCGAACTCGACAAGGAGACCCCGCTGCCTTACAGCAGGTTGTTGGCCGACCGTATTCCCAGCGCTGAGCTCGTGGTGATCGGCGGGGTCGGTCATCTGAGCCCGTGCGAGGCCCCCGAGGAGTTCAACGCTGCTGTCAGGCGTTTTCTCGGTGACTCCGGTACCGTGCGCCCATGACCGCGCCGGCGCGAACCCATGATCCAGGCATCAGAACCGGGGCGCGTGTCGAGCTTGTCGAGCGGATCGCGGCCTTGGGGCCGGTGTTCGCCGAACGATCCGTCGAATACGACCGCGAGGCGCGGTTCCCTTTCGAGAACTGGGCTGATCTGCGAGCCGCGGGCCTGCTCGGCATCTGCATCCCCACCGCCGAGGGTGGGTTGGGCGGCGACTTCGTCGGCTATGCGCTGGCGGCCGAGGAGCTCGGGCGTCATTGTGCGGCCACCGCTCTGACGTTCAATATGCATGTCGCCACGACTCTGCTGGTCGGTCAGATAGGCGATGACATGGACCTGACCACCGAGGAACGTGCCGCGCTCGTGGAGCGCCGCACGATGCTGCGCCGAGGAATCGTGGTGGACGGCAAGATTCACAGTCAGCCGTTCTCCGAAGGGATCGCCACGGGAGCTACTGAAGGTTTCGCCACGCGCGCGGTGCCCGTCGACGGTGGTTGCAGAGTCAAGGGTCGAAAGATATTCGCGTCGTTGAGCGGCGCGGCTGATGTCCACAACATCGTGTGCATGGTCGAGGGCGACCCCCGGGTGCGCTTCTTGGGTGTGCCCGCCGACGCCGACGGGGTGGTACTCGAGGGCGACTGGGATCCGCTCGGGATGCGGGCGACCGACTCCAGGACTCTGGTGCTCGACGACGTCTTTGTTCCACTGGAGCATGAGTGGATCCCGCCCGGAATGTTTGATCAGGCAGCGCGCCGCTGGCCGTACTTCTACATGACCCTGTCGTTCGCCTACCTCGGTTTGATGCGTGCGATCATCGACACGACCGCCGAGTACCTGATAGGCGACGGCGGCTCGACCGCGCGGCGTGACCATCCGTTGAAGCAGCAGGGTTGGGCGGCGATGAACTTGAAATACGACCAGACCCAGTCGCTGTGCTACCGGGTGCTGAGCGAAGTCGGTGTCGATCCGTCGCCCGCCGCGGTGCGCCGGGCCTGGAGTTCGGTCGTGTCGACGATGGAGGGCGCGCCCGAGCTGGCCTCGACCGCGATCCGCGTCTGCGGCGGCCGCTCGATGCTGCGCCCGTCACGGCTCGAGCAGTTCTACCGTGACGCCCGTTGCGGCGCGGCGATGCTGCCATGGAGCGCGGAGGTCTGCCTGGAGCGTCTCGGTCGGAGCGGTCTGTACCCCGAGGAGGGAGCGTGAACACGCAGTGGCGCTGGGTTGAGCGCTACGCGCGACAGTTCAAGGCTTGTGAAGTTAAACAGGGCGATGTGGCGGTGGTACTGGCCGAGACCACAAGCAACCCGGTGGTCGCCTCGACCGCCCGCTTGGCGCTCGAGCAGCTCGGTGCAGCCGTGGTCGACGTGGTGTTGACCACACCGCCCAACCCGGGTCCCGTTCCGATCCGCTCTACAGGGGCCTCGCAGGCTCTGCAGAACAACCGGTCGGCTGTCGCCGCGCTGAGCGCTGCTGATTTCGTGGCGGACTGCACGGTTGAGGGATTGCTGCATGCACCGGAGTTGGCGGAGGTTCTCGCGGCCGGCGCCCGGGTGTTGATGATCTCCAACGAGCATCCCGAGAACGTCGAACGCTGGCCTCACGACCCGACTCTGGCGCAGCGGGTCAACACCGGTGTCGAGCTTCTCAAGGCGGCCGAGGTGATGAGGGTGACCTCTGCGGCGGGCACTGATTTGACTGTGCGACTTGCCGGCGCGTTCACCGCCGGCTCGTTCGGCTGGTGTGCCGACCCCGGCTCGATAGCTCACTGGCCCGGCGGGTTGGTGCTGGCTTTTCCCGCAGCTCACAGCGTCGAGGGCAGGGTTGTCCTGGCGCCCGGCGATGTGAATCTGACATTCAAGCAGTACCTGCGCGACACCATTGAATTGACCGTCCACGAGGACTACGTGACCGAGATCGAGGGCTCTGGCGTGGACGTCGAGCTGTTCCGCTCGTACCTGTCGTCGTTCGACGAACCGGAGGCGTACGCGGTGAGCCATGTTGGCTGGGGAATGAACGAGGCGGCCCGCTGGGATGCCATGGCGATGTGGGACAAAGCCGATTTCAACGGCACGGAACTGCGGGCTTTCGCCGGCAACTTCCTCTACTCGACCGGCGCCAATGAAGTGGCAGGCAGATTCTGCCGAGGCCATTTCGACCTGCCGATGAGGTCATGCACCGTCACCTTGGACGGCGATGCTGTGGTCGTCGACGGTGAGCTGTCACCGGGACTTCGCAGCCGCTAGTGGTAGTTGAGGTATTGGGCGATCTCCCAGTCCGTCGGTTCGTCTGACGGTTCGCCGCTGCCGCCCGCAGAGGTGTAGCGATCCCATTCCGCGTGCTTGATGAAGAGGAAGTTGGCGCAGAGATCGGCGCCGACGGCGTTCATCAGCGCGGGGTCGTCGGCCAGGTCGGTGAGTGCATCGTGAAGGTTGTCGGCACTCGACACGCCTGTGTTGATCTCCTCGAAACCGTCGGTCGTCAACGGGTCCGGGCATCCGAGTTGCCCGGTCACACCGAGCAGAGCAGCCTGCAGCACAGTCGCCGCGGCGAGATGGACGTTGGCGCTGCCGTCCGCGAGGCGGCTCTCGATGCGGGTGGCAGGCCCGCGGACGTCGGGAACCCGGTTGGCCGCGAAACGATGCTCGTAACCCCAGTTGGCCCAGTATCCGGCGAACTCACCGGGACGCAGGCGCCGGTAGGCGTTGACAGTCGGCGCGCACAGTGCGGTCATCGCCCTGTGGTGTGCGCACAACCCGGCCAGCGCGCCCTTCGCCAGCGCCGACAGACCGTCGACAGCATCGTCGTCGACAAGCGTGTTCTGGCCGTCGGGACCGTCTAGAGAGAAGTTCACATGAACGCCTGAACCGCTCAGACCGTTGAACGGCTTGCCCAGGAAAGTGAGGTCGTGACCGGATTTTAGAGCGGTCTCGCGTGCCATCACCCGAAACAGGAAGGCGTCGTCTGCAGCTCTGAGGGCCTCGTCGTGCCGCAGGGTCAACTCGAACTGGGACTCGTCGAATTCGGCGTTGACCGACTCGAGTTTCAGACCGCAGGCGGCCGAGACCGCCATGATCTCATCGATGATGCCTGCGGGGTCCGCGGTGACGCCGGTTCCGTAGACGAAGGACCGCGGCGCGGCCTTCAGTCTCAAGCCTCCGGTCTCGTCGGGTTCGAGCACATAGGCTTCGAGTTCGAACCCGATACGGGGGTTGTATCCCAACTGTTGCCAGTCGGCGATGGCCTTCTGCAGCGCGTGGCGCGCCGCGTAGGTGAAGGGTCCGCCTTCGAAGTCGAGGTGGCCGACGGCGACCCCGGTCCGGTCGTCCTCCCAGCCCGGTCTGAGGGTCTGTGGATCGAACCGCGCTTGAACGTCTTTGAGCCCTTCGAGCATGAACGACCCTGGCGCGGGTATCACGCTGCGGTCATAACCCAACCCGAACACCGAAGCGCAGTGCCCGGTGCCCCGGTCGGCAACATCTCTGGGCAGGTACTTGCCCCTGGCGAGTCCGAGGTGGTCTGGCCACAACACACGGAGCCGCTCATACTCGCCCGTCTGATCTCCTGACAATCGCTGGTCTCCTAACAATCGGCCACTACAGGATAAGAGGCCGAGCGAACAGGTGAGACAACGCGGCCCATACGGTACGAGGCTGTGGCCCGAGCGGCCCCGTGAGCGCAGCGAACAAGAGCGGGAGACAACAGGTCTCGGCGCACCCGCGATGGTCAATCCGCGCACGTTCTGAGAGGCGACGATTCGGAGCCGGACCCGAATTCGGGGAAGGCGCAGGGCATGGGTACGCTTGCGGGTCGTGGATGCTTGGAACGATCCTGGACTCTGTGCCTTCGAAGAGGAGGTTCGCACCTGGATCGAGGAACACTGTGTGGGCGAGTTCGCTGCATACCGGGGCCGGGGTTGGACCGGCCAGGAGGATGTCCCTGTTGAGGTTCAGTGGGCCTGGGAGAAGGAGTTGGCGTCAGGCGGTTGGTTGGGGATCGACTTCCCTGCCTGGATCGGCGGGCGCGGCTGTTCGCTGGCCGAGCAGGTGGTTTTCCATCGGACTTGTATCGAGTCGCGCGCGCCCGGGCGTCTGCCCAACATGGGCTTGACTCTGTTGGGTCCGACTTTGATGGCGTTCGGCAGCGAGTCTCAGCAGCGCCGTTTCGTGCCCCGCATCCTCTCGGCGCAGGATTACTGGTGCCAGGGGTATTCGGAGCCGGATGCGGGTTCTGATCTGGCCAACGTCAAGACCCGGGCTGAGCTTGTCGACGGGCGTTGGGTCATCAACGGTCAGAAAGTCTGGACCTCGCTGGCGCAGTACGCCCAGTGGATCTTCTTGGTGGCCCGCACCAAAGCGGGTTCACAGCGCCATGCGGGGCTGAGCTGCCTGTTGGTGCCGATGGACCAGCCCGGTATCGAGATCCGACCGATCGTGCAGATCACCGGCGGTTCGGAGTTCAACGAGACGTTCTTCTCCGACGCCCACACCGAGGAGTCTCTGGTTGTGGGCGGCGCCGGCAACGGCTGGAGGGTGGCGATGGGGACCCTGGGCTTCGAGAGGGGTGCCTCAACGCTGGGACAACAGGTCAGCTACCGCCAGGAGTTCGATGATCTTGTTGCTCTGGCCAAGGACAATGGACGGTCGGCTGACCCGGTTGTGCGTCAGGAACTGACCCGCAGCTTCGTCGAGTTGGAGATTCTGCGTCTCAACCAGTTGCGCATGCTCACCGCTATGACGAGCGGCGGGGCGCCGGGCCCCGAAATGTCGATCGGCAAGCTTTTTTGGGCGTCGTGGCACCGTCGTATGGGCGAGTTGGCGATGCTGGTCCGTGGGGCGAGTGCCATGGTCGGGTCGTCCGACGCGCACAACGGTCATCCGAGTTTCGGCGGTCATGAGCTTCCCGATTATGAGATCGACCGTGAGCAGCGCACCTTCCTCTACAGCCGTGCGCACACGATTTATGGCGGCTCGAACCAGATTCAGCGCAACGTGATCGGCGAACGTGTGCTCGGGCTGCCCCGTGAGCCCCGCTGAGCAACAAGGTTAGGGTTCAGTGTCGCTCGGGGTCGCTATGCTTGGAGTTGACTGACAGGCCGAGACAAGGAGTGGTGATGGGCAGGATTCGCAATACGTTGGAGTTGGCGAAGCTCTCGTGGGGAGTGCTGAAGAAGGACCGGGAACTGCTGGTGATTCCGGTCTTGTCCTTTCTCGTCTCCGCAGCGCTGTTGATTCCGCTCGTGTTCATTGCGGTGGCGACGGCCAGCACCGAATCGGGAGGCGCTGAAGAGGCTTCAGCGAGCCCGGCGTTGGTGGTAGTAGGGATCGTCGCTGCCCTGGGTCTGAGCGTGATCAGCGTGTTCTTCAACGGAGCTCTGGTCGCCGGGGCTCATGAGCGGCTCGCAGGCGGTGATCCGACGGTCGGTTCGGCGATCCGCAAAGCGTTCAGCCGGATCCCCGGCTTGGTTCCCTGGGCGATCCTGACCGCCACAGTCGGGATGATCCTGCGTGCATTGCGCGACAGGGCCGGTTGGCTCGGTCAGTTCGTGATCAACATGGTCGGTCTGGCCTGGGAGGTTGCGACCTTCTTGGTCGTCCCGGCGATCGTGATCGACGACAAAGGAGCTATCGACGGGTTGAAGACCTCGGGTTCGTTGCTCAAGTCGACCTGGGGAGAGAACCTGGCAGCCCGAGTCGGGTTCGGGCTCCTCGGTTTTGTGGCGATGCTGCCGGCGCTTCTATTGATTGCCGTGTTCGGTTCGCTCGGTGGGGTCGGACTCATCGT
Organism: Acidimicrobiales bacterium; assembly: GCA_963662455.3. GTDB lineage: Bacteria > Actinomycetota > Acidimicrobiia > Acidimicrobiales > Aldehydirespiratoraceae > VXYK01. The sequence goes on from OZ224042.1 coordinate 170,661, forward strand.
GGGTATCGCCATCGGCGTGGTCTGGATCGCGGTGGTGGTTGTGGTGATGACGGCACTGAACGCAGTGTTCCAGGCAGCGTTGTACCTCTACGCAACATCGGGAATGGCCCCGAGCGGGTTCGAAGGCTCCAGCATCGGCGAGAGCTTCAGCCGCCGCTAGTCCGTTGGTTCCAGCCGGCTGACACCAGAGTCGTCACCGGGCTCCTGGATCGAATCGATCAGACCCCATTTGAGGGCGGTGCTCGCGTCGATCGTGGTGTCTTGAAGCAGCCATGCCAGGGTGCGCTGCCGCCCGATTCGAGCCGGAACACTGACGGTCCCGCCCACTCCGGGCATCAGCCCCATACGGGTCTCCGGTAGCCGGAACCAGGCGTCGGGGTGTGCCACGACCCGACCACAGAAAGCCATCATCTCCACGCCCGCACCGACGCACGGTCCGTGTACTCGGGCTGTGACCCGCTCCGCGATGCGATGCAGATGCGGCGCGATGCTGGCTGTGGAGCGCAGCAGATGCGCGGTCGACGGATCGGCCACCGTGCCGAACTCAGCAAGATCGCCGCCGGCACAGAACGCGGGCCCCGCACCCAGCAGGCGGATCGGCAGCGGCGCGCCGAGGGCCAGGGCGGAGAAAGCGTCGATCAACTCGTCACGCATGCGGGCATCGATCATGTTGCGCAACCGGGGCCGGTCGAGGATCACCTCGATGTGGTCGTCATGCTCGCAGGTCCGTACCCGCGGGTCGTCGTCGTTGCGGACACGGCGCCCCTGGGATGCCAGCCAGGAAGCGAACTCGCCTCCTGACTGCAGAGTCGCGTAGGCGAGCGATTCGACCAGCAGTGCCTCGTCGGCGGTGCGGTCTGCTGAGCCCCGTAGAACTTGCGCGGCAGTCACCGCGGCCATGGGTGCCGCGAGCACGCCCGCGATGATCGGGTCTGGGTCTTGGGTGCGGACGTCCCAGGCCGCATCGGCGCTGTTGCCCACCCCTATAGACACGACGGGCAACGCGGCCAGGCGTTCGGCGATCTCGGTTCCTCGGTGGTCTCCGAGTTCGACTGCAACCACCGGCACACCGACCGCGGCACCGACCGTGCGGTCGATGTCTGGTGACGCCACCGCGGTCTGCGCTTGGCGCCATGACCACCGCAGCGCTTGCATGACCAGACCTCAGCCGTCCGGGTCGCCCAGATGGCTGTGCTGGGAGCGCAACACTCTGCGCAGGAGTTTTCCGGTGTCGTTGTATGGAAGTTCGTCGACCACGACCACATGGGCGGGAACCCGACTCGACCTCAACCGTCTGCGCACCAGTTCTTGGATCTCGCTCTCGTTGACTCCAGCGCCGGGGGCGGTCGCATCGTCGGCGAGCACGATGACGGCCACCACCTTCTCACCCCATTGTTCATCGGCGACGCCGATCGCGGCGGCCTCCTTGAGCGCCGGGTGGGTGAGCAGCGCGTCCTCTATCTCTCCGGGCGACATGTTCTCACCACCGCGGATGATCAAGTCGTCGTTGCGTCCTTGAACGAACAGGTAGCCGGCCTCGTCGACGAAGCCTCCGTCGCGCGTTGGAAACCAGCCGTCGACGAGCGGTGAAGCGGCTTCAAGGTACTCTCCCGACACCTGGTCACCGCGCACGAAGATCTCGCCGGATTCACCCACAGGGACTTCTTCGCCTGCCTCGTCGCGGATCGACAGTTCCACACCGGGCAGCGGACGACCGGTCGAGGCGAGGCGCCGCTGCTCGGCGGGTTCTTCACTGTATTGGGCCAACCTATGGTCGTCAGGCCCCAGTACCGCTACGGTCGAGGAGGTCTCGGTCAGACCGTAGGCGTTCACGAATGAAGTGACGGGAAACAACTCGAGTGCCCGTGTGATCACCGGCAGCGGCATTCGTCCTCCGCCGTAGGACAAAGAGCGGACTCCGAGCATGGGTTCTGCGCTCCGCGCATCGAGCGCGTCGACGATACGGGCCAGCATGGTAGGGACGACCATGGCATGGGTGACCTGTTCGCGTTCGACGGTGTCGATCCATTCGTCGGGATCAAATCTGGGAAGTTGCACGATTCGGCGTCCTGCGTACACCGACGACAGCATGGCAGCCACCCCTGCCACATGGTACGGGGGCACACTTACGATGGTCGCTTCGTCTCGGCTCGCCCCCATGAACTCGACCGAACCAAAGATGTAGGAAACTAGATGTTTGTGACGCAAGACAGCCGACTTCGGGGATCCAGTCGTACCGCTCGTGTACAACAGCACGGCGATCTCTTCAGGGTCTATCGACCACGAAGGCACCTCAGACAACTGCGAGTCACGGTTGAGGTCGTCGAGAAATTCCTGGCGAGTCCATATTTCTATGCCATCGACTGAACCGAGCCGATTCGCGTTCGTGTCATCGGAGATCACCACGCATGGTGCGTTGCGTTGCGCCAGAACGCGGAGATCGTCGTCGGGCAGCCGATAGTTGAGTGGTACATACGGCATGCCCGCCGCGGCAGCGCCGAAGATGCAGACAGGTACCGCCGGGCTCGACTCGTCACACAACACCACCCTTTCGGTACCGGTTGCTCGGAACCGGGCTGCGGCCTTTCGAGCTTGGTAATGGAGCTGGTTGTAGGTGAGGCCGTCTCGCAGAGAGCCGACTGCGACCCGGTCGCCCAGCCCTTCCGCCGCCATCTCTGCGAGCATCATCAGATTCATGGCAGGGTTCGCCAGGATCAGTCTGAAGCAGGCAGAGTCTTGGCTTCGGCAACGCTCAACGCGGTGCCGGCCACAGCAATGGAACCTGCGCCGCCTTTGGTGGCCAGCAATTCTATGGTTGCTTCAGCGTTGGTGTACCGCTTGCCGATCAGGGTGCCTTCTGCTGCGCCGGCGGTGGGCTCTCCACTGATCTCGACGGTTCCAACGGCGACCATGGCGGCGCCACCACAGGTCAACTCGACGTCACCGTCGCCTTTCACAACGATTACCTGCGTGGTGCAGACCGTGGACTGGAAGCGGGCACCGGGCTTTAGTTCGACCATCGTCTGTAACTCCTAGGGCGTCGGTTGGTGCTCTTATTGTGCCGCGAAGTCCGCAACAGACCAAAGCGGCCTTCGTGTTTCGGCACGGACGGAAGGCATGGCGACGGCATGACGGGTTACCGTGCCGACCACTGATTAGCAACTATCGACACCCCGGCGCACCATGATTGCACGACGGAGACCCGACAGTTTGCCAAGCTCATCACGTACAGTTTGTAAAGCAGAATCCATACAGTTTGTAAAGTAACAGCCTGACAGTCTGTCAAGTAGAAGCTAGTGTCAAGTCATGGACTTCGTCGGGCGCCACATCCAGACCCAGATAGAGGAAGCCTTGGAATGGTCCCGAGTAGTCATGCTTCACGGGGCGCGGCAATGCGGCAAGACGACTTTGGCCCAAGCGATCGTCGACCAGCGAGGCGGAACATACGTGTCCCTCGACGACCCGGGGCAGTTGCAACTGGCCAGAGCCGACCCTCTGAGCTTTCTGACCAATCAGCGTCATCCCCTCGCCGTGGACGAAATCCAGCTCGGCGGCGATGAACTCATACGCGCGGTGAAGCAGTTAGTGGACGCTGAGCCAACCCCCGGACGCTTTCTGCTCACAGGATCCACCAACTTCCTGACCGTTCCTACGATCAGCGAATCCTTGGCGGGACGAGTTCAGATATTTCGCCTATGGCCGCTGTCTGAGGTCGAACTTGCCGACACTCTCCCAACCGAGATCGACAGCTGGTTCAAAGGAACACACCGCACGCCTCCTGCGGTTCCCATGGCCCGAGACGAGTACCTCGAACTCATCTGCCGGGGCGGTTACCCCGAGATCGTGAACCTCGCGCCAAGTCGCAGACGGCGATGGTTTCGCAGCTACGTCGAGACAGTGACCCAACGCGACATTGCATCGCTGGTCGATATGCGCAGAGTTGCGGCACTGCCGCTGCTGCTTCGATGGACTGCGGGACTTACCAGCAGTCATGTCAACCTGTCGGACGCGGCCAGAAGGCTGGAGGTCAGTCGACCGGTGATCACCGCCTATTTCGAATGGCTTCAGACGGTGTTCCTAGTTCATGAACTTCCGGGCTGGACTCGCAACTTGCCCGCTCGCCCGATGCGCCGACCAAAGTTCCACCTAACGGACAGCGGGCTGGCCGCCAGTCTCCTAGGAGTGGACGCCGATGCGCTCAGCCCGTCGACAGCCCCCTCAACCGGACCGCTCCTCGAGACCTTCGCAGTGAACGAGATCGCCCGCCAGATCTCCGCATCAGGCCGCGAGATAATGCTCTCCCATTACCGCGACAACCGGGGCCACGAGGTGGACCTCATCCTCGAGACTCCCCGTGGCGAGGTGGTCTCGGTGGAGATCAAGGCGACCCGTTCCCCCAACCCTGCCCAGCTCGAGCACCTTGCTTGGATGCGAGACAAGCTGGACCACGTCGCTCCCGGCGCATTCCTAGCCGGCGTCCTGCTACACACAGGCAACCAGCACGGCAAAGTCGGAGACCGCTTGCATCTCCGGCCCGTCAGCTGCCTGTGGTCGGATTGATGGTCAATCCGCGGTCTTTGAGCGCATCCGAGCGCGATCTCGTGGCGTGGGCGTCGAGTGGAGCGATGTCGTTGACAGGCCAACGTTGCGGTCCGCCGTCGACTGGCCCGGCCAGGGTGGCATCAGCCATGGTCGCAGCAGCTGATGATCTTGCACGGCAAACTGCTCGCTGGGGCACAACGGTGGTGGTCAACGGACCCGCACTGTTGGGTGAACGCGCCGCTTTGAGCGGAATGGGCCGCAATGGAGACACGTCGGTGGGCGGGTCGGCTCGTTTCGTTCGAACGGCTGATGGTTGGATCGTTCTCAACCTTCCCCGGCCATCAGACGTCGAGTCGCTGCCCGCTCTTGTCGGTCGATCGTTGGACGCCGATGACTGGCCGGCGATCGCTGATGGCATCGCTTCGCTCACCGGTGCCGAGATCATTGAGACGGCGACGCTGCTGGGGACTGCGGCCGCGGTTCCGGCGAGTTGTGCCCAGCCTGTCCTCTCTCCTGGTCAGGAACTGCATCGTGGCGGCAGGCGCAGGTTGGTTGAACAGCCTCTGGTGGTGGACCTCACCTCCTTGTGGGCCGGCCCCCTGGCAGGCGGACTGCTCGCTGACGCCGGCGCCCGGGTCGTCAAAGTAGAGGGTGCCGGCCGTCCCGACGGGGCGCGCAGAGGAACCCCGGAGTTCTTCAACCTGCTCAACCACGCCAAGGAGTGCGTCGAAGTCGACTTCTCGAACACCGACGACCGGGCGTTTCTGCGCCACTTGCTCAGTGCCGCTGATCTGGTGTTGGAAGGGTCCCGGCCCCGGGTCATGGACCAGTTGGGAATCAACCCCGCAGAACTCGCCGACGCTGGTGTTAGTTGGTTGTCGATCACTGCGTACGGCCGCTGTGGCGATGCGGCGTTGCGGGTTGGATTCGGGGACGACACGGCGGTGGCCGGTGGTCTCTGGCTCGCTGGCGATCCTCCCAACTTCGTCGCTGACGCTGTGGCTGACCCGATCGCCGGTCTGGTCGCAGCCGCGTTGGGGGCGCGGCTGTTGGCGGCAGAGCAGGCAGCCGTTGCGGAGGTGCCGCTAGCGCGAGCCGCCGCCTGGGCCAGTGCCGGTGCAACGCCAGAATCAGAAGCAACGGGTCTGCACAATGACGGCAATCGGTGGTTGGTGGACCTTGGAGACGAGAGCTTGCAGGTTCAGCCGCCCAGACACAGACCGCTGCCTGCGGCAGCGAAACCGGTCGGCACCCATAGTGCGCTGCTCAGAGCCGAGTTCCCGACAGTGCGTTGAGAAAGGCTCTGTCTCCCGCTCCCGTTCTTGCGCTCCGGGGGCGTTGGTCGTCCGTCCGCTTCGTTCGTTCAGCGTCGGGTCTGGGGTTCGACGAGTTGATCGATCCGCGTGATCTGCGCAATGCGGTCCTTGCGGGTCTCGAGTTGGTTGTGTCTGGGTTGAGGATCCGGCGCGGGGTCAGCGCTAGGCCGTTGCTTGGCTCTACGACTGAGTAGCACTGCGGCAGCAAGAATCACAAAACCCGCCGATCCGTACACGGCGATGAAAGCGGTCGGAGCTGTCTGAACCACTGCCAGGGTCACCAACACTGTTAATCCTATGACGAAATATGCGTATTTTGGGAGGGTGGTAATAGTCACAATCATGTCTCCATCATTCTGTTTCAGAATCATCCAACTCTAGATCCAGTCTAGCCAGACGATCTTTGGCACAAAGCTACAAACGACCTTGCTGGCGACATAACCGCCGACACCACCAGCGGCGGCCCCACCAGCGGCACCTGCTACTAATCCGGGACCACTTGGCGAGGACGCGAGTCCGCCTAGGGCACCGCCTGCCCCAGCGCCACCCGACACGGCGGCGATTTCGATCACCTTGCAAACTTCTTCACTCACATGCCAGTGTGCTCGGTTCTGTGTGACTGTGTAGTATTCTCTTTCGCACACTTTCACTAGTTCTGTCTTCCATGCGTAGATGGGTCCTCGCCGAGCGCGGGGAAGGCGCGTGTTGGACCGTCCAGGTACTTGAGTCGATGTGGTGTCGGCGGGTCAGAACAGGTGCAGGACCGGAGTTGCTAGGGTCATTTGCGATGGGCGAAGGCCATGATTGGGGTGAAACCCTCGACGACCTGCACCAACGCCGCGAAGGTGCATTCGCGATGGGTGGTGCCGAGAAGTTGGCCGCTCGCGCGGCGTCTGGGCGCCTCGATGCCCGCGGCCGGGTGGCGGCACTGCTTGACGACGGCTCGTTTACTGAGATCGGTACTTTGGCAGGTGGGTCGTCTCCGGCTGATGCTCTGGTCGCTGGTGTGGGAAGAATAGATGGTCGCCCCGTGGCGGTTGGCGCTGAAGATTTCACCACCATGGGCGGTTCGATCGGCGCGGCGGCTTCACGCAAACGCTGGCGGATAGCTGACATCGCCCGCCGGGAACGAATCCCGTTGGTGATGTTGCTGGAAGGTGCGGGCCACCGGCCGCCGAAACCCGGTGACCCCGCTGGCGGCGGTCCCGGCGATCTTCAAGCCCAGGGGCAGCTCTCGGGTTACGTTCCAATGGTGTGCGCGGTGATGGGTTCGTCGGCCGGCCATGGTGCCATCACCGCACCGCTTTGTGACTGGTCGGTCATGACGGCCGACGCTGCCATTTTCACTGCCGGCCCACCCGTGGTGAAAGCGTCGCTGGGTGAGGATGTGTCCAAGGCCGATCTGGGAGGCCCGGCGGTGGCGATAGCCAGTGGTGTGATTCACAATGTTGCGGCTGACGATGTTTCGTTGCTTGCCGATGTGCGCACCTACCTGGGCTTCTTCGGCTCATCGGCGTGGGAGCAGCCGCCTTGGTGCGATACCGGCGATCTCGGCCCGAGGCGTGTGGATGACATGCTCGAGATCGTTCCCCGTGACGGTTCGGTGGCCTACGACATGCGGGTAGCGGTCAGTCTGGTGGTCGACGGGGGCGGGTTCTTCCAGATCCAGCCAGATTTCGGGTCTTCAATTGTTTGTGCTCTCGCTCGTATCGGTGGTTGCGCGGTGGGGGTCGTGGCGAATCAACCGTCGGTCATCGCCGGGTCGATCGATGTCGACGCAGCGGACAAGGCGGCTCATTTCATCGAGGTCTGCGACAGTTTCCACCTGCCGTTGGTGTTTCTGACTGACAATCCGGGGGTTTTGGCGGGAACCGCTTCTGAACGGGCTGGGATCCTGCGGGCAGGTGCTCGGATGTTCACTGCTCAGACCCGTGCCTCGACGGTCAAGATCCAGGTCACGATGCGCAAGGCGTACGGGTTCGGGTCGTGTGTGATGGCAATGAACAGTTTCGACAACCAGACGCTCTCCTATGCGTTTCCGGGCGCCACGATGGGAGCCATGGGATCGGCTGGCGCGAGCGACGCGGTCGGTGCCGACACGGTAACCCGTGAACAGCTTCGACAGGCCGAGTTGGAGTCGAGTTACCGTTCCGCGTCGGGTCTCGGCTTTGACGATCTGATCGACCCGCGGGAGCTGCGCAACGCCGTCCTCGCGGGTCTCGATTTGAGCGCCCGTCGCCGTATGGAGTCCCCCCGACCCGAAGCCCGCGTAGGAGTCACCCCCTGAGCCCGTGCCCCGGCGCCCTGACTTGGGCCCGTTCAGGGACCGAGCGCAGTGATGGGAATGACTGTGGTACCGTCCGGGCGGTCGTAGCCGCAGCCGGTCGCTGTGAGTATCACCAGCTTCGATGGCCCACGGGCGCGGGACACGTTGACAGTGTCGGCGAGTTTGAGCAGGGACTTGGCCGCGTGGTCGATAGCCGACGCTCCTCCCAGCTTGATTTCGATGGCCAACCATGATCCGTCTCGCCGTTCAACGATCGCGTCCACTTCTAGGCCGTTGCCGTCGCGATAATGCGCGAGTTGGCCTCGGCTATTCGTGTTCCGAAGGGGCTCTCAATCAGACGGTCAGCCCGATAGGACCCCGCGCTCTGCACGAGGTGTCCGCTCCCCGGCCGAAGACTCTAGGCCAGAGCCGACACCACGTAGTCGAGGCAGGCGGTGAGGGCTTCGACGTCGCTGGGGTCGATGGCGGGGAACATGCCGATCCGGAGTTGGTTGCGGCCCAGACTGCGGTAACCGAAAGTGTCGACGATGCCGTTCGCCGACAGCACTTCATAGATTGTGTCGGCGCTCACCTCATCGGCGAAGTCGATGGTGGCGACGACCTTGCTGCGCTGGGATCGGTCCTGCACGAAAGGACTCGCGAAGTCGCGGCTGTCAGCCCAAGAATACATGATCTCAGCCGATTGTGTACAACGGCCCGCCGACCATGTCAGCCCTCCGTTGTTGTTGAACCAGCTGACGGTGTGCGCAGCCAAGAACACCGTCGCCAGAGACGGCGTGTTGTAGGTCTGGTCCTTGCGGGAATTGTCGATCGCAACCTTCAGATCGAGCGTCGGAGGAATCCAGCGGCCACTTGCTGCGAGGCGTTCGACTCGCTCCACAGCCGCAGGCGACATCATGGCGATCCACAAGCCGCCGTCACCGGCCAACGCTTTCTGCGGAGCGAAATAGTAGGCGTCGGCCGCGCTGCCGTCGAACGTCAGACCGCCCGCTGCAGAGGTCGCATCGACAAGCATCAACGCGCCTTCGTCGTCGACCCGGGTCGGGTTCAGCATCACGCCGGTCGACGTCTCGTTGTGGGGATAGCAGTAGGCGTCGACGTCCTCCACAGCAACCAGCGGGGGGTGCGTTCCAAAATCGGAGGTCAATACCGACGGAGCGCCCAGGTGCGGCGCTCCGGTCACGCTTCTGGCGAACTTGCCGCTGAACTCACCGAAGCTGAGATGGTGGCTGCGCTCCTCGATCAGACAGAACATGGCGCAGTCCCAGAAACCCGTGGCACCGCCGTTGCCCAAGACGACCTCATAGCCGTCGGGGGCACGAAGGAGTTCGGCAACACCGTTGCGGAGTTCGGCCACCGCCAAGCGCACCGGCATCCGGCGATGCGAGGTGCCCATGTAGTCGGTGGCTCGAGCACTGAGAGCTTCGAGTGCTTCGGGGCGAACCTTTGTCGGTCCGCTCCCGAACCGACCGTCAACGGGGAGCATGTCGGCAGGAATGGTGATGTCTGGAATTGTCACGGGACCAATCTTGACAGAAAAACCCAGAGGCCGAGCGGATTGCTTTCGAATATGGCCGTGACGGAGCGAGGCCGTGGCCCGAGCGGCCCGTGAGCGCAGCGAAAAAGAGCGGGAAACTGCAGGCCTGCTCGTAAGGACTTGTTCAATCCGTGCAGATTCCACAGTTTTCGGACGGCTGTTTCGCGGATCTTCAGACAGAATTGTCCGCACAGCACACGGGCATCTCGCTAGCCTCCGGCCTATGTCCACTGACCGCATCTCAGCCCGGGTGGGAGCCATCGCCCCCTCGGCGACTCTCGCCGTCTCCAACAAGGCCAGAGCGCTACGAGCCGCAGGCGAACCAGTCATCGGGTTCGGGGCCGGAGAACCCGACTTCGCCACCCCCCGACACATCGTGGAAGCAGCCGTTGAAGCCTGCCGCAACCCGCAGATGCACAAGTACTCCGCGGTTGGCGGACTCCCCGAACTGAGAGAAGCCATCGCCGCCAAGACCCTGCGCGACAGCGGCCTGCAGTGTTCTGCTGCCGACGTGCTGGTTACCAACGGCGGAAAGCAGGCCGTGTACAACGCGTTCGAGGCTCTGTTGAACCCCGGTGACGAGGTGCTGCTGCCCACGCCGTACTGGACCACCTATCCCGAGCCGATTGCGCTCGCCGGGGGCGTGACCGTACCCGTGTCGACCGAGGCGGTCGGCGGATTCAGGGCCTCGCTGGAGCAACTCGAAGCGGCACGGACTGACAAGACCAAGGCACTCGTCTTCGTGTCACCATCGAATCCGACGGGCGCGGTGTATCCCCGCGAAGAGATCGAGGCGATCGGGCGCTGGGCCGTCGAGCACGGTCTCTGGGTGATAACCGACGAGATCTACGAACACCTCGTGTACGGCGACAACGAGCACCATTCGATGCCGGTGCTCGTGCCGGAACTGCGCGACCGCTGCATTGTGCTCAACGGCGTGGCCAAGACCTACGCCATGACGGGATGGCGGGTCGGCTGGATGATCGCTCGGGCCGATGTGGTCTCCGCTGCACAGAACCTGCAGTCCCATTGCACCAGCAACGTCGCGAACGTCTGCCAGGCAGCGGCGCTCGCCGCGGTGTCGGGTCCCCTAGACGCGGTGGAGCAGATGAAAGCGGCCTTCGACCGACGCCGCCGAGCAATGTACGAGATGCTGAGCGGGATAGACGGAGTGTTGTGCCCCGAACCCCAGGGCGCCTTCTATGCCTACCCTGATCTCACGGGCGTGTTGGGCCGCGACTTCAGCGGTTCCAAACCTTCGACGACGATGGAGTTGGCCGAACTGATGCTGGAGGAGGTCAAAGTTGCGATCGTGCCCGGCGAGGCGTTCGGCGTCGCCGGTGGGGCGCGTCTGTCGTTCGCGCTCGGTGATGACGACCTCGCCGAGGGCGTGGGCCGCATCGTCGAGTATCTCAACGGCTGATCCGGTGGCTTCCTCCAATACTGGGCGCCGTGTCAGCCCCTACGGGGCCTGGTCGTCGTCGATCAGCGCAGCCGATCTGGTGGGAGGGGCCGTTCGGGTGTCGGAGGTCCGCGCAGACCCTGTCGACGCCCGCTTGATCTGGTGGTCGGAGACCCGGCCAGAACAGGGCGGCAGGACCGCGGTGATGCGTTACTCGATTCCGCAGGGCGGGACCAACGAGCACACGCCTGCGGATGCCAACGTGCGCACGCTGGTTCACGAGTACGGCGGGGGAGCGTGGTGGCCTCACGACGGCCGGCTCTTCTATGTCGATTTCGCTGATCAACGCCTTCGTGTGATCAACCGTCAAGGTCGGGTCCGCTTTCTGAGCGATGAACCGACGCAGCCCCGAGCCGACCGTTTCGCCGATGGCAGAGTCACCCCCGACGGCCGCTGGTGCGTGGTTGTCCGTGAGCGTCACCGCCCGGGTGGCGAGCCGGTCACGGATCCGGTCGACGGGCCGGTCAACGAGATCGTGGCCGTGCCGACCGACGGCACCGCTGAGATCAACGTCCTGTACGGCGATGCCGACTTCGTGATGTCCCCGCGCCTGTCGGTCGATGGCGAGTTGTTGGCCTGGATCTCCTGGGACCACCCCAACATGGGTTGGGACTCGACCCGGCTGCACGTCGCCGGCTTTGCTGGCGGGAGACTCAACGGGGAGATCCTCACCGTCGGGGCGCAGGACTCGGCGAGCTACTGCGAACCCGACTTCGGCGTCGACGGACTTCGGGTGTGTTGCGATCACGAAGGCTGGTGGAACCTCTACGACGTGGACTTGACGAGCGGGAAGCTCGTCCGGGCAGTCGGCGGGCCCTTCGAGATCGCCACACCGCCGTGGGTGTTCGGAATGCAGCGCTGGACCGCACGCGCCGACGGTCCCGACAACGAGCAGGTCTTTGCGGTCGCCGGCATGCCGACCGGCGACGAACTGATCGTCGACGGCAGCACTGTGTCACTGCCCGACAGTTCGATCAACTCGCTCTCGGCCGGGCCCGGGGCGGTGGTGGCGGTCGGATCGGGTTACGGTCACGAGACCGAGGTGGTCAGCCTGCGCGCCGACCGCGGCGGGTTGCACCGTGAAGTGATCCGGCCTTCAAGACCGCTGCCCTTCGAGAAGGGCTACCTGATTGAACCTGAATGGATCACCTTCCCGACCGGTTCTGGCCCGACCGGTTCTGGCCCGACCGGTTCGGGAGCCAACGGTGAGCAGGGCGACGAGGTGGCCCACGGGTTGTTCTACCCGCCGACGAACCCCGAACACGTCGGCCCCGACGATGAGCGCCCGCCGCTGATGGTCCTGGCCCACGGTGGCCCGACTGCACAGGCCCGCCGCGAGCTGCAGCCGGGCATTCTCTATTGGACCTCACGGGGAATAGCGGTGGTCGACGTCGACTACCGGGGCTCAACGGGCTACGGCACGGCCTTCCGTAGAGCGCTTGACGGGCAATGGGGCGTTGCGGACGTGGCCGACTGCGTCGCCGCGGCACAGTACCTGGCAGCGCGGGGCGATGTTGACCCCGAACGACTCATGATCCGCGGCGGTAGTGCAGGAGGATTCACGGTCCTGGCGGCCCTGGCGTTTCATGACGTGTTCTCGGCCGGGGCCAGCCGCTACGGCATCGCCGATCTCGAAGCCTTGGCAACCGACACCCACAAGTTCGAGTCGCGTTACCTCGACACCCTTGTCGGCGCCTATCCCGAGCAGAGAGACGTGTACGTCGAGCGTTCCCCGATCAACCACGTCGAGGCGATCGACACGCCGTTGATCGTTCTGCAGGGCGCCGAGGACGTGATCGTTCCGCCGTCACAGGCGGAGATGATCGTCTCTGCGCTGAAGTCCAAAGGGGTCAAGGTTGCCTATCTGTTGTTTGACGACGAACAGCACGGATTCCGCCAAGCGGACAATATTGTCCGTGCCTTGGAGGCCGAACTGGCATTCTTTGGTGAAGTTCTCGGTTTCGACCCGGTCGGTCTCACCACGGCAACGCAGAACGATGAATAGAATCACTCGTTGGTCGCTGGACGAAGCGTCGGCGAACGTGGCCGCGATAGTCCCCCCAACAGATCAAGGTGGATCTTGTGAAACGTGTACTGGTGTCCGAAACGATTGCTGAGACGGGCCTGGACCTGCTCCGCTCGGCAGGCCACAACGTTGATGTGCAGCTCGGGCTGTCACCGGACGGGTTGCGCGAAGCGGTGGCAGGCGCATCGGCGTTGATTGTCCGCTCGGCTACGCAGGTCGACGCCGCTGTGCTCGAGGCCGGCGCCGACCTGGTTGTGGTGGGGAGGGCTGGAGTCGGTGTCGACAACGTCGATGTGGTCGAAGCCACCAAGCACGGCGTGACAGTCGTCAATGCGCCGCTGTCCAACGTCACCTCGGCAGCGGAGCACTCAATGGCATTGTTGTTGGCGCAGGCGCGCAACGTGCCCCAGGCCCATGCTGCCCTTCAGGCAGGTCGCTGGGAGCGATCGCAATGGCAGGGCGTGGAACTCGCCGGCAAGACCCTGGGCGTTGTCGGCCTGGGCCGGATCGGTTCTCTGGTCGCGGAGCGTGCCTCGGCTTTCGGCATGAAGATTGTGGCTCACGACCCCTACATCACCCAGGAGGCCGCCGACAGGGTCGACGCGGAGCTGATCGAACTCGATGAGTTGATCGAACGCTCTGATTTTGTGACGCTGCATCTGCTGAGAACACCGGAGACGGTCGGACTCATCGGCGCCGATATTCTGGCCAAGGCGAAACCCAGTCTGCGGATCGTCAACGTCTCACGCGGCGGTATCATCGACGAACAAGCCCTCGCCGATGCGGTTCGTTCCAAGACGGTCGCAGGCGCGGCGATCGATGTGTTCGACGTCGAACCGGCGATTGATTCACCGTTGGTCGGCGTGGACGGGATCGTGGTGACGCCGCATCTCGGCGCCGGCACTGCCGAAGCTCAACTCGCCGCTGGGGTCACCATTGCTGAACAGGTCCAACTGGCTCTTGCGGGTGAGGTCGTGACCTTCGCAGTCAACTAGCCGGCGCCGCTGTCGACCAGATCCCCGGACAAGCGTCGGCACAGCCGGTGCTCAGCGTCGAGCTTTGCGGTACCCGTCTGCTTCAGCGTCGGTTTCGTTGGTGTAGCAGCGGTCCGGGACCGTCCGGTCATAGGAGCTTCCTCCAGGTACGTGGAATATCTTCGAAGCACTGTTTGCCTTGATCGGATATCCGCGCGGACAGGCGCCGTCGACCGGTTCAACCCCACCTGCTGCGAACTGCACGGGACCGCTTCGGGGCGCCGGCTCCTCGGTCTCTTCGAGCGGAGGCCAGGTCGCCGAGCCGGCAGCCTCGCGGCGGCGGCGACGTGTGATGCCTCGCACGATGCCCGCGGCGGCACCGACGACGGCGCCGATCTTCACCAGTCGGGCCATGCGAGCCAGTGCTTTGGACATGGCTTGGAGGGTATCGGATCCGCTGCAGCGTGTCAGCCAGTGGGAGTCCAGGCTGGGCGCTTCGTCTCGTACGCCTCGATTTCTTGGAGGTGGCGCATGGTGAGCCCGATGTCGTCGAGGCCTTCCAGGAACCTCTTCTGCGTGCCCGAGTCCAACGGGAACGGAGACTCGAGTCCGGCAGCGGGCGCCTCCACCGTGAGACGCTCGACGTCGATCATTATCTCCAAGGTCGGATCGTCTTGCACAGCCTGCATCAAGGCGGCGTTGAACTCGGAACTGACGGTTGCCGGCACGAGACCGTTCTTGGTGCAGTTGTTCCGGAAGATGTCGGCGAAGCGCGGTGAGACGACTGCCTCGAAGCCGTACTGCTGAATCGCCCAGACCGCGTGCTCACGAGAAGACCCGGTACCGAAATTGACCCCGGCGACCAGGATGTTGGCCTTGGCGTACTGCTCTTGATTGAGCACGAAGTCACGGTCGTCGCGCCATTCCGAGAACAGGCCCTTCTCGAACCCGGTGCGTTCGACGCGTTTCAGCCAGTCGCTGGGAATTATCTGGTCGGTGTCGACATCGGCACGATCAAGGGGAAGCGCTGTGCCGGAGACGATGCGTACTGCTTTCATTTCGCTCAGGTTCTTTCTGGGTGTCGGGTCGTTGCAGGGCCTGTGTTCGAGAGGGTTCGAGAGGGTTGGAGGGGAGTGGGCCGCGCCGTCACGAGAGGTCGGCGGGGGTGGCGAAGGTTCCCGCGATGGCTGTCGCCGCGGCCACCGCCGGGGATACGAGGTGGGTTCGCCCGCCTCGCCCCTGCCGACCCTCGAAGTTCCGGTTCGAGGTGCTCGCGGCCCGCTCGCCCGGTTGGAGCTTGTCGGGATTCATCGCCAGGCACATCGAGCATCCCGGTTCGCGCCAGTCGAAGCCGGCGGCTCTGAAGATCTCGTGAAGCCCCTCGGATTCGGCCTGCTCCTTGACCTGACCGGAGCCGGGGACGACCAGGGTCCGCACCCCGGCGGCGACCTTGCGGCCCGCAGCGACCTCGGCAGCGTCTCTGAGGTCCTCGATCCGGCTGTTGGTACACGAACCGATGAAGACTGTGTCCACAGGCACTTCCCGCATCGGAGTCCCGCCTTGGAGCCCCATGTACTGCAGCGCCCGGGCCGCGGAGTCACGAGTGGCGGCATCGTCGAAGGAATCAGGGGTCGGGACCGCGCCGTGCAGCGGCATCACCTGGGCGGGGTTGGTGCCCCAGGACACGTGCGGGGCGATCTCGTCGCTGTTCAGGGCCACGTATTCGCCGAAGGCTGCGTCGGGATCGCTCGGCAGTTGTCGCCAGTCCTCCAGGGCGGCCTCCCATGCCGCGCCCGTCGGTGACTTCTCGCGCCCCTCGAGATAAGCGAAGGTGGTGTCGTCTGGTGCGATCAGTCCCGCTCTGGCTCCGCCCTCGATCGACATGTTGCACACCGTCATGCGGCCTTCCATCGTCAGGTTGCGGATCACTTCACCGCGGTACTCGATGATCTTGCCGATCCCACCACCGGTGCCGATGCGGCCGATGATCGCCAGGATCACGTCCTTGGCCGTCGCGCCGTCGCGAAGTTCGCCGTCGACGGTGATCGCCATGGTTCCAGGTCGTGCCGCAAGCAGGGTCTGGGTCGCCAGGACGTGCTCGACCTCGCTGGTCCCGATACCGAAGGCGATGGCGCCGAACGCACCGTGGGTGGCGGTGTGCGAGTCGCCGCAGACGATGGTCATTCCGGGTTGCGTCAACCCCTGCTCGGGCCCGATTACATGCACGATTCCCTGCTTGGCATGTCCCATCGGATAGTTGGTCACACCGAACTCGCTGGTGTTGCGGCGCAGCGTTTCGACCTGCACGCGGCTGATCTCATCGGCGATCGGCCTGTCTGTGTCGGCCGTCGGCACGTTGTGGTCCTCAGTTGCGACGGTGAGGTCCGGACGCCTTACTCTGCGGCCGCTGATACGCAGTCCGTCGAAGGCCTGGGGCGAGGTGACCTCATGAACGAGATGCAGGTCGATGTAGAGCAGGTCGGGTTCCGCTCCCGAACCCTCGCTGACGACATGACGATCCCAAACCTTCTCACTCAACGTTCTGGGCTCGCTCAACGTTCTCGGCTCGCTCATCTCGGTGCCCTCTTTGTCTCAGTGCTCGGATGCCCCTCCAAGGTTACGGGGTGCAATGCTCGAGTCAGTCGTCGAGAACTTGGAACTCTCGGGCTCCGGTGAGCGCGTCCTTCACTATCTTTCCTGCGGCGTTGCGGGGCAGCGGTTCGCTGCGAACATCCCAGAATGTGGGGACTTTGTATGGTGCCAACGATTTGCCGACCCAGGTCTGCAAGTCCTGTGCGGTCAAGTCGGCGCCGGTCATCGGAACCACCGAGGCGGCGACGATCTGACCCGTCAACTCGTCGTCAAGCCCGTACACAGCGGCCTCGCTCACCCCGGGATGGTCTTCGATGCGGTATTCGACTTCGATCGGGTAGACGTTCTCGCCGTTGTGAAGGATCATGTCGCGGGCTCGGCTGTCGATGGTGAGAATCCCGTCTTCGAGCCGTCCGACGTCGCCCGTGTCGAGCCAGAAATCGTTGTCGATAGTTTCGTCGGTTGCTTGGTCGTCGTTCCAGTAGCCGAGCATCGTGTAGGCGCTCTTGACCATGATGTGCCCGTTCTCGCCTTCAGGCAACAGCGTGCCGTCGTCGTCTCGGATCTCGACTTGCATGGTTGGCAGGATCCACCCGGCAGCTTCGGGTCGGGCTCTCATATCGGCGCCACCGTGGGAGGCGACCACACCGACGGTTTCGCTTGAGCCGTAGCCGATGCCGACATTGTTCGCCGCCGTGGGGAGAGTATCGCGGACTCGCTGAGCCAGGTCGGGGCTTACCGGAGCGCCGCCGAAACCGACGTTGGTCAGACTGGATGTGTCGGTCAGGCCTTTGGCTGCTTCGTCAAGCACTCGCGGCCCCATCGACCCGATCAGACTCCACACCGTTATGCGTTCCTTCTCGACGAGTCGCAGGCCCGCAGCCGGGTCGAAGCGACCGGCGCGGAAGATCAGTGTCCCGCCTGCGACCATGTTGATGAGGGTCGAGCCCGACAGCCCCGAGACGTGGAACAGCGGCGAGGTCATCATCACAATGGGAGGGCCCATTCGGGATTCGGGAGCGGGTTGTCCAGCAGCTTGTGCCTCGGCTGCGGCCTGCATCATCCGGACCGCGCCGTTGAGCATCTGGATCTCGACGAAACCGACCAGACCTCGATGCGTGGCGGTCGCCCCCTTGGAGCGGCCGGTAGTGCCGCTGGTGAAGAAGATCGACACTGGGTCGTCTTCGGCGAGTTCGACGGTCGGCAGTTGGTGCGCGCCGACATCGCGTTGGAGCCGCTTGCGCTCGGCATCGATGTCGATGAGCGGCACCGAACTCGATTCTGGAACCCGGGCGAGTCGCTTCTCGTCGCCGAGGATCAGCTTGGGGGCCGTCAGCTCAGTGGCATGGCCGATCTCGTCGGGGGTCCACCAGCCGTTGTAGAGCGTCACGACCGCGCCGGAACTCACCAGCGCGAAATAGGCGATCACCCAATCGGGGGAGTTGGCAGCCAGTATGCCGACCCGGTCGCCTTTGGTGACGCCGTGATCGGCGTGCAGAGCAGCAGCCTCCGCGGCTACCAGATCGACGAACCCCTCGTGGGTGATGCGTCGATCCTCTAGGACCAGGAACTCGCGGTCACCATGGGACCGGCAGCCTTCGACGAAGTCCCGCAACGATTTTCGGCGGTTGGCAAGAACGGGAACGCTGTGCCCCCGCACGTTCTCGACCTGCACAGCGAAATAGCCGTCCGGACCTGTGAGGCCCTGCAGCACGTCATCTCTAATCGACATGGTCCGGGACCGTAGCGGAGACTGGATCAGCGGCGACAACCGGTCACTCGATCTCGACGACCGAGACCTTGAGCGACATGCCGTTGGGCGCTTCATACTCGACGACATCGCCGGCTGAGGACCCGAGCAGCGCCGCGCCCATGGGCGATGCAGGCGATACCACCATCAGATCCTCAGGTTTCTCTTCAATGGACCCGACGAGGTATTTCTCGACCACGCTGTCGCCCTCGAAGACGATCGACACGATTGATCCGGTGCCGACCGAGCTGCCGTTGCTGTTCGTCTCGACGATCACCGCGTTCTCGATGACATGGGCGAGGTGCATGATCCGCCCCTCCATCTTGCCCTTCTCCTCCTTGGCGGCGTGGTAGTCGCCGTTCTCTGAGAGATCACCGAGAGCGCGAGCGGCCTCAATCTTCTGGGAGAGTTCAATACGCCCGCGGGTGGTCAGGTCGTCGTGTTCGGCTTTGAGGCGGTCGAATGCCGTCTGTGAGAGCTGCTGTACGTTCGCCATTCCTAGAAATCTAGCGTGAGGGGTGGCCGCTGCGACCTTGAACGCGTCACCGGTCTGCAGAGTTGGAGGCACTTGAACGGTTCGGGGATCTACCACGAGAGCCTGTCGGCGCGCGCCGCGTTGTGGACTCCGGCTCTGATCCCAAGGCTCATCCCCTTCTTCAACCGCATCGGCGAACGCGGCCGAAAGAAGTACCTCGCGCAACTCGACCCCTGATCGATGCACTCAGACAGGGTTAGGTGTCGGAGGGTTTTGTGACGTCTAAGACGATCACGGAGACTTTGCGGGATTCGTCCGCATCAAGTAGTGCCTCCAAGCGCTCCTTCAATTCTCCGCTTGTCGCGGGGCGATTTCCGTCCGGTGGAGAGGTGGTCTTGTCGGCACCGAACCAGAGCACCAGGTAGATGCCATGTCCAGAGCTGTCCGGGTCTGTGGTGTATTTCGCGATGAGCTGTTCGTGCAGGGCGCTCCATAGCTCGGGGTGGGAGTTCTTCTTTATTTCGATCGGGGCCTTGAACTTTCCAAAGCTGAATCGATAATCAGCTTGCGTGCCTGCGGCGTACTGGCCTTCGGGTTGGAGATCGCCCACAGAGGGGAGACGGGAGCGCAGCGTTTCGAGCAACGCATCTCGACAGGAGTTCTCATGCTTCGGCTCGGTCAATCTCCCGTACTCGTCTTCGTTCCAGAATTGACGCCAGATGTTGCTATTGCCACCGCGCAGATCGAGTGAGATGTTATCGAGTCGATCGCTCAGCAGCGCGGTCAGGTCTCCCGCGTTTGCTGGGAGCAGATTACGGAGTGTGTTCAGGACCTGCTCTAGGTTCGGGTGCACGTAGGAGCGGTCGCGCAGTGCAGCGTTCTGACGCTGCCACGCCCAGACGAGTTGGTCTCGCCATTGCCCCAGACTGGGGTCAACGATCAGTTCCGTCAACGCCCGAACGGCTTTGGTGTCTGTCTGCGAACTCAATGCGTCGATTGATCCGTAAACCTGTTCTGAAGCACTGGTTACACGAGTCTGGTATCCCCTCTGTTCCGTCGGGGGACACCAGCGCCCAAGCAATTTGATCGCGTCCCTGAGCATCATCGGCTCTGTGAATGAAGCCAAGATCGAATGGGTGAAGCGGTGATATGAGATCGGAATTGCACTTGCGGAACGGTTCCGGTTGGAACTGTTTCGTAAGAACTCGGCCAAGTGCTCCACTCGTTTCTCGCTGTGGCCCACGAATTCGGTCCATTCTTTGCGACGCTCGTCTGGGGAGACGAGCGCTCCGATTGTCAACCACCTGACTTGCTGAGCGACGGTGGCGCTTTTTTGCGACAGCTTCTTGTCGACCAGCATCTTCAGCTCTTTCCGGTCGGGATGTGCATTCGCTTTCGCAAGCAGACGGTCGAGCAGCGGCAGTTGTCTCGCTGAGGCTCGCGTGGGGAACGCCTTGAGCAAGCGGAGCGTCAGGTTGTTCACTGCTTCGTCGTGGCCGTCGATGAGGTCTAGGTCCTCTAGTCCCGGGGGGTGCTCTTCGCCCGACCGGATCGCTGATACGGCGCACTGGTACAAAGTGTCAAGGACCAGTTCAGGGTCTTGATCAAACCAACGGTCATGACAGTGTGAAGCGCTCCGGTAACCCGAATTGACGTGCATGCGGGCGCGAACGGAGTAGTAGACTGCAAGAGCGTTGCGTTTCTGGGAGTCGGCAAGATCGTCCAACTCCGCCGGATCGTCTCCGTGGAGGCTCAGGCTCGCCAACACTGGGAAGGCGAGCCATGGCTGCTTTGACTCGGTCCGCAGCGAAATTGTCTCTTCGGCACGAGGAACGTCATCGCGCCTGACCGCTTCCTGCAAGGCAACCAGAACCAGATCAGCGAGGTGCGGGTCACCGCCGACAAAATCACGGATGCGGTGCTGCGGCGATGCATTGAGGTCCTCCCCTCGATCATCGTCGAAGTAAACGTTGGCCAAAGTATGCAGGTTCGGTGGTGAGAATCTGTTCTCTCTCAGTTCCGTTTGGTTTGCGCGTAACTGAGCATCCCAATCAGCGCGACGCTGACGTTCTTCTGCCTCGGATTCTGCGATCCGTTTCCGTTCTTCGCGCTCTGATTTGTCTGTCCGTGGTTTTTCATATTGAGGCGGCGGCGTACACAGTTCGTCGAGTTGTTGAGCCAGTCTTTCGTGACCACATGTTCGCTCGTGCATGATCTCGATGGTCAGGCCTTCATTAATGGTCGAGTCCTTTAGCGCGTGGTGTGCTCGCCACATCAAGTCATAAGAAATTGCCGGTTCTGTGTCTCCGACCTCCACAGCTTTCTTGAGGCACCAGAGTCCGAAGTCGGCGGGCAGTGCGCTCCGGTGCAGTGCATCGCACCGCCAATACCCGGCGAGCCAGCCGAGTTTGTTCTGGTCGAGGCGTCTCAACCATGTCAGAAATATCTCTTTCTGGATTTCAGGATGTGCTTCCAGCCAAGTCCGGACGCGGAGAAGCGATTCCTTGTCTACGAGGGGAGAGTTCCTGAGAGACTCCCCGGTTGTGTTCAGCCATTCGTATAGGCGGGACCGCCCGATCGTCTCGCCGTGACTTTCCAAACCCCTAGCCAATAGTTCAATGAGCAGGTCCTTGATCTCGGGTTCGTGAGAAATCGATTGGAGGCTCGGCGCGAATTCAATCAGTGAATCGAGCAGTTGAGCTAGGTGTTGGTCTGAGGAGTTCTCCAACAGTATGTCTCGCCAGAATTCTCTGAACCTGCCGACGAAGGTCGGTTGATTGCGAAGTGTGATGTACGGCCACACGTCCGACGGAGGGACCGAGATCGGGTATAGGAACTCCAGCAAGGTTCCGCGAAGCTCGTCGTCCGGATCGGGAATCTCCCGCTGGTGTGCTTGCGTCAGAAGTTGCGTGAGCTTCTCCGTTCTGCCGTCCTCACGGGGAGCTATGCGGATATGGGCGTCCAAGGCGGCTGTTCGTACTGGGACTGAACTTGACATGTCGAACAGGATCTTTTCCAGGTCCGGTACCAAGCTGTTGAGAGCCTCCAATTCGGGTTCGTCGGCCTTGGAGACAACCTTCAGAACGAATTCAATGATGCGTTCTTCCAGAGCTTCTGCACTGTTCAGCAACTCTTTTATTGACGATGCCATGTCGGCCGAGGCAAGTGATCGGAAAGCCTCAACGGTGCCGTACTCGCGGCCCAACAGATGTTCCTGCGCGGCCAACTCTGCCAACGACTTGAACAGACGCAGTTTGTCTTCAGAAGAGAACTGCTGGATGTCGCCGTACAGGCCGACGCTGAGAGGGTCGGCGTCTATCAACTGGCGACGGGCTCCCGGTGCGTGCGCTGCGAGCCAGGCAGACAGGCCGCGGAGCGCGCCAACGACTCGTCCGTCGCTGGGGCCGGTCATCAGCGCCACGACTCTTTGGGCCGGGAGACCGTCGTTGATCCTTTTGGCTAGGTACCGGGCTCCGAGGAACTCCGCAACTTGGCGGTGAACGGGGCTGAACGCATCGTTGATGCGGGAGAACAGCCTCGTGTGGAGCGCTCGCGTCAGGTTGTAGTGGGACGGTTGACCTTCAGTTTCCGCAACGGCGCTCAGAGAAAGGACCGAACGCGTCCGGGCCCCTTGAGCGAGCGAGACCCCGTCGACCCCGGTGAGCAACTGTATAGCGCAGATGAAACCGGCAGCATCCAAAATGGCTTCGCTTGGCAACTCTTCGGTTCCCGCTTGATGCTCGTCGTTTTTCTCAATTGCCATCACATCGCAAGCCATCTCGAACGTCTGGTGGCGACTTGTTGGCCACGCTTGGCCCTGTCGGGTCGCGTCGGTGAGCAAGCGCAGCGTCAAAGGGTTGCTGAGGGGGACGAAACTAAGCTCATGAGCCTTCATCAGGAACGTCTCCACATCGACCGGTTCCATCCACGAACTCAGCAATTCCGTGGTGGCCCTGTCGCTGAGCGGATCAAGCTGCAGCACAGTGATATCCGAGTTGCGTGAGACGACCTTCAGACTTTGCCGGTCATTGTTGCCGAGCCAGTCTGCTTCGCGGCAGGAAAGGCGGAACTTCGGCCGACCTAACCGATCTAGCCGGTTGCGAATCTCGTCGAGTGGAACCCGCGAGTCGATCGCGCCGCTGCGCATCTCGTCGAGTCCATCAATGAACAGGGTGTTGTCTCGCCACTCGGGATGAGAGTCAAGATCCAGTGAGATGAAGTTCCGTGCGCTTATGAACTCCGCAGCGTTGTCGAGCGCGTCGGTCTCTGATTTGAACTCGGTGGTCTTGCCTGCACCGGGATCTCCAAGAAGAACATATGCGGCGCAATCCCTGAACTCGCTAAGCGGTCGGGCATTCCCGATGGTCGCACCGTCGGGACCAATCTCGGTGCATGTACGTGCGACGACGGTATTCATGACGTTTCGAACCAGTGGTCGCCGGGCACAGACAGGAACTCGTGGAGCGGCACGCCTGAATCTCCGACGATGAGAGTGTTCCGCGGCTTGAAACGACGGTCGAATTCGCTCAGACCTGAATGTGTTGACGGCGCCTTGCCGCTCTTCACCTCAATCCCCACGACATGAGGACCCCTGCTGAGCACGAAGTCGACCTCATGATTTCCGTCTTTCCAATATTTGACAGAAGTACGAGAAGACGTTGTGTTGACTAGGTGCGCTCCTACAGCGCTCTCAACCAGCCGACCCCAGAAACTGCGATCTGATCGAGCTTCGTCAAAGGAATAACGAGAAGTCGCCGACATCAGTCCCGTGTTGAGCACGTGCAGTTTGGGTGTCGACGCCTTGGCGGACACGGCTCGATTCGTATGCTTGGGCAAGCCAGTCACCAGCCCTGCCTTGGAGAGCAAATCCAAGTAGCGGGCTACGGTAACGGTGTTTCCGGCATCTTGTAGCTGCCCGAGCATCTTGTTGTAGGACAGTATCTGCCCCGAATAGAGAGCGCTGAGGGTAAAAACGCGCTTCAACAACGCTGGTTTCTCGACTCGTGTCATCGACAGCACGTCGCGTTCAATATTGGGTTCGAGCAGCCCCTCACGGACATATGTAACCCAGCGTTCGAGATCGTGGACTAGGGGGGCAGCGCCGGGATATCCTCCATAGAATATGTACTGGTTGAGGTTGAAACCGAAGGCCTCGGACATCTCAGGAAACGACCAGTGGTTCAGTCGGATCGTCTCGAATCGACCCAAGAGGCTCTCGTTCAGGCCATCCTGCATCAGCAGCGGTGCGGACCCGAGAATGACCACATGCATCGGACAGCCGGTTTTGCGGTCTTCTTCCCAGAGACCCTTGACAGCATCCGACCAACCGTTGATTTTCTGAATCTCGTCCAACACGAGAACGAAGCCCGGATGCGATGTGGCGCGGGGTCGGCTGGCCTCCCAGACTCCGGCTAGCCAGTCGACGTTGCGCTCCGCAGAAGGAAGCCTCAGGTTTGCTGGGCCAAGGGACGACGGTCCAGGTCTCTCCAACGGTTCCGGCGTGTCGACCGCTTCGTACCGGTGTGGTTGCTTCAAGAGCGCGAGAGCTTGATGAACTACTGTTGTCTTCCCGGTTTGGCGAGGTCCGAAGATAGCGATCAGCCGCGTCGGGGCCTCGTTCAACCTCTCGTGGAGGGTCTCAACGTGGGACCGTTGGAATTCAACCATGACGAGAGCGTAGTATCAAATTACGATGCTGAGTAAATTTACTCAGCATCGTAATTTGCAGCTCTCGAACTGGTACGCGGAATTCAGATGACGATTGTGCGGGCAGGGGGTACACTTGCGGGATGGGAACGCGCGAGACGTCGACCGTAATGATTTCGTAGCGCACGCCCGTTGTGGCGTGCGCTGGACCGTCCACTTCGGTGGACGGTTTTCTTTTGTCCCCGACAGCCAGCGAGTGAGAAGAAGAATATGACCCATCGAGTGGGAATAGTGGGCGGAGACGGAATCGGCCCGGAAGTCGTCAAAGAGGGCTTGAAGGTCATCGCCGCGGCAGGTGTCGAGATCGACGCGGTCGACTACGACCTCGGAGGCAGCCGCTACCTGCGCGACGGCATGGTGTTGTCTGACGAGATCGTGGATGAATGGCGCGGACTCGACGCCATCTATGTCGGGGCGGTCGGAACTCCTGATGTGCCGCCCGGAGTTATTGAGCGGGGGCTTCTGCTGAAAATGCGCTTCGACCTCGACCTCTACATCAACTACCGGCCCTTCAGTTGCGGACCCGACAGCGCCAACACCAGCCCGATGTCGGGGGGTGAGGACACAGAGTTCAACTTTGTCGTCATCCGTGAGAATACTGAGGGCGCCTACGCCGGTGAAGGGGGATTCCTCCGCAAGGGCACCGCCCACGAGATCGCTACTCAGGGGTCGGTCAATACCCGTATCGGTGTTGAACGGTGCGTTCGTTACGCCTTCGAGTTGGCGATGCAACGGCGCAGACACCTGACGCTGGTCCACAAGACCAACGTGCTGACCTTCTCGGGCGACCTCTGGGAGCGGACCTTCAACGAGGTGGCCGACGAGTACCCGGGAGTGGAAACGGCCTACAACCATGTCGATGCGGCCTGCATCTACTTTGTGGATGATCCGCAGCGCTACGACGTAATCGTCACCGACAACCTCTTCGGCGACATCCTCACAGACCTCGGCGGCGCGGTCAGCGGCGGGATCGGCTTCGCCGCTTCGGCGAACCTGCATCCGGGCCGCGTCTCCATGTTCGAACCGGTCCACGGATCGGCTCCTGACATCGTCGGCACCGAAAGGGCCAACCCCACGGCCGCGATCTTGTCGGGGGCGCTGATGCTCGACCATCTCGGTGAGGACCAGGCCGCAGACCGTATCCGCAAGGCCTGCTCAAATCCTGAATCGCTCACCGGCTCAACCACGGAGATAGGCGACGCCGTCGCCGCTCGTTTGTAGGAGGCACAATGCCAATCACCCCCACCCCCCACATCTGGATGAACGGCGAGATGGTGCCGTGGGAGAACGCGCAAATACATGTGCTCACCCACACGCTGCATTACGGAACCGGCGTGTTCGAGGGTGTCCGCGCTTACGAGACAGCGGACGGACCAGCGATTTTCAGGCTCACCGAGCATATTGAACGTCTTTTCGACTCGGCTCGAATCCTCAACATGCCGATGCCTTATTCGATCTCTGAGATCGTTCAAGCATGCAAGGATGTGGTTGCCGACACCGGATTGAGCAGTTGTTATCTACGACCGATCGCCTATTTCGGCTACGGCGAGATGGGTTTGTCCATTGAGCATTGCAAGACCGACATCGCCGTTGCCGCCTGGCCATGGGGCGCCTACCTCGGTGATGACGCTGCAACCAAAGGTGTGCGCATGAAGGTCTCGTCGTGGACGCGCCACGACCACAACATCATGCCGCCCGCGTCGAAGACCACAGGCAACTATGCCAACTCGACACTCGCGAAAATGGAAGCCCTCGCTGCCGGTTACGACGAGGCGATCATGCTCAACAGTGCCGGTCTTGTCTCTGAGTGCAGTGGCGAGAACATTTTTGTGGGTCTTGACGATGTCGTTTTGACGCCACCGACTTCTGCGGGAGCGTTGAAGGGAATCACCCGGGACACAGTGGCTGCTCTGGCCGCCGACCTGGGTATTGATGTCGGGGTCGGCGATATGGCGCGCAGCGACCTTTATATCGCGGATGAGATTTTTGTTGTCGGCACTGCTGCGGAAGTCAGCGCAGTGAACTCGGTTGATGACCGTGTCATTCCCTGCCCGGGTCCAGCCACCAAGGCGATCGCGGAAGCTTACGGCGAGGTTGTCAGGGGCAAGAACCCGAAGTTTCGCTCATGGAACGAACTGGTGTCATGAGCGACCCCGAGGTGTCGATTGAGCGTTCGGGTGTTCGGGAGCCGACCTGGCCGGAGAACGTTGAGATTTATGACACCACCTTGCGTGACGGTTCGCAACTGGAGGGCATCTCGCTCACTGTCGATGACAAACTGCGCATAGCGGAACAACTCGACGTGCTCGGGGTCGCATACATCGAAGGCGGCTACCCTGGCGCCAACCCCAAAGACGACGAGTTCTTTGAGCGTGCCAAGACTGAGCTGCGCCTGAGGACGAGCAAGTTTGTGGCCTTCGGTTCAACTCGCCGCCCTCGCGGGAAGGTTGACGCAGACGATGCGCTGGCCAAACTGGTCGCCGCCGGCACAGACGTTGCGTGCATCGTCGGCAAATGCTGGGATTATCACGTTAGTGAAGCGCTCGGCGCCTCCCTCGATGAAGGCGTGGCAATGGTCGCTGATTCGGTGGCCTTCTTGGTCGCTGCCGGCAAACGCGTGTTTTTTGATGCCGAGCACTTCTTTGACGGCTACAAACGCAATCCGGAGTTCAGCCTCCGGGTGTTGGAGGAGGCAGCTGTCGCCGGAGTTGAAGCCGTGGTGTTGTGTGACACCAACGGTGGTTCGCTTCCACCTGAAGTTGAACGAGCCGTAGCTGACGTGGTCGCCCGCGTGGATTGTGGCGTGGGCATTCATCTTCACAACGACACTGGCTGCGGTGTGGCCAATGCTCTGGCTGCGGTGAGGGCCGGAGCCACTCAAGTCCAAGGAACGATCAATGGTTACGGGGAGAGGGTCGGCAACTGCGACCTGGTTCCGATCATGGCCAACCTTGAATTGAAGATGGGGATTCGATGCCTTCCCCAAGGTCGGATCAGCCGCCTCACTTCTGTTGCGCACCACATCGCTGAACTGGTCAATTTCACTCCCGATCCGCAGCAGCCTTACGTGGGTTCGTCAGCGTTTGCGCACAAGGCCGGGCTTCACACGAGTGCTTTGAACCGCCGATCCGATGCCTATGAACACGTTGCGCCATCCTCGGTGGGAAACGGTACGCGGATTGTGGTTTCAGAGATGGCCGGACGCTCGACTCTGGCGATGAAAGCAGAGAACTTGGGTCTTGAGATTGACGGCAAGGTACTTGGTGATGTGGTTGAAACGCTGAAACGACTTGAACATCTGGGCTATCACTTCGAGGTCGCCGATGCTTCCCTTGAGTTGCTGATGCGTGGTGCGTCCGGTTGGGAACAACCTTATTTCACGCTCGAGTCGTTCTCGGTCGACATGGCCCATCGTTCTGGTACTGGCGCCCGCTTGTGGAACGATGTGGCGGTGGATGTGGAGACCGAAGCCACCGTGAAGATCTGGGTCGACGGGAAACGCCGGATCGCGGTGGGGGAGGGCAACGGGCCGGTCAACGCACTCGACGCAGCCGTGCGCTCGGCTTTGAACGGCCGCTACCCGGAGATCGACCGGGTGTCGCTCACCGATTTCAAAGTCCGGGTCCTCAACACCGAGCAGGGAACCGGCGCGGTCACTCGGGTGTTGTTGGACAGCACCAACGGTGAGCGTTCATGGTCGACCATCGGCGTTTCTGAGAACATCATCGAGGCGTCTTGGCAGGCGCTTATCGACTCCCTCGTCTACGGCCTACTCATTGCCGACGAGTAAACCCGCCCGCCCGAAATCTGCGCGAATAACCACATCCTGTGTGGTTGAACGCGCAGATTTGGTGTGTGTCCCGCGTCCGGCGCTGCCGCGGCTCCGGCTGTTCCCGGCGTAAGCAACGTGCCCGGCGCAAGCTAGTGCATCCTCGCGTTAGTGGTGTTGCTGTGTTAGGGTCGGGTTATGACTTTGCCGAAGGTTTTAGAAGTGTCGGATGCGGATCGGGTGGTGTTGGAGGCGCGGGTTGCTGCGTCTACTACGCCGCTGCGTGACTGGCAGCGGGCCAAGGTGGTGCTTTTGGCCTCTGAGGGGTTGTCGTCGCCGGTGATCGGAGAGGTGGTGGACCTCAACCGCAACCAGGTGGACGTGTGGCGGCGCCGTTGGCGTGCGGAGGGTCTGTGTGGGTTGTTGGACAAGCCGCGGTCGGGCCGGCCGCGGGTGTATGGGCCTGTTGAGAGGCTGGCTTTGGTCAAGACGATCACGACGCGCCCGCCTGAGGCGGGTCAGCTCGGCGGGCGCAGGCTCAAGGCCCGCATGTCGATGCCCGAGGTCGGCCGGATCCTGCGCGAGGACAAAGGTATCGCCATCTCAGACTCGCAGGTGTGGCGGATCTGCAAGTCCATGGACTTCAAGCCTTGGCAGGTCCGGTCGTGGATGACCTCCCATGACCCCGATTTCGACGGCAAGGCCGCCGACATCTGCGGGCTCTATCTGCAGCCGCCGCAGAACTGGGCGGTGTTCAGCGTCGATGAGAAGACCGGGATACAGGCCAAAAGCCGGACTAACCCCACCCGCGCAGCGCAAGCCGCGGCACAGCCCGCGTCGGTGGCGAGCCCCAAGGGGCGGCCTGCCCAACAGGAGTTCGAGTACCGCCGCAACGGCACCGCCTCGCTGTTCGCCGCGTTCGAGTGCGCCACCGGCGAAGTCCTCGCCGCGCCCACAGACTCGATCCGCTCAGACAACTTTGTGGCGTTCCTCGCCGAACTCGACTCTGTAGTCCCCGCACACCTCGAACTGCACTGCATCGTCGACAACCTCGCCACCCACGGAACCCCCGCAGTCGAAGAGTTCCTCGACGCCCACCACCGCGTGTTCCTACACCGCACCCCCACCCACGCCTCCTGGCTCAACCAGATCGAGATGTGGTTCTCCATCCTCACCCGACAACTCCTCGACACCGCCGAGTTCAACCACACCAGCGAAATCGCCGGAGCAATCCACGACTACGTCAACGACTACAACAACAGGGCCAAACCCTTCAAATGGACATACCACCCCAACCAACAACAGCCACAAAACTAACGCGCGAGACCACTAGTAGAAGACGCCGGCGGCTTCGAGGCGGTTTAGTTCGTCGTCATCGATGCCGAGCACTTCATGCAGCACCTCGTGGGTGTGATGCCCGAGCGGAGGAGCAGACTGGGCGATGCGCAGCGCGGTGCGTGACATTCGGGTGGGATTTGCAGGTTGTTGTTCGGGGCCGTGTACCTCGTGTACCAGATCGACCATCAGTCCCCTCTCGCAAAGATGCGGATCTGCGAGATGATCGAGCGGACCCATCACCGGCATCGCCGACACCCCCGCAGCCTGCAGCAACTCGGCGGCCTGGTCCGTAGACCTGAGCGAAGTCCACTGGCTCAGCCGCTCGTCGATAGCGTCGTGGGCGGCGAAACGAGCTTCAACGCTGCTCATGGCTTCGTCGGGTGCCCAGCCGACCGCGGCTTCAAGTGCCCGCCAAGCATCGTCGCTCTGCACAGTGATGGCGATCCAGCTGTCGTCCTCGGCTGCGGGATATACGCCCTGTGGGGCCATGTGGCGGTCTCGATTGGCGAGGTTCTTGGGGTTCACTCCAGTTTCGATCGCTTCAAGATAGAGCTCGCCGAGCAGGTAGGCCGCCGCTTCGGTCTGGGCCATCTCGACGAAGGATCCTTCACCGGTCTTGCGGCGATGGTCGAGTGCGCACAGAACGCCGACCGTCAGCATCTTCGAGGCGATGTGGTCGGGATGGTTCAGCGCGGTACCGCATGGATAGGGTCCGTCTGGGTGGCTCCACAACATGTGAACGCCCGCGAAACTCGAGTTCAGGGGTCCGAAGGCTTTCATTTCTCCCATCGGGCCGCCACGCCCGTACCCCTGCGACGCCACGTAGACCACGCTGGGGTTGACGGCCGCGATGTCGTCGTAATCGAGGCCCAGTTTGGCCATCACCCCACCGCGGTTGTTCTCAGCGACTACGTCAGCGGTAGCGCAGAGTTCTTTGGCCAGTCGCCGCCCGTCGGCAGTGGTCAGGTCCAAAGCGATGCCGCGGCGACCTCGGCACTCCAAGTTGAAACAGAAGGATCTGTCGAGGTTGTCGATACCCGCGGCGCGGAGCACATCGGGCTTCTTGCGGGATTCGATCTTGATGACGTCGGCCCCCAGTTCTGAGAGCATCCAGCAGAGTTCGGGCACCACCGCGGCGATTCCGAACTCGATGACGCGCAGCCCTTCGAGCAGCAGGCCGTCGCCCTTGGCCCTGTCGGGTCTGGCGGTTGGAGCGGTGCTGGGACTGTGCGCTGTCGCGGGCGGAGGATGGAATCGCCACAGGCCGTTGGCGACTCCATCGACGAAGAACCCTCGCTCGGCGGTTTGGGGATGGTTGACGAACTCCAGTGGATGCTGCACCGAACCGAGCGGCAGGCCGAGCCGCAACGACGCGGCGAACAGTTCGGCTCTGTTGTGGTCAGCGAACGCGCGTTCCGCGACTTCACGGATCAGACCTGGGTTCATCGCGCGGTGAATGCGGCTGTTCCACTCGTCTCCGGAGACTTCTTCGGGCCTACCACAGAGTTCATAGAACGCCTGCCAGTCCGCCTCGCTGCCGAACACCATGCGGACGTGACCGTCGCGGCAGGGAACAACCAGGTACAGACCCTCAGCGTTGCGCCTTCCCTCGACCGGCAGGGCAGGGTTGACCGACAGGTATCCGGGGATGGCGACTCCCCACGGATTGGTCCCGACCAGTCCGGCTTCTTGCGCGGAGGTCTCGATTCGTTGCCCGAGTCCGGTGCGCCCCCGGTGCATGAGAGCTGCCACTGCTGCCATCGCGCCGTGTACCGAGGCGCAGTCGTGGGCCAGGTATCCGGGAAGGGCGGTGGGGAGCAGCGAGCGATGGCCTGTGGCATGAAGCGCGCCGCTGGCAGCTTGGGCGGGGAGCGATTCCAGATGCCAGTGCGAGCGCGGACCGCTCAGACCGAGGTCGGTGAGGCTGACGATCACAAGCGTGGGGTATTGAGCTTCGAGTGCTAGTCGGTCCAGTCCGCAGAGGGGTCCACCATTCTCGATGAACACGTCGACGAGCGGCAGCAGCTCCGAGAGTCCTTGACCGGCTTCCGCGGAGACTTTGCCGTGGTTGCGGAAGCGGTCGGTGGCGGAGTCGTCGTCTTGGTTGTTCAGGCCAATGACCTGTGCGCCGAGGTCGGCCAGGATTCGTCCGCACAGGGCGCCCCGCCGGTCGGTGGCATCGAGCACCTTGAACTCGGCGAGGGGTTGATCGATCATCGTTGGAGTCTCGCGTAGAGAGCTTGGGGGTACAACGTCTCGGCGATTCTCGCTACGCTTACCGGCCATGCCTGCGCCGAGGCATTTTCCCAGCAGGGTCGATGGACCCAAGGCCTATGTGTCTGCACCTCGTCGTGCGGGCAGCTGGTTGGCGAATCGGCCGGGCGAGGTTGTCGGCGGGCCCCAGCCGTCAGGTCCGGCGGTCGGCAACCAGGGTCCCGACCAGGGCTATGTCCACAAGCTCGCGAGGCGTTTCGAGGGTGAGCTTGTGCTTCGCGAGGGAGAACACGCAGCCGATGTCTTGGAGGGTGCGTGTGCGGTCGGGTTGCGCCGGGCGTCGTTGTACGGACGGGCACCAGTTGCCGATGACCTCCGGGTGGCCCTGACCGTGTTCGGTTATCTCAGCGAGGCTGCCGATGAGCTTGTGGAGTTCCGCAGGCCGCTGTTCGAAGAGTTGCATCATCTTGCGTTCCACTACTCGACGGTTCGCGAGATCGCTGATCTGGTCCCTGAGGCGATTTTGCGTATGGGCCCGGCAGCAGTGGCCGCGGCCTGTGCGGACGACTGGAGGGTTTCGCTCGGGTTCTAGAGGCCGAGCGGATTGATCCCGCACACGGCGGCGACAGAACGAGGCCGCGGCCCGAGCGGCCCGTGAGCGGAGCGAACAAGAGCGGAAGAAAACGGGCGTCTTTGCCTGCCGGTGCGGCGCGGGAGGACTCCGCTGTTCCGTCGCAGGAAGACGGGTGACGATTAGCCTCTAGGTCCATGCAGGCTCCTCGGGTCCGATTCGCGCCGGCGCCGACCGGCTACCTCCATGTGGGCAGCGCCCGCTCCGCCCTGTTCAACTGGCTTTTTGCTCGTCGGCATGGCGGAGAGTTCGTGTTGCGGGTTGAAGACACCGACGAGTCAAAGAAGTCTCAGGAGTTCGTCGACGCGATCGTTGAGCCGCTCCGCTGGCTCGGACTCGATTGGGATGAGGGCCCGTACTTCCAGTCGCAACGCAAGCAGCTCTATGAGGCTGCGATTGGGCAGCTAATCGATGGCGGCAGGGCTTACTATTGCGATCTCAGCGCGGCGGATTCGCAGCGTCTGTCGACAGAGGCGGGTTTATGGGAGGGCTATCACGGCTGGTCACGGGATCGCAATGTGGCTGATGGTGACGGGGTAGTGGTCCGGTTCCGGGTGCCTGATGAGGGTTCGACCGTTGTTGAAGATCTGATTCGTGGTCGGGTCGAGGTCGCCCATGACACGATCGACGATTTCGTGATCCGGCGAGGCGACGGCTCACCGGTGTTCTTCCTCGCCAACGCAGTCGACGATCACGATATGGGCATCTCCCATGTCATACGGGGTGAGGACCTTCTCAACACCACGCCCAAGGTCAAGCTGCTGTGGGAAGCACTCGGCTATGGTCCGACACCTTGCTATGCCCATCTTCCGCTGCTCGTCAACGAGCAGCGCAAGAAGCTCTCGAAGCGTCGTGACAGCGTTGCGCTCTCAGAGTTCATGGCTGACGGTTATCTCCCCGAGGCGCTGCTGAACGCATTGGCGCTGCTGGGTTGGGGTCCGCCCGACGAGGTCGAGATCCGGCCGATTGAGGAGATCGTGTCGCTGTTCTCGCTGGAAGCTGTCAACAAGGGATCCGCCTATTTCGACCTGGTCAAGCTCCGCCACATCAACAACGCATACATCAAGGCGTTGTCGCCGGCGGAGTTCGTGGAAGTCGCCGCGCCGTGGCTCCCCGCGAACTATGACCTTGCGGTGGTTGAGGCGCTCGCGGTCGAGGTTCAACAGCGCATCTCTACGCTGTCGGAGGCACCTGCCTGGCTCGATTGGATCTTTGTCGACGAGATAAGCGCATACGACGAGAAGGCCTGGGCCAAGGCGATGCTCAAAGGCCGAGCGGCGGAGCGGGTCCTCGCAGAACTCGCAGGCGTGCTTGAGACGGATTCGTTCGACGATCCCGCGCGCCTGGAAGCCTCGACCTTCGAGGTCGGGAACCGACTGAGCGAGGAACTCGGCGCGCGGGTCATGTCGCAGGCACCTTTGCGCATCGCGATCACGGGCAGAGGCGCGGGTATTCCGCTGTGGGAAGCGATGATGCACCTCGGCAAGGAGAAGACGCTGTCCCGGATCGTTGCGGCCCGAAGCCGGCTAGCGGCCTGACCGATGAGCGGTGGACGGCTTGGTTGGCTGTCCGGGCGGCGTGTCCTCTGGGCGCTCTTGACAATAGGGACTCTGGTCGTCGGCTATGTGGGAATGAACTTCATCCAGGTGCGGGTGAATCTTGATGCCGACGATCGGGGTCCGGGCGATGCCATCGTTGTGATGGGTGCCGCGCAATACGACGGCAGGCCCTCACCTGTGTTGGCGAGACGATTGGACCATGCCCTGGATCTCTGGAACGAGGGCGCCGCGCCTCTCATTGTCACCACAGGGTCGAAGCAACAAGGCGATCGGTTCACCGAGGGCTTCACCGGTTTTGAGTATCTTCTTGAGGCGGGTGTGCCCGAGTCTGCGCTGTTGCTGGTCACCGACGGTGCGTCCACCTGGGAGCAGATGGCAGCCACGGCCAGAGTGCTGCATGACCGTGGTCTTTCGTCGGTGGTTGTGGTGTCTGATCCGTATCACTCGCTGCGCCTCGCCCAGATTTCTGATGAGGTCGGACTGACCGCACGCATCTCACCAACAGACGGCGGAGCATCGCTGAGGCAGATGGCGCGTGAGACCGCCGCGGTGTCGCTTGGGCGGGTCCTCGGTTATCGACGTGTCGACAACTGGTTCGGCAACGCCAACTGACTGGTGCAAGCCCTCAGCGCACCGCTGTTGCTGAAATTTCGTGTGAGACCGTGGCGGAAACCGGTACGATGCGGTCGCCCTTCGGGGATGGTGTAATTGGTAACACATCTGGTTCTGGTCCAGACATTGGGGGTTCAAGTCCTCCTCCCCGAGCTTTTGGTTTCTGCAGCGCCGAGGACCTTGGCCCTCGGCTACACTCATGCGGTCGCCTCGGCGATGAACCTGCCCCGTTCGTCTAGCGGCCTAGGACGCCACCCTCTCAAGGTGGTAGCACGGGTTCAAATCCCGTACGGGGTACCACTACCAGCCCAAGGAATGGCTGCTGAACTCTACAAACAAGCATCAGGCTGAGCAGGCCAGGGTGACAATGAAACTCCAGTTATTCCGCTCAGGTTGCAAGTATTGGACTTAGAATGTCTGCATGGGTCCGAACATCGAGCCGGGCGGTTTGTCAGCTCGGAGTCGGCGTGATCTTGCCAGGTTGTTCGGGGCGGGACAGCGGACGGTCTCGGTGGATGCTGCGGCCGCGGCGTTGGGGATTGGTCGCGAGTCCGCTGCGCGTCGGTTGTCGGCGTGGGCATCGCGGGGGTGGCTGAGGCGTGTCCGGCGGGGTTTGTACATCGCAGTGCCGGTGGATGTGCGGGATCCGGCGACCTGGAACGAGGACCCTTGGTATCTGGCGGACTTGGTGTGGGATCCGTGCTACATCGCCGGATGGTCGGCTGCGAGTCACTGGGCTCTCACCGACCAGGTCTTTCGTTCTACGGTCGTTGCTACCGCACAACGGGTGCGCCGGGTTGATCAGAAGCTCGCCGACGCCAGCTACCTGGTCCATCATGTCGGAGCCGACCGCATCGAGTGGGGACTCGTTGGGGTGTGGCGGGGCGACCGGAAGGTCAAAGTGTCGGATCGGGAGCGCACTGTCGCCGACATGCTGTCGGACCCGGCACTGGGTGGAGGCATCCGCCACACGATGGAGGTCCTCGACACGCTGCTCTCAGCTGCTAGGATCGAAGATCTGGTGGATACCCTCGAGCGGCTGGACAACGGCGCGGCGATCAAGCGGCTCGGATATCTCTTGGAGGTGCTGGGCTACGACACCGCGGCCATTGTTCGGCCTTTGACCTCAGGGGTTCCGCTGCTGGACCCGTCGCTACCGTCGGGAGGTAAGCGGTCGCCTCGGTGGGGTCTGCGGATCAACTCAGACGTTTCGGCGTGATCACCAAACGAGAGATCGCCAACTTCGCAAACGAGTGGCAACTCGCTCACGATGTGGTCGAGAAGGACTACGTCCTTGGCTGGCTCCTCGCCGGCATCGCGGCGCACCCGCAGACGCGGTCCTGGGCGTTCAAGGGCGGGACCTGTCTGCGGAAGTGCTGGTTCGAGACGTACCGGTTCTCTGAGGACCTTGACTTCACCGTCACAGAATCCGATCTCGATGTCGGGCGACTGGAAGAGACGTTCGCGGAGATCGCCTCGTGGCTGGATGAGCGGTGCGGGCTCGGGTTGATCGTGGACGACGGCTCGTTCCGCCAGCGTCAGAACAAGCGAGGCAAACCGACGATCGAAGGACGGCTCGGCTACCTCGGGCCTCTTGGCATGCCCACGCCACCCAAGGTCAAGCTCGACCTCGCGGCCGATGAAGTCATCGTGCGACGCTTGGATCTACGACCGGTGATGCATCCCTTCAGCGATGCACCGTCGAGCCCTGCCAGTCACCTCGCCCATGTGAGCTGCTACTCGCTCCCAGAGCTTCTCGGAGAGAAGATCAGAGCACTCGCTGAGCGGTGCCGGCCCCGCGACCTCTACGACGTTGTCCACACCCATCGCCATCCAGACTTGATCGGCCGCGCCGACGACGTAGCTCAGGTTCTCGCGGCGAAGTGTGCCCACGTACGCATCGACACTCCGACCCTTGCCACGATCCGCTCTACTCCGTTCCGAGACGAGATCGAGACCGAGTGGTCGAACATGCTCGGCCACCAACTGCCTCACCTGCCCAGCTTCGACGACTTCTGGTCCCAACTCGACGACGTCTTTGCCTGGCTGGACGGCAGCCGACCGCTGCCACAGTTGACCGAGATCCAGCCGACTGAGGAGGTCACTGACTGGCGACCAACCCGGCACATGACCTCCTGGCAACACCGCTCGCCCATCGAACTCATACGATTCGCCGGCGCTAACCGTCTCAAGGTCACCATCGACTATCGCGCCATGCAGGGCCGAATCGGACCACGTACGGTCGAGCCCTACTCCCTCCGCCGGTCGCAGCAAGGGAACCTGCTGGTCTTCGTCGTGAACGACAAAGGACAGATCCGCAGTTACCGCGCCGACCGCATACGCGCCGTCAGCATCGAGCCCGAGAGCTTCACCCCCCGCTACCTCGTCGAGTTCTAATTCCCTGTCGGTCGGGAGAGTCCACTAGGAGACAACAAGAGACTCCCGTGGCCGGTGCTGCCTCGGTGCCTACGGCGTGGGGCCTTCTATTTCAGAACACGTTGCAATCTGTTTCTAAATCGCGCGATGAATGGTCTTCAGAACGCGCTGCTGAGCTATGGAGTGGCTAGTAGGTGCATTGTTCGAGTCGCTGGCGGTGCGCGACCTCCGCATCTACAGAGAACCCGCACACAGCGATTGACCGAGGTCCCAATAGACTTCCGTTGCAAGGTATTCCCGGATCAGAGTGCGTACGAGGTACCCATCGGACCACTGAGCGACCGCGTAGCGATAGACACCCTTCTGCACCTCAACCCAACCGTCTATAAGCGGATCCACGCCAGCTACGCGCTGCATCATCCTGCTCCCAACCTCCGGCCAACCCGCTCCAAGCGGAAAACTCTCGAACGTGTTTCGCTGATCGACCGTCATGCGGTTCACCGGCCAAGACCCGACTTCAGACGGTGCACCAGACACCGGCTCTCCGTATTCGTGGAGCACATGCCCGCGCGCGTTCTTGACAGTCACGTTGTTGACGCGATCGATCTCTGGATACCAAAGAATCTCGGGTTCGCCCCATAACGAAAGCTGGTTTCTCCGCGCCCGCTTGATTCGCTCCCGCAAGCGAGGGCTGTGCTCAACGGACGCGGCTGCCGAGGAAAACCGGCTCGGATCTGGGTCGGCGTCGCCGGAGATCACTGCCGCCAAGAAGACGCATAGGTACTCCTCGTCCTTTGCAAACGACTCATTGCACGACCTACATATGGTCACGGTAGGGGGAACGGCTCATCGACGAACTCCTCGACCGTCACGGCACCACCCTGCGCGACGAACCAGGCATCGGCACCATCTCAGCGGCCACCCTGATATGCGAAGTCGGCGACCCCCACCGGTTCGACCGAGAGACCCGAGTTCGCCCGCTGGTGCGGCACCGGCGCCGTCGCGCTCTCATCAGGCGACCGCACCGCCGATCCCGTCAAACACCGGCTCGATTTCAAACCCAACCGGCGCATCAACTCAGTGCTGCACATAGCGTCGGTCACCCAGCAGCGCAGCCAACCCCAAGCCGCCGCCTACCTCACCCGCAAAACCACAGAAGGCAAAACCCGACGAGAAGCCCGACGAGCCCACAAACGCCACCTCGCCAACCGAGTCATACGCCGAATGTGGCGCGACGAACAGGCCCGAAAACAACCCGTCGCACTCGCCGCTTGACAAGGGAGCGTCTGACAGTCCCCGGTCGCCGAGTTCGGGTACCGCTTTTGCTGGTCGGCTCGAAGGTCTGGTGTTCGTGTGCATCAATGACAGTCCGCTTCTCTTGGCACCGTCGTATCGCTGGTATCAGCCGCGGCCGCTCTCCATGGCAGGTTCTCGTCGAAAATGAGTCGTATCGAAGGGCGCCGCCCGGGTTCTGCCGATTGAGGTCTCACGCCGCCAGGCCGGCTTCATACGCTATGGCAGCTTGCACCTGTTCAGGCGAAAGCTGGTAGTCGTCAGACAAGTCCTCGGTCCCCATCCCGGTGTCTTGCAGGTCGGCGAGTGTGCCGGTGGGAATCCTTGTGCCGTCGTCGCAGGGGGTTCCTGCCTGTACTTCGGGATTAACCCAAACACATGAATGCGGTCGCCACACGGTCGCCATGCCCGAATCGTTGAACGTGATCGGTTCAAGCAGCGGCTTCACCACGATCTGGAAGGCCTGTTGACCGCCCCTGCCAACATCCACCCGACTCCCGGTGGCGGCGAAGAACCCCCGCCCAACCGTGGCCAGACCCTCGTGGGCGAACGGTCTATGGGTTCCAAGCTCAGCGGCCAGATATTCAGCGCCTCGGGCAATCTCGCTTCGCGGAACTCCCCGCTCCACCAGCTCACCGACTACGCGTAGGCTGAGCAAGTCCCAAAAACTGAATAGGCCGTCCAGTTCCCCCGGCAGAAGCGGTACCCCTGCCCCGACGACAAGCGCTGCCGCGTCTGCTGATGCCGAAGTCGCAATCGCGCAACCTCACCAGTCGAGATCGGTTTGATGCATGCTCCATAACTCGTCGATTAGCCCCTCGGTGATCCGATACTGGGCGAGCCAGGTTATCTTCACCTCGTTGCCTACAGCGACGTTGACGGCATCTAGGGCGAGGCGCGTGAAAACGTAATCGTCGACCGAGGCGATCTTGGCGAAACGGAGTCTGGTAGGGCGGATAGTTTCTACTGCTGAACTGACGAGGCGGGCGTACTGTTGCGGAGTCGTGCGTTCGGTGCCGTCACGGGTATGGCGGACGAAAGGATCAGACAACACGTCCCCCAATCGATCCAAGGATTGGTCAATCCAGACGTGGTTCCACAAAGTCTCAACCAGAACTTCATTTTCGCGGTTCATCGGCTCCTCCGATCCGAGCGTAGAACAATCACAGCGAAGGCGGTTCCCTCGGGGTGATCCGCTTATGCCAAAGCATGCCGATTCCCATTGAAATGAGCACCAGAACACCCATGAGCGACATGATCGGGCGGATGCCGTAGACGTCGGCGAGCCTGCCGAAGGGAAGTGAGGCAAGCCCGAACCCGGTGAAACTCAACATGATCAGGCTCTGGACCCGCCCGTGGTATTCCACATCGGCGATGGTGAGCGCTAAAGAGTTGTTGAGCGCCTGGAAAGCAGCGGAACTTCCACCCACGAACAGGATCACCACTACAGCAGCCCAGTATTGCGGAACCATTGCGAAAGCGATCAATGAGATCCCGAAGACAATGGCGGCTTGGACCTGCAGCGACGGCAACCGTGATCGTTTGACGCCGGCCAAAGTGAAGCTGGCTATGACCGCGCCGATCGCTGCTGATGTCGTGAGCAGACCCAATGCCCAAGCGTCGAGTTCGTAGACGTCTTCCACCATCCCGGGGAGGAAGGTGATATGGGGAAAACCGAACATCACTATCAGCAACGAGACAACCAACAGTCTTGACAACTCCCGACGCGCGCGGACGTAAGCGATACCGTCGGCCAGGTCACCGATGGCTGAACGGCGGGATCTGTATCTTGGCTCACCGGAGGGAAGTCTGACTGTAGCCACAACCGACAAGGCAGAGAGCGTGGCGCCCACGTAATAGACGCCTTCGACACCGACCACGGCGATGCCGATGAGTATTCCGCCGACTGCCGGCCCGAACACTCGGGTCATCTGAAGACTGGCGTTGCCCAACAAAATGGCGTTGGTGAGCGAATCCCGCTCCACAAGGTCAGCGGTCATCGCTAATCGGGAGGGCCCCAGCAACGACATGCCCAGGCCTTGAACCGCTCCGGCGGCAACAAGCATCCAGTATTGGATGACTCCGGTGGAGATCGCCACCGCTATTCCCAACGCTGCGACGGTCATTGTTGACTGCGCGAACATGAGGATGGAACGCTTGCCTATCCGATCCGCGAGCACACCCCCGGCGGGGATTGCCACCAGACTGGTGACTCCGAAAGCGAAAACGACCCCGCCGAGCGCAGTGTTGCTTCCTGTGAGGTCATAGGCGAGCCAACCTCGGGCGATTTGTTGGGTTTGGGAGGCGAGGAAAATGAACATGCCACCCCACCACAACAATCGGTACTCGGGAATCTGAAGCGATTCGAAACGTGATGTCCTCGCTTCTTCGTCGTCGACCCCGATATCAGACATCACGGCGACCGTATCGTTTGGAGGGGTCGTTGCGTACATTCCTGCCCTGCGCAACAAAGCGGTCAGGACTCGCCGACTGCGCCAGTGACGCAGCGATGGTCACCGAAAGCCGTGATCTCATTGGGAGGGTGTTCGGCTCGCCGCGGTTCGCCCTGACGATGACGCTCGGCGCCATGACCAACGACGAGTCCAGTTTCGAAGGCAAGTACCGGCAGATGCCGAAGCGGCGAGTGCCTCCCAAACCGATCCAAGGCCCGCACCCGCCGGTTTGGGCTGCTAGGAGTTCTGACGGGGGGCATCGACTCATCGGTGAACTCGGGTTGGGGCTCTTGTCGTTTTCGGTAGGCACGCCTCCAGAGGAACTCAGTCGTCGGATCGCCGTCTACCGTGAAGGAACCGAAGCCTGCCGAGAACCCATCGGCAAGTTCGTCAACAACCGTCGGCCAGTTCCTTCGGCATGTCACGAGAGATTCGTGATGCGCCGACACGTGTCGGTCTCGACTACGTCGCCGAGGCTCCGGGGGTGTGAGCGCGGCCGACGGCTGCGGTCCATGCTCGTTCATGGGCGTAGTAAAGGCCCATCTTGGCGACGGCTTCGGTCCCACCGATAGCCAGTCCGACCCCGAGATCGTTCGTTACGAGCGCCGCGATGGTGAAGGTCGTCGCGGTGGCGATGACGCGCCATGTAAGTGTCTTGGCAACGGATATGCGTCTGCTCGTCATGGTGATGGCGGTGCCTTAGAGGTGGATCCCGCACTCGGTGCGCCCGGTGCCTCGCCAACGGCCGCTTCGCGGGTCGCCGTAGTCGGCCTTGGTCGTACACGGCTCGCAGCCGATCGACGCGTAGCCCTGCGCAATCAGCGGATTGGTGATGACCGCGTGCGTCTCGACGTATCGCGCGACGTCTTGATCGCTCCATTCCGCCAGAGGGCTGATCTTGGCGAGCCCGCGCCGGTCCGTCCCGATTCTCCGAAGGTTTGAGCGCGATGAGGCCTCGCACCTGCGTGCACCAGTCAACCAGGCGGAGCGACCCTGAAGCGCTTCGTCGAGCAGTTGGATCTTCGGGGCACAGCACTCGCCTGGGAGTACTGGCCACGGGAGCAGCTGTGGCGGCCCGACCACCTTCACATCGATGTCATAGCGTGACTCGATGCGGTGCAGGGTCTGGTGGGTCTCAGCGAAGTGATAGCCGGTATCCAAGAAGACGACGTCCACATCGGGGATGGCCGCCATCGCGAGATCAACCAGAACCGCGTCCTGCATCGACGCCAGCAGACAGAGTCCGTTCCCGTAGGTGTCTCCCGCCCACTCCAAGGTGGCGCGCACAGTATCAACCCGCTGGAGAATTGAACGGTGCGTCTTCTCGTTGAGTAGGTCCATGATGTGACCGTATCCATAATGGTGACTATTCTGGTCGGATTTTGCGGGTTTATGTCAGGGGGTTGATGATCCATACACAGAACGCATCGTCGACTCATGCCCAGTCACACCCACCGGGGACCACGGTCGCTGCTCGTGAACGGCTGTGGTCCGGACAATCATGTCTTTCGCATGACATTTCTGTCTGTCGGGACGACTGGATTTGAACCAGCGACCCCCTGCTCCCAAAGCAGGTGCGCTACCGAGCTGCGCCACGTCCCGTGCCGTGTATTCTACTCCCTGGTCTCGGGCTTCGCTCCCAGTTCGGGGATTGTGCGAGGGGTCTTGCGCTGCCCCAGTTTCAGGGAACAGACGAGGGGTCTTGTGCTGGGGGTGGATGCGGGTTAGGTTTCGTCTCGGTTGAGGCGGAGGGAGGCGGAGTTCATGCAGTAGCGGTGTTGGTGCGGGCCGGGGCCGTCGTTGAAGCGGTGGCCGAGGTGGGCGTCGCATTCGGCGCATACGGCTTCTTCGCGGACTGTCCTGTGGCTGGTGTCGGTCTGGATTCGGACGGCGTCTTCGCCGGCTGTTTCGAAGAAGGAGGGCCAACCGGTGCCGGAGTCGTATTTGGTGTCGCTCATGAAGAGGACGGCGTCGCAGACGATGCAGTGGTAGGCGCCGTTGTCGTGGCAGTTCCAGTATTGGCCTGTGAAGGGGCGTTCGGTGCCGGCTTGCTGGGTCACCGTGTACTGTTCGGGGGTCAGGCGGCTGCGGAGCCCGGCGTCGCTGTGGGTGGTGTCGGTCATGGTCGGCAGACCTCCTCGTCTTGTGTATATGAGAACACATCTCGAGCCTGAACGGGTCCTCGTCCGCAAGATTTCTGAAATTCTTGGGGGTGGTTGACCGAACGGATGTTCGTGATTACAGTTGTGTCGTTCGTCTTCGGAGGGTCTGTGTCACACCCTGTTTGTAAGTTCGAGTCCAGCAGTCCAACATCCCCCACAATTGAGCTGCGGAACCGCAGCAGACAAGATCAGGAGAAAAGACAGTGGAGCGAGACAAGGCACTCAGCATGGCGTTAGGCCAGATAGAGAAGCAGTACGGCAAGGGCTCGGTCATGAAGATGGGCGAGAAGACCACTATGGGGATCGAGTCGGTCCCGACTGGTGCTCTGGCGTTGGATCTGGCTCTGGGGATCGGTGGTCTGCCCCGGGGCAGGGTCACTGAGATATTCGGCCCGGAGTCTTCGGGCAAGACCACCCTCGCCACTCATGTGGTGGCCGAGGCTCAACGCAACGGCGGCGTCTGTGCCTACATAGACGCTGAGCATGCTATGGATCCGGTGTACGCCAAGGCGATCGGTGTTGATATCGACGAGTTGTTGATCTCTCAGCCCGACACGGGTGAGCAGGCCCTCGAGATCACCGACATGCTGGTCCGTTCGGGCGCGTTGGACGTGATCGTGATCGACTCGGTCGCGGCGCTCACGCCCCGCG
This sequence comes from Acidimicrobiales bacterium, assembly GCA_963662455.3. GTDB lineage: Bacteria > Actinomycetota > Acidimicrobiia > Acidimicrobiales > Aldehydirespiratoraceae > VXYK01. The sequence goes on from OZ224042.1 coordinate 214,386, forward strand.
CCGAGATCGAGGGCGAGATGGGCGATGCCCATGTCGGTTTGCAGGCCCGGCTGATGTCGCAGGCGTTGCGCAAGTTGACGGGCAACCTCAGCAAGTCGAAGACCATCTGCGTCTTCATCAACCAGTTGCGGGAGAAGATCGGCGTGATGTTCGGTTCGCCTGAGACCACCCCCGGTGGGCGGGCGCTGAAGTTCTATTCGTCGTGCCGGCTTGATATTCGCCGTATCGAGGCGATCAAGAACGGTGTGGAGATCGTCGGCAACCGTACTCGGGTGAAGGTCGTGAAGAACAAGTGCGCTCCGCCTTTCAGGCAGGCCGAGTTCGACATCATGTACGGTGCTGGGATCTCCCGTGAGGGCTCGGTTCTGGACTTGGCGGTCGATGAGGGTATCGTCAAGAAGTCCGGCGCCTGGTACACCTACGACGGTGAACAGCTCGGCCAGGGCCGCGAGAACGCCAAGAAGTTCCTCCAGGACAACCCCGAAGTCATGGTCGAGATCTCAGACCGGGTCTGGAAAGCTGTCATGCCAGAACCAGAACCAGAGCTCGACCCGGCCGACGACCTGCCCGTCACACTCGACGACTAGGTCTGCACCACCGTCAACCCAGCCGCGCACCGTCTGCCTCGATTCGTCGGCTGAACCCTTGTCGCACGGCACACTCGTTGTACAGCAAGCTCGTTGTACAACTGAGTGAGTTAGCCGCGAGTCGAGGCGGTGTGTGGTTTGGGGGGAGCCGCGTGTAGTGCATCGGGCGCCCTCCGACTACGGGTCCCATACTCGTGAGCTGCATCGATGCACAGCCGGTTGGATTCGCCCCAGTCGAGCGTCGGCCTGATTCCCAGTCTTCGCTGGATTAGAAGCGTCCGGCCCGCTGAATCGGGGGTCGAGGCGTCGAATAAGGCTGGTCAGGTGATGTGTTGGCCGGCTGTCACCTGGATCTCTTGGCCGGTGATGTTGCGTGACCGGGATGAAGCCAGGAACAGTACGGCCTCGGCTATGTCGTCGGGGTCCACATGGCGGCGCTGAGCGGCTTGACGAGCGAATCGGTCGCTCACTTCTTGGGGTGTCCGGTTCTGGGCTGCTGCCGTACGCTCGAACATGGCGCTGAGCGGCTCGCCGGTGGTCAGCCCCGGAGTCACGATGTTGACTCGCACGCCTGCCGGTCCGACTTCTTTGGCCATGGTCTTGGACATGGACTCCATCGCACCTTTGGTCGACGTGTAGCGCGACAGGCCCTCCATCAACGTGGTTGCACTCAGAGCGGAGATGTTGACGATCGACCCACCGCCGGTCGAGGCCATATGGGCTGCGGCACTGCGGCAGATCTCCATGGTGCCGATGACGTTGACCTGCACGGCCTTGAGGTAGTCGTCCCAGTCGAGGTCGGCGACTGAAACGCTGCCGCCCCCGTAGGTGGCGACGTTGACGACCACGTCGATCCTGCCGAACTCCCTGACTGTGGCATCGACCGCGGCACAGCACTGCGCGGTGTCGGCGATGTCGGTGACCACAGCGAGTGATTGGCGGCCGGTCGCTTCGGCAACCTCGGAGGCGAGGCTTTCGAGGGGTTCGGCACGTCGAGCGGCGAGGGCCACGTCAGCCCCCTCGTCGGCCAGCGCCAACGCACAGCTGCGGCCGATTCCCTGCCCGGCTCCGACGATCAGCGCCGCCGCGTTCTGCAGTGTCAGTTCGGCCATGATGGCGACGTCACCAGTCGAGTCCCGTTTGATGCATGCTCCAAGATTCGGCGATCAGCCCGGCGACGACCCGGTACTGGGCGAGCCAGCTGATCTTCAGTTGGCTGCCGACAGCCACGTTCACGCCTTCCAGGATCAGACGCGCGAACACGTAGTCGTCGACCGACGCGATATGGGCGAAATGGAGTCTGGTCGGGCGGATCGTCTCGACTGAGGAACTGACGTGGCGAGCGTAACGCTGCGGCGTCGTGCGCTCGGTTCCGTCACGGGTATGGCGCACGAACGGATCGGCTAGAACCTCACCGAGGCGATCCAGGGACTGGTCGAGCCAGATGTGGTTCCACAAGGTCTCGATCAACTTTTCATTTTCGCGGCTCATCGGTCCTCCAATCCGAGCGTAGAACAATCACAGCGAGGGGGGTTCTGTCGGGGCGATCCGCCTTCTCCAGAGCATGTCGAAGCCCATTGCAGAGATGCGAACCGTGCTGTGGTGGTTTCGGGTTCAACGGGCGGTGGAGGCGGTGGTGGTGTCTCGAAACGTGTTCTGTTCGCTTCTTCGTCACCCGTGCCGAAGTTGGACATTGTGGCGACCGTATCGCTTCGGCGGACCGCTCTACACATCAACCCGTCCCGCTGCCTCGTCGTCATCTGCCCTCAGCACCTCCGCGTCGCACGCCTTCACGTCCCGACGCAATAGTGATTCTCCGGCTTTGTGTGTATTCTTGAACACATGCGATTGCACATTCAGTTGGACGACGATCTTGTCGAGGATCTTGATCGAAGGGCCGGGCCCAGGCGTCGCAGTACGTTCATTGCCGCTCTGATAAGGCGCAGCCTCGAGGATGAACGGCGCTGGGATGAGATCGAGGGGTCCTTGGGGTCGGTCGCCGACACCGGGCACGACTGGGATGAAGATCCTGCAGCGTGGGTTCGCGCGCAGCGGCGTAGCGACCCGATGCGCTCGGGTTGACCCGTTCGTCCGGTACAGCCATGTCGCGGCTCTTGCTTGACTCGACGGTATTGATCGACGCGCTCCGGGGCCGTCCCGCAGCGGACCGTCTGCGGGCGTTGAGACGTCGAGGTGTCGAACCCTGGGTGTCCGTAATTTCCGTCGAAGAGATCTGGCGGGGTCTTCGCGCCGAAGAAGAACCGGCGGCTAGTCGTCTGGTCCAGGCGCTGAGGGTGGCTCCGCTGGGTGTCGCGGAAGGGCGGCGCGCCGGTCGCTGGCGACGAGAGCACGCGGCAATGGGTGCAACCCTGCACCAAGCGGACTGCCTGATAGCTGCGTCTGCTGTAGGGGCTGGTGCAGTACTGGCCACAGCGAACGTCGCAGACTTCCCGATGCCAGAACTGGAAGTCCAACACTGGCCCTCCGGCCCCTGAGACTCCACCCACCGATCAACCGCCCGTAACCTGAGCGTGCCTCACCTTCCCCGTAGCTCCGTGATCGTGGCGTTGACCGGTGGGCCGTGCAGCCACCCCTCCGTTCGCTACGAAGAGCCGGAGCCGACGCCGCCATCGCTGCCACCACCCGACATCGACATCGGATTCTGAGAGCGTCACCCACCGCGGCCATTGCGTCCGGCTAAGTCGTTGCCACCCAGACCCTGCGATTCTCAGTCCGAATCGAGGGAACGCCCCGGCCCCCGTATTGATCCTTGATCGCGGGGCCGGGACGCGCTTGGCGCGAACAGCCGTAGATCACTGCGTAATCGTGCGGCAGAACCTCGAAAGACACGCCCCGGGAAGCGGAAAAAAATTTGGTCGACGTCGTCGTCGCCGTCGCTGCTGTGTTTCGCGATTCCTGTGCGCACATCCAGCAGGTCGTTGTACCAGTTGCTCCAGGTTGCTCTTCCTCGGTATTGGGGGTGCGCCGCCATACGGCTGCGTCAGTCCGGGTTCGAGAACTTCACGGTGCTGGAGAAGAGCTCCGGCGTGGGCGGCACTTGGTACCCGTGCCGAAGTTGGACATTGCGGCGACCGTATCGCTTCGGCGGACCGCCCTACACATCCCGGGTTGCGCTCATCGCTGGCACCGTCTGGTCGTTATGTCATCATGCGTACATGTGTCGCCTGTTCCGCAGAGTCGATTGTTGGCTGCGATGACCGATGTCGTTGAGTACGGATCCAGCCGGGTCGCCAAGGCGGTTGAGCTTGGTTCGTATCCAACAGTCGTCTTGACCACGTTCGCCGGGTTCTGGGCCCTGACCGCCGGTGGAGTGCACGTGACACCCGCGTCGTACGGTGCGGGCGTGTTGGCCGCTGCTTTGGTGACGGCACATGAGATCAAGTGGCCCCACCGCCGACAGTGGCGTCCGCATGGGCGTGAGATCCGTGCTGATATGGCGTTCATGGTGGTGGTTCAGATGACGTTGCCCTACCTGTTGTCGATCGGTGCAACAATCGGCGTTGCCGACCGGTTGAAGGCCGAGGGCTTCACCGTCGATGGTCTTTGGCCGCACGAACTTCCGGTCGTCGTGCAATCGATATTGATGTTGCTGCTGGCCGATCTAGCCCGCTACTGGTTGCACCGGGCGTTCCACCGCTTTGGATCCATGTGGCGTTACCACGCCGTGCATCATTCGCCGCACCGGCTCTACTGGCTCAACGTAGCTCGATTCCATCCGCTTGAGAAAGCTGTTCAGTTCTCATTCGACGCGCTGCCATTCGTCTTGGTGGGCGTCTCGAGAGAGGTGCTCGCCGCGTACTTCGTGTTCTATGCGGTCAATGGTTTCTTTCAACACTCCAACTGCGCCGTGCGCCTGGGTCTTCTCAACTACGTCATCAGCGGACCGGAACTGCACCGTTGGCACCATTCGGAGTTCCCCGAGGAGTCCAACACCAATTTCGGCAACAACTTGATTGTCTGGGACTGGATTTTCGGGACACGCTTTCTGCCGGCGGGGCGCCGAGTCGGCGATCTTGGATTGATCAACAGGGAATATCCGAGCGGATTCTGGCAGCAGATGCACACGCCGTTCGTTGCTGGTCTGGACTCAGAGACCGGGGCCGGCCCGAGGTGAGGAACAGCGTCGGCCACCTGGGGTTGAAGACTGCTTTGACGCTTACGCAACGCCCGCGTCTGCGGGCGTTGCTGCAGTCGGCGAAGGAACCTGATGAAACGCAACTGAGGGTGCTCAGAGGAATCCTGGCCGGCAATGCCTCGACTACTTTCGGGGCGAAACACGGATTCTCGGGCATCAACACCATTGCCGAATATCGCAGAGCGGTGCCGGTCCAGGGCTATGAGGACCTGCGTGAGTTGGTAGAGCGCCAGGAACTGACCGGCGAACCGTGCCTCACCGTAGAGCGACCCGTGTTCTATAATCGAACGAGCGGCACCGTCACCGCTGCCAAGAACATCCCGGTCACAGAGGCAGGCCTCAAACGACTTCGGGATCGTCAACGCTTGGGAACCTTCGTCTGGTCGGTCGGCGCGCCAATACTGTCGGGCAAGGTCTTCGCGGTCGGCGGGGCGGCGGTGGAGGGTCATTTGCCGGGTGGAACTCCGTACGGATCCGCGTCCGGGAAGCTGCATGAGAACCAGCCGCGGCTACTGCAGGGCCGCTATGTGCTGCCTCCTGCGCTGACCGCCGTGGCCGACTATCAGCTCCGTTATCTGGCGATGGCGATCCTGGGTGTGTCGGAACCGGCGGTCACCTGCATCGCCACGGCGAACCCTTCAACGCTGACACAACTGCTGTCGCTGATCAACCAGCATGCTGAGCTAGTCCTGGAGGCGGTGGCTACGGGACGCCTGCCCGACGAGGTGGCCGCCGGCGTCGGCGAGGCGGCGCCTCTTCTGAACCTGCGGCCTCGGCACTCCCGCGCACTGAGTCTGCAGAAGCGTCTGGATGCCGACGGACTGCTCACCTATGCCGACTTCTGGCCCGACCTGGCAGGTGTCGTAACCTGGACCGGTGGGAGTTGCGGGGTTGCGTTGGGCAGCCTGAAGCCGACATTGCCCGAGCGTTGCCTGGTGATCGAGGTCGGCTGGGTGGCTAGCGAGATGCAGGGAACCATCAATGTCGATGCCCGCAACAACACCTGTCTGCCGTTGTTGGAGGACACCTTCTTCGAGTTCACCGAAAGGGATGCTTCTGCTGTTCACCGCAACGAGATCGCATTTCAAGACACCGAGATGCTGACACTCGACGAACTGGAGACCGGGCGTGACTACAACGTGGTGGTGACCACCTCCGACGGGCTCTATCGCTACGACATGAGCGACATTGTTCGTGTGACCGGTCGGTTGAACGCCACGCCGACGCTCGAGTTCGTCCAGAAAGCCAGTGGCATCACCAGCATTACCGGAGAGAAGCTGTATGAGACGCAGGTGTTGGGCGCGGTGCCGCCCGCGCTCACTGAGCACCGTCTCCCCTCAAGTTTCTTCATCATGCTGGCGGACGTGGAAGCAGCGCGGTACACCCTGTACGTCGAAGGAACTCCGACCTCCGAGAATGCCGGCAGAGCCGTCGATGTCGCCGCAATCGCTGCCCTTGCGCGCGACATTGACAAGCGCCTTCGGACCGGCAATATCGAATACGACGCCAAGCGAGCCGGCGGAAGGCTTGAATCGCTGCGAATACTGCGATTGCGCCCCGGCACAGGTGCTGCCTACCGACTCCAACAAGTGGCTGCCGGTCAACGCGACATGCAGTTCAAGTACCTGCATCTGCAGTACAGCCACGACTGTCCCTTCGATTTTGACGCCTGCGTCGAACACACATGACGTCGCCGCCCGAATCCCTCGTACCCGTCGAAAGCCTGTCGGTGATGTCTTTCCCGGTGCCGTTCAAGACGGTGGTCCGTCATGCATCGGCCAGTCGTCGGCGGGCTCAGAACTTGATAGTGAAGGTGGTCGGAGCCGACGGCCGGATCGGCTGGGGAGAGGGTTGCCCCCGTCAATATGTGACCGGCGAGACGATCGACAGCGCTTTGGAGTTCATAGAGCAGCACGCAGATGCTTTGCTGGCTGAGATCACCGGAGCAGGGCCTCTGCGGGCTTGGATCAAAGCTCACCGTGAAGAGATCGACCGCAACCCGGCGGCCTTCTGCGCGCTCGAGACAGCTGTGTTGGACCTGCTCGGCAAGACGCAGAAGCGGTCACTCGAGGACATTCTCGAAGTTGCGAAGCCCGTCGGAGAGTTCCGATACACCGCGGTACTGTCCGATCTTCCCCGGCCGGTGTACCGCTGGCAGTGCGGGCGGTACCGTCGTGCCGGTTTCGTAGACTTCAAGGTCAAATTGTCCGGTGATCTACGCCGCGACCAGGCCAAGCTGAGGGTCCTCGCAAACCCGACAGCCCGGTCGCCGGCCGCGGAGTCCGGGGTGCGGATCCGGGTCGATGCCAACAACCTTTGGGAGTCTGCCGAGGACTGCATCGAGCACATAAGGGCGTTGGGCGTTGACCTTTTTGCGGTGGAAGAACCGCTTCGACCGGGAGACTTCAAAGGCATGCTCGGCGTGGCGGAACAGTGCTCGACGCGGATCGTGCTCGACGAGAGCCTGCTGCGAGCCGAGCACCTGGAGGCCTTGAGCGGCGATCCCGCCAACTGGATTGTCAACGTTCGCGTATCGAAGATGGGCGGCATCATCCGCGCGCTGGAGGTGGCCCAGAAAGCAGCGGCTCTGGGTGTCGGCGTGATCGTCGGTTGCCAGGTCGGAGAGACGAGTATCCTCTCGCGCGCTGCGCTCACGGTGATGCAGTCGATCAAACCCCGGTTGTTGGGCGCTGAAGGAGCCTTCGGCACTCTTCTTCTGCGACGGGATCTCACGTCGCGCAGCATCATGTTCGGACCGTCCGGTGTCCTTGCGGTTGAAGGAGTGCTTGCCTCAGACAGTAGCGACCCTGGTGGTTTCGGCTTGGAGATTTCCGAGCGAGCGAAGCGCGGACTGGTCCCGCTGAGGAGTTGTCCGTGACCGCCCGCAGCGGTTCGGGCTTCGACCGATCGCCATGATTGCTGCTCGTGGTTCTGGGCGGAGTTGGGAGAATCGCCGTTTCGCCTGGGTGGTAGCGGTGCTGACCGTCGCTTTCGCGCTCAGAGTGACCGGGCAGGTCGTCCAGCGCTGGGCACCGGTGTCGTTCTTGCCTGCTTTTGACGACTGGCAGGGAAGTGGTCTTCCCTATCCCGTGCTGCTGGCATTTCAGGTCTCGATCGTGGTGCTTGCAGTCGCCGTGACCCTCCGCATGGCCAGGGGCAGCCGCCTGATCGGCAAGCGTTGGACAGTGCCCGTGCTGTTGGCCGGAGTTGTGTACTTCACGGTGATGTTCGCCCGGTTGATACTCGGCTTCACCGCGTTTTCCGACACAACCTGGTTCAACCGGCCGGTCCCTTCGGCGTTCCACCTGGTACTGGCGACCCAGTTGATGCTCATCGCTGCCTACCAGTACCACAGGGACTAGCTTCAGTTCCCCGTTCTCCATTTCGGCCGGCGTCGGCGCGGGCAGCGGCCGCTGTTCCACAACGAGTACTGCACCACCTTCAACCGGACGAACGTGGAGTCGGTCACCGACCCTGTTGAACGGATTGCTCCCAAGCGCGTGGTCACAGCGGACGGGACGCAACCCTGCGCGCTGCCTGAGCGCGTCACACCCTCCCCGTAACGTTGTGGCTCACTGGATAACCTTTGGCAACTCGGTGAGGAAGGGAAGTAGACGGCAGCCTCTACGATGAGATGCCCCACACCGAGATGGCCGTGTAGTGGCCCGCACCTGGGGATACTGGACGGTTGGCAAACTCGATATCGCGACAGATCACCAAGCGGGAACAAGTATCATGAGTGGGATCTATGCGAGCGCAGCGGCAAAGTTCCCAGCCATGCGCGAAAACGCGAGACGTGTGCGGAGTCAGGCTCGCGAGGCTGAACTTGGTGTGATGAGCCTCTTCGACGACGATGAATCACTCGTAGACCCACCACGACCCGGTGAGCGCTTCTACGAACACGAACCTCCGGCGCGACCGTGGTTTCTTTAGGGGACCTAACGTCGCCGTGGCCCGCTTGCCTGGCCCATGAGAGAGGGAACCGCGCGTGAAGGAGGACGTACTTGAGCAGATCGTTGACGACTATCTGCAGCACCTTGGATACTTCACGCAGCACAACATCAGGTTCCGCCCCCGACATGATCACCCGGACTACGACTCGCAGCAGGATTCAGTCCGCTCCGATGTGGATGTCGTCGGGATCAATCCACAGAAGCGGGGGTTGGATCGCGTGATGGTGGTGAGTTGCAAGTCTTGGCAGTCAGGGTTCGACGCAACCAGTCGACTCGCGCAGATGAAGGGCGAGAAGAAGAACCCGAAACGGGAGACTTGGCGTCACCACCGTGAGTTGTGGGTCCCGAAATGGAGCGAGGCTTTCAGAGCCGCGATCAAGGACTGCACCGGTAGGGGAGCGTTCAGTTACCGCATTGCCGTGACTCGACTCAAAGGCGACACCGCAGATTGGGGTCGCGATCCGACCATCGCGGAGAACTTGCCGGGTTGTTCAATCGGATTTCTCACGCTCGAAGAGATGTGGCGCGATTTGCTTGCTACTCTGGGCACTACGCCTGCTAGCAGCGAGATCGGTCGCTTGGCTCAGCTCTTGAAAGCTGCTCGATTAACGGGAAATGAGTGATGGTATGCGTGTTCTTGTCTTTGGAGCGACCGGAAAAACTGGTATGCACACTTGGCGCAGAGCGCTGCAGCAGGGGCATCAGGTAACAGCTTTCGGCCGTTCGGTGGACCGGCTCTCCGAGACTGAGCCCGAATTGCACACCTTCAAGGGTGACGTCTTGGATTTGAGTGAGGTCACTGAAGCCGTTTCTGGCCACGACGCGGTCATCGTTTGTATCGGAAGTGCCAACCTGAAAGACGGAACGACGCTGTCTTCAGGCACCAAGAACATCGTTGACGCCATGGTTCAACACGAGGTCGAACGCCTCGTCGTCATCTCCGCGGCTGGGGTCGGCGAGAGTTGGAAGCAGATTTCGCTGACGGCTCGCGTCCTGTTCAGAACCTTGCTCCGCAACGTCTTCGCCGACCATCAGGCCCAAGAAGCGATCGTTCGCCGAAGTGCATTGGATTGGACCATCGTCCGCGCGGCTGTGCTCAACGATCGTCCCGCAACCGGATACGCGGCGAGCAACAGCAATCCGGCGAAGCGGATCAGCCGCGAAGACCTTGCAGACTTCCTTGTCGAGCAGGTGAGCGACTCCGCATACAGTCGCCGAGTGATCTCCGTGGCAAGTTCCTGACCCGGATCCTGCCCGTATGACCGACGGCGGTTTGGCGTTCGGGGGTTGTGGTGGGGCACCATCGGGGGATGGAATTTGCGATGTTCTATGAGATCCCGGTTGCTCGGCCCTGGACGCCGGGCAAGGAGCAGCAGGCGTACAAGGACGTAGTCGAGCAGGTGAAGCTCGGGGACCGGCTCGGGTTCCACTCGGTGTGGACCGTCGAGCACCACTTCCTCGAGGAGTTCTCGCACTGCTCCAACCCGGAGGTCCTGTACGGCCATCTTGCTGCGGTCACAGACAACATCCGGCTCGGCTATGGCGTGAGACTCATGCCCCAGCCCTACAACCATCCGGTTCGCACGGCCGAATCGGTCGCGGTGCTCGACCTGCTCTCCGACGGGCGAGTGGAGTTCGGCACCGGCCGTTCGGCAACCCGAGCTGAACTCGAGGGCTTCGGGATCCACCCCAACGACACCCGGTCGATGTGGCAGGAAGCCCTGGCGATGGCACTCGGCGCCATGACCAGCGACGAGTTCAGTTTCGACGGCAAGTACTGGCAGATGCCGACGCGGCGCGTGCTTCCCAAGCCGATTCAAGACCCGCACCCGCCGGTATGGGCGGCGACCAGCTCCGACGGGGGACACCGGCTCATGGGCGAACTCGGCTTGGGCCTCCTCTCGTTCTCGGTGGGCACGCCTCCTGAAGAACTCGGCCGTCGAATCGGCATTTATCGCGAGGGAATCGCGGCCTGCACCGAACCCATCGGCAAGTTCATCAACAACCGTGCGGCGAGTTTCACGATGGTGAACGTCGCCGAGACCGATGAGCAGGCGGTCGATCAGGCAGGCCCCTCCTTCGAGTGGTACCCGAAACACGGTGCTCGTCTGATCGGTTCGGTCGCTCAGTGGCTGCGCCAGATGGAAGAGGAGCTCGGCACCTACGACTATCTCGGTTCGACCGCGGATCGTGTCGAGGACGGCTCAGTCGGTCACCTGACCATGGACTATCTGCTCGACACCAACGCCTGCGTTTGCGGGGATCCAGATCGGGCCATTGAGATGTTCCGAGCTTACGAGGCCACCGGTTGCGACGTGGTGTTCTGCCTGTTCAACCCCTACGACGTTGCCCACGAAGATGTGATGCAGACCATCGAGTTGATGGGCCAATACGTCATCCCCGCCTTCAAGTAGCCCCGGCGCTCGGCCCTTTGGGTCGGCGGTCAGAGGTCGTAGGTGCTGCGGTAGGTCGAGAAGCGCTCGTTGAGGGCGTCGCGATCCAGGCCGAAGTCCTCGAACGTGTAGCTGTGCCGGCCGTGTTTGTGCTGCCGGTGCTCGTTGGCATGGGCGACCAGCGATGCCTCCAGGGCGTCATCGACGGCCTCGCCGAGGTCACGGTAGATGCCTCGGACTGCACCCACCGGGTCGCTCACCAGCTGTCGGTAGTCCACGTCAATGAACCGGTGGTCGCCCAGAGCGGCTCGGGCAGCGGTTGTGCGTTCGATCATCTCGGTCAGAAGCCGCGTCCACTGCGTCCCCTCGAAGGCAGCCCAGTCGGCATCGCTGAACGTGCCGCTGAGCGAAGCGGTGATGCTGGCGGTCGAGGCGATGCACGTTGCGGGATCGCGGTGTGTCCATATGAACCGGGCATCGGGATAGATCTGGGCGATGGTTTCCACAGCCAACCCATGGTGAGGCGTCTTCAGTTGCCAGCGGCCCGGCACCCCCGACTGGAGCAGTTGCAGCACCCGTTGGTGGTAGCGGTAAGTGGCGGTGTGGTCCCGCGCCAGGATCCAATCGGTGTACGACTCGATGTTGAACATGGCGTTGTACTGCAGGCTCACAAAATCGTGGGCCATGAGGGTGACGCATTCGATCGGCATGTCGGGCGGGTCGTGGTGCATCGCCTTGAAGTCAGGGTTGAGCAGGTACAGCATGTTGTCCGCTTCGGCTTCGACGGCGGCGAGCAGGCGTGGATCGTTGTGGTAGGTCTCGGCCTGGGGCGGCGGTACCGGATCGGCGGCCTCCCACGAGAGCAGGCTGCGATTGGCTGGGTCCACCGAAAGGAGTTGGCTCAGCGCGGTGGTTCCCGAACGGGAGACCCCGACGATGAACAGCGGCGCGGCTATCTCCTGGGAGGCCAGTTCGGGGTGTTGGTTCCAGTATTCGGTGACTTTGAGCCGGTTTACGAGAGCTCCAGCCACCAGTGCCTCCGCCGCGGGTCCACCGATGGCGTTGAGCTGAGCCTCGTTGTTCAGCGCTTCGACGAGCACCTCGAGTCCGTCCCGAAACGAGGGCTCGCCGAAGTCGTCGAGGCCTGTTGTAGCCGCGGCGGTATCAAGCAGTTGTTCGGCACGCATGCCGGCAAGGGTACGCAGGCGTGACCTGAGTGCCGCCTCAAAATGTTCTCGACTGACGGTTTCAGCGGCTTGGAGACGCTTGTTGGAGTCTTCAAGCGTGAGCACCTCCCAGTGGTCACGCACCAGCCGGAGACCCTCTTGATTCGTGCGATCCAAGACACTTCAGCGAGCCAACTGCTCACAAGGCTCTCTTCTTCGAAACGGTTTGGACAAGTAATGACCGGCTCACCGACCGGATTGCCGAGGCGGCCCTTCGCGTTTTTTGCATACCGCTGGATGGAGCAGACACCTCCCTTCTTTGAGCATGGCGGCTGGCTCGCCTGGAATGGGCATCGGGGACGCCCATCCTCAGCCTCGCCTAAAGCATGCTTGGCATAATCTGCTCGTTGCGGTGCTTTTAGTGACGTGAAGGACTGCCCGTACCACTCTGCAATTCCGTAACGCGTCTTGATCTTGTCAGACATTTCTTTGCATAGGATCAATTGAAGATGGCTTGGCGCGTGATTACGAGTTCGGAAATCCGAGCGTGGTGAGTGTTCTTCATTACAACTTCTACGGCGTGAAATCCGTATTCGGCAATCAGTTCTGCGATCTCAGAGGAACGGTCGTAGGTCATCAAGAAGTCGATCGAGGTCGCTGCCAAGATCTTGAAGAGATGGCGGTGGTCGATTTGATGGTGGGCGTAGAGGCGGTTACCGGCACGCTTGCCGCCAGCGGTGTACGGCGGATCAATGAAGGCAACTGTGCCGGGAATGTCGGCAACGACCTCCAAGAGTTCCAGTCCGTCGGTCTCGCAGAAGGTGATCTGCGGCGCATGGGCCTCGATGTTCTGCAGTCGCTTGATGATGGTGTCGGGATACCACCTAGAGGATAGTCCCTTGTTATTCTCTCCAGATTTCGTTAAGGCAGCTCCTGGGGCCAAAATACCGCCGCGTCGAGTGCGGTTGAGCACCAGAGTCCGGAATCCGTGCTCCAGCAAGTCCCGGTTAGGTCCGTTGGCTAGGGCGGAGACGGCTTCGAGTGAGGGTTGGAACTCCGCGACTAGACGACACAAATCGGAGTTGTGGCGCAGCGCCGCGTGCCAGAAGGCAGCCACATCGTGATCAAGTTCGGCAACGATGCTTCGTTCAGCGAGGGCTTCGCAGACCGCAGTGAGAGCTACCGTCCCGCCACCACCAAAGGGCTCAATGAGATTCTTAGGCCTTGGTTGGATGGGGGAAAGCCAAGCTCGAATGTGTGGAATCAGCCAAGTCTTGCCGCCCGGGTAGCGCAGCGGCGAACGCTGGGGCACCGAAGCCACGTTGGCCGAGGGGATCGGTGAGACAGGAAAACCTGGGCCGTAGTCGGGCGATAGGGATCTCATCGTCGATGGTCGATGGGCCACCACGGAACCCTCGGTCTCAGAAGAGCCGTCTCTTTTGTCTGCATCGCCGACCAGCATGCCACGGTCGCGATGCCCAGCGGTGGAACCACGGCGAGGATGGCCCGCGTTCTCGTGAGGTGTTGGAGTCCACGCAGCGATCTGCATCTGTTCAATTCTTGGTTTCTGCTGCATGGTCTGAACGTACACATACGGTGTGACAGCACCGATGGAGTCCCGAGGTGTCGGTTCGCGCGAGGTTGTTGGCGCGTGATACGGGCGGGTCGCACTGTTCGGCGCGGTTCCTCCCGTCCGCGACATCAACCGCCGAATGGGGCCAACGACGCAGAACAAACAGCGGTGAGCCGAGTGTGCCTGTATATGCCCTGTCGTTGAGGGGTTGGTCGGGACGACTGGATTTGAACCACCGACCCCCTGCTCCCAGAGCAGACCGGGATGTTGAGGCAATGATTTATTGCGTGACGGCGACGCGGAAGCCGAAGTGGTCGTTGCCGGTGCCGAGGGGTCCTGGACGATTGCTGGGATCCGCCTCGACGGAGCCGACCTTGCCATGCTCATCGCGGTTCCCGTGCTTGCGGGCGCTCTGGCGTTGTTCCTCGGCGCTACGCACACCGGCAGAGCAGTGCGCGCCGCAGAATCCAATCCCGACAAGGCCCGCCTCACAGGAATCAACCCCAAGCTCGTCTCGACCGGCGTCTGGGGCGCCGCCGACGCTCTCGCGGGGATCACCGCGATCCTGGTTGCGGGAACCACCGGCAATGTGACCAGTCTCGATCGTCTGGGTTCGAACCAGCACGGGCGGTGTCCAACAGTTGTTCGGTATGCATGGCAGCATCATGCCCGACAGCCGCCTGGTTGCGACGCTGCCTGGCCGACACGACTGGATTTGAACCAGCGACCCCCCTGCACCCGGAGCACGCTCCATCGGCAAAGCGGCTACTTCTTCATGCCGACTTGTGATCGGAGCATGTTGCGGGCCCGGTCGTTCTTGAATGGTGGGAAGAACATGGAGGTGAACCTGCGCATGAGCCCTTGGCGGTGGACTCCTTTGGGGTTGGAGAAGGCCTTGTAACCTACAAATCCGCCCTTATAGCGGCCCATTCCGCTGTAGCCGACGCCTCCGAAGCCCATCGAGTGGGAGTTCGCATGATGCATCATGTCGTTGATGGTCACGCCGCCGCTGGAGGTGTTTGCTATGACCCGGTCAATGGCATGGCTGCTCTTGCCGAAGATGTAAAGCGCAAGCGGCTTCTCACGGTCGTTGATTATCGAGATTGCCTCGTCAAGGTCGTTATAGGTGAACACCGTCAGGACTGGTCCGAATATCTCGTTCCTCGCGACCTGGAGATGGTGTTCAGGCTGTACCACGATCGTGAAGGGGATCTTTCTTGTTGCGGGATCGGGCAGAGCTTCGTTGTTCGGGTTGACCTCGATGATGTGTGTGCCGGCATCTCGGGCCTGGTCGACGTAGCCGACGATTCGGTTGTATGAACGTTCGTCGATGATCGCGGTGACGTCGGGATTGTCGACAATGGTTGGATAGGCGGAAGCGATCGTTTCGGCGGCGGTCTCGACGAAACTGTCGAGGTGCCTTTCGGGGATCAGGACGTAGTCGCCGGCGATGCAGACCTGCCCTCCGTTGAGCATTCGGACCTTGCTGATGCGTTCTGCGGCAAACTCGACGTCGGCGTCGTCGAGAACAACGCATGGAGACTTCCCGCCGAGTTCGAGCACCACCGGGGTGAGGTTGTCGGATGCCGCGGCGAGGATCTTGCGTCCGACTTCGGAGCCGCCGGTGAAGAAGAAGAGGTCAAACGGGAGAGCGGCGAACGCCTCCGCTGTTTCAACGCCGCCTTCGACTACAGCGAACTCGCTTTCGTCGAAGTACTCGTCGACGAGTTCACGGATGAGTCGGGCGGTTCTGGGGGTGTTCTCTGAGAGTTTCAACATGACTCTGTTGCCGGCCGCCAGTGCTTCAATGGCAGGATCGAAACCAAGGCTGACGGGCGCATTGAACGGTGACATCACACCGACGACTCCAAGCGGCTCGTGGACGACGTAGGTTCGCTGGCCCGTCAGGCGCAGCACTCCCGAGGAGTGCCGTTCAGGGCGCATCCAGCGTTTGAGGTTCTTTTTGACGTGTTTGAGGTGCGCCAGCTGAGGGTAGATGTCGCCGATGAAGATCCAGTCGCGGCTACGCGACCCGAAGTCCTGCTCGAGCGTGTCGATTATCTCGTTGGCGTGGTTCTTGTTGAGGTCTTCGAGCCGGTTGAGCGAATCGATGCGCTGCTCATAGGTGGTAGCGCGGTCAGGGGTCGATGCTCGGCGCTGCGCGTCGAAGATGCGCTCGAGATCCTGGGGTGATGTGACAGTCATACTGATGGGCGTCTTTCTGTGTGGGAGGTTGAGTCCCCGTCGTCCGGCTCTTCCAATTGTGCGTGGAACTCGTGCCAACTGGACCAGGCCTGCGGGAGTTCGTTGGCGGTGGGGCCGGCACCCTCGAGCGATGACTCGCTGCGGTTCACTTCGTCCACGACGCCCCACCGGTTGTAGCGCCTCCGAACGAAGTACCAGCGACCCTCACGACGTTCGTAGGTGTCCCAGTACTGGAGATGGCCGAGTGTCCACTTGCCGTCGTGTTCTACCTCGTCGCGGCAGTAGACGATGCCGGTTGCATGGTCGGCGTCGACGAAGGTGAGGATGTGGTTGGCGACGAGGTGGATGGTGCGTCCGTGTTGCGCGAGAGCACCAGTCATCCATTCTTTGAGGCTGTCGCGTCCCGAGCGGCCGTGGCCGACGCGGACGTCGTCGACGAACAGTTCAACGAGTTCGTCCATGTTGCGGCTGTCCACCGCGAGGGCGTACCGGACGGCGAGCTGGGTGATCTGGTCGCTGGATATCGACCGGTCGAGCAGTTCGGCAGTGGTCGAGGGTTGCCAGTCGTCGTCGCGTGACAACACGTGGGGCGGGCTCATTGTCTGTCCTCTCATTGCCGGGCGGGCTGGTCGAGTGGTGCGAGTCGGTCGGCGAGCTGGTCGCCGAGTCGGGTGAGCGAGTCGAGAAGGTCTGCCCCTCGGGCGTCTCCCGGCCCGACCGACGCATGCGTGCCGCCTGCTTGCGCCCAGGCATCGATGCCGGCAGCGATATCGTCGCCGACGGTTCCGAGATTGGCCTGGTGACCGATGGCGTCCGGGTCTCGACCGACGTCGCCGGCGCGCCTGTTGATGAACTCGATACCTGCGCGAGCGAGGCTCGTGTCGGCGGCCCACATGAACCCGTCGCCGATGCGGGCGCATCGGTCTTGTTGGACGCGGGCGAACCCGCCGAACCAGATCGGGACAGGCCGTTCCAGCAGCGGGTTGAGTCCCGCGCGGTCGATACGATGATGGGTGCCCTCGAAATCGACGACTGGTTCGCTCCAGAGGCGGCGCAGGAGTTGGACCTGTTCCTCGAGCCGTGCGCCGCGGCTGGTGTAGTCGGCGCCGAGCGACTCGTACTCGATGTGGTTCCAGCCGCTTCCGACGCCCATGCGAAATCGGTTCCTGCTCAAGATCGAGAGTTCCGCGGCCTGTTTCGCGACCAGCGCGGTCTGGCGTTGAGGCAGGACGAGGACGGAGGCTGCGAACTCGATTCGCTCGGTCGCGGCAGCCCAGTAGGCAAAGAGGGTCAGGGGCTCGTGGAAGACGCTGGATTCGTCATAGAAACCTCCGGCGGGGAAGGGAGGGTCGCGGCGATCGTGTGGTGTGCCCAAGACATGGTCGACGCATGTAATGAAGTCGAATCCGAGTTGTTCGGCAAGCACCGCGAAGTCGCGCACCACACCAGGATCGAATCCGATCTGCTGCTCGGGAAGGCGTACCCCCAACTTCATGGCTGGACTCCTGTGGCGGGGACGTGTGGACTCGACGATATCTGGTGGTGCGGGTCACTATACCTTGTAAGAAACAGTGCTCACTGCTGGTCGAGGAGCTCGAAAGGCGACCGCGACAAAGGCAGCGCATGGGCAGAGACGTCGACGGTCCTCAGACGGGGAACGGTGCAGCCTCGGCGGAGGCCGACAGTTCGGCTCCGTCGTCAGATGCTATGACTCTGGCGGTGACCAAGTTGGTGACCGCCTGGTTGTAGGCGGCCAGCCAACTCGCCCGATCGGGCCACAACGCTGCGACCTCAGTCGAGTCGAACGGCGTTGTCCTGCCCAGAGTGAGGCCCGTCTGCCCTAGGGCAGCGGGTTCTCCTACATGGGTTGCGAGCGGAGCTTGGAGCTCAGGCATCCTGATCCCGCCGAGCGCGTTGCCGTGCCGGTCGCGCTCGAAGTTCTTCTGTCCTGGCCGGCGTGTGATTCTCGGTGCTTGGAATGGGCGCTCGGAGTCGGTCACCCAGCGATGGAGAGCGCTGATCGCGCCCCGCACGACCGGCGCGAGGCTGACCTTTGAGTGGTCGAGGGCTGCGAGCTCAGGGTAGGCCTCCATCTCCTTTGCGCTGAGCTGGCCGGCGTGACCGGTTCCGGCGACTTCCCACACCTGCACAGTCGGGCAGTCGGGCTGCGTGTTGGGGTGGCATTCGGCGGCCTCGGTCTCGGAGTTGACGATGATGATCGGCGCGTCGAGGTCGTCGCGCAGCAGATGCTGGTGCCACTCGAGCAGGCCCACTCCCCGGGGCCAGTTCATCTCTTCGGCGCCGGCCGGCGCTGTCGCCTCGGTGAGCGTGCACGGCAGGTTCGGGCACAGGGTGATCGCGAAAGCGTCGAATGCGTTGGTGCTCGGCTGCACGCCGTTCACGTAGCTGAACAACCGTGCGCCCGATTGCGACCCTCCGGTCGCAATGACGTTGTTTGCCTCGAGTCCGCCCAGGGGGTCGACTTCGACCTGCCGGCGTGGACCGAGCACTCGGGCGGTTTGAGTGAAGATGTCGTAGGACCAGTCGTCACCGGGGTGCCTGAGCGATCGGTACCGGTCAGGGTCGTGAGTCTTGAGCGACGGCATCAACCCCTCGGAAGTGTTCTCGACTCCGGCTCGTTGGGCCGACACTCCAACCACAGCGAAGCCGTCCTTGATGAGGCGGGCCGCGGTGGGCCCGGGCTGGAAACTCTCGCCGCCGGAGACGTTGTTCCAGTTCGCGATGACAGTGCCGTTGAAGTCGGCTGGATCGCCTGGTCGCAGGACGAGTATTCGGGTGCGGTACGAAGCAGTCTCAGCTGGACGTGACTGCCAGCGACCGTTGGTCGGATGAGGATCGCCGCCATCGCGTGGTTCGTACCGTGACGCGGTTCCGGCGATAAAGAACTCCTGCTCGAGCCCGCCAGTCTCAGCGACCGCGTCGGCGACCGAATTCATGGGAACCCCGGCAACCGGTTCAATGAACTGGCTCATCGGTGGATGCCTCGAATCGGAGTGATCATAGAATCGCTCCGGACTGTCTGAGTGATGTTGCCTCGTCCCAGTCGAGGCCGGGGTCAAGCAATACGAATTCTGTGTGCTCTCCGTGTCGGGGCGTCCGCTCGACTGTCATGGCGGTCTCGTCGAACCGGCCCGCGGCGTTTGCGAGATCGATTGCGATTGAACGTTTGCCGCGGTTGGGCTGTTCGGTCATGAATAGTCTCGTTGGTTGCGGAGGACTTCGTTGAACGGAACGTCGCGGTCGACGGAGGGTTCGCGGGGCAGCCCGAGCAGGCGTTCGCTGATGATGTTGCGCTGCATCTCGCTGCTGCCCCCTGCGAGGGTGCTGCCACGGGCGCTGAGCCATCTGGTTCCCGGGTTGTCGGTCTGCACGTCCTCGCCATCCCAGACGACGCCGTCGGCGCCGGTTGCGACGAGCGCCGCTTTCGCTCGTTGCACCTCGGCTTCGGAGCGTTGGAGTTTCAGCAGCGAACCCCATTGGCCGGTATGGGTGCCGACCCTCATTCCGGTCATGACGCGGGCGCTCGTCAGCGCAGACACAGTCTGTTCGATGTGGACGTCTGCGATGAGGCGGCGAATCTCGGGCCCTTCCTCGATGCCTCGCCGGCGTACCGTTGTGATGAGGTCGTAGGCGCTGGTCCCTTGTTGTGAACGGGAGTCCTCGCTCCTCCGGGACCGGCCGACATATCCGTAGCCGATGTTGCCCACGGCGTTGCGCTCATGGAAGAGCAGGGTCTGAGCGACGGCCCATCCGTTGTTCTCCTCGCCGATGAGGTTCCCGGCGGGTAGGGCGACGTCATCGAAGAACTCCTCGCAGAAGTCGCCCAAGGTCCCGTCGGCGGCCCGGGTCCGGTGCAGTGTCAGGCCGTCTGTGTCGCTGCTGAGTGGAACGGCGATCATGGACAGGCCCCGGTGCTTGGGGGCTTCCCAGTTGCTGCGAGCGAGGCATAGACCGTAGTCGGACTCGTGGGCGCCGCTGCTCCACATCTTTGATCCGCTCAAGATGCAGGTGTCGCCGTCGCGTGTCAGCCCTGTCGTTGCACCGGCCATGTCTGAGCCGCCACGGGGCTCGGACAGCAACTGGATCCATGTTTCGTCACCGCGCAGCAGTGGCGGTAGGAATCTCGCGCAGGCCTCGACGGATGCATGGTCGAGGAGAGTGGGTGCGAGCATGCCGACCGACACCATGAGTGCAGTTCCGGTGGGAACCTGCCGGTCGAGTTCGTGTGCCAGGTCATAGAAGATCTGTTGATGTTGAAGCGTGAGGCCTGCGCCGCCGTATTCAATCGGGAAGGCCAGCCCGGCGAAGCCGTCGTCGTAGATGTGCCGTTGAAGCTCGATCGGGTCGGCGGGCGGGGCGTCCCTGGTCGGCAGGTTCGAACGGATCCAGGTTCGGGCGCGTTCACGGAACTCTTCAAGCGGTTCGGCATCATGGCTCACGAGATCCCTCCGACTGTTGATGCGAGATGTGAGTAGAGGCGGTCTCGATGCTTCTCAGGGGTGCCGTAGAGCGCACGGTCGAGTGCGATGCGCCGGTTGAACATATGGATGTCGTGTTCCCATGTCACTCCGATCCCGCCGGTGATCTGGACGCAGTCGTCGACGATTCGAGCTGTTCTGTCACCGATGTAGGCCTTCGCTACATGGGCGAGCTCCCGGCTCGGTTTCTCGTTGTCGATCGTGTCGGCGAGCTCGTCTGCGACGGCTTTGGAGGCTTCGAGCCACTGTGCCATGTCGGCAATCCGGTGTTTGAGAGCCTGGTAGGACACGATCGGGCGGCCGAATGCAAACCGGTCGCGGCCGTATTCGAGTGTGAACTCGAACGTCCGGTCGGCGATTCCGACCATCTCGGCGCATTGGAGCGCGACAGCGAGGTCGAGTTGGGCGTCTACTGCGTCGCCGGCTCCGCCGATCTCGCCGACAATGTTCCGCGCGGGGATCTCGACGTTCTTGAACGCAATACGACCGAATCGCCGGGTCATGTCGATGCTTCGTCCTGCGGTCACGGTGATGCCGGGGCTGTCGAGCGCGGCTACGACTTGGGTCGGCTCGCCGTGGGTGCGTGCCGTGACGAGCGCGTGGCTTGCTGAAGATGCGGCCTCAACGAAGCATTTCGTGCCGTTCAGGACAAGAGTGTCGCCGACGGCCACCGCTGTGGTTTCCACCCCGTCGAGGTCCCATGTCCCGCGCGCCTCTGCGAACGCCCAGGTAGCGACAATATCGCCTGTAACGATGTCGGGCAGTACCGCTTTTTGGAGTTCACGGTCGGCGCCCCGGGCGATACTCGCCGCGGCCAGGTTGTTGACGAGGAATGGACCGGGTGCGATGCCGCGACCGATCTCTTCGGCCACGATGACCGCGTCGCGGGTGCTTCCGCCTGAGAGACTGCCGCCACCGTGTTCGTCGGGCACGAACAGTGAAGCCCAGCCGAGTTCTGCTGCGCTGCGCCACCACTGCCGACTGTACCCGTCCGGACTGTCGTACAGGTCGCGCACCGCAGTGAGCGGAACCTCAGACTCGATGAATCGTCGGGTGACGTCTCGGAATGCTTGCTGGTCTTCGGTCAGCTCGAGTTGCATACACCCCCGCAGTCGTAAGGTTCTGCGCGGACTGCCCTGTCGACGACTTCAACATTGAATGTTGTAGAATCCTTGAAAAGCGCAGAACGCGCCGTCCGAGTCTGCGATCGCTGCCGGTATCGGTCGACGCTCACGGCTGTGCTTCCACCGGGTTTGAGGTAGTCGGTCGGTGGCGCGTCGTGAGACTCAGGCATTTTCTCGGGTCTTGTCGCCTGGCATTGTGTCGCCTGGCATTGTGTCGCCCGGCATTGTGAAGGTCGCGGACTCGTCGAGGAGTTCACCCATGCGGGAGGTCACGTAGTGCTGGCCCATGATGTCCATGGTGATGTCGCTCGCCCTCTTGGCCTGGCGCAGCGCGACCGGGTCCTGCGACGCGACCTGCTCGGCGAATTCGTCTGCGGCGCTGTGAAGTGACTCGACATCACGGTACAGCCGGTTGATCTGACCGCAGGCATGGAGCCGTTGCGCCGTCAGGGGCTGACCGCTGTAGATCATCTCCTTGGCGAGCCGCGGACCGTAGAACCAAGTGTGCAGGTGTGACTGGATTCCACCGATCCCCATCTTCGCGGTGGGATCCATGAAGAAGGCGTCCTCGGTGCAGAATATGATGTCGCAGGGCCAGACCAGGCGTTGACCGCCGCCGATGCAACCACCTTGAACTGCGGCAATGGTCGGTTTCATCGTCTCTTTGATCAGTCGGATCTCCTCGGGGGCAGACAAGACGGCGGTGTCGTCAGGCGCCGGTTCGGGATCTTTGGTGTTGGCGCCTCCACAGAAATGGGGGCCCATCGCTCTCAGGACGACGACACGGGTCCGAGTGTCGGCGCGTGCTTGCTTCCAGGCGTCCTGAAACTCAGCGTGGAACGCCCCGTCGTAGGCGTTCACCGGGGCACGGTCTATCGTGATCGTCGATCTGTGGCCGACGGCCTGACAATCGACGAAGCGACTCCCGGTCATGCGACGCAGGGCGCGAGAAAGTCCTCCATGTTGTCACGCAGGATTCTCCGGGCGTCTTCAGCGCTGAAAGCGGCCAGCTGCGTGTCGGCGTAATCGGCTGGTCGGGCGAGACCTTCGCCGTGGGGGAAGTCCGATCCGAAGACCAGGCTGTCGATTCCAACCTCAGCAGCGACGCGTTGGACGTTCTCTTCAGGAAACGGCGCGATGTAGAAGTGGCGTTTGAAGATTTCGCTCGGTCGGGCGTCGAGGCGTCCGGTGTCGTGCCAGCGTGCTTTGCGCCCCATCATGAACGCGTGGTCCATCTTGCGGAGTGTGTAGGGCAGCCAGACGGTCCCCTGCTCTGCGAGGAGGACTTTGATGTTGGGGAATCGGCCGAAGAAGTTGTGCAGAATCAATGCTGCGGTCAGTTCGAGGGCCGGGCGGTCCCCCCAGTACATCACCCATTGGAACGCGTCGAAGTCACCGAAGGTCACGTCGGGGTCATAGGACCATTCCGCGCCCAGTTTCTGGTAGTCCGTGCCGCCGAGGTGTACTGCATATCGAACGCCGGCTTCGTTGACGATGGACCAGAAGCGGTCGAAAACGGGATCAGCGACTGAGCGTCCACCGAGTGGATTGTCCGCTCCGCCATGTGCATGCCCCGACTTCGTCTGGATCATCATGGCGCCCTGATCAAGGACAGTCTCTAGTTCGCGCACCGCCAGGTCGGGGTCGGCCAGTGGAATGTAAGGCGGCAGGAACATGCGATTGTCCGCGTTGAACCCGGGCTCTTCGTGCATCCAGCGGTTGAAGGCGCGGGTGTTTGCGTACAGAGCAGGGATGTTGTCGGCGAACTCGTACTCGATGTTGTGTGCCGCTGACGGGAACATCACAGCTTTGTCGATGCCCTGCTCGTTCATGAGCGCGAGTCGCAGGTCGCGGTTGCCGTAGGCTTCGGACTTGTTCTTGAACTCGGCGACGAATGCCTGACGTTCTTCGTCAGACAGATCCTTCAGCGGGTTGAGTTTGTTGAGCAGCATGCCCGGCAGGATGTTCCCGCCGTCCTCCTCGCTTGCTTGAGGGCGTGAACTCGTAGCGTCCAGCGCGGGCGCCTCGCCGAGCATTTTTTTCAGTTCCTGTTTGGAGTAGGTGATCTGGTTGGTGTTGAACTTCGACGGTGTCCCTGCGAAGAGTTCGATCCGTCGGCCGTCGGGTCCGGTGACGGTGCGGATGGCCAGGTCACGAGCCTCGGGGTCGATGTAGCGCTCAAAGCAGTCGGGGGGTTCGTTGAAGTGGTTGTCGGCGTCGTTGATCGGGTAGTCCAACCCGGCGGGTGGTGGTGCTGTGGTCATGACTCTCCCTCGGTGTCGCTGTTACTGTACATAGTATAGCTACGTTCAGCAGAGGCGTTTGAGAACCCCGCAATGCCAACCTACTAGACAGTGTATAATAGACGCTCATGCTGGGGTCGAACTGGTACATCGCAAACGACAGCCGCCTGACCCGTCTGGGATGAGGACCAGCGGGTTGGCCCCCGACAACGACGCGGCGCGCGGCCTGGGCGCCATGGGTCTGTCGCTGCTGCTGTTGAGCGTGGGTCCATCGATTCTGCGCACAGCTGAATCACCATTGCTCACCTTCGCGGCGTGGCGGATGGTGGCGGGCGCGGTCGGGTACTACGCATTCCTTCGACTGCGCGGCGGAACGCTGAGCCTTGCGGTAATACGCAACGGCGCGCTCGGCGGCGCCGCCTTCGGCACGAGCATCGCGTTCGGCTATGCGGCGATTGCGAACACCAGCATCGCCAACGCTTTGATCATCGGGGCGCTGCGCCCCGCGGTCCTGCTGGCGATCGTCGGTCCGCTGCTCGGCGAACGCGTTCGTGTCTCGTCGGTCGCTTGGACCGCGTTGGCAATTTCTGGGGTGAGCATCATGGTCGTCGGCTCCGGTGAGAGTTCGGGCAGCGCGTTGTTCGGTGACGCCCTCGCGGTTTTCGGAATGCTCGCGGGCACAGCATTCCTTCTGTTGACGAGAAACGCACGGGGCAGTCATGACGCTCTGACCTACAGCACCGCGATGACGATGGTCGCAGCACTTGTGCTGTTGCCCGTGGCCGGGGTCAGTGACGGCTCACTGATACCTGTTCCCGTCGGCGCGGACTGGCCTCGCATCCTGTTGATGACGCTGCTGCCCGGTGTCGGCCATGTGCTGGTGAACTACAGCATCGGCAGAGTGGACTTGACTGTCGTTGCCAATGCCACACTGCTCCTTCCAGTCCTGTCGACGATCTTTGCCTGGTTCACCGTCGAAGAGCCGGTCGTCGCGGTACAGGTTGTTGGAATGCTCGTGACGGTGGTTGCGCTCATGCCCCTTGTGCGCCATGAACAGAGAGGCTCCGATGCCGTTCCAAACAGCTGAGCCGGACGCACCTCTGAGGGATTGTCGGGTTCTGGATCTGAGTTCGCCGGTCGGTCCGTACAGCACCCGGCTCCTCGCGGATCTCGGAGCGGAGGTGACACTGGTCGAACCGCCTGGCGGCGACCCGTACCGCCATCGCGGACCGTTTCGCAGTGGGATCCCACGCGCCGATGCCGGCCTGTCATTCGGGTACTACCACGCGAACAAGCGCAGTGTCGTTCTCGACCTCGATCAGTCCGCTGCCCGACAACGGCTCGAGTCGTTGGCGCAGACTGCTGATGTCATCGTCATTTCACCGAGGGCGGGCCGTCCACTGTGGGGGTTCAGCGTCGAGGATCGGCGCCTGGAGTGGGCGCCGTCCACTGCGATCGTCTGTTCGGTGACCGCCTACGGAGTGGGCGGTCCCTATTGGCACCGCCCGTACACGCACTTCACATCTTTCGCTCACAGTGGGCAGATGGCGTTCGCCGGGCCGCCGCAAGAGGCGCCGACGCCGATGCCGGCAGGAATTCACTGGCACAACACGTCAGTTCATGCCGCTGTTGCCATCCTCGCTGCGCTCGAAGTCAGCGATCGTGTCGGCGGGCAGTTTCTCGATATCTCCGCTCAGGAGGTTGAGGCGTATCAACTCGTGGCGATCTCGTCATTTCACGCTCAAGGCTTGATCCCCGGTCAGCGGTTGTCGGGCAGCGTGGTCCCACCGAGCGGCGTGTGGGACTGTATCGACGGCCGTATTGACATCGCCGCGTATGCAGAGCGTCACTGGCCGGCCTTCTTGGAGATGGTCGGCCACCCGCCGGAGCTGTCGGAGCCGGCTCTGGCAGATATAGGCGTTCGCCGCCAGATATTCGATGGAATCATGCCGGCCGTGCAGAAAATCGTGGCAGGCCGTCGGCGCGAGGAGTTGTTCGAGCTCGGTCAACGCGCCGGGCTCCCGATCTGTCTTCGCAACACTCCCATGGAGTTTGTGGCGGACGCTCAGCTGACCCAACGCGACTTCTGGGTCGATCTCGGAACCCCTGGGGCTGCTCTTTTTGCGCCGGGAGCGCCGGTGCTGAGTCGTCCACGACTCTTTTTTGCGTCGGCGCCTGCGCCGCGCTGCAACGACGATCCTGGTGCCGGCGTTTCTACGCAGCGAGCGGTTGAACCCTCCATGTCGGGCGATTCGTCGGACGGCCCGCTGGCTGGGGTGCGAGTCCTCTCGCTCGGCGCGTTCATTGCCGGCAATGTGTGCGCCCAGATCCTTGCCGGGTTGGGCGCCGAGGTCGTAAAGGTTGAAAAACGCGACCGGCCCGAAGCACTCCGCGGTCCAGGCTACAACGACGCGCCGACGCTGGCGGTCGAACCCTCAGGCGTAACGAACACACCCATGCAGGCACAGTTCACACGCGGCCTCAAGAACCTGGGACTGGACGTGTCGATACCGCAGGGACAGCGGGTCTTTCGTTCTCTCGCCCGACGGTGCGACATAGTCATCGAGAACTTTGCGGGGTCTGTGATGGCCGACTGGCACCTGAGCTTCGACGAGCTGGTCCAAGTCAATCCGAGCCTGATCTTTGTCTCCATGTCGGGTTACGGCCGTACCGGGGACCGAGCGTCATACCGAGCGTACGCGTCGAACATCGCAAGCTTCACCGGTCTCACGGAAGCCTGGTGGAACTCAGCTACGTTCACCGACTATGTCACCGCTGTCCACTCGGCCCTCTCGGCGGTAGCGGCGAGGCGGCAGGTCCGCAACACGGGCACGGCGGTGTTCATCGACGTCGCCCAAACGGAGGCTTTTGCTGCCATGGCGGCTGAACTCTACCTTGAGCCTTTGGCGAGACGAGCGGGATCGGCCGTGGAGCACCAGCACGATGCGGTTCCCTCCTTGACCAGCGTCGTGCGGTGCAGCGGCAACGATCGCTGGGCAGCGATTGAGATCGAGAACGGCGAGCAGTGGGACTCGGCGTGCCACGCGATCGGAGAACCGGGGCTGGCCGGCGACGGCGGTCGCGCGGATGGATACGACGCAACGGCGCTCGGCGCTGCGCTCGAGACGTGGGCTGCTCCGCTGACCGCTCATTCAGCGGCCCATGTCATGGCTCGTGCGGGTGTACCGGCGGCGCCGGTCGCGAATGCGGAGGACGTCTACCACGACCCGCAGCTGCGAAGCCGCGGTTTCCTTCAAGACGTCGAACACCAGGACCTGGGTCATCTGGTCATGCCAACCACCCCTCAGCGACTGTCGAACACCCCGACGTCGCTGTCTGTGCTGCCGGCGCGGCTGGGTGAACACTCGCGTGACGTCTTGTTGCGGTGGGGAGCGTTCACCGACGAAGAAGTCGACGTCCTGGTCGAATCGGGCGCAGTGTTCGATGGAGGACCTGCAGCGTCGAACACCGGGATGGCGCGATGAGTTGCAGACGGTTGGCAACCGCGCGACAAGAGGCGGTCCGATGGGCTGCCACTGTCGGCTGGGAGGGTCCGTCCGGGTCGGGGTGTCATCCGATCGTGACCAACGACATGGAACTACGCTGAGCTGATGCCTTTGCCCGTCGGCCGCCGCAGTTCGCCTCTGTCCCGCGATGCGGTCGTGGACGCCGCTCTCGGACTGGCGCGTGAGCATGGTATCGACGGTGTCACCATGCGATCGGTCGCGACCGAGCTCAACGTCACCCCGATGGCGATCTACTACCATGTGCGAAACAAGGATGAGCTGGTCGACCTGATCGCCGCGGCGGCAGCACGCGAGGCCTGTCCACTCGAGTTGGGCGACCAACCGTGGGAGGAAGCGCTCCGCGAGTACCTGCTGTCGCGGTGGGCGAGGTTTCAGGACTATCCAGGACTCGGGGCGTACGTAATCTCGATGCCGAGCCTCGGCACGGATCCTGGCACCTACGCCCGTGGTGTCGAGTTCTTTGAGGAGGCCGGCTTCCCCCCCCGTGCCGCCCGGCTGGCGTGGCCCTACGCAGTGACCTACATACACGGCAGGCTCAGCGTGGACGCGAATTTGGATCGCGACGCGGCGCGCTCGACGGGACTGAGCGAGATCCCAGCGAGGGAGCATGTCGCTTTCGGAGTCGACGCGGTGGTCGCGGGACTTCAGTCGGTCCTCAAGCGGGAGTCGGGGCTCGACGAGGCGGATCGCGCGCCTGAACCGTTGTCGAATGCCTAGACGAGCTTCGTGGCGGCGTCGATTCCGAGCAGGTCGGCCAGGTTGCCACCCATGATGCGGGCGATGTCGCCGTCGGAGAATCCACTCAGTTCGTCCACGTAGCTGATCGGATCCGACAGACCCTCGGGATGGGGATAGTCCGAGCCGAAAAGAATGTGGTCGACACCGACCATGTCAGCGACTGCGGCCGGATCCTCTTCGTGGAACGGATGCAGGTAGATGTTCCTGCAGAAGACCTCGACAGGGTCCTCATCGAAGACCGCCGGGTCGTACCGGTACGCTTCTTCGAAGGCGGCGAGAAGAGGACTCACCCAATTGGTTCCGTTCTCAACGGGAGCGATCCGCAGGTCGGGGAATCGGCTCAGCATCCCGTGCCCTACGGCCGAGGCGATAGCATCGAAGACGGGTCGGCCGGCGTGGTTGACGACGGTCAAGAAGCCGGAGCGTTCAGCGAAGGGACGGAACTCTCCTTCTCGCAACCCCTCCCATTCGTTGGTGTAGCGGCTGTATCCGCTGTCAGAGGAGTGCATCCCGACCAGGATCCCGGCGTCTTGGACCCGTTCCCAGAACGGGTCGAACTCTGGGAGCGCGAACGAGCGCGACCGCTGGAATCCAGGAACCGGAGCGGGCCGCACGAGGACTACTTTGGCGCCTCGTTCGAGAACCCACTCGAGTTCAGCGATTGCCCGGTCCACGATGGGCAGCGTGATGACCGGCGCAGCAAAGATCCGGTCCGCGAAGTTGAAACCCCAGGTCTCGTGGATCCACCGATTCAACGCTTCGATGACCGCGTGGATGGCGAGCGGGTCGTCGCGTAGACGTTCTTCGACGAGGCTTGCGAGGGTGGGCCACATCAGCGTCCGGTCGATTCCGAGTTCATCCATCAGCTCGACCCGCGGCTGCGGGGCGCGAAACGCCGGGAGTGCGTCGATTGCTCTGCCCATGATCTCGCGACGGCTCCTGCCTTCGGGGTTGCCGTGCTTGAACATCTCCTCTTGTGCTCCGGGCGCGGCGACTCGATCGAACGTCGGGTTCGGTATGTAGTCGCTGATCTGGCCTCGTACCGAGATCTTGGTGCGTCCCCGGACATCGACGTAGTCGATGATGCCCTGGTAGTCGCGATGGATGTGCTTGGTAAGGGAATCCGTCGTCTCGTAGTAATGGTTGTCGACGTCGAAGATCGGAAAGTCGAGTTGGCGGGACGGCATCGGGCACCTCACAGTCGCAGGCAACGGCCTCCCACTATAGTGACCGGGGTGTTGGAACGCAATGGACCGCTGTCGGGTTGGAGGAGGCGATGAGAATCGACCTCGTCGTCCCCAACCATGCCGCGTTCGGTCCGGAAGCTGTCCGCGCGGCGCCACAGATCGAAGCGATCGGCTACGGCGGTCTCTGGTTCACCGACCATGTCGTCGGCTACCAGGTCTACCGGCCGGTGTATGGCTCCTACTGGCTCGAAGTGCTTTCGATCATGAGCTATGCCGCCGCCGTCACCAGCAGGATTCGGATCGGGGCGGGAGTCCTCGTGCTGCCGTACCGCGACGCGGTCTACAGCGCCAAGGTTCTCTCGACTGTCGATGTGATGTCGAACGGCCGAGTCGATGTTGGCGTCGGGACTGGCTGGAGCCGCGCTGAGTTTCACGGACTCGGCAGGGGCGACCGTTTCGAGTCCAGAGGTGCAGTGACTGACGAAGCGTTGGAGGTGATGCGTCTGTGCTGGGCGAGTGAGAATGCCCAAGAGTTGAAATTCGACGGCGACTTCGCACAGTTCCGAAAGCTCCAGTTCGAGCCGACCCCGCTTCAACGACCGCACATTCCTTTGTGGATTGGATCTCGGGGCCTCGCCAAGGCGCCGTTGCGACGCGCCGCGAAGTACGCCGACGTGTGGCACCCGACGGGTCTCGACCCGGCCGCGATGAGGGAGGGGAGTCAGCGGCTCAACGAGATTGCCGGTAGAGAGATCCCCGTCAGCGCGCGGATGCGTCGTGAAGGAATGGACGTGTCAAGGTTGGCAGCGCGTGTCGCCGAGTACCGAGACGCCGGATGTGTGCAGGTCGCGATGGATCTGCAGAGCGACAGCGCAGCACAGTTCCTCAGCGATGCCGGGGAGTTCTTCGATGCGGTATCGGACCTGCACAGCGGCGACTAGCCGCGATCCGCAGAGGACGACTGGCCCCGATGCGAGAACAGCTCGCGAACGCCGGGGATGCTGACCTTCAAGGACCGGGTACGGGGCAGATCCTCGACGATCCGGAACTCGGCCGGAACCTTGTAAGAGGGCAGCTCCGAGCGGCAGTGCTCGTCGAGGCTCCTCGTGCTGGGCGCATCGTGGGGCTCCGCGGCGACTACCGCGGCGACGGGTACCTGGCCCAGACGTTCGTCTGATATGCCGACTACGCTGGCCTCCTTGACTCCAGCGTGTCGCTCGAGGACCTCTTCGAGTTCGGTCGCGAGGACTTTGAAACCCCCGCGGATGATTGCGGAGTCGGCGCGTCCGACAATCCAGAGGAAGTCGTCTTCGTCGAGCCTGCCGAGGTCGTTCGTGCGGATCCAGTGTGCATCCTCGTCCGGTGCTGTCGCGGCCGTCTTGGCACGCACCTCGACGAGTCCGATCTCGTTTGCGGGTTGAGGATCTCCTGTTTCCTCCACGACACGTATCGAGACGCCGGGTCGAGCTTTCCCGACGCTGCCGATCTTCGCTCTCCCGAACCGCTCGTGGTCATCGAGAGTCCAGCCGGCTCCGTTGCCCGGGAACTCCGTTGCGCCATACGACGAGAGGACGGGGATTCCAAAGGTCTCCTCGAACTCCTGTTGGAGCGCGACCGCGAGCGGTGCGGTTCCGGAGGTGACCGCCCGGAGCGTGGCGAGGTCGTTCTTGTCGACGTCGGAGTCGAGGACCATCCGGATCGTGGCCGGAGCGAGCATGGCGATCCGCGCGTTGTAGGTCTTGACGACACGGACCCACTCGCCGGGCTCGAAGGTCTCGAGCAGGCCGAGGCGTCGGCCCTCGGTCATGTGCTCGACAGCGCGCCACATGCCGCTGACATGATTGACGGGCGCCCAGTTGACGATGAGGCCGCGGCGCAAGAGCAGGTCCGGCTCGACCCCGCTGCTTCGGTTCGAGCCGGCAGTGAGCCGGGCGGAGCCGAGTACCGAGTTCTTCAGTTGTCGAGCATAGAACGCAATCCTCTTGGGGTTTCCGGTGGTGCCGCTAGTGAGCATCCGCACAGCGACTTCGGGGTTGCCGTTGCGTGGGCAGCTGCCAGGGTCAACAGCGGAGGTGGCCGAAGGGGGGTGTTCCCCGTCGAGTTTGACGGTGAGCGCGCCCGAGTTGTCGATGGCGGCTTGCAGCGCCGGATCAGCGAGATCGTCGCGGTCGGCGATCACGACCGGGACAGCGAGCTCGACGAGCTCCGACTCGGTCGACTTGGCTGGTTGACGTGCGTTCATGGTTACGACGGTGCAGTTCGAGGCCAGCACCGCGGCCATCGCGTGGACGTGTGCGGGGCGGTTGCGCAGGAGTATCCCGACTTCGGTCCCGGATCCCAGTCCATTGTCGCTGAGTATCGTTTCGAACGCGTCGATGGCATCTGCCATCGACGACCAGGGATGCCACCTCCCGGCTTGTTCGATCGCGTCGGCCTCCGGATCGATCGCGGCAACAGCCCGTATCCGTTCAGCGAGGGTCAGCAGTCGACTCAAATGTCTCTTTCCTTCGACGTTTCTCGTTCAACTCGTCAACTTGTTCAACTTGTCAACTATACAGCATATAATAGCGTGGTTGTAGACGAGGAGCGAGACCAGTGGCATCAGATGCAGTCGCGACGATTCCTGAGCTCGTGCACGGGTTGGCCCGACGTCACGGCGACACTGTCTTGGTGGAGGGCCCTGATTATGCGTTGACCTATCGCGAGGTGGAGGAGCAGTCCGCAGCAATCGCACAGGGCCTGTTGGATTCCGGACTCGGCAAAGGCAGCCGAGTCGGCGTCCTGATGCCGAATTCGCCGGAGTGGATCGTGTCGTGGCTCGGTGCTCTGCGAATCGGCGCGCTGGTTTCCGGCCTCAGCACATTCGTCACGGCGTCCGAACTCGATCGGCTCGTTCGCTTCGCGGACCTCGACACGCTTTTGATGGTCGACCGCTATCTGCGCCATGACTACGTTGCTCGAATCGAGACGGCTTTCCCTGAGCTCGCCCGGCTGGCGCCCGGACAGCCTCTCCGGCTTCTCGATGCACCCTTTCTTCGTTCAATCTGGGTCTTGGCACAGCCGCCGCCGGTATGGAGTCGGGGAGGCCTCCACGAGTTGGCTGCAGCGGGAAGATCCATGGGCCGGGAGCAGCCCCGGTTGTTGGCTGCGCTCGAGGACGAGGTCCGTCCCGCCGACGAGGCGATCGTCGTGTTCACCTCGGGAGTCGTCTCTGCGCCCAAGGGCGTCATCCATACCCACGGCGCTATCGTGCGGCAAGCAACAGCGATGCGGAAGTACTGCAGCTGCGAACCGGGACAACGCGTCGGGGTCGTTTCGCCGCTGTTCTGGGTTGGCGGGATGCTCACGGGGTTGTTGAACACCATGCTTGCGGGTGGCACCGTCGTCTTCGCCGCCGGACCCGACCCGGTTTCGGTGCTCGAGATGGTCCGCACCCGCGGACTGGACTACCTTATAGCCGCAGCCGGGCCGTCGCGTGCGGTCGCTGATCATCCGAGCTTCAAGCCCGATGACTTCTCGGGTTTACGACCCTCGCGTGCACGTCAGGCGCGACTAGGACTGTTCGGGCCGCAGCCGGAACACTCCCTTGATCTCTTCCCGAACTCTCTGGGCATGACTGAGACGTTCGGTCCCCATAGCGCTGAACTTCCCGGAACGGTGCTGCCCGACCATCTCGCCGGATCCTTCGGTCGAGCTGTTGTCGGCGTCGACGGCGACATTGAGCGGCGGATCATGTCTCCCGAGACCGGCACAGAGGTCGCGCCGGGCGAAATCGGTGAACTCGTGGTTCGTGGCGGGTCCGTGATGAAGGGCTACTACAAACGAGAACGCGAGGACACTTTCGACCAGGCCGGGTTCCTGTGGACAGGTGATCTCTGCAGTCTCGACGAGGACGGCTACCTGTTCTTCGCCGGTCGAAGCGCAGAGATCATCAGATCGGCGGACGCCAATGTATCGCCACAGGAGGTTGAGCTCGAGTTGGAGGCACTCCCCGAGGTGTTGGAGGCTGCAGTGCTCGGGCACCCCGATGAGATCGTCGGGGAGTTGGTCGTGGGTGTAGTTGTCACCGCGTCTGATTGCGCCATCGACGAGCAGGCGATGCGAGAATCGCTGCGCGGTCGCTTGTCGAGCTACAAGGTTCCGAGACGGATCTGGCAACTCCCCGAAGCTGATATGCCGCGAACAGGCGCAGGCAAGATCGACAAGCCGAAGCTTCGATCGATGGTTGAGGCGCTGTTGCGAGAAAGCGGCGCAGGTTGACTGGCGCGGCCGCGCGGCCGGTTCATGTGCCCTGTGCCTCCAAGATGTCGGCAAGGCGGAGACGGTGGTCGCGCACGGTGCCATGGGTCGCTGCGCCGAGTGTGACGCGCCGAAGGTAGAGGTGCAGATCGTGTTCATAAGTGAGACCGATCCCACCATGGAGCTGTACGCAGTCCTGGCAGAGCTCCGTTCCGTGTTGAGCAATGTAGGACTTTGCGGCGCTGATCAGCTCGCCCGCGTCTGCGTCGCCTGCCCCCACAGCTCTGGTGGCGGCGTTGGCGAGGGCGTGGCTCGCCTCCAACCAGCTCTTCATGTCGGCGAACCGGTGTTTGATTTCTTGGTACGAAGCGAGGGGCCGGCCGAAGGAGTAGCGGTCGAAGGCATAGTCCAATGTCATCTCGAAGGCCCTTTCCATCGCGCCGACCATTTCGTTGACCTGGATTACCACAGCGAGTTGCAACTGCCATTCCAGGGCCGGCGCAGCTTCGCCGGCGGCTCCGAGCACCGCGGCGTACGGAATCGGCGTTCGGTCGAAGCTGACTTCGGCGAAGCGACGGGTCAGGTCGACGCTCTTCAGGGGAACAACCGTG
This sequence comes from Acidimicrobiales bacterium, assembly GCA_963662455.3. Lineage (GTDB taxonomy): Bacteria > Actinomycetota > Acidimicrobiia > Acidimicrobiales > Aldehydirespiratoraceae > VXYK01. The sequence continues at coordinate 248,587 of OZ224042.1, forward strand.
AGTCCCGGAGCGTCGCGAGGCACGACAACTTGAGTGAGCCCGGCGCGACCACGGGCACTCGCGAGGAAATGGCCGGCTTGGCTGCCTTGTTCGACTGGAGACTTGACGCCACAGAGCTGTAGCGTCCCGTTGGCGTCGATCAGTTCGGTGTCGACCGTTCCGAGCGACTGGGCCGGCACAGGTTCGGCGTGGCACCACGAGACGACCGAGCCGGCAAGGATGCTTGCGAGGATGTCACGGTGAAGCTCAGACGTCCCGAATCTGTCCAGGGCGGCTGCGGCGACGTTGGTGGCCAACAATGGCCCTGGCGCGGCTGCTCGTCCGAACTCGTGTGCGATGAGGGCCAGGTCCCTGACGCCTTCGCCGCTGACGCTGCCGCCGCCCTGGTTCTCGCGAACAAGAAGTGACGTCCACCCCAAGGCGGCGCCATCCCTCCAAAAGCTCTGCCCGTAGCCGCTCTCATCGTCTCGATGCGACCTCAGGGCCTCCGGGGACGCATGTTCGCGAAGGAACCGGCGCGTGGTGTCCACCAACAGGGACTGGTCATCGCTGATGTGCAGCTCCATAGCAGTCTACGTTCTCAGCCTAGAGGCCGAGCGGATTGAATCCCGCACACGGTCGCGACTGGGCGAGGCCGCGGCCCGAGCGGCCCACCAGCGTCCTCGCGGCCCGTGAGCGCAGCGAACAAGAGGAACAAGAGCGGGAGTCGGGCGCAGCGAACAAGAGCGGGAGACGACAGGTCTCGGCGCACCCACGATGTTTGATCCGCGCACGTTCTCAGCTCGAGCCGCTGCTGCGGGGCACGTCCCGGAACGCGGCATCACGGAAGGAATCCGTGTCGCGGGGCATTCCCAGAGCGCGTTCACTGACCACGTTCCTGGCCATCTCAGTGGTTCCGCCGCCGATGGCGCCGCGTTGGCGCATCAGATAGCTTGTGCCGGGGCCGGCCGAACCACCGCTGGACTTCCAGGTCGCCGCCGAGCTTCCTGCCAGCTCGAAGGCGATGCTCGCCCGTCGCGTCTCGACGACGCCGCCCATCAGCTTCACCAGCGACGCTGCCTGTTCGTTGAGGGCCCCGCAAGCGATCGCGTCGGGAATCCTTTGACGCAGATGGTGCACCGCGAGTGCGAGCGTTTGATCCTCGCCGATCAGATCCCTGGTTGCGGGATCGTCGAGCCGATCGACGTCGCGGGCCGCCTCGACCAGTGTGGATCGCTGCAGGCCGCGTCGTGTGCCGGGAGGGCGAATGACGTACTCGGTTGACCCGAGGCTGCGCTCGTGAAACATCCAGCGTCGCCCGACTGTCCACCCGTCGTCGACGTCTCCGACGCGGTCAGCGTCCGGGATCGGTACGTCAGTAAAGAACTCTTGGCAGAACTCCTTGGATCCGTCGATCATCTCGATACGGTGGATCTCGACTCCCGGTTGGTTGAGCGGGAGGATGAACACCGTCAAGCCGGAGTGCTTGGGGACATTCCAGTTTGTGCGTGCGAGGCAGAGCCCCCAGTCGGCGAACCACGCTCCGGAGGTCCAGATCTTCGAGCCGTTGAGGGTCCATTCGTCGCCGTCGCGAACTGCGCTGGTGAGCGCACCCGCCACGTCCGACCCGCCCGAGGGCTCCGACAGCAGCTGCGTCCAGAGCTCGTCGCCGCGGAGCATCGCGGGGATGTGTTCGTGCTTCTGTGCCTCGGTACCGAACTCGAGCAGCACCGTTGCGCACGGACTGAACGTGGGGATCTGGATCCTGTTCGGGTATTCGTAGTTAGCAACCTCTCGGGTGAAGGCGGCCGCGTGCGCTGGTGTCAGGCCGAGCCCGCCGTACTCTGCGGGGAAGCAGATGCCGGCGAACCCGCCGTCGAAAAGGCGCCGCTGGAGCGCGCGGTGGCGGCGGACGAGCTGGAGTTCGTCGTCATCGGAACGCTCGGGGTGATCGCGGGCGTCGGGTTCGGGCAGTGGTGGAAGGTTGTCGGCCAGCCATTCCCGGGCTCGATGCCGGAAGCTCTCAACGTCTTCGATCTCTGTAGTGGTCAACAGCCTCTCCCTGTCCTGGGCAGTGCCCGGTCGGTCACCGGATCTCGAAGTCGCTCCCAGCGCCTGGCTCGAAGTCGATCTGCGCGTCGCGTGCGAGCTGAGCGTAGTGAAGTGGAAGGTCGCGTTGGGCTCGCGCGCTGATCTCATAGGAGTCCCAGACGGCCTTGACTGTGCCTTGAACCGCGATCGGTGGTTTTGCTGCGAGTCGTCGAGCAAGTTCGGCTGCGCGGTCCCACAGTCGGGCTCGTGAGGTGACTTCGCTCACCAACCCCACGTTGAACGCTCGGTGCGCGCCGATGCGTTCGTCGAGACCGAACAGCGCCATACGCATGACCTCACCGAACGGCATGCGTCTCAGCAGGCCGATCGGTTCGAGCGCAGCAACCTTGCCATATGAGGTGTGCGGGTCGAAGAAGGTGGCATCGTCTGAACAGATGATGACGTCGGCCTCGTTGAGCCAATAGAACGCTCCCGCCGCGGCGATTCCGTGTACTGCGGCGATGACCGGTTTCCAAACCCGGTTCTGACGTGCGCCGAGCGCTGACCCCGGGTCGTCTTCGCTCCACAGATTCTGGTGGCGGTCCCGCCCGGCCGTTCGATCCACGCCGGTTGAGAAGGCCCGCTCGCCGGCAGCGCGCAGAACCACAACGCGGATGTCGTCGTCGGTTCGGCAGCGTTTCCATATCGAGACGAACTCATCGAGCATCGTTTGGTTGAAGGCGTTGAGGACCTCGGGCCGGTTCAGGGTGATCGTCGCGATGTGGTCGTCGCTGACGTCGAAGTCCACGGTTTCGAACTCATTCATGGTCTTTTGGCATGGTCTTTTGGCATTGTGTCCACCAGTTGTGCGCGGGTCCGAGTCACCCCGGAACTGTACTGTGTACAGTACATGTCGGAAGTGTGCCGGACGGCCGTTCTGCGAAAGGAGCCCGAATGGCGTTCTCGCTCACGGTTGAGCAGGAGGCGATCCGGGCCGTCGCTCGGGAGGTCATGGAGCAACGAGGCAGCACTCGGGATTGTTTCGACGGCGGCTCGTCGCTCGACCACGGTCTGTGGCGTGCGCTCGTTGAGATCGGGGTATCAGGCGTCGGCCTGCCCGCACACGGCGGACTCGACGGTGGGCTCATGGATCAAGTGCTCATAGCAGAGGAGGGCGGCCGGATCGCGGCCGCGATACCGTTCCTGTTCGGCACGGTGGTCAGCGGCGGCGTCTTGAACGAGGCGGGTCACGCAGCTGCCGCTGCGGCCGCTGGGTCAGTGGCCTCAGGGGAGGAGGTCGCAGCGGTCGTGTTCGACACCCCTAGCGGCGTTCTCGCGGCCGGTGACGGCGAGCCGAACCGCAGATGGCGTGTCAGCGGTGAGATCCCCTTTGTGATCGGCGGTGAGCTCGCGGACCATTTCCTCGTTCCGGTGGAAGTTGAGAAGACCCTTGGGCTGTTTCTCTTTCCGGCAGCCGCGCCAGGTGCGTCGATTACCGAACTTGCGACGCTCGACCCGACGAGGAGGGCGGCCGCGGTGGCGCTCGACGACGTCTCGGCCCATCGGATCGACGGCGGTTCCGACGCTGACGGCATGCTGAGACGGGCAAGGATGCGCGCCGAGGTCATGCTCGCCGCCGACGCTTTGGGCGCGGCTGCGTCGGCGCTGGACCGCAGCATCGAGCATGCCCTCGAACGCGAGCAGTTCGGCAGGCCGATCGGACAGTTCCAAGCGGTGAAACACACTCTGGCCGACATGCTCGTCGACGTGGAGAACGCTCGGTCGGCAACCTACAACGCGGCTTGGGCTTTCGATGAGGTCGGTGAGGCCGCCGCCCTCGATGTGGCGATGGCCAAGGCGCTTGCGACGGAGAGCGCTGTTGCGGTGGTCCACCGTGCGGTTCAGATTCATGGCGGCATGGGAGTGACCTGGGACAACGACCTCCACATCCTGTTGCGCAGAGCGAAGTCCTGCGCACTGCTGCTCGGTGATCCCGGCGAGCATTTCGCCCGGATTGCCTCGATGCTGCTCGACGAACCCGAACAGGCGGGCGCAGCGGGTGCACTGTTGTGAACCGCGCCGTTTACTCTGATGAACACGAAGCGTTCCGCCTGGAGATCCGGAGTTGGTTGCGTGCCAACCTTCCCGAGGGTTGGGGAACCCCAGACTTTCGGCTGCCGAAGGATCGTCGCGAACGCAACGAATGGCTACGCGGCTGGCAACGCAAGATGGCCGCTGATCGATGGGTGGCTGTCCACTGGCCCGAGGAGTACGGCGGCAGGAACGCGAGCCTCATGCAACAGATCTTGTTCCACACCGAGATGGCCGAACACCGCGCTCCGGCCCTGATTGGTCGACGCGGGCTGAACATGACGGGGCCGACCCTCATTGTGCATGGATCGCCAGACCAGCGCGCACGATTCCTTGAACGGATCCGTCTCGCCGAAGACTTGTGGTGTACCGGCTTCTCGGAGCCTGACGCCGGCTCAGACCTCGCGAGTCTGCGTACGCGTGCTGTCGTCGACGGAACCACGCTGGTCGTCACGGGTCGAAAGATCTGGACGAGTGGCGCCCGTGACGGAGACTGGTTGTACACGCTGGTTCGGACGGACTCGAGCGGCGACAAGCACGATGGGATCACCTGCGTCATGATTCCGCTTGCCTCTGAAGGCCTCGAGGTGACCCCGATCCGTCGCAACACCGGCACTTCGGAGTTCAACGAGATCAGCTTCGACGGTGTTCGCGTCCCAATGGACAACATCGTTGGTGAGATCGGCGCCGGCTGGCACGTGGCCCGCACTTCGCTTGCACACGAACACTACACACACTTCGTGCCGTCGCAGGTTCAGTTCTCCCGCATATTGCAAGACGTCATTCGTCTGGCCAGATCGACCAGAGGCTCCGACGGACGCGTTCGAAGCGATCTTCCATGGCTTCGCGAACGCATCGCCCGGGCATGGGTCGCGACCAAGCTCGTCCACATCAACGGGATGCGCAACATAGCCAAAGTTGTGGAGAGCGGCGTGCCGGGTCCCGAGGGGTCGATCATGAAGCTCTACGGCCAAGAGGAGGAGAAGAAGCTCTATGAACTCGCCCTTGACGTGGCCGGCGAGCGCGGGATCCTTGATCGTGGTGCAGACACCGCGCTCGATCGGGGGAAATGGGGATTCGGCTACCTGGGGAGTCGGGCGGCAACCATCGGTGGCGGCACGAGCGAGATGCAGCGGAACACGATTGCCGAGAAGGTGCTCGGGTTGCCCCACGATCCGTGACGATCCGTGTTCCACTGAGCATTGGAGGAACGAGATGACAGCAGACGACAAGCAGAATCGACCCGTGTTCGGCAGGATCACCGACTACGACATAGCGCGGCTTCGTTCCGAGATCGGTGTGCCTCGCCATGGGCGGACCGAACGCCACGACCCTGTTCCCACGGCTGCGGGTATCTCACACTTCGCCTTCAGCTACGGCGACGACAATGCCCTGTGGCACGATCCCTCCTACGGAGGGCTCAGTCGCTGGGGGGCGACTGTGGCGCCGCCGACATTCTTGAGCATCACGGGCAAGTGCGACATCCCTAAGCCTCCAAGGGAGACCCGAGGCGAAGCCGCACCGTTCAAAGGATGCGGCGAATACGCCTCCGGGCTCAGCTGGGAGTGGTTTCGGCCCGTCTATGCCGGCGACGAGATCTGGTATGAACCGAGCATCTGCGGGGTCGAGGTACGCGAAGGCTCGTTCTCGGCCGGGGAGCGGACTGTGGTGCGCACGGGCCGCGAGCATTACATCGACCGGGCTTCGCAAACCATCGCCAGCCACGAGAACAGTTTTGTGATCGCCGAGCGGGGTGAGTCTAAAAAGCCTAATCGCTCCCTGGACGGAGTCGCGGCGCATTACTACAGCGATGACGAGATAGCTGAGATAGACGAGCTGTATGCCGCTGAGTCGTCACGCGGCAGCGAACCTCGGTTCTTCGAAGACGTCGAGGTCGGCGATCTGCTGCAGCCGTTGGCCAAGGGGCCGTTGACTGTGACCGACATCATCGCCGAACACCTCGGCCGTGGGATGGGACATTACGGTCATGGGCCGCTCAAGTACTGGTGGACGGGGCGACAGCGCATGTCCGGCTTCTACAGCAAGAATGAACACGGTGTGCCTGACGTGGTCCAGCGACTCCATTGGGAGAACGCCCGCGCTCAGGAGGTCGGGCTGCCGTTGGCCTACGATTATGGCGACATGCGGGTCAATTGGCTCACTCACCTCGTCACCCACTGGATGGGTGACGATGCCTGGCTCTGGAAGCTCTCGTGTGAGATCCGACGGTTCAACTTCCTCGGAGACTGGCACAAGATGGAAGGCGAGGTCGTCGCCAAGCGTCTGGACGCCGGTCGCTCGTTGGTTGATTTGGATATCAGAGGCACCAGCCAGCGCGGCTGGGTCACGTGCCCGGGTCAAGCCACGGTCATTCTCCCGTCCCGCGAACGCGGACCGGTTCGGCTGCCGGATCCGCCTCTGAGACTGGCCGAGCGAGCGGCGCTGATGGCGACTGAACGCGCCGACAGGCGCCGCGCAGCGCTTCGCTAGGCGGACAGCGTCGCCGGTTGCAGGCCGCGGCGAGACGGTCGTTCGTTTTCTGGTTCGTGCGGCGGGTTCATTCGCCCCAGGCGTCGATGATCGCCTGGGTGGTGGTGACTGTCGCCAGCATTCTGATGGTGTGTTCAACAATGGCGTCGGTGTAGTCGGCGGGGGTTCCGGCGATGGCGTCTCTGGGCACGACGACCTCGTAGCCGCGGTTGACCAGATCCATCACCGCGTTCGGGATCGCGATGTTGGCGCTGATGCCGACGACGATGACGTTCTTTATGCCGAGCGTCCGCAACACTGGATCCACTCCTGTGTCGCAGACGGCGCTCATTCCATGCAGTCGGGTGAACAGCAGGTCGCGTGCGTCGGGCCCGAGTGACGGGATCAACTCGGACCCCTCTTCGGGTTCGTTGTCGGGTGGCAGGCGCTCAGTCGGGACTTGTCCGCGCAGCTTGTAGAGCATCACGTTGGTGTTGCGGCCCAGGGCATCACGTCGCGCCATCTTGAGGCAGTGGGCGACGGGCACACCGGTCTCGCGGGCTGATGCGACGAGTCGGTGGATCATGGGCAGCACCGCGCGCGCGGACTCCGCAAGTGGGCTGTTCACGGTTTCTCCGACGCGGTTGGTCTGGAGTTCGACCGTGAGCAATGCGGTGCAGGCCGGGTCGGTGACTGGACCTATCTGAGGTGGCATGGGTCAGTTTCTAGGCGATGTGGTTGCATGGATCGCTCTCCAGACGCGCGCCGGTGTGTAGGGAGGGTCGAGATGGTCTATCCCGAACGGGCGCAACGCATCGTTGACCGCGTTCTGCACAGCAGCCCATGAACCGGTGGTTCCTGCCTCGCCGATGCCTTTCGCTCCAAGGGGGTTGTTCGGCGTGGGGGTGACTGTGTGGTCGGTCTCAAATGTCGGAAACTCGGCAGCGCTCGGGAAGGCGTAGTCGGCGAACGTGGCTGTGAGCGGGTTGCCGTCTTCGTCGTAGCGGAATTCCTCGAAGAGGGCCTGGCTGATCCCACCGAGCAGACCGCCATGGACCTGCCCCTCGGCCAGTGTCGGGTTGAGTATCGTTCCGCAGTCGTCTACCGCGACGAATCGTCGGAGTCTCACGTCTCCCACGTCGGTGTCGAGATCTACAACGGCGATGTGGCAGCCGAACGGCGCCGTTCCGTCGAGTGTTTGTTTGAAACCTGGCGCAGCACGCAATGGTCGGTCGGCGTTGAGCGCCGCGGCGGCCAGAGAGATCCATGTCACGTGCGCGGACCGAACTCCCCGTGCTTGCAATCCGCTTCCGTCTTCAGCGGGAATGATGTCGTCGGGGGTTGCGTGAAGAATCTCTGCCGCGATCGCTTTCGCCCGGTTCAGGACGGTTTGGGCTGCGGCGAGTACGGCGCTTCCGCCGACTTGGGCTGAACGCGACCCGCCGGTTCCTGATCCGGAGGGCACGGCATCGGTGTCGCTTTCAACGACCGACACCAGCGACGGGTGTACTCCGAACACCTCGGAGACGATCTGTGCATAGATGGTGTGGTGCCCCTGTCCGTGAGAGGCCGTGCCGGGTCGCACTTCGAAACGTCCGTCGATTGAAACCTCGAGGGAAGCCCGGTCGACGTGGAACCCCGGCACTGTTGCCGACATCTCGACGAAGGACGCGATGCCGATACCGAGTTGCAGACGTTCGGAACGAGAGCGGCGATAGCGCTGCTGTGAGCGGAGGCTGTGGTAGTCGACCAACTCCACAGCCCGTTCGAGCGGTGCGAGGTAGTCCCCCGTGTCATAGATCGAGCCGACGAGATTGTCGTGAGGGAACTGGTTCTCTGGAACGAGGTTTCGGCGTCGGATCTCCACTGGGTCAATGTCGAGCCGCTGCGCCAGGAGGTCCATGCTCCGTTCGATCATGCCGGTCGCTTCAGGGCGTCCGGCTCCACGGAACGCTCCGACCGGGGCCGTGTTGGTGGCTACGCAGCGCACGCGGTACTCGAGGTGGGGAATCTGGTACTGCCCGGGAGCGTGACGTCGCGTCGTGAGAGCGACGCCGACGCCGACTCCCGGGTAGGCCCCGACGTCTGCCACAGCATCGACTGTCAGGGCGCTGACGCTGCCGTCGCGACGGGCTGAGAGGGTGACGTCGAAGGTCTGTCCTCGGGCGTGCATGTTGAGAAGGTTCTCGTTTCGCGGCTGGACCCATCGCACTGGCCTGCCGATCCGCGCAGCTGCGGCGAAGATCGCGGCGTAGTCCGGGTCGGTGGCGGTCTTGCCGCCGAAGCCTCCCCCGACAGAGGTGGCGATGACCCGCACCAGAGCTGGGTCGAGGTTGTTGTGCGCGGCGAGCCCGTCGCGCAGCGCGTGGGGGAGTTGCGTTGCAGCCCACACGATGAAGCTGCCCCCGGGTCGCGGGTCGACAGTGATCGAGTTGCCCTCGAGCGGCGCCACCGCCATCCTCGGGTTGGTCATGCGAGCAGAGATTGTGACGTCGGCCTGTGCCTGCTCTCCGACGACGATGCGGTCTTCGACTGCGACGTTGGAGTCGGTGCCGCTGTGCGCGCGCGGCGATCCGGGTCGGGCCGCCTCGAGCGGCTCGATGACGTGGGGCAGCGGTTCGTAGTCGATGTCGACCAGTTCCGCAGCGTCGAGGGCGTGGGCCAGGGTGTCTGCGATCACGACGCTTACGGCTTCTCCCGCGAAGCGCACCTCGTCGCGAGCGAGTGCTGGTCGGTGCCAGTGGTCACCGAGCATTCGGTCCATGCCGGGCATGAAGACCTGTCCGAGCTTGAGGTCTGATGTTGTGAACACCGCCTCCACGCCCGGCGATGACCTTGCTTCGGCAGTATCGAGCACTGTCAATTTGGCGTGCGGGACAGTGGATCTGACGAATGTCGCTTGGAGCGCCCCGTCGACGGGCACGTCGGCAGAGAAGTCGGCGTGGCCGGTGAGCAGTGCCCGGTCTTCTACTCGCGGCAGCGATGTTCCGACGCCGACTCGCGGAGTCGGGTCATCGTGCATTCCACCAATGTACATCGCATGGCAACGGTCGAGAGATACCCGGGCCGGGCGGACTCTGAAATGGGTATTCGTCTGTCGGGACGACTGGATTTGAACCAGCGACCCCCTGCTCCCAAAGCAGGTGCGCTACCGAGCTGCGCCACGTCCCGTGCCGTGTATTCTACTCCCTGGCCTCCGGCTTCGCTCCCAGTTTCAGGGAACAGACGAGGGGTCTTGCGCTGCCCCAGTTTCGGGGAACAGACGAGGGGTCTTGTGCTGGGGGTGGATGCGGGTTAGGTTTCGTCTCGGTTGAGGCGGAGGGAGGCGGAGTTCATGCAGTAGCGGTGTTGGTGCGGGCCGGGGCCGTCACCGAAACGGTGGCCGAGGTGGGCATCACATTCGGCGCATACGGCTTCTTCGCGGACTGTACCGTGGCTGGTGTCGGTCTGGATTCGGACGGCGTCTTCGCCGGCTGTTTCGAAGAAGGAGGGCCAACCGGTGCCGGAGTCGTATTTGGTGTCGCTCATGAAGAGGACGGCGTCGCAGACGATGCAGTGGTAGGCGCCGTTGTCGTGGCAGTTCCAGTATTGGCCTGTGAAGGGGCGTTCGGTGCCGGCTTGCTGGGTCACCGTGTACTGTTCGGGGGTCAGGCGGCTGCGGAGCCCGGCGTCGCTGTGGGTGGTGTCGGTCATGGTCGGCAGACCTCCTCGTCTTGTGTATATGAGAACACATCTCGAGCCTGAACGGGTCCTCGTCCGCAAGATTTCTGAAATTCTTGGGGGTGGTTGACCGAACGGATGTTCGTGATTACAGTTGTGTCGTTCGTCTTCGGAGGGTCTGTGTCACACCCTGTTTGTAAGTTCGAGTCCAGCAGTCCAACATCCCCCACAATTGAGCTGCGGAACCGCAGCAGACAAGATCAGGAGAAAAGACAGTGGAGCGAGACAAGGCACTCAGCATGGCGTTAGGCCAGATAGAGAAGCAGTACGGCAAGGGCTCGGTCATGAAGATGGGCGAGAAGACCACTATGGGGATCGAGTCGGTCCCGACTGGTGCTCTGGCGTTGGATCTGGCTCTGGGGATCGGTGGTCTGCCCCGGGGCAGGGTCACTGAGATATTCGGCCCGGAGTCTTCGGGCAAGACCACCCTCGCCACTCATGTGGTGGCCGAGGCTCAACGCAACGGCGGCGTCTGTGCCTACATCGACGCTGAGCATGCTATGGATCCGGTGTACGCCAAGGCGATCGGTGTTGATATCGACGAGTTGTTGATCTCTCAGCCCGACACGGGTGAGCAGGCCCTCGAGATCACCGACATGCTGGTCCGTTCGGGCGCGTTGGACGTGATCGTGATCGACTCGGTCGCGGCGCTCACGCCCCGCGCCGAGATCGAGGGCGAGATGGGCGATGCCCATGTCGGTTTGCAGGCCCGGCTGATGTCGCAGGCGTTGCGCAAGTTGACGGGCAACCTCAGCAAGTCGAAGACCATCTGCGTCTTCATCAACCAGTTGCGGGAGAAGATCGGCGTGATGTTCGGTTCGCCTGAGACCACCCCCGGTGGGCGGGCACTGAAGTTCTATTCGTCGTGCCGGCTTGATATTCGCCGTATCGAGGCGATCAAGAACGGTGTGGAGATCGTCGGCAACCGTACTCGGGTGAAGGTCGTGAAGAACAAGTGCGCTCCGCCTTTCAGGCAGGCCGAGTTCGACATCATGTACGGTGCTGGGATCTCCCGTGAGGGCTCGGTTCTGGACTTGGCGGTCGATGAGGGTATCGTCAAGAAGTCCGGCGCCTGGTACACCTACGACGGTGAACAGCTCGGCCAGGGCCGCGAGAACGCCAAGAAGTTCCTCCAGGACAACCCCGAAGTCATGGTCGAGATCTCAGACCGGGTCTGGAAAGCTGTCATGCCAGAACCAGAACCAGAGCTCGACCCGGCCGACGACCTGCCCGTCACACTCGACGACTAGGTCTGCACCACCGTCAACCCAACCGCGCACCGTCTGCCTCGATTCGTCGGCTGAACCCTTGTCGCACGGCACACTCGTTGTACAGCAAGCTCGTTGTACAACTGAGTGAGTTAGCCGCGAGTCGAGGCGGTGTGTGGTTTGGGGGGAGCCGCGGCGCGTCGCGCTTGTAGCCTGTAGTCGTGGGCAAGTCGTATGTGATCCGTACCTACGGATGCCAGATGAACGAGCACGACTCAGAACGGATCTCCGGTCTGCTGGAGGCCGATGGGATGTGGCGGGTCGACGATGAGACTCAGGCTGACGTCATCGTTCTCAATACCTGCTGCATCCGCGAGAACGCCGACAACAAGCTCTATGGCGCCCTGGGCAATCTCAAGGCGCTGAAACAGGCCAACCCCGATCTGCAGATCGTGGTCGGAGGCTGCCTCGCCCAGAAGGACCGAGGCCTCATCCGCGAGCGGGCGGCCCATGTGGACGTGGTGTTCGGCACTCACAACGTCGACCGTGCGGTCGATCTGCTCAATCATGCGGTCGAGCATGGTCCGATAGTCGAGGTTCTCGAGGCTGCTGCCCGGGCTGACGGCGAAGCGTTCCCCTCGGCACTGCCGACGCGCCGCGAGGTCGACCATGCAAGCTGGGTCACGGTCCAGATCGGCTGCGACAACACCTGTGCATTCTGCATCGTTCCCGCCGTTCGAGGTCCTGAGATCAGTCGTCCGTTCGGTGAGTTGGTAACAGAAGTCGAGGAACTGGCCCGAGACGGCGTCAGCGAGATCACCTTGCTGGGCCAGAACGTCAACAGTTACGGCCGGGACTTGGCACTGGCCCGGCGGCTCGAACCGCACAGCGACGACCAGCACTGGTGCGGCCGGCGCTGGCTCTCTGATCGTCGTGCCCGACCGCTGTTCGCCGACCTGCTGCGAGACACGGGAGCGGTCGAGGGCATCCATCGAGTGCGTTTTACCAGCCCTCATCCGAAGGACATGCGCAGCGAGACCTTCAAGGCCATGGCCGAGGTTCCCGAAGTCTGCGAGCACCTGCACTTCCCGTTGCAGTCCGGCAGTGACCGGATTCTCGCGGCGATGCACCGCGGTTACACCGCTGAGCGATATCTCAACAAACTGCGCGAAGCCCGCGCCACAATCGCCGACCTTGCGGTGTCGACCGACATCATCGTCGGGTTCCCGGGCGAGACCGACGACGATTTCGAATGCACTCTGGAGCTTGCGGCGCAGGCCGAGTTCGACAGTGCCTTCACGTTCGTGTTCTCTCCCCGCCCGGGGACCGAAGCCGCCGAGATGACCGACGACTTCGTGGATCACGCAGTTGCGGTCGAACGGTACGAACGTCTCCGGGTGGTTGTCGAGCGCTCGAGCCTGGCCGCCAACGAATCTCGAATCGGCATGACCGAAGAGGTGATCGTGGAGGGGCCCAGCAAGAAGGATCCGGAGGTTCTCACCGGCCGCACCCGTCGCAACACGCTCATTCACTTCCCGTCCCCGACGCCTCTGCGAACGGGAACCTACGCGCAGGTCGAGGTTGCCGCAGCGGGCATGAACCACTTGCTCGGTCGGCTGGTCGATGTGACGATTCCAGCCCGACACCGCACCCGCATCCCGGTCATGTCGATCTGACGGGACCGTTCGTTGACGCCGGCTAGCCCTTCGTTGATGCCGACGAGTCATCCGTCGATGCCGACTAGCAGAGCGGACCGGCCGCTGGTCATCCTGGGACCAACGGCTTCTGGCAAGTCGTCGCTGGCCGTCGCGACAGCCGAAGAGATCGGGCAGACAGAAATCGTGTCCATCGACTCGATGGCGGTCTACAAGAAGATGGACATCGGCACCGCGTCGCCCACAGCGAGCGATCAACAGCAGGTTCCGCACCACCTGATCGATGTGGCGGACCCCGGCGAGGAGTTCACCGTCGGAGTGTTCAAACGGTTGGCGGTGCGAGCCGTAGACGCGATCCGCGAGCGGGGCAACACCCCGATCCTGGTCGGTGGAACGGGTTTGTACCTGCGGGCCGTCGTTGATGATCTCAACCTGCCGGGGCGTTACCCCGAGATTGCAGCCGAACTCGACGCCGAACCAGACACTGAAGTTCTGTACACTCGCCTTGCATCACTGGACCCGCTGGCAGCGTCGCGGATGGAACCCAGCAATCGACGGAGGGTTCTGCGGGCGCTGGAGGTGACGATCGGCAGCGGATCACTCTTCTCGTCGTTCGGCCCGGGGCTCGAAGAATACGGTCCGACTCCGTTCGTGATGGTGGCCCTGCGCTGGCCCCAAGAGATTCTCGACGAACGGATCTCGACCCGTTACCAGGAACAGATGGATGCAGGTTTTCTTGATGAGGTTCGGCGCCTTGCTGCGGTCGGGGTGGGCCGCACCGCTGCCCAAGCACTCGGATACAAGGAATTGCTTGCCCATATAGCCGGAGAGTGCACGCTTGAAGAAGCGCTGGCCACGGCGATCAAACGGACCCGCCGGTTCGCTCGTCGCCAACAGCGCTGGTTTCGTCGCGATCCGCGGATCAACTGGATGGACGCGCCGGTCACCGCGGCTGAGATCGTCAGCCTCTGGGACGAGCGCAGGATAATCCCCACCGGTTAGCGGTGAGAACCTGCGACAATGGAGGGTCATGGCCCTTCGTTACTCCAAGCACCACGGACTGGGCAACGATTTCTTGATACAGCTCGTCGACTCGCTGCCCCTCGATGCAGTGGACCGGGCCGTCGCGCTCTGCGATCGACGTACCGGGTTGGGGGCCGACGGCTTGATTGTCGGCATTGTCGGCGAAGGCCGCGACGCCTCCATGCACCTGTTCAATTCCGATGGCAGCAGCGCGGCGGTGAGCGGGAATGGTCTGCGGTGCCTCGCTCAGGCTGTGGCGCGCCGACTTGGTGTTGAGGCCCTCGAGATTGATGTGATGACCGATGCGGGGATCCGCCACTGTTCGGTACGCGCCACCGACGACCGGCGAACCGTGATCGTCACGGTCGAAATGGGGACCGTCAGTACCGGCCCGACTCCCGACGTCGAAGACCTGATGGGATCGGTCGCCTCAGAACTGGGCGCAACCGGCGGAGCGTCGATCGGAGTGCGGCGCTTCCAGACCTGCGATATCGGCAATCCCCATGTCGTGTGTGAGGTCTCCGACCCCGATGGGATCGCAGTCGATGTGGTCGGCCCCGCTATTGAACGCCACTTTGCCGAGGGCGCCAATGTCAGCTTCGTCACGGTGAGCGGATCCGATCGACTCATGCTGCGGGTCTGGGAACGAGGGGCCGGCATCACCAGCGCCTGCGGGACGGGGGCCACAGTCGCGGGCCACGTGTTTCATCGTTGGGGCCTGATCGGCCCGAGATCGACAGTGCAGATGCCCGGCGGTGTTGCGGTCGTCGACCTGAGCGGTCCGGTCACGCTCACCGGTCCGGCCACCCATGTCGCCGACATAGAGATTTCCGATGACTGAGGCCCGAGACCTGTCCCCGGACGGTCGCACCAACCAGCGCCCCGAGGACGACCCGGCCAACCGGAGCGTCGGGGAACCGTCCGCGCCGTCTGACGTTGAGTCGGAGGCGGGAATCGACCCCGAGACGCATCGAGGCGGCTTCGGAGAGTTCGGAGGCGTGTCGGGCGGATTGATCGAGCGGACCTTCCGCGAGCGCATCGTGCTGGTCGGAGTGGTGCGGGACAAAGACACACCAGAGTCGGTCGACGCCTCGCTCGACGAGCTCGAACTGCTGGTCGACACGGCTGGCGCGGACGCGGTGGAAAGAGTGGTGCAGCGTCGCACGTCCATCGACCCCGCCACCTTCGTGGGATCAGGGAAGGCGAAGGAGATCAAGTCGATCGTCGACGAAGCCGACTGTGACACGGTCGTGTTCGACGATGAGCTCAGCGCCGCGCAGCAGTTCAACCTCGAGAAGATCCTCTGCTGCACCGCTCTCGACCGCACCGCGGTCATCCTCGACATCTTCGCCCAGAACGCCAGCACCCTCGAGGGCAAGGCGCAGGTCGAGTTGGCGCAGCTCCGCTATCGTCTGCCGCGGCTGCGAAGCCTCGCCGGGAGCTACTCGCAGCAGGCAGGCGGGATCGGCGCCCGCGGGCCCGGAGAGACCCAGCTCGAGGTGGGCCGGCGTCAGCTCCTGCGCCGGGTGACCAGACTCGAGGCCGATCTGCGCAGGGTCCAGGCCCACAGGGCGACTCAGGCCAAGGCCAGGAGCCGGACCAGGAACCGGGCTGTGGCGCTCGTCGGCTACACCAACGCCGGCAAGTCGTCGCTGTTGAACCGGGTCACCGCGGCCGACGTGCTGGTCGAGGACCGACTGTTCGCAACACTCGATGCCACGACCCGTCGCCTGTCCCTGCCGGGTGGAGAAACGGTGTTTGCGACCGACACGGTCGGTTTCGTCAAGAAGCTGCCCCACCAGTTGGTTACGGCTTTCAAGACCACGCTCGATGTGGTCCGTGACGCCGACTTGTTGGTCCACGTCGTCGATGGCGCCGGTCCGGACCCGCTCGGAGCGATCTCTGCGGTCCATGAAGTGCTTGTCGAGATCGGTGCGGGCGATATAGGGCAGCTTCTGGTGTTCAACAAGTCCGACAGGAGTGACGCAGCGGCCCGCCTGGCTGCGCGTCACGAAGGATCGGTAGCAGTGTCAGCGCGCAGCGGGCACAACCTCGAAGCCCTGTTGGCGGTCATCGGTGACCGCCTTCGTCAGACCACCGAGTTCGTGGAGCTGCTGGTGCCATGGGACCGCGGCGACGTGCTCGCGGCGGTGCACCGCGAGGGCCATGTGAGCAGCAACGTGGCTGAGGAGACTGGTATGCGCCTGCATGCCCGCCTTGAACCGGCGTCGGTTGGCGCGCTCAGCGAGTTCGTGGTCGCAGCACCCGACGCACCCATGACCCTGCCCACGCCGGAACTTCCCCCGGCACAGGAGTCAGCGTCATGACCGGATTCGTACCGCCGCCGTACCCGTACGACCGCCTGGACGGATTGCGTGCGTTGGCCGGGCAACGGTTCGGTGGAGTGGTCGACTGTTCGATCGGCACCCCCACCGATCCACCCCCTCAGATGGTGGTGGAGGCGTTGGCGTCGTCGAATGCGGAGCGTGGGTATCCGGCTTCGGTCGGAACGCCGGCTTACCGCAATGCTGCGGCGGGCTGGTTGCGAAGGGAGCTGGGCGCGGCGGTCGATCCCGACAGCGAGACAGCCGCCTGTGTCGGCACCAAGGAGTTCGTGGTCTCGACGCCGCACTATCTGCGTCTGCGTGATCCGTCACGCGACACTGTGCTTTATCCGGCTGTGTCATATCCGTCCTATGCGATGGGAGCTGTGCTCGCAGGTTGTCGGGCCGTGCCGGTCCCAGTCGACGATCAATGGCGGATCGACTTGAGCAGGGTCGATCCCGGTGACGCCGAGCGGGCGCTCTGTCTGTGGGTCAACACTCCCGGAAACCCTGCAGGCGGGCTCGACGATCTGATCGCAGCAGCGCGCTGGGGCCGCGCCAACGGTGTGTTGGTGATAAGCGACGAGTGCTATGTGGAGTTCACCTGGGAGGGCCCGCCGCGAACGATCCTGTCTTCAGGGGTAGATGGTGTGCTGAGCGTCCATTCCCTGTCGAAGCGATCGAACCTGGCGGGTCTTCGGGCTGGGTTCTACGCTGGTGACCCCGTATTGGTACACTACCTCAGCGAGGTGCGCAAGCACGCGGGATGCATGGTCCCAGGTCCGGTTCAGAGTGCCGCCGTTGCTGCCTGGAACGACCAGGCCCATGTGGTCGGGCAACGTGGCGTCTACCGGCGCCGCTTGGAGCTCGCACAGCAGATTCTGGGCGCACTCGGAGTCTCCGCCGACCTTCCGGGAGGGGGTTTCTACCTCTGGGCCCGAGCCCCCGACGCCGACGCTTGGGGTCTGGCGCACACGCTGGCGCAGCGGTGCGGGGTGATAGTCAGCCCCGGGGAGTTCTACGGTCCTGATTCGACCGGGTTTGTCCGCATGGCGGTGGTGCAGTCGACAGCCGCGCTCGAACTGGCACTGGGCCGTGCCGTCGATACGGCAGCCCGAGGCCGGCCTCAAGACCGATCCCAGGACCGATAAAGTACGGGCCATGTCTGATCTGCAGTCACGGATCGAAGCCCTCTGGGCCGACGGCGCATCGTTGGATGTTGATGATCCCGAGGTCGTCGCCACGGTGCATGAGGCCATCGACGAGCTCGACGCCGGCACCGCCAGGGTTGCTGAAGTCAACTCCGACGGCAGCGTCACGGTCAACCAGTGGTGCAAGTTCGCGGTGCTGCTGTTGTTCCGCATCTCGAAGATGGAGACGATCGACAACGCCCCGTTCGAGTACGCCGACAAGATCCCGCTCAAGAGCGACTTCATGGCTCGCGGCGTGCGGGTGGTGCCCGGAGCGCAGGCTCGCTGGGGCAGCTACCAGGCGCCGGGAGTGGTGATGATGCCGAGTTACATCAACATCGGCGCCTACGTTGCGGAGAACACGATGGTCGACACCTGGGCCACGGTCGGGTCCTGTGCTCAGATCGGCAGGAACGTCCACCTCTCCGGCGGGGTCGGAATCGGCGGTGTGCTCGAGCCTGCACAGGCGGAGCCGGTGATCGTCGAGGACGAGTGTTACATCGGAAGCCGCTGCATAGTCGCCGAGGGGGCTCGGGTGGGAGAGGGAACGGTGCTCGGCGCCGGCGCAATCCTCACGGGGTCCATTCCGGTGATCGATGTGGAGACGGGCGCCGAGATCAGCCGAGGGTCGATCCCTCCGTGGTGCGTGGCTGTTGCGGGCACTCGACCTCGGAACTTTCCCGGTGGTACGTTCGGGTTGCCTGCTGTGCTGGTCATCAAGAGGCTCACCGAAGGTGAACGCCACGACAAGTCAGCTCTCAACGACATCCTTCGCGACCACGGAGCATCCACTTGAGCGATGGGGCGGGCCTGCCCGCGAGCCGACTGCCTGACGGGAACCTGTTCGGGTTGACTGCCGCTCTTGTCAACGTCGCATCGGTTAGTCATCACGAGCGTGGGCTTGTTGATCTGCTCGAGTCGGATTTGCGCTCCCGGGCCCATCTCGCAGTCGACCGGATCGGTGACAATCTGGTTGCCCGCACTCAACTGGGGCGCGATCGGCGCCTGGTGCTGGCCGGCCACACCGACACTGTGCCCCCCAACCGAAACGCCGGGGCACGTATCGAAGGCGACCGCATGTACGGGTTGGGCACCTCAGACATGAAGGGCGGCATCGCCATCATGCTTGATCTGGCCCGCAACGTCACCGAGCCATTGGTCGACGTGACCTATGTGTTCTATGCATGTGAAGAGGTGGCCGTCGCGCACAGCGGCCTTCGTGAGATTGATGCGGCGCACCCGGAACTGCTGCAAGGCGACGTGGCTCTGCTCGGCGAACCGACGCTCGGCGCTATCGAAGCGGGATGTCAGGGCAGCATGCGTTTCGAGGTCACGCTCGGTGGCGCTCGTGCTCATACAGCGCGCCCGTGGATGGGCCGCAATGCCGTCCATCGTCTCGGTGGGGTGCTCGAGATCGTCGATAATTTCGAAGGACGCCGCCCTGTCGTTGAGGGATGTGAGTATCGCGAGTCTCTGCAAGCAGTTTTTGTAGAGGGGGGCGTGGCCGGCAATGTCGTGCCGGATCGGGCGATGTTGAGAGTCAATTATCGTTTTGCACCGGATCGTGACCCGAAGACTGCGGAGGCGTTTGTTCGTGAGTTGATGGCGGCTGCGCTCACCGAGTCCGACACCATTGAAGTCGTTGATTGTTCGCCGCCGGCGCGTCCGGGGCTCGACGACCCGTTGCTGCGGACGTTGATTGACCGTAACGGGCTTGATGTTCGGGCCAAGCTCGGTTGGACCGATGTGGCGTTTTTCGCTGAACGGGGTGTTCCCGCCAGCAATTTCGGGCCCGGTGACGCCACTATTGCCCACACCGAAGACGAGTACATAGAGCGGGACTCGTTGCAATCGACTCACGCTGCTCTAGTCGATCTGCTCACTGACGGCTCCTGAGCACCGGCCTGCAGGTTCGAGCTTCACAGTTTGCGCATCACAGTGACGACTTGACCGAAGATCTGCACATCGTCGGGGCTGAAGACCATCTCGCTGTACTCGGGGTTGGCCGGTACGAGAACCACAGAACCGTTGCGACGCTGCAGGGTCTTGACCGTGGCCTCGTCACCGTTGATTCCCGCTACCACGATTTTGTTGTTCTCGGCAGTCTCTTGGCGACGACAGACAACGAAGTCCCCGTCGAAGATGCCGGCTCGGATCATTGAGTCGCCTCGCACTCGCAGCATGAAGAGTTCGCCGTTGCCAGTGAGATCCTGAGGCATGGGAACGAATTCTTCAATGTTGCTCTCCGCGAGGACGTCTGTGCCGGCGGCAACATCACCAACCAGGGGAATGTGGCGCACTGGCCGGTGCTCGACCTCGTCGTCACCCTTGTAGTTGACCTGTATTGCTCGAGGTTTGGCCAGGTCGCGCTGCAAGTAACCGGCATCTCGAAGATTGTCGAGATGACATTTGACGGTGGCAGGGGAGCGCAAACCGACGGCTTCACCGATTTCGCGCACGGAGGGGGGATACCCGCGATCTTGCACGTGGGAGATGATCACATCGAGTATCTCCCGTTGACGGGTAGTGAGCGTGGTTGGCATTCTCGCCTCCATGGACAGCTGTTGGGAAATTACAAGCTTGTTGGTTGACATCGAACGTTTGTTCGTGTTCAATGGTATCGAACGAATGTTCGACACACGTATGTTCGCCGAACATTCGTTCGACGTCAAGAACCTTTCGGAGATTCTCACCACCAGCAACTACCCGGCGGTGGGTGTCACACCCCAGGAGCATCGTGGAGCCATGACTGCAATTCTCACCCACCCATCGGATTCCCCTTCAATTCACGCCACAGATCATCTAGGTGTTGTACCGGCTGCCTCTCTCAGCGGGGTCGCCCGGCCGGCTGAGGTGTATCGGCGTCGTCGCCTGCTGGTGCTCGCGGCGGTCCTTTCGTTGACCGTCGGCCTCTGGTCGTTCGGCAATTCAGCGCAATCAGCCTCCACTCGGCACACTCGCTCCCACGACGCGGTAGTCGTGGTCGTTCAACCGGGTGACACTCTCTGGACTATCGCCACCTGGCTTGATCCGGACGCAGACCCCCGTCGGCTGGTCGATGCGCTCAACGGCATAGCGGGATCTTCTGCGCTGCGGTCCGGTCAGCAATTGGTGATCCCGGCCGGCCTGTTGGAGTGAAACGCCTATGAGGAATGAAGCATCAACGGCGTATGTAGCGGGCAAAGAGCAGATCGTCTTCGGCGAGCAGACGACTGAGTCGCATCCGCGTGAAATCGGCTTGCGCGGCTCCCGCAACAATGCGCGACGAAGTACCGCCCGCAAGAATCGGGGAGACGGAGAGGCATATCTCGTCAATGAGCCCTGCTTCGGTCATGCGGCCGTTGAGGGTCGGCCCGCCTTCGCAGAGCACCACCGCGGCACCCCTTCTGTGAAGTTCGTTGAGCACCGCTTCGGGATGCGGTTCGGGCAGGGGAAGGCGAACAACCTCGGCGTTGAGAGCCCCAAGACGGTCGGAGTCCGATTGTTCACCAGTGATGACCAGCGTTCGCTGGTGATCTGCACCGTGCGTGTCACCGGCATCGGCCAAAGCAGGAATAGTAGGATCAACATTTCCGCCGGCAGTCACGATGGCCAGACGCGGGGCCCGCGAGCGGCCTGCGGAGAGTCGGCGTCGGATCACAGTCTCCGATGGATTCGGAGAACGGTACTGCTCGGCACTGGCGGTGGTGGACGCAACCAGGATCCAGTCGCAACATGCCCTGACCGAGCGAAACACAGCGCGGTCTGCGGGTCCACCGAGTCCGCCGCTGAGGCCGTCGACTGCGCTGGCGCCATCGAGGCTGGCGATCATGTTGACCATGACCCACGGGCGGTCGGCAGGTGCGGGCCGAGTCTCGTTCAAATAGACGTCGAGCGGGTCGACGCCTTCGATCCAGGAGGGAAGAATCTGCTGCACTGTGGCCGACCTTACCGTTTTGCACCAGTGATTCCGGTCCCGTCTGATTCCGGTCCCGCCGATTCAGTGTGCCGACACCGAGGGTTGTCCACTGCCAAGGCCACGCTTGTGGACAGAACCCGTAGAAATCCACAACTTAATCAGAACGTCTTCCACTTCTCTTCCACAAGTGAGCGTGCCTAGAGTTGGCACCGCTGTGTGGTTCGGATCGCCAGGATGGTGGTGCGAAACGTCTCAGACGAGAGTCGAATCGGTTCCTTGGGGGCACCAAGCAGGGAATGTGGGATCCGCCGCAAACTCGTCTTCCCCCTGACCCGGGAAGATCCGACCACACAGCAAACCTGAAGGAGTCCCCACATATGATGCTTTTGTCAGAACGAGCCAGCCTCGGCATCGGTCGCAAATTTACCACAGAGGGCTCCGACCCTTTCGACGAGGTGGAATGGGAACTCCGCGACGCACGGCTGATCGATCATCGCGACGGCTCGGTGACCTTCGAACAGCTCGCGGTTGAGGTACCCCAGTCATGGAGCCAGAACGCCACCAACATCCTCGCTCAGAAGTACTTCCGCGGCACGCTCGGCACGTCGGAGCGCGAGTCGTCGCTGCGCCAGGTCGTTTCTCGGATCGTCGACACGATCACCACCTGGGGCGAGCGTGACGGCTACTTCGCCGATTCATCGGAAGCCGAGTGCTTCCGCGCCGAACTCGTCCACCTGCTGGTCAACCAGAAGGCCGCGTTCAACTCGCCGGTCTGGTTCAACATCGGCGTGGAGGGCGTTCCCCAGCAGGCGTCGGCGTGCTTCATCCTCTCGGTCGACGACAACATGGAGTCGATCCTCAACTGGTACGCGGAGGAAGGCCGGATCTTCAAGGGAGGAAGCGGCGCCGGGGTGAACCTCTCGCGCATCCGTGCTTCATCGGAGGGCCTAGGCGGTGGCGGAACGGCCAGCGGCCCGGTGAGCTTCATGCGCGGAGCCGATGCCTCGGCGGGCACCATCAAGTCCGGCGGCAAGACTCGCCGCGCCGCCAAGATGGTGATTCTCGATGCCGATCACCCCGATGTCGAGGAGTTCATCTGGTGCAAGGCGCGCGAGGAACGCAAGGCGCATGCACTGGAGGCGGCCGGCTTCGACATGACCCTCGACGGCGCCGACATCCACTCGGTCCAGTACCAGAACGCCAACAATTCTGTGCGGGTCACCGATGAGTTCATGCAGGCGGTCGTCGACGACTCCGAATGGGCTCTGACTGCTCGTGGCGACGGATCAGTGACCCGTACCGTCCAGGCCCGCGCCCTGTTGCGTCAGATTGCGCAGGCGTCCTGGGAGTGTGCCGATCCGGGAATCCAGTTCGACAGCACCATCAACCGCTGGAACACCGCCGCGAACACCGGCCGTATCAACGCCAGCAATCCCTGCTCGGAGTATCTGCACCTAGACGACTCGGCCTGCAATCTGGCGTCGCTCAACCTGTTGGCCTTCCACAGCGGTGACGGCGTCGACGGTTTTGATATTGAGGGGTTCGCCCATGCGGCGCGGATCGTCTTCACTGCCCAGGAGATCCTCGTCGGCAACGCCGACTACCCCACCGAGAGGATCGGCGACAACGCCAGGGACTTCCGCCAACTCGGTCTCGGCTACGCCAACCTCGGGGCACTGTTGATGACGCTGGGAATGCCCTACGACTCAGCGCAAGGGCGAGCCGTCGCCGCCTCGGTCACAGCACTGATGACCGCAGAGGCGTACTGCCAGTCGACGAGGCTTGCGGCCCGCATGGGGCCTTTCAGCGGATTCAACGAGAACCGCGAGCACATGCTGCGGGTTCTCGACCAGCACCGCGCGGCGGTTGCCGACGTGGATGAACAAGAGGCTCCGACGCGGATTCTCGAGGCCGCACAACTGGCCTGGGACCAGACATGTGAGTTGGCTGCGGCCAGTGGTGTGCGCAATGCCCAGGCGACGGTTCTGGCGCCCACCGGCACGATCGGCCTGCTGATGGACTGCGACACGACCGGCGTTGAACCCGACTTGGGATTGGTGAAGCTCAAGCGTCTGGTCGGTGGCGGGACGATGAGCCTGATCAACCAGTCGGTGCCCCACGCCCTGCGCAACCTCGGTTACAGCCCGGATGCGGTAGAGGCGATCGTCGACCACATCAACACCCGTCACAGTGCGGTAGGAGCCCCCGGACTCGACCCGAAGGACCTCGGTGTGTTCGCCTGCTCGTTGGGCAGCGACGCGATCCACTACCTCGGTCACCTGAAGATGATGGGAGCGGTGCAGCCGTTCATTTCCGGAGCGATCTCCAAGACGGTCAACCTTCTGGAGGAGGCCACGGTCGGCGAGATCGAGTCGCTGCTCATTGAGTCGTGGCGGATGGGTCTCAAGGCCGTGGCGCTGTACCGCGACAACTGCAAGGTCTCCCAGCCGCTCGTCGCCCGAGACACCACCTCGAACCGTTCAGGCAACGCGCCGGAACCGCCGGCTCCAGAAGCATCGGCGGAACTCACCCTCGACGGTTGGAACAACGCAACACAACAGGCCGCCCCGACCGTCCCGCCCAGCCCCCATCCGCAGAGCGCCGGCCGCCCACGGAGCGCTGTTGCAGCGCCGGTGAATCAGCCGGTTCGTGAGCGTCTGCCGCGGACACGCACGAGCCGGACGTTCGAGTTCCGGGTCGCGGACTGCAAGGGATTCGTCACCGTCGGCGAATACGACGACGGAAGACCGGGCGAGATCTTTGTGCGGGTCTCGAAGCAGGGTTCCACGTTGGCGGGGATCATGGACGCGTTCGCCGTCTCGTTGAGCCACGGCCTGCAGTACGGCGTTCCGCTGAGTGCTTTCGTGCGTGCTTTCGTGGGCATGCGGTTCGAGCCCGCCGGTATGACCGACGACCCGCAGATCCGTATCGCCACGAGTCTGATGGACTATCTGTTCCGCAGGCTCGCGGTCATGTATCTGAGCGATGAGGAACGTTCCAGTCTCGGAATCCTGACCACCGACGAACGAACCCAACCGACCCTGCCCGGGGTCGAGGAGCAGGTCGCCAAGACCGTACAGGGATCCGATATTCCTCCTCACCGCTCCGCTCCGGCCCCCGCCGCCCAGCTTTCCTTCAAGGTTGAGGGCAGTTCGGGTGCGCCTTTCTGCATGTCGTGCGGGGTGCCGATGCAACGCGCCGGCGCCTGCTTTGTGTGCAGTGCCTGCGGAACCACCAGCGGTTGCAGTTAGCGGCGGCGCCGACCCCCCGAGTCCACGGAACCCGCCCGCGCTGGGCCATACTGCGTCGATGACCGACAGCGACCGGAAACCCAAGGCGCCGACAGCCCATACTGCGCAGCACAACGCGGCTGCCGCCGCGGTGCTGTCCCTTGACGACCCCGGTGATTTCGCCCGCGCCTCCCGCGGGTTGATCGCCACACATCCCAGCGGAGTCATCGAGGGCCCGCACGGCACCGCCTGGGACGTCTCGCGCCATGACTTCAACCGGGGGGACACGCCCGCGCCGCCGTCCGTCAACCCGAGCCTGTGGCGTCAGGGCCGCCTCAACTCCGTTCACGGACTGTTCGAAGTCGCCGATGGCATCTGGCAGGTCCGCGGCTACGACATCTCGAACATGACGCTGATCGCGAGCGATCACGGCTGGTTGATCGTTGACGTGTTGACGACCGCCGCGACCGCCGCGGCCTGCCTGGAGCTGGCCAACAACGTGCTCGGCCATCGCTCGGTGAGGGCGGTGATCTACACGCACAGCCACGCCGACCATTTCGGCGGGATCAACGGTGTCACCAGCGAGCAGGCCGTCGACGCCGGCGATGTGCGCATCATCGCACCTGAGGGGTTCCTGCGCGAGGCGGTGAGTGAGAACGTGATCGCAGGTCCGGCGATGAGTCGCAGGGCCGGATACATGTTCGGGCCGTTTCTGGCGCCGGGACCTCTGGGCCATGTCGATTCTGGTCTCGGCAAGATCATTCCTCGGGCTGCCTCGGGTCTGATCGCCCCGACCGAAGAGATCTCCGAGACCGGAACCGAGCTCGACATTGACGGGATCCGGATCGTCTTCCAGAACACACCGGGTGGAGAGGCCCCCGCGGAGATGAACTTTCTGTTTCCCGACAAGCGCGTCCTGTGCATGGCTGAGAACTGCACCCACACGATGCACAACATCCTGACGCCCCGCGGCGCTCAGGTACGTGACGCGCTGGGCTGGAGCAAGTACATCAACGAAGCGCTGGAACTGTACATCGACCACACCGACACCCTTTTCGCGACGCACCACTGGCCGAGGTGGGGTCAAGACGACTCCAGAGAGTTCCTGGTCAAGCAGCGCGACATGTACCGCTGGCTTCACGACCAGACCATGCGCCTCGCGAACCATGGCCTGACCCCGCCCGAGATCGCCGAGCAGCTGCGACTGCCGGAGTGTTTCGCGGCACAGGGCCACACGCGGGAGTACTACGGAACGGTCAGCCACAACTCCAAGGCCGTGTACCAGCGCTATCTGGGAGCATTCGACGGCAACCCCGCGACGCTCAATCCGCATCCTCCCGCCGAGGCCGGTGTTCGCTACATCGAGGCGATGGGCGGCCGCTCCGAGGTGCTGGCGAAGGCGCAGTCAGCGTTCGACGACGGCGACTATCGGTGGGCCGCGGAACTGCTCAACCACCTGGTGTTCGCCGATCCCGACTTCGAGCCGGGCCGCCTGTTGCAGGCAGACACACTCGAGCAGCTGGGGTATCAGTCCGAGTCGGGCCCGTGGCGCAACATCTATCTGACTGGCGCGCTGGAACTGCGTGAGGGGGTTCAGGGAGTGGGCGGCCGGGGCCGGGCCCTGACCACTGCGCTTACGGTCGAGCAGATCTTCGACGCCCTCGGTGTGCACCTGGTCGCACAACAGGTCGTCGACCAGAGCGTGGTCATCAACTGGGAGTTCACCGACATCGGCGAGTTGCACGTTCTCGGGCTTGCGAACTGTGCGCTGCACCACATCGCGGGACGCCACGAACCCGACGCGGACGCCACGCTGCGTCTCTCCAAGGATCTGTTGGGTGAGTTGTTGACCGGTCGCACCACCGCGGTCGAAGCCGTCGGCGACGGGCGGCTCGAGATCGACGGTGACGCCGAAGCGCTGCTGATCCTGTTCGGTGCCCTCGACCAGTTCGACGGCAGCTTCAACATCGTGGAGCCGTAGGGGTCAGCCAACCGCGCCGTAGGGGTCAGCAAACCGCAAGCGTCAGCCGTCGTCGCTCTCCAGAGACTTCTTGTGGTCGAGGTACTTTCCGACCATCTCTGCGAACTTGGCGGGGTTGTAGACGTCCTCTTCGTATTTCCACTTCCCGTTCCCCGCGTACTTGAGCAGCGTGAAGTTGCCCTCCTCATGGACTGAGCCGTCGCCGGGGTCCGCCATCCGGTTCAGGACTCGACAGACGATCCAACCCTTCTCCTCGTCGATGACATGCCAGTCGATGGGGAAGTAGATCATCTCGTTGTTGGGCCAGGTGTCCATCGTCGCCTGGATCCAGTTGTAGATGGCCTCGCGGCCGCCGATTACTCCGAAGTGGTGTTCGATGTAGGTGGCGTCCTCGGTGAACTGGTCGGCCCATTCGCGCCAGTCGTGGGTCGTTGCGGCTCTCAGTGCCCGCGCCTGGTACTTCTCGAACTCTTCTTCCAACTCTTCGCGGCTCCAGCGGCCCATCTCTGTCTCCTGTCGTTGTTGCGTTGATGGTCGTTCTAGGCGGTCATTCTGTCAGCTTGCTGCGCGTTGATCTAAATAGGCGGCGACGGTGTTGAGCGGGGGTCGTTCGTCGACTTGGGCTTCAACCGGAGCGAGGTCGGGTCGAAGCAGGTGGTGCGACCAGTCCGGTCGCCAACCGATGTCGGCGCGGTGGAGCGCCGCGTGGAGGATCTCCATGGCCTGCACGGAGAGTTCGTCGAGCGGGCGATTGCGGTGTACCCGCACCCCGAGGTCGACTTGGGCCAGGCGGTCGAGGCCCACAAGGTTGGCGATGTCGATGAGCAGCCCGGTCTCGACTCCGTAGCCGGTGTTGAACCGAACCTGTTCGAGGATGCTGCGCCGTGCCGCGTACTCGCCGCCGAGCGGTTGACGCACCGAGTTGAGGTGCGGGAAGAGGGTGGCGAGGAGTGGCCGGGCCATGAGTTCGGTGGTCCGGCCCCCGCCGGTGCCGCCGATCTCGGGCCGTTCGTAGTAGCCCTTGACCATTGCCACGTCGGGGTCTGCCAACAGCGGTCCGAGAAGGCCCGTCACGCAGCTGGGGGTGAACGAGGTGAGGTCTGCGTCGATCCACACGATCAGGTCGCCGTGGCAGGCCGCCACGCTCTTCCACAAGACGTTGCCCTTGCCGCGGCTCGGCCCGGCTTCGGGCAGTACGTCGTCGACAGCCACGACCCTGGCTCCCTGCAGCCGAGCGGTCTGGGCGGTTGCGTCTGTACTCCGGTCGTCCATCACCACGATCTCATCGACCAAGCCGACTTCGCTGTTGGCGAGATGATTGCGGATGGAGGCGACGATGGTGCCTACGGTGGCCTCTTCGTTGCGCGCGGGAATGCATACGGATATGAGATGGTCGCCCTTCTGCGCGAGCAGAGAATTCAACGGGAAACTGCTTGCGCAACAGCTTCTGACATCATTCATGCGAGTTCCATCACAGCCCGTAGCCTCCAAGCAATGTACTCTGGGGTCAGGCAGTATGCACGGGAGGCGCTGCGCTCTGCTGTAGAAGTGACGGAAGCGCTCGTGGCCGAGTTCTCCCGCGACCGTGTCGGCGGGCTCTCTGCGGAGATCGCATTCTTCGCCTTGTTGAGCTTCTTCCCGACGGTGATCGTGTTGGCGGCGCTGCTGGGATCGTTGGACGCGTTCGTCGGCGCCGGCACCGCGCAGGATGTGGAGGACTGGATCGTTGAGCAGATTGTCCGGGTGTTGGGAGGCGACAACACACTCGAGGCAACCGTCAACGACCTCTTCGACGGCTCCAGCGCGGGTGCGTTGACCGTGGGCGCCCTGCTCGCCGCCTATGCGGCGACACGGGGGTTCATTGCGGTGGTGCGGGCGCTCGACATTGCTTATGACCATGGACAGATGCGAGGCTGGTTCTCCACTCGCTTGGTCGGCTTCGGGATTACTGTGATGTCGCTCGTCGTCTCAGTGGTGGTGATGGTGGCGCTCGTGGTCGGCCCGCTGTTCGGAGAGGGTGAGCGACTCAGCGAAACTTTCGGTGTCGGCGGCCATTATGCGACTCTGTGGAACTGGCTGAGATGGCCACTCGTGTTCGTGGTGATGACGGGATGGGCCGTGACCGTGTACCACGTCGCGCCCAACCACCGCGCCCCGTGGAGGATCGAGTTTCCGGGTGCTCTGCTGGCTGCGGTCTGGTGGTCGGTGGTTTCGCTCGGGTTCAGCACCTATCTCAGCATCGTCTCGTCCGGGGCAAATGCTGTATTCGGTTTTCTCGGTGGTGCGTTGAGCCTGCTGTTCTGGCTCTATCTGATGGCGATGGGCCTTTTGGTGGGCGCCGAGGTGAATTCGTGTTTGGCGGTCCGGCGGGGGATTCCTCTTGATCGCGAACCTGTCGGAGAATCTCGACGGTGGTTCAAGGTACGCTCGAACGGATGACGCAGTACAGAGCGCCTCTTGATGAAATCCGTTTCACGCTTCGCCGTGTCGCGAACCTGGACGCGCTGTGCAGCCTCGAGGGTTTTGTGCATGCAGAACCTGATCTGGTGGACGGCCTGCTCCAAGAGGCAGCCCGATTCTTTGAACAGGTTGTGGCGCCCACGAACCGTGACGGCGACACGATCGGATCAAAGCGCAACCACGACGGTTCGGTAACCGCAGCTCCGGGCCTTGCCGAGGCGTATCAACGGCATGTCGCTGCCGGCTGGAACGGGGTCGGTATGCCCACAGAGTACGGCGGCGGCGGGTTTCCCTGGCTGTTGGGAATCGCTGTTCAAGAGATGCTCGCCTCCGCGAACATGGGCTACTCGCTTTGCCCTCTGTTGACCCAGGCAGCGATCGACGCCCTGATTCATCATGGTTCAAGTGAGCAGCAGGCGACTTACCTTCCGAGAATGGTGACAGGGGAGTGGTCGGGCACGATGAACCTCACCGAACCCCAGGCCGGGTCTGATGTGGGAGCGTTGACTTCCAGAGCCGAACCCGATAGTGACGGCGCCTGGAGGATTGCCGGCCAGAAGATTTTCATCACTTGGGGTGAGCATGACATGGCCGAGAACATCATCCACATGGTTCTCGCCCGCACCCCCGGCGCTCCCAGCGGCACACGTGGTATCAGCTTGTTCATCGTTCCGAAATTCTTGGTCAACGACGACGGGTCGCTCGGTGAACGCAACGACGTCCACTGTGTGTCGATCGAACACAAGTTGGGAATCAACGCGAGCCCTACCTGTGTAATGGCCTTCGGGGGGGACCGCGGCGCGGTCGGCTACCTGATAGGCGAGGAGAACGCTGGTATGTCGGCCATGTTCACGATGATGAACAACGCCAGACTGTCAGTCGGATTGGAAGGCGTGGCCCTTGCTGAACGGTCCTATCAGCAGGCATTGGACTATGCGTTGCAACGTCAGCAGGGTCGCGCGCCGGGTGCTGTCGCCGCTGGCCCGTCGACCATTATTGAACACCCCGACGTTCAAAGAATGCTGCTTGACATGCGCTCGACGATTGCCGCTATGCGAGGTCTCTGCTATCGCAACGCCGAAGCCCTTGATTGGGCCGCAAGAGGCCCCGATGAAGCGAGCCGGACGCGTGCCTCAGAGCGCGCTGCGCTGCTGACGCCGTTGTCGAAGGCTTGGTGTACTGATGTCGGGTGTGAACTCACCAGCGTCGGGATTCAGGTGCATGGAGGTATGGGATACATCGAAGAAACCGGCGCTGCCCAGCACTTTCGCGATGCTCGTATCACGCCGATCTATGAGGGCACCAACGGTATTCAGGCACTTGACCTGGTTGGCCGCAAGCTGCCTGCGCGAAAGGGGGCAGTTGTAGCGGATCTATTGGAGTCAATAGCAACCACCGTTGATTCGGCGTCTCGAGTCACTGGCTTGCAGACGGTCGGGGAGCATCTTGGCGCAGCCCACTCTGCGACGGTGGCCGCTACCGAGTGGCTCACGGAAGCACTGGGCTCGCAACGCTCGGACGCCTTTGCTGGAGCGACCGCTTATTTGGAGATGTTGGCGGTTGCAACCGCAGGCCAGACACTCGCCGACGGAGCTGTCGCGGCTGTAACGGACTTGGATGTTGATGACGGTTCAGCAGCAGACCGCGTCGTTCTCGCCAGGGTTTTTGCGGTGAACAGACTGGCGCGGGTGCCGGGAATGCTGGCAGCGGTCACCGCTGGGTCCGCAGACTTGGCAGCGGCGAGAACCCGACTGCTGACGCGGTAGCTGCAATAGGCTGTGACCACCATGCTTTCGGCTTCCATCCCCAGTCCGTCACAAAATTTTTTTGAGATCGGGCCGCTGTCGATTCGTGCCTACGGATTGATGATCGCGTTTGGTGTGATCGCCGCGGTCTGGCTTTCCCGGGTCCGTTGGGAAGCCCGCGGAGGCGACCGTGACGACATCAGTTCGTTGGCCGTGTGGTGTGTGCCGGCGGGGCTCGTCGGTTCGCGGGTTTATCACGTGTTCACGGACTGGCGCTTTGATGAAGGTTGGGCGGAGCCGTTCAAGCTCTGGGAGGGGGGTCTCGGCATCCCTGGTGGTATGGCGGCCGGTGTGCTCATGGGGCTGTGGGTCATTCACCGGAGGTCCTGGGACAGACCCGCCATGGTCGATGCGATCGTTCCGGGCCTACCGTTGGCTCAAGCGATCGGACGTTGGGGGAATTGGTTCAACCAGGAGCTTTTCGGCGGACCTTCAGATCTTCCCTGGGCCTTGCAGATCGACGATAGATACGCGGCGGCTCATGGTTACAGCGGCGTGGAGACCTTTCATCCGACGTTTCTGTATGAGTCGATGTGGAACCTGGGGCTGGTGTTCCTCTTGATCCGGATTGACAAGACGAAGAAACTTCGCCCCGGTGGACTGTTGGCTGTATACGCACTCGGCTACCTGACTGTTCGTCTCTGGCTTGAGACGGTACGAGTCGACCCGGCCACAGAGATCGCTGGGGTTCGCGTCAACATCTGGATGAGCGTTGTCGGCACCGTGATCGCTGCGGGGTGGTTGTTGCTGCGCGGACGCCGCCCTGAGAGCGATGCTGCAGCAGTCGAGGACTCCGAGGACTCAGAGGATGCCTCCGATGTCCCCAGCGAAGAGGCGGGATCGCCCGACGTCGACAGCGAGGCTCTTGCCGAGGACCGACAGGTCGAGAGCTGAGGCCGAAGAGGTGAGCGACCGCTCGGGTTGGAGCAGCTTCGAGACCGATGTGGCAGCTGTGCTGGACCGGCTCGCAGAGGGCGATGTGGTCACCTACGGCGAGGTCGCAGCCGAAGCGGGTCATCCGGGTGCCGCCCGCGCGGTCGGGTCGCTGCTGGGCCGGCTGTCGGATGCAGAACTTTGCTGGTGGAGGGTCGTGACGACCACCGGCCGCCTAGCACCGAACTGCGAACAGGAACAAGCGAGGCGCCTGCGTGTCGAGGGTGTCGAAATCGTCGACGGGCGGGTCCGGGGATTGTCCCGATACCCTTGAGACGGCAATGCTGCATTCCATTACTTCCTCCTTCACGGACTTGGGCTTGTGTAATGAAATCGTCGAAGTGCTTGCAGCGCGGGGGATCCATTCGCCTTTCCCCGTCCAAGAACTGACCATCCCCGACGCGCTCGACGGGCGCGACGTCTGCGGCAAGGCCAAGACCGGTTCGGGTAAGACGCTGGCCTTCGGTCTGCCGGTGCTCCAACGCATGGGCCGCGCTCGCCCGAAGCTCCCTACAGGTTTGGTGCTGGTGCCGACCAGGGAGCTGGCCAGCCAGGTGACCGATGAACTCCTGCCGTCAGCCAGGGCAGTGAATCGCAAGGTTCTGGCCGTCTACGGAGGTGTCCCGATCGAAAAGCAGATCGAGAGACTGCGCTCAGGGGTTGATCTGGTGGTTGCCACCCCGGGACGGATGATCGATCTCATCGAACGGCAGGCGATCTCGGTCGCGAAAGTCGCCCATGTCGTGGTCGACGAAGCGGATCGGATGGCTGACATGGGGTTCCTTCCCCAGGTTGAATGGGTTCTACGCAACGTGAGGTCGAACCATCAGACGCTGCTGTTCTCGGCCACTCTCGATGGTGTGGTCGACTCACTGATCCGCCGTTATCAGCACGATCCGGTGATGCACGAAGTGGCCGAGGAAGAAATCACCGCGAAGGAGATGACCCATCGGTTCATTGCGGTCCACAAGATGGACAAATCGAAGGTTGCAGCCACGATTGCGAGTTCCGCGGACCGTACGATCATGTTCACGAGCACCAAGGCGATGGCTGACCGTCTCGCCCGCGATCTCGTGCAGATCGGTGTTGAGGCCGCTGCGATTCACGGAGATCTGCGTCAGAGCAATAGAGAGAGATCGTTGCGGGACTTCGCCAAGGGGAAACTCCAAGTGCTGGTTGCCACCGATGTAGCGGCTCGGGGCATCCATGTCGACGACATCGACATTGTCATTCACTATGACCCGCCCGCGGACCACAAGACTTATCTGCACCGAGCCGGTCGAACTGCGCGTGCCGGTGAGACAGGGTTGGTTGTCACTTTGTCTGTTTGGGATGAAGAATTGGAGGTCAAGCGAATTCAGAAGCGGATTGATGTCATAGCGCCGTTGACCGAGATGTTCTCCAACGATGAGCGGCTGTTGGATTTGGCTGCCTGGGATCCGGTCTCCAGCGTCTGACGAGCGTCGACCCAGCGAACAAACATCTCGGATCGATTCGTTGACGCTCGGTTGTTCCACAACGGTAGGGTAGAACTCAACATTTAGAGTGATCCGAACAGCGAGACCCCGGTCGAGAGGTTCGGATCCGGCAACCTGGGAGCGGATGCCCAAGGTGCCCCACCCGCTTGCGTGGGAATGTGGCTTCGGTCGTTGAGTCGTCGCAACAAAGTGTCCGGCAAAAACCGGCCGCCAGGGGCAGCAGAAGGTACCGTTCCCGAGATCAACAGTGTACGACCCCGACTATCGCCCTCTTCGTTATGACCCGGCCGAACGGTTCGCGTCCGGGCTTGTGGCCTCCGGTGCTTGGCGCCCTGGAGATCCTGTAGGACAGCGGCGCTTCATGACCGTCACCGACGACGGGCGCCCGTTCGCTCTGGAAGGGGGAGGGCGACTTGAAGAAGTGACTTTGGCCTACGAGTCGTGGGGCGAACTCAACGCCGACGGTTCTAATGCTGTTCTTGTCTGCCACGCTCTGACTGGCGATTCCCACGCGGCTGGGCCGATCTCCTCAGGGCATGCCGACGACGGCTGGTGGGACGAGTTCATCGGACCCGGCAAGGCGATTGACACGAATCGTTGGTATGTGGTCTGCGCCAATGTGCTGGGAGGGTGCCAGGGAAGCACTGGTCCCTCAAGCATTGTGCCGGGTGAGGACCGACCCTATGCCGCGAGATTTCCACAGGTCACAATCCGCGACATGGTCCGTACCCAGCGCCGGCTCGCCGACCGACTCGGCGTCGGCAGATGGCTTGCCGTTGTCGGTGGTTCGTTGGGTGGTATGCAGGTTCTCGAGTGGGGAGCAATGTTCGGTGATCGGGTCCGCATGTTGGTGCCTGTTGCCACTTGTGCTGCTGCCGGCCCTCAGCAGATCGCACTGAGTGCGGTTGAGCGTCTGGCGATTGTCAATGATCCTCTCTTCAACAATGGCGACTATTACGACGCTCCCGCGGGGAAGGGGCCGTGGGCGGGTTTGGCGCTCGCCCGTGAGATCTCTCAGATCACTTATAGGACTTCGGAGGTGTTCGATCAACGCTTCGGCCGTCAACATGTCGATCAGCGCCGTGAGTTTGAACAGTGGGGTCGATACCAAGTCGAGTCGTACCTTGATCATCACGGTCAGAAACTTGTCCGCCGTTTTGATGCCAACACGTTTCTGGTCTTGAGCAAAGCGATGGACCTTCATGACGTCGGCCGAGGCCGAGGGGGTGTTGAAGCAGCGTTCTCGCGTCTTTCAAGCCCGGTGTTGACCGCTTCTGTCACTTCAGACATTCTCTACCCTCCGTATCAGCAGGCCGCGATCCGCGACAGCGTGGTCTCGGCGGGTGGACGCTGCGAATACCACATTCTTGACAGCCCGCAAGGACATGACGGTTTCCTGCTTGAGTCGTCGCTTCTGGGTCCTTTGATCCACGATGCCATTTCTGAAACCGAAGCGTCTCCATGACTCGGCAACCAACGAGCGAAAGCTATGACCCTCGTACCGTCGCGGTGAGGGCCGGGCGGGTCTACAACGACACCGCGCTTGCTCCGGTGCTGTGGGCCAGCAGTGCGTTTGTTGCTGACGGCTTCGACCAGGCTCGACAGTTGGCCGGCGACAACACCGAGTCGAAGTTCTATGGTCGCAACTCCAACCCGACGGTGTCGGATTTTGAACACGCCGTAGCCGCTCTTGAGGGAGCTGAGGCATCAAGGGCATTCGCCTCGGGCATGGGAGCGGTGAGCGCGGTCGTGTTGGCCTTGTGTTCTTCAGGCGATCACATCGTCGCTCAATCGCAGATCTATTCGCACACGCAGATGTTGTTGCAGGCGGTGTGTCCGCGTTTCGGGATAGACGTAACCTTTGTCGACGGCACCGCTCCCGGCGCGTTCGAAGCCGCGGTGATCCCCGGAAAGACCACGCTTGTGCTGGCGGAGTCGCCGGCCAACCCGAAGCTGGCCCTGGTCGACCTCGAGCTGCTCGGCGCGATCAAAGGGCCGGTGACTGTGGTCGATTCGACGTTCGCCACACCGATCGCCCAGCGGCCCTTGGAGTTCGGCGTGGACCTGGTCGTCCACTCGGCTACCAAGGCGATCGCGGGCCACAATGACGCGATCCTCGGGGTGGTCTCGGGGAGTGAGGAGTTGATCGCCTGGATCCGTGGCTTCGCCATCCTGGCCGGCGCAACTGCGTCGCCTTTCGACGCTCTCAACGGTCTGCGGGGAATCCGGACCCTGGTCATCCGTGTTCAGCAGCAGACCGAGACGGCGACGGCGTTGGCGGCGATGCTGGAGTCGCATCCGGCGGTGAAGGCGGTGTTCTACCCGGGCTTGGAGTCGCACCCCCAATACGAGTTGGCTCAGCGACAGCTTGATCTGCCCGGTGGACTCATCACATTCGACCTCGCCGGGGGCCTTGAGGCGGCTGCCGGTTTCATTGACCGCTTGCGACTGGTTCAGCGGGCCACCTCCCTGGGTGGTCCCGAGACGCTGGTTACCCATCCGGTGACGACGACCCACATGGGGTTGTTGCCCTCTGAACTCGCTGCAGCAGGCATCGAGGACGGCACTGTCCGCATCTCTTGCGGGTTGGAGCACGCTGATGATCTCATCGCAGACCTGACCCAGGCCCTCGCTCCGTTCTCCTGAACGTTGGCCCACGGTGTCGGGAGGGCCTGCGGTGTCAACGGGGCGGACGAAACCCGATACCGTCAGCTGGATGAAATGGGTCCGGGCAGGCGCTGTGGCACTGGTGATGGTCGGTGCGGTGCTGTCTGGGGGTGTTGCGGCTGCTCAGGACGATGACAACGGGCCGACGATCAATCCTGTCGCCCAGACCGAGGGCGAAGTCGACACTTCTGAAGAGATCGACTTCGACGAGAACCAGGCTGGGATCGACCGGGCCCGTCGAACACTGATCGCGATCGCCGCGGTGATGACGGTCCTGCTCATTGCGTACTGGTGGCACACGATCCCCTCTCGGAGGCTGCGGATCGCGACCAAACGGCTCGCCGACCATCGGGCGAGGACCGAGACTGTCACCCCCGCCCCGAAGACCGATTGATCGGAGCTAGCCTCACGCCGGGCGTGCGGGTTACGGTTGGGCATGGCAGAAGGACTTGATCTCGACGCAATGTTGGAACGTTTCCGCGACCGGGCGGAGGCGGTGAAGAAACGCAACCTTCCTCCTGTCGGTGGCGAGGAGCGCCGTCTCTTCATCGCCCAGGCACAGGCCGATTATCAGGACTTCGCGATGATCGGCGACGCCGAGGCGTCGCTCGACGACGGAATCCTCACCCTGACCATCGACCTCCGCCCCCCGACCGGTCATGAATGACAACCGTATGCGGTGCTGCTAGTGGTGTGTCGAGGGTTTGGTTGTACTTACGCAACTCTTGTCGACTACGGACCGGTCAACTCTGAAGGGATTCAAGATGGCTCGCCCAAGCATGGAAGCGGGGGCAGGCTTCTCGGATTGCTGCGAGGCCGATCTGCTCCGCGATGGCCGGACCATGCAGACGCTTGCGATATTTCGGAACTGCGAGGGTAATGCGCTTGCTCGGCGCTGTGGTGTGATCATCGTTGATGTCCTCTGGAGTCGCGAACTGTCCAGCGACCTGTCCAAGCGCATTCAGAGCGTCGAGAGGCAGGCCCGGAATCACGTTGAATGCGGACGGAGCAGAGAACAGTAGCGCCTAAAACTCGTGCCGTTGGACGTACGCGAATTGGGGAACCGTGTCCGTGCGACGGGGGTTGTGCTCTCTGACGCTCGCATCGATCCGCGCCTCCAGGTTTGCTGTGGACTCGCCGGGTTGTTTGCCTTTGAACCCGTAGAAGTCGACCAGAGTCGTCACTGCGTCGAAGTTCCACGAGAGCTTCGCAATGACGGGTGCCAGCCTGGCCACGCTGATGTTGCCGCCTTGGCCACTGGGTTTCACCGCTGCCACGGTGGCACCGTGCGCTTCGAGATGCGGCTCCAACACTTGCTTGACGAATTCCTCCTCCGTGTCGCCCTCTACGACGATTGCGACGCGCTTCACGGACGGCCGCCCAGCAGGTTCATCTGCCA
Source organism: Acidimicrobiales bacterium (assembly GCA_963662455.3). Taxonomy (GTDB): domain Bacteria; phylum Actinomycetota; class Acidimicrobiia; order Acidimicrobiales; family Aldehydirespiratoraceae; genus VXYK01. The sequence goes on from OZ224042.1 coordinate 286,128, forward strand.
GAGTTCCCCCGTCGTGTAGTCCTCATTGAGCCACCGTTCGTACTCGTGGCGACCCTTGCGGCATGCAACCGTTCTCGAGTCCTCCAGTTCCATCACGACGATCTCGTCGAGATCAAAGCAGTTGACCAATTGCGGCGACTGCGTGGCCACGATGACCTGGCACTGGGTTGCCAACGAAGCGATCATCGAGCCGACGAGAGTGACCGCCGCTGGATGCAGTCCCAGTTCAGGCTCGTCAATCAATGCGACGCTGGGCAGCATCTCGGGCGGCAGGTTCAACAGCGTCACCAGAGCGAAGAAGCGCAGCGACCCATCTGACGTGAGATGAGCGCCGAAGGTCTTGTCCGGGCCCGTTCCACGCCACCTCAAGAAAATACGCCCATGCTCTTCTTCGAGGACGAAGTGATCGAAGCTCGGCAGCACCCGCCGGATATTCTCTTGTACCCACTCGAAGCGGTCCGGGTAGTCGTCTTGGAGACGGATGAGAACTGCTGCAAGGTTTCCGCCGTCGGAACGCAGGCTCCGATTGTCTGACACATCCCAACGTTGCTTCATGCTTGATCTCATAGACGTGTCGTGAAACTGGTATGTTCCACAGTCTTGGAGCAACCGGCGAATGACGCGTGCCGTCGTCGAGTTGATATCGGGAAGACCGTCTTGGGCGGCCAAGTGGATCCGTGCCTCCGTATGCCCGCTTCCGACCGATTGCCACGGTGCCTGACCCCCAGTGTCGTCACGGCTGAAGCGCAGTCGTTCCTCGGTGAACACGAACCTGTCCGGGGCCCCGTACGACAGAGCGAAGGAGTACTGGTTTACGCCGTCGGGCGTCACCAAGCGGATGTCCGCCTCCATGCGCGGCGTCACCTTGTTGCCCATGAAGAGCTGATCGTCGGCACCACCTTGCAGGGCAACAAACTGTTCGAGGTTCCGCGACCGGAGCATCCAGCTCAGCATCTCGAAGAACCGGATGACGTTGGACTTGCCGGACCCGTTGGATCCGATGAGCACGGTGGCGTCACCAAGACCCGACAGTTCCACATCAGCGAGCGACCTAAAGCCGCGGACCGACACCGACTGAAGGCGGGGGCGAGGCTCGACCGATCCGGCATCGGGAGCTACGTGATCTCGCTGGTCAGGCTCGCTGTCCATGAAACAGAAACCCTAGCGTCGCAGCCCACCGAACACCTGCTAGTGGTGTGTCGAGGGTCTGGTTGCGTGGTTGAATCCGAGGCGCGCGGCGTCGGGGATTCGACGACAGCAAGACCACCATCGACCTCCGCCCCCCGGCCGGCAGCGACTGACGACACCGCTGGTTGTAAGGGCTGGCTACGCTCGACAGGCGATGGGACGTTTGGAGGATCTGACGAAGGGCGCTCGCGTGAACGGCGTGAGTCCCACGGGAGCCCCGCTAGCCGCGGCTGATTGGGCGCGCGACACGTTGCTCTCTCAGGCGCTTGAGCATGCGATAGCGCACAACGTCCCGCACCACCTGTCGGAGGTGGAGGCGCGGGTGCATCCCAAGGTTGACCGCACGCTCGCCGCGGTTCAGCAGCGTCTCGGAGCGGAGATGGACTACTGGGACACGCGAGTGCTTCGGCTGCAAGACGACGAACGCGCGGGGAAACCCAACGCCAAGATCAATTCGGGTCGAGCTCGTCGACGTTCCGAAGAAGCGGAGGATCGTTTGAAACGACGAACCGACGAATTAGTTCGCCAGCGCAAGCTGTCGCCCTTGGCTCCACGGGTGGTGGGCGGCGCCTTCGTAGTGCCCGCCGGGCTGTTGTCTAGCTTGTCGGGCGGACCCAGCCCGCATGACCATGCTCTGGACACTGCCCGCACGGATCGTCTTGCGGTAGACGCTGTGCTCGCCGCAGAGCGTGCCTTGGGCCGTGAGGTGAAAGAGATGCCGCACAACAACAAGGGTTACGACCTTGAGACGCGTCACGGTGATGGACACTTGATGTTCATCGAGGTGAAGGGGAGGGTCGTTGGAGCGAAGGACTTCACAATCACTTCCTCCGAAGTCATCTGCGCCCTCAACAATGGCAAGCACCACATCCTGGCCCTTGTCGAGGTGGCCGATGACGACACGACCGATGTCCGTTATCTCTACGACCCGTTCACGCGACGCGAGCCGGAGCCGAGTTCCGCCGAACACAAGCGGGTGCTCGACTGGTCCACTTATCGGGGTCTTGCTGAGCCGCCGGGCTAATGCGTCTGCGGCCTTGGACACGAGCCTGAACAATGGGGCCTAGGGTGCCTAGACTGACACGACGGGACACAGATATGAGTACCAGACTCTACAGCGATCAGGAACTCGCCGAGCTGAAGCGGATGCCCAAGCGGGTTACCAATCCGAGGGCACGCTGGTCGAACAAACCTGGACACAAACAGCGCAACTACGAGGTACGCGGCCGAGGGGGCAACGCAGCCCGCTTCTCGGTGTACTTGCGCCAGAGCTTGATCGACGACAGTAATTTCTCGTGCGGGATTGCGTACATCCAACCGGGTGAGCGCCGCCTGACACTTGCGCGCTACAACGGGCCCAGCCACCGACACGGTGATATCCATTATCGCCCGCACATCCATCGCGCGACAGCAGGAGCGATTGCAGCCGGGAGAAAACCCGAGTCAGAAGCCGACGAGACGGACCGGTTCGAGATCCTTGAAGGTGCTCTAAGGTGTTTGATTGGCGACTATCACCTGGAGGGGCTCGATGTTGAGCAGCATGAAGAACGGAGGCTCCCACTGTGACGCTTGACCGAACGGCTCTGAAGGAGTTGCTGTGTGCGCGCCTCTGCGAAGATGTGGTCGTCGATCAGCGCCCGGACGGCGAACTGATGTTGCGGACCCATTTTGAGTTTCCCGACGGAGACGGTTATCCCTTCCATCTGTCGGAGGCCCCGAACGCCGGACTGCGCTTGTCCGACCATGGCCACACCTTGATGCACATCAGCTATGAGCACGACGTCGATTCGTTCCTCGAAGGGACGCGTGGGATGCTGTTGGAGCGGATCGTCAGCGAGAGCGGGATTGTGCAAGATTCTGGGGTGTTCTACTTGGACACATCTGTGGAGAGGCTCCCAGAGGCGATCTTCACCTTCGGGCAGGCGTTGACGAGGGTCTACGACCTGACATTGTTGTCCCGTTCAAATGTGGGTTCAACATTCTACGACGATCTCACGGAGTGTCTGCAAGGTCTCGTGGATGAGAGCAAAATCGAGCGGGACTATCTGGCTGACGTCCCGAACGCCGACGCATATCCGGTGGACTACTGCATCGAGGGCAAGAGTGGCGACCCGCTTTTTGTCTACGGTGTGCCCAATCGCGACAAGGCGCGCTTGACGACGATCATGCTCGGTCACTTTCACCGGCACGGGCTCGAGTTCGAGTCGATCATTGTTTTTGAGGATCAGGCCGAGATACCCCGGACTGACCTCGCAAGGCTCACCGATGTTGGGGGAGACCAGGTCTCGTCGATGGAGTCGACCGCGGACCTGACCAGAAAACTATCGAGGCGCGCGGCCTGAGGGGACCGGGAAGGCCGCAATGGAGTACCGTCGGAAGTTGATCGAGGTTGCGTTGCCGTTGAAGGCGATCAACGCGGCCTCGGCCAGGGAGAAGAGCATCCGTCACGGGCATCCCTCGACGCTGCACCTCTGGTGGGCGCGCAGACCTCTGGCTGCTTGTAGGGCGGTTTTGTTCGCTTCGTTGGTGGACGATCCCTCTGCTCGGCCCGAACTGTTCGAGACCGTGGAGGAACAGGACGCCGAGCGTGAGCGGCTGTTCGAGTTGATTGAGGCGCTGGTGCCTTGGAAGAACAGCAACGACCCGGAGATCCTGGAAAGGGCGCGCTCGGAGATCGCAAAGAGTTGTGACGGACGGGCTCTACCCGCAGTGGTCGACCCGTTCGCGGGAGGCGGGAGCATTCCGCTGGAGGCTCAGAGGTTGGGTCTTCGAGCCTTCGCTTCGGATCTGAACCCGGTTGCGGTGTTGATCAACAAGGCCCTGATCGAGATACCGCCGATCTTCGCTGGGCAATCGCCAGTGCATTTCGACCCGGAGCGGCCTGCAGAACTGGCTTCCCACTCAGGAGCGCAAGGTCTCGTCGCGGACATTCGTCACTATGGCGAGTGGATGCGTGACCAGGCCGAGGCCCGCGTTGGTCACCTCTACCCGAGAGTCCAACTTTCAGAGAGCCAGGGCGGGCAAGAAGCAACAGTCATCGCCTGGCTCTGGGCTCGAACGGTGCCGTGCCCCAACCCGGCTTGCGGAGCCGATATGCCACTTCTCAACTCTTTTTCGCTCTCGCGGCGAAAGAACCGGGAAGCCTGGTTGGAACCGGTCGTGAACCCGACCGTCAAGACGGTTCGTTTTGCGGTGCGGCAAGGAACAGGATGTCCGAAGAAGGGGACCGTGACTCGGAGTGGCGCCACCTGCCTGGTCTGCCAATCAGCGGTGCCTCTGAAAGATGTCCGAGCTGCGGCTCAGGCGAGTGGGTTGGGTTCGCAACACGTATGCACGGTCGCTGCGGGAGATCGGCAGCGGATTTATCTGGAAGTCGACCCCGAGCACTTGCCGACGGCAGAAATCTCGCGGTCCGAGGACGCTCCCTCAGGGGACCTACCAACGAATCCGCGGGCAGTCACAACGCCAAACTATGGTTTAACGGAATGGGCTGATCTGTTCACTGCCCGGCAACTCACAGCGCTTTGCTCATTCTCCGACCTTGTTTCTGAGGTTAGAGAGAAGGTGCTTGCCGATGCGCTTGCCGCTGGTCTACCCGACGACCCGACTCCGCTCCGCCAAGGTGGAACTGGTGCCACCGGTTACGCGGACGCTGTCGCCCATTACCTGGGGTTGGCTGTTGGACGTTTGGCCAACCGCTCTTCTACCCAGTGCTTCTGGAATCCAGGCCGCGACACGATCGAACAAGTGTTCGCGCGGCCTGCTTTGCCAATGATCTGGGTGTTCGCTGAGGGCAACCCATTTTCAGGCTCGTCGGGCAACTATCTCGGCCAACTCGAATACCTCCTCGCAGCCCTGGAGCGGGTTCCAGCGCAGGGCGAAGGGCGTGTCGAGCAACTCGACGCCCGACAGTTGGCACGACTCACCCAGACAGCCGTGGTCTGCACCGATCCTCCCTACTACGACAACATCCCGTACGCGGACCTTTCGGACTTCTTCTATGTCTGGCTGCGCCGCTGCCTGGGTGGGGTCTACCCGGACTTGTTCAGCACTCTGCTGGTTCCAAAGGCCCAGGAGATGATCGCTGAACCCGCCCGGCAGGGAGACTGGGAATCCGCCGCGGCGTTTTTTGAGAGAGGACTCCGCGAAGCGTTCTCAGCCATCCTCGAGGTTCACGACGACAGCTACCCGTTCACTCTCTTCTACGCGTTCAAGCAGGCGGAGACGGATGACGGAGGCACGGCGTCCACGGGCTGGGAAACCATGTTGGAGGGTCTGCTCGACGCTGGAGTGACCATCACTGGGACCTGGCCGATCCGTACTGAGCAACCTGGAGGTTTGAGAGAGGTGGGCCGGGCGGCACTTGCCTCGTCCATCCTGTTGGCGTGCCGCAAGCGGCCCGACGATGCGCCGCCCGCCACGCGGCGAGATTTTCTTGCTGCCCTCCGCGCCGAATTGCCGGAAGCATTGCGGCACTTGCAGCAGGGCAACATAGCACCCGTGGACTTGGCCCAAGCATCGATCGGGCCGGGTATGGCGGTATTTTCTCGTTATGCCCGCGTGGTCGAGGCCGACGGCTCTACCATGAGCGTCAGGGACGCTCTCACAGCAGTCAACTCTGCCCTCGACGTCGTGCTTGACGAGCAGGAGGCTGACTTCGACGCTGATACTCGCTGGGCGGTCGCCTGGTACTCAGAGTTCGGGTTTGAAGAGGGATCCTCCGGAGTCGCCGAGACCCTGAGCAAGGCCAAGAACACGTCAATCGCCGGCCTTGTAACGGCCGGAGTGATCCGCCAGCGGGGCAATTCCTGCAGCCTGCTCAGCCTGGAGGAACTGACCGACGACTGGAACCCCAGAGACGATGCTCGCCCCACCGTCTGGGAAGTTGTCCATCACATCATTCGCCGCGGTGAACGAGGAGGCAATCAAGCCGCCGCTCAACTCCTTCGAGACGTTGGAGGCCTTGCGGAACCAGCCCGAGAATTGGCTTACCGCCTCTACCACATCGCTGAACGCAAGGGCTGGAGCGCAGACGCACTCGCGTACAACGGACTCGTAACCGACTGGCCCGAACTGACACGCCTGTCCCAGGCACCGCCCGCCGGTCAAACATCCTTCGACCTCGCCTGAACGGCCTCGCCTCACTCGGGCAATCCACCTGACAGTGCCTTTGAGTCCTTCTGAGCCGGTCAACAGGCGTCGGACGTTGTCACACTCCTGAGCGATGCTGGTTGCATGAATACTGCCATCCGACTACATTCCTGCCGACAATGGCAGTAACAGGTATCGTCTTGTGATGGCTGGGCGTCACCTGAAGGAACTGTTTCGGGCTTTCGGGTCGGGAGACGAGCTGTCGTTCCGACGAGCCGCCCTGGCGATAGTGGAAGAGGAGGAAGCCAAGCACCATGTCGCCTTGGCGCGGGATCTTCGTAAATTACTCGCCAGCGGGGAGCAGGCAATCACAGGTTGGAGCACTCTGCCCGATCCGCCCTTGGACCGTGACGGTGAATGGCCTTTGGCGGAGGTTCGACAACCTTGTCTGAGTCTTGAGGATCTGGTGCTCGCTGCAGGTTCGCTTCAGAAACTCCAGGGCATGGTCCAAGAAGTGCCTTCCTGGGACAAGCTGGCCGGTTTCGGCATCCCTCAGCGTCGCTGCCTGCTGTTTTATGGCCCACCTGGCTGCGGAAAGTCGTCGGCAGCGGAAGCCCTGGCCACCGAACTCGCCGTGCCGTTGCTGGTGGTCCGTCTGGATTCGGTGATCTCGTCATACCTGGGGCAATCCGCGTCGAACCTTCGTCGCATCATGGAGTGTGCAGAAGAAGGGCCGAGAGTCGTGTTGTTCGATGAGTTCGACGCGATCGGCAGAGCCCGTGACGACCCTGCTGAGCATGGTGAGATCAAGCGAGTCGTCAACGCCTTCCTGCAGATGCTCGACGATTACCGAGGCTCAAGCCTGATTGTTGCCGCGACCAACCACGAGCAACTGCTTGATCCGGCTCTCTGGCGGCGATTCGACGAGGTTGTCCATTTTCCGCGGCCCACGGTTCATCAGATTCGGTCGGTTCTGCGCAAACGCTTGAGGCCGATACGTCATCGGGGTCTGGCCATTGAGCCCGCCGCCTCAAAGTTGAAGGGTCTGCCGCACGCTGCGGCCGAAGCAGCCGCGTGGGGAGCGCTGCGGCGTGCCGTGCTGGCTGAGCGAGAGCAGGTCGATGACCAAGACCTGACCGAGTCTGTGTCAGACGTCTCCGAGCGACCGTGGTGACTGATGCCGTCGCATCTTCGACTGCCTCAACCGCGTCTGCTTGACTCGCGGCGCGCCAGAGGATCGGGAGGCTCCGAGACGAGTCGGCCCGACCATCGGGTTCACGGCGGAGTGCTGAGGGCCCAAGTGGAATCTGTTGTTTCAGATCCTCCCCGAGTTCCGTCCGAGGGAGTCGACCCGAGAACTGTGTTCAAGATGCGGGCGAAATCCCGGTTGAAGGTCGAACAGCGCGGACTCCAGTTCCTGGGCGACACTGTCGACTGGTGCTACTTCGTGGTACCCGATGAAGTTGCTGCGACCAAGTTTCTCGGCGACCTGGCAGCTTACGAATCTGGATCTGGCAGCCAGACGATAGAGGACTTTTTTGCTGACGTCGACGGCATTGAACCGTACGACGCCGACGACCGACGAGGTAACGGACTACCAGACCCGGGTTTTTCTGGCAGCACCACAGTCGATGTGCTTCTCTGGCCGTCAAGTGACGGCGACGAGGCGAGTGGCCGTTTGGAGCAGGTGGAGTCCGTGGTCGAAACGTTGCTGGGTGAGGTCCTGGACCGAGACCGCCGACCATTGTCGACCATGGCTCGTGTTCGTGTTTCAAGTCCGGGACTCGATACTCTCTTGGAACTTATGGTGGTAGAGAGGGTTCGGGCACCTGCGAAGCCCTTCCTCGAGCCGTCGGTCTGGTTCAACGTCGGCGCCGACGATCTAACGGCAGAGTCACCCATTGATGTGACCATCGGAGTCATAGACGATGGAGTGCATGTCGGGCACCCGCTGTTGGAAAGTCTAGTTGATTCGCAGATCAATGTTCCGAGTGGCCGTCAGTGGGGCACGGTGGGAACCCATGGATCGATGGTCGCTGGACTTGCTGCTTATGGCGACATTGAGAAACCCTTGCGTGATGGCGGCCCGTTTCCAGCACCCGCTCGTTTGTCGGTGGTCCGTGTCCTCGAACCCGACCCTAATAACCAAACGGCCACAGTCTTTGCCTCCGATACTCCCGAACATCTGGTTGTTGAAGAAGCGATCAGAGCACTGCATGACCAGGGCGTGCGGATAATCAACCTGTCGATAGCTGACGATCATCCCTACAGCGGCCCCCATGTCGGCCTGTGGACGGAGTCGCTCGATCGACTGGCTCGGGAACTTGATGTTCTCATAGTTGCTGCGGCTGGCAACAGGAGGATTGCTGCGTCGGGCCAAGTGACCGACGATATCAGTGCTTGCGGCGGGTATCCGGGCTACACACTTGATGCGGAAGCACGAATCGCCGAGCCAGGGATCGCTGCCAGCGTGGTTGCTGTGGGCTCGATCGCTCGCTCAGGGGCATCGGCAAGTCCCAGCAGGAACTCCGATCTTGCAGATGTCGCGATCGCCGGGGAGAACCAACTCTCGCCGTTCTCGCGCACGGGTCCAGGACTCAACTGCACCTTCAAGCTTGGCGCGCTGAAGCCCGATTTTGTCCACTACGGCGGCAATTGTGTGAGGACTTCCTTGGGGCACCTGAACTACCACGACCATGGCGCTGCGGTCGTCTCCACATCCCTGGGTGCCAGTGGAAGACTATTTTCTTCCAGTTCCGGAACCAGCTATGCCGCGCCCCGCGTTGCGCGGATTGCGGCAGAGATTCTTCATGCGTATCCAACAGCCGGTGCCAACTTGCTGCGAGCACTGCTCGGCATATCCGCCGAAGTCCCGCACCAAGCGCGCTCCCAGTTCCCCGACAAGGAAAGCCGCCGTGCGTTCGGCTACGGCATGCCCGACAAGGTCCGAGCTGTGAACTCTGAGCGCGCCCGAGTCGTTCTCTTTCATGAAGGCGAGATTGATGTCGACACGGTTGCGATTCACCCGATCCCAATGCCAGAGTCGTTCACCACTGGAAAATCGGACCGCACAATCACGGTGGCGGTGGCCCACGACCCGCCGGTGCGGCGTCAACGTCGAGAATACACCGCAGGACACCTGGAACTTGATTTCTATCGGGCCATGTCCATAGACGAAGTCGAGGAAGTTGTCAGAGGGCAGCCCGAGGGCGAATTGGTACCGACTGTGAAGGATCGTCGCCGCGTCGCCCACAAACTAGAGCCCGGGTCGCAAACCTGTGGTTCCTCCACCCTGCAGGTGAGAACCTGGCACGCCAAGAGTGCCAACTCGCTAAATCTGGACGACTCCGACACCTACTACTTGGTCGTGAAGCACCTCAAGGAACCGTGGGCCGACAACCTGAAGGAGGGTTACACCAGCCAGAAGTATGCGCTGGCCGTGCAACTGGAGGACAGGTCGCGCATCGACATCGACCTGTACGCGGACGTTCAGTCGCATGTCCGTGTGCGAGCCCGTGCAGAAACACGAACAGACGGTTAGAAGCACCCAGAGGAGAGTAGCGTGGCAATTTCCAACCATGAGCGAGTGGGCAGGGCGATGGTCCTGCTAGGCGAGGGTCTCGCGCCGTTTGTGGCTCGCGAGTGCGAAACCGAGTTTGGCGAGAACTGGGCGGTAGGCGTGCAGCGTGCGGACACTCGGGGTCAAGGCCGACCTCGAAAGGTGAACCCAACCGATCCGCAGTTCCTGCTCAAGGTGATGTGGGATGAGTGGAACACCATCTTCAGAAAGAAGCTGGGCCGAGCTGAGCGCAATTACGTCTCGGAATTACAAGACGCGCGCAACCAATGGGCCCACAACGAGTCTTTTTCGACCGACCGAGCCCTACGCGCGATGGACACGGCCAAACTGCTGTTGGAGTCGGTCGGCGCCGGCCCCTGTGCTACCCAGGTCGACCAACTCCACAAGGAACTGTTGCGCCAGAGGTTTGAAGAGCAGGCTCGAAAATCGCACCGAAAGGCCACCGCTGCTCAGACCAAGACCCAGGAGAAGAATCTCATCCGAACGGGCTTGCCGTCATGGCGGGAGGTGCTTGAACCTCACGACGATGTTGCCTCGGGCCGTTTCCAACTGGCGGAGTTCGCTGCGGACCTGCACAAAGTCTGGCGGGGAACCGCTGCCCCCGAGTATGGCGACCCTGTGGAGTTCTATCGTCGCACCTTCGTCACCGAAGGACTCTCCAACCTCGTTGTGGGAGCGGCGCGTAGGTTCAGCGGCAGTGGTGGCGATCCAGTCATTCAGCTTCAGACCAACTTCGGTGGCGGGAAGACCCACGCGCTCATCGCGCTTTATCACCTGGCTAGTGGCGTACCCGCCACCCAACTCCAAGGGGTAGAGGAATCGCTGGCTGCTCAAGGGCTCGAATTGCCGACGACGCCGGTACGACGAGCGGTGATAGTCGGACATCAGCTTCTGCCAGGTGAGGTCTCGGTCAAGGATGATGGCACCAAGGTCCACACGATGTGGGGAGAGTTGGCCTACCAGCTAGGCGGCGCCGATGGGTATGCGCTAGTCGCGGACTCTGACCGTACGGGAACCAATCCCGGAGCAGCGCTCACTGAGTTGTTCCAAATGTGTGCCCCGTGCCTTGTCCTCATTGACGAATGGGTTGGGTATGCGCGTCAACTCTATGGAACGTCTGGCTTGCCCGCCGGTTCTTTTGACGCACATTTCAGCTTCGCTCAGGCGTTGACCGATGCGGCTACCAGTACACCGAACGCGTTGCTCGTCGCCACGATTCCGTCGTCACAGATTGAAGTCGGTGGCGAAGGGGGACAGGCCGCGCTGACTCGGCTCGAGAACCTGTTTGCACGGACCCAGGCCAACTGGCGGACGGCGACAGCGGAGGAGAGTTTTGAGATCGTGCGGAGGCGGCTCTTCAAAGATCTGTCAGATGAGGCTTCCGGTCAGCGAGACGCGGTTGTGCGGGCCTTCAGCGATCTATATCAGAAGCAAGCAAGCGAGTTCCCTCACGAATGCAGGGAGGGCGACTACCAGCGTCGAATGAAAGCCACATATCCGGTGCACCCGGAACTATTCGACAGATTGTTCGGCGACTGGTCCGCGCTGGAGAGGTTTCAGCGAACTCGCGGGGTCTTGCGCCTGATGGCCGAGGTGGTTCACGCCCTCTGGATCAACAATGACTCCAACCTGCTGATCCTGCCGTCAACCATTCCCATTGATGACAGCAAAGTCTCCGAGGAATTGCTCCGCCATCTGGACAGCAACTGGCGCACTGTGGTTGAGGTTGACGTGGACGGCGACAATGCTCTTCCTTTGCGCCTCGACAAGGAAAACCCCAGCTTGGGGCGCTACCTGGCATCCCGCAAAGTGGCACGAACCGTGTATTTTGGGTCTGCCCCGTCACAGCAAGCCGCCAATCAAGGGCTCGATGACCGCGCCATCAAGCTCGGTTGTGTACAACCCGGCGACGCTAGGCCGGCAATATTCGGGGACGCTCTCCGGAGGTTGTCTGAGCAGGCCACATACCTCTATCGGGATGGTGCGCGCTACTGGTACGCACTCCAACCCACCGTTAACCGGATCGCACAGGACCGAGCTGAGAACCACTTCAACGACGCCGATGTAGACGAAGAGATCCGTCGGCGGCTTGACGCGGCTCTAGACCGTGACAACGGAGAGTTTGCGGCAATCCATGTCTGCCCGCGATCCTCAGCGGATGTGCCGGACACCGATGAGGCCCGGTTGGTGGTCCTCGATCCCACTTCGCCCCACGACACCAAGACTGACCAGAGTGAAGCCCTCCGGGCAGCCAAAGCCATGCTTACAGAGCGTTCGGGAGGAGCAAGGCATTGCACCAACATGTTGGTCTTCTTGGCCGCCGACTCCAGCCGGTTGAACGACCTGCGCCAGTCAGTTCGCAGCTACCTGGCATGGCGCTCAATCCGAGAGGACGCTGAAACCCTGGGTTTGGATCCATTCCAGACTCGTCAGACAACGAGCAAGGCGGCCGATTCCGACAAGACTGTTGACACCCGGATTCCCGAGACTTACGTGTGGGTGCTTCATCCCTCGCTACCCCCGGACGATTTGACCGGCGAAATCCGGTGGGAGAAGGCTCGGGTAACTGCCTCAGGAACGCTGGCTGAACGCGTTTCCCGCAAGTTGGTGAATGACGAGTCCCTACTGCCGACCTACGCGGGGTCCCGCCTTAAGTGGGACCTTGACCGGGTTCCTATGTGGAGCTTTGACTCTGAACGTCCAAGCGACAGTCAATCCTCGGTTTCGGTCAACCAACTCTGGAACTACATCACTCAGTATCTCTACCTCCCCCGACTCGTGAGCCGTTCAGTTCTCGAAGACGCCATCCGTGACGGTGTGCAATCGACTGCCTGGGCTGCCGACGGCTTCGGTTACGCGGAGGGACACGATGGAGAGCGCTACATCGGGCTACGAGCCGGCGAGATGCTCAATGCCATAGCCCCGAGCGGTTTGGTGGTACACCCCGACGCGACATCCGCTCAGATGGACTCCGAATCCAGAAAGCGGGCAGAGCAGGCAGGAAGTCTCCACGACACGGCAGCACTGGACGACGGCGGGACAGCGACCATAACAGACCTTGGCGATACGTCTCCGGTTGTCCGTGATCCCAATGGTGATTTGGAAGGTTCAACTCCCACCCGCTACTACGGCAGGATCACGGTCGGATCCGGCCACTGGACGAGGACAGCTGCTGACGTTGCCGAAGCCATCGTCGACCAACTCAACCGCGCCGACAATGTCCAAACCCAGGTGACGATTGAAGTACAAGCCACATCGAGCACGGGTTTTGACGACGAAGTGAAACGAAGCGTCACCGAGAACGCCGCCACCCTCAAGTTCGACGACAGTGACTTCCAGAGCGGAACAGAACCGAACGACTAGGAAGAAGTGCATGGAGAGGACTGACATGGCGCAGATGAATGAGCTTGGGTTCTTCACTCTGGCGGGAGCGCCCGAATCGCCCCGTGAGCTGGTTGATGAGGTGCGCCAAGGCGAGGAGATGGGTTTCGGTTCGGTATTCGTCAGCGAACGGTTGAACATCAAGGAGGTGGCGACACTCTCGGGTGCGGTCAGTGTGACGTCCGAGCGCATGGGAGTGGCGACCGCTGCCACCAACCATCACACCAGGCATCCGGCTGTGACCGCGGCCTTCGCCATGACGATGCACTCCCTGACCGGCGGTCGTTTCTGTCTCGGTCTCGGCAGGGGTGTGTCGCTGTTGTCCAAAGCGTTCGGTCTCGACCCGGTCACGACTGCCCAGGTCGAGGATTTTGTGGGGCTGATGCGTCGGCTCTGGGCCGGCGAGTCGATTCTCGGCCACGACGGTCCGGCCGGCAGCTATCCGTACCTGTCGCTCCGCGGCGCGACCAGCGAGCACATTCCGATGGCTTGGATGGCCTTCGGGCCCAACTCTTTGGCGCTGGGCGGGCGCTGCTTCGACGCGGTGGTGCTCCACACGTTCTTCACCGATGAGACGACCGAGCGGGTTGTGGCGGCGGTGAAGCGTTCGGCCGAGGAGGCGGGCCGCGACCCGAACGCGGTGCGTGTCTGGTCCTGCTTCGCGACTCTCGGGGACCACCTGAGCGAGGATCTGCGGTTGAAGAAGTCGGTGGGCCGCATGGCCACCTACCTTCAGGGCTACGGCGACTTGCTGGTCCGCACCAACAATTGGGACATGGCAGTTCTCGAACGATTCCAGGCGGACCCGTTCATTGCCGGGTTCTCCGGAGCGATCGACCAGTTGGCCACCACCGAACAACTCGAGCACGTTGCTGAGTTGATTCCCGAAGAGTGGCTCGCTCCGGCTGCCGGCGGCAGCCCCGCCCAGTGTGTGGAGAAGATCCGCGGCCAGTTCGATCTCGGTTGTGACGGGGTGATCCTGCACGGTGTGAGCCCCGATCAGTTGAGTCCTATCGTCGACGAGTACGCCCGTACCCGCCCGGCCGGCACTTTCGACCATCTCGCCGCCAACCCCGGAGCCTGACCGTCAAGGGATCCTGGTGCCAGGCCCGTGTGCCTGCCCTGAGTACCGACTCGGGTGCTGTCCCCGGGTGCTTGCCTGTGTATCGGCCCGAATCCCAGCCCGAGCGTCGGCCCCGAGCGGCGACCTTGATCGCCGGCCGGGACATCCGAAGATTCAAGCGAATTCGGGGATCAAGTCGGCGTAGCGGTCGATGAATGCCATCGTGGTTGACGGGTCGTCCCAGTCGGTGCGGGCCGTGCCCAACACCGCACGGTCTACGCCGAGGTCCCGGTAGTGGGCCAGCGTTGCCGGTGTCGGGTCGCCGAATACTGCCATGGTGATCGGCAGGCGCGGGCGGTTCGCCTGTTCGGAGGCTTCGTGGAACTTGCGCACCTTCTTGTCGAGTGTGCCCCCCTCAATTGGCCCCAGTCCGACGTCGGTCGGCATCCATCCGTCGGCCCAACGAGCCGCGTGTTGACTGCCGAGCCGTCCCGCGGTCCCCAGCAGCACCGGCGGATGCGGGGTCTGGTGTGGTTTCGGGAAGCTCCATGACGAATCGAAGTCGAAGTATCGGCCGTGGTGTTCGGATTCGGCATCGGTCCACAAGCACCGCAGCGCCTCCACACATTCCTCCAATGCCTGATAGCGCATGGACCAGGAGATGTCGGGCCGGTGGTTGGCGAGCTCTTCGGCGTTCCAGCCGACTCCGACTCCGAACTCCAGACGACCGGAGGACAAAACGTCGAGCGTGGCGACCGTCTTGGCCAGAGCCAGCAGATCGCGCTCTAGCGGTAAGGCCACGCCGGTGCCGATTGTCAGCGTCGTGGTAGCGCTCGCCGCCAGGGTCAGGCTGACGAACGGATCCATCATTTGCAGGTAGCTGTCGGGGAGTTCACCGCCCGCGGGGTAGGGGGTGAGACGGGATGTCGGGATGTGGCTGTGCTCTCCTATGAACAGCGAGTCGTATCCACGTTCCTCGAGGGCTCGGGCGAGCACGTCCGGCCGAATGTCCGAGGGTGTGTTCATCGATACGTACCCGAAGTTCATCGCAGCCTCCAGCCCAGACACTACCGCCGAGCCATGCCCCCGACCTCCAACGGAAAACCGGATAAGCCTCACCCCAACGCCCCAAAATTACTTATTCCACAAATAAGTAACACCTTGTGAGGCTTAATCGAGTACAATAAGCCTCACAGCAACGACAGAGAGTTACTTATGCTCCAATCATCACCCGAAGACCTCCAACGAGTCATTCACGAGCAGAACCCTTGGTGGCGTCACGGCAAGGTACCAGAGCCGCTGGCGCCACCCGTGGAGCGGCCCCTGGCGCAGCTGTTGTGGCGACGGCTCCTCAAAGACGATCCTCGCCGGTATCAACTCATCCTCGGTCCTCGCCGGGTGGGGAAGACGACGGTGCTGTATCAGACCGTGGCACACCTCTTGGACAAGGGAGTGGACTCTTCGCGTATCTGGTGGTTCCGTTTGGACCATCCGATCCTGTTGCGCGAGGAACTTGGCGATCTGCTTCACTTCGCGGTCGAATCCAGTGGCGCTACCCCTGATCGGCCGGCCTATTTGATGCTCGACGAGCTGGTCTACGCGGAGTCTTGGGACACCTGGTTGAAATCCTTCTACGACGACCAGCGGCCCGTGAAGATTGCTGCGACTTCCAGTGCGGCGGCAGCACTCCACAAGGGCAGGGTGGAGAGCGGAGTCGGACGCTGGGAGGAACAACACCTGACTCCGTACTCATTTCCCGAATACTTGGACCTAGCCACCGTCGCGGCTCCAGGCCAATACAACTGGGAAGGCTTGGCGGGAGAGACCCTGTCTGAGACCGTCCAAAAATGGCCCGCTGGCCCTTCAAAGTTCTCGGTCTTGTCCTTAGCGCGCCGCCGACTTTTGCTGACGGGCGGTTTCCCAGAACTGCTCCACTATGCGAAGAAGGCGATGCCTGAGGCCGAAGACGGCTATCAGTACTCCGAAGGGGACCTGTCGCTTATTTCCCAGCAAGTGCTTCGCCCGGACGCTGTGGAGCGGGCTGTGTACAAGGACATCCCGCAGTCCTTCGGGGTGGGCAACCCGATGATGTTGGAGCGGCTTCTGTATGTCCTGGCCGATCAGGTCACGGGACTTCTGTCGCCGACGAGCATCTGTAGCAACCTGGGCATAACGGTGCCGACCTTTGATCGTTATCTGTCGTATCTGGAGCAGGCGTTCATGGTGTTCACGTTGCCCAACTACTCGGCCAGCGAGGCGAAGGTGCAGCGACGGGGCAGGAAGCTGTACTTCATCGACGGCGCGGTGCGCAACGCCGCTTTGCAGCGCGGCTTGGCTCCCATAGACGACTCCGCGGAGATGGGCGTGCTCCTAGAGAACCTGGTGGCGGCGTCTCTGCGCACGTTGTCAGCGCACAACGGTGTTCGCCTGTACCACTGGCGCGACGGCGACCGGGAGGTTGACCTGATCTACGACGATCCTCAGAGTCCACTCGCGTTCGAGATCGCCTCGTCCTCCCGGCACGGGCGCGGAGGGTTGAATCACTTCGCTACTCGGAACAAGCGCTTCCGCGGCAACTGTTATCTGGTAGCGCCGGACGCCGAGGTGAGACACCCGAGCATCAACAGTCCGGGCCCAGGAACGCTTCCGTTGGATGATTTCTTGGTCGCAATCGGGGCGCAGGCGCATCAGGCTATGACGCGGCGGTTGGGGGTGAGGGACTGACAGGAACTGGTCGGAGTTAGTGTCGAGGGCTGCTGGAGGGCAACAATGGGGCTGTGACCGTTGCGGCAAGTTTCTTGGTTCGGGGGGTCTGAGTGGCGCTCGACTTCTCGCTCTCGGCTGACCAGGAAGCGGTAGCAGACACCTTCGGGGCGTTCTTCTCCAAGGAGAGCCCGGTTGATGTTGTGCGGGCTGCGGAACCCCTCGGCTATTCGCCGCAGCTCTGGCAGAAGCTGGGGAGCTTGGAGGTGCCGGGGATGGCCGCACCGGACCACGCTGGTGGTGCGGGGGCGGCTCTAGGCGCTCTGGTGGTTGTGGCGGAGGCGTTGGGCGAGGCGATTGCGCCGGTGCCTTTGATCGAACACTGGGTTGCGTCTCGTGCGTATGCGGCCCCAGAAATCGTGAGCGGTGACCAGACGGCAGCGATAGCGCTTCGGCCCGCGGACGCAGACGGCATATGGCGACTCGTGCCGGGCGGGGCGGTGGCCGAGGTTGTTGTTGGCGTGGACGGTGACGAACTTGTTGCGGTCCACTCGCCGGCGCCGATGGCAGCGCCGAGCAACCACGGCTCGGCCCCACTGGCGGACCGTTCGGCCCGTGAATGCGAGCGGGTCGTGCTCGGAGAGGCGTCCGAACTCGATCCCCACCTCGACTTGTGGCGTGTGCTCACTGCTGCCGCGCTGGTCGGGATCGCCGAGCGAGCCATGCGCATGGGAGTCGACTACGTGCTCGAACGGCACCAGTTCGGCCGGCCAATCGGGTCGTTTCAGGCGATCCAACACGGACTGGCCGACCTGCCGGCCCTCGTCGACGGCGGTCGTTTCCTGGCTCACAAGGCCGCCTGGGCCTTCGACGAGGGACTGGTCGACGGAGCGGGTGTGATCGACATGGACGAAGGCAACGTCACCGAGTTCGCGCCGCTGGCGGCGATGGCGATGCTCCACGCGGCCGATGCCGCGGCGGTCAGCACAGACCGCAGCCTCCACTATCACGGGGGCTACGGATTCTCGCTGGAATACGACATCCAACTGTATTTTCGCCGAGCCAGAGGTTGGGCCAACATCGGTGGCGACCCGTCACGTGAACGACGCCGTCTCGCCGGCCTGCTGTGGGGCCCGGCAAAGGCAATGGCAGGTCGCTGACATGGACTTTCGACTCACCGATCAACACGAGGCGCTCAGAACCGAGATCCGCTCCTGCATCGATGCCCGTATAGACGACGAGGTGATCGCCCGGGCCCATCGCACCGGTGCCAACCATTGCGTCGAACTCGCCGAGGCTCTCGGTGATGCGGGCCTTCTCGCCCAAGCGATGCCGGGGGAGGGGCAGGATCCGATGGCGATGTGGATGCTGTCGAGCGAGGCTGAGAAGGCGGGAGCGCCTTTCGATTCGGTCGGCATGGCGCTGGTCGTCGCCGGTGTGCTCAACGCGGCCGGTACTCCGGCTCAGAACCAGAGGGTCACCGCGGGGCTGTTGGCGGGGGATGAGTTCGTCTGTTTCGGTTTGACGGAGCCCGACGGCGGCAGCGATCTTCCGGCGATCTCGACCCGGGCTGTTCGTGACGGCGACGAGTGGGTGATCAACGGTTCCAAGATGTGGACCACGATGGCGCAGGTGTCGGACTGGGTGTTTCTGTTGACCCGCACGGACCCTGACGCCGGCCGTTACGGAGGGTTCACGGTCTTCATCATCCCGATGGACACTCCCGGTATCAGCGTCGATCCGATTCACACGATGAGCACTGAGCGTTCCAACGTCACGTTCTACGACGATGTCCGCGTCGGCGACGAATGGGTGGTCGGCGAGGTGAACGAGGGTTGGCGGGTCGTGTCGATCATGTTCGGCTTCGAGCGCGGCATAGCCAATACCGGTGCTCTCACACCCCTGCTGAGCCGCTTCCACGAATGGGCCGGGCACACGGGCGTGATCGCCGATCCGGTGCATCGTGAACACATGGCGCAGGTGGCGATCGATGCGCAGGTTGCCGAGTTGCTGACCCAGCGCACTGCCTGGGCCGCGGCGATCGGCGAACCGAGCGGCACGCAGGGTTCGATCGCCAAGGTCTTCGCCACTGAGGCGTATCAGCGGCATGCCCGCTGGGCCCAGGCCGCGGCCGGACCAGAAGGGCTGCTAGGCCTGAACGAGCCGGGCGCGGCCGCCGACGGATGGATCGACCACGATGTCCGCCATTCGGTCCCGCAGACGTTCCAGGGCGGCACCACCGAGATCAACCGCAACAACATCGCCGAACGCCACCTCGGCCTCCCCCGCGCCCGCTGACCGCCGCCGCCCGACCAAAGGTCAGGCGTTCGGGGTGAAACCCCAGCGGGCGGCGAATTCGGTCGGGGAGAAGGTCTCAATCTCGGAGGCGAGTTGGGCACCTGTGTCGGATTCGTCGCCGTAGGTCTCCTTGATCGTGGTCAGCACCCGCCCGGTTGAGGTTTCGACGATCCTCCATACACGGTTCGAAGGCGACACCGCCCCACCCAGGGTAAACACTGCCCAGATCAGGGTTGTGAAGGTGCGCAGTATGCGAGCGGGCAAGGGGTGCTTGCCGGTCTCGATGTGCCAGACGCTCGATGCAGCATCCAGCGTCTCCATCTCCGAAGCATGCTCGTCCATATCTGGTTCATTCTATAGTCAGTCCAGTGGGCCTCTAGGCTGAACGTGTGAGCGGATCTGAGGACCGGCAGTTGGAGCGACTGCGCTCGCTTGTTGATCCTTCGACTACGGCTGTGGTCACGATGGAGCTTCAACAAGGTGTGGTCGGTCCTGATGCCTTGCTCCCGGAGTTGGTGGAACGGGTCGCGCAAGCCGGGACCGTCGAGGCGGCGGCGAGAGTCTGCCAGGCAGCCCGAGCGGTCGGTGCGCGGGTAGTTCACTGCACAGCTGAGCATCGTGCGGACGGCGCCGGAGCCACTGAGAACGCCAAGATCATGGCGCTTGTCGGCAAACTCCGCCGTGAACAGGGACTGCCCACCGAGATCGGTACCCCCGGAGCTGCTCTGGTTCCTGAACTCGGACCTGAACCGGCCGACATCGTCATCCCCCGCATGCACGGGATGACTCCGTTCACGTCGACCTCGCTGGACCAGATGCTGCGCAATCTCGGCACCAGGACCGTGGTGGTCACCGGGGTCTCGGTCAACATCGGGATCCTGGGGCTCTGCCTGAACGCGCTCGACCTCGGCTATCAGGTGGTCCTGGTACGGGATGCGGTCGCCGGCGTGCCGGCCGAATACGCCGACGCCGTGATTGACAACACTCTTTCGCTGATCGCTACCATCACCACATCCACCGAACTCTGCTCGCTGTGGGAATCGCCCTAGAGGAGTCTCGACCATGAACGAATTCAAGTACGTCGACTACGAAGTGGCCGACACAGTGGCGACCATCACTTTGGCCCGTCCCGAGAAGGCCAACGCTCAGAACGAGCGCATGCTCGACGAGGTCGATCATCGTTTCCGCACCGCCGAATACGACGACGAAGTCAGGGTCATCGTTCTGCGCGGCGAGGGCAAGCATTTCTCCGCCGGGCACGATCTGGGAGGTTCGCGGGATCCCGATGGTGCGGGACTCGAGGAGGAGGACGGCAGTTGGCAGTTGCACAAGATCTACCGCTGGGAGGCTCGCAAGTATCTGGGCTACTCATGGCATTGGCGCAACATCCCCAAGCCGACCATCGGCGCGATCCAGGGGAAGGCCATCGCGGGGGCCTTCAACCTGATCTTCCCGCTCGATCTGCTCGTCGTCGCCGATGATGTCGAGTTCTCAGATCCGGTGGTGCTGATGGCCATCGGAGGAGTCGAGTACCACGGCCACACCTGGGAGTTCGGCGCTCGGCGGGCCAAGGACATCCTCTTCACCCAGCGGACCATGGGCGCCGACGAGGCACACCAGATCGGTCTGGCTCGTGAGGTGGTGCCGCGTGATCAGCTGTGGGAGCGCACGCACGAGATAGCGGCTCAGATCGCCACGAACAACGCCTTCGGTCTGGCCCAGGCGAAACGGGCTGTGAACCAGACGCTCGACACGCAGGGCTACTACGCGGCGCTTCAGTCGGTGTTCGACGTGCACAGCACGGGGCACGGCAACGCCATCAGCGTCGGCGGCTATCCGATCCTGATGCGGCTCGATGAGATGAAGGAGAACATCAACCGCTAACAGAGTTGCACTCCGGCTCCTCTTACAGGGGGGTATTACTCGGGGGCCTGTCCGAAGGGTTCCGGTTGGGGAGGTTCGGGGGCTCGCAGGAGCATTGTCTCAATGCCGAAAGCGGGTGCGGCGAACATTGCCGCGAGACATGAGGCGAGCCCGTCGGCGACGTCGTCGGCGTTCATCAGGCCGGTGCGGAATCCTTGGCGTTGCCAGTGTAGGAAGGTGGCGCCCATGGTTTCTGCGTCGAAGCTGTCTCCGAACTCGGTCGGCATGGTGGGCCCGAGCAGCACAGCGACGAATCGCCGACCCCCGAGAACCTCGGTGCGCCAACCTTCAAGGGTCGCTTCGAGGGCTCGTTTGGCTGCCGCGTAGGCGACCAGCGAGTGGCGGGGCTGCAGCGAGGAGTCCGAGGAGAAGACTGTCACGACAGCGTCTTCGGCGAGATGGGGGAGGGCCGCGGCGATGACCAGGTTCGGGCCGATGGTGTTGACACCGAACACCTGTTGCCAGTCGGCGACGCCCAGATCGGCAAGAGGGCGCAGCGGCGACATTCCCGACGTGTAGACGATGCCGTCGATTGTCCCGCCGAGGAGTTCGGCCGCCTCGTCCACACCACGGTTGACGCTTGCGCCGTCGAGGACGTCGATCGTGACCACATGTCCGGCGCCCGATTCTTCAACGGCGGTTCGAAGGGCGTCGGTTCGGCGCGCCGCGAAGACCACCTCGGCACCGGCGCGCACCAACGCGATGGCGGTGGCGCGTCCGCTGCCTGATGATGCCCCGACGACCAGCAGTCGTCGGCCGGCCAGGGCGTCGGTGATGCTGTCGGCCATAGTGGGTTCCAAGCTAGCCGTGTGACGCTAGGGGGTCTTGGCAGCCAGATCGGCGGCTTTGCTGATCAGGTCGAGCACGAGCGGGCCGAACGACTTGACCTTCGGGTTGACTCCCGCGCCGGCGAGGAAACGGCTGTACCCCTGCTCGAGCACGATCCCGAGTTTGAAGCGGGCGAGGACGATGTAGTAGTCGATGTCTTCGGTCGAACGGCCGCTGATCGTCTCGTAGCAGTCGAGCATCTCGTCGCGGCTCGGCATCCCCTCCATGCTCAGGGAGCTGCTCACGGAGTTGCCGTCGATGTCGCCGTCCGCTGTCGGCCACGACGTCATCACCCAACCGAGGTCCAGTAGCGGGTCGCCGACGGTGGTCATCTCCCAGTCGATGATGGCGGCGAGCCGGGCCGGGGCTCCATGGCCGAACATCACGTTGGCGAATTGATAGTCGCCGTGCATGATCCCGGGCGTCCAGTGGCGGGGGCGATGGTTGCGGAGCCATTCGGCTGCGATCTCGAGTCCGGGGAGCTCTCGGCATCTGATCCGTTCGAGGAACGCCAGCCAGCGGTCGACTTGGCGGTCGTGGAAGTTGTCGGGGCGCCCGAAGCCTTCAAGCCCACGCGACTGCCAGTCGACTTTCGACAGCAGAGCCGCGCCGCGGGCGAGCTCGAGCCCCAGGCCTTGACGGGCAGTAGGGTCAGTGTCGAATGGCGGGGCCCATCCTCCGACGTCCATCGGCGACCAGCCGTCGACGGCCTCCATGAGATAGAACGGCATGCCCAACAGTTCGGTGTCGTCTGAGCCGGCGATGTAGGAGGCGTGGGGGACGTCGGCCCCCTTCAGTGCCTTGACGAGGCGGTGCTCTCGGCGGATGCCGTCGAGCCGGTCGTCGACGGCGGTTGCGGGCGGTCGACGGATG
Source organism: Acidimicrobiales bacterium (assembly GCA_963662455.3). GTDB lineage: Bacteria > Actinomycetota > Acidimicrobiia > Acidimicrobiales > Aldehydirespiratoraceae > VXYK01. The sequence continues at coordinate 309,056 of OZ224042.1, forward strand.
ACCATCTTGTGTCCGCCCCGTTCAATCAACGTGAGCTCGTTCTGGGAGCCTCCCGCCAGGTCCTGCAGTTCTGGAACCTCACCGGCGCCGGGCACGCCGTTGGCGTCCATCCAGCGAGTCAACGCCTCAACGTCGATTGTGTTGGTGTGGGTGCCTGTGTCAGTCATCGGTGGCGGCCATTGCTTGGAGCGGACGACCGGGTTCGAACCGGCGACCTCAACCTTGGCAAGGTTGCGCTCTACCAACTGAGCTACGTCCGCAATCGGCTGCTTATGCTACAGCGCCGATCCCGATTCACGAACTTGGAATCGTCCGGCTTCGGAGCTGTTGTCTATCGGCAGTAGGGTCGGGGGATGGCACCGATGTGGACGGGGGAGAGCCGGGTTCTCACCGATGCAGTGACGGTTCTGGTGGGGGCAGACCAGGGCAAGTACCCGTCGGGCAACTCGCTGGTCGTCCGTGGCCGCGGGGAGTCGGTCGTAATCGATCCGTCGGTGTCGGTGGTTGCCCGGGGTGGGGTGTCGGCCCGGGTCGATGCGGTGCTCAACAGTCATGGGCACGAGGACCACATTGCGGGGAACAAGATGTTTCCCGAGGCCCGGTTTCACATGCACCATGAGGATCTGTTGGCGTTGCAGAGCCTTGAGGGGATGCTCGAAGTGCAGGGCCCGACACCTCAGGAGCGGGACGCGGCAGCCCGGTTGTTCGTCGACGAGTTCTTCTACGCGCCGCGTCCCGACGCCCAGGGATTCAGCGACGGTGACGTATTCGACCTCGGCGGTGTGAGCGTTGAGGCTGTGCATCTGCCGGGCCACACCCGCGGCCACAGCGGTTTCAGGATCTCCGGTGGGGTCTTCTTCCTGTCCGACATCGATCTCAGCGGGTTCGGTCCGTACTACGGAGACGTCTGGAGCGACCTCGACCAGTTCGAGGCCAGCATCGCTCAGGTCCGCGACGAAGAGGCCGACTTCTATGTGACCTTCCACCACAAGGGCGTGATCGAGGGCCGGGAGGAGTTTCTGAAGCTGCTTGATTCGTTCGAAGCGGCGATCCCTCGGCGCCACGCGGCGATGCTCGAGTTCCTGTCTGAGCCCCGCACGATCACCGACATGGTGCGCCGCCGGTTCATTTACCGTCCCGGTGTCGATTCGTTGTTTGTGGATCGCGTTGAGGCGCGTAGTGCGGAGTTGCACCTTGAGCGGATGCGCAGGCGCGGCGAGATTGAGGATCTCCCCGACGGCAGGTTCAAAACAACTACAACCCGATCTTGAAGTTGAACCTCAGGGTTGGGGTACGTAGCGGAGGTAGGGGAGCCGGCGCTCGAATCCGTCCGGGTACTTCTCGGCCGCGGCTTCGTCGGACACTCCGGGCACGATGATCACGTCTTCACCCTGTTGCCAGTTGGCGGGGGTGGCCACCGCCTCGCTGGCGGTGAGCTGACATGAATCGAGGATGCGCAGGATTTCGTCGAAGTTGCGCCCCGTGGTCATCGGGTAGGTGAGAGTGACCTTGATCCTCTTGTCCGGACCGATGATGAACACCGAGCGGGCGGTGGCGTTGTCGGCGGCGGTCCGACCCTGCGAACTGTCGCCCGCATCGCCGGGCAGCATGTCGTAGAGCTTGACTATGGCGAGTTCGGGATCGCCGATCAGCGGATAGTTGAGGGCGTTTCCCGTGGCTGACTCGATGTCGCCGCTCCAGGCTTGATGGTCGCTGACGCCGTCGACGCTGATCCCGATGATCTTGCAGTTGCGGGCTGCGAAGTCGTCCTTGAGTCCGGCTACGGCGCCGAGTTCGGTGGTGCAGACCGGCGTGAAGTCCTTGGGATGTGAGAACAGCAGCGCCCAACCGTCGCCGATCCAATCGTAAAAGGAGATGGTTCCTTCGGTGGTGTCGGCTGTGAAGTCGGGTGCTTCGTCGTTGATTCGAAGTGACATGGTATGACCGCCTCGGGTCGTGGAACGGGTTGGAGAGCTAATCCTAACCTGATCGGTCAGGAATTAACAGAGTTGAGGTTCCAAAAGTGGCCGGGGTGTTGATTTCAACGCGATGTCGCCTGAAAAGCGCAATGCCGCCTGTGAAGGCAGCGCTCGACTTGTGCAGCCGCTGCCGTCGTTTGAGGGGGGTGAAGTTGTGGCTGGAGTGACGATCGGCGGAGTCGTCGTTGGCGGGGAGACCTCATCACCCGGGGTCGCAGTCGGGGGTTGATGTGTCGATGGTTACGTCGGGTTCGTTTTGGAAGCGGTACAAGAAAGTAACAAGCTGTGCTCTTGTCAAAGTTTCATCAGGAGCGAACGTGGTAGGCGATGTACCGTTTGTGATGCCGGTGTTTGCCATCCACGACACACTGTTCTGTTGCCAAGACGCGACAACATCGCTGAAACTGTGCGGCGGTGCCGCAGGCTCACCAGCCAACCGATGCAAAAACGTTGCCGCCTGGCCACGAGTCATAGTTTCATCAGGGGCGAACGTGGTAGGCGATGTACCGTTTGTGATACCGGTGTTTGCCATCCACGACACCGCGTCATGTTGAGACACGTTGGTCACATCAGTGAACGAATGACGGTCCCCAGCACCGGGCTGGTTCTCCATGTTGTAGATCCACACCGCTGTCTCACCACGCGACACCGCGACACTGGGAGCGAAACACGGTCTTGTCGCGCCGGTCACGTTGTTGTCTGTTGACCATTGCACCGCGTTGGTGTACCAAGTGCCCTCAGGCACATCCCCGTACCCAGCCACGGTCCCAGCAGGCGCCGGAAACCCCATCGACAACGCAGCCGTCAACGCAACAACCAACCCGACCCGACCACACCAGACAACGGGTGACGGCCGTTGAGGATCAGCAGCAGCCCCCGACATCACCAACGCAGCGACACAGGGTTGCGTGAAACGTTTCATGGTCTGTCCTTTGCTTGTCGGGAGGAACCAGCCGGCCGTAGAGTCCCACAATCAACTGTAACAATCCCAAGCCTGCCTTCACGACGAGTCCAGAGAGGGCGGTCAAGTACGGAGAGTCGTGCTGCGTCTGCACATCGCTGGGATCCTACCGGAGGGACACCGCTCGGGCGGACCGGGGCGGTGTTGCGTCTGCACATCGCTGGGATCCTACTGTCCGAACCTGGAGCGGATCGCTGGGTTGGTGACCGCTTTGGGCAGGTCGTGTCGGTCGATGCCCGCACGGCTCGGGCCTCCGTCGACAGCAATGGTCTGACCGGTCACATAACCGGCCAGGTCGCTCAACAGGAAGAGGGCGACATCGGCGATGTCGTCAGGGCGGCCGCGGCGTTGCAGGGTGATGGACGCAGCCATGGGGTCGACCTCATCCGGATCGCGCCCCGAGCGCGGCGTGTTGATGGTGCCGGGTGCCAAACCGTTGACCCGGATGCCGTGGCGCCCCCACTCCATCGCCATGGTGCGAGTGAGCGAATCCAAGCCTGCTTTGGCTGCGCCGTACGCTCCCAGAAGGGGCTGTCCAGCGCTGGCTGTCGAGGAGATGTTGACGATCGCTCCGGGGCGGCCGTCGTTGATCAGCCTTCGGGCCACGTGCTGCGCGCTGACGAAGGCGTAACGCAGGTTGGTGGTGAGCAGGTGGTCGAACGTTTCGATGGGGTAGTCCGACAGGCGGTGCCAGTACTGCGGTGCGACGCCCCCGACGACGTTGACGAGAAGTTCCGGCACCCCGACCGCCGCAGCGCCGTTGTCGATCGCGGTTCTGAGGGCGTCGAAGTCGCTCACGTCGGCTGCCTGGGCCGATGCCCGCACTCCGAGAGCGTTTGCTCTGGCAACGGTGTCGTCTGCGTGTTCGGACACGGCACTGATGGCGATGATGTCGGCCCCCGCCTCGGCTAATCGCTCGCACACCGATGTGCCGATGCCCCCGCCGCCACCTCCTACAACCACTGCGGTGCGTCCGACGAAAGAGATCTCGACTGCCATCGTCCCATAGTCGCACGCCGACGCACCGGCGCTAGCATTTCGGGTCTAAGCGTCGGTGCCCGAGCGGACCAAGGGGACGGCCTGCAAAGCCGTAAAGCCGCGGGTTCAAATCCCGCCCGGCGCTCGTCGGGTTCCCTGATGCCTGCATCCGGTGGCCAGGGAGCGGCTTCTGCGATGGTTCCGAGCGAGCTTCGGTGCGACCAGATGGGCATCGACTGCATCGGAAGCGCCAGAGTGGCGCAGCAGCGTTCCGACCAGCGAGATGTGCTCTGCTGTGAAAGGGCGCACGTCCAGTGTGGGGAGGAACCGGGACAAGCGAGCCTGCCGCGATCCGTCCCTCCATACTTGCGCGACTGCTGGTGCGGTTGTGCGGAGCGGCTCGCCTTCCATCCGAGCGGCCTCGATGAGGTCTTTGGCCCCAGGCTCGTCACGGTCCACGGCTATCAGCACGGTTGCGTCGAGGATCACCGTTGTGCGAAGAAGCGCCCGCGCATTGCAGTCACTCCGTCCGGGTCGGCGGGTCCTGTCTCGGAGACCCAGTCGTCCATGAATCTGTCCAGGGCGCGACGACGGTGGTGCTCTTGGGCGAGCATCGCAATGCCATGCTTGATCGCTCCTGACCGGCCGCCGAACTCAGAGGCGAGTTCGTCGAGCAGCGCTCGTTCCTCGTCGTTGAGGCGCACGGTGGTGGTCTCAGTCACGGAAGCAACATATCACACATGTGCTACACGCCGGCGCGTTGCGGAAACTTTCGTGGAAAGTTGATGCCGTTGGTCGACCTGCCGACGCCACCACGCTGTATCAAAAATGCAACATTGAGCGACCCCGCAGACATAACAGGCCGGCACGGTTTAGAGGCCGAGCGGTTTGGCCCCGTACGCGGCCCGTACGGTGCGGGGCCGTGGCTTGAGCGGCCTGTACATGCAGTGCACGGGAGCGGGAGACGACGGGTCTCGGTGTATCTGCCGTGTTCGATCTGTGTGTGTTCTTTGCCTGTATTCACCGGTGTGGTGGGTGTGGGAAGGCTTCTTGGTGTGTGGTGTTTGCGGTTCGGGATGCATGGTCCGCTATGAGGGCAGGAGACGTTTTTCGTGGCTGTGTCATCGTATGGGCTCGACGGGCCGGCGGCAGCGTCAGATCATCGGGGGCCCAGTCGTCGACACGGGCCTGTATGCGTGTAGGGTGTTGGGGCAGCAACCTGTTTCAAGGATGGATCACGTCATGTTCTCCTCAATAAAGACTCCCCCCCCCCCCCCCCGGCTGTGGGGTTCGTTCCGCGCGGTGTCTGAAACGTCTCAGCGTCGCGTTGTTGAGCGTATTAGCAATAACGCTGACCGTGCCGGCCGCCACGGTGTCAGCCCAGACACCGCCTGATCCTGTAGTCACCCTCCAATGGCGCAGCCACACATTCCGACGACCACAAATCCCTTTCCCGCAGCCAGGCGAACTCACCAACACCATCAAGATCATCGAACACGACGCCGATCTCGTCATGAGGCTGCACTTCGACCCTGCACCGACGACGGCGATCACAGTCAACATGACCGCCACAGCAGGCGGGTCGTTCCTGCGAACCGGTGAAACAACCCGGACCGTGGCCGTCTCCGCCAACGCGGCACACCAAGACGTCACATACCACATCGAAGACGACGCCGTCGACGAAGGCCACGATTTCCTAGTCATAGAGATACAACCCGGCAACGGTTACACGGTCGGCGGGCCTCGCAGCTTCCGAGGGATCTACATCTACGACAACGACCCGCCCGACTACTTGGCCGCGCAGGTGACGAACCAACTGGGGCTGCGGGTGTCGCGGTCCTCCGGCGAGGAGGGCGAAGGATACCTGAAAGTGAAACTGGTCAAGAACTTCACCGCCGACGTCGACTACCGGATCTGCACGTATATCGCCAGCGGGCGGGCGGATGCTTCTCCCGGCGCGGATTACGATCTCGTCAGTTGGCGCAACGGCCGCGCAGAAACCTGGACAGCAGGTGGTTGTGTGATCGGGTTGAACACCGAACACGACACCGAGTGGTGGCTGAAAATCTGGGACGACTCGGCCGTCGAAAGCGACGAGACCGTGGAACTGAGGCTGTTCGAGGACGGGGACCATCTTAATCCGGCGCTTCGTCCGTGGCCCACGGGCGTGACGTCGCCGGGCGGCGTCAGCCTCGTTTACAGGATCACCGACAACGACATGACCACCTCACCGCAACTCCAAGCACAACCATCACAAGCACAACCATCAACAGTCACCATACGCAGCGACACGACCACCGTGACTGAAGGCGGCGACGTGACCTTCACAGTCACCGCTGCACCCGCACCGGCAGCAGATCTCGTGGTGAACGTGTTCGCCGAGGAGGAGTCGGGCAGCGGCCTCGGGTTCCGGGGCGCGGGCCGCCGCGCGGCGTTGACAGTCCCCGCGGGAGAGTCGACGGTGTCGTGGACGTTCACGACGATGTCAGACGACGCCGACCATCCCGACGGCCGCGTCGGCGCACGCATAGACCCGGCCGCGGTCAAAGACAGCTACACGATCGGCGACCCGTCCACCGCCACCGTCACAATACACGACGACGACGACCCTGCACCCGCCGCTGACCCTGTGCCCAACACCGACCCTGCGCCCACCAACGCCGACCCTGTGCCTGCCGCCGACCCTGTGCCCACCAACGCTGACCCTGTGCCTGCCGCCGACCCTGTGCCCACCAACGCTGACCCTGTGCCTGCCGCTGACCCTGTGCCGGCGCCGCAGCCACAGCCGCAACCGCAGTCGGCACCGCAACCAACACCAACACCGGTACCACAACCACAGCCGCAACCGACCCGAGCACCAGCACCACAACCGGCGCCGCAGCCGGCGCCGCAGCCGGTGTTGGAGCCTGTCGTCTTGGCAGTCTCAGACGCCGAAGCGACAGAAGGCCGAACCCTCGACTTCGTCATCACCTTGAACCGGGCAGCACGAACACCCGTCGAGATCACCTACAGCACCCTGCGCGGAGAAGCCACCGACGACGACTACACCCACACCGTCGGCACCATCACCATCAACGCCGGCGAAACCCGCAGAACCGTCCACATCCGAACAACAGCCGACGACATCAACGAACAACCAGAACGAATGATCCTCTACCTGGTCTCCGTCGACGGCGCCGAACCCGACCGACGCAGCGCCACCGGCACCATCAACAACAACTAAGAACCCGCGCAGATAGGTGACCGACCTCGCGGCGCAACGCTGTGTCTTCCGCTCTTGTTCGCTGCGCTCACGGGCCGCTCGGGCCACGGCCCCGTTCGGTCGCTACCGTGTCGTTCCGCCTGTTCGCTCGGCCTCTAACCAAACAACACCACCGACACCGCCGGCTGCAACCATCAACCCCCGGACCTGCCCCAAGGACAGACAACCAGACACACCAAAACACTGCCAACCCAACCGACGACTGCAACCGAATCGTTCTCGACAACCGGTCAGACCTAATTTTTACGGAACTCTGACCCAAGAAATTTCGGACCAGCGGCTTTGCCTTGCCGAGGATCAACGTCGTGCGAAGAATCGCTCGCGCTGCAGCCACCCCGTCCGGGTCGGCGGCCCAGTCTCGCGATGCTCCTAGGCGAGCACCCACTTGTTGCCGCGGGTGCGGGGCTCGGCGCAGGTGGGAGCGACGATGCCGTCGGCTCGGAGGCGACGCAGCCAGTTCAGCACCGTCTGTTTCGAGGTGCCGAGCGCTGCTGCCAACTCGACGCTGCTGCGCGGGCCGGCCTCAAGCAGTCGGACCAACTGGTCTTGAATCCTCTGATGCGACTGAGCTTGCTCGCCCATGCCCGTTTCCGTCTGCCGTACTCCTGACGCGGACTCCCATGGGTCGTGGCCGGACGTGCCGGCAAGACGGTCACCACCGTCGAGGACCGAGACGTCAAGACGGAAGTACGAATCACGAACGGTGACGACCAGCTCTCGCACCCGGTCATCCAACTCGGGTGGTCTCATACCCGTCCGATCCAGGGCCTGAACCGCCGCGCGCAAACCCGAACCCCGGTTCTCGCAGACGGGCCTGCCGGTACCCGGAATGACGACGTCTTCCAGAAGTCGCGCCAGCAGTGCGTTGCGGGTGCTGCTGATGCCCGTGTCGATGAGCTGCGTTACGTGAGTGTGCCCTGCGTGTATGCCGTGCAGACCGCCGGGGCTGGCAACCTCGAACCGATCGGGATACAGAGAAATGCGCACCTGGGTGCCGTGAGTGGCCGCGTGGTAGTCACGGTGCATGAGTGCGTTAGCCACGATCTCGCGGATGGCCTCTGCCGGGTATTCCCAGACGTCTTGGCGACCGGCTCCCTCCACGACCGATCGTCGCCGCATGTTGCGCTGCATCGCTGAGACGGCCTGCGCCACTATCGCCGGTATCGGCCCGTCGAGCGGCCGGTTGTCGATGAATCGAGTTCCGTCGGCCAGAGGTGACCCGTCAATCGTCGGCAGCACGACGAACGAGGCAGCAAGTTGGGGCACGAACTGCTGGGGATAGCGGCCCAGCGCCAGCAAGCCTGCGAGTGAGACTGGTGAGTCGGACCGTGGTTCGACCAGCACACCTAACATGTGCAGCACTTCGTGGTCGGCGGCTTCGGTGAAGATCTCACCGCGGCGCTGGCGAAGCCTCCTCAGCAGGTCGCTCACAAGCGCACCGTCGAGGTGCTCCAAACTGGCACCCTCGACCGGAGCAGCATCATCGACCGGCTGCCCGCGCCCCGAGACCATCAAATGTATTTCGTAGTCAGTCAGCCGCCGGTTGCCGTCGTGAACCCGTGTGTACGAACCTTGATTCATGCCCTCCGCCTTGACATAGCAGGGGCGGTGCTGGTGCCCCAGGGGCGGTATACGGGCCGCAACCACCGGACTGCCGTCAACTTCGCAGATGCCGATAGTCGGCCGAATCCTGGGCTCGAGGACATCTGAGCATTTTGACGCCAGGTCGGCGGCAAGCTTCGCTGGATTGATCGGCACGGACAGAAAATCTGTATCACTGAGTCCAAGGACGAGCAGGCCCCCTCGGTCATTGGAGAACGCCGAGATGGACTTCAGGACGCTCTCAGGAAAGCCGCCGGCGGCTGACTTGACTTCGACGGTCTCGTGGTCGGTAGCGGCGGCGCGAAGCTGTGGGACGGTGGCGTCCAGTTCCGTTTGCAACTCTGCGGGTGCAGACGCGTCTTCAGCACGCGTGGTGTTCACGGCATTCATTCTAGCCGCTATGCGCACACATTGTGGAAACTTTGTGCACAAATCAACGGATTGTGGAAACGTTTGTGGAAACCCACTGCCTGCACGCTATATCAAAAATGTAACACTCATTGTATTTTTGTCGGTTGCCCGTACACAGTGAAGGCGTGGATTTCGTCCATCCAGTCCGTGCTCTCATTCCCGGTGTGCAGGGCCGCGTGCTCGCTGTGCTCGCGGAGACCAGACGCGAAGAGCTGTGTCGGCTTGTTCGGCATGTCGCCACCTCAGGCGGCATGAGTCCCAGTGAGCGCCGACGCTGGATCCAGGAGGAAACGGGCAACGACCCGGGGGCGCAGCTCTCTGCGCCATAGCAACGCGGCAGAAGCGTCCGCTCGTCCAGCTTCAGGTAGTCTCTTCGGGATTCCATATCTATATATCTGGTGGTATGGTTATATGTATGAAGACGACGATCATCTTGCCGGACGGGCTTGCTGAGCAGGCCAAGAGCTACGCCGCTGAGCGCGGCTGCACGTTCACCGCTCTGGTGGTGGACAGCCTGCACTTCATGTTGCACCAGCAACCCGAGTGCGAGTTGAAGCCACTACCGACGTTCGGTGGCGGGCGCATGCTGGTCGACGTTGCCGACAAGGACGCCGTATGGGATGTGCTTGATGCCGACGGACACCGATGATCATTCCCGACGTCAACATCCTCGTCTACGCGTTCCGAAGCGATACTCAGCCGCATTTGGGCGTCAGGGACTGGCTCGAGGGTGTTCGCAGGAGTCCGGAACCGCTCGGACTGCCAGACACCGTGCTCACCGGCTTTCTACGCGTCGTGACGAACCGGAAGATCTTCTCCGAACCTGCTGAGATGCCAGAAGCACTCTCGTTCACGTCGACTCTGCAGCAGTCACCGAACTGCCGCACGATTCACCCGAGCAGCGCCGCGTGGGACCGCTTCGCTGCATTCGCCGCTCACGATCCGTATATCGTGGGCAATCTCGTGCCCGACGCGTGGCTCGCCAGTATTGCAGTCACCAGCGGCGCACGACTTGCCACCGCCGACGCCGGCTTTGCACGTTTCGAGCGCCTGAGGTGGTTCAACCCCGTCCGCGCCGAATGAGCCCATGTGTCGCGTGAGGGGGACCGCCTACGTGGTTGCGTTTGAGAAAATCCTCCGTTGACCCCGGTCCTGGCCTGAACGAGGCAGCCGGCGACCGACAATCGGGAATCGGACGCAGCCCCGACTCACGGCGTTCCCCGACCTTGATGATCCAGGCCTCGTCGCGTCACGTTCATCAAACGGATGCTAACTTAACGTTTTATGAAAGTGCCGGTACCGACTCTCAACCCGGTCCTGCGTTCGGACACCCAAGGCCGAATCTTGGCCCGTATCTTCGCTGACCCCGAGATCGGGCATAGCCTGACTGCTCTCATGGGACACTCGAAGGCGAGCATGCCCACGGTGATACGCGAAGTGCGCCGCGCAGAACAGGCTGGGCTTGTTGAGACTTGGAAGGAAGGCAACGTGAGGCGGGCACGGGCGCAGACACGTCACCCTCTGTACGGTGCGATGAGTCGGATCGTCTTGGCGACGTATGGCCCGCCCGTTGTGGTCGCCGAGGAGTTCGCTGACATTGACGGCGCGGAAGCAGTGATGCTGTTCGGCTCTTGGGCGGCACGACAAGCAGGTCATGCGGGACATATGCCCAACGACATCGACATTCTGATTGTCGGGGACGCCGACCGTGATGCTGTCGATCTTGCCGCTGAACGAGTCGAACAGCGCCTCGGATTCCCCACCCAGGCCGTTGTCAGAACCCGGAACCAATGGGATGGCGCAGACGAGAGCTTCATCAGAGAACTCAAGGCTCGACCGTTGCATGTGGTCCTTGTTGACGACCGCGACGTTGGTGCTGGTTCGTTCAACTTCGCTGCCGACCCCGCAATGGCCGGCACCTGATGTGGCAACGCGGGCGTTCAAGAGTCGAGAATCTGATTGAGACGCGGGAATTGGAGCGAGTCCCGGCGTCGCCTGAGATGGCTGATCGCTTGATGACAGATGCTGCGGCTCATCTGAAGAGCGCCGAGTTGTGCATCGGCCACGACCCTGCCGGTGCCTTGCAACTCAGCTATGACGCGGTGCGCAAGTTTTCTGCTGCTCTATTGATCCTCCAAGGTCTTCGGGCCACCGTTTCCGGTGGCCATATTGCGGTGATCGATGCCGTGAAGGCGCAGTTCAACGACACTGGCGGTATGCAAGTCTTCGGGCAACTCCATCAGTTGCGCAGGAGGCGCAACCGCAGTGAGTACCCCGATCACAGATCAGCGGCTACAACCGAGCAGGACGCGCAGCACGCCATAAGCGTTGCCACAAGCATGGTTGAAGCCACCCACCGAATCGTGAACAGCGGCCGGCTCGGGGAGTTCGAATGAATACCGTTGTCGGTCCTGGCTCGTCTGGAGACGATTTGCCTGCTTCCACGGGTCCAGATGGCGTTGGAGAAACATGGTGGACTTCTGAGCGAAGGGCGCTCGTCAAGTGGCTTGATACCCAGGCCCCTGCGCTAACTCCGCTCTATAAGGGAGCACTGTCGCTCGCTGAGCGTGACAGCTTCCCGGGCCGGGTGCATTTCATCGCGCACGCGATCCGCGAGATTCGGAATCGTCTTCCGGGTGCGCTCGGGCCAATGGTCAAGCGCCGGGACGCGGACTATGAGCAACTCACTGACAAGATTCAACAACGGTGGGTTGAGGAGGGACTCCCAGAGGACGGCAGTCTGGCATCGCTGAATGAAACGGTGCCGACTGCGTCAGGCCCTGGATATCGCGAGGTGTCACTTGAGTTTCTGAACTCGGTTGGCTGTCTGATCGAGGATCACACGGCTGCCAAGATGAACCGAACGGAGCGCGAAAGGTCCAATTTTAGTGCATTGGGAGAACACGGCCATAGTCCTCAACAGGCGGTTAGTAACTGGAGAAAACTGGTCCGGAAGGCCCACAAATTCGCACACGCATGGGACACGCCCTTGCCAACTGAGGCGGACGCAGAATGGGTGGAGAACTTCTTTCGCTTCGAGAAGTATCTCATGGACCTACAGAGGCCCTCGTACGAGAATTTGGATGAGCTCGACAGACTGCTGGAAAAGGCAAACGACTGATGAACAACTGGATTGCACCTTCGGACTCAGAGCTGGACCAGCTAGCCGCGCTCGCGGTTCGGCCTGAGAACCGGGTGTACTTCTTCGATCATCTGGAGAACCCGACATGGGTAACCCCGCTCGCGGGGCGTGGCCATTTCGACAATCCTCCAGATCCGGTTCCTGCTGATGAGCCCGGATACGTTCAATTCCCACCTTGGCCGGAGGGCCGCTACCTCGTGCGAATGGCCCCGCTAGTGCCGTCCGAGGTTGCGGAGGTCCTTAAGACGGTTTCGCCGTCGGCCAACCCCCGCGTCGGTAGTGTTCTGCTTGAGTGCGTGCAGGCCCTTCCAGGTCAACAGTTCAAGGAACTAGCGCCAAAGACAGTCGAGTGGATCACCGATCCCGGGTCCACACAGTCTCTCGACTGGTTCGCTGATGAGGCCGCGTCGACGATTTGTCGTCTCGTGCGAGAAGGCAAGACCAAACAGGGACTTGAGGCCGCGAAGGCGCTGTTACGGCTTGAGCGTCTCGCTCGCAGCGGTGAAAATGACGAGACCACCTTACCTCTGCCGCCAGAACCGATTGGGTGTCTCTCGGATTGGGAGTACAAGCAGGCCGTTGAGACGATGTTGCCGGATCTGGTGGACGTTGCAGGCGTCCAGGGGTTGAGGTTGTTCTCAGGGCTATTGACTGATGCGGTCAAGTTCAGCAAGTTTCCCGACGAACCCCGGGATTCAGACGGCCATTCCTACATTTGGCGACCCGCCATTGAGAAGCATCCGCAGAATATGGACCGCGGTGTGCGCTCGACGCTTGTGTCGGCTGTACGGGATGCGGCTGTTCGTCTGGCGCAGGTCTCTGACGATGATTGTCGGGATGTGGTGGAATTGCTTGAAGAACAATCGATGCTTCATCGCCGCATCGCGCTGCATCTCCTCGCTGTTGTTGCGGGCGGTGCCGATCTGGTAGGAGAGCGCGTCGCGGACAGGAACATCTTCGATGAAGTCCGTCTCAAGCACGAGTACTCGGAGTTGCTGAGAGTTCGACTGGCTGATGTGTCTTCAGAAGCGAGGAGTGCGTTCTTGGGCTGGGTTTTCGCTGGTCCTGATCCAGAGACTTATCGACGACAGACAAAGGCACTAAGCGGCTTGGTGCCCAGCCCTGATGACGAGGTGGCCTACTCCGAGCAATGGAAGCGCGACTGGCTGAGTATCGTCGCGGAACACCTTTCTGGCGACGAAGCTGAGGAGTACCGCGAGCTCGTAGCGAAGCACGGGGAGGCTCGCCACCCTGACTTCTTGGCGTGGACCGAGAGCGGGTGGGTGTCCGAGACTTCTCTGACTGCTCAGGAGTTGAACGAGATGAGCGTCGACACCGTGATCGGATACCTTGCCGATTGGGAGCCCGACGAAAGAGTCAGCTGGGGCATCAGTCCCACCATTGAAGGTCTCGGCCGCGAACTCAAGATAGCCGTAGGAGAGCGAGCTCCCGAATTCTCGTCTGTGGCGCATCGAATTGAGTCGTTGGATCCGACCTATATCCGCCACTTCTTGAGTGGCCTCGAAACAGCGGTGAAAGCGGGCACTTCAATTTCTTGGGAGTCACCAATCCGATTGATGGCATCCGTGCTTAATCACCCCTTCGAAGCCGAAGAACGATTGCCCGACCTTGACCGCGACGCGGGTTGGAACCCGGCTCGCGGTCAGATCGCAACGCTGATTAAAGAGGGAGTCGCCAACCGCGAAAATCGAATCCTGTTCGAGTTGCGCGAGAACGTCTGGAGCGTCCTTGAACCTCTCACGCGCGACCCACAGCCATCACCTGCAGACGAAGCCGAGACAGCTGATCTCGGCGCCATGGACGCGTTCACGCTTTCGCTCAACATGAACCGTGCTAAGGCAATGCACGCGGTTATGGCGTACGCCTTGTGGTGCAGACGCGAACTCGAATCTCGGGATGTCGATACAGCTGAGGGACTTGATCTGATTCCCGAGGTGCGGACGGTGCTCGAAGAACACCTGGATCCCGCTAACGATCCGTCGATCGCTGTGCGCGCCGTGTATGGGAGGTGGTTGCCTTGGCTTCTTCTGCTTGACGAGCAATGGGTGACCGCCAACATTGCTCACATACTCCCGCGTTCGCCTGAACTTGCCGCGCTACGTGATGCCGCGTGGAACACTTACGTGAGCTGGTGCCCGCCCTTCAATCCGGTCTGTGAGTCGTTGCACCACGAGTACGAAGCTGCAGTGGAGAGGGTCCCATCCAGAGCTGCCGTCGGATTCGCCAGAGAATCAGCTGACACAAAATTGGGAGAGCATCTTGTGACGTTCTACTGGCGCGGCTGCTTGCGGTCGGGACTGTTGGAAAGGTGGTTCGAACTCGCCGATGACGAAACCGCTGCGCGAGTCATGACCCATTTGGGCCGAGCGCTCAACAACACTGAAGGAGGTGTTGAACTTGAAGTGTTGGGCCGGATCCGCGCACTCTGGGATTCGCGGCTCTTGGCGATTGCCCAAGAACCAGAGTCCCACGAGAGTGAGGCCAGTTCCTTCGCATTCACATTCGCGTCGGCCAAGCTTGACGACGATTGGTCTCTGGCGGGCCTTGAGATAACGCTGCGAGTTGGAAGCGCAAGGTTTCTTGGTCGCGACATTATCGAACGGCTCGCCAAGATCGCATCGACGAAACCAGCCGAGGCCGCCCGGTTCACTCTAAAGATGTTGAATGGATCCAACGATGTCTGGGACCACAGCGCCTGGCGAGATCAGGTGCGCGATGTCCTGTCCGCAACGAGCCAGACCGTTGACCCCGAGACTGTCGAGCACAGAACCGCAATCGTGGACTATTACGTCAAGCGTGGAGAACTAGACTTCCGTGAGTTTGCCCCACAGAACCGGGTTGTAAATCCATGAACGCCAGCACACACCGTCAACTCGCCGATTTCATATGGGGTATCTGCAACCTGCTGCGCGGCCCCTACAAGCGCAACGAGTACCGCAAAGTGATCCTCCCGCTCACGGTCCTTCGGCGATTCGATTGCGTGCTTGCTGAAACAAAAGACAACGTCTTGGCCTCCGCGCGGCTGCATGCCCAGCAGTCCGAGAACGTGCGCCACCAATTATTGACAGCGGCAGCGGAGTGCCCGTTCTACAACACGTCCCCCTTCGATTTTGCCAGGTTGCTCGACGACCCGAACCAGATCGCCTCGAACCTCAGCGCTTATATCCATGCGTACTCGCCGAACGTCCGCGATGTGATGGAGCGCTTCGATTTCGAAACCCAGATCGGTCGCATGGACGAGAAGGACTTGCTGTTCCAAGTGGTGCAGCGTTTCGCCGGCCTGGACCTCTCCCCGCAGCGTGTCGACAACATGCAGATGGGGTACGTGTTCGAGGAACTGATCCGCATCGGGGCTGAGCAGTCGAATGAGGAGGCGGGGGAGCATTTCACGCCCCGCGAGGTGATCCGCCTCATGGTGAGCCTTCTGCTGTCGCCCGAAGCAGACCTCGGCAAGCCTCACATTGTCAAGACCATCTACGACCCTGCCTGTGGCACCGGCGGCATGCTGACCGTCGCGGAGCAGTTCCTGCACGACCACAATGCCGACGCCAAGCCGCACTTGTTCGGTCAGGACATCAACGATGAGTCGTGGGCGGTTTGTCGTTCGGACATGCTCATCAAGGGAGATGACGCGGACCGGATCGTGCTCGGCGACTCGTTCACAGCTGACGGCTACCGGCACCGCTCCGATGACACACCGTGGACGTTCGACTACATGCTGGCGAACCCGCCTTTCGGAGTTGAATGGAAACAGCAGAAAAAGGTGATTGAAGCCGAGCGCGACACGCTCGGTTTCCAGGGCCGGTTCGGAGCGGGCTTGCCGCGCATCAACGACGGCTCACTGATGTTCCTCCAGCACATGCTGTCGAAGATGCAACCTGTATCGCTCGAAGGCTCGGGCGGCAGCCGCATCGCGATCGTGTTCAACGGATCGCCGCTGTTCACCGGTGACGCAGGCAGCGGCGAGAGCAACATCCGCAAGTGGATCATCAAGAACGACTGGCTCGAAGCAATCATCGCTCTGCCGGACCAACTCTTCTACAACACCGGTATCTCCACCTACATCTGGATTCTCACGAACCGCAAGGAGGAACGTCGTCACGGCAAGGTGCAGCTCATCGACGCACGCGAGTTCTACGTCAAGATGCGTCGCAGCCTCGGCAACAAGCGCCACGAGTTGTCGCCCGATCAGATCGCCGATGTGACCCGCATCCACGGCAGCTTCACCCACGGCGAGACACGCAACATCACCGACGAGGATCCGATCACCCACGAACCGCGTACCCGGCCACGCGTGGTCAGCAAAGTGTTCAACAACGACGACTTCGGCTATCACAAGATCACCGTCGAACGCCCCCTGCGGCTCAACTTCGCCGCCACGCCCGAACGTCTTGCCCGCATCGACGACCAGACGACGTTCGTGAACCTCGCCAAGAGCCGCAAGCGCGCCGGGGAATCTCATAATACCGACGTTGCCGAGGGGCAGGCCCGACAGCAGGCCATCCGGGACGTGCTCGCAACGCTGGCCGAAGTCACCGGCGGGGAGATCATCAAGAGCCGTGACGAGTTCGCAGCCCGACTGCGAGCCGCCGCCGAAGCCCACAACCTCAAGCTGTCGGCCCTGGAACGCAAAGCCGTCCTTGCAGCACTCAGCGAGTCCGACCCCGAGGCCGACGTCTGCGAAGACCGCGCTGGCAACCCAGAACCCGACACCGTGTTACGCGACACCGAGACCGTGCTCCTTGGCGAGGACGTTCACTCGCACATGGAGCGCGAGGTACTACCGCATGTCCCCGACGCATGGATTGACGAGGACAAGACGAAGGTCGGTTACGAGATCCCCTTCAATCGCCACTTCTACGTTTACGAGCCACCTCGCCACCTCGCTATCATTGAAGCCGATCTTAAGACACTCGAAGCCGAGATCGAGCAACTCCTGGCAGAGGTCACCGCGTGGACGGTTACCAAGGGCCTGCCTCGGGAGGCCGCAGAATCCGCAGGATTGGACCCAGATCTGAAGCTCAAGGACTCCGGAGTCGAGTGGCTCGGCTACATGCCGGAGCACTGGAAGTTGCAGCAATTAACCCGTTCCGTAACGAAGATCGATCAGAAGGTTGAGCCAGAGGATGCCAATGGCTTGCCTTACATCGGGTTGGAGCACATCGAATCGTGGACAGGTGTGCTGAACCTTCCCGGTGACTGGCCGTCACCTGACGGACTATCGAATGGTTTCGCTTGCGGAGACGTGCTCTTTTCTAAGTTGCGGCCGTATCTTGCCAAGGGACACTTGGCGCACTTCGATGGGGTGTCTTCCACAGAGTTCATAGTGCTGCGAACCGGATCGTATGAACCTCAATACTTGCTCTACCTCATGCTGACAGACGGCTTTGTCTCAAGCGTGAATTCTTCCACATTCGGGGTGAGAATGCCGCGTGCCAGTTGGGATCACATTGGAAAATCCCAGTTGCCACTTCCGTCGATCCGCGAACAGCAGGCGATTGTCGAGTACCTCGATGCTCAATCGGACCGGATCGATGCTCTGCGGGGGAAGGCTGAACTGTCGATTGAGCGTCTGCAGGAATATCGGTCGGCGCTGATTTCAGCGGCGGTGACGGGGAAGATCGATGTGCGGGACGTGGCGGCCACCAACAAGGTAAAGGGCCACCAACAAGGTAAAGGGGGGCGTGAATGCCTCCTGAGCAGACCTCGGAGCTCGCGTTCGAGTCGACGGTGGAGTCGATGCTCGGGGAGTACGGCTGGGTCTCAGCCCCAGCTGCCGAGTGGGATGTCGATCGGGCGATGTTCCCCAGACGTGTCGTGGCCTTCCTGCAAGCGACCCAACCGGAGTTGTGGGCGGAAGCAGAGTCGTTCCATGGTGCGGAGCTAGAAGCCCGGGTCCTGGAGCGGCTGGGCAAGGAGCTCGACCTGAAGGGCACGTTGGAGGTCCTACGCCACGGGTTCAAGTTCGTCGGCAAGACCTTCCGGCCGGTCTACTTCAAGCCGGCACACGGCCTGAACCCCGACGCGCTCGCACAATTCGATGCCAACGAACTGACCGTTACCCGACAGGTTCGCTGCCATCCGGGCCGCAACGACACCATCGACCTGCTCCTCGCCCTCAACGGGCTGCCGGTCGCGACCTGCGAACTGAAGAACCCGGCGACGGGCCAGACATGGCAGCACGCAGTCAGGCAGTACTGCACGGACCGTGAGCCGAACGCTCCGCTGTTTCGTTTCGGCAAGCGGGCGCTCGTTCATTTCGCTGCTGACCCCGACGAGGTGCATATGACGACGCGCCTCGCCAAGGGCGACACACGTTTCCTGCCGTTCAACCGGGGCAGCCATCCCGGCGAGGTGCAGTGCGGCAAGGGCAACCCAGCCCACGTTTCGGGCTACCGCACCGGCTACTTCTGGCAGGAGGTACTGGAGCGGGGTCGGTTCCTAGACATCATCGGTTCGTACATGTTCACCGAGCGGCGCGAGGAGAAGGTCGTCGACCCCAAGGGCGAACGCACGAAGGTGAGCGAGACGCTGGTGTTCCCTCGCTACCACCAACTCGACGCCGTGAACCTGCTCGTGAGCGCGGCTCGTGCCGAGGGTGCCGGCCGCAACTACCTCGTGCAGCACTCGGCAGGCAGCGGCAAGACGAACTCGATTTCCTGGCTCGCGCACCGCCTGTCGAGCCTGCATACCGCCAGCGACGACAAGGTGTTCGACTGCGTGCTGGTCATCACCGACCGCCGCGTGCTCGACTCGCAGCTGCAGAGCGCGATCTACCAGATCGAGCACACCCAGGGCGTCGTGAAGGCCATTGACCAAGACTCGGGCCAACTCGCCCGAGCGCTCGTCGACGGCACCAAGATCATCGTCACAACGCAGCAGAAGTTCCCGTTCGTGCTGGACAGGCTGCTCGGGATCGCGGGCGCTGACCTTCCCGAAGCTGCCAGCGACAGTGAGCGTGAGCAGGCCGCCACGATGGCGCAGGAACTGGCGTCGCGGCGCTACGCGATCATCGCGGATGAGGCGCACTCGAGCCAGACCGGCGAGACGGCGCTGAAGATGAAGTCGCTGCTCGGCGCGGGAGCGCTCGCCGGAGGTGATGAGCCCCAAGACTGGCAGGACGGCCTCAACGCCGTGGTCGAGTCACGCGGCCCGCAGCCGAACCTGAGCTTCTTCGCGTTCACCGCCACACCCAAGGGCAAGACGATCGAATTGTTCGGGCGGCCCGCACCCAACGACCCCGGCGGCAAACCGGTGCCATTTCACACCTACAGCATGCGCCAAGCGATCCAGGAGGGCTTCATTCTGGACGTGCTGGGCCACTACACCGACTACGAGACTTACTTCAAGCTGGTCAGCACCGCGGAAACCGATCCCGACTTCCCCAAGCGCAGGACCGCCGTCAAGCTCTCCAGATTCGTCAAGCTGCACGAGCACAACCTGTCTCAGAAGACCGAAATCATCATCGAGCACTTCCGCAACCAGGTGATGCACTGCATGGGCGGGCGTGCCAAGGCGATGGTGGTGGCGTCATCGCGCCTGCACGCTGTGCGCTACATGAACGCGTTCAACGACTACATCAATGCACGGGGATACGACGATGTCAGGCCGCTGGTGGCCTTCAGCGGCACCGTCACCGATCCCGACACCGGTGCTGAGTACACCGAGCCGAGGATGAACGTCGACGTCGTGTCGGGCAAGCCGATCAGCGAAGCAGCTCTGCCCGCTCGGTTCGCTTCACCGGATTACCAGGTGCTGCTCGTAGCAGAGAAGTACCAGACGGGGTTCGACCAGCCGCTGCTGCAGGCTATGTACGTCGACAAGCCGCTGTCCGGTGTGCATGCCGTGCAAACGCTGTCGCGGCTCAACCGAATCGCCCCCGGAAAGCAACCGCCGTTCGTCTTGGATTTTATGAATTCGCCGGCCGACATCGCCGCGGCGTTCGCCCCGTACTATGGAGTCACCGAGTTACGAGAACAGTCCGACCCATACCAACTCAACGCCCTCGCCTACGAACTGGACCAGGCGCAGGTCTACTTGCAGCCGGAGGTTGACGAGTTCGCATCGGTGTTCTACCTGCCGACCAACAAGAAGCAACCGAGCGATCACGCCCGTATCGAAGGTGCCCTGCAGCATGCGATAGATCGATTCGTAGCGCTCGACGAGGACGTACAGCTTGAGTTCCGGGATCGGCTGAGCGGTTACGTGCCGCTGTATGCGTTTCTCAGCCAGATCATCCCGTACGCCGATGGAGAGCTTGAGCGGCTGTACTCATTCGGTCGGATGCTGCTGCCCCGGCTGCACATCGGCGACGAGTCCGAACCGGTCGACCTCGGCGGCGACATTGAACTTGAGTACTACCGCATCCAGAAGGTGTCGAGCGGAGTGATCGGCCTCGATGGCGACGACACCAGCGTTGCAAGCCCCACCGCCGTCGGCACCGGCAGGGCCGAGGAGGACTCTGAACCTCTGTCACAGATCATTGAGCGGCTCAATGAACTGTTCGGCACCAGCTTCGACGACAGTGACCGACTCTTCCTTGAGCAGATCCAAAACGATGCCCTCCAGACCGACGACATCCGCGCCACCGCACAAGCCAACGACATCGACAAGTTCATCCTCGCCGAGCGCCAACGCCTCAGAGACCTGATGCTCCAGCGCCTCACCGGCAACGACAAGTTCGTCAACCGCTGCCTCGAAGAGAGAGACTTCGGCGAGATCGTCGAAGTCGGCCTCCTCCACGAGATCTTCAACACTGTCCACGCCCCGCCGGCGACTGAGCGAGGCACGATCTGATCGTTGACGTGACAGTTTCGTCAGTGCCACCGTTGGACCCGTGGCTTTGCCTCGCCGAGGTGTGCGGTGAGTCGTGTGAAATCGTTGAGGTCGGAAGTGATGATGGTGTCGTCGAGGTGGATTGCGCATGCGACCAGATGGGCATCGACTGCATTGGAAGCCTTGGAGTTGCGCAGCAGCGTTCCGACCAGCGAGATGTGCTCTGCTGTGAAAGGGCGGACGTCCAGTGTGGGGAGGAACCGGGACAAGCGAGCCTGCCGCGATCCGTCCCTCCATACTTGCGCGACTACTGGTGCAGTAGTGCGGAGCGGCTCGCCTTCTATCCGAGCGGCCTCGATGAAGTCTTTGGCCCCAGGCTCGTCACGGTCCACAGCGATCAGCACGGCTGCGTCGAGGATCACCGTTGTGCGAAGAAGCGCTCGCGCATTGCAGTCACCCCGTCCGGGTCGGCGGGTCCTGTCTCGGAGACCCAGTCGTCCATGAATCTGTCCAGGGCGCGACGACGGTGGTGCTCTTGGGCGAGCATCGCAATGCCATGCTTGATCGCTCCTGACCGGCCGCCGAACTCAGAGGCGAGTTCGTCGAGCAGCGCTCGTTCCTCGTCGTTGAGGCGCACGGTGGTGGTCTCAGTCACAACAGCAACATATCACGTATGTGCTACATGCCGGCGCGTTGCGGAAACTTTTGTGTACAAATCTAGTCTGGGTCTAGTTTCGGGGGAGGAAGGTCTCGGTCGCGGACCAAAGTGCTTCGAGGCGGTCGACGCGCTTCTTGGCCTCTGCCTGGACGAAACCCCGAGGCCCTCTGGTTCGACGACTACGAGGACCGGATCCTGTTCGACGAAGCCGGCCTCTTCGACTGCCACCGCGTCGAATCCCAAGAATCCCGCGAGTTGGCGCTGGCCTCAACCTGAACGAGGCGGCCGGTGACCGACAAACGGGTATCGGACCCATCAGCAAATCACGGACCAAGAATCCTTGGATTTGGTGACAAGAATACAACACTCATTGCATTTTTGTCGCTTATCCGTAGAGTCTAGGTGTGGATTTCGTCCATCCAGTCCGTGCTCTCATTCCCGGTGTGCAGGGCCGCGTGCTCGCGGTGCTCGCCGAGACCACCGCCGAACTCAACCTCCGAACCGTGGCGCAACTCGCGGACGTGAGTACCGCCCAGGCGTCGCGGGTGATGCCGGGCCTCGTGGAGTTGGGCTTGGTTGAGCGACGCGAAGTAGCACCCTCGTTGCTGTTTCGCCTGAACCGAGAGAACGTGGCCGCCCAGGTCGTGGTCTCCCTCGCTTCGCTTTATGACACAGTTCTGGCCCGAATCGGCGAGGCGGTCGGACAAATGCCGCATCCCCCAGTGAGCGTGATGGTCTTCGGGTCGTTCGCCCGTCGTTCCGCAGACCGTGACAGCGACATTGATGTGGTCATGGTGCGCCCCGACGAGGTTGACAGCGACGATGAGATATGGGTCGCCGGGGTCGAGCAGTGGCGTCGAGACGCAAGATTGATCAGCGGCAACACCGTTGAAGTCATCGAAATCGGGTTGGCGAGCGCCATTGAGAATCTGACGAGTGGAGGCCCCCTCTGGACAGAGATCGCCCGCGACGGCCTAGTCGTCCGCGGCGCGACCATCAACGAACTCCGCAAGATGGCCAATGCCTAAACCGACGCGCACGAGGACGCTTTCGGCCGCTCAGGTGCACGGCTACGTCCGAAAGGCCGAGGAGTTTGCCGAGTCGGCAGTCAGTGAACTCGCGGCCGAGCGCTTCATCGCGGCCACTAGTCTGGCGATTCACGCTGCAATCAATTCAGCGGACGCGGTGTGTGGTGCCCGTATCGGTCAGCGCGCCGCCGGCCAGCGGCACGATGAGGTGGTTTCATTGCTCCAAGAGGCTGGAACCGATGGCATGGCGGTCGCGAAAGACCTGCGACGGTTGCTTCCACTCAAGACGCAGGCCGAATACGAGCCGAATGCCGTTGCCAAAGGAGTCGCCGTCAAAGCGGTCGAACGAGCGCAACGATGCGTGGCCGTAGCCCGCGCCGCGGCCATGTCACGGCCGCTCTGATACCGCCGCGTCGCCAAGCGTGTGCAAGCCGCCAGAATGGCGCAGGAGTCTACGATGTGGCGCTACGCAATCGTCCTAGAGGCTCGTCACGGTCCACGGCTATCAGCACGGCTGCGTCGAGGATCACCGTTGTGCGAAGAAGCGCCCGCGCATTGCAGTCACCCCGTCCGGGTCGGCGGGTCCTGTCTCGGAGACCCAGTCGTCCATGAATCTGTCCAGGGCGCGACGACGGTGGTGCTCTTGGGCGAGCATCGCAATGCCATGCTTGATCGCTCCTGACCGGCCGCCGAACTCAGAGGCGAGTTCGTCGAGCAGCGCTCGTTCCTCGTCGTTGAGGCGCACGGTGGTGGTCTCAGTCACAACAGCAACATATCACGTATGTGCTACATGCCGGCGCGTTGCGGAAACTTTTGTGTACAAATCTAGTCTGGGTCTAGCTTCGGGGGAGGAAGGTCTCGGTCGCGGACCAGAGTGCTTCGAGGCGGTCGACGCGCTTCTTGGCCTCTGCCTGGACGAGCACCGCGACATCGGCGACGACCAGCTCGGCGACGACCACCGCCGGAACAGAACTGTCGAACGGCCCGACAGCCGGAACCGACACCTGGCAGAGCACCTCGGCTGCGTCTGCCAGCGGAGACAGCGGGCTGTCAGTCACAGCCGCGAGGGGGACTCCCTGGTCGACCAGGGTGCCGGCCACAGACACAGAGAAGTTGCGATAACGGTAGAAGGCGATGACGATTGCCAGATCCCCCGGACCGGCATCGACCAGATCCCGGCCGGCGGAGTGACCCTCGATCAGGTACACCCGGGGCCGGATCATGGAAAGACCGCTGCGAAGCGCGTAAGCGCCGGCCAAAGAGGTCTCCCCCGACACGATCCAGACCGACCCGGCGGACGCAGCCCTCTCGGCAATGGCCCGAATCTCACCCCGCGCCACCGTGGCCGCAGCCGACTCGAACCCGCCGACGAGTTCGTCCAGCGCGGAGGGCCCCTCGGACGGGTCCCGCCTGATGCGATCACGCGGGCGGGAGAGGTCGTCCTCGACCCTCCGCCGGGCGACGGTCTGCAGCGATGCGTAGCCGTCGAACCCCAGCTTGTTGGCGAACCGGACGATGGAAGGTCGGCTCGTACCGATCCGGTTGGCAAGATCGGACACAGTCCCGAAAGCGAGCAGAGTCGGCTCGGAGACCACAACCTCAGCAATGCGGCGCTCCGTGGGGGTCAACTCCCCGCCCGCCCGAGCGATCAGTTCCGTGACCGTCATCACCGCAGGCGACCCGAACTGCGCTTCGGCTGCCGTAGCCGAGGCGAGATGTTGTTCATGCTTGTGCATAATAGAACAGTTAGTGTAGGGTGGTGTTCATTGTTGAACATCGTCGGCGGACGGTGCTTCAACAGACCGGAGCGAGCGGAAGCAGAGATCAATCATGGGCAAGGCAAAATACGAACCGACCGACAGAGAACGGCTCGTCCTCGACGCGGTGGAGAACCCCAGATACGACCGGCAGATCCTCAACGGCCTCGACCCATTCGTCAACGGCACCGCCCCCCAGGACATGATCGGATTCTACACTCCCTCCGAACTCGATCAACTTGTCCAGATCCGCGGCACTGAGCGTGACATCGAGTCCCGCATGCCGGTGAAGATAACCCGCCACTACTTCGAGATGGCCAAGAACAGCCCCGCGCTGCAAACGCTCGTCAAAGCATCTCCCGACGAGACTCTCAACCTCGACGGTGTCGAGGACCCCGGCAACCAGATGGACTACAGCCCCGTCGAAGGCCTTCTCCACAAATACGAGATGGGCCTCCTCTATGTGATCTCGACCTGCTCGGCGCACTGCCGGTTCTGCTACCGGGAGGAGTTGATCGCCCGAAAGCCTGTCGAGCACCGCGACGGCACCGTCAAGAAGAAGAGCCTCGCCCGGATTCTTGAGATAACCGACTACATCCGCTCTCACAACGCCGCGGTGGCCGCCAACGGCGGTCGCCACCCCGAAACCGGCCGGGAGAAGCTCCGCGAGATACTCCTGTCAGGCGGAGACCCGATGGTGCTGCCCAACAGCAAGCTCGCCGCCTGGTTCACAGCTCTCGCCGAAGCCGGCGTTGAGGCGATCCGGCTCGGCACCAAGGAACTGGCCTTCCACCCCGACCGCTTCGACCAGGCCTTCCTCGACATGATCGACCGGTTCCACGACATCTACCCGGACGTCGGGTTCCGGCTGATGACCCACTTCAACCACCCCGACGAACTGCTCGTCAAGACTCCCGACGGCGGCTACACCGAAGACGGCAACGGCTTCTACAAATGGCACCCCAGCACGCAGAGAGCTGTTGAAGCCGTGGTCTCGCGAGGATGGATCAGCGTCGAGAACCAGTCGCCGATCATCCGCGGCGTCAACAGCGACCCCGAGGCGCTCAAGATCCTGCAGCGCACCCTGAAACGGGTCGGCGTCGAGAACCACTACTTCTTCGGCGGGCGAGACATCGTCGCCTACCGGGCGTTCAACGTGCCTATCGAGGAAGCCTGGCAGATTGTCAACGAGTCGCAGAAGGGGCTGTCCGGTGTGGAGGCCCACGCCCGCCTGGCGCTCTCCCACTACAGGGGCAAGACCGAGGTGGCCGCCGTCACCGACGGCCCAGTCCCGGGCTTTGCGGGAGCTGAGAACGGGGTTGTCATATTCAAGCTCCTGCGCAGCGTCGCCGACGCCCCCGACCGGGGCAAGGTGTGCATCGTGGGCCGAAACCCCGAGGCCCTCTGGTTCGACGACTACGAGGACCGGATCCTGTTCGACGAGGCCGGCCTGTTCGACGAGGCCGGCCTCTTCA
This sequence comes from Acidimicrobiales bacterium, assembly GCA_963662455.3. Taxonomy (GTDB): domain Bacteria; phylum Actinomycetota; class Acidimicrobiia; order Acidimicrobiales; family Aldehydirespiratoraceae; genus VXYK01. The sequence goes on from OZ224042.1 coordinate 335,105, forward strand.
ACTACCTCGAGTTCGAATCCCAAGAAACCGCCGAACTGGCCCCGGTCCTGGCCTGAACGAGAGGTCAGTGGTGTTGTATGCTAGCGCGCTACGCTGTAGTGTGGGGCGTTCAAAGGAGGAGCGATGAGCCGTCCGACATCGTTACGGTTGCCAGATGATGTGCGCGAGCGGTTGAACAATGAGAGCCGGCGGGTCTCAACGGCGCCGTCGAAGCTTGCCGTCGCGCTGATTGACGAAGGACTCAGGATGCGGCGCTTTCCCGGCATCGTGTTCCGCGACGGCCCGACCGGTCGTCGCGCTGGACTGGCGAGAGGACCCGATGTGTGGGAGATCGTTCGTGACCTCAAGCGCGCTCGGGGCACCGTCAGGCAGCCCGTCGGTCTCGTCGCCGAGGAAACGGGCCTTGCCCCCGAGTTGATCGAGCTCGCCGCCGACTATTACGCCGTGTTTCCCGATGAGGTCGACGACCGCATCGCTACTGACATCAGAGTCGCGGAGGAACTGCGGGAGCTCGCCGAACGCCGCGAGCGAATGCTCTCGACGTGAAGTGGTTGCTCGACGAGATGTTCCCGCCAACTGCTGCCGCCGAATTGCGGCGACTGGGCCACGACGCCCGCAGCGTTGCCGGCTCAATGTTGGCGGGCACCGACGACGAGCATCTCTACGAGTTAGCCATCGGCGAGGGTCGCGTCATCGTGACGGAGAACTTCGCCGACTACGCATCCCTTGTGGCCCAGAACTTGGAGCGCGGCGCTTCCCATGGACTCGTTGCCTTCGTTCGCAAGAGCGACCTGCCCCTCGGGCAGCGCGTTGGGGCCTGCGCTCGCGCGTCGACTCGATGCATGGGTCGATACCAATCCGTCCCCGTCGCCTGGTTCCCATTGGCCGTAACGGCACGCACCAGAACGCGCCACCAGTGGGATCACGTAGACGAGAGCTTCATCAGAGAACTCAAGGCCCGACCGTTGTATGTGGTTCTCGTTGACGCATGACCGCCAGCGCACCGTGGCCGTCGAATTGACGCGGTGCGGTGGTAAAGTTCGAGTCTTCCGGGGCCGTTAGCTCAGTTGGTTAGAGCGCCTGCTCGACACGCAGGAGGTCACAAGTTCGACTCTTGTACGGCCCACCACCCCGTGTCCACCACGCACACCTCTCCGAACACCTCGCTGTTGGCGAATCTCTGACCGGTCCGCGTCCTCCCGCAACCCCGCAGCAGGCATCACCACCATGCGTCGAAGGAGAGCCGCTCGGTGGCGACAACCGTCTCAGAGTGCGGGAACCAGGCTAGTTCGCGACCTTCGCCGGCCGCGGCCGAACGGCTCGCGACGCCGCTGAGTCCGGCACGGCGCGCTGCTGCCCCGATTGGCTGGCAGACGCTGTGGGCGATGACTTCCCCGGCGTTGTCGAGCGGGTAGGTGTCGGGAAGCCCGATCTCGGTCAGGCCCTCGTCGGAGACCGCGTCGAGGGCCCGACCGGCGGGCACCTCGACAACGATCAGCACCGGTGCCTCGAGCGGTCCTAGGTCTTCGGGTCCATAGGGGAGCCCCGCGAAGCGGTGGACTATGTTGCTGCGGGCGGTGGTCATGTCGTTGTTGAGGTACAGGCAGGCGACGCCGGGAGGGTTCCAGCGCTGTCCCGACACTGCGGCGTGACCGGCGTCGAGGGGGTCGTCCCATCGGGGATCCGCTACGCGGTAGTAGGTCCCGCCTACTGCGACGCTGCGCACGTCACGCGACGCGCGCGAAATCGAAGCTCGCCCGCACCGACTCCAGTAGCTCGCGGTGCTCGCCGTCGGCGATCATCTCGAGCATGCTGCGGCCCCCGTACGCGTCAGCGGGCCGGCGGACGACGACTGCGGGCATGCCGGGGCGCAGCCGGTGCCTGAGAATGTCGGCGGTTTCAGCGAGCGCGCCGATGCGGTCGAGCCGATCTGGTGGTGACCCGGACCGCAGCCACTTGTCAACGGCTTGGCGGGTAACGCCCATCGTCTTCGCGATGTCGTTGCTGGACAGCGCCAGCGTCGCCATCGCCCGCCTCAGCGGCTCGTCGACTCGGCGCTCGAACTCAATGTCGGCCAGTGTTGCGACGATCTGGTTGAAGACCGCATGGTCCAAGCCGGTGCCGCAGCGACGCGGCGGGCGTTCCAGCCCGCCGATGAGGACCCTGAATCGGTCCACGAGCGCGGTGAGCACTCCGACACCGTCGACGGTGGGTGCCGTCCACAGCAACTCGGCGGAGTTACGGCACAACAGGAGATATCCCGTAGCGGCCCGCTCGGCGGTGTCGGGGTCCTTCGAGGGCAGCGCGGTAAGTTGTCGGGCGGCGCCGTCGACTGCCCTCAGGTAGCTCAACAGCACCGGCCTGCCGCTACCGGCGACAACCGCTGGGACGAGTTCATCCATTTCGGCAACGAACCCTGGAACGATGCGCACCGCGGCCTGCGCCGCCGTGTCGGAGTCTCCAACGAGGAGGTCGTCAATGATCGCCACGACAACCACAATATGCGACACGCAACTAATCCGCAACCGATCCACAACTAATCGACAACCGATCCGCAACCGATCCGCAAGCCATCCACAGTCCATCCACAACCTAGGCGCGTCGTGGTGGCGTAGTATTCGGAGAAGTCGCAGCAGGGCGGAAGATAACGGAGGACCATCTGTCTGCGGCCCCGGCCATCTGAGCGACGCTGACCCGAATTTCGTTGTCGTTCTCAACGCCATCAGACGTGAACAGGCGGTGCAGGGTTAGAATCGGCGGCCATGCAGTCCGTGGGCCATGCTTTCAAGGACGCGCTGACCGCCGGATCTGAACTGGCGGTCATTGCCGAGGTGAAGCGCAAGTCGCCGTCCGCGGGGGATCTTCGTCCCGGTCTCGGAGCTGCTGAGACGGCAATCGAGTATGTCCGAGGCGGTGCATCCTGTATCTCGGTGCTGACCGAGGGGCCGCGCTTCGGTGGCAGCCCCGAAGACTTGAAGTCGGTCAAGAAGGCAGTGGACGCCCCGGTGCTGCGCAAAGACTTCCTCACGACGCCCCAGCACATCCACGACGCGTCCGTCATGGGTGCCGATGCGGTGCTGCTGATCGTGGAGGACATCGGATCGGTCGCCGAAGTTGCAGACTTGCAGGATCTCGCCCTGAGTTTGGGCATGGACGCCCTGACCGAGGTACGCGCGGAACACGACCTGGCGATGGCCGCAGAAGCGGGCGCCTACATGATCGCCGTCAACCAGCGCGACAACCCCAAAGACACCCGCTTCACCGTCGACCACCACAAAGCAGTGCGCATGGCCGGGCTGCTGGCCGAACTGGGACCCGGAGTTGTGACCGTGGCGGCATCCGGCATCGAGACGCCCGACGGGACCAAGCTGAGAGACCTCGCTGAAGTCGGCTACGACGCCGCGCTGATCGGAGAAGCCCTGGTCCGCAGCGACTCCCCGGCAGACCGGCTCCGCGCCATGCTCGACACCCTCGCCTAGGAGACTGCTGAGCAATGCCGATTTCGCTCGACACGCAAGCTTCTGACCTGGGGTTTTGCCACCACGATTTCGAGGTTTCGAGACATATCAGCAGTCTCCTAGACACACCCGAAGCACCCTTTTGCCCCCGGGTCGAACCTCGAACAGACCGGCCCCGGTGTAGAGAACTCAAGTGGCTAGCTCTAAGGTGGTGATGCCTTCGGGCTGCTTGTTCGACAGATCCTTGAGGGAACGATGAGCGGTGACACTGCGTGGATGCTGGTATCGGCGGCACTGGTGATGTTCATGGTGCCCGGCCTGGCGCTGTTCTACGGCGGCATGGTCGGCACGAGGAACGTGCTCAACATGCTAAACATGAACCTCAGGCCGTTCGCGGCGATCTTCATCGGTGCTGTTGCGGGCGTCGTGTGCTTCCTGGCCATCGCGCTGAAAATCAGATTCAGCTACGGACTCGACCAGGCACTGCACGCCGACCGCCTACAACTCGTGATGACCGACATCGCTGGTCCAGGCTCGAACGTCCGACAGCGCCGCGGCGGGATCTTCTAGGCTTCGGGCATGGCAGACGAGCAACTCCAACGCTTCCGTTCCAGCATCGACAACATCGATGCCGCGCTGATCCTGTTGTTGGCGGAGCGATTCAAGGTCACCGAGGACGTCGGTGAGTACAAAGCACAGCAAGGGCTCCCACCCGCGGATCCCGAGCGTGAGAAGGAGCAGATCGCGAGGCTCCGTCAGCTCGCGTCGTCGTCCAACCTCGATCCGACGTTCAGCGAGGCCTTCCTGCGTCTGGTTATCGACGAGGTGATTCGCCGCCACGAACGCGCCGCGGACAAACCCTGACCCCGCCGAAGCCGGCTCAGACGACGCCGGCCCGGCAGAAGCAGGCTCAGCAGCGCCTCAGACAGGCTGGTCGGCGGTCCACAGGACCGCTAGGCGGCGGTAGGCGATCCGCCAACCGTCGGGGGTCCGCACGAACCGGTCGCGGTAGTGGATGTGCATCACATGGTCGATGCGCTCATCGCCGTCGACTCTGAGATGGTGCGCCTCACAGTAGGTCACCCCCTCGATCTCACCGTTGTCGGTCACCGACAGGAGCTGCTGGCCCAGGATGTGGCTGGTGGCCTCATAGCGGAGCAGGCCTGACATGGCGTCGGTGATCTCTTCGAGACCGGACCGTTGACCTCTGCCCGTGTCGAGTAGGGCGTCGTCGGTGAACACCTCATCGAAACGAGCGAAGTCGCGCTGGTCGACGATCACCGCGTACAACGCGGCGAGATCAGCCAGATCGGCCCGATCCTGAAGGTTAGGGAGGCGCCTCATACTGCTACGATCCCACCTTCAGCCAGCTTGTGGGGTGATCGGGTGCAAACTTCAGCGGAGTCCCGAGGAGCAGAACAGACCCCCCCGAAGCGGGCCCTCGACGCAACGGACCGTTGGGGGCCCGAGGGGGATCCCCGCGTCGACCGACTGGCCCGGATGCTCTGTGACGCCTTCGTCGAATACCACGAGCGCTACCTCGAACTCACGCACCGGGCCTCCCGTTGTTTCATAGAACGTGACTGGGCCGGGCATCAACAGGACACAAAAGACCGCCTCAACCTGCACAAACGGCTTGTCTTCAATGTTGTGGACGCGGCCCGTCTGGTACTGTCAGAAGACGACCCCGAAGCCCGCACGGTCTGGATCGGCGCCCGCCGCCGCTACGTCGACCTCGTCTCGGAGCGTATGGACCTAGAACTCGCCGAGACGTTCTACAACTCCGTAACCCGGCGTCTGTTCCACATCATCGGAATAGACGAGGAACTGGAGTTCCTCTGGCTCGGCCCCACCAAGCTGCCCGCCGACGACGGCACCCGCGGCGAATACCGGAAATTCCCTGTCGATGCCACCGTCACCGACTGCCTCCGCGAGATCTTCCAGCACTCGCCGTTGGCCCCGAGCTTCATCGACATCGACGGCGACGCCGCCAAGGTCGCCGGACGAGTCAGCACCCTCCTGGCACAGACCTGGGACGGACACCTCGACGCAATAGACGTGCTGCGACCGATCTTCTATCGCAACAAGGGCGCCTACCTCGTCGGTCGGCTCCGCTGGCTGAACCGACTCGCTCCGATAGTCATCGCACTTGTCCACACCGAGGCCGGCGTCCAGGTGGATGCGGTGCTGCTCACCGAGACCGACGCCAGCCGCCTCTTCGGCTACACGCGGTCCTACTTCCATGTGCTGTGCCGACGCCCCGCCGCGGTCGTCGGATTCTTGAAATCGCTCCTGCCGGTGAAACCCGTGGCCGAGCTGTACACCTCGATCGGCTACAACCAGCACGGCAAGACCAACCTGTTCCGTGCGCTGTACCGCCATATGGAACACTCCAACACCCGCTTCGAACGTGCCAGAGGGGCGCGCGGCATGGTCATGGCCGTCTTCACGCTGCCGTCGTTCGATGTGGTCTTCAAGCTCATCAAGGACCGCTTCGCGCCCACCAAGCGAACCACCCCCGAAGACGTGAAACGGCGCTACAAGCTGGTGTTCGGCCATGACCGGGTGGGTCGCCTCGTCGACGCCCAGGAGTTCACCAACCTGAGCTTCAACCGCGACCGCTTCGATGAAGAGTTGATCGACGAACTGCGCAACGACTGCGCCCGCACCGTCACGATCACTAACGACGAGGTCGTGCTGCATCACGCATACACCGAACGCAGGCTCTACCCCCTGGACCTCTACCTGCGGGAGATGTCGCCGGAACGGGCACGAGCGGCGGCGATCGACTACGGCTACGCTGTCAAAGACTTGGCCGCGGCCAACATCTTCCCCGGTGACCTGTTCCCCAAGAACTTCGGCGTGACCCGGCACGGCGTGGTGGTGTTCTACGACTACGACGAGTTGGCGCTGCTCAGCGAGATCAACTTCCGGAAGATGCCCGTCAGCCAGAACTACGACGACGAGATGTCTGACCAGCCGTGGTTCCCGGTCGAGTCCAACGACGTCTTCCCCGAGGAGTTCCGCACCTATCTGCGTTCCCCCAGGGTGATCGGAGAGGTGATGGAGACGCGCCACGCAGACGTCTGCTCGGTCGAATTCTGGAAGTCGATGCAGGAACTGCACCATGCTGGGGAACTACCGGACTTCTTCCCCTACCCCCAAGAGGTGCGGTTCGAGGAGAACTGACAGGAGAACTGAAAATGCCACTGTCAAGATTGGAGGGCAGCGTTGCGGTCGTGACCGGCGCCGGATCAGGGATCGGCGCAGCGATGGTCGAGCACTTCGCAAGTGTCGGGATGAGGGTCGTGGCCGCCGATATAGACGGCCCGTCGGCAGAGGCGACCGCCGAGAGCGCAGACGGCGAGGTGGTGGCCACAACGATCGATGTCGCGGATGCAGACGAGGTCGAGTCGTTGGCCGACGACGTCTACCGGCGTTGGGGTGCGGTCCATCTGCTCTGCAACAACGCCGGCGTTTTTCAGGCAGGCCTGTGTTGGCAGAGGTCGCTTGAGGATTGGGACTGGACGCTCGGGGTCAACCTCTACGGGATCATCCACGGAATCAAATCATTCGTGCCTCGCATGCTCGCAGGAGGCGGGCAGTGCCATGTCGTGAACACCTCGTCGGTAGCTGGTTTCGTGGCAGCGCCGTTCACCGGTCCCTACAACGTGAGCAAGACGGCCGCGTTCTCGATCACCGAGTCCTTGGCCCACGACCTCGCCGCGGTGGGAGCCGGCGTCGGGGCATCGGTGCTGTGCCCCAGCGCAGTCCGCACTGCGATCGCGCACACCGACAGGGCGCGGCCCGGCGGAGCCGCCGATGAGGGTGAGGACGCGTCGGGTGTCCGGCGATCGTTGTTCGCGATGACCGAAACTGGAATCGACCCGACGGAAGTGCCGCCGATCGTGCTGAGAGGAATTGCCGACGGGGATTTCCTGATCGCCACGAAGCCGTCGTACCGTCAACAGATCCAAACCCGTTTCGACGCTCTGCTCGACAAGGGACTCCCACCAACCCCGGCAGTCGACTGACCGAGCCGGACACGAAGAAAGGAACGATAGTGCCGAATCATCCGGTCTTGGAACACATCGATCTACTTGACGGCAACTGGTATGCGAGCGGTCCACACGACGACTGGACTTGGATGCGCCACAACGCTCCAGTCTACTACGACCCCAACTCCGACGTGTGGGCGGTAGCACGCTACGACGATGTCCTGACTGTCTCGCGAGATCCCAACACCTACTCGTCGTACAAGGCGCCCCGTCCCAAAGGCGACCCGCTGCCGATGATGATCTCGATGGACGACCCTGATCATCTCAACCGCCGCAAGCTTGTCAACAAAGGGTTCACGCCTCGGCGAGTACGAGACAAACTCAACGAGATCGACACGCTCTGCGACCTGATCATTGATCGTGTATGTGAGAACGGCCGAGCAGATTTCGTGTGGGACGTCGCCGCTCCTCTACCACTGCTGCTGATAGGCGACATGCTGGGATTCCCACGCGAGTCCTTTGACGATCTACTCCAATGGTCCGATGATCTGATTCGTGCCACCACCGAGACGAACCCTGAAGCTTCTGAGAAGGGGATGCTCGCGGGGATCGCATTTCGCGAGTTCCAGATGGACGTCATCGCTGATCGTAGAGCCAACCCCGGAGGTGACGATCTGGTCAGCATCTTGTGCGAGGCTGAAGTTGAAGGCGAAAAGCTCGACGACGAGTCGATCGTGCAGGAGTCGTTGCTGATTCTCATCGGCGGGGATGAGACCAGCCGTCATGTCATCACCGGAGGCATGGAGGCGTTGCTGGAGTTTCCCGACGAGCGCCAGAAACTGCAGGAGGATCTGGACGGGCGAATCGATGTCGCGGTCGAAGAGATGCTGCGCTGGGTCACGCCGATCAAGAACATGGCGCGCACCACCATGGCCGAGATCCAACTCGGCGACGAGGTCGTTCCCGAAGCTGCCGATGTGATCATGTTGTATCCGTCGGCCAATCGCGACGAAGCCCACTTCGTGGATCCCTTTCATTTCGACATCGAGCGTCGGCCCAACCACCACTTGGCGTTCGGTTTCGGCGCTCATTTCTGTCTCGGCGCCTCGCTGGCCCGGCTCGAGCTCAAACAGATGTTCACTAGAGTGCTGCGCCGTCTGCCCGACATCGAGTTGGCTGTACCGGCCGATCAGTTGCCGTGGCGCAACTCGAACTTCATTACCGGTGTCGAGTCGATGCCCGTGAGGTTCACGCCGACCGAACGGCTGAAGCCGTCTGCCTGAGGCAAGTCGGTTGTCTGAGCCGGGTGGGCGGCCGGCCGGCTCAGCAGGGTTTGCAGCGGTTGACCCGGCACCCGTTCAAAGGACTCGCTCGAGGATTTCGTCAGCGCTCGCTCAAAGGCGTGTAGTCGCGCTTCTCGGGCCCTGTATAGAGCTGCCGGGGCCGGGCGATGCGAGAATCTTGTTCCATCATCTCGTTCCAATGGGCCAACCAGCCCGGTGTCCGTCCGATAGCGAACAGCACGGTGAACATCTCGGTGGGAAAGCCCATCGACTGATAGATCAGGCCCGAGTAGAAGTCGACGTTGGGATACAGCTTGCGATCGATGAAATAGGAGTCGTTGGTAGCGATCTCCTCGAGCTTCAAGGCGAGGTCCAACCGGGGGTTCTTGCCGGTGACCTCGAACACGTCGTAGGCGGCCTGCTTGATGATCTTGGCTCGAGGATCGTAGTTCTTGTAGACACGGTGACCGAACCCCATCAAGCGGTTCTCTCCTGACTTCACTGTCTTCAGGAAGGCGTCCACGTTGTTGTAGTCGCCGATCTCGTCGAGCATGTTGAGCACAGCCTCGTTGGCGCCTCCATGGCGCGGACCGTACAGGGCAGCACAAGCAGCAGCCACGGAGGTATAGGGATCAGCGTGGGATGATCCGACCACGCGGGCAGCGGTGGTCGAACAGTTCTGTTCGTGATCGGCATGAAGGATCAACAGGATCTCCATGGCTTTGCCGAGCACTGGATTGATCTCATATTCGTCATCCATGCGATACATCATGTTGAGGAAGTTCTCCGGATATCCGAGCAGGTTGTCGGGGAAGACGAAGGGCTGCCCTTGAGAGTGACGGTAGGCGGCTGCAGCCAATGTCGGCATCTTCGCAATCAAGCGGACTGTCTGCTCCATGCGGATGCTGGGAATTTCGATTTCTTTGGCTTCCGGGTAGAAAGTCGAGAGGGCGGCGACCCCGGAGGTGAGCAGACCCATCGGATGAGCGTCGTAATGGAAGGCGCCGTAGATTCGCCGACGGAAGTTCTCGTGTACGAACGTGTGATGGGTGACCTCGTAAACCCACGAGTCGTGTTGGGCCTGCGTAGGGAGTTCGCCGTGGATCAGTAGGTAGGCGACCTCAAGGAACGTGCTCTGCTCTGCCAACTGTTCGATCGGGTAGCCCCGGTAGCGCAGGATTCCGTTGTCACCGTCAAGTTCGGTGATTTCGCTGACTGTGGCGGCTGTTGTGGCTAGCCCCGGGTCGAAAAACCAGATTCCGGGCAGAAAGCTTCGCCAATCCTCAGCGTCGATCCCGCCATTCTCTATCGGGATCTCAATTGATTCTCCCGTGCGATTGTCCGTGATGGTGATGCTCTTCGGCACTCGTTCGCTCCTCGGGAAGTCTCGATTCCTTTTTTGAAACCAAATCTGAATCTAGGCCGCGAAAGCCCGGCCGCGCACATTAAGGCAACGATTCCGGGCTCCTTGGTTGAGTCCAGCCGGATCACATCAACGATTCACAGCGGCGTGTTGTCGTGGCGACGTCGCACCAGACGCTCTCGTTTGCTCTGAAGCATGTCAAAAGCAGAGCACACACGCTGACGGGTCTCGGCTGGATCAACAACCGCGTCGATAGTGCCGCGTTCTGCTGCAATGTAGGGGTTGAGCAACCTTTGTTCGTAGGCCGACTCAAGCTCTTCGCGCTCTTCGGGGCTGCTGAGCCGGTGCAAGATCTCAACCGCTCCTTTGGCTCCCATCACCGCGATCTCAGCAGACGGCCAAGCCAGAGCGATGTCGTTGCCCATGGTCTTGGAGTCCATGACGATGTAAGCGCCACCGTAGGACTTGCGGGTGGTGATGTTGACACGCCCGACAGTCGCTCGGGCATACGCGAAGGCCAACTGCGCGCCGTATCGGATCATTCCCCGCCATTCGAGGTCCTTGCCGGGGTAAAACCCTGATGTGTCGACGAATGTCAGCAGAGGCAGGTTGAAAGCGTCACAAAAGGCGACAAAGCGGGCGCCTTTGCGAGAAGCGGTGATGTCGAGAGTCCCGGCGATGCTCTGCGGCTGGTTCGCCACAACACCGATCGGCCGGCCTCCCGTCGCTGCGAATCCGGTGACCAGATTTGCGCCCCAGTTGGTATGCAACTCAAGGAGATCGCCGTCATCAACGATGGATCGGATGATGTCGCGGCAGTCATAGGAGCCATTGGCCGAATCAGGCAGCACTTCATAGGCTTCGGGAGTCGAACGGGTTACCGGATCTGTACACGGTTGGGTTTGCGGTGCGGCATCGGTGTGATCGGGAAGAAATCTCAGCACGTCGGCGATGATCGACTCGGCTTCAGTTGCATCCGCAGCAACAAATGAGGCAACGCCGGAGATTCTCTCGTGAACGTCGGGTCCTCCGAGTTCAACTCCGTCTACTCCGACACCGGTGAACTGGTGTACCATCGCCGGCCCTGAAACGAAAGCGTAGGAATCGCTGACCATAATGACAATGTCGGCTAGTCCCAGCATTAATGCCGGACCGGAGACGGTGGGCCCACTCACGATCACCATAGTTGGGATCACACCCGAACAACGTGTGAGTTCGAGTGCTGCACCGCCCCATCCGTCGAGCGCGGCGACACCATGCTGCAGGTTCGCACCACTAGATGCCAGCCGGATCAGCAAGGGCAGGCGCTGTTTGCGGCTGTAACGGGCGGCTGTGGCGATTGAGTGCCCGTCTGAGGGGGACAGCGCCCCGGCGAGGTCTTCTCCTTGGGCGTCGACTTCAACGATGCGACGCCCCCCGAAGGTGGTTGAGCGGGTTCGCACGAATCCATGGGTTCGTGCCCGAATATCAATCACCCGGTCTTGGGAACTGCTCATAGGATGTCGGCTCCTTGCCCGGATACGGGTGTCAACCCGCTTTGATCAGCGCCGGTGTCAGCGACCACGGTTCGGATGATTTCGGCCACCGCTCGTGTGGGGGCGGATGCGGAGAAACGGCGTCGCACCGCTAAACCGACTCCGCGTCTGGAAAAACCGTCTACCGGGATTCTGCAGAAGTCGCCCTGCAACCAGGCCGGTGCAGCGCTTGCCGGCACCAATGCGGGAGCGAAACCCTGAAAAGCAAGTGACGAAAGGAGTCGCAGGCCGTCTACTTCAGCCCGGGTGGACAGTTCGACCCGTGCTTGGCGAGCATCGGCTTCGATCTCGTCGCGGAATGAGGTTCCCTTCGGTGGAAGCAGAATCTCGTAGCCCGCGAGATCGGCGATGTCGACCCGTTGGCAACTGGCCAAGGGATGGTCGAGTGGTGCAACAACAATGCGATCCTCAAGGAACAGAGGTTCGGTGTCTATGTCGGGATCAACGACGGGGAGGTTGACCACCGCGATGTCCAACTGACCACCAAGCAACTGAGGCGCCAAAGAAGTGGTTGTCGCTTCGATGATCTGCAGGGTTACACGAGGGTGTTCTTGGGTGAGTGAGTCCAAGAGGGGAGGAACAAGCCAGCGGGCGGTGGTACCTATGACTCCGGCTCGCACCGTGCCGCTCAGTTCGTCACGAAGGGCCACCAGGTCGTCCTCGATGGCTCGAAGTTCGGCAATCATCCGTCGGGCCCGACTGGCGACAACCGCACCTTCAGTTGTCAGTTCGCTGCGCCCTCGGTCTATGAGTTGCGCTCCGACTTCGCGTTCAAGCCGTGCAACATGGGTCGACACGTTGGACTGCACCGTGTGCAGCGCGCGTGCCGCAGCAGAAAAGGATCGATGTTCAGCGACGGCGAGAAGCGCATGGAGTTGGCGTAGGTCCATCGCTTGCAATGATGCCAGATAATCAAGGCGACTGTTGCAACGATGGCAGGGGTTCACGCTGTGACGGTCCGGCGACGATTGTCGACCGTTGAGCGGTTACTCTTTGGCCGTGGGCGCAGCCGCTTCTTTTGATCTTGACTTTACGGTGGGCCCTGATCCGCGGTTGACGGTTGCTGCAGCCGCGAGGCGCCGGCCGGTGCGTTGTTGCGATTCCCCCGAAGGTGTTTCGCGGTTCGCGGGGGTGTCATCGATTCTTGATTTGCATCCCCGACAGGGCAAGGTCGCCCACGAGCCCGCCTCCGAGGCGCCGGCCCGTACGTTTCTTTCGGGGCACGCCGGCAACGAACCGGATGATTCGGGAGTCGACTCATGACAGACACCGTCGGTGTACACGTTGGCGAGTCGCATGTCACCGCGGTCCGCTTCGACGCATCATCGACGGAACCGCCGCGGGTGGTCATGCTCGGCGATTCTGATGCCTCAACAGCAGCGGTTGTTGCCCAGAGTGAAGATGGTTCGGTGCTTGTTGGTGATGAAGCTGCGCTGATTACGCAGGGGCCTCGGGTCACGAACCCTCTGCAGCGAGCCTCTACGGGCAGAATCGGCGCGCTTGCAGCGGTTCTGAGCTTTGTGGTTCGTCGAGCTGCCGAGATGGATGGGAAGGCCCCTGTTCGGTTGGCGGTGGTCGTTGACGACGACTGGCAGCGCGCGGCGCGTGATCGCATCGTGCAGGCAGGTGTGGCTTCAGGGATCGCCGATACGGTCGTCGTCCCGCGTTCAGCGGCAGCGGTGCAACCGACATCGGTTACCGGCGCGGCCGCTCTGGCTGCAGGAGCGGCTCGAGCTGGAAGCTTGTCTTCAGCGCATTTCGTCACCCGGGAGGATCTTGGTCAACCTATTACCGTCAAGACGCCGGTCGTGCCTGTTCCTGATGTGCCGCGGCCTGAATCGATGTCGGTGTTCGTTGACGAATCGCTCTCTGATCCTGCGCGCCCGGTTGGTGGGGGGGTGGTGTCCGGGCTGTCGGGTGAGTTCGATGCAACTCAGGTTGTGGGGTCGGTCGGCCCTGGCCCTGAACCCCTCGGCTCCAAGACGTCGCCACGCCCCGCGCTCACACAGGCAGCGATCACTCTCGGTTTGGTTCTTCTCGTCGGGGTGGTTGGCGGGTTGCTGATCCTTTTTGCTGACAACGACTCGTCCAGTGTTCAGACGACCCCGGACGGCATCAACGAAGACTCGACCCCTGTCGACACTGGACTGCCGACCACGTCGGTGAGCACAACGGAACCCAACGCCACCTCCACTGCCGGCGAACCGGAGACGACTGTTTCTCCTTCCTCAACCCCCAGCTCAACGACGGCCACCTCAACAACCGCGCCGACAACGACTACGACCACTCCGGTCGCTGTCGGTTCGCCGGGTCCGGTCACTCTGGTTGAAACGGGGTTGCAGTTTGATACCGGCAGCGTTGTCCGCTTCGGCCAATCGATGGCAGCGGTCCTCAGTGAAGTCACCTCGGTTCTGGGTCCTCCCGACAGTGCTACCAATTTCCGGGCTTCCGACGGTTGCGCGCAGGACTCTCGTTATGTGCGTTGGGGCGAGTTGGAACTGGTGTTTCTGCAGGATCCCGCTGTCGCTGTTCCCGTCGAAGAAGCCGGACCCGACGATGGTGGAACCAGCGACGGTGCTGTCGACTCTGAGGACGGTGCTGTTGGAACCAGCGACGGTGCTGTCGACGCTGAGGACGGTGCTGTTGGAACCAGCGACGGCGGTGTCGACAGCGACGACAGCGGTGTCGGCGGTGAGGCCGGCACCGAGTTCGTTCCGGCAACTACCGGGACGTTCGGGCAGTGGTACGCCTCGGGCCATACGAGTCCAACCGGGTTGGTCACCAGAGACGGTCTCGGGGTGTCGGCAACGGTCGGGTTCCTGGAAGTCATCTACGGTGCCTCGTTCGAGGTGGATCAGCCAGTCGAGGAAGAGGAACTAGGTGTGTTCTCGATCTCGAACCCGGCGTCGGGCGGGGTGATCAACGGAACGACCTCGGATGTGACCCCCGAAGGCCGAGTGCTCAACCTGTGGGCCGGCGGCGCCTGTCAGCGGATCTTCGTCTAGTCCCTGATCCGACGCCTCTGCACGGATCGCACCCGTCAATAGTCGCGGGTGAACCCTCATTGAAACGTCTTTCGTTCGTCAAGCCAAACACCAAGAAAATCTTGACAGGCAAGCCCGTGGCCGACGTGTAGCGGCCACGAAATCACTCTCCTACCAGGCATGACACCTCAAACCGGCTCTTCGTGTTCCAGGGTGGAGGTGCCGTCATCAGGGTTGGGTTCCCTATTCCGTCTCTCAAGAGCCCTGTTCATCCATCCCGACGTTTGGATGGCCACTATGAGTATGGCAGCAATCCCGCTGGCATGTTCAGATACCCACCCATTACCCAAGTACCGAAGCGCAACATACAGAGGCGCAAAGCAACACAAGAACATAACCACAACTTCACGCCACGAGGCTGCCCTCCCCCACCCCTGGTTCCCCTGATTAGTGAAGAAGTTCACGAAACCAGCGCGGCTGCGGTACCCGATGTTATCTTCTCTGCCCGCTGTTGTGGTTTCTTCTTCTGTGTCCATGCCGCCATCGTACAAACGAATAGTGCAGGCATCAAGCCAATGGTGAGACGCCTGAGGTTCCCCCCTGACCGTGGAGACATGCTCTATATGGAGAGTCATGCCGCGACTACGAAGAAGCTTTGACCGGGAGTTCGGGGATGGAGTGGTCCAGGTCGTTGAGGAGACCGGTTGTCGGGTAGACCGCGTCGCCCGTGATCTAGGTGTGAACGAGGCACGCTCGGTGACTGGGTGCGCCGGGACGCTGCGGGGCGGGCCGGCGGGTTGACCGCGGATGAACGCGCCGAGCTGGTGCGGTTGCGCAAGGAGAACGCGACTGTGCGATGGGGCGTGGTGTGCTCAAAGGTTCCGTGGTCGGTTGGGTCAACGAGGCGACGCGGTGACCGCAGGGTTCATCGCCTCGCATGGGACCGGACATGGGTGTGTGATGCGGTGTCGTGCCGTGCGTTGGGTATAGCGCCCTAAACGTTTTGCAAACCTTGGACCGGCCGCCGACTGATCAGCAGCAGCGCCGGAGCTTCAGTTGACGTCAAGGTGAGGCAGGTGTTCAAGAAGTCTGAGAGGACTTACGGGTCGCCCAGGGTGAGAGCCCAGCTGCGCCGAGAAGGCGTCTCGGTGTCGACCAAGACTGTTGAGGCGTCGATGACCCGCCAGGGTCTGTGCGCCCGCCTCGAACGCTCTAAGAAAGGTCTGACCAGCCCAAACGCCGCCCATAGGGCACCGTCGGATCTGCTGAGGCGCGATTTCAGTGCGCAGAGACCCAACCAGAAATGGTGCGGCGACTTCAAAGAAGTCAAAATTGGTGAAGGCTCAGTGTTTTTGGTCACAGTGGTGGACCTGTACTCTCGGCGCATGGTCGGGTTCACCAACTTCGACAACTATCCGACCACCGAACTGGCCAAAGCCGCCATCAACACCGCAGTCGCCGTACGCGGCGGCGACATCGCCGGAGTGATCTTCCACACAGACAAAGGCTCCCAATACATCTCTGGTGAGTTCACCAAAGCCTGCGACCGATTCGGCATCACCGGATCCACAGGACGCACCGGCAACTGCCTGTTAACCGGCCAATCAGGTCTGGTGCTGGCAACATAAATTTCTGTTGGGGCTGGGCAACACGCAGCCAAGCCCGCCAAGAAATCATCAGACCCGGACCCCGTGTGCCGCCGGTCAAGGCCCCCATCTCCCAGGACAGCTATACGCGATCCTGCCCGGTCTCGGCGGTCGTTCCCACACAGCCACAGCAACACACCCAGAACCACTCCTCGTCCACCAGCCGTTTTGCCAGTTCCGCACTACAGGCAAGCAGCTTCCCTGAACCAGCCTCTCACCCGTCGAGCAAGAAGGCTGCACAGTAGTCGTCGTGGTGGTGGTTGTGGTGGTTGTGGTCTCGTGGTCCTTGTGGCAAATGTTCTCGTGGATGTGCAGACCCGACTTGCATCTGTCGTCGGGGTTCCACGGATCTGGCACTCTCGGGCAAACATGAGGTGACACCGCGTGATTTACCACGATCCCTAGAACACTCAGCTTTTTAGCCGTCTTCTCACTAGCCTTCATTGCAGCACCCGCGAAACCGACATCGGTGGGCAGCGTTGGAGAGCAGAACACTAGATGTAGAGTTGTGTACTCCAAGGAATACATGCCAGCGTAGGTCTGGTCTTCGTCAATGTATATTCCCTCTGGCGTGGAGTCCAAGAAAGACACAACAGCATCCTTGATCGCGTCGCCTATCTTGTCCCAAGGGATCGTTAGCTTCGTTCCTTTAGCGAACTCAGGTTTGTGGCAGCCTGTGTGGGCGTTTGCCTCGACCCACGCCGGTTGCTCATAGTTCCACACGTCGCCGGGGTGAGTGAACACCACTGGGTACGGCTCGAACTTGTAGATCCAAGCAGGAGGAAACGGTGCCCTGGCCTGCCCGGCTGGGCAGGTGGTGTGGCTGTGACCGGAGTGGCAGCCGTCGTGACCGAAGAGATGCTGCCCAGGCGGTTTCAGGTGGGCGCAGGTGTTGACGGTCGTGTGGTTGAGGTGGCATGTGTCGGCGCTGGTTCCTTCGTGTCGATGCTCTCCGGTTTTGGGGTCGCAGGTGACCTTCGTCGGCTTGACCGTACGCACCGGCACCGTTGTGGTGGTTGTGGTGGTGGGCGGGTTGCAGGGTGGGGATGCTGTGACCTCATAGGTTGTGTGCAGGTTCGACAGGTCGCCGGTGTGGACCCAGACCGTCTCACCGCACGCCTTGTCCGTCGGATGCGTGTGGCACTCGTTGTTCACGTAGTGACTGCCATGTGCATGACACGTCTCAGAGGCGCGCCGGACAGGAGCCGACGTGGTGGTGGTTGTCGTGGTCGTCGGTGGTGCCGTCTTGCATACCGACCGTTCCCAGTCATAGCCGTACTTGCATGTCAACCACGGAGCCACAGTCGTAGTCGTAGTCGTGGTCGGGTAGACGCACCGCCCGCCGGAAACGGTCCCTCCGCTGTTGGTGCAGGCATGAACAAGCTCACACACCGCTTTCCAGTCGCCTGCATACTGATCGCAATGATGCGCCGCGGCGGGTTCAGCATCCAACAACGGCGGATCACCCGCCAGCGGCACCAACACAGACGCACACAACGCCACCAACACCACCACAAGCACACTCGGCTTGAAGCGCCTCGGCGGCTTTGTTCAAGGTACGGCTATGGATAGCCGTACAAGTTTCAAGTCCCGTTGGTTGACGCTAAGCAACACTGGAGTCGACGGGCTGCGGTCCTTGCGGGTGTCGCCGCAAAGCGTGAACTGACTGATGGCCACAGACACCTACTGCAATGTGTCGTCCGCGACGGGATGCGAGGGGTCAGCCGATGTTCTGGCGGATGATGTTCAGCGCGCTGCCCGCCTTGAACCACTCGATCTGATCGGCGGAGAAGGTGTGGTCGGCAGCAAAGCTCCAGGGTTCGCCGTCGGGAGGCGTGACCTCGACAGCGACCTGTCGGTCGGGTGCCAGGTCGGCCAGACCCCGGACCGCGATCCGGTCGTCCTCTCCGATCCGGTCGTAGTCGGCGCGGTCAGCGAAAGTCAGCGGCAGCATGCCCTGCTTCTTGAGATTGGTCTCGTGGATGCGGGCGAAGCTGCGGGCGATCGCCACCACGCCGTTTCGGAAGCGAGGCTCCATGGCGGCGTGCTCCCGACTCGAACCCTCGCCCATGTTCTCGTCACCGATCACCACCCAGCGGAGACCCGCTTCGTGGTAGTCCCTGGCCAGTTCGGGGAAGGGCTTGACCGAACCGTCGAGTTGGTTCCTGCCGTGGCCGACCTCGTAGCCGTCGAAGGCGTTGACCGCCCCTGCGAAGAGGTTGCCGGAGATGTTCTCAAGATGGCCGCGGTAGCGCAACCACGGACCCGCCATTGAAATGTGGTCCGTGGTGAACTTCCCCTTCGCCTTGACCAGCACGGCGAGATCCTCGTAGTCGTTACCGTCCCACGGCTCGAACGCTTCGAGCAACTGCAGCCGATCCGAGGTCGGCGAAACCGCCACGACCACGTCGGAGCCGTCCGCGGGCGGTGCCAGGAACTTGTCGTCACCAGGATCGAATCCCGCCTCGGGCAGTTCAACGCCGACAGGCGTCGCAAGCGGGACCTCCTCGCCGGCGTCGTTGGTGATCGTGTCGTTGATCGGATCGAAGTCGAGGGTGCCGGCCAGCGCCAGAGCAATCACAGTCTCAGGGGAGGTGACGAAGGCCAGCGTCTGCGGATCGCCGTCGTTGCGCTTGGGAAAGTTCCGGTTGTAGGAGGTCACAATCACATTGGGAACGCCTGCCTGGTGACCCGCCTCGCCGGAACGGTCCCACTGGCCTATGCAGGGTCCGCAGGCGTTGGCGAGCACGGTCGCGCCCAGCGCCTCGAAGTCCGCCAGCAGGCCGTCGCGTACGATCGTGGCCCGTATCTGCTCAGAACCGGGTGTGACTAGCAGACGCGTCTTGGCTTTGAGCCCCTTCGCGGCGGCCGCACGAGCGATCGAAGCCGCTCGGGTGATGTCCTCGTAGGAGGAATTGGTGCAGCTCCCGATCAGCGCAGCACTGATCTCGAGGGGCCAGCCCTCGGTCTCGGCCTCCTCGCCGAGTTCGGCAACTTCACGAGCCAGATCGGGTGTGTGTGGGCCGTTGATGTGCGGGGTGAGCCTGTCGAGGTCGATCTCGATCACCCGGTCATAGAAATCGTGCGGACTGTTGAGCACCTCGTCATCGGAGCGCAGGTGGTGCGCCACCGCATCGGCCGCATCGGCGAGGGCCTCGCGCCCGGTGCTCTTCAGGTAGCGGGCCACCGCGTCGTCGTAGGCGAACACAGAAGTCGTTGCCCCGATCTCCGCGCCCATGTTGCAGATCGTGGCCTTGCCGGTGCAGCTCAACGAAGCGGCGCCCTCCCCGAAATATTCGACGATCGCGCCGGTCCCGCCCTTGACGGTCAGGATCTCGGCCACCTTCAAGATCACATCTTTGGGGGCTGCCCAGCCGTTGAGGGAGCCGGTCAGCTTCACGCCGATGAGCATCGGCCATCTGCTGTTCCACGGGGAACCGGTCATCACGTCGACCGCGTCGGCGCCGCCGACACCAACGGCCACCATGCCGATACCTCCAGCGTTGGGCGTATGGCTGTCGGTGCCGATGATCATGCCTCCGGGGAAGGCGTACTGTTCGAGGACGACCTGGTGGATGATGCCTGAACCGGGTTTCCAGAACCCCCCGCCGTATTTGGCCGATACCGACTCAAGAAAGTCGTAGACCTCTTCGTTGGTGTCGATCGCGGCGAGCAGGTCTGTTCTGCCGTCTCGGCGGGCTCGGATCAGGTGGTCGCAGTGAGTGGTGGTCGGGACCGCGACCTCGTCCAGTCCGGTGGTCATGAACTGGAGCCAGGCCATCTGCGCTGTGGCGTCCTGCATGGCCACCCGGTCCGGCCGATAGTCGACGTAGGAGTCGCCCCGCTCGAGCTCCTGGTCGGGGCGGTCGAGGTGGTTGATCAAGATCTTCTCGGTGAGGGTCAAGGACCTGCCGAATCGTGTCCGGGCGTCGCCTATGCGTCGGTCGAGTGTGGCGTAGACACCTTTGACAAGTTCGATTGGTGTGCTTTTGGCGACTGACATTTGAAGACCCGCTCTGCTCGTTGCTGTCAGTTTCACGATACAAGTTGTCTGGACTCCCGAAACGGGTGCTCAACTGGAGTGGTGCTCGTGTACACGTCTGGTTGCACACCGACTGCGGCTGTACACCAACTGTGGGCGGTTGAAGCGCCGGGGAGCGCTTCAACCGCCCACAGGGTTGGGGGGGGACTTGTCGGTGTGGTTATTGGACGGTTGCTTTGAACCACCTCGGTGACTGTGCTTCCAGGCCCGTTGTGTTGGATGCGAAACCCGTGACATGGGCGATCACGTAGCCGTCTCCGAGAGCCACGGCGATCGATGCTTCATCCTCATTGATCCCGAACGCTTCGGAGGGGCTTTGCCAATTCCATTCGGACTGGTGACGCGACCAGCCGATTCTCGGGGTCGGCTGGTCTGAGTCGTCCGTCGACGGATAGGCGACCGCTACCGTTGCTGTGGGAGTCGATTCCAGGGACACAAGACTTTGCATCCCTGGAATCGTTGTGGGATCCGCTGCTGGGTCCAGCAGTCGGTTCAGCGATTGGACGGTCAGGGCTTGGCCGTTACGGCTGACGAACCAGTCGCCGAGCCGGGTTGTCATCTCAGCACCCATGCTCAGCGAGTCGATGGAGGCCTCTGACCAGTCGACACCGTCTGCCGAGGTGGTCAACAGTTCGTCCGTCGGTGTCGTCAAAGCAATGTAGAAGCCGTCGGCGTTGCTCGATCCCGTGGTGTGCCAGCTCTCATGCTCGGCGGTCACCGTTGCGGGGCCGCCATCGCTGGAGTAGACCCTGGTCTGTGTTTCGCCCACGCTCGCGTCGAGTGCGGTCAGCGTCTCATCGCTGACCTCGAAGCTGTAGGTGTCAGATGCGGGTGTTGTCGTGAAGCTGATCGTGCTGCCTTGCAGCGTCCAGCTTTCAAGCGCTGCGTCGTCGGGGATGAGGCCTTCGGCTGCAATCAACTCCTGTATGAGGAGACTGTGCGCCGTGCGGTCGGGTGGGATCTTGAACACGATCACCAAGTTCTGCCTCGAAGCCAGGGCCGTCAACAATTCGCCCTCGGGCGCCGGGTCGAACTGCACTTCGGTCCAGTCAGCGCCTTCGTCGTCGGAATAGAAGACCCGGGAGGGACCGTCGAAATCCAGTGTTGTCAGGAGCCAGCGAGGTCCGGAGACATCGACAACGTCTGGTGACACGCCGTCGGGCAGCTCGATCCGGGTCCAGTCTTCGCCGTTGTCGGTGATGATCAGGGCTGTTCCAGATTCACCGTGGGCACGGGCCACTACTCGACCGTCTCCGACAGTCTCTATTCCACCGAACCCGAAGAAGCCTGCTGGAAACAGCTCGGCCGGGTCCTGTTCGTTGAAGACCAACGGTGCGAGGGCATCCTGGTTCAAGCCGATGTCTGCGGTTGGTTCTGTTTCGGGGCTCGGGATGGCTGTGTCAGCAGTAATCGTGGGCTCGGTCGCCACAGTGGAGGGCATGCCGTCGCGTTCAAACACGTTGAAGGCGACGATCCCGCCGGCCAGCAGGGTGACTGAGGCCGCGATGCCGACGACGGTCCGTTGCACAGTTCGGACTCGGGCCCGGGCGGCAGCCTGATCGACGATCCGCGATACCGGCGGTGGTTGAGGATCAGGTTCGACACGAGCGGAGATCGCGGAAGCGATGGCCGAACCCAGATCCTTCCCTGTTTCAGATTGTTGGTGGGTCATTGTCGGTTCGGTGTTCATTGTTCAAGGGCCTTTCTCAGCTTGGCTAGCCCCCGCGAGGTAGTGCTTTTAACCGTTCCAGGACGCATGTTCAGAGTGTCGGCTATCTCCTTTTCTGACATGTCGGCGTAGAAACGCAGCACTAGAACAGTTTTTTGTTTTGCGGACAACTGATCGAGAGCGTCGATCAGATACTCCCGTTGCTCAACGGCCGCTTCGGAGCGTCGTGCAAACCCGAGTCTCCGGCTCACTTCGCGCTTGCGGAGTTCGCTGCGAGTTCCGTTTATCACGCTCACGCGGAGATAGCCGCCCGGCTCATCGAGCCGGTTCCAACGCTCGAACACTTTGGCGAAAGCGTCCTGCACGATCTCTTCGGCACGATCCAATGAGTCGACCAAGCCATGGGCGAGTCTGACCATCGGCGCGTACTCCGTGCGGTACAGATCGACGAACCCGCCGACCACGAACCCGTCGTTCGCAGCGACCGAAACTGTCATGTCTTTGTTTGACATAGCAACAATTGTCTCCATCATCCTCCAACGACGTTCAAGCAGGAGGTTCGGTTCCCTATTTCGCGGAGTTTGTTGAGAGAAGGAGGAGAAGCATGGGTCTCAGCGGACTTTGGAGAGGATTTCGTCGGAGTACCATCTCAGCGCGCCGAGCTTCTCGTCGAGGGACTGGGTGTCGGGGCCCAGTGTACAGGCGTCGCGAAAACCGATGATCACGTCGGTCACACCGGCCGCTTCGAGACGTTGGACTCCCTCCGGAGAGTAGGCGTCGACGCTGATGGCGTGAACCTCGAAGGGTAGATCGGCCCGGTTGTGGCGTCGGCGCGATTCTTCAACCACCGACATCATCCGTGCCAGGGTGTCGGGGTCGCCTCCTGCGTGGATCCATCCGTCCCCCAGGCGCCCGGCACGTTCAAGCGCCATCGCTGAATGCCCACCGACCAGTATCGGGATCCGCTTTTCAGGGACTGGACAGAGTTGAATCTCAGGGATCTCGTAAAACGATCCTGAGTACTTGAAGAACTCTCCGCTTTGAAGTCCGTTGATGATTTCAATGCATTCGTCCATGCGCTCGCCGCGCCGCTCCCAGGGCACGCCGGTCACGTCGTAGTCTTCGCGCCAAGGGCTCGTCCCGACACCGAACCCGAAACGGCCGTCGGCGACAACACCGACTGAGGTGACCTGCTTGGCCACGATCGCGGGGTGACGGATTGGAAGTTTCACCACGAACGTTGTGAAACGGATGCGCTCGGTGACCGCGGCAAGGTACGGGATCAGCGAGAAGGGTTCAATGAACGGTTTGCCTTCGAGGAATTCGCGGCTGCCGTCGGCGTTGTAGGGGTACTCGGTGTCGGCGTCGAGGGGATAACAGATCGAGTCGGGGACCACGAAGCTGTCGAAACCGGCATCCTCTGCTGCCTTCACCAGTGGTGCGTACATCGTCGGATCAATCATCGATTCCGCATACGAGAAGCGCACTCCTTGAGTCTAACGTCTAGAGGTTGGGCCAGCGTCGCGTCCGTTTACGCGCCCGGCGGGATCGATCACCCAAAGACCATGCCCTGCGCCAGGCCCCTGTCGAGGGTCCGGTGAGTTCGGGCGTGGTCCCTGCGTGGGCTCTGATACGTGCTTGATACCAGTCCGAGGAGGCCTCGTCGGCGAGGGCCGACACTTGGGCTTCAATCCGCGCTGCGAAACGAACCGTGTTCTCGGTCCGGCTCGGCGCCAGTGGAGTTCCGAAAGTAACCGATGTGGTCGACGCTCGGGGCAACGATCTGCCTTTGCGCAGTATTCGCCCGGTGCCAGAAATATGGATCGGCACAACAGGCCTCCCGGACTTCTGGGCCAGGTAGGCCGCTCCACCGCGGAAAGGTTGACCCCAGCCATCGGGACTGCGCCCACCTTCAGGGAACAGCAGAAGGCTCCAGCCCTGCACTACCAGATCGACCGCTTGATCTGCGGAACGACGGCTCACCCGGCTGCGTTCAATGGGTATCGCGCCGATCACGAGAGAGGAGAGTGCCGACGTCAAGCGTGTAACGAAGAAGTAGTCGGCTGCCGCGCCGACCAGGACCTTGTGACGCCACGGTTCGGGAATCGACGTCAACAGCAGCGGAGTGTCAATGTGACTGTGATGGTTGGCGGCAAAGATGGCAGGGCCGTGCAACGACGCCAAGCGGTCCTGCCCTCGACGATTCGGCGCGGCCAGACCCGAGACGGCCAGACGCATGGGGCCGTCAACGATCGCAGCTCTCGCCAGACGAGCCGGATACTTGCGAGCCCAGGCGGTGTCGTAGTCGGCGCCGCGGCTGCTGTTCGTTGCGGCGGGGGAGACGCCTCTGGGAGTGGAAGGCGCCCTGTAGGGAAATCCAAGTGAGCGATAACGGCGGATCGGTGACAGTCCGCGGGGCAACGGCGGGAGGTTGAGTTGCTTGGCCAGGCGACTCATGTCACGTCCGCCATCAGAATCGGCGGGTTGTGCAGATGGGTGATGGAGGGACGTGGACCGACTACGTCACCGGCCATTTCCAGAGCATCCTGCATGGTCGAAGCCGGCTGGAACCCGAGGCGGCGGACCGACCGTGGATCACCGCCGACAACGATGACCCGACCGAGCCACTGCAAAGCGTGAGCCCCCCAGTACCACATGTAGAACGGATGGACTCCGTGGTAGGCGTAGCTGTTGCGGTACAAGTGGATGTACCACTCGTCGTGGGCGAATTGTGCCTCGTAGCGTTTCTCTATCTCTGCAGGGTCTGTGGTGTCTGACAGCACCTGCTCGAAGAAGTCTATGTAGCTCGGGTGGTGGACGGGGTGGAACTCCCACGGGGTGGGATGGCTCATTATCACCACTCCGCCCTCGCGTACCAGCGGCTTGCCGCGGTACAGATTGAAGAAGTAGCCGAGCCCGAGACACATCACCAAGACCGGGTTCATTACCGAGTTGACGTTGTAGGGGCATATGTATGGAAGACCGAAGGTCAACACGTCGGTCTGCCCTTCGACGGGCACGATGTGTTGAGCGAAGACGTTCTCGAGGGTTTGTCGATGGACGGCCTCCACCTCGCCGGCCTGAACCGACGTGAGTTCGTAGGGTGCCTCCCAGGCGTGGAACATTCTGCGCCGAGCCGCTGACGGCATCACCTCGAGAGCGTTCTTCATCCCGATGAAGGTCGCCCGGTCACGGGCCGACCACTCCCATTCGCGTTTCTGCAACACCGAGAGCGGGCCGTCGTAGCCGAAGGTGTTGTTGTTGATCGTTGTCTCTATCTGGAAGATCCTGGGACCGTGAGCTTTTATCACCTCTCCTTGACGCCAGTTCGAGTGGTGCAGCTCCGACTTGTGACGATCCATGAAACTCTTCGAGTTTCGCATTGTTGCCACATTGTGGTGATGGCGCACGCCCGCATAGTCCGATAGTCCAGTGGCGGTCGACTTCCAACCGCCGTCCATCGAGACGATGTTGAGATTGACATATACCAGCAGGTCGGATTCGGCTGCCCGTCGGTTCATCGTTACCTGCTCGTTGTGGCTGGTGAGCCCCAACTCGACCATGCCGTCGGGGTCTTCGGCATCGTGGTTGTAGAGCGTTTCCCGGGGATCGAACGCGTCGTAGACCCGGTCGCCGAGAGCGTGGCGAAGCTCGGCTTCGGTCATGCGGCGATGCAGAGCCAGAGCAGCGATCAAGT
This sequence comes from Acidimicrobiales bacterium, assembly GCA_963662455.3. Taxonomy (GTDB): domain Bacteria; phylum Actinomycetota; class Acidimicrobiia; order Acidimicrobiales; family Aldehydirespiratoraceae; genus VXYK01. The sequence goes on from OZ224042.1 coordinate 360,780, forward strand.
GGACGTCGTCGACGGCTGCCGCAGCGGCGAAGTCGAGGACCTGTTCGATGATCCGCTGGCGGATGTCAGGCCGACGCATCGATGGAAGCGGCAATGACAAGTCGTCGAAGGCGATTGTGAGCTTCATGCCCGCCCACAGCAGTGCGGGCAACGGATCCTCGTCGACAGGGTTGAGCAGGGCTTGGCGGATTGCTTCGTCGGGGTCGTCGAGACCGGGCAACGGTTCAGCCGGATAGATTACTCGGCTGCGGTCCGCTGGGAGTTTCTCGAGACGGAACTGTTCGCCGTGGTGGAACAGGATCGGGGGAGTCGACTTGTCGACATCGAGAACGAACCCGGGCCGGGGCGCCTTGCGGCGAGGATCAGAGGGCCGGTTCATGTCGGCGCCTTTCGTGGATTGACTGCGGAGCTTCTGTGAGTGCGGGGACCGATGGGAAGTACCCGGTTCGGAGCGCCTGCCGACCTGCGCCAGTGTTCAACGAGCCAACCCCGGCGACGGGCGATCGAGGCGAGCTTCGTTTCAGCATTGACAGCGACAGGGAAACCGACCGCTTCGAGCATCGGGAGATCAGAACTGCTGTCGGCATACGCCACGGCCTGACGCAGATCAAGAGCGTGAGTCTCGGCGAAGTCGACGAGCGTCTGGTAGCGGGCTTCGCCGGTGGGGGGTACTGCGGTGAGCCGACCGTCGTAAGTTCCGTTGGTTGCGGTCATCTCTGCGGCGATCATGTGGTCGAAGAGGGGGCGCAACGGTTCAACCACAAAGTCGATAGCACCCGTGATGAGCAGAGTCTTGTGACCCAGAGCCCGATGTTGGCGCACCCTTCGAATGCCTGCGGGGAATGACTTGGTGATCAACAAGTCGCTGAGCATCTCGGCTGAGTCCCGGGCCATCAGTTCCACGGGCGCTCCTTCGAAGCGCCGATAGAAGTAGCGCAGGAAATCGCTGCGGTCCTGTCGGTCAAGCGACAGCAGTGTGGGTGCTTCGCGCAGGGTCTTCAAGGTGAAGCCCACCCGGTCGGCGGTGTTCAGGTGGCGGGTGGCGAGCCAGGCGTAACTTGCCACGACGTTGCTGGCGATCAGAGTGTTCTCCAGGTCGAAGACAGCGAGTCGGCGCTCGGGCGACAGCACTTGTTTGCGTAGACGAACCGTCCGGCTCTCGTTGTTTTTCGCTCCGGGCGCCATCTTGAGCCGGGCTTGTTTCACCATGGAGGGGAGGTGGACCTGTTGGACGTACGTCTGCCAGTCGATGACCCGGGGATCCATGCAGAACTCACGTTGATCGGTCTGGTCCAGCGAATCCCAGAGTTCGTACATGCGGTTGAGCTGGTACAGCGCTTCGCATTCGGCGTAGGCCCCGTAGAGTTCGACGTACCCGTTGGCCCGTTCGAGCTGTTCTTTGCGTTCCTCGAGTTCGGCGCTGAAGTCCGCCTGTTTGCCCCGTAGCGGGAGAACATGGAGTACGCGCTCGCCGATGTCGAGGCTCTTGCGTGCGCGCGCCAGTTGGCGTACTACCCGCCCGCGCCCCGGGAAGGACCATTCGGGTACCGAGATCGGCTGGTTCCTGTCGTCGTAGACGGGGTGGTCGTTGAACCAGTCGCGTACCAGATCGACCAGCTGCGCGTACATGAGCGGGTTTGCTGTACCTGAAGCGATCTGCACGACGTCGGGTCTGGGCATGTCGGTGGCGTCGAGTTCCGGGCCCCGAGCAGCGACCGCGAGGATCGTGGCGACTACGAGGTCGACGGGGATGATGTCGACCACACCTTCGGGAATGCCGGGGAACTCCTTGAGCAGGCCACGGGCATAAGCGGCGATGACGGGTTCGGCCATGCGGAAGCCGCGTATCCACCCGGGGGAGGGTTCAGCAAAAGCTGATTCGATGATTGAAGGGCGGACGATGCTTACCGGCACATCGCCGCGAGTCTCGACGAGGGCGCGTTCACCCAAAGCTTTGGTGAATGCATAGGCGTCCGGGAACCCCAAGCTGGCGGCCCGTGATCGACCAGCGTCGGTCAATTGTTGAGCGACCCACTTTTGGCGGAGTTGTTCGACCTTGCCGGTGAGAGCCGGTCCGCCTGCGGCTCCGAGGCTGCGGCGAGCTTGTTTGGCCAGTTCGCTGAGCCGTTCTGGTGAGCGGCTCGCCTGCTCTGCATCAATCCGGGCTCTGCGGGCGCTGTCGACTTCGGCTTCCCAAGCCACGTCGACGAAGAACGGCGACTCGTCGATGAGTTCTTCGGGAGCGCTGCCCCGGCGGCTGCCTGCGACGTAACAGGTGGACACGGCGATCAAGTGTGCGGGCTCGCCCGTTTTGAGCCCCCCTCTGCTGGGTTCGGTTCGCGTTGCAGCTGCCCGGCGCATCGCCGCGGCGACTCTCATGGGCCCGAGCAGGTTGATTTCGACTGCGTCATCAAGCGCTGAGTCGAAGCTGACGGTGGCAGCCGAGTGAATGACGATGTCGCAGGTGGCGAGCATGGCGAGGCCCTCGGGTTCAAGACCCAGACCGTCGAGGCCAACGTCGCCTTGGACCGCGAAGACTCGGCGCCTGCACATCTGCTCGAAGGTTTCGGACCGGTCCGCCGTGGGCGCAGACGTTGAGCTGATTTCTCTGCTGTCGTCGAAGATGCTGCGGATCCGTTCGAAAGCATCATTGCGGAAGATGTCGCGGTCCACCCGGTTTGGCGCTCCCCGGCGTCCTGGTCGCACGATCAGAACCAGTTCGCTGTCGGGGACCGCTCGAAGGAGCCGTTCGACCAACGCTGTTCCCAAAAATCCGGTCGCTCCGGTGATGGCGATGCGCTTGTTGTTCAACTCTTCGGAAATCACAGTACTTGTTATAGCAAAACTCTCTACCATTTGGTAGAGAGAGGGCATGAACAATTCGGTGCCGACCCGTCAGCGAGTTCTGGACGCGGCGCTGCTGGCGTTCGGTACCGGCGGATACGCCTCGACTTCCCTGGATGCTTTGGCGGAGCATCTCGGCGTGCGCAAGCAGACCATCCTCTATTACTTTCCGTCGAAGCAAGCGCTGTTCGACTCGGTGATCGACGCTGCCGCGCAAGACCTTGTTGAGTTGTTCGAACAGGAGGCGTCGCGGGGCCTCACCGGCATCGACCAGGTCGAGGCGATCGTTCGGCGGATCTTCCGCTTGGCTGTCAATCGACCTGAACTCCTGGGTCTGGTCCGTGAGGTCACACGTCCGGGATCGATCACCGTGGGACGCCTCCGCGCCCATGTCGGCCCGACTGTCGACCGTGCCCGTGCCTTCCTTGAGCGCGAGATGGCCGCCGGCCGTCTGCGACGCTCCGATCCCTCGATGCTTTTGTTGTCGCTGTACTCGACGGTGGTTGGCGTCGCCAGCGAGCTCGAGGTCCAGCGAGCGATGGGAATCCCACCGTCTGCGCGCGCTACCGTCGGCCGCCGTACGGAGCTGACCCGTTTCCTGCGCGCTGCTCTGGCTCCCGCCGATCTTGTCGAAGGCGTGGACTGACACGTTCGGGTCGACGTATCCCCCGTCTGTGTTCGGCTTGCCTTGAGAGTGCCGGAGGGTTGTGTACATCGGCCCAGATCACAGCTAGCGGACGCAGCCAAGTCACCAAGAACCGGCTTGCGTCGATGATGTTTGCCATAGCGGCTTGGGACTCAACAAAGGCAACACAAAAAGGCGCTTTCGCTGATATCGAAGAGGGTGGCTTTGAGGTCGCCAAATATTTGCGCTACCAGCACTGCAATGGGAGGAACCCGTACAAGTAAGTGGCATGGATGTGGCAGCACTCGATGTCAGTCCACGCGGCACTACCGCTATAACGCCCTCAAGGTTGCTTGGACACGCCGCAGCGTCAAAGGCTCGATTCCAAGAGCCGCAGCCGACGACGGCGCTTGGATTCCGAAGCCTCAGTTTCTCGCTGAACTGGTTTCCTGTCCTTCAGGTCGGGTCGACCGGAAGAGTGTCGGGAGGCAACGGCACGTTGGAGTCGAGGTATCGACGCAGTTTCTCGGCATCACAATCAACACAGAGCCAGACGATGTTGAGTGATTGGATGGAGAGTTGGGTACCCCGGCTCCTGTCGAGCGTGGCCTGCCAAGCCGCCCGTACGCTGGTTGTTCGGCATCGACCACAGCGCGGTGTCATGTCCCGCTGCCACACCAGACCGCACTCGCCGCAAGTCACAGTGATGGTGCCGTCAACGTTGTTGCCTTGAAGGTTCTCTTCTTCTGAACAATGCGGACAGGCGACGATCGACACCTCCTGAGGCTAGTGGTGTGTCGCTGTATTGTTTCGGGCGGTTCGCAGCTCTCTGACCTGCTGGAACGGGTTCCCGTCGGCCCTACGCAAATTACCGACGTACCACTAGCCTGAACTGTTCAGAGCAGGCATGCTCGAGTTCCACCGACAGTTTCTCTGAGTGCTCGGCTCGCCTCAGAGCACCGCGGCGAGGGTTTCGGTGGCGTCCTCGCGAACGTTGAATGTTCTGCCGCTGTTGTGTTCGGTAGGTCTGGATCTGGGTGCCAAATAGATGATGCTTGTTGCGCCGGTGGGCATCACCGAGCGGATTTGCGCGACCGAGGAGTCGTTCGGTCGGAAGAGTCCCATGTAGTGACGGGTACCGTCGGCCGTCTCGAAGACCAGGTTGATCTCAACATGAATGTCGGCGGGCACTGGTTTGTCGGGGTCGAGTTCTGGCTTCGTGTTGGATTCCGCCTAGATTCGACCCTCCTCGACGTCTGCGAGGGTGGCTTTCGTCGCGACATCGGAATCTTCGGCCAGACCAGCGAGCGAGTCGGCGGAGTCGTAGTCGCTTGAGAACGATCGGAAGTATGAGTGGTAGGTCAAGAGTGCCTCTGTCCCGTCCTCGTTCTTACGCGCCGTCTTGCATGATTTCCCTTGCATAATTTCCGGTGGTGTGGTATATGTGAACCCATGGGCACTGACCACCGCCCCGTCGCCGGACCGCTGGAAGGAACTTCCGGCTGCGCAAGGGGGGGGGGGTGTCCCTGTCTTGTTGTCAAGCGGCGTGAGGGAGTTTTTTGGTTTGGGGTTGGTGTTGGGTTGGTTGGTAGGGGGTTTGGGTTTTGAGCATGGCCAAGATGATGTCGCAGCGTTTGCGGGCGACGCAGGTGACGGCTGCGTTGTGGCGTTTGCCTTGTAAGCGTTTTTGTTGGTAGTAGGCGCGGGCGTTGGGGTCGTGTTGGGTGGCGACGAAGGCTGCGGTGAACATTGCGTTTTTGAGTCGGTGGTTGCCGCCTCGGGGTTTGCGGGTGGTGTTGGTGGTGCCTGATTGCCAGTTGACGGGTGCGAGTCCGGCGTAGGAGGCGAGGCGGCTGGGGTTGGCGAAGCGGTGGGGGTCGCCGATCTCCGCGAGGGTTCTGGCTCCGGTCCGCGGGCCGAACCCGCACAGGCTAGAGAGGACTTTTCCCAGGGGGTGCTCCATGAACACGTTGTTGATGTCCACGGCGATCTGGTCGCGGCGCACGCAGATGCGGTCGAGGTCTGCGGCGAGGTCGCAGATGGTTTCGCCCCAGGCGGTCTCGGCTGTGACTGTGAGACTCTGCGCGTCGAGCGCAGCCCAGATCGCCTCGGTGAGGCGTTGAGCTGTGCGCGGTGAGCGTTTGGCGATGCGGTTGGCTATACGGGAACGGCCGGCTGCTCGAAGCGCTGTGGGTGTGCCCCAGCGCGTCAGTGCGTCGCGTACGCCTGCGCTGGTGGTCACCTTGTCGCCTATGGCCCGTTCCAACGCTGGTGACACCGCCAACAGGGCGTCTCTGAGGCGGCTGGCGCAGCGGGTGGCGTCAGCGGCGAGGTCGGTGTCTCGGCCGTTCAAGACACGCAGTTTCGCCAGCAGCTCGTCGCTGGGAGAAGTCCAACTCAGGCGGTCGGCGTTGCGGCGCGCGTAGTCCGCGAGCACCCAAGCGTCTTTGGGGTCGGTTTTGGCCGCCCCCGCATACAGGTCCGCGGCGCGGCGCATCGCCAGCCCCGTCACATACGCAACCGGGACCTGCCGGCGCGCGGCCGCCTCGATCAGCAACGACGCCGGCGAACTGGTCGTGTCGATCACCAACGCCACGCTGCCATACACCCCAGCATCGTCGATCAACTGATCGATCGCTGCCTCGTCGTTGCGCACCGGCCGAGCCGTCACCTCCTCACCAGTCGAAGTTATTGCACAGGCGTAATGATCGCCTTTGGCGACATCGACACCGACGAACACCTCAACGTCGGCATGAACCGAATCTGACATGACAAAAGCTCCTTAGCTCTGGGATAATTCCAAATTCGGATGCTCCCGGAGCCTGCGCCTCAACCACTTTACATTCAGCTCTAAAGCATGTCCCTGTAAGAGGTCCCAGACACCCGACCACAGCAGGCGACAACACCCCCCAAGCCATCAAAGTGACAGGGGGTTACAGTCCTACCCACCGCAGCGAGCAACCAACCCCGACATTGCCACACCAGGGCCACCAACAAGGTAAAGGGGGGCAGGTTGCCGCACTGACGCGACTCGGACGGATCGCAGCCGTGGCCTGCGTGGCGGCGCTGGCGACACCGGCCGCGGTGCAAGCGCAGCCCAGCGGCCCGCGGATCTCCGCCGACTATTCCACGGTCACCGAGGGCGACACCGGCACCGACTATCAGGTGACGGTGGAAGCCCACTATCCGGGCACCAACTATAAGGTGTGCTTCTCTGGGACGGCCACGTACGGTCAGGACTGGACCGGCACGGCGGCCACCTACGATCCGCCCAAGCAGCCACCGACCGGGCTACCGTTCGGTCCCGGCTATAACAATTGGTCGTCGTTCAATCGTACGGGATGCATCGAAGTCAACCCCCTCAACGGGCCTCCCAGCCATCTGAGCGTCGTGATAACTGTGATCGGTGACGAGGTGGTCGAGGGCGACGAGTTCATCCGGGCGACGATCAGCCCCCTGACGGGCGGCGGGGCGTCGATCACCCGCGAGATCCGGATCGTGTCCGACGAGTCGCCCTGCACGGGGGACCCGTTCCCGCTGACAGAGGGCGAAAACGTTGAACATGCCGGCGGTGTGTGTGTCATGCCCGCCGGTACCGGGGCCAAGGATTATTCGTCGGTGGTCGCTTCCGGTCAGGTGGGCGGGTTCTTCTGGGGGATCGGAACCGACGCACAAACCGGTCAGGCCGGAACTCTCGCCTGGGGTGGTTCCAGCATCGACGACAACGAGGTAACCGGCGACCGCAACATCACCTTCGAGGTGGACGGTCAAGACGACATCGTGTTCGCCCGTGTGCTTGAGGACGACATCTCCTACGTCCACGTCACATACCATCCTCAGCGGGCCGCGCAACCCGCCAGGCGGGTAGAACGGGTCTGCTACCAGTACGCGGCCTACAACATCCATTTCGGCTGCCGGTCGCTGATCGTCACCGTCGAGGAGCCCACATTGATGGTCACCGCCTCCGCGCCGAACTTCCTGTCGAAGGAGTCGTCGGGAGGCACCCAGGACTACGTGTCGGTACCGATCTACCGCGACCGCGGCGACGGCCAGGTGCTGTTTCACCGCACCGCCGACCAGTTCAACGAGGCGAAAGCAGCAGCAGCCGGTCGGGGTGACATCTGGCCGGTCACGGTCGAAGCGATAGGCACGCCCATACCGCCCCACTGGATGAAAGCCAACGGCGGTTTCGGTTTCCTGGAAGCTACCGAGGTTCCGTCGAATAGTGGTGCGACCATCGAAGACGGTATCCCGTTCCAACACGCCGGAGTGACCGTCCACGCGGGCAGACAGGTGGCTGGGGGGGCGTTTGTGCGGGTGCAGTCAGAGGCGCTGTCAGGAGATCGTAAGGAACTAGTGAATGTGAAGGGCCAAGGAAGAGAAAATGCGGACCTGACGCTCTCCGCCAATGAGAAAGGCACGATCAACTTCGAGGAGTTCACGTGCGCAGGCAGCGGACTGGATATCAAAGTGACTGTGCCCGACCGTCCGCTTTATGAATGGATAGCGCTTGTGGACGGAGTGAGGGAGGAGGGTAGATCGGGGCAGCATCTACGGTTCCCGATCTGCCCGCAGGTGAACTAGCCCGGATTTTTCAGTAAGCCGTCGGGGGGTGGTTGTGGGGGCTGGGTCGGGCGCGGCGGCGGGTGCGGGGCGGTTGGTGGGCGTGTGGGGGCGTGTAGGGCTGCCCGATGCTGTTTGAAAAAACTCAGGATCTGTCGCGCGAAGTCAGATGCAACACACCCGGCTGACAACCCAGCGCGGCGATGTCGCTGATCGCCTCGCCACCATCAGCGATCATCACCGCCGCGTCAGCAAGCACCCGGCCCCGGTCATGGCCCCGGTCCCGCACCTTGGTCGACGCCATCGCCTCAGACAACGCCGCCGTCAACCCCGAGTTGTCGGCCAGATCAGCCAGCAGCCGCGTCCCGGCATGAACAGCCAGACCCCGCCCCCCGCCAGTGAACCCCAACCGCGGCCGACTGCCATTATGCTTCACCATGCGAGTGCCCTCCTTGGTGTGACCCCAGAATCTTCTAACAAACCTGATTCTCCCACACCAGAAGGGCATCTCGCGACAACAACCACCCCCACACAGACCCCACTACTGAAATATCCGGGCTAGCGACCCGTGGCCTGAGCGGCCCGGTGAGCGGAGCGAGCAGGAGCGGGGGATAGCGTGCCTTCGTCTGTCTGCACCCAAACAATATCCGACCGTGAGGCACCATGACCGTTCCAGATTTTCGATCGATCACCGTTGAGGAGTTGGTGCGTCGCATCAAGGCCCGCGAGTTGAGTGCCGCAGAAGTCACCGACGCGGCACTCGAACGCATCGAGCGCCTCAACCCGAGACTCAACGCCTTCGTTGCCGTGGACGCGGGCACCGCTCAGGCTCGAGCCGCTGAAGTGGACCGCGCCCTCGACAGCGGATCCGAAGTCGGCCCCCTGGCCGGCGTGCCGATCGGAGTGAAAGACCTCGCCGACGCCGCCGGATTCCGGACGACCCGGGGAGCCAGGCACCTCGCGGATGTGGCACCAGCCGAACAGGACTCGACCGAGGTGGCCCGGATGCGCGCCGCAGGCTGTGTGATCCTCGGCAAGACCAACACCCCCGAAGCCGGCTGGACAGGCGACACGTTCAATCCAGTGTTCGGCGCAACCGTGAGCCCGTGGGGCCACAACCGCTCGCCCGGCGGTTCCTCAGGAGGCACCTCGGCTGCGATCAGCTCGGGGATGATCCCGTTGGGGACAGGTTCTGACGGAGGTGGATCGATTCGGATTCCGTCTGCACTCACGGGCCTGTCGGGGCACAAGCCGACACAGGGACGGGTGCCGAGCGGACCTGCGCCGATGGGGGCGAGCGACCTGTCGACGGTCGGACCCATGGCACGTCGTATCCGTGACGTCGCCCTGGTGCTGGACGTGGTCAGCGGGCCGTCACCGGGGGATCTGCGCTCCCTCGACCCGATCGCGCCGCTGCGTCCGCGGCTCGATGATCCACCGGCCCCGGCACGGGTCCTGTGGTGTCCGAGCATTGAAGCGAGCCCGGTCGACGACGAGGTTCTAGCGGGCTGTTCGGGTGCGGTCGAGCGTTTGAAGCAGGCCGGGGTGGAGGTTGTCGACATCGAACCGGTCGTGCCGGAGATAATCGGCCCGTTCGTGCTGTTGTTCTACGGTGGCATGGTTCCCGTTTACCGTGAACTCTTCGGCACACCTGCATGGGACGGGATCACTCCGGGGCTACGGGATATTCTCCAAGGGGCAGACGAACGTTTGACCCCGGACGCCATCGAGGATGCCCGCAAGCGGGCGCAGGCCGCATCGCTTCGGCTTGCCGAGGTGATGTCCGGGTTTGACGCCCTTTTGAGTCCGACCGTTGTCGGCCAGACCCCGGTCTGTGAAGGGCCGGGAACAATCAACGGTGAAGAGACGGACATGTGGGTCGGCAACACCTATCCGCTCAACGTCACGCGCCGCCCCGCGGGCACCACCAACGCCGGTTGCACCTCTGACGGCATGCCGGTTGGCCTGCAGATCGTCGGCCACCAGAACGACGACGGCCGCGTGCTGGAGATCACCGCCTGGATCGAAGATCTGCTCGACCTCGATCCGGTGGCCCCCGACGTTGCATGATGGCCCAAGCCGGATCGCAGTAGCGCTCCGAGACGGTATCGTCGGCGTGCCGGGCGATTAGCTCAGACGGCTAGAGCGCTGCCTTCACACGGCAGAGGTCGAGGGTTCAAGTCCCCCATCGCCCACAAATTGTGATGTCGCGAAGCATCGGAACCTTGTGAATCAAGGGTGAATCAGCCCCCGACAAGACCCGCGCCTGACACACAACCCGAACCGGCTCCGACACCCGAACGCGACAACCGCTCCAACTCCCGGCGATCCCCGTCACATACCACCAGCGGCGGCGCACACACACTCATCCCACCACCCCACCAACCCCGCAACCAAACCCACGACATACCACTAGGTCCAGAGGTCGGCGATGGGCAGAGCGACGATGCGGTCGTCGAGTTGGACGCGTCGGTCGCCGGTGTGAAGGACGATTCCGACAACGAAATCCGTTCCGACGGCGTCCAAGCGTTGACGAAGAACAGCCATCGACTTGGCATCGGCGGGTCGGGCGACCGTGGCGGCCTTGACTTCCACTGGACTTGAGACTGCGTCGCGGGATCATCCGGTTCTCGTCGATGCCTGCTTAACTCCTAACCAACAATTTGTCGAAGGTCTAACCAACAAAATGTCGGAGAGTTAGAGGCCGAGCGAATAGTCGGAACGACACGGTAGCGACCGAACGAGGCCGTGGCCCGAGCGGCCCGTGAGCGCAGCGAACAAGAGCGGGAGACGACAGGTCTCGACGCACCCGCGATGGTCAATCCGCGCACGTTCTTAACCAACATTTTGTCGAGGAGCGGTTGAACCTTTCCGGTTCTGGCGACGCGGCTAGTTCGGAGAGGTGGCGCTCCGACGGCGCCGATGCGGTGGTCGCCGTGCCCGGTGCGTCGGTGCCGACCACCGGCGCGCTGTCGCGCAACGGTTGGGACGGTGCGTATGTGATCACCGACGCTCCCGGTACCGATCTGGGCCCGCTTGAAGGCTTCGGCTACGGTACCGCAGCGCTCGTCGGTTCAGTCGCCATCGTGGCGGCTGACGAAGCGGCCCTGCATGAAGCCGGTCAGGCCGGTGTGAAGGAGTGCTTCGACACCTTCGACGACGCCTTCGATGACGACCCCCCTGTCGAGTTGCGCCCGGAGGATCTGCGAATCGGCGTCGTCGGTCTGATCGTCCGCTCATGCCAGGCGCTTGAACTCTTCAAGGCGATCGCCGAACTCGCCGGACCCGACCTCACCAACGAGTCCTTCGACGCCGCGGCCGATGAGATCGGAGCGTTCACCGTCACCGGCGTGCTCGGCGGCTCCCTCGGCCCGGGCAAGCGCGACTACATCGACGCAGGCACGGCGCTGTTCGTGTTCGACGAAGAGCGCCAGCGTTTCGTGCTGGGGTAGGTCCTCGGTTCAAGCTAACGGAATCGTCGGCCCGGCCGAGTCACCAGTTGGTGGCGATGTACTGAGTCTCACAGAACTCGTAGATCCCCTCGCCGGCGCCCTCGCGGCCCAGACCCGACTGCTTCATGCCTCCGAAGGGAGCGGCAGGGTCGGACACCGCGCCCCGGTTGAGACCGATCATTCCAGCGTGGATGCGTTCGCTGACCCGCAGCCCGCGGGCCAGGTCGCGGGTGTAGACGTAGCCGGTGAGTCCCATCTCGGTGTCGTTGGCCTGATCGATCATGGCGTCGGTGTCGTCGAAGGGGATTACCGGAGCGACGGGCCCGAAGATCTCTTCACGGGCGATCGGGAAACCATGGTCGACCCGTTCCAGCACCGTCGGCTCATAGAAGAATCCGGGACCGTCGACCGGAGCGCCTCCGATGACCGCGTTGGCGCCGGCCGCGACTGCGCCTTGCACCAACCCGTCGATGTCTTCGATGGCACGGGCATTGATCATCGGTCCGCAGGTGACCGACTCGTCGAAACCACTGCCGACCTTGACGGCGCCCATGGCCTCGGCGAGTGCAGCAGTGAACTCTGCGGCGATACCGGACTCCACGTAGAAGCGGTTCGCGGCTGTGCAGGTCTCCGCAGAGTGCCTCATCTTGGCGACCATGGCGCCCTCGACGGCGGCTTCGAGGCCGGCGTCGTTGAACACGACGAAGGGGGCGTTGCCGCCGAGTTCCATCACGGTCTTGAGCACCCGGTCTGCGCAGCGGCGCAGCAGCATTCTGCCGACCTCGGTGGAACCGGTGAACGAGACCATGCGGGTGTGGGTGTTGTCGACCGCCGCGTCGAACCACCCCCCGGAGTTAGTGGTCGCCACGATGTTGACCAGCCCCGGGGGCAGCCCCGCCTCCTCGAGGAGTTCACCGACGCGAAGTGCGGTGAGGGGAGTCTCGCGGGGAGGTTTGATGACCACTGCGTTTCCGGCGCCGAGTGCGGGCGCCAGTTTGCGGGTGATCATGGCGGCCGGGAAGTTCCAGGGTGTCACCATGACGACAACTCCCATGGGCGGGTGATGCACGATCATCTTCTTGTCGCCGCCCGGCGACGTGCCGAGCGACCCTTGGATGCGCACTGTCTCCTCGGCGTTCCATCTGAAGAACTCCGCAGCGTAGGCGACCTCGCCCTTGGCGTCGGCGAGCGGCTTTCCGTGCTCTTCGACGATGAGTGCAGCCAGTTCCTCGGTGTGGTCCACCATCGACTGCCAAGCCGCCCGCAGGATCTCGGACCGTACACGCGGTGCGGTCTCGGCCCAGCCCCGTTGAGCCGCGGCTGCCACATCCACGGCGCGTGAGGCGTCGCTTGGTGTTCCCGCGGCCACATCGGTGATCGGCTCACCCGTGGCAGGGTTGAGCACCACGATCCGTTCACCCTCCGCGCCGTCGACGTGCTTACCACCGATCAGCAGTCCCGTATCCACGTCTGTCCCCCTATCACCAGAGTCCACAAAGCTGTTCGCCTCCGCAGTCTAAGTATCCGCCGACCGTTGTCGACCTTGTGATCTCAGGACCGGCTGAGGGCGATGGAGACGATCACCAGGGTGATTCCGGTCAGGTCGCGCAGGCTCGGCACCTGCACCAGGAAGATCAGGCCGATCACCGTGGCGGTTACGGGCAGCAGCGCTTGAAGGAGAGCGAACCGACGCTGGTCGATCTGTTGCATGACGAGCTGGTCGATGCTGTAGGGGATCACGTTCGACAGCAGACCGGTGGCCAGCCCCAGTACCAGAAGCCAGGGCGTCGAAAGTGTCTGAGCCACATCGGGCACCCCGAAGGGGCTGATTGCTATCGCGCCTGCGAGCATCCCGAGGCCCAGACCGTCGATCGCAGCGGGGCTGCGTGCCACGCGGTGGCCGAGCACTATGTACATCGCCCAGAACACAGCGGCCAGCAGGGCGAAGCCCACGCCGCGGACCGTGCTCTCGGCCTCCACGCCCGCCAGTACCACTACGCCCACCACTGCCAACATCAGCGAACCGCCTGCGCGCAGGGTTCGGGTGCCGACCGCGGCCACCGTCAGTGGTCCGAGGAACTCGATGGCTACGGCGTTGCCCAACGGCAGTTCGTTGATCGCCAGATAGAAGGCCAAGTTCATCGCTGCCAGCGCCACCCCGAACTTGGCGGCGCTCCAAAGTGCTTCCAGATTCCAACTTCGACGCCAGGACCGGCGAAGAATCACGATTATCGCGGCAGCCCCCAACACGCGCAGCCATGCGGTCCCCCCGGGTGAGAGTTCCGCGAACAAACCCACCGCTATGACGGCGCCCAGATACTGCGACACCGCACCCGACATGAACAGCAATTCGGGAGCGACACGCTTCATCAACTGGCAGACTACGGCCTAGTCTTGGCCGAGAGAAGGTAAGCGACAGGCCAATGGCCGGCCAGACGGGAGGCTCAGTTGCGGCGCATGCACATCGGACTGCAGGTTGACGACCTAGACGAGAGCATCGAGTTCTACACCCGGTTGTTCGGGGTCGAGCCCACGTTGAGGCGCGAAGACTACGCCAAATGGATGCTTGACGACCCGAGAGTGAATTTCTCGCTCGACACCCGCGGCGAGGGATCGGCGGGTTCGGCGCACTACGGCATCCAGGTCGAGAGCAGGGATGAGCTTGAAGAGATGCGGGACCATATCGACGCGGCCGGAATGCCCCGTGCCGACCAGGACGACCTGGTGTGCGGCTACCAACTCCAGCACAAGTCGTGGGTCACCGACCCCCACGGCCTGATGTGGGAGGCGTTCTTCACCGAGGGTGTGGTGGACGGAGGCTACGGCACGGCCGAGATGCCCATCGTCGAGTCATAGCTCTTCTTCGGTCTCGGGCTCTTCGTTCTCCGACAGGAAGGACTGGTAGACCCGGATCAGGACTTGTTTCTGCTCGGTGGTCAGATCCGACTGTGCACGGATGGTGGCGATCAGATTGCTGTCGCGGTCCTCGTCGAGGATCCCGGCCCGCACGTACAGTGATTCCGCCGACACCTCCAGGGCGCGGGCGATCTGTTGGAGGATCTCCGCAGAAGGCCGCTTGAGGCCCCGTTCGATCTGGGAGAGGTAGGGGTCTGACACCTGGGCCAGGTCGGCCAGCTTGCGAAGGCTGAGTTCGGCCTGGCGACGTTGTTCGCGTATGTACTCGCCTAGATCCTTGAGAGGATCGAGGTTTCTTCGGCTCACCACCGGGTCACCTGGGAAACGGACGGACGGCTGTCAGGCCTTGGCTGTGCCGCCGTCGGTCTTCACGGACTCAGCGGTCTTGGTGCCGGCCGGCTTGCTCGCCTTTGCGGCGGTCTTTGTGGCGGCGGTCCTGGTGTCGGAGGCGGGCTTCTTCGCCTTGGCGGCGGGCCGCTTGGCGGACGTGGTCGCCGTGGCGCTCGCTTCGGGGGCTTCGATGCCGATGAAGTCCCAGGCCTTGTTGCGGTTGTCGGTGATCACCTCGGCGACCCGGGAGGGGAGCTGCTCGCCGAGTTTGGCGGCGCGGGGCTCAGTGAAGGCACGAAACTCTTTGAGGGCCTTGGTGGCGTGCTTGCGGGCGAGCGTGGCGTGCTCCTCGATGAAATCGGGGGTGGAAACCTCGCGTCCGACGATTGCGTCGGTGACCAGGAGGTTCACTCCGACCGATGCGTATGCGGCAGTCTTGATCTGCTCGAGGACTTCAGACATTTTGACTCCTGGATTGTTATGGGGGATTGGGGGAGGATGTGCGACTCCAAGAACGATAACTCTTGTAAGTCGTCATGCGTACTATAATTAGCACCAACCAGAAGCACAACCCGATCTAGCAAAATCGCTTACAAAAGTTCGCACTGGTTGGGTGGCTCATTGGTTAGGGTCAGCCATCGTGTTTGAACGGGTTCACGTAATGGGCGCCTACTGGTGCGACGACAGCGACACCCCGACGCCGTTGGGCGAACTGATCGCCGCCGCCAAGGACCACGAGTCGGAAACGGCGGTGACGACCCTGCAGGCGCAGCTCACCCACTTTGTGCACAGCTTGGACCTTCCCTCAGCCACAACCGGTCCAGCAGGCGACATTGTGGTTGTTCCAGTCCCGAACGGATCAGGCCGCAAGCGTCGAGTCGCCCCAGCACTGGCAGAGTCAGTGGCCGAAGCGATGGGTGCAACGCTGCGTGATGCTGTCCACAAGCGCAACCCCACCGCGAGACTGCGTGACACGTCGGTGCAGCAGAGGCTCGCTCTCGTGGAAGCGGCCGGATACGAGGTCACCGGCTCGGTCGTGGGCCACAGGGTCGTACTGGTCGACGACGTCGTGCTCACGGGCACAACGCTGACCCACCTGGCACAACTGCTGCACCAAGCGGGCGCTGCGAGCGTGTCGGCGGTGGTAGCGGCCCGCACACGGCGCTCAGACCAGTAGGCCGGCCCTCACCCGGACTGACGATCGAGCAGGCGCTGGATCCGAGTCGACAGACTGTCGAAGTCCTGGGCCCCCTGGATCGGGAACGTGTCGTTGAAGATCATCGCCGGCACACCTGTGATGCCCCTTTCGACGGCCTCGTTGTGGTCCGCTATCACGTCCTCGGTCAGCGAGCGGTCACGCTGTTGAGTCATCGACAGGAACTCTTCTGAGTCGACGCCCACATCACTCGCAGCGCCCGCCAGAACCGACCAGTCGGAGATGGTCAGGTTCTCGGTGAAGTAGGCCCGAAGTAGCCGGTGATGAAACGCGTCGACCTTCTCAGGGGCAAGAGTCTCCATCGACTTGGCAGCCACCTGCGCCGGCAGACTCGACGAAGGCGGCTCGTTTCCCGACGCCCACTCGTTGAACACCACAGCAGGCTCCATCTCCGCAGGGCGCCGCCAGGACTTCGTGTACTCGATGAACCTCTCAAGCGATGCGGCCTTCGGCTCGGTTCTCAACAGGAACGACCGCCAAACAACGCTGATCTGATCGCCGAAGCGTTCCTTGAGCTGGTCGAGACGAACTGTCCCGACATAACACCATGGTCAAAGAAAGTCGGACCAGACGACGATCCGTACCGGTTCGGTCATGGCCGAGACCTTAACCCGGACCGCCACCTGCGGGGGCTGCCCCTCTAGCCTGCACCCATGAGTAAATGTGCATTCGTCGGGTTGGGAGTAATGGGATATCCGATGGCAGGCCATCTGCAGGCCGCCGGACACGACGTCACCGTCTACAACCGCACCGCGGCCCGTGCCGAAGCCTGGGTCGAAGAGCACGGCGGATCCGTGGCGCCGACCCCGGCCGCAGCCGCCGAGGGTGCGGAGTTCGTGATGGTGTGCGTGGGCGACGATCCTGATGTCCGGGCCGTCGCCACCGCCGCCGACGGAGCACTGTCGACGATGAGACCCGGCTCGGTGCTGGTCGACCACACGACCGCATCGGCTGATCTGGCTCAAGAAGTACACGCTGCGGCGGCGGCGGTGGGAGTCGGTTTCGTCGACGCCCCCATATCCGGCGGTCAGGCGGGTGCCGAGAACGGCGTGCTCACGGTGATGTGCGGAGGCGAGAGCGCCGACTTCGACCGCGCCGCGCCGCTGATCACCGCCTACTCGCGGGCCTGCCGCCTGCTAGGCGGACCCGGTTCGGGCCAGCTCACCAAGATGGTCAACCAGATCTGCATCGCCGGGTTGATCCAGGGACTCAGCGAGGGACTCGACTTCGCTGTCCGGGCCGGCCTCGACGTCGGCGAGGTCGTGGAGACGATCTCCAAAGGAGCTGCCGGCTCCTGGCAGATGGAGAACCGCAGCCAGACGATGGCCGACCGCCAGTTCGATCACGGATTCGCTCTCGACTGGATGCGCAAGGACCTCGGCATCTGTCTGGCGCAGGCCGAACGCATCGGAGCCCACCTGCCGGTAACGGCATTGGTCGACCAGTTCTATGCCCGTCTCCAGCACCAGGGACACGGCCGCTGGGACTCCAGTTCGCTGATTGAACTGCTGCGCGATTACTGATAGTCTGCGCGCATAGTGCAGGTCGTGTCTCCAGGTCGGACACCAGATTTCTATCTCTACGCCGAGGCTCCGATTTCTGAGGTGCGGCGGGACGGGGATTTCGTGGTGATTCGCTGGCCCGATGGGGCGGAGATGCGCGCCTATGCACTCTGGCTCTTCGAGAATCGCATGGGCGATGAGGCGATAGATGAACAGACCAGGGAGAACATACTCGACCCGGCGGATCTGCCGTCTCCGGACACGCTCATAGGAGTCGCGGTTGCGGACAACGGAGACCTGGAGCTGGCCTGGAACGGTTATCCGACTTCGCTGCACCACTCCGGCTGGTTGCGTCATGTGCATGAGGGGCGCCACGCCCACAGCGCCCACATCCCCGCGGTCAAGATCTGGACAGTCGTCACCCTGCCGGAACTGCCGACCTTCGAGGGGCCGCGGGTGCTCGAAGACGATGATGCGCTGAGGGAATGGCTGACGACGCTGGTCGAGTCGGGTGTCGCCCGCCTCGTAGGACTCGGAAGCGATGAGGGCGTGGTCGCCGATGTGGGACTTCGGATCGGCGCGCTGCGCGACACGAACTTCGGCACCACCTGGCCGGTCACCGCCGATGTGGATCCGGGTTCGGTGGCCAACACCGCGCTGCCGCTGGCTCCGCACTCCGATCTCCCGACCCGCGAGACTCCCCCTGGATACCAACTGCTCCACTGTCAGGTGAACGAATGCACCGGGGGATCGAGCCACATGACCGACGGCTACGCGGTGGCCCGGTACCTCCAGGACAATGAACCTGAGTTCTATGAGGTCCTCTGCCGCGCCAACTGGATCTTCTTCAACCGCTCACCGGAGCACGACCATCGTTGGAGCGGCCCGCTGATCGATCGCGGCGGACCTCACAGCCCGTTGACGTTTCGGACGTTCCACCCGGTGAGGGGCTTCCCCGACATGGCCGAAGAGGACGTTCCCCTCGCCTATGAGGCTCTGCGGCGTTTCTCTGCGCTGGCCCGCAGCGACGAATACCAACTCCGCTCGGTGTTCTCGGTGGGTGAGCTCGTCGCCTTCGACAACCGGCGGATCCTGCACGGACGCGGCCCGTTCAGCGAGACCACAGGCCGGAGAGTCCTGCGAGGCGCCTATGTCGACCACGATGAGGTGTACTCGCGGCTGCGAGTCTTGATGCGCCGCCACCAGAGCGCTCGAATGTCAGTCAGACCAGAATCGAACCCGATCAGAGAGGGGATCCAATGAGCACTTTCATCACCTGTGCCGTTACCGGAGGAGGCGACACGGTCGGCAGGTCCGTTCACATCCCGGTCACGCCCGAAGAGATCGCCGACGCCGCCATCGAGGCGGCCAAGGCCGGCGCGGCGATCGTGCACTGCCATGTCCGGGATCTGGTCACCGGCAAGCAGAGCCGCGACGTCGACCTCTACAAGGAGGTGACCGACCGGATCCGCTCGTCGGACACCGACGTCATCATCAACCTCACCGGGGGAACCGGCGCCGACCTGACTCTCGGCGGCATCGAGAACCCTCTTCCCCTCGACCCCGAGGGCACCGACATGGCCGGCGCCACCGAACGGATGGCCCACGTGCGTGAGTGCATGCCCGAGATCGCCACGATCGACATGGGGACCATGAACTTCGGGGAGGGCGACTACATCATGACCAACTCCACCTCGCAGCTCGACGAGATCGCCCGCCAGTTCGCGGAGATCGACGTGGTGCCTGAACTCGAGTGTTTCGACACCGGCCATCTCTGGTACGCCAAGCGGATGGAGGCCCGCGGCCTGCTGAAACCCCCGATCGTGGCGCAGTTGTGCATGGGTGTTCCGTGGGGCGCACCCGACGACATGAACACCCTGATGGCGATGGTCAACAACACCCCCGACCATTGGACGTTCTCCACCTTCTCGATCGGGCGCAGGCAACTTGAATATGTGGCTGCCGCGGTGCTGGTGGGAGGCAACGTTCGTGTAGGCCTCGAGGACAACCTGTATCTCGAGAAGGGCGTACTGGCCACCAACGGGATGCTCGTCGACCGTGCCGTGGCGATCCTCGACTGCCTCAATATCGATGTCATGGGCCCCGCCGAGGTCCGCGACATGCTCGGTCTGACCAAGCGAACCTGATCAGTCCGAAGGCCCTTGTCGGTCCGATCAGTCCGAAGTTGAGGAGATCAATCTTGGTGGCTTCAATACAGACAGCAGCCGTTGTCGGCGCCGGCGTGATCGGTTCTGCTTGGGCAGCTCGGTTCGTCCTGCACGGGGTCAACGTGTCGGTGTTCGATCCCAACCCCGAGACCGAGCGGATCATCGACGAAGTGTTCGCCAACGCCCGGGCCGCCTGGAGCGCGCTTGAACTGCCGGCCCCGAGAGAGGGCACCGTGACCGTCGTCGACTCGATAGCCGAAGCGGTCGGGGCCGCGGGGCATGTGCAGGAGAGCGCCCCGGAGAACCTTGATGTCAAGCGGGGCATTCTCGAGGAGATCGACCGTCACGCCCCGGCCGAGGTGGTTGTTGCGTCTTCGACGTCGGGGATCAGGCCCAGCGATCTCCAAGCCTCGCTGGCCCACCCGGAGCGGTTGCTTGTCGGCCATCCGTTCAATCCTGTGTACCTGCTGCCCCTCGTTGAGGTCTGTGGCGGAGAACAGACCGCCGAGTCAGCGGTCGCTGCTGCCATGGGGACGTATTCGTCGGTCTCCATGAAGCCGTTGCATGTTCGTGTCGAGATCGACGCCTTCATTGCGGACCGCCTGCTTGAAGCGGTATGGCGCGAGGCGTTGTGGCTCATCAACGACGGTGTCGCCACCACCGAAGAGATCGACGACGCGATCCGCTACGGTTTCGGGCTGCGCTGGGCTCAGATGGGACTCTTCGAGACGTACCGGGCCGCCGGGGGAGAGGGCGGCTTCGCCCACTTCATCCGCCAGTTCGGCCCGACCCTGGCGCTTCCATGGAGCAAGTTGACAGATGTGCCCGACTTCAGCGACGAATTAGTCGACACTCTGGTTGCCCAGTCCGACTCCCAATCCGGCCAGTACACACCCCGAGAACTGGAACGCATCCGAGACCGCAACCTCGTAGGCATCCTCAAGGCCCTGGAGGCCAACCACTGGGCCGCCGGCCGAACCCTTGCCCAACAGCGAACCCGACTGACCGAAATCGAGTGATCGCCGACGTGCCCGTCAGAACAGCGGTAGAGGCACGCTGAGGACGTAACTCGTCAGGAATCACTCAAGGGTCGGTAGGCGTGTCGACGGTGAGCGACACGCAACACCACGACTTCGTGCTTCTCATCGTCGATGCGGAACACGACTCGAAACGTGCCACGGCGAGCGGCCCAGAGTCCGTTGAGGTCGCCGTGTAGCGGTGTTCCAACTCTGCGAGGCGCATCAACGAGAGGACCCGCGATCAACTCGATGACGGCTGACGCAACGGATTCTGGGAGTTGCTCGGCGATGGCAGTTGCTGCGGAGCGCGCGACCGTCAGTCCATATCGTGGTGCATTCACCCTGGCCGCAGTGCTCTGAGGGCTTCAACGCCATGAACTGCGTCGCCTTCGGCGACCTCTCGCTCGGCCTGGGCGATCGCTTCAAGGGCGCCGGGGTCGGTCAGGATCGCTAGTGTTTCCTCAAGCGACTCAAGGTCCTCAGGACTCAGGAGCACGGCCGCGGGCGTTCCGTTTCGGGTAATCACGATGCGTTCATGCTGGCAATTCACCCGTTCAACGAAATCAGAGAAACGATCCCGCACGGTCCGCAGCGACTCAGTCGACATGGCCACTATTGTGCCACACTTTCTGGCCGCGGCAACCCCAACACCGATTTGCAGACGGGCATTGAACCGGCTTTGTAGATCATGTGGTCGATCATGTGACGGTTATCGGTTAGGGGTCTGGTGGTGCTGGGTCTTCGCCGTTGTCGGAGGCCCACTGGGTCCAGTGTTCCATCCGATTCGTGACACCCAATATCCGGGCGATTCAGTGTGGTCAGGTTATTGCATGCTGTTTCAGTCTGCGCAGAACTTATCGGCAACACCCAAGAATTATGTTGGTGATACCTACATAACGAATAATTGCCGTTATTCGTAATGTAGGTCCGGGGCTGTTGTCAAGTCTTTGTTGGTCTTGATTATCGATTCGTGCCCGGAGTTGGTGGTTGAATGTGTGGTTTACCTGCACAGACAGCAGCTGAGCCGGCTGTCGGATTTGTTGTGCGTGAAATCATTGTGGATGGATTCGGCTCGGACCGTCCACTGTCGGCTACTGCCGCGCAGTGGCCGGACCAGCGGCTGTCGGTGACTGCCGGCGATGGTCCGGCTGGCTGCGGATCCTCGCCGGTTTCTAAGCCCTGCCAGGGTTGTTGTGGTTGGGCGCCTCGAGCTTTCGCGTGTCGCTGGTCGGGGGTCTATGTGGCAGATAACGGCAATTAGTCGTTACGTAGAACCGGAGAGTCAAATGACGCACCAACCCGATGCCCCCGAAGCGTTTCGCCGATCCCGCGCTGCAGAAGGCGGCTCCCCGCGATCAGGAGCCGGTAATCGCATACGAACCGGCGTCTGGGGGACGTTGGCCGCGGTTCGTTGTTCGTTGACTGTGGCTGTCTGCGCGGCAGTGTTCGCCACGGTGTTGGTGCCGGTGGCCGTGTCGGCTCATGATCCTGAAGATGTCACAACCACAGAGGAAGTGGACGTGTACAACTACCAGACCCGCCGGGTTCAGGTGGCGCCGTTCTCTGAGACGACGACGGTGGACGTGTACAACTATGAGGACCAGCAAGTGCGGGTGGCGCCGTTCTCTGAGACCAAAACGATAGACGTGTTCAACTATCAGACCCGTCGGGTGCGGGTCGCGCCGTTCACCAAGACTGTCACGTCGCAGGTGTATTTCTATGAGGCCCGTCGGGTGCGGGTCGCGCCGTTCTCCGGGCCGGGCCGCGTCGCGGTGTTCAACTACGAGAACCAGAGGGTCCGGGTAGCGCCGTTCAGCGAGGCGAGGGCGATCCCGGTGTACAACTACCGGACCGTGAAAAGCGGTTGCCGTCCGCCGCGTGGATGCGTCTACACCCGGGTTCGGGTCGCGCCGTTCACCTCCACCGTGCAGGTGGACGTGTACAACTACCAGACCCGCAAGGTCCGGGTAGCGCCGTTCACCAAAACCGGGCAGGTCCCGTTGTTCAACTACCAGACGCGTCAGGTGCGGGTCGCGCCGACCCACAAGACCGAGACGGTGGACGTGTTCAACTACGAAAACCGCCGTGTCCGGGTCGCGCCGTTCACCTCCACCGTGCGGATGGACCTGTTCAACTACGAAACCCGCCGTGTGCGGGTAGCGCCGTTCACCAAGACTGTCACCGTCGACGTAGAGAACTACGAAAACAAGAAGGTCCGGGTCGCGCCGTTCACCAAAACCGTCACCAAGACCGTCACCCGACACGACCCCACACAACACACCTGCCCAGCGGGTCAGCACATGGCCCCATTTCCGCCGTTGCGGGCCTACAGAACCAGTCCCACTAGCTACGAGTTCACCGAACAGGAGACTGCCACCTTGGGGTTATACGGCACTGTCAGGACTGTTCCTGTTGAAGCGTGGGAAGAGGTGGACTCCCACACTGGTTGTAGCAAGCCATTGCCTCCGTCAGGGACCAATCCGATCGAACCAATCCGCATACCTTGGGCCAATATAGGAAACGCAATCAAGGACGCTGCTGAAGCTGTTCTTGTTACTGCGCCCGATTTTGTGATTGACCGCGCGAGCACCTACGCCCTGGTTGTTAGCCCCACCAATTACAGGACGGTCTACTTTCTGGTGTGCGTCCCCGAAGGGGAATTGGCGAGCCGGCTTGCTGAGATTGAGGTATCCAGACGCTTAGCTACGGCAACGGCCGAGAGTGCTGCGACCCTGAAGAAACTCCGGAAAGCCGCTGCCTTTTCTGGGGTATTGGTGTCGCTTGCAGTCGCCGACTACTTGTTCTGTGAGCACGCGGTTGACCCATTCTGACGCCGAGTCCGACCAGTACGGCCAGCAACTCCGCTGAGAGACTGCGTAAGGCCTCGGCGGTGGCGGAGTGCTCTGTGTACGCTGTCGCGGGTGCGTGCTGGGCCAGGACCTTGGCTCACGTCGATCCACCGTGCCACGGTCGGGAGCGTGCCTGCCACCGACGGGGCTCGACGACGGTTACAGTGTCTCGGTAGTGTGCTAATCTATCTTTGGTTACCACTAGTCGTCACAAATGAGCGTGCCACCATGACCGACAGAACCAACACACCAACGGCCGCAGACATGACGGCTGGTGGCGCAACCGCCGAGGGGAAGTTAGCCCGCGCTTGGGGTTGGTGGCGCTGGTTGCTTTTCGTGCCCATTCTGGTGGTTTTGTCTGTGCTGTATGGTCGGCTCCTCCGTGCGTTTGATACGTGGCTACCTGGTGACCTCAATGAGGCTCAGCTGGTGGCGGGCCTCATCCTCGTGGTCCCCGTGACCGTGATGTTCTATTGGGTCGTTCCCAAGCTCATCGAACGGCGAGGCGGTTCGGGCGCTTCTAGTTGTCGGCCCGAGGGGCAGACCATCGAGAACCAATTTCCGCTCACCACAACCACCCGAGATAGATACCGATGCTAGGCATGAACCCAGAGACACCAGCCACCGCAGCGACCGAGAGGCAGCCGAAGACATCCTCGAAAGGTGGGAAAATTACCATTTCAGCGGAAAGTGGTGGGCGATACTCCACCGAGGAGGCACGCTTGCTGCTTCCATGATCGGGCTGGGGTGGTCGTTCGGTGGCCGTACGCCAGTGTCCTCGTGGTTTTTGGTGCGTCACCGCTGTCTTTCACTTTGCCAGCCCGGCGAGCCGGGCTGCTGCGGCGGCTGTAGCCCACGCGGCGGAGCACATGGTTGCTGATGCTGTGCACGACAACGACGTGATTGATGCGTTCAAGCAAGCTGCTGCTGCTTCGGATCGGGGTGATGCGAAAGATGCCGCGGAGCGGTACCGCAAGGCGACGGCGCATGCGATCGCTGCGACTAGCGGCACCAGCGCAGCGGAAGAAGAGGACGAGACCACCACCATGACTACGACCACAACTACGACGGTGCGCTGACGTGGGTATCGTTGACCAGCCGGGCAATCGTGGGCGTCCTCGTCAACGTCCTCATTCGCGGGCCAATGGAATGGAGCGAGAGGTTCGTGCGTTTGTACCGTGCCAGTGCGATCCTCGAAACCAGTGTCGGTATTTCTCGGGGCGGGGTTCGAACGCCACTGTCTCGGATAATAATGTGTTAGGCGCTGGGGTTCGCCATGTCGAGAGCCATCGTGCGCGGGTTTCGCAGGCCTCGGGGAAGGGCTTGGCAGCGCCGACTCTGTAATGGATAGATCACCCCGGACCTGGTACGGTGTGGCGAAACTGTGGAGGAAAAGCCGCATGGACACGCATCCATCCGCGTCGGAGACCGGCGAGAAAGGCCGACGGTTGGGTGACGCACAAGGAGATGGGACAAGGTCCGTCCTGTGGTTGGTCCTGCCCGCAGGTGCCTTTTTGGCCTACAGGGCATTGGAGTTCGTCGGTGTGCCACAGGCGAGAAGTGGCACTCTCGCCATTACGGTTCTGCTGTTTTTTGCCTGGAAAGCCCGCTCACGTCGCGCGAAGATCCTTTTATGTCTGGCCTTGCCCAGCGCGTACTTATTGACATTCGTTTTCTTTGAGTTCGCAGGTGTGCCGGAAACGGAAAGTGGCACTCTTGCTTTTGCTTGTGTGTTCCTGCCGTTGGTCGCTCATGAGCGGCGCTCCAATCAAAAGGGAAGACCAGCAGATGGACACGTCCCAGATGGATACGGCCACCGTCGACGGCGCTACCGACGTGACGACTAGCGGCCTGAACTTCCCTCCTAATCGTGGAGAGTCGCCTGTTTCGCCTTGACGTCCACTGACCCTCGGCGCTGCTGCCGAGGAGTCAGCGGGCGGTCCAAATGCTCATAAAACGTTGAGGGCGCAACGCCGAGCGCTCTGCAAGCGACCGCATGACACACCATGGCCGGTCCTTTGGGAATCGATGAACCCAGCCATCTCAGATGTCATCGAGTGGCCTCGTTGACCCAACCGACCACGGAACCTTTGAGCACATCACGCTCCATCGGCAAAGTCGCGTTCTCTTTGCGCAACCGCACCAGATCGACGCGTCATCGGCGCACAACCCGCCGGCGCGTTCGGCTGCGTCGCGGTGCACCCAGTTACCCAGCGTGCCCTCGTTCACACCAAGATCCCGGGCGACCTGGGCCACAGACCGGCCGGTCTCCCGAACAATCCGCACAGCCCCCCCCACTCCCGGTCAAAGCTTCTCCGTACACTAGACACAGCTCCTCCTTATAGAGCATGTCTCCACGATCAGGGGGGAACCTCAGCACGAAACTTGCCCGGCCGATTCGCGCCGCGCAGCAAGGACAGGCCGACTCATGTTACGATCGCGAGAAACATCGGAGTCGAGATGCCGGGGCCAGCGAAGGAACCTAACGAGATGAACAAAGAACCACGAACCGCCGTGGTGCCACCCAGCGAACACGATGACGGTGTGAGCAACCGGACGTTGAGAGCGCTGCCCTACTTGGGGATCATACTCTGGTATCTTCTCACGAAAATGTTCACTGTTTCGAGTTGGTCGTGGGTATCTGAATATGCTTGGATTCTTGCGTTCGCTTGTGTGTATCTGCTGTATTGGGGTGCTTCTGTCTCTTTCCGTCATGTCCGCGCTACTGACTCCCGGATTAATGGCTCCTCGCGTTTCAGGTCGGAGTGAGGGTGTCGAGCAGCGCCAGTTGGGTTTGCCGGCGTACAGCAGGACACGGATCCGGTAGTGCTTGAAACGTCGGAATCTGGACGCTGTGCGTTTGCGCGAGGTGGTTGCGTTGGCACTGGCGGCGGGCTTGGCTGCGTGTTGCCCAGCCCCAACAGAAATTTATGTTGCCAGCACCAGACCTGATTGGCCGGTTAACAGGCAGTCCCCGACAGATCCGATAGAAGGCACCGCGCCGAGTTCGTTAAGGCGTTCGCTGTAGCGGATGCTGGTGAACTGGCTGCCGGCGTCGGTGTGCGCGACGAGTCCCTCGAGGCGGGTCCCTCGGTTCTGGCGGGCCATCACCCGACGCGTCGAGCAGCATCTGGGTTGCCATGTTCGACGCGACCCGCCAGCCCACGATGCGGCGACTGTGTGCGTCGGTGATGAAACACACATAGGCGACACCGGACCAGGTGGCCACGTGGGTCAGATCGGCGACCCGCAGCCGGTTCGGGCGCTCAGCGGTGAAGGCCCGCTCGACAAGGTCGCCGGACCGTGCGGCTTTGGGGTCAGAGCGGGTGGTGTTCACCTTCTTTGTTCGTTGAACGCCGCGGATCCCCAACTGGCGCATCAGCCGGGCAACCTGGTCGCGGCCGATGTCATAGCCGGAGCGTCGAGCAGCGATCCACAACTTACGCGCCCCATACACCGAGTAGTTGGCCTGCCACAACACCAACACCAACAGCAACGGCATCAGCTCAGCGTCGCGCACAGCACGCGCCGACGGTGGACGACGCTTCGCAGTCCAATACGTGCAAGAGGCCACCTGCAACGCTGCACAGACGGGCTCGACCCCGAACTCTTCGCGGTTGTCGTCGATGAACTGCACGGTCATCGCTGTCGGCGGTCGAGTTCCGCCCCGAAAAAAACCGCTGCACGCTGCAAAATCTCGTTCGCCCGCCGCAGCTCACGGTTCTGTTGACGCAACCTCTTGAGCTCCTCGCTCTCAGCGGTCGACACCGGTGCCCGCGACCCGGCGTCGATCTCGGCTTGAGCCACCCAGCGGCGCAACGACTCCTCGCCATAACCCAACTGACGCGCTACACGCGCGACCGTGCCCGACGAGGTGCCCAGCTCCTCACGCAGCGCGAATACCATCCGCACCGCGTGCTTTTTCTGCTCAGCCGAATACCGACGAGACGTCCCCGCCGCCCTCGCTTGTGTGTCCATGGCTCCCATGCTTGCTCCAATCCTTGGAGCCTGCGCAAAACCCAGGGTGAATCACCTCAGCCTGGCACCAGAGATCAACCGGCTGGGCCGCACCCTGTGGCGCTGGCATACACAGATCTCGAACTGGCACGCCGCGAGAGTTACCAACGCAGCTACCGAGTCCGCCAACAATCTAGCCTAACGCGTCAAACGCGCCGCGTTCGGGTTCACCAACTACCGGATCCGAGCACTCCTCTACGCCAGCAAACCCAACTGGGCCCTCCTCAACACCCTCACTCCGACCTGAAACGCGGAGAGCCCCTTTGCCTCAAGGGCAACCACCGCACCGTCTGCTCGTTCAATGACCACCACGCGAAAGGCGTCCAGTGCCTCCCAGATCTTGGAACCGATATGTCGCTGTACATGCCTCACAGTGGCGACCCTACCTTCTAACCCCAAATTTGCATGGTCGTTAACCCCAATTTTGTATGATTCTTAATCATAGTTTTGCACAACGTGTCGGGGGTTTGTCGGTGTTACGCATTGGGACCGTCTCGCCACCCAGCGGCGCTCCCTTGGCGGAGTCCTATCTGGGAGTTCCTCGGTGGCTTGCGTAGCGAACGTGGTGAGCGCCTGGATTGTGTCGTCTACTGGGTTGACGTCAATCTCGATCTCGTCGTGCAGTACGTCGTAACCCCCGTTGCCCATGTACGGACAGAAGCTGTCACCGAGTCCTTCAGTCGCACTGAACCTGACGGCACCCGTGCTCGTGGTACTGGTTTGGTGTGGCTCAGTCGTTGTCGTCGTTGGCGGGGCGGTGGTGCGGGTCTCGACGTTACACCGAACCGCACCTGTGCGACCGGGGTGGTGTGTCTGCGGGTGTCGGTGATTTGGCGGTGTAGGTGCCGGTGGTTGTAGCCAGTCGACGTATCGAGGATGGCGTACTCGACGCGGCTGAGGTTGTCCCGGGTGAGGGGAACTTCGCTCCGGCGGGCAGCGCTGCCTGCGCTGGGAGACTACGGTGGGTGGTGCCTGTTGGACACGGTACGCAGCTAGCCATCGGGATGTCTATCACCGCCAAGCAGACCATCCCACACAATCAAGGCCCACGGAACCGAGGTCAAGCCACGGCTAAGCCCCTTTAGCGAGACTCAGCTACCGGCGGTCGAAACGCGACGACAGAGCGAGAGCAGCGAGCAGAACCCCACACGCCACAACCCCGTTCACCAACTCGCCAACATAGGCGGGCATTCCCACAGACGTAAGCCACGAAGCGAGAAGTACATCGGCTAGGCAGAACCACAGAAGGAACCCGGCGAGAAGCGCCACCCAGAACACACAGTTAGACGCGTTGATGTCCGCGCTCGAATGCTCGACAACGACGCGCTCGCCTGCGGTCTGGGTGGTTTTTGGTTGTGCGGTCAATTGGTCTCGCCTTGCTTGGTGGCACATGATAGCATGCAGATCAAGATAGCATGCAGGTTGAGTGACGTTCGTCCGGTCGTCGGTAGGGCTCTGAGGCTGCCCATAGGTCGCCGATCATGCCGAGCGACTCGCCGGGCCAGCCCCATGGCGCGCCAGACGATCGGGCCATTTGATGACGGCGCCGGGCCGCCCTAGCGCTAACGCAACACCACGAACCAACCAGACCCGGAGTCCCGATACACCCACGGGTCGCATCGTGGAGCACTGGTCTGGGCATGCTCCAGAGTCCGGAAGTACCTCTGGGTTTTGTTCCGGGTCATGCCAAGGAAGTCGGGTCACCACAGGAACCTTGCAGCGGTCGGCGGAAGCGTCGTAGTCGTCGTGGTGGTAGTGGTCGTCTGCTCGTCGTTCTCGAACGGGTCAGGCAAACGCGGGCAAGCATGAGGAGCTACCCCATAGTTTGTCACAATGACCGCTAGGCCCAACCTCTTGGCCGCCGCTGTCACCAGTTGTCCGGCGAGGCCCCATGCCGCCAAGTCTCGCGCTAGCGCCGAGTGTTCCCAACACAACGCTAGGTAAAGGCTCTGGTAAGAAGGGGGTGGGGCAACGGGTAACGTAACGTAGGTTTCAACCGCGGCAATGCCTACACCCTCCACAGTGTTCACCGCGGCACTAACAGCGTTCTTGATTGCGTTTCCGATTCTGCCCCAAGGTATCGGGACTCTTTCGGTTTGCGGGTACCTCGGCTTGTGGCAGCCAGCGTGTGAGTCCATCTCGACCCACTCGGTCTGTTGAACATAGCTCCAGCTTTCGGACGCCACCTCTGGATCGAATGTCACGTCTCCACTAACCATGTGAACCCACACGTTCGGGAACGGTTTCATGTGTTGGCCGTTCGGGCAGGTGTGTTGTGTGGGGTCGTGTTGGGTGACGGTTTTGGTGAACGGCGCGACCCGGACCTTCTTGTTTTCGTAGTTCTCTACGTTGACGGTGACAGTCTTGGTGAACGGAGCGACCCGGACACGGCGGTTTTCGTAGTTGAACACGTCCACCGTCTCGGTCTTGTGGGTCGGCGCGACCCGCACCTGACGCGTCTGATAGTTGAACAACGGGACCTGCCCGGTTTTGGTGAACGGCGCTACCCGGACCTTGCGGGTCTGGTAGTTGAACACGTCCACCTGCACGGTCGTGGAGAACGGCGCTACCCGAACCCGGGTGTAGACGCATCCACGCGGCGGCCGGCAACCGCTTTTCACGGTCCGGTAGTTGTACACCGGGATCGTCCTCGCCTCGCTGAACGGCGCTACCCGGACCTTCTGGTTCTCGTAGTGACGCCGCCCTGCGCTGCAGTGAACTGCTTGCGCTCCGTTGGATGGACCTAGAAGCACCAGTAGCGAACGGGCTCCACATTGTACGAATCCGCCGGTCCAAGACCGACCAAACTGGGCGAGGCGCGGTGGTGCCGATTTCTGATTTCACCGCCCAGGCAATCGCCCGTATCAGGCCCGACGATGCGGACCCGCAAGACCGGATCTTCAATATTTCCGCCAGCACCGTCACTCGCCGGATGAAAGCGGCAGCGAAAGCCGCCGGCCTCGACCCCACCAACATCACCAGCCATTCAACGCGCGTGGGCTTGGCTCAGGACCTCGCCGCCTACGGCATCAACATGGCCGGTCTCATGCAGGCAGGACGGTGGAAGTCCGTCGCGACCGTCCTCCGTTACACCGAACACCTCTCCGCCTCCGAAACCCCCGCAGGCCAATACCTAAAGACCCAACACCACCAGACCCCCGCCGCTAACGCTACCAACCAAACAAACCCGACAACCGAACACCCATAACACTTGGACTCACAAACGGGTCCCCGTCAGGGTCACTGCAGCCGAGCTTGATTGAGCGTCCGTCGCACGATTCGACAAGCCCGTTCAATACGCATCAGAGTCGCCGCGGGGGAGAACCGCGCCGACCCCACAGCCGGAACCAACACAGACCCGACCAACGCCACCACAACCAACGAACTCTGACCGCTCACGAGACTTCACTGTAAGAGTCCAAGTGCCTCACCTTTTGGACTCGGCCCAACCAGATAAGAACCCCAACCACGAAGACGCCTCTCACTGTGTAGCTGGCCATAAGCCGACTACCGGGCAACCACGGGTCGAGCGCCTCAAGGATCTGTCCAAACGACATGACCGCGATTGCCCCTATGCACAGGAATAGCAGCCAGTGACGCACACGGTTGGCGTGCAACCAGCGCCGCCAGCCCTCAGCGGTGGCCCCGCTCGCCGCGGCGTCTGTGGCCGTTGGTGTCTTGCTTCGGTCGGTCATGGTGGCAGATTAGCCCGGATATTTCAGTAGTGGGGTCTGTGTGTGGGTGGTTGTTGTCGCGAGATGCCCTTCTGGTGTGGGAGAATCAGGTTTGTTAGAAGATTCTGGGGTCACACCAAGGAGGGCACTCGGCGGCCTCCATCGGTGGTTGCGAGCAGTTCTCTCCCCGCGGCTACTCTGACGGGCATTGAACGGGTTTGTCGAATCATGTGACGGCTATCGGGCAGGGGTCTGGTAGTGATGGGCCTTGAGGTGTTGGCCTGCGGGGGTTTCGGACGCGGAGAGGTGTTCGGTGTACCGGAGGACGGTCGCGGCGGACTTTCAGCGGCCTGCCTGCATGAGACCGGCCATGTCGATCTCGTAGGCATCCTCCAGGCCCTGGAGGCCCACAACTGGGCCGCTGGCCAAACCCTCGCCCAACAGCGATCCCGCCTGACCGACCATACGTGATGCGGTCCGATTCACCCGGTGAGCGTTCGGACACAACGTGACTGGTACGCCGCTCCGAAGCATCCAGGGTCGGACTTTGAATTGAACCTCTCAAGGGCAGCCCATCGCTTCGCTTGAGCGTGGTCGGGTGTTTGCATGCTGTTTCAGTCTGCACAGAACTTGTCAGCAACTCCTAAAACATATGTTGATATCATCTACATGACGAATAACTGTCGTTATTCATAGCGTAAGCCCGGGGTTGGTGTCAAGTCTTTTGTTGGTCTTGGCGTCGGTCCGCACCCGACGGGACCGTCGATTGGTGGGTTTGCCTGCACAGAAAGCGGCGACCGGTCAACGGATTTCTCGGGCGCGAGATCAGTGTAGGTGAAACCGGCTAGGTCTGGCGCTGTCAAGCAGGTGGAGATCACCAGGACGGTCACTGAGACTCGTGAGATTATGGAGACGGTGACTGAGACTCGTGAGATCACCGAGACGGTCACGGACCGGACCGAGGTCACCAAGACCGTGACCCGCTATGTGACCCCGCCGGTTCGGGTGGCGCCGTTCAGCAGGGACGTGCCCGTGTTCAACTATCTGACCTACCGGAAACGGGTGGCTCCGTTCAGCAAGGTCGTGTACACGCCTGTGTACAAGGGCGTGAAGATTCCTGGTACCTGCGTTCCGCCTCATGGATGCCGGTACAAACAGGTTCCAGCGGGGTTCACAACCAAGAGTGTGCCGGTCTACAACTACGAGACCCGCTATGCGGTCCCGCGGGTCAGGATCCTGCCGTTCACCAAGCCGGTGGCGGCGTTCAACTACAAGACCGAAACAGTCGAAGTCGGCACCGGGCGCTACAACTACGTGACCCGACAGGTCGGCACCGGCAAATACGAAACCATCACCCGACAGGTCGGCACCGGCAGGTTCGAGACCGTGACCCGTCAGGTCGGCACCGGCAAATTCGAGACCGTCACCTACACTGACCCCAACCCCGAGAACGGCACCCACACCCACAACCCGACCGAGCACACCTGCCCTGAGGGTCAGTACATGAAACCGCTGCCGCGTATGTGGGCCTACAGAACCGGCAACAACTGGGCGTTCTACGAAATCGGCAAACTGCCCGGGGGTGTCCCCACGACCGAGGTGGTCGAAGCTGAATGGCAAGAGGCAGACTCCCACACCGGCTGCCACAAACCTGTGCCGCCGCAACTACCGACAACGAAGACCATACCGTGGGGTGCCTTCGTCAGCGGGATCAAGACTAGAATCAAAGGTGCAGCGTCGACGATCAACGGCATCAAAGACGATGCCAAAGACATCTCCGCGGACGTGATCGAGGATGGAATCAAAGAGGTCGTGGAGGGGATCAAGTTCGTCGAGGACGGGATCAAGGTCGGCTCAGACGTCACCCGTGCTGTGATTGAGGCCAAGATCGAAGAAGTCGAGGCCAAGATCAAAGACATCGAGGCCAAGATCAAGCTTGTGAAGTCGATCCCCTGGGTTGATCTGAGCAAGGCTGTAGGCAGAGAGATCACAGACGTGGTCAAGACCGCCATTGAGGCTCAGGTAGCCGCCGGTCTGCTCATTGTGTCCGGAGCTGTCTTCGCATTGGACAAGTACTGTGCGCTGCCATCTGCCGAACGGGAAGCAGCGCTGGCTGTCGGGTTGGGTGTCGCCGCTGCTGTGGGCATCTCTTTTGCTGTACCGTCGGGAGGGGCGTCGCTGGCCGCGTCGCTGCTCGCCGTCACAACGGTCTCGGGCATCATTTACACGTTGAACAAGATTTGCGCCAAGTTCTTTAGCAAGACCACAACGAAGTCGGCGGTACCACCGACTACCACGACGGTGCCGCCAACAACCACCACGACGACGGTGCCGCCTGCGCCTGTAGTGGTGGACCCTGACCCTCCTGCGACGTTCCCTTCGGTTTACAGTCTGCCCGCCTATGACAGATCCAAATACTGGTTCAGGGGCTTCCGCGTGCAGGACGCGGCTCTTGCCCACAGTCGGACCTTCCCGAACTGTGTGCCGTGGGTGTACTGGACTGCCCCGCGCCTTTACATGGTGCTGTGTCGTCGGTGGCCCTGAGGGTCCGGTCCTACCGGCCCCCTGCGCCGCGCCGAAGCGATCCGTGCCCGGGTGTGTGGGGGGCCTGGTGGGCACGGGGCCGATCGTGTGATGCTATGTTTGCTGGACATGCCTACTGCTGATAGGAGACACACCGCTGATAGGAGACACACCATGACCGACGCCACAGAGACCCCGACTAAGGCCAAAGTGGTGAAGCCCCGCATGCGCGAGGCGCTGCTCATTGTTCTGGTATTCCTTGTTCTTGGCGCGCCAGCCTTGTGGTTTCTCCCGCAAGTGATCGGTATTTGGGTGCCGCCGGCAGAGGCGCGCGCTTTGGCTAATGTGTGCGTCCTGACGCCCATATTTTTGTGGGTGCATCGCCTAAAGCAGAGGCATACTGATGTTGCGTAGCTCGGTTGTGGCGATTGTCGTCGCGGTGTTCGCCTCGGGTGCTGGTGTCGGCTCATGACGGTGTGTATCAGCTGCGTATGGTGACTGAGACTCGTGAGAGATCACCGAGACGGTCACGGACCGGACCGAGATCATGAAGACCGTAACCCGCTATGTGGTTCCGCGGGTCAGGATCCTGCCTCTCACCAAGCCGGTGGGGGTGGGCAAGCTCTATCGGTGGATTCAGGCTAAGGCCACGACCTGTGCCGACCTGTGTCGTTGCAGTTGCACTTCCGGTTGGGTCGACCGGCGTGCCGATGACGGGGACCCGACATGAATTTGACAGGTTTTCGGTCATGTGGACGGTTATCGGGCAGGGGTCTGGTGGCGGCGGGTCTTGAGGTATTGGCCCACTGGAGTGTCGGACGCGAAGAGGTGTTCGGTGTAACGGAGGACGGTCGCGGCGGACTTCCAGCGGCCTGCCTGCATGAGACCGGCCATGTTGATGCCGTAGGCGGCGAGGTCTTGAGCCATGCCCACGCGCGTTGAATGGCTGGTGATGTTGGTGGGGTCGAGGCCGGCGGCTTTCGCTGCCGCTTTCATCCGGCGGGTGACGGTGCTGGCGGAGATGTCGAAGATCCGGTCTTGGGGGTCGGCGTCGTCGGGCCTGATGCGGGCGATTGCCTGGGCAGTGAAATCGGAGATCGGCGCAACCGCCCCTCGCCCAGTCTGGTCAGTCTTGGACCGGCGGATCCTTACAACGTGGAGCCCGTTCGCTTGCGGTGCTTCTATGTCCATCCAACGGAGTGCCAGAAGTTCACCGCAGCGCAGGGCGGCGTCATGGGCGAGGGCGATCATGGCAATGTCGACTCGGGAGCGCTGTGCGGCTTGCTCGGTGGTCTCGACGCCCCCACCGGGTCGGTTGTGTCTGGGGAGGTGGGCCGTGTCGATGATGCGTTCGATGTCGCTCCATCGCAAGGGGTCCGCTTGTTGGGCTGTGCACCCTTCTGCAGCGCAAGTTCGGTTCATTCCGGCCAGCAATTCGCGGACGATGGGATCGTGGGCCGGGTTGGGTTCGGGACGCGGGCTGTGTCGTTCGGCTACAGCCGCGAGGTACGTGCGTACGGTGGCCGGTTTCTTCCCTTGAATTATCAGAGCTGCGAGCCATTTCACCAGGTCCATGGGGTCGGCAGGCAATGCTGACACGCCGTTGGCGGAGGCCCACTGGGCCAAGTTGTTCCATCCGATGTCGTAGGTCTTTCGGGTATTGTCGGCACGCGAGGCCGCTCTACCGCGGGTGATCAGTACCTTCGCGGTCTCGTCGTCTATGTCGGTCTTGAGGTCACGCGCGGTGTGGGCGTTCGCCGCGTCTTCGGCTGTGGTCATGTCGCAGATCTGCCTGACACCCAATCCATGACCAGACAATTCGGCGGGCCAGATCACGGCATGCTATTCCAATCCGCGCAGAATTCCCGTCACTTCGGGCAACATTGTCGGGGGTGTCATGGTGGGGTTGTCCAGCCGGGCCGTCCACCTGCGTGACGTTTGACAGTCCGCGTATTGCACGAGCTCTCCAACAGACGAATAACCCGCGCCGAGAATTCCCTGACCTGTGGCTTGCCCCTAAGGTGACAGCTATGAGCGACAACTACACGATCATCTCGGCGGACAGCCATGCAGGCGGCAACATGGCGGCCTATGAGAAGTATCTCGCCAAAGAATGGCAAGAGCCTTTCGCCGAATGGCGGGGGGCCTACTCCAACCCCTACCGGGACCTCCAGGACGACAGCCGCACCCGGAACTGGGACAACGAACGGCGGCTCAGCGAACAGTACGCAGACGGAATCGTCGCGGAGATCACCTTCCCGAACACCGTGCCGCCGTTCTACCCGACCGGGATGCTGATCGCCTACCCGCCGCGCAACAGGGAGGAATACGAACGTCGCCGGGCCGGTATCGATGCCCACAACCGTTGGCTCAAAGACTGGTGCGATCTCTACCCGAAGCAGCGCTGCGGCCTGCCGCAGATCTTCCTCGAAGACATAGATGACGCGGTCAGCACCCTCGAATGGGCCGCAGCGGAGGGATTCCGCAGCTTCATGATGCCCCATGTCGCACCCGACGTCGACCTGCCGGGGCTCTGGTCACCGCACTGGGATCGACTGTGGGCGGCGGTCTCCGACCTCGACCTGGTAATGACCCAGCATGGCGGCAACGGAACACCCGACTACGGCAGCGATCCCGCCTCGGGACTGATCTTCTTGATGGAGGTGCCGTTCTTCGCCCACCGCAACCTGGCGCATCTGATCATGAGCGGCGTGTTCGAACGCTTCCCCCGACTCAAATACGTGATGACCGAGCAGGGCACGGCCTGGGCCATCGACGAACTGAGGCGCATGGACGCCTACCACATGCAGATCTCCGCCGGCCGCGTCGGAGAGCTCGGCTTCTCGGCCGACGTGGTCCTCCCCATGAAACCCACCGAGTACTTCGACCGCAACGTCTGGATCGGAGCGTCGTTCCCGTCGCCGGTCGAGGCTGAAGCGATCAGGACTCTGGGAGTCCACAAAGTCATGTGGGGCTCCGACTATCCCCACCACGAAGGCACCTACCCCTATTCGCTCGAAGCGCTGCAGCGGTCGTTCTCGCATTGGGAGGAGGCCGACATGCGCAAGGTGCTGAGCGAGAACGCGGCCCGCGTGTACGGGTTCGACCTCGAAGCGCTGGCGCCTCTCGGAGCCGAACACGGACCGTCGGTCGCCGCGGTGGCGACACCGTTGGCGGAGACACCCCGCAAAGCGACCAGCCCAGCGTTCTTCAAAGCCTGACGTGCCGACCACTCCGCAAGCCCCGGACTCGACCGCGCCCTACGCCGGGTTCGAAGGAAGAGTCGGCCGAATCTTCTCGACGTCCGAACCTGCCTGGCCGCCGCGTCCGACCGCTCGCGAAGGCGCCCCCAACATCATCGTGATGCTCGCCGACGACCTCGGCTTCGCAGACCTCGGCTGCTACGGATCCGAGATCGACACGCCCGAACTCGACGCGCTGGCCGCCGGCGGGGTGCGCTACACCAACTTCCACGTCAACCCGATGTGCTCGCCGACCCGGGCGTCGATGCTGACCGGTCTCAACCACCACCTGGCCGGCATGGGCCACGTAGCCCACAGCGACCCCGGCTTCCCGGGCTACGCGCACGAGATCCGTGACGATGCGGTGACCATGGCCGAACTGTTCCGAGACCACGGGTGGGCCTCGCTGATGGTCGGCAAGTGGCACCTCTGCAAGGACTCCAGCCTCAGCGAGGCCGGTCCCCGCAACTCCTGGCCGCTGCAGAAGGGCTTCGAACGCTACTACGGCATCCTCGACGGCTTCACCAACTTCCATCAGCCCCACCGTCTCTACGAAGACAACCATCACATCAACATCGACCAGTACCCCGACGACTACTACTTCACCGACGACCTCACCGACCAGGCCGTCAAGATGATCGACGAGGTCCGCTCCTCGCATCCGACCAAACCGTTCTTCCTGTACTACGCCCACGGCGCGGTCCATGCCCCGTTGCAGGCCAAACAAGCAGACATGGACAAGTACCGGGGCGCCTACGACGCCGGCTGGGACCGGATCCGTGAGCAGCGCTTCGCCCGCCAGAAAGAACTCGGGATCATAGCGCCGGACACCGTCCTGCCTCCCCGAAACACTGAGGAGCAGCACGCAGTAACCCCCTGGGACGAGCTCAGCGACCTGCAGCGTGAGACGTTCGCGCGCTACATGGAGATCTTCGCGGGCATGGTCGACAGCGTTGACCAGAGCGTGGGACGGCTCCGTGAGCACCTGCAGGCGATGGGCGAGTGGGACAACACGATCATCGTGTTCACCTCCGACAACGGCGGGTCGCGTGAAGGGCAGCAGGACGGAACGTCACAGTACTTCCGGACCCTGCTCGTGCAGACAGGCAACGACGTCCTCGAAGACGTGGAGCTCGACCACACGCGACTGGATCTCATGGGCGGGCCGCAGACGCTGCCGCACTACCCGATGGGCTGGGCGATGGCTTCCAACACGCCTTTCCGGCTGTACAAGATCAACACCCACCAGGGCGGCCATCAGGTTCCATTCATCGTGCATTGGCCGGCCGGCCTCGCAGACTGCTCGTCAGGTCCGCCCGCAGAGGCTGACGGGGCGAACCACCACGGCGAGATCCGCGCGCAGTATCAACACATAACCGATCTGTTGCCGACGCTGGCGGAGTTGACAGGTCTGGAGGTCCCGAGCACCAAGCAGGGCCAACCCGTACCTGAACCAGCGGGGATGAGTTTCGTAGAGTCATTGTCAGACCCCACCAGCGATTCGACGCATCGTCAGCAGTACTACGAGATGATCGGCCACCGGGGCATGTACCGCGACGGCTGGTCGGCGGTTTCTTTGAGGATCCCGCGACGGTCGTTCTCAGAGGCCCCCTGGGAACTCCACAATCTGGCCGAAGACCCGACCGAAGCGCTCGACCTGTCTTCGCGACACCCTGAACGGCTCACTGAGTTACGGGATGCTTTCGAGCAGGCTGCTTGGGACAATCAAGTCTTCCCTCTCGATGAGGGCAACAGCATCAAGATGATCCAGAAGCCGCCCTGGGAGGATGAGTTCGTCGCCGATGTGCGGCTCCGCCCCGGAATGCCGACGCTTGAGCGATGGCGGGCGCTGCAGCTCATCAACTTCCGGTCCTTCGAAGTGCGGGTGGATCTCGACTATCGGCGAGGTGACGAAGGCATGTTGTTCGCCCACGGTGATCAAGGCGGCGGTTATGCAATGTATGTGGAGGATGGTCGGCTGTTCCTTGCTTTCAACGGTTATGGCGATATGACCGTCGTGGACTCTGGTGAACTCCGCGCAGGGACTGAAGAAATTGTTCTGACGATGGACAGGCAACCGCAGTGGCGTTGGAATGCTCGCATCCACTGCGATGGACATGAGGCGGCCGAAGTGCTCGACTTGCCGGCGTTGATGGCAATAGCGCCGTTTGAGGGTATTGACGTTGGGATCGACCGTCGCTCTCCGGTGAGTTGGGAGATCTACGAGAAGCACGGCCCGTTCAAGTACACGGGCACCCTGAATGCTGTGACGTACAAACCCGGTGAACTGGCCGCGGATGCCGGGATCCGGTTCCTCGACTATCTCAAAGAGGCCGGTACCCGATTCGAGTAGCGTCTCGTTGGCGGTGATTCAGGAAGTCTCGATGTGCCGCCGGCCGGTTGAGTTGCTAGAACGAAGCCATGTATATCGGGTACGACACCAAACAGGAGGAGTTGCGGGCTGAGCTGCGTGCCTACTACCGCGAACTGCTGACACCGGAAGTCAAAGCAGCGCTGGCAGCCGAGGCGGGCTGCGGTCCTGTTCATCGAGAAGTCATTGGTCGGCTGGGGCGCGATGGTTGGCTCACGGTCGGGTGGCCCACCGAGTACGGCGGGCGTGGTTGCTCAGCGGTCGAACAGTTCGTGATGTTCGACGAGTCTGTCGCATCCGGGGCGCCTGTACCGATGTTGACGATCAACACGGTCGGGCCGACGCTGATGCAGTTCGGGACAGAGGAGCAGAAGCAGTTCTTCCTGCCGAAGATCTCCAAAGGGGAGATCACCTTCTGCATCGGATATTCCGAACCCGATGCAGGAACCGACTTGGCGTCGCTCACCACCCGGGCGGTCCGAGACGGTGACGAATACGTCATCAACGGCCAGAAGACCTGGACTTCACTGGCCGAAGACGCCGACTACATCTGGTTGGCCGCCCGCACCAACCCCGAAGTCAAGAAGCACAAGGGCATCTCACTGTTCTGCATTCCGATGGACACACCGGGTCTTTCAATTCAGCCGCTCGACCTGCTGTCGTCTCACAACATCAACCACACGTTCTTCGACGACGTGCGGGTGCCGGCCTCCACGCTGATAGGCGAAGAGAACGGCGGCTGGGGACTGATCACCAGCCAACTGAACCGTGAACGGGTCACGATCTGCTCGTCGGGCATGGTCACCAAAGCGCTCGAGGAGACTATCGACCACGCCCGCAACACCAAGCTGGCCGACGGCACGCGGCTGATCGATGCGCCCTGGGTGCAACGCAACCTCGCCGAGGTCACCGCAGGACTCGAATACCTGCGCCTCGCCAACTGGCAGGTGGCTTGGACAGTGGCAACCAAGATCGACGGTAGACAACCCGATATGGACACGATCACCGGATTCATCGCCGACTCCTCCGGGGTCAAGGTGTACGGAACGGAGTTCTACACGCGGGCGTATCGCAAGCTGATGGAGGTGTACGGACCTCAAGCCACGATTGCCGACGGATCGACAGGCCACCTGACCCGCCTCGAGATGCAGTACCGATCAACGGTGATCCTCACATTCGGCGGTGGCACCAACGAAATGCAGCGTGACCTGATCTCCCAATTCGGTCTGGGCTACCCGAAGGCGGACCGCTGATGGACTTCACACTTTCCGACGAAGAACAGGCTGTAGCTGACCTGACCGCGCAGATACTGCGCGACGAGTCGACTCATGAACGACTCTGCGCGCTGGCCGCCGCCGATGACCGGATCGATGCCGAGGCCTGGGCGGAGCTCGCCCGAGCGGGAATATTGGGTGCGGCGGTTCCCGAGGAGTACGGCGGGCTGGGGTTGGGTTTCCTGGCGACCGCCATGGCCCTTCAACAAGTTGGAGCGACGGCATCGCCGGTGCCGTTGTTGTCGACCGCGGTGATGGGTGCGATGCCGATAGCTGAGTTCGGTACCGCGGAGCAACGTGAGCGTCATCTTCCGGCGATAGCCGATGGTTCGCTGATCGCGGCTGCCGCCCTCTATGAGGAGGGCGCCCCGGCTGCCGAACCCGAGGTTGTGGCGTTGCCCGATGTCGACGGCTACCGCATTGAAGGCGTCAAGCCGATGGTTGCCGATGGACTCGACGCCGGTGTGATCCTGGTGCCGGCCAGACTCGACGACGGTTCCTGCGGCGTGTTCCTGGTACCGGCGGACTCGGCTGGTCTCTCAGCGATTCGGGTTGAGGTCACGACCGGTCGACCGCAGGCCCGGCTCGAATTCTCTGGTGTGGTCGTGCCTGGCGATGCATTGCTCGGAGGGGCTCTGGGATCTGTGTCGGGTGCCGACATCGTCAATTGGATTGAACTGAGAGCCAACAGCGGCATGTGCATGATGATGGCCGGAGCAGCGCAGTCTTCGATCGAATTGGCCGCGCGGTACACCAAACAGCGCTACCAGTTCGATCGGCCGGTCGCCGCGTTCCAGGCGGTGAGCAATCGTGCCGGAGACAGCTATATCGACACGAACGCGATCAGATTGACGGCTTGGCAAGCCGCTTGGCGCATCGATCAGGGCCTCCCGGCGCAGGACGCTGTCTCGATTGCCCGTTGGTGGGCGGCCGAAGGCGGGTTCCGGGTGGTTCATGCAGCGGTTCACGTACACGGCGGTGTGGGTGTGGACCGCGATTACCCTCTCCACCGCTATTTCGTGCTGGCGCGACAACTTGAGTTGACGCTCGGGAACGGTGAGGAGCATCTGGCCACTCTCGGCAGGGCCATTGCCGCCCGCTGAAAACCGGAACAACCATAAAACTGCTCGGGAAGCAATCGATGTCTCTCGGTCGTCCTAGTGTTGAAGACGAGTCGAAAGGGTTCAGACCATGAGACGTGTTGGTCGCTGGTTGATCGTTGGCATCGCCGGGATCAGCGCGGTGGCGGCGGCGTTGGCCTGTGTGTCTGAAGATGTGCCTGCGGCGCTGCCGGATCCATATACCACAGTGCCCCTCACCGACCCGGGGTCGGCTGCCGTCGGCGCGCGAACTTCAGCGGGTCGTCAAGGAACGGCTCTGGCTGTTAACTTGAGTGAGGGGGAAGCGATCACGAGCGACTCTCAAGCGCTTGTAACCCGAGTCGATGGCCGCGAACTCAGTGGCTCAGAAATCGGCGCTGTGACTGATCGCCTCCCGGCCTGGGATGCCGACTCTGATGATGGCGCGGTTGATTTCAACCGTCCAGCGGAGACGCTTCCACGGCCCCGCGTCGGTGACACGGTCGGCAGTCCGTTCCCGCCGGCATCCGACGTCGACGCACCCGACGCCGACTCGGGACCATTGGAAGTGTTGCGGGCGCAGCCCGAGGGCGCGGTCGGGATCGCTCCTTTCATGAGCATCACCTTCAATCAGGCGATGGTTCCGCTGACCACCCTTTCACAGGTCGACACGACCGATTTTCCAGTGACGATGACTCCAGAGCTGCCGGGACGCTGGCAGTGGATCGGCACGCGCACTCTTCGCTTCGAGCATGATCCGGAGGTCTTCGACCGCCTGCCGATGGCCACCTCGTATGTGGTCGAGGTCTCCGCCGGAACGACCTCGCAATCCGGTGGTGAACTGGCCGAGGCCGTCCGCTTCGAGTTCGAGACTCCTGCCCCCACGATGCTGTCGCTCACGCCGCAGCACTATTCGCTCAACCTTCAGCCTGTCTTCCTGGTCACGTTCGATCAGCGAGTCGACGCTGCCGCGGTGCTTCAGACCATCACCTTGAGCGATGCCGACACCGAATACGAGCTGAGGCTCGCCACCGAAGCCGAGATCGAGAACGACGAGGAGATCAAGCGGAGCGTCGGTGTGACCCTCGACGGCACCTGGGTCGCATTCAGGCCGGTAGCGGAGCTTGAACCCGATTCGGCCATCACCATCGAGGTCGGGCCGAACGTTCCTTCGGCGGAGGGCACCAGGACGTCGGCTGCCTCGGAGGTGGTGCGGGCCCGCACCTACTCAGCCCTGCAGGTCGAGGGCACGAGCTGTTCGAGGCAGTATCCGTGCCAACCCGGGAGTTGGCTCAGCGTCTACTTCAACAACGTCGTCGACCCGGCCACGCTTGATGGAGACTATCTGGAGATCACTCCCGGGCTAGCGGGCGCCCGTGCCTGGGTGGAGTACAGCTCCATCAACATCGCCGGACCGACCGTTGCCGACACCGTCTACGAAGTGACGATCCCGGCAACGCTCGCGGACGAGTTCGGCCAGGCGCTGGGTGAGGCGGTGACCGTCGAGTTCCACATGGACGATGCCCGTCCGTTCATCAGCGCCCCAGGTCGACGGCTCGTGACGCTCGACCCCCTTGTTGACCGCCAGACGATCCCGGTGACGGTGCGCAACCACGAGCAACTGCGTGTGCGGCTCTTCGACGTGGACCCGAGCGACTATGGGTCGTTCGTCGATTTCTCCGACCGCATGGAACGGTCCCGCGACGGAGGACTGCCTGATGCACCGTGGACGCTCGTCTCCGACGAGGTGCTCGACACGAGGGCTGATTCCGACACGGTAACAGAGGTGCGCATCGAACTCGACGAGGCTCTCGACGGCGACCACGGCCATGTGGTCGCCGTCGTCGAAGGGGTCGGGCGTTTCGCGGACCTGACCCGTCAGGACGACGAATACTGGTCCAACCGCCCGGTGGTCGTCTGGGTGCAGGACACCGGCATCGGCGTCGACATGATCAACGATCATCAAGACGCCGTGGTGTGGACGACGGGGTTGGACTCCGGCGAGCCTCTGGGGAACGTCGAGATCAACTTGGTGGGCCACAACACGACCCTCACCACTGACGACGAGGGACTGGCGCGGGCCTCGATCA
The DNA here is from genome assembly GCA_963662455.3 of Acidimicrobiales bacterium. GTDB lineage: Bacteria > Actinomycetota > Acidimicrobiia > Acidimicrobiales > Aldehydirespiratoraceae > VXYK01. The sequence continues at coordinate 404,534 of OZ224042.1, forward strand.
GGCGCGAGTTCAACTGGATCGTCGCAACACTCGGCGGCGATCAGGCGATCAGCCCAGCGAACGCACACAATCAGTTGAGACTCGATCAGTTGATCTGGTACACCGCCGATGACCGCGGCACGTACCGCCCCGGCGAGACGCTCCATCTGAAAGGTTGGGTTCGCAACCTTGACCTGGACGGTGGGGGAGGCCTCGAGCTCCTCCCGCCCCAGCAGCTGATTCCCTACAGGGCCTATGACCCGTTCGGCAACGAACTCGGTGACGGCAGCGTTCGCATCGACGAGCACGGTGGTTTCGACCTCACCGTCGAACTGCCCCGGGGAGCGAGCCTGGGCGAAGGGCGGATCGAGTTCCAAGGCCCGCAGTACTACGAAAACATCCGGCACTACCATCAGTTTCAGATTCAAGAGTTCCGTCGCCCCGAGTTTGAAGTAACGACTCGGCTCGAATCTGAAGGTCCGTACTTTGTCGACGAACCCGCGACCGTGGCGGTCGATGCCAACTACTTCTCGGGAGGACCTCTGCCGAACGCCGAAGTGTATTGGTCCGCGACCACGCGCCAAGCCTCGTACTCGCCGCCCAACTGGAGCGATTTCACATTCGGAGTGTGGACCCCGTGGTGGTACAACGACGCCTTCGGGGGAGGCGATGACTGGTATTGGGAAGGTGGTGTCGGCTTCGGTGACCAGTGGGCCGAACCGGTCCGTGAGACCTTCTCCGGCTTGACCGACGCCGGCGGCAGCCACTATCTGCAGATGGACTTCGAGGGCGACGGGGATCATCTCCCGATCACGGTCACCGCCCAAGCAGAGGTTCTGGATGTGAACCGCCAGCAGTGGGCATCGTCGACCGATGTGTTGGTGCATGCCGCGGACCTCTATGTCGGTGTTCGGTCGACCCGAACCTTCGTGCGGGCGGGCGACGGTCTTGAAATCGAAGCCGTCGTCACCGATCTCGACGGCAACCCGGTCGCGGACCGGTCCTTCGAGATAGCCGCTTCGCGAATCGTCGACGAGTACGTCGACGGCGAATGGACCGAAGTCGCGGCAGACACCGAAACCTGTGACGTGGTTTCGCTCGACGAGCCGGTTGCGTGCGAGTTCGAGGCCTCGGTCGGCGGCCGCTACCGCATCGACGCCAATGTCGCCGATGACGCCGGGCGAACCAACCGCAGCGAGATGACCCGCTGGGTCACAGGAAGCCGCAGCGGCGTGCCGAGCCGCAACGTCGAACTCGAGAGCGTCGACCTGGTCCCCGACGCCGAGACCTACGCCGCGGGCGACACCGCTGAGATCCTCGTCGATTCGCCGTTCAGTACCGGAACGGGCCTGCTGGTGGTCGCCCACAACGAGATCATCGAACTGCGCACCTTTGAGATCACCGACCACGCGGCGGTCCTGGAAGTGCCCATCAGCGACGACCATGTTCCGGAACTCACGCTGCAGGTCGAGATCGTCGCCACCACCCCGCGCACCGCTGACGACGGAACCGTGCTCGAAGGCATTGCTGAGCGCCCCGCCTATGCCTCGGGGCAGATCCGGTTGCGCGTGCCGCCAGCGCGACGGGCCCTCGACGTCACGGTCACCCCGGCGGCGTCAAGGGTGAAACCGGGGGCTGCTACCAGCGTTACTGTGCAGGTGAACGATGCCGACGGCGATCCGGTCGACAATGCAGATGTGTTGCTGGTCGTGGTCGACGAGGCAGTGTTGGCTCTCTCGGGCTACGAGCTCGTCGACCCCCTCGAAGTCTTCTACCGGTCGTTGGGCACGTATTTGATTGCGGAGCGGGCACGAGGCAGCATTCTGCTTGAGAATCCACAGGAGTTGCTTGATGCCGTCGGCGGCGACGGAGCGGGCCCCAGCACCACCGCCACGGCTGTGATGGCGGATTCGTTAGATGAAGGCGACGATATGGCCGAGGAGTCCGCGGCGGATGATTCTGTTACCGCGGATTCAGCTCGGGGCACCGGGCTCAATGCACGGGGACTTCAGGTTGAGGTGCGCAAGAACCTTGACGCGCTGGCCCTGTTCGACCCGGACGTTGCGACCGATGCCGATGGTGTCGCCACCGTCGATTTCGAGTTGCCCGACAACCTCACCCGCTACCGGGTGATGGCCGTCGCGGTCGACGGCGCCGAGCGCTTCGGTTCAACGGAGTCCTCGATCACCGCAAGCCTGCCGTTGCAGGTTCGGCCGTCTGCGCCCAGGTTCTTGAACTTCGGCGACCGTTTCGAACTGCCGATCGTGGTGCAGAACCAGACCGATTCACCAGTTGAGGTCGACGTGGTCGTGCAGGCCTCCAATCTGGATCTTGAAGGCAGTTTGAATCTTGAAGGCGACCCGACCCTTGAAGGGACCGCGGGGAAGCGGATCACGGTGCCTGCCAACGATCGGGTTGAGGTTCGCTTCGGCGCCTCGACGAGTTCTGCCGGCGCCGCCCGCTTCCGGGTCGCAGCCGTCTCGGGTGACGACGCGGACGCCCAAGAGGTCTCGTTGCCGGTGTACACGCCCTCCACGAGTGAGGCGTTCGCCACCTACGGGGTGCTGGACTCCGGTGTCGTGAGCTACTCGCTCGTTGAACCCGAAGACGTGTTCGGTCAATTCGGGGGACTCGAAGTCAACACCTCGTCGACGGCTCTGCAGGCGTTGACCGACGCGGTCCTGTACCTCGCCGAATACCGCTACACCTCCTCGGACGCCTACGCCGGCCGCATCCTCGCCGTCTCCGCGCTGCGTGATGTGCTCGGGGCCTTCGAAGCCGAGGGGCTGCCCACGCCGGAGGGACTCGACGCCATTGTCCGCAGCGACATAACCGAGTTGGTGGCGCTTCAACGTGATGACGGCGGCTTCGGATGGTGGGCGCGCAACGGTTTCTCCCACCCGTACCCGTCGATCCAGGCGATGCACGCCATGGTCACGGCTCGAAGCGCCGGTTTCACGGTCCCTGATGAAGTGATGCGGCGCGGCCGCGGCTACCTGCGCTCCATCGAGAGTCGGATCCCGTCCGACTACAGCAGGAAGTCCAAAGACATGTTGTCGGCCTACGCACTGCACGTGCGAGCCCTCGACGGTGACCGCGACACCCGCAAAGCCCGTGATCTCTGGGACCGCAGGGGTACGGCCCTCGAGTTGGACGCACTGGCTTGGATCTGGCCGGTCGTCGGTGACGGCGACATCGAGGCCGAGATTGGGCGTGTGCTCAACAATCGAGTCACCGAGACTGCGCAAGCGGCGACCTTCGTCACCGACTACGGCGAGGACGCCTACCTGATCCTGGCTTCGGACCGCCGGACCGACGGCATCGTGCTCGACGCTCTGATCACCATGGCCCCCGATTCAGACCTGATACCCAAGGTCGTGGCCGGGCTGCTGGCGAACCAGGTCAAGGGTCGTTGGAACAATGTTCAGGAGAACTCCTTCATACTGCTCGCCCTCGACAGGTACTTCGAGACGTTCGAAGCGGTCGAGCCTGACTTTGTGGCCCGAGTCTGGCTCGGCGAGCAGTACGTGGCGGAACACGAATTCTCCGGCCGGAGCATCGACCGAGTCTCGACTCTGGTCCCGATGCAGGACCTGGTCGAGGCGGGTGACGCCGACCTGACCGTCCAGAATGACGGTGATGGTCGTCTCTACTACCGCCTCGGGCTCCGCTACGCACCCGACGACCTTGATCTCGGTCCGCTCGACCGTGGATTCGTGGTTCAGCGCAGCTACGAGGCCGTCGACGATCCCGACGACGTCTGGGTCGACTCTGACGGAGCGGTCCATGTCGCGGCCGGAGCCGAGGTGCGGGTCACTCTGAGGATGGTCAACGACAGCCGTCGCACCAACATGGTCCTGGTTGATCCGCTGCCCGCAGGTTTCGAATCCCTGAACCCGGCGTTGGCGGTGACCGGCGATATCGAGGCGCCCCGCACCGACGCCGCCGATTATTGGTGGCGCCGGACCTGGTATGAGCATCAGAACCTGCGCGACGACAGGACCGAGGCGTTCTCGTCGTATCTGTGGGCCGGTACCCACGAGTACAGCTACGTCGCCCGGGCGACCACCCCCGGAACCTTCGTGGTGCCCCCCGCCAGAGCCGAGGAGATCTACGCGCCGGAAGTGTTCGGCCGCTCAAGTTCCGACACCGTCGTCATCGAAGACCCGCCTTCGGTGTCTTGATCGGCGGTCCAAGGCCCCGACGCTGTCAGCCCAGGATCGAGTCGGCTACGCGTTCCTCGCAGGTCTGCTTGTCCCACCAGCTCAGCTGCAGTTGCTTGGCTCGGCGGAAGTAGAGCTGGATGTCGTACTCGAGGGTGAAACCGACACCGCCGAAGACCTGTTGGGCCATGGCTGTGACGTCGCGGTAGACCCTGCCGCTGAAGAGCTTGGCCATGGGCGCGAGCCGGGATATGTCATTGCCGACGGATTCAGCCCAGGCAGCCTCGTAGACGAGAACCTTGCCGCCGTCGAGGTCGGTCTTGGCGTCGGCAAGGTAGTGGGAGATCGACTGGAACTGGGCCAGGGCTTTGCCGAACTGCTCTCGGTCCTTGGCGTACTGCGCGGTCACATCGAGTGCGTACTCTGCGCCGCCCATCGCCTGAGCGGAAGCCAGGATGACCGCTCGGTGCATTACTGCCTCCCATGTGGCCCATCCGCTTCCGGTGTCACCGAGCCGGTTTGCGGCGGGGATCCGGACTTCGTTGAAATCGACTCGGTATTGGGTGTCCGATGAGATCGACATGCGCTGTTCGAGGGTCACCCCGTCGGTGTTGGCGGGAACCAGGAACAGGTCGATCTCGTTGTCGGCAGGGCCGGTGCGGGCCAGCACCAGCAACTGATCGGCAACGCCGGCGAAGTAGACGTGCATTTTGGACCCGTTGAGCACAAAGTCGCTGCCGTCCATTGTGGCACTGAGTTGCACACCTCTTGGTGAGTAGCCGTTCTCGGGTTCGAGCCATGCCGGAGTGATGATCGTTTCGCCTGTGGCGATGCCGGTCAATATCGAAGCGTGCTGATTTCCGCTCACCGACTCGAGAATCGCCCCGGCGGACAACACGCAACTGACGAAGTGGGGGACCGGTGCCAGCGAACGGCCCAGTTCCTCGTAGAGCACCACACCCTCAAGCAGACCCATGCCTGACCCGCCGTACTCCTCGGGCAGCATCAGGCCGCAGATTCCCAGTTCGCCGAACTGCTCCCACAGTTCGCGGGCAACGCCGGTGGCATCGTCTTCGAGTTCACGCACCGTGTCGATCGGAGACAGCTGAGCACAGACGCCGCGCACCATCTCGCGCAACATCTCCTGTTCTTCTGTGAAGTCGAGGTCCAGCATCAGGGTTTCCAGTCGTCGCCTTTGCGCACCCAGGGATTGTCGTTCCCGTCGATGGGTAATGCCACTCGGGCACTGCAGGTGCAGCACAATCGTTCACCGACAGTCACAGAGATGTCGACGCCGGCCCAGCCACAGCCAGATTCGTCGACTTCTGTGCCGCTCACGGTTCCGGCAAAGAGCATACGGTCGTCGGGATACACCGAATCGTGCATACGGAAGGTCATGCGACCGATGCGTCCTTCGGGCCCGGTCCAGTCGGTGAGGTAGCGCTCGAACCAGGCGGCCAGGTTGGGCGTGTTCAAGAAGATGTCGGGGGTGCCGTTGCGTTCGGTGGCGAACTTGTAGTCGTGATGCATGGGCCGCCAGTCGCGGCTCGCCAGCGCACCCAGTACCACGGTGGTCGCGCTGACCTCGTATCCGAGAGGCGGGAGCACGGTCCCGGCCGACACTTGATCGAGCATGATCTTGTCTGTGGCTGTGCTGTCTGTGGCTGTGCTGGTTTGTGGGTTCATGAGTTCACCTCAGTTGAGCGCTTGTAGCCGAAACCGGTGTACGACTCGATTCCGACCAGGTCTCCGTGTTGATTGTGGTACTCCACGTCGATCACCCAGAATCGTCCGGCGCCGAACTTCGTGGTCTTGACGTCGCTGATGGAGCGGAGCACTTGATGGTGACTGATCACATCGCCGGGCCGCACAGGTTCATAGCCGATCAGGGTGTTGTCGCTCATGATCGCCTCGGGCAGGCCCAGCTGGTCCTTGAGGTCGAAGTGGGTCTTGAGTGCTACCTGCTCGCCGCTGGCGCCGGGCTCCCAGCGATGTGGCCGCATCCACAGCGAGAGGGTGGACACGGGCAGGGTCATGCCGCCGGTCAACTGCTCGGCAACTTCGAAGTCCCAGTACAGGGGGTTGGCGTTCTCGGTGGCCGACAAGGTGTTGTAGGAGTAGCCCATCTCGACGGGAAAGGCCGCGGTCTCGTGGTACTGGGCCTTCCCGATGAGGGCGCGGACGTGTTCAGGAAGTCCTGCTGTGGGGGCGGGTTCAGTCACGCGATTGCTCCTTGGGCGATGAGTTCGGAGATGGACGTGTCGTCGTATCCGGCGCCTGCGAGCAGGTCGGCCGTGTCGGTCGCAGTGGCGTCGCGCAGCGGGTAGGCGCCGTCAGCTTTGGTGGTCCCGGCCCAGACCGCACCGGTCTGTCGAAACCTGCCCTCGCTGACGTGGTCGGCTTCGACGACCAGGCCCCGGGCGGCGTACTGCTCATCGTCGACCGCCTCGGCCACGGTGTTGACCGAAGCCACACAACAGTCGGCCGGGCCCAGTTGCGCCGACCATTGCTCTCGGGTCTTGGTGCGCAGTACCGCGGAGATTGCGGCGCGGATCTCGTCCTGCATGCCGTCGTCGGTCTGGTGGTCGACGTAACGCTCGAGACCGAGCTGCACGCAGAGGTTGAGCCAGAACTGGGGCTCGATCGCACCTATCGAGATATGACGGCCGTCGCCGCAGGTGTAGACGTCGTAACAGGCGTAGCGCCCGGTCAGGATGTAGTGGCCCGGCCCGGGTTCGGTGCCGGTGGCCAGGTACTCGTCGACATACAGGGACATGAGGGCGAATGCGCCATCGGCTATGGACACGTCGAGGTATTCGCCCACCCGGGTCTTGGCGCGCCGCAGCAGGGCGGCCATTATCGCCATCACCGCGTGCATCCCTCCTGCGGCGATGTCGGCCACGGTGGCGCCGGGCAGCGGCGGTGATCCGTCCTCTCGGCGCCCGCTGCAGTCCAGGTAGCCGGACAGGGCCAGATAGTTGACGTCGTGACCGGCCCATCTGCTGCGCGGGCCGTTCTGGCCGAAACCGCTCGTTGAGCAGTAGATGATCCCCTCATTCACCCTTGAAACGGCTTCGTAGCCGATGCCGAGTCGATCGACCACACCGGGTCGGAAGCTCTCGAGCACAACATCGGCACCCTCGGCCAAAGCCAGGAAAGCCGCTCGGCCGTCGTTCGACTTCAGGTCCAACAGGGCCCGTTTCATCAGACGATGCCCCGAGTAGGCGTAGTGGGGAGGCACGATCCGGGCTGCCTGTCTGCTCGGGACCGGGCCGAGTTTGGTGACTTCGGCGCCGTAGTCCGAGAGGATCCGCGAGGCGCGCGCTGCGGGCCCGACCGACGCAAAGTCGAGGACGCGCACGCCGTCGAGCGCCCCGACGGCGGTCACCGCGCTGCCTTATCAGGGTCCAGTGGCTTGTCAGGGACTGCTGTATCAGGGTCTGGGGGCATCTCAGAAGTTCTTGGGGAGTCCGAGGCCGCGGCGGGCGATGATGTTCTTCTGGATCTCCGAGGAACCGCCGCCGATAGTGTCGATCACGGTGTAGCGGTAGGTCGACTCGGAGCGCCCCTTCATCGGTGCGTCGTCGGTCTTGATGCGCAGCTGTGCTCCGGGTCCGGCAATGTCCATGGCGGCATCAGCGATTCGCTTGGAGAGTTCGGTGGCGAAGAGCTTGTACTCCGACGCCTCCACGGTCGGCGGCTGGAATCCCTCCTTGCCTGAGCGCATGCTCTCCTCAACCTTGACTGCCTCCGCCACGAACTTCAGCCCCATCACCCGAGCCACCTCGGCTTCGGTATGCAGTTCGGCCAACCGGGCGCGGACCCGGGGGTCGTCGCGCAACGGCTCCCCGTCGCGTTCGGCGGTCTTGACGTAGTCGGTCAGGACGTCGAGGCGCTGCAGGATCGGCGACATCGTGAACAGGGTGAAGCGTTCGAGGTCGAGCGCCTGGCTGATGTAGCGGAAGCCGTAGTTGACCTGGCCGACGACATAGTCGTCGCTCACGAAGACGTCGTCGAACCACACTTCGTTGGTCCGCTCGTCGCCCATCGTGTGGATCGCGGTGATGCTGATTCCCTCCTGGTCGAGGGGCACCAGCATCAAGGTGATCCCCATGTGCTTGTTGTCGGGATCGGTGCGTGCGCCGACCCAGTACCACTCGGCGAAGTGCGCGGAGGTCGTCCAGGTCTTCTGACCGTTGAGCAGCCAGCCGTCCTCGCCGGCGTCGCTGGTCACCCGCTGCGCCTTGAGCCTCATCGCCGCAGCGTCGGAGCCTGCGTCGGGTTCGGAGTAGCCGACCGCGAACTCGACGTCGTTCTCGAGGATCTGGGGCAGGAACTCCGCCTTGAGACGGTCCGAGCCGTGAGCGATCAGGGTCTTGCCGATGATCCCGACACCCTTGCCGATCTGTGGCCCCCCTCGGCTCGCCAGTTGTTCGTTGAGGATGTACTCGTAGACCCCTTCGCCGTCGGACCCGCCGTACTCCTTCGGCCAGGTGATCCCGAGCCAGCCTTTGCGCCCGAGCTTCTTCATGAAGGCTCGGCGTTCGGGCGTGTCGACTATCTGTGCCATGTTCTCGCGGCTCACGTCGAACACTTCGGGGTCGTCGTTGGCGTCGAGGAATGCGGTCACTTCGCGAGCGAAGGCTTTTTGTCCGGGGGTGAACTCGAAGTCCATTTGCGTTGCTGCGATCAGCGGATTCCACCGCTGGGCTGCAGTTGCCTCCTTGTGTTGTCTGTGGTCGGTTTGATCTTATGGCCCCACTGTCCGCTTCATCTGACCACTCCACGAGTCCGCAGTTCGGCGAGGTCGGCCGAGGTGAGGCCGAGTTCGGTTTCGAGCACTTCATCGGTGTGCTCACCCAACCACGGAACCCTGGTTTCTGGACCTTCGGGAGTTCGTGACATCTTGATTGGGTTGCCTGGAACAAGGACTGGGTCACCACCGGCATTGGGCATCTCAACGAGCATGTGACGCACTCGGACGTGTTCGTCTCGGACGATTTCACGGCTTGAGTTGGACTCGCCTGCCGCTATCCCAGCGCCGGCAAGTATGGAGACGGCCTCCCGGTTGGATTTGTCCGCGGCCCAGGCTTCGATTCCCGGACGCAGGACAGTCTCGAAGTGTTCTTGCCATCCGGCTCGAGTCGCGAATCGTTCATCGCTGCACCAGTGGTGGTTTCCGGTGATCTCTGCAACTTTCTCGAACTGGTGTTCGCGCACGATCTGCAGGACGAAGTTTCCTTGTCCGGCTTCGAAGGTTTCGACTATCCCGACTCCGCCGGCGGCTTCGTCGGGTATTCCCATCGAGTAGAAGTTGGCGACAATATCGGTCATGGCCATGGTGGCGTCGAGCATGGCGATGTCAATGTATTGTCCCCGTCGGGTGGTGTCCCGGTGGCGCAGGGCTGCCAACACTCCGATCACGCTGAAGAGCGCGCTGCTGATGTCTCCGAGTGCTCCGACGGGATTTGCCGCTGGACGCTTTCCGGGGCGCCTCTTGTATTCGTAGATTCCGGACATGCCTTCGACCACCGAGGCGTAGGCGGCACGCTCCATGTAGGGAGACGCCGGATCGTTGCCGAATCCCGACACCGACAGATAGACGACTTCGGGATGACGTTTCGTGACGTCGTCGTAGCCGATACCGAGGCGATCGGCGGTTCCTGCTTTGAAGTTTTCACAGACGACGTCGAACTTCGGGGCGAGGTTGAGAAACAACTCGACGCCTTCGGCTGATTTGAGGTCAATGGCGACGCTGCGCTTGTTGAAGTTGTTGCGCAGAAACGTGGCGCCGACGTCCAGTCCGTCCGGGTCTTTGATTGCGGGTTCGGAGAGGCGGCCGCTCTCACCGGTGACGGGATGCTCGACCTTCACTACCTCAGCTCCGAGTCTTGCCATCAACTGAGTAGCAAAGGGAAGAGCAGCCATCTGTTCCGCAGCCAGCACACGTATTCCTGACAGTGGACGAGGGCCGCCGAGGTATTGGTCGTTGACCACATCGCCGAGCTTCATATGCCCGAGTCCCGGTTGACTTTGCGCACCTTCGGTCGACGTCATCGAGTAAGTGTGGACCGCGGTGGGGTCGGTTCCAAAGTTCAGGGGCTGTGTTGTTGCCGGGCGTAGCCGGAGCCGTGGTGGCTGCGTTCTGACCGGTAGGTTCTACGTTGTGGAGTTCCATCAGAGTTTTCCTCGCCGTGACACTCGTCAGATCATGGTCGGTGACGTTGCGGTCGGCGGGGGAGCACCCGTCACCGTGCAATCGATGACCGTCACCAAGACTGCTGACCATGAAGCCACCCTCCAGCAGGTCTACGCGTTGGCTGCGGCAGGCGCCGATATTGTTCGTTGCACCTGCAACGAGAGTGCAGCAGCCGAGGGCCTCGCCCGGATCGTGCCGCGCTCGCCGGTGCCGATCGTGGCGGACATACATCATCAGTACCTCCGAGCCCTCGAAGCTCTCGAAGCCGGTGTGCATTGTTTGCGGCTCAATCCAGGCAACATTCGCAACCCGAAACACATCAAGCTCATCGCCGCCGAAGCGCTGGATCGCAGGGTGCCGATCCGTATTGGTGTCAACGGCGGGTCTTTGCACCCCGACCTGTACGCCAAGTACGGGGGCAGGGTCACCCCGGAAGCGATGGTCGAGTCAGCCCAACAAGAGATCGCGTACTTCGAGGAGGTTGGTTTTGACCTGATCAAGATTTCGGTCAAGGCCTCAAGCGTTCCGTTGATGATCGAGGCTTATCGACAGTTGGCGGAGGTTACCGACTATCCGCTGCATCTCGGCGTCACCGAAGCCGGGCCACCGCCGATCGGCACTCTGAAAGCAACTGCAGGGATGGCGACGTTGCTTGCTGAGGGGATCGGCGACACGATCCGCTATTCGTTGACCGCCGACCCGGTTGAGGAAGTCACCGCGGGCCGCCGACTATTGGAAATAATGGGTTTGCGTGAGCGTAGGAACGTTGACCTGATCGCCTGCCCGAGTTGCGGTCGCGCCGAAGTCGATGTTTTTGCCATCGCCCAAGAGGCGTTGGAAGCCTTTGGTGAAAGAGAGATTCCGCTGCAAGTGGCGGTCATGGGTTGCGTTGTGAACGGTCCGGGAGAGGCCCGTGACGCCGATTTGGGGATCGCCGCGGGCAACAAGCGGGGCCACCTCTTCGTCAAGGGGCAGAACGTGATGGTCGTTCCCGAAGATGAGATGGTCGAGACGCTGATCGAATGGGCCGAGTACATTCACACCCACGGTGCTCAGGCAGCGCTTGATCGCGCATCGGCGACACGTGCCGCGGCACGTCTTGCAGCCGAACAAGACCGCAGGCGCAATCTTGATCAACTCGGCGACGATGCCAATCATGCCGAGGCGGCCATTTCCAGCATCCGCATGGTGCCGAGACAGACCCTCAAGGACAGCGACGCGAAATAACTTGAAAATGCTAGACTGATTGCTACGTTCGATATCCCGTTTGGATACATCCCTTGTGGATGAGGCGTGGCCTCAGGGCCACGCTTTTCTTTTCTGAAGTTCGGGCGCTCGCTATTCAACACCACGCACACACCAGGAGGTCTGACAATGTCGATCGTCGACCGAGTTCGTGATCTCGTGACCGCTGTGCTTGAAGCTGAGTCCGCGGAACTCTACGACGTGGAGCACAACGGCGGAGTCTTGCGAGTGCTTGTGGACGCTGAAGGCGGAATCGGTATCGACGATCTGAAACGCATCAGCCGCGCGGTGAGTCGGCGGCTCGACGAAACAGACCCGATTCCAGGCCGCTACACACTCGAGGTCTCAAGCCCCGGCCTAGAACGGCCATTGCGTACCCCAGAACACTTCCGCCGTGCTGTCGGCGAGAGCGTAAAGGTCAAGACCGTGCCGACGCCTGAGGGTGCCCGTCGTCTCAACGGGACTCTTCTGGACGCCGATGAAGGTGGCTTCGATCTGCGGACTGACGAAGATCAATGTCGTCTGCGTTATGACGAAGTGCTGAAAGCTCGGACTGTTTTTGTCTGGGGACCAACGCCGCCCCCCGGTTCCAGACGATCAGGCGACTCAGCAAGCCGCACGAAACCGACCAGAACGAAGCATTCTACAACAACCAACCCCAGTAATGACAGGGAGGTCCCCGCATCATGAACTCAGATATGATGGAAGCTCTCCAAGCGCTCGCCGCAGAGCGCGGAATTTCCGTTGATGCACTTTTTGCGGCATTGGCCGATGCGCTGGAATCTGCATATAAACGGATACCCGGCGCCCATGAGTATGCGTGGGTGACGATCGACCCCCAAACCATGGACTTCCGGGTCTTTGCCCAAGACCTCGACGAAGACGGCGAACCGGTAGGCGAAGAGTTTGAAGTCACCCCGGACAATTTTGGGCGCATTGCTGCACAAGCTGCCCGTCAGGTGATTAATCAGCGGATTCGAGAAGCCGAACGTGAACTTAAATATGAGGAGTACGCAGGTCGGGAAGGGGACATTGTCACTGGAATGATCCAGCAGACGGATGCGCGTTACACGCTGTTGGATCTCGGCAAGGTTGAGGCTTTGTTGCCGCAGGCCGAACAAGTCCCTTACGAACGTCCCGATTCCAACACTCGGGTCAAGGCCTACATCGTCGAGGTCCGAAACACGGCCAAGGGTCCCCAGATCGTGGTCAGCCGCACTCATCCGGGTCTGATCAAGCGGCTGTTCGAGCTTGAGGTTCCCGAGATTGCTGATGGCGTTGTCGAGATTAGAGCTTGTGCTCGTGAGCCGGGTCACCGCACCAAGATCGCCGTCTGGTCCAACGACAACAATGTCGATCCGGTGGGTGCATGCGTCGGCGCACGCGGTGCCCGTGTACGTCAGGTAGTCAATGAATTGCGCGGCGAGAAGATCGACATCGTGCCCTATTCCGAAGATCTGCAAGAGTTTGTGATGAAGGCGCTTTCGCCTGCAAAAGTCAAAGAAGTCAGACATGACGAGGCCACCGGTGACTGTGAAGTGATTGTTCCCGATTACCAACTCTCGCTTGCAATCGGCAAAGAAGGGCAAAATGCTCGTTTGGCGTCGCGACTGACCGGCTGGGGGATCAATATCAAGTCTGAATCGCAGCTTGCTGAAGAGGAGGCTTACGGAGATGTTGAGTGGGCTGAAGGTGAATGGGTGATTCATCCTGAGAGTGGTGAACAGGTTTGGCAACCAGCCGATGGCGGTGAGGTGGTTTCGGCTGACGCTTGGGCTGAAGCGTCCGCTGCCGCAACTGCCGCCGGAACCCCCGGTGACGGAGCACTCACTGAAGCGGCCGCCCCCGAAGCGACTGAAGATGCGTCCGGACAAGAGCCTGAAGTCGCGCCGAACTGACCTTTGGGGTGATGCCATGAGCAGACGCGAATACCGAGGAGATCGCTAGGCTCATGGAGTCGTGCTTGTTCAGGCCGCTCGCGTGCCCGTACGAGAGTTCTCGACTTCACGACTAGTGGTGCGACTGCACCGCTGAACTCCGCAACTGACCTCAAGGACATTCGCCAAAACGTGCCATCAAAGATTCGTGTTTACGAACTCGCTCGGGAGCTGGGACTCACCAACAAGGAGACCCTTGAATTAACCGAGGTATTGGGGATCGGCGTCAAGAGCCACTCCTCAAGTATTGTCGACGCGCAAGCAGATCGAGTGCGTCGCAAGGCGCAGCGTGAAGGTCTGATTCGTGAAGAACAGCCTCCCGATCCAGAGTCGAAGCCGCCCAAGAAGGCTGCTGTCAAGAAGGCTGCGGTCCCCAGAGCCGCTGTCGAGGCGGTCACAGGCAGGACAGTCGCCGCTCAGCCTGCTGCAAAGATCGACGAATCGACTGCCGAAACTCCCACGGTCACCGGGCACGGCGCCCCGAGTGCCGAAGGCGCCTTCGCCGTGACCCCTCAAACTCGAACCCCTGAGACGCAAACCGCCCAAGTTCAAGCTGCTGCTCCTGAGACGGCCCCCGAAGGTGATGGCACACCTGGACGCGTCATCTCTTCAAGTGGCAGCGCGGCGCCTCCAAAGCGTGCCGAAGACTCAGTCCCGAGCGCACCCCCATCACAAGCCCCGGTAGTTCGCAGGGTTGTCAAGAAGGTCGTCAAGAAGCTGGTGACTGATTCAAACCGCGCGTCCAGAGGCGCGTCGCCGGCTTCCGGCAGCGGCAAACCGATTCCACCTCCTCCCCGTTCGGCGTCTGGTCGCTCAATCCCGCCCCCGCCCGGCGGACGTCCTCAAGCCCCCGCAGGTGGTAGACGCTTCGGTGGTTCCACGACAACAGGTCGTTCTCCGCGGGGTGCGCCGTCTTCAAGCCCACGAACTGGTGGTCCAGGGCCCGGTCGTGGTGGCCCGTCGGCTGGACGCGGTCCCGGTGGTCCCGGTGGTGGGCGCGGTCCCGGCGATCCGCGTCAATCGGCGCCCGGCGCCGGAGCAATGCCCGGAGGCCCCGGCGGTCGCGGAGGCCCCGGCGGGGGGCGTGGCGGCCCCAATCAAGGACGCCGTCCACCACGTCGCAAAGCGCGTCGCCGTCGCAACCGCGAAGAGCTTCAGCCGATCGACGTTCCGCACTACACGCCCGAAGATGCTCCTGTGCCCGAAGGCGAGATCGTCATCGAACGGGCATGCACGGCTCAAGACCTGGGACCGAAGCTGAACCGCACGGCAGCTGATGTGGTTCATTTCCTTTTGCAAGCAGGCGAGATGCTGACCGCCACCCATTCGTTGTCCGACGACATGATCGAGTTGTTCGCAGAAGATATAGGCGCGAAGATTCGGCTGGTCGACCCGGGCGAAGAGCAGGAAGTCGAACTGCAGAAGCTCCTCGAGATCAAAGAGGCGGATGTATCGGATGCGCCTGCTCGCCCGCCTGTTGTAACCGTGATGGGTCATGTCGATCACGGCAAGACTCTGCTGCTCGATCGGATACGCAACACCGATGTGGTCGATGGTGAGGCAGGGGGTATCACGCAACACATAGGTGCGTATCAAGTCGAACGGGATGGGAGACGACTCACCTTTATCGACACTCCAGGCCATGAGGCGTTTACTGCGATGCGTGCACGCGGTGCCAACTCCACAGACATCGTCATTTTGATGGTGGCCGCAGACGACGGAGTCATGCCGCAGACCATTGAAGCGATCAATCACGCCAAAGCAGCCGAAGTGCCGATCCTGGTGGCCGTCAACAAGATTGATCGAAACAACGCAGATCCGGCAAAAGCCGTCGCGGGTGTCGCTGAACACGGGTTGGTTCCCGAGGCTTGGGGCGGTGACACGATCTTTCAAGAGATGTCAGCGCTGAACAACGTCGGCATTGAGGAGTTGCTTGACCATTTGTTGTTGTTGGCTGAAGTTGAGGACTTGCGCGGCGACCCCGATGGTCGGGCTGCTGGTGTGGTGCTTGAAGCGAACCTCGATATTGGTCGCGGGCCGGTAGCCACCGTGTTGGTACAACGTGGAACACTGAAGGTTGGTGACCCCATGGTCGCCGGCGCCGCTTGGGGCAGAGTCCGGGCCCTGTTGGACGATCATGGCGCAAACGTGTTGGAAGCCGGGCCGTCAACGCCTGTGCAGGTTCTCGGGCTTTCTGATGTTGCCGGCGCCGGCGACGATTTCGTTGTTGCCGCCAGCGAGAAGGTGGCGAGTCGTGTTGCCAGCACTCGTGAACATTGGCACCGGCAGTCAAGTCTGGGTCGAGAAGCCCATGCGCTTTCAGGCGGTGCCCGCCTAGAGGACATCTTCACCCAGATTCAAAGGGGCGAGACGGCGACGCTCAATGTGGTCGTCAAGGCCGATGTCAACGGTTCGCTTGAAGCGGTGACGGAGTCGTTGCGAAAACTTGAGCGTGAGGAAGTCAAAATTCGTTTCGTGCACCGCGGCGTTGGAGGTGTCACCGAGAACGACATTGCATTGGCTGCTGCTGCCAACGCCACAATCCTGGGTTTCAACGTCCGCCCGGACCGGAAAGCTCGTGAGTTGGCTGAGTTGGAGAAGGTGGAAGTTCGCTCCTATGAGATCATCTACAAACTCCTTGAAGACATCGAAGCAGCCATGGTTGGAATGCTGGCCCCGGAGTTCGAGGAGGTAGTCACCGGCGAAGCCGAGGTCAGGGAAATTTTCCGGGTGCCGAGGATCGGTTCAATAGCCGGATGCTTTGTTCAGAACGGGGTTGTCACCCGCGGTTCCAAAGTTCGGTTCCTGCGTGAGGGCACGATCATTTGGAAGGGAGAGATCAGCTCGCTGAAACGTTTCAGCGACGATGCACGCGAGGTTTCTGCCGGTTATGAATGTGGCATCGGTTTGTCGAACTTCCAGGATCTCAAGCAGGGCGACATCATAGAGACGTTCGATCATCGCCAAATTGAACGCACTCTCAACAGCTAGACCGATGACCCGCAGGCGCAAGGCGGGCCGAGGTCGCGGCAGCAACTCGGGGAGCCCGGCAGCAGCTGCGCGGCTTGCCCGGGTCGGCGAACTGATCCGCCGTATCGTGGCATCTGAACTGGAGTTGATTGATGACGACCGGCTTGATCTGGTTTCGATCACCTCAGTCGATGTCGACCGGGCTCTGCATCGGGCGGTCGTTTGGTTCACCACCTTCGAGGACGAGCACGAACTCGCTGCAGTCGAGGCCTTTGATGAGCACACGAACGTTTTGCGCAAGGCTGTGGGTTCCCGAGCCCGTCTGCGCAACACCCCGCGTTTAGAGTTTCGGCCGGACACGATTGTGAGATCGGCGGAACGCATCGAAGGTATTCTGCGCGGCGATCAACAGACGCCGTGACCGCGGGCGTTGGTGCGAACGCGGGGATCGGCGTGGATGCGGGGGTTCACGGTGTTGTGGTGATCGACAAGCCGGCGGGTTGGACCAGCCATGACGTCGTCGCGAAATCCCGTGGAATCTTGGGCACTCGCAAGATCGGACATTCCGGCACTCTGGACCCCTCTGCTACGGGAGTATTGGTGCTGGGGGTGGGTAGAGCAACGCGTCTGCTGCGCTTTCTGACCGAATTGCCCAAGTCGTATGTCGGTGAGATCGTCCTGGGCGTTGAGACCTCAACGCTTGACGCCGATGGCGAGGTGTGCGCCACCCATGACATGTCTGGGGTTGGTGACGAGCAGGTACGTGATGCGGCGCGGAGCTTCGTCGGCCCGATAATGCAGGTTCCGCCGATGGTTTCAGCGATCAAGATCGACGGCAGGCGACTCTACGAACTTGCTCGTCGAGGAGAAGAAGTCGAACGTCGCGCCCGACCCGTTGAGGTCTACCGCTATGAACTCGACCCGGTGAACGGGGAGCAGGGGGTTTGGCGCTGCGTGGTCGAGTGTTCTTCGGGTACCTACGTCAGGTCTCTGGCAGCAGATCTTGGAAGTGTGTTGGGGGGAGGTGCGCATCTGCGCTCGTTGCGGAGGACGGCGGTGGGCGACTTCACAATCGATCGGGCCTGTTCGGTTCATTCCCCGGTCTTGGGGCCCGTCACCGACGCGGTAGCGCATCTCAAAGAGTGCGTGGTCACAGACGAAGTAGCGGCCCGCGTCGGCTTTGGGCAGGTGCTCGACTGTGATCTGTTGAGTCTTGATGAGCACGACGATGGCCCATGGGCGGTAATGAATCGTTTTGGTGAACTGCTGGCGGTGTACGAACTCAGCGGGGGCCGTGCCAAGCCTTGTGTAGTGCTGTCGGCTGCGCCGCGCACACCTTAACCCCTGTACCGTTGGGGGTCCGCTCTGGTGAACAGTGAAATGAAAATCCTTCGAGACCTAGACGATCAATTACCCGAGGCGATTTCGGCCGTGTCCACGATCGGTGTTTTTGATGGTGTCCACGTGGGGCACCAAGAGGTTTTTCGCGTGGTTCGGGTGCTTGCGGATCGCTTCGGCGTTGCCTCAGCAGTCGTTACTTTCGACAACCATCCCGCACATGTGGTGCGACCTCGCAGTGCTCCCCGCTTACTGACGACGCTCGACCAGAAACTTGAATTGATCGAAACCCATGGGATCGATTACGCCTACGTAGTCCATTTCGACGCTGAACGAGCTGGTACCCATCCGGATGTCTTTGTTGAACAGGTCTTTGTCGACGCTCTTCATGCTAAAGCGATCGTTGTAGGTGAAGACTTCCACTTCGGCCGAGGTCGCAGCGGAAACGTGGACGCTCTGCGAAGAATCGGCGAAGAGTGGGACTTTGAGGTGCATGCCCTGAAGTTGATTCAACACAGTGAAGAAGCCCGCGAGCCGGTTTCGTCCACCAAGATCCGCCGGGCGTTGGCAGGTGGCGATGCAGCGCGTGCCGCACAGATGCTCGGGCGACCCTACGAAGTGCGCGGCACGGTGCAAGAGGGTGATCGACGGGGACAGTCGATCGGTTTTCCAACGGCCAATATCCCGGTGACAAAGAAGATGGCGTGGCCTGCTGATGCGGTGTACGCCGGATGGTGTGACCTCCCCGACGGCAGTCGTCATCGGTGCGCGATCAACATTGGTCGGCGGCCGACGTTCTATGAGCATGCGGAGCAATCGCTGCTCGAAGCACACCTAATTGATTTCGACGGAGACCTGTACGGTGCTCGAGTAGCTGTTTCGTTTGTTGCTTTCCTGCGTAGCGAGCGCAAGTTCGAAGGAATCGACCAGCTGGCCGAGCAACTCAAACAAGACGTCGACGATGCTCGAAAGCTCCTCACGAAGTGACGATCCAGAACCAGGCGACGACCCGAAACGAAGTGACACCTCAAAGTGTTGAGGCTGTCGAACATTTTGCGGCTGCTCGGGTTCCGACCAGCTACGGCAGTTTCGTCGCCCACGCCTATCGGTCGGTGGCTGACGGGGAGGAGCACATCGCCTATGTGATGGGGGATGTGGCCGGTGCTGAACCTCCGCTGGTGCGGTTGCACAGCGAATGCCTGACCGGCGATATCCTGTCGTCGCTTCGTTGTGATTGTGGTCAACAACTTCGCGCCGCGCTGCACAGGATAACTGAGGAGGGCCGTGGGGTCCTCGTCTATCTGCGGGGTCACGAAGGCCGTGGGATCGGCATAGGGCACAAGATTCGTGCCTACGCACTGCAGGACGGCGGGCTCGACACTGTCGAGGCCAACGAGGTGCAGGGACTTCCGATTGATTCTCGCAGCTACGGTGTGGGGGCCGGCATCTTGGTCGACCTCGGTGTCACCGCGGTGCGCTTGATGACCAACAATCCCAGAAAGCTTGACGGTTTGGAAGGTTTCGAACTCAAGATTGCGGAACGGATTCCGATCGAGGTCGAGTCGAACCCCGAAAACGTTCGTTATCTCAAAACCAAGCGGGACCGGCTGGGCCACAGGCTCACAGCTGCGCCTTGAGTCCGAGCCCCGTTTGCTGTACCCGGATACGAAACGCAGTGTTGATGCGTTGACGCTCAAGATGCTGGGCAACTTGT
This sequence comes from Acidimicrobiales bacterium, assembly GCA_963662455.3. GTDB lineage: Bacteria > Actinomycetota > Acidimicrobiia > Acidimicrobiales > Aldehydirespiratoraceae > VXYK01. The sequence goes on from OZ224042.1 coordinate 424,079, forward strand.
CGGCTTCCTTGTGGAACGGGATGGGCTGCGAGGAAGTCAGCAACGGTCGTGACCTGTCCGCTGGTGTCGAGGCTCACAATCCCTTCGAGCATTCGTGCCACTGAGTTGCTTGGGAAGCGTGCTGTGAGCAGATTCCAATTCGAAGCCACGAAGCTCCAGACGCGGCCTCCAGCGACCTGGTTGGTCAGGGCTCGACGAATCAAATAGGGTCCGTCTTGAGTTCTTACCTCGCCGGAGACGATGGCTGCAAGTAGTTCATCCACTAGTTCGGTGTCACGAAAATCTGCGAGTGCTCGCAGGTTTCGTTGTTCGGTTTGAGGGTCTGCCGCCTGTTTTGAAGCGGAGCGCATCTCGTTGAACTCTGGCCGTCCGCCGTGGTGAGCGACCACAGAGAGCGCCGCGGCAGCCAACGTAGCATCGCTGTGGTGGCGCAACTCGGGTGAGGCGGCGATGATTCCCGGGTCATCGGCGACCGTTCCGAGCAAAGCTACAAGAGTGGCGCGAAGCTCTCGTACCCGGTCGTCGTCGTCGGGCTCTGGTTGGAGCGCGATTCGCCGCAGCGCGCGGTTGGCGAGCGCGCCGACCTTTTGTTTGTAGCGCGGAACGCTGTCGGGGTCGTCATCGATTAAGCGCTTGAGGTCTGCCAGCGATCCGGCCAGCGCCTGCCATACGGTGAGGTCGGTTTCGTCCACGAATCTCAGAGCCGTTTCAAAATAGGTCTGAGCGCTCATTTCTCCCGCGACGGTGAGCGCCCAAGCATCGTCGACTATCGCGTGGCGCTCAGGGGCCGTCAGTTCCCCAGAGGCCGCGGCAGCGATTGCTTCGGGGCTGGGTCGGACGCGAAAGAATCCTGACGAGCCGGCGTTGGCGGTCAGGACGTCTTCGATGGATACACCGGTGAGCGTGGCTGTTCGACCGTCGAGGAGGAATTTCCGTTCGTGCCTGCCTTCGCGGACTTGTAGGGGCACCGCCCAGGTTCGGTTGTCGGATTCTTCGGGATCGAGCATGAAACGGCGTTGCGATACCGCAACGCCGTGTTCGGTCTGCGTCGACTCGACTAGCGGGTATCCGCCCTGGTGGATCCAACCGTCCATGATTCGCCGGACCGGTTCACCGCTGGTGGTCTCCAGAGAGTCCCAGAGGTCGGCCGTGTCGGTGTTGGCGTATGCGTGAATTGACAGATAGTGGCGGACGCCGTCACGAAAACGTTCGGCGCCGAGATGTTGTTCCAGCATCCGAACCACCGAAGCCCCCTTTTCGTAGGTGAGGACGTCGAACATTCCTTCGGCTTCTTCGGGTGTGTGCACAGCAAATTCGATGGGGCGGGTGGTCTTCAAAGCGTCGGTCGCGAACGCGGCTGAGCGTCCCCGACAAAATGTGGTCCAGACTCGCCAATCGGGGCGGTAGGCGTCACTGCAAGCAGTTTCCATGAACGTGGCGAACGCTTCGTTCAGCCAGATGCCCTCCCACCATTTCATCGTCACCAGATCTCCGAACCACATGTGCGCGAGCTCGTGGTTTATGACTGCTGCAGCGGTCTGCAACTCGGGTTGCGTGGCACTCGGAGGGTCGATCAACAGCAGTACTTCGCGAAAGGTGACACAACCGAGGTTTTCCATGGCGCCGAACGCAAAATCGGGAATTGCCACGAGGTCGATCTTGTCGGACGGATAGGGGATCGCGTAGTACTGAGAGAACCATCGCAGGGCGTGGGCCGCCACGTCGAGAGCGTAGGCAGTCAGGTGGCCGCGTCCCGGCCGATGAACGACACGAATGTCTACACCGTCCACCTCGATTGGATCGGTGACATCCAAGGGACCCACTACGAAAGCCACGAGATAGGTCGACATCGGCATCGTCTCCGCGAAGGCGACTCGACGCTTGTTCGGCACCCTCGAAGACTCGTGTACCACCGCGGTGTTGGAGACAGCGAGATGGTGTTGTTCAACCACCAGGGTTGTAGCGAAGGCGGCTTTGTATGCGGGCTCGTCCCAGCACGGGAAGGCTCTTCGAGCATCCGTCGATTGGAACTGCGTTGTGGCGATGGTTTGCTCGGCGCCTTTCTCGTCTTTGTAGGTGGAGCGGTAAAAACCCTTGAGGCGATCGTTGAGGACGCCCGAGAAGGTCAACTCGATTCGGGCCGGGCCTGCGGTGATATCGCTTCTGAGCGTGAGATGCAGCCGCTCAGTGTGATCATCGAGGTGGTGATCGGGCGCGACGCGACTGCCGTCGCTGAGCTGGATCGACGCAGAGTCGATTTCTAGTTCGGCGGCGTTGCAGACGATCTCGTCGGTCGCCTCAAGGATTTCAACATCGATCACAACGGAGCCGATGAACGTGGCAGAGGCAAGGTCGGGCTCGAGTTCAAGTTGGTAGCGGTTCGGTACGACATGGGTTGGAAGTCGGGGATCACGCTGGGTCATGGGGTCCTTTGTATCGGCTAAACTCTTCAGTCTTGCCTGCTTGTATCAGCTTGCCCGCTTGTGTCGACCGGAACGTGCAGTGACCGCAGAGAGGCGCCTTGACGTTGTTGGTGTGGGCAATGCCATCGTTGACGTGATCGCCATGGTCGACGACGACTTCATTTCCGCTCATGGCCTGGCCAAGGGCGCTATGACCTTGATCGATGCAGAGAGGGCGACGTCGTTGTATGCAGTCATGCCCCCTGCCCTTGAGATCTCTGGGGGTTCAGCAGCCAACACTGTGGCTGGTGTGGCGAGCTTCGGTGGTTCTGCTGCTCATATAGGCAAAGTCCGCAACGACCAGCTCGGTGAGGTTTTCACCCATGATCTGCGTGCCGCAGGGGTTGGATTCGATGTACCGCCTGCGGTGAACGGGCCGCCAACGGGTCGCAGCCTGATCCAAGTGACACCGGATGCTGAACGCACGATGAACACGTTTTTGGGAATGAGCACCCTGCTTGAGCCGGCAGACATTGATGAACACCTCGTGGCTCGCGCGGCGATCACCTATTGCGAGGGGTATTTGTGGGATGTCGACATGGCGAAGGCAGCGATCCGCCACACCATGGACCTGGCGTCGGCAGCGGGCCGGTTGGTTTCGCTGACGCTTTCAGATTCATTCTGCGTAGACCGGCATCGTTGTGAGTGGCTTGATCTCATCAGCGACAGAGTAGACCTCGTGTTTGCCAACGAAACCGAGGTTTGTTCATTGTTCGAGAGCGAAGACTTCGAGACGGCGGCGGCACAAGCCGCAGACATTGCCGAGATCGTGGCGCTGACCCGATCCGCTGAAGGCTCGTTGGTGATATCGGGGAACGAACGGGCAGAAGTTCCTGCCGTGCATGTCCCACAGATCGTTGACGCTACGGGCGCCGGCGATCTCTACGCTGCAGGGTTTCTGTTCGGCTTGGCAACGGGAGCTGATTTGACGCGTTGTGCCGAACTCGGAGGGATTGCGGCCGGCGAGGTGATCTCCCATGTCGGTGCACGTCCCGCGGTGTCGCTCGCTTCGCTAACCTGACGCCTTGTCGAGACGAGAGGCTGGAGGCGAGGTTATGGAGTACAGATGTTTCGAGATCGATGAATCGGAAGGTGTGGCGCATGTGCGTATGTGTCGTCCTGACGAGTTGAACACCATGGTGCCCGAGTTCTGGAGGGAACTTCCGGAGATCATCGCTGAACTGTCAGATGGCGGCCGGACTCGCGTCGTCGTCTTGTCGTCCACTGGGAAGCACTTCTGTGCGGGTATGGACCTGGCAGTGCTCACAGGCGCCGGTGTCGGCGACCGCAGCGAAGCAATAACTGAACAGGGTCGTCAACGTGCTGCGCTGCGTTACAACGTCTTGCATTTGCAGGGAGCCTTCACTGCTCTGGAACGGGCTCGTATGCCGGTGCTCGCTGCGGTTCAGGGTGGTTGTGTCGGTGGGGCTGTCGATATGGTCACGGCTGCCGACTGCCGCTATGCGACTGCCGATGCTTGGTTCTGCATCCAGGAGATCAATATCGGGATGACCGCTGATGTGGGTACGTTGCAGCGACTGCCGAAGCTCATCGCTGAGGGCGTTGTGCGGGAACTGGCATATACCGGCCGCCGCATGGATGCTGAGCGGGCTGCTTCGGTGGGTTTGGTCAACGAAGTGTTCGACGACCATGAAGCGATGCTTTCGGGAGTTCACGAGATCGCCGCGGAGATTGCGTCCAAGTCGCCTCTGGCTGTTCACGGAACTAAAGAGATGATCAACTACACTAGGGATCACTCTGTGGACGACTCGCTTGCGTACATAGCCGCTTGGCAGACCGGAATGTTTCAACCTGCCGACATGACGGAGTGTTTCAACGCAAGATCTGAGGGTCGCGACCCGAAGTTCGAGGATCTGGGCCCTGTGCGCAAAGGTCTGTGAACAGGCGGCAACCATTACCGGGCGGAACCAGGTTCTGTGCAGCTCAGGTGAGCTTCAGGTCGCCCAAGTGGACCAAAGTTGAACAGATCCAACCCCCCAGCGTATTGAAGTGGTCGTCCAGCATTGAACCGTCAGCGAGTCGGGGTTCGTCAAGTTCGTACGTGCCTTCGTAAGAGATCTCAATTGCGTGCTGCACGTCTTTGGCGTCTTGGCCGTAGCTCGACTCAACTGTCGGCCCACTGCGAGTCAACTTCTCGCCGCCTATCGAGGGGCTTTTGACCGGCAGCATCTCGAGCACGGAGTCTGGGTCCGGGGTTTCAGTCAAGCTCTGGATGCGCAGCACGATCTCGATCTCGATGCGTGGTGGTTCGCTGAGCTCCTCCTCAAGGTACCAACTGCGGTATGCGGTCTGGGACCACGTGGGCCAGCTGCAGCTCACGTCTGCCTGCACTCGTGGAGGCAGGCCTTCTCCGGGGAGTCCGTAAGTCGTCTGCCAGTTGAGGTCTCCGAGAAGCACGTCGACCCAAAAGCGCTCCTCGAAGGCTTTGCGTTCAAGACGGGCGATCTCGAACGCGTCCCGTAACGCTCCGATTGCGTCGCTGAACACGTGGTCGAGCATGCACGGGGAGGTTATCTCCTTACAGACAACGCAGTTCAGGTTCGGGCACTTTGAGGTTCGTGTACTCGGAGGGCGGTCACTGCTGCGGTCATCGGCTGAGGACTTTGGACACTTCCAACCAGTGGCCGGTGCCGTACAGGTGAGCGGCAAGTTCCTGCACATCAGCAGGGGTTGCCCCACTGAGCAACTCTTGGCGGTTGTCGAGGGTTAGCCGGTCTTCATCAGCGAACCTGATCGCTTCTAGATCGACGTTGGCCAAGAGACTGTTGTTGAAGAAGTTCCAGTCGCTGCCGATGATGTTGTGCGCCTGCTCGAACTGGTCCTTAGTCGGCCCGTTGTCGGTGATGGCGGCGAGTTCTTCCATCAGCACGGCACGTATCTCGTCCAGTCGATCGGGGTCGCCGCTGATCGACATGAACGACTGGATCGACGGTGTCGGTCCGCGTCTGAACGAGATTGTGGCGGAGCCTCCGTAGGACGCTCCGAGATGCTCGCGGACACGTTCGATTATCTGGTTGTTTATGACACTCTGCAGGAGGCTGGCGGTGACCCGGTTCTTGGCTGTGAGTTCTGTTGGCTGTGCATGGAAGACATACATGCCCCCGTCGGCCGCGCCTTCGCCGAGTTCGACACTGGTCAATTGTCGCCCTGTCGGGAGTTCGTAACCGAGGTCGACTGAGCTGTCCGGTCGTCCAGCTTGAATCGATCCGAGATAACGCGCGGCGAGATCGGCAACCGTGCTGTGTTCGATGCTGCCGACGACGGCGACGGCCAAGTCGTCTACTTTGCCGAGGCGCGCCTTGTAAATCTCGAGCGCGGTCTGCACGGTGAGGGAGTCGAGTTGTTGCTGGGTGGCTGCTTGGTGTTGTGCCGGGTCATCGTTGTAGATGAGGTCCTGCAACGCGGTTGTTGCTCTGCGGTCGGCGTGTGTCTGAGCGACAGCGAGATTCTGTTCGGCTGAGTCGATGGCGGTACGGAAGGCGATTTCGTCGACTCTTGGTTCAGTGATGAACAGGTGCAGCAACTGGAACAACACTTCAGCGTCCCGGGTAGCGGACTCAGCTGAGAACCCCTCTTCGTCTTGGTCGATGAAACCACGCAGTTCAAGGTTTCTGGTCGCAAGGAAACGATCCAGGGTCATTGCGTCGTGGGGCCCCACTCCTCCGCCGAACACCGCGTCCACAGCGACCTCGGGTATCGCCGCATTGGCACCTGGATGGTCTCGGGGAAATGTCGACCATCCACCTGCTGAAGCTGCTCGCAGCGAAAATGCGTTGTCGGCCACCTCGGAGTGCCGGTGGCTGACGGTCACACCATTGTCGAAGGTCCAAGTGGTGACTTCGCCGTGGTCAGTGCCTCGTTCGATGGTTGCGGTTGGCTCGGCGCGTGACGGCGGTTCCATCAGCTTCTCTATTCGGGTTGCAGACGCGCCGGAATCTGCTGGTGTGAGGTTGGTCAACGTGTCCAGCAGTTCGTCGGTTGTGGGCAGTGTAGATTCGTCGGCGCCTACGGCGATCATGATTGGTCCGCTGATGCTCAACAGCCAACTCCAGTGGTCGGCCAATTCGTGAGCGGTGAATGACTCAATGGTTGTTCTTTGTCTTGCTATGCGTGTCCGGGCATTGTCGATGTCGGCGCCTTGGAGCCAGTACCTGGACAACGAGTTGGCGTATTGGGCGTCTTGTGTGGTGTTGAGGCCGGAGAGTTGTCGGTTGAAATAGGCGTCCATGGTGTCGCGCATGCGCTCCATGTCGTCTTCGCTGAATCCGTCTTCGGCGGCTGCAAGCAAGTAGGCCGTATAGCTGCCGAGACCTTCGGCCAGGTCAACGGCTTTGATGTTGGTGCCGAAGTATCTGAGTTCTCGACTTATCTCGAACTCGGAGATGGACGGGGCTTCCTCGAGCACGAGGTCGCCGCGTTGGTAAGCGTCGTCCAGGCGATTTTCGAGCATGATGGCGATCGCTTGTTCCATGAGAGCGAGGCGGGAACCGCCCACCGTGCTGGTATCCCAGGTCGGTATGGGAAAGTCGATTGACAGGTTGTCAAAGGAGTTGTCGGGGTGGGTGACGATATGCGCTTGGGGTTCGGGTGATATTTGAACTTCTATCGGCCGGCGTGGGGTGGGTGTGTCGGTGCGTGCTTGCAGATCGCTGAAGTACTCCGTCACTTTTTCTTCGAGTTCATCGAGTGGCAGGTCTCCGACCACTACCACAGCCATGTTGTCGGGCCTGTACCAGTCGTTGTAGAAGACTTTCAGCGCATCGGGCGTCGTCGTTTCGACCTTGTCCGCGTCTCCGATCACGAGGTGACCTTCATAAGGCGTGTCGGCTACGTACACCTTGTTGAACTCGTGGATGATCATGCCGTCGACGGATTCGAGCCGCCGGCGCAGTTCGTCGCGTACTACGCCTCGTTCTTCGGCGACCGCAGAGGCTTCGAGGGTTGCTGCAGAAGCCCATTGCGCCAGCACATCAAACGCTGTTTCTGTGGCGCCTTCATCGGCGGTGGAGGCAGAGAGAGTATAAACAGTTTCGTCCAAGCTGGTATAGGCGTTGACTTCGGGCCCGAACTCGATTCCGAGCCGTCGCAACTGTGCTGTCAGTTCGTTTCCCGGGTATTTCTCGGTGCCGTTGAACAGCATGTGTTCCAAGAAATGCGCACTGCCGTCGCTGCCGTCGATCTGTTGGGCTGAGCCTGCGTTGACAAGCAGCCGGATTTCGAGGTTTGAGCCGGGAGAGTCATTTGAACGCAACAGGTAGGCAAGACCGTTGTCAAGAGTACCGATGAGGTAGTCACGATCGACGGGTAAGGGGGTCGGGTCGGGGTCCGGCTCTGTGACCGGCGGTCGAGCCGTATTGGATTCGTCGGGTTCGGTGGTATTGCTTGGTGGCGTTGTGGTTGCGGTCGATGCTGAAGATACAGCTTCCTGCCGTATCTCGTTGATGGTGGCGTTCGACGCACAAGCAGCGGCGATTGATGCGGTGAGCAGTATCGCGGTGCAGTTGCGTGGGCGAGGAGGTTTGAGCACTATGCGATTTTAGTGTCCGTGCTCGGTTTGAGCCGCAGGTCGTGGTTCGCCCACGGGAGGTTTTCAACTGAGAGGTGGACCACGGTGTCCGGGGTGGGGTGTCTGGGTGCCGTGATGCTGTTGTTTGAGGCTTTGCATCCTAGTTGAGCGTCAATGTCACTAGGAACTGTAAGGGCCAGTTCTTCCCGCCGAGAATCCACTTCCCGTCCCCCCGGTACGCCACACCGTTGAGCACTTCGTTGTGTTCATCAGCTGGGATGCCGGCGGCAGCGGCCAGAGATGCAGCGTCGATTGAAACCAGCACCTCACCAGAATCCGGGTCGACGACGATTATCTCGTTGGTCATCCAGAGGTTGGCGACAACAAATTCCTCGACGCATTCGAGTTCGTTGATCCTGCTGACCGGTTCGTTGTCACGCCGGATCACCGTTGTTGCCACAACTGTGAAGTCTTCAGCGTTTCGGTGGGTCAGAGTTGAGGTGCCGTCGCTCATCAACAGTCGCGAACCGACTTGGTCCCAACAAATCCCCCAACCCTCCCCCTGGTAACGGAATTCACCGCGTGGCTCAAAGGTCTCACGGTCCCAGCGCAATGCCCGCCCCTCACGCCAGGTGAGTTGAATGATCTCGTCACCGACGAGAGTCAGACCCTCGCCGAACAGCTCTGAGTCGATTGCGACCGACCGCAACTCGTCAGCACCGTCCAATGCACGCAAACGCGATCCACCATAGAGGCCAGTGCTCTCATAAATGGTTCCGCCGTCAGTCTCAAGTCCTTGCGTGAAGGCGTCAGTGTCGTGGCTCCATGAAGCTTCAATCTTCACTCGCCACTCTCGATCATCGGTTGTTCGCGGATCGGAGGGCCACGGTGAAACAACTGCTGCAGCGGGTGCGGTGGTAGTGGTGGCCGGTGCGCTGGTGGCCGGGGCGCTGCTGGTTGTTGCAACCACGCTGTTGGCCGGGGCCGCGCTGGTTGTCGGAGGCGCGCTGCTGGTTGTCGGAGGCGCGCTGCTGGTCGGTGTCGAACTGGTCGTCGTGTTCCCATCGGTGGCAGCCACGGGGATTGTGGTGGTCACCGACGTGTTGGTCGGGGCTGTGCCGGCGCCGGCGCCCACCGAGGGGGCTGAACTGGGGGCGGGGTCGGGAATCTCGGCATTGGTGCTATTGATTTTCACCGTTGTGGTGCTGGTCTCGTCGTGTGCCGAGTCACGGCCTGATCCACCGCATGCAGTCGCAGTGAGAAACAGGACGACCATCCAAACGCCGACGAACCCGACACCTGCCGTACGAACTGGAACTCGACCATGTCGCCGGCTCATCTGGCGATGCCCACCACACCCTGCGCTGCGAGGGATTCCGTATCATCGAAGCGGCCGAGACCGTCGAGGATCTCCACAGTGTGCTCTCCGAGTCTGGGTGCAAGGCCGCGCGGCGCCCAAGGAGTGCCGTCGAAATCGACTGGTGTGGCGATCATCGAGGTGGCGGCGGATTCGTCGGGTACCTCCACGAGGGCTCCCGCGGCGTGAAATTGAGGATCCGCGAGCAGATCATCGGGTGACTGCACGGGCGCCCAGAAGAAGTCCGGTTCCTCAGCAAATATCTCAGCCCATTCGTTGAGGGACTTGGTGACGAAGATCTTGTCGAGCTCGCCGATCAGTTCTGCCCCGTTTCTGGCTCGATCAGCGGCCGTGGTGAATCGTTCGTCGTTGATCCATTCGGGGTGGTCGACGGCTCGTGCCAGTGGCGGCCAATGCCGATCCGCTTCCAGACCGACGATCCAGAACCGCTTGCCGTCACCCGCCACGTAGTTGTTGACGGTGGGGTTGCCCATCGCCTCCCGGCTGCCGACGCGCAGCGTGAGTCCCCAACCTACGGTGATCGAGAGATCAAAGCTGATCGTGTAGATCCCCGCGCGGAACAATGAGGTTGAGCAGAGTTGGCCCCGCCCCGTTCGTTCGCGGCTGTACAACGCGGCCGAAACAGCGGCTGCTGCTGCCAAACCCGCGTTGTGATCGCCCATCCCGCCTCGTTGAAACGGTGGACTGCTTCCCTCCGGTGTGAGCATGTGGGCGATCCCGGACCGGGCCCAGAAGGCGGCGATGTCGTATGCTGCCCGGTCCTTGTCAGGACCCTCAAGGCCGAACCCGGTGATCGCTGCGTACACCAGTCGAGGATGTTCCTCCAACAAGGTCTCATGGTCCAGTCCTAGGCGCTCGAGCCCAGCGAGGCGCACATTCGTCACGAACACGTCGGCATCGGCGATCAGCTCTTTGGCGATAGTCAAACCTTCTTCGTTGGACAGGTCCAAAGCGATACTGCGCTTGGAGCGGTTGTCTAATTCGAAGACCGGGTTTGTGGGCATGTCACCGCCGAGCATGTATTGGAACGTGCGCGCAGGGTCTCCGCCCAGAGGCTCGATCTTGATTACGTCAGCACCCCAGTCCGCCAAGATTCCTCCAGCGGCGGGCCCGGCGACCCAAACCCCGAGCTCTACGATCCGTACGCCCTCAAGTGGTCCTGACAATGCTCTGCTCCTCGATTGTCGACTGAGTCGACTTGTATCTGTCAGTCTCGTCCATCAGTCTGTCTTTACAAGTCTGGACCATGGAACTTTTCTTGCAGCGCGCAACTGAATGGAAAAATTGGGAGGATGCAGGGATGAGTGAGTTGCGGGTGTTGGTGGTCTGCACGGGCAACACGTGCCGTTCCCCCATGGCCGAAGCGATTCTGCGTGATCGGCTTGCCGACGCGGGTGTGACTGCTTGCGTTGCGTCGGCCGGCACCCTGGGCTGGTCGCAGCGGCCGGCGACCAAGCAAGCTGTAGCGGTAATGGCCGAAATGGGGTTGGACATCTCCGATCACGTCAGTCGTAGCATCGGAGGCGATGATCTCAATGTGGATCTGGTGGTGGCCATGACCAGAATCCATGCAGGCGCGGTGATCGGACGCGACAACGAACTGAGAACTCGAGTGTTTCTCCCCTCTGAATTTGCTCGTCTCTCTGCAGGTTTGTCGCCTCAAAGACTGGTGACACCCACCAGAGACACGATGAGGGGACGAATCGTCGCGGCCGGGGAATTGCGGGTAGGCGAACTCGTTGGGCGCCCCGCAGAAGAAATCGAGGATCCGGCTGGAGAACCGTTGGCCACGTACCGAGCCGCTGCAGCCCGACTCGACCGCCACCTGACGGGTTTGGTGGATGCGCTGGTCGGCTGGTGCTCGTCGCAAGCTCATGTCGCCCAATCAATGTCGGCCAGTTCGACGGGAGAACCCGTATCCTCCGGCCGATGACCGATTCGGACCAACCCGAGAGACGCCTCTAGAGTAGAAACAACCTACTTCTACCGCTTGGGCAAGAACCAAGAACTCAGCCATGTATGACCTATTGATCCGCAACCGAGTCGTCGTCGACGATGCCGGCGCTCGCCCCGTTCGTTCGGTGCGGGCATGAAACGTTGCCTGACCCGCCCGCTGGCCACGATCACCGGCCACGATCACCGGCCACGATCACCGGCCCCGATAACCAGGAAGAAGGACCAATGTTTGATCTTCTGATCCGCAACGGAACCGTCGTCGATGGCACCGGCTCTGAAAGGTACACGGCTGATGTGGCCATCGTCGACGGCGTCATCGCTGCGGTCGGCCCCAATCTGAGCGGTGAAGCCCGTGAAGTCATCGACGCCGAATCAATGCTGGTGACACCGGGTTTTGTGGATGTGCACACCCACTATGACGGACAGGTCACCTGGGATGAGACGCTTGAACCCACATCACTGCACGGTGTCACCACTTTGGTGATGGGCAACTGCGGGGTGGGTTTCGCTCCGGTCAGGCCAGGTGCCGAGGATTGGCTGATCCAGTTGATGGAAGGCGTTGAGGACATCCCTGGAGCGGCTCTGAGCGAGGGGATCGAGTGGGACTGGGAGACGTTCCCGGAGTATCTCGATGCGCTCGACCAGCGACGGTGGTCGGTCGATGTCGGCACCCAGATCCCCCATGGGTCGGTGCGTGCCTATGTGATGGGGGAGCGGGGCGCCCGCAACGAGGACGCCTCGCCGGATGAGATCGAAGCCATGGCCGAGATAGTGCGGGAAGCTGTGGAAGCCGGCGCCCTGGGCGTGTCCACCTCGCGAACCATCGGGCACCGGGCGATGGACGGCGAACCGGTGCCGGGGACATTCGCCGCCGAGGACGAACTGTTCGCTCTGGGCCGGGCCCTGCGAGACGGCGGAGGCGGAGTCTTCGAGCTGGCGCCCGCCGGCGCCGCGGGCCTCGACCTGGTGGCGCCGATGAAGGAAGTCGACTGGATGCGCAGACTCTCCGCGGAGACCGGTCAGCCGGTCACCTTCGCGATGTTGCAGGTACCGGGCGCGCCCGACCTCTGGAAGGAGCAGATGGCGGTGTCGCTGGCGGCCACTGGGGAGGGCGCCAGGCTGTACCCGCAGGTTGCGGGCCGGCCGTTCGGAGTTCTGGTCGGATTCCAGACCGGGCATCCCTTCATGTTGCGCCCCACCTGCATGGGGCTTGCCGACCTGCCGATCGCGGAGCGCATCGTGGAGCTCCGCCGCCCCGAAATCCGGGCGGCGATCCTCGCTGAGGAAAATGCCGAGCGCCAAGGTTCGGTCCACGAGGGTGTCGCCATGCTCGTGGCCGGGATGCTCCACAACCTCTACGTGCTCGGCGACCCGCCGAACTATGAGCCGACCCGTGAGCGCTCGATAGGCGCGATCGCGGAGGCCTCAGGCGTCTCCGCCGAGGAAGTCGCATACGACGCGTTCCTCGCCGAGGACGGCAGGGCGCTGCTGATGGCACCGCTCTACAACTATGTGGACTCCAACCACGACGTGATCCGCGAACAGTTGACCCACCCCCAGGCTGTGGTGGGGCTCGGTGACGGAGGAGCGCACTGCGGCCTGATCTGCGACGCCTCGCTGCCGACCACCATGATCTCGCACTGGACCCGCGATCGTGACCGCGGCGAGAAACTGCCGTTGGAGTGGGTGGTGCGCAAGCAGACCAGAGACACCGCCGAACTGTTCGGCATGGGGGACCGCGGCACGATCGCCGTCGGCCGGCGGGGCGACGTCAACATCATCGATCACGACACGATCAATCTGCGCACACCCGAGTTGGTGCACGACCTTCCCGCCGGCGGCAGGCGCTTGATCCAGCGGGCCGACGGCTATGTGGCTACGATCGTCGCCGGGGAAGTGACCCGTCGGCACGGTGAGGACACCGGAGCACGACCCGGTCGGTTGGTCCGCGGTCGACGTTGAGCGTTGATCAAAGATTCCTGTCCACAAGATTCTCGATCACAAAGAACTGCCCCTGATTTTGGGGAGCCGGCGCGAGTTGTGGTGGACTGCGGGCGTATGGCTGAACTCTTTGACATTGACTTCAACCTTGAATACCCCTACACGCGAACAACCGGCCCGATCATCGGACCGTTTTTAACGGGTCTTCGAGATGGTCGAATCCTCGCCGCAAGGATCGGCGACAGGGTAATCTGCCCTCCGCTCGAGTACGACCCCGACACGGGTGCAACGGTCGGCCCGGAGAACCTTGTCGAGGTTGGTCCTGCCGGAGAGGTCGCCGGTTGGACGTGGGTCGCTCAACCGACCTCGAAGCATCCTTTCGAGCATCCCTTCGCTTTCGCCCAGATCAAACTCGACGGGGCGGACACGACCATGCTGCACGCTGTCGATGCGGGCTCTGAAGATGCGATGGCGACTTCGATGAGGGTGGTCGTGCGTTTCAGAAGCGACCGGCAGGGCACGATCAACGACGTCTATTTCGTTCCCGGCGACGAGCCGCCTGCGGCGCCGGTCGTCGATGACGACGCTGAGCCGGTGATGATCACCGAGCACCTGATCGGCGTGCGCATACGTGAACCGCTGCTGCCTCATCGCCGTCGCTTCGCTGAGGGGTTGCTTGCAGGAAAGATCGTCGGGCAGCGCAGTCCGGCCGATGGCAAGGTGCATGTGCCGAGCCGCGGCTACGACGCCACCAACCGGGTGCCCATGACCTCGCAGCATGATGTGGAGGTGGCCGACGTCGGTACTGTCACGTCGTTCACCGAGATCGTTCCGGTCCAGTATCACGGACAGACCGAGACGGAGCCTTACATCCGCTGCTCGGTGCTCCTCGACGGAGCTGACACGACGGTTGGCGGGATTGACATCCGCGATATCAGCATTGAGGATTTCCGTGTGGGCATGCGCCTGCGGATGGTGTGGCGCGACAGCGGTGACCGCATGGGGGATCTCGACAATCGCGGCTACGGCCTCAACGAAGAGGTGTACGAGCGTTGGGAACCGACGGGCGAGCCCGACGTCGACCCCGAATTGTTGAAGGAGCACAACTTCTGATGTCTGAAACAGTACAGTCGCAGTCAGCGCAGTCTCAATCGGCACAGCCGGATCGCCACGAGAACGACGTTGCCATCGTGGGCGTTGCCCAGACCGACGCCCACGTCCGTTACGACGGGCCCGAAGTCGTGCTCATCATGGAGTGCGTCAACGCACTGCTGGCCGGCGCCGGAATCGAACGCCACGACGTCGACTTCACGATCGCCGGCAGCTGCGACTACCTCAGCGGAATGCCCTTCGCCTTCGTGTCGAACGTCGACGGGATGGGGGCCTGGCCGCCGGTCTATGAATCCCATGTGGAGATGGACGGCGCCTGGGCGCTGTTCGAAGCATGGCTTCGCCTGCAGATGGGAGACATCGACGTTGCCATGGTGGTCGGCTCGGGAAAGTCCTCCCCGTGCAGAGCCCGCGAGGTCTTCCACCTGCAAGCCGATCCCTACGTTGTGGCTCCACTGGGTATCGACCCCGACGCCATGGCCGGAATCGCGGCCCGCTCGCTGATCGAGTCGCGCAAGGCCACCGAGGCTGAGGTCGCCGAAGTCGTGGCTCGCAGCTACGCCTCAGCGGCAAGCAACCCCCATGCCCAGATCCGAACCGCAGCCACGGTCGAGGAGCTCCTCGCCGCCCCCTACGACATGGCTCCGCTGCGCGCCCACGACGTGTCGCCCAAGGCGGACGGTGCTGCCGCGCTGCTGATCGCCCGTCGAGACCGGGCCCGGGAGATCACCGACAAGCCGGTGTGGATCACCGGACTCGACCATCGCATCGAGTCCCATCACGCAGGACTGCGCGACCTGACCGACTCTCCGAGCACACGCCTGGCAGCGGCAGGATCAGGAGTCGGCGACGGAGCCGTTGATGTCGCTGAGCTCCACGTCACCCACGCCCATGAGGAGATCATTCTGCGCAACGCATTGAACCTCGCCGACTCCACCTCTGTGAATCCCTCAGGAGGACCCCTCGCAGGTGATCCCGTGATGGCGACCGGCCTGGTCCGGGTGATTGAGGTGGCCCGTCGCATCGCCGCGGGTGAAGCATCGAGGGGAGTGGCCCACGCGTCCTCGGGAGCGGTGTTGCAACAGAACCTGCTGTGTGTCCTGGAAGGGGGAGCCTGACATGGCTCGACCATGCGCGGTCGTCGGAATCGGTCAGACGAAGTACAAGCGTCGTCGCGACGACCTGTCGCTGGACGGGCTGGTGCGGGAGGCCGCTCTGCGGGCCCTCGACGACGCCGAAGTGGACTTCTCCGACATCGACGCGGTGGTGCTCGGCAAAGCCCCCGACGCGTTGGAGGGCGTGATCATGCCCGAGTTGTCACTTGCTGGTGCCCTCGGGGCGGTCGGCAAGCCGATCCACCGAGTCCACACAGCCGGATCAGTGGGCGCGTCGACGGCCATCTCTGCGGCTGTGCTGGTGGAGAGCGGCCGTTACGACACCGTCTTGACGGTCACCTACGAGAAGCAGTCCGAGGGGAACGCCACCTGGGCTCTGTCGGGCGGAAAATCGGGTGGCCAGGGAGCCGGAGGCACCTTCGCTCCGTGGATCCGCGAGTACATACGCCGCTCGGGAGCTCCCGACCACATCGGTTGGCAGGTAGCGGTCAAGGACCGACAGAACGCGCTCAAGAACGAGTACGCACATCTGCATCTCGACGACATAAGCATCGACATGGTCAAGGAATCGCCGATGCTCTGGGATCCTCTGCATTTTCTTGAGTCGTGTCCTTCCTCGGACGGCGCCGCGGCGATGGTATTGAGCTGTGAGGACTTGGTAGAGCGCTCACCGAACCCGCCGGCCTGGGTGCTGGGGCACGCCAAACGGACCGAATTCTCTAGTTTCCCGGGGCGCGACACCGTCAAACCCCGAGCCGGCGTCGATTGCGCCGAAGCGCTCTACAGAGAGGTGGGCATCACTGATCCGCGGCGGCAGATCGACACAGCCGAGTTGTATGTGCCGTTCAGCTGGTACGAACCGATGTGGCTCGAGGGGCACCTGATCGCACCGGACGGCGAAGGCTGGAAGATGACCGACGAGGGCGCGACGGCCCTCGGCGGCGACTTTCCGGTCAACTGCTCAGGCGGTGTGCTGTCGTCCAATCCGATAGGCGCGTCGGGAATGATCCGCTGCCTCGAAGCAGCCAACCAGGTACGGGGCACCGCCGGCGACTATCAAGTCGACGGAGCAAGGACTGCGCTCGGCCATGCTTACGGCGGTGCGGCGCAGTACTTCGCGATGTGGATCGTGTCGTCGGAACTAGACCCGGACTTCTCTTGACTCGCCGTTCTTGGACCTCCGAGGATGACTTCTGAGATGATCGATCTTGAGGGGCGGGTAGTTGTCGTCACCGGGGCTGGAGGAGGGTTGGGTCGTGCCCATGCTCTTGCATTCGCGGCGCACGGCGCCCGGGTCGTGGTCAACGATCTCGGTGTTGAACGCGATGGCACGCCGTCAGCCGGCGATGCCGCCAACGAAGTTGTGGCGGAGATTGTCGCCAACGGTGGGGTAGCGGTGCCCAACGCAGCTGACGTTGCCGACTGGGACCAGGCCGCGGCGATGGTTCAACAAGCGATAAGTACCTACGGGAGTCTCGACACGCTCGTCTGCAACGCGGGTTTCCTACGCGACCGCATGCTTGCGGGGATGTCCGAGGACGAATGGGACAGCGTCACCCGCGTGCACCTCAAAGGCCATTTCGCTCCGGCACGTCACGCCGTCGAGTACTGGCGTGATCGCTCCAAGGTCGGCGAACCGGTTGCGGCGAGAGTCGTCAACACTTCTTCGGGGGCTGGTTTGGCAGGGTCGATCGGCCAAGGCAACTATGCGGTGGCCAAGGCCGGGATCGCTCTGTTGACGATTCAACAGGCGGCGGAGTGGGGGCGATACGGCGTGCTTTCCAATGCGGTTGCTCCCGACGCTCGCACACGCATGACCGAAGGCGTCTTCTATAGTTCTGAGATACCCGGAGGCTTCGACGAAAAGGCGCCCGAGAATGTTTCTCCGCTGGTTGTGTGGTTGGGTAGCGAGGCATGCGACATTACGGGACGGACCTTCGAGAATACTGGAGACCAGCTCAATGTCTGTGACGGTTGGCAGAAGGGTCCGGTTGTCTCGGTTGGTGGTCGGCGTATGACTGTTGCCGAAGCTGGTCGGTTGGCGCATCGCTCGGTTGCTTCGGAGCGTCCTCCGCAAGCAGTGCACGGCACGCGGGGATAAACGGAGAATCAAGGGAGCAAAGGACCGTCGATGGACTTTGATGACACGCCCGCCGAAGCCGTATGGCGTGAGCAGTGCCGTGAGTTTCTGAGCAGACACGCCGAGTTGTCGCCCGCGGCGGTTGATCTCAGCAACAGTTACTGGGCCAAGCCGCCAAGCACTGCAGAATCGGCTGCCTACAACGCCCGGTGCCGCGAATGGCAGCGTACAAAATATGACGCGGGCTGGGCCGGCTTGACGTGGCCGGTCAAGTATGGAGGCCAGGGCCGATCAGGGCACATGGCTGGGATTTTTGCTGAGGAGGAAGCTCGTCACAACTTGCCGACGGGTCAGTTCGCCCAGTCGATCGGCATGGCCGGCCCGACTATAATCGCCCATGGCAGCGACGCCCAGAAACGCAAGTATCTAGAACCGATGCTCACTGGCGAACAGACGTGGTGTCAGTTGTTCTCAGAGCCCGGGGCGGGTTCTGATCTTGCCGGTTTGCGGACTTCGGGTGTTGTCGATGGCGACGAGATCATTGTCAACGGACAGAAGGTGTGGACCTCGAACGCTGTCGAGTCTGCGCATGGCATGCTGCTGGTGCGCACTGACGTCGATGTGCCGAAACATCAGGGAATCTCTTATCTGTTGCTTGATATGGCGACTCCCGGGATCGATATTCGCCCTTTGAAACAACCAACGGGGCGCTCAGAATTCAACGAGGTGTTCCTTGACGACGTCCGTGTGCCTCTCGACTGTGTCGTCGGCGGGATAGACCGGGGTTGGGGTCCGATCCTGACTACTCTGAGCAATGAGCGAACTGGGATCGGCGGCCAAGTTCCTTATGTTGGTGAAGTGATTGATCTGGCCCGACGGTTCGGAGTCGCCGACGATCCAATGATCCGTCAACAACTCGCGTCCTTGCACACGATTGCCGCGACGATCCGTTTCCTCGGATATCGGGTCCGCACAGCTGCCTCGCGTGGTGGGCAGCCGGGCCCTGAGAGTTCGGTCCTGAAGCTCGCGTCGTCTCGTCGGCTGGAGTTGATGGGTGAGGTGTCGATGGCGATCATGGGTCCGGCGGCAACGCTCTATGGTAGCGATGCAGTGTTCAACGGGTTCTGGCAGAACTACGCCTTCTTGGGGCAGTGGATGTCGCGCATCGGTGGGGGCACTGATCAAGTCCAGCGCAATATTATCGGCGAGAACGTGTTGGGTCTGCCCCAAGAACCCAGACTCGACAAGGGAATCCCCTTCCGGGACGTCCCTCATTAGAGAACTTTGATGTAACCCTCTTCGTTGTCCGACAGTCCAACGAGCAAGTAGTTCCGCCTCCCTCCAGGGGTGTAACGCGGCGCCCGCCCTTTGTGAGCGGGCGCCGCTTGTTGTTTCTGCCGTTGTTGTGCAGCGGCTGTTTCATGGTCTGTCGGATGCTTCTGTGCAAGTGGTTGTGGGGTTGGGGTGTGTCGGACGCCCCTTGTGGCGACGCTGCCGGGCCTCGATCCTGCCGTTGGTGGTTGGCTGGTCGCGCATGACGCTCGGACAGTCCCGACAGTCCCTTGTCCTACGTCTGTTTCAAGCCTGTGTTAAGAGGCCGAGCGGATTGACCCCGCACACGGTCGTGACAGAACGAGGCCGTGGCCCGAGCGGCCCGTGAGCGCAGCGAACAAGAGCGGGAGACGACAGGTCTCGACGCACCCGCGATGGTCAATCCGCTCACGTTCTGAAGGTTGAGCACTCATGGTCGGGCACAGTTGCGGGCTCTCGTAATATTGTTGTGTCAACTCAACACGAAACGGAGAATCCGTCATGAAGCTAGTCAGTGCGGTGATAAAGCCTTTCAAACTCGAAGACGTCAAATCAGCGCTGGCCGACGTCGGTGTAGCTGGCATGACCGTGTCAGAGGTGCAGGGTTTCGGCCGTCAGGGTGGTCACAGCGAGACCTACCGCGGGACCGAGTACCGCGTGACTTTCACGCCCAAGACCAGAATCGAAGTTCTTGTTGACGACTCTTTAGCCGACGCTGTGGTTGAGGCAATCCTCGCTTCGGCCCGCACCGAGAAGATAGGTGACGGCAAAGTGTGGGTCACATCAGTTGAGACCCTGGCTCGCATTCGTACCGGAGAACGCGGCGCCGACGCAGTCTAGTGATGTCCCAGCGGCTCCTCGAGTGATACCTGAAGTTCGCTGAAGCCGCCCGATTCGCCTCGTTCAGTCGCTCGAGTATCATCTGCTCGGCGCGGCGCCCGAAAATGGGAGACCAAGTGAACGAACAGACAATCGATGCTTCAACCTTCTGGGAACTGCTGGAACGCCGTACTGCGCTTTCGGCGGATCAACTGTTCCTAGTCGACGACCGCGGTCGGCGACTTACGTACGCGGAGTTTCGAGACAAGGCTGAGAGAGTGGCTGCGGGGTTGTATGAGTTGGGGATCACGCAGGGCACTCCAGTCACTTGGGAATTGCCCACCCGGATCGAGACGGTGGTCTTGAGCTTCGCTCTGTCACGCCTCGGTGCAGTCCAAAACCCGATCATCCACATCTACAGGCACCGGGAGGTTGGATTCTGCATCGCGCAGACTGGAGCGCGCTTCGTCTTCACTCCAGGGGTCTGGGGGGATTTCGACTACCACGCCATGGCAACCGAAGTCAGCGAAAATCTTGATCCTCGTCCACAAATCCTCAACGGATACGCAGACCTCCCCGAGAGTGACCCGTCGACGTTGCCGCCTGCGCCCACTGACGGCGACACAGTGCGTTGGATCTATTACACCTCAGGCACCACATCAGACCCCAAGGGGGTCAAGCATTCGGACGAGACCTTGATCGCCGCGGGAACCGGGCTTGCCCTGGCCTTGGAGACCAACGCGGACGACGTGGGCACCATCGCCTTCCCTTATGCCCATATAGGTGGCCCTGATTTCATCGTGATGTTGTTGGCCGATGGATTCGGGGCGGTCTTGATCGAGAAGTTCACACCCGCTGGGGCGGTGGCCGCCTACGCAGAGCACGGCGCCACGATCATCGGCGGATCAACCGCCTTTTATCAGATGTTCTTGGCTCAAGATCAAGAACTCGGCGGCGATTCACTGCCGCGGTTGCGGGCTATGGCCGGTGGTGGTGCGCCCAAACCTCCTGAGATCTTCTTCGAAGTCAAAGAGGGTATGGGTATACCGATTGCTCATGGCTACGGAATGACCGAGTGTCCGATGATCTCGCAAGGTTCGCCTTCTGACACCGATGAACAGCTCGCCTACACCGAGGGCGCCCCGGTCAGAGGCTGTGAGGTGACCATAGTCACTGTCGATGGTTCTGTAGCTGATCCTGGCAGCGAGGGCGAGGTCCGTGTCAAAGGACCGATGCTTTTCGCGGGATACACAGATCCGGGCCTCGATGAAGAGGCATTCGATGACGAAGGCCGGTTCTGCACCGGCGATCTTGGAGTGAAGCATCCTGACGGGTATGTGACCCTCACCGGTCGTGTCAAAGACGTCATCATCCGCAAAGGCGAGAACATCTCCGCGAAAGAAGTCGAGGACCTGCTCTATTCGCTGCCGTCTGTAGAGAACGCGGCTGTGATCGGAATACCTGACTCAGAGCGGGGCGAACGCGTCTGCGCGGTGGTCGAGACCGCTGCGGGACACGCCGACTTGACTTTCGAGGAGATGGCAGCGGCCTGCCGAGAATCTGGACTGATGCGCCAGAAGACTCCTGAACAACTCGAGGTCCATGACGGGCCGCTGCCTCGCAATGCCACAATGAAAATACTCAAATACGAACTGCGCGACCAGTACAAGGAGAAACAATGGCCCTGACCATCTACCACAACCAGCATTGAAACTCGTCGAAGAACGCCGTGGCGGTCGCCATGGAGATGGGGCTCGAATTCGCAGAGGTTCGCTACATGTCGGACTTTCCTGAAGAGTCAACGCTGCGAGAGTTGATAGCCAAACTCGAAGAACCTGTCGAGAATCTGGTGCGCAAGGACGCCCAGTTCGCCAAACTCGGCCTCAACGAAGACGACTATGCAGGCAATGTCGATGCCGTGGTGGAAGTGCTTCAGAAGTACCACCGTCTGCTCCAACGTCCAGTCATCGTCGGACCTGACAGGGCCATCGTCGGACGCCCTTTCAACGGTGAGACGGCCAAGACTCGAGTGGCCGGGATGCTCAGTTCAATCGCTGAGTGACAACGCTTTTCTAGACTGGATGGTCCTGAACTCCTTCAGCATCGCGGCGAGGGCCTCGTTTGTCGATGTGGAGATCGTCAGCGACAGTCGGTCCGCGTGCCCGCCGTATTCTTCGCTCAAGCGTTCGGCGCACTCGCTCGGCGTGCCGCGGACTGCAAGCAGGTCGAGGACTTCATCGTCGACGAGTTCGCCCAACGTTGCCCAGTCGCCGGTCTTGGTGATCTCACGTAAGCGGGGTTGCAGGTCGCCGAGTCCGTGGTGGTCGAGCACCACCCGGTAGGCGGGCGTGGAACCGTAGAAGGCGAGGTTGAAACGGATTGCGGTGCTTGCCTGCTCGTACTGTTCGTCGGTCGAACAAGGGGCTGCGACACAGCCGACGTTGAGGGTCAGAGTCGATCGTTGCCGGTTGTTCTCGGCTAGGCCGCCTTCGATCATCGGCATCGTCTTCTTGGCCAGGAACTCACCAGTATTGAACGGATGGATGATGATGCCGTCAGCGTTCGCGGCCATCGCGTGTGTCATGCGGGGTCCCAGCGCCCCGACCCAGATTCGGGGAGGTGGATGTTGTAGCGGCGCGGGGACGAAGATCGGCGTCATCAGGTCGGTTCGGTAGAACTCACCGTGATGCTCGAGCGGTGTCTGCTCGCTCCAATTGGTCCAGACGGCGCGCAACACGCTGATCAACTCGACCATGCGTTCGACGGGACGGCCCCACTGCGACGAGAAGCGGCGTTCAATGTGCGGCTTTATCTGTGTGCCGAGTCCGAGCGCGAAGCGGCCGCCGCAGGCCCGCTGAAGATCCCACGCAGAGTAGGCGAGGTGCATCGGTGAACGCGGGAAGGCGATGGCAACGTTGGTGTAGAGGTCGACGCCGAGATCGGTCGCGTGGATCAGTGGGAAGAAGACGTCGCTGCTTCCTTCGAAGGTGAACAGACCGTCCACCTCCGTTTCGGCGAGACCAGCCGCGCGTGTCGCGGCCGCGGACAGATCACCGGTGAGCGAAACGTCGATCAACACTCCTTGAACCTATCTGCTTGTGATCCTCACAATTCCTCGTTCAAATATTCGAACAGTCAGCGGATTCTGTCGGCAGAGGCCGGTTGGCTAGCATCTCGGTGTGCATTCAACGAGAACCCTCACCGACAATCAGGCCCGGCGCCGACAACGAGTGTTGCGGGTCGCTTTGGAACTTGCTGGTGAAGGCGGTTACGAGGGCGTGCAGATGCGCGAAGTCTCCGAGAGGGCCGATGTCGCGTTGGGCACCATCTACCATTACTTCACCTCGAAGGACCATCTCTTGGCCGAGTCGCTGGCGGAATGGCTCCGGGGGCTTGCTGTCGGCGTTGCTCGAGATCCTGCTCGTGGCGACACGACGCTGGACCGAGTACTGGATTTGTTGCGGCGGGTGACAGGGGCCATGGAGGACAATCAAAAGGTCAGTGCCGCGTTCATCGGCGGGCTGGTGGCGCACGGCGAACAGGTGGCGGCTTGCCAACAGGAGATGCATGAGACTTTCAGCGCCATGCTCGGGACCGCGTTCCCCCCCGATTACCCTGCCGGCCGTCGCGACAAGGTGATCCGCTCCCTCGAACATATCTGGTTCTCCGAGTTGATCGGATGGAAGAACGGCTGGAACCCTTTTGAGCAGTGTGTACGCGAGTTGGAAGAGGCAGCCGAACTGTTTCTCGCTGACGATCCCGCCTGAAAGAGCCTGACGGGAAACTAGGAGACTGTTTGCATTGTCGGCGATCGCTGCGGGGAGACCGGTCGAGTGTGACCATGGCCTCAGGTTGCGCGAACCGGCGTTTCAAGATTGTCGATGCCCTCGAGGCTGTCAGCGTGCGATTAGATTTCGGTCGCTTTGTACTTCTCTGTTCCGGTTCGAGGCTCTAACGTTGAGTGCATGGGCAGAGACTTGGCCGACGAGCCTGTGAGCAACGATGATCTGAGTCCCGCTGGTGAAGCGGGTTCCTCATTGTCGACCCCGACGAAGCCGGTACCGCCACCTCCGCCACCTCCGACTCGGGGCTCGCATGGTGAGCCTGCGCAGTCGCTGCTCCGCCGGGTGCCGATCCCACCTCCCCCCCCCGGCTTGTCGCATCCGACTTCGCCGACGTTCGATGATCACGACGGGGTGCCGCCCTCTGCTGTGGACACAGTCGATCAACGTCGGGGCCTTTCGGCTCGGCTCAGAGGCATCATCGGCTTTTTGGCAGTGTGCGTGCTGCTTGTGAGCGGATTTGTTCTTGGGCAACTCTGGTCTGACGACTCGACCGGGTCGTTCCTGTCGGTAGTAGACGGTGATCCTCGAGACATGTCCCGAGAGCGTGACGATTCAGTCGCCTCAGCCTCAGAGGCGGGAACCGACACCGTCGACTCCTTTCTTGAGATGGAACCAGACCCGGTGGTGTCAGCGTCCTCTTTGGAACCGGTGGCTGAAGTTGCTGAAGCCCTGAGCCGGTCGATCGTGGTGATAATCAGCAGAGAAGGGCAAGGCTCGGGTGTCGTGTGGGACGCTGAGAACGGTTACATCGTGACCAACAACCACGTGGTCGAACTCAGCACCAACGTCGATGTTGAGTTCCCCGATGGACAGAAAGTGGTCGGGACTGTCATCGGTGGTGACCCCAGTCGTGACGTGGCAGTCGTGAGAGTCGATGCCGATGAAGTCAATTCGCTGGTTCAAGCAGTTTTCGCGCCGACTTCTGAAGTCAGGGTGGGACAGTTGGCCGTTGCCATCGGTGGACCGTTCGGGCTCGAGCAGAGCGTTACTGCCGGTGTCGTGAGCGCGATCAACCGGGTGCTCCTCGAGGGAGGCTCAGATCCGGACAATCCCAGCCCGGTGGAGATGATCCAGACCGACGCGCCGATAAACCCAGGCAACTCCGGTGGCGCGCTTGCGGACCGTCGCGGCCGGGTCATTGGCATCAACACACAGATTCGAACGACGGGCACGACTGTGGGCAATGTCGGTGTCGGCTTCGCAATCCCCTCTGACACCATTGTGCTGATCGCTCGTCGCATCGTCAGCGGTGAGTCCCTTGATCTTGGTTTTCTGGGGATTCAAGGCGAGACCCCCACAGACGGATCTCACGGCGCTCTGGTTACATCCGTTGTGGATGGTTCGCCTGCCGACTCCAGCGGCTTGAAGGCCGGCGACCTTATTGATGCGGTCAATGGCAAGCACATAACCTCGATGGTCGACCTGGCTGCGGAGATAAAGCTCTTCCGTCCAGGCGAAACTGTAGAAATCGAGTTGATCCGCGACGGAATCCGACTCACCGTCCAGGCGATCCTCGCGGCTGGTTGAGCGACCAGACCGGTCGGACACACCAGGCAGGATCCAACTCCCATGGAACTCACGATCATCATTGCCGTCATCGGGTTGACGGTTGTCGCCGTCTCTGCGTATCTGATTCTCAGAGCGCGTGGCCTGACGCGTCGCGACGACTCGGTCGTCGGTGCAGCCAGTGACACCACAACCGGCGCCGAAACAGCCGGATCTGCGGCAATCGAGACTGCAGTCACAGCACCTTCGTTTCGTGACCGGCTCGGTAAGGCGCGTGCAACGTTGGGCGGCTACCTGGGCTCGGTGCTTGGACGAGGAGCAATCAACGAGGCGACTTGGCGAGACCTCCAAGACGCATTGATCCGGGCCGATGTGGGAGTATCGACGTCTGCTGAGATCATCTCCGCGGTCCAGGCAGAGGCCGCCGACACCGGGCTCGACGACGCCTCACAGATCGCTGGACTAGTGAAAGCTGAGATTGTCTCGCGCCTCGATGGATTCGATCGCTCGTTGAGCGTCAAGGCGGCCGCAGATCCCGAACCGGGGCCGGCAGTGTGGTTGTTCGTTGGAGTCAACGGCGTGGGCAAGACCACCACCATCGGTAAATTGGCTCATCGTCAATCACTTGAGGGCCGTTCGATCGTGCTCGCCGCGGGTGACACGTTTCGCGCCGCCGCGGCAGAGCAGCTGACGATCTGGTCCCAACGCAGCGGCGTTGAGATCGTGCGGGGGTCTGATGGCGCTGACCCGTCGTCTGTTGTGTTCGACGCGATCGAACATGCGGCAGCGCGTTCGGTCCCGTTGGTCATGGCCGACACTGCCGGCCGGCTCCAGACCAAGGCCAACCTGATGGAGGAGTTGCGCAAGGTGCGTAGAGTGGCCGAAAAAGGCGCCGGAACTGTCACCGAGACGTTCTTGGTCATTGATGCCACAACCGGACAGAACGGCTTGTCGCAAGCACGACAGTTCACCGAGGCAGTCGATGTCACCGGCGTGATTCTGACCAAACTCGACGGATCGGCCAAGGGCGGGATTGTGATCGCGATCCACTCCGAGCTCGGAGTCCCGGTGAAACTTGCGGGCCTTGGCGAAGGGATCGACGACTTGGTCGATTTCGACCCGGCCGAGTTTGTTGACGCGCTCTTCGAGTAGCGGTCTGTTCGTTCTGAGACTCGTGCTCGTGCCGGTAGGGTGGTGACACCATGTTTGAAACGCTTTCGGACCGCTTTGATCGCATCTTCAAAGGCATACGAAGCCGGGGTAGGTTGACTCAAGGTGACATCGAGGAGACGCTGAGCGAAATTCGGCTGGCTCTGCTTGAAGCCGACGTGAACCTTGATGTCGTTGATTCGATGGTGGGGCGAATCCGCGACCGTGCCCAAGGCCAAGAACTTTCTAAAGCGCTCAACCCGAGCCAACAAGTCGTCAAGATAGTCCTTGACGAATTGACTGTGAGCCTCGGCGGTGAGGCGATGAGGCTGAACTACGCATCCAAGCCGCCGACCGTTGTGTTGATGGCAGGTCTGCAGGGTTCAGGAAAGACGACGAACTCAGCGAAGTTGGCGCAATGGTTCAAGAGACAGGGGCGTCATCCGCTGCTGGTCGGCGCCGACCTGCAACGCCCGGCTGCTGTGGAACAACTGCGCACTTTGGGCGAACAGATCGACGTCCCAGTTTTTTCAGAGAGCAGCCGTCCGACTCGAGTGGCCCGTAAGGCGGTCAAAGAAGCTGCTCGCACCGCTCGCGATGTGGTGATCGTTGATACTGCTGGGCGGTTGGCTGTCGACGAAGGGCTCATGGCTGAGATCGGTGACATCTCCTCTGTGGTTCAACCCCACTACACCTTCTTGGTCGTAGACGCCATGACTGGTCAAGACGCCGTCACCATGGCACGGGCCTTCGATCAGACGCTCGCTCTGGATGGAGTGATCCTTACCAAGCTTGACGGCGACGCCCGTGGTGGAGCGGCGCTCTCGGTGAAGGAGGTCGTCGGTAAACCGATCGCGTTCGCGTCGACCGGGGAGAAGCTCGAAGACTTCGACACCTTTCATCCGGATCGCTTGGCCGGTCGCATCCTCGGCATGGGAGATGTTGAGACTCTCATCGAAAAAGCGGAGGAAGCCTTCGAGAAGGAGCAGGCTGAGCAGACCGCGGCTCGACTGCTTGAAGGCACTTTCACGCTTGAGGACTTCCTTGAGCAGATGCAGCAAATCAAGAAGATGGGTCCGTTGGGGAATCTCATTGGAATGATGCCGGGAATCCCCAGAGAGGCTCGCGATGTGGAGATCGATGACGGGCATCTGGCCCGTATTGAAGGGATCATCCGCTCTATGACGCCTGCAGAACGGATCCAGCCGGACATCATTGACGGGTCGCGGCGCCTGCGGATCGCTAACGGTTCGGGCGCGCAGCCCACCGAAGTGAGGCAACTGATCGAGCAGTTCTCCCAGATGCGTCAGATGATGAAGCAGTTCGCAGGATCAGGTTCGAAAAAGTCCAGTTCCAAAGCTCGCAATAAAGGCAGGAAAGGGAAACAGAGGCGCGGTGGACGTGTCACCGAGAAGGGTTCTGCGAAGGTTCCCAAGGTTCCGTTGTCGTTGCCGGGACTCGAAGATCGTGTCGGCGGGTTTTGAGAGTCCGCGCGCGTTGTTGGTGCGCAAGGTTGGAATTGGTGTACCAGCGGAGGTTGAATTGACCGGTCGCTGGGCCTTCGCCGCGCTCACGAACTCAACAAGTCACCGACGACAAGCCCAACGAGAAGCTCCCAAAGAGAACTCCTGAAGAGAAACAGAGAACAAATGGCAGTCAAACTCCGCCTCATGCGGATGGGCAAGAAGAAGCAGCCCACCTATCGCGTTGTCGCCGCTGACTCGCGCTCGCCCCGTGACGGGCGATTCATTGAGATCATCGGCACCTACGAACCGCGTCAAGATCCCTCCGTGATCAAGATCGACAATGATCGAGCGCTTCATTGGCTCCGTCATGGCGCTCAACCGACTGACCGGGTTGAGAAACTCCTGAGAGTTTCCGGTGCCTGGGAACTGCACACCGGCGGTTCGCAGGCGACTGGAGGCGACTGACCATGTCAGCGGAGTCAGCGCAAGCAGTTTGTGAGTATGTCGTGAAGCAGATGGTCGCCGACCCGGATGCGGTCAGCGTGGAGGCTTCGCGATTTGATGGCACGCTTCGCCTCGACGTGACAGTGGGTGAAGGTGACATGGGTCGTGTGATCGGGAGACGTGGTCGCGTGGCCGGAGCGATTCGTACTGTGGTACGTGCCGCCGGCTATGAATCGGGCACCTTTGTCGAGGTTGAGTTTGTCGACTGAGCGGTCGGCGGACGCCGCGGGCTGTTGATGCTTGAAGTCGCCCGCATAACCCGTCCGCACGGAGTCCGTGGTGACGTGTTGGTCGTGTTGACAACCAACCGCACCGAACGACTGCTCGCGGGTGCGCTGCTGGCTTCAGAGGATCGCGAGTTCGTGGTCCGCTCCAGTCGGCCGCACAAAGAAGCATGGATCGTTGAGTTCGAGGGGTTCAGCGACCGCAATGCCGCGCAGGAGGTCAGCGGCATGGTCCTTTATGCCGAGCCCATCGACGACCCGGACGAGCTGTGGGTCCACGACCTCATTGGGGCCGTGGTTCTCGATCAGCACAATACGTGCCGTGGGGTAGTGGTCAGCGTGGTGGAAAACCCTGCCAGCGACCTCCTTGAACTCAATGATGGCGCGCTTGTGCCTGTCAACTTCGTGACGGAAGTGATGCCGAGCGAGCGGATAACCGTCGAGGTTCCGGACGGGCTTTTTGATCGACCCGCTGAGGTTGGCGACGGTTGCTCCGCTGAGTCCGGGGTCACAGAATGAGTGGGTTCCGAATCGACGTCTTCACAATCTTCACGGAGATGGTCGACTCGTTCGCCAATGAGTCTGTGATCGGTAGAGCCCGACTCAGCGGCCTCCTCGATGTGCGAGTCCATGACTTGCGCGAGCATGCGACGGGGGTCCATCGCTCCGTTGACGATGCAACTTTCGGAGGAGGGGCGGGAATGGTGATGTCACCGGCGCCGTTGTTCGCCGCGGTCGAGTCGGTTGAGGTTGCCCGGCCCTTACTGTACCTGTCTCCAGCGGGACGACGCTTCGACCAGACCATGGCCGAAGAATTGGCCGCGAGCGAGGGTTTCTCGCTGCTGTGCGGCCGATATGAGGGCATTGATGAACGAGTGCGTCAACACCTAGTTGATGATGAGGTGTCGGTAGGGGATGTGGTGCTTGCCGGCGGAGAAGTGGGTGCGTTGCTGATTGTTGAGGCCGTGGGCCGGCTTGTGCCGGGTGTCCTCGGCAATAACGACAGCACCACTGAGGAATCGTTCTCTGATGGACTTCTTGAATACCCGCAGTACACCCGGCCTGCACAGTTCCGTGGTTGGGAAGTTCCAGAGATCCTGCGTTCAGGCGACCATGAGCGTGTGCGGCGCTGGCGCAGGGCCCAATCGTTGCGGCGCACGATCGATCGTCGCCCTGATCTCATTTCCGAACGCGGAGGCTTGAGCGGCGCCGACCTTGAACTGTTGGCAGAATTCGAACTTCTGGACTCTCGGGAGGGTGTCGGTTCGACAAGTGGCCTCTAGGCTTGCTGTTCGGTCCGTTCGGCTTGCTGTCCGGTCCGTTCTTTTGTCCTCACCCCCTGGTTCTCACTGGCACGGAGCTTGCGATGCAGTCCACAGATGTCATCGACAATCTTATTCAACGGGAAGACGTCCCGGATTTCGATCCTGGCGACACGCTCAGGGTTCATGTTCGAGTGATGGAGGGCAACCGTGCCCGCACCCAAGTTTTTGAGGGTGTGGTCATTCGTCGTCAGGGCAGCGGGATCCGCGAAACCTACACGGTCCGCAAGCTGAGTTTTGGAGTCGGCGTTGAACGCACGTTTCCGCTGTACACGCCGATAGTGGAACGAATCGAGCGGGTAACCCGTGGAGACGTCCGCCGTGCCAAGCTCTATTACCTGCGTGATCGGATCGGCAAGGCCGCGAAGGTTAAGGAGAAGCGCAGCAACTGAACGCTGGGCGTGCGCAGCCGAGGCTTTGCGGAGTCGATGTCATAGACCCTCTCTATGGTCCTGGGATGGACAAATCAAGGGTTGCGCTAGGGCGTTGGGGCGAAGAACTCGTCGCTGAGTGGTACGAAACCGATGGCTACGAAGTGCTTGATCGGAACTGGAAGATAAAAGGTGGCGAGCTTGATCTGGTGCTCGGTCGCCGCGATGAGATTGTTTTCTGTGAGGTGAAGACCCGCTCGTCGGACCGATTCGGTAGTGCGGTAGAGGCTGTGGGCCCGCGCAAGCAGCAGTTCGTGCGCCGCACGGCGTTGTCGTGGCTCAACCAACACGACAGCGGTGGCAGGTTGCGTTTCGATGTCGCCTCAGTGGTCGCAGGGAAGGTCAGAGTCATCGTCGGCGCGTTTTGAGAGGCAGCCCCGGTTACAGACGAGGAGTGCGTGTTCTTCTTCCGTTCCAGCAGCCGCGATGCCAGTGTCGCCTCAAGTCGGGAGCATCTGCGGGGACCACGACGTAATGGCCGGTACCGGGCGGGATCCCGCGGTTGCAGTTCGGGCAGATATAACTCTTGCGCGCCTGGTACGGCTGCAGGAATCGAACGTCGACGACGCCGTATGCTTCAGGGTCGTCCATTAGCCGAAGGTCGCCCAGAGCACCAATAAGGCTGCAACTATGATGCCTGCAGCCACGTACAGGTAGTCGGCAGGTCTGCGACGGTGGGGGCGGGTGGGGTCCATACCCATCCTGTCAGTATGGTCTATTGAGTTTCTTTCCAGTGTTGGAGTAGTGGTGCGAAGGGTACTTTTTAGAATTCTTGTCGGGGTTTTTGCTGGTGGCCTGTTGGCAGGCTCGTGTGCGGGGGATCCGCCGGAAGTCCCGCTCGGGCTTGACGGGCGACCCGACCCGGTCCTCGTCGAGGGCCGTGCCGTCTATGAAGAGCACTGTGTGTCGTGCCATGGTCGAAGTGGCGGCGGGGGGCAGGGGCCGCGATTGAACGACGGTGCGGTTGTCGAGGCATACCAACGAATTGAAGATCAGGTTGCAGTTGTTGCTGACGGCAGGGGTACGATGCCCTCCTTCGTCGGGAGATTGACCCGAAACCAGATTGAGTCGGTTACCCGATATACAAGAGAGGTGCTGAGCTGAGCGGTGTCACACGCTCTGCCTAGTGTTTATCTTCACGCTCGCTGTGTGCGAAAGACAGCCTTTTTGTTTCTCTCAAAAAAGGTTGTCCCATGCTTGCTTCTGTTAGTTCATCCACACTCGACGGAATCGACGGCGCCGCGGTGGATGTGGAGGTTCATGTAACCAACGGCCTTCCTGCGTTCACCATCGTGGGGCTTCCCGATGCCTCATGCCGCGAGGCTCGTGACCGAGTGCGCGCGGCGATCGAGTCGAGTGATCTGACCTGGCCGATGCAGCGGATCACAGTCAATCTGGCGCCGACCTGTGTCCGCAAGGTCGGCGCGGGGCTTGATCTGCCGATCGGGCTTGGGATACTGGCTGCGTCTGAGCAGATACCGCTGGAATCGCTAGCCGATATCTCCGCGGTCGGGGAGTTGGGGCTCGATGGATCGCTGCGCTCAGTTCCAGGGATTCTCCCGATGGTTGATGTGTTCGAGACCGAGCGGGTGGTGGTCCCAGCAGCCGACGCTGGAGTCGCCGCGCTCGGCGCGGGAGATCGAGTACGTCCCGTTCGCCGGTTGCGCGATGTCGTCGACGTCGTGTCGGAGGGCTTGCCGTGGCCCCACGTGGAGCCGCCGCTATACGACGATGAGATCATCGATGAGCCCGATATGGCAGACGTCCGAGGGCAGGCGAGTGCTCGCTGGGCACTTGAGATCGCTGCGGCAGGGGGCCATCACCTGTTGTTGATCGGTCCGCCGGGAGGTGGAAAGACGATGCTCGCTCGTCGACTTCCGGGGTTGCTGCCCGACCTTTCTCCAGAAGCGGCTCGCTTGGTCACACGGGTCCACAGCGCCGCGGCGATTCGGCTCCCGGGGACTGGGCTGGTGCGGCGCCCTCCGTTTCGTGCCCCACATCATTCGGCGTCGATGGCTGCGCTGGTTGGTGGGGGTTCGGGGCGAGTATTGCCAGGTGAAATCAGTGTCGCCACCGAAGGCGTTCTCTTTCTCGACGAACTCGGTGAATTCGCTCCCAGCGTTCTTGATGGTTTGCGTCAACCCCTTGAGGAGGGCGTGGTGCGGGTGGCGCGCAGCGGCGGCATGCGTGAGCATCCGGCCAATGTCTTGTTAGTTGCGGCGATGAACCCGTGTCCCTGTGGCGAAGGTGGTTCGGTGAGCTGTCGGTGCGGGCCTTCCTCCCGCCTCCGCTATTCACGGCGCATTTCTGGTCCGGTCCTCGATCGGCTCGATGTGATGGTGCACGTCGATCGTCCGTCACCCGCCGCACTCCTTGATCGAGAGCCTGGAGAACCTTCCAGCGCGATGGCCGAGCGGGTGGCTCGCGTACGTGAACTTGCGATGAGCCGCGGTGCAAGAACCAACGCAGCGCTGAACCGCGAACAGCTGGAGGATGCGGCGCCACTGGATCCTGAAGCGACCGACGTGCTTCACCAAGCCTTGTCTGACGGCCGTTTGAGTGCCCGCGGAGCAATGCGGGTTCGTGCTGTTGCGAGGACGATCCGTGACCTTGATGACGCCGGTCCGACGATTCGGGCCGGTGACGTCTATTCGGCTGTCGGTCTACGTGTTCGTCCTCCGATGGGGGGTGTCGATGCGTGAAGACGTGTATGCCGCGGCCCTCGGTTCTTTGACTGGCGCCACTCCATTGCGCCTTCACAACCTGCTCGAACAGCGTTCGGTTCGAGAAGCTTTCGCAGCTGTCGAGGCCGGCGCGACGGGCACCGACGTTGCACCAGCCAAGGTACTTGAGGAGTGGCGACGAGAGCTCAAGGTTCTTGATCTCGCAGAACTGTCGGACGGTCTTGATGCAGCCGGTACCCGTGTCAGCACCTTGCACGATTCAACCCACCCGCATCAGCTGGTCAACGACATCGACGCAGCTCCAATACTATTTTGTTGCGGTTCTCTGCCTGATCCGTCACTGGCTCACGTGGCGGTGATAGGCACTCGTCGTGCCTCGTCGATAGGCCGGGAGATCGCCCGAGAAATTGGATCGGGCCTGGCTGATGCGGGGGTTGTAGTGGTTTCAGGCCTGGCGCTGGGTATCGACGGTGAAGCACATCGCGGTGCGCTGAAGTCGGGTGGGGCTCCGCCACTGGCGATCGTGGGCAGTGGGGTTGATGTGGTGTATCCCAAGCGTCATCGTGACTTGTGGGCGGGGGTTGCCGACGCCGGCGCCCTGGTCAGTGAAGCGCCTCTCGGTGCGTTGCCTGAGCCTTGGCGCTTTCCGGCGCGTAATCGGCTCATTGCAGCGTTCTCGGATTTGCTTGTGGTGGTCGAGTCGCGCATCGCCGGCGGTTCGCTGTTGACTGTTGAACAGGCGCTTCGGCGAGACCGCGAGGTCATGGCTGTACCTGGTTCGGTTCGCAACGCAGCGGCGGATGGGACCAACCAACTGCTCGTTGACGGTTCAGCGCCTGCGCGGGATGTAGTCGACGTGCTGGTTGCGCTGGGTCTGTCGGAGATCGCTGTTGCGGGTCGGCGGACTGCCTCAAAGCACGGCTCTGAATCCGGGCGCGTCGATGGAGCGGGTACGCCGGGGCCCGGTGCCGTACTGCACGCGAACACGGCGGCGGTGCTTGATGCGATAGATGACGGACCGACTTCGTTGGATGAGGTCGTTGGTCGCAGCGGACTCGATGTGATCGAGGTTTATGCACGTGTCGAAGAGTTGGTGGCGACGGGGCTTGCAGTACACGACGGTTCTCGGGTCCGCAGGCACTGCTGATGGCCGGGATGCCGGGTCGGAGCGGGTTCCAGTGTGGTGCTGCGGACGGGTCGGCTCGAACTAGGGTTGTTCATATGGACGCTTGGGGCTTTGAGGTCTGGCTCGACTCCCTCACCCGAGTCGCACCGTCCACCAGGGCCGTCTATTCGCGTGATATCCGCGCCTTGGCTGGATGGTTCAAGGCCGCTGGTGTGTCTGAGCCTGAAATGGTCTCGCGTCGCGATCTGCGCAAGTACCTCTCGGAGTTGCACAGTGCCGGCTATGCCAGGAGAACCACTGCCCGCAAAGCCTCAGTGATTCGCAGGTATTTCCGATGGGCGTGTCGTACACACCGCATAGCCACAGACCCCAGCACGTCTTTGTCAGCACCGCGGGGCGAGGCCACCTTGCCGAAGATCCTCAACGCAAAAGAACTTGACAACTTGTTTGAGGGCTCCACCGCAGCAGCTGCCGTTGCCGCGGCGGAGCCCGAAATTGAATTGCGTGATCGGGCGATCGTCGAGTTGCTTTACGGCAGCGGTTTGCGGGTCAGTGAGCTGTGCGGGCTCCGCCACGAAGATCTTGAGGGGCCGGGAGACTCGATTATGGTTTGGGGAAAAGGTCAGAAACAAAGACGGGTGCCGATTTCTGAGCAGGCGGCCGCCGCACTGGAGGCTTGGATTCAACGGGGGCGTCGAGCCATGTTGACTGAAGCGTCACCCGATGACCGGGTGTTCCTCAATCGTCGTGGTAGAGCGCTTTCGCCACGGGACGTCCGTCGATTGCTTGACCGGAGGTCTCTTTCACCCACGCACCCCCACGCGTTGCGACACACCTTTGCCACACACCTCCTTGATGGAGGCGCCGACTTGCGCAGCGTGCAGGAACTACTGGGTCACGCAGACCTTGCCACGACCCAGATCTACACGCGGGTCAGCCGAGAACGAATGCGCGAGGTTCATCGGTCCACCCACCCACGCGCTTAGAACCCCATAAACGCGCTGAGAGCTTGAGTTCTGTTGAGACTTCCCCTCAAAAAACCCATCGAACGGGGAGAAGACTATGCACGGTTCCAGGAGCGGCTCTTCGTGCCGTTCGTTTGCTCCATCAAGGCATCGGTCGGTCACACGAGCCGTCGTCGTCGTCGTCCTGGTGAGCATTATTTTGACAAGTGTCGCCAGTGCTTCGCGTCCCGCCGACGCCGCAGACTCAGTCTTTCGGCGTCCGACGCCCGCGCCGGTGCTAGACCCTTTCCGCTTACCCGACGGGAAGTACGGTCCAGGAAATCGCGGTATCGAATACGACACGGGCGATCTTGACAGGGTCTCTGCCGCTGAGCGGGGGACCGTCGTGTTCGCTGGGCCGGTGGCAGGCTCGCTGTTCGTGACAGTGGACCATGGCGACGGTTTGGAATCTTCTTATGGGTTTGTGGGTCATATTCTGGTGAGGGAGGCAGAAGAGGTTGCCGGAGGCGATCTAGTCGCCTTGACAGACGGGCCGTTTCACTTCAGTGTGCGTCTCAATGGCGAGTACCTGGACCCGGAACCGTTCTTTGGCACACGACGCATTGTGTTGCGCTTGGTGCCACACTCCGTTCAAGGCCGCAAGATCTCACTTCAACACCGACTGCACGAGCGGGTTGCAAGGCCCCCGAGCGGGTTGCAAGGCCGCGGGGAGGGGGGCTTTCGGTGAGAATCGCTACACTACCGCGCGGCTCCATGAGCCTCGGACGGCATCAAATTGTTGTCGACGAACAAGCGACTGCTCGTGTCGCCCCGGTCGCTTTGGTGTCCGGCACGGGATAACAACCGGGAAGAAGGAACAAATATGGCTGTCATTTCCATGAAGCAACTGTTGGAGGCCGGCCTCCACTTCGGGCATCAGACTCGCCGCTGGAACCCGAAGATGAAACGCTTCATCCACGGTGAGCGCTCCGGGATCCACATTGTGGATCTGCATCAGACCCTCAGTCATCTCGAGCAGTCCTATATTTTCGTTCGCGACCTCGTCGCTGACGGTGGGACAGTGCTCTTTATCGGCACCAAGAAGCAGGCTCAGGATTCGATCCAGTCTTACGCTGAGCGCTGCAACATGCCGTATATCAACGAACGCTGGTTGGGCGGCATGCTCACCAACTTCCAGACCATCTCGAAACGCGTCGGCAAAATGAAGGATTACCAGCGAATGCGCGACTCCGGCGAGTTTGAGGCGATGCCCAAAAAGGAAGCATTGCTCATCACTCGTGAACTCACCAAGCTCGAGCGCAACCTGGGGGGGATTCGCGACATGGATCGCCTGCCCGAGGCCATTTTCGTTCTGGACACGAAGAAAGAGCACATCGCAGTAAACGAAGCACAGAAAGTCGGAGTGCCGATCGTTGCCGTGGTCGACACCAACTGCGACCCCGATTTGATCGACTATGCGATACCGGGAAACGACGACGCTATTCGGGCCGGCCAGTTGATGTGTCGAGTGGTCTC
The DNA here is from genome assembly GCA_963662455.3 of Acidimicrobiales bacterium. Lineage (GTDB taxonomy): Bacteria > Actinomycetota > Acidimicrobiia > Acidimicrobiales > Aldehydirespiratoraceae > VXYK01. Next base: position 460,515 of record OZ224042.1, read on the forward strand.
CGACGCGGTGCAGGAGGGTCGTTTCATTCGATCCAAGCGCGTTGAGATCGATGGACAGGGTCCCCGGCGCAATGCTTTGGAGGAAGCCGAAATCGCTGCGCAACAAGAACAGGCCCGTGTCGAAGCTGCTGCCCAGGCGGCGGTTAGAGAGGCTCGTCTCGCTCAGTCCCGGCAACCCGGTGCAGGCGGGTCCGAAGAAGGCGACTCCAACGACGGTGCGTCGACTGAAGACGCCGACTCAGGCAACGATGTCGCTGAAGTTGTTGCCGGAGCAAGTGCCGACACCGCTACGACTGCTGCTGGCAGCGAGTCGGACAACAACAACGCAGCAGGATGAAACCCCATGAAACCCCGCAACAGACCCCTCGGAGAACAAGAAGATGTCGATTTCGGCTAAGGATGTAAAGGCACTGCGCGACTCCACAGGCGCGGGGATGATGGACGCCAAGAAAGCGCTCGTGGAATGTGACGGCGACACCGGAGCAGCGACTCAACTTCTTCGCGAGAAGGGGTTGGCGAAGGCAGCAGCACGCAGCGGCCGCGACAACGACGAGGGCACGATTGCACTCGTCGCCGCCGACGATGTGGCTGCGATAGTCCAGATCAAGACTGAGACTGATTTCTCAGCCAAGAGCGAGGCGGTCACAGCGCTGGCCTCAGCGATAGCCGCCGATGTGCTCGTCGGTGGTCCCGAGGCTGCGAATCTGCACTCTGCGGCGATCGAAGACCTCCGTGTCAAGATCAAGGAGAACGTCGAACTCGGATCGGTTGAACGGATTGAAGCAGCGCATGGCAATACCGTTGACACCTACCTGCACAGCCAGGACGGCCGTGGCGTGAACGCGGTTGTCGTTGAAGGCTCAGGCGTGAGCCGAAGTGATCTTCACCAGGTTGCACTGCATATTGCCTTCGCCAAGCCTTCATATCTTTCGACCGAAGAGGTGCCGACTGGCGAAGCAGACAAAGAGCGTGCTTCGCTTCTCGAAATCACGAAGGCCGAAGGAAAGCCCGAGCAGGCTTGGGACAAGATCGTCGACGGCAGGATGCGCGGCTGGTATGCCGAGCGAGTGTTGCTTGAGCAAGGTTTGCACGGAGACAGAACCACCGTCAAAAACAGCCTTGGGGGTGGTTCGATTGCCCGCTTCGTCCAGGTTGTGATCGGTTCGTAACTGTGAGTCACGCCACCGAAGCACTTCGAGGACCGAACTCCCCTAGGTGGAGACGGGTCCTTTTGAAGCTTTCTGGCCAGGCGTTCTCCGGTCCTTTGGAATACGGCATCCACGGCGAGACGGTGAGCTGCATCGCTGAGGACATTGTCGAGGTCAAGCGCCACTTTGATTTAGATGTAGCCGTGGTTGTGGGCGGTGGGAACATATGGCGGGGCATACAGGGCGCGGGCGAGGGTATGGACTCAGCTCAAGCCGACTATATGGGCATGTTGTCCACGGTGATGAACAGCCTGGCGCTGCAGGACACATTGGAACGGCTCGGAGCGGCCACGCGGGTACAGAGTGCTGTCCACATGGCGCAAATTGCCGAGCCTTACATTCGACGTCGAGCGATTCGTCACTTGGAGAAGGGCCGTATCGTTATTTTGGCTAGTGGCACTGGAAACCCGGGTTTCACCACCGACACCGCAGCGAGCCTGCGGGCTGTCGAGATTGAAGCAGAAGCGGTGTTGAAGGGAACTCACGGCAGTGTTGACGGCATCTACACCGGCGACCCGAGCTCTGACGATACTGCCACGAAGCTCGACCATGTGACCTACCTTGATGTGCTCAACCGTGGGCTGAAGGTGATGGACGCAACAGCGATCACCTTGTGTATGGACAACGACATGCCGATCGTCGTGTTCGACCTGATGGGTCCGGGCAACCTACGATCCCTGCTTGAAGGAGAGGTGATCGGCACGCTCGTCGACGCCGGCGAGGGGAATCCGTGAACGAGATGATTGAACTGGTGATCGAAGACGCCGGTGAGCAGATGCAGAACGCAGTAGGCCACACTCGACGAGAGTTCTCCAGCGTTCGCACGGGCCGTGCTTCCTCAAGCTTGTTGGAACGGCTGACCGTGGAGGCCTACGGCGTTGAGATGAGAGTTCAAGAGTTGGCGAGTTTTGCCATCCCCGAAGCTCGCCTGCTGGTAATCACCCCTCACGACGCAGCGAACCTCAATGGGATCGAGAAGGCGATCGTCAACAGCAGTATGGGCCTGACTCCCAGCAACGACGGCCGCGTAGTCCGCTTGACATTCCCACCCTTGACCGAAGAACGGCGCCGTGATCTTTCAAGGGTTGTCGGTGCGATGGCAGAAGACGGCAAACAGAGAGTCAATGCTGTGCGACGGGCGGCGCGCAAACAACTCGACGAACTGGACGGCGAGGGAGGAGTGTCGTCAGATGAGATCCAACGCGCCCAAGGACGGCTTGACACGCTCAAGAACTCCCATGTCGCTATGATTGATGAGGCGCAGGCCAACAAACAGCGGGAGCTGATGGAGGTCTGACCACCGGTCACTCCGCGAAGAGAGCGAATCCATGAGTCACGAACAAGACAACGAGGGTCTTCGCATCCAGCGCACCGACCCTATTGAAGACGACGTAGCACCTGGTCGGTCAGTTTTCGGCGACAAAGAGATCTCCTTTGAGGACGACGACGCGGCTGTGCCGCACTGGAGTGAGCCGCCTACCGGATCGGTTCCACAAGTCGGCACCCCTGCTGAGAGCGTGACTTTCAACCCCCAACCCGAACCTCCACCCTCGGAATCGGGTGCCGAGGATCCTGCTGGACGGGTGACGGACACTCCAGAACCCGTCTGGGTGAGAGAGGATCAACCTCAACCTCGACCTCAACCACCGGGGCAGCCGCCTCGCTCGGTCGACGCAGAAGCGGACGCATTCTTCTCTCACGACAACAATGAACCCCTGCCCCCAACCTCGAAAGGCCCTCCGTTGAGTACGACTTTGAGCGCATCAGCGGGCGGTGACCGGAACTTCTTCACGGCGACGATCGTGGGTGTGGGTATGGCGGTGTTGATCCTTGCGGCCATGGCATATCGTGAATGGGCGGCGGTTGCGGTGGTCACCGTTGCTTTGGCTGTCGCCGCGGTCGAGTTCTTCAACTCGGTACGGGTTGCTGGGCATCAGCCCGCCGTACTGCTCGGATTGGCCAGCGTGGTGTCGATGCCCCTCGCCGTGTATTGGCGAGGAGAATCCGCCGCCGGTCTGGTCTTGGTGCTGTCGGTTGTTGTCGGGGCTCTGTGGTACTTGTTGGTTGCGCCGAGCGACTCACCGATGCGTGGCCTCGGATCGACCATGCTGGGGATTCTCCATATCGGTCTGCTGGGCTCATACGCGGCTTTGATCCTCTCGATTCCAACTATCGGTACCGGAATGTTGACCGCGGCGATCATCGTGACGGTCAGCTACGACACAGGGGCATTGGCGGTCGGGCGAACCATGGGTCGCTCACCGTTGTCGGCGGCGAGTCCCAACAAGACTCTCGAGGGACTGGTCGGTGGTGTCCTGGCCGCGATCGGAGCGGCGTTCATGATGGGTGCCGTATCGCAGCCGTCGCCTTTCGCTGACGTTTCTGCAGGCGGTGGGATCGGCGATGTCATGATATTCGGTATCGCAGCGGCTATCGCGGCGCCGGTCGGTGATCTCGCAGAATCTCAGTTGAAACGAGATATGGGCATCAAGGACATGGGTTCGATATTGCCGAGTCACGGCGGTGTGCTGGACCGGTTCGACAGTCTGCTCTTCGTGCTGCCCACGACTTTTTACGTTTCGCGTTTCGTGTTGCCCTGACACGGCTGTCGTTCGGTGATCGTTGGAGACGGGTAGTGTCAAGGGTGTGACCAGATCTGTTGCCGTTCTTGGTTCGACCGGTTCGATCGGGACTCAGACGCTTGAGGTCATCCGGGCTGAACCCGACCTTTATCGGGTAGCAGCGCTAGGTGTCGGCTCATCGCTGGACGGGGTTTGCGAGCAGGCCGCTGAGTTCCGACCCGATGTGGTGGCGGTCGCGAACCCGAATTGCGCCGAGCAGCTCCGTGGTCGTCTCCCCAGCGGTACCGACTTGTTGTTGGGAGCAGATGCCATGGCTGCCGCAGCGACATGTGCGGACACGGTCATCAATGGTGTGGTCGGGTTCGCTGGACTCCCGGTGACGCTGGCAACTCTCGAAGCTGGAAAGCGGTTGGGTCTGGCCAACAAGGAGTCTCTGATCGCGGCGGGTCCGGTGGTGCGGCGGGTCCAGTCGACGACAGGTGCGGAACTGATCCCGGTGGACAGCGAACACTGCGCGATCCACCAGTGTCTCCGTGCCAACGGTATTTCTGGAAAGCCAAGCGCTTCAGATCGTGTGGCAGAGGTGGTTTTGACCGCCAGCGGCGGCCCGTTCAGAGGCCGGAGCCGACAAGAACTCTCAAGCGTCACAATTCAAGACGCTCTATCTCATCCGACCTGGTCGATGGGGCCGAAGATCACGATTGATTCGAGCACTTTGATGAACAAGGGCCTTGAAGTGATTGAAGCCCACGAGTTGTTCGGCGTCGACTACGACCGGATCAGAGTGGTGATTCATCCCCAGTCGATCGTTCACTCGATGGTCAGCTACACCGATGGTGCCACGATGGCTCAACTGTCGGTTCCCGACATGCGGTTGTGTATCGGGTATGCCTTGGCCTTCCCTGATCGATCTGTCGTGCCTTATGGGGCTATCGACTGGTCCGAATCCTCACAACTCGAGTTCCATCCTCCGGATTCGGACGCGTTCAGGTGTCTGGGTCTTGCATTCGAGGCTGGGCGGGCCGCCGAGACGGCCCCCGCATGGTTGAGTGCAGCGAACGAGGTGGCGGTTGATTCGTTCCTTGCCGGCTCAATTCCTTGGATCGGCATTTCAGAGGTCGTTGAAGAGGCGATGCAACAGTGGCCGGGTTCACGGGCAACCGATGTGGAGGTCGTACTCGAAACAGACCGTCGCGCACGCGAGATCGCCGGAGCCATGGTCAAAGAGAGGGCTGGACGATGACTGGCCAACCCAACCCCGAAGGCCGGTTGCCTTCGTTGAAACGTGGCGCTACTGCGGCTGAATCGCCGGGCGTGCCTGCTGAGCCTGATACATCAACCGATTTTGTCGGGTTGGTGATTCTGGTTTCGGCGCTGCTCGCCCTCGGTGTCTTTGTCGATTGGAGTTGGGCGTTCATAGTCGGGTTCATCCTCTTCATGATTTTCATGCACGAGATGGGCCACTACCTCACCGCGCTCTGGACCGGGATGAAGGTCACTGAGTTCTTCATCGGGTTCGGTCCCCGCTTGTGGTCGTTCCGTCGTGGTGAGACCACCTTCGGAGTCAAAGCAGTCCCGGGGGGCGCTTACGTGCGGATCATCGGGATGAACAATCTGGACGTCGTAACCCCAGAAGATGAGCACCGCACGTATCGTGTTAAATCCTTCCCCAGGAGGCTGCTAGTCGTCAGCGCCGGATCGGCTGTACATTTCGCGTTGGCGATTGTTCTGTTGTTCGTGGTCTTCTTGTTCTACGGCTTGCCAACCGATGATGACCGTTGGTCCGTCGCGGCTGTCAGTGATCGCAGCGCGGCGTCTGAGTTGGGCATCGAACCCGGAGATGAAATCGTCTTGATCGACGGTGTCGAGATAACTGACTTCGCGCAGTTCGGGGAGGTTGTGACGGCTCGTGGCGCCCAGGAAGTTGAGGTGGTGTACAGGCGGGACACCGAAACCTTGACTGGGACGACGGTGCTCGGTTCCCGATTGACCGATGACGGGGCGGACGCAATCGAAGGACTCTTGCCGAGAGACAGGATCCTCGCAGTTGAAGGCATTGAAGTGTTTGGTTGGGATGAGTTCGTCGCGGTGGTGGATGGTCGGATCGGTGAACCATTGCAGGTCATTGTCGACCCGGCGGGAGGTTCTGACCTGCTCGTTGTGGACGAGGCTGTGGTATTGGGACTGCCTTCGGCGGAAGCGGCGACATCGGGCTTTTTCGGGGTCGGGCCCCGGCGCTACCGTGAACCGACGGGCTTTGTGGACAGCGTTGGTGAAGCTGTTGCCGGGTTCGCTTCTTACAGCAGGCTCATCTTGGTGGGGATGGGGGAGTTGGTAGCGGGTGGAGGTCTTCAAGACTTTGTTTCCGACACGTTGACCGGAGATGTCGACAGCCCGGCCGATCAGGTCTCGTCGAGCGTGGCCGCGGAGCGCGAAGTAGCGATTCGTTCCCTTGATGAGCGCAACCCGGATGAACAACGAATCATCTCGATATATGGTGCCGCTCACCTGGGCACGCAGTTGACCGACGACGGATTTGATTCTGTGCTGATCTTTTTGGCGGGACTGAACATCTCGATCGGACTGATAAACCTTATTCCCCTGCCTCCCTTCGATGGTGGTCATGTGGCGGTTGCGATTTATGAGCGGATCCGATCTGTCGGCGGTCGGCGTCACCGGGTCGACTACGCCAAGCTGCTTCCCGTTGCCTATGGGGTGGTGGTTCTGCTCTTGGGTGTGGGTCTGATCGCGGTATTCCGTGACATCATCGACCCGATCAATCTCTAGCCCCAGCCTTGCTCAGACGTTGCCAGTGCGGATTCGATCCGCTCTCGAAGCGCCGCGACATGATAATCAGTGGTCCAGGTGGAGCCGATGGACACTCTGATGAACGCCTGTTGGTTGATTACTGAGCCCAGAAGGTAGACGCTGCCGTCGGAGTTGAGCGAGTCGAGCAGGCGCTGGGTTGCCTCATCGCCGTCGACATGGGCGAAACAAACCAAAGCGAACGGGGCTGGAGCGATCAATGTCAACTGCGGTTGTGTGGTTATCCAGTCGGCCAAGGTGCGAGCCTGCCTTACGTTGGCGCGGATCCGCTTGCGCAACCCTTCGGCCCCGAAGGAGCGGAGCACCCACCACAACTTGAGTGCTCTGAATCGTCTTCCCAGGGGCACCTGCCAGTCCCGGTAGTCGATCACATCGCCGGTGTTTGAGACGGCGTTGGCCAAATATGGCGGGTTTATGCTGAGCGTGTCGATCAGCGGTTTGCGATCAGCCACCCAGAAGACGGAGCAGTCGAAGTTCGTTGCCAGCCATTTGTGTGGATTGAACGTGTAACTGTCTACGAGTTCCAGACCGTCTTGGTGGTGGCGGAACTCTTCACAGATCATCGCTGAACCGGCGTAGGCGGCATCCACATGGAACCAGAGATTGTGCTGATCTGCGATTTCTCCGATTGCCGGAACCGGATCGATGGCAGTTGTTGCTGTCGTACCCACCGATCCGCACACGAAAGTCGGCTCCAACCCGCAGCGGAGATCGTCACTGATTGCTTGGGTCAACGCTTCGGGACGCAGCGCGAAGCAGTCGTCGACTTCAATTGGACGAAAATGACCGATGCCCGCCACCCGTGTGCCTTTCTCTATTGAGGAATGGGCTTGCGCCGAGGTGTAGGCGACCATGCGCTCGGCTGCTGCTCCGGTCCGTTCGTGGCGTGCCTCGCGGGCTGCCACCAAAGCGGTGTGGGTTGAATCCGAGGCGCTCGTTTGAATGACACCCCCACCCGGGCCGGTCGTCTTCCAATCTTGTGGCACTCCTGTCAGGTCGACGAACCAGTCCAGGATATGCGATTCGATCTCCGTGGCAGCCGGCGCGGTGGCCCACATCATTCCTTGAGTCCCCAACGCCGCGGATGCCATCTCACCGAGGATCGAAGGTGGCGACGACTGGGCAGGGAAGTAGGTGAACCATCCGGGGTGTTGCCATTGAGCGAGTCCTGGTACCACCACTTCGTCGAGATCGCGCAGCAACGCGTTGAAGTTCTCAGCCGCCTCCGGGGCCGTGTCCGGGAGCATGGCCCTTACCTCGCCGGGGAGGACTTGCGCCTGTACCGGGCGTTCTTCGATTGTCGCGAGGTAGTCGGCGATCCAGTCGACCAACGCATGTCCGTTGGCGCGAAACTCGTCTAGGTCGAGCGGATCAGAAATTGTCTCATCCCTGACCGTAGCGGGGTACGTCGCCTACGACGTCGTTGAAGAGTCCGAGAATCTCCCCGGGTTCGTCGTGGCGCCCGGTCTGGTCTTTGGAGTAGATCAGGTCGCCGTCCACAGTGACGTCGAACACTCCTTGAGACCCCATGGTCAGAGTCAAATGTTCAATGACATGCTGATAGTTCGAGAGTAGGTCTTTGGCTGCGCTCACGGCGTAGCTTGAGTAGTCTCAAGGAACGCAGTACTTGATGTCGACGATATGTCCCATACTGTGGAGGTTATCGAGCCTGTACGAAACGTGGTATACGGGTGGTAGACGGTGCCTGTCGAGGGGTCGAGGCCCTGCTGTCAGCGCAGGCCGGAACCGTAGTTGCGGGTTGCGTGCCGACGACATGATCGCCTGCTGGGGATCCGACCTGGTGGGCAGGTTTACGCGCCGGAAGGTGGTTTCAAAGGTTGGGCTCCACGAGAAGAGCCTGCGCGGAGTGGTGAATCAGGTCTGGTCGGACATAGGCTCTAGGTTCGTCAGTCCTTGTACGAGTTTGAATCCGGAGTAGATCGAATGGCTGAAATCTCCCTTGGTGGCAACCCCATAAATACCAACGGTTCGCTACCGGACGTTGGTAGCGCAGCGCCGTCCTTTGTGCTGACCGGCGCAGATTTCGGGTCGGTTTCGTTGTCTGACTTCGCCGGACAGAAAGTGGTTCTCAACATCTTTCCTTCGATCGATACGGGGGTCTGCGCCACCAGTGTGCGTACCTTCAATGAGCGGGCTGCCGGTCTCGACAACGCCACTGTGCTTTGCGTGTCTGCCGATCTTCCCCCTGCGGCGGGTCGTTTCTGCGGAGCAGAGGGTATTGAGGATGTGAAGACTGGTTCTACCTTCAAGAACCCCGAGGTGTTGGACGACTACGGTGTGCGGATCATCGACGGGATGCTCGCTGGTCTTGCTGCCCGTGCCGTGGTCGTGATTGACGAGTCGGGTACCGTTGTTCATGCTGAACTCGTTCCTGAGATAGTTCAAGAACCCGACTACGACGCCGCTCTAGCTGCTCTGTAGACGGTGTTATGGATCTACCACCCCGACCAACAGCCACAGAACTGACGCGCGTGGCCACTGGATCTGTCGTTCAGATGACCGAAACGAACGAGAGATAAACCTGGAGGACAGCCCGCGGTTTGAATTGGCCGGCTGCATCATCGGGAGTCGACATGGTCCGGTTGTGCTGACCAGCCTCGTACTAGGAATGTGGTCATCAAAGAGGGCGGATTGGATACCGACGACGACGGCCTGGTGTCTGCAGATTCAATCGGTAGGGGTGTCCGTCTCCCGCCTTCGTGCGGTTCGACGGGTGGGAGCCCGGTTTTGCGGAGACGTCGGCGGGTGGATGCCTCGAGCGAAGGCGCAGTGAATGCTGCCTTTCGGACACTCCGGTACATGCTGTTCGCGGTGGTTGAGTGGTTGTTGAGCGGTTCGAGTGTTTGTGGGTGTCTTCAACGCGGGTTTTGCAGACAGTTTTCAGATATGATATAAATGACGTAGTCGATGTTTGACAGGATATTTCCGATGTTGGAGGTTCCTGGCCTTGTTCAAAGTTGGAGGATTGCCATGTTGATGCCATCAACCCCCCCCCCCGGTCGGGTCGTGCCGAAGCGTAGGAACCGCCGCACCGCCTCGATAAAACGTTTCGGCGTCGTCCTGCTCGGCGCGTTCGCGGCGACGCTGCTCACACCGTCCGTGCTCAACGCCCAAACACCGTTGGAGCCTTCAGCCACCCTGACATACCAAAGCCACACCCTGACCAACCCCTCCACCGGGTTGACGTTCACTGAACAGTCCGCCGAAATCGTGTTGAGAGTGAACCTCGACCCCGCGCCGACGGCACGGCTCAGAGTCAACCTGAGCGCCACGACAGGCGGGCATTTCCTGCGGTCCCGTGAAACAACCCGGACCGTCGATTTCGCTGCCGGGGAAACCCGCCAAGACGTCACATACCACATCGACAACGACAGAACCAACGAACCCCACAGCCTCCTCACGATCCGGATCCAACCCGGCGACGGCTACACCATAGGACAACCCGACAACTTCGACAGCGTCTACCTGCACGACAACGACAGACCCCCCGGGGAAAGAACAGCAACAACACAGCTCACCGTCGCCAACCCCAGATACGAACCGGCACTCATCGACTGCGGCGACACCGACGAAGCACAAAGATTCGCCGACCACTGCCGAACAGCCCTACAGGAACTCGAAGAACTATGCAGAGGCTTCGAAACCGTCGATGCTCACGGCAACCGCCGTCTACGAAACATCCCAGGAGCAAGAGGAAGCAATAGGAGGGCAGACGTGCCGTCGGACTGCGGCACCAACGGAGCAGCACCGGACCTGCAAGTCACTGTCATCGACAACCCCGACTACATATCCCAGTCAATCCCAGGAGACACCTCTATGCGCAACCCCGACCATGTTCCGTCGACTGTCACGCGGCCCGGTCGGATACCGAGGATCACCGAACCCGTCGAACCGACGATCGAGTTCCCTGACTACCCTGAAGAGATACCCTGGCCCGAGTGCCCCGACCACGAAACGCAGGGATGCACCGACGCCGTGTACGACGCCTACTTCGCCCGTGTCGACGCGCAACTAGACCGATACAACAAAGCCGTGGAAAGATACGACAAAGCCTGGCAAGACCACCACGACGACTGGGACGACTTCATCGAACGACGCAACCAGCTGATCCAAGCAGACCAACCCTTCAAAGAATGCGGCCACGAACCCCCAATGTTCCCAAGCCTCAACCGACCCCACAACCAACAATTCATCCAAGACGTAGACGGAATCAACATCCTAGACGAAGACGGAGACCCAATCCCAAACCCCAACTACGACCCGCTGTGCAGCTAACGCCATAAACACCGGGGAATCCGGCAGGCCCCGCAGCCTGTCGCAGCACACGATCAACGCGTCGACCAGTCCGGTTTGCGCAGCTCGGTAAGCATCGCCGCCTGATGGACCCAGCCATAGAGCGTGACGCTCATAACCGAGATGCTCAACCATCTCAACCTCTGAGTCCGTCTGCATCACCTGACGGAGCAGACCCGTCAACAAGCCACCGGTGCCGGTGAGTTCCACGCCCTCGCGCGCGAGCCACCAGCGCGTTCTCATGCTGTATCGACGACACGTGGGCGTCCACGCCCTCGCGCGCGAGCCACCAGCAGCTCAGCCCAGTAAGACGGCCCAAGCGATCCGCACTCTCACTGTCGAGAAGGGCATTGAGCCCCGAGACTTCGCCCTGGTGCGCCGCCGTCGCCTTGTCCTCGGGCGAAGGCTCAGGCGATCCCGTCAAGCACCGGCTCGACTTCAGACCCGACCGGCGCATCAACTCGGTGCTGCACGTCGCGTCGGTCACCCAAGCCCGACAACAACCCCACACAGCCGCCTACCCCACCCGAAAAACCCCATCACGGAGCCGCCAACCCTCATGTCCGCTACAACCAGAAGTCTAGATTTCACCGCTGCTTAGAATCTCGTCGGCGATCTGCAGCATCGAGTCGATGTCGGAGCCGGCATCACTGTCGGCGGTGCCGTCCTGGTCACCCATGGCCCCGACCGCGTAGCGCACACGGACCCCTTCGCTGATCGCCGACAGTCGCCAGTATTGGAAGGCGACATACCAGGGGAGATCCGAGATGTCACGGTCGGAGTGCCGGCCGTAACGCTCGAGCATGTCTGCGCGGGATCCGAAACCGCATGCTTTGGTGGGCACGTCGCGCAGCCGGCCTGTTGCCCGAGGGTCGTCGCCCCACCACATCGCCATGCCGGCCACATCGGCGAGCACGTCGCCGAGCGTGCACAGTTCCCAGTCGAGAACCGCGGCGACTGTTCCGTCATGGCCCACCATCGTGTTGTCCAGGCGGTAGTCGCCATGAACGATCCCGGCGCCCTGCTGTGACGGAACGGTCCGGACCAGCCGCTGATGCAGATCATCGAACAGGGGCACCACCCGGTCCGAACCGTCGTCGACCTGGTGTTTCCAACGGCGCAGTTGCCGTGCGCAATAGTCTTCGGTGCGTCCGAGGTCGCCGAGTCCGACCGAGGTGGGATCGATCTTGTGCAGCGTTGCGAGCGTGTCGGTGAGAGAATCGGCCATCAGCGGCCGCAACTCGGGATCCACGGCGTTGCCGTCCGCTTCGTTGAACACGATCATTCCTTCGACGAACTCCATGACGTAGAAGTCAGAGCCGTTGACGGAATCGTCGGTGCAGAGGCCGACGGCTTCGGGGACTGGCACGTCGGTGTCTCGCAGCGCGGAGATGATGCGATGTTCGCGTGCCATGTCGTGGGCGCGGGGCAGGATGTGGCCTGTCGGAGGGCGCCGCAACACCAGCTTCCTGCCTGACCGGTCAGTAACCGCGAATGTGAGGTTGGATGCGCCACCGGTGATCAACTTGAAATCGAGCGGGACGCTGAGATCCGGCCTGCGCGTCAGGATCCACTCTGTTACCGAGTCGGGGCTGATTCCGGAGGGCGCTGAACTCATCGGGATTTGGGGGCGAGCGCCTCGAGCAGGTTCCAGTCCGGATGTCCGCGGCTTCCGTCGGCAGGTACTGCCTGGATACAGACATGGGAGGCCCCGGCGTCGTAGTGGGCCTCGATGCGCGCGGCGATGTCGTCTTCGGTGCCCCAGGCGACGACCGCGTCCACGAAACGCGCAGCGCGCGAGTCGATCTCCTCATCGCTGAACCCGAGCCGAAGCCAACTGTTGCGATAGTTGGGGAGTGTTGCGTACATCTGGAGCTGCTCGTTTGCCCTGGCGTGCGCGAGCTCCCGGTCGGTGGTGAGCACGCACTTCTGTTCCACGCACAGTAGAGCGTCGGGCCCCATGATCTGGCGTGCCTGGGCTGTGTGCTCCGGTGTGGTCCAGTAGGGATGGGCGCCATCGGCCTTCTCGGCGGACAGCGCCAACATCTTCGGACCGAGCGCTGCGAGCACGACGGGCGGCGGTTCGATCTCAGGTGTGGGCATGATCAGCGCGCCCTGCATGGCTTCGAGATAGGTGCGCATCGTGGAGAGCGGCTTGTCGTAGGGCAGGTCGCGAAGCCCTTCGACCATGGGAGCGTGCGAAACTCCGATCCCGAGCAGGAAGCGTCCTGCTGAGAGTTCGGCGAGGTCCAATCCGGCCTGCTGCATCGCGGCTGGATGACGCAGGTGGATGCTGGCGATTCCGGTGGCGACGATCAACCGTTGAGTGCCGACGAGAAGGGTGGCGGCGTTGACGAAGGCGTTCTTGCCCAGTGCCTCGCCGAACCATTGAGCGGAGTAGCCGAGCGATTCGATGCGCGCCGCGGTCTGTTGGGCTTGTCGGGCGCTTTGACCGTCGGTGAACTGCCAGACACCGGGATCAGCTAGTTGTTCTGCGATCGACATATGACGTGGGTGTTCCGCTACTCGGATCGGTCCCGGTAGACACCGGGATCAGCTAGTTGTTCTGCGATTGACATGTCATACGTTCGCAGACCGACGCCCCGACTGCCAACCCTGCAACAACTCCCTCGAGGTTTCTGTTCGTTTTGAATGCCGATCACGCGCCGCGGGGTAGAGTGTTGCAGGGTTCGGGTCCGGTCTCGGGTCGTGTCGGGTAGGTTGGCCCTGGTTTACCGAGGATCAAGGTGAGCGCCGTGGACCAAGACCCCAATCGAGTCCTCATCGAGACGGCGGCTCAGCATCTGCGCGCCGCTTCGGAGTCCGGCGTTCCGTGCCCACCGGTGCGTGAGATTCTCGGCACCGACAGTGACGCGGAGCTTGCCTACGCGGTAGCCCAACACAACATCAGCCTCGACGTCGCCGCCGGCCGCAGGGTCAGTGGACGCAAGATCGGCCTGACCGGAGAGGCCATTCAACGACAGTTGGGCGTTGCACAGCCCGATTACGGCACGTTGTTCGCGGACATGTGCATAGCTGATGGCCAGACCATTGCGGCGCGCAGGTTGATGCAACCCCGTGCCGAAGCGGAGATCGCCTTTGTGCTCGAGGAAGATCTCGACAGGGGCGAGCATTGTGTTGTCGACGTCATTGGTGCCACTGCCTACCTTCTGCCTGCGCTGGAAATTGTGGCAAGTCGGGTGGCCGACTGGGATATCAGCATCGTCGACACCATCGCAGACAATGCTGGCTGCGGATTGTATGTGTTGGGTTCTCGCCCGGTGTCGCTGGGTTCGGTCAATGTGAGAGAAGTCTCAATGGCTCTCAGCGTCAACGACGAGACGGCTACGACTGGGCAGGGTTCGGCTTGCATGGGCAATCCCCTGCAAGCAGTGGTCTGGCTGGCTGACATGATGTGCCGTGTTGGTACCCCGCTTCGCGCTGGTGACTGCCTGATGACAGGTTCGCTCGGTGCGATGGTGCCGATAGCAGCGGGAGACCGGGTCGCAGCCGACATGGGCCCCCTCGGAACCGTGTCGACGGTGCTTGCTTAGAGGCCGAGCGAATAGGCGGAACGACACGGTAGCGACCGAACGAGGCCGTGGCCCGAGCGGCCCGTGAGCGCAGCGAACAAGAGCGGAAGACACAGCGTTGCGCCGCGAGGTCGGTCACTTATTTGCGCGTGCTCTTAAGATGGTGTTTGCCGAGACGGTGCTCGAGTAAGCGTGGTGCACCCCGAACAGTGATCGGTCAGGTCCGCCGCGGTCAGCCGAAGGCGCCGGCGGCTCGCAACGAAGCGATTTCGGCGTGGGACTTGCCGAGGACGCCGGCCATCACGTCGTCGTTGTGTTCTCCGACGGTGGGTGCCATCGTCGGGCACCGGAGTGCCTCGCCGTCGACGAACACCGGTAGCGGCAGCTGCTCGCAGCCGAGTTCCTCGGTCGGGTAGAAACCCATGCGGGCCTGGAACTGCGGGTCGTCGCCGATGTTGGCCGGTGTGTTGACCGGCGCGATCGTCGTGTTGTGCTCGTTGGCGAAATCGAGCCACTCCCGGCTGCTGCGAGTCTTGAAGATTCCCTGGAGCTCACGCTGCAGTTCGGTGTTGCCGCGCGCATGATCGGCATAGGTGGAGCCCGGCCAGCGCTCGAACAGGTCCATCCGCTCGACCCCCTCGCAGAAGTTCTTCCAGAAGGCCTGCTCAGAAGCCATGAACAGGACATGGCCGTCGGTCGACTCGTACATCTGGTAGCGAACGCCCTCCCACATGCCGGCCAGACCGGCGGGGCGGCGCACATAGTCGTCTGAAGGGTTGCCGGTGACTTCGTCTTCAGGCCGCAGATACGCCCTTTCGGACTCGATCCGGTACCAGTCCATGTAGGCGGCGGCGTCCGACTGGGCCATCTCCATCGAGCATCCCTCACCGGACTCACGAGCCGAGACGATGCCCGCCAGTATCGCCATCGCTGCCACCATCGGGCCGACGTTGATCCCCACGTTGGGCATCGTCGGAGGGATGCGGGTGAAGCCCTCGTCGTCGGTGACCGGCTGGACTATGCCCGACCAGGTGTCGTATGCGATGCCGTGGCTGGGCATGTCGCGGTACGGGCCGGTTGACCCGTAACCGGAGAGCGTGGCGAAAATGATCTTCGGGTTGACCGTCTTGAGGTCTTCGTACCCGAGCCCAAGGCGGGCCAGGGTGCCGGGCCGCATGGCCTCCAACACCACGTCCGCGGTGGCTACCAGGTCGCGGTAGAGCTGTTTGCCCTCCTCAGTCTTCAAGTTGAGTGTCACACTCCGCTTGCCGCGGTGGGTGTGGAGGTGCAGCAGCGACACGCCGTTGACGATCGGCCAGGTCATCGCACGGATGTAGTCACCGGCCGGAGACTCGACCTTGATGACGTCGGCGCCGAGATCGGCGAGGAACGTGGCCACGTGTCCGGGCCCCAGCAGGCTCGACTCGATCACCCGCACACCAGAAAGCAATCCTCGATTGTCAGACATATGTCACCTCTCGATGTTGGCAAGCGATCAGAAACTATCGTGATGGAACTCAATGGGCATACGCTGGTTGAGTCCGCCGGCACCAAGAGTTGATGCCACAACACGGCTACCGTCACGAATTCAAGGAACTGCGATGGAGATTCACGACTCGGTGCTCGACCTGGTCGGCAACACCCCCCTTGTCAAGCTTCGGCGTATAAGCGAGGACCTGCCGTGCCCGGTCGTGGCCAAGATCGAGGCTGTGAACCCCGGCGGCAGTTCCAAGGACCGCCCTGCGATCGCCATGATCGACGCGGCTGAACGGGAGGGTCTGCTCGAGCCGGGCGGCACCATCGTCGAGCCGACTTCGGGCAACACCGGTATCGGGCTGGCGATCGTGGCAGCCCAGCGCGGCTACCGCTGCATCTTCGTCGTGACCAGCAAGGTGGGGGCCGAGAAAGTCGATCTGCTCCGGGCCTACGGCGCGGAGGTTGTGGTCTGCCCGGTCGCTGTCGCCCCTGAGGACCCGGCCTCCTACTACTCCACAGCCGAGCGGCTGGTGAAGGAGATCCCTGGAGCGTTTCGGCCCGACCAGTACCACAATCTTGCCAACCCCCAAGCCCACTTGGAGACGACAGGCCCTGAGCTGTGGCGTCAGACCGGCGGCAGGATCACTCATTTCGTCGCGGGCGCAGGGACCGGTGGAACGCTCACAGGCGTCGGCCGTTACCTGAAGGACCAGAATCCCGATGTGCAGATCATCGCGGCCGACCCGGAAGGATCGGTGTATTCGGGTGGCAGCGGTCGTCCCTATCTCGTTGAGGGGATCGGCGAGGACTTCTTCCCCGACACCTACGATGCATCGATCATCGACCGCACCATCGCGGTGAGTGACCGGGACTCCTTTCTCACGGCTCGTGAGGTGACAGAGTCCGAAGGGCTGCTTATCGGAGGGTCCTGTGGCACCGCGGTCAATGCCGCGGTCCAAGTGGCCCGCGAGTGCGGTCCCGGCGATCTGGTGGTCGTTCTGCTCCCCGACAACGGGCGGCTCTATCTGAGCACGGTCTTCAACGATGAGTGGATGGCTGGATTCGGGTTCTTGCGGGGGTCGGGACCGGTCGTCGCCGATGTGCTCGACTCGCGCCGTGAAGACGTTCCGGACCTGCTGTATCTGCAGCCCGACGCCACCGTCAGCGACGCAGTGCAGATGATGGGTGATCACGGGGTCTCGCAGTTGCCGGTGGCCAAAGGCGAGATGCCGCTGGCCAACGCCGAGGTGATGGGGTCGGTCAGCGAGTTGCGCATAATGGATCTCGCCTTCGGCAACGATGCGGTGCTCGACAAGACGGTCGAGGACATCATGGGTCCGAAGCTGCGCACGGTCGGTTCGGGGCAGCCGGTCGCGTTGGCGGTCGAGATGTTGGAGTCGTGTTCGGCGTTGCTGGTGCTCGATGGTGGGCGACCCCGCGCAGTGGTCTCTTCGAGCGATGTTCTGTCGTTCCTGTCGAAAGGTGACACCGGTGGCTGACGATATTTTCGCCGATGTGAACGCGTGGGGTTTTGAGACCCGTGCAATCAGGGCTGGACAGCCCCACGATGTGAGCAGCGGGGCGGTGGTCACTCCGATCTCGCTGGCCACGACCTTCGTGCAGGAGGAAGTCGGTATGAACCGGGGTTACTTGTATGCCCGTGTCTCGAACCCGACGCGCACGGCGCTGCAGGAGTGCCTCGCATCGCTTGAAGCTGCCGACCATGGGCTGGCTTTCGCTTCCGGCATGGCGGCTGAAGACACTTTTCTGCGGACACTGGTGCCGGGCGACCACATTGTGTTGGGCGACGACGCCTACGGCGGCACGTTCCGTCTGATCGCGCATGTGCTGGTCCCGATGGGCATCACCTGGTCGGCTGTCGACTTGACCGACTTGGCCGGGTTGCGTGAGGCCCTTCCGCCGGCGACGAAGGTCGTGTGGGTGGAGACGCCCACCAATCCCTCGCTGACGGTGATCGACATCGCCGCGGTTGCCGAAGTCACGCACAGCGTCGGAGCGAGGCTCGTTGTCGACAACACCTTCGCCACGCCGTACCTGCAGCAGCCGTTGACGCTCGGCGCCGATGTGGTGGTCCACTCGACCACCAAGTACTGCGGCGGCCACTCAGACGTGGTCGGCGGGTTCTTGGCGCTGAACGACACCGAGCTTGCTGAACAACTCGAGTTTCTGCAGAAGGCGGTGGGTGCGGTCGGCAGCCCATTCGACAACTACCTCACCTTGCGCGGTCTCAAGACGCTGGCTGTGCGGATGGACCGTCATTGTGACAGCGCCCGCGCCGTGGCCGAGTTCTTGACCGGCAGGCCTGAGGTGGTTGAAGTGTTCTATCCGGGCCTTGCCGACCACCCGGGCCATGAGACCGCGGCTCGCCAGATGCGCGACTTCGGTGGGATGGTGTCGTTTCGGGTTGCCGGTGGAGCCGATGCAGCGATGCGCCTGGCGGCGAGCACTCAAGTTTTCGTGCTGGCTGAGTCGTTGGGGGCAGTCGAGTCACTTATTGAACATCCGGGGGCGATGACCCATGCATCCGCGGCAGGTTCGCCTCTGGAAGTGGCCGATGACCTGCTTCGACTCAGCGTGGGTCTGGAAGCCCTCGACGACCTGATCGCAGACCTCGAGCAGGCCTTCGAGCGTCTCTAGCGCGAAATGTTGGAACTCGGTGAGCTTCTTTTGTGCTGGCTCTGCAACAGATCCGCAACCTGCCCCTGCTCATCTGAGCGGCCGCCGCAGCACAGACACACCCCCAACCACCAAACAAACCCGACAACCAAACACCCATAACACCTGGACTCACAAACGGGTCCCCGTCACGGATCTTCAATCTGCGGGCCCCAAAACCCATAATCTGCGGGCTCAAGGTTCCGCATTCTGCGCTAACCGGAGCGCTGATAATGCCACCCACCTACAAACCACTTGGAGAATGATCATCCTTCAGGCCGCGTCAACGCTTGATACCCCCTTCCCCCGCGGCAAGGTTGTGAAACGGTTCAGCGCGCTCGGCTGGGATGGCCGGCCGCTCTCAACGTCCCACCTCCCAGCGGGTCACTGTGGCATTGTTTGAGTTGTCTGGGTTAGTCGTCGTCGGTGATGGTGCCGGTGGCGGTGCTGTGGTCTTGTTCGATGGTTGCGCCTTGGGGGTTGGTGAGTTCGACGGTGAAGTATTCGTCTGGCTCGGATCGGTTGTCGTCGATGATCCATACGCTCACGGTCTGTTCGGTCTGGCCGGGCGCGAACACCACTGTGCGTTCGGTGGTATAGTAGTCAAGCCCTATCTTGGCCCGGCCCGTCCGGCCCGACCAGTTCCAGGTCATGAACCGGACCCGCACCTCTTCGGTCGATGCTTCTGACAGTGTGACCGTGAAGTCGACGGCCCATGACGCTTCATAGCCCGAAGCGTCTGCGACCGACACCGTCACCGAACTGCTCGGCGGCGGGTCGTCATTGTCAGCAACCGCGACCGTGCCTGTTCCCTGTGTGTTGGACACCGTGTAGCCGCTGCCGGTATTGACTGTGACGGTGACCGAACCGTCCAACTCGTCTGCGGAGTCGTCTGTAGTGGCGACGGTGAACGACACGCTGCCGCCCGACGGGACCGTGACCGTGCGGCTGCCGGTGGCCGCCCCGAACGCGCCGCTCTGGGAGACTGTGACCGTCACCGGCAAGTCCGCTGCCGGTGCGGGGACCGCGGTGAGCGTGAACAACGCGTTGGTGCCCTCGGTGACGCCTGGCCCGGCGGTGATGCTCACCTGCGGTATCGGCGGATCGTCGTTGTCAGACACCGCGACGGTGCCTGTTCCCTGTGTGTTGGACACCGTGTAGCCGCTGCCGGTATTGACTGTGACGGTGACCGAACCGTCGGTTTCGTCTGTGGAGTCGTCGGTAGTGGCGACGGTGAACGACACGCTGCCGCCCGACGGGACCGTGACCGTGCGGCTGCCCGTGGCCGCCCCGAACGCGCCGTTCTGGGTGATTGTGACCGTCACCGGCAAGTCCGCTGCGGGCGCGGGGGCCGCGGTGAGCGTGAACAACGCGTTGGTGCCCTCGGTGACGCCTGGCCCGGCGGTGATGCTCACCTGCGGGACATCATTGTCCGCAACCGCGACCGTGCCCGCCCCCTGCGTATTAGACACCGTGTAACCACCACCGCCGGTGTTCACCGTCACAGTCACCGAACCGTCCAACTCGTCAACCGAATCATCAGAAGTCCCGATCGTCAAGGTGACCGAGCCTGTAGTCGGGACTGTGACCGTGCGGCTGCCGGTGGCCGCCCCGAACGCGCCGCTCTGGGAGACTGTGACCGTCACCGGCAAGTCCGCTGCGGGCGCGGGGACCGCGGTGAGCGTGAACAACGCGCTGGTGCCCTCGGTGACGCCGGGCCCGGCGGTGATGCTCACCACCGGTATCGGCGGATCGTCGTCGTCAGACACCGCGACCGTGCCTGTTCCCTGTGTGTTGGACACCGTGTAGCCGCTGCCGGTATTGACTGTGACGGTGACCGAACCGTCGGTTTCGTCTGTGGAGTCGTCTGTAGTGGCGACGGTGAACGACACGCTGCCGCCCGACGGGACCGTGACCGTGCGGCTGCCCGTGGCCGCCCCGAACGCGCCGCTCTGGGAGACTGTGACCGTCACCGGCAAGTCCGCTGCCGGCGCGGGGACCGCGGTGAGCGTGAACGAAGCGTTGGTGCCTTCGGTGACGCCTGGCCCGGCGGTGATGCTCACCACCGGTATCGGCGGATCGTCATCGTCAGACACATTCACGGTGCCCGTCCCGTGCGTGTTCGACACGGTGTAGCCGCTGCCGGTATTGACCGTGACGGTGACCGAACCGTCCAACTCGTCTGTGGAGTCGTCTGTGGTGGCGACGGTGAACGACACGCTGCCGCCCGACGGGACCGTGACCGTCCGGGAGCCGGTGGCCGCACCGTAGTCACCGTTCTGGGTGATTGTGACCGTCACCGGCAAGTCCGCTGCCGGTGCGGGGGCCGCGGTGAGCGTGAACGACGCGCCGGCACCTTCGGTGACACCGGGCCCGGCGGTGATGCTCACCACGGGGTCCGGTATGACGACGGGCGCGACCGGGTCGTCGTCGTCGGTCACGTCCACGGATCCTGACGCGTTCGCGCCGACCGTGTAACCACTGCCCGCGTCGATTGTGAGTGTCACTGTCCCGTCGGGCTCGTCGGTCGAGTCGTCGCTGGTGGCGATGGTCACCGTCGCGGTGCCGCCTGTGGGGATCGTCACCGTCGCCGGCACCGGACCGTAACCGAAATCACCGGAAGTGACCACGCTGACGTCCACGTCCAGGTCTGCTGCGGGGGCGGGGCCGGCGGTCAGCGTGAAACTGACCGTAGCACCCTCAGTCCCGCCGGCCGAACTCAAAATACTCACCACAGGCACCACCACAGGTACCGGCGGAGGGTCGGTCACGGTTGCGGCTTCGATCAGCCTGAGCTGCGCGGCGACCCCGTCCCAGGCCGACCAGACGTTGGCATACACCTGCGCGCCCGCCGCGGTCAACGGCTCAATATTGGGATAGTCGCCGTCGCTGAACGCCTCCAACACACGCTTCCAACGGTTCACGTGCTTGGCGCCGCCATGCGTCTCAGCGGCCTTGCTGCGCGCCGTGGCAAGCACCTGCGCATCGACCTGCACACTCCCCCGCGCCGGCGGCGGCTGCGGGTTCACCGCGTCCAACGCCACCATATGGGCCAGCACCGGAACCCAACGCGGCCGGCCGATATCGACATGCACCCTCGCCTCGTCAAGCGTCGTCGGCACCAAACCCGCATAATCCTCCAACCCGAACGCCTCCAAAACACGCTTCCAGCGTGTCACATGCAACACCCCGTGATGAACCTCCGCCGCATAACTACGCACATCAGCCTCCAACTGCGCACCCAGCACCGGCCCGGTCGGCGCAGCGTCGTCATCGGCAACCGTCACCGTGCCTGTTCCCTGCGTATTGGACACCGTGTAACCACCGCCGGCATTCACCGTCACAGTCACCGAACCATCAGACTCGTCAACCGAATCATCAGAAGTCGCGACACTCAACGTGACCGAACCTGTAGTCGGAACAGTGACCGTACGGCTGCCCGTGACAGCACCGTAATCACCGTCGGCGCCGACGGTCACGGTCACCGGCAGATCCGACGCCGGCGCGGGGGCCGCGGTGAGCGTGAAGCTGGCAGCACCGCCTTCGGTGACGCCTGGCCCGGCGGTGATGCTCACCACCGGTATCGGCGGATCGTCATCGTCAGACACCGCGACCGTGCCCGCACCCTGAGTATTGGACACGGTGTAACCGCTGCCGGTATTGACCGTGACGGTGACCGAACCGTCGGTTTCGTCTGCGGAGTCGTCAGTAGTCGCGACGGTGAACGACACGCTGCCGCCCGACGGGACCGTGACCGTGCGGCTGCCCGTGGGCGCCCCGAACGCGCCGCTCTGGGAGACTGTGACCGTCACCGGCAGGTCCGCTGTCGGCGCAGGGACCGCGGTGAGCGTGAACGAAGCAGCACCGCCCTCGGTGACGCCAGGCCCGGCGGTGATGCTCACCTGCGGGTCCGGTATGACGACGGGCGCGACCGGGTCGTCGTCGTCGGTCACGTCGACGGATCCTGACGCGTTCGCGCCGACCGTGTAACCGCTGCCCGCGTCGATTGTGAGTATCACTGTCCCGTCGGGCTCATCGGTCGAGTCGCCCGTCGTGGCGATGGTCACCGTCGCGGTGCCGCCTGTAGGGATCGTCACCGTCGCCGGCACCGGACCGTAACCGAAATCACCGGAAGTGACCACGCTGACGTCCACGTCCAGATCCGCTGCGGGGGCGGGGCCGGCGGTCAGCGTGAAACTGACCGTAGCACCCTCAGTCCCGCCGGCCGAACTCAAAATACTCACCACAGGCACCACCACAGGTACCGGCGGAGGGTCGGTCACGGTTGCGGCTTCGATCAGCCTCAACTGCGCGACGACCTGATCCCAACCCGACCAGACATTGGCATACAGCTGCGCCCCCGCAGCCGTCAACGGCTTACCGGGATAGTCCCCGTCGCCGAACGCCTCCAACACACGCTTCCAACGGTTCACGTGCTTCACACCCCGATGCGTCTCAGCGGCCTTGCTGCGCGCGTTCGCCAAAACCTGCGCATCGACCTGCACACTCCCCCGCGCCGGCGGCGGCTGCGGGTTCACCGCGTCCAACGCCACCATATGAACGAACACAGGAACCCACCGCGGCCGCCCGATGTCGACGTGCACCCTGGCCTCATCAAGCGTCGTCGGCACCAAACCCGCATAATCCTCCAACCCGAACGCCACCAAAACACGCTTCCAACGCGTCACATGCAACACCCCGTAATGAACCTCCGCCGCATAACTACGCACATCAGCCTCCAACTGCGCATCCAGCACCGGCACCGTCGCATCATTGTCCGCAACCGCGACTGTGCCCGTCCCGTGCGTGTTCGACACCGTGTAGCCGCTGCCCGCCACGACCGTGACAGTCACCGAACCGTCCAACTCGTCAACCGAGTCGTCAGAAGTGCCGATCGTCAAGGTCACGCTGCCGCCCGTCGGGACCGTGACCGTCCGGCTGCCCGTGACAACACCGTAATCGCCGTCCGCGGTGATTGTCACCGTCACCGGCAAGTCCGCTGCGGGCACCGGAACAGCCGATACCGTGAAACCCGCAGCAGCGCCCTCAGTGACGTCGCCGTCGGCGCTGACCGCAACAGCGGGAAGATCGTTGTCGGTGACGGTGGCTGTTGCGGTGGCGGGGTTGCCGTTGTCGTAGTCGCTGCTCGGTGCGAGTGCTGCGGTGACGGTACTGTCGGTCTCGCCGTCGGTGTCGTCCGCAGTGGGCACCGAGACGGTGACGGTGGCTTGGTTGGCTGGGAACGTCACCTGCGCGGGCGGGGTGCCGTCGAAGGTGTCGCCGGTCTCGGTCCAGGTGAGGTCGATAGTGAGCGGGTCCGCGTGGATGCCCGCGACTCGGGTGAGGGTCAGCGACAGCGGCGTTCCTTCTGTGGCCTCGACGTTGTCGAACGCGACGGTCACGACGGGCGGCAATGACAGGGGTTCGTTGAACACCCACGGGCGGGCCTGTTTGATGGCGAGCTTGTCGTCGGCGGTGATCTTGAACTCGATCTCCATCGCGAAATCGTCACCGTCAGCCACCTCGTAGAGGGTCTCGAAGTGGTCGTGGACGGCCTTGAGGCTGTTGCGCAGCTGGACCATCTGCGCGTCGGACATCAACAGCTCGCTCGATGGGGCGAGGTTGGAGCGGGCCAAAACGGTGGCTTTGCCCGCGGAGTCCAGCAGGAGCTGCTCGGGCGCCGAGTTCGGGTCGGGGTTGGTGACCAAGTCCTCGCCGATCTGGGTGTTCACGTAATAGTGGTCGTCGACGCCGGTGACCGGGTCGAAGCTGACCGCCACCCCGTTGGCCAGCTCACCGGAGTAGTTCGGGTGTACCAAGACGCCCATCGCGGCCGCAGTGTGGTCGATGCGGTGATGCTCGCGTTCGAGGAACGCCCGGAAGTTCCACAGGCTCGCCCACACGCCCTTGATCGACTTGTCGATCCCGTCGTCGGCGGTCTCGTCGGGATCCTGGGTCTTGGAGTCGTACAGGCCCGCACCGTTGAAATCGGGCAGATCCTCGTTGTTGGTGCTCGACCGATACCGCAGCGACGTCCCAACCGGGTAGGAAGCGTGCATGTCCTCCAAAGCGGTGATGATCCAAGCAGGCGTCGTCGCGTTCTTGATGGCCTTGCGCAAATCGTCCAGCATCTCCTCCTGCGCGTCAAAGTCCGTCTGGAAGTGCGAGTTGGCCAGCATCGCCGGCACCGCCGCCGCCAACGTCGTCCCAGCCGCGAGGGTGACCTTCTCGGGAGCAGGGGCCTTCTTCTTGCCCAGGATCGTCTCTTCGGCGAGTGTCGCCTGCTTCATGAACTCGTCGTAGAAATAGAACGGCACCGCGAAACCGTCAGGCGCCACCCCGTCCGCCAACGCGGCGAGCCCGCTCAGCTCCGCCACGTTCGCCGCCTTCACCCCGAATGCATCCCAATCGTCGAACTCGACATCGTCGAGCGACGTAATCGCCTGCACCGACAGATCCCGCTGCGGGGTCTGAGACACTGCCGGCCGCGTGCTGTTGTGATACGCATCCACCTCCGCCTTCGTCGCCGCCCGCAGCGTGTAGCCATCCGTCGCCACCTTGTAATAGACATGACTGTCGAGCAGATCATCGATGTCGTCGTCGTCGAGTGCGCCGCGGATGAACGCGTTCGGCACACCGTTCTGAATCGCCCGCAAATTCACATGCGACAACGGCGTCTGCGGCACCGTCGTAACAATCCCCGCCACCCGAGGCAGATCATTCGGCAACGCCTTCAGAATCACCACATCACGGGCACCAGGAACCTCCCCAGACCCGATCTCCCTCAACAACCCATACCCCTCCGCCTCATTGAACGGGATGTACTTCGCATCGGACATCACATCTTCCGCCAACAAGATATTCACCCTGGAAGCATCGTATTTCGCCTTCTGGTTCTTGTAGAGGTTGAGACTGCCGGGCATCGGATAGTACAACAGATTGTTCTCCAGCACTGGCATCGCCGCGGCCAGCACCTCATAGGAATACGCCACATCCTCGAAGTTGAACCGGTCTGACGGCTCGAACTCATAGCGATACACACCCAGCGATCCGTCAGGCGCAACCACATTGGGGTGATAAACGATCTCCCCGCGCATGTGACCCGCCCTCTTGGCCCATGACCATCCCATCCTTCGACTGAAACTGCCATGCCAGCGATGCACTTCCGTATTCATGAAGTACACCTCTGGCGTGCCGTCTTCCATGTGCAAGAGCCAGAACTTCACAAACTCAAGATCCTCGAGATGATAATCAATGAGAACCTGCTTCCCCTTGTATGAGAGCTCTTCGAATGTCGCATGGGAATCGATGGCAGTGGAACCCGTCGTGAGGACCATCTCAGTTGCCGGATTGATCGGGTTCAGATTCCCCAAGTCATTCAACTCCGTTATGTCGTCGATGCAGTCACCATCGACATCGGCCGGTGAGGCGACTGAGTACTTCTCGACCTGATACTTGTCCGCGCTCACCGGCGCCAGATTGTCCGACAACGTGGTCGTCCCCGGCTCGCCCAGCGTCACCGACACCGCAACGTCGATGAACGTGCCGCTTCGGCGCTCATGGGTCACATACAGCACGAAATAGTCATCGACGGTCGAAGTAACCGTGATCGGCACGCTGGTCACCGGCACCGCCGTCGGCGTCGGTGCAACCCAGCCATCGTCGCAGGGCCCCGGAGTCGTCGTGGTCAGCGCTGATGTGTCGGGTATCAACGGAGGACTCTGAGCGTCGGCTGGTGAAGGCGCCAGCAACGACGCGGCGCAGGCCAACAAGCCGACAAACCCGACGCGTCGCACAGCAGAGTCCACCGGTCCTACTTGACAGGCAGAACTTCCAGCCACGGCGCATATTCTTCCATCTGGACAGGCCCCAGGCAAACGCTGGCGTTTGACGCCGGTGGATCCAGGTTTAGTCAAGTGCTCGATACCCGACCCGCCGTGAGCTTCACGTCCCAACCTGCACTGGTTACAGCTAGCCGTCATAACCGTCGTTTGTAACCATACGTTGATGTTTCAGGTCTGGAGTGGCAGGGTGACTTGTGCCAGGGCGTCGAGTTCCAGGTGCCAGTCGTCGGGTTCGCTGAACGGGAACAGCACGAACTTCGAGGCGCCGACGGCCAGATACTCGTCGAGCATCTCCACTATTCGTTTGTGGGACGTGGCCACGATCTCACAGGGGTCGGTGTCTGGCATGCGGCTGGCCACGACTTCACGCAAAGCACTGGGAATCTCCGATTCACCGCCACCCGAAGGCATCGGCAGATAGGGGATCAGCACCCCGTAGTGTTCGGGGTCCATTGACCTGCCGGCGTCTTGGGCTGCCTGTTCGATCACAACCATCGACTCGGCGACACGGCCCGGCGTGGTGAACGAGGCGAGCCAACCATCGGCGAGCCGGCCGACGCGGCGAAGTTCCGAAGGAGCCTGCCCACCGAGCCAGACTTCGAACGGTTGCTGGATCGGTTTGGGAAGGACCCGCGCACCCTTCAGCGAGAACCGTTCGCCTTCGTGGTCGACTTCGTCCTCACACCAGAGACGGCGCATCAGCGGCATCGCCTCGTTCAACCAGGGGGCGCGCTGCATCCGCTCAACGCCGAACGCTTGATGCTCAGCGGTGTTGGCGATTCCGAGCCCGAAAGCAGGAAGGCAGCGCCCGCCCGATATCACATCGAGGCTGGCCAGCATCTTCGCCATCAACACCGGGTTGCGCCCCGGCAGCACCGACACTGCGGGTCCGAACTTCAGGCTCGTGCTGCGCCCGGCTACGTATGCCATGGCCACGATCGGGTCGAGTTGTGGGCTGTCGACCCGCTCGGGAAACCACAACGAGTCGAAACCGAGCCGGTCGAGTTCGTCAACCACATCGCCGAGCCCGTCGGGCCGGCTCAACAGCTTCGGTACTGCCCCTATGCCGTAGCCGATCCGTACTTTCATCCCCCGAGGCTCCCACACCACCCGCCCGCTGACCAATCCGCCTGTGACGGTTGCCCGTC
Source organism: Acidimicrobiales bacterium (assembly GCA_963662455.3). GTDB lineage: Bacteria > Actinomycetota > Acidimicrobiia > Acidimicrobiales > Aldehydirespiratoraceae > VXYK01. The sequence continues at coordinate 488,122 of OZ224042.1, forward strand.
GCCCACGATCTCCTTATCGACCGATGCTCCCCTGGAAGATGCGTTCTCGGTGCCAACTCAAGTACGAGTCGCTGGGAGCTCGGCCTTGTTCAGGAACGTACAGCGTGGGTTTCAAGGCTCGCCCGAAATACTGGTCGACACCAGGATCGGTTCGAACGCTGGTTTCCAACTCTGGCGCTCGATGCACCCTTAGTCCGCCGTTGACAGTGATCAACCCGGTGTCGAAAGCAGCGTCGTGCGTTGGGCACGCAGCCACGCCATTCAGCGGATCCAAACGTTCACGGTCATCGCAGTCGGCCCACGGCTTGATGTGTGAGGCCACCAGCAACTTAGCCACTCTGCAAAGTCCGGCGCAGGAGGTTGGCTCGCGTCCAGATCTCCAGACGTGATTGCCAGCCCCATTTGTCTCGGATCTTCCCGTGTTGCCAACCATGCGGCCAGTATCGCCCTCGACGTTTTCTTCGGTTTGAATTTACGATCCGCCGACGGTATGTCACGAATGTATGCAGTAGCTAGAGGCCAAACAGGATCAGAGTCTGGTACCAATCCGGCCACGAAGTCCTCAAGTTCTCCCTCCGACTGATTGTCTGGCATCAAGCATCGCTCGGTTGTGAAGTATTGGGACAAGTGGCTACCGCACTTCGATTCGTTGCTCGGCAGCTACCACTAGATCGGATTCGCTATATTCGACGGCTCTAACACCGTCTTGTTGGTTTTCGAGGCGGACCAGGATCCCTTCAACATCGTCGTACTCGCAGGATGCCTGGGCAAAGCCCGCAACGCAGTCCCAACTATGGGTGGTCGCTAGAACCTGTACGTTGTTCCGTTGTGCGGTCCTGAGCACCATGCTCCAGAAATCCTTCTGGGCCGAATGGTGTATCCCATTCTCAGCTTCGTCGATCACAAAGAACCCGTTCTTGCTGTGATGCTGTTGGATATTCGCAAAGATCCTGTTGACGCGAGAACGCTAGCAGGTCTCGCCCCGGTTCTGATGCCGCGAATCGCCAGGGTCACTCGAGCTAACCAGTGGTGTGCGATTCGACGCTTCAGTGCGTGGGAACTAGGTGCCGCGCTGGTGCAACTTGTTGCAGTGGGTGTACGGGAACCTCCGGCGCGACCGTCGGTCAGATTCGGGGTTCTCGGGGGAGTCCTAGGACGCGTTCGCCGAGGATGTTGCGCATTATGTTCGAAGTACCGCCCATGATCGTGTACGCGGGCGAGTAGGCGAAGGCCTTGCTGTGGGGGGAGTCGAGGGTGATCGCCGGTCCGAGGACTCGAGCGGCGAACTGCGCCACACGCTGTTGATGCTCGGTGCAGTAGGCCTTGGTGGCGGCGCTGAAACCCTGCGGCGCCTGCCTCAGGGTCTCGCGGTAGACGAGGATCCGACCGAGGCGATATCCGGCCTCCAGTCGCGCGATCTCCTGACGGACCCTCGGATCGCCGACGTCGGCGACCGAACGCGCATGGTCGTAAAGCGGTTTGTTGGAAACGAGGCGGTCGATACCTCCGCGCTCATGTTCAAGCTGGGTCATCGTCTGACGGAACGCCGCGCCCTCGACCCCCACTAGATTCTCCACGGGAACTCTGACGTCGGTGAAGTAGGTTTCGCAGAAGTGGGTGTTGTCGATCATGTCACGGATGGTCCGCACCTCGATTCCGGGCAGGTCCATCGGCACGATCAGTTCGCTGATGCCTTCATGGGGCCGCCCGGTCGAATCGGTACGGCAGATCAGATAGCAAAAGTCGGCAAGAGCCGCACTCGACGTCCAGACTTTCTGGCCGTTCACCACGAACACGTCGCCGTCTCGGACCGCTGAAGTCTTGAGGGCGGCGAGGTCGGAGCCGGCGTCGGGCTCGCTCATGCCGATCGACCAGGTTGTAGCGCCGGAGAGAATGCCGGGCAGGTACTCCGCCTGCTGGTCGTGTGTGCCGTAGCTGATCAGCGAAGGACCGAACTGTCTATCGGCGGACCAGCCGGCAGCGATCGGTGCACCCAGCGAGATCAGTTCCTCGGCCACGATGACGCGTTCGATCGGCGGGCGCCCACCGCCGCCGTGTTCAACCGGCCAGGTCATGCCGACCCAACCCTGCGCGGCGATGGTTGCGCTGAACTCTTTGGAGAACCCGTTGATCCAACTGTCGTTGTGTACGCCGTGAGCCGCGATACCGGCCGCGCCCACCGCTCTCGCTTCGGCTTGCAGAGCTTGGAGTTCCGGAGTCAGACGGTAGTCGAGGCTCATGACTGTGGTGCCCACCCTTCTCGGCCGTGTGGGATCTGACGATGGTTCCTTGAATTGGCCACGATACGGCCCTTGGTGATCGTCCGCGGCGAAGAGTCTGGAATACTGCTCGGGTGAGCGGGGCTGAGTTCCAACTTCGAGACGTCTATTCGGGGACCGCACGGGGTGCTCGGTGGCGATCACCACATCAGTCATGGCGCTGGGCCTGACCCGTGGAATCTTCACCGGCGACCACCGTCTTCGGGACAACTGAGATGAGCCTGATATTGAGATGAGCCTGATATGTCGAATCGGTGTTGCGGCATTGCAAGCGGGGTAGTCGGCGGTAGTGTGCGCCGATGTGGGGTGAGGAGATCTTGGTTCCTGATAGCGAGTATCTGATCCCACAACTCGAAGTCTTTTGGTCCGAGCAGCGATGAAAGCCTGTTGTCCGGGCCAGTCTAGGACTCACGAGCGATCCGCGTGACTCACCCGGATTTTCAGTGGGCCGAGGCCTACCTAGCGTCGTTGGCTGTTGGACCATCCAGGTCCACCACGGAGTCAGCGTTGCGGGTCGTCGCTAGAGACTTCTTCGGCTGCGAACCCGACGAAATGCCTTGGACGGAGTTGCGAGCATCAGAGGTTGGGTGGTTGCGGGGGCAGCTAGCAGAGCACCGTGCGCCTGCGACAGCCAACAAGATGCTCGCCGCGGTCCGCGGAGTGCTTCGGGCCGCGTGGCGCGGCAACGCTATAGACTCCGATACCTTCCACCGAACTATTGACGCCGCTCAGTCGGTGAAAGGCAGTCGTGTGCCTGCCGGCCGTGCGCTCACCGACCACGAGGCCCAACTCCTGTTCGCCGCTTGTGACGACGGGACGCCCTCGGGGTCGAGAGACACAGATGCCTTCGCGTTGATGTTGGGATGCGGACTGCGCTGCGCCGAGACGGTAGCCATCGACTTGGTCGACATTGACATCGACAACGAGGAGATCATTGTCCTCGGGAAGGGGAACAGGGAGCGGCCAGCGTACCTTCCCGCCGGCACTCTTCAAGCTGTGGCCGCGTGGGCTGCGGTTCGAGGCGATGCGGAGGGTTCGCTTCTGTGTCCTGTCCTACGCTCAGGCCGGCCCATCGCTGACCGCGGGATTTCCACCGCAGCGTCTAGCGAAACGCTGCCGTGATGCGGGGATTGACCGGTGTTCACCGCACGACCTTCGGCGCACTTTCGTAACCAGCGCGCTTGAGGCGGGACTGGACTTGGCAATGGTTCAGCGACTCGCTGGCCATTCATCTCCGGCCACGACTGCAACCTATGACCGCCGGTGTGAATTCTTCACCAAGCAAGCCGCCAAGAAGCTGATCGTCCCTGCGGGCAACCTCAAGCGGTAGACACGAACCCACCAACTTACATGACCCTGGTTCACAGCTAGCCGACGAATCCTCGTCATCCACTTTCGATAATTGCCGTTATGGCTAGTGCAAGTTCGGGGTCGTTGTCAAGCCTTTGTCGGTCATGATTGATGATGCGTGCCCGACGCTGACCCATCGATCATCGGGTTTACCTGCATAGACAGCAGCCGAGCCAGTCCTCGTTTTTTCTTGGGCGCGACGTTCCTTGTGGTGAATTCGACAAGTTCTGGCGCTGTCGGCCGTCCCCCAGTCGTGGCCGCACCAGAACCTGTCGGTGACCGCTGCGATGGTCCGCCCTGTCACGAATGCTTACCGCTTTCTCGCCTCAACCAGGGTGTTCGTAGTTGAGGGTCTCGCCGTCCGCGCCTCATTGGTTGGGGGTTCCAAGCTTCAAATAACTGCAATTATCCGCCGCGAAGAACCCGGAGACCGCAATGAACCAGCCCGACACCCCCGACACGGGCCTCCGACACCGAAAAGTGACGGTCGACACGCCGCGGCCCGGCCGGCCCGGTTCGTCGGTGAAGCTCAAAGCGGTGCGTTGCTGTATGGTCGCTGTCTGCGCGGCTGTGTTCGCGTCTGTGCTGTCGCCGGTTGCGGTGTCGGCGCATGAGCCGGTCTCGGTGCCGTACACCGAGACTCGCCGTGAGCCGGTCTACAGCTACGAGCCCCAACCCGACAAAGAAGTTGACGTGTATGCATGGCGCGATGTTGTGACCGGCACCAAACAGGTCAAAACCGGCACCAAACAGGTGAAGACCGGCACCAGACAGGTCAAGACCGGTACCCGCACCGAGGATGTGTGGGCTTGGAAGAACAAGCTTGTGAAGGTCGAGACCTGGCAGTGGCAGCGCGTTCCGCACTATTCGTGGCGGCGCGTGAAAGTGCCGGGCACTTGCCGCCCGCCTCACGGGTGCCAGTACAAGCTGGAGAGGTACATAGCGAGCCACAGGCCGGAGCTTGTGAAGGTCGAGACCTGGCAGTGGCAGCGTGTCTATGTGAAGACCGGCACCCGCACCGTCGACGTGTACAAGACCGTCGACGTGTACAAGACAGTGGACGTGTACAAGACGGTCGATGTGGCCGAGCGGCGGTACGTCAAGGTCGGCACCAAAATGGTGCCACAACCCAAGCTGAAGGTCCTCAGCGGGTACAAGACCGTCACCTACACACACCCCACAAAGACCGTCACCAAACACGACCCCACACAACACACCTGCCCAGAAGGGCAGTACATGAAACCGTTGCCGATATTATTCTATTATCTAGAGGGTGACAAATACGTATTTTCTGAAGATACTTATCCATTGGGTTTGCCTATAGCTCGTGTCACTAAGTGGGATGTTGATTCCCATACTGGTTGTCATAGTCCTAATACTCAGGGAACCTCAATCCTAAAAACTTTCTGGGATTACGTCACCGGTCCAGTCAAGGACACTCTTGAGTCTGCGACAATTTCAGCAACGAAACCGATGCAAAAGGCTCAACCGGCTGTGTACGCGGCGGTTTATCACCTTATCTGTACTGTAGATGAAGCTATAGAAGAGCTTGCCAAATACGTTATGCCTCCAACGTTAGTGAAGTACAAGGATCAGATAATTGCTTTGGCTAAGCGGATTGCAGAAGCTTCAAAAAAGTGGAAGATACTTGCTGGGGTAGCTTCGGTTGCGGTTGTTGCTGCTGAATTGCTGCCGAACAATCCCCGCACGAGACCTACAACAATACTCAAGTAGCTTCGGTTGCGGTTGTTGCTGCTGAATTGCTGCTCTGCAATTTCGGGGTGAAGCCTGGAGACAACACCAACCCCGACCACCACAACGAAGCCAGTCGATCCGCCGAAGCCGACCGTCGATCCGAAGCCAGTCGATCCACCGAAGCCAGTCGATCCGAAGCCGACCGTGAATCCTTTGGGGTTGCCTGTCGTATCTCATTTGCCGTCTTACGATCACACAAAACACTGGTTGAAGTTCTCTGAGTCGCGCGATCCTGCTGCCGAGGGGTGTACACCGTGGGTGTACTGGGCGCGGTTCTCGCGCTCTTTGTGGAAGTGCCCGCGGTAGCCATTCTGGATCGACCGGGCACCGTCCTGGGCGATGTGCGCACCGTGGCCGCGGCTCCAGACCGGCGAGATGCTCGATCCCCTGGGCGACGGCAAGCTCTGGATCGACCGGCGACATCCAGCGCGCTGGCGCGGTCGGTCTCGTGGCCGTGGGCTGTAGGTCCAGCACGGCTCGATCCGTGACCGCTGAGCGGCGAAGCACCAAACCGCGCCGGCCACCGGCCGGGCCAATCCTCGTCGCACGGCGCAAAATTCATGTACAGACCGCCCGATCTGGTGGCGATGGTCAGTCGGTTCCTGAGGACTCGTCAGGGGGTGTCGAGCCACCGGCCCGGAACGTGACGGCCCAACAGACCGGGACTTTACAACTCTCACCATATCCCGATAGTATCCTAGGCGAAACAAATTGGGTTCCCCACAAAACAGGAGCGTGACGATGACCGAAAAACCCGAGACACCAGTGGGAGGCGACATAATGGGGACTACAGACTCTGTTGAGATGGAAGACGGTAAAGCAGGGTTCAAGAAAACTGTTATTCGATTTATTGTTACTCGCTACTACATGGGTTTATTGCTATGGGTGGCTGTTATAGGGTTTTATGATGTTTTATCGGTTCATGTATTTAGGATTCCTGCCACTTTGAGCTTGTTTACTTATTTAGCGTTAGGTTTGTGGTATTTTAGCGCTCGTGAAAAGGTTGTTTCGGATAAGGGCGGTTCGTGATGTTTCGTCGTTCATGTTTGGGTGTCTGTTGTTGTGGCAGTGTTTGCCACGGTTGTTGTTTCTTCGGCTGTGTCTGTTCATGATGGTGTTGTGTATCTGACTTCGCGCGACAGATCTTGAGTTTTTTCAAGCAGCATCGGGCAGGGTTGGCGGGCCTAGTGGTATGTCGCTTTTGTAGTGATCTAGGGGTTAGGGGGCTCTTCGCGTTTCAGGTCTGAGTGAGGGTGTCGAGTAGCGCCCAGTTGGGTTTCCCGGCATCAGTTAGGTTCCCCCTAATCGTGGAGACATGCTCTATAAGGAGGAGCTATGTCTAAACCACGAAGAAGCTTTGACCGGTAGTTCCGGGATGGAGCTGTGCGGATTGTCCGGGAGACCGGTCAGTCTGTGGCACAGGTCGCCCGGGACCTCGGTGTGAACGAGGGCACGCTCGGTAACTGGGTGCGCCGCGACCAGGCCGAACGCGCCGGCGGGTTGACTGTTGATGAACGCGTCGAGTTGCTGCGGTTGCGTAAGGAGAACGCGACTTTGCCGATGGAGCGTGATGTGCTCAAAGGTTCCGTGGTCGGTTGGGTCAACGAGGCGACGCGGTGACCGCAGGGTTCATCGCCTCCCAAAGGACCGAGCACAGTGTGCCTCACGCAGTTGCTTGCAGGGCGCTCGACGTTGCGCCATCGACGTTTTACAAGCACCTCGACCGCCCGCCGACTCCTCGACAGCGGCGCCGAGGTGCAGTTGACGTCAAGGTGAAACAGGTGTTCGACGCCTCTGAGGGCACTTACGGGTCGCCCAGGGTCACCGCGCAGCTCCGTCGACAGGGTGTCTCGGTGTCGACCAAGACGGTTGAGGCGTCGATGGTTCGTCAGGGCTTGTGCGCCCGCCCCAAACCCAGAACCAAGGGCCTGACCAGCCAGAACGCGGCGCATGCTGCGGCGTCGGATCTGCTGAAACGCGATTTCAGCGCTGAGCGACCCAACCAGAAATGGTGCGGAGACTTCAAAGAAGCCAAAACCGGTGAAGGCCCAATCTTCCTAGCGACAGTGCTGGACCTGTACTCTCGGCGCATGGTCGGGTTCGCCACCTCCAACCATCACCCGACCACCGAGCTGGCCAAAGCCGCGACCTGCACCGCGGTCGCCACCAGAGGAGGCGACATCGCCGGCGTGATCTTCCACACAGACAAAGGATCCCAATACGCCTCCGGCGAGTTCGCCAAAGCCTGCGACCGGCTCGGCATCACCGGATCAACAGGCCGCACCGGCAACGCCTTGGACAACGCCTGCGCCGAATCGTTCTTCTCCACACTCCAACACGAACTCATCAACCAACGAGCCTGGACCACCAAAGCCCAAGCCCGCCAAGAAATCACCAGATGGGTCCACCGCTGGTACAACCAGAAACGGCTCCACTCCGCGAACGGCATGATCCCACCAATAGAATACGAACAAGCCAACACCCCCAACCCTCATAAACAAACTCTCCACGATTAGGGGGGAAGCTCAGTGTCGACAGTCCTTGTGTGGATTGAGACTGTCGCTGAAGTGGTAAAGCAACACGAGATAGAGAATAACCCCTATCGAGGCGGAGATCCCTCGAGTCTCTGTATAGGAAGCTGGTGGTGTATCGGCTAGCCACCCGCGCGCTGCTTAAGTACGTATTCCTCAACCTGACAGTACCTATAGATGAGGTTCTCCTCGTTGGCTTGACCCTTCGATTCGTAGGGTCAAGCCATCGTTGAATCTGTTTGGATGATGCGAGCCAGCCGTGACCGGGGTTCATGTGTTATGGGGTCTGATTCCTAGAGAATGGCGGATGACCGCGATGAAGCGGAGACGTTATACACTGGAGCAGGCTGCGCGGAAACTGCGTGAGGGCGAGAAGCGCTTGAACGCGGGTGAGGAGTTGGGTTCGGTGTTGAGGCAGTTGGAGATTACTGAGTCGACTTGGAATCGGAAGCTCACAATACAACTGGACCAACGATCGGGTCCCCGTCATCGGTCATCGACCCCCATTCTGGAGGCCCCAATCGTTTCAGCGCGGGCCGGCTGCTCGCTTCAATCCGAAGAGCCATCAACCAACCGTTAAGCGAATTGCTGGAAGCCCCCCTGGAGAATTCAGAAATATTGATCGGCGGTCGGTTAAGGTGGTGATGAACTCCGTTAGCGGAGTGTCGTGCGCCGGTTACGTCCCCACATCACCAAAGTCAGCACACCCGCCGTCGTAGCGACTGCGGCACCGCTCGGCCCTCCACCAAGCATAAGCACGGCACCGACAGCCAACCCGATCCCGACCACTGCGCCACCCATTAGGCGAAGGCTAGCGACCCTCGAAGGTTTGGCTTTTTGAGATTTGCCGCTTCTTGGTGTCCCCATGACTGATGATTCTAGCAGCCAGCCTCCCCTGCAAGGCGACGAGAAGAAGTATGACTTCGGGCACGGAGAATGCTGGATCGTGTGAATCCGTCAGTCCAATCGTGCAACGCAGAAGACATCAAAATGTCGCGATTTAGAGAAACCGGTACCCCGGTACCAAAGCGTTCGAGCGAGCCGACGACACCACGACGACCACAACGACTACAACCACGACTACAACAACTACGACGGTTCCGCCGACGACCACAACGACCACCACGACAATAGCTACGACACGGTACGGGTTGCCGATAGTGTCGGAGATGCCTTCGTCGTTTGATCGGGATAAGTTCCGGCCTAGGTACTCTTTTACGATTGAGGCGGCGCGGGCTTCGGAGTGTACGCCGCGGTGGTATTTGGAGCGGCCTGGTCACAGTTTAATTATCGCGTTGTGTGCTTGGTAGGCGTTTCGGTCTCAGTCCGCAAGGATCGTGGCCGCGGTGCTCGACCTCCGGCCATCTCGTGGCGGCGCTGGCGCGCGGTGCTTGATCCTCGGTCTCGTGGCGTTCGGCGTTCGATCCCCGTGGGCTGTAGGTCCAGCGACACTCGATCTAGGACCAGTAGCGGCGTCTGAGCGCCACGATCCCAGCGTCTAGGGCGCTCGGTGCTCGATCCCTCGTCGCCGTCGCCGTCGTCGTCCAGTTCGCCGCGGTGCTCGACCTCTCGCCGTCGTCGTTGGCCACCGGGGGAGGGGAACCCAATTGTCCGCCGAAACTCCGGGCAGGGAGTTGGGAATGGGGTTGGGGTTTCCGTTTATCACTTATGACGGGTAGGGCGCTTATCGGGTGGCTTGAATCGGCGCGGTGCTCGACCTCGTGGCTACGTCCTGAGGGTCGGTGCCACTATCGGGCGACTGGTGAGCGCTCAGCACATCTGTGCGCCACGAGATCGGCTCGTTCGGCTCCGGAGCGGCGACGTGCGCACACTGAGCGACCTAGCGGCCACGTCCCTCGATCCTGTGTGCATCGTCTCCGGTGGTGTATATTGCCGCGTGATGGAGGCTGACACAGATTCTGTTGATAGTGATAAGGTTTTTTGGTGGCGTCGGAATTGGCGGTCGCGACTGCTGTGGGTAGTTGTGTTGGTAAGTGGTGGTTGGTTATTGGGTAGTGTGAATGCAGTTGTTGATCCGTGGTTGCCGGGTGATGATTATACGTTTCGCTATATATTTCTAGCTGTTGTGTTTGTGGCTTCGTATATTTCTCTGAGGCGGAATATCCGATGAGTGGGAAAGTGAATCCTGAGCTTCCCCCCTAATCGGGAGTCCCGACGCTTCGCCTGAGAGCACAGCACGCGCAGCCGCCTCAGCATCGGCGGGGTCCGACTCGGCGCCGCGACGCGTCTGACGGCGCGGGCGTATCACTTCTTTGACCTCCACACCCTCGGCGCTGAGAAAGCGCGCCAGGCCCGCGCCGTAGCTGCCGGTGCCCTCCACACCCACACAGCCCAGCCCGCCTCAGCCGCGCAGCCATCTCAACAGTCGCCCGTAGCCGATGCGTGTCGCCGAAAACGACGCCACCGCCAACAGTCGCCCAGCCGTGTCGAGCGCTGCCGCGACATGAGCGTCGCGATGTGTGTCCACCCCGCCGATGACACCCGGTTGATCCTCTGCCATAATACGTCTGCCTTTCCTTGTAATCCAATGGACTGGCACCACCGGCCGCGATGACGGACAGTGCACTCAAGGTGCTAGAACAAACGCTCCTATTAGGTCACGTCCCCGGACCGACTGGTGCGTGCCGTTGGCGGGTGAAGGCCGACAGATCGTTTGCAAGTCACGCAGCCAGCGAAAAACAGAGTCAGACCCGCACCCGCCAACGGACACCCCAACACTATGAGTGCGAAGAGCCCGTTAACGGAGCCTCACAGGGGTGCTGACTTCGGAGTAGAAGTCGTTGCCCTTGTCGTCGATGACGATGAAAGCTGGGAAGTCCTCGACCTCGATCTTCCAGATCGCCTCCATTCCCAACTCCGGGTACTCGAGCACCTCCACCGAGCGGATCGAATCCTCGGCCAATCGTGCCGCGGCCCCGCCGATCGAACCCAGGTAGAACCCGCCGTAGCGGGCGCACGCCTCTGTCACCTCGCGGGACCGGTTTCCCTTGGCCAGCATCACCATCGACCCGCCTGCAGCCTGGAACTCTGCGACGTAGGAGTCCATGCGGCCCGCGGTTGTGGGCCCGAACGAGCCCGAGGCGTAACCCGTCGGCGTCTTGGCCGGCCCCGCATAGTAGATCGCATGGTCGCGGAGGTACTGGGGCATCGGCTCGCCGCGGTCGAGCCTCTCGGCGATCTTGGCGTGGGCGATGTCACGGCCCACCACCAGCGTTCCGTTGAGAGACAGCCGTGTCTTCACCGGGTGGCGGGTCAACTGGTTGCGGATCTCGTCCATCGGCTGGTCGAGATCGATCGTGACGACCTCGCTCGACAGGTCGTCGGCGGCTGCATCGGGAAGGAACCGGGCCGGATCGGTTTCGAGTTGTTCGAGAAAGATCCCCTCGGCAGTGATCTTGGCCTTGGCCTGGCGGTCGGCCGAGCAGCTGACTGCGATCCCCACGGGGTTGGACGCACCGTGGCGGGGGAGTCGGATCACTCTTACGTCGTGGCAGAAGTACTTCCCCCCGAATTGCGCTCCGATACCGAACTCGCGGGTCTGCTCCAGGACCTTGGCCTCCCACTCAAGATCCCGGTAGCCGTGGCCGGAGTCGGCGCTGCCTGAGGTTGGCAGCGTGTCGAGGTAGTGGGCTGAGGCCAGCTTGGCGGTCTTGAGGTTGAATTCCGCAGATGTGCCGCCGACCACGAGCGCGAGATGGTACGGCGGGCATGCGGAGGTGCCGACGGCTCGCAGCGACTCGTCGAGGAAGTCCAGCAGCGACTCCTCGTTGAGCAGGGCCTTGGTCTTCTGGAACAGGAACGACTTGTTGGCCGATCCTCCGCCTTTGGCCATGAACAGGAACTCATAGCTGTTTCCAGGTTTGGAGTAGATCTCGATCTGCGCGGGGAGGTTGTTGCCGGTGTTGCGCTCTTCGAACATGGACACCGGCGCCAACTGCGAATAGCGCAGGTTGGACTCGGTGTAGGTGTCGAACACTCCCGCAGAGATCGCCTCGCCGTCATCTCCGTAGGTGACGACCTGGTCGCCCTTCTTGCCCATCACCACAGCGGTGCCGGTGTCCTGGCACATGGGAAGGACCCCTGCGGCCGCGATGTTGGCGTTCAAAAGCAGTTCGTGTGCTACGAAGGTGTCGTTCTCGGAGGCCTCGGGGTCTTCAAGGATGCTGGCGAGCTGCTCGAGGTGCTCGGTGCGGAGGTAGTGGGCGATGTCGTTCATCGCGGCGCGGGTGAGCAGACGGATTGCCGAGGGCTCCACTTTGAGAAACGCGCGTCCGTCGGCTTCGAAGGTTGAGACTCCCTCAGTCGAGATCAGCCGGTACTCGGTGGTGTCGGCCCCCAGCGGCAGCAGATCAGAGTAAGTAAACTCAGCCATACCGCCACGCTACTAGCCCCACCGCCTCCCAGGTAAGGATGGGGAAGTCAGCAGCAGTCCCGACGGAACCTCAATGCTGCAAGAGAGGGTGATTGCATTGCAATCACCCTCTGGATAGGTTGTAGGCACAGTAGAACCATGAACGTTGGCAAGAACGATGGCGAGTATCACGATTCGGAATCTTGATGACGAAGTGAAGGCGCTTCTGCGTGTGCGGGCGGCTAGTCGCGGCCGCTCAATGGAGGAAGAAGCGCGTTCGATCATCCGTGAGGCCGTTGAGCGTGAGAAGAACTCGACAGATCTAGCAACGACGCTTCGCGACCGATTCGGGCCTTTGGGTGGGGTTGAACTGGAGATTCCGCAACGTTCACCAATGCCAGAACCACCGCGTTTCGATTGAGCGGCACAGTTGATCGTCCTTGACACCAACGTCGTTTCGGAGTTGATGCGACGAACTCCTGCTCCGGCCGTTACGGCCTGGGTGGCTGACCATGATGCAGCGACGCTGTTTGTGACGTCTCGCTGTTCAATCCTAGATCCAAAGCAAGGTTTGAACCTACCCGACGAATGCGTTCACAGCACAATAGGTTGACCGCCGACTAGCTCCAGTGTCCTCACGCGGCTCCTGTTGCCTCGGCTACGGGGAGAACCGGTAGACCACGTTGTCCCACGAGGCGTCTGGGTCGCTGGGGTCGAGGTGTTCGATGATGGCAATATTGCCCGGGCCGCAGTCTCCGAACTCGTCGCAGGTTATTTCGCCGATGATGCCCTGATAGTCCTGAACTTGGTCGAGGTACTGGCGGATTCCCGCCCGGTCGATCACAAGCTTGTCGCCGTCCACCCTTGAAGCGGCTGTGACGGCGTCGAGCAGCAGCGTGGTGGCGTCATAGGCATGGGCCCAGAAGGCACGGACGGGAGGTTCTCCCGTCATGTCAATGAACCGCTCGGTCACCTGAGCGGCGTTCATGCCTGTGGCATCGTTCGTGTTGTCGCTGAAGTCCAAGTCCGGGCCGGAGATCAACACCCCACGAGACGAGGCCAATTCCAAGAACGAGTAGTGGAGGACCCCGTCGCCTGACAGCAGCATTGCGTCCTCGAAGCCCCCGTGCTGTCTCACAGCCTCCGTGAAGTCGGCCCCCGCGTCCTGATCGAGCGGGAAGAACAGTGCAGTCGGCTCCCGCGTCGCGATCCGGTTCAGCACATCGGTCAGGTCGGTCGCGTCCGGGCCGATCTCAATGAAGTCGGTGACAGTGCCACCATGGCTCTGGTAAGCGTCACTGAAGGCTTGGGCCAGCCCCTCGGTGTAGGCGTCGCCCCCGTGGACGACGGCCACCTTCTGAGTTCCCTGCGAGTCGTGCAGGAAGGCCGATACGGCCTCACCCTGGAAAAGGTCGTTGTGGGCTGTGCGGTAGTACCCTGGCAGGTAATACTCAGCCGCCGTACCGGCCAGGTCCGAGGTGAGCAGTGGCGAAGTGTTCGACATGGAGATCACCACCAGCCCCGCAGCAGTGATCAACGGCACCGCGGTGGTGGCGGTCGTAGAGCAGGATGGACCGATCGCGCCTAGAACGCTCCCATCGGCGAGTACCTCGTCGGCTGTGGTCGGGCCCGCGTCGGCCGAACACGGGTCGTTGATGCCCCCGCCGAGTTCGACTGTGAACTCGCCATGGATCGGCCCGTAGTCTTCGATGGCGATCTCAACGGCATTGGTGTAGTCCAGCGCTCCGGCATCGGGGAGGTCGGACGTACTGATTGATCGGATCTGAACCGCATCGCCCTTGTCGGCGGTGACGACACCGAGTGATCCGTCGCCCAGAGGCGGGTCGTCGGCGTCGCCGCATGCCGATGCCCAAAGACCGACGGCCAGCAGGACCGCGACCATCGAAGCGATGCATCGGCGCTTGGAGACGAATATGCCCGCAACCCGTGTGGAGGGCCGGTCAGACGGTCTGCTCATCGATCAGTCGCTTCACGGTTCGATGGCGCCGTCGATGGGGGTGCCGGGGTAGGGGGCGGGGTCGCCTGCAGCAGGGATGGAGGGGCGGGACCAGTGAGTCGACTCGGCGATCGCGTCGGCTACTCCACGCCAAGTCTCAGGATCCCATCCTTCAGCCTTAGCGGTGACCGCGCCGTCTTGTCGGACCAGCAGGAATGCGGGCGCGGATTGCACACCGAACTTCTTGGCAATGGCGCGCGACGGGTCGCTGAAGGCCAAGACTTCATCGGCGTAAGGCCCGAGGAACCTTCTGGCGTCGTCACTTGAGCAGGTGAGAAGCCAACAGGTTCTACAACCAGCGTCACGGAAGTGCGCCAGGATCTGCTTGGAGGTGTCCAGGATCCAGGCGCTTTCATGAGTGAACGGGTCGAGCACGACGCATGCCAGCGGGAAAGTCGTGAGCCAGTCCGAAAGGGGACGGCTGTCGCCATTGAGCGGGTCGAGTTCAAGCTCAGGAGTGGTGACCACGCAGCAACGTTAGCGTTGTGCGTCGGGCTGTTCACATCGGGTCACAGAAATTGGCGAATGCCCAGCCGGGCTACGATTGTTCTCATGCATCCGGTTGAGCGTCTCCGATACGTGGCTCAAGCTGGTGATATTTCGACCATGTCGCTGGTGTGTGAGGCGGCCTACGCGCTTGCAGACTTTGCCAATGATCCGATGGAGCTGCTGGCTGCGTGCAAGCGTTTGGTTGAACGTCGTCCGGGTTGCGGGCCGCTTGTGTGGGTTTGCGCCAGGATTTTGTCGGGAAGTGATCCGGTAACCGAGGCTTACGACTGTGTCGCTGCTCTGCAGAGGGATCGCACTGCTTTGGAGTTGGCCGACCGGATTCCCAGCGAGGCGTCGGTTCTGGCGGTGGGTTCGAGCGAGTTGACTTGTGAGGCGTCTTTGCGACGCCCGGATATTGATTTGACGATCAGTGAAGAAGCGTTGGGCGTCCATGGTCAGGCGTGTGTCCGGCCTGATCACGGTTTGGACTTGTTGATTCTTGAAGCGGATGTGGTCAGTGGCGACGGGGCCTTGTTCCAAGCGGGGGTGAATGCCCTGGCGGCCACTGCGAAGCAAACCGGTGTTCCAGTGTGGCTTGTCGTCGGGTTGGGCAGGGTGTTGCTTGATCAAATGTGGATTGGCGCAACAGACTCAGCTCTGCGTGGCCAGCGGGTGCGTCTCAGCTCCCACGATTTTGAGGTGACTTCGCTTGATTGCGTCGACACTGTCATTGGTCCCTCCGGGCTTCACCCGGTGAGTGAACTTCAATTTCGGCGGGAGTGTCCAATTGTTCCCGAGTTGTTCGCCTGAATCGTCGGTGTGAATTCGGCGGCCTGGTCCCATGTACAAATAATTTCGCAATAAGTTGTATAAACATTCATAATTGCTATAGTCGGCGAATGCACAAAGTCGCGATCGTTGGTGCTTCGGGATTCACCGGAGCAGAATTCCTGCGCTTGTGCGCAACCCACCCCGACTTCGATGTGGTCATTGCCACGGCGGACTCCCAAGCCGACAAACCAATCGCAGAACTATATCCAAGTCTCGCTCCGGCCTACGGGACAATGACCTTCACACCGCATGACGACGAGTTGATCGGCGCCCTTGAAGAGTCAGCGGATCTGGTATTGATGGGGCTTCCCCACGGGCATGCACAGACCCTCGTTCCACAGCTGAGGAGCAAAGTCGGACACATCGTCGACCTCTCCGCCGATTTTCGTTTCAAAGACCAGAGCGTCTACCCGAAGTGGTATGGCGAAGCCCACAAAGCCCCTGAGTTGCTGAGCGAGTTCGTGTTCGGCCTCCCAGAATTATTCCGGGAACAGCTCGTGGGCGCAGAACTGACGGCAGTAGCGGGCTGCTACGTCACCACGGCCTCGTTGGCGCTGGCGCCGTTGGTGAAAGCCGGGATCGTCGAGCCGACCGGAATAATCGTCGACGCCACAAGCGGCGTATCCGGTGCGGGGCGCCACCCGAAAGACAACACTTCGTTCTGTACCGTCGACGAAGACTTCACCGCCTACGGATTGCTGGACCACCGTCACACACCTGAAATAGAAATGGCGATATCGGAGTTTGCCAGTACCGACACTCAAGTTCTTTTTACGCCGCATCTCGCTCCCATGAACCGCGGAATCCTCGCTACGTGCTACGGGCGACTCGGCGACACGCAAGCGACCAGCGACGACGCACTCGAGTGCCTTGGCGCCGCGTACGCCGACGAACCGTTCGTGATCGTCGACACGCGGTCGCCTTCGACCAAAGCAACGCTCGGGTCGAACACCGTCCACCTGACTGCCAGAGTCGACCAGCGGACTCAGACGGTGATGGCCGTCGGTGCACTGGACAACCTTGTGAAAGGAGCCTCCGGACAAGGCGTCCAATGCGCCAACATCGTGCTCGGATTGCCTGAACACACGGGTCTGCCCACCGCTGGACTATTTCCCTGACCACCCCTTCAATACTCCCTGCTGTCATACTCCCCACTGTCATGCCTCAATCATCATCACCGCTAGCTCCGGCGTCGTTCCCTGAACTTCCTCCCATTGCAGGCGTCCAGTTGGCCACCTATTCCGCTGGAATCAAATACCAGTCAAGACCGGACCTGTTCCTCGCCTCTCTCGCAGAAGGCACCTCGGCAGCCGGTACGTTCACCAACTCGAAGTGCCCCTCCGCGCCCGTCGAATGGTGTCAGCGAATCTTGAACCAGGGAAATCGCACAGCACGCGCCTTAGTGTGCAACTCGGGCAACGCAAACGCTTTCACCGGGGCAGCGGGAACAACCAGCGCCGCTCTCACCGCTGAAACTGTCGCCCAAGCCTTGGAAATCGATATCGACAGAGTCTTCCTCGCGTCCACGGGAGTCATCGGCGAACCGCTCCCAGACGAAATCTTGAGCAGCAGCCTCGGAGGTTTAGTCGACAGTCTGGGTGTGGCCGGTGCACGAGCATGGGCAGACGCGGCTGCTGCAATACGCACAACAGACACGTTCCCCAAAGGCTCCACAGCGCGTATCCGCTCAACTGCGGCACACATAGCGGGCATCGCCAAGGGCTCCGGAATGATCGCGCCGGATATGGCCACCATGTTGGCATTCGTCTTCACCGATCTCGCAGTCGCGCCGGCGATTCTCCAAAACTGCCTGTCGAAGTCTGTGGCAGCGAGTTTCAACCGGATAACGGTCGATTCCGACACCTCAACGAGCGACACTGTTCTGCTGTTCGCCACAGGTGAGCAGATCGACGACGAGATCAGTTCTTCAAGCGACTCGCGTCTCCCAGAATTTCAAACTGCGCTCGACAGCGTCCTGTTGGATCTAGCGCACCAGATCGTGCGTGACGGCGAAGGCGCCACCAAGTTCGTGCAGATAACGGTAACCGGAGCGGAATCAGCCGATGCGGCCCACAACATCGCACGTTCTGTCGCTGAGTCACCGTTGGTTTCAACGGCTCTAGCCGCCGAGGACGCCAATTGGGGACGGATAGTGATGGCGGTCGGCAAAGCTGGAGAGAAAGCCGACCGCGACCGGCTTTCGATCTGGATCGGGGACGAACTAGTCGCCTCATCGGGTGCTGCACATCCCGGCTACAGCGAAGCGCGGGCCACCCGACACCTGAAGAACGACGAAATTGAACTGCGGGTCGACGTCGGTGTCGGTGTCGGCTCAGCGACTGTCTGGACATGTGATTTGACTCACGGATACATCGAGATCAACGCGGGGTACCGCTCATGACCGATCCGGAAGTTCCGGATCCTGTCCCGGAGCGGGGTTTCGCCCCCAAACGGCGCGCTGAAGCGCTGATCGAAGCGTTGCCGTACATCCAACAGTTCCGCGACGCCGTCGTTGTGGTGAAACTCGGTGGCAACGCCATGGTCGACCCCGAACTGTCGGCATCCTTTGCCCAGGACGTAGTGCTTCTGCGTTCAGTGGGGGTGCGGCCCGTGGTCGTACACGGTGGCGGCCCCCAGATAGGTGCGCTGCTTCAACGCCTCGGCAAATCAACCGAGTTCGTCGATGGCCTGCGGGTCACCGACGCCGAGACGCTCGACGTGGCCAGAATGGTGCTCGTCGGCAAGGTCGGCAGGGACATTGTGGGTGCGATCAACGTTCACGGAGCCTTCGCGGTCGGCGTGTCCGGTGAAGACGGCGGACTCATCACCGCGGAGCCGACCGACGAAGCGCTCGGGTTCGTCGGCAGTGTCGCATCCGTGCAACCAGCGATGCTTGAACGGTTGTTGGCAGAGCGAATGATCCCTGTGGTGTCAACAATCGGAGTCGATGCATCGGGGCAGGCTTACAACATCAACGCTGACACGGTCGCTGGTGCATTGGCAGGCGCGCTCGGGGCCGAGAAGGTGATCTATCTCACCGATGTGGCCGGTTTGCTTACTGACACCGGTGACCCGTCGACGATCGTGCCGCGTGCCACTGTCGTAGAACTCGAAGCGATGATCGCGGATGGAACGATTTCAGATGGGATGATTCCCAAGGTTCGGGCCTGCGTGGATGCCGTCGGCTCCGGCGCTGCCTCAGCACACCTGCTCGATGGGAGGATCCCGCACGTGCTGCTGTTGGAGCTGTTCACCGACGCGGGGATCGGCACAATGGTGACGTCATGACCCGCCTGCAAGCCCAGGCCTGGGGAGCGACAGGCGATCACAGCCCCTTGATGAACAACTACGGCTCTCCGCCGCGTGTCTTCGTCCGCGGCCGGGGCACCGAGTTGTGGGACGACCAAGGTCGGCGGCATCTTGATTTTCTCTGCGGGCTTGCGGTCACTTCGTTGGGGCACGCCCATCCGGCCGTGACTGCGGCGATAGCCGCGCAGGCCGCTACGTTGACCCACACCTCGAATTTGTTCGCCAACGAACATCAGGCGCCAGTTGCTGAGTTGATCAACGGACTGATCGCCGCTGGTTCAGGCCAGGTGTTGTTTCAAAACTCCGGGGCCGAGGCCAACGAAGCGGCCATCAAACTCGTCCGCAAGTACCACCGTCGGGGTCGGCACGTGGTGGTGAGCGCGCTCCGGTCGTTTCACGGTCGAACCCTGGCGACGCTTGCAGCGACCGGCCAACCCGAAAAGCACGAACCGTTCCAACCTTTACCGGAAGGGTTCCGCCATGTCGTGTTCGACGACGTCCCAGAGCTTGAAAAAGCGCTCACCCCCGAGGTGGGCGCCGTCATGCTCGAAGCTGTGCAAGGCGAAGGTGGCGTCAATCCGGCCGACGACGGATACCTCCAAGCTGTGCGCAAGATCTGTGACGAACGACAGATCCTGTTGATCATGGACGAGATACAGACCGGTTTCGGGCGCACCGGCAGATGGTTCGGTTACCAACACAGCGGCATCACCCCCGATATCGTCACGCTGGCCAAAGCCGTCGCCAACGGTGTCCCGGTGGGGGCTGTGTGGGCTCGCGATGAAGTAGCTGCTTGTTTTGGTCCCGGCGACCATGGTTCAACCTTCGCTGGTCAAGCTCTGGCGCTCGCAGCAGCGAGAGCGACGATCAACACCTACATTGCGATGGACGCCCCGGCGGTGGTGCAAAGCAGAGCAGCCAAGCTGCGTTCTGCACTCGCTGAAGTTGCCGGAGTGGACCATGTCAGAGGCCGAGGTCTGCTGTTGGCCATTGAACTCACCGACGACAGCCGCGCCGGACGGACCGGTCCCGAGATCGCCGGCGCTTGCCTTGACGAAGGCTTGATCCTCAACGGGGTCACTGAGACAGCACTGCGAGTAGCGCCTCCCTACTCAGTCACCGATGATGAAATCGAAGAAGCCGTCGCGGTGATGGCGCGAGTGTTGGAGACTTCGTGATGCGGCATTTCACCGAAATAGACGACCTCTCACGACCAGAGCTTGAGCGAGTGCTCGAACTTGCCTCGGCTGCCGCCCCACCGACGGTGTTGACAGGTGAAGGAATGGCGCTCATCTTTGAGAAACCATCGGCCCGCACCCGCAATTCGATGGAGATGGCGGTGGTTCAACTTGGTGGTCACCCCGTATACATCAGCAACGAGGAGGTCGGGCTGGACCGGCGGGAGTCAGTGGAGGACGTCACCAGAGCCATGGCCGGATTCCATGCGGCTATCGGAACTCGGGTGTTCAGTCACTCGGTCGTGCAACGGATGGCAGCAGTCGATCAGGTTCCTGTGGTCAATCTGTTGAGCGACCAGGGTCACCCGATGCAGGCCCTGGCCGATCTGCTCACGATTCAGCAGGAGTTCGGCAGTCTCGAGGGTCGCAGCGTCGCTTTTGTCGGCGACGCCAACAATGTCGCGTTCTCATTGGCGCTCGGCGCTGGTCTAGCCGGCATGGAGTTCCGTATCGCCGGCCCCGCCGGGTACGGCTTCAACGGAACCGACCTTGAGCGGATCGCCAGAGCCAACGAACCGAAGGTGTTCGAAAGCCCTGAAGAAGCTGTCGACGGTGCAGACGCCGTGTACACCGACACGTGGACATCGATGGGTCAAGAGGATCAAGCTGCACAGCGCAGACGTGATTTCGAGGGTTTCCAAGTTGACGAGCAGCTCATCCGGGCTGCTTCGAACCAGGTGATCTTCTTGCACTGTCTGCCGGCACACAGAGGTGAAGAGGCCACCGATGCAGTCTTGGATGGCCCCAACAGCAGGATCTGGGCACAGGCTGCTAATCGGATGCATGCCGCACGGGGTCTGCTCGTATGGCTTTTAGGTGAGGCGAACCAATGACCAGACAGTTTGCGGGGAGCGGTTTGCATGGCTTCTAAGACTCAACGACAGCACCGCATTGCTGTGTTGCTGAGAGAGCACGCTGTCGTCAACCAAAGCCAACTTGTGGAGCTTCTGCAAGGTGAAGGTCTCAGAGCCGCACAAGCGACCGTTTCACGTGACCTAGATGAACTCGGCGCAGTCAAAGTGCGTGTGGCGGGCGGCGAAACCGTCTACGCCATACCTGAGCATTCAGTCGACCGCATCGCTCCGGAAGTGCATTTACGCAGGGTAATGGGGGATTGGGTCGCAGATGTCTCGCATTCCCTGAATCTGGTGTTGTTGCGCACACCCCCCGGGTCTGCACATGTTGTGGCGTCGGCACTTGATCGTGCAGGGATCACGGAGATCCTCGGTACGGTCGCAGGCGACGACACGTTGTTGGTTGTCGCCACTGAAGGAGTCGGCGGTGCCTGCCTCGAGGCTCGCTTGCGTGACCTCGCCGGGCTGTGAGAACCGAGCACAGCAGCGAAGAAGCCCATGACCGAACCGAACGAAGAACCGAACGAACTGTCCAACAAGAACCGAAAGAACTGCTGACATGAAAATCGTCTTGGCCTACAGCGGCGGGCTTGACACGTCGATAATCCTGCACTGGTTGCGGGAGAACTACGACGCTGAAGTGATCACCTTCACGGCCGACCTGGGTCAACGGGAGGAGGTTGAACCGGCGCGTGCCAAAGCGCTTGCGATGGGTGTCGCTGAAGACGACATCCATATTGAAGACCTGCGCGAAGAGTTCACCCGCGACTTCGTCTACCCGATGTTTCGGGCCAACACGATCTATGAAGGCGAGTACCTTCTGGGCACCTCGATCGCTCGGCCGCTGATCGCCAAGCGCCTAGTGGAGATAGCAGCAGAGCATCGAGCCGACGCCATCAGCCACGGTGCGACCGGCAAGGGCAACGATCAGGTCCGGTTTGAGCTCGGCGCTTATGCACTTTCGCCCGACATCGAGGTCATCGCGCCCTGGCGGCTCTGGGAACTGAACTCGCGGGAGTCGCTGATGGACTACGCCGCGGCTCGCAATATCGGAATCGAGATGACCAGAGGCGCCGAGTCACCGTTCTCGATGGACGCCAACCTTCTTCATATCTCCTATGAGGGCGGTCCTTTGGAGGATCCGTGGACCGAGCCGCCCGCAGAAATGTGGCGTTGGTCGGTCAGCCCCACCGAAGCGCCGAATGAGGCGACCTATATTGATCTCACCTACGAGTGCGGCGACATCGTTGCCATCGACGGTGAGGCCATGAGTCCAGCAGCGGTACTGACCCGCCTCAACGAGGTCGGCGGCGCCAACGGCGTCGGTCGGCTCGACATCGTCGAGAACCGCTACGTTGGAATGAAGAGCCGCGGAGCATACGAAACGCCGGGTGGCACCATAATGTTGCGGGCCCACCGCGGCATCGAGTCGATCACGTTGGACCGCGAAGTGTCCCACCTCAAGGATTCCCTGATGCCGAGATACGCCGAGTTGATCTACAACGGCTATTGGTGGAGTCCCGAACGCGAGATGCTTCAAGTCGCGATCGACCACAGCCAGCGCTGTGTCAACGGCGAAGTCCGCGTCAAGCTCTACAAGGGCAACGTCGGTATCGTCGGCCGCAAGTCGGCCGATTCGTTGTTCGACGAGAAGATCGCAACCTTCGAAGAAGATGAGGGTGTCTACAACCAGGGTGACGCCGAGGGCTTCATCAAGCTGAATGCCTTGCGGCTGCGCAACCTTGCACGGAAACGGGGTTGAGTCGTGGCGACCATGTGGCAGGGGAGATTTGCAGCAGGCCCTTCGGAATCATTGCAGGCACTCAATGACTCGTTGAGGTTTGATCGGCTGATGTTTCGAGAGGACATAGCCGGCTCGCGCGCGCACGTGCGGATGCTGTGCGAGGTCGGCCTGTTGGCGGACTCTGAACGCGATGAGATCTTGGCTGCCCTCAACCAGGTTTTTGAAGAACTCAGCGACGGTTCGTTCGAGTTCGACGAGAGTGACGAGGACATCCACACCGCAGTGGAGCGGCGGGTGTGCGAGTTGGCGGAGGCGGGAGCGAAGCTCCACACCGGCCGGAGCCGCAACGACCAAGTCGCCACGGATCTTCGGCTGTGGACGAAAACCGCCATTGATGGGATCGTCACGCTCGTGCAAGGTTTGCAAAGGACCTTGCTTCGGTCAGCCGAGTCCGCCGGCGACGCCCACCTTCCCGGATACACGCACCTTCAGCAGGCTCAGCCGGTCCTGCTGGCACATCACTTGTTGGCTCACGGTTGGGCATTGGCCCGCGACGTGGACCGACTCGTTGCCGCCAGAGCACGGCTGGACGTTTCTCCGCTCGGCGCCGGCGCTCTGGCCGGTTCGTCGCTGCCGCTCGAGCCTCAGATGTGTGCTGACGAGCTCGGCTTTGCGAGTGTGTTCGACAACAGCCTTGATGCGGTCAGTGATCGCGACTTCGTGGCCGAGACGCTGTTCGCGTTGGCGCTGCTGGGCGTCCACCTGAGCCGGATCGGTGAGGAACTGGTCCTGTGGGCTTCGAGCGAGTTCGGTTTCGTTGTCCTCGACGAGGCCTTCTCGACCGGTTCGTCGATGATGCCGCAGAAGAAGAACCCCGACGTCGCGGAGCTCGCCAGGGCGAAGGCCGGTCGCTTGATCGGTCACTTGACCGGACTGCTGGCCACCCTCAAAGGGCTGCCCCTGACCTACAACAAGGATCTTCAGGAAGACAAGGAGCCGCTGTTCGACGCAGTCGAAACGGTGCTGCTCACCGTTTCGGCCCTCAACGGAATGATCTCGACCCTCGAGTTCAACACTGATCGCATGGCGGAGGCTGCGGCTTCCCCCTATGTCGCGGCCACCGACCTTGCTGAGTGGCTGGTTGGCAGGGGCATGCCTTTCCGCCAGGCACACGAGGTGGTCGGCGACCTGGTTCGGCGGTCGATTGACGGCGAGGGGACCTTCGGCGATTTGGTCGCGGCGCGTGACGGCCTCGGCGCGCAGGCTGCGCAACTCCTTGAACCGGGTGTGTCGCTCACTCGCCGCAACACTCACGGCGGGGGTTCGCCGGCTGCTGTCGCTGAACAGATCCAACGTTTCCGGGCGCTGCTCGGCTTGTCCGTTGAGCTGTCTGACCAGCTACCAACATGAGCGTGCTGGTTATGCCGTCCATCACCGATGTCTGACTCATGGGTGGCCGATGGTGACGACGCTCTGCGGTATTCGTCACGAACCGGTGATGTCGAAGCGTTGATTGCTCCTTTTGCCAGTCCTGATCAAGTAGCAGCACGGAGTGCGATGCGTTCGTTGTTGGTTGAACGTCCGGCACCGCTGGATCGTCGGGAACGACCCGGCCATTTCACAGCCGGCGCGTTGTTGGTGAATGCGCAACTGGACCGAGTGCTGCTTCTGCACCACGCCAAACTCGGGATTTGGGTGCAACCGGGTGGTCATGCCGACGGCAACGCCAACTTGTTGGCGGTGGCGTTGCGTGAAGCAACAGAAGAAACGGGTATCGAAGGCTTGCGGATCCGGCCTGAGGCTATCGACCTCGACATTCACGAGGTGTCTCCTCCTGGAGAGGACGCCCATCTCCACTACGATGTGCGTTTCTTGGCGCTGGCCCCTCCCTCGGCGGTACTCAATGCCAACCACGAGTCGATCGCGCAACGTTGGGCTTCTGTCGACGAGTTGGCTGCGTTGGGAGCCGATCCGGGCCTTCAACGACTCGCCGACAACGGTCTCCGGTTGGCGCGTGAACTCTGTTGACCTCTGTTGACCCGAAGATTCCGATGGCTAAGAAAGAGCGCGAACAGGTGGCAGGTACGTCGTGTCGAAGCGGGGGGTCCGACGGTGGTGTCCTGGCACCATCACGGTCGTGCGCGAACAGGTGGCAGGTACGTCGTGTCGAAGCGGGGGTACTCCCGCTCTTGTTCGCTGCGCCCACGGGCCGCTCGGGCCGCGGCCCCGTACCGTATGGGCCGCGTTGTCCCACCTGTTCGCTCGTCCTCTAAAGATCAAGAGGTGTATGGCAGTTCGGCATGTCGTTGACATTGGCGAGACCGTCAATACGTCGCGTGTAGATACCGCCTTCGGCTCGTTCGGTGAGAACAAAGCGGAGGTCGGAGCCGCTTGCCTGCTCTCCGAGCGTTTCGAGTTTGGAAACGTGTCGCCGACGGTCATCGAGGTAAGCATCCCAGTCCTCGAACCACTCGTTGAGAATCAACAGATCGTGTGGGTCATCGACGTGCGCGTCGACTGCTGCTCTTAAGGCATTCACCATCGTCTCGGTCAGCCGTGTGCCTGTGACTATCTGCTCGCTGCGTTCAGCAACAGTCTCGACATCGCGACCTGTGGGCAACGCATTGATCTCGGCCTGCGCGGCAAGACAGACGGCTTCGGCGGTGTTGGCGAAACTCCGGCTCTCCAAGCGGTCGGGATTGTCGCGTGGCGCGAACAGATAAATCCATATCCACATGGCGGAGATCGCCAGCACAACCAGGGTCAACGCAACTCTGGTCGCCTTATGTCCCGGACTCGTCGGCCTGGCCATCAGCGATCTTCTGGGTCGTCTCGCGGGTTTACCCAGATAGTGACGGTCTGCTCGACGACATCGGTCGTGCCTTCCACCGGGTTCTGTGCCCAGACTCTTCCGGTGCGAGTCTCACCACCGGGGTCCGGGTTTTGAATGATTCTGGTGAGGACACCGAATCCAGCGCCGGCCAGTGATTGTTTGGCTTCGCTTTCGAGCAGGCCAACCACGTTCGGGACCGGGTCGCGGCTGGGTTCGACCGCAATCTCGACGGTGATCAGCACACCGCCGGGCGTTTCGGATCCTGCTGCGGGAACCTGCATGAAGATTGTCCCGGGTTCGTAGTCTGCGGTCTCCCGTTCGACGACTGTGATGGTGAAGAACCCTTCCTCCATCTGGAGTTCCAGTTCTTCGTCGACGACGCGTCCGAACAGGTCGGGTACAACTATCAAATCGGGTGTATCGGGCAGCGTTGTGGTTGTTGAACTTGTAGGCGGCGTCGGGAACTCTCCCAGGGGCACCCCGTCGTGCATCTGGTCCATGATTTCTTTCCAGATCAACGCGGGGTAGGTGCCGCCGGAGACTGGACGCCCCTGAAACTCCGAGCTCATCGGTATCTGCCCCACTGGATAGCCGACCCACACCGCAGCAGTGCGTTGAGGGGTGTAGCCGATGAATGTAGCGTCAGCGCTGTTTTGTGATGTTCCTGTTTTGCCGGCCGCGATGCGGCCACCGTCGAGTTGGGCGCGTCTTCCGGTTCCCTGGGTGATGGCGCCCTCCAGTACCCAAGTGATCTGATTGGCTGCAGAAGCGCTCAGCACCGGAGCGGGTCTCGGGACTGATTCAAAAAGCAGTGTTCCGTCGGGGTTGGTGATGCGGGTCACCATGATCGGATCGATCCGCACCCCGGAACGTTTGAATGTGGAGTAAGCGGTTGCCAATTCGACTGTATTGACGTTCTCTGTACCGAGCACAGCGGCGCAGACGGGCGCGATCCTGCCTGCTCCGAAGCCGAGCCGTTCAGCCATCTGCACGAAGCTGGGGGGACGGATGCGTTCGATCAATTGTGCGAAGACTGTGTTGATGGAGCTACGAGTTGCCCGAATCAACGTGATGCTCTCGTCGCCCGAACCTCCTTTGACTTCCCATGGCTCACCGCAGACGGGCCCGTTGTCGATTTCGATTTCGCTGGGCGCTTCCCAAACGCTGGTTACCGGAATGCCGCTTTGAACGGCGGCTGCCAGACCGATGGGTTTCATCGCTGAACCCGCTTGACGCCCTGATCCTGAGGCAAGATTGAACTTTGCGTCGTCCCGGTCGCCAAAGAAGTCTCGCCCGCCGAACATGGCGAGGATGTGGCCGTCGTCGCCGGGGGTTGTGCCCATTACCACCGCGGCGGCGTCAGGGTTCTCGCTGCCGTCTTCGCGAAAACGCGGGAGTGCTCGCTCAACCGCGGCTTCGGTTCGTGCTTGCAGGTCCAGGTCGATGGTGGCGTGGATGGTGAGTCCACCCTCGAAGAGGAGGCGAGAGCGGTCTTCGCGGGTCTCGCCGAATTGTTCGTTGTCGAGAAACCACTGCTTGACATCGTCGACGAAGTGGGCCGCCGGGTATTGCTCTTCGAGGATTGGTACGTCCTCGACCAGTTCGATCGGCTCCAGCCTGGCTGTCTCATACTCCTCAAGGGTGATGTAGTCGTTGGCGAACATGCGCAACAGCACCAGGTTGCGTCGGTCGCGGGCTTCATTCGGGTTCAGGTACGGGTTGTAGCGGCTTGGAGCCTGGATGAATCCCGCCAGCGTGGCGGCCTCAACCAAGCTGAGTTCGGTCACTTTGAGGCAGTTGTTGCCCCCAGCACCCTGCTGCGCGCAATCGGGGGTGCCGAAGTACCGGCGAGCCGCGGCTTCTATGCCGTATGCGCCGTTACCGAAATAGATCCAGTTGAGGTAGCGCTCAAGAATGAACGCCTTGGTGTAACGCTGCTCGAAGCGCAGCGCCATGAACAACTCTTCGACTTTGCGGCGTCCGGTGTTGTCGCGGCGGTCCAAGAAGACGTTGCCTACGTATTGCTGCGTGATCGTGGACCCGCCTTGGCTGATACCTCCAGCGCTGACGTTGGATCGTGCCGCTCTCAGGATGGCCTTCAGGTCAATACCGTTGTGATCCCAGAACCGCTCGTCTTCTATGGCAATCACCGCGTTCTGGACGGTTTCGGGTATCTCCGCGAGGGGAACGTCTGTGCGGTTCTGTTCGCCTCTAAGGCTTGTGATGAGCTTGCCGTTGCGGTCGACGATGACAGAAGACTGGGCGGTGTCAAGAGCAGCGACTGAGAAGTCCGAGCCGAACAGAGTGTCGAAATCTTTGGTTTCGAGGCTGCAGCCGGCGGTGATGACAGCGATTGTCAAGAGTGCTGCAAGGTAGCGTTGAACGAAGCGTCGAGGGCGGCGCATGGTGATCATTGTGCTCACAAACCCTTCTTGGTCCTCGCCACCAGTTTTGAATTGACGCGGCTCGTCATTTGATCTCGTATCGTGGGGGAATATGACCGGAGCGGCTGTTGTGGACGATCTTGGGTTACGCGGTCTGCTGCAGGACCACACCGACGAGGCTGCTTTGCGCGGGTTGCTTGAACCCGGCAGTGTCAGCCTGTATCACGGCATCGATCCGACAGCTCCGAGTCTACACCTCGGCAATCTCATCGGAGTTCTGGTCCTTCGACGATTCCAGGACGCCGGTCACCGGCCGATTGCTCTAGTCGGCGGGGCCACCGGGATGATCGGTGATCCCAGTGGCCGTTCCGGCGAACGGAATCTTCTCGACGAGTCGGAACTCGCCTCCAACTTGGCCGGGATCAGATCCCAACTGCAGCGGTTGCTCGATTTTGATGGACCTTCGGGAGCTGGGTTGGTCAACAATCATGACTGGACTCGCGATGTCTCTTTGCTCGAGTTTCTGCGAGACGCTGGAAAGCACATCACTGTAAACCAGATGATGGCCAAGGACTCGATCCGGTCGAGAATGACTGGCGACACCGGAATCTCCTTCACGGAGTTCAGCTACATGCTGCTGCAGGCGTTCGACTTCTGGTGGCTGCATCAGAATCGTGGGTGCGAGCTGCAGATTGGTGGCTCCGATCAGTGGGGCAACATCACTGCCGGGATTGATCTGATACGTCGTCGCAGTGGTGCAAGAGCCCACGGTCTCACTTGGCCGCTCATGACTCGAAGCGACGGCAGCAAGTTCGGCAAGACTGCTGAGGGTGCGGTGTGGTTGGACCCCGACTCGACCATGCCTTATGAGTTTCATCAGTACTTCTTGAGAGTCAGCGATGCTGACGTTGAGCGCACACTCATGCAGCTGACATTGTTGGGTGTTCCAGAGATTTCAGAAATCATGGATGCACACGTGCTGAGTCCTGAGCGTCGTCTCGCCCAACAGGAACTCGCAGACGCGATTACCGAGTTGATTCACGGGCCTGCTGAGTTGGCCCGGGCCAAACGTGCGGCGGCGGTCTTGTTCGGTGGTGCCGACCTCGACTCAGAGGGTTTGGAGTCGCTGCGCGGAATCGTTCCGGAGACCCTGATAGCGACCGGTTCGCTCGGTGCGGACGAACCAGTGGTGGACCTTTTGGTGGCCACTGCTGTGTGTTTGTCAAGAAGCGACGCCCGACGTGCTGTCAAGCAGGGCGGGATCAGAGTCAACGGCCGGTTGGTGGGCACGAACTCCGATTCGATCGAGGCGATTGCCGGCCGGTTCGCTCTGGTGCAGCGCGGCAGGAAGCAGCGATGTCTGGCGGTATTCACTGACTGATCTGTTCGGGGCTGATCTGTTCGGGTGCCGAGAAACTGGCTGATTCTTCAAATTATCGACTCGGCGGGTTGCCACCCTCGAGCTTGTTCGGTAACTTAACTACTCGCCTCTGTGGACGCTAGGTCTGACGAGAGCGCAGTGAGGCACCAACTGGCCGATTTAGTCTGGTCTGCGTGCATGGCACTTCGGTGCCGAGAGTGCTCCTTGAAAACGGAAGAGACGGACGCAAAGCGAGTGCGGGTGACGTTTTGGATTTCGCGATCCGAAACGGCATCTGTTAATTCAAATTCCGGGGTCTTCAACGGCCCCGGCGAGCCAGTTCATCCGGTTTCGACTGGATGGACGACAACTGGTCACTGCAAGCCAGCGGTGACCGGCTCTACGTAAACGCTGGGTGCCTTACGCGGTCACTTCGGTGATTAAGGCACCCGCAACCCGATCTGAATTCCGGTTTCAACCGGATGTGGATCTCGACGGAGAGTTTGATCCTGGCTCAGGACGAACGCTGGCGGCGTGCTTAACACATGCAAGTCGAACGAGAAACCGGAGCTTGCTCCGGTGGAAAGTGGCGAACGGGTGAGTAACACGTGAGAAATCTGTCCTAGAGACCGGGACAACCATCGGAAACGATGGCTAATACCGGATACCCCCATTCGGTCGCATGGCCGAGTGAGGAAATGCTCAGGTGCTCTAGGAGGATCTCGCGGCCTATCAGCTAGTTGGTGGGGTAACGGCCTACCAAGGCATCGACGGGTAGCTGGTCTGAGAGGACGATCAGCCACACTGGGACTGAGACACGGCCCAGACTCCTACGGGAGGCAGCAGTGGGGAATATTGCGCAATGGGCGAAAGCCTGACGCAGCAACGCCGCGTGAGGGATGACGGCTTTCGGGTTGTAAACCTCTTTCAGTGATGACGAAAATGACGGTAGTCACAGAAGAAGCTCCGGCCAACTACGTGCCAGCAGCCGCGGTAACACGTAGGGAGCGAGCGTTGTCCGGATTTATTGGGCGTAAAGAGCTCGTAGGCGGTTTCGTAAGTCGGATGTGAAAACTCAGGGCTCAACCCTGAGACGCCATCTGATACTGCGATGACTAGAGTCCGGTAGAGGAGCATGGAATTCCTGGTGTAGCGGTGGAATGCGCAGATATCAGGAGGAACACCAACGGCGAAGGCAGTGCTCTGGGCCGGTACTGACGCTGAGGAGCGAAAGCATGGGGAGCAAACAGGATTAGATACCCTGGTAGTCCATGCCGTAAACGTTGGGCACTAGGTGTGGGGTCTTCTAACGGACTCCGTGCCGTAGCTAACGCATTAAGTGCCCCGCCTGGGGAGTACGGCCGCAAGGCTAAAACTCAAAGGAATTGACGGGGGCCCGCACAAGCGGCGGAGCATGTTGCTTAATTCGAGGCAACGCGAAGAACCTTACCTGGGTTTGACATGTACCGAAAAGCCATAGAGATATGGTGTCCTTCGGGGCGGTACACAGGTGGTGCATGGCTGTCGTCAGCTCGTGTCGTGAGATGTTGGGTTAAGTCCCGCAACGAGCGCAACCCTCGTCCTATGTTGCCAGCACGTAATGGTGGGGACTCGTAGGAGACTGCCGGGGTTAACTCGGAGGAAGGTGGGGATGACGTCAAGTCATCATGCCCCTTATACCCAGGGCTGCAAACATGCTACAATGGCCGGTACAGAGGGCTGCGAGACCGCGAGGTCGAGCGAATCCCACAAAGCCGGTCTCAGTTCGGATTGGAGTCTGCAACTCGACTCCATGAAGCTGGAGTCGCTAGTAATCCCGGATCAGCAACGCCGGGGTGAATACGTTCCCGGGCCTTGTACACACCGCCCGTCACACCACGAAAGTCGGCAACACCCGAAGTCAGTGGCCTAACCCTAAGGGGAGGGAGCTGCCGAAGGTGGGGTTGGCGATTGGGGTGAAGTCGTAACAAGGTAGCCGTACCGGAAGGTGCGGCTGGATCACCTCCTTTCTAAGGAGCTCCTCTTGATGAAACTGGTTCATCTGAACCAGCCACTCAAGTAGGTTCCCAGTTAGGCACTCGTTATCTGGTGTTCGTCTCTTCCGCTTTGAGGGAGCAGTCCCACTGGTCTGCAACCTGCGACGCAATGCGGCGTTCAGCTGAGTCGGCTCTTGGAGAGACTCGACTGAACACTCCGAATCGTCGTGTAATCGCCTCTTGAGAATTGCATAGCGAGCACGAGCATCTATTTATTAGATGATCAATAGATCAATTCAATTTTCTGAAATGTAGACAACCCAAGCTACGAAGAGCCAACGGTGGATGCCTTGGCACTGACTACCGATGAAGGTCGTGAGAGGCTGCGATAAGCCGCGGGAAGCTGCCGACTAAGCGTCGATCCGCGGATGACCGAATGGGGAAACCCAATACCCGTAATGGGGTATTACTTCCGTCTGAATACATAGGACGGATAGAGGGAACCGGGTGAACTGAAACATCTAAGTAACCCGAGGAAAAGAAAGCAACAGCGACTCCCTTAGTAGCGGCGAGCGAAACGGGATCAGCCTAAACCTGTGTGGTGGAAAGCCTGACGGCGTTGCCACGCGGGGGTTGTGGGAACCGATAGGACCAGCGTCAGATGGTCCACAGAGTTACAAAGCAAGGATGTAGTGGAATGGTTCTGGAAAGGCCAGCCGCAGTGGGTAATAGCCCCGTACACGAAACGTCTCTTGCCTCTGATCGTGTCTCCCGAGTAGCGCCGGATCCGGGAAAGCCGGCGTGAATCTGCGAGGACCACCTCGCAAGGCTACGTATACGTCAGTGACCGATAGCGAACAAGTACCGTGAGGGAAAGGTGAAAAGAACCCCGGGAGGGGAGTGAAATAGTACCTGAAACCGTTGGTTTACAATCAGTCAGAGTGTCGTCACCGAGTGTTAGCACTCAGTGGCCACGATGGCGTGCCTTTTGAAGAATGAACCTACGAGTTACGGTGTGTGGCAAGGTTAACCCGTGAGGGGAAGCCGGAGCGAAAGCGAGTCTGAACAGGGCGTTCAGTCGCATGCTGTAGACCCGAAGCCGAGTGATCTAGCCATGGGCAGTGTGAAGCGGAGGTAAGACTCCGTGGAGGCGCGAACCCACTTCGGTTGAAAACGGAGGGGATGACCTGTGGTTAGGGGTGAAAGGCCAATCAAACTCGGTGATAGCTGGTTCTCCGCGAAATGCATTTAGGTGCAGCGTCGCATGTTCAGTCATGGAGGTAGAGCACTGGATGGGCTAGGGGCCCCACAAGGTTACCAACCCCAACCAAACTCCGAATGCCATGACTCCAGAGTGCGGCAGTGAGACCTCGAGGGATGAGCTTCGATGGTCGAAAGGGAAACAGCCCAGATCACCAGCTAAGGCCCCTAATTCTGTACTAAGTGGTAAACGATGTGGGATTGCACAGACAGCCAGGAGGTTGGCTTAGAAGCAGCCACCCTTTAAAGAGTGCGTAATAGCTCACTGGTCGAGTGGTCCTGCGCGGACAATGTAACGGGGCTCAAGTACAGAGCCGAAGCTGTGAACTCCTACCCAAGGGTAGGAGTGGTAGCGGAGCGTCGATCTCGCGTTGAAGCGCCGGTGTGAACCGTCGTGGAGCGTGGTCGAGTGCGAATGTAGGTATGAGTAGCGAGAGAGGGGTGAGAAACCCCTCCGCCGGAAGTCCAAGGGTTCCTGGGTTAGGCTTATCCGCCCAGGGTTAGTCGGGAGCTAAGGCGAGGCCGAAAGGCGTAGTCGATGCACAACTGGTTAATATTCCAGTACCACCACATTATGCGACCATGTTGAAGCGATTTTGGTGAGGGGATGCCTCAGGCCATTGTGGCGTGAGGACGATCCGATCCCGGGTCGTTGAGGCAAGCAATGCGGGGACGCAGGAAGGTAAGTGATCCCAGGCGATGGTAGTCCTGGGGTAAGCGTGTAGGGAGAGGTCCAGGCAAGTCCGGCCCTCATCAATCCTGAGACGTGACGCCGAGCCGAATCAGGCGAAGTCACCGATCCTATGCTGCCAAGAAAATCCGCTAGCTAGCACGTGTGGTGCCCGTACCCCAAACCAACACAGGTGGACAGGTAGAGAATACCAAGGCGATTGGGAGAACTATGGTTAAGGAACTCGGCAAATTGCGTCCGTAACTTCGGGAGAAGGACGACCTTGCGATGGTGACGGGATTTAACTCCCCGAGCTTGAAGAGGTGACACAAACCAGAGGGAAGCGACTGTTTACTAAAAACACAGCAGCGTGCGAAGCCGTAAGGCGCTGTATACGCTGTGACTCCTGCCCGGTGCTGGAAGGTTACGGGGAAGGGTTAGCCTTCGGGCGAAGCTCTGAACCTAAGCCCCAGTAAACGGCGGCCGTAACTATAACGGTCCTAAGGTAGCGAAATTCCTTGTCGGGTAAGTTCCGACCTGCACGAATGGAGTAACGACTTCCCTACTGTCTCAACCATAGGCCCAGCGAAATTGAAGTACGAGTAAAGATGCTCGTTAGCTGCAGAAGGACGGAAAGACCCCGTGGACCTTTACTACAGTTTGGTATTGGTTTTTGGTCTGAGTTGTGTAGGATAGGTGGGAGACTAGGAAGCATGGGCGCCAGCTCGTGTGGAGTCAATCTTGAAATACCACCCTTCTCATGCTGGAGATCTAACCTCGGCCCGTTATCCGGGTCAGGGACAGTGCCAGATGGGTAGTTTGACTGGGGCGGTCGCCTCCTAAATGGTAACGGAGGCGCTCAAAGGTTCCCTCAGACTGGTCGGCCATCAGTCGTTGAGTGCAATCGCACAAGGGAGCTTGACTGTGAGACTAACAAGTCGAGCAGGTACGAAAGTAGGAGATAGTGATCCGGCGGTTGCGTGTGGAAGCGCCGTCGCTCAACGGATAAAAGGTACCCCGGGGATAACAGGCTAATCTTCCCCAAGAGTCCATATCGACGGGAAGGTTTGGCACCTCGATGTCGGCTCATCGCATCCTGGGGCTGAAGCAGGTCCCAAGGGTTGGGCTGTTCGCCCATTAAAGCGGTACGCGAGCTGGGTTTAGAACGTCGTGAGACAGTTCGGTCCCTATCCTCTGCAGCCGGAAGAGATTTGAGGAAAGCTATCCCTAGTACGAGAGGACCGGGATGGACGTAGCTCTCGTGTGCCAGTTGTTCCGCCAGGAGCATGGCTGGTTGGCGACCTACGGGAGGGATAACCGCTGAAAGCATCTAAGCGGGAAGCCTGTTCCAAGATGAGATCTCTCACCGGGTCAACCGGGTAAGGCCCGTGGTAGAACACCACGTTGATAGGCCGGAAGTGTACGCACAGCAATGTGTTCAGCTGACCGGTACTAATCGGCCGAGGGCTTGTGTATTACGTTTCAATATTGTTTGTTCGTGCTCGCTATGGAGTTCTGAAGAGGTGGGAGTTCACCGGCTCCGCTTCGTTTTCTGCGCAAGCAGAGGACTCGACAGTTTCGGTGGCGATAGCGACAGGGTCACACCCGTTCCCATTCCGAACACGGAAGTTAAGCCTGTCAGCGCCGATGGTACTTGGGCGGTTACGCCCTGGGAGAGTAGGACGCTGCCGGATTTCTATGATGACTGAGTCCCGCCATTGGCGGGGCTCAGTCTAGTTTTTGAGCCGGGTGGTAGAGTCAGCGCATGGGTTCTGCGTCATCTTCGTCAGGGCGAGACTCGCGGAACACGGCGAATCTTCAACGCATTGCATCAGCGGCCGTGGACCGTGCCCGGCCACCCGCTGCGCGTAGGCGCAAACCCTTGGGCAGGCGGGAGCAGAAACCAGAAGATCCGGCGGTCGTGCTCAAGAGAGCGGTGGGTGACAAGCGCGCTCAGTGGTTGCTGAACCGCCTACGTAGAGCAGCACGAGATTTTGAGGGGGAACGGTTTGAGGAGGCACGCAAACAGCTCCAGCCGGTGCTTAGAGAAGCCCCCGAACTAGTCGATGCCCGAGAACTGATGGGAATCGTCCTGTACCGACTGGGACGCTGGAAAGAAGCGATCGACCAACTCGAGAAGTTTCGGGAGTCGACCTCGTCGACCGAACAGCATCCGGTGCTGGCCGACTGCCATCGAGCGCTTGGTCGCTGGACCGATGTCGAAGAATTGTGGGCTGAACTCGGGGCGGAGTCACCTCGCCCCGAGATCGTTACTGAGGGTCGGATCGTGCTTGCTGGGTCCAGGGCGGACAGAGGCGACATCAAGGGTGCGATCGCCACCCTCGAAGAACGCTGGAAGCAGCCTGAACGCCCTCGTGGAGACCAACTTCGGCGTGCTTACGCCCTAGCGGACCTGTATGATCGCGCCGGCAGGACGGCACGGGCGCGCGAGTTGTTCAAATGGGTTGCCCGCCACGATTCCGGACTCGCCGATGTGGTGAGCAGGGTTCGAGCATTGAGCTAGAGTCCGGAATCGCCGGCACATCCGACGAGTTGCTCTCTCCGATTCACCGATATCGGCTGTCGCGGTGACCCCACTGGTGCTTCGGGTCGCTACACTCGGCCCAACTAAGGGGGGCGCTGTGATCGACACTGAGGAGCTGTTGCCGGAAGTCCGCGAAGTTGAGCGGATAATCGTTCGGTTCGCCGGCGATTCCGGCGACGGAATGCAACTCACCGGAGATCGCTTCACCTCAGCGAGCGCTTTGTTCGGAAACGATTTGGCCACTCTGCCGGAGTTTCCCGCTGAGATACGTGCTCCCGCTGGAACGCTCGCTGGGGTTTCGGCTTTCCAGGTCCATATCTCGGATCACGACATCACCACTCCAGGAGACGCACCCAACGTCTTGGTCACGATGAACCCGGCTGCGATGATGGCTGAGTTGCCGCGTTTGGAGTTGGGTGGGACGATAATCGTCAACACGGATGCCTTCAATGAGCGCAACCTCGCTAAAGCCGGCTACGAGACTGATCCTCTTGAAGACGGCTCGTTGGATGGTTATGCGGTGATCACCGCACCAATGACCGACTTGACCAAGGAGGTCTGCAAAGATCTCGGGGTCAAACCCCGTGATGCCGAACGATCCAAAAACTTCTTTGCGCTCGGTTTGGTTTCGTGGTTGTTCAGTCGACCCTCCGATCCTTCGTTGCATTGGATTCGCGAGAAGTTCGCAGGCAGGGATGCGGTGATTGCCGCCAACGAAGCGGCGTTCAAAGCCGGGCATGCCTTTGGAGAGACCGCAGAACTCTCCGCGAGCCGTCTGGCTGTGCGCCCAGCGCGTTTCGAGCCCGGCACCTACACCAACATCAACGGCAACACAGCGCTGTCGTGGGGCCTGATCGCCGCCTCCCAAAAGGCTGGGCTGCCGATCTTTCTGGGTTCATACCCGATAACCCCGGCGAGCGACATCCTCCA
Source organism: Acidimicrobiales bacterium (assembly GCA_963662455.3). Taxonomy (GTDB): domain Bacteria; phylum Actinomycetota; class Acidimicrobiia; order Acidimicrobiales; family Aldehydirespiratoraceae; genus VXYK01. The sequence continues at coordinate 524,849 of OZ224042.1, forward strand.
CGAACTGGCAAAACACAAGAACTTCGGAGTTCGCACACTGCAGGCCGAAGATGAGATCGCCGCTGTCGGGGCAGCGCTCGGCGCGTCGTACGGGGGACATTTGGGGGTTACCGCGACAAGCGGTCCCGGATTGGCCCTCAAAGGTGAGACCTTGGGTCTGGCGGTGAGTCTCGAGTTGCCGCTCGTGGTCATTGACATCCAGCGAGGCGGACCCTCGACTGGACTGCCTACCAAGACAGAGGCTGCTGATCTGATGATGGCGCACTACGGTCGCCATGGGGAGGCGCCACTTCCGATCGTTGCCGCCAACTCGCCGTCGGATTGTTTTCGCGCCGCCTTTGAAGCGGTGCGGATAGCGGTGCGTTACCGCACGCCGGTGATCTTGTTGTCTGACGGCTACCTGGCCAATGGAACTGAACCCTGGCGGTTGCCCGCTGTCGAGGATCTTGCCGACATCTCTGTTGACTTCGCCTCCTCTGCCAACGCGCTCAATGAAGACGGCGAAGAAGTCTTCTGGCCGTACATCCGCAACGACGATCTGGCTCGTCCCTGGGCGGTTCCGGGAACAGAGAACTTGATGCATCGCATCGGCGGGATCGAGAAAGAAGACGGCACCGGAAACATCAGCTACGACCCGGAGAACCACGGGCGGATGGTCGCCATTCGTGACGAGCGGATCAAGAAGGTAGCCGATTCGTATCCCCCCACAGAAGTTGAAGGCGATGTGGACGCCGATGTGGTCGTGGTCGGTTGGGGTTCGACTTGGGGAGCGATCACCAGCGCCATCGGGCGCATGCGACGCGCAGGAGACAAAGTCGCACGGGTTCACCTGACCAACATCTATCCACTTCCCAATGATCTCGGTGATGTTCTTGGGCGATACGACCACGTGATCGTCCCTGAGATGAATCTGGGCCAACTCTCCAAGATATTGAGGTCTGAATATCTTGTTGATGCCAAGTCCATTTGCAAGGTGGAGGGGCAACCGTTCACCGCAGCAGAACTCCAACGACAGTTTCGGGAGGTGATCGAGTGACCGACACCACTGTCACTACGAAGAAAGACTGGACCAGCGACCAGGAGGTGCGTTGGTGTCCCGGTTGCGGCGACTATTCGATCCTCACGGCCATGCAACTGCTCATGCCCGAGATCGGCACGCGTCGCGAGGACACCGTCTTCGTCTCAGGAATCGGTTGTGCGGCGCGCTTCCCCTATTACATGAACACCTACGGTCTGCACGCCATTCATGGGAGGTCGCCGGCGATCGCCACCGGGCTGGCGATGGCTCGCCGAGATCTTGATGTTTGGGTTGTGGGTGGTGACGGTGACATGTTGTCGATCGGAGGCAACCATCTGATCCACGCATTGCGCCGCAATGTTGATCTGACGATCCTTTTGTTCAACAATCAGATTTATGGACTCACCAAAGGCCAGTATTCACCGACCAGTGAAGTCGGCAAAGTAACGAAGTCGACGCCGATGGGTTCGCTCGACACGCCTTTCAATCCCATCTCTGTGGCGCTCGGAGCGGAGGCTTCGTTCGTGGCCCGCACCCACGACATGGACCGTGCGCACATGCAGGAGACGTTCCGCAGGGCCCACGATCACCGCGGAGCCGCGATCGTTGAGGTTTACCAGAACTGCAACGTCTTCAACGACGGCGCTTTCGCGGCTCTCACCAAGAAAGACTCCCGTGCAGAAATGTTGATTCCTCTTGAGCATGGAGAACCTGTTCGGTTCGGACCCGACGGAGAACATGGAGTGGTCCTCGATGACGGCGTGGCCCGGATTGTGTCGGTTGCCGAAGTCGGTGAAGGCGCACTTCATGTCCACGACGAAACCGCGGCAGATCTGTCGGTGGCGTTCGCGTTGAGCCGCTTGGCAGACGACAGGCAGAGCCCAACTCCCATCGGTGTCTACTGTGCTGTTGACCGTCTTGAGTACGGGGGCGGAATCGACGCCCAGATCGCCGCGGCACAAGCCGACCGCGGCCCTGGAGATCTTGAGGAGTTGCTCCACAGCCTGCCGACCTGGGAGGTCACCTGACCGCCTGGGCGATTGATCTTGACGGTGTTGTCTGGCGAGGTCGACGCACCGTGCCGGGAGCGCCGCAAGCGGTGGCACAACTGCGCGCCGACCATGAGCAATTGGTGTTCGTCACCAACTCGGCGGCTCGCACGCCGACCGAGGTCGCGGACAAACTGGCTGGTCACGGGATTCTTGACGCAGAGGATCTGGTGCTTACGTCGGCGATGGCCGCGGCTTCGATGCTTCCTGTAGGCATCCGGGCGTACATGATCGGCAGCCCTGGACTGCGTGCGGCGTTGCAACTCCGTGAAATCGAACTGGTCGGCGGTGGAGCGCCTGTGGACGTGGTCGTGGTCGGGATCAGCGCGGACTTCGATTACCAGATGTTGACTGATGCCATGCGTGCACTCAGAGCGGGTGCTCGTTTCATTGCCACCAACGACGATTCAACCTTCCCTGGCTCGGATGGTCTGCTCCCGGGCAATGGAACGATTGTGGCAGCAGTGGCGACAGCTGCCGGCCGGCAACCCGAGATTGCCGGAAAGCCGCATCGCGCGATGGCCGACCTGGTGCGTGCGGAGTTGGGTTCCAGTGGAATCGTGGTGGGTGATCGCCCGGAGACCGACGGTCTGCTTGCTGAAGCCTTGGGCTATCGCTTCGGGCTTGTTCTGAGCGGCGTCACCACGCGCGATGATCTGCCAGTGCAGCCCAGTCCGGCAGTAGTTGCCGACGATCTGGCTGAACTGCTGACGAAGGTGTGCCTGTGAGCAGTCCGTCGGGTTTCAACTCGGTGGTGTGTTGATGGTTCGCCGTCGACTCGATTCTGAGTTGGTCAGGCGGGGATTGACTGACAGCCGAACCGAAGCACAGCGAGCGATAGCGGAACGTCGCGTGACGGTAAGCGGCGCGTTGGCTGAAAAAGCCGCGCGGCTCGTCGACCCGAGTGAGCCCGTGGTGGTCGCTGCCGACTCGGTTCGGTTCGTGTCGCGGGGCGGTTGCAAGCTTGCGTCGGCGTTGGACCGTTTTCAACTGGACTGCAGCGGTCTGCGCATTCTCGACGCAGGATCTTCAACGGGTGGTTTCACCGATTGTGTGTTGAGCCGCGGTGCTTCGATGGTGGTGGCGATCGACGTCGGACGAAATCAGTTGCACGAGAGGCTGCGTGCCGACCCGCGGGTCGTGGTGCATGAGCAGACCAATATTCGCCATGTCCAACCTTGCGATGTTGGTGGGGTCAGCGATGTTGTGGTCGCTGATCTGTCGTTTATCTCGTTGCGCACGGTCTCTGACGCTCTAGTCAGTTTAGTTCGTTCCGGCGGTGATCTCGTAGTCTTGGTGAAGCCCCAGTTCGAAGCTGGAAAGGCCGAGGCCGACAAGGGGCGCGGGGTTGTTCGCGACCCTGCGATCTGGAGACGGACACTCGGCGACGTGGCTGAAGCGCTGGTCGAGCGCGGAGCAGTCGTCATGGGAGCTATGGCTTCTCCGATTACGGGCGGCGACGGTAACGTTGAGTTTCTTTTGCACGCCCGGCGCCCGGAGGTCGACGACCGAGTGTACGACACCGGCCACCTTGCCGGCGGCTTGCTCGACGCCGCTGTAACCGAAGCGGTCGACCGAGGCAGGCTGTCGTGAGCGTTGTCGGGCTGATCGTGCATCTGGGACGGGACCAGGCGCGCGTGCATGCCCGCGGTCTGGCGCAATGGCTGATCGCCGAAGGTCATGAGGTTCGTGTACCCGACCAGGACGTATTCGAGGAAGCCTCAGTCCCCGGAGCCGTCGCAACCTCAGAGTTCTGCAGCGGTGTCGACCTGATCGTGACCTTGGGTGGCGACGGTTCGATCCTGCGGGCCGTGGAATTGTTGGCCGGAGAGTCGATTCCGATTCTAGGCGTGAACTACGGAAGGCTCGGTTATCTGACTGAAGTGGCGCCCGACGAAGCTCAAGGCGCGATAGCTAGAGCGCTCAACGGGGATTACGACATTGAAGTGCGGATGCTGGTGCGGACCGAGTTGACGGTCGCTGGTGAGACCACCACACATCTGGCTTTGAACGAGACCGTTGTTGAACGGACCTCGGAAGCCAACACGGTCAGACTCGCAGTGTCGATCGACGGTGAGTTCTTCACTACCTATGCCGCAGACGGTTTGATCGTTGCGAGCCCGACAGGTTCAACCGCGTATTCCTTTTCTGCGAGAGGTCCGATTATTGACGCAACCCACCGAGCGCTCCTGCTTACGCCGGTAGCGCCGCACATGCCTTTCGACCGAGCGTTGGTGCTCTCTGCTGACACGAAGCTGCGCCTCTTCGTCGACGGACATCGCCCAGCATCGGTGTCAGTGGATGGACGTCGGCTGAGGATTGTCGGCGACGGTGATTCTGTTGAATGCACCGCGGCCGACCAGGCTGTTCATCTCGTGACGTTCGGACCTCGACGGTTCCAGCGGGTGCTCAAGGCAAAATTCGGGCTCAATGACCGGTAGTCTCAGCCTCCTAGGCGCAATTGGCCGAGACCGTAATCGGCCAAGACGAAGAGCCGAGGATGAATTGGGCGGAACAGGATTGTGTTGACGGAACTGGTGGTGCGAAACCTAGGCGTTATTGATGAAGCGGCGCTGCTTCTGGGCCCCGGAATGACAGCAGTCACAGGCGAGACTGGAGCCGGCAAGACCCTCATCGTCAGCGCCGTCGATCTGTTGATCGGGGGGCGGGCGGACGCAACTCTGGTTCGGCCCGGAACCAGAGAAGCAGAAATCGAGGGCCGATTCGTCGACGGTGACAGGGAGTTGGTCGTGCGACGAGTTGTTCCTCGTGACGGTCGTTCTCGTGTCTATATCGACGGCCGTCTCGCCACGGTCGGTGCTCTAGCCGATCATGGCGTCGATTCTGTTGATCTTCATGGACAACACTCGCATCAGTCACTGTTGAAGGGCCCTGTCCAAAGAGCTGCGTTGGATCGTTTCGGAAGTATCGACACGACCGTGTCGGCGTCGCTTCTAGATGATCTGAGAACCACCGATGCTGCGCTGTCTGCGTTGGGCGGCGACGAGAGGGATCGTGCGCGAGAGATTGATCTGCTCACATATCAGGTCGACGAGATTGAAGCGGCCGGCATCACCGATGAAGAAGAAGACGTTCGTCTTGATCACCAGGAAGACCTTCTGGCAGAGGTCGGCGCCCACCGTGAGGCTGCCGCGAGGGTGACTTCTTTGCTCGACGCCGATTCAGCGGCGCTTGAGTCGCTCTCATCGGCGCTCGCTCAAGTGCAGGGCCGCGCCCCCTTCTCTGATCTGGAGGAACGCCTCGGGTCTGTCATCGCAGAACTCAGCGATATCGCTGGAGAAGCGCGTGACCGTGTTGAATCAATTCAAGATGATCCTGAACAACTTGCGTTCTTGAGGCATCGACGGGCGATGCTGCGCGAGTTGCGGCGCAAGTACGGGGCGGATCTGGCCGAAGTCGTCAGCTACGGCCACAGTGTCGCTCGACGCTTGGAGGAACTGCGGTCTCATGACCAGCGAGCCGCGGCCCTTGATCAGCAGCGGGCGGCGCTCGTCGAAGAGTTGACTGTTGAGCAGTCCAAGGTCCTGCAGTCTCGTCGTGTGGCCGCGCCCGAGTTGGCGGCGGCGGTTGAAGCGAACCTTGCGGGGCTGGCGATGCCTGCGGCAAGGCTGGAAGTCAGGGTCGACGGACCCGCGGGTGACGAAGTATCACTGTGGCTGGCGGCGAACGCAGGCCATGATCTGCTTCCGCTCGCCAAGGTTGCGTCAGGCGGTGAGTTGGCTCGAGCCATGCTGGCGTTGCGGATGGTTCTCACGGTCGGTCCACCGACTCTGGTGTTCGATGAGGTCGACGCTGGTATTGGCGGCGAAGCTGCGAATACCGTCGCTGAGTCGTTGGCTTCGCTTGCGACACAGCACCAGGTGCTGGTGGTGACCCACTTGGCTCAGATTGCAGCGGTTGCTGATCAGCACCTGAACGTCAGCAAAACCGAGGTTGACGGCGCAACGGTCAGCGTCGCCCGACTGCTCGACCACGATTCACGAATTGTCGAGTTGAGCCGGATGCTCTCGGGTTCCCCGGATTCAGACGCCGCTCGGGGTCACGCCGTCGAACTGCTCGAGGGTCGAGGGAGATCAGGAGGGTGACGGACGGGGGAGTGCCTGACAGTGGAGCCGGGTGCGCGCCTTCATGCCTGGTTTCGGATAAGTTGAATCTCCGATGACGAAGCACATCTTCGTAACGGGAGGAGTGGTCAGTGGGCTCGGGAAGGGGCTCACAGGAAGCTCTCTAGGTCGCCTTTTGAAGGCCCGTGGACTCCGTGTCACCATGCAGAAGCTCGACCCCTACCTCAACATCGATCCTGGCACGATGAACCCCTTTGAACATGGTGAGGTGTTCGTTACCGATGATGGGGGGGAGACCGACCTTGATCTTGGCCACTACGAGCGTTTCATCGATGAGAATCTCACTCAAGACTCCAATTCCACTACCGGTTCGATTTATTCTTCGGTGATCGCAGCGGAACGACGTGGCGACTATCTGGGTCGCACAGTCCAGGTGATTCCGCACATAACCGATGAGATCAAGAGACGGATCACTCGTCTCGCGGTCGATGAAGTGGATGTGGTGATCACTGAAGTCGGTGGCACGGTCGGTGACATTGAGATACTCCCGTTCCTTGAGGCTGTTCGACAGTTCCGCCTTGATGTGGGTCGAGAGAATGTGCTCTATGTGCATGTCACCTTGGTTCCGTTCATCGGTCCGTCGTCGGAGCAGAAGACCAAACCCACGCAGCATTCGGTGACCGAGCTTCGCAGTCGCGGCATCCAACCCGATGTAATCGTGTGTCGTTCTGAAGACCCGACCAGCATTGATCTGCGGCGCAAGATCTCGAACCTGTGCGATGTTCCGCTGTCTGGTGTCGTCAACGCAGCCGACGCTTCGAGCCTCTATGAGATTCCCCTGGTACTTCACGAAGCAGGGCTCGACGACCATGTCTGTGGGTTGCTCGGCCTTGGTGACCAACCACCGGACCTGGAACCCTGGAATCAGTTGATTGCTCGCGTGCAGGCGGCCGCAACTCCGGTTCGTGTCGGTGTAATCGGCAAGTACGTGAGTCTTCCCGACGCGTACCTGTCGGTGGTTGAAGCTCTCAACCATGCTGGGATCCATCACGGTGCCGAGATCGAACTTGAATGGGTGCAGGCCGAAGACGCCGAGGGTCTGTTGGCGGCCGGTCGTTTGAGAGACCTCGACGGCATCGTGATCCCCGGAGGATTCGGTGAGCGGGGTGTGGAGGGCAAGATCGCTGCTGCGGGATACGCACGCGAGCACGATGTGCCGTGCCTGGGCCTTTGCTTGGGTATGCAGGTGATGACCATCGAGTACGCTCGCAATGCACTGAATCTTGCTCGCGCCAACTCCACAGAGTTCGACCCGCGAACCAGTCATCCGGTCATTGATCTGATGGAAAGTCAGCGTGACGTCACCGACATGGGGGGCACGATGCGGCTCGGCGCTTATGTTGCCCAACTCAAGCCCCGCTCAAGAGTCGCTTCGGCTTACGGTGAAGAAGCGGTGTCGGAGCGGCATCGACATAGATACGAGTTCAATCCCAGGTACCGGAAGCATTTCGAGCAGAGCGACCTGACTTTCAGCGGTGAGTCCCCCGACGGCAGGCTCGTTGAATTCGTCGAATTGGAGAATCACCCGTTTTGGATCGGTACCCAGGCCCATCCGGAGTTCAAGAGCCGCCCGGACCGCCCTGCCCCGTTGTTCCGTGCCTTTGTCGGGGCAGCTCTAGATCGTGCCGCGGGTCGAAATCCACAACTCCCCGATGTGCTTCAACCCGGTGTCGGTCTACCCGGTGTCGGTCTACCCGGTGTCGACCCTGCTGTAGCAGCCGCTGAGTCCTCGTGACCGGTCAAGAACCGAGTCCCGTGTCGGGGTTTCGTGGTTTGGGCGAGCGGATCGTTCACCGGGGGGCGGTCGTCAAGCTGGCTTTCGGGAAGTTCGAAACCCCCGAAGGCCAAGTGATTGAACGCGAAATCGTACGCCATCCCGGTTCTGCGTCTGTGGTGGCTTTGGATGGCGACGAAGTGATTCTGGTGCGCCAGTATCGAGCTGCTGTCGACAAAGAGGTGTTGGAACTGCCGGCAGGGAAGCGAGACGTTCCCGGTGAACCGCCGGCAGCAACCGCTCACCGTGAGTTGATCGAGGAGATCGGCTACTCGGCGACTTCGTTGGTGCCCCTGGCCACGTTCTACAACTCGGTCGGCTTCTGCGACGAGTACTCACATGTCTTTCTGGCCACCAACCTTGAATCGGCATCAATCAATCGGCAGGGGGCTGAGGAACAGCACATGACCATCGAGCGTCTGCCGCTCGACGATGTGCTCGGCGCGGTCGCCTCCGGCGAAGTGGAAGACGCCAAGACAGTGATCGGCCTGCTGATGGTGTTGCGTCACCTGGGCCGTTGACTGATGTCCCTGCCAGACCGCAGCGGACCCGACGGCGCCCTCGATGCCGGTGCTGATGACGCCGCTGGATCGGTGGTCCTCGATGAGAGGGCTGAAGATTTTCTGACTTGGCTGGTGATCGAGAAGGGCCGGGCTCTGAACACCTTGGATTCGTATCGTCGCGATCTGCTTCGCTACCAGGATCACCTCAGCCGTCGAGGTGTGGATCTGTGGACAGTTGCCGACGACGACATCGTAGCTTTCGTTCAGGTGTTGGTTGGATCGGGACTGGCGGCAGCCTCGGTGACCAGAACCCTGGTCACCGTCAGGGGTTTGCATCGGTTCCTGGTCGCTGAGGAGCTGAGATTGGACGACCCGGCGGTTGATGTGGAGATGCCTCAGGTACCGCGGGGACTTCCCAAGGCGCTGACTGTTGCAGAAGTCGCTTCGGTGATTGATGCGGTCGAAGGTGACGGTCGTGTGGCACGGCGGGACCGGGCGATTCTGGAGACGCTTTACGGTACAGGCGCGCGTGTCTCGGAGTTGGTGAGTCTCTCCTTGTCGGACGTCGACCTGCACGATGGACTCATGCGCTTGCTGGGCAAAGGAGGCAAGGAACGCATCGTGCCGGTCGGACGCCATGCGGCTGCGGCGCTTCAGCGGTGGTTCGAGCCTTCGGGACGTCCGCAAATGGCGCCGGAACGTTGGACTCGTCGCAGCGATGCCGATGCGGTTTTTCTCAACCAGCGCGGCTCGCGGCTCTCCCGTCAGGGGGCTTGGGGGGTTGTGCGCCGTTACGCCACCGAGGTGGGTCTCGGTACCAGACTCTCGCCCCATGTTCTGCGTCACTCATGTGCAACGCACATGTTGGATCATGGCGCTGACATCCGAACGGTCCAGGAACTGCTCGGCCATGCATCGATCTCTACGACTCAGGTGTATACGAAGGTTTCTCTTGAACGGTTGATGAACGTGTATCGAGCGGCTCACCCGCGGGCCACCGGGGTGAGTTGATGGGCCGGTCACGGCACTTGGTCCGAAGGTTTTTTCAGGCGTTGCGCCCGGGCGGGCCTTCAGAAGTTGATCGCGTCTGGGTGGAGTCGGTCCTGTCTGCTGAGGAGTACGAGCTGTGGGCGAGGCAGTATCCACCGGACCGTCGCCACAGTGCCCTGACTGCTCGCCGAGTTGAGTATGAACTCGCGGGCGTGGCGCCCGTTGCGACTACCCGGTTGATCGAGGACACAAGATGGGTGCTGGCCTCTGCCCTGTTGCACGACATCGGCAAGATCGAATCCGGTTTCGGCATTTGGGGTCGGGTGTTCACCACTGCTGTCGCCGAGATCGTCGGCCCCGAACGTGTCAGCGGTCGGGTTGGCGCAGGTGGCTGTCGAGGGAGGATGGCTCGCTATCTCAACCATCCCGAGATCGGTGCAGAACTGTTGCGAAACGTTCATAGTGACCCTCGAACCGTGGCTTGGACAGCTCAGCACCACCAGCCTTCGCACAGATGGACACTCCCGCTTGAGATCGCCGAGATGCTTCACAGGTTCGACAACGACTGATTCATGTTGTTCTTTCAGTTCGTCATATTCGTGTGTCAGAGGCCGAGCGAACAGGTGGGAGGACGGGCACATACGGTGCGAGGCCGTGGCCTGAGCGGCCCGTGAGCGCAGCGAACAAGAGCGGGAGACGACAGGCTTCGACGCACCCGCGGTGGTCAATCCGCGCTCGTTCTTAGGCGTCGGGTAGGAAACCGATGCTTGATTTGGCTCTCGCCAAAGTGCCGGCGGCGATCTCGCGAGCCTTGTCGGCGCCGGTTCTCAGCAGTCGCATGGTTTCGGCTGGATCGGCTTCGAGTTCTGTGAAACGATCCTGTACAGGTGCGAGCAAGGCCACTACCGCTTCGGCGGTGTCTGCTTTGAGGGGCCCGTACTGCTGATATCCGTCGGCTAACTCTTCTGGGTCGCTGTCGGTCGCGGCGCCGAGGATCGACAAGAGGTTGCTGACTCCGGGTTTTTCGGCGATGTCGAAGCGGACATCGGCATCGTTGTCGGTGACCGCGCCGCGGATCTTTCTCCGGATCCGGATCGGGTCGTCGAGCAGGTCGATTGTCCCCTTCGGTGAGTTGAGGGACTTGGACATCTTGTCGCCTGGTCTTTGGAGGTCCATTACCCGCGCTCCGGCACTTGGAATGACTGCTTGTGGCAGCACGAAGGTCTCGCCGTAGCGGTAGTTGAATCGCTCGGCGACGTCTCGGGTCAGTTCAATATGCTGGCGTTGGTCGGCGCCTACGGGCACATCGTCGGTGTCGTAGAGCAGGATGTCGGCGGCTTGCAGCGCGGGATAGGTGAACAGGCCGGCGGAGATGAAATCTCCGCGGTTGGATTTGTCCTTGAATTGCGCCATTCGGGACAGTTCCCCATACGACGCGGTGCATTCGAGCAACCAGGCGCATTCACTGTGTTCGTGCAGGTGGCTTTGGACGAACAAGGTGCATGCATCGGGATCCAGCCCGGCGGCTATCAACATCTGAGCGAGCCGTAATGACTCTTTGCCGATCGCGCCGGGATCCTGGGGAACGGTGATTGAGTGGAGGTCGACTATGCAGAAGAACGCGTCTGTGGAGTGTTGCATCTTCGACCAGTTGCGAACCGCGCCGAGGTAGTTGCCGAGATGGAGTCGGCCTGTGGGTTGAATTCCGGACAGAACGCGTCTCATGGGAGCGCAGGTTACGCTCCCGAGACTGTTTCGCCATGTCGACTGTGCGGAGAATCCGCCTATTGGTCGGGCCTTCTCCTAAGCCTGAATCCACCGATTGGGGGACTGTGGGGTGGGTTGGTGGTGGTGTGATTCGTCCTGGGTTTGGTAGTGCCTGTTTTTGTTGAGTCGCGGCCTGAATCGCACTGGGTTTGGTGTGTTGGGGCGTGTTGGGTTCAGGGTTTGGGGTTGGGTTGGGTTGGTGGCGCTGGGTGTGTGCTGGAGGGCGCCGGGTTCCTTCGGGGGTTGGGGTTTAGCCGGAGGGTCCGGGCAGGTTTCGTAGTTTGGTGAGGGTGGTTGTGAATTGGGTTTGCCACCGCCAGCGGGCGGGGTATCGCAGGGTGGGTGTGCCGGATCGGTTGGCGATTACGGCGGGCAGCGCGGTGAGGCGGGTGCGGCGGGTTTGGTTGGTGGTGGTCGGTGTGTTGGTGAGGATGGCGGTCCAGTGGCCGATGTTGTGCGCGAGTGCTGCGCAGGCGAGCCATGCACAGTTCGCTGGGTAGTGCCCGGAGGGGACGTGGTTGAGCCCGGAGCCTTCTTTGAGGTCGCGGATGGCGAGCTCGACGACTGCGTGGTTGCGGTGGAACTGGTCAGCGGCGACGGTGCCGAGGTCGTCTCTGTTGGTGATGAAGGCGTGGTGCCGCCAGTTGGGCCACAGCCGTTGCTGGGCTGTGTCGGCGAGGCGGGTGCGGCGCACCACCAAACGGACGCTGCGTTTTTGTTTGCCGCGGCCGGTGCTGTAGACGGTTTCAGCGACCTGGGCGTAGCCGCCTTTGGGGTAGTCGATATCGATCCAGGCTTTGTCGGGGATCGACTCGATAGCAGCGCGAACAGCAGAGTTGAGCGACACGGTGATCGACCATTTCACGTTGTGGATGTCCAAACGGTCGATCAGCTTGCGGGACCAGAACCCCGAATCGGCGCGTACCGTGACCGGCCCGTGAGCACCCGCGCGTTTGAGGTTGGCTACGAGCTCGTCGACGAAACGCAGCACACCACGCGACGACGAAGCGGAGCCTTTGCGCAGCCGCGCCCCGAGCACCTCAGAGGTCCCGGCACGCACAGCCGGCAGCGGGTGGTAACCCAACACTTTGGTGTAACCGTATCTGGCGCCGTGCTTGAGTCTGTCGTGCACCTCACAGATCGTGGAGTCCAGATCAACCACCAACGGGCCTGAACCGGGGCCTGCACCGAGCCGCCAGGCCGCCGCTAAAGCACGCGAGGCCACCGCTTCGAGCTGGCGGACGTGACCAAACGTGAAGCTCCGCAGAAACGTTCCCACCGTCGACGGCGCCGCGGGGGCGAACCCCGACACCGTGGCGGTGCGACCGGCGCGCAGAACGTCGACATGGTCGATATGGGTCCCACCCGCCAGCATCGCTGCCACCACCGTCAGGACCTTGCGGGCCGGGTTCGGAGAACCAGTGTCCACCCACCGGTTGATCAACCCCCACAGACCCAAACGAGTCATCAACGTGGCAGCCAGAACCAGACCCGCGTTCGCGACCAGGCCCCCATGATCAAACGTTGTTGCCAACCGGTCCAACCTGCGCGATGATACAGACACGAAAAGTGCCTCCTGTTTTTGTGACGAAAGTGACTATTTGTCATCACAATCATCGCAGATCAGGAGGCCTTTTCCGCGGACGCGCCCACACCAACAACCCAACCCCACCGGTGGATCCAGGCTAAGAACGTGCGCGGATTGAACACCGCGGGTGCGCCGAAGCCTGTCGTCTCCCGCTCTTGTTCGCTGCGCTCACGGGCCGCTCGGGCCACGGCCTCGTTCAGCCACGACCGTGTGCAGGATCAATCCGCTCGGCCTCTAAGATCAGGTCAATGTCGTACGAGGTGCAGACTTCCATTTTTGAAGGCCCGTTCGATTTGTTGCTCCATTTGATCTTGAAGCAGCAAGTGGACTTGTACGACATCAATCTGAGCGGGATCGTCGATGCGTACCTTCAGCAGATCGAAGTCATGGAGCAACTCGACCTTGAGGTGGCGACCGAGTTCTTGTTGATCGCGGCGACACTCGTCGAGTTGAAGACCCGTCGCTTGCTTCCCGAGGAGTCTGAGATCGACCTTGACGATGAATTCAGTCTTTGGGAGGAACGGGACTTGCTGCTGGCGCGCCTTGTTGAGTGCAGGGTGTTCAAGGATGCGGCGTTGGTGCTGCGTGGCCTCGCAGAGGATGCCGCCCGGTCGTATCCGCGTTGTGTTGGACCCGTCGAGGATCATTTCATTGGTCTTGCGCCTGATCTGCTGCGCAACACCACCCTTGAGGACTTGAGGGATGCCTACGGGCGGGCGACAGCGCCCAAACCCGTGGCGCGCGTTGATCTTTCCCATGTCGATCCGCTGAAGATCACCGTGGCGAATGTGGTGGGAGAACTCGTTGAAGAACTGTCACGGGGCGGTCGCACGACCTTCCGTCAGATCACCTCAGAATTAGTTGATCGTATAGAGGTCGTCGTCTATTTCCTAGCGTTGTTGGAGTTGTTCAAAAGGGGCTTCGTCGAGCTTGAACAGTCTGAGTCTTTCGGTGACATCTCAATCGTCTGGCGAACAGACGCGGCTGAGCCGTTTGGTGTAATCGGCGTTGATGATTACGAGGGCTGACGGGGATTGCAATGGTCGCAGAACACATCCCGCCTGCAGTTGAAGCGATTCTGTTGGTCGCAGAAGAACCCTTGTCTCCTGAGTTGTTGGCGGATTTGGTCGGATCCACACCTCTGGAGATCGAAGCGTTGTGTATGGAGTTGGCCGGGCAGTACGAGGTGCAGGGCCGTGGTTTCGTCCTCAAACGGGTGGCTGGGGGATACCGCTACCAGACAGCTGTTGATCAGACGCCTTATGTTGAGCGTTATGTGCTTGAAGGGCAGTCGTCTCGATTGTCCGCGGCTGCTCTTGAGACCCTTGCAGTGGTTGCATACAAACAGCCGGTGTCCCGTAATCAGGTTGCGGCCGTCCGCGGTGTCAATGTCGACGGCGTGGTACGAACCCTTCAGGTTCGGGGTTATATCGACGAAGTTGCCCGTGACCCGGGGCCGGGCCAGGCGGTTCTGTACGGGACCACTCCAGCGTTTCTTGAACGGATGGGCATTGATTCGGTAGGCGAGTTGCTTCCTCTCGGGGAGTTCTTCCCGACTTCAGAAGTTGTTGAGGCACTGGAACGGAGCCTTCACGTGGTGCCAGACGACGAAGCGGGTGATCCCGATGCGACATGACCGCGTTCATCGGGCGACGGTGAGATGACTGAGGGCGGTGAGCGGCTCCAGAAAGTGTTGGCCCGTCACGGTTTCGGCAGTCGGCGGGCATGCGAAGAACTCATTGCTGCAGGCCGTGCCACCGTAAATGGCGACACGGTGATCCTTGGCCGCCGAGTGGACGTGGCCTGCGACAAGATCGTTGTCGACGGTGTCGGGGTCGGGGTTCGCCCTGGTTTGGTGTATTACTTGCTGAACAAACCCCTTGGGGTGATCAGCACTGCTGACGACCCGCAACAACGCTTGACGGTAACCGATCTGGTTCCTCCAGAACCGAGGGTTTTCCCAGTCGGTCGCCTTGATGCCGATACTGAAGGTCTGCTGCTGTTGACGAACGACGGGGAACTGACCCATCGGTTGACTCATCCGGCGTTCGGCGTCGAAAAGGAGTATCTTGCCCAACTCCGAGGCAACCCCGGCCGTTCAGCTGTTCGCCGACTACGTGAAGGCGTGCTCCTTGAAGACGGACCCACTTCGCCCGCCCGCGTGAGTGTCGTTGAAGCCGACCTCGTCAAGATCGTTGTTCACGAAGGTCGGAACCGTCAGGTTCGGAGGATGTGCGAGATGGTCGGCTATCCGGTGGTTCGCCTGGTGCGTACACGAATCGGCCCTTTGGCGGATCGGTCCCTGCCTCCGGGGGAGTGGCGGGAGTTGACTGTTTCAGAACGGAGGAACCTGGAAGTGGCAGCCGGCAACACCGGCGTATAGTCATCGAGATTCGCTGCCCGAGCACAGGCCCTTCAGGTAGCATCGCAGTTCGTGAACAGCGAGCGGACTGCAGTGGTTGTCGGGGTGGGGCTGATCGGAGGCTCAGCGGCGCTGGTTCTGCGTCGTATGGGTTGGTATGTGATCGGGGTCGACGACAGCACCACGAGCGCTCAAGAGGCTTTGGCAGCCGGAGTGGTGGATGAATTGGGCGAACTCGGGCCTTGTGATCTGGCAGTGATCGCCACGCCGGTCAATTCGATCCCGGAATTGGCCCAGGCAGCGCTCGACGCCGGCGCCGCGGTGGTCACCGATGTCGGCAGCGTGAAAGCGCCGATAGCCGCGGTGGTCACCGACGGGCGTTTCGTTGCGGGGCATCCGATAGCTGGCAGCGAACAAGACGGCGTGGTTGGAGCTTCAGCCGACATGTTCAGCGGAGCGGCCTGGGTGCTCTGCCCCACAGCGGCTACCGGGGACGCCGCGTTCTCGGTCGTCAAAGAGATGGTTGCCGCGGCGGGAGCGCAAGTGATGGTGATCTCTGCGGAGCGGCACGACCGGCTCGTTGCCGTTGTCTCCCATGTACCGCACCTGACCGCGGCCACGCTCATGCGGGTAGCGGTGGGACGTACTGAGCAGCAGAGCGGTCTGCTTCGGTTCGCCGCTGGTGGATTCCGTGACATGACCCGCATAGCTGCAGGACAACCGACGATTTGGCCTGCGATTTGTGCGCAGAACTCAGATGCGGTCGTGGATGTGCTCGATGATCTGATCTCAGAGTTGGTCTCGTTGCGCGGGATCGTGGCCGACGGCGATGAGTCGGCGTTGCTCGCCCATCTTGAAGGCGCACGGGTTGCTCGTAGGAACCTTCCGACAACGGCGCCCGATGCTGAGGCATTGTCGGAGATGCGAGTCCCTGTTTCGGATCGTCCCGGTGAGCTGGCCGCCATTGCGATGCTGTCCACAGAACTCGACGTCAACATTTACGACCTTGAGATCGCGCATTCGCCGGAGGGACCACGCGGAGTAGTGGTGTTGCTGGTCGAATCCGATACGGCTCAGAGACTGCAAGCCGCTCTGAGTGAGCGGGGGTACCGTCCGTCGATTCAACCCCTTGGTTGAATCGACGCCGGGTTGAGACTGAGCAGTGTTGAGACGATGAAGGGTTGAGTCGATGCAAGAAGAAGCGATGCTTACAGTTGTGCATGCTGATCCTTTGCCCGTCAAGCCGCTTGATCGCCCACCGGACACGACTGTGGTGCTGCCGGGATCAAAGAGCATCACCAATCGTGCCCTGGTGACAGCAGCGTTGGCCGACGGTGTGACGAGGCTCGATTCGGCGCTGTTCGCTGACGACACCTTGGCGATGATCGACGGTTTGAGTGCCCTTGGCATCAAATGTGTGCCTGACGGTGTGAACGGATCGATTACCGTTGAGGGCCGAGGCGCCGAGTTCGGCGCCTATGGTGAAGCCGGCTCGGACAGTGAAGCCGTCGTGAACGCTCGTCGTTCCGGCACGACGAGCCGTTTCTTGATGCCGGTAGCAGCATTGAGAAGCGCACCGACAGTGGTTGACGGCGACCGACAACTGCATGCCCGCCCCATGGACCACCAAATCAACGCTCTGCGCGATCTGGGTGTGTCTGTGACCGAACTCGGGCGGCCCGGTCGTCTGCCGGTCCGTGTCCAGGGTCCGATCACCGGTCGCTTCTGTGGTGTCGAAGGTCGTGTCAGCAGTCAGTTCGCGTCGGGGTTGCTGCTCGCTGGTGGGGTGGCCGGCCTCTCGCTCGAGATCGCTGCTGACACCGTGAGTTGGCCGTATCTGGAGATGACGATCGCTGTAATGAGTTCCTTCGGCGCCCGAGTTGAGATTACTGAACCGGACAGTTCGACTGAGGGTCGAGTGGTGACTGCCATCGGGGGATACCACAGTCCCGTCAGCTACCAGATCGAACCGGATGCCAGCGCGGCGTCGTATTTTCTGGCAGCTGCCGCCATTACTGGAGGACGTGTGCGTATTGAGGGCCTCGGCCGATCATCGATTCAAGGAGACGTTGCTTTTGCTGAAGTTCTTGCCCGGATGGGTGCTGAGGTAACCCTCGATCAGGACAGCATCGAAGTCTCCGGGGGTGCTTTGAGGGGTGTCGACGTCGACCTTCGAGAAATCTCCGACACAGCTCCGACACTGGCGGTTGTGGCTGCTTTCGCGACCGGCGTTACGTCGGTGTCGGGTATCGGCTTCGTGCGAGACAAGGAGAGCGATCGTTTAGCCGGCCCAGTAGCCGAATTGAATCGCTGCGGGGTCGACGCTGAAGAAACCGATGACGGCTTTGTGGTGCGACCCTCGAGACTTCCAGTCCCAGCTGTGTTCGAGACATACCAGGATCATCGTATGGCTATGGCGTTTGCGTTGGTCGGTTTGGTTGTCCGAGGGATTTCGGTGCGTGATCCCGGCTGTGCGGCTAAAACATTTCCCGGTTATTTTGGTGCACTGGATCAACTTCGATGATGACTGGGGACAGTTCTGTTGTGGTACGGCCAAGAGTGATCGCCATCGACGGGCCGGCTGGATCGGGCAAGTCCACTGTTGCCCGCGCGGTTGCGGATCGGCTTGGTCTCGGCTATCTCGACACTGGCGCGATGTACAGATCGGTGGCTTTCGTAGTCTTGCGCTGCGGGGGTGATCCTGATGATCTTGAGTCTGCGGCCAACGCCGCTCGTTCGATGGAGCTCAATATCAGCGACGATCGGGTGGTCGTGAACGGGATTGATGCGACCTTGCAGATTCGCGGTCCGGAGGTCACCCGAGCGGTGAGCGCGGTGGCGACCAATCCGTTGGTGCGCAGCGAGATGGTTTCTCGTCAACGCGAGTGGATCGAACGTCGAGGCGGTGGAGTGCTTGAAGGGCGCGACATCGGCACTGTTGTGTTTCCCGACGCCGAGTTGAAGGTTTATCTCACCGCTGATGAATCTGTGAGGGCGCAGCGCCGGGCCAAGGAGGTGACGGGTCTCGACTACAGGGCCGTAGCCGCTGATCTCAGCAGGCGTGACACGGTGGATTCCACCAGAGACGTCGCCCCGTTGACCGAAGCCGATGACGCGATCATTATTGACACCTCAACGCTGACCGTCGAAGAGGTGGTTGCCCGGATCGTGGAGTTGTTGTCGAACAGCGATGCGAAGGGCCGTTAGAGCAGACGATGAGCGCCACAAGGCGATGAGCCCAAGCAGACTATGAGCCCGAGCAGACTATGAGCCCAGAAGCAACCTACGGCTCGCAGAGCGGTGATACGCCGGCACGCAGTCGACAGTCGTGGCCCGGCCGGCTCCTGTATCGCTGCTTCTGGGTGGTCATCTATATTCCGATCAAGATTCTCTTTCGCCTGAGGGTTGAGGGCTCAGAGAATCTGCCGGACGGCCCGTTCGTTCTTTCGGCCGTTCATCGTTCGTTCGCGGACACCCCGATCGTCGGGGTAATCACCGGGAAACGCCTGCGGTTCATGGGCAAGGAGAGCCTCTGGAACTCGAGGCTGCTCGGGACCTTTCTGACGGTGATGGGTGGGTTTCCAGTGGAGCGGGGCTCCGCTGATCGCACTGCTCTGCGGGCTGCAGGCGACGTTCTGGCCCTGGGTGAGCCTCTGGTGATGTTCCCCGAGGGCACCCGCCAGCAGGGAGCGCGACTCGACCGCGAACTGGTGCTTGACGGTCCGGCCTTCGTGGCAGCTCGTGCGGGCGTGCCGATTGTGCCGGTCGGACTCGGTGGAACGCCGAGCGCGCTTCCTGTGGGTTCGGTGATCCCCCGACCCGCCAAGGTGGTCGCCATCATCGGTGAGCCGATCCAGCCACCGCCGAAAGTCGGCGGGAAGGTCCCGCGCCGAGTTGTGCATGAACTCACCGAGACCCTCTACCGCGAGCTGAACGACGTCTTCATCGAAGCCCGGGTAGCCGCCGGCGACGAACCGCCCCCCGCCGACTAGCTGTGAGTCCGTGGCAGATTGCGGTGCGCCCGTCAGCGGGCAGACCTGAGCCTGAGCCGATTCCAGAGCTGTGCCGCAGTCTGAATTGGAAGCAGTACGAGCGCCCCGAGGCAACCGCTTCCGGCCTTGGCGGGTGCGCGGTATTGCTGTGAACGCCTTCGGTCTGAGTCGGAACTGGAGCTGACGCCGACGAGTCCGACTAGCTTGGTGTTGGCTGGAGGATGGCTCATCGCCTCGTTCAGGTACGCTTGGAGGTCACCCCAGTCGTCGGGATGGCAACGGACCATCATCTCCAAGTTGTTGGCCAGTCCCGTCTCAGTGAGGTTGGCCGACCCTACGAGGGCGGCGACAGTCCTCCCGTTGCGTTTGGCGACTATCGCCTTCCCGTGGGCGATCTTTTTGGTGGGTTTCGAGCGGTACCAGTTGTGAACTGTCACGTTGTCTCGACACAGAAACCTCGAAGCGGTCGCGCGGTCTGCCTCTGTCGCTCTGGTGAAATTGTTAGGGGCCATGTCGCCGATGATGAGAGTCACCCTCTGGTGGTTGCCTACGTGTCGGGACAGCCAGGCCAACCCCTTCACGGACGTGGATCCGGTGCATACGAACAGGTCGGCGTCGCGGTGCTCTGCCAGGAAGGAAATGATTTTGTGTTCAGTTCGGGGTGGGTGACCGCATGGCATGGATGCACAGCATAAAGCATGATTCGAGCACGGGTACTACGGCCAGGCCGTGCGGGTGTAGATGGTCACCGCGGCGATTTCGTCGGGGGTTAGTACCTTCGCGAAGGCGGGCATCGTGTTGCGGCCCTCAGCCACCACCGCTGATTGAGCAAAGGGGTCGGAGTAACGGCTCACTACCACTCCGGCCAGGGGCGTGCCGACCCCGCCGCTTCCATCGATGCCGTGGCAGTCGGCGCAGTGCTCGGCGTAGAGCCCCTGAGCGTCGATCGATGCTGTGGGCAGGGTTTGTCGGGCCTCCGCGAGCGGTGCGGCCCCTTGAAGCGTGAACAGCATGACCAACGCTGTTGCAGCGGCCACGCCGACGATGTACTGGACCGCAGAGACGGCGCGTGCCCAATTGCGGTCCGCAGTGTCGAGCGGTGCCGGCTTGCGGTCGTCGGGCCACAGGGCTGCGACGACACATCCGTAGGCAATGCAGCCGAGGATCGAATGCAGCGCACCCATGGGGCTGTCGCTGTCGAATCCCAGGACCCAGACACAGTGGAAGGCGACCGGAAGCGAGAGACCGACGGCGACCGTGGCGATCAGGCGCCGCAACTCTGACAGCCACGGCCTGCCGGTCGGTCGAAGGCCGAACAGCCCAGCCAGTTTGAAACCGATAGCGGCCTGAGCGACCAGGAGCACGGCGACGACTAGCGTGAGCGCGTTCTTCCACCCTGCTGCAGAATCAAAACCGTAGAGCACGAAGTCCCGGCCGGTCGGTTCGTGGACCACGCTGTATGCGCCGAGTGCCGGCGATACTGCGGCACCGGCAGCGAGGCCCCGATACGGCACTCGTCTCAGAAGTCGTCTGTGGTCGCTCACGCGTCGTTGACGGCGGCCGGGAGCGACTCGAGCACCTCGCTGGCATCGATGTCACGGTCGTCGAGAGGAAGCCGGTCCGCGTCGAGTCCGAGCGTGACCGTTGCGGCTGCGTCGATGGCTCGTAGCAGTCGGCGAAGGTTGCGTGGAGGCGGGAAGTACTCGTCCTCGTCGGTCACCCGCACCTCCTCGACTCCACCGGTCGGGGCGAGGCGGTCGATCACCGAACGTACCAGGTCTTCAGGTGCGGAGGCTCCCGCGGTGACCCCGACCGTGCCGGTCAGGTCGTCGGGCAGTTCATCGGCGGCGTTGATGCGGTACACATGCTCGCATCCCGCTTCTCGGGCCAGCGCGGCGAGTGCTTTGGTGTTCGAGGAGTTGGACGAGCCGATCACGATCATGGCGTCGACTCGGCCGGCGATCTTCATCAATGCTGATTGACGGTTGGTGGTGGCGAAGCAGAGGTCGGAGCGTTCGGGCTGCCAGAGCTGCGGGAAGCGCTCCCGTGCCGCTTCGAGCACCCCGGCCCATTCTCGGTGCGACAGTGTGGTCTGGGCCAGAACGGCGATGGGGGAGTCGAACTCGGGCAGGTCCGCCACGTCGTCTGCGGTCTCGACGCGGTGGATGGCCGAGGGCGCGACTGCCATCGTCCCCACCGCCTCCTCGTGTCCCTCGTGACCGACATAGACGATCTGGTAACCCTTGTGAGCCCGAGTCTTGACCTCGTGATGGACCTTGGTGACCAGCGGGCACACGGCGTCGACCACGTAACCACCCCGTTCGATGGCCGCGGTCACCACTTCGGGGGCTGAGCCGTGGGCAGAGAGCATGATCGGACGGCCTTGCGGCACTTCGCTGATGTCGTCGACGAACACCACTCCCGAAGCCTCGAAACGCTGGACCACGAGCTGGTTGTGGACGATCTCGTGGTAGCAGTAGACGGGAGGCTCGAAAGCTCTGACCATCCAGGCGAGTGCCTTGATGGCCATCTCCACGCCGGCACAGAAACCGCGTGGAGCTGCCAGCAGGACCTTCTCGACGTGATCGGTCGCGCCTTGATCGGTTGGCGCAGTATCGGTCGGCACAGCCCCGAGGCTAGCGTCGAGGGCATCCCACGGCGAGGTCGATACGGGGCGAATCCAGGGTGGAGCCAACGCCTTGCGTCCAGGGTGGAGCCAACGCCTTGCGCTGGTAGAGTTCCGTGTCCAGTTTCGCTCAGGAGTCGTGCACGATGTCCAAGATCTGCCAGGTCACAGGTCGCAAACCCCGCTTCGGCAAGCAACTCTCGCACTCTCATCGCCGGTCCAGTCGTCGTTGGGATCCAAACGTCCAGACCAAGCGCTACTACTTGGCCAGTGAACGACGTTGGATCAAGCTTGAAGTCAGCGCCAAGGGCATCAAGACGATCGACAAACGCGGCATCGAGAGTGTTGTGGCGTCGATGCGCCGCGAAGGCAGGAAGGTCTGAGTCCGATGTCCAGTGACAAGCGTCCCATCATCAAACTCCGCTCCACAGCGGGCACCGGTTACACCTACGTGACCACAAAGAACAAGACCAACACGCGCGAACGTATCGAGATCAAAAAGTACGATCCGGTCGTTCGCAGACACGTTATTTTCAAAGAAGAACGCTGAGCAGGCCGAGGCTGCAGTAGTGGACCGCTGCGCGCTGACGCCCGCAGCGGTCGTTCTGAGTTCACCTTCGGTTCCTCTGGTGGGACGCTCGGGGTCGTAGAGGCCGAGCGAACAGGTGAGACAACGCGGCCCGTACGGTACGGGGCCGTGGCCCGAGCGGCCCGTGAGCAGCGAACAAGAGCACTCCCGCTTCGACGCGACGTACTTGCCACCTGTCCGTGCTCGTTCTTAGACTCATACGATGACCACAGAGGCGCGCGATCGCCCGATTGCCATGTTCGATTCGGGGTTCGGCGGGTTGACGGTGGCAAGAGCGGTTATCGACCTTCTTCCCAACGAGAACGTTGTTTATTTCGGCGATACGGCGCGTTATCCCTATGGATCCAGAAGCCGCGACGAGGTGGCGGTGTTCGCGCGCCAGATCACCGATCTGCTAGTAGAGCAGTACAACCCGAAGATGATCGTCATGGCGTGCAACACAGCCTCAGCTGTTGTCCTCGACGAGTTGGTGAGCAGCGTTGATGTGCCTGTGATCGGAGTTCTCAGACCCGGGTTGGAGTCTCTGCTCAAGGTGACGATCACATCTCGGGTCGGCATGATCGGAACGGTCGGCACTGTAGCGAGCGGTGCTTACCAGCGGTTGGCAGCTCAAATGGCTCCCGGCGTCGGTTTCACTTGTGCTGCGTGCCCGGGTTTTGTTGAGTTTGTCGAACGGGGTGAGACCGGTTCAGATCAGGTCCGGGTACTTGCTCAGCGGCTTTTGGCGCCACTGGTTGAAGCCAGGATCGACGCTTTGCTGCTCGGTTGCACGCATTACCCCTTCTTGGCCCGCACGATTGCCGAGGTGATGGGACGTGATGTGGTCTTGGTGTCGTCTGCTGATGAGACAGCCTTCGAGGTGAGAAATGCTCTGGAAGTCTCCGACGATTGCCGTGCAGGTGCGGATCGGGGCATGCACCGTTTCGTCTCCAGTGGTGATGTGTCGGAGTTTGCCCGCCTCGGCCGTGACCTCTTCGGCCCCGAACTCAACGATGTCGAATGTCACAGATGGTGACAGACTTGTTACCAGGCATGGCGCGCACGACAAGGAGTTGTCGCCCAAAGGTCCAGACCACCACAACCACATTGGAGTACCCGTGACCATCTCTCGCCCCGACGGACGCCTTTTTGATGAGCTTCGCCCCTTGTCGTTCGTTCGCGACTACACGAAGATGGCGATGGGTTCGGTGCTCGTCTCGTTCGGGGAGACCCGGGTGCTGTGTACGGCCTCGGTTGAAGCCAACACGCCACGCTGGTTGCGAGGCAGCGGCGAGGGTTGGGTGACCGCTGAGTATTCGATGCTCCCCGGGTCCTCACCGGAGCGGATCCGGCGTCGCACATCGGGCCGTGACCAGGAGATCCAGCGGCTCATCGGGCGTTCGCTGCGCTGCGTGACCGACATGGCGGCGCTCGGTGAGCGTTCCATCACAGTTGACTGCGATGTGCTCTCCGCTGACGGGGGCACGCGCACGGCCTCGATCTGCGGCGGATATGTGGCGCTGCACGATGCCTGTGAGCGGCTCGTTGCGGCGGGCGAGATTGCGGCCAACCCTCTGATGACTGAGTGCGCGGCGATATCGGTGGGGATCATCGACGGTGAGGTTCTGCTCGATCTGCCCTATCGGGAAGACTCGATCGCGGACGTCGATTTCAACGTTGTGATGACCGGCGAAGGGGCTCTGATCGAGGTTCAGGGAACTGCGGAGGGCAAGGCGTTCAGCCGACCGGAACTGTCGCAGATCCTTGATCTGGCAGCCATGGGCATCGCAGCGATCAATGAAGCTCAACGGGCGGCCTTGCAGACACCGCCCGAGCCGCGTTCTGCGACTCCTTAGAACATGGGAGATCTGCCTCGGCTCGTGTGCGCCAGCGCCAACCCGGACAAGGTCAAGGAGATCGCACTGGTGCTCGACGGCCTAGTCGAGTTGCTGCCCCGTCCAGCGGGACTTGCCGATGTTGTCGAAGACGCCGAGGATTTGGAGGGCAACGCGCGGCTCAAAGCGGCAGCGGTGTGCGCCGCGGCCGGCGCCGCGGCGGTCAGCGACGACACCGGTCTTGAGGTCGATGCCCTGGTGGGGGCCCCCGGGGTCCGTTCGGCGCGCTATGCAGGCGAAGCGGCTCGCTACGCCGACAACGTCGACAAGCTGCTGTCGGAGCTTGAACGTGTCGGTGCGACCGCGCCCGGGCAGCGCACCGCGCGGTTTCGCAGTGTGGTGATGGTGGTTTGGCCCGACGGCTCCGAGCTTGCGGTGCAGGGGATTGTGAAGGGGGTGATTGCCGAGCACCCCAGAGGCGTCGGCGGGTTCGGCTATGACTCGGTCTTCGTGCCGAGTGAAGGCGATGGACGGTCCTTCGCCGAGATGGGCGACGAAAAACACCTGATCAGCCATCGCGGCCGCGGCTTTCGCGCGTTGGCTGCCGCTCTGGGCGAGACGACCAGCGAAACGCCGAGGACCTGAGTCGATGGCGGAACGGCTGAGGCTGCACGGCCGGAGCCGTGGATGGCTCTACGCGGCGGGCGGGATGCTGGTGGTCTCCACCGACTCGTTCTTTGTGCGCTGGTCTGACGCCGAGGTCTGGGATCTGGTGTTCTGGGTTTCGTTGATCTCGCTTGTGACCTATTTCGTGACGGGCTCGCGGACCGAGTCGATGAACCCGCTTCGCTCATGGCGCCGCTTTCCGATTCCGCTGACGGCGATAGCCGTGCTGGCAACCGTCAGCCAGGTCTCCTACATCACCGCGGTGACCCGCACCTCGGTTTCGAACACCGTCGTGATTGTTGGTGCGTCGCCGGTGATGGTCGCCCTGGTCGGTCGCAGCTTCTTCGGCGAGAGGGCCACCCGCCGTGTCTGGACGGCCATCGTTGTGACCTTCGCTGGGATGACCGTCATCGTGGCTGGTTCGGTCGGCGAGCCCAATCTCGACGGCGACCTGTTGGCGGTGGCGGCGGTGGCGGCGTTCTCGATCGGTGTGAACATCTGGCGGCGCTGGCCTGAAATGAGCCGACCGGTCGGTCTGTCGATGTCGGCGGTCCTGTCGGTGCTCATCGCCTCGTTCTTCGCGTCGCCGGCCTCTTTGGACGGACGCGCCTGCCTGGCTTGTCTGGGGATGGGCCTGTTGAACCCGCTCGGCCGGTTGTTGCACACCAACGCGCCGCGCTATGCCCCTGCGGCCGAGGTGGCGCTGTTCACGCCGGTGGAAACGGTTGCGGCTTCGGTGTGGGCCTGGTTGGCGTTCTCTGAGGTGCCGAAGGTCGGAACTGCGATCGGTGCGGTGATCGTCATCGCCGGGGTGCTCTACGGAACTGTCACGACTCGAGAAGGGCACCCTGGCACAGAATCCTGAAAGTAGACGTCAGAGTCACTGAAAGTATGACATCAGAACCCCAGAATCTATAGCAGTAGATCTTCTGAGAAATGCTACGTTCGGTCGAGTGCCCCCTTCGCTGACCCCTGCCGGCTATATGCCTCGTATTGCTGATCGAGAAGTCGCAGAGGCGTTGGAGATTCTCCCCGGTGGTGGTCATTGAAGGTGCAAAAGCCTCTGGCGAGACATGGGTTGGGAGGAACCGTGCTTGCAGTGAAGCCTCCTTTGGGCAGGACGAACAGGCCCGCGCCCAAGCTCGGCTGCTGCCTCGCCAATTCTTGGCAGGCTCAGAGCCTCGGCTGATTGACGAGTGGCAGATCGTACCTGAAATCTGGAACAGCATCCGGCACTCGGCCGACGGCAAAATTGATGCTGCTTTGGCCGGCTCTCCGGTCCGCAAGGTGGTGACCACCGACGGCGGCTTCGGATACGACCGGCCCGATGGGGCAGCGGTCGTGCCCCTGACTGCTTTGACGGTATCGGCGGATCTTCCATGACTTCCTCGTAGGGGGGTGTCTTGAAGAAGGGGGTGGGCGAACGCGGCAGGGTCTGGTGCTCGGGTACGGTTGAGGGGTGCGGCAGCTTATTACCGATGCCCTTGTCGTAACCGGCGACGGGGTGACCGACTCCTACCGTGGCGATGTGCTGATCGAGGGTGACCGGATCATGCATCTGGGACAGGTTCCTCCTAGCGCTGCGGATGACGCGGACCGCAGGATCGATGCTGCTGGACGGGTGTTGGCCCCCGGATTTGTCGATACGCACAACCACGGCGCACTCGGTGGTACACGCATTGGCGAGCACGGGATTCCGTTGAGCTGCGAGATGGCGTTGCGAGGGGGTGTCACCAAGCGCATCTGTGGGGTCGACGGATTGTCGCCTGCCCCTGTTGTGGCAGACCAGCGCGCCGAATACGCCATGCAGCTTGCCCCGCTCGACGGGTCAGTCCCTGCATCGGTCAGCAGCGACCCCGCCGGAGGCGGTGAGTGGCCGTGGAGCACGACCAAGGAGTTCCTGGACTGGCATCGGGGTCGGTCGGTCACCGACATGGGTCTGCATCTGGGCCACAGCGCGGTGCGGCGCGTGGTGATGGGAAACCTTGACCGCGTCGCCGACGACCAGCAGATAAGGGACATGGCAGAGGTTGTGCGTGGTGAGGCGCCCTGGTGCCTGGGGCTGTCCACCGGCCTCGTCTACAACCCGGCGGTGTACTGCGATGAGCGTGAGATCACCGCGTTGGTTCGAGCCTTCAACGATGTGAAGCCCGGGGCGCTCTACCCGCATCTTCGTTCGGAGAGCGACGACATTCTCGAGGCCTTGGTCGAGGTGATCACCGCGTCGGTCGACGGTGGCGGCGGCTATTGCAGCGAACACACCAAGATCGCCGGACGCCGCAACTGGGACCGCTATGAGCAGGTGGAGGCTTGTCTTGACGACGCTGCCGGCTCGGTACCGACCATGGGCAACATGTATCCCTACACCGCAGGGAGCACGACCGCGGACGCCTTGTTCCCTCCTGAGGTGCGGTCGGGCACCCGGGCCGAGTTCATGGCCCGCTTGAGCGACGAGGATGTGCGCCGCTTTGCGTTCGAGAAGATCTACCGCGACGACTCGGGCTGGGACAATTTTGTGGCGTTCTGCGGCGGCTTGGAGGGGATACAGATAGCTGGTGTGCTTGAAGGGGCGGGCGACGAGTTCTTGGGGAAGCGCTTCTCGGATGTGGTGCTGGCCGCCGGGATCACCGATATGGGCTCGGAGGAGGCTCACGACGCAGTCTGCGACTTCTTCTTGGACAACCGCGGTGAGGTGTCGATCATCAGCCATTACGGCAATGAAGCCACCGTGGAGCGGTTCTTCCGTCGTTCAAACATGGCGGTCTGCACCGACGGCCTGATGCCCGGGCCTGGCCAGAAGCCTCATCCCCGCCTGCTCGGGGCCTTCCCCAAGGCTCTGCGCATGGCCCGGGAATTGGGCGTGCCGCTTGTTGAGATCGTCCACCGGATGTCGGTGCTGCCTTGTGAGTTCATGGGCCTGCCCAGCCCGGTTCTGCGGCCCGGCGCCGACGCGTCGGTGGTGTTGTTCGACTGGGACCGGGTGACCGAACGCAACAGCTACACCGAGCCGCTGGTTCATCCCGAAGGAATCGACGCGGTATGGGTACACGGCGAGCTGCTGCACTCCGAGGGCCGAATCCACGCCCCCGAATCGTTCGCCGGACGCCACCTTCTCACACCCCCCAGCACGGGGAGGCCCCGAAGGCCAACGAGTTCAGGGTCTAGTTGAGTTTCAATTCGTAGACGGTGTGACCTGGACCTCGGTTCCGAGCCACCGCATACACGGTGGTACTGTCGTCGGATGTTTGTCAGCAGCCGGAGTATGCGCGTTGTCTGAGACCGAGCACCCTCTTGAGACCGGGAGCCAATTGCGGGAGATGCTGCAGGGCAAGCGTCTCGTAGGGGAGCTTGATCTCTCACCGGGTGGGAGCGCACTAGCTGCGCTCCGACAAGAAAACGACCGACGGTTCAGCGACTCGTCTGTTTCGGGAGGTATTCGAAGATCGACTCAGCAGACGAATATCGTTGAGAGGGAGGCACGCCGCGTGCCTTGGCTCGTTCATATGTTGCTGCTCGACGGTCTTCAACTTCCAGGCCCCGTACTGCCGCCGCGTTCAACCACGCTGAGAGACTAATCCCATGATCTTTGGCAGATTTTAAGGCTCGTTCGGCTATTTCGCTGTCCAAGCTGACGGACATTTTCTTCTTTGTCGCGGTCACGAATGCCTCCATTGATCAAACGGGTCGCAGCGTAAGGGGGACTCGGAGAGCGTCTCGAAGTCGTTCAAGGTCAGCCCGGTCGCTCGTTGCGACCATATCGCCGCGTTCTGCGGCTCCAACGACAACTGAAGCGTCGACGATATCCGATGTCCCTGCCGCCGCGCACGCGGCCCCGGCGGCTCGAGCTTGTTCCTCGTCGAGTACGACCACTCGGCATTTTGACAGGAGCCTCGACATGAAAGGCTGCGGACCACCACGCCACGCCTGTGCCAGAACCGCTGCCGGGACGGTTGGAACCAACCCCTGCTTGAGTGAGAGATTGTGAAGTGTCCACATATGTTTGTCAGCTCGTTCGGCTGCTATGAGAGCTCCGGTGTCGTAGGTGATTCCCGCCATTATCAAGAAGACCCCGGTTCAGGTTCACCGTTGAGGACGGAATCTGCCCACGCAAGTTCTTCTTCGGTTGGGGGACCGTGCTGTTCCTCCCATTCGCGCGCCATGGCCAGGCCTTCCTCGATGAACAGGGCGCGGCAGGCCGCGGCGTTCAGCCATGCCGACAGGCTTGCTCCTTGGCTTCTGGCGGCGTCAGCCGCCCTCTTGGCGACCTGGCGGTCCAAGGTGACCGACACCCTTCTCTTCACCATGGTCATGACGGTAACCCCACGGGTGTACCTTCGCCGGCGTTGTCGCGTGGCTGCGTCCTGTAAGTGGTGTGTATTATCTTGAAATATAATAACATCTCTTGACAATACTTGTAGAGTTCGGTTGGGACAACACCGATTCTTGCGTTTCGGTCTGATGTCGCTGCCGAACGGTGCCAGTTGATATGGGGTGCGGACGGGGGGAGTCGAACCCCCACACCCTTTCGGGTACCAGGACCTAAACCTGGCGCGTATGCCAATTCCGCCACGTCCGCGTGGACCGTCCAGCCTAGCTGCGATGATTGAACCCAGTGGCGGTAGCCTACGCGCGATGATCCAGCCCCCGAACCTGGCCACCACCAACCTCGTCAACCCGCAGGCCGACATCTTCCATCGCCTGCTCCAGGACCGCATCGTCGTGCTCGGCACAGACGTCAACGACGAGATCGCCAACTACATCACCGCCCAGTTGCTCTACTTGGAGGGCCAGGACAAGGAGAAGCCGATCTGGCTCTACATCAACTCACCGGGCGGCTCGGTGACCGCGGGAATGGCCATCTACGACACCATGCAGTTCGTCGAGTGTGAGGTCGGCACCATCTGCATGGGCCTGGGGGCTTCAATGGGCCAGTTCCTGCTGTGCGCCGGCGCCCCGGGCAAACGCTATGCGCTTCCCCACGCGCGGATCATGATGCACCAGCCTCTCGGCGGGGTTCAAGGCCAGGCGACCGACATTGCGATCCAGGCCGAGCAGATGGCATACACCAAGCGCCTGCTGCAGGAACGCATCGCTCAACACACCGGGCGCACCTATGAGGAAGTCGAAGCAGACTCCGACCGCGACCGCTGGTTCACCGCTGAACAAGCCAAGGAGTACGGCATCATCGACCATGTGATCGTCAAACGCGGAGAAATGCTCTAGAGCCTTGCTGACCAGGGCCTGGTGCGAGTTGAGGCCTGCCCACCAGGACGCTGAGGCATTGCCCGCTCGGGGCCTGGGGCGAACTCGGCGAAACCTAGCTGCGGGCTGATTCAGCGAGGGACCGAAGTTCACTGACGCCGGCGGCGCGGTCGTCGTATTTGAACAGAGCCGACCCACTGACGAAGACGTTCGCTCCGGCGCGCGCACACTCACCGATGTTGGCAGCGCTGATCCCGCCGTCGACTTCAATGTCGATCCCGTACCCGCCGGCATCGACCATCGCCTTGATCTCAGAGATCTTGTCGAGCAACGGAATGTAGGTTTGACCACCGAAACCAGGGTTCACTGTCATGATTAGAATCTGGTCTGTCTGATCGAGGACGTTGGCGATTGTGTTTGCCGGGGTGTGCGGATTGAGGACCACCCCAGCGCGTGCGCCGAGGTTTCGGATGTTGTTCAGCGAGCGGTGGAGATGGGTGCATGCTTCGACGTGAACCATCACAGTCGAACAGCCGGCCTCAACAAAGAGCGGTGCAAAATCGTCGGCGTTCACGACCATCAGGTGGGCTTCAAACGGGATGGTGAGAAGGCCGCGGAGGCTCTTGACGATGTCTGGACCCATAGTGATGTTGGGCACGAATACGCCGTCCATGACGTCCCAATGGATCCGGTCGGCGCCGGTGCTTTCCAGATCGGCACATTCCTGACCCAACTGCGCAAAGTCGGCGGGCAGGACGGACGGGGCAATTTCTATCGGGTGCTGCACATCCGCGACACTAATCGCGATAGCGCCGCTACCGTTCCATTATGAGATTGCGTGTTACCGCCACGGCGCGGGACGGCGCCGGGGTGGCTCGGGCCACCGACGGCAGAATCGTCTTTGTCGAAGGCGCACTCCCCGGCGAGACGGTTACCGCAGAGATCTTGAGGATCGACCGTCGCTGGTCACGAGCACGGATTATTTCTGTGATCGAGGCCTCCGATGATCGTGTGCCGGTCAGATGTTCCCACCAACTTGAGGGTTGCGGAGGTTGTGACCTCCTGCATGTTGCGCCGGATGCCCAACTGCGCATGAAGCAGTCGATGGTGGTCGATCAACTGGTGCGAGCAGGCGTGGCGGCCCCCGACCCGTCGCTGCGTCGCCTCGACAATGACGAGGGACGTACAACGATCAAAGCGGCGGTGGTGAAGGGCCGAGCCGGCTATCGGGTCCGGTCTTCACACGACGTGATCGTGCCCGATGTGTGCGATGCGGCTGATCCAGCGGCTGAACAGCTGCTCGTCGACGGCCGTTTCGGGGAGGCCAGCGAGGTCACGATCAGGATCGGCAATCGCACAGGCGAACGGATGGTGCTGGTGAAGGGCAGTGATTTCGGGGTCTCAGTTCCCGAAGACGTCTTGGTGGTGACGATCACTGAGTTGCGTGGAGGCAAACGTGCCTGGATTCATGAGGAGGCTGGTGGGCGTCGCTGGCGTGTCTCGGCCCGGTCATTCTTCCAGAACCGCCCGGCTGGGGTTGATGCCTTAGTCGACGAGGTGAACACGATGGTCAACGACCTGGCCGATGACGGGGTCATGGTCGACGCCTATGCCGGTATCGGGATTTTTGCGGGCACCGTCGGGTCGGATCGCAGGGTTCATGTGATTGAACGGACCAAGGACTGCACCGCTGATGCCCGGGTCAACCTCAATGGCAGCGATGCGCTGGTGATCAACGCTCCGGTCGAGAACTGGCGTCCGTCGCCGGCGGCCGTGGTGGTCGCCGACCCGGCTCGGGAGGGCCTGGGTGCTCGTGGTGTGCAGTCGCTGCTCCGAGCCGAACCCGAAGTTTTCGTGTTGGTCAGTTGCGATCCGAGTTCTTTCGCCCGTGACGCAAAACTGCTTGAAGACGCGGGAATGACCCTGGACCGCTACACGGTGCTCGACATGTTCCCGGGAACGTCCCACGTTGAGACGGTCGCCGCCTTCGTTGCTTAGGACGAACCGGTGAGCGGGGATCCGGGCGCACTCGACAGTCGGCTTCGTGACGGGTTGGTAGTTGCCGCACTGCTGGTGTGCACCAATGGTCCTGTCATGTATTTGGCGTGGCACGTCCTGCATGGTGCTCCACGGTGGGAAGACCCGGCGGTGCGAGGGATCTTCGCGGCGATGGCGGGAGCTTGTGTGCTGGCTGTCCTGCTGGACTCTCAACGGGTGTCTGGTCGGCGGCTCTGT
Source organism: Acidimicrobiales bacterium (assembly GCA_963662455.3). GTDB lineage: Bacteria > Actinomycetota > Acidimicrobiia > Acidimicrobiales > Aldehydirespiratoraceae > VXYK01. Next base: position 557,169 of record OZ224042.1, read on the forward strand.
AAGCCGTCAGGTCTCGGCAGTGTCTCGCTGATCACGTTCACCGTGGTGATCGTCGCTTCGAGTTTGTGGAGTTTGGACCCGTCTGTGACCCGGGCGAGGTCGGTGATCTATATCGGTTTGGCCGCTTTGGCCTGGGTAATCGCCGACTTGGACTTCACCCGTGTGCGGCAAGCGCTGACGGTGGTGCTCTTTTCGGTGTTGGTCGGGAGTTTGTCGGCAGTGGTGCTGTCGGACTCGATCGGACGCAACGACGACGGCGACTGGCGAGGTTTGTTCCTCAATCCCAACGAACTCGCCCCGCCGGCCGCACTGGGGCTGCTCGTCGGACTCCCGGCTCTGTCGGGGGCTCGTGGCAGAGGCCGGGTCCTGCCGGCGTCGTTGGGGGTCATGGGGTTGGTGTTGTTGGTGGGCAGCGGGAGTCTCACCGCCTGGGTCGGCCTGTTCGGTGCTGCGATCTGTGCTTCGTTGGTGTGGTTCGCTTCGGCTGGTCGTGCCCGTTTCGGTAAGCGAGCCACCCGGGGTGCGGCAGTTGCGGGGCTCTTGGGCGCGGCAGTGCTGGCAGGCGCGGCGCCGACGGTGTGGGGCGGCTCGACGCTGGCATCCCGGCGCGTCGTCTGGGAGTTCGTATGGGACAGGACAGCTGAGCGTCCGATCGTCGGGCACGGTTGGTTCACAGTCGCAGACGTGCCCGGTTTCTTCGATGGATTGCCGGATGTCAACAGTGCTCACAACAGTTTCCTGGAAGTCTGGCTGGGCGCAGGCCTGCTCGCATTCCTCCCGTTCGTGCTGGCGGTGGCGGTGGCGCTCTACCGCTCCGGTCGGGATCTGTGGCGTGACCCGACTACAGAATCGTGGACTTGGTTCGCGCTCGTGGTGTTCCTGGTCGTGGCGAACCTGACGGTCAGCTTTGTGCTGTGGTTCTCCTACAACTATGTCCTGTTGATGAGCGCAGCCCTTCGCCGTGGCCCCCACGAATTGCGAGACCGTTGCTGAACGAGTGCAACAGAGACCATTGGTGGAGGAATTGAAACGTTGTACAGCCACAAAACGTCTGGTGGTCAGGCGCGGTAGGTTCAGCGCAGTTTGAGTCGCCGGGCCATGGCGCGGGCGATACGGATGAGGGGACTGCGGCCCAGCTCAATATGGAGTTCTTGATTCTGGGCATGGAGTTCTTGATTCTGGGCATGGAGTTCGCTGATCGTCCTTCCGGCGTTTTCGCTCAGTTCGCGAAGAGCACGGTCGAGTTCGTCATTCTGGGTTTCGAGTTCCGCCACTCTTTCAACGAGCACCTCCGTTCGGCTCTTCAACCCCAAGTTCAGGTCACGTTGTCTGAGGATCTCCAGGCGAAGGACCTCACGGTCGTTGTTGTTGATCGGGTCGGGGCCTTCGGGGATCAGTGGTTGCTCCGACATGCACTGAATTGTAGATCAAGTGCCTGTGCTGAGCATCTGCGTTCGGCGCGACACCTCGATCAGGGGTTGTCAATGTGCCATCCGGGTGCGGTAGACGCGTGGCGTGATCGAGGTGTCGCGAGGTTCTAAGTTGTTGCCTGGTTCCAACGGTTCCAGATGGTCAGCGTTCAGGTGGAGCCGCTCGGGGTCGTCGGGTCGGTGGTAGCCGGGGTGGTACCACGGATCGCGCACTTCGCCCCAGCGATCAACCCATCGGTCCCACTCCCATTCATGGATGAGCGGTTCGCGTGTGAAGGACTCGAGATGCTCCAGCGTTGCATGAGGTTCGACGATCACGCGGTAACCCGACCGGCGGATTTTGAGACACAGATCGACGTCGTTGAAAGACCAGGGAAAGTGGCAGGAGAAAGCTCCGAGGGAGAGTAGCAGTGACCGGCGTGACATGAAGCAGGCGCCGGTTACAGCGATCACGTCTCGAGCGACTGTGCCACCGAAGCGTTGTGCAGCATCGGGGGTCCAGCCAACGAAGGGATGAAGAGGGTGGGCGTCGTCGATGACCATTCCTGCGTGCTGGATCGTGCCGTCGGGGTAGCGCAGCAACGCTCCGACAGCGCCGATCGATTCGTCACCGAAATGGAGGGCCATGGCAGCGACGGCGCCCGGGCCGACCTCGGTATCGTCGTTCAGCAGCAGCACCAGCTCATTGCGTGCGGTGAGGATACCCTGATTGCAGGCGGCAGAGAAGTTGAACGGGCCGGTCGGGCGTCGCTCCAGTCGTATTGGCAAGGCGGCGCCGGCAATCTGTTCGGGGTCGCCTCGGTACTCCTCGCCCACGACTAGGATCACCTCCAGGTCCGGGTGGCCCGTAGCGGCGATGCTCCTCAGGCAGCGTTCGACAGCGAGTTCGCCTCCGTGTCCCTCATCCAGGGCCTTGCCGGCGGTAGGGATGATGATCGAGACGGGAGGTTGCGGATTCGGGTCGGGTGTGAGACGGAAACGATCCGGTCGGCCGTCTGCGACTACCGATGCTGCGATCCCGATCTTTGTCAGGTGAGCGTTCAACGCAATGGCATCGGCTCCGAGCGGCTCTTGAGAATGTCGGCTCAACACCGCTGGAATATGCAGAACTGCAGATCCGCTCTCTGCCAGACGCAGCGGCAAGTCAGCATCAACGATCCGGGCGCCGAGTCGCCCCAGAGTTCTGCAGCGGACCGCCAAAGGTAGACACGCATTGGGTTCGCTGAGCAGGCGTGTCGGTGAGAAGGCACTTCGGAGGCGAATCGTTCCTCTGACCTCGATGTCCCCGTAGACGGCGTCGGCATCAAGGCGTTGCGCCATGACGTCGAGTATTGCGGTTTCAGCGATCTCGCTGAGTTGCCCTGCAGTGCCCGGATTGATCGCAACGCCTTCGCAATTCTGGTGGCACAGTGACCCGTCGGTAGGCGAGCAGACGACATGAAGCAAGCGCATGAATCACTGCAACGATAGCGTGCGAAGCCATGGCCAGGGTTTTCTCGGCTTCAGGACTGTCTGGTCTAGTCGCCGTCGGCGTGGTTCTCTTCGGGTTCTGGCCGGCACTTCTCGGTGGCGCGAGTTTCGTGGCTACAGATATCGTCCTTGAGCACTCAGCCCCCTACGACGCCTATCTACCCGAAGATTTCACACTCGAGTCGGATTCGACGGATCCGATCAACATCCATGCCCACTGGGCGTCGTTGGCCGGTGACGTCCGCTCCGGAGACGTTGGCTGGTGGAACTCTGATCTGGCTGGTGGTCAGCCGACTATGAAGGGCGGGTTGCCGATCTTCAATCTGGGATACCTGGTAGCGCCGGACTGGTTCGCTCCGGGTTTGGTCGCGGCGCTCCGCACCCTCACTGCGATAGGGCTGACTTACGGGTTGATCCGATCCTGGGGTTTGTTGCCCGTGTCTGCGCTGGTCGGCGGAATCGCATTCGCGTTCTGCGGATTCATGTTGACCTGGATGAACTGGCCGCATTCCTCGACCGCCGCTCTGGTGCCGGGGTTGTTTTGGGCACTGGAGCGTTCAATCCGCGATCCGAGGTTGTGGCGGGCCGTTCCCCTGGGTGGGTCAGCGGCCGCCATGGTCTGGACGAACTTCCCGCAGGTAACGCTGTATGCACTGCTGGGAGCGGCAATTTACGTGGCGATTCGCTTGCCTGTCGAGTTTCGCCTAAGGACCGCTGCCCCCCCTGACGGAGCCTCCCGAGGCAATGTACCCGACGGCGACGGCTTCAGACTGACCGCTGTTGTGACCACCGGTTCGGTGGCGATTGTTCTGGCTGTGCTATTGGCCGCCCCTCACCTGATCGGGTTCGCCCAGTACCTGGATTGGGGTGACACGAATTACCGGAACTGGAGCAGCTTCGACTCCTCGGCTGGAGTCAGATACCTGCTGACCGCGGTGGCGCCTGCTGTCTGGGGCCACGGATCATTCGGGCCCCTCTGGTTTGGCGAGGCTGGTTGGAACGAACCCCACGCCTACGTTGGAGCGTCGGTTCTGATGCTTGCCCTGTTGGGATTCGTCAGCGGTGTTCGTCACAGCGATCAACGCCGTCGTTCAGTGCTCCTCGCCATATCAGCAATAGCTGGGATCGGCGTTCTGATCGCTTATATCGGTGGACCCCTCACCGTGCCGTTGCGTGTACTGGCCGGTGATCAGATCGGGTCCATGGCACGGGCCAAGGTCCTGTGGAATCTGGGTGTAGCGTTGGGCGCGGCGTTCGGCGTTGAACGCCTCGCTGCGAGTCGCTGCTCGGGATCGTCGTGGTCACTGAGTCGCAGCGTCGGGGTCGCATCGCTTGTCGGCCTTGCCATGGCGACAGCAATGATCCCCTTCGGCACAGTCTGGTTCGAAGCGGTCACCGCTGAGGGTGTACTGCGCGAAGTGCTGGCTGTATCGGTAGTGCCTGTGCTGTCGGCCATTGCTGTGGCAGTGATTGTCCTGGCTCGAATTCGCGGCCTGCTCACTGTCGAGGCCACAAGTTGGGCTCTTGCCGGGGTGGTTGGCTTCGAGATGCTGAGTTTCATGATGCCAGTGCATACTTTCGCCGAGCCGGACGAACGTTTGACCACCACACCAGCACATGCGGTGGTCACTGGGCTGCTTGGTCCAGGCGAGCGGCTCAGCGGAGAGGGGTGGACGTTCTTCCCTTCGACGGCTGCGTTGTTCGACATCGACGATGCGCGCGGCCAAGTGATCAAGTCACCGGGATACAACGCGCTGTTTCGGGCTGAGACCCCTGACGCGCTCACGCTCGGCAAGGGTCGCGCCACTCCAACCTGGCCCTACATACCCTTTGACGCCGACATCTCATCGCCGGTCTGGGATGCGATGGCTGTCGGGGTTTGGGCGCAGTTCCCCGACAGTCGACCGCCTGGCACTCTGATTGCTCCGGCACCCGCGGTTGAAGGCTCCGATCCATCGGTGGAACCCCTCAAAACCACGTTGTCGTCCCCCGTCGGGGGTTTGCGCGCCGTCCTGGTTGAAGTGGCGTCGAGCGTCGGTGGAGTGCTCGACGTCCGTATAGAAGCAGGGGGCCGACGCAGTACCGAGAGCAGGCATGTATCCCCCCAGGACACGGGTCCGGAGTCGTTCGCATTCTCCGGGGAGGATCTTCGCGTCGGAACGCCGGTGTCGGTCGAGGTCACCTCGCCTTCGCCTGAAGGCGGGTTGCTGGTCGGCGTGGACGTGTCCGGGGGGTTGGCGGCGGGGATGGTGGCCGGCGATGACGAGTTCCGTCTCGCTCGGACCGGCGACGTCCTGCTGATCGAGCGCCCCAATGCTGCGTTTGTCCGGCTCGCGGACGCAACTTCGGTCGAGGCTGATCCGCAAAGAGCCGCGGAGGCGGTTGCGGGGCGCGATGTCGGTGAACGATCCGCAGTGGTCGACCGGGATCTAGGACTCCCATCCGAACCTGCTGGGGACTCCGAACTCGAGGTTCTCAACGTTGCGCTCGGGCGGGACCGTATCGACGCCGTCGTGCGCGCGGACCGGGCCGCGGTCGTGGTCGTCTCGGTTTCCGATTATCCGGGCTGGCGGGCCACAGTCAACGGTCGAAGCGCTGAGACAGTCACCGCGGACGCGGCGTTCATGGGGGTTGTCGTGCCCGAGGGCGAACATTTGGTCACCCTGAAGTTCCGCCCGAGTCATCTTGGAATCAGTGTGCTGCTGGCAGGATCAGGTATCGCGTTGGCGATTGGTCTGCTCATCTTTGGACGGGTTCGCCATAGCCGTGGGGGCAACCCGCTCAGAGTCTGAACCTCGCTAGGCTGGACGCGTGCTAGACGACATGGATCACGCCTGCCGGTCTGGATGCGCCCACAAGGCCGGGGAGCACGAGAACGCTAGGTTGAGCGCGTGCTGAATGAAGCACCAGGTGCGCGTGGATATGCCAACCGCATTCAGGCGGAGATTGAAGCCGAAGCCGAGAAGCGCCGTCGCAGTGAGCCCGAAATTGAGCGTCTTGAGCAGGAGATAGAGCGAGCCTGGAAGGGTGTCGCTCCGGATGCCGCGGGGTCCTCCCAACAGCGTCTTGTTGATCGCGTCGAGCAGTTGTCGTTGATCGATGTTCACGCTCCGACCGGGCAGCGCCCAGGTGCAAGTCACGTGAAACGGGTGGTTCGAAAGTTCACACGGTGGTACATGCGCTTCGTCGTGGACCAACTCAACTCGCTTCACTATTTTCAGGGCCGCTTGTTGCGTGGCTTGGACCAACGCCTTACCAGACTCGAACGCGAGTCCCGGTTGTCCGGGACCGTCAGCGAGTTTGTTGATCCACTCCCTGAAGCAGACGCCGCTCTGTGCGCTGCGGTAGCGAACCGCTTGCAGTCAGTTGATGACCCGGTAGCAGTTGTGTCATGCGGCGGCGGAGCAATTGTTGCCGCCTTGGCGGATGCGGGAATTCCCGCCCACGGTGTCGACCAGACGGGTGCAGCGATCATGGCCGGCGCGAACGACGGACTGGATCTTCGTGTCGGATCACCGCTGAAGCACTTGGAGGCCTTCGCCGACTCGACGCTCGGGGCGGTGGTGCTCACCCGAGTTGTGGAGCATCGGGGTATTGTCGATGCGGTCCATGTTGTTGACGAGGCTCTTCGCTGCGTCGGTCCTTCAGGAACCGTTGTGGTGGCGGTGGCTGATCCGTGCATCCGCACGGGACCGGAGGCCGAACTGTTGCGCGGCAGCGGTCTCTCGCCGCAAGCGTGGGCTCATCTACTGACTAGGAGAGGGTGCGTGATCGAAACGGTTGAGATCACCGGCTCTCGGGTTGAGACCCTGGTCCTAGCGCGAACCGCGTGACCGAACGACCCGTTGTACACCAGTTCACGGCGGTGCTCAGCGGGCGGGACGCGGTCGGTCATCATACCCTCGCAGTGGACAGGCTGCTTCGCGAGGTCGGTGCAGACGCGACGATCTTTGCGGCTCATGTGAACCCTGAACTGAAGGATCGAGTGACTCACTTCCGGCACCACGCCGACGCTGCTGCGCCCGACCTGATCATCTATCAGGCCTCAACCGGCACGCCGGTGGCGGACTATCTTCTGGAACGGCCAGAACCGGTTGTGATCAACTATCACAATATGACCCCGGCGGGCTTCTACTATCCGTGGAAGCCCCATCTCGGTGCGGAACTCGACCACGGTCGTCGTCAACTCGCGCGGTTGTGTCGACAAGCGCATTCTGGAATCGCCGATTCCGAGTTCAATGCCGGGGAGTTGCGCTCCTTCGGGTTGGGTTGTGTGGAGGTTGCTCCGGTTCTTGTTGATGATGCGGTGCTGCCCGCTGGTGGGGTTCTGGCTTCGCCGGGTGGGGGTGGTGACGGATCCAAGTCGAAGGTGACGTTGTTGTTTGTCGGCCGGTTGGCTCCAAACAAGTGTCAGCAGGATCTGGTGTCGGCGTTGGCGGTGTTGCAGCGTTGGCGTGCAGATGTCGAGTTGGTTTTGGTGGGTTCTTCGTCTGCGGACGTGTATGAGGCGGCGTTGAGGGATTTTGCCGTGGAGCTCGGGGTTGGTGACGCGGTCAGGTTTGTGGGTTCGGTGTCGTCTGCGGAGTTGGCGGGTTGGTATCGGCGTGCTGATGTGTTCGTGTGTTTGTCTGAGCATGAGGGGTTCTGTGTTCCGTTGGTCGAGGCGATGGCGTGGGGGGTGCCGGTGGTGGCTGCTGCGGCTGCGGCTGTGCCTGAGACTCTGGGTGCCGCGGGGGTGTTGTTGACTGACAAGTCTCCGGTGGTGGTGGCTGCTGCGGTGGAGCGGGTGTTGATTGATGCGGGCTTGCGCGACGATCTGGTGCGCCGGGGTCTGGCGCGGGCGTCGGAGCTGGGTCCACGCGCCGCGCGTGAACGGCTCCGTGAAATCCTCACACGCCTGGTGGCGTCATGAGTCGAGTCGACATCGTCTTGCCGGAACTGGCACGTTATGACGCGGTGGGTGTTCACACCCGAACCCTCCGGGACCTGCTCGAGGCACAGGGCCACGATGTCTCTGTAGTGGTCGAGCGGGTTGGTGATCTAGCGTCGAAGACTGGTGACCCTGATGGAGTCGATGACGTCCTGCTGCTTTCAGAATGGCGAGCAGACGCTGACCTGACAATCCTGCAACACGCGATCGGTTCGATGGCTGCCGAAGAGATTGTTCGCCGTCAGGTGGAGGTAGTGGTGAACTACCACAACGTAACCCCGCATGAGTATTTTGAGTTCTGGGACTTTGAGCAGGTTGCCGGTTTGCGCTGGGGTCGTGAGCAATTGCTGGAACTGGCTCCGATCACCAGGGTTGGAATCGCTGTTTCCGAGTTCAACGTTCGTGATCTTCGTGCTGCGGGAATGGGTTGTGTGGAGGTTGCTCCGGTTCTTGTTGATGATGCGGTGCTGCCCGCTGGTGGGGTTCTGGCTTCGCCGGGTGGGGGTGGTGACGGATCCAAGTCGAAGGTGACGTTGTTGTTTGTCGGCCGGTTGGCTCCAAACAAGTGTCAGCAGGATCTGGTGTCGGCGTTGGCGGTGTTGCAGCGTTGGCGTGCAGATGTCGAGTTGGTTTTGGTGGGTTCTTCGTCTGCGGACGTGTATGAGGCGGCGTTGAGGGATTTTGCCGTGGAGCTCGGGGTTGGTGACGCGGTCAGGTTTGTGGGTTCGGTGTCGTCTGCGGAGTTGGCGGGTTGGTATCGGCGTGCTGATGTGTTCGTGTGTTTGTCTGAGCATGAGGGGTTCTGTGTTCCGTTGGTCGAGGCGATGGCGTGGGGGGTGCCGGTGGTGGCTGCTGCGGCTGCGGCTGTGCCTGAGACTCTGGGTGCCGCGGGGGTGTTGTTGACTGACAAGTCTCCGGTGGTGGTGGCTGCTGCGGTGGAGCGGGTGTTGATTGATGCGGGCTTGCGCGACGATCTGGTGCGCCGGGGTCTGGCGCGGGCGTCGGAGCTGGGTCCACGCGCCGCGCGTGAACGGCTCCGTGAAATCCTCACACGTCGTCGAAGACTGGTGACCCTGATGGAGTCGATGACGTCCTGCTGCTTTCAGAATGGCGAGCAGACGCTGACCGACAATCCTGCAACACGCGATCGGTTCGATTCGAAGAGATTGTTCCCCGCGGTACGGTAGCGATGCCTGCTTGTCACCTTCGTTTCCCCGCGGGCGATGTTGTGGGCGGCGCCGAGTCTGCGGTGCGAGCGTTGGCCACGCGTCTTGCCGGTGACGGATACGACATCGCAGTCCTCACTTCGCGAGCCAGTTCCTATATGACGTGGGCCGACTGCTATCCCGAGGGGATGACCGTTGAAGACGGTGTCTCGGTCTTCCGATTCAGTGTTGATCGACCTCGGTCTCCCGATTTTGAAGCCCTCAGTGAACGGATCTTGACGCGGGTCACCGAAGTGGACACTGCGGAGGGATTGGCCTGGATAGACCACCAAGGGCCTACCAGCAAGGCCTTGATCGACGCCATCGCGGAGGTTGACAGCGGAGTGCTGGCATTCACTCCTTACCTTTACCATCCGACGGTACGAGGTGTGGCAGTCGCCAAAACCCCAACGGTGCTTCACGCGGCAGCACACCCTGAGCCGCCCCTGGAGTTGTCGCTGTTTGCTGAGGTGTTCGCTACGGTCTCAGCCATCGCCCACTACAGCCGAGCTGAGCAAGACTTGGTGCTGTCTCGTTTTGCGGCGACTGCTACTACCCCACAGAACGTGCTGGGCTTGCCCGTTGAACCGCCGGAGTTCGATATCGATCCGCTGGCGGCGCGAGAAGCGTTCAATCTCGGTGCTGAACCTTTTGTTATGTACTTGGGGAGGGTGAGTCGTGGTAAGGGCGCCAATGATCTGGTGACGATGTTCTCGGTAATGCGGGAGCGAAGGGGGAACGGGAAACTGGTGTTGACGGGTCCGGTGGTTGACGAGGTATCTGAGCGAGACGGGATCGTGTGCGTCGGCCCCGTGTCTGAAGAGCACAAGTTCGGCCTGCTCGCGGCGGCGGACGTGCTTGTCAACCCGTCACCTCTGGAGTCGTTCTCGCTGGTCGTTCTCGAAGCTTGGCTGGCGGGAACACCCGTGCTGGTCAACGGTTGGTGCGGCCCGACACGGGATCACTGTGCACAGTCCGGCGGGGGTCTCTGGTACAGCGACTTCGTCGAGTTCGAGGTGTCGATGAACCGTCTTCTGGACGACGCCGAACTCCGCTCCAGACTGGCTCGAGCGGGTCAGTCGTACGTGGAGCGTTCGTTCAGTTGGCCTGCCGTGCGACAGCGCTACCAATCGCTGCTCTCCCAGATCAGCTAGCTAGCGGGCCTGTTAGGGAGTCTCCTCGACATCGCCTGGCGGAATCAGCTTCGTAGGACGGTTCAGCCTCACTACCAGGTCTGCGAGCAGTCCCACCACGAGTACCTGAAGCACCGCGAACCCCAGCAGCAGCGTGTTGGCGGCGGGTCGGAAGTCCTTGCCGACGATGTCGTATCCGAGTTTGGCACAGAACACGACCCCCAGAACCGACGCGACCGGCAACGCCACCCGCAGAGGGTCGTAGGTCAGCATCATGCGGATGACCTGCAACACGTAGCGGCTGGTGTCGCGGAACCAGTGGAACTTGGAGCGACCGGCACGCTGGTTGTACTCGATCGGCACGTACCGGACTTCGTAGCCGTTCATCAAGAAGGACATGGTGATCGTGGTGACACACGAGAATCCGGTCGGCAACTGTTGGGTGAACTGGAGACCGACGTCACGCCTGAATGCCCGGAAACCTGAGTTGAGGTCTGGGATCCTGGTCCGCGTCAGATAGGAGGCGAGACGGCGGATCGCCCACTTCGCCGGTACCCGGAACACCTTGAACGTGCCCTGTTCGGAGGTCCTGGCACCGACGATGTGGTCGCCGTTGCCGAGCTCTGCGACCAACTGCGGGATCTGGTCGTTGGGGTAGGTCATGTCCGCGTCGGACCACACCACGACGCGTCCCCGTGCGGCCTCGGTGCCGAGGCGCCGCGCAGCCCCGGAGCCCCGGTTCCGCGGCGTGGCGAGGACCCGTACCTTTGGGAGCCCCCTGCAGACGTCGGCTGATCCGTCGGTGGAGCCGTCGTCGACGATGACGAGTTCCCAGGAGTATTCCGAGGCGTCCATGGATGCGCTGATTCGGGCCAGTTCGTCTGCGAGGTGCGGCGCCTCGTTGTGTACGGGCAGGACGATGCTGACGTCGAGAGTCGGTTCAGCGGCCACGGTCTGAGTTCTCTGCCTTCGCTGCGGACGGCGCCGCAGAGCCCCCGATTTCCAGAGTCGGTTCCGCGGCCACGGTCTGAGTCTAGAGGCCGAGTGGATTGATCCCGCACACGGCCGTGACCCAGCGAGGCCGTGGCCCGAGCGGTCCGCCCGCGGCCTCGCGGCCCGTGAGCGCAGCGAACAAGAGCGGGAGTGTCCCCGCTTCGACGCGACGTGCTTGTCGCCTGTCCGCGCGGGTTCTTAGTTGTTGTTGATGGTGCCGGTGGCGCTGCGTCGGTCTGGTTCAGCGCCGTCGACGGAGACCAGGTAGAGGATCATTCGTTCTGGTTGTTCGTTGATGTCGTCTGGGGTTGTTTGGATGTGGACGGTTCTGCGGGTTTCGCCGGCGTTGATGGTGATGGTGCCGACGGTGTGGGTGTAGTCGTCGTCGGTGGCTTCTCCGCGCAGGGTGCTGTAGGTGATCTCGACGGGTGTTCGTGCTGCCCGGTTCAAGGTGATGACGAAGTCGAGGGTTCGGCCTTCTGTCGCTTCGGCGTCTGACACTGTCAAGACGACAGGCTCCACCACCGGTACCGGTTGTGGAGCTGGTGCTGGTTGCAGTGCTGGTGCCCGGGTCGGTTGCGGCTGCGGTTGCGGTTGCGGTGCCGGTGTTGGTTGCGGTGCCGACTGCGGTTGCGGCTGTGGCTGCGGCGCAGGCACAGGGTCGGCGGCAGGCACAGGGTCGGCGGCAGGCACAGGGTCAGCGTTGGTGGGCACAGGGTCGGCGACGGGCACAGGGTCGGCGACGGGCACAGGGTCGGCGACGGGCACAGGGTCAGCGGCGGGTGCAGGGTCAGCGTTGGGTGCAGGGTCGGTGTTGGGTGTAGGGGGGTCGTCGTCGTGTATTGTGACGGTGGCGGTGGACGGGTCGCCGATCGTGTAGCTGTCTTTGACCGCGGCCGGGTCTATGCGTGCGTCGACGCGGCCGTCGGGGTGGTCGGCGTCGTCTGACATCGTCGTGAACGTCCAGGACACCGTCGACTCTCCCGCGGGGACTGTCAACGCCGCGCGGCGGCCCGCGCCCCGGAACCCGAGGCCGCTGCCCGACTCCTCCTCGGCGAACACGTTCACCACGAGATCTGCTGCCGGTGCGGGTGCAGCGGTGACTGTGAAGGTCACGTCGCCGCCTTCAGTCACGGTGGTCGTGTCGCTGCGTATGGTGACTGTTGATGGTTGTGCTTGTGATGGTTGTGCTTGGAGTTGCGGTGAGGTGGTCATGTCGTTGTCGGTGATCCTGTAAACGAGGCTGACGCCGCCCGGCGACGTCACGCCCGTGGGCCACGGACGAAGCGCCGGATTAAGATGGTCCCCGTCCTCGAACAGCCTCAGTTCCACGGTCTCGTCGCTTTCGACGGCCGAGTCGTCCCAGATTTTCAGCCACCACTCGGTGTCGTGTTCGGTGTTCAACCCGATCACACAACCACCTGCTGTCCAGGTTTCTGCGCGGCCGTTGCGCCAACTGACGAGATCGTAATCCGCGCCGGGAGAAGCATCCGCCCGCCCGCTGGCGATATACGTGCAGATCCGGTAGTCGACGTCGGCGGTGAAGTTCTTGACCAGTTTCACTTTCAGGTATCCTTCGCCCTCCTCGCCGGAGGACCGCGACACCCGCAGCCCCAGTTGGTTCGTCACCTGCGCGGCCAAGTAGTCGGGCGGGTCGTTGTCGTAGATGTAGATCCCTCGGAAGCTGCGAGGCCCGCCGACCGTGTAACCGTTGCCGGGTTGTATCTCTATGACTAGGAAATCGTGGCCTTCGTCGACGGCGTCGTCTTCGATGTGGTATGTGACGTCTTGGTGTGCCGCGTTGGCGGAGACGGCCACGGTCCGGGTTGTTTCACCGGTTCGCAGGAACGACCCGCCTGCTGTGGCGGTCATGTTGACTGTGATCGCCGTCGTCGGTGCAGGGTCGAAGTGCAGCCTCATGACGAGATCGGCGTCGCGTTCGATGATCTTGATGGTGTTGGTGAGTTCGCCTGGCTGCGGGAAAGGGAGTGGTCGTTGGAATGTGTGGCTGCGCCATTGGAGGGTGACTACAGGATCAGGTTCAGGCGGTGTTTGGGCTGACACTGTGGCGGCTGGCACGGTCAGCGTTATCGCTAACACGCTCAACAACGCGACGCTGAGACGTTTCAAACACCGTGCGGAACGAACCTCACAACCGTGGGGGGGGGGGGGGGGGAGTCTTTATTGAGGAGAACATGACGTGATCCATCCTTGAAACAGGTTGCTGCCCCAACACCCTACACGCATACAGGCCCGTGTCGACGACTGGGCCCCCGATGATCTGACGCTGCCGCCGGCCCGTCGAGCCCATACGATGACACAGACACGAAAAACGTCTCCCGCCCTCATAGCGGACCATGCATCCCGAACCGCAAACACCACACACCAAGAAGCCTTCCCACACCCACCACACCGGTGGAACCAGGCAAAGAGGCCGAGCGAGCAGGCAGGACAACCCGGCCCGTACAGCGCGAGGCCGTGGCCCGAGCGGCCCGCCCGCGGCCTCGCGGCCCGTGAGTGCAGCGGACCAGAGCGGAAGACCACTGGTGTCAGCGCGAGGCGGCATCACCTGCCCGCGCAGGTTCCTAGTTCTTCAAACCGCGGTAGACGTGGGCCATCTGCTGGGCCGCAGTCTGCCAAGTCATCGCATTGATGCGGGCCTGAAGCTCTGTCGGCGCCGAACCCGGTGTTGATGTCGCCGCGTGGATCTGTTCGATGAATGCTGCGTCGTCGCCGCAGGGCACCAGCGTTACCCGGTCGCCGACCAACTCCGGCAGCGCCCCGACCGAAGTAGCCACAACGGGGGTGCCCACCGACAGTGCTTCTAGCGGGGGCAGCCCGAACCCCTCGTAGCGGGAGGGGAAGGCCAGCACTGTGGCCCCCCGCAACAACGACGCCTTCTGGGTGTCGGTGACTGTGGGGAGCCTCACGAACCTCCGGTCACCGGCTGCGGCGCGCAGCGCTGATTCAGCGTTTCCTGCCGGCCCGGCCACCACGAGGCCTACGTCGCTTGGAAACGTACTCAGCGAATCGGCGATCAGTGCGACGTTCTTGCGATGTTCCACGGTTCCCAGCACCAGCACGTACTTATCGAAACCGGCGAGCCTGCGACCGGCCTCGGCGTCACCGTCGACGATGGGGCCGACTCCGTGGGGAACCAGCGCAACTCTGTCTTCTGGCACCCTGAAATGGGCGTGCACCTCCTCGGCGACGGCGGCGGAGGTCACGTGCAGCGTCGCCCCGGCAGCGACAGCGGCTCTCAACGGTTCGACCATGGCGACCACTTCGGACCGACACCACTGCGGGTGGTGAACCAGAGAGAGGTCTTGGACTGTGATGACCGAGCGCTCGGTCGGTGGAGCCGTGAAGTTCGTTCCATGGACGACATCGACGGATCCGACGATCAGTCGGTCCAGCCCGCACATGTTGCGCCGCCACAGCTGATGGGCGACCCGGGCGGGCACCCGCGACCGGCGGACCGGGACTTCTATGTCCGGCCGCTCACCGCGGAAGGTCAAGAGCCAGCCTCGGACATCGATCCCGTCGATCCCCCCGAGCGCATTCACGAGGGCCCGCGTCGTCTGGTGGATTCCGCTGGGCGGTCCAACCAGGGCAGTGACGTCAATCCCGACCCGCACTGTGTCGTCGCCGGGCGTAGCCGGAGCCGCGGCTGCGTGGGGTGTTGGGTTGTCGCCGGGTGTGGCTGGTGTCGCGGCTGCGTGGGGTGTTGGGTTCATGTGATCGTGGTCAGGGGACATAGATGCCGTTCAGAGCCAGGATCGTCAAGGACGTCATCGCAACAGCCGAAGCCGTGGGCAGCCAACGCCGCAGCATCGAAGCACTGCTCACGATCCCCGCAGCGATCACGAGTGGGAAGACCGCCAGGGCGTAGCGTTCCATCGAGTTCAGGTTCTCAGCAGCGAAGAGCAGCACCGTCGAGGGAACCGCGTACACCCACAGATCGGTCGACAGCCTGCGCACCGCGACAACTAGCAAAAACACCAGGGCCACAGCCGCGCAGGCATGCAACAGTTCACCTGGATCACCTGAGGCACCCTCGATGAACGCCTTGATGATCCGGGTGATCGGCTCAACAGCAGATCCCCGGAGTGCTTCCTGCGCGTCGATCGGGACGCGCCATCCGCCTTGGGCGTGTTCGGCCCAGAGCAGGAACGTGAGAGTGCCCAGCGGTGCCGAAGCGACAGCCAGCCAGGCCGTCGGAGAGCGCCGGTCTCCTCCGGCCCGCACCGCAGCGGGCAGTGCCAGTAGTGCGCCGACCGGTCGTGTCAGACCAGCCAGGAAGCCCAACAGGACGGTGGCCCACCAGCGGCGTGCCCTGGCGCAGAGCACGAAACCCAGAGCCAAGGTCATGAAGAGCGCCTCGCTGTAGCCGAGCACCAATACGAAAGCCGACGGGAACAGTGAGAAGATTCGCACGACATTTCTGGAGGTTTCCGGATCGTCGGTCTCCTGAAGCGCGACGCGGTGCATCAGCATTCCCGCAACCAGAGCGAGCAGGTTGGCCGCGATCACCAGGGCGACGTCGGGTCGGTCTCCAAGGGTCCCGAGGACACGACCCACCAAAGGCCACAGCGGAAAGAAACGAATCCCCTCCTCGAGCCCGGGTGAGTCGTAGCCGCCGCTCGCAAGGTCACGGTACCAAGTCCCGTCCCAGGGGATCAGCCAGTCGTCAACCGGCGAGAACGCCGGAGGTGGTTCGAGACGATCAACGATCGCCAAGGTGGTCACATAGGCCGCAACCACATAGATCCTCGCCTCGATCCACCCGGCTGCCGCAGCGCGGAAGTCCTGCCGCCAGTTGAACGGGACGGTCACTGCAGCGCCTCGTAGCGAGTGAGCAGCATCGGTTCGAAAACATCACTGGGGACCAGGAGCCGGTGCGCTCGGCGGTTTCGTCCGAACTCGTTGACCATGGCTTCGCAGCGGTCGCCGAAACTCTTGTAGCCGAATCCGCTCACCAACCAGACATCATGACTGCCGGCCTCGGCGAGCACATCGTCGACGAAGCGGTCGACGGAAGTGTCGGCAATCGTGTCGGCGTAGTTCTGCCAGTCGACGAAACGACCGTCGCCACGGGGGTACGCGAATGAAGCCACAGGATCGACAATGCCCCGAAGGGTCGCAGGTCCGGCCTGGTCAGGGCAGAAGACGACCACATCGCCGGTTTCTCTTTGTTCGTTGATCAGTGCTGCGACGTCTGCCCCCTGGGTCCGGTCGCGGAGCGCCTCATCGACGCTGATCGCAAGTCCGAAGACTACGACTACTGCCAGCACCACGATTCTCGGCCTCGCTGGAAGCACCGCTATTCCCCGGGCGGCCAGGACCAGCAGGGAACCCACCACGACCGCGGCGTAGCGTGCTTCGAAAGCTCCGGCGGTCACCGCGGCGGCGGCCCCGCCGAGCCCGAGCGTCAGCACTACGCACAGCGCGGCGCGATCCAGTCTCCCGGCACCGAACCGAAGTATCAGATCCTGTCCGTTGCTGCGGCAGGCCAACACGCCCAGCACTGCCGCCACTGCCAACACAGTCCCCAAGAGCTCTGCCTCGAACCGGTTGTTGCCCCCGACCGCCTGAATCGTCTCAATGACGATTTCTGCGGGCCGCGCACGGTCGGCCCACGGCGTTCCGGTGGTTCGAAGCTGTTCAAGCAGCACGCTGAACCAGACCAGCAGGGTGGCGCTGCCCGCGACGACCGCAGCGCCGACGCGGACCGCGACCGCGCGGTTGTCGTCGCCGAAGGCGATGTTGTACGCCACGACGATCAGCGCCGCGCCGATCAGGTAGAAGCTCCAGTAGTGGGTGTGTACAAGCGTCGCGGCGGTGAGTGCCAAGAGCACCAGCCGAACAGGCGACGGACGCTCGACTGCCCGCTCCACACACAGCCATCCGAGGCAGCACAACAGAACCAGCAGGGTGTACATCCGAGCTTCGGTTGCGTAGCGGATCAGGAACGGCGACGCGGCGGCAATCAGCAGAGTCACCTGCGCGGTCGTGGCTCCGTAGCGGCCGGCGATTCGGTAGAGCACCCAGACTGAGGCAAGCGAGAACACGGCGGACAACGAACGAACGGCCACATCGCTGTGACCGAAGGCGTCGATCCACCAGCCGAGCAGCAGGTAGTAGAGGGCGGGGTGGCCGTCGTGTCGCAGCGCCTCCACCATCTGGGGAAAGTCCAACCTTGCGATGTTGACCGAGAGCGCCTCATCGAGCCACAACGGCGAGGGGGCGACCAGACGCAGTGCCCCGCCCGCGGCCATCGCCATGACGGCGAGCGTCAGAGCCGTCCGGTTCCACCGCAGTGGAGCGGGCGCGTCGTCGCAATCGGTGTCGACACCGATATCAACACCGGGGTCAGCTTCTCCAGCGGCGGGGGCCACAGCCGCTGAATCTAGCCGTCCACGGCGACCGAGCCCCATGTCGTGGCCGTTGGGGCTCAAGCACACTGTGGGCGAACCCGGAGTGGAACGAACCCGGGTTCTGCCCACAACCCACGTCGCGACAGGTAGCATCTCCGCTTGATGACGACTCGCATGGTAATTGTCGGAGGCGGTCCCGCGGGCAACAGCTGCGCCACCACAGCGGCGCGACTGGGTGCAGAGGTGGTTCTCATCGAGCGGGACACAATCGGTGGCGCCGCCCACCTTTGGGACTGCATTCCCTCCAAGGCGATGATCGCTGCCGGGAACGCCCGGTCCTTCGTGCAGCGCTCTATGCGCATGGGGCTTTCTGAGGTGGATACCGATGTCGACCTCGATCAACTTCGAGATCGGCTGTCGGCCCTCGAACGCCGCCTCGAGGGCCAGATCCGCAGCCTGCTCGCAAGCCAGCGGGTTCGGTTCGCCCACGGTGCCGGCACATTGGTTGATGAGCGCACGGTACGCGCGGCCACCGAACACGAAACAATCGATTTCGAAGCCGACGTGATCGTGTTGGCTACCGGAAGCCGCCCCCGACTCCCAGACTGGGCACCCGTCGACGGAGTCGATGTGCTCTCCACCCGTGACGCGTATCCACCTCCGACCATGCCGGGCCACATAGTCGTGATCGGCTCGGGTGTCACCGGTGTCGAGTTCGTGCACATGTTCGAGTCGATGGGGTCTGAAGTCACCCTGATCGTCAGCCGTCAACAAGTGCTTCCGGCCAAGGACCCGGAAGTCGCGGCTGCGTTGGAGGAGGATTTCCTGCGCCGGGGAGTCCATCTCCTCAAAGGAGCACGCGCCATCGACATCAGCAGGCAGAGTGGAGAGGTCGTCGTCAGTTGCGACGACGGCCGGGTGGTGTCCGGGACGCATGCACTCTTGGCGATCGGCTCGATTCCCAACAGCGAAACCCTGGGTCTTGAAAAAGCTGGGGTCCACTCAGAGGCGGGATATGTACCCGTCGATGTGAACCTTCGCTCCAACGTCGAACACATATATGCCGCGGGCGATCTCAGCGGTCGTCTTCCGCTGTCTTCGGTGGCGAGCATTCAAGGGCAGAAGATCGCCGAACACGCACTCGGCGCTCTTTCGGTCTCTCGACATCGCGCTATCGACTACGACAAGGCAGCCTCAGCCATCTTCACAGAACCCGAGATCGCTGACGTCGGACTCGCCGAAGCAGACGCATTCTCAGAGGGTCGCAAAGTCCGGGTGACCAAAGTTCCGTTCGTTGCCTCGGCCAAAGCTCAAATCAATGACGACCCACGCGGTTTTGTGAAAATCGTTTCAGATCCGGCCACTGGAGTCGTCCTCGGCGGTTCAATCGTCGGTCGTCACGCGGCCGAACTGATCTCGGTCATCGCGGTGGCTGTCAGCAACGGGCTCACCGTCGCGGACATACACGAGAGTGTGCTGGTGCATCCGACGCTCGCCGAAGCCCTTCGCGAAGCCGCCGAATAGCGCCCGGGCGGTTGCGTCGACGGGAGTTGCTCGCAAGGGGAGTTACTCGACAACGGCGACGATGTCTCCTCCGCCGACGGAATCACCCTCGGCGACACGGACTTCTTTGATCGTTCCGGCCTTCTCGGCGGTGACGTTGTTCTCCATCTTCATCGCTTCGAGAACAACGACGACGTCGCCTGTCTCGACGGTGTCGCCAACACCGACGAGGACCTTGACGATCGTCCCCTGCATCGGCACGGCGACGTCTCCGCTGCCGGATCCACCGCCGGACGCCGCTCGGCCGGATCGGCGAGCACGCGGGGCGCTCGGCGAGTTCGGGGCTCCCGCGCTCTCGGGAACCCACATCGACACTGAGAATCGTTTGCCGTTCACCTCGACGTCGACGTTGCGCTTGACTCTCGGCCCGCCTGAGTCCTCGACGTCAGCGACTTCCGTGACACCCACCGTGCTGAGATCGACGGTCTCCTCCAACCACTTGGTACTGTGATCGACAGCAGCAAAGTCATCTGACTCCAACACGACGATTGCCGCTGCAACGGTAGTAGCGACTCCCTCGACAGTGGTTTCCTTGAGCGCTCGAAGAGCCCGAGCGGTCGCGGTTGGGCGGTCTTTGCCCCAGACGATGAGCTTGCCGATCAAGTTGTCGTAAAACTGGCTGATCTCGTCGCCTGACTCATACCCAGTGTCGAAACGGGTGCCGAAGCCGTCGGCGGCCGTCAGTGCAGTGATTGTCCCGGGCGAAGGCAGGAACGCTCCTCCGGCGGGATCCTCGGCGTTGATCCGAATCTCAATGGCATGCCCGCTGATCTCGATGTCGGCTTGGGTGAACGACAGTTCTTCACCGGCAGCGACGCGGATCTGCTGTTCAACGAGGTCCACTCCGGTGACCATCTCGGTTGCCGGATGCTCAACTTGGAGTCGAGTGTTCATTTCCAGGTAATGGAAGCTTCCGTCCTCATACAGGAACTCAACCGTCCCGGCGTTTACATAGTCGCACCCACGGGCGACTTTGACAGCCGCCTCACCCATCGCCGCGATGATGTCTGGGTCTATGTCCGGGGCAGGCGCCTCTTCTATGAGTTTCTGGTGCCGACGCTGAACTGAGCAGTCACGGGTTCCAAGATAGACGCAGTTGCCGTGCCTGTCGGCCAAGACCTGGACTTCAACATGGCGCGGCCTGGTGAGATAGCGTTCCATGTAACACTCGTCGCGCCCGAAGTACGCAAGCGCTTCTCGTTGGGCGGCCCCGAATTGCTCGGCGGCCTGCGCGGCGCCGTGTACGACCTTCATGCCGCGTCCGCCGCCTCCATAAGCGGCTTTCACCGCGACCGGCCAACCCTGCGAATTTCCGAAATCGATGATCTGGGAGGGGTCGGTGATCATCTCGGTAGTGCCGGGAACGCCGAACACGCCGACTCTCTCAGCGGCTTCGCGCGCCGAGATCTTGTCGCCCATGACTTCAACAGCTTCAGGGTCCGGCCCGATGAAGGCGACCCCGCGCTCGGTTACGGCCCGCGCGAAGTCTGCGTTCTCGGAGAAGAATCCGTACCCGGGGTGTACGGCATCGGCACCGCTGCGATCTATGACGTCAAGGATCGCCCCGGTGTTGAGGTAGGACTCAGCAGTGGTCCTGCCTCCCAGGCTGTATGCCTCGTCGGCTAGCCGCACGTGCAGAGCGCCGCGGTCAAGGTCGGAATAAACCGCAACGGTGGAAATGCCGAGCTCACGGCATCCGCGGATGATGCGAACCGCGATCTCACCCCGGTTTGCTATAAGTACTTTGGAGAACAATGGATGACGGTTAGTCGAATGAGTCATGAGGGTGAGACATCGGGAGGTCTGTTCGAGGCCAGCAGCCGCGTGGCCGATGCTACGGGTTTGGGGCCGCTGCGCCACGTAGAGGTTACAGGTTCAACCAATGTCGACCTAGTCGCGCAAGCGCGTGCAGGTTCTGTCGGGCCGGCGGTGCTGGTTGCTGACCACCAGAGCGCCGGACGAGGCCGTTTGGGACGCCATTGGGACGATGAACGCGGAAATGCGCTGCTAGTGAGCATCCGCCGACCGGTCCCTTTCGCTGAGGCAGCCGGAGTCGTGGCTGCGGTAGGCGCGGCGGCACGCAGTGCAGCCGCGCGACTGACGACATCCACTGTTTCAGTGAAATGGCCCAACGACCTTGTGGTCAAAGCTGGGCCGGCACCCGGAAAGCTCGGCGGAGTGCTGGCCGAATACTTAAAAGAACCAAGTGAAACGGTGGTAGTGGGTGTCGGGATCAATGTCGGCGCAATCAAGCGTCAGCAGGGAGCGACCTCCATGGCCCAATGCGGGATGCTCCAACGCAACAGTCACGCAGACCGAGACCTGTTGTTGTCTGTGCTGTTGCGCGAGTTGGCTCTCAGGCTCGCCGATCCGAACTCGGTGTGGGAGGAACTGCGCAAGAACTCAGCGACTCTTGGAACGAGGGTCAGAGTCGAGCTGCCCGGAGACCGTTTCGTGGAGGGGGAGGCAACCGGGCTGAGCGACGAAGGACATTTGCTGTTGCGCTGTGATGATGCAACGAGCCTGACGATTACAACCGGAGACGTGATTCACCTGCGGTCTGCCCCATAGCTGCTGCGGGTATCGTGGGTTGGGTCTTCGCAACACTACGCTCCGCATGTGTCCGAAGACAGTTTGCCGGAAGGCTCAACGTTGCCTGTCACCAAAAGAATTGTCGTACTGCGTCGTTCATGGCCCCAGCGCATCATCATGGCGTCGTGTACTGCTGTGATCGCCGCGGCGGTCACAGCGGCCTGGGTTGTCGGGGACATCCAGGATGCTGTCTCGGGTTTCGGGCGTGTGGAGATCTCCGGCGACGTCCTGATTGCTGACACTGCTCCGGGAGGGCCGGTCAACTTCTTGTTGATCGGCAACGACAGCGCTTTGGGAATCGATCCCAACGACCCGATTCACATAGGTCGAGAGTATGACTCTCGCGGCAGCTTCAACGCCGACACCATCAGCATCCTGCGGGTAGACCCAGCATCCAATCAAGCATGGATGCTCTCGATCCCACGCGACCTGCTCACCGACCACATTCCAGGAGCGGGGAGATCCCGGATCAACTCAGCACTGTTGATCGGCGGTCCCGAGACGCTCGTGGAGACGGTCAGCTCCCACTTCGGCATAGAAGTCAATCACTACGTTGAGATCGACTTCCTAGGTTTTCGAAGGCTGGTCGATGCTCTCAACGGAGTGCCTGTCTGGTTTGATCGTCCTGCTCGAGACCGCAACACGGGCCTCAATGTCGTTGAACCCGGCTGTCATGTCCTTGACGGTGCAGCGGCACTCTCCTACGTGCGGTCCCGGTCTTATGAAGAGTTCATTGACGGTCGTTGGGTCAAGGTGGGCAACTCCGATTTTGGGCGCATTGAACGTCAGCAGGACTTCTTGGTGCTCGCGCTGAACCGTGCCGTCAATCGTGGCGCCCGCAATCCGACCGCCTTGGCGGGTTTGATCGAGTCGGGAGCAGACAGCGTGGTGCTCGACAGCGAACTCACGCCATTGGAGTTGATCGACTTGGGAAGGGCGTTCAGCGACTTCAACCCCGAGAACCTCAGCCGCCTGGAGTTGCGGGTTCACACGATTCTTGACGAGAACGGCGTGTACGTGGGTGAGGAGCTCGTTCCCGGTGTCCACGAGGAGTTGTTCGACGTCTTCAGAGGAGCGTCGGATCTGAGCCGGCCGGGCGACGTGACGTTCGACGTCTACGCAGATGACGAAGTCCTGCTCTACGAGGACGGCGGCCTTCTCGCCGACCTCGGATTCGATGTTGCCTCAAGTTATGTCTACAGCAGCGATTCGGTAGTGTCAGTGGTCGTCTATCCGACGGGTCAACGGTCAGCGGCAGAAGCCGTGGCACGTTACTTGATCCCGATTCCAGCGCTGGTTGAGGATGTATTGTCAACGGGTGGGATTCGCGTGGTGCTGGGCACCGGTCACGAGCAGATCTCGTTCCTGTTCCCGCATGATCCGGAGACGATGCGCAACGAAGTGGCAGCGCACGGAACCGTGGCTGTTCCAAATCTGTCGTCCGCAGTTGTTCTCTCGTCGGGTCCTGTGCAGGGTGCGGTAGCGGCCCTTGATACTGCGGGCGCCGCTGTGAGTACACCCGACGAGGGCTCCGCAGAGCCTGAGCGTGTGATCGGACGTCCTCCACAAGGACGATCATGTCCCTGAGACCGGCTCTGATCCGACCACGAACACGCTCAGCGTCAGCCCGGGTTCCTTGATGAGCAGGATCGCGGTGATTGGAACGGGGTACGTCGGCCTGACCACTGGAACGTGCTTCGCGTATCTCGGCCACGATGTGGTGTGTGCCGATATCGATGCAGACAAGGTGAACCGCCTGCAATCTGGTGACGTGCCGATCCATGAAGCGGGGCTCACCGAACTGGTCGCAGAGGGTCTCGAATCCGGGCGTTTGTCGTTTGTCGTGGGTGGCGCCGACGCGGTCGCTGATGCCGAGTTCGTGTATCTCTGCGTACCGACACCCCAATCCGACGATGGTTCGGTCGACCTCGACTACTTGAGGGCTGCCGCAGTCGAGATCAGTGGTCATGTTCGGCTTGGAGCTGTCGTCGTCAACAAGTCGACAGTCCCCGTGGGTTCGACTGTGCTGGTAGAGGAGGCGATGAACCGCCCGGACATTGCTGTTGTCTCGAACCCGGAGTTTCTTCGTGAAGGAACCGCGATCGCTGACTTCCTCCAACCTGATCGCGTCGTGATCGGTGCTGACGATCGAGACGCAGCTGTTCGCGTGGCGGAACTGCACAGCAGCATCGGCGCCCCAGTAATGATCACAGATCCAGCTTCGGCTGAGACCACCAAGTACGCCGCCAACGCTTTCCTGGCCACGAAGCTCAGTTTCGTCAACACGATTGCCGCTTTGTGCGAGGCGGTCGGCGCCGATGTCGGTGATGTGCTTGGGGCAATGGGCTACGACAAACGCATCGGCAGGGAGTTCCTGAGTCCTGGCCCTGGTTGGGGAGGTTCTTGTTTCCCCAAAGACACGCGGGCCATCATCTCTATGGCGCAAGACGTCGGCTATGACTTCTCGCTGATGCGGGGAGTCCTCAAAGCCAACGACGAACAGTTCAACCGTGTAGTCCATAAGGTTGCGTCTGTAGTTCCGCTTCCAGGAGCCACCATTGCCCTGCTCGGACTGGCTTTCAAAGCCGGAACTGACGACACCCGGAATTCGCCTGCACTGGAGGTGGCGAAACTGTTGTTGGCACAAGGTGCGAGGGTCAGGGCTTACGACCCGGTTGTTGCATCTGTCGGTGTCAGCGGGATCGTCGTGGTCGACGACCCGTATGTGGCTTGTGAAGGCGCCCAAGCGCTCGTTGTTGTGACCGAATGGGATGAGTTCACCTCGCTTGACGCAGCCAGGCTTGCAGAGGTCATGTCTGCCCGCCACGTGGTCGATGCTCGCAATATCTTGGACCGTGAGACGTTGGTCGGCCGGGGGTTCAGCTACCAGGGAATCGGAAGGAACTAGCACGGTGCGCGTGGTTGTCACGGGTGGAGCGGGCTTTCTCGGCTCTCATTTGTGTGATCACCTGCTCGCCCGCGGCGACGATGTCGTCTGCATCGACAATCTCGCTACCGGCGCCCGGTCGAACGTCGTCCATCTCAACGATCATCGGAGGTTCCGTTTCGTCGAACACGACGTTTCGTGTTTCGTGGAAGTCGATGGCGCTGTGGATGCGGTATTTCACTTCGCGAGCCCCGCATCACCGGCCGACTATCTGGAGTTGCCGATCCAGACCCTGAAGGTCGGTTCGCTGGGCACTCACAACACTCTTGGTTTGGCGAAGGCCAAGAACGCCGCCTACTTGTTGGCATCGACTTCTGAGATCTATGGAGACCCTCTGGAGCACCCGCAATCCGAGAATTATTGGGGCAACGTCAACCCTGTCGGACCTCGTGGCGTCTACGACGAGGCGAAACGCTTCGCCGAGGCGATCACGATGGCATACTTCCGCTGTCACGGCCTCGACACGCGGATAGTGCGAATCTTCAACACCTACGGTCCGCGTATGCGACCCGATGATGGGCGAGTTGTATCCAACTTCATTGTGGCGGCATTGCGTAACGAACCGATAACCGTTTACGGCGACGGCACCCAGACACGCAGTTTCTGTTTCGTCGACGATCAGATCCGTGGGATCGTTGCTCTGTCCGAATCCAACGAACACGCCCCTGTGAACATCGGCAACCCCGAAGAGTTGACGGTCGGTGAACTGGCAGAGATCGTATTGCAGGCGACCGGTTCGTCGTCGCCGGTGAAATACCTGCCGCTGCCTGTCGACGACCCGCAGCGCCGTCGCCCCGACACCGCACGGGCTCGAGAGATCCTGGGTTGGGGTCCAACGGTTGCGTTGCGTGACGGTGTGAGAAGAACGGCCGAATACTTTCGATCCTCGGGTCTGGTCAGCAGACCCTAGTTCCGACGGGATTCAGCTAGCGCACGATTGGCGAGATACCAGTCGATAGTGGTTCGGAGGCCGACTCTGAAGTCGGTGTCGGCGGAGAAACCGAAGAGTTCGCGAGCGCGGCCCGCATCGACAGCACGCCGGGGCTGGCCGTCCGGTCGGCTGCTGTCCCAGCGGACACGGCCCTCAAAGCCTGTCAGTTCCACGATCAACTCCACGAGTTCAGAAATCGGCATCTCGCGGTCCGCGCCGAGGTTGACCGGCTCCGGTCCTTCCCAGAACTCTGCAGCCGACACGATGCCTTCGGCAGCATCGTCGACAAAAAGAAACTCGCGACTCGCACCACCTGATCCCCACACCTCGATTTCTTTGGCGCCTGCTTCACAAGCGAGCACACATTTTCGAATCAGCGCGGGAACGACGTGCGACACGTCGGGATGGAACTTGTCACCCGGACCATAGAGATTCGTCGGCATGAGGTAAGCGCTGCGCTGCCCGTATTGGGCTCGGTTGGCTTGCAGGTGGATCAGCTGTGCCAACTTGGCTATTCCATACGGGGCGTTGGTCTCCTCGGGGAAACCAGTCCACAACGACGACTCATGGAAGGGGACAGGCGTATGTTTGGGATACGAGCAGATGGTGCCGACGACCACGGTCTTGTCGACCCCGGCTAGGCGACATGCCTCGATCAGATTGGTTCCGAGCATCAGGTTCTCTACGTACAACTGAGCTGGGTTGGACGTGTTCGCGCCGATACCGCCGACTCTGGCAGCCAGATGGATCACCACGTCGGGCAGATGATCGGAGATCGCTCGCCTGGCTTGACCGGGGTCCAAGAAGTCGACTTCGGCACTCGTCGGAGCGATCACGTCAAGCACCCCGCGCCGAGCCAGGACTCCTTGAACTGCCTGCCCGAGGAACCCGCTCCCTCCGGTGAGGAAGACCCGCTGATACGCAAAGTCCGGCTGTGCGTTGGAGTCGAGAACCATCGATGTGATGGTAGCGCTCCCCCTCGAAGAGGCGGTCGTTCACGCTCCGCTCACCGCATTCACAAATCCGGCTATAGTCGCGGTGCGTTGAAAACCTCGTTCACAGGAGGAAATTTGTCGAAACTCATTCGATGCCGGAGAGCCCCGAAAGCACTCGGTCTCGCGGTACTTACGCTCGTCTTGTTGGCCACCATGCCGGGACTCGCTTCTGCCGGCGACTCTGCTGTCGACCTTGAGGTTCAGTTCATCCTCAACACCTTTGCGTTCCTCGTCTGGGGCGCATTGATCATGTGGATGGCCGCCGGCTTCACAATGCTGGAGTCCGGCGCCGTGCGGACCAAGAACGCGTCGATGATCTGCTTGAAGAACATCGGCATCTACTCCCTGGCAGGGATCGCCTATTTCCTGGTCGGCTACAACCTGATGTACGTCGATGTCGGCGATTACATCGGCAAGTTCGAGTTCTTCTACTCCACCTCAGCAGATGAAGTATCTCTGTTGGAAGGGGACGAGTCTGCACTCGGAGCTGTTGTAGGCAAAGATGCAGGCGAAAGGCATGCCGTCATGTCGGACTGGTTCTTCCAGATGGTCTTCGTGGCGACCGCGGCCTCGATCGTCTCAGGAGCCATCGCCGAACGGATCAAGCTGTGGCCTTTCTTCTTGTTCACGCTTGTACTCACCGCGTTCGTCTACCCGGTGGTCGGCGCCTGGACATGGGGAGGCGGTTGGTTGGATCAAGCAGGTTTCAGCGATTTTGCCGGTTCGACGATCGTCCATGGAACCGGAGGATGGGCGGCGCTCGCAGGTGTCTTGGTGGTGGGCCCCCGCCTCGGCAAGTTCCGTGAAGACGGCACCGTTAAGCCGACGCCACCATCGAACGTCTTGGTCTTCACTCTGGGAGTCTTCATACTCTGGTTCGGGTGGTTCGCATTCAACGGCGGGTCGCAATTGGCTCTGGGAACCGCCGCCGACGCAGTGGCGATGAGCAACGTTCTGGTCAACACCAACCTCTCGGCATCAGCGGGTGTGTTGATGGCGCTGGCCGTCTCGCGGCCCTTGTTGGGGCGAATGGACCTTTTTGCCGGGATGAACGGCGCCATCGCCGGGCTTGTAGCGATTACCGCAGGTCCGAACATCACCGACCACTGGTGGGCCATTGTCATCGGCGCAGTCGGCGGATTGATCTGCACGCTCACGACGAAGATGCTTGAACGATTCAAAGTCGACGATGTAGTCGGCGCCATTCCCGCCCACCTGGCCTCAGGCATCTGGGGAACGCTGGCAGTCACCATCGCAGCGGGAGGCAGATTCCATATCCAGTTGCTCGGTGTCGTGTCTGTCGGAGTGTTCGTATTCGTGGTCTCCTACGTCGTGTGGCGCGTGATGGATCTGCTGTTGGGCATACGTGTCTCGTCACAAGTGGAACGCTTGGGTCAAGACGCGGGGGAACTGGGAATTGAGAGCTACCCCGAGTTCGTGCTCATGCCCGAAGAAGACTGACAGTTCGTGAACGGATCAGTTGTCCAGCAGCGGGCTTTCTCGGTTCGCGGATGACATAGTTCGCAAGACGCGTGTACGATTGACGGCGGTCCAGCCACGAGAGCGCACCAAGTCGTGATCTGGCCGATCATCAGTCCGCGATATGAGGGGAAACCCAATGGAATTATCAAGCGAAAAATCGGGTGGGTGGGTTGTCGTCCGTGCCGCCGGCCGAGTAGACGGCACCAGTGCCCGTGACTTCCATGAAGGTCTGGAAGCCAGTCTTGGCACTGATGGTGAGTCGATGGTCCTGGACTTCGAGGAATTGTCCTATATCAGCAGTGCCGGGCTTCGTGTGGTGCTTCTGGTAGCCAAGACACTTCAACAAAAGGACGCCAAACTGGTTGTCTGCTCGCTTTCGGATTCGATTCGTGAAGTCTTTGAAATAAGCGGCTTCGACAAGATCGTTCCCGTATACGCCGACAGCAGCGAAGCTGTTTCCGGTCTTGGACTGTGAGCGCCGTTTGATATAACAGCGTTTGCCCCGATTGCCCTTGAATGTCATTGAAGAGTGTTCCGTGAGGGTGTTCGACCTCGATAGTTGGAGTAGAACGACATGAGTTGCATACAGCCTCCGTACAAGATCCTCGTGGTTGATGACGAGCCTGATCTTCAGCCTCTCGTACAACAGCGGATGCGCCGTTTCGTCCGCTCCGGGCAGTATGAGTTCGTGTTCGCCCAAAACGGGGTCGAGGCGCTCGAGCGCTTGCGGGGTGACGATGAGATCGTGATCGTCCTGTCGGATATCAACATGCCCAAGATGGACGGGTTGGCGCTGCTTGACCAGATTCCCAAGGTCAATCCCAATATCCGGTCTGTGATCATCTCAGCCTATGGCGACATGAAGAACATTCGCACAGCGATGAACCGCGGGGCGTTTGATTTCGTTACTAAACCGGTCGATTTTGACGACTTGAAACTTACTATAGATCGGACATTGCAGCAACTCTTGGAGTGGCGTGAAGCACTCGGGGCGCGTGACCGGCTCGTTGCTCTGCAGAACGAGCTCGACGTAGCCTCGAAAATGCAGCAGTCGATCCTGCCCAAGAGATTTCCCCGAAGCACCGACTACGAGATATTTGCCAGTATGAAACCGGCGCGTGCTGTAGGCGGAGACTTCTACGATGTCATGCGCCTTGAAGGGGGAGTGGTCGGCCTGGCCGTTGCCGACGTTTCTGACAAGGGTGTACCGGCCGCGTTGTTCATGATGTCGAGCCGGACCTTGCTGAAAGGGGCCGCGATCGGTCTCGGCACACCTGCAGACGTGCTCGGGGAAGTCAACAACATGCTGTGCGAGGACAACGAGACGGCCATGTTCGTGACCCTCGTATACGCCTTGTACGACCCCTCCACGCGCAAGCTGACCTTCGCCAACGGGGGTCACAACCCACCGGTCCTGATTGACCGCGACGGGAACGCAAGCCGATTGCCGTTGACCGGGGGAGTTGCTTTGGGTTTGGTCCCCGACCTCAAGTATCAGCAGTCAAGCATCACCCTCTCACCGGGCGACAACGTGATCTTCTACACGGACGGTGTAACCGAAGCCATGAATGAGAGCGAGGAAGAATTCGGTATGGACCGTCTAGAGAGTCTCTTCTCGGAGTCTCGACCCGACGGATCACGCGGAGTCAACGACGCCATCTTTGATGCTGTCATGGAATTCGCCGGCGATGCGGCACAGTCCGATGACATCACCTGCATGACGTTGCAAGCAGAAGGATGAGATCATTAACGCTGTCTTGTCATTAGAGTTGAGCAACGATCCTGATGCCCTTGAGCTATTAGCAGCCTCGGTAACGAAATTCGCAGAGCAGCAGGGTTGGCCTGACGGAACCATCTTCAAAATCGACCTCGTGCTTGAAGAGTTGTTCGTCAACGCCATGGCCTACGGCAACCCGGACGGACTTGTGGAAGTAGGTGTGACCGTCACTTCAGGAGACGATGTCGTCGCTATTGAAATCTCCGACAATGGAGTTGCGTTCAACCCGTTGGCCGACGCGCCCGAACCTGAAGTCGAGAGCTCCATTGAAGATCGTCGTGTCGGGGGTCTAGGTCTGCACCTGGTGCGCACCATGATGGACGGCCTCAGCTATCGGCGGGAGCATGGCAGGAATCATCTGACCATGACGACCCCGAGAGACTAGATCGATTTGAGTGGTGATCCCGTGGCGCCGACAATCCGCTGCTCGTCGACACGCAGGCTCGTTGGTCTGGTCCTGGTGTTGACGCTGGCGGTCGCGGGGTGCTCCTCGGCCTCCGACTCACAGGACCCACAGGACGACACGACTGCCGGCGACGGGTCGACGGATTCGAAGCGGAAGGCTCCGAACACGTCGCCGGGGGTTCTTGATGATCGTATTGTCTTTGGTCAGTCCGCAGCATTCAGCGGCCCCGCCCGAGATCTTGGCAATGGCATGCGACTCGGCATCGAGGCAGCCTTCGAAGAGGTGAACCGAGGCGGGGGAGTCCACGGCAGAAGTTTGGAACTGCTGGCCTATGACGACGAGTATGAACCCGAAGCGGCCATTGACAATACGCAACAGTTGATTGACTCCGATGAAGTATTTGCATTGATTGGTGCAGTCGGCACCCCCACCTCACGATCGGCCGTACCCGTCGCGTCGGCTGCGGAGATCCCCTACATCGCACCCTTCACCGGTGCTGCGTTCCTACGTGATCCGCAGCAGGCCAATGTGATCAATCTGCGGGCCTCCTACAACCAGGAGACCGAAGAAATGGTGGATCGTCTCGTGGAAGAGTTGGAATATGAACGGATAGGGGTCCTGTATCAAGACGACTCCTTCGGGCAGGCCGGGTACAGCGGAGCGCGCGCCGCACTTGATCGTCGCGGAATGGAAGCAGTGTCTGTGGGCTTGTATCCGCGCAACACCACAGCGGTGAAGACAGGACTGTTGGACCTCAAACAGGGAGACCCTCAAGGGGTGATTGTGATCGGGGCGTACCAACCGGTCGCTCAGCTGATCCGCTGGGCACGCGCACTGGGGATGGACACGGTGTTCGTCACCATCTCCTTCGTAGGCAGCAATGCATTGGCACAAGAACTGGGCGGGCAGGGAGCCGGAGTCTTGACCACTCAGGTTGTGCCCTTCCCGACCGACGCCGACGTTGCGGTCGTGGCCGGCTACCTCGACGCCCTGTCGGCCTACAGTCCCGACAGTGAACCGGGGTTCGTTTCTCTGGAGGGATATCTTGCGGGCCGTTTGGCTGTAGCGGGTCTGGACAGCTGCGGACCCACCGTCGATAGAGACTGCTTTCTGGAGAGGTTCGCCTCCTCTGAACCCATAGACATTGACGGGTTCGAACTGCATTACGGAGAACAGGACAATCAGGGCTCAGATGAGGTGTTCTGGACCAGGATCGACGACAACGGCGAGTATCACCCCATCAACATGGGGGCTTCACGGTGAGAAGCCGGCTCAAACGAATCGCAGAGAGCCGTTTTCGCATCTCAACTCGGCTCTACTCAGGAATTGGAGCTGCCGTCGCGCTGACCGTGGCAGCCAGCTTCATCGGCTGGTTCTCGATCAATCGGGTGGGTGAAGTACAGGATCGAGTCAACGAAGGCAGTGTTCCTGCAATGGCGGTGGCGTTCAGCGTCGCTCAGCGCAGCGGAGATCTGGTGGCTGCCGCTCCCCGCATCGCCGCGGCCACCCCGGACGACCTTGACTCGATCGCTGAGGACATCAACAAAATATACGCGGCGTTCGATTCGGAACTGGTTCTGTTGGAGTCAACAGCCACAAGGCCTGGTCAGAATCAGCTTGTGCGAGGTCTCGGAGTCACGCTTCGCGCGAATATTGAGGAGATCAAGTTCGATCGGCTTGAGTTGTTCCAACTCGCAGATCTGAAATCAGACCTCCAAGAACAACTCGACGAGTTACGCGCCGAGATCGACGCGGCGCTGATCCCAGCGCTTGATGATCAGTTCTTCTTCTTGATGACGGGTTACCGGGAGCTTGGTGAACAGCCCAGTTCGCGCTCTGAACACCTCTCAGACGAAGAGTTGCGAAAATACCGTTTCCTGACTGAACTGCAAGCCAACGCCAACATATCGACACAGTTGTTGGCGAGTGCCTTCGGATTGTCGGATACGTCGACAATAGAGCCTCTACGCGAGCGGTTCGAAGCGTCGGCCGGTCGAATCCAAAGGAGCATCGCCCAGTTGAACCGAAGCGACCCTCTCTTGGCGGATGAACTCGACCGACAATTCCAGCGGCTGTTCAACTTGGGAGGGGAACAGGGCGGATTCGACTTGCGAGAATCTGAACTGGAACTGCTGCAGTCCCAAGCGGAGCTCCTGACGCGTAGTCGCGAGGTTGCCGCAGATCTGCTCGAGAATGTGAATTCGCTGGTTGATGACGCGGAGATCAGTGTTCAGGAGGCAACTGAGGCATCTGAAGAGGCAATATTGACCGGCCGGGTTCTGCTGTTGGTGATCAGCGCGGTCAGTGTCGGCGGCGGTTTGTTGATCATCTTTTGGCTGGGTCGAGTACTCCTGCGTCGTTTGGCCCGCTTGTCGGAGTGGATGAGGCGAATGGCCGACGGCAACCTGGAACTCACCGCAGAGGTCGGAGGACGCGACGAAGTGGCGGATATGGCCACAGCATTGGAGGTGTTTCGCCGACATGCCCTAGAGGTCCAACGACTCAACCTGGTTGAGAAGATGGCCGAGCAGCTGCAGGAGAAGAACGACCAACTCGAAGTCGTGCTCGTCGACTTGCAACGGGCGCAGGACCAGATCGTGACACGTGAGAAATTGGCGGCTCTCGGCGAACTCACCGCGGGTGTCGCACATGAGATCAAGAACCCCTTGAATTTTGTGAAGAACTTCTCAGAGGCGTCACAGGAACTGATCGAAGAACTGAACGGACTGCTCGAAGAAGTCGGCGATGGTATTCCACAAGACAAGCAGGCATGGATCGCGGAGATCAAAGACGACTTGGTCGGCAACCTGGAAAGGATCCGCTCGCACGGAGACCGCGCCAACCGGATCGTTACAGACATGCTCTCAATGGGTAGAGACATCGGTGAATGGCAGATGTCGGAAATCAATAAACTCCTTGAGGAGCACGCACGACTGGGGTATCACTCGGCGCGCGCCAGTGATCCGGACTTTCAGCTTGATATTCAGCATGACTTCGACCCGGACGTTGGTGAGATGCGGGTCATCCCCCGCGACTTGGGCCGCGTATTCCTCAACATGGTCGGCAACGCCTGTGACGCCACAGACGAGAAACGCCGCCAGTGGGATGCGGCCGAAGGGCGCCCCAAGAATGAGGATCCGTATTCACCGACGCTTCGGCTCAGTACCGTACGCACCGAAGCCCACATTGAAATCCGGATCAGGGACAACGGCAACGGCATTCCCCCCGATGTCGCCGACAAGATCTTCAATCCGTTCTTCACAACCAAACCAACGGACCGCGGCACCGGGCTCGGGCTTGCCATATCAAGCGACATAGTACGACAGCACGGCGGGGGCATCAGCGTGGACTCTGGACAGGGCGAGTACACAGAGATGCTCATCACCCTGCCTTTGGAACTGCCCGAAGAGTCTCATGCGGATCCATCCGAGGATGAAGGCAGCGGCGCGGCGGCGGCCGACTAGCCCGGTGACGGTTCGTGTCGGCGCCATCGTCGAACAATGCTGGCATCGCGTTCCGGGCGGCACCGCCACCTCCACGGTCCGCAGTCTGGAGGCCCTGTCCCAGCGCAGCGACTTGGAGATGATCGGGGTGGCGGCCGCACACAGGAACCCTCCGGGCAGCTTTGCTGTTCCGCCCGTTGAGGTATGCCACATGGGTTTGCCCCGAACCGCTCTGTACGAAGCCTGGCATCGAACTCGAAGGCCGAGAATTCAGACTCGGACGGGACCCCTCGATGTCGTCCACGCCACTGGAGGGGTCATACCACCCGCTGGCGACGCCAAGTTGGTTGCGACTGTCCATGATCTGGCATTTCTTCGTTATCCGGAATATTTCTCTGAACGAGGCGCGGCCTTCATGGGTCGTGCCCTGGCGTTGGCGAAGCTGCATGCAGACATGGTTCTGGTGCCGTCGCTGCAGACGCTCCAGGATTGTGTTTCGCAAGGTTTCAGTGAGGAGCGGTTGCGTGTCGTTCCTTGGGGTGTCTCGACACGGTACGTGAGTGGGCAGGATCGTGCCGCGTTGCGCACCCGCTACAGCCTCCCTGCGCGATACTTGTTGTGGGTCGGCACAGCTGAGCCCCGCAAGAACCTCAAGACTCTGATTGCAGCGGTGGCTCATTGTGAAAACCCTCTGCCGTTGCTGCTCGTGGGACCGTCCGGTTGGGGTGTCGACGTTTCTGAACTGCTTTCGTTCTCGTCTGTCGACGGTTCAACTGTCGACGTGCGCCATCTTGGGCCGGTTCCGGGCGACGACCTTGCGGGGCTGTACGACATGGCCGATGTATTCGTCTACCCGAGCCTGATGGAAGGCTTCGGCATGCCTGTGCTTGAAGCAATGGCGCAGGGCACTGCTGTGGTCACCAGCGCTGGTACAGCAACTGGTGAGGTTGCGGGATCGGCAGGGGTGCTGATTGATCCGACGAACGTTGAGTCGATCACCCGAGGCATTGATTCACTTGTCGGCGATGATGAGTTTCGACAGACGCTCGGGGCCGCAGCCGCCGAGCAGGCCGAGTCAATGACTTGGGAACGTACCGCGTCAGGAATTGCCGCGGCGTATCAAGCGGTGCTCGAGTGATATCGGTTGCGGTGAACCTCGCCTGGTTGGTGCCTGGCGATGTTGGCGGGAGCGAGGAGTACACCACCCGCCTGCTTGCCTCGGTAGTTCGTACGGCGCCTGCAGACATCGCCCTCGAGGTCGTCGCTTCGAAGCGCTTGGCCGAATCCTATCCGTGGCTGGCGACCCTGCCCTTCGGGAAGGTGAGGGGCCCTTTGAGCAACCGTGGTTACCGGATAGTGGCGGAATCGACTCAAGTCCGACAAGCAACTCGCAACGCCGACATCGTGCACCACTTCGGAGGACGCTTGCCCGCTCTACGGAACCCTAGAGCCGTTGTGACGATTCACGACTTGCAACCCCTTGACATGCCTGAGAACTTCAGCCCCGCGAAACGAGAGTATCTCAAATGGGCTGTGCGACGTTCGGCCGGCTCCGCATCGTTGATCTGTGCACCGTCGAACTGGGTGGCGGAGTCGGTCGTCGACCGACTCGGAGTAAGCCCAGCGAAGGTTCGAGTGGTTTCTTCCACTTGGAGTGCCCAACCCTCGAAAAAAGACCCTGACGATGCAGAATCGCTTGCCGTCGATGGATTCATTGACCAGTTCGGCAGTGCTCCGGTGGTCTTGTACCCGGCTGCCACCCATCCCCACAAGAACCATTTGAATCTGCTTGAGGCAACGGACCGTCTCGTTGACCGCCACCGCGGCCTGACCACTGTGCTGACTGGTGGTCAGGGTAGAGCTGAAGCTCAAGTTGCGTCGAAACTACGGGAACTGCGAGGCAGGGTTCTGCGTCTCGGCAGGGTCAGTCCCTCGTTGTTGTCGGCTCTGATTCAACGGGCTGACGTGGTGGCGTTTCCTTCGCGCTATGAAGGGTTCGGGCTGCCTCTGCTCGAAGCCATGCACGCAGGAACTCCTGTCATCGCCAGTGACAACAGTGCCATGCCTGAGGTCGTGGCTGATGCCGGACTGCTGCTTGGAGCCGACAACCCGGCGGATTGGGCTGATGCCATCGACGACATAGTCTCAAACCGGACTTTTGCCGGTCGTTTGAGCGCGGCAGGAAAAGCACGGGCCGAGGAGTATGCTCCCGGCGTCGCTGCGGGTCGACTGATCGATGCCTGGCGCTGCCTCAGCGAGGTTGGGTGAGTGCGGATTCAAATCGTCTGTCCCCATTTTGAACCGGATGTGGCGCCGACTGGGTCGGTGATCAGCCGTATTGTTCGTGGACTTGTGGTGCAGGGTCACGAAGTTGATGTGGTCACTTCGTTGCCTTGGTACTTGACGCACTCCGTAGACGACGCCTGGAAAGGTCGGATCATCCGCACTGAGAAGACCGATTGGGGTTCGATCACCCGCGTCTACCCTTTCCCCACCAACAAGCGCAACATTCTGGCGCGTGCGGGGGGTTTTGTCGGGTTCACCGCGTTGGCCGGCGTCTGTTCGGTGTTCAAACGGCAACGCCCGGACGTGGTCATGGCCATGTCACCACCACTGACGCTCGGGCTTGCCGCCTCGTTGACGTCGCTGTTGCGGCGAGCGCCTCTGGTGTTCAACGTCCAGGATGTGTTTCCCGACGTGGCCGTGGAGATCGGAGCGATTTCAAACCCGACCGTGATTCGTCTGCTGCGGGTTCTGGAGCGCTTCATTTATCGCCGTGCCGATGTTGTGACCGTGCTGTCTGAAGACCTCCGCAACAACATCGAGGCGAAGATCGTCGACGCAACAAGTTCTGAGCAGGTGGTCTCTGAGGTTCGTATCATCCCGAACTTTGTCGATACCGAGCGTATACAACCACAGAATCGTGCCAATTCCTACCGGGCCGAGTTCGGCCTCGGTACCCGCAGTGTCGTCATGTATGCGGGCAATCTGGGGTTTTCCCAGCCGCTTGAACTGATGATCGAGGCGGCCCGCGAACTGAGCGGTCGTGACGATGTCGTGTTCGTGATCAACGGTGAAGGTTCAAGACGCCAAGAACTCGAGGCGCTTGCCAACGGGCTGAACAACGTTGTTTTTGTGGATTATCAACCCGCAGAACGGCTCGGGGAGGTGCTGGCGGCAGGAGATGTGCATGTTGTCGCGCTGCGTCGTGGCCTCGGCCGGTCTTCGGTGCCCTCGAAGCTCTATTCGATACTTGCGGCGGGTCGGCCAGTGTTGGCGGCGCTTGATCGGTCCACTGAGGTCGCCGATGTCGTGTCGTCACAGCATGCCGGGCTCGTTGTAGACGCCGAGGACCAGAAGTCGTTCACCGCGGCGGTGCTGGAACTGGTCGATACCGCTGACTTGACCGCAATGGGTGTCGCCGGCAGAGAGTTCGTGCTGCAGTGGGCGTCACCAACCGCCGTCGCCGTCTCCTATGCGGATCTCTTCGAGGAATTGACAAGGGCCCGTTGAGGTCGGATTCGCCGGCAAGGCGACGACACCGCGAGCGAATCGAACACTGGACGCGCCGTTCGACGCTGCTTCAGCGCTAACGTATTGGCTCGTGGCTAAAGCAAGTTCGTCAAAAAAGGTTCAACGTGCGGCTCGAGCCGCGGCCTCTTCCAGAGGGGCTTCGGAGCGCCGTCAACTCGGATTCCCGATTTTTGTGGTCTTGGTCGTGGTGCTCGGCGTGGTCTTGGTGATACTTGCCCGCGGTTCACGCGATCCTTTGACGTCGCCGACGACGAAGGACCATTGGCACTCGGTCTACACGATCTATGACTGTGGTCGACAGTTGCCGCATTTCCAGAGCCAGGCAGACCCTGATGGAATCCACAGCCACGGCGACTCTTTGATCCACGTTCACCCTCGCAACAGTTCAGCTACAGGCGAAGACGCCCGTCTCGACGTGTTTCTTGAAGCCATGAACGCCGATATTGATGTTGAGGGAATCTTCGCCGAGAACGGGGAGTTCAGCCCGATCCTGGCGGAGGACGGCTGCGACGGCGAACCCGGCGTGATCAAGGTTGCGCGCTGGAACCTCGGAGCCGTCGACGGGCCAGAGATCATCGAGGTGTACGAAGACGACTTTGGTGATATTCGTCTGCTTGAAGACGCTGAAGGCTTCAGTTTCGCACTGGTGGCTGAGGGTGACGACCCGCCTCCGCCGGCCTCAGGTGATGTTGCTTCGCTCATCGGCGTCGGCTCTGAGATCGAGTGGGAGGGCCCTGACCCGCTCACGACCACCACACCCGCCCCGACCAGCGACAACACCGACAGTGACTCCGGTGGGACCACCGAGACAGAGATTCCCGTTGAAGTTGAAGAATCCGACGGGAGTGACGGCTAGAGGAGATGTCATGAAAGCCGTTGTATTGGTTGGTGGCTTTGGAACAAGGCTGCGGCCTCTGACGGTGACAACTCCAAAACAACTGTTGCCGGTCGTAGACCGGCCCATGATCGAATACGTCATCGATGTGCTCAAAAGAGCTGGGGTCAGCGAGGTGACTCTCGCTCTCGGTTACAAGGAGGACATGTTTCGAGACGCCTACCCGGACGCTCGTTGTCTGGGTGTCCCACTGCGTTACGCGGTTGAGCCTGAACCCCTCGACACCGCAGGAGCGGTCCGTTCTGCTGCCGATACAGTGGGAATTGAAGAGACGTTCGTGGTTGTCAACGGCGACGTAATTACCGGTATCGACATCCGGTCGCTGTGGGAACGTCACCACGAAGTCGGCGCGAAAGCAACGATTGCGCTCACTCGAGTAGAGGACCCGTCACGCTACGGGGTTGTGCCGACCGACGCTGAAGGCAGGGTTTCGGGGTTCGTTGAGAAACCCAGCCGCGCTGAAGCTCCCACCAACTGGATCAACGCCGGCGTCTATGTGCTTGAACCGGAGATATTGGGAAGTATCGCCAGAGATCGTCGAGTATCAATCGAGCGGGAGATCTTCCCCGCGATAGTCGCTGACAGCGGCTTGTGGGCCGTTCAATCCGACGCTTACTGGATCGATATTGGAACGCCTGCGACCTATCTGCAGGCGCAGTTGGACCTGATCGACGGCACCGCGGGCCCCTCAATGGCTGCTGTGTCGGCGCAGTCGAATGTCGATGACGACGCACGAGTCGAGAGCTCGGTAGTCATGGCGGGCGCCTCGGTCGCTGCTGCTGCGGTCTTGCGCGACAGCATTGTCATGCGAGGAGCAGAAATCGCTGCCCATGCCCTGGTCGAAGGTTCGATCATCGGCCCTCGGGCTCGTGTGGGTGAAGGTGCCAAGATCACTGGGATGGCAATTATCGGTGACGACCGAACCGTTGGCGCGGGTCAACTTGTCGACGGGTCCAAGATTCCGACGGGCGACTGACTTGGCTGTACTGGTCACTGGCGGAGCCGGCTACATAGGCTCTCACACTGTGGTCGCGCTCCACGAAGCGGGTCAGGAAGTCGTGATCGTCGACAACTTCGCGAACTCATCACCACACGCCGTCGATGCGGTGCGGGCGTTGACCACCGCCGAGGTCGCCCTCGTTGAAGCCGACCTGCTCGACAGCGATGCCGTGCAGGGGATCTTCAGGCAGCATCAAATCACCGAAGTGGTGCATTTCGCGGCCCACAAGGCCGTGGCGGAGTCCGTTGACGAACCCCTTGAGTACTACCGGAACAACTTGGACTCGCTGCTCGGGCTGCTGGAGGCGATGCTCGACAGCGGAGTCCGCAGACTGGTCCACTCATCGTCCTGCACTGTGTACGGACAGCCCGAGGTCCTGCCGGTCAGCGAGTCGGCGCCCGTGGGAGCGGAGAGTCCCTACGGTTGGACGAAGCTGATGAGCGAGCAGATCATCACCGACGTCTGCGCGGTTCGGCCGATGGACGCGATGATGCTGCGCTACTTCAATCCGGTCGGCGCGCACCCCTCCGGAACTCTCGGAGAGGACCCCAACGACACTCCCAACAATCTTGTGCCGCTGGTGATGGAGGTGGCCTCCGGCAGGCGTGCAACGCTGCAGGTGTTCGGCGGCGACTACGACACCGTCGACGGGTCCGGAGTGCGCGACTACATACACGTCGTGGATCTGGCGGGGGCCCATGTCGCCGCCCTCGACGTGCTGGCCGGGGGGTACCAAGGAGCCGTCGCCGTCAATGTGGGCACGGGCAGAGGAACCAGCGTGCTCGAACTGATCGAGGCGGCCCGCCGGGCGACAGGTGCGGCGATCCCGTACGAGGTCTGCGAGCGTCGAACTGGAGACATAGCCAAGACCTGGGCGGCCACGGACCTCGCCGCCGAGCTGCTCGGCTGGCAGCCGACACGGGACGTCGACGACATGATGGCGGACCACTGGCGTTGGCAGTGCCAGAACCCCGACGGCTACAGCCGCTGACACATTTCAGTTGAGCGGGCCGCCGCCGGCACGCCGGGCTAGGATCCGGCTGTGAACCTGAGGGAGAGAGTCCTGGTGACTCACCGTGAGCGGATCAAGACCCTGGCAGCCAACCGCAGGGCCGAGTCCATTGCGTTGATCGGCTCGGTGGCCCGCGGGGAGGACACCGAGGACAGCGATTACGACTTTCTGGTCGGTTTCGTTGAGGGAGCCTCGTTGTTTGATCTTGCGGGGCTTCAACTGGATTTGGAAGACCTGCTGGGCCGGAACACGGATGTAGTTTCACGAGGCGCTCTCACCGCATGTGACCAGGGGATGCTCGAAGACGCGATATCGCTGTGAACCACCGAAAACCAAGCGACTCCGACGTTGAGTTGGTCGGACGCATCCTTGAATGGTGTGCCGAACTCGCGGATGTCGAACGACTGGGTCGACGTGCTTTGGACGACGACCTCGTTGCGCGGCGTGCTGCAGAACGATTGATCCCGGCAGCCACGTGTACTACCTGATCGAGGTCAAGGGCCACCTGCCGGGCACCGAGCAGATCAGCGTCAGCAAGACGCAGGTGGGGCAGGCCCAGTGCAGTCCTGACGTGTGGCGTCTCGCTGTCGTGTCAGTCCCCAACGAACCCGACGTCGAACCCGAGGTCCGTTACCTGGTCCGCCCCTTCGAGGGCGTGTCGATGCACGAAGCCCAAACCAGCACCCCCTCCGCGTCTCAGATCTCCTGGCCAATTCACAGCCCCCTACACTGATTTGCATGTTTCATGATGTTTCACAGATTATTATGATAGATAATAGTTCACGGAGGACGAGTGGGTTCTGAGCCATTCGCCATGGGATAGGGTGGGATTGATGCGGCAAGAGCAATCTGCACGACTTGGTAAGTGTGGAGTCACGCCGCGTCGCACGACTCCATTGCGGCTTGACGGGCATCCTGATGCCCCTGCAACGGATGAGTGGGAGGATTGGGCTCGTCGCTCTCGACGGCCCTTGGCCGTTGACCTGTTCTGTGGCGCGGGAGGTCTCAGCCACGGGTTGACGGCGGCTGGGTACCGCGTGGCCCTGTCTGTGGACTCCGACAGTTGGTCGTTGAAGAGCCACGCCCATAACCTGCCGGGACGAGCCTTGCAGCTTGACTTAAGCGACGAGCGATCCAGAGACGCAGTCGTCGGAATCTGCGAGAGGCTCGATATCGACTTGATCGCTGGCGGGCCGCCATGTCAGCCCTTTTCCCGCGCCGGTCGATCCAAGATCCGCAGTCTGGTGGATCAAGGGGTTCGTGATGCCGTCGATGTCCGCAAGGAGCTGTGGCGAGCGTTCCTGGATGTAGTCGAGCGCGTTCGGCCGCGTGCGGTGCTATTGGAGAATGTCCCCGATATGGCGCTCGGCGACGAGATGCTGGTCTTGAGGACAATGATCGACCAGCTTGAGCGCGCTGGTTATGACGCGGATGCCCGTATCGTTGACGCCTCGCGGCACGGAGTTCCCCAGCACCGCCAGCGCCTTATTCTCATTGGCATTCGAGACGGGGGACCGTTCCGATGGCCAGAGGTCTCGGGTTCCGCGACGGTGCGCGACGCCATTTGGGACCTGCCGGTTCTAGGAGTGGAACCTGATACCCCGGTGGGAGCGGCGAGTATGTCCTACGGTGACCGGGAGGCTAGTGACTTCGCCCGGGCTGCACGCAAGGGTTGCGTTGGTGCTGAGGCGTGGGTTGTCCACGACCATGGCACTCGCGCGGTTCGCAACGACGACTTCGAAGCCTTCAGACTCATGACCGCTGGAACCCTCTACTCGGACCTGCCTAGCGACTTGAAGCGCTACCGAGACGACATCTTCAACGACAAGTACCACCGGCTCAGCTGGAATGAGCCTTCCAGGTCGATTACGGCGCACATAGCCAAAGACGGCTACTGGTACATACACCCCGAACAACACCGAACGCTTACCGTGCGAGAGGCCGCTCGGCTCCAGACGTTCCCCGACACGTTTCGCTTTGCCGGGTCTCGTTCACACCAATTCCGGCAGATCGGCAATGCCGTGCCCCCTGTGCTTGGCGAGGCGGTCGGATCCGCAATACTTGAGAGCTTGCGCGGGCGTGAGCTGGCCTATCCGCGAATGTCAACGCAGCGAGATGGCTTCCGGGCTGCGCTAGCCGATTGGGCGACTGCCGACCGTGTCGACGTTCGCTGGGCCTATCCCGGGAACCTGTGGCCGGTGACGGTGGGGCTGATTTGCCGGTCACAGGGCAAGGAAGCGCGGCTGACAGCGGATCGAGTGTTGCGCTTGGTGCCGACGCTCCAAGAGGCAAACGAGTGGGCGTTCGATCTGTTGGCCGCTTCCGATGGCTCGAAGCGATATGCCGCGCTAATTGACCGAATCAGAGCGGCCGCGGCCTTGCTGAACGACGACCCAGACGGCTGGGACTCCGAGAGTTGGCGCGACGCGACGCGGCTGGGTCCCACTGCCCGCCGTTGGTACGCCCTCATGACTGGCGAGTCCGATGGACTGGTCGATTCAGCGCCGGTCCTTCGGGTTGCTGAGAGGATGACAGGAGCGGCGTGTGGTCAGCAGAAGACGAATTCGGTTAGGCGGATAGAGTTGGCGAAGCTGGTCGGTACGCGGGAGGACGCCGCGATGCTCAACGTAGCGATGCACCGCATCGGGACAGACTTCTGTGCACCCAAGTCTCCGGACTGCCCCCGGTGCCCGCTTAAGCGGGTTTGTCGGGGGGCGGTTTCGTGACCCTTGCCGTCTATCGGTACCTCTCACGAGGCGTTGCCGCGTGATCGGCAGAGGAGATTGACGCCAATGGGTGCTAAGACCGAAGAGGGTTTGCGATTCAGGCCGCGAGCTCGGCTCATGACGACGCTAGGACGCGAGCTCATCAGTAGCGATGTGGTGGCCATCACCGAACTCGTCAAGAACTCCTACGACGCCGATGCTCGGGTAGTGCTAATTCGGGTGGCCGACGAGTTGAATGGGGAGGGGTCGTCGGGAGCGAGCAGAATTCAAATCCTGGACGATGGTCACGGCATGAGCGAGAAGACGATCCTCGAGACATGGCTCGAACCGGCGACATCCTTCAGAGCAAGATCGCAGACTACGGCACGTGGTCGAAGGGTAGTGGGCGAGAAGGGTGTCGGGCGATTCGCTGCCGCGAAGTTAGGTGATCGATTGGAACTGACCTCGAAAACTGAAAGCACCCAGGAGGTGCAATTGGACATCGATTGGTCGGCTTTCGAAGATGATGGCAAATATCTCGACGATGTCGAGGTAAGGCTTGATGTGGTCGAACGAGGCGAGTTTGGTCCGGGTGGACTAGTGGGGAGAATCTGGAATGAGGCCGGGCTCTACTTGGATGGAATCGAAAGGCCCACGGTCGACCACGGCACACTCCTCACGATTTCAGGACTTCACAGTGTGTGGACTTCGGATCTCATCAGAGAACTTCGCGGGTCTCTTTCTAGACTCATTACGCCGTTTCAAAATGAACGGAAGATTGTAGAAGACTTCGCTATTATTCTAGATACACGAGTTAATACAGCCAGCGGCATGGAACTCGTTAGTTCACCCTCTTCGCTACAAAAGCCGCATTACAAACTGAGTGCGGAAGTAAGAGAATCTGGTCATGCCACGGTACTCATAGAACTCAAGAATGGAAGCGAATTGGAGTTGGACCACACTTTACGGATGATTGCCGATCGTGAGGATCTAAAGTGTGGACCATTTGAAGTCTTTTTGAACGTCTGGGATCGTGACACTATTTCTCTGAGGACAATTGTAGATGAAGTTGGAACGTTAAAGTTGGCGCGAGAGACTTTGGATTCTGCAGCTGGCGTGAACATCTATCGTGATGGATTTCGTGTTCTTCCATATGGTGAAAGAGGCGATGACTGGCTTAGTCTCGACCATAGGCGAGTCCAGAACCCCACACTAAAGCTATCGAACAATCAGATTGTTGGATACATACTCATTGGCCGAGATGCCAATCCTGAACTAAACGATCAGTCTAATCGAGAAGGGATAATTGACAGTCCTGCGTTCATCGATCTTCGTGAAGCGGTTGAAGAATTATTGTCCTTGATCGAATCTGAGCGATATAAGGCTCGGCCTCGACGTACAAAAAAGAGCAAGAGTGGAGGTGGATTGCTTGAGCGTTTCGATCTGACAGTCATTCGAGAAGCTGTTCAGAAGGAACTGCCTGATGACACACGGATTCGGAATCTACTAGCTGAGATACAACAACAATTTGATGAGCGGATCGGTGAAGTAGGAGAGGTTCTAGCTCGATATCACCGACTTGCAACTCTAGGGCAACTTGTCGACAAAGTCGTTCAC
This sequence comes from Acidimicrobiales bacterium, assembly GCA_963662455.3. Taxonomy (GTDB): domain Bacteria; phylum Actinomycetota; class Acidimicrobiia; order Acidimicrobiales; family Aldehydirespiratoraceae; genus VXYK01. The sequence continues at coordinate 601,606 of OZ224042.1, forward strand.
GAAACCGCTCAGCCGATAGTAGCGATCCGCCAGGCTGCAGCGCTTGGTGAGCAAGAACTGGGAGACATAGCCGAGGAACTTAGTTCATGGACAGGTGCTGCACCCTTGGAAAACCCGACGAAACGCTTCAGGACCGTTTCCGATCAAGCCAAAGTGGCGAACGATGTTATTCGACGCATCGAACCCTTCGGAGGCCGACGACGCGGGAGGTCACAGAAGTATCCGATTGAACAGGCCATAAAGAACGCGGTGACACTACTGCAAGATGAATTTGACACGATTGGTGCTGAGGTAAGTTTGCCCGAAGGATCTCACGAAGTCGCTTTGGACAGCACAGAAATACAAGAAATACTATTTAATCTATTGAACAATTCCCTCTATTGGTTGAAGCAAGTTAGACGGGGATCGAGAGTAGTATCGCTCGATGTCGAACGCAGTGAAGACGGAAGTCTCGTGATCACCGTTGAAGACTCCGGTCCTGGAGTCCCCGAGAATGATCGTGAATTCATCTTCGATCCCTACTTCTCGACCAAGGCAGACGGTGTCGGTCTAGGTCTGGCAATTGCGGGAGAGATCGTTGAGGATTACTACGGTGGCGAACTGGCGTTGTTGGAACCGGGAGAACTCTGCGGAGCTCGGTTCAGGGTGACCCTGAGGAGGAGAGTCGGTTGACCGACGAATGGCGAGTATTGGTAGTCGACGATGACCCGGCTGTCGGAGAAACGATTTCAAAGTTGCTCGAAACGAATTCGACCACCGTACAATTCGAGCAGCATTTTCACCGAGCTGTAGAGCTAGTTGCGACAAACAAATTCGATATTTTAGTACTAGACATTCGTGACGAATCTAGTAATACGGTATCTAAAGGAGCGGGTATCAATATCTTCCATAAGATACGCGAGCGTTGTTTCATGCCAATAATCTTCTACACGGCATTGCCGGGTGCCTCAGCTGATATTTCGAACGCTCCGTTCATTCAGACAGTTTCAAAGATTGATGATGATCCAATTAGTGCTATGAGAGACGCTATTAATAATGTTATTGGCTCAGGTCTCCCCCGTCTTTTACAATCTGTGTCAGATCATGTCGCTAACGTTGAGCGTGAATTTATGGCCGACTTTGTCGAGCAACATTGGTCGCACCTTGTAGATCGTCCAGAAGACGTAGCCTACTTATTGTCCAGACGGTTAGCAACCTCCTTTGAGGAAGGATCTGAAAGTTTGGCCTTAAAGCTTGGACGAACTGGCTCGACAACTCCTGGAGACAAAATTCATCCAACACGCTATTATATTCAACCGCCAAGCTCTGACTTCAAGATGGGCGATCTGCTCGCTAAGTCTGGACCGGTTGAAAACGTTGAGGATGGGACAGAATTGTATGTGGTCCTTACACCGAGTTGTGATCTCGTTCTACGACTGGGAAAAATGAAAGCTGATAGAGTGCTTCTTTCGCAGTGTATCCCTCTTAGTTATTTCAAAGAATACCAAGATTGGGAAAATAGTGTTGATAACGGTAATGAAAAGTCACTGCGTAAACTAATCGATTCAAGGCCGGATAGACAAGAAGATCGCTACTTCTTCTTGCCTGCGGCATGGAACCTGCAAGACTGCGTGGCTGATCTCCAGGACGTAGTGTCTATCCCATGTGAGGAACTTGCGAGCTATAAGAAAATTGCATTGCTCGACAGTCCCTTCGCTGAGGCACTGTCTTATCAGTTTAATCGCTACATGGGGAGAGTTGGAAAACCTGACCTTGATGTCGACGGCGTATTGGGCCGCTTGAAGTTGTCTCTTGGGCGAACTGCGTGAATGAGACATTGGGTCCCACCCCTAAAGCCCTAATCGACGGATTTATGTCATGGTCGATGCTCCATGTTGGGCTTATCTCAGCGGCTGGACGGCAGATGAACTCGGTCGGGCATCGTCGGCGGATTTGTGGGTAGGGTGAGCGGTTGTGGATGGAGTGCGGCCGAAGTTGATTGAGGTGGCTTTGCCGTTGGCGGCGGTCAATGCGGCGGCGTCGAGGGAGAAGTCGATTCGGCATGGGCATCCTTCGACTTTGCATTTGTGGTGGGCTCGTCGGCCGTTGGCTGCGACTCGGGCGGTGATCTGGGCGTCGTTGGTGGATGATCCGTCCGGTGACGATTCGTTGACGCCCGAGGAGCAGGACACGGAGCGGCAGCGCCTGTTCGGGATCCTTGAGCGGCTGGTGGTGTGGGAGAACTCCAATGATCCTGTCGTGTTGGCGGAAGCGAAAGCGGAGATCGACCGGTGCTTCCCGGACGGTCCGCCACCGGTCCTTGACCCGTTCGCCGGAGGCGGGGCGATTCCACTGGAGGCGCAGCGGCTCGGGCTCACCGCGTTGGCGGGGGATCTGAACCCGGTGGCAGTGTTGATCAACAAGGCGATGATCGAGATCCCGCCGAAGTTCGCGGGGATGGAACCGGTTCATCCCAGCATCGAGAAGACCCTGAACACTTGGGAGCGGGCACAGGGACTGGCTGCTGATGTGGAAGCCTACGGCCAGTGGATGCGTGACGAAGCACAAGACCGGATCGGGCATCTCTACCCAGATGCCACGGGTCCCGACGGGGAGAAGCTCACGCCGATCGCCTGGATATGGGCGCGGACCGTGACCTCGCCTGATCCTTCTTGGTCGGGTCACGTCCCTTTGGTGGCGTCATGGACGCTCGCCAACAGACCAGGTAAACCCAAAGTCTGGGTCGAGCCGATCATCGACCGCCAGACCCAGACGATCAGCTATGAGATCCGTCAAGGCGACGAACCAGCACATGAGCGGACCGTCAACCGAGGCAACGGGACGTGTCTAGCGACCGGTTCAGCCATTCCAGGGGACTACATCAAATCTGAGAGCCGCGCCGGACGCATGGGCCAGCAGTTGATAGCGGTAGTTGCCGAAGGAGAACGCGGGCGGCAGTACTGTTCGGTCGGTTCGGTCGACGCGGATGCTGCGATCGTTGAATTGCCCCAATGGCTACCAGAGAGTGGCGTGGGTTTAGACCCACGCAACATCTGGGTCACGATATACGGGTTGGATGAGTGGTGGAAGTTGTTCTCGGCGCGGCAGTTGGTGGCGTTGACGACGTTTTCGGATCTGCTGGGTGAGGTGAGAGAAGGGATTCTGGCGGATGCTACGGCGGCCGGTCTGGCCGACGACCAGACACGGCTACGCGACGGTGGACATGGTGCTGTCGCGTACGCGGACGCTGTTGTGACCTATCTGGCGTTCGCAATCGATCGTCTCGTCGATCGAAATTCCACGATCTGCACTTGGGACAGCGGTTACGTGAAGATTCGGAATACTTTTGGTCGTCAGGCGATTCCGATGTCTTGGGATTTCGCGGAGGCTAATCCGTTTTCGGGTTCTTCTGGGAATTGGATGGCGATGGTTGGTTGGGTTGTGAAGTCGGTTTCTCATTTGCCTGCTTTCTCTGTAGGTGAGGCTGTTCAGCGGGATGCGAGGGCACGGGTGCTGGAGTGTTCGGGTGCTGTGTTGTCGACTGATCCGCCGTATTACGACAACATCTCCTATGCGGATCTGTCTGATTTCTTCTATGTGTGGTTGCGGCGCAATGTTGGTGATGTGTGGCCGGTTGAGTGTTCGACGCTGCTGACGCCGAAGGCGGAGGAGTTGATCGCGAACCGTTACCGCGCCGGTTCAAAGGAGCAGGCTGAGGAGCATTTCGAGTCTGGTATGGCGGAGTTCATGGCTCAGGTCGCTCACAGCCAGCCAAGCGAGGTTCCGGCGACGATCTATTACGCCTATAAGGCGACCGAATCGAAGGACGGCGAGGTTCGCACGACTGGTTGGGACACGTTCCTGCAAGCGGTGTTGGATGCGGGTCTGCAGGTCAACGCCACTTGGCCGATGCGCACCGAGTTGGGTAATCGTTTGGTGGCGTCGAAGAGCAACGCGTTGGCGTCGTCGATCGTGTTGGCGTGCCGTCCCCGAGCAGTGTCGGCTTCGCTGGCCACACGCGGAGAGTTCATCGCTGCGCTTCGCAACGAACTGCCCGAAGCCGTGCGGTTGTTGCAGTCGGGCAATGTCGCGCCGGTGGATATGGCCCAGTCCACTATCGGGCCTGGGATCAGGGTGTTCTCGCGGTACGCCAGGGTGGTGGAGGCTGACGGGTCGTCTATGTCTGTGTCGGTGGCGTTGCGGATCATCAACGACGTGCTCGGTGAGATCCTCGACGGGGAGGAAGCAGAGCTCGACACCGACACACGGTTCGCGCTCGCCTGGTTCTCACAGCACGGCTACGACCCCGGACCCTCAGGAGACGCCGACAGCGTCGCCCGGGCCAAGAACACGTCGCTGGCCGGTATCGAAACCTCTGGTATCGGCGAGGCGCGCCAAGGCGAGTTCCGTCTCTTCGAACGCGGTGATCTGGCCCCGGACTGGTCACCGGTAGACGACCCCCGTCTCACGGTCTGGGAGGTGTTGCAGTACCTGGTCGCTGCGTTGGAGAGATCAGAGTCAGAAGCCGCTGAGCTGTTGCACACCCTCGGCGGCAACGCCGACAGGGCCCGTCAACTCGCCTACGTGCTGTACGCCAAAGCCAACGACAACCGCTGGACCACAGAAGCCGGCGCCTACAACACACTCATCACCGCCTGGCCCAACCTCCAAGTGAGCGCCGCCGCCGCCACCTCTCGTCAACAGGCGCTGCTGTAGGATTCACGCACCGGGCTGAGGTCGACAGAGGGTTCTCCCCAACCCTCAGACCCGACTGGCGTACGGCCTTGGCGGGTCCCCGTCAGAGCGACTGACCCCGTAGACACGAGTGGCGCCGCAGATCCCAAGCATGATCTCGTGCCAACAACGGGTCGACGCAGTCAGCGGAACAGGTCTTCGGCGGGGGAGCGGACGATCTCGCCGACCACGCTGCCGGGCCTGAACCACTCCTCGCGGAGCCCTCGAACGACGGCCGCGGCGATCCCTTCGGCCTTGCCCATCACCAGATCAGCGGCTGCCGCGATCTCGTCGGCCGCGGCGACTTCGGTCACCATCAGTTCACGCCCGAAAGTGTCGGTCGATCCGCGGAGGTCGACGACGGCCGCGATGCCCGCACAGCCGATGGCGACGTCGGTCACGCCGCGCCGCCAGGGGCGCCCGAAGGTGTCGCTCACCACCACGCCCACGTCCACGCCGGCGCGGGCCTTCAGTCTGTCGCGGATCCCGCGTGCCGAGCGGTCGCTGTCAATCGGCAACAGGGCAGCCTGGCCCCGCTCGACGTTCGACAGGTCGATCCCGGCATTGGCACACACGAACCCGTGGCTCGTCTCGCTGACTATCAGATCGCCTCGTCGTCTCAGCACCCGCACCGATTCACGCTCCACCAGCGGCTTGTGCGACAGCGGATCGTCGGGGTCGACCTCGACGAGCCGGTTCTCAGCCTTGGAGACGACCTTCTGGGTGATCACCAGGCAGTCGCGGTCCTTCAGATCGGCGTCTGCGTCGAGTATCAAAGAGGCCAGGTCGTCGCCGGGGCGAACCTCGCCGATGCCGGTCACCGCGAAGATCTCCAGCGCGCTCACCGCGTTGCTCCCGCCTGGTGGCAGGTCTCGGCCAGGGCCCGCGCCACACCCGGTTCCGACATCACGGTCGGTACCGCAACCACCCGCATCCCCAGATCCTCGATCTCGCCTGCGGACTCGGAGTCGGTCTCGTCGATCACCATCGTTGCAGCCAATCCCTGGTAGCGGCGAGCCACACCGACCACGGTCGCCTGTTCGCCCAGTTCGCGCAGCATCCTGTCGGCGGGACCCTTCAGCGCCCTCCCGCCGACTATCGGCGAGACGGCGACATTCCGGGAGCGGCGGGCGCGCACGGCGGCCTCAATCCCTCCCACGGCGAGCAACGGCTGAATCGACACTGCCGGGTTGCTCGGCGCGATCACCAGCGTCTCCGCCGACTCGATCGCCCTGAGAGCCTCAGCTGCGGGCTCCGCCTGTTCTGCACCGACGAAACGCAGAGAGGAGATTTCCACGCTGTGGGCCAGACGGACGAAATACTCCTGGAAACCGATCTCTTCGCCGGTCGCGAGCGTGACTCTGGTCTCGACCGGGTCGTCGCTCACGGGCACGAGCGTTGCTCCTACTCCCCAGGCTTCGCATATTTCTGCGGTCACTTCGGTCAGGGTGGCGCCTTCTGCCAGTCGCTGGGTGCGGTAGAGGTGTGTTCCGAGGTCCTGATCGCCGAGCGAGAACCAGTCGAGGCCTCCGTAGCGCCTGAGCGCGGCCATCGCCTTGAAACTCTCGTTGACGAGGCCCCAGCCCCTCTGGGGGTCGATCGCCCCGGCGAGGGTGTAGGTGCAGGTGTCGAGGTCGGGGCAGACGCGCAGTCCGTGGAGCGTCACGTCGTCGGCGACGTTGACCACAGCGGTGACGTCAGCGGGATCGAAAGCCTCGACGGCACCCTGCAGATATCGTGCCGCGCCGACCCCTCCGGCGAGAACAGTGTGTCTCAAGCCAGTCCCCGTGTCTCAAGCCAGTCCCCGTGTCTCAAGCCAGTCCCCGCGTCTCAAGCCAGTCCCCGAAGGCGACCCTCGAGCAGGTCGAGGTCGGCGTCGACCATGAGCCGTACGAGGTCGCCGAACGACGTCTGAGGCGTCCAGTCGAGGTCGGTCTTTGCCTTCGAGGCGTCGCCCACGAGCAGGTCGACCTCAGCGGGCCGCATGAAGGACTCGTCGATCACGACATGGTCCTCCCAACTCAGACCGACGTGATCGAAGGCGAGTTGACAGAACTCACGAACCGAGTGCGTCTCCCCTGTGCAGATCACGTAGTCCTCAGGCTCGTCGCGTTGCAGCATTCGCCACATGGCGTCCACGTAGTCGGCCGCGAACCCCCAGTCCCGTTTGGCGTCGAGGTTCCCGAGGCGCAGTTCGTCGGCGAGTCCGAGCTTGATCCGTGCTACGGCATGGCTGATCTTGCGGGTCACGAACTCCATCCCGCGGCGGGGGCTCTCATGGTTGAAGAGGATCCCGGAGGTGGCGTGCAGGCCGTAGCTCTCGCGGTAGTTGACGGTGATCCAGTGCCCGTACACCTTGGCCACCCCGTAGGGACTGCGCGGATGGAACGGCGTCGTCTCGGTCTGCGGGACCTCTTGGACCTTGCCGAACATCTCCGATGAGCTGGCCTGGTAGAACTTGATCTCCGGATCTACGAGCCGGACCGCGTCGAGCAGGCGGGTCACCCCCAGAGCCGTCGTCTCACCGGTCAGCACCGGCTGGCCGAAGGAGGTCTGCACGAACGACTGGGCTGCGAGATTGTAGATCTCAGCCGGGCGGTAGGTTCTCAGGATCTCGATCATCGACACTTCGTCGAGCAGGTCGCCGGGTGCGAAGCGCACCTGGTCCTGGATGTGGGCGATGCGCTCGAAGTTGACGGTGCTCGAGCGGCGCACCATGCCGATCACGTCGTAGCCCTTGGCGAGGAGCAGTTCGGCCAGGTATGAGCCGTCCTGGCCGGTGATTCCTGTGATTAGCGCGCGTTCAGCCACGGTGGTCCTCGTCTCAGCGGGGTTGGGGGGTCTCGACGCCGTCGGGGTTGCGGCGCCAGAACTCGAGCAGGTCGGACAGGGTCGTCTCGATCGGGATCTGTGGCTCCCAACCGGTTCGGGTGCGGATCTTGGTGTTGTCGCCGCGCAGTACCTTCAGGTCGACGGGTCTGCGCAGTTCAGGGTCTGGTTCGAGGGTCATGGGGAATGCCGCCAAGCCTACGAGTTGTTCGGCGATCTCTCGGATTGAACGGTCCCTGCCGGAGCAGACATGGTATGCGTCGCCAACAGTGCCGTGTTCGATCAGCAGCCGGTACGCCCTTACGACGTCTCGGACGTCGGTGAAGTCGCGGCGGGCTTCGAGATTGCCGATCGACACGGTGGTGTTGCCGTTGCGTTCGTTGGCCGCGATCCGGCCGGCGATGGCTGAAGCGACGAAACGGTCGGACTGCCCCGGGCCGAGATGGTTGAAACTGCGCGCCAGAACGACGTTGAGCCCGTGGCCCAGCCCGGCCTGCAGATATATGTACTCTGCGGCTGCCTTGCTCGCCGCGTAGGGGCTGAGCGGGCGCAACGGCGTCGTCTCGTCGAGCGGTGCGCCTGCGGGACCGGTCTGGTCGACATGGCCGTACACGTCTGCGCTGGTGATCCCCAGCACACGTTGCGCGCCGGCGAACCGGGCAGCGTCACAGACGTTGAGCGTGCCCTCCACGTTGACTCGCAGCGTCTCGACGGGGGAGTCCCACGAGCCGCCCACGTCGGCCTGTGCGGCGAGGTGGTACACGACGTCGGGTCTCGCCTCGGTGACCGTGGCGATGATCGCCTCGCGGTCGACGACGTCGGTGTCGGACTCGACTACCTCGTCGCCGCACGAGGCGAGGTGGGCGACGAGATGAAGCCCCACGAAACCGTTGGCGCCGGTCACCAGCGCACGCATACCGGGCCTCGGGCCGCGGCGCTCGCAGCGGTCGGTCCACCGCTGTTGTTCACCGCTCGACCGCGCATCGCCGTAGACTCTACGCCCGGCCGGCCCTGCTCTCAACATGGCGGCCCTCAATATGGTCGGCCGGTTGGTGATGCGGTGATGCCGACCGCAGAAAATACTGTAGTGGATCCACAGAGAACAGAATAGTATGTAAGATAATCACAACCGGTCCTGATATGGCCGCCTTGGCGGGGGCGTGTTAGGGTTCACGAAAGGACGACAATGGAGTCAACCGTGATCGCAACGATCATCAGTGTTTTAGGAGCAGCGGTACTCGGCCTGTTCATCTACTTCATCCACAGCGTGCGCGCAGAGATCCAAGGCGTGCGCGCAGAGATCCAAGGCGTGCGCGCAGAAATCCACAACCTGGGTGTTCAGGTGAACACGAGGATCGACAAGCTCGAGGAGAGAGTCGGCTCTTTGGCAGCGAGCGTCGCGGCGATAGCGGCGACCCAAGCCGAGCACGGTGTCAAGCTCGAGCACATGCTGAGCCACGGGGAACGGATCAGCGCACTCGAAGGCGCTGTCTTCGGTACCGCGGCAACATAGCCCGCGACCCCCGCTGTGTGGGATCCGTGCACGTTCTGCGCCGGCAACGCCGACTGAGCTGCTCAACAGCACCAGGCCCGTGTCGGACAAGTACGTTTGACCAATGAGGCATCAGAGCACAACAGGAGATCAACGATCTCAGCGCCAAGTCCGCGCAGGACCTGGTTCGCCAGAGTTTGAACAAGAGGCTTCGACACGAGGCAAGTTCTTGAGCGCCCGTCTCGGCTTGCGAGATGCGACTGGAGCCGTCACCCGCCGGAGCGCCAGTGGCGGTAACCTCGGTCGATTGTGGCAGACAGTACGGACCAATCTCTGCTGAGCAGTGACCAGGCGACCGGGGCCGAGTCCGGCTCCGAGGCCTCGACCTCGGGCGCGCGGGACACGACCCCGTCGGTCCTTGCGGTGATCGTCGCCCACGCCCCCGGTGACTGGTTCGAAGACACTTTGGAGAGCCTCGCTGCACAGGACTATCCCCGTCTCGAGGTCATGGTGGTCGACGCCGCGGGCGACCCCTCCATGGCCGCTCGTGTGGAGGCTCTTCTGCCGGAGGCCTCGGTACTCGACGCCTCCGACACCGACGGCTTCTCGGCCGCCGCGAATGCGCTGCTCGACACGCATGTCGACCCTGTCTTCTTGATGATCTGCCACGACGACGTCGCCTTGGAACCGGACGCGGCGCGGCTGCTCGTGGTTGAGTCGTTACGTTCCAACGCGGGAATTGTCGGTCCGAAACTGGTCGACTGGGACGACCCCGAACGCTTGCAACACGTTGCCTACGTTGTTGACCGTCTCGCCGTGGCAGCCGACGTCGTCGAACCAGGTGAGATCGACCAGGGACAGTACGTCTCTGCCGGAGACGTCTTTGCGGTGCCCTCAGCGTGCATTCTGATCCGCACGGATCTGTTTCGGAGCCTCGAAGGCTTTGATCCCGAGATGCCCTACCACTGCGAAGACGTCGACCTCTGCTTCAGGGCGCAACTTGCGGGAGCTCGGGTGGTCTCGGTGCCCGACTCCAGGGTGCGGCACCGCTCGGCGCTGTCGACGCGTGCAGGAATAGACGGTGGCCGTCTTCGCGCCCGTCACCAACTGCGCATCGTGATGGTCACATCGAGTCGTCCGTCGCTGTGTTGCCTGCTGGCTCTGGCGCTGGTGTTCTCGGCTGGAGAGTCGGTGGTCGCATTGTTCGGTCGGCGGTTCGGCCAGATCCGCAACATCTGGGGGGCTTGGCTCTGGAATCTGCTTCGAATAGGGGAGGTTCGCGGGCGGCGCAAGGCGTTGCGGCAACTCAGGCGGACCCGCTGCGCCGATGTTCGCGCACTGCAGCAAAGCGGCAGCGTGCGACTGAGTGCCGCGATGAGAGGGCGGGTCGGTTCAGGCAGGGCGTATGCAGCCGGTCATGAGTTTGCGTCGGTGATGCGTACAGGCACGGCACGAATCTCAGCAGTTGTGTGCGCGCTGGTTGCACTGTTCGTGCTGTTCGGCTCAAGATCGCTGATTGCCGACGGCATTCCCGCGATCGGCGACTACCTGCCGTTCGGTGGACCGGGTTCAGAAATGATCGGTGAGTGGTGGAGCGGATGGCGCGAACGCGACATGGGGAGTACATCTGCTGCGACGAGCGCTGTGGGTCTGCTCGGTCTGTTGTCGATCCTTTCGGGTGGTGCGGTGGGTTTGGTGCGCACTCTGTGGGTGCTGATGCCGATTGTGGTGGGTTTGCTTGGAGCTTGGCGGATGCTTCGACTCACCGGCTCTAGGCGGGCCCAACTTGGTTCCTTGTTCGTGTACGCGGTGATTCCGCTGCCTTGGGCTGCGGTCGCGAGCGCGAGTATCGGAGGCGTATATGCCTATTCGCTGGCGCCCTGGTTGCTCACGGCGCTGTTGAGCGCGCAGTCGGCATGGTCAACGCGCTCTTCAGACGACACCTGGCATTCTGCGTTCCGACTCGGCGCCGGCATTGGTGCTGCTGTCGGAGCGACCGCGCTGTTCGATCTTTCAGCGGCACTGCTCACGGTACCGATGGTTGTCGGTTTGTTGATCGCGGCGACCCTCAACGTCGACTTCACTGGAACCTTGCGCATGTTTGTCTGCGTATTGGTGGCAATACCGGTAGCGGCCGTGCTTGCGCTGCCATTCGTTGTGGACCTGATCACTGTCGGAGCGACTTGGGAACCTCTGAGTGGAGGGCGTGACGGTTCGGCTTCTGCAATATCGCTGAGCGATGTCGTCAGCTTCAATATTGGACCGAGCGCACCGGGCATGTTTATTTGGGCATTCGGGATTTTAATGGTCATCCCGATGATAATCGGGCGTTCCTGGCGGTTTGCTCTGGCTGTTCGCGGCTGGTCCGTGGCGATTGCCAGTTGGGGTTTGACGTGGGTTGCGGCTTTGGGTTGGTTGCCGTTCGGCATGCCGGACAACGGTGTGGTACTGGCGGCGGCGGCAGCAGGCGTGGCGCTGACTTGCGGTGTCGCGGTAGTGGCGTTTGAACACGATCTGCCGGCGGCTGGATTCGGCTGGCGTCAAGCGTTGCTGCCGGTGGCCGTCGTGGCCGCAATGGTCGGTTCGATCCCCGGGCTGGCTTTAGCAGAGTCCGGGCGTTGGGAGATGCCTCGTGGAGACTACGAAGGCGCGCTTCCGTTCGCTGATCCACTCAGAGACGGAAGTTATCGGGTGCTGTGGATAGGGGCGCCCGAGAACATCTTGGCTGATGGCCGCCCGCTGGTTGCTGATCTGGCCTGGGTTGCGTCCATCGACGGGCCTCCGAGACTGTCTGATCGACTTCCCGCAATCGACTCCGGATCGGCGCAGTTGGTGAGAAAATCTGTGTTGCGCGCTCTGCAAGGTGAGACCATCCGACTCGGAAGGGAACTCGGGGGGCTCGGGATTCGTTACATCGTCTTGTTGGATCGACTCGCCCCGGCTCCATTCAGCGACCCGGATGACACGCTTGCCATACCAGCGGGCATGAAGGACGCTGTTGCTTCTCAACTCGACCTGAGGCGTCTCGAGGGGATCAACAGCGCAGTCGAGTTGTACGCCAACACTGAATGGACGTCGGTTCGCGCCGCTGCCACCACGGGTTTCGACGATGAAGTCAACGCAATATCTGATTTGGCTGCTTCGCCCATATCGGGAACCGCAGGGGTCATGTCGGGTAGCGGCGACAAGGCCTCTGGTTCGATCCCCGATGGCGCTGAAGTGTTCTTGGCACAAACCGCGGACACGTCCTGGACTTTCTCTGTCGATGGTTCCCGAGCATCACAGCGGCACTCGCTCGGATATGGGACCGCGTTCCTTCCTGAAAGCGGTGGCACCGGTGAACTGACTTACATGACAGCGCCATGGAGGCGATGGGTGCTGGCTGTGCAGGTGCTTGCATTCATGCTGTTGATCGGCGTGGCAGCGGTGCGTCCCGTGATCGGACGCAGGAGGTGAGATTGCCACGAGCCTTCGTTGGGCTGCTGCTCGTTGGTGTTCTCGCTGCAGCGTTGCTGCTCGACGGGTCTGGAGTGCTTGGTCGAATCGGCGTTTCAGGAAGCTTCGACCGGGACATTCAACAACTTGTCGTTCCCGAGGCTTATTCGATCCCAGTCTCGTCGCCAGAAATCAGCACCTGGTTCTGCCCCGGCGGGTCGTCACCCGGAGGACGGGCAGACGTGTCTTTGGAGATCGTCAACGCCTCCGTCGAACCTGCGCAGGCCATCGTGTCCGGAATCCGCAGCGGTCCCGGGATTGCGCCCACCGATGCAGTGGTGATGATCGAAGCAGGTCGACGGACCCGCGTGCGATTGTCTGACCTTGTGACCGACTCAGCTTGGATGGCTGCCGTTGTCGAGGTCGACTCCCCCGACGTAATCGTGGAGCAGACCTATCTGGGTGTAGCCCGAACCACCGATCGGGCACTGTGCCACTCTCGAACATCAGACCTTTGGGTGGTTGCCTCGGGCGCGACGCGGTTCGCGACCCGGGGTGAGGAGATGGTCTTGCTGCTGCTCAATCCCTTCCCTCACGACGCGGTCCTCAACGTTCGCTTCAACTCTGATGTGGGGGTCGACACTCTCAACGGCGTAGTGGTTCCAGCTCGCCGTGTCGTTGCCCTCAACGTCAACATGGAGGTGCCTGCTGCCGGCCGGGTGAGTGCGGTGATTGATGTCGTCGTCGGTCAGATAGCCGCTTCGCGGGTGCAGTCCCTGGGTCTGGAGTCGCTAGCAGACCATGGTGAGCCTGTCGGGTTGTCAGTAACGCCGCTGGCGTCTACGACAGCCCCGGTGTGGCATCTGTTGGACCTGAACAGCAGCGATCGCGACGATGTGGTGAGCGTGGTCAATCCGTCGGCTGACCAGACCGCCGAGGTTGATCTGGAGATAATCGCAGACGCCGAGTTGCAGTACGACCCCATCGAGTTGACCATCCGTCCCGGGGCTTTGAGTCAGATTCATCTGGGAGAATTGAGCAGGCTCGCAGGACTGGCTTCGTACAGCATTACTGCTCGGTCGTTGACGGGTCTCCCCATAGCCGTCATGCATGAGAGCAGAGCCTTGTCGATCGAAGACCAGGATGACGGGGGAGGTGAGGTCTCGGTGGCTGCCACGACCGGCCTGGATGTGAGTTCGACGAGGTGGTTGGCTCCATTGGGCAGCGGGTCGCACCGAATCGGGATCCTCAACCCTTCACCCGGATCGGTCGCCATTGCTGATTTGGCGGTTCTTGACGGTCAGGACCGCAAGTTGATTACTGAGATAGAGATTGCTCCGTTGCAGCGTGTTTCGATCAGCGCTTCGGAACTGGGTGCGGAACGTCCGATCGTGGAAGTCGTGTCTGGTTCGCCTGTGGTAGTGAGTCGGGATCTGAGCGGTGTGTCCCAGCATCAGCTGCTCCCCGGTGTGGTGGCCGCAGAATCCTTGCCCGCAACAGTTCCGTGAGAACCCTCTGGCTCAATCAGGGCCGGAAACGGTTCCTCCCGGGTCGCTACCACTCCCCGCGCTGCCTGGTTCTCGAAGTTCTGCTAATGAAGCCCAAAGGTCCGTTGTGTTCACTGGGCCCAGAAACGCCCGCTGTACGGCGCCGGACCCGTCTGCTATGAGCAGCATGGGAACGGCGTCGATGCCGTAGCGTTCATGCAAGCTCCCGTCGATGTCCAGTTCCAACTCCTGAACAGATACCTGACTGCTCGCCAAATGCCCGGCTCGCTCCATTACTTCAGAACAAGTCGCGCACGTCGACGCAGTGAACACTGCAACGAGCCATGGCCGAGAAGCGTCTTTGAAGTCTTCTCGGTTGAGGTGCCGGGGAATGTGGTGGGTGTTCGATGCTGGAACCGGCCGTTGTCGTCGACTCAACAAAGCCGCGACGAGCACTGCGACGGCAATCCCGCCGAAGACAAGAAGCAGGCGATCCATGCCGAGAATCGGTCAGGAGTCGTCAGAAACAGTCACTTCAGCCGGGACCGGCTGTTGCGCTCCCGCACCCTTCGCATACGAGTCGGTTTCGGTGACCGGCCCTGAACGGGACAATGCGATCAGCCGCTCCACTTCGTCACCCGAGATGGTCTCGTGTTCAAGCAGGGCACGGGCGACCAGGTCGAGACCATTCCGATAATGGTCGAGGAGTTCACGGCAGCGATCCTCGGACTCGGTGAGGATCCGGCGGATCTCAGTGTCGACGAGTTTCGCGGTGTCGGGTGAATAGTTTTTCGACTGCATCATGTCGGCGCCGAGAAAGACCGGCCCACCGTCGGACAAGGACATGGGTCCGACTGCTGAACTCATACCCCATTCCGTAACCATCAAGCGGGCGATGCTGGTTGCTTGAGCGAGATCGTTGGCAGCTCCTGAGGAGAATTCATCGAACACCAGGGATTCTGCGACTCTTCCGCCCATTGCCATGACCATTCGAGCTTCAGCTTCGGCTTTGTCGAGAGTGTGACGATCCTCTGTGGGGAGAGTCATGGTCACACCGAGGGCCATACCAGTGGGAATTATCGTGACCTTGTGAACAGGATCGTGGTTGTGCTGCACGGCCGCGCACAATGCGTGGCCGGCTTCGTGGTAAGCCGTGCGCTCCAGATTCTCTGGGCTCTGAGCTACCGACAATCGTTCGATTCCGAGGATCACGCGGTCACGCGCGGAGTCGAAGTCGCCGGCGTCGATCTGGTCGCGACCGCGACGAACGGCGAACAGGGCTGCCTCGTTGACCAGGTTGGCGAGGTCGGCGCCGCTCATGCCGGGGGCTCCTCTGGCGATCAGGTCGACGTCGACATCGTCGCTGGTGCGTTTCCCTTTTAGATGGACCGCGAGGATCTTCTTGCGATCTTCGAGTTCGGGCAGCGCTACGACCACTTGTCGATCAAAGCGACCTGGCCGCAACAACGCTGGATCTAGAATGTCGGGCCGGTTGGTGGCTGCCATCATCACGATTCCGTCGGTTGGTTCGAAACCGTCCATTTCTGCCAGCATTTGGTTGAGGGTTTGTTCGCGTTCGTCATGGCCGCCGCCAAGCCCAGCGCCGCGTTTGCGTCCGATGGAGTCGATCTCGTCAATGAAGATGATTGCTTTGCCCATCTTGCGGGCGGATTCGAAAAGGTCGCGCACGCGGCTGGCGCCGACTCCTACGAACATCTCCATGAAGTCTGAGCCGGTGACCGAAAGAAAGGGAACGCCCGCTTCGCCCGCCACAGCTTTGGCGATGAGGGTTTTGCCGGTGCCCGGGGGGCCTACAAGCATCACTCCTTTGGGAACCCGCGCGCCGATCTCCGCGAAAAGCCCGGGGTGTTTGAGGAACTCGACGATCTCGGTGATCTCCTGTTTGACACCGTCGTAACCAGCCACATCATCAAAGGTGGTCCCGGGACGTTCAGTTGCATAGGTCTTGGCTTTGCTGCGACCAACCGACATGATGTTGCCCAACTGTCCCTGCGCTCTTCGTTGCATCCAGAAGAAGAAGCCGATGAGCAGCAGTACCGGGAGCAGTATCGGGAAGATCGACGTGAAGAAGTTCGGTTTGGGTGTGACGAACTCGAGCTTGGTCTCTTCGCCGATCAAGTCATGGTCAGCGTCGGGCAAGGGAGTGGGGCCGGTGGTCTCGAAGTCTCCGTCCTCGGTCTGGAAGGTGATACCCCCGTCGTTGTTGTCGTACTTGGCTTCTTCCACTTCACCCTGACCGACGCGCTCCAAGAAGTTGGAGTACGTGACCTGCTCCCTCGAGTCGCCGCCAGTCAGGTAGTTGACCAGCATCACCGTGAGCAGTGTGCCGATGGCTGTCCAGAGGATGTAGCGCGACCAGCTTGGACTGTCGCGTCGAGCGCCGCTCTTGCCTTCGGGTTTTTCGCGGTCGTCCGATAGCGGAGGAGGAGGAGGAGGAGGTGGTTGTTGGTTGGACGCCATGTGTCAAGCGTAGACCCCGCTGCCCGATATCCCTGTCTTGCTCGCGTCCGGAGAGTACGGTGCCCAACGTGAATCGTCGTTGTGCTCGACCGGGTTGTCACCGAAATGCTGCTGCAACGCTCTCCTTCGTCTATGCGCAACGAATGGTCTGGATTGATGATCTGCATGCAGAGGATTCGCCGGCCAACCACGATCTGTGCACGGCCCACGCCGATCGGACGCGACCACCCCGCGGATGGGGTCTGACCGATCGGCGTACCGGAGCGGCATCTTTGCCGCGAATGGATGCGAACACAATGAATGCCGACGCTTTGGACGAAGGGTCGCACCGATTTCGTCGGGCTGGGTAGGGTCCGCTGTGTCGGATTCAATACCGACGCCCGGCCGTCGGGTGGTGTTGGCCCTTGTTGCGATTCCGGTAGGGATCGTGGTGTCGTCGTTGGTAGGCGGACTGGTCGTCAGCGCTGCGGGTTGGCAGTTCGACGTTCCTTCGGGCCTCGGTGACGATTTTGGTCGAGTCGCCGGGCAGACGGCAGCCGAGGTTCCTCTTGATCACCAGCGCATACCGCTTGTGGCGTATGCGCTGCTGACCGTGCCTTTGTGGGCATGCCTGATCGGAGTGCCGCTGCTCGCGTCCCGCTCGAAGAAACTGGATCTGCGACGAGATCTCGGCTGGGGCATGACTGGACGCGACGTCGGCGTTGGTCTCGCCGTAGGGACAGCCGCCCAGGTTCTGCTCCTCCCCCTGCTCTACCTGCCGCTGCTTCGGTTCATTGACAGTGAGGCTCTTGAAGCTCCGGCACGAAATCTTGTTGCGTCAGCGAATTCGACGCTGGGAGTCATGGCTCTGGTCGTGCTTACCGTGGTGGGTGCACCGATTGCCGAGGAGTTCTTGTATCGAGGCCTCCTGCACAGGGGTTTGGCCGAGTCGCTGGCCCGTCATGGTCGGTTGGGAACCGCGCTTGCGGTTTTCGGGTCGTCGACGTTGTTTGCAGCGTCGCATTTTCAGCTTCTTCAGTTTCCCGGTCTGCTGGCGGTCGGCATCGTTGCCGCGGTGGCGTTTCAGGTGACAGGCCGACTCGGCACCGCGGTGTGGATCCACGTGGGTTTCAACCTGACCAGTGTGATCGTCTTGCTGAGCCGACTCGCCTAGAGGACGAGCGAAGCGGGGCCGTGGCCTGAGCGGCCGTGAGCGGAAGCGAAACGGGCGAAGCAGATGGCACAATGAAGCGCCATGAATCCGGATTCCGACAGTCCTTCTCCAACCCGACGGCTGTCTGAGTCTCGACGATGGTTCAAACCACGATGGCTGGTTCGGCATTGGTCGATTGCCGAGCAGTCGCTCAATGTTCAAGCAGCATTCACCGCCGCGGTTGTAGTCGGCGTCACTTTGTTCGTCGTCTGGAACGTGTCGCCTTGGTTGTGGTTCACCGACACGACCCCGACCGGTGGAGACCTGGGTGCCCATGTCTGGTCACCGGCTTACCTGCGTGACGAACTGTTGCCTGATTTCCGGCTGACGGGATGGTCGCCTGACTGGTATGCGGGATTTCCGGCCTTCACGTTCTACATGGTCGTTCCTTCGTTGCTGATAGTGATGGTCAACGTCGGGCTTGACATCCCGATCGACCTGCTCTCGGCGTTCGGGGTCGTGGTTGCGGTGTTCGTCGTTGCCGGCAGGTTCTGGTCCGAGCAGAGCTCGAGGTTGATTGTGGCGCTCGGATCCGGTGTTGGCAGTGTATTGTTCGGATCGGTTGCCGACGGCCGTGTCTTCGTCACGGACTGGTCGGGTTGGTCGCCGCTGGAACCCTTCACGTTCAACGACGCATCCGTTGATCTTGCGATCGCTGCACTGTTGGCGCCGGCAGCGGTCGGTGCGCTCGTGTGGTCCAGCGCCGCCTCGGCCGAGCAGTGGCGGGCCGCGGCCACAGCCGCTGCGGTCACAGCCACGGTTCTGACAGTTCCGACTCCCTACGGCGTCGCCATCAAACTGGTGGTGATCGCAGGAGTCGTCCTTCTGCCGTTGTCGGCATACTTTGCGGGCCGTCTGGGCGGTTTGGCCTTTCCTGGTCCCGCGCTGTTGGCGCTGATGACCCTGCCGTTCATTTTCGACCGTTCATTCAACATCTACGGCGGGAATCTGATGTCGACGATGGCCGGCGAGTTCGCCTACAGCCTGGCGCTGCCGGTTGCTCTGCTGTTTATCGGTTTTGCGTCGCGAGGGTTGGGCAGTGGAAGAGGACGCAGCGTCGCTGCGGTGCTGCTGGCTTTGACTGGCCTGCTTCATTTGTTTGCAGCGTTCTTTGCGATCGTCGCGTTGTTCGCGTTGCTGGCATTACGGGTCGGGCGACGCGAATTCTCCTGGATCGCGGTCGTTGGTTCCCTGGCCGGGCTGCTGTCGGCGTTCTGGGTGTTGCCGTTCGCGTGGAACGTCCGCTACCTCAACGACATGGGTTGGGGGAAGGAACGCCGTTACGCGGCGGCGCTTTGGCATCGAGGCGATGGTCTCGGCGATCAGGGTTTCCTTGTCAATGATCTGCCGTTGCAGGTGTTCGTGGTCCTCGCTGTCGTCGGGGCTCTCATATGTGTCGTTCGCAGGGTCCGTCTCGGTATCGTCCTGAGCATCGTTGCGGCGGTCTTCGCGGTTGCTTTTGTGCTGCTTCCCGAGAGCCGGCTCTGGAACGTGCGGATCCTGCCGTTCTACTACCTGTCGGTTTATCTGTTGTCCGGTGTCGCGGTTGCCGAGATCAGCCGGGGCGCGATCCGAACGCTCCGTCCGGCGCCTCGGGATGCCGGCGGTTCAGAGGCGAACGCCCCCGCGGTTTGGGCGGCGGTTCCCGCGGGCCTGTTCGCGGTGGTGATTCTTATCGCCCTGGCGTTCCCGCTTCGGTCTGTTCCATTCGCCACGACCTTTCAGAGGACCGACGCGGCCGGTGAGGTCACCACCCTCTACGGCTTCTCGAGTTTCTTCGGGATTGAATCGATCCGGGGATGGAACGGTTTTGCGACGGCCGAGTTCAACCCGGGCCCTGGTTGGGTGAGATACAACTTCACGGGATACGAGCAGAAGTCGGGGACTGTGGAGTACAACGAGTTGGTGTCGACCATGGCGGGGGTTGGTGAGGAGTTCGGCTGTGGGCGGTCTCTCTGGGAGTTCGACGGGGAGCGTCTTGGAACGTACGGCACGACCATGGCGCCGATGTTGCTGCCCCACTGGACCGATGGCTGCATCGGTTCGATGGAGGGACTCTATTTCGAGGCGTCGGCCACCACCCCCTACCACTTCCTGCTCCAGTCGGAACTTTCGGCGAGTCCCTCACGGGCCCAGCGCGACCTTCCGTATTCGAGGCTCGACGTCGACAAGGGCGTTGCAGGGCTTGAGACCCTCGGCGTGCGCTACTACCTGGCCGTGTCTGAGCCGGCGATCGCCCAGGCCCGCGAGGTCGAGGCCTTCGAGGAGATCGCGGCGAGCGGACCCTGGGTGGTCTTTCTGGTCAAGGATCAACAGACTGCGGTCGGCCTCGAGCAGTTGCCTGTGGTGATCGACGGGTTGGATGCGGGGGGTGAGGAGTGGTTGGTGCCCGCCGTCGCAGCGTGGGAGGCCCCCGAGGGGATCCCGCTGATCGCGGCGGACGGACCCGCTGACTGGCCGCGTATGTCGCTTGAGGATCTGGCCCGGGAGGACGCCGATTTCGGCGCCGCGGCACAGAGCGGCGAACGGGTGTCGGAGATGCGCGCGTTGGCGGCCGCTCTGCCGGATTGGCTCGAGCGGGGACCCACCGAGGCAGCGGCGGTCTCCGATCTTGCTGTCGACAACGATTCGATCAGTTTCAGCGTGGACCGGGTTGGAACTCCCGTGCTGGTGAGAGCGAGCTATTTTCCCAACTGGGAGGTGTCCGGAGCGCGGGGACCGTTCCGAGTGGCGCCCAATCTGATGGTGGTTGTGCCAACCGAGACGGCGGTGAGTTTGAGCTATACGCGGTCGCCCGTGCAATGGGCAGGCCTGTTCGCGACCCTGCTCGGTCTTGGTTTAGCTGTCGGGGTGACCCGTCGGAAATGGGATCGCCCCGCTGATGCCCCCACTCCTGGTGACTCCACTCCGTTGCAGGATCTGACTGTGCCGACGCGGGCAGAGCCTTCGGCGCCGGCGATTGTCGATGATACGCGCAACACCGAACTCGATGATCCGGCGCCGCGACCTGTCGACGAAGCCGGCACGACCGATGAATTGCGTCTGTCGGTGGTGGTACCGGCGTATTGCGAAGCGCGGCGGATCGCATCGACAGTCTCTGAGATCCGCAGGGAGTTGGCTTCTCTGGAAGCCCGTGGTGATCTGGAGATCGTGGTCGTCGATGACGGATCACCCGACGACACGGCCCGACAGGCCCGAGACGCCGGCGCCGATCTGGTGATCGAACTGCCGATGAACCAGGGAAAGGGCGCTGCGGTTCGCGCTGGTGTGCTGGCGAGCAGAGGACGGACCGTGGCCTTCACCGACGCGGATCTGGCTTACTCGCCGGACCAGCTGCTGGGAATGCTCACCGCGGTGGAGGCTGGTTGCGGGGTGGTGATCGGCAATCGGTACGCGGAGACCTCGGTCGCTGACCGCGGCGTATCGGGCCTGCGTCGCTTGGGGAGCCGGGCGGTGAACCTTTTCGCCCGAACCGTGTTGTCGGGCCGCTACCGGGACACCCAGTGCGGTTGCAAGGCGTTCCGTGCTGATGTGGCCAAGACTCTGATGAGCGCGGGACGGATCAATGGTTTCGCTTTCGACGTCGAAGTGCTGCATCTTGCAGAACGCTGTGGATTCACGGTCGCGGAGGTTCCGGTGAGGGTCGTCAACAGTGACTCCTCGACTGTGCGGGCCTTGAAGGACGGGTTCAGGGTTGCGCGTGACATCAAGACGATCAGACGTCTGAGCAGACGCGGGCAGTACCCGGCAGCGGTAGACTCGTCGCATGGCAGATGAAGAAGGCACCGAAGAAGGCACCGAGGAGACGCCTGATCCTGCGCTCGGAACGGGTGACGGCGACAACGCCGGGACACCGGATCAAGACGAGTCAGCCGTCGAGGCGGGCGAGTCTGCCGCGCCCTCTGTGGATACACCTGCAGACCACAGAGAGCACCTGACTCCTCATCGAGCGGCCAAGCTGGCCGGGATCGGAGTGCTCGCTGCACTGCTGATCGCGGCGGTGGTCGTTGCCGCGGTGTGGGCCGTCTCCGCCATCACCGACGAATCCGACGACGATGACTATTACGAATACGACGATGACTATTACGAACGGCGGGATTCAGACGACGACGATGACTATTACGAATACGACGATGACTATTACAAACGGCGGGATTCAGACGACGACGGGTTGCAATACGTGGAACCCTCGGAGCTCGCCGATCATCTCGACGGCTTTGGGCGTGGCTACGGTAAGGGTTCGTTCGGCCACGGCGAACAGTGGGGCAAACGTTGGGAATGGGCCGAGAAGGATTACTTCGCCAAACCGGGTTCCTCATCGGAATGCGATGTCTGGGGGAGGTCCTTCGGCTTTGGTGGCGGCAGCGGACCCGTAGTTGTGGTGGTGCTCGGAGGTCCCGGTGGCTGGGGCTACGCAGGGGAGTTCGGTTCTCCAGCACCGGGGTTCGGCGCTGGTGCGGTACTGCCGGACTTGCTGCCGTTCGCCCAAGGTGACGATTCCTTCGGTGGACTCGGTCCGGGGTTGTTGGCTGAGTTGTTCGCTCCGGACTTGTTCGACGATCCGTCGGTCCTGGAGGGACTGTTCGGCGAGTTGGACTTAGCGGTGCCGGTGCCGCACGACGAGTCGGGTCTCGGCGTGACGGAACTGGACAACCTTGCACTGCCGGAAGTGGAAGAGTTCACTCCGACTTGACCTCTCAGCTCTGGCCGGTGAGTTCACCGGACAAGATCTTCGCCGGCGAAGTCTTCGCCGGCGAGCCGAACTCATCCGTCTTCACCCGAGACTGCGATCCTGTGCTCGGCTAGTCTCGGGCAGCATGGACGAGCAGCGGACTCCCATAGAGATGGAGTCCCTCGAATCGGAACCCGCGATACCGAAGAGGATCAAGACGAAGGTCTACAACCGCGAGCTGGCCCTCCTGCAGGAGGAACTGGTGCTGTTGCAGCGGTGGATCCGCCACAAGGGCCTCAAGGTGGTTGTCGTCTTCGAAGGACGTGACGCCGCTGGCAAGGGTGGAGCGATCAAGCGGATCACCGAACGGCTCAACCCCCGGGTCGTGCGGGTCGTGGCGCTCGGCACGCCGAGTGACAGGGAGAAGTCCCAGTGGTGGTTCCAGCGTTACGTGGCTGCGTTGCCGGCGGCGGGGGAGATGGTGCTGTTCGACCGCAGCTGGTACAACCGCGGTCTGGTCGAGCCGGTCATGGGCTTCTGTACCGATGAGGAGTACCG
The DNA here is from genome assembly GCA_963662455.3 of Acidimicrobiales bacterium. Classification (GTDB taxonomy): domain Bacteria; phylum Actinomycetota; class Acidimicrobiia; order Acidimicrobiales; family Aldehydirespiratoraceae; genus VXYK01. The sequence continues at coordinate 624,465 of OZ224042.1, forward strand.
CGAGTTCCTGCGGTCCTGCCCTGAGTTCGAGCGGATGCTGGTCCGCTCGGGGATCATCTTGATCAAGTACTGGTTCTCGGTGAGCGACGCAGTACAGGAGGCCCGCTTCCAGAGTCGCATCTCCGATCCGTTGAGGCGCTGGAAACTGTCACCGGTTGATCTGCAGAGCCGAGAGCGCTGGGTGGACTTCTCGAAGGCCAAGGACACGCTGTTCGCCCACACCGACATCAAGCAGGCCCCCTGGTACGTGGTCAACGCCGACTCCAAGAAGAGGGCCAGACTGAACTGCATTTCTCACCTCCTGTCGCAGATCCCCTACGAACCGGTCCCGTGGGAGGATGTTGAACTGCCTGAGAAGCAGTCGGCGGTGGGCTATGTGAGGCCGCCGATCTCGGATCAGACTTTCGTACCTGAGAAGTACTGACTCCCAGCAATCTGTCGGGCGGCCGGCAGTCGAATGCCTCAAAAGGGATTTCGCGGTTTAGTTTCGTTGTGTGGGCACAGACTTCGACACGATCTTCAAGGCTTACGATGTTCGCGGCACCGTCCCGGACCAGTTCGACACTGACGGATCCCGAGCCATCGGCGGGGCGTTCGCCCGATTCGTCCGGAACCTGGGGGACACTTCGATTCTCGTGGGGCGCGACATGCGGCCTGACGGTGAGGAGATGGCGGCCGCCTTCGCGCAGGGGGCGATGGACCACGGGGTGGACGTCGTCGATGTGGGGCTGTGCGCGACAGACATGCTGTACTACGGGTCGGGTCGTCTGGGAGTCCCGGGGGCCGTCTTCACGGCTTCCCACAACCCGGCGGGCTACAACGGAATCAAGATGTGCCTCGCCCAGGCAGCGCCCATCGGCTCTGACTCGGGACTTTTTGAGATCAAGCAGATGGCGATTTCGGGCCCCGATCCTGTCGGAACGCGAGGGCGACTCACGCAGCTTGATCTGCTGCCTGGATATGTCGCCCATGTGCGCTCCTTCGTCGACCTCGATGCCCTGAAACCTCTGCGGGTGGTGGCCGACACGGCCAACGGAATGGGCGGTCTGGTGGTGCCTGCAGCGTTTGCTGGGCTGCCATTTGAACTCGACCACATGTATCCCGAACTCGACGGCACGTTCCCGAACCACCCGGCCGACCCGATCCAGCCAGAGAACTGCAGAGACTTGATGTCCAGAGTTCTGCGCGACGGTGCGGACATCGGTCTGGCTTTCGACGGCGACGCAGACCGGGTGTTCCTCGTCGACGAGAACGCCAGGGCCGTGTCCGGGTCGTTGACCACTGCGCTGGTGGCCCGCTCCGTCCTGGAGCGTGAACCGGGCGCGAAGATTGTCCACAATCTGATCTGTTCGAAGGCCGTGCCCGAGGTGATTGCCGAGGGCGGTGGGACACCCGTTCGGACGCGGGTCGGCCATTCGTTCATCAAGCAGGTGATGCTCGAGACGGGGGCCGCGTTCGGTGGAGAGCATTCGGGGCACTACTACTTCCGTGACAACTTCGGCGCCGACAGTGGGCTGATCGCCGCGCTCGTGGTGCTCGAGGCGTTGGGGCGGCATCCAGCAGGCCTCTCGGATCTTGTGTCGACCCTCGACCGTTATGCCGCCTCTGGTGAGATCAACTCCAGGGTCGACGACCCGGCCGCGGCGATCGAGAAGGTTGCCGCCGCCTTCGCCGGGGCCCCGGCGGATCGTATGGACGGGCTGACCGTCGAGTGCGGCGACTGGTGGTTCAACCTGCGTCCCTCGAACACCGAGCCGCTGCTTCGTCTCAACCTCGAGGCTCCCACTCAAGCCGAGGTTGACGTTCGGGTCGATGAAGTCCTCGCCCTGTTCGTCTGACCGTTGTCTGCGTGCGGGGAGTTTTCTGGTTGACTGGGACGCATGACCCTCGACATCCGCCTCCTTGAGATTCTGGTCTGCCCCATCGACCACGGCCCGCTGCTCTATTTCGCCGACGAATCAGTGCTGTACAACCCCCGGCTTCAGAAGCTCTATCGCATCCATGAGGGTGACATTCCGGTGATGCTGCCCGATGAAGCAAGCGATGTGGATCCAGAGGAGCATTCCCGCCTGCTCGCCAAAGCCGAGACGGACGGGGTCGCAAAGACTTCCCGGAACTGATGTGCTGCCATGCCTTCTATGGGACGCGACCGGGGGCGGGGAACCAGGACCCAAGGGCGACCCCGGAACTGATGTGCTGCCATGCCTTCTATGGGACTGCTCGGCGCGGTGAGTCGACTTCTGAGTCGAATGCCTCAAACGACTGCTGTGGCAGCCGACGTCACAAGCGACCTGAGAACGTGGGCGGATTGACCATCGTGGGTGCGCCGAGACCTGTCGTCTCCCGCTCTTGTTCGCTGCGCTCGACTTCCGCTCTTGTTCGCTGCGCTCACGGGCCGCGAGGCCGCGGGCGGGCCGCTCGGACCACGGCCTCGTTCAGTCACGACCGGGTGCGGGATCAATCCCGCTCGGCCTCCGAGGCTTGACGATCATGCCGACCACGCGGCTGCCGGCTCCCGGCCGGCCCATGATTGAGCCGGCTGACGAGTCTGGGATCCGACCATGGTGCTGATCGACGGGGCGCTGAAGAACTACGACTGGGGTTCACTGACCGCGATCCCCGAGCTGCTGGACCGGCGTGCGACCGGTGAGCCCGTTGCGGAGGTGTGGTTCGGCGCGCATTGGGCAGGTCCGGCGGAGTTGCGCGGATCAGGTGTTCGTCTCGATGAACACATCGAAGCCGATCGGCGCTCGGCGCTCGGCGACTCGGTGGCAGATCGTTTCGGTTCACTTCCTTTCTTGTTGAAGGTGCTGGCCGCCGACGCCCCCCTCTCCCTGCAGACGCATCCCTCGACCGCGCAGGCCCGAAGCGGATACGAACGCGAGGAGTCCCTGGGCATCGACCGCGATGGCGAGAATCGCTGTTTCCGTGATCGGCGCCACAAACCGGAGTTGATCTGCGCGCTGAGCGGGTTCAGCGCCCTGTGCGGATTCCGGGAACCGAACGAGACGCTTGAACTGCTCGCCACGATCCCGACGGATGCTCTTGATCCGATGAGGGCCAGGCTCGCCGCGGAGCCGACGCCCGTCGGCATCGGCGGCCTTCTGGAGTGGCTGCTGGGACTGGATCGACAGGCCGCGGCGGATCTGGTGGGGTCTGTGACAGCTGCGTGCGCTGCGCGGTCCTCGCTGCCGTTCGCACCGGAACGGCGGACGGTCGGCGAACTGGGCCGCCGGTATCGCCAGGACCCGGCCGTGGTGATCGCCCTGCTGTTGAATCTGGTGACGCTGCAGCCGGGCGAGTCGATCTTCTTCGGACCGGGCAACCTGCACTGCTATCTGCGGGGCACGGGCGTGGAGGTGATGGCCAATTCCGACAATGTCGTGCGCGCCGGGTTGACGAGCAAACGCGTGGACGCGGCGACGCTGCTCGACATTGTTGAAACCGACCCGATGACAGTTGACGTTCAGCGGCCGTCGGCCGTCGACGGTGTGGTCAGCTACCGGAGCCCGGTCGAAGAGTTCTCCTTGCAGAGGATCGATCTGAACGGCGGTGCCGAGATCGAGCCGGGCCCAGCGATCCTCCTGTGCACTTCGGGTCATGCCCGTCTTGAGAGCCGAGCCGGTTCTCACTCCCTCGGGCGGGGCGCGGCGGCCTGGATGGCGGCATCCGAGGGCCCCGCAAGCCTCGCCGGCACCGCAACGGTGTTCCGCGCCGGGGTTGGTCCCGGCACCGACTCCGGGCCACAGCACCGGTAGGCCCCGGCGCCGGTAGCCACGGCACCAGTAGGCTCTAGGCCACAGAGCCGGTAGACCTCGGCGCCGGTAGCCACGGCACCGGTAGGCTCCAGCGCCGGTAGGCTGGGCATGCGGGCTGCGCAGAGATGGTGTCAGTCGACCCCCGCCCGCTGATACCCGTCGTTTTCTTTAGGAGTGTTGTGCAGTGACCCTTACCCCTGACTACAAGGTCGCGGATCTGGACTCAGCAGAGTTCGGCCGCAAAGAGATCCGTTTGGCGGAACATGAGATGCCGGGTTTGATGGCGTTGCGCGGCAAGTACGCGGACGATGCCCCCCTGGCGGGATCGCGGATCGCCGGTTCGTTGCATATGACCGTGCAGACAGCGGTGCTCATTGAGACGCTCACCGCCCTCGGTGCGGACGTGCGCTGGGTGAGCTGCAACATCTTCTCCACCCAGGACCACGCCGCTGCGGCGGTTGTGGTGGGACCAGACGGCACCGCAGACGACTGTCGCGGTGTTCCCGTCTTCGCCTGGAAGGGTGAGACCCTCGAAGAGTACTGGTGGGCGACCGAGCAGCTCTTCGTCTGGCCCGACGGCGCCGGCCCAAACTTGATCCTCGACGATGGCGGCGACGCGACCATGCTGGTGCACAAGGGTCTGGAGTTCGAGGAGGCCGGCGCGATTCCAGATGCATCCGAGGACGACTCGGAGGAATGGACGGTGTTCCTGGACCGTCTGCGCGACATCGCGGCGCGGGATCCGCGGTTCTTCAGCCGGATCGCCCCGGCGGTCCGCGGCGTCTCCGAGGAGACGACCACCGGCGTCAACCGCCTCTACCAGATGTTGGAGAGGGGCGAACTGCTCTTCCCGGCGATCAACGTCAACGATTCGGTGACCAAGTCCAAGTTCGACAATCTCTACGGTGTTCGCCACAGCCTGGTCGACGGCATCAACCGCGGCACCGATGTGATGATCGGCGGCAAGGTCGCGGTCGTCTGCGGTTTCGGTGATGTGGGCAAGGGCTGTGCGGAATCGCTGGCGGGCCAGGGCGCACGGGTGATCGTCACCGAGGTCGATCCGATCTGCGCCCTGCAGGCCGCCATGTCGGGCTACGAGGTCAACACGCTCGAGGCGGTCGTCGACAGAGCCGACATCTTCATCTCGGCCACAGGCAACAAGGACGTCATCCTGGCGGGCCACATGGCGAGGATGAAGCATCAGACCATCGTCGGCAACATAGGCCATTTCGACAACGAGATAGACATAGCGGGGCTCAACCGGCTCTCCGACGTGCGCAGGGTCAACATCAAGCCCCAGGTCGACGAGTACGTGTTCCCAGACGGCCACTCGGTCATCGTGTTGAGCGAGGGGCGGCTCCTCAACCTGGGCAATGCCACGGGCCATCCGAGCTTCGTGATGAGCTGCTCGTTCACCAATCAGGTGCTGGCGCAACTGGAGCTGCACGCCAACGCCGACAGCATCGAGATGGGTGTGCACGTGCTGCCGCGGTCCCTCGATGAGGAGGTGGCCCGACTCCACCTAGACGCCCTCGGCGTGAAGTTGACGACGATGAGCCAATCCCAGGCCGACTATCTGGGATTGCCCGTCGGCGGCCCCTACAAACCCGACCACTACCGCTATTAGTCGAGCTGCCGACGAGTTCCTGGCTCGGCGCCATAGCCGACGTCAGGCTCGAAGGTGCCGACATCCTGCCGCACAATTCTGCGACCGCGCCGCCCGAGCATTCACCTGCGACGCCAAGTTCGCACCCAGAGGGCTATTGAAAGCATGAGTCCGCAGACAATCAGAAACGCCCACAGCCCGCCGTCACCCCCAGGGTCAGGATTCGGCGACGAACAGCCAATGTCGTTGAACCTCTGCCATACTTCGATCCCTTGCTTTCCTTGTTGGTGTCGCACATATGCAGATTCTCGGTCCTGTGCGATGAAGAGTTCCCGTCCTCGGCTGAACAGTCCAGTGCGTATCGCGTCTGTTGGCAGTTCTGCGAGCATTGAGTCCGTTCTCAGGTACGACAGGTCTTTGATGCCGGATTCGTTGATAGGCGCCGGTGTCCCTTCTTCTGTGAGTCCGATCTTGATCTCATAGGAGTGGCCCGGCTCGCATTGCAACTCGTACATGATCGAACCTGAGACGTCTGCCACGCAGTCTCCCTGGCTGTTCTGCCATTGAACGTAATAGTTGACTTCCCGATCCTCGAGATCCCCTTCACATGCGACTCTGTCTGCATCTTCGGAGCAACTCACAGGAGTCAGGGCCAATGCAAGGCACAACGTGCACAGCAGGAGCCGCAAGGTCCTATTTGCGGGCATGATGGGTATCGCCGGTGGTGTCCAGAAGCGCTGGAGCTTCCGAGTCGGCGGGCGACAGCGTGGCGTTGTCTTCGCCGGTGACGGTGACAGCGCCGCGGAGTTCAGCGAGCGTGGCGTATCCGAAGGCAGAGCCGTCCCCCCCGGCTTCATCGTTGGCTAGGACCACCAGAGGCGAGTTCTGACTGTCGCCCTCAAGCACAATTCCGGCATCTCCGGTCGCCAGGTACACGTGCGGCACAGCGAACCCGGTCACTGCCTTCCTCGGGTCCGCAACGAACAGTATGGAGTCGGGTTGTCCCGGCAGCAGTTCCTCAAGGTCCGCGGCTGTGGCGCCGGGCGGTCTCGGGTACTCGATGCGGATCTCCCCGGCTGCGTCGGGCCGCAGTTCCCCGGCCAGTGTGTCCACCGGTTGGAACCGGACATACACGAACGACACTGTAGGGCTGCCCGGTTGCTCGTCGACCGGTACCACCGGACCCTCGCTCACGCCGACGAGCCTGGCTTCGACCACCGCGTCCGAAGCTTCGATGTAGTCCTCGAGGCTCTGGGCCGTGCTCGAAGAGTCTGCGAACCAGCCGGATCCGAGAGCAGCTGAGAACGTCTCCACTCCAGGCTCCAGTCCTGTGGAAGAGCTTCGGTTCGCAGTGTTGTGCCGCTGCTGCAACCGGCCCCGAGAGACGCAGTTACCAGAACCAGAGCGGCAATCCTTGCAACGCATCTTGAGAAATTCATCGCATCCCCCCTATTGGTACCTATAGATCAGTATCGATTGTCCACATGGCCTATGTCATGCTGACTAAGGACCTTGCTTGATCGACCGGACGCGTCAGTCTTCATGCATGAATCATCGTCGTCAGTGTGCTTGAGGCCGACGGTATGGCCGACTTCGTGGCAACCGAGTTCCTGCACTTCCGACGTATTCATGTCGTTCATTTTGGCAATGTTGAACAACACGTACCATCGATCGCATTTGCTGCCGAGTCCGAACAGGCCCGCAGCTCGATTGCAGTGCGCCAGACCGTTACGCGTCTGCCACCATGACACAGACTTGATCCATGGCGACGTCCCGTAGTCTGCGTCGTAGAAGCAAATGTCTGTGTGGCTTTTGCAGGTGCCGTCATTGAAGGTGTCGACATCGGTCCTTGAGTGGAGTTCGGTGACACCCCAGTTCGCGGCAGTGATCCCGTCTGTCGTCAGGTTCACGCGCGCGAAATAATGATCAGCGTCGTCGGCGTAACGCCTCTCGAAGTTGTCGGCGTGCGCGGAGCCGGCCATTGACAGCGATAGCGCCAGTACGGTAAAGATTCCGACCGTGGCACGCCATCGTGGCTGACCGGAGTTATTGGAGCGCTGTCGGAAGGTATGTTGATCAGAGTTCATGCTGTATCCTCCGTTCTTGAGAAAGACCGCCGGCTGCCAGTGATCTCAGCCCAGGTGCCTCGGCCGTCTTCCGTTTCATGGCGCACACCTTGCCAGGCTGACGCGGGGCCATGTCTGCCATCGTCTGCCAGACTTGTGGCAGGTGTCTGCCAACCTTCCGGCAGGTGTTGGCAGTTTGAGCCGAGGAGGCCCTCGATGTCTGCAACGTTTGTCAGTCCGTCGGAGGATCGGACGAGCGCCCTTGTGTGCTTGGTATGCGGTCGTATCGCAGGATTTGCGAGGGCGGTCCTTGAGGCGCACGACTTGGGGACAGATGAAGGACACCACGAACGGCCTTGGACAGAAGAATATCACTTGGACTCGGTCGGCATCTTTGCAGCCTCTCTGCCGGCTTCGTACCAGCGCTACGTCGCGGAACTCTTCGGTCACAGCTCAGAGATCATGGTCAACGAGACGGTCCCTGGACACCTTGTGGAGGACTGGATGATCGTCATGTCCTACCTGGACTCGGCAAGTTCTGCGGTATCAGCCTACTATTCGGATGCTTCGACCCGATCGTCGGAACCCGATGGCCCGCCTTCAGAAGCGATCGCCGTCAGTGAGTCCCTTCCGTTGGTGATCCGGTTCGATCTGCTGGCCCAGTTGACCACCAGCGAAGGTGCCCGGCGACTGGAGCGTGCGGCTGTCGCCGTTCGCGACCATATGGAGACCCCGATGCCGACGCTTGAGGATGGCGAGCAGCAGATGTTGATCCGACTGAAGGCCGGAATGCCGATCGTGGACATAGCCGCGGAATTGGGTTTTTCGGAACGTTCCATGTACCGATCGCTCGCGCGGCTCTGGGACAAGCTCGGTGTGCCGGATCGCAGGGGGGGCATTCGCAGAGCGACTGAGGTGGGCCTCCTCGACTGAGCGCAGACACGGTACGAAGCCGGCTGCGTCAGCAGCACTGTGCGTGCCTCCACCCCTGCGTTCAGGTGAAGGCCCGGTTAGATTCTCGGTATGACTTCATGTGACAGAGGTGTCTGGGTCGCTCCCGAGGGGCTGACGGGCTCGCAGGTGACTGAACTCGGTAGGCGGGTCGAGGAGCTCGGTTACTCGACGCTCTGGGTCGGCGAGACTTTCGGACGCGACCCGTTTGCTCAACTGGCGGCGATCGGCGCACAGACGTCCACACTGACGTTGGCGTCGGGCATCGCCAACATCTACAACCGGCATCCGGGCGTGATGCTCCAGGGCGCCAACACCGTGGCCGAACAGACCGGTGGGCGCATGATCCTGGGGTTGGGGGTCTCGAGTCCGGCGATCGTGCAGCGGGTACGCGGCATTTCCTACGACAAGCCGTTGTCATACATGAGCGGCTACCTCGAGGCGATGGACAGCGCCCTCTACACCTCTGTCGCGCCTCCACAGGCGGTGCCCCGGGTGCTCGCCGCGCTCGGCCCGAGGATGCTGGAACTCGCAGCGCAACGCTGTGCGGGAGCACACCCCTACAACACCACACCGGAACACACGGCATGGGCCCGCGCAATCATCGGACCCGAATCAGGTCTCTACGTGGAACAGAAGGTGATGCTCACCAGCGACGCTTCGGTGGCCCGCGAGACTGGGGCGAAGGTCCTGAAGTTCTACTCACGGGCGCCGGGATACCGCAACGCCTGGTTGAAGATGGGTTTCTCCGAAGATGACATCGACGGACTCAGTGCCAGGCTTGTCGACGGGTTGGTGGCCTGGGGCGACGTCGAGGCGATCGAGGCTCGCCTGACCGAACACGCAGAGGCGGGAGCCTCGCACATCTGCGTGCATCCGCTCCATCCCGAGTCCGGCCAGGGCGCCGTCGACGACGCGGTTCTGGCTGCTCTCGCCCCGACACAGGAGTCCTGAGTCATGGAGCGATGCCGGACCCGGGTCCGAATCTTGAATCTTCAGGCGATGGCGTAGGCGACTACTCCGAGAGCCCGCGGTCCGGGGATGCGGACTCGGTGATCGCGGATCTCTACGGCGCGCAGATGGAAGAAAGCAGCAGAGCAGGTTGTTCGTGCCAGTATGGAGCCGGCCTGTGAAGGCTGAAGAAGTAGGCGTGCCTGCACAGGATTGATCCGACTGTCACAGGGTGTGCTTAGGGTGCGCCTATGCATATGGACGATTCGTTGCACGAGTTGATTTCGGTGTGGCCCCACGAGGGCCACGCTGCGGAGTTGGTGTGCAAGTTGAAGTACGGCAGAGCAACCACGGCGGTTTCCGAATTGGCCCGGGCCATGGCTGATGCATCCCCGGAGGTCGATCTGGTGACTTGGGTTCCAGCGTCGCCTTCGCGTCGCCGACGCAGGGGATTCGACCAAAGCGAGTTGCTGGCCCGGGCTTTGGCGCGTCGTCGGAGTGTGAGAGTCGGGCGGTTGCTGCGGCGATCAGATGATGAACCTCAAACCGGACGCGATCTCGATGGCCGAATCGCGGGGCCTGAGTTCCGATCCTGCGGGCCGGCGTTACGATTCAAACCCACAGTCCTGGTTGTCGATGATGTGTCGACCACAGGGGCGACGCTGCGCTGCGCCGCCTCCGTCCTGCGGTCTCGGGGGGCCGGAACGGTCGTTGGGCTAGTGGCCACGCAAGCCGTGTCGAAGTGGGCGCCATGAAATATTGGACAAGAAATGTCGGCGACGAACTACCAAGTCACCTAACATCGGCTTGCATCAGAGGTCCGGCGACGATTTAGTATCGGACCAATCCCAAAATCAGGAGGTAGGCAATGGACGTCTCCATCAGTGCTCGGCATGTAAATGTCACGCCGCGACTGGAGGAGGTGATCCACGAGAAAATCGGCCAGCTTGATCGGTACCTTGACGCGCTCGACTATGCGAGTGTGCATTTTGACGAAGCTAGAAATCCTCGGATCACAGACAAGGAGTTCTGCGAGGTCGTCTTGAAGGGCAGAGGCCACCATCTCCGTTGCAAAGTGAGCGCCCCCGATCCCTTCACTGCGATTGACTTGGCTGAAGACAAGTTGATGCGCCAGATTCGTAAACTGCGAACGAGACTCCAGCGCCGACATCACGGCAATGGAGCGACCATTCGTTCGGCTGCTGATGCTCCTCTGAACAACGTCTCGGTGCTCGAAGACACACTGTCAGACGTCGACGTTGAAGATGAGCGTGTTCCACAGATCGTCAAGACGAAGCGGTTCCATCTCGGCCCGTTGACCCCGGACGAGGCAGTGGAGAAGATGGAGCACATGGATCACGGCTTCTTCTTCTTCATCAACAAGGAAACCGACCGTAGTGCGGTGGTCTACCGTCGCGACGACGGCGACGTCGGCCTGATAGACGAAGCCGGGTAGCATTCATGCTGTCAATCCCTGTTCCAATTGTGGGACTGGATGTCGGTAGAGTCTCGGGTAGTTATGAGTGTATTCAAGCGGGTTCTCCGTAGCGGCGAAGGCCGCAAACTCAAGTTCCTTCAGGATCTGGTTCCAGACGTCAACGCCCTTGAGCCGACGACGGAGGCGTTGTCCGACGACGCTCTGCAGGCTAGAACCGATGAGTTCCGAACCAGGTTGGACAACGGTGAAACGCCCAATGATCTGCTGGTTGAGTCTTTTGCCGTGGTGCGCGAGGCCGCACGGCGAGTGCTTGGTCAACGGCACTTCGACGTGCAACTCGTGGGTGGCGCTGCCCTGCATTTGGGTTGGGTCGCCGAAATGAAGACCGGAGAAGGCAAGACCCTTACTTCGACGCTTCCGATCTATCTCAACGGACTTACCGGCAAGGGAGTCCATGTCGTCACCGTCAACGATTATCTGGCCGGCCGCGACTCCGAGTGGATGGGTCGAATCTACCGATGGTTGGGTCTTGAAGTAGGGCTGATAGTGCCAGGCAACCGCGACTCCGACTTCAAACGGGTCCAATACGCAGCAGACATCACCTACGGCACCAACAACGAGTTCGGTTTTGATTATCTGCGCGACAACATGGCAACCAGCCGTGCTCGACAGGTTCAACGAGGCCACCACTACTGCATCGTCGACGAGATCGACTCGATACTGATCGACGAGGCCCGTACACCGCTGATCATTTCGGGTCGTGTGGCCGACAAGGCCAAGCTGTACACCAAGTTTGCGACTGTGGCGCGAAGCTTGCGCCGTGATCTCCATTACGAAGTCGACGAAGAAAAACGCACGGTGGCGCCTCTCGAAGAGGGGGTTCACGCTGTTGAGCGAGCTCTGGGGATCGAGAACCTGTACGACCAGGTTTCGGCCAACCTCGTACACCAACTTCAAGCGGCCCTTCGCGCCAAAGAACTTTACAGGCGCGACAAGGAGTACATCGTCGAGGGTGGTGCGGTGAAGATCGTCGACGAGTTCACCGGCCGGATTCTTGAAGGGCGTCGCTGGTCCGACGGCCTGCATCAAGCGGTGGAGGCGAAGGAGGGGGCTGCAATCAAAGAGGAGAACCAGACCCTCGCCACGATCACCCTTCAAAACTACTACAGACTCTATGAGCGACTTGCGGGCATGACCGGTACTGCACAGACCGAGGCATCGGAGTTCGTTGGCACCTATGGGCTGCACGTGGTCCCTGTTCCAACACACCGGCCCATCGCTCGTGACGACCAGCCGGACCTGATCTACAAGGGCGAGGACAGCAAATTCTCGGCCTGTGTGGAAGACCTGGCTGCCCGCTACGAGTCGGGTCAACCGGTATTGGTGGGCACGATCTCGGTCGAGAAATCCGAGAAGCTCTCCCGTGAACTCGAGAAGCGCGGGATCCCTCATGAGGTTCTCAACGCCAAGCAACATGGCCGAGAAGCCGAGATCGTTGCTCAGGCGGGTCGACTCGGTGCTATCACGGTGGCTACCAACATGGCTGGTCGTGGTGTCGATGTACTGCTGGGAGGAAATCCGGAAGGGCTCGCGGAACGTGACTTGACAGCCAAGGGTTACGACCTCCGAACCGACCAGGGTCGAGCGTTCTATGAAGAGCGCCTCGCGTGCCATACCGAGACGACCCGGCGTGAGCGTCAAACTGTCATTGACCTTGGCGGTCTCTACGTGCTCGGCACGGAACGACACGAGAGTCGCCGCATAGACAATCAGCTTCGGGGTCGCTCAGGCCGGCAGGGCGATCCCGGACAGAGCCGGTTCTACTTGTCGCTGGAAGATGATCTGATGCGCCTGTTCGCTACGGGGGCGATGAACTGGGTGATGGATCGAGCGCTTCCGGAGGACGCGCCGATCGAGGCCGGCATGGTAACCAAAGCGATTGAACGGGCCCAGAACACTGTTGAGCAGCGCAACGCCGAAACTCGCAAGAACGTCCTCAAATACGACGAGGTGATGAACGAGCAGCGCAAGGTGATCTACAAACGTCGCAGTCAAATCCTTGACGGCGCCGATCTCCGTGGCGAAGCGTTCGAGTACATTCAACGAGCCGTCGATGGCGTTGTCGATACCTACTGCGAATCAGACGTCTTCGAGGAGTGGGACCTGGATGGATTGGCAACAGAGGTCTCCACGCTGTGGCCCACCAAGATCACAAAGCTGTCCCTCGTCAACGTTCGCGACTCGAATGAACTGTCCGAAATGCTCTACGACGAAGCCGTGAAGATCTACGAGGCACGCGAGGCCGAGTTGACTGAAGATGTTCTTCGTCAGGTGGAGCGACAAGTGATGCTCCTAGTCATTGATCAGCGTTGGCGTCAACATCTCTCGGAGATGGATCTGTTGCGAGAAGGCATCCATCTGCGTGCCATGGGTCAGAAGGATCCGGCGTCGGAGTGGCAGCGCGAGGGATTCCAGATGTTCGCCCAGATGATGATCAGCATCTCTTTAGACTTTGTGAAGTACATCATGCACGTGCAGGCGACAACCGACGACAAAGCCGACGAATCCGACAGCGAACTCGACGAACAACGACTGGTCGGCGTGACAGAACAGAAGCAGACTGCTGACGCGGGCACGCCTTCAGCAGAGATTCCTTCTGCGGCCGCGCCGCTGGTGAAACCCGATCAGGCCGTTTCTCGCACGCCGATAGTGAAGAGTGACCTCGAAAGGGTTGGTCGAAACGAACCCTGTCCGTGTGGCAGTGGCAAGAAGTTCAAGATGTGCCATGGCAGAGTAGCGGCGAAGGCTGCTCTTTGACGCCGACCAGGCAGGATTGTCGATTATGCAGGACTTCAGTGATCAACTCTTGGCGATCCGGAGCCGAGTCGAAGAAGCATCGAAATACTTGAGGATCGCTGATCTTGAGGATCGTCGGCCCCAACTTGAAGCTGAGGCTTCGCGCTCCGACCTCTGGGACGACCAGGACTCGGCTCGAAAGATCACCTCTGAGTTCGCGGCACTCAACGAAGACCTGACGATGTTCGGTCGCTTGTGTGCTGATCTTGATGATGTAGAGACGCTGCATGAACTTGCCCGTGAGGAAGGTGACGAGTTGCTCGCTGATGAGATCGCGCAAGCATCTGCGGTACTTGAATCGAAACTCGACGACTTGGAGGTGCGCTCCCTGTTCACTGGTGAGTTCGACCAGGGCGACGCTGTCTGTCAGATCAAGTCGGGGGAGGGAGGAACCGACGCGCAGGACTGGGCTGAGATGCTCATGCGGATGTACAGCCGCTGGGCGGACAGAAAAGGATTCGATATTGAAGTCACCGCGGTGTCTGAAGGTACCGAAGCGGGTCTCTCCAGCGTGGAGTTCATTTTGAAGGGGCGCCACGCCTACGGGCTGATGCAGGCTGAGCATGGCGTGCATCGACTGGTGCGGATCTCACCGTTCAACAACGAAGGCAAACGTCAAACTGCTTTCTCGGCAGTGCAGGTAGCGCCGTTCTTTGAGGAGGTGGAGAACGAGATCGATATCGACGAAAAAGAGCTTCGGGTCGATACGTATCGGTCTTCGGGCGCTGGTGGTCAGCATGTGAACGTCACGGATTCGGCAGTGCGTATCACCCACCTCCCGACCGGTCTAGTGACAAGTTGCCAAAACGAGCGAAGCCAGCATCAGAACAAAGACCGCGCCATTCAGATGATGGCCGCCAAATTGTTGGACCTTGAACGCAAGAAGCGTGAAGCTGAAATTGCTGGAATCACAGGAGAACAGCACAACGTTGGTTTCGGCAGTCAAATCCGCAGTTACGTGATGCAGCCCTACCAAATGGTCAAGGATTTGCGCACCGAACACGAGACTTCACAGATCGAATCGGTGCTGGGAGGAGGGATCGAGGCCTTCATGGAGGCCTGGCTCCGTTGGACGAGGGCCCGGAACTCCAGCGAATGACTCGGATAGCGCCCCGGTCGCTGGTAGTGTCCCGCGATCAGCTTCCGCTGATTGCAGCAGCTGAGGAAACACCGAAGAATACGGGATCGACATGACCGAACTCACGACATGATCAAACTCAACGGCGTGACCAAGGTCTACAAAGGCGCTGTTGTTGCAGTTCGCGACGTCACTGTGGATATCGCCAAGGGCGAATTCGTGTTCCTCGTCGGACCTTCTGGTTCTGGCAAATCCACGTTCATCCGATTGCTCAACCGTGAAGAACTCCCAGAACACGGGACCGTCTATGTGGCCGGCAAGGATATCGGCACCCTTGGCGCCTGGAAAGTGCCCTTCCTGCGTCGCAACATCGGATTCATCTTCCAAGATTTCAAGTTGCTGCCCAAGAAGACGGTGGCTGAGAACGTCGCATTTGCACTCGAAGTGATCGGCAAACCCAGACACGTGGTTCGTAAGCAGGTTCCCGCCATCGTCGAACTCGTCGGCCTGACCGAGAAGATGGACAACTTCCCCCACGAACTGTCGGGAGGTGAGCAGCAGCGTGTATCGGTGGCGCGAGCGTTCGTCAATCGCCCGCCGATCCTGTTGGCGGACGAACCCACAGGCAACCTCGACCCACAGACATCGGTTGGGATCATGAAACTGCTCGACCGGATCAACCGCACGGGTACAACCGTTGTGATGGCGACACACGACCGCAGCATCGTCGACACTATGCGTCGCAGAGTCATCGAGCTCGACCGCGGTGAAGTCGTCCGTGACCAGGCCCGCGGCGTCTATGAGTAGGTTCTCATGGCACTGAGTCCCAGGTACGTTCTGCGTGAAACCGGTCAGAACCTGTGGCGCAACGTCTTGTCGTCGGCAGCGACGATAATCACGATCGGTGTGTCACTGTGGCTTTTCGGCGGGTTCTTCTTGTTCAACTATGCGGTTGACAACGCTACCGCTCGCTGGGAGGGCGGGATCGAGTTCGTGGTCTGGATGCAACCTGACGCGACTGCTGAACAAGACGCGAACATCCGCGACAGCCTCGACGGAAGTCCAGCAATTGAAGAATGGGTCTACGTCGACCAACAACAAGCATTTGAAGAGTTCCAGTCCATTTTCGCTGATACCCCCGAGTTGATCGAGGTCGTTTCTCCAGAGGTTTTACCGCCTTCGTATCGGGTGGTGCCTGAGAACCCTGACGCAGATGTTGTCGCTGAGTTGTCGAGTCAGTTCATCGGCCGTCCAGGTGTTGAGGAAGTTGTTTCAGCTGATGAAACGATCCGTGATATTCAGGACCTCGCCGACAAGGTGACCAGGGTCTTTCTGGTGGGTTCGGTGATTCTGCTGACAGCAGCCACGTTGCTGATCTTGACCAATGTCGTGAGCGCTATCCGCAGTCGAGGCGCCGAGATCGAGATCATGAAGGTTGTAGGCGCAACCAACTGGTTCATTCGCGTGCCTTTCATGCTTGAAGGCCTTACCCAGGCGGTGATAGGGGCTATGGGGGCCTGGATCGGCTTGCGGATTCTCGATGACACGGTCATCAAGGGACTGAGCGAGCCGGACAGTCTTCAGCTCATGCAAGGCTTTCGAGTCGACCAGGGCGAGTTCTACTCCACCAGCCTTCTTGTTCTGGGCATCGCCGTAATCGTGTCCGGCATAGGCTCTGCGGTGGCGGTCACCCGCTATTTGGACGCTTGAGAGGCGTTATGGCAATCGACTTCACATTGAGCGCAGAGCACGAAGCGGTCCGTGATCGGGTTCACGAGTTCATAACCGAAGTGGTCAAACCCGCCGAATCAGAAATCGAAGGTTACGGCGATACTCCACCGATCAAAGGATCCGAGCGGATCGGACGGCTCATGAGCCTGCGTGAACAGGCTCAATCCGAGGGTTTATGGCTTCCCCATATGCCCGTCGAGTGGGGAGGCATGGGCCTGGGCCACGTGGCCTTGGCGATGGTGCAGGCTGAGGCGGCTAAATCGTACTACGGCCCGTGGGTGCTCAATTGTCAGGCCCCGGATGAGGGCAACATGCACACGTTGCTGCATTGGGCCACTCCAACCCAAGCGGAGAAATACTTGAGACCACTGTGCGAGGGCTCCGTCTGGTCGTGCTTCGCCATGACCGAACCGGAAGTGGCTGGTTCCGATCCGACTTTGATCCGCAGTAGCGGTTATCAAGACGGAGAGGAATGGGTCCTCAACGGGCACAAGTGGTTCATCTCCAATGCTCATCGCGCCGACTTCGCCATCCTCATCGCGAGGACCGAGGACGATCCGGATCTTCCCCAGGCGGCGAACACTGCGTTCATCGTCGACCTTCCGACACCCGGTTGGACGGAGGTCCGGCAGATCGAGACGATGCACGGCGGCACCGGGCACTCTGAGATCCTCATCGAGGACCTGCGTCTGCATGAGAGCCAGATGCTGGGCGGCCGGGGTCAGGGCCACCTGCTCGGCCAGTACCGTCTGGGTCCGGCCCGACTGGCACACTGCATGCGCTGGATCGCCCAGGCCGAGACGGCGCTGGACATGATGGTGGCCCGTTCGCTCGATCGTTACAGCCACGGTTCGATCCTGGCGGAGAAGCAGGGGATCCAGTGGATGATCGCCGACTCGGCCATGGAGTTGTATCAGTGCAAGCTGATGGTGCTGCACGCTGCCTCGAAGATCGACGCCAACGAGGACTTCAAGTCGGAGGTGTCGATGGCGAAGCACTTCGTGGCCAATTCGTTGAATCGGATCATCGACCGCGCCATTCAGGTTCACGGAGCGTTGGGTTACTCGACCGACACCCCGCTCGCGCACATGTTCCAGCATGCCCGCTGGGCCCGTTTCGCCGATGGTGCTGATGAGGTCCATCAGATGCGGATAGCTCAGCGAACGATCGCTGCCTACAAGGACCACGGCACAACCAAGTCTGCGACCGGCAACCTGCCGGTCTAGCGCGGGGAGCTGGTTCCGGGCCGCGGTGCCGGTCTGGCGCGGGGAGCTGGTTCCGGGCCGCGGTGCCGGTCTGAGAACCGGTTCGCGCCAGGATCTGCTTCAGTCTGGCTGACCGAGAACCGTTGCGGCGGCCTCGGCGACGGTGGTCGACGCGAAGAAGTCGGGGTTCTGGGCGGTGAAGAGCCTCACAGGGTCTTCGAAGGTGAACTTCCGGAAGTCCGAGTGGCTGATCAGTCCCTTCTCGACCAGTTCGTAGGCTTCGGGCAGCACTTCTCGAATGTCGGACACGTCCCAGTGGCCGATGTCTGAGGCGAAGACGGCGCGCAACGCGATACCGCCCGGGAGCAGGCTGGTCTGGTAGGCCAACGCGTTCATGGGGTCGTCCGCTTCGCAGCCGAAGTAGAAGCGGTCGCGGAAGATCTCGATCAATTCGTCGACGCTGCTGATCTGGCTCTCGGCCCATTCGTCGACCGTTGAGCGGTCCTCGTCGGGGTCTGAGAGCATGGTGAGTGCGTAGTCGAGCTGCCCGATTCGCGTGGAGTGCTCCTCGGTGCCGTGGCGCGCGAACAGGGCTTGGAGTTCCTCCCGGTCGATTCTCGCGGGGTCGTAGTGTCTGATGCCGCTGCTGTTGCGTTTCTCGAAGTGTCCGATGGCGTCGCCCAACAGGTTGGCTCCCCACCCCACGCCGCCCTCGAGGAAGGCCCAGCGGAGGTTCGGGAAGCGCATGGGGGCGCCGCCGAGCAGCAGGGAACGGGCGGCGGCCTCTCCGGCTGTGGCGAAGTTCCCGATGTGGTTGTAGACGTAGTTGGTGCGTGAGGCGCGGGTTCCCCAGCCCTGTGCGGAGGCATGGAAGGTTGGGCAGACCCCGAGTTCTTCACAGCGCTTCCATACGGGGTCGTAGTCGTGTTCGCTGTCGTGGCCGACACCGTTGATGAAGCGGGCGCCGCGGTGGTTCTGCTCGCCGGGCAGCGGGCGGGGGATCACCCCTGAGAGCATCACGACCCGCAGGCCGAGGGTGCCGACGGCGTGGTCCAGTTCGGCGAGTGCCTCCTCGGGTGTGAACATCGGGATCGAGGCGACCGGTATCAGGCGGTCGCCGTACGGCTCGTAGGCTTGCGCCATGTAGATGTTGAACGCCCGGGCCATGGCCTGGCGCAGCTCATCGTCGGGGAGGGCGGTGACGGTCAGTCCGTACGTCGGGTACAGCAGTGCCACGTCCACGCCGATCTGGTCGAGGCGCCGATAGAGCAGTTCGGGTAGCATTGCCGTCGCCCGGTCGAGTGTGTTGCGTGCGGGCAGTCCCCACCAGGCGCTGCGGGTGACGCCCGCCTGTCGTCGGAGTTCGGGTGGAACTCGGCGGACGGCGGCGCTGCCGTTGACCATCTGGTCGAAGCGCTGGGCTACGTCGTTGCCTGCGATGTCGACGACCAGGTCCCGTACCCAGGGCAGGAACTCGATGACGTGTCCGTCTGTGTCGATGACGGGATGGTCGAGCTCCTCGAGGATCCGGCTGACTTCCGGTGTCGGCCCGTAGTCGGCTGGTTCTGTCGTCGGCCTGTAGTTGGGCCTGTGTTCGGCGGGTTCGGTGTTCATGGATGTGCCCGGTGTCGGCCTGTAGTCGGCTGGTTCTGTTGTCGGCCTGTAGTCGGCTGGTTCTGTCGTCGGCCTGTAGTTGGGCCTGTGTTCGGCGGGTTCGGTGTTCATGGATGTGCCCGGTGTCGGCCTGTGGCCGGCTGGTTCAGGCGGAACTCTTCTGCGTGCCGACCTTCAGGTCCTTGAATGGGATGCCCCGGTCGACGCTGATGTCGCGGGGGAGGCCCAGCACGCGGTCTCCGATTATGTTGCGTTGGATCTCGTTCGTGCCTCCGGCGATTCCTCCCTGCAGGCTCGTCAGTGCCCCACGCTGCCAGCGTCCGTCGGACTCGTCCTCCCAGGCGACTCCGCCGGCGCCGACGATCTCCATGGTGACGTCGCGCACCTGGTCCATGATGTTGGTGCCGGCGAGTTTGCTGATGGATCCGCCGGGTCCGGGGGTCTTGCCGGCTTTCATCTCGGCTCGGGTGCGCATCGACACGAGCGACTGGCAGGTCTCCATCGTGTAGATGCGCATGAGTTTCTGGCGCAGGACCAGGTCGTCGATGATGCCTCGTCTGGCGGCTTCGGCGATGAGCTGGTCGGCTCTGTCATGGCGGATCCCTCCGCCGCCGCCGGTGCCGATGGCGACCCTTTCATACATCAGCATGGCGGTGGCCATGTTCCAGCCGTTGTTGAGGTCGCCCAGCAGGTTGTCGGCAGGGATCTCGACGTCGGTGAAGAAGACTTCGTTGAAGTGCGTGCCGCCGTCTATCTGGTGGACGGGGAGAACCTCCACTCCGGGAGTGTCTATCGGCACGATGAACATTGAGATGCCGGCATGTTTGGGGACGTTCGGGTCTGTCCGAGCGATGATCACGCCGTAGTCGCTCAGGTGGGCGAGGGTGGTCCATACTTTCTGGCCGTTGACGATCCAGGTGTCGCCGTCCCGTTCTGCCCTGGTCTGGAGGCTGGCGACGTCGGATCCGGCTCCCGGTTCTGAGAACATCTGGCACCACACGGTGCGTCCGCTGATGTTGTCGGCGAGGTACTTGCTCTTCTGTTCGCGGGTGCCGTATTCGGCCAGCATCGGCAGGCACATGCCGTGTGAGATGGTGAGGTCGAGGGACATGTTGGGATACTGCGCGTAGACCTCGCGCCATACTCGATCATGAGTCTTGGTGAGCCCCGCTCCGCCGTATTCGGTCGGGTAGACGATGCCGGCGAGCCCTGCTTCGGCGAGTGCCTGTTGGAACTCCTTGGTGACGGCGATTCGTTTGACACTTCGCGGGTCTGGCTCGCCGTCGGACGGGAATCCGGTGGCGTGCTCGTCTAGGAAGGATCGGCAGCGTTGCTCGAACTCGGCCAGTTCACTTTCGGTGACGGTGTCTGCTGACATCTATTCTCCCCTGGGCGAGCGGTCTGGCGCTAAAGCTATCCCTGTATCAGCTTCCGCTGCGATTCGGCCGGTAGTTTGCCGATTGGCCAATGGTGAGTGGTTGCGCGGTGTTGATTGTCCCGGGGTTGTCTGGTTGTCGTGATTGTTCTCGTGCGAGACTGAACGGGTGTTGTGCCTCGCGCCTGCCGAGGATGCCGAACTGCTGCGTGAGACCACTGCGCGGTTCCTGGCCCAGACCTGCGACTTGACGGTGGTGCGGGAATGGGCCACGACCCGGGGGGTTTCTCTGTGGACTGGTGGGCGCCGGGGGGCACAGCTCGGCTTGGACCTCTCTGTTGATCCCTGACGAGTACGGGGGGGCGCCGTGGATGGAGGCGCGGGTGCCGTTGAGCTTGCGACGCTCGCCGAACAGATGGGCAGGATGGATTCGCCCGGCCCGTTCCTGCCGTGCAACGTGGTGGCTTCGGCACTCGTCGCGGCGGGTTCCGACGAGCAGCGCGCAGCGGTTCTCGCCGGGTTCGGCACCGGTGATCTCGTGGCGGCCTGGTGTCCGTCGACGCTCGGCGCGGGACCTGCAGTCGAGATGGTCCAGCGAGACGGGGGTTTCGTGCTTTCCGGTGCCCGTCCTTTGGTCGAAGCCGCAGCGCAGGCGCAGTGGTTGCTGCTGAGTTGCGATGGGGTTCTAGGACCGAGCCAGTTCCTGCTCCCGGCTGACACTGCAGGGGTCGAGATCGTGGCGCTCGAGGGCTTGGACCTCGTGCGGCGGTTCGCTGAGGTTCGATTCCACGACGTTGAAGTCGGCCCCCAGCGCCTCGTGGGGGAGGCGGGAAGAGCCGCCGATTCGATTGAGTCGCAGCTTCAGTCGGCTCTGGTGTTGCAGTGCGCGGAGACTGCGGGGATCGCGGACCGCGTCCTGGAGTTCACGATCGAATGGGCGTTTGACCGTTACACGTTCGGACGTCCCTTGGCGGGCCTGGGTTCAGCTGCGCCGCGATGCCGGGCCAACGCAGATGTGGTTTGATGGGTGTGGTGGTCGTTGGGTGGGTCCGTGGTCGGCGGCGTCGCCGTGCGGTACGAATCGGCCCTGGCTCGTTGCGTGCAGTATTGTCGCCGGCCATGAACGCATGGAAGGTTGAGCCGATCGGTGGTGTGCTCGGAGCTCGGATGTTCGGCGTTGATCTGCGGGTCGAGCTGAGCGACAGTGGGAGAGCTGATCTGTACGGGCTTCTGCTTGAACACCTCGTGCTGGTGTTTCCGGGACAAGCGATTGAGGATTTGCACCAGATGGACCTGCTCGCCTCCTGGGGGCGGCCCTATATCCATCCGATCGGCCGGACCTCGGGTACGACTGAGGCCAAGGTCGAGCGAATAGTTGACGATGAAGACCGGCCGCCCTACCAGGACAAATGGCACACGGATGTGACCTGGGACCCCGACGCTCCGATTCTGGGCTCCCTGCGGGCTGTGGAGATGCCGGCGCGGGGCGGGGACACCATCTTCGCCAGCATGTATGCCGCCTTCGACGGTCTCTCCGAGCCCTTGCAGCAGCGGCTCGCGGGCATGACCGCCTGGCATGACATGGGGCCCGGTCAGTCCTTCATCTCCAAGGCGGGCGGTGAGTTGGTTGAGCGCACCCGTGCGCAGTTTCCCGGTGCCGAACGGCCGGTGGTGGCGACCCATCCGGACACGGGCCGCAGCTACCTCAACGTCAACAAGAACTTCACCAGCCACCTGGTGGGTTTTCATCGGGGCGAGAGTGATGCTCTGCTCAACTTTCTGTACGACCACGCCACCCAACCGAACTACACGATTCGCTACGAATGGTCCGAGGGCGACCTGATCGTGTGGGATGAGCGCTGCACTCAGCATTTCGCGGTCGCTGATCACTATCCGCAACGCCGCGAGATGGCCCGCCTCACGGTCGCCGCCCCTGTTGTGTGAAGCTGACCAGTGGCATCGGATCAAGACGACAGTGGTGGCAACGACGGGGTGAGCAATACCTTGTCGGGACCATGGCAGGCTGACCCGACCGGCCGTCGCCCGCGGTGTCGGCGCGGTGCGACAGGAGATTGGACAGGCCGAGTTTCGGGTGCAGACCGGGAACTGCGGGTGAAGCGATACGACCCGGCCCCCGCACCCGCCCCGGAAGCTTCAGTCTCGAGCGAGTCCCGCGTTCGTGGCAGGCCTGAACCCCGGCTCTGTCGGAGATGGTGGATGTCGGGGGTCTATGGAGTCGTCATGCTGTCAGTCGTTGTCAGCGCATGTAGTGACACCGAAGCGCCGACACCGTCGAAGGAGGCAACGGCCACGACAACGACAGTCGACCTGCCTTGTGACCCTGCCTACAGGTCCCCGCCGTGTGTCCCACACCGAGACAGCGGGGACGTTGACTGCTCGGACGTCGGGTACCGGGTCTACCTTCACGATCCGTCCGACGACCCGCATCATCTCGACTCGGGATTTTTTACCGGCGACGGTCGAGGGTGCCGCGATCAGCCTGAGCATCCCAGCAACACGACGACCACCTCGGCCCCGCAGGTTGCCACGACGACCACCTCGGCCCCGGCTGCCGCGGCTCCGCCCGAGGACGACCCTGCCGCGGTTGTGCCCGGTGATGCGGAACAAACCGGCGGCGACAGCAGTGGTTCGGGCGCGGCGGAGAGTGTCGAGGTGGCGGCTGGATCAGAGGGCGCGGTCGCGGCGTTGTTGAGCCGGCTCGAAGCACTGCCGGTCCTACCCGAACGACGGTCCGGCTATGACCGTGACCTGTTCGACCACTGGGTCGACGCCGACGGCGACCGTTGCGATGCCCGCCGAGAGGTGTTGATCGCAGAGGCCGTTGAGGTTCCGCGTGTCGGGAGTTCCTGTTCCCTGTCAGGCGGACAGTGGTACAGCGTCTATGACGGAGCAACCGAGACGGGCACGGGATCGGGATTCGATGTGGATCATCTGGTGCCCTTGGCTGAAGCCTGGGATTCGGGTGCTTACGGGTGGGACAGCGACACGCGTCGGCGCTTCGCCAACGACCTGGGTTACGAGCATTCTCTGGTTGCCGTGTCGGCTTCGTCGAACCGCCAGAAGGGTGCGTCGGACCCTGCTGAATGGTTGCCGCCCGATACCTCGGTGCGGTGCTGGTACGCCGAAGCCTGGATAGCGGTCAAGACCCGTTGGGAACTGTCGATTGATTCGGCCGAGTTGTCGTCCCTGCGAGCGTTGATTTCGCAATGCGAAGGATTGGCAGATCGTAGTGCGCCCGTGGAGGCGTCGCCGGTATCGGCCCCGGCCACGACGGCGACGACGACTGCACCGCCCCGAGACGAGGTCGGCATAGACGGCTCTTGTCATCCTGCCTACATCCCGTGCCTGCCCAATGAACCCGGTGACGCTCTGAACTGCGGTGATCTGTCGAGCAGTCAGAAACCGGTTGAAGTGCGCACTATTGGTGTTGATCCCTACCGTTTGGACCGAGACAACGACGGCGAAGTCTGCACAAGCTGAGCTGAGGGTGCAGCATGTCCGAGCAATTGCGGAACTAGACTCACCATCGACGAGGCCGCAACAGCGGCCACAAAGACGATTCTATCAGTGGGTCCCCGTTGACAAAGACATGACCAGGAGGGCGAAATCAGAGACTACTTCGAGACATTCAGTAGAACGTCGATACTTTGGATTACTTTCATATGTACATTGATTATTCTCATGGTGGTGTTTCCTGCACTGCCGATCGGTGGTGATTCACTCGACCACAGGTTCGGCGGCTATACGCATGCCGAGGTTCTAGAGGCCATGGAGAGTTACGATGGAGCAGGGCGGCGCACCTATGCTTGGAGCAGCCTGACTCTGGATACGCTCTACCCTGTCATCTATGTGGGTCTCCTGAGCGGTCTGATCTATCGGTTCCGGCCGTCGCAACGGTTGGGGATGCTGGCCTGCCTGCCGTTTTTGGCGGGCGCGTTGGATCTGGGCGAGAACATCCAAGTCTTCATTATGCTGATCCAGTACCCCGACATCTCGACGGGGCAGGCCGACAGCGCTTCGTTGTTCACGTCGTTGAAATTCACTGTGATCGGGATTTGTTTCCTGCTTGCATTCGTTCTGGCACTCAATTCGTTTCGGCATCGCGCGCGTGCCTCGCGGCACGACCGAAGAACCGCGTGAGGACAACGATCAATCGCGGGGTGCAGCTGCGGGCGGCCCGCCCCGGAACTTGAACGCTGACAGTGAACCGTGGTCGAAACGATGCGGGCGCCTCGGCCTGTGGGGTAGGTTCGTGTGCTGTGTCGGACGACTCGACTGAAGACGAATCAGAGACCATCGGTAACGGGCAGATCGGTTTGAGCGAGGCTTACTCGGTCGAGAGCCCCGATGACAATCGCTCCTTGTACGCGAAGTGGGCTGACACCTACGAGTCCGAGTTCACCGTCCCTCGGCGGTACATTTACCCGCGCGCTGCGGCCGAACTGCTGTATGAGCGCTTGTCAGGCCCGGGACCGGTGCTCGATGCCGGCTGCGGCACTGGGCTTGTTGGCGAGCAACTCCGAGTTCTCGGTGTCGCTGTGGTCGACGGTTTCGACATTTCTGTGGGGATGCTGGCCAAGGCTCGCGCCAAGACGTCCACCGACGGCAGACCCGTCTACCGCAAGACCGTCGAGGTAGACCTCACCGGCCCCGTCGACGTCGCCAGCGACACCTATAGCGGCATCATCAGCACTGGTACGTTCACCCACGGCCACGTCGGACCCGACGGCATTGCCGAACTTCTGCGCATAGCCCGTCCCGGTGCCTGCTGCGTGATCGGTGTCAACGCCTCGATTTTCGAGTCGGAAGGCTTCAAGGATCGTTTCGAACACTACGCGGCCGAGGGTCTCATCACGGGCTTTGAGGTCCACCTGCGCCAGGTGTACGAGGGTGCCGACGGCAGCGACCCCAACCACATGGCTGAGATAGCCGTATTCTCTGTTGGAGGCCGAGCGGATTGATCCCGCACACGGTCGCGACCCAGCGAGGCCGTGGCCTGAGCGGCCCGTACACGCAGTACACAAGAGCGGGAGACAACAGGTCTCGGCGCATCCACGATGTTCAATCCGCGCACGTTCTTGGCTGGTCTCCGCTCCTTTCGCTGCCGGCGTCGACCTCCGGTTCGCCTCCGGTTGCCGGTTGGCCTGGCCGCCGTCCTGCCTGCTTTGTCGGTTGATGCCGATAGCTTGAAATCGTCACTGGGAGACAGAATAAGGTGGTCAGCAGGATGCATCCAAACCGATGGTGGAAATTCGTCGCCGCACTGGCAGTCCTAGCCGCCGTACTCTTCGCTGCGGCGGCTTGCGGCAACGATGACGATGGCGGAGCGACAGCCGGCCCGCCGCCCAAGACCGAGCGGGACGCGTACACCAAGTGGTATGTGCAGCAGGCACTGGATCGGTACCAACAGACCGGCAGGCAAGCCACGATCGACTACTACAACAATGAGGCCGGCTCCGACGACCAGTGGTACCTGTTCATCATGGACGCCGACTCGGGCCTCCTTGCTGCCCATGCCACCATCCCCTCGCGGACAGGCACCAACACGGGCGAGCGGGTGGACATAACGGGATACGCCTACGGCCCGGTGCTGAAGGCCGCCGATGAGGTGGGGCGATGGGTCGACTACGTCTTCTACAACCCGCAGACCGACGACGGCGGCACCAAACACACCTGGGCCGTTCGTCGGGACAATCTCATCTTTGCGTCGGGCTGGTACGAAGACTCCTATCCCTCGCCTCCGCCAACCAGGGCGGAGCCTGGTTCCTACACGCAGGCTTTTGTCGAGGACGCGGTGTGGTTCTACGAGAGCAACGGCCGCGATGCCCTGATCGAGCATTTCAGCAACCCCGACAGCACCGATCCGGCCAGTGTGGACGAGCAATGGTACGGGTTCGTGAGTGACCTCGACGGCCTGGTGCTGGCCCATCCCACGGTTCCAGACAACGTCGGTCTGACTTTTGACGAGATTCTTGGGACTACCCCTGAGGGCCTGGCATCCGCCGGTGAGATGGTGACCGCCACCGAGACGGGCAAGTGGGTGGACTACACCTATATCAACCCCCGAAGTGGTGATTGGGAGACCAAGCACACCTGGATCCTCAAGCGAGACGACATCCTCATCGCTTCCGGCTGGTACGAAGCCGGCTAGGAGACTGCTGATTATGTCTCGAAACCTCGAAATCGTGGTGGCAAAACCCCAGGTCAGAAGCTTGCGTGTCGAGCGAAATCGGCATTACTCAGCAGTCTCCTAGGCCCGTTGGACTGCGGTTCGGCGGTTCGGTCTCTAGGGCGAGTTCGGCCCGAAGGCCGCGCTCGGGTGTTTGGTTGTGGAGACTCGGGCGAGCCCGGTTGCGGCTGCACTGTGAGCCTCCCCTGGTCTGGTGGACGCTCCGATCCGCGAGAGGATCGAACAATGCCGAGACATGGGAGAAAGCCCGCCGAGTTGCGTGAGTGAGCGAAGACACTGCTGGGTCGGAACGATTGGTTGTCGAGTTCGTGCGTGTCCTGGTGACACCCGCGCTGGAGCGGTTCCCCGACTCTGCAGGGGTCGGAACGATTGGTTGTCGAGTTCGTGCGTGTCCTGGTGACACCCGCGCTGGAGCGGTTCCCCGACTCTGCAGGGGTCGGAACGATTGGTTGTCGAGTTCGTGCGTGTCAGGGTGTCCACATGCACGCGTCAGCAAGCAGGGCGTTGCCGCCGGGTCCGAATTCGGTGCCGCCGACGACCACGATCGCGTCACCGACCGAAGCGGATCGGCGCGTCACGGACGTCTGATTCTCGACGTCGCTTGAACCCGGGCCGGTCTCGGAATCGAGCGGTGTGAGGTCGAACCACCCGTCCGTGGTGGCATCGAAGAACGGGCCGCTCGTACTTCCGGCAACAAGGTCGGTGCCCGAGACGCCGCCGTACGACGAGACGTCTTTCCGGCCCCTGCCCGGTGTGTTCGGGAGCTCGCCCCACTCGTTGGCGGTCGTGTCGAACACGGCACCGTAGGGAATGCATCGGCCGTAATTGTTGGTCTTTCCTCCGTCGGTACAGCCGAGTACCGGCGCGATCAACCGATGCCGGTCGACCAGCTTTGGGGCCGGGCCGATCGTGTCGGCGGTCGGCAAGGCGGTCCAGGCGCCGTCTTCGTATCGGGCGGCTCGGGTGTACGACGGTCCATCGGCGCCGCCGGGCGATTCGACGGGCGCCTTACCGAACAGAAAGAGCGGTTCGCCGTTCCAGACCATCGATCGGTCGAAGGAGAGGCCGAGAGGATCGTCGGACAATTCGCTCCACGACTGCTCGGCGGGGTCGAACACCCAGTCCGGTGCCGGGCCGAACTCGTCCGTGCTTCTATAGAGGACGATGGTGTCGTCGGTTGCGACAACTGAGTTCCCTTTCGACCCTGAAACGGTCGGTGAGGAGCATCACGGGGACGATGGTGTCGTCGGTTGCGACAACTGAGTTCCCCCCAAGTGGGACGGTTTCGTCCGGCAGATCGATCTTTGCCCGGGCATCGTCGCTCACGTCGTACGCGATGACTTCGCCGACCCCGACGAGGGGCAACCACTGGCTTTACCTCACGGCCTTGTCAGCGGTCAGTTGAACGCTCAGGCCGCCGATAAGGGCCTGCCGGCTGGGGGCGGGCGACCAAACAGCAGATCATCGAGCATCAGCAACGCAACCGCGCAATGTTCGCCGACGTCAGAACGCTGGGTCTCCGGTGACGATGACGGCGACGAAGCTCTGGGCGGCGCCTCGTAGCTGTTGCCCGCTGCGGCCGGCAGGCGGGCGGGGTGCTCTCTTGGCCGGCGATCATTGGTCCGGGTTGGGTGGGGGTTTGAGGTAGAACTTCTTGGTGGTGGGGTGTTGGTGAACCTGCCAGCCTTGGTCGTGGATTTTGTGGTGGCACGCGTCGCATACCAGCAACAGGTTGTCCAGGTCAGTTGGTCCGTTTTTGGACCACCAGATGATGTGATGGGCTCGGCACCACAAGGGGTTGGCTTCACAGCCGATGCAGTGCCCATCTCGGGCGGTCAAAGCCATGCGTTGAGCTTCAGAGGCGGTGCGTCGGCTACGGCCGAGCCACAGGTTCTGGGTTTCGGCATCAAAGATCGATGGCAGAATGTTGGCGTCAAGGGCTAGGTCGCGCAGTTCGGTGACTGGGATGGGGGTGCCGTCAGCAAGCCGGGCGTTGACCAGTTGTTGTTTGATCGCGTCGAAGTCAGCCAACACCAACAGGTTCGTGCCCTGCCTCTTCGTTTTGTTCGTCTTGTCTTTGGTGGTCACAGTGGTGTCGTTGGACTCGTCGCAGATCAACTCAGCCAGAGCGTCAGCCATCCGTTGTTGGGGCGTGCATCGTTGCTTCGGGTCTTCGCGATGCCACAGTTCGCGTTCCTTGGCTGTCAATGCTGTAGCGATACGGGTGCCTGTGATCCGATCGAACTGGGCTGACAACACGAACATCCCGGTTTCGGGACTCTCGAATATTCGTGCTGAACGCCGTTGACGTTGACGTTCCAACAACGCCTTCCCGTCGTCACCGGACTGGTCTTGTTGATGACGTTTCACGGTTTTGGCGAACTGGTCAAAGTTCTCAGTGCGCGCCGCTTCGACCAACACACCCTCATCGACTGGTCCTTCACCGGAGGCACGCGCGATCAACCGGGCGTGCCCAGCAGGGATCTCCCCGTCAGCCAACGCATTGGAAGTGTCAGGCAGTTGTTGAAGCCGGGTTGCTGTCTCGACATCGCGCTTCGCTTCACGCTTGGACGACAGCAACTCGTCGCTAGCAATCAGTTGAGCATCGACTGCGGATGTGCGCCGACCCAACTCCCCAAGAATCTGAGCTTTCATTCCCGCCAACCGTGATTCGTTACGCCCCACCAACTGCAACCGCGCCCGCAGAGCCTTCTCAGACAGCCCGGCGACATCCACCAACGCGACACACACCGCGCTGCCGCAGCCAACACCATCAGAGGCGGTGCCGAGCGGATCAGAAACAGGGGCTGACTGCATGAACACAACCTACCCAGCCCCTGTGACAATGACCTTTAAAACCATTCAAACACAATGAGAACAAAGAGATCGTATCGAAGCGATTCCGGCATGATTCGAATGCGGACCCTTGGAGAGGTGTGACCGCGACCGAGACGGGCAAGTGGGTGGACTACACCTATGACAACCCTCAGAGCGGTGAACGTGAGACGAAGCATGCCTGGATCGTCAAGCGAGTTGACATCCTCGTAGGGTCGGGCTGGTACGAAGCCGGCTAGGTCCCACCTCTGCGGTTCGGCAGTTCCTCACGACGAGGCGGTGCCCAAGAGCCCGCGAACGGCCGTTGCGGATTCGCTGCCGTCGTCGCAGGCGCGGGCCCATCCGGCGGCGTCGGACCGGTGGGTGTCGTCTTCGATTGTGGTCGCCGCGCCACGATCGAGCAGTAGCTGGACCATGTCGCAGCGCTGGAACTGGACGGCCAAATGCAATGCTGTCGTGTTGCGATAGGGGCGCGCGTCGATGTCTGCGCCGGTCTCGAGGAGGTAGTCGACGACGGCGCGCCGGTTGTTCAACGCGGCGAACACGAAGGCCTCGCCGAGGATCTCGCCCGGGTCGTCGGAAGGCGCAGCGCCGGCGGGGCGGCCGACGTCTGCCCAGTTCGGCCGGTGCGGCCCGGGGTCGGCGCGCAGCGATCCGTCGGCGGCGACCCACCCCATCACCGCCGGGAGCAGGCCGGCGGCCGCGGCGAGCCACAGACTCGGTCGGTGCAGTCCCGCTTCGACGAGGACGTCAGCGGCTTCGGTGGAGCTGTGCATGGCCGCCGACTCCAGCGGAGTGATGCCCGCGTCGGCGCGGGCCGCCGGGTCGGCGCCCGCGGCCAGGAGCTGTGCGCAGAGATCAGGGAGGTTCCAGCACCCGGCGAGGTTCAGGGCGCGGTCCAGCGTGGCGCCGGCCTCGACCAGCACATCGACGATTGCCGGCGCCGGCGGGCCGACATCAGGTTGAGTGGCCAGTTCGAGCAGTGTGCTCCCACCGACGGTGAGGTTCACGACATCGGGATCGGCCTCCAGGGCGGCGAGCAACCCGTCGGCGTCACCCAAGAGGAGCGCATGCAAAGCCGGCTGGATCCGTTCGTCGCTTCTTGCAGACGTCACGATCCCAGTCTGGCATCCACGAATCGCCCTCGCCTCCAAGGGATCGAGTGGAACTGGAGGTGTCCTGGTTCAGGACATCGGAACAAGTGTGTCGAAACCGGTACCGAGAGCTGGACGGTGGACTTCGCCGACTTGCCCGCGGACTTCGACCAGTCGATCTACGAGCTCGACAGTTCCCACCGCACCCTTCCCCCGAGCCTGGCGGGATCAGCCGTATTCGTCTAGGGGCACAACCGCAGCGACGATCTCTTCATGTACCTCAAACGGCCGGTCGACGGTTTGGAACCGCTGGCTTCCTACACGGTGTCGGTGTCAATCGACCTGGCAACGAACGTCCCGCTGGCAACCTTCGGGATTGGCGGCTCCCCCGGTGAGAGCGTGTACGTGAAGGCCGGCGCGTCCACCGTCGAACCGCGGGCCGAACTCGACGACCTCAACTATCTGAGGATGAACATCGACAAGGCCAACCAGTCCCAGAGCGGCGCGCAGATGCGGGTGATCGGCAACGTAGCCCACCCCGACTTCATCGACGACGAGTACCGGATCAAAGAGCTGGCCAGCGGGCCGGAGTTCCTCAGCGTCTCCGCTGACGGCGAGGGCCGGGCTTGGCTGATTGTGGGGACCGATTCCGGCTTCGAGGGCCTCACCCCGGCTCTACTACGACCGGATCGCCTTCACTCTCACCCTCTCCGATACGCCCTAGTGCATCCTCGCGTTAGTGGTGTTGCTGTGTTAGGGTCGGGTTATGACTTTGCCGAAGGTTTTAGAAGTGTCGGATGCGGATCGGGTGGTGTTGGAGGCGCGGGTTGCTGCGTCTACTACGCCGCTGCGTGACTGGCAGCGGGCCAAGGTGGTGTTGATGGCCTCTGAGGGGTTGTCGTCGCCGGTGATCGGAGAGGTGGTGGACCTCAACCGCAACCAGGTGGACGTGTGGCGGCGCCGTTGGCGTGCGGAGGGTCTGTGTGGGTTGTTGGACAAGCCGCGGTCGGGCCGGCCGCGGGTGTATGGGCCTGTTGAGAGGCTGGCTTTGGTCAAGACGATCACGACGCGCCCGCCTGAGGCGGGTCAGCTCGGCGGGCGCAGGCTCAAGGCCCGCATGTCGATGCCCGAGGTCGGCCGGATCCTGCGCGAGGACAAAGGTATCGCCATCTCAGACTCGCAGGTGTGGCGGATCTGCAAGTCCATGGACTTCAAGCCTTGGCAGGTCCGGTCGTGGATGACCTCCCATGACCCCGATTTCGACGGCAAGGCCGCCGACATCTGCGGGCTCTATCTGCAGCCGCCGCAGAACTGGGCGGTGTTCAGCGTCGATGAGAAGACCGGGATACAGGCCAAAAGCCGGACTAACCCCACCCGCGCAGCGCAAGCCGCGGCACAGCCCGCGTCGGTGGCGAGCCCCAAGGGGCGGCCTGCCCAACAGGAGTTCGAGTACCGCCGCAACGGCACCGCCTCGCTGTTCGCCGCGTTCGAGTGCGCCACCGGCGAAGTCCTCGCCGCGCCCACAGACTCGATCCGCTCAGACAACTTTGTGGCGTTCCTCGCCGAACTCGACTCTGTAGTCCCCGCACACCTCGAACTGCACTGCATCGTCGACAACCTCGCCACCCACGGAACCCCCGCAGTCGAAGAGTTCCTCGACGCCCACCACCGCGTGTTCCTACACCGCACCCCCACCCACGCCTCCTGGCTCAACCAGATCGAGATGTGGTTCTCCATCCTCACCCGACAACTCCTCGACACCGCCGAGTTCAACCACACCAGCGAAATCGCCGGAGCAATCCTCGACTACGTCAACGACTACAACAACAGGGCCAAACCCTTCAAATGGACATACCACCCCAACCAACAACAGCCACAAAACTAACGCGCGTGACCACTAGTGGTGTGTCGCCGGTTTCCCTGCTGGGGAACACAGCCCTCTTACCTGCGCAAACAGACATTTACGCCCCGCAAGCAAATGTCCGACACACCACTAGAAGCCGAAAGCCGTCAACCCTCCCGTCAGCTGCGGGGCCGTTCGTTGGTCGGGTCATACACGGCGCGGGCGTGACGCTGGGCTGGACAGTCGGTGCCGAGCACGCTGACCGTGAAGCCCGTGACGGTGGCGGCGAATGGGCCTTCGACGTAGCCGAGGCAGACCCGCCGGCCGGTTCGGAACCCCATGCTCGCCGATGTGACGAATCCGACCGGCCTGCCGTGTACCCGGATCGGGGCCGACGGGGCAGGGTCGCCGGGCGCGCCGTCGAGCCCGCCGAGGTCCACGGTCCACATGCCGTAGCACCACCTTTGCGGCCCGTCGGCGGCTGCGAGCGCCGCTTCGCGACCGACGAAGTCGGGCTTGTCCAGATCAACGAACCGTTCCAACCCGGCCTCAAAGGGAGTGTACTCCACCCCGAACTCGCTGCCCCAGCCGTGGTAGGCCTTCTCGATTCGCATCGCGTCGAGGGCGTAGGAGCCGAAGTCTCGAAGGCCCAGGTCCGATCCCGCGCAGTGGAGCGCGGTGTAGAGGCCGGCAACGTCGGCGTCGTCGACGTGCAGCTCCCAGCCCAGTTCGCCCACGAAACTCACCCGCAGCGCCGTCGTCTTGGCGCCGGCGACATCGATCTCGCGCAGTGACATCCAGGGCGCGGCCCCCCGAGAAAGGTCGGCGTCGGTCAGGCGCGACAGCAGCTCCCGGGATCGCGGCCCCATCACCATCAGCGTGGATGTGCGTTCGGTGCCATGGCGCAGCGTGACACTTCCGCTGGCGGGCATATGGCTCTGCAGCCAATCGAAGTCGCGTTCACGGGCCGCAGTCGGTCCCAGCAGGAGGAAGTGGTCCTCAGCGAGGCGGCCGATGGTCGCTTCACTCCATACGGTTCCGTTGGGTCGTAGCATGTAGGCGAGTCTCACCCGGCCCACTTCGGGGAGCCGGGTGCAGAATATGCGGTCCACGAATGCAGCGGCTCCGGGACCGGCGACCTCGAACCTTGTGAAGCCGCAGTGGTCCATGACGCCGACGTGGTCGCGCACGGCTTGGCACTCACCCGCGACGGTCTCGTGCCACTGTTCGTCGCGGTAGCTGAGCGCGGCGTGGTCGTAGGGCTCGGCGCCGAACCAGAAGGCCCGCTCCCAGCCCGCGGCCTGACCGAACCGGGCCCCCTTCGCGGCCAGCGTGTCATACAGCGGGCTCTGGTTCACGGGTCGCGCCGAGGTCCACACTCGATGCGGGAAGGGCTCGGCGTACTGCATCTCGTAGAGCTCGCGGACCCGCGTGTTCGCGTAGGTGTGACGCCCGCGGCCCCTGAGCGCCCAGTCGCCGAACCGGCGGGGATCCCACGGCCACACGTCCCACTCGGTTTCACCGCCGGTGATCATCTCGGTCAGTACCTTCCCCACGGCTGCCGCGTGGGTGATGCCTGTCTGAGCACCGACAGCCTGGTAGAAGTTCCGCACTCCCGGGGCGGGACCGACCAGGGGGTTCGCGTCGGGGGAGTAGGTGATCGGACCGTTGACGAACTCGGCCACGCCGACCTCCCGCAGAATCGGCAGGTGGGCCATCGCTCGCTCCGCGGCCTCGGAGATGTCGTCGGTCGAGTCGCGCAACAGCAGGGAGTCGAACGCATCGGGCAGGCCGTCCTCCCACACGGTGCGGCCCTCATGGTCGTAGTTCCCGAACAGCAGGCGGTTCTGCTCCGCGCGCAGGTAGAACATCAACTCCGGGTCGCGCACCAACGGGAAGCTCTCGGTGATCGATTCCAGTTGCGGCACTGGAGCGGACACCAGGTACTGGTGCTCGACCACCGCCAAAGGCGCGTCGACGCCGGCCATGGCGCTGACCTGGCTGCCGTAGAAGCCTGCGGCGTTGACGACGATGTCGCAGTCGATGCGGGCGCGCCCCCCGTTTCGCTCGACGTGTACCCGCCACTCGGCGCCGTCGCGTCCGGCGAGGCCCTCGATGCCGACCACCCGGCAGTGGCGGCGGACCTGAGCCCCGAGGGTCCGGGCCCGGCGGGCCAGGCTCTGGGTGAGTCCGCTCGGGTCGATGTCGCCCTCGTAGGGATCGAGCAGGCCCGCGATCACGGTCCCGTCGTCGTGCCAGAACGGATGCATCTCCTCCATCTCGGCGGGCGACACGAGATGGAGGTCAAAGCCGAGGCCGGTGGCTATACCCATGAGATGATGGAAATGGTCGATCCGGTCCGGGGTGTGGCCGGGCCAGAACGCCCGGGTGTGGCGGTAGGTGATGGGATCGTCGGGATCGGCCGCCAACTCCGAATACAGGCGCCACGCATAGTTGCCGGCTCGCTGTCCGAGCCAGCTGTTGGAACAGGTCGGTACGTTCCCGGCCGCGTGCCAGGTCGAGCCGGCAGTCAGTTCGTGCTTCTCGAGCAGAACGGCGTCGGTGCGCCCGGCTCCGGCGAGATGGGCCAGGATTGAGGTGCCGACCGCGCCGCCGCCGATCACCACGATCTCGGCGCTGTCCGATTCTGATCTTGTCATCGGATCTGCGGCAGGTGGATGGGGAACCGCGACCGGATGGCCGATTCGGCCGCGACCTCGAGGTGGCCCGGCCGGCCCGCGGCGACGATCTCGCAGACCCGGTCCCGGGCCCGACTCCAGAGGCTGGGCGCCCCCTCCGTGACCCAGTCGTCGACCGATGCCCGATCGCCCAGCTGCGGGTAGACGTACTCGCTGCGCATCAGCTCGAGGGTCTGGTCGTGCCCCAGGTAGTGGCCCTCCCCGGTCACCGCTTCGTTGATGATGTCGACGTCGAGGTAGTGGGACTCGACCTCCACTCCTCGCACCGACCGCAGGATGGCGCCACACATGTCGTCGTCGATGACGAGGATCTCGGGGCTCGCGACCATGATCGAGCCCAGCATCCCCACCGACAGTTGCACCATGTCGGCTCCCGCGTTGGCGGCGAGGGCCACGGTGTAGCCCTTCTCGTATCCGGCCTGGGTGTCGGGCGCCTTCGACTCGGTGATGCCGGCCGACACGGCGTGGGGTATTTCCAGGGTCCGCATGAGCTGGGCGGCGGCCGCGCTGGCCACCGCGGCCTCCCCGCTCCCGCCGGTCATCGCACCGCTGCGGAGATCGGAGATGAACGGCATGAATGCATGGATGCAGGGGTGGCCGGGCTTGATCGAGTGGGCCAGCACGACGCCGGCCAACACTTCGGCCACGCCCTGCGCCAGGCTGCCCGCGAGCGATGGAGGGCTAGTGGCCCCGGCCTGACCCGCCGAGCAGGTCTGCACGATCATCCCCCGCCCGATGGCTGCGGCCATGGTCTCGCAGCCCTCGGGCGAGAAGCGCAGCGGCGGGACCACGTGAACCACGACGGCCATCGAGAAGGGCTTGCGGGCGAATCGCCCGTCGCCGCCGAGTGCGGCATCGAACAGGTCGACGACCGGACCGACGCTGGTGGCCGACGTGAAGCTGATCCCGGTCGGCTTGGACGTGGCCGCGGTGCTCGCGAACGCGGTGTTGACGTCCAGGGCCAAGTCGTCGGTCACGTCACGGGCAACGAGGGGACGCAGGCCGTAGTGGATGTTCGGGCACTCGTCGAGCACCCGCATCATCGTCCAGAGGTCGGCGAGAGTCGAGTCGCGGTAGGTGCCGCCCGCGCCTTCGAGGGTGCGCACCGCGGCGCCTCCCGTGCCGATGTGCACGCCCGCCCGGCCGATCGTGACGCCGCGGTCCTCACAGAACCCTGGAAGCGACACGCTGGAGGGTGCCCGGGCGAGGGCCGCCTCCACCGTCGGGCGGGGCAGGAGCAGTCGACCGTCGTCGCGCTCGGTCGCTCCGAGATCCTTGAGCCGAGCCGAGAAGCGATCGGGCGCACCGGCCATGCCGACCCGCTCGAGGATGGTGAAGGCGTGGTCGATGATGGCGTCGCGGTCCCGGGCCGACAGTGGTTGGTACGCGCCGCCGCCCGGCGCTGGGGTGGTGGCGGGCCGCGGTTGGTGGTCCCGGCTCCGGTCGCGGTTGCCCCGGCGCATCTACGCGCCGGCGAGCCGGTCGACGGTGGCGAGCATACGCTCGACTTCGATCCGGGAGTTGATCTCGCCCGACGACGCTCCGGAACAGAAGAGGCCTGGGTCGAGGGTCGCCGTCGCGTCGTGGCGCAGGTCTGTTTGCCCATGGACATGACGTCGCGCATCAGCCGCGCGGGCGGCTTCCAGGACGGACATCCCGCCATCATGGTGCAGGCCGCAGTCGGGAGTCAATCACGCGCCATGGCCGACCCGCGAGAGTGCTCACTGGGCCCATCGTCCGTCAGTTCTCCCTCCTGCCACGAGCACAGTGGTGGAATCGACCCGCGCAATCTCGCTTTGGATCACTCGATCCGCGCCGTTGGAGCCCGTGGGTCCTCGTTGGCCCCACGAGCGCTTATCTGGACGAACTTGCTCCCGACTACGACTGGATCCCACGTTGTCGGATCGACCCCAATTTGGCCCAGATCTTCGGCGAACCCGCTCCAGCGAAGCGGTTCATTCCCTTCGAGCGCGTTGTGT
Source organism: Acidimicrobiales bacterium (assembly GCA_963662455.3). Taxonomy (GTDB): domain Bacteria; phylum Actinomycetota; class Acidimicrobiia; order Acidimicrobiales; family Aldehydirespiratoraceae; genus VXYK01. The sequence goes on from OZ224042.1 coordinate 661,755, forward strand.
AGGGCAGATTGCACACGGAGTGCAGCTTCGCGGACGCGTGCATTCGTTGTGCTCGAAGCTGCGCGGACGACAAGTCGCGTCAGCGCAGCGTCCGGGTCGAGGTCATGAGCCTCGGTGCCGCGCTGCAGTTGGGCCACGTCCGCAAGTACCCGTTCTCGGCAAGCTGCGGCTTCTGTGCCCGGCAGCATGGCGGCGAACAGCTCCTGAGCCGGCCCGCCTGCCAAGATAGCGGACTCTCGGATCAAATCGAGTGGTTCATCGGAGGTGTGAATCAGGACGACGAGGGGTCCGGCAGCCCCGAGCAGAGACCGGAGACTGTGACGTGACCGGGCCTCCGGTTGCGCCGGGCCCTTGAATCGGGACAGTCGGACGCTGGCTGGTTCGCGCAGCTCGGCAGTCGTGTCAGCGAGGACGACCAGGACGGACTCGCCGCCCGTACAGATCAGCTCAGCGATCACGTTGCTGTCTGGTGTCCAATCCGACGAGCTGGCATTCCAGAGCCGTTGGACCATGTCCGCTCGGAGGCGTAGACGCAGCGAGTGGACCGGCGCAAACCCTTCACCTTCGACGAGTTCGAGACAGCGATTCGCCATTTGCCGTGCCATGCAGTCAGGTTGAATAAGCAAGAAGGCGTGGCGACGAAGGACGGGTGCCGCATCGTGCCCGAGTGTCTTGGCCACCGCTCGGCAGGGGCGGCGACTCGGTGCCTAGACCGTCGAGGGGCTACGCTGACAGCATCCTGTTCAAAAAAGGCTCCGAGTCGCAGGACAATCTTGAAAAGGCATACCCGAGCCTCGCCGATTTCGTGTGGGGGAACCTGCCCCCTTTCAGCGAAGCGCTGGAATTGGCAGCGAGCCTCGACGGACACGCCTGATCCGGTTCCAAGCGCCTACCCCCGCACCCGCGCCGCGAGGTGAAGTTAAAGAACGATGCGCAGCGCTTATCTGCAAGTAAGACGACGCTTTATGATAGATTAGTACCTGAGTGTGAGGCTTATATTGTGGACGACCATACAGACGATACTGACGCAGAGGAGCGGCTGGTTTGTTTGCGCTGGCCGAACGGCGTCAGGTGCGTGAATTGTGGTAGCGCCGAGGTAGTTGAAGGTCAACGACATCGAAGGCTGCGGATGTGGCGGTGTGGGTGCGGCAAAGATTTCTCGGTCACGACCGGCACCGCCCTTCACTCATCGAAATTGCCGCTGTCTGCGTGGGAGACCGCCGCCCGGTCCCCAGACGACAGTTCGTCTGGTCTGCTGGCTCTCCTCGGCGTCTCAGCGGTTACGGCTCGGCGCGTGAGCCGTGTGCTTCGTAGCGTGCCCGCACCCCCCAGTGACGCCCGCGTCGCCGCCTTGCTCTCCGCCCCGAAAACCCCATCCCACGATGCTGATGATCCGCTCGCGGAGAGTCCTGAGTCGCATCGGGTCATCCTGTCTGCGTTGCGCGTGAGGCTCGACGGTGCTCCCGCCGCGTTGCTGGCCAAGAACACAAACCTGTCACCAGCCCATACCCGCAAGTGCCTGCTTCAATTGGAGACGGCGGGGTTCGTTCGACGTAGACACACCCATATCCGCTGGGGGTACGGTCGTCGCAAGGTGCGTATCTGGGACTTGAAAATCACACCCCAGACAATCGCTGTGCTGGCACGGCTGCCGTCTTTGGTGCCAGAAACTCAGCCTGTAGAGGAACCTGTCAGCGTTCCGCCGGAGCACTGGAACGTGTTCTGGTCCGGGATGTCTGCTGCTGAACTGCGGTTGCCTGAGGATGCCTTGCATGTTGCGGACACGATGATCGGCGGTCCATCGGTTCGAGCACGCAACTGGGCGTTGACCCGGCTGCCGGTTGAAACCCTGCAGCAACTACGGACCATGACTGGTTACGGCGACGGGCCGATGGCCGACATGCTCGACGCAGCTATCAGCGTCCGGTCCGATGGCTGAGATCAACGACTACAGCGATGTCCTGCCACGCGAAATGCGAGACGTTTGGCCGGTCGTTGCAAAAGCGACAGACAACCTCAAGAGAAGTCTTGTCGGTGGGACAGCACTAGCGATGCACCTTCGCCACCGCGAGTCCTTCGACTTAGACATTCTGTGTAGCAAAGGCTTCTCCGGGCAACGCCTCCAACGCAAGCTACAGAAGCTGTGCGAAACATCGGGGCTTGCCTTCGATGAACGGAGCACAGGCGACGGATCAATGTTCGCGACAATCAACGGAGTTGAAGTGGACGTGGTCGCCTTTCCAATGAGCAGCAACCCCGCTAACTTTCAGCAACTCGCCGCGCCGTTTGTTGTAGACGGTATGCCGGTTGCGTCGTTGCCTGATTTGTTGGCTATGAAACTTGACGTGATTATGTACCGTCCAAAATTGCGTGACTACATCGACATCGCGGCCATCGACAAAGCGGGGCCGTACAGGATCGAAGACGGTATACGTTTCCACACGCAGCGGTACGGAATCACCCAAACAAGTCGGACACCTGAACGGATCCTGGCGTTGCTGGAGTCCCCAGGGACACTCTCAACGGATCGGGTGTTCGCAGAGTTCGCTGACGAAACCCTGGGATATCTCAAAGAACGCGCTCTGCAAGCAGCCGCACAAACAGAGTGGTACGAGAGCAGCGGCGGGACGCACGGCACCCAACCGTCGTTGCCACGCCGACCGCAGCCTTGTCGAGCATGGATGCCGAGAGCGCAAGCCTATTGCAGGTTACCCAAAGGCCATCGAGGACCTCACCGAAGCTGAGCGGTGCGGTCGTTCAAACCGAAAAACCACTCACAAACCCAAAGACCCCTAACCCACAAAACCTCCTTGGTGCCGGAGGAGGGCATCGAACCCTCACGAGCCTTCCGGCTCACAAGGTCCTAAACCCTCAATCCACCGGTGGGGTTGGTGGTTGGGGTGTTCGCGTCCGCGAAAAAGGCCTCCTGATGTGCGATGATGTGGTTTGAAGATCCATGATTCGCCGCAAAACAGGAGGCACTTTTCGTGTCTGTGTCATCGCACAGGTTGGACCGGTTAGCAACAACGTTTGATCATGGGGGCTCAGTCGCGAACGCGGGTCTGGTTCTGGCTGCGACGTTGATGACTCGTTTGGGTTTGCCGGGGTTGATCCGGCGGTGGGTGAACACTGGTTGTCCAAACCCGGACCGCAAGGTCCTGCCGGGGTCGGGTCTGGGAACTCTCGTAACGGGTTCACACCCAAGCGTCTGCGCACACCCGAACAGGCGAACTCCTACGACACCTAACCCTCAACCCCAACCGCGACTACCAACCCCAAAACCAACCATGAAACCCCGACCCGCGCAGGTTCACCACTTGCACATGTCTTGACACATCACACAGTGGAGCTGGAGGGAATCGAACCCTCGTCCGTCGGGTGGTTGCCCGCCGCGCTACGACCATTCCCGTGGGTGTGGCTCATGGCTGCCACGCTCCCGGGTGAGTTGGGCCACAAGGGCCCGCCACCGGAACTTTCTCCGGGGTCAGGGGTCTTTCCCGTCAGTCAGCGGTCTTTCCCTGCTGTCCACTACCGCTTCTGGTGCCAGGCTGCGGCAGTCAGGCCCCGCGTGCCATTGCTGGTCGCGATGATTCTCTACCTACTGACGAGTCAGGCGGCGAGAACGAGATCGTCCGTATCGGCGTCTCTGTTGGTGCCCCGTTTTGGGAGTCTGAGCAACTCCGGTCGCACGCCGGCACATCCTGGTCCCAACGTCGAAACCGATCAGCCCCTTGTGCATGTTGTCGATTGTCAAAATGCGTTCCCCGACGAGACCCTCCGAGAAGGACTCCCGAGGGAGGACCCCAAGCGTAACCCGGCCCTACGACACATGCCGCAGAAAAAGACCTGCGCACGGATCCCCAACAGCGAGTCCGATGCGTTACCGTTTCCCCATGTCCGAGCCCACACCAGTCACCGACTGGACCACCGACTACGACATCAGCGACCCAAGTTACATTGAGGATCCTGTACCGATCTGGCGGGAGATGCGCCAGAAATGCCCGATCGCCCATACCGAACGGCTCAAGGGCTCCTGGAACCCGACCCGCTTCGACGACATCCGTGCCCTGGCGAAAATGGTCCCCGAGCTGTCTTCGCGAGCGCCGTTGGTGATGCCGCCGCCGCCGGACTTCCCCGAACAGACGCTCTACGAACAGCAGATCGCGGCCGCACCGATCACCGCCGACCCCCCGATCCACACCTGGACCCGGCGCATGATCCTGCCGGCGTTCTCGCCAAAGACAGTGAACCGTTACACCGACTACACCGAGGAGTTGGCGCATTCGCTGATCGACGGCTTCATCGCCGACGGCGAGTGTGATGCCGCTGTGGACTACTCGCAGCAGATCCCGCCGAGGGTCATCGCCCACCTGCTGGGCGTCGATCCCGGGATGGCCGACACTTTCGTCGGTTGGGTCAACGACCTGTTGGGCGAGGGCCTGTTGGACGTTGAGAAGCGGATGGCCGCCCGTGACGCCCTTCTGGGTTTCCTCGCAGTGGAGGTCCAGCAGCGGGTCGAGAACCCCAAGGATGATCTTCTGACCGAGATGCTCCACATGGAGCCCTTCGACGAGAATGCCGAGATCACGCCGGAGGTCGTCATAGGAATCGCCAACCTGCTGGTGGTGGCAGGGATCGACACAACCTGGAGTTCCATCGGGTCCGCCCTGTGGCACCTTGGGACCAATCCCGACGACCTCGCCCGTCTCAACGCGGAACCCGATCTGCTGCCCACCGCGGTGGAGGAGTTCCTGCGCTACTACGCCCCGGTCACCATGGCTCGAATAGCCGATGCCGACGTCGAGTACGGCGGGGTCAAGATTCAACAGGGTGACAAGGTGCTGATGAACTTCCCGGCGGCATGCCATGATCCGGAGCACTTCGAGGACCCCGACGAGTTCATCATCGACCGTCAACGGAACCGCCATGTTGCGTTCGGATCGGGGATCCACCGATGTGCAGGCTCGAACCTGGCCCGACTGGAGATGAACGTCGCCCTGCGCGTCTGGCTCGAACGGATTCCGGAGTTCCACGTCAGCGATCGCGACTCCATGAAGTGGGCGGGCGGTCAAGTACGAGGCCCGAGAATCATGCGGGTCTCGTTCCCTGCGGGTTCGCCCCGTTCGTAGCCGTATCAGTCGGCGCTCGAACCCGGCCCTCACCCGGGCTGGTTCATGGCGACAGCCCGGTCGCCTTCACTGAATGACCGGAGCTGAATGACCGGAGCCAGTCCAAGAACGCGGCCACCGCCGAGTTGATGCGCCTCGTCGGCGGCGTGACCAGGTAGTAGTGCTCGCGCGACGGCTGCGACATATCGGCTACTGGCTTGAGTTCGCCCGACTCCAGCAGATCCTCGACGATCATCTCGTGAGCCAACGCCACGCCTTGACCCGTCCGGGCCAGGTCGAGAGTGTGCAGGTAGGTCATCGACCTGTGCGTATGGGGCCAGGGATTCAACTCGGTGTCGTATCCGGCGAGGAACTCGCGCCAGCCGTCGCCGCCGACCACTTCGAGAAGCGTGGCCCGGGCCAGGTCCGACGCAGCGTTCACCGTGTCGGCGACGTCGGAGCGCGCCACGGCGATCACCCTCTGGCGTCCCACCACGAGTTCCACCTCCTCTGAGACCGAGCCGAAGTCGATGTGCACCGACGCCCCCGTCGACAGCGGCTGCTCGGCCCAGTAGCTGGTGGTCAGGTCGAGCTCGATCCCCGGATGGTCCGTGAGGAACGAGGGCAGGCGGGGGAGGAGCCATCGGGTGACGAACGTGCTGTTCGCCCTGACCTCTAGGCAGTGGTCCTGGCGGCGGGTTCGAATCAACCCCAACCCGCGTTCGATTTGAGCCAGGCCGTCGGCTACGGAAGCAGCCAACTCGCGTCCGTCATTGGTGAGCCGCAACGAGGGTCCGACTCTCTCGAAGAGGTCTCGACCAAGGATCCGCTCCAGGAGCCGAATCTGTTGGCTCACCGCGGGTTGGCTCACCGACAGCTCCTCCGCGGCCCGCGTGAAATTCGTGTGTCTCGCCGCTGCTTCGAATGTTCTCAGAAGGTGTAACGGAGGCTCTGGGCCGGTGAATACCATTACAGAATCATAAGAGGCCGAGCGGATTGACCCCGCACACGGTCGTGACAGAACGAGGCCGTGGCCCGAGCGGCCCGTGAGCGCAGCGAACAAGAGCGGGAGACGACAGGTCTCGACGCACCCGCGACGGTCAATCCGCGCACATTCTAAGTATAGCTAATGGTAAATCCAAGATATTACATATGTCGGTTCCTTCCGAAGCGACTCCGCCTCGGCTTGAATGGACAGTCAGGCACACCGTGCGGGCCTTCATTCAGAGGGAGATGAGGATCAGATGGCTGAAACATTCACCGTGAACTGGACGGAGATGGCTGACGGGACCGCCGAGGATTACCGGCGGCTGGAGAAGCTGTACCGGGTCCACACTTCCGAAATGCTTGTCGAGCATCTGCTGACCACCTTCCGTCTGCTCGAGGGACCCACGCTCGGGTATCAAATCGACAGAGCACGCCACAGCCGCCAGTCAGCCACTCGAGCACTGCGCAACGGTGAACCTGACGAGTTCGTCGTGGCAGCACTGCTTCACGACATAGGGGACGTTCTCGCCCCGGAGAACCACAGCGAAGTGGCAGCGGCGATCGTCGCTCCCTACGTGGGAGACGAGACCGCTTGGGTGGTCCGTCACCACGGATTGTTCCAGGGTTACTACTACTTTCATTACCTCGGCGGAGACCGCGATGAACGTGATCGCTACACAGCGTCGCCGTATTTCGACCGTTGTGTCGACTTTTGCGCTTCATATGACCAGAACTGCTTCGACCCCGACTACGACGATCTTCCACTCAAAGACTTTGTTCCGCTCCTCAACGAGGTCTTCTCGCGAACTCCCCGGCTCCGGGACTGATTCGACACCATGATGGATTCCGCGAACTTGCGTCGGGCGCAACCTGGGACCGACACGAGCAGTTCGGCAACACTGGAGCACCTCGCTTCAGACGATTGGTTCAAAGCGGCCCTCGCTAGAGCGACCCTCACGCGGTTGAGTCAGAGGAGTGACCGCGAAGCGCTCAAACTCTGCACTGCGTATTTCGCGCTCTTGGGCGTACTGGGCGCAGCCTCGGTGATGTTGTGGCAATGGGGGTCATGGTGGTTTCTGGCTCTGTACGGCGCCTACTGCCTTGTCTGGTCGTTCTCGAACGCGACCGGGCACGAGGCTTGCCATTACACACCGTTTCGGCGGCTCTGGTTGAACAACGCCTTGCTCTACGCTAATTCCTGGATGCAGAACTGGGAGCCGGTCACGGTGCGCTGGGTCCATGCCCGACACCACACCTACACCTCGATGGTCGGTGCCGATGCCGAGTACCTGCTGCCCAACCCCATCAGCCGACGAGATCTGACCAACCTGGTGCTGGGGACCAACCACTTCTGGAACTACAACAAGGAACTCGTGCAACTCGCGTTCAAGCGGCCGAACGACACGATCCGCGAGGCGGTCCCAGCAGAGGATCTACCGCTCACGGCCCGCAATGCCCGGGTGTTCCTATTGCTGTACGCGACGGTGATCGGATCCTGTTTCGTGCTGTGGACACCTCTGCCGGCAGTGATGCTGATGCTGCCTCGGGTGGTTGGTGAGCCGATGCACGGCGTATTGCGGGCCCTGCAGCATGGTGGACTTGAGACTGAGGCTGCTGACCATCGGCGCACCACCCGCAGCATGTACGTCAGTCGGCCTCTCCAATGGCTCTACTGCAACATGAACTTCCACATAGAGCACCACATGTACCCGATGGTGCCGTTCCACGCTCTCCCGGCTCTGCATGAGGAGATCAAGGGTCAACTCCCGGAGCCCACCAGGGGAGTCCGGGCCGGGTTGGCAGAGATCGTCACCACAATGCGCCGACAGCGCACCGACCCTGATTATCGGTTGTCGAATCGCATTCCCGTCAGCACCGATCAGCACATTGAGCGCCCTTTGCCGAAACGCTCGGCTGCGGTCGACTCGACTACTGTCGGCTCCGCCACAGTTGAATCTGCCGGTGTCGTCCTGTGTGGCGTCGAGGATGTTCCCCTGGGCGATGTACTGGGTGTGGAACGTGGGGGAGTGCGCTACGCAGTCTGCCGTACCGCAGACGGTGCGGTCTATGCAGTCGCCGACACCTGCACGCACCACTCGGCGCGCCTTTCTGAGGGCGTGCTCGTCGGCTGCGAGATCGAGTGCCCGATGCACCAGGGTCGCTTCGACGTCACCAGCGGAGAGGCCACCCGCCGTCCGGCCCGCGTGGATCTGGAGACGTATCCAGTCGAGGTCGTTGCCGGTGAGATCCGTCTGCGTCGACAAACAATCGAGCTTGACAAGAATTGAGACTGAGCGCACGGTTGGTCCAGTTGATCGTGTGCTAGCGGTCTGACCTGTGGTTGGAGCGGGTCATTTCTCGTTGCGCTTCGCGGTCGGCGTCGCGTTCGGCGATTTCTCGGCGTCGGTCGGCCTGGGTCCGGCCACGGGCCAATGCCAATCTCAGTTTTGCTCGTCCACTGAGAAAGTACAGAGCCAGGGGGATGAGAGCGAGCTTCTCGCGTTCGAGTCGTGAAGCCCATTGGTCTATCTCGCTGCGATGGGCGAGCAGCTTGCGGCGCCGGTCGGTCTCATGCGCGTAAGCGGACGCGGAGTGGGAGTAGGCCGAGATGTGCAGCCCGACAAGCCAGAGCTCGCGGCGGTAGATGATGGCGTAGCTCTCGGCCAACTGCACTCTGCTTTCGCGAAGAGACTTGACTTCGCTGCCGCGCAGTTCAATTCCTGCCTCCAAAGAATCCAGGATCGTGTAGTCACGGCGTGCCACGCGGTTTGTCGCCACTGCGGTGGAGCCGGCGGGAAGATCGCGTGGTTTGTTCGACTTGGCCATTGCGGCAACGCTAATGCTGCGAAGTGGGGGTCGCGCTACCCTTGGCGCGTGTGTTGAAGATCCCCGCCCCGATCCATGCGCAAATGCTTGGTCATGCGATAACGGGGTTGCCTGACGAGGCCTGTGGTCTTTTTGCCGGCCGGTACGGGGGTGATCATGTGCAGAGGTTCTTCCCGATGACCAACACCGCCCGTTCGAGCCGGATCTATGAACTCGACGGCGCCGAGATCCTCAGAGTCGAGCGTGCTGCTGACGACGACGGGTTGGCGGTGGTCGGGGTTATGCATTCCCATACTCACACGACCAACTATCCTTCGCCGACCGATGTGGCTGATGCTGCCCGGTTCGATCCGTTTGGTGTATGGCGATTCATCATCGTCTCGCTCAAACACGCGGATCCGTCGTTGCGCTGCTACAAGATCTTGGGCGAGGAGATCACTGAGGAGCCAGTCACGGTCCTCTCCAACGGAGTTGAAGCGTGACGGTCTATCCGTCGGTGATCGACATGATAGGCAACACGCCGATCGTCGACGTCAGCGCGTTGAGCCCGAACCCCGAAGCAAGACTCCTGCTCAAACTCGAAGGCCAGAATCCGGGCGGCTCGGTGAAGGACCGTATAGCTCGGTCGATGCTGCTGGCTGCTGAGAGCGACGGGACGCTCACGCCGGGTGCGACCATCATTGAACCCTCGTCGGGCAATACCGGGATCGCTTTGGCCATGATTGCCCGCACCCGCGGCTATCGAGTGAAGATCGTCCTGCCCGACAACGTATCGGTTGAACGCAGACAGATGCTTGAAGTCTACGGAGCGGACATCATTGATTCACCGGGAACTGAAGGCAGCAACGGTGCTGTGCTCCGCGCCCGGGACCTCGCTGAGCAGCACCCCGAATGGGTTTTCCTCTACCAGTACGAGAACGAGGCCAACCCTCGTGCCCACTACGAAACGACGGGCCCTGAAATCTGGTCGGCGGTCCCTGATGTGACCCACTTTGTTGCCGGGCTGGGAACCAGCGGCACATTGATGGGTGTTGGTCGCTTTCTCAAAGAACAGAATCCCGATATCGAGGTGTTGGCGGTGGAACCGCCGGTAGGCGAACTCGTCGAAGGACTCCGCAACCTCGATGAGGGTTATATCCCTCCGGTGTTTGAACGATGGAAGGGACTGGAACTGCTTGATGGTAAACGCATTGTGCGTCCCCGTGAGTCCCTTGAATGGACGCGTCGATTGGCTGCGTTGGGCATTTTCTGTGGTGTATCCACCGGAGCGTCGATGGCAGGAGCGATTCGTACTGCCAAGAAGATCGACAGTGGCACAATCGTGACTATTGCAGCTGATGGCGGCTGGAAGTATTTGTCGCTCGGCGCATGGACTGACGACCTTGACGAGGTGGTCGAAAAAGCCAGACACACGATCTATTTTTGATGGAGTCAGGCGAGCACCACAGCACGTTCGGTTTTGACCAGCCTCACGCGCCCGAGGTCCCCAAGTGCTGGGGCCATCACCAATTCGATGTCGAGTTGCAGCGTCACGGCTATCTCGAATCGGTTGATGACAATGTCGACGATCCGGGCGTCCGGAAGCGGGCCGACAGCGATCGCTTCGGCGACGATCCTGTGTGCGGCACGGCTGTCTATCACCATGTCTCCGCTGGATCGCAACTCCATGATGTCAAGTGCTGCTAATGAATCGTTGGCTGCGGAAGCTGCGACTGCTCGGAGTTCCCGCCCGCGCAACGTCGTGTAGCTGACATCAATGACAACGGCGCCCAAGATCACCATGATCATCAATGCTGCGGGGAACATCAACAGCACAGTGCCTCGATCGTTTCTGAGCCTTGACAGCAGACTTGATGAGGTCGTGCGGGAGTCTTTCAGCATTGCGCGGCCCCGCTGAGGCGATCTCGGTAGGGGTCGACGAGTTCGGTGAACGATGATGTGACGGTTCGGGATCGTCCGAGCCCACCAATGAATGGGACAGCAATCGCAGGAACTTCGTAACTCACCCTCACCGTCACTCGAGCGCAACGCTCGAACCTCGACGACACCAGCACCTCGATCGAGGCGCTCGTGCCGCTTCTGCCGTATGCGGTGAGGGTGTCGGCAGCACGCTTGACCGCGTTGGTGCGAGCACTTTGTTCGTCGTCTGATTCGCTGTAGGACCGAGCTGCTTCTCGCGCGGCGGAGGTCACTGCGAGCTTGGTGTCGACTACACCCCAGACGTTGACGATGACCAACGCTACGCTTACAAAAAGCAAGAACCCGAAGGGCAGAACTTCGATACCCCCGACTTGGCCCTTGTCGCTGTGCAATCGCAGTGGTTGCGATGGCGGCTCCATATCGTGACTCATCGGCGAGTCTCCGTACGGATCTCGATTGTTCGGTCGAGGCTGGTCAGTGATGACAATCCGCTGAACCGGGTCGGCAGCACCGTCGGGTGTCGGGCCAAGACTCTGACTCTCACAACGTCCGGATTGTTGCAAGTCCAGTGCAAGGTGGCGTGGCCGTCGGTTCCGTAGTCACCGAGCGAGCGGACGAACGCGGATTCGGCAGCGGCCACCGCTGCGCAGCGGTCCGCGTCGGAGTTGTAACTCGCGACCTGTCTTGCAGCGTCATGCGCAGCGGCAGTCACCATCGAAGTCGCGTACAGATTGAACAGGATCTGAACCGCTGCCAGCATCAGCAGCATGAACACCAGAAAGCCGAAGCTCGTTCCCACTAAACCAGCGGCACGTTGTCGATCCATCAGTTCCCGCCTCGATCTGAGCTGCTGCAGCCGCCCGGCCACTACTTGCCGATCTTGTTGACCTCTTTTGTTATGTTGCCTTGTGCACCCTCCCAAATGGTATTGAATCCGACCCACATGGCGGCACCCAGAAAAGCAGTGATCAGCACCGCGATGGCGGTACTGATGACGCCTTCACCACGGTCGCCGAGCAGGCGGCCGCTGCGCTTGTTGGCGTAACTGACGAGCATCCGGATCTGGAGCCAAGAAAAGACATATATGTTCATGAGTTTGTTCCTTGAGTGGTAGTTGCAGATTGCAGTGCGGTTCTGAGGACTGAACAGTCCTGTTGACCAGATCAGGAGACCTGCCGTGGCGTGGTCAAGACGCCGACGGTGGTGGCATTCAGCTAGCAGAAAATAGGGTGAGAGCGTCCAAGAACGGGATGCCCATGAGCAGAAGCCCGGGGATCAAAGTGGCAGCAGTGACCGGAATCCAAACTTGCTGCGTGCGTTTTTCGATGGTTTCGATCAACTCTCGCTGGCTCTCACGACGGATGGAACGCGCTTCGTCGGATATCAGACGTCCGAGGTCGGCTGTCTCCCGGTTGAGAGCCAGAATCGACACGAGTCGTTCAACTGCATCTACAGATGCTAGATCTGTCCACTCTTGAAGAGCTTCAGTTTCTGTGAGGCCCTGGTGCATTCGTTGGATCACTCGCTTCAGATCCTCAGAACAATTGCCGCTGCCGCGTTCGGCGACCCTGTTGATGGCTGCACTCAAGGACCAGCCGGCGGAAATCAACATGCCGAGTTGTTCGGCTACAACGGGCAGTTCGAGGAACAAGCGTCGCTGCCAAGCCGACGAAGCTCCGACTACTTGCTGTTCGAGTATCAAGAAGGTCAGAACCGGCGCCCCGAGGACCATCATGATCGCAAACAATACGGGCAGGTTGAGCATGACCGCGCCGAGTGTCCCGAAGGTGAAAGCAACACTGGCCCAGCCAAGTTGACGAACCCTGAAAGTTGAGACGTCCAAAGGAGAGTGGATTCGGCGAAGCCGAATATCGAGTTCTTCGCTGACCCCGAATCCGCGGGCGATCCGTTCGCCGACAGCTTGCGACAAAGGAGCGATGATCTCTCGGAAAGAAGCGACTGAGAGCAGGCCCGGACGCCGGTCGACAGCAAAACCTGGGGCATACGGACTGAGTCGATCGGTCAGTTTCGGCCGGTTCACCCAGCGTCGTTCCGATAACAAGAGGGTCATTCCGATAAAGGCCAGTAGCGACAGGACCGCGGGGATGCGCACGATCAGTCCTTGAAGACTCTTTGTTGTTCAGGAAGCCGCATCACCCGGCCGGCCCAGATCCAGCAGCCGATTATCATGGCAATTGAGATCATCACGACGGTTTGTCCGGTGCTGCTTTGATATGCAGCGCGGCCATTGCCGATCGACATGCCGGCAAGGGTCATTCCTGCCGGCACCGCGAAAACGAACAAGCGTGCAAATCGAGCCCCGGCCTGACGGCTGTAGGCGTCTTTACGACCCTGCACATCAGACTGGCGGTCTTCCGCGAGTGCTTCAAGGCGCCCATCAAGTTCAGAACCACCAAGTTCGTGAGCACACAGCAGCGTTTCGCAGGCTATGTCCGCTGTCGGGTCCGCCAGGTGGTGTTTCAAGACAGTGATCGTGCGGGTGAGGTCGGTGGTCAGCAGCCACTCGCGGTGGGCTGCCTCGAACCCTTCTCGCAGTTCCTCCGGACCGCGTCGGCCGACTTCAAACAGGGCCTGTGGTATGGAACGTCCCAAAGAAGCGGTCTGCAGACGTATCTCCTCGATCATTCGAGGCCACGCCTCTTGAGCGCGCTGTCGCCGATTGATTCTGCGCCATCGATATGACGCGACAGGAAACGATGCTGTGAACACCCCTATCGCCAATGCCGGCAGGAGCCCCCCGAAAGTTGCGAAAGCAAGCAGGGAACCGACGACGAACAGCGCTCCCACTGCTGCAGCAAACTCTTTCTTGTCGACCCCTCCGACCCCAGCCTGCTGCAACCAGACGTCGACATCAACAGAACCGATGCCCGCTTTGGAACGAGTTGAAGCGATTCGTGGCGCGGGTCTCAATCCGCTCCAACCCAAGAAGAGTGCTGAGTACATCAAGAACACGCCGACCCCGGCGGCAACCGCGACCAATAGTGGAATCACGGGCGCACCGCCGCTGGGTCCAGAGTGGAACGGAGGTCCAACCCGTTTTCGGTGAACGCTCGCTCGAGGCGTGCCGGCATTATCCCGGACCAAACCAGGGGGTCGTCCAAATTGTCGCGAACAAAAACGTCGGTTGTTGTGAACGTCGTACCATCCATGGTTCCCAATAGATCCTCGACAGCGATTATCGAACCGATTCGGGGGCCGTTACTGGTCCTGACACAGTGGACAACGACATCAACCGCTTCACTCACGAGGCTGTTGAGTGCGCTCATCGGCAACTCGTTGCTGGTATCGGCGAGTTGGCAGATGAAACGGAGACGAGTGAGTGCTTGGCGTGCAGACCCTGCGTGGATGGTGGTGTAGCCCTTGACACCTGAAGAGAGGGTCAACAAGAGGGGGAGTGCTTCCCGGTCGCGTACTTCACCGACGATGGCGACATCGGGAGCCATCCGCAGGAAACCAGCGACTAGGCGACGGAGGTCGACTTCGGGCCTGTCTGAGCGGGCCGCGCGAGTCTGCATGCTGGCAACGTTCGGCAGTGGAATATCGGCTTCGAATACTTCTTCGGCCACGACCACCCGCAATGACGGATCGAGTTCCGCTACGCAACAGTTGAGCATGGTCGTCTTGCCTGCCCCGGGAGCGCCGGCGAAGACCATCGTTTGCCTCGCGTGGACACAACAACGCAGGAATCTCGCTGCTGAGGCTGAGAGCACTTCCCGCTCGACTAGTTCGTTGAGGTTGCGAAACGCAATACCGGTGAACTTGCGGACATTGACCATGAGGTGGCCACCGCGGGCTACGTCGCCGTGTACGATATGGAGCCGGGCTCCGCTGTCGAGTTGAGCATCCTGGAGTCCTTCGCTGGGATCAAGTTTACGGTGGGCGCTGGAAGCATCGTCGAGCACTTTGGTGAGCGTCCGGATCACGTGTTCATCATTGTGGAACACCTCATCGTGGTATCCGCTCGTACCGCGATGACGTTTCACGAAGATTGCGTCGGGAGCATTGATCATGATCTCCCACACGTCGTCGTCGCCCAGCAGAGGTCCCAAAGGGCCGTATCCGGTCAGATTTCGAAGCGCCCGTTCAGAGACGATCTCAGGATAGTTGAGCGGATAAGGGCGGATGCCGCGGCGATGATCGTCGTTCCACTGTCGAATCTCTTCTGCGACCAGTACGGACAATGCTTGAGCGCTTTCGACCGCATTGAGATCTAGAGCTTCATGTTTTGCGCGCTCTTTGACCCTGAATTCGATTTCGGCCAGCGGCGTCAGTTCGTCGGTGATGCTCATGGTTGCGATTCGTTAACTCTGGTCGTTCCAGTGCCCCAGTGATCCCGGGATTATCGGTACCGCTTCGATGATGTTGGGAGTGACTCTTGAACTGCCTGTGCTCAGGTGCGATCCAAGCCGGTCTGAGAGGTGGCGGTGTAGAGATCTAGCCGCGTTGTTCGGCAACCGAACGCCGTCGCGCACGGCGATTTCGATGTCAGCTCTTTCGGTGACGAAGACTGGGTCGCCGACTCCGCCAACCTTCTTGTCCCTTTCCAACAATATGGCCAAGGCGTCTGCAGCGTCGGCTTGGCGACGAGGATTTCGGGTTGCGCGGTTGAAGACGGCGACGATTCGTTCCGAGTCGACTCCAATGGCTGTGAGTTCGCGGATCGTTCGTGTCAACGAATGGATTCCTTTAGTGGTCGCGATGCCGACCACGACAACGAGGTCAGCTCTGGAGGCAACTGTTCTAGCCATGTGATTGCGGTCCTGGACATCTCGCGAACCAGTGTCTTTCTCACCTTCGAAGTCGGGGTCGATATCAGCTACGACCAGCCGATATGAACGCAGCATCCCGTCGAGCGATGATTCGAAGGACCGCGGACCGATGACGGTCCAATCGCGATGATGGCGCAGGCCGAGCAGCAGGTGGTAGCCGCGGTCGACGGCCTCGAATACGAGTGAACGAATCTGCTCGACGGGTACTCTGCCGACTCGATGCGCGTCGACGAACTCCTGCACTCCGGGGATTACTTCCCGGGCGTCATGGAGCATTCCTTGTTCGGCGTTGAGGACTAAGTCTGCAAGCAGCACCATCGAGTGGTTGCTCGGTTCACTCGCGAATGCTTGAGCTGTGGCCATCGCCACGACAGACGATCCGGTCCCGCCCGGTCCAGTGACGGCGACGAGGCAACCGCGCCAGGATGACTCCTCTCGGATCGGGGATTCACCGACGACCGCAGAGATCCTTGCGATCGGAGTGGCGTGGTCGGTGAGCGCGCCCAGCAGATCCGAGCGTTCGAAATCTTCAGGCAGACGTGCGGATGCGCCGAGCTCGTTCCAATCCCGTTCAATTGTTGAACCCACGACAATGACGGCGACGCCTTCGATGCGGGCACTGGCTATCAGGTCGCGGTCAAGTCCTATGACGTTGTCGCCGACGAGCAGAGCCGAGTATGGCCTTCCACCGTTGAGTCGTGCCAGCACCTCCTCTCGTGAGACGCACTTTATGAAGTCGACTGGGACCGCTGCAGCGGTCGACCATCGGGACAGCTTGGAGAACCATTCAACTCTGGGTTGGGCAAGACCCATGACGACCCATCGATCATCGTTCATTGGACGTTCTCCTCGGTGTTGTTGACGACGGCCTCCTCGCGGAGTGCCTGAGGGTCGTCGTCAGGTGTAGTTTGTTCGTCGAGGAGTCGAGATCGCTCAGCTGAATCGATCACCTCGTTGGGCAGACCGCTGGGAAACGACCCATCATAGTGTTCAGGGTAGTTGTCTTTGGTGGCTCTAGTCGTCAACACCACGGTGAGTTCCAGGAATGACAAGTGGGCGCCTCGCAGGACTTCTTCGGACTCGCCCAGTCCTAAGGTGAGACGCCCTTTTGAACTTGAGCCGATGCTGTCGCCGAACGTGTCGTAGGCAAGTACCAGGGCATCCTCGAAGGCGACCCGGGTGTCGTTGCTTCGTGAGTCGTAGGCGAGAACGGTGACACGGTCACCTCTGGCAAGCAACTCGGGCGTTCGGTCGAGAGGTACTGGCAGAGTCAATTCGTGGACCTCGGTGGTCTCGGCGCCGGGAACCGGTGTGCTGTCGCGCAAGTCGGGTGCCAGCAGCAGCCCGCCCGCATGCAAGAAACGCAGGGCTGTTGCTCCCTCGATGTGTCCGGTTGCGCCGACCTCCTCTGAAGAGAGGGCGATATCGGCCAGTTGCGGACTCAGAGTCATAGGTTCGTAGGTCAAATCAGACGCGTTGACCAGGTCGCCGGCGTTTATGTCTCTGAGCACCACGAGATACTCGGTTGCCGGTCCGTCGTTGCCGCGGTTGGCGAATACGAATGCTCCTACTGCCGCTACCGTCACCAGAAGTGCGCCGACTAGAGCCCGCCCGTTGGGAAGACTTCGACGCGAGATGATTGAACGTTCGGTTCCCGCTGACGCGACCGCGTCAAGCCCTTCGGTCCGTGGATCAGTCATCGCCGTTGAGTCTCCTCCGCCAATAGTTTGCGCCTTGGTGGCGCTCGCCCCGCCGAGTCAACCAATAATCCCGCTCTGGTTGATTCGTTGCGAGACTATAACCGGAGAAATCCTGGACATCCAGCGCGATTTTCGATGTTGCTTGCCCACAACCGATGTCATCGCCTCAAAATCCCTGTAAATTGGCTGGAACAGTGAAGGGAATTTTCTTCTGAAAGGGAGGCAGAATGCCCGAACAAGCAACAGATGATGTGATTTGGTTGTCGACACCGGCAGCATCAGATCGACTGGGCATCACGCCTCGAACCTTGTACCGGTTTATTGATGAGGGTCAGATCCCGGCTTACAAGTTCGGTCGCGTAATTCGGCTGAAGCAGGATGACGTCGACATCTTTATTGAGAGCCGTCTGGTGCAACCCGGCACGCTGAGCCATCTGTATCCGTCACCCACCGAATAATAACCCGAACAAGCCGGAGAACGAGCACAGGAGTTTGGACTGCCGTGCAATGGGTGCAGTGCAGGCACCCGTCGCGGGTGTCTGGCACGTCGCAGGCGAATGGCTGGAGCGGGTGAGGAGAATCGAACTCCCATCATCAGCTTGGAAGGCTGAGGTTCTGGCCGTTGAACTACACCCGCGACGGCTATGAGGCTAGCGGCCTGTGCAGGAATTGAGCCGGCTCGGCGACGAACTTGCGATGCGCACTTGAACCGGTGCGGTGAGGCTGCTGGACAACTGAGTCGATCCCGCATTCCGTTAGGCTCTTTCGGGTGAACAACAATGGCACAACGAGCAGCATCCGATTCCTTGACGACAACAAGGTCAAGCTGACGGTCGAGGTCGACGAAAAGGAGTTCGACACCGCGGTCTCCGAGGCGTTCAGGCGTATCTCCAAACAGGTTCGGATACCCGGCTTTCGTCAGGGCAAGGTTCCGCGTCGAATCCTCGAAGTCCAGCTCGGCCACCAGTACGGACGCTCCGAGGCGCTCCGTGAGGAACTGCCCGGCTACTACCGGCAAGCGGTGGCCCGACATGATGTGGACGTGATCGACTCGCCCGACATCGAGATCGTTGCCGGACAGGAGGAGGGCGCGCTGGTCTTCGACGCCACGGTCGAGATCCGACCGGTGATTGAGGTGGCCGGCTACAGCGGCCTGCGCATCGAGGTTCCGAGCCCGGATCCTTCAGATGAGGACATCGATTCTGAGATCGGTCGGCTCCGAGCCGAGCACACCGAGTTCCGGACGGTCCAGCGGCCTGCACAAGACGGTGATCAGGTGAGTATCGACATCGTCGGCAGTCACGGTGGAGAGGCACTGCCCGGCTTGTCAGCGAGCGACTACGACTACGAGGTGGGCACCGGCGCCGTCGTGGCGGAGATCGACGAGAACCTCCGTGGCGCCGTCGCCGGCGATGAGGTGACCTTCGAGGCCGCCCATCCGGACCCCGACGAGGAGGAGCCGCTCAACTTTGTCATCAATGTCTTGGACGTGCGCGAGGCGGTCTTGCCCGAGCTCGACGATTCTTGGGCCGCCGAAGCGACCGAGTTCGAGACAGTCGATGAATTGCGTGCCGATATCAGCGATCGTCTCGCTTCGATGAAGATGACGATGGCTCGTCGCACCGCTGACCTGAAGATCGCCGAGTCGCTCGCCGCGTTGGTGACCCAGGAGGTCCCCGAGGTGATGGTCGCCGGCGAGATCGATGGTCGGCTTCAAGAACTGTTCGAGAGTCTGCAGCAGGCGGGAGTTGATCCGGGTGACTACTTCGCCGAGACCGGCCAGGACGTCGGTCAGATCCGCTCGGAGATCGCGGGGCCGGCGGAGAACGCGGTCAAGGTCGACCTGGCGTTGCGGGCGATCGCCGCGGCCGAGGGACTCAACCTCGACGATGACAAACTCGCCGAGAGGATCGATGAGGTGGCAGCGAGGATGGGCGCCGAAGGCGGTCAGCAGATGGAGCGGTTCAGAGAATCGGGGCAACTCTCGTCGTTGCGTGCCGAACTCGCCAAATCCAAGGCCATGGAGTGGCTTCTCGACAACATTGAACTTGTCGACGAGTCCGGTGCTGCGGTTGATCTGGGAGCAGCGGAGTCATCGGCAGCCACCGACCCCGGCGATCCAGCGACAGACGACGCACCGACCGACGACGCACCGACAGACGACGCACCGACCGACGACGCACCGACAGACGACGCACCGACAGACGACGCACCGACAGACGACGGAGGCAGCCGATGACCGATATCAACCCTCGCAGCTACCTGGTGCCCACCGTCGTGGAGCAGACCAACCGGGGGGAGCGGGCCTTTGATCTGTACAGCCGCTTGTTGAAGGAGAACATCATCTTCATCGGCACGCCGATCGACGACACCATCGCCAATCTGATCTGCGCTCAACTGCTGCACCTCGAGTCGGAGAATCCCGACAAGGACATCAACTTGTACATCAACTCGCCTGGAGGTGACATCAACGCGTTGTTCGCCATCTACGACACGATGTGCTACATCAAACCCGACATCACCACGATTTGTTTCGGTCAAGCAGCGTCTGCTGCTGCGGTCTTGTTGGCGGCCGGAGCCCCCGGTAAACGCCTGGCGCTACCACATGCGCGGATACTCATTCATCAGCCGTACGCAGGCGCCCGCGGGCAAGCCAGCGATATAGAGTTGATCGCGGCGGAGATTCAACGGATGAAGGTCTCGCTGGAGCAGGTTCTGGCTCAACACACGGGTCAGACCGTTGAGAGAATAGCAGCCGACACCGATCGAGACTTTGTAATGACCGCGATTCAGGCCAAAGAGTACGGCATAATCGATGAGGTGATCGAGACGCGTAATACTGTTGACAGCAGCAGTGCGATCTCAGTTGTCGGCTGAACGCAGGAAAGCCAGAGAGCAGGGAAGGAACCAGTGGCCAAATTCGGCGAAGGTGGAGAACTGTTGAAGTGTTCTTTCTGTGGAAAGTCACAAAAGCAGGTCTTGAAGCTGATTGCGGGTCCTGGTGTCTACATCTGCGACGAGTGCATCGGTCTTTGTAATGAGATCATCAAAGAAGAGTTGACGGAAGGCTCCGAGAACAGTCTGGGTGTGCTGCCCTCACCGCGGGAGATCTACCAGTTCCTCAACGACTACGTCGTTGGGCAGGACAACGCAAAGCGGATTCTTTCGGTCGCTGTCTACAACCACTACAAGCGAGTGGAATTGGGATCCCAACTTGATTCCGAAGTTGAGTTGTCGAAATCCAACATCTTGCTGATCGGCCCCACGGGATGTGGGAAGACGCTCATGGCGCAGACCCTGGCCCGGATGCTCAACGTGCCCTTCGCGATCGCCGACGCCACTGCGCTCACCGAGGCCGGATACGTCGGGGAGGATGTCGAGAACATCCTGTTGAAGCTGATTCAGGCAGCCGACTACGACATCAAGAAGGCTGAGACCGGAATCATCTACATCGACGAGATCGACAAGGTGGCCCGCAAGAGCGAGAACCCGTCGATAACCCGCGACGTGTCCGGTGAGGGGGTTCAGCAGGCCCTGCTGAAGATCCTCGAAGGAACCACCGCGGCTGTGCCGCCTCAAGGTGGACGCAAGCATCCCCATCAAGAGTTCATCCAGATCGACACTTCCAATGTGCTGTTCATCTGTGGCGGTGCTTTCGCAGGGATTGAAAAGATTGTCGAGAACCGGATAGGTACTCGAGGGGTCGGCTTCGGCGCCGATATTCGGCGCCCTGAAGACAAGAATCTCGGAGCGATCTTTGACGAGGTGCTGCCCGAAGACCTTGTCAAGTTCGGACTGATCCCGGAGTTCATCGGGCGTTTACCCGTTCAGGGTTCCGTGGGACACCTGGAAGTCGAAGCCCTCGTGGAGATTCTCACCGAACCCCGCAACGCGCTGATCAAGCAGTATCAGAAGATTTTCGAATTTGAGAATGTCGGCCTGGAGTTCTCCCCGGCTGCTCTTGAGGCGATTGCCGAAGAGGCCATCAAGCGTTCCTCGGGGGCACGGGGGCTGCGCGCAATCCTTGAAGAGGTTCTGCTTGATGTCATGTACGACCTCCCTGGCCGCGACGATGTCGGGAACGTGGTGATTGATTCAGACACGGTCCTGGAAAAGGCCCCGCCGGTTCTGCTCGATCGTGCCGAGGACCTGCGCGCCAGCTGACGCGGCCGTGTGGATTTGATACTCAGTCTGCGGAAGAATCTTGGACTACCTGGAAGCCTTGGATCATCTTGACCGGTTGGTCAACTACGAAGTTCAACCGCGTGCGGGTGCGATTAGAGGCTTGTCGTTGGACAAGATGCAACGGGTCATGGAGGTGCTGGGCGACCCACAGCATGCTTATCGGGTTGTTCACATAACCGGCACCAACGGCAAAGGCTCAACCGCGCGGATGATCGAGTCGCTTCTGGGCGTGATGGGATTACGGGTCGGCTTGTACACGAGCCCCCATCTGTCTTCTCCGTGTGAGCGAATCAGGGTTGGGGCCGCTGACCTCGACGAATCAACGTTCGGCCGCGCTGTTGGTGACATCGCCCGTGTAGTGGAGGCGACTGAACTCGGACCGCTCAGTTGGTTCGAGACGGTCACAGCGGCTGCGTTCACACATTTTGCGAACGAGGCAGTGGAGGTGGCGGTGGTTGAAGTAGGCATGTTGGGGCAGTTTGATGCGACCAATGTGGTTGATGCCCAGGTAGCCGTGATCACCAACGTTGGACGTGACCACACCGACGGTGAACATGGCTGGTGGCGTCGGGTTGCGCAGGAGAAAGCCGGAATAGTCAAGCCAGGATCAAGCGTTGTCGTCGGTGAATCAAGTCAGGAACTGGTTGAGATCATTGCCGCGCAGTCACCGGCAGTCGTCCGAACACTGATGACCGCATCGAATCGCGACCCTGCCGCGGCAACCACATCGGGCGACTCGGATCTCGCTGAACAAGAACCCGGCGAGTTGTTCTCCATCGGGCTGCTCAGCAACGAGGTGGCTGTAGGAGGCCGCCTGGTGAGCATCCGAACACCACGAACCATTTATGAAGATGTGTTCATGAAACTTCATGGCGCCCATCAAGCACACAACGCTGCGGTCGCGATCGGCGCGACCGAGGAGTTTTTTGATGCGCCGCTCAACCCGGGGTTGGTTAAGGAAGCGTTTGTCTCCGTTGAGGCTCCGGGCCGACTTGAAGTAGTGCACCGCGGCCCGCTGATGTTGCTTGATGCTGCTCACAACCCACCGGGTGCAGAGGCGTTGGCGTGGTCACTCCGAGAAGATTTCAGTGCGATGAACCGTCGTTTTCTGATTTTCGGAATTCAGGACGGCCGTGACCCGGCAGAGGTTCTGAAAGCTCTTGATGTTGCTTCGTTCGACCTTGTGGTGGTCTGCACTGCTCCAACACCTCGCGGTGTGGCGGCTGTCGACCTCGTCGAAACGGCAGTCTCGTTGGGTGTTCTTGCGCAGGCCGTCGCAGACACTGCAACCGCTGTGGACTATGTGCTCAACCAGGCTGCCGATGAGGATCTGATTGTGGTGGCGGGTTCGGTGACCGTGCTTGAAGTTGTACGCGATCTTGCTGCGGACCTGTAGCGGAGGCGAATCTGCCCGTCAGCGCGGTGACGTTCAATTTCGAACCGGTAGCCTTCGAGCGCATGGACCGAACTCTTATCATTTGCAAACCGGACGCGGTGGAACGAGGTCTGGTGGGCGAGATACTCGGGCGGTTTGAACGCAGAGGGTTGAGGCTTGTTGCGACCGAACTCCGGGTCGTCAGCGAAGAGACGCTCGCCAGGCACTATGAAGGACACCGAGGTAAAGCGTTCTATGACGATTTGGTGAGGTTCATGAGTCGAGGCCCGGTGCTGGCAGCAGTGCTCGAAGGAGTGCCCGAGACTTGGCGGGTGGTTCGGGAGATGATGGGAGCGACAGACTCTCTACATGCGTCACCTGGGACGATACGTGGAGATCTGGGCAACAGCTTCACCGAGAATTTGATTCACGGGAGCGATTCTGCTCAATCGGCGGAGCGTGAGATCTCGATCTTTTTCCCTGCCTTGATCCCAAGCTCATAAGCAGTGAGAGCGTTGATACGAATGGGAGCGTCACTGCGCGGGACTATTGTTCACCCCTCGCAGATCCTGTTCGATTGGCAGCGTGTCTGCAATTCTGCCTACGCTGGTCTGCCGACGCTGGCGCGAGGAGAAACAGCACCGAGTATGCTGCTCTCACCCATGCCGACTTCGGCAACCGCAACGAGGCGATGAGCTAATGGCTGCAGACTTATTCATGAACAAGTTGAGTGGTGGTCTGCGTGCTGCTGTCGGACGGGACATGGCAGTTGACCTCGGCACTGCGAACACTTTGGTTTACGTTCGAGGCGAAGGTGTGGTGTTGGACGAACCGTCTGTCGTGGCCATCGACACCACCGACAACCGGCCTTTGGCCGTGGGTGTTGAAGCGAAACGAATGATCGGACGTACGCCTGCCAATATTCGGGCTATCCGGCCTCTCAAGGACGGTGTCATCGCGGATTTTGAGATTTGCGAGAAGATGCTCCGCTACTTCATCCGCAAAGTGCATCGGCGCAAGTGGGTTCGGCCGCGCATGGTGATCGCGGTT
This sequence comes from Acidimicrobiales bacterium, assembly GCA_963662455.3. Taxonomy (GTDB): domain Bacteria; phylum Actinomycetota; class Acidimicrobiia; order Acidimicrobiales; family Aldehydirespiratoraceae; genus VXYK01. The sequence goes on from OZ224042.1 coordinate 685,696, forward strand.
CCTTCGGGAATCACCGGTGTGGAGCAGAGGGCCGTTCAAGAAGCCGCAGAATACGCAGGTGCGAGCAAACCCGCCTACACCATCGAAGAGCCTATGGCCGCCGCGATCGGCGCGGGCCTTCCTGTTCAAGAGCCGACGGGCAACATGATCGTAGACATCGGAGGGGGTACCACCGAAGTCGCCGTAATCTCCCTCGGCGGTGTTGTGGCGAGTCAATCGGTCCGTGTCGGCGGTGACGAACTTGACGATGCGATTACCCAGCACATCAAGAAGGAACACGGGCTTGCTCTAGGTGAACGCACCGCAGAAGAGGTGAAGGTCCAGGTTGGTTCAGCGGCGCCGCTGCTGCGGGAGCTCTGTGCGGAGATCCGGGGACGAGACTTGGTCACCGGTCTGCCACGCAGCATCGTGGTGAGCACTCAAGACATCCGATCCGCGATCGAGGAGCCCATCGTTGCGATCTGCGACGCTGTCAAGTCAACCCTCGACCAGACTCCTCCCGATCTCGCAGCAGACATTATGGAGCGTGGGATCACTCTGGCGGGAGGGGGAGTCCTGTTGCGCAATATCGACCAGCGGCTAGCCGACGAGACGGGGATGCCAGTTCGGATCGCGAAGGATCCTCTCTTCGCCGTTGCCATCGGATCAGGTCAAGTTCTTGAAGAGTTCGAGGCCCTTAAGGGCGTAGTCTTCAGCTCCGGCGAGCTGTAAACCGCAAGCCGGTTTCATGGCGCTGGCTCAGCGGACAGGGCGGGTGCGGCACCGACTAGTTCTGCTCACGCTCGTCGCGATCACTCTGTTGACCGTTGACTTGCGGGGCTTTGAGTCCGCGAGAGTGGTTCAGGGCTATGTCCGAGATGTTCTTCATCCCGTTAATTCACTGGTCTCGAATATTTTCTCGCCGGTTGGCGATATCTGGAGTTCGCTGTTTCATTACGATGAACTTGAAGCAGAGAACGCCGCTTTGCAACAAGAACTCGACGCTTTGCGAGGGGCGGCGATTCAAAGCGAAGCCGACAATATCGCGTATCAACAACTTCTGAAGTCGCTGAAGCTGCCCTATGTCTCGGATGTGTCGACGATAACGGCCCGCGTCGAGAGGGGACCGGTAGGAAACTTCGCCAGTGATGTCGTGACCATCAACAAAGGACACAGCCACGGGTTGGCCGAGGGTATGGCGGTTGTGACCGGCGCAGGGCTCGTCGGCCGGGTCGCGCGCGTCGATGGTGTGACATCGACGGTTCAGTTGCTGAGTGATCCCGGACTGCTCGTCGGAGTACGGCTTGTCTCGACCAACGATGTCGGCCTCGGTCATGCCGTTCCCGGTGAACCAGGCATGTTCATAATCAACCAGGGCCCGAACTGGCCCCAGGCTGCAGATACTGCACTCCTGCCTGAGATCGGTTCCGCGGTGGTGACCGATGCCGATTCGCGCTATACCGCCGATGTCCCCATCGGGCGGGTGACCGAGGTACGCTCAGCGGCGGATGAACTAGCTTTGGAAGTTCTCGTGGAGTTGGCGAACGATGTTGAAGATCTAGCGTTTGTATCGATTCTTGTTGCTGAGCAGAATGACGACCTGCCGCTGTCGGAGGTCGTACCGAGTACTAGCGTTCCGCTTGATTTGGATCCGGACCTCCTGAATCCCCCCGAAACAGGTGGTTCCAGTGGCGAGGCCGACCAATGATCCCCTTCAGGTTGGGCGTGTTGATTTTTCTCGCTGTGGTGGTGCAAGTCACAGTTTTTGCTGATGTCAGAATTCTGGGGGTTGCTCCGGAATTGCTTGTCCTGCTCGCGGTTATGATCGGTTATTGGTTCGGCCCTGAACGCGGCCCGAACGCAGCATTCGTAATCGGCTTGCTCTGGGACGTTTACCTTCCTACTCCTCTGGGTCTGTCGGCGATCGTCTTCGCCGTGGTTGCTTTCATGGTCGGGAGCGGCGGAGCGGAACTATTCCGCGATTCAAAGTTGCAGTTGGCCGCTGTAGCGGGCATCGGAACGGTGGCTGCGGTCGCCGGCTATGCGTTGCTGGGGGAGGTCATGGGGCAACGTGGTCTAGTAGATCTGGAGATGTTGCGTGTAGCGATGATCGCGAGCCTGACCAATGCGCTGGTGGCACCGTTTACGCGACCCGTGGTGGCGTGGGCGATCGGACCTCGACTTGGATTCAGCGGCGCGGGTGACGTTCGATGATTTCGATGGGCTGAACCATGGCGGTCAACGAGTACCAATTGAAACTACGGCTACGGATTTTCGCGTTTGTAGCTCTGGTTCTTTTCGGTGCGCTGATAGCCCGCCTTTGGTTCCTCCAAGGAATCGAGCACGAGACATTGCAACAAGAAGCTATCGCCAATGTGTTTGAACCCGTGTACGAAGAAGCGCCACGGGGACGGATCCTCGATCGAAACGGTCGAGTCCTTGTCGACAACGAGGTTGTTCAGGTGGTCACGTTCGACCGAGCGGTACTTGAAGCCCTTGACGAAGAAGAGACTTTCGAGGTCTTGAATCGCTTGGCCGTTGCGATAAGTCGTTCGGGGCAACCAACGAAGGTGTCAAAGATTTCTGCGGAGATCACTGACCCGCGGTACGGGCCGTTCGATCGGATTCCGATTGCGGTTGATGTGAACTCCAAGATCATGGTGTATCTCGGAGAGCGCCCAGAGGAATTTCCCGGTGTCCGCGTGGAGCGGCGCACGATTCGCAGTTACCCCTACGGCAGCCTCGCGGCGCATCTGCTCGGCTACATCGGCCCGGTCACCAGAGCAGAACGGGACCAAGCAAATGCCAACCTTGACGCCGACGCTGCAGACGACCAGACCTATCAACTCAACAGCCAGATTGGAAAGACCGGCGTAGAGAGGATTTTTGAGAGCGAACTTCGCGGTGTTCCCGGTATTCGTCTGCTGGAGGTCAACAATGTAGGCGAAGTTGTTCGCGAACACCCCGGTGTCGCTCCAAAACCTGGAAACGATGTCTGGTTGACGATCGACGTCGACCTTCAGGCCCGCGCCGAGGAACAACTCGAGTTGGGACTCCTGCGAACCCGTGCGCAAGCAGTCGACGCTGATGTGTTGGCCCCGGCCGGATCTGTGGTCGCCATCAACCCCCGGAACGGGGATGTTCTAGCGATGGCATCATTTCCTACTTATGAGCAGTCCCAGTTCGCTAATGGGATATCCACTGAAGAGTTCAATGTGCTGACGTCGGCTGACAACTATTGGCCGATTCTGAACCGTGCCATTCAAGGTTCCTACGCACCTGGGTCGACTTGGAAACTGGTTACCTCGATGGCGGCCGTTCAAAACGGTGTGGTCGATGAACTCTACGGGGGGACCGATGAGTTCGTGAACGACTCCGGCAGCTACATCTACCCGTTTTGCGAAGCTGGGACCGAGTTGGAAGGATCATGTTCTTTTGACAGCCCATTTGTCGGTTCCCGCTACGTCGACCTCGCCGATGCGCTGACTGTGTCAAGTGACGTCTACTTCTATCGACTCGCTGGGGAAGGTTTCTTCACGCGTGATCGAGGGCCTGAAGGAGACGAGGGGATTCAGGCAACGGCCAGAGGCTTGGGTCTCGGAAGTCCCACAGGAGTGCAACTTCCTTACGAGCGGGCGGGCGTGGTTCCGGACCGTGATTATTTTGATCTCAAGTTTTCTGAGGGGGTTTTCATCCGAGACGGCGATCAGTGGTTTGCCGGCGACACCATCTTGTTGTCGATTGGACAGGGCGATGTCTTGGTGACACCGATCCAACTCGCCAACACTTATGCCACGTTTGCCAACGGCGGGAAACTTCATCAACCCAATGTTGCTTTGAAGATCGTGAGTCCTGAAGGCGCCCCGATCGTCGAGTTCGGACCGCGGGTGTCCAAGGAGCTGGATCTGCCACTTGAGGCAACCGAGCCGATCATCAAGGGATTGTTGGGAGTTCCGCGTTTCGGCGGAGTCAGAGGTACAGCCGCGAGCGCCTTCCAAGGCGGCACGTTTCCTGTTGATCAATGGCCGGTAGCGGGAAAGACTGGAACCGCCGAGGTGGACGGCAGAGCGGACACGAGCCTCTTTGTGGCATGGGGACCCAACGACCATCCGGAACTCGGAGTAGACGTCACAGGACCTCCGGAGATTGCCATTGCTGTGGTAATGGAAGAATCCGGATTCGGCAGTGTCGCCGCCGCGCCGGTAGCGGCCGCGATACTTGAGCCCATCGCACGAGACGACCTGCCGCGTGCCCGAACCCTTCATGAACAGGAGTTCGACCAGGCTGCCCGCATCGAAGCTCTACTTGCGGCGCGCGATGCTTCACAACCAGCAGCAGGAGGAACGTCGTGACAACCGTAGGTTCCTTTGCTTCGCGTCCTCCTTCGCTTACTGAAGATGATGATCAGCGTTGGTGGTTCGTCCTGGACCCTGTGCTGATAACTGCAGTATCCCTGATCACTGCGATGGGCGCCGTCCTCGTCTTCTCGGCTACACGCGGGTCTGCAACGCCGCTCGAGCCAGTGGATTACTCGTTCCTTGAACGGCAGGTTGCGTTCGCGGTTTTGGGCCTAATCGGTGCGGTGGTCGCAGCTCACCTGAGCGTTCGCTCGATTCGCGCCTGGTTGCCCGTGGTCTATCTCGGGCTGATCGCCCTGCTCGGTGGATTGCTGGTTTTCGGGGACAACGTGAGAGGTGCGCGCGCCTGGTACACAGCAGCCGGTTTCAGTTTCCAGCCTTCAGAGTCGGGCAAGGTGGTCCTCATCGTCGTTCTTGCCGCGGTTTTGTCAGTTGAAGAAGTGAGGACGAATCGCTTGCTGGTCGGGTTGAGTCTTGCTGCTTTGCCGATCATGTTGATCCTGCAGCAGCCTGATGTCGGAACCATGCTCGTCTATGTTGTCATCGTCGCGGCAATGGTCGCGATGAGTGGAGTACGGCTACGGTCCATCGTGGTTCTAGTGCTTGTCGGTATCACCGTGGTGGTGGGAATCTTCCAATCCGACGTGCTCGCTGAATACCAGGAGGACCGACTTCAGGTTTTTGTCCTTGACGAGGAGGCGATCATCGCTTTGGGTCCGGAAGCGGCTCGTGCCGCTTTCAACGTGGAGCAGTCTCAGATCGCCATTGGAAACGGCGGGCTTTTCGGTCAGGGGCTGTTTCAGGGTACGCAGACCCGTTCGAACCTCGTTCCTGAACAACAGACTGACTTCATCTTCTCAGTGGCTGGAGAAGAGTTGGGTTTCCGTGGAGCGGGTTTGCTGCTGGGGTTGTATGCGTTGATGCTGTTCAGGATTTGGCGGATTGCGGTGCAGGCAAGCGACTCGTTTGATCGGCTGACCACTATCGGCGTCATGTCAATGTTCTTGTTTCAGGCTTTCCAGAGCGCTGGTATGACCATGGGGATGATGCCCGTCACGGGCATTCCGCTACCGCTCGTCTCCTACGGCGGGTCTTCGATGCTCACGTCACTGGTTGCTTTGGGCCTTGTCATGGGTGTTCATCGACGTCGCTTCGATTTTGCTGACAGGGTGTAGTCCGACAGCGGAGCGTCAACGACAGGGCGTGCAGGTAACCTCAATGGGTGTCTGTGTCACTGTGGCCTCGTCTTGAACACCTGCTTCCGCAGGTGCAGAAGCCGGCCCGCTACATCGGATGCGAACAGGGTGCACGGACCCCGACTCACGGTGCTGGAATCGTCAGTTGGTTGCTGACCTACCCGGATACCTACGAGATCGGGTTGCCGAACCAAGGTCTGCAGATTCTCTATGAGATTCTGAACGAGCGCGACGATGCGGCAGCGGAACGCGCGTATTCACCGTGGACTGACCTTGAAGCACTGTTGCGACGTGAACGGCTGCCGTTCTTTTCGGTGGACACCCATCGTCCTGCAGGCGATTTCGATGTCATCGCTTTCAATCTGAGCGCCGAATTGACTTACACGAACCTTCTCAACTGCATAGACCTTGCGGGGGTTCCAATTCATTCAGTTTCCCGAACGGCAGAAGATCCGCTGATCGGTGTCGGTGGTCATTGCACATACAACCCTGAACCCATTGCCGACTTCGTCGATTTTGTGGTGCTCGGCGACGGTGAAGAGGTAGTCGGAGAGATCACGGCACTCCTGTGTGAATGGAAGCGCAAGGATGGTTCACGAACTCCGATGTTGAGGGAACTGGCGACAATACCCGGTGTCTATGTTCCTTCGATGTACCAGGTAGAATATTCGGGAGCCTCCATCGCCGAGATCACACCTCTCCATCCGGATGTTCCGAGCACCGTGGAAAAGCGGACAGTCGCGGATCTCGCTGATTGGCCCTACCCCAAACAGCAGCTCGTGCCGTTGACGGAGGTAGTGCATGACCGGTTGTCGGTAGAGGTGTTTCGGGGCTGTACCAGGGGTTGCAGATTCTGCCAGGCGGGGATGATCACGCGACCGGTTCGCGAGCGTCCAGCCGAGCAGGTCCGCACCATGGTCAGCGATGGTCTGGCACGCACGGGATACGACGAAGTGGCGTTGACGTCGCTTTCCAGCGCTGATTTCAGTGGCATCGAGCAGGTCGTCGGCGAGACGATCAACGACTCTGGGTGCGGTCAGGTAAGCGTTGCACTGCCGAGTTTGCGGGTGGACGCGTTCACGGTCGGTATCGCCGCGGAGATTCAGCGGGCTCGTCGAACCGGTTTGACGTTCGCCCCGGAAGCCGGCTCTTGGCGGATGCGGCAAGTCATCAACAAACTCATTCGAGAAGAGGATCTTTATGGAGCGGTGGAGAGTGCTTACAGCCAGGGCTGGAGGCGCATGAAACTGTATTTCCTGACTGGTCTTCCGACTGAGACCGACGAAGACACACTCGGAATCGCTGAACTTGCCAGAAATTGTGTCGCTCTGGGCAGACGTCACCACGCTTCGCCGTCCGTGACGGTTTCGGTTGGTGGTTTTGTGCCCAAGCCGTTCACTCCTTTCCAGTGGTTCGGCCAGAACACCGTGGCCGAACTGTCGCGAAAAATAGGCTTGCTGCGTGATGACCTGCGACGGAGCAGGGGTGTGCAACTCAAATGGCACGACCCCGAAGCAACTCTGGCAGAAGGAATCACCAGTCGTGGAGACCGCCGCCTAGGCCCTGTGATCGAGTACGTCTGGCGCAAGGGAGGAATGTTTCAGGAGTGGTCCGAGCACTTCAACTACGACCTCTGGCTTGAAGCCATGCTGATCAACGGCTGCGACGTCGACTGGTACGTTCACCGTCACCGTGACGAAGACGAGGTGTTCGCGTGGGACCACCTGTCAGCGGGACTGCACAAGGACTTCTTGTGGCAGGATTGGAGAGACTCGCTCGATGAATTGGGCTTGGAAGACTGTCGCTGGACGCCCTGTTATGACTGCGGTGCCTGTACTGGTTACGGGATCGAACATGTCGTGGCTTCGGCTTCTGCTCCCGCTGGTGGTAGTCAGGGGACCGGTGTAGATTTAAGCCGAGGTGGAACGGTGCCGGTAGTGCTGGCAGAACGGCGAACTGAAGTGGAGGCATTCGACGGCCCCGATGCCCCTGCGGAGGCGGTGGCGGCATCATGAGGATCCGTATCCGATTCGCCAAACACGGCAAGATTCGCTTCACCTCGCATCGAGACGTGGCTCGGATCTTCCAGCGGGCACTGCGTCGTGCCGAGCTTCCTGTTGCTTACAGCCAGGGATTCTCGCCACGTCCCAAGATTGCATTTGGTCTCGCTCTGTCGACAGGGTATGAGTCGGATGCCGAGTATCTTGACATCGACCTTGATCCTGAACGAATCAACGGAATTGAAATGGGCGGTCTGCAAGCCCGGCTGTCTGATGAACTTCCGGAAGGAATGGCAGTCACCGCAGCAGTGATTATCGGTCGACAGACTCTGTCGCTGCAGCAAGCAGTCATTAGTTGTACCTGGCAGATCGATGTTGTCGACATTGATGCCGATACCGTGGTTGGCGCCGTGGCCCGAGCGCTCTCCGCAGAGAATCTCGTCGTGACCAGAGAACGCAAAGGGAGGAGAGTCGTGGACGACTTGCGTCCCGGTGTGCTGAGTCTCGACGTTGAAGGGCCGATTGAAGCTGAACCACAACAGGGTGCTCAAGTACGGATTGTCGCTGAACTCGCTACCCAGCCTCGTGCACTCAGAGTGTCTGAACTCCTGGGTGCTCTTGATCCGCCGCTGATTGAGCACCGAGTACTGAGGCTTCACCAATGGACAACGAACGAAACCGACGAACGGCAGCGCAGCAATCCATTGGACGCTGCCGCGTCTGCGCTGGTGGGGGCGACATGATCGTTCCATTCCCGGCGCCACCAACGAAGGAACAACACTATGGCCGAATCACAGGCCGACAAAACACCCATGAGCGCTCCCAATTCAAGCGCTTCGACATCCCAATCGGGCAGATCCGGATCGGGACACTCCCGGTCCGGAGACAAGAGCAGACCGAAAATCGGTGATTCTCGTCCTGCGCCGCCACCGAATCAGACTCCGCGCATAGGAGACACGCGGCCTGCGCCCCCGAGCAGAAGTCGGGCAGAGTCCGCCGGCCGCGGCTCGTCGAGGCCCGAACCGTCCGACGAACGCCCCGGCCGAGTCGAACCAGCGCAAACGGAGGCGTCAAGCCAGAGCCGGGGGCAACCGAACTCTCAGAACAGCGGCCCCTCGGAGGGCGGAGTGAAACGTCGGCGTCGCAGGCGAGGCGGAAGGGGCCGCGGCAACCGCTCCGCGCCCGACCAAACCGGCAGCAAGTCCAGATCTTCTCAGACTCGTCGGGGTTCGGGCCGCGGTGAGAAGCCCCATCGTCCCGTTGAGCCGATCGTCGACGATGCTGTTGAACTCGACGAAAAGATGTTCAAAGCGCGTCGCGGGCGAACGCGCAAAGGCCAGGCTGTCGGCCGTTACATGATGTGCGTGTCCGTGGGCGAGAAGGCGACACAGATAGCCACGCTCGAAGGACGCAAACTCGTTGAGCATCAGGTCTCCCGTCCCGCCGACGATGTGAGCCAAATTCACGGAAATATTTATGTCGGGAGAGTGCAGAATGTACTTCCAGGCATGGAAGCTGCGTTCGTCGATATCGGCACTCCGAAGAATGCGGTGTTGTACCGCGGAGATGTGCAGTACGACCCTGAAGACATTGAGGGCAGGCCTGCCGAACAGCCGCGCATCGAAGAGCTCTTGACGGCCCGCCAGACGATCCTCTGCCAGGTGACGAAGAATCCCATCGCCCACAAGGGGGCGCGACTGACTCAGGAAGTGTCTCTTCCGGGTCGTTTCGTGGTGCTGGTGCCCAACACTTCGACCTACGGTATTTCAAAACGCCTTCCCGAGAGTGAACGGAGCAGGCTTCGCAGCATTCTCGACAAGGCGAAACCCAAGCGGCATGGAGTGATTGTCCGTACGGCGGCTGAGAATGTCACAGCCCAGGAGATCAAGCGTGATGTTGCCCGTCTCGTAACGCAGTGGAACGAGATCGAGGCCCTCACCAAGAAAACAAGTTCACCCGCTCTGATCTATCGCGAGCCTGAAGCCGCTGTGCGGATCATCCGAGAGGAGTTCACCAAGGACTTCCGCGGGATCATCATCGACAACCGGGACCTCTACGACGAGGTGAAGGCGTACGTTTCCAGCATCACGCCGGCGTTGGCTGAACGTGTCGAGTATTACGATCCACTGGCGGAGAAACTGCCGTTGTTCGAGCGCCACCACGTGCATGAGCAATTACGCAAGGCGCTCGACCGCAAGGTTTGGCTGCCGTCGGGTGGCTCGTTGATCATCGAAGCAACCGAGGCGCTCACCGTGATCGATGTCAACACCGGCAAGAATGTCGGCAGTTCGAGTCTCGAGGAAACGGTGTTTCGCAACAACCTCGAAGCTGCGGAGGAGGTAGCCAATCAACTGCGGCTGCGTGACATCGGCGGGATCATCGTGATCGATTTTGTTGACATGGAGACGTTCCAGAACCGGACTGAAGTAATGAAAGTGTTCAGAGCTGCCCTGGCCCGTGACAAGACCCGCACACAGGTATTCGATATCTCCGGTCTTGGCCTGGTGGAGATGACTCGCAAACGAATCGGGGAGGGATTGCTGGAATCTGTTTCGGACCTTTGCGGGACTTGTGACGGTGACGGGCATGTCCTGATCGAGGGTCTGATCGACTGATATGTCCGTTAGAATCGTTCGCCTATGTACGCAGTAGTAAAGACCGGCGGAAAACAGTACCGCGTGGAGCAGGGCCAGACCCTTTCGGTGGACCGTCTGAGTGCTCCGGGGGACGATGTCGAGCTTTGCCCAGTGATGCTCGTCGACGGTGACTCGGTGCTCGTTACGCCTGATCAACTAGAGGGGGTGTCGGTCACTGCGCGGGTGATTGAAGAGCACAAGGGCCCCAAGATCAACGGGTTTCTCTACAAGAACAAATCAAATAATCGCAAGCGATGGGGGCATCGTCAGACTCTGGCCCTCATCGAGATCACCGCAATATCGAAGGGTTGACGTCCAATGTCCAAGACGAAAGGCGGCGGTTCAACCCGCAACGGCCGCGATTCCAATGCTCAGCGACTCGGTGTCAAGGTGTATGACGGCGGCCAGGTTCTGGCTGGTGCGATCATCGTTCGCCAGCGTGGCACAAAGTTCCATCCCGGCAACAACGTTATGAGGGGTGGCGACGACACCCTGTTCGCCACCTCCGACGGCACGGTCAAGTTCGGTCGACGCCGCGGACGCAAGCTTGTTGATGTGATCCCGACCTGAAGGTCGGAGACCTAGCGGCACAGAGTCCCGTACGCTTACGGGGTGGCTTCCTTCATTGACGAATGCAACCTGCATGTCACCGCTGGTGACGGCGGTGCGGGTTGCGTAGCTTTCAGGCGTGAAGCCCACGTGTCCAAGGGCGGCCCCGACGGCGGCGACGGCGGCGACGGCGGTTCGGTCTGGCTGATCGCGGACCGCAACGTCGCCTCGCTGTTGGCTTTCCGTGATCACCCCCATCGTAAGGCGCCCGACGGCAAGCACGGCGGAGGATCGAAGAAGCACGGCGCCCGCGGCAGAGACCTCGAAGTGGCAGTCCCGATCGGGACAGTGGTGCTGGACCACGACACCCGCGAGCCGATGGCTGATCTCGTCGACGACGGTGACCGTTGGTTGGCCGCGCATGCCGGTGAAGGAGGGCGTGGCAACGCCCGGTTCTTGTCGAACCGTCGAAGGGCGCCAGGGTTTGCAGAGCAGGGTGAACACGGCGAGCAGCGCTGGCTGCGACTCGAATTGAAGTTGCTCGCCGATGTTGCGATCGTCGGGTTTCCCAATGTCGGGAAATCAACTTTGATCAGCCGCATCTCCGCAGCAAAACCGAAGATCGCTGATTATCCCTTCACCACTCTTGAGCCGAATCTCGGAGTTGTGCGAACAGATGAGGGTTTCGAGATGGTCGTTGCCGACATCCCGGGGTTGATTGAAGGAGCGAGCCGGGGCAAGGGGCTGGGGCATCAGTTTCTGCGTCATGTTGAGAGGGCGCAGGTGTTGTTGGTGCTGCTTGACTTGGCGCCATGGGATGGAGTCGCGCCCCGTGAGCAATTGCAGGTATTGCTCAAAGAGTTGGGTTGTTACCAACCTGATTTGTTGGAACGCCCGCGTCTGGTGGTCGGCAGCCGTGCTGACATGGCTCCGGAGTGCGACTATGAGGGGCCGGCAGTCTCCTCGGTCACCGGCGCGGGGATTCCGAAGCTGATAGGAGAACTGGTTCGCCTGGTTGGCGAATCCCGTGCCGAGGAACCGGAGCTGCTCAGAACTGTGATCCATCGTCCGGCCTCCACAGAGATCCGACTTCGGCGTCATGATGATGGTTCTTGGGAAGTTCTGAGTCGTGCTGCGAGACGCGCCGTTGCGCTCAGCGATTTGACCGACGTGCAGGCCTTGGATTACGCAACCGAACGGTTGCAGCAACTCGGCGTAAACGCGGCGTTGGCCCGTGCAGGGATAAAGAATGGCGACGAAGTCCGCATCGGTGAGTTCAGTTTTGAATATGAAGAGGACACATGAGCAAGAACCAGAAGGTCGTGGTGAAGATCGGGACGTCGTCCATCACCGACGGCGAAGGTGTCGTGCAGCGGTCGCGGATCGCCAAATTGTGTGCCGAGGTCTCTGAATTACGAGCAACTGGACATGAAGTAGTCGTAGTCACTTCAGGCGCAATCGCCGCGGGTCTACCCGAGTTGGGACTGGGTGGAGGCAAGCGACCCAAAGACGTCAGAACGCTGCAGGCTGTGGCAACGGTCGGGCAGAGCGCGCTGATGGCGGTGTACCGCGAGGAGTTCGCCTCGCACGGACTCGTTGCCGGGCAGGTTCTGCTCATCCCGCTCGACTTCATTGTGCGCTCTCAGTACTTGCATGCCCGCCAGACCCTGGAACGATTGCTTGAACTCGGTGTGGTTCCGGTGGTCAACGAGAACGACGCCATCGCGGACGATGAGATTCGGTTCGGTGACAATGATCGGATTGCTGCTTTGGTTGCCAACTTGATTGATGCCACACGTTTGGTTTTGTTGACTGACACCGCGGGGGTGCTGACCGCTGATCCCCGTATCGATTCCGAGGCTTCACTGATCTCAGAAATCGTGCGTGTCGACCATCAGACAGAAGCGGTTGTGGGCGGCGCCGGCTCAGTGCGGGGCAGCGGCGGCATGGCTTCGAAGTTGAATGCCGCCAAGATTGCAGCTTGGTCGGGTGTCTCGTCGGTGATAGCGGACGCAGATCGTGAATCGGTGTTGCGTGACGCGGTAGCCGGGGTGACCGGTAGTGGCACGATGGTGCATGCTCGCGAGGATCGTCTCCCCGCGAGAAAACTGTGGATCGCGTTCGCTGTCGGTTCCCAAGGAACCGTCATCGTCGATGCCGGCGCCCGTAAGGCTCTTGAGAGGGGGAAGTCGCTGCTGGCGGCCGGTGTACGCGAAGTCGACGGTTCGTTCGCGGCAGGTGCTCCGGTTGAAGTGGTCGACGATGAGGGAGTGGTTTTCGCCAAGGGGTTGGCTCGTCACGGTTCGCAGGACCTGCGTGCGGCAGCAGGTCGCAGAAGCGATGACCTCGGTGCGGGTGCGTTGCACCTGGTCATTCACGCCGACGACCTGGTAACCGTCCCTGTTTGAAGAATCCGCGTGTTCCCGACGTCTGCTCAGGGGTCGCCTTGACCGCTGACAGTGTCGGTCATTGTTTCGGGGGAGTGGGAGACTCGATCCCCAGGTTGGCTCGGATTGTCTCGAGCCGTGCCTGCGCCTCGACCTTGCGGGCCGCCTTCTCAACTTCATGCACTTGAGTTTCGAGATTGCTTTCGGTTAGTTCAGCAGTTGCTTTGGCCCTGGCATAGCGAGCTTCGATCTTGTCGCGCACCTGGTCGAATGTTGGAACGTCTTCACCGACTGCTTCTGACAGGGTCCGCATCGCGGAGTTGACTGTTTCCTGCATCTTTGCCTGGTCCAGCTGACTCAACAGCGCCTGTCGTTGCCCGAGTTTCTTTTGGAGCAGATCAGCGTTCTGCTCGACCGCTGACTTGGCTTGGTCAGCCGCTTCTGAAGCTTGGAAATAAAGGCCCTTCAGGCTTTCGATCTCTTCTTCTAGGCGAATCGTCCGGTTGGCGAAGTGTTCAGCAGCGTCGGTATAGCGCTCCATGCCCTCTGCATCACCGGCACCGGTTGCTTCGTCGGCCATCTTGACGGCCTGGCGGGTGTTCCCGCTGAATCTTTCAAGTTCTTCGATCGCGCGGTTGAGCCGTAGTTCAGTTTGTTTTTGATTGGCGATGACATTGGCGGCTTGCCCACGGAGCCGGTTGTGTTGGTCTTTGGCTTCGTTGATGGCCTGTTCCAACTGCACTTTCGGGTCGGCGGACTCCTCGAAATCCTGGTTTGACTTGGTGATGAAGTAATTCCAACGCTTTTTCAGATATTGCAGCATGATCCAATCCTAGTGTCTCAACAGTTCGGCTGGTCAGGATGAGCGCGACAAGACCCTGCGAACGAGGTCCAGGAGCTGCCGGGATTCTTGGATACCGACACGGGAGCCGATGATGACATAGCTGAGAGCCGCGGTACCGACCACCAGCGAAGCAGAGACCGGCAACGGAAGATCCGGAAGCAGCAGTCTGAACACGCCGGTGATCACAAGTGCACCGACTGCGCCTATTGCAGGCTTGCACAGCGATCGGAGGGGGTTGGACATGTCGGGCAGGCGCCGGCGGCACAGAGTCGCCAAGAGCATCAACTCGACCCAAGCACCGAGAGCTGATGCTGCGGACAGTCCTACTGCGCCCAAACGAACAGGACCTTCGACATTCCGCAGACCTTCGGCCAACGGCGAGAACGAGATCCAGCTGCCGTCGGTAGTCAAACTGTCTGATCTGATGATCACGCGGTCGAGCGAGAACATGATGAGCAACGCAACCGTTGCCGAGACGATGACCCGAGCGCCGGCGATACGAGCTGGTCCTCGAGTGTCGCCAACCGCGTAGCAGGTATTTTGGAGCAGCCGGCCGGCGCCGATCGCTGGAAGTCCGATCGCGTAAGCGCCGAGCACGAACCACACCAGATACGCGTCGACCCGGTCGAATTCGCCGCCCTCGAACAGAACCCTGATTATCAGATCGCCGGCCACGATCGACACGAACGATGCCGGCAGCATCCAGAAAGCGATCCGTCTCAGTCCTTGCTCGGAACGCTCTGCCAGCATTCGGGGGTCTTGAACGAGCCTTGACATCTCAGGAAGTTCCGCCGCGGCGACGCTCATCGCGAAAAGGCTCACAGGAAGCGTGTAAAGGAGTTGCGCTTTCACCAACGCGGTGATCGCGCCGGTCGCCAACAAAGTGGCCAACATCAGATCGAGATAGGCCGAGATCTGTACAACACCGCGTCCAAGCAGTGCCGGCACGAAACGTCGTTGGACCTCAAGCACTGACGTGTCTCGTCTGGTCGGCCGAAAACTAATGGCTCGGGTCAGGCGCAATACGGTCGGCAATTGGACCAGCAACTGCAGCAGACCACCAATGGTCACCGCGAGGGCCAGGCCCCTTGCTGCATCGACGAGATCCCAGTCCCTGACCCACATGAGGCACAAAGCGACTACCTGGCAGGTATTCCAGATGACCGGTGCTGCATAGGGCAGGAAGAATCGTCGATGGCTGTTCAAGACACCGAGACACCATGCCGACATGACTAGAAAACCCGTCCCCAAAGCCATTATTCGGACCAGGTCGACGACGATCTCGAACTTCTCGCCGCTCAATCCGAAAGCCAACACAGATGTGATCGGCCGGGCAGCAAGAACGAAGACTCCTACACAGACACCGGTAACGGCCAGAAGCAGGGCACCGACGGCACCTGCCACGCGGCTCGATTCACGGGGGTCTTCGTCTTCCAAGAGTTTGCTGTAGACAGGCACGAACGAAGCGGAGAGCACTCCTTCGCCGAGCAAGTTCTGCAACAAGTTGGGGATTCGTGAAGCAGCAGAGAATGCGTCAGCGGCGAGACCTAGGCCGAACACCCTGCTGGCTACGAGTTCGCGCAACAACCCCGACACCCGCGACAGGGCAATCCCCAGGGCCACGAGTACAGAGCCGTTTGGTTTCGGTGCCGACACTTCAGTTGGCCCTTTCACCGATTGAACTGTCCTACTCCCACTAAGACTACTGCGGCGGTCCGGTACGCTGGGAGGGTGAGCGGTCGAACCACTCCCATCCCGGTACTGGCAGAGCGTGCCAAAGCCGCATCGCGTGAGCTGGCCGTGGCCAGTACTGAAGAGAAGGACGCTGCCCTGCATGCCGGCGCAGAGGGACTCCTGGAACAAGCCGAAACAGTGTTGAGAGCCAACGAGGTCGATGTAGCTGAAGCAGTCTCTCAAGGAATGGCAACACCGCTGGTTGATCGTCTGCGACTCGATCCATCCCGGATCGGGGCGATGGCCGACGGCCTTCGTGGAGTCGCGGCTCTCGCTGATCCGGTGGCGCGGATCAACGATGGTTGGGTACGACCCAACGGACTGCGGATTGAACGGGTGCATGTCCCGCTCGGTGTGGTGGCCATCATCTATGAGAGTCGGCCCAATGTCACCAGCGATGCCTTCGGCCTCTGCCTCAAGTCCGGAAACGTCGCGTTCCTGCGAGGATCCTCTTCCGCGATCAACTCCAACCTGGCTATATCGGTTGTGTTGCGCAACGCACTGCGAACTGCGGGGTTGCCGGCTGACGGGTTGGTGGTCGTCGACGATACGCGTCGTGAGGCCGCTATTGAGTTCATGCAACAGAACGGTCGCATCGATTGTCTGATTCCTCGCGGGGGACCTTCTCTGATCCAGTCGATTCTCGACAATGCCACAGTTCCCTATGTCATTGACGGAGCCGGAAACTGTCACGTATACGTTGATGCTGCGGCTGATCTGGACATGGCCCAACGGGTCGTGCTCAACGCCAAAACTCAGCGAACCGGGGTTTGCAACGCAGCAGAATCACTCGTCGTACACCGCGATGTTGCCGCAGAGTTCCTGCCTCGGATAGTGACCGCTCTCGAAGGGGTCGAGTTGGTGGGAGATGAACCGTCGCGTCGGGTGTCTTCTCTGATCTCCCCTGCCGAACCAGCCGATTTTGCGACTGAGTACCTCGACATGAAGATGAGCGTCAAGGTCGTGAACGACCTTGACGAAGCGATTGCCCACGTGGCTGAAACTTCAACGGGGCACAGCGAAGCGATAATCACCAACGATGTCCGTGCCGCTGATCGTTTCACCCGCGAGGTCGACGCCGCGGCGGTATTGGTGAACGCGTCGACCCGTTTCGTGGACGGCGAGGAGTTCGGCTTCGGTGCTGAGATCGGTATTTCAACCCAGAAGCTCCATGCCCGTGGTCCAATGGGGCTCGAGCAGCTCACCACCTGCAAGTATGTGGTCCGCGGCGACGGTCATGTTCGGTGTTGATGCTGTTCAGAAGAAGCGGACCAGAGGCCGGGACAACGATTCGGGCACGGCTGTCGACGGCCGCTAGCCTTGACTCTCTATGCCTTTTCGTTTCAAAGACGCCGCCTCTTTAAAGGACGGCCTGCAACAGGTCGACTATCTGTCTGACGAGGGCATCGCCGGTGTCGTCTACCTGGCGGACCGGTTGCAGAAGCCGGTTCTGGTGGAGGGACCCGCTGGTACGGGCAAGACGCAACTGGCAAAAAGCGTTTCGGAGGTTCTTGGGTCTCGACTGATCCGTCTGCAGTGTTATGAAGGTCTTGACGAAGCGAAGGCGTTGTATGAGTGGAACTACAAGAAGCAGCTATTGAGGATTCAGAGTGACCGTAGCGACGGGCGCGGTCGGGCAGGGCTTTCCGACGACATCTTCTCTGATGAATTCCTGTTGACACGTCCTCTGCTGGAGGCGATCAGCGCCCCCGACCCGGTGGTGCTGCTGATCGACGAAGTAGACCGCGTCGAGGTGGAGACCGAGGCTCTTCTGCTTGAGATTCTGTCTGACTACCAGGTTTCGATTCCCGAACTCGGCACTATCGAAGCCAAACAGATCCCGCTGGTGTTTCTTACTTCCAACAACACCCGAGAGCTCTCTGAGGCTTTGAAACGGCGCTGTCTCTATCTCCATGTCGATTATCCGGATCTTGAACGCGAGAAGAAGATCGTGCTCACGAAGGTTCCTGGGATCACAGAGAATCTGGCGGACCAGGTCGCTCGGGTAGTGCGTTCCATCCGCGAGATCGAGTTGAAGAAAGCACCGTCGGTGTCCGAGACGATCGACTGGGCCAAGACTCTCGTGCTGCTCGGGGTTGAGAAGATCGAGGAGCAGACGGCGAGCGAGACACTCAACATCCTGCTCAAGTACCAGAGCGACATAAGAAAGGCTGCTAAGGAACTAGTGACCGCCGATGGTGTGAGCGTCTGAACTCTGATGGTCGTGTCGATTGCTTCTGAAGGAGACGGCCGCGACGCGCAGGCGGCTCCTTTGGAGTTGGGTGACGCCATCTTGGAACTGCTCAACGGATTCATCACTGAGCTGCGTGCCGCCGGACTGCCCGTGAGCCTGACCGAGAACCTTGATGCCCTTGAAGCGGTGAAGCACGTGCCGATAGGCGACCGCGAGTCCTTCAAACACGCCTTGGGTTCTACTTTGGTGAAGCATTACAACCACTGGAAAGCTTTCGAAACCGTATTCGAAGTGTATTTCTCGCCGCGAGGCAGGGAATACGCCATTGCAGGCGACGGTGGACTCCTTGACCATGAAGACAACGAACTTGACGACGCTGTGGGTGGACAACAGCACGGTGCCGGTGGTGCAGGCGAGAACTCAAGCCCCGAAGAACTTGCTGAGATGCTGTTCCAATCGTTGCTTCGCGGTGATCAACAGATGATGAGGAGCGTTGCCCGCCAGGCAGTTCGCAGGTTTGCGGGAATGGAGCCGGGTAGACCGGTCGGGGGCACCTACTACCTCTACCGGACACTGCGCAACCTCGATCTTGAAGGTGTGCTCGAGCGCCTGCTGCAACAAGCTCAAGAAACAGACGGAGAAGCTTCAGAGTTGGACCAGCGACTCCGGCGCGACGAATATCAGCAGCGGATCGATCAACTCCGAAAAGAGATTGAATCGGATATCCGCAGGCGACTAGTTGCGGACCGCGGTGTCGAAGCGATGGCCAAGACACTGCGCAAACCATTGCCTGAAGACGTTGATTTCATGCACGCGTCACGCGAAGAGATGGCCGACTTGCGCAGAGCGATCTACCCCTTGACTCGCAAACTCGCAGCCCGCCTACAACGTAAACGCCGCCATGGACGCAGAGGCCCCCTTGATTTTCGGCGCACCGTTCGAGCTTCGTTGAGCTATGGCGGTGTTCCGGTTGAACCCAAGTTCCGCAACCCGAATCCGCACAAACCCGAGATTTTTGTTATCGCCGACATCTCCGGGTCAGTCGCTGCATTCGCTCGTTTCACACTGCACCTCGTGTACGCCATTTCGGGACAGTTCTCCAAGGTCCGCTCATTCGTGTTCATTGACGGACTCGATGAGGTGACCTCCTATTTCGAGGGGGTTGAAGACATCAACGAAGCGGTTCATCGGGTCAATACCGAAGCGGACGTGGTCTGGGTGGACGGGCATTCTGACTATGGGCACGCACTCGGTGTGTTCTGGCAGAAGTATGGTGGAGACATAGGGCCCCGTACGTCGGTGATGATCCTCGGTGACGCCCGCAACAACTACCACGCGGCGGAGAGTTGGATCATCAAAGAGATGCAGGACAAAGCCCGCCACGTCTACTGGCTCAATCCGGAACCGAGGAGTTACTGGGACACGGGCGACTCGATTGTCGGCGAGTACGCACGGTACTGCGACGGCAGTTTCGAGGTTCGAAATCTGCGCCAGCTCGAAGGGTTCGTGGAGAATCTCGTTTAGAGGCCGAGCGAACAGGCGGAACGACACGGTAGCGACCGAACGAGGCCGTGGCCCGAGCGGCTCGTGAGCGCAGCGAACAAGAGCGGAAGGCACAGCGTTGCGCCGCGAGGTCGGTCACCTGTTTGCGCGTTCTCTTAGCGCGCTGCTGGTGGCGACGTCGGTGTCGGGTCGACTTCGGACCGCAGGAGTTCGGCCACCCGAAACGCGAGGTCGACGGATTGACGACCGTTCAGTCGGGGGTCGCACATGGTTTCGTAGGCCTGCTCGAGATCTCCGTCAGCGAGATTGTCGGATCCGCCGAGGCATTCGGTCACTGGATCACCGGTCAACTCGACATGAACCCCTCCGGGATGGGTTCCTTCGGATTTGTGAGCAGCGAAAAATCCGACAATTTCACTCAGCACATCGTCGAAATGACGGGTTTTGCGCCCGCCTTCGGAGGTGTAGGTGTTGCCATGCATCGGATCGCATGCCCAAACGACGGGATGACCGGCGTCGCGCACGGCTGCGAGCAACTCAGGCAGCACATCGGCAATTTTGATGGTGCCCATTCGGCTGATGAGGGTGAGTCTGCCGGGAACACGGTTTGGATTCAGAGCCTCGCAGAGCCCCAGCACCTCGTCGGCGGTGGCCGTGGGTCCGATCTTGCAACCCAACGGATTGCCGAGGCCGCGCAGAAACTCGACGTGGGCGCCGTCCAATTCGCGGGTCCGCTCACCGATCCAGAGCATGTGCGCGGAGCAGTCGTACCAGTCGCCGGTGAGGGAGTCTCGGCGGGTCAATGCTTCTTCGTAGTTGAGAAGCAGGGCTTCGTGGCTGGTGTAGAGGTCGACTTCGTGAAGCGTGGGGACAGTGTTCGAGTCGAGTCCGCAGGCCTCCATGAAGCGCAGTGCGCGGTCAATTTCATCAGCCATTCGTGCGTAACGCTCTCCAGCCGGCGACGAAGCAATGAAGTCTCGATTCCAACTGGACACTTGGTGCAGGTCCGCGTAGCCGCCGCGTGTGAAGGCGCGTAGAAGGTTCAGAGTGGATGCGGCACGGTTGTAGGCCGTGAGGAGGCGTTCAGGGTTCGGACGGCGTTCCTCTGAAGTGAATCCGACGTCGTTGACGATCTGGCCGAGGAATGATGTAAGTTCGGTTTCACCTTGCGTTTCAGTCGGGTTGGAGCGGGGCTTGGCGAACTGCCCCGCGATGCGACCCACCTTCACTAGGGGAGTGCCACCGGAATATGTGAGCACAATAGCCATCTGCAGGATGACCCTGAGTTTGTCCCTGATCGAGTCAGTTGAGCTGTCGAATGACTCGGCGCAGTCTCCGGCCTGAAGCAGAAAGGCGTCGCCTTGCGCGACCTTGCCGAGCCGGCTGATGAGATTACGAGCTTCGCCCGCGAAGACCAGGGGCGGTTGGTCGGCCAGGATTTTTTGGATTCGTTCAAGTTCGGCGTCGTCAGGCCAAGATGGCTGATGCTTGGCGGGGAAGTTCCGCCAACTGTCGGGGCTCCAGGTGTGGTTCACTTGACAAGTCTGCTTCAGTCAGTCCGATGCTTCCAACCAATTTTGTGACAACACCAAAAACAACCGGGACTCCCGCCGATCGGCGAGAGCCCCAGTGGGTTGTTGGGTTGTTCAAACAGGATACTACGCGACATTCACCGCGTCTACACTATTCGCAGCATGTTCTCTAACAGAATTTATTGCCCGCTTGACGAGACGGCGGGCAGCTTCGGCGGTTACACCCAAGTCTTCGCCGACCTCGCGGTAGGAGCGTTTGCGTCCGTCGCCAAGACCGAAACGTTGTTCAACGGCGTACTTGGCTCGCTCGTCAAGGATGTCAAGGAGACCAGTGACCATCTCTTCCTCGGCTTTTGCCATAACCTCGACCTCAGGGCCGGGGTTTGAGTCAGGGAGCAGATCCACGAGTTCGTTGGAGTCGTCGTCTCCGATCGTGCGATCAAGACTGGTGGGGGTCGTCAACCGATGCAGGCGGGCGTGCTCGTCGTCAAGTTCGTCGCCATCGCCTGAAACGGCACGCAGGGCGGCACGCAGACTTGCGGAGCGGTCACCGGGGAGGCGTACCAGGCTTGCCTTCTGGTCCAGTGCACGGCCGATCGCCTGACGGATCCAGAAGGTGGCGTAAGTCGAGAACTTGAAGCCTTTACGCCAGTCGAACTTGTCGACAGCGTGCTCGAGGCCGAGGTTGCCTTCCTGGATCAGGTCGAGCAGTTCCATGCCGGGAGGCAGTGGGTAGCGACGAGCGACGCTCACGACGAGGCGAAGGTTCGCTCGGATGAAACGGTCTTTCGCGGCGGCTGCTTTGCGGATGGCCCGGTCAAGTTCTGCACCGGATGCGCCGTTGTCCTTGCGAGCCTGGGCTTCGGTGCCCTTCTCTATGATCTGGGAGAGTTGACGCTCTTCTTGGGCGTTCAGCAGACCCACTGCGCCAATCTCGTTCAGGTACTGTCCTACGGAATCACTCATGGAAACTCATTTGGTGGGATCGGCGCACGCGCTCTTCCCGATAGTGCAGGCCAAAGGCCTGGTGGTTGTATTTGGGCGGGCTTAGGCACCGATTGCTCGCGACAACTGGAATCCACGCCGCGTTCCGGCCTAGCCGTAGGCTATTACACACCATCTGGAGTGAGATGTCACGAAGCGTCGGTATGACTTCTGTCACGTTCGAGGTTTCCTGCGGTTTCGTGGCCCGGATTCGCTACACGGACGAGCGACCCTAGACTCTGGAGCGTGGAGCAGGCTACACCGCAGCGGATCGGGGTGTTCGGTGGGACGTTCGATCCGATTCACTTCGGTCACCTGGCGGTTGCTCTTGATGTACGGCACCAGTTGAAACTCGACCGCATGTTGCTGGTCGTGGCCAATGATCCGTGGCAGAAGACGTCCTTCAACTCAGTGACACCCGCAGAATTTCGCTTCGAGATGGTCTCAACGGCTGTGTCGGCGGCCAACGGATCTGCCGGTGCGTTCGTGTTGGAGGCAAGTGATCACGAGATACGACGAGGTGGACAGACCTACACGGCTGACACACTCGCTGCCTTGGAGGAGGAGACGGGGGGGGCTGAACTGTTCGTTGTCGTGGGTTCTGATATCGCAGCGAGTCTTGACACCTGGGAGCACCCTGATGAGCTCAAGCGCCTGGCAACGACTGTTGTTGCCGAACGCGGCGGAAGCACCGCCGGGCGGCCTCCGGAGGGTTGGGAACACCTGGTGGTGGCGGTGCCGGCCTTGGAGATCTCCTCGACTGACATTCGCAATCGCTTCCGAAACGGCCGACCCGTGGGAGCGCTTGTTCCGCCTCGAGTAGTTGATTATGTCAGGGCGAACGGACTCTATGGGAGCGCTCGGTATGGGAGCGCTCGGTGAGTGCTGCGGGCAAGACGGCAGATGCAGAACCAGGGCCGGGCGACCAGAAAGACGACCACCTGAATCAATCGTCTATTGTTCGGAGGCGAGGCAAACGACCGGCGCCGAGTCCGCACCCGTTCTGGGGTCTGGTGTTCCCTTTCCTGGTTGTTGCCGCCGCGGGGCTGGTGTTCGCGGTGTGGTCAGACGGAACCAGGCTGGTCCTCGACTCGAACTCTGGTGAACGGATCGAGACCATCACCGACCCGGCAGCACCGGGATACCGAGCATTCGTTGATCCGACTCCAACAATGCTGATCGCTCATCTCAGTGACAGCGGAGAGTTGGTGGGAATGACGGTTCTGGCCCAGACCGTGCGGGATCAGGGCGGCACAGCGGTGCTGATCAGCGCCGAGTCGCTCCTCGAGCCCACCGCCGATCCTGCCGACGCGGTCTTCGTTCGTGAACTCTATGCGACGTCGGGGATGGACGGCCTGAGCAGGGTTGTGGGCGATCTGTTCGGGTTCGGTTTCAGGGAGACGTTGGAGATCACCACCTCAGAGCTGGGCGGTTGGTTGCGCTTGGTCGAGCCGCTGCCTGTTGTGCTCTACGACGACCTTGTCTCGGTCGATGCGGAGGGGTTCGTGGAGACCGAATATCGAGCGGGGGTCCACCAGTTGAGCGGAGCGCAGGCCGCGGAGGTCTACGGGTGGCTCAACGACGGCGAGTTCGACTCGAACCGCACGCAGCGTCAGGTCGAGTTGTGGGAGGTGTGGCTTTCTCGGGTCGGCGGCGCTGATGACCTTGCTGCAGCGACACTGCCGTTCGAGAGCGGGTTGTCGACGTATCTGCGTTCGTTGGGCACGGGCACCCGACGCTTGGAGCTTCTGCCTCTGGTGGCGGTGTCGTTCGGAGGCGATGATCCTCCGTTCTATGCCCAGAACGACGAGCAGAAGGCGCAGTTGGGGAGCCTGGCGCGTGGGATGGTGCCGCTGCCGATCGGTTCGCATCTCGGTGCGCGCCCCTCGGTGAGCCTGCTCGACGGCACTGGCACCGGGGTGGGGGACCGGATGCTGCCGCTGCTCGTTGATGCAGGCGCGGAAGTCACCGTACTCGGCAATGCTCCAGTCTTCGGGGTGGAAGACACGACGGTGGCCTATCACCTCGCCGACCACCGGGATGCGGCGATCGCCTTGGCTGAGGCGATCGGAGCGTCGGCAGGATTTGTTGAGGACGTGAACTCCCCGGTCGACCTCACCGTTACCGTCGGTCTGGACCTGGTCGGCTCGTGAGCGAAGGCAGCCAGAATCATCTCAAGTGGGTGCGGCAGGCCGCGGCGGCCGCGGATGACAAGAAGGCGATCGACACTCTGATCATCGATGTGGGGGATGTGCTTGCGGTTACAGACCATTTTGTGATCACCAGCGCTGCCAACTCCCGGCAGGTCAATGCGGTCGTCGATGCGATCGAGGAGGAGATCAGAGCTGCGGGCGGCCCCTCTCCAGTAGGTGTCGAGGGCAAGGAGGAGCGGGAGTGGGTGCTGATGGACTACGGAGCGTTCGTCGTGCACGTGTTCCGCTCGGACCAGCGCGAGTTCTATCAGCTTGAACGGCTCTGGGGCGACCGCGCCCGCCTCGACTGGACCCCCGCCCCACCTCTAGATCCCTCTTGAATCCCAGACGTGATGCCGTCGCTTCACCAACAACACACACGATCCAATCGAGGTGGGGTCACCCGGGCGCAGATGGCCGGGTTCCTGGTCCGCGCCCTGGAACTGCCCGGTTAGCCCTGGTCCAGCGCTGTCTGACTCGGCGACGTGGAGCTAAGGGGAATTGAACCCCTGACCTCTTCCATGCCATGGAAGCGCTCTACCAACTGAGCTATAGCCCCGTGTTCTTCAGAGCAGGATCGTAGCAGTCGGGCCGGCCCCTCCCACTACACAATGCGTGTCACACCTATTGTCTTGGCAGTGACAGCAGTATCCAGCAGAAACGAGCGCAGAACCCTGGCATCGGTGACGGCGTTGCACGCCGTTGTCGGAAGCTGGGTTGCCATGGCCACGCCGGGCCCGCTGCTCGTTTCCGACGACCTCGCCTACCTGGGGATGGCCCGGACACTGGCGGGTCAGGGACCGGCGCCGCTCGTGGACCAGCCTCCTTACGGCGTGCTGTATCCGGCTCTTCTGGCGCCCGGTTGGGCCCTCGGGCTCGACGAGCCGTCGATGCTGGTCTGGGCGCGGGTAGTCAACGGACTGCTCGGCGCTGCACTGGTTCCAGTGCTCTATGCGGTTGTGCGGCGTCTCACCGGAGCAGCGCCGCGGTGGTCGCTGGTAGCGGCGGTTCTCGGCGCGTCGCTGCCGGCGCAGATGTCTACCGCCTCGATCGCCTGGACCGAGCGGTTGCTGCCTCTGCTGGTGGCACTGAGCGTTCTGTTGTTGATTCGTTTTGTCGAACATCCGAATCTGGGTCGAGCATTCGCTGTCATGGGGGTGGCGGCCGCCCTCTATGCTGGCCACCCGAGGCTGGGTGCTTGCGCTCTAGTCGTTGTTTCGGCAGTTCCCTGCATCGCCCGGTTCGATCGCCTGGTCAGGCGCCGAAGGTTCGGCAGTGAGTTCACCGCCCTGACAGCTTCGGGTGACAGCGGAGTTGAATCACGTTTGACTGCTCCGGCGACGTTGATTGTCGGGGGAGTCGGTTTGTTGGGGTTGGCCGCGGTGGAGGTGGCACGCCGGTTCGCAGCCGGCGCTGCTTTCACGAGCAGTGGTACTTACGATGTTGCTGATCTGGCTAGTCGTCGCGGTTTCAACGAAGTGCCCGAGATGCTGATGAGAGGCACCGGGAC
This sequence comes from Acidimicrobiales bacterium, assembly GCA_963662455.3. Classification (GTDB taxonomy): domain Bacteria; phylum Actinomycetota; class Acidimicrobiia; order Acidimicrobiales; family Aldehydirespiratoraceae; genus VXYK01. Next base: position 711,294 of record OZ224042.1, read on the forward strand.
CGCTGCCTACCTGGTACTCGCAACCGCGGGTCTGGCCGTTGTAGGGTCAGTGGTGTTGCTGCGGTCGCCTCCGGTCGGGCCGTGGATCCTCCTCTCAGGACTAGCCGTGCTTTTCGTGGCGGGTTGGTTCTTGACCGGTGTTGGACGCGCCGATGCTTATCTTCACGGGCGTTATATCGAAGTCCTGGCTCCCACGCTGGTATCGCTGGGACTGATCGGTTTGGTGAGAATGCGTGCTGTTCGGGTGGGACTCGCCATGGCTGCGGCCATCGTGATTTCAGGTGTGTGGGGTGCTTGGGCGGGTGGCGGTGACAACTGGGGCGATTCGCGTTCGCCTGTCATGATGCTCGGAACTGAGGCTGGAGGGGCTCCGTTCGGCAATGACGTCTTCGAACCCGGAGCGGCGGCGTTCGTGGCGCTGCTGGTTGCTGTCGTGCTGCTCGTCGTGTTCCGGCGGCCGCAACCGTGGCTGGGACTCGGTGTGGCGTCGGTTGTCCTGGCGCTTGGAACTGCGTCGAGTCTTGAAGCTCTCGACCAGTTGTTCGCCACGGCGACGTTGAGCACTGTGCAAGAGGCGCTGGACGACGTCTCGATAACCCGCATAGCGGTCGACGTCCAGGGACTGTCTCCCAACTTGACGGGCGCGGTTGCTTGGGAGGTCGGCTTTGAGAACACGTCGACTGGTGTCAGCCCGGACGAGATCAGTCCGGACACGTCGCATCTGTTGTTGCGAGCTGACGCTTCGGCGCCGTTTGGGGCCCGGGCAGTCACAGGAGTGGGGCAGGCGACCCTTTGGGCCTTGCCGAAATGAGTCAAGCGTCGCGGACCGACCTGACTCTTCTGGTTGAGTGGCTGTTCTGTGCGACGTCGTCGAGTGAGCCCATGAATCCTGTATCGAGTTTCATTCGGGATCCCCTTCGACAAAGCCGCCTTCGTTGGTGTCATCGGGGGCAGCGTCGTCTTGGGCCTGCAGGAACCTTTCGAACTGCGCGCCGAGCTCTTCAGAGATGGCGAGTGTGCCTTCGGCGCCGATGCCGCTCGAATTGAACTCGTCGTGGTGACGTTCGAGTTGCGCGATCGTCCGAGCGTGATCTTCGTCCTCGGCGATAAGTGCATCGAGTTGGTTGCGGATGGTCAAAGCATGTGTTGAAAGGTCTCCGCTGTCGATGCTGATCCCTGCGGCGGCCTCGAGCCCCTCGATGAGTGACAGCGCTGCTGCGGGGTAGGGAGCCGCGGCGATGTAGTGGGGGACCTGTGCCCAGAGACTCAGGGAGTCGATGCCGGCGGAAGTGAACGCCGCTTCGATTACCGCGGCCACGCCCGCGGGGACGTCCAGGGTTGCACCCGTGTGGTTGGCGCGTACGAGTTCGGGAGTGGGTGAGGTGACGGTCAGGCGGGTGGAGCGGGTGTGGGGAACCGCAGCAGGGTAGGCCCCCAGGCTCACGAGCCGACGCACACCGAATCGTCTGCTGAGCTCCAGCACTGCCTCAACGAAGGATCGCCAGTTGTGGTCGGGCTCAGCTCCGTTGAGAATGAGAACGTCACGGTCGTCGCTGTCGCGGCCTGCGCTGAGTTCAATGACCGGCCAGTCGATGTCGGCGTTGATGCCGTTGACGATGTGCAGTGTCGGTCGATGGGCCCGATAGTCGAGCAGGTGTTCAGTGTCGAACTCCGCCAAGGTCTCTGCCCCGGTGACGTTGCTGATATGGCGGACGGCAGTCTTGGCGCCGCGCCCGGCGTCGACCCAACCATCAAAATGTAGCAGCAGTACAGGATCGACGATGTCGGGTGTTCGCAGCACTCGATACAACTGTTCAGGTTCGATGGCGGGACTCATTGGGTTTTGGCTGCCTCCGGATCAGCAGGGAGTGCGGGGTTGGGGGTTGCCCCACATGATGGCCCGAAATTCGTCGAGGAAGTGAATCGGTCACGGTTGCGCTACGTTGCACAACCCTATGGCCAACGTAACTGACTTGACATTCGATCGTGATGTGGTGCAGCGCTCCAAGACGATACCGGTCGTCGTGGATCTTTGGGCGCAATGGTGCGGACCGTGCAAGCAGCTCACACCGATGATCGAGAAGGTCGTCGCTGAGACCAACGGCGCCGTCGAGTTGGCCAAAGTCGATATCGACGCCAACCCGGCAGTGGCGCAAGCTTTCAAAGTGCAATCGATTCCTGCTGTCTACGCGATGGTCGACGGGCAGGTTGTGGACGGGTTCATGGGTGCGCAAGGAGAGGCCCAGGTTCGCGAGTTCGTTCAGCGTCTGGTGCCCGAGCCAGTTCAGAGTGAGGTGGAGCGCCTTGTTGCCGTCGGGGATGAGGAGTCTTTGGTTGCGGCGTTGAAGGTCGAACCCGACAATCCCGCTGCTGTGACCGCTTTGGCAGAACTTCTCGTTGAGCAGGGCGAAGTCGACACTGGACTGGAGTTGCTGGAGCGTATTGCCGAGTCGGCACAGACACGCCGGATCAAGGCGATGGCTCGAACCGGCGGAGGCGGTGACAATGTTGAGGACACCCTCGCCGAGCTGTTGCTGACTGTGAAGACCGACGACGAGGCTCGCAGCAAGTTCCTCGACCTGCTTGAAGTGCTCGGCCCCGAGGATCCTCGCAGCGCGTTGTGGCGTCGCAAGCTGAGCACGGCCCTGTTCTAGTCGTCGGTGGTTTCAAGCGTCAGCGGTTCCTACGGTGTCGACGGAGGCTTCTGAAGCGGGTTCACACAGCCGTGTCCGCGTGTCCTCGGCTCTGCCGGCTGCTCAGCGTGGTCCTGGGGACAACACTGCATGATGCAGGGTGAGCAGGGTGGTGCCGCTGGCGGGTTCGTTTCAATCCCTGTCCCGAACTGTCATTGTTCGGGCGGGAGTGGGTAGGGTTCAACCACGCCTCGGCGTGTCGATTTCCCCGCAGAAGACCTCACAGAAGGACAGCGTGCGGTGGGCAGGGCCGAGACGATTCAACGGTGGGCCGACTCGGTTGCAGACCGTCTCGGGGTGACGGTCTGGGGTTTTGTCGCGGGTCTCATGGCAATCGTTGCTGCGGCATTGGGAGGTTGGTGGGCGTTGGCGTCGCCAGATCCGACTCCGGTCGAGGAAGTGCTGCCGAGGGTCACGACCCTGTCCGGCGTTCCCGCGGCAACTGGAACTCCACAGGGGGCGAGCGCCTGGATTGTCGTTCATGTTGAAGGAGCAGTCGTGTTTCCCGGAGTGCATGAACTGGCGATGGGATCCCGCGTGCATGACGCCGTTGATGCCGCAGACGGATTGACTGCGGATGCAGACCGTTCGCGGCTCAATTTGGCGGCGCCACTAGCGGACGGTCAACGGATCTGGGTTCCAGTGGTAGGTGAGCCGGAACCCGCAGCGATACCGGCAGCTCCGCTGAGCGACAGCGGCAGTGTTTCTTCGACTGCGCCGGTCAACCTGAATACTGCTGATCCTGAGGCTTTGGAGACGCTCCCAGGCATCGGGCCGAGCATCGCGGCTGCGATCGTCCGCTACCGCCAGGAGAATGGCTTCTTCAGCCGAGTGGAGGGACTGCTTGACGTTCCAGGGATCGGCGAAGCCAAGTTGGAGCAACTCTCGTCGCTGGTATCGGTATGAGCGCGCACCTGGTGGCCTTGGCCGCAGTCCTGGGGGCGTGGTGGATGGTCGCGGTTTCGGCGCCGGTGCTGGGTGTGCTGGTGTTGTTGGCTGGTTGGCGAAGACACATCACGTTGATCGTGTTGGTTGCCTTCGTTGCTGTCGGCACTCGCGGGGCGGGCGCGGTGGAGGCTCTGGATCCACCGCAAGCAGCTTCTTTCTCTGACTGGGTGACCCTGCTGGAGGACCCTCGACCCTTCGGTTCGGTTGGAGTGAGCGCCACCGTGCGCCATGACCGGAAACGCCTCAGCGCGGTGGCGCACGGCACGGTCGGCGCGAGTTTTGACGACGCCTTGGCGGGTGAGAGGCTGCTGTTGGGCGGACGAGTTGCGCCGGTCGGAGAACACGACGAGTTCGCCCGCTGGCGTCATGTGGTCGGCGAACTCACCGTTCAGTCCGTTGACGCCCACGAACCGGGATCACCGGTGTCAAGGTTCGCCAACACGGTGCGCAGAACTCTGGTGGGCGGGGCAGAGTCGTTGAGCCGCGAGGATCGAGCAATCTTCCTGGGGATGGTCATCGGCGACGATCGCGGTCAAACAGCGGTGGTAGCTGATGATTTCAGAGCTGCGGGTCTGGGGCACTTGCTGGTGGTTTCGGGGCAGAACGTGGCGTTCGTGCTCGCAGTGGTCGCTCCATTCGCGGGTCGGTTCCGTCCAGGGATTCGAGTGTTGTGGCTCTTCGCCACATTGTTGTTGTTCGCGGTGATCACCAGATTCGAGCCTTCAGTGTTGCGTGCGGTTGCGATGGCGGGCGCTGGAATTGGAGCTTCGGTCATGGGTGCACCCATTGATGGGAGAAGGGCATTGTCGTGGTCTGTGGTGATTTTGTTGTTGATTGATCCGTTCCTGGTTCGCCGTGTAGCGTTTCAACTGTCGGCAGCCGCGACCGCGGGCATTGTCTGGTGGTCGGCTCCGTTGGCCGAGCGGCTCGCCGGGCCTGCTTGGTTGAGAGTCCCGATGGCGACCACCGCGGCTGCCCAGCTGGCAGTTTCGCCGGTGTTGTTGGGATTGTTCGGGCCGTTGCCGCTGGCTTCGCTGCCCGCTAATCTGCTGGCTGGGCCGGTATCGGGCGCAGTGATGGTTTGGGGTTGCACGGGTGGTCTGCTGGCCGGCCTGTTCGGGGGATTCGCCGCGGAGATCCTGCATATTCCCAGCAAGGCGATGCTCTGGTGGATCGGGGGTGTGGCTTCGCGGTCTGCCATCGGGCCTCAGGCAACTCTTGGGACAGTGTCGATCGTGTTGTTGGGAGTGGCTGCGTTGCTGATCGTGCCTCAGGTGCGGTTGATGACTGCAGCGGCGGCGGTGCTGGCAGCGGGAGTTGCTCTGACCGCATTTGTTTCGGCGCCTGCACTGGGGCTCGGTGAGCATTCCCTGGTTGGAGGGTCGCGCGCGATCGTGTCGAAGCAAGGAGACCTGGTGCTCGTGTTGGACAATCCTCGGGCCCGGGCACTGATTGAATCGTTGAGGGTGAGCGGTGGTGGGAGACCCGACCTGGTCGTTGCGCTGGACGGTGACCGCTCCGATGCTGAGGCCGTGTTGGCGTTGACCGAGCGTTTTGGAGAACTTCCGGTCGCCGCGCCGCCGATGCATCGTGTTCCGGGCGGTCGTAGTGTGCAGGCGGGGCAAGTCGTTGAGTTGGACGGGGTGTCAGTGCGTTTTCAACGAGTTCAGCCTCGTCTGGAACTGAGCGTGGCGGGTGGACTCCGGTGAGAGTTGCTGGGTATGGTGTTGTCTCAACCCTCGTGTAGGGTCCGGTCGATGTTCCTCGAGTTGGGTGACACTCGCTATGACGTGACCACTCGTGCGCTTGTGATGGGCATCTTGAACCGAACCCCGGACTCATTCTTCGACGGTGGCGAGTATTGGGAATTCGATAGTTTCCTACGTCAAGCGGAGCTGCTCGTCGATCAAGGTGCAGACTTTCTCGATGTAGGCGGAGTCAAGGCTGGACCAGGGCCAGAAGTTGCCCCCCAAGCGGAAATCGAGCGGGTGGTTCCAGCCGTCGAGGCTCTGCGAGCCCGTTTCGACCTGCCAGTGTCCGTCGACACGTTCCGCGCGGCGGTGTTGGAGGAGTCTTTGAAAGCGGGGGCGGTGGTCGGTAATGACATAAGCGGCTTTGCCGACCCCGATTATCTCAAGGTGGCCGCACGTCATGGTGCTTCAGTGGTTGCCACGCATGTGCGTATCGGGCCTCGGATTCCCGACCCCCGACCCCATTATGGAAATGTACGAACCGAGGTGCCTGCGTTCTTGGCGACACGCGCGCAGGCTGCGGTCGCGGCCGGCATCGGTCGTCGACGAATCATGATCGACGCGGGACTGGATCTGGGGAAGACTCCGGCAATGTCGATTGAGTTGATGCGTCACAGCGACGATTTGGTTCGGCTGGGATTCGTCGTTCTCCTGTCTGCATCCAACAAGGGTTTTCTCGGTGAGCTGACCGGCGCTCCGGTCGATGATCGAACAAACGCAACGCTGGGCGCCCACACTTTGGGGATAGCGCTTGGTTGTCGTGTGCTACGAACTCATGATGTGGTCGGCAGCCGTCGAGTGGCGGACATGATGAGCGCCATGCTCCAGAATCGGCGGACTGGCCTGAGCGGCTCATCGTGTACCGCGAACGGGCGCGAGGGGTAAGGACTGTGGCTCTGCTGCTCATCGTTGGCAACGACCCGGTGCTGGTCGGAGAATCTGTGAGCAGGACAGTTGATGAGTTGGTGGGAGACGGTGACCGCTCTTTGATGTTGGAGACTCTCACTGAAACCGAATACCGCACCGAGGCAGGCTCATTTGAACCGGCACCCTTGATCGACGCTGCTCGAACTCCACCGTTCTTGTCTGACAAGCGTGTTGTGGTGGGGCGCCACGCCAGCCGCTGGGCTCGTCCGGAACAGCTCAGCTTGATCACCGACTTGCTCGCTGAGCCGCTCGACTCCACCGATCTGGTGATTGTGTGGGAGCGGGGAGTCGAACCCGGAGTCGACAGGCTGCCTCCGCTTCCCAAGGCGTTGAAGGTGGCCGTGGAGGTCGCAGGAGGGACGATCCGACAGACTTCGGTCCCGCGGGGCAAAGAAGGACCGGCCTGGTTGCGTGATCAACTCGCTGAATCGGAACTCAACTTCGACCGGCGTGCCGTCGCTGCTGTCGAGACGCTGATCGGAGAGGACCGAAGCCGTGTTGTGGGGTTGTTGCGGACGCTCCGAGGGGCGTTGGGCGCGGGAGCGACCGTCACCGCCGATGATGTGGCGACCTTCGGTGGCGACCAAGTCGGCTCGGCTGTTCCGTGGGCTCTCGACGACGCCATCGACAGAGGCAATTCCTCGGAGGCGTTGAGTCTGCTGCCCCGCTTGATCTCCTATGAGGGGACCCGCAGCGATCGTGGCAGCTCTGCATTCCGTTTGCTGGGGATGCTTCACAGGCGCTACTCGAACATGTTGCGCCTCGACGGCTCCGGAGTCTCAAACAAAGTCGAGGCTGCGTCCCTTCTGGGAATGAAGGGATCGACCTATCCCGCCGAGAAGTTGATGAGGCAGGGCAGCAGACTCGGCGCTGTTGATCTGGCCCGTGCCATCGAGTTGCTGGCCATCGCCGATATGCAACTTCGAGGCACTGTCGATTGGCCGCCCGAGTTGGTGATGGAGGTTCTAGTGGCCCGGCTGAGCAGCCTGGGCAAACGTTCTAGTCGTTGAGTTTGCGAACCAGACGGCTCTTGTTGCGTGCAGCGGTGTTTTTGTGGAGAACACCTTTTTGAACGGCCTTGTCTATGCGTTTGACGGCGAGGCGGACTGCTTCGGAAGAATCCGGTGAATCGTTGTTGATGGCGTTCAACGCTGACCGGGTACGGGTGCTGACCTCGGAACGAACGGCTCGGTTGCGTTGATTGCGCTTTGCATTCTGACGGTTGCGCTTGATTTGCGACTTGATGTTTGCCACGGCTACCTGCTGGTGATCAACGATTGGACGACGGACAAGCGTATCTGATGCAAGCACTGGATCGCACCCACTCGCAGATATCGTTTCGTGACAGATGGACCTTGAGCGCATACGGAACACGTCGATCATCGCCCACATTGATCATGGCAAGTCCACGCTCGCCGATCGATTGTTGGAACTGACGGGCGCAGTCGATATCAGAGACATGCGCGCCCAGTACCTCGATTCCATGGATCTGGAACGCGAACGGGGGATCACCATCAAGTTGCAGTCAGTCCGTCTCGAGTGGGGCGACCACATAATCAACCTGATCGACACTCCGGGTCATGTCGATTTCGGTTACGAGGTAAGCCGTTCGCTGGCGGCTTGCGAAAGCGTGATTCTGGTTGTCGACGCAGCGCAGGGAATTGAGGCTCAGACGCTGGCCAACTGCTATCTGGCGATGGAGAGCAACAAAGAAATCGTCGCTTGCCTCAACAAGATCGATCTTCCTGCGGCTGAACCGGACAAGTACGCCGCGGAGATAGAGCAGGTACTGGGTATTCCTGCCGAGGATGTCCTGGCTATCTCTGCCAAGACCGGTGAAGGTGTCGCGGAGTTGTTGGACGCGGTGGTGGCGAAGACGCCTTGCCCGAGAGGCAACCGGAGCGATCCGCTGCAAGCGTTGATCTTCGACTCTCATTTTGATCAATACCGCGGGGTTGTGTCATCTGTGCGCGTGGTCAACGGAGTGATGTCCGCTAAGTCCGGATTACGATTCATGCATGCGGGGACGACCCATGATCCTGACGAGATCGGTGTGCGCACTCCGGGCAATCAGCGAGTCGATGCGCTCGGCCCCGGAGAGGCCGGCTATCTCATAGCGGGCATCAAAGATGTGGGTGAAGCCCGTTCGGGTGAGACGGTCACTACCGATCACAACCCTGCCGCTGAGCCTCTCGACGGTTACGCCGAACCGAAGCCGATGGTGTTTTCGGGGCTCTACCCGATTGAGGGAGACGAGTTCTCCGATCTACGCGAAGCTCTGGAGAAGTTGCGCTTGAACGATTCGAGCTTCACCTTTGAACCAGAGACGTCCGGTGCTTTGGGATTCGGGTTTCGCTGTGGGTTCTTGGGTCTTCTGCATATGGAGATCGTCCGCGAGCGTCTTGAACGGGAGTTCGGGCTGTCGCTGATCTCGACGGCGCCTTCGGTGGAGTACCGAGTCACCCGCAGCGACGACCGCACTGTCGTCGTGTCGAACCCGTCGGATCTGCCCCCGGCCGGGGAGATCGTCTCTGTCGCCGAGCCTTATTTGAAGGTGAGCGTGTTGACGCCGTCGCAGTACACGGGAACGGTCATGGACTTGTGTCAGTGTCGTCGCGGCGAGATGACAAAGATGGAGTACTTGTCGCCCGAGCGTGTCGAGATCGTCTATCGGCTGCCGCTCGCTGAAGTTGTCATCGACTTCTTCGATCAACTGAAGAGTCGCACCCAGGGCTATGCCAGCCTCGACTACGAAGCAGACGGTTACGTCGTGAACGACCTTGTCCGTGTCGACGTGTTGCTTCACGGTGACCCGGTCGACGCGTTCAGCGCCATTGTTCACAAGGACGACGCGTACGGTTACGGCAAGAGAATGGCGGAGAAACTCAAGGAGTTGATTCCTCGACAGCAATTCGAGGTACCTATACAAGCTGCTATTGGCGGAAAAATTATTGCCCGCTGCACGGTGCGCGCCTATCGCAAAGATGTCACGGCCAAGCTTTACGGCGGTGATGTCACCCGTAAGAACAAACTGCTGGCCAAGCAGAAGCGCGGCAAGAAGCGGATGAAGTCGATCGGTCGGGTCGATATTCCACAAGAAGCCTTCATCTCTGCTCTGCAACTTCATGACTGAGGGTCGAGCGGACGGTACAATTCAACGATGATCGATGATCAGCGCATGGTGTTCGACAACCGCAAGGCAGCGATTCTCTCCGCCGTTGTCCAGCAGTACATCGAATCGGCGCAACCGGTGGGTTCAGGCCGCGTGTCGAACGCTCCCGGCGTGTCGGCCTCACCGGCAACCGTGCGTCATGACATGGTGGTTCTCGAAGAGCAGGGGTACCTCACACAGCCGCATACCAGTGCAGGGCGCGTTCCCACCGACAAGGGTTACAGGTTTTTTGTCGACGCCTTGCGCAAGCGCGAACCGTCCCTGGTCGGGGCTGATCGCGGGAGGGTCCGCGAATTTTTTGCGGACGCCCACGGAGAACTCGAGTCGGTCCTGTCCCGAACCTCGGAATTGCTGATCTCGTTGACGGACTGCGCTGCGGTGGTGGTGGGCCCCAATGTCGACGTCGCCCGTGTGCGTTCAACGCAGTTGGTCGACCTTTCTTCGCACGTGGTGATGGTCGTGGCAGTCATGTCCAATGGAGTTGTCGAGAAACGCACCCTCGAGGTAGTCACAGAGCTCACTGAGGAGATAGTCCGGATCGCCAACCAGAGGCTGGCCGAAGCTGTTGTCGGCAGATCGTTGCTGGAGTTGAATCCCGAGGCTTTGGATGATGATCCGCTTCTGAACGCTGCGGTGGAAGCGTTGTGTGCGGCTGCGAGCACCGCGGAGATCATTGTCGGTGGGGCGTCCCGTGTCGCTGCCGCGTTTGAAGCGGTCGAACAGATTCGTGACGTCCTCACCATCCTGGAGCAGCAGATTGTAGTTGTGTCTTTGATCCGCGATGTGCTTGACCGCGGTATGAGAGTGGCGATCGGCGGTGAGACTGGAGTTGAGCCTCTGGCTGATTGTTCGTTGGTCGTGGCGCCTTATTCAGTTGAAGGGGAGACGACTGGAATGATTGGCGTGTTGGGTCCGACCCGCATGGATTACGAGCAGGCCCTTTCGGCTGTCGCGGTGGTGAGCCGACGTTTGGGCCGTGCGTTGAGCGAGAACTGATGGCAGACCATTATCAGACACTGGGAGTTGAGCCGAACGCGACCGACGAGGAGATCAAGCGCGCCTACAAGAAACTCGCTCGTCAGTACCACCCTGACTTGAATCCGGGAGATCCTTCGGCCGAGGCGAGCTTCAAGGAGGTTGCTGCCGCCTACGAAGTCTTGACTGACCGTGAGCGGAGAGCCCGATACGACCGTTTTGGAACGGACACGCCCGGGGTTGCCGACCCGTTCGGCGGTGGCTTGAGCGACATCTTCGAGACGTTCTTCGGCAGCGGATCGGGGTTCGGCGGACAAGGCAACGGGCGGGTGAGCAGTCCCCGTGGCGAGGACATAGAGGCCCATATCGACCTTGATCTAGAAGACGTGGTGTTCGGCGGCGAACATGAGATCAAGGTACGCACTGCGGTGCGTTGCGAACCTTGCGACGGTTCGGGTGCTGCGCCCGATACCCGCCCGATTGTTTGCGGTGAATGCGGTGGAAGCGGCCAGGTTCGCCGAGTCCGCCAGTCTGTGCTCGGACAGATGGTTACTGCGTCGGCGTGCCGGGCTTGTGGCGGTGCCGGGGAGAGGATCGAGACGCCGTGTGACGAATGCGGCGGGATTGGCAGGGCGATCGAGCAGCGAACCTACAAGGTTGAGGTGCCCGTGGGTGTGGATGACGGTACGACGTTGCGCCTTGGCGGCCGCGGTGCAGCAGGGATGCGGGGTGGGGCGCACGGTGACCTGTACGTGCATGTTCGTGTTCGGCCGCATCCGATATTTCACCGGGACGGCGACGATCTCGTTCACGCCCTGTACGTGCCTTTCACCCAGTTGGCTCTGGGTGCAGAGCTGGAATACGAAACCCTCGACGGTGTCGAGACTTTGACGATTCCTCGCGGCACTGAGAGTGGCGCAGTGTTCAGATTCCGCCAGCGTGGTGTACCGCATGTCCACAACAGGGGCCGCGGTGACCTGCGCGTGGAAGTCGCCGTTGATGTGCCCGATGAATTGGATGATCATCAGGAGGGTCTCCTGCGTGAGTTGGCAGAGGCCCGCGGCGAGGAGGTTGCTGAACCTGACCAAGGTTTGTTTTCGCGAATCAAGTCGGCTTTCACGTGATCTCTGCGACGGCCTTCGACGCAGGTTCCGGGTCTTCGGCATCAATCGGCAGGTGATGGCCGGTGCCGCAGCAGCATACGAGCGGTGATTACACCAAGAGAGTCGGAGAAACCCTGCGTGCGGCCAGGCGGGCAAAGAAGATGTCGCTGCAAGAGGTCGAGGGTTTGTCGAGCCAGGAGTTCAAGGCGTCTGTACTGGGGGCCTATGAACGTGGAGAACGCGCTGTCTCAGTTCCGCGCCTGTGGCGCCTGGCTCGATTTTACGGCTTGCAGACAACGGAACTGCTGCCTCCCGACGAACCGTTGGAGGTTTGCGGTGACAGCACTGCTCAAGGGATCAGCCTGCACGCCGAGAAGTTGATCGAAGGGTTGGGTTTTTCGGTTGTTCAGGCTGAGGCTCTGATTCGCTTCCTGTCTACGATCGCGACGGCACTGGAGGCAGAATTAGGACCATTCCCGGATGGATCAGATCGGGATCACCGTTGAGCGCCTCGCTGTTGGTGTTGATGAGTTGTCGCCAGTAGTCCACGATCGTTGCGGGTTCTGTGCCGTAACCGTGGTCGCGTAGGGTTTTCATAGCTATTTTCCAAAGGTGGTCTCCTTCGCTCACAGTCCAGAGCTGAGAACCCGAGGCGAGTTCACCGGCGCTTTCAGAAGCGCCTTCGACGGCGCCTTGCAGGAGGGTGCCGGCCGAGTCTGTGTGTCCGGAGGCTGATATGTCGAGGTTGGGGAGGATCACCGTCTCTGGCGTGGGTTCCCTGGTCGTTTCGACGGTTCGCGGACCGAGATCAGTGAGCACCGGTCTGGCCGGCATGTCCGCCTGGTTCAGATCTTCGCTTCGTCTGGACATTGATTCAGCGTCTTCGATTCCTCCGAGATCCTCCAAGATGATCTGCGCGTTCACGCTTTGAGTGCCGGCCCCGGCGATTGCGGGCGCTGAAAGTGTGATGGTGATGGCGCCGGCGGCGAGGATCTTGCGGAATGAGGATGGAGTGACACGACACCAGACGCCGTGCAACAGGCCGCTTGGGCGGATCGAAGCCAGCAGGCCGGCGGCGCCGATGAATATCCCCCAGCCGGCCAGAGTGCTGCCGAGCACGCGGAGCAGGGTGATCGCCGCGGCGGCCGTGCCGTGTCGTTCCCACCAGTCGGCGAATGTGGCCGGGTTTGTCGGAGGCCACGGTGTTGAGGCGTCGAGTTCGATCAGCAGGGCCGCGCAGACCAGTGAAAGTAGCACCAGTGCAGCACAACGCAGTGGTTTGGGTTTGTTGTTGTTCATGAAACGTCCATATCTATGAGTGTTGATCCGTTGGGGTGGGTGACCCGAAGATGGTCGCAACCTCCGTTCGGATCGTTGCGAAGGCCGGTGGCCCCCTCGACCACCGTCACGTAATCGGCTTCGAGACGCTCCAAAGGCGCAGGCCAGCTCGTGAACACGGCTATGACTCCGGTGTTTGCTTGAAGGAGTGCCAGCGTGCGGTCACCGTCGCAGGTCCAGTCGCCCAAAATCGCCTGGTCTCCACTTCGACCGACTCCGTAGCGGCGGCCTCCGTGAGTGATGATCAAGCGCTCCAGGCCGCGGTCGTCGGTGGTGGCGTCAGCTTCAACGACAGCCGCGGCGCTGATTTCGGGCACCGCGGGCACTTCCGTTGAACTGGTGCTGGTCGGCTCCCCGTCAGTCGGCGCCCCTTCCGCTGGTCCTTGCGCCGGCGATGCGTCTGATGACGCGGCGCCCGTTGTCGTCTCGCTGGTCTGCGTCCCGTCCACAAGCACCGTGCTGATTTCGGCAGTGCCGTTGCTGGAAACCTCGGGCTTGAGCACGATCCATCCCAGCACCGCTGAGCCGAGCAGCGCGGCGGCTGCAAGCGAAGCTCTTCTGGAGGGTTTCAGATCTGCTGCACGCGGGCGCCGCCTGTTGAGTTTGTGAGGGCCTCCGTGCAGTCGATCCAGCTCTGCGGTCAGATCGCCGGCCGTCACCGAACCCCGTTCTGCGCGTCGCGCCAGGGCATCGAGTTGGCGGCGTTCCTTGTCTTGGCAGGAGACGGCGAGGTGGTCGATCAGGCCTGCGAGCCCGGCCAGGTCGTTTGCGCATCCCGCTTCACTGGAAGTGCGGGCATCAGCCAATCCACACAGCACCGGGCGTTTGTCGGGTGCCACGAGAACGTGTTCGGGACGCAGGGCCCCGTGTACCGTTCCGAGGTCATGAAGATCAGCGACTGTTGAAGCCGCCGACGCGAGCCCCTCGATCGACTCAGTAGGAGTAGTGGGTGGTTGAGTCGCCCATGAATCCGGGCCTACGAACGCCAGGTACAACTCCACCGAGTGCCCTTCAACGAAGTCGACGAATTGAACGATCCCAGGGTGTTCAAGGCGTTTCAGCAGTTGGGCTTCGTGCCGAATCCGTTCGGAGTCTTCTGGTCTTGCGGTTTTGCAAGCCAACAGGTTCCCGTTTCTGCGGGTTACTGTAATTCCTGTCATGAACATTGATAATACATGAGAATGTTTATTATACAACTGAAATTCTGACCGGCCTACCGTCGGCCTTGTGGCAGAACGCGGACGGTAGCCTTGTTGTGATGTCGTCTCCGCGAGTGGTCTCCCTAGAACCGGGGTCACCAGCGGAGCAGGCTGGGCTCATGGTGGGTGATGAAGTCTTGATGATCGACGGTGAGGTTCCACGCGATGTGATCCGTTGGCAGATCCTTGCCGACGATGCTCTCGTTCCGTTGTCGGTGCAGCGCGAAGCCCAGCGTTTCGACCTGGTTGTCTCAAAACGCCATGGCGAGCCTCTGGGTGCTGAAGTACACGCAGCAGTGTTCGACAAAGTACAGACGTGCGACAACCACTGCGAATTCTGTTTCATCCATCAACTGCCCCGCGGTATGCGACGTTCGCTGTATCTGAAAGACGACGACTACAGGCTTTCGTTCCTCTATGGCAACTTCACCACGCTGACGCGCTTTGCTGAACTCGACATGGAACGAGTGATTACTGAGCGCCTGTCGCCGCTCAACGTCTCGATCCATGCGACGGACCCACAGATCCGCTCCGATATTCTGCGTAATCGCCGAGGGGCGGTTTCGTTGCGTTGGTTACGGGCCTTGCTGGATCACGGGATCGAGGTACACGGCCAGGTGGTGGTGTGTCCCGGAGTCAATGACGGGGACGTTCTTGACGACACACTCGCTGGGGTGCTTGAACGGTTCGTGGAGTTGGCGACGGTTTGTGTAGTGCCACTCGGAGTTTCTCGTTTCAACAAACAAACAAGGATGAGGCCTCACACGCTTGCCGAAGCGCAGCGGGTCCTCGACATTGTCGACTATTGGCAGGAGGTGTTCGTCAGCGCTGTGGGACGTCGCTTGGTGTTCGCTGCCGATGAGTACTACCTGATGGCGCGCAGGCCGTTTCCCGAGGCTGACAGCTACGAGGGCTTTGCGATGCATGAGGACGGAATTGGAATGGCCCGAACCCTCGAGTCGGAATTCTTTGACCCGAGTGCGGAACTTGCAAGCCCGAAGTCCGGGTTCTTCGCCTGGGTCGACGGGGCGCCCGCTGACGGTTACCGTTCACCTCGTGAGAGTTCTGCTGCCACCGTTGTCGGTGTGCCACCCACAGGCGGGGCAGATGCGGTGACGAAGGTTTCGCTCGGTCCTCGTCGATATGCTCCCATTGGTGTGCTGACCGGTACGATGTCGGCACCGCTGATCGAATCGTTGATGGACTCGCTGGGCCGTGAAGACGTCCGAGTCGTACCCGTACCCAACGAATATTTCGGGGGCAACATTGGAGTGACGGGATTGATGGTCGGCGAGGATTTGGAAAGGGTGTTGGCAGGTGAACCTGAAGGCCACCGTTATCTGCTGCCTGACGTTTGTCTAAGTCGGGGGGTGTTTCTCGACGGTACGTCGCCTGCGGACCTGCCTCGGCCGGTTGAAGTGCTTCAGACCAACGGGGCGGCGCTGCGCCGAGCGTTGGACCGAGGGCGCGCCCGAGACGCTCAGGCGATCGGCGAGTCAGCGGAAATACTCCTGTGAACCTGCCCGTCGTTGCTGTCGTAGGCCGTCCCAACGTGGGCAAGTCGACACTGCTCAACCGCATAATCGGACGCCGAGAGGCGATCGTCGAACCGCGTCCGGGGGTAACCCGAGACCGCAAGGCCGTCGAAGCGGAATGGCTCGGTCATCATTTCGCTCTTCTCGATACGGGTGGTTGGACCGCAGACGGGGATGCGCTCGACGACAAGGTCTCCAAACAGTCAGAGTTGGCAATGGCACAGAGCGATCTCGTGCTTCTGGTCCTTGACGCCACAGTCGGGACGACATCCGCTGATCAGCAGGTGGCCGACCATTTGCGGCGATCCGGGGTGCCGGTGCTGTTGGTGGCCAACAAGGTCGACGATGCCAGGCATGAGCATTCGATCTGGGACTTGCTGGGTCTGGGCCTGGGTGATCCGTTTCCGGTCAGCGCATTGCACGGCCGGGGTACGGGCGATCTTCTCGACGAAGTGGTCCGCCTCTTGCCGAACGACCCGAGCGACACCCCTGCCGACACTGAAGACGATGATCCCAAGATGTTCGCAGTGACGCTGGTGGGGCGGCCCAACGTCGGCAAGTCGACGTTGTTCAATCGCTTGACAGGCGAGGAGCGCGCTATCGTCCATGACAGGCCCGGAACGACCCGCGACGCCATCGACACCATCGTGGAGACCGACAACGGCCCGATCCGTTTCATCGATACCGCCGGCATGCGACGCAAAGCCCGGATAGCGGAGGACACCGAGTACTACTCGTTGGTTCGAGCCCTGAACGCGGTCGACAGTTCTGATGTAGCGCTGCTCGTGATCGACGCCACCGTCGGCGTCACCCACCAGGATCAGCGTCTCGCCGAAAGGGTGGACGGGGCCGGCTGCCCGATCGTGATCCTGCTCAACAAATGGGAGCTGCTCGACACGACGAAGCGAACCAGGATCGCGCAAGATGTGGAACGCAAACTCGGTTTTCTGGGCGAGACGCCGGTACTTCGGATCAGCGCCTTGTCAGGCAAGGGCGTAGATCGTTTGTGGCCGGCGCTCCAGACTTCGGTTGTCGAGTACCGCACCAGGATCCCGACACGCGATGTGAACAGAGTGGTCCGTTCGGCTCAAGCTGCGCAACCAGCGCCACGCGGCGCCCGGGTCATGTACGCCACGCAGGGAGCAACCGATCCGCCCACGTTTGTTCTGTTCGTCAACAGGGAACTGCCGAAAACGTATCTGCGCTATATCGAGCGTCGCTTGCGGGAGGAGTTCGGGTTGGGAGCGACGCCGATCAAGCTGCGGGTTCGCAAGCGCAGCGACTGAACCGTCGGATCGGGTTGTGCGAGTGCGGTATAGTTGTGCTGCTCAACTGCTGAGGCGAGTTCCTGGACGGGAACCGGCTCAACGGGGAACCGGCCCAACGCAGATGGAGCCAACATGACAACAATCATTCTCGCTATTCTCGCAGTCCTCAGCTTGGCAGTGTCTGTCGTCTACGCCCGTTCGGCTCGCAGGCGTTTGCGGCTGGCCCGATTGATCGAAGCCGACATCTCGGAAGATCGTGAAGGACATTCGTTGGCTTTCGCGGCGTATCGCAAGGAGGTTCACACATCGACTGTCTATGCGTTGATGTCTCCAGCGGCCGCGACGGTGGCGGTGTTCGATGGTGCGAACATTGCCTCAGCGTTGTTCGGCCTGCTCATCCTGCCCGCCGGTGTTGCATTGTTGTGGTCGCGCTCGCTGGCCAGAGAGGCTCGTATGGCCCGCAACCGCTACGACATCGAACGCCGTGCCAGCGAGGCACTGGAACAGGAGCAGTTGGCGCCCAAGGCCTGGGCGGCCCGTCTCGCTCCCGAGCAGGTGCCGGACTTTCCGGGCTTTGAGATCGGTCGTGTCTATCAGGCCGGCTCGGGGCTGATGGCTGGAGACTTCTTCGATGTGCACAGGGTGGGTCCCACCCGGGTTGCGGCGGTCATCGGGGACGTGGCCGGTCACGGCATCGAGTCTTCGATCACCGCTTTCCAGGCGAAGTATCTGTTGCGGGTGTTCCTGCGGCAGTTCCGTGATCCGGCGCAGGCTTTCGAGGAGCTCAACAAGCAGCTCGCTTCGGGGGATCGTCACGAGGAGTTCATCTCGGCTGCGGTGGTGGTGTTCGACACCGAGGCCGGCACGTTGCGTTGTGCGTCTGCGGGGCACCCTGCGGTGTTCCTCTTCCAGGAGGACGGGGTGAAGCCGCTGCGCTCCACCGGGCCGTTGTTGATGCTCGACCCCAACGCCACCTACTTCTCCCGGGAGATCCCGATGGAGAGCGGCGACATGATCGTCATGTACACCGACGGTCTGGCGGAGGCCCGTGCCGGGGGTGCGCTGTTCGGCGAGGACCGCATCGTCAAGACAGCGGAACGTGAACTGAACGCCCCGCCTGATGTGTTGTGCAAGGCCCTGCTCGACGCGGCGAAGGACCATGCGGGCGGCATAATCGACGACGACACGGCGGTCATGGCCATCCGCCGCGACTGAGATCGACAAGCCGGCCGTAGTCTCGATCCTGATGCCGTGGTGCGCGCCGTGTGAGAAGAACTGGACGCCGACTTCGTTGACGTCGGCCGGCACCTGCCCCGATTGCGGCGAGCCCGTCGACCCGACCCCGGGAGTCGACCACACCCCCCAAGTCTACCGCCCCCCCTGGCACTTCTGGCTGGGCCTGACCGCCGCGACCATCTACCTGGCCTGGCGCGCCATAGACGGCCTGTTGCTGCTGTTCTGAGGGGAAGCGGTTGTCCCTCGGTTCGGCTTGCTCTAGCAGCCGAGGGCGTAGGTCAGCGATCGGCAGACGCTGAGCATGGTTCGGTCGCTGAGCTTTCCGACACGTCTGGACAGCGTTGAGCGTCGCACGGTGTAGATGCCGTCGCAGTTCACGACTGATGCTTCGGGCACACCGGCTTCGTCTTTGTCGACGGGCACTTCAACAGCAAGACCGCGGATCGAAGTGGTCAACTCGGCGACAGTCAGCAATTCCCGCACGTCTATGACCTCCGGCCGGGTGAGGATCACGACCGGCCGACGCTTGCGGCCCAGCTCAGCCCACCACACTTCGCTTCGGTTCACTGGTCGTCCCCGGTCTCTTCCTCGTCCAAATCACTCCAGGCCTGGGCTTGAGCCGTGTCCCAGAAGTCGTCGGGTCGCTCGGGATGCCGTAGATAGGCCGCTCGGTCGGCTTCGGCCAGAGCGCGTCTGACCGCGGCAGTAACACCATCTCGAGCGGCGGCGGAAATGTTGACCTGCAGCTTCCGGGCCTGTTCAGCGAGTTCTTCGTCAAGAGTGAACGTGGTACGCGTATTGGCCATCACCTGATGCTATCACTTCTGACAGCACTACGGTAGGCCATCGGGAGGCGGGGTTCTCAGGAGACTCCGATCTGTTGCCGGCGCTTGAGCGTGCACACGCGGCGGGTGTGACGTGCGAAACCGCAACCTGGACCGGAGGACGCAGGCGACAGCAGCAGACAAGTTACGTCCGGTGGGAGCACCGTCTGGGACAGCGGGAGCGCGACCACATTGGGATCGTCATAGCAGCGGGTCCAGCCGACGCATCGGGGGTCGCCCGTCACCAGGTTGCGGTGCTCGGGAGTGGTCTCGATGTCGACCTCACCGACCGGTGAAGCCAGCCCGAGCGGGTTGTCGTTCGACTCCGGCGAGTCGACCTCGGCCCGGTTGTGTAACCCGTTCGGCGGCACCGCCTCGTTCCATCCGGGCGACATCGTGGGCCTACTGATTATCGCGGGAGCGGCGCATCGAGATGACCGCTCCGACGACCAGCACTATCAGACCGATGATTATTGCTATGGATTCCATTTTGAGAATGTCCGTGTCAGGTTCGTTTGATTCAAGGATCGTCCCCGACATCGTACGCTAACACCACTGACCTCCCAGAAGTCGGCTGCGCAGCGGGTGATCGACGGTATCTGCCTGTCGTCGCAGGAACCGAGATCATGGATAGATCCGGGGTTCATGGAGCCTCAGTACACTGAGGCCGGTGACCGCAAGATTCTCTGCAACGGCTTTTGGGGTCCGGCCCGCCACTTCAACTACATGGGCGAGGGGTTCTTCTGCCTGTCGGTCGCCCTGGTGTTCGGTCACTTCACGAATCTCTGGGCTTGGATCTACTTCGCCTGCATCGTCTCGCTGTTCACCTACCGTCAGCTCGACGACGAGAAGCATTGCGAGGAGAAGTAGGGCGCGGAGAAGTGGGCGGAGTTCAAGGCACGGGTCCCGTACAGGATCGTCCCCGGTATCTACTGAGCGGGTGTGAGGCCGGGCGCTTCCCGGTATTGTCACTGGGTCGCGGGCTGTGGCGCAGCTTGGTTAGCGCGTCGGTCTGGGGGACCGAAGGTCGGAGGTTCAAATCCTCTCAGCCCGACAAATTTGATGTCGCGAGACATTGGAACCTTGTGAACCTGCGCGGGGTGGGTTTGTTTGGGTGAGTTTTGTCACCTTTGTCCGGCTATGGGAGGGGTGTCCTCTGACGCTATGGCAGCCAGCCGCTCGGCGCGCGGAGTTCCACACCGCCAGAAGTGCGCACCGGGTCGGGCAAGTGGTTGGACTGGATCGTTTGAGGGAAGATTGAGAACGCAGCGGAGGCGGCTTGCTTGAGCTGAGTTGAACTCCGCTTTGGAGGGAAGGCGACGACGACACGCTTCTGCGGGAAGCGGCGCAGAACAGACTCGATCGGCGGCACGAGGTCACTGTCTCCAGACACGACCATCGCGGTATCGAATCGGTCGTCGAAGGCATCCTCCAGGAGGCGGACCGCGATGTTCACGTCGGTCTTCTTCTCTTCGTTCTTCCGCCAGACATTCCCGCAGTTGTGGTAGCGAGCGGGCTTTGAGAGGAAGTGACCATAGTCGATCTTGATTCCTCCCCTCGCGAGCAGCGCGTCGATGTAGACCGCTTGACGTTCCGTCTTCTTGGGATTGTTCTTCACCCGGCTGGTGAAGTAGCGAACCCGTTCCAATCGCTGACCGGATTTGAGCAGCGACACACTCATGCCGTGGTAGTCAAGCCACCGCGAGTCCTGGAGGCCTGAATCGCGCAGGCCGTGATAGAAGTTGAATCCGTCAATGTAGGCGATCACCCGCGATGTGTTCATAAGGCGGTGACAGTACTTGACCTTGCGTTGCGTGCTGGTATCGTGTGCGTAGAACCCCCCCCCGAGGTGAGTAGCCTCGGGCCAAGCAGCCCCGGCATTCGCCGGGGCTGCCTCTTTCATGGGCTGTTGGTGATGGCTGAGGCCCCAGTCCGTTCTGCGGAAACGAACCTGTGCGGGTCCTGGTGACCCACGACCTCGAAAGACTGTACATGGCGACCGAATCAACGTGGGTTCGCCCCTCCACAACAACAGCCGTGACTGACGGGGGACGGCAAGCTCTATCGGTGGTTGGGATGTTGCGTCCTGATCCAGACATCAGCGAGGTTGGCGATGTGGCTCATCGCTGGTCCCTTTCACCAGAGCCAGGCCTGCCTCCTCGCCCGTGCTGATTGCCGAAGCGTTCAAGGATGAACTTCTCGACTTCGGTGGAGGGTACTTGGCGGGTGGAGTTGTTGCGGCGTTGGTAGAGGTTGGGAGATCCGTCCTTGGTCTTGGCCCAGATGGGGCGGGAGCTGGCGGGGACGTCGATGCGGCAGATGTCTTGATCGTCGATCTGGTCGATTCGGATGGTTAGGCGGTGGGCGCCTGCGTGGCCGAGGTTGTTCTCGAACAGGGTGTCGAGCCAGTTCACGTAGGCGTCGGCGTTTGGAGGGGTGACTTGGGCGTAGTCGTCATCCAGGCCGACGGGTTCGCCGTTGTCGGTCACACCGATCAGCAGCGTGCCGCCCCGGTCGTTGAGCATGCCGGCGACGGTCTTGACGACGGCTTGTTCCATCGTCTTGTCACGGCGCTGTTCTCGAACGTTCCAGCGGGCGGTCTGCTTGTACTCGACTACCCGGGACTCCTCGCGGGTCAAGAGCTGCTCGGTGGGGCAGGCCCAGGTGGCGCTCGCGCCGAAGACGGTCTCCACAAGGCGGGTGAACATGGCAGGGTCGGACCGGACCGCAGCGAGCAGGTCTTCGTTGACCCTCTCCGCAGCGCTCGGCAATGTTGCTACCGCTGAGCGCGAGGAAGCGTCAGTCTCGGCCTGGTCGTACACGCTCTCGCCGTTGTCGAAGTAGCTGGCGTAGATGTGGTCGAAGATGGCGTCGACCTTGCGCCCCAACAGTTCCGCGTCGTAGGCATCGGGCAGTTCGGCGTCCAGGACCTTGCCGATTTCCGCTCGGACCGCGGAGCGGGGCTGTTGGCGGCGTTTCCAGTCGAGAACGAGCTTCTCCTCGACGCGCTCCAGCAACTTCTTGGCCGTGCTCCTCACGGTGAGCGCTTCGGCCTTGGTCAGCTCGGGCTCAGGCTTGGTGAGAAGGTCGAAGATGGCCAGTTCCGCCTCTGTGGCGTCCTCGCGGACGGCTCGCTGCTCCTCCTCGGTCAATTCGTCGTTGATGGCCTTGAGGCGGCGCAGGAACTCGTCGAGGTTGTGGGTGCCTGCGTTGTACTCGTCGATCAGGCGCCGGAACCGTTCGGCCAGTTCCAGCAGGGTCGGGTTCTTACGGACGGCGTCGTCGAGCCGGTCCTTGAGGTTCTCCTCGGCTGCCTTGGCGGCGGTGCGCTTGTTGGCGGCGAAACGCATGGCGAGTTGCTCGAAGTCGAGTTGGTTCAGATCGAGTAGCGGATCTGCTCCGTCGGCGGAGCGGATGATGTACTCCTTCGCACCGACCGAACGGTCGAGCAGTTCCGACACCGAGTCCATCACTCCGCTGATGTCGGGCGCCTCGGTCGAGGACTCGATCTTCGACGCGATCGAGCGGATCACCGCGACCCGGTGGGTGACTTCCATCGCTTCGGGGTCGGGCAGCAGCGCCTTGAAGGTCTTGCGGACCTGCCGGGCGAGTGACACATACTGTCGGCGGGTCTGCTCGTCGATCAGCAGCGCTTCGACGGCCGCCTTCTGCAGGGCGATGAACTCGAACCCCTGCGCGGCTTCCATGTCGGCGAGGTCGATGTCGTTGGCTTCACAGAATTCGGTGACCTCAGCCAGCGCCGCCTCGAGTTCGGCGATCAGGTCGTCTTTGGGTCGGATGGGGGAGTCGATGCCGGCAGCTGTGCGGTCGGCGCCGTAGATGGCGAGGGCTCTCTCCAGGTTCCGGAACACGCCCACGTAGTCGACGATGAGGCCGTTGTCCTTGTCGGGGAACACCCGGTTGGCTCGGGCGATGGTCTGCATCAGCGCGTGGTTGCGCATCGGCTTGTCGAGGTACACCGTGGAGGTGGACGGCGAGTCGAAGCCGGTGAGCCACATGGCGCACACGAACACCAGCCGGAACGGGTCGTCGGGATCCTTGAACTTGGAGTCGAGGTCATCGTCGAGCATGCGCTTGCGGTGCTTGGCGATGTCGAGCCCGGCTTCGGCCATGTCGGCGATCTCGTTCTGGGCCTGCGACACGACCACGGCCATGTCGGTGCTGTCCATGAACTCGATCAGCGATTCGAGATGCGGGCGTTCCAGTTCGGGCGTGCTCGCCGATCGGTCTCGGAGTTCGGTCAGGTAGCGGGCCCACTCGGCCTCTACCAGGTCGTACATGCGCACGGCGGTGGCCTTGTCGATGGCCACGTACATGGCCTTGCCCCGGAATCCCCGGTTGACGAAGTGGTGTACCAGATCGGCGGCGATCTCTTCGAGGCGCTGGGTCCGGGTGATCAGCTGGTATTGCTGGGAGAAGCGCCGGGCCACGGCATTCTCCTCAGCGTCGTCCAGCGCGGCGGCGTCAAGGAGTTCTTCGAGTTCGTCGTCGAAGTCGTCGTTGGTGAGTTGAAGCTCGGGGATGCGGTTCTCGTAGTAGAGCGGGACGGTTGCGCCGTCTGCGATGGAGTCCCGGAAGTTGTAGACCGACACGTAGTCGCCGAACACCTGTCGGGTCTGCTCCTCGCCGGCGATGAGCGGGGTGCCGGTGAACCCTAGGAACGACGCGTTGGGCAGAGCCAGGCGCATG
Organism: Acidimicrobiales bacterium; assembly: GCA_963662455.3. Classification (GTDB taxonomy): domain Bacteria; phylum Actinomycetota; class Acidimicrobiia; order Acidimicrobiales; family Aldehydirespiratoraceae; genus VXYK01. The sequence goes on from OZ224042.1 coordinate 734,973, forward strand.
TTGGCGGCCAGCGTGTCGTACTGCGAGCGGTGGGCCTCGTCGGTGATGACCACGATGTCGTCGCGCTCCGACAGCACCGGCATCGGCCGGCCCCTCTCAGGCGGGATGAACTTGTGGACCAGCGTGAACACATAGCGGTGGTCCTGGCCCAACAGCTCCCGCAGATGCGCCGACGTCTCGGCGTGGACCTCCTGGCCTGACGTGATCACTCCGGAGTCGTTGAAATCGCCGTAGAGCTGCTCGTCGAGCTCCTTGCGGTCGGTGACCAGCACGAAGGTCCAATTGCCGGGCTGCTTGCGCAGAACCTTCTGGGTGAACCACAGCATCGACAGGGACTTGCCCGACCCCTGAGTGTGCCAGAACACGCCGAGCCGGCCCTGGCCTTGTGGCAGTTCCCGCAGGGCCTCAAGCGAATTGTTCACGCCGAGGAACTGGTGGTTCTTGGCGAACGCCTTCACCAAGCCGCCGGGCCGCTCGGTGTAGGCCACGAAGTTCTCGACGAGGTCGAGCAGTCGGTGCCGCTCGCAGGTGCCTCGCAGCACCGTCTCCAGCGACACCACGCCCTGTTCGTTCTCGGCGTTGATCTTCTTCCACTCAGCGAAATGACCCCAATCAGCGAACGTCGACCCGACGAGGGTGTCGGCGCCGTTGGACAGCATGACGAAGGCGTTGAACCAGAACAGGTGCGGGACCGTGTCGCGGTAGTCCCGCAGGTTTGCGTCGTAGGCGTTGCGGACGTTGCGGTGCGAGACCTTCAACTCGATGAACACCAACGGGACGCCGTTGACGAACAGCACAACATCAGCCCGACGCTTGTACATGTCGCCCGTGATCCAGAACTGCGAGACCGCCAGCCAGTCGTTCTCGTCAGCATGGTTCCAGTCGATGAACCGCACCGTGACGGCTCGCCGGGTGCCGTCGCTGTCGGTCGTCTCGACCTTCGCCCCGTTCCGTAGCAGGTTATGGACCTCGCGATTGGCCCGGACCCGATCCATCGCCGACCGGTCCTGTAGCAGCCTCTCGGCGGCCTTATCCAGTGCCGTGTCAGGAAGTCTCGGATTCAGAGAGCTCAGCGCATCACGAAGACGATGACCGAGCACGGGTTCAGACTGCGAGTCACGGCCGAGCGTTCCTGCCGGCCCGAGCACTTCATCGAACGCCGATGCCACCTCCCAACCCAACTGCGACAATAGCCTGAGCGCCGGTTGCTCAACCAGTTCATCCTCCGTGAGACCGGCGGGGTTCACACCGCCGCCAGATCCAAGTCAAGCTCCGACACGTCCAGTTCTCCGGAGACAAGACGAGGCAGCAAGAGATCACGCGCCTGTCGCAGAGCAATGTTCTGTTGGAAGAGGTTCGCGACCAAGTCGGCCATCGGTGCAACCACAGCTTCGAACGCTTCGACCACCAAGCTGGTCGGTCTCAACAACACGATCGACTCCATGTCCTTCTTCGTGACAGCGTTGAATATTGTCCCACCGCCGATTGAGTCCTCAACAGCGAACACTTCCTTCAGTTGTACGAGTAGATGGTTCTGGTTCCCATCCAAGGCTCGTATGGCACTGAGGCCGCGCCCGACCACAAGCCGGTCGGGTGCAACGTTGATACGGCCAACAGGTGCCCGGACACTGAACAAGATGTCGCCTGACTCGGCTACCCGATTGTCTACTGTCGTCCATTTGGTGTGGGTCGGAAACCGATCCCCGAAGTCGCGTACACCCTGGTGAAACGGGAGTCCTTCACCGATGTCGTTGTAGTACTCGGACTTGGGTGACTGGCCCATTACCAGCGAGCACGCTTCGGCTAGACGGACCTGGCCCCAACCCGCGGGGATCGGCTCCAAGTCAGAATCGACCAACTCGACATCCTCATGCCCCGGGAACCGGAAGTGCACGAACCACTCCCGATACAACAACCGAGCCATCTCCTCCAGAATCTCAATCCGCCGCCGATTGTTCTCAATCAAAGTGTCGATCGCGTCCAACACATCGACGATTACGTCCTGCACGGCAGTCGTGGGATATCGAACCAGAAGTTGTCGAACCACTCCCGCACTCAGGTTGGCCATAGTTGCTCCGACAGCATGCCCCTGCAACCACCCGATGGTCTGCGATAGTCCCAAGTAGTAGAAGAGGAAGCGAGAGCGGAGCTCGGTTGACCCGCTGATGGTGATCCTCATTGATCCCGTTCCGCACAGCCACCCATCCTCCTTGTCGCCCGTCCATGCTCTACGACCGATGTCGCCTCGTCTTCCCAGCACGATGTCGCCGGTGCGTAGAACATGCGAACTCAACCTCTCAACGACTCGGTCATCGACTCGGGCAATCGACGCAGGATCCACGCGACCGTCAACCATGTCCTTCGGCATCACCACTGGGGTAGCCGTGGGATCATCGACATAGTCGCTCTTGTGAAGCTGCGATCCGAATGGTCCCGTTCGTACCTCTCCGCCTGCTCGGCAGGCGAGTTCGCCGAGTGTTCTCGTGCTCCAAGTCACCGGCGCAGCACCTGGCGGATGCTTGATTGAACCTTGTCTGACAGCGCCCCTGCCTCGGTTGTCAGGGTTTCGAACTCCTCTTCCAACAGTTCCATGCGAGCTGTGAATTCGATGTGTTCGATGTTGGCACATGTCATCCCTACGTATCGGCCGGGGTTCAGGCTCCAACCCTGCTCCGAGATCTTCTCAATGGTCGCGACACAGCACAGCCCAGCCACGTCTTCGTACGTTCCGTCGGGAAGCACTGCGTTGAGCATCTCCTCGCTTCCGGCGTCGAACTCTGGCTTCTCTCCGCGCCAGAGGCGAACGATGTTGGCGAGGAACTCGATCTGCTGGGGTGTCCAGTCGCGGTGGGCTCGGTCGATCTGGTTGTAGATCTCGCGGGCGTCGATGAAGAGCACCTCGTCGGCTCGGTCAGTGTTCGTCTTGCCGCGGTCCAGGAACCAGAGCGTCACGGGGAGGGTGACGGTGTAGAACATGTTCGTACCGACCGAGATGATCACGTCGACGCTGCGGTCCTCGATCAGCTTCCGGCGGATCTCAAGCTCGCTGCCCCTCGCGTCAGACGCTGAGTTGGCCATGACGAAGCCGGCTCGACCGGTGGCGTTCAGAGCGGAATAGAAGGTCTGGATCCAAAGATAGTTGCCGTTGTCGGGCCTGGGCAGGCCGAACGGGAACCGGGGGTCGTCCTCGAGCTTGGCCTTGTCGACCTTGTTGACGTTGAACGGCGGATTGGCCATGACGAAGTCGAACTTCCCGACCGAGTCGTGGAGGTCCTCGTAGTAGGTGTTGCCCTCCCGGACGTCGCCGCCGAGGCCGTGGACGGTGAGGTTCATCTTGGCGAGCTTGACGGTGTCGCCGGTCTTCTCCTGGCCATAGATGGAGAGCTCCTGGCCGGGATCGCGCCGGTGGCGCTCAACGAAGTGGGCCGACTGCACGAACATGCCGCCTGAGCCGCATGCCGGGTCGTAGATCTTGCCGTGGAACGGTTCGAGAATCTCGACGATGAGCCGGACGATCGACGTGGGGGTGAAGAACTCGCCGCCCTTCTGACCCTCCGAGAATGCGAACTTGCCGAGGAAGTACTCGTAGATCAACCCGAACCCGTCGCCTTCGATCGCTCCCGGCAGCGTTCGCAGGAGCCGCAGCAGCTCTCCGAGGATTTCATCGGGGATGCGGGAGTAGTCCCTCGGCAGCACGCCCTGGAGCTCCGGGTTGAACACCTCGATGCCGCCCATCGCCTGATTGACGGCCCTGCCGATGTCTGCCTCCTCCGACAGGTTCAGCAGGGTGTCGAACCGCGAGTCCTCAGGCAGGTACAGCGCTCCGACGGCCTGGTAGTCCTCCGGGCCCGTCGGGCGGCGGGCCGATCCGGGACCAACAACCTCGCCGGCCCGCTTGAACCGCTCGTCGGCATACCTCAGAAAGATGAGCCCGAGCACCGGGGAGGCGTACTCAGACGCCTTCAGCCCAGAATTGGCACGAAACTGGTCCGCCGCCTCCCAGAGCTTTTTCTGCAACTCCCCGAGATCCGTCGCCACACCACTCCCTCCCGTAGCCGCTCCATTATGCCGCGGCATCCCACAGCCCCCAAGACGCCGCTCCCTGCATCGTCCGGCCAGACGCACCGTGTAGCGTCAGAAGAGGTCGCGAACGACCCCTTTGGTGGAGTTACGGGTGTTCTGCTGCCACTCCTGGAGTAGCATCTAGTTGAGGAGAGAAGATGTGAGCCGAAGAACAGCATCAATGGAAGAGAAGGGCAGGCTCGCGAAGCAGGCATCAGTACGGGGCGATGAAGTCGTCGCGCGGGAATCGGGCTGGAAGAAGGACACAATCGCTCAGTGGCGAAGGGATCGTAATCTTCCAGCGAAAGAGAATCGTACGGTGTCGCGGCCCAAGGAAGTGCCAGCATCAGCCCCGGTTGCTTCAGTGCTCGCCGAAGCGCTGGATATAGACACAACAGAGGAGGGGCTGCTGCCGTCCGTTGCGGGCCAGTCGCTTGAGCAGCGTCGAGAACTCGCAGATCAGACAGTGTTTCCCCTTGATGCCAAGGCTCGCCGCGAGTGGGAAGAAATGAACCGACAACCTGCACGAGACTTGCCGGGCTTGCGAGAGTTCATGCAACGACGCTCTCCGTACATCAACTACGACGAATCCTGCACCGAAGCAGATCCCCGCTGACTCAACGCGCAGCACCTGGGGCCTGGGCGGCTTCGCTATGACTGTCATGTATCAACAGCCGAGGCCCATGGCGAAAAGTGATGCCATTAGCCAGTTTGAGTGTCGATCGCGCGAGCAGACGGATTGGATCCGTAACCATGCGCGCTCGGCAAGCACCTCTGGCACAGCACAAGTACAGGTAATCAGCGCCCGAGGTTGGTGACATCCGTAACGAGGCCCTTCGGATCGTGCAACTCGTGGAACCGGAGGTTGAGTGAAAGGCGAAGCTGGGAAGCCTGTGGGACGACATACCAACTACCCCAATAAAAATTGTCAGACGGTCCACCGCCGGAGAGAAGTTTCACCCAACGATGGAAGTTAAGCCTGCGACGCGTTCACCCGCTGTAACGGTGCGGGGACCTGTGCCCCGAGGACAGCCGGCATCGCTTCGCGGAGCGCGCGCCAACGTGGCTGCAACGGGTCCGCGTCGCGGACAGTTTCTTAGACAGTGCAAGCGGAGTCGGTTCGGTGGATAGAGAACTCACGAAGCCGTACGTCGACGGACTGGTCATGTGTTGAACGTGCTGACAGTGGGCAGCGCGTTGCTTGATCTCGTTGTTCATGCGAGCTACGTACATTGAGGCCCGCACCCACCCGGGCGTGTCTTCGATGGCTTGCTCCACAGCCTCCGGCACGCCCTGGGCCAATTCCACTGCACGGTCCAGGGTTTCTTGCGGCCGAAGAGACAGCGCGTGTGATGTGCGTTCCCAGGCACGGCGGTAGTCCGCTTTGTGGATGCTGTAGTCCCGCCCGATTTTCATGGCGAGAGTGAGGCTGCGCACCGGTCTGGTCCCCTCACGCTGCAACACGTCTCGGTAAGGCAGAACCGAGCAGACATCGTAGAGAGGAGCCATGCGGACGTCATCGTTGTCCAACAGAAGGCTGTAGTTCTTGGCGTGGGCGTCGGGGCCGACGATGAGCCAGTTGTAGATCAAAGCGTCTCTGAACAGCCTGACGTCGGTTTCGGGGTCTGATGAGTGTGCCCACAACAACCCTGCGACGTCGCTCACGCCGGGGCCTTGCTGGTTCTGGTACTTCTGGGTGGGTGGAACGCCGAGCGCTTGGCACGCGTCCTCTTGGTGGATGCGCTGGTACTCCCCAGATGCCTTCAATAGGCGGTCGTACCTTGTTACCAGCAGCGCTCGTTGTCCGTTGACTTCGACGCATTTCGTCTCTGCGGCGTCGATGCCAAGAAGCACGGCGGCGCGTTGGCTGATGTGCTCAATGAACTCGATGTCAGGGAACCTGCTAATTCCCGGCTTGAGGATGTGTGTTGTGGGGGAGTCGCCGTACGGCTGAAACCACCGCCCTTGCTCATATCGCAGTGCGGTCTTGGATTGAACTCCAGCGAGACTGAATGCGGCATCGGCCGTTCCTTGCGACCAGGCCGCCTCGTCCATCCGCAGAGAAGCAACCATCTCAGCGACCCTTCCTTCGGTGAGTTCACGCAACCCGGAGTCCCGCTTCAGCGTCGCCGCCAGTTCGTTCTCTGGGCAGAACTGCACCGCCCCAGCACAGTCCCGCCCTACAGGCGAAGCGAGCAGGTCCACCGGTCTGGTGGTTGCTGCTTGATACTCGGACCGCCAACGCTCCCTCACAACGTGGTTGTCCGATAGCAGACCATCCAGCCATACGCCGACCTCGTGGCGTCCGGCGCGCAACGGCACCGACACCGACAGCGGCGTAGCGTCTGGCCACACCAGATACTCCGGGTCATAGGAGAAACCCGCCCTCGAAGACGCATCGAGGCCGTCGCCGGCAACCGTTCCCGCAACCCGACCCGACAGCACCACGCTAAGGAGCACGCGGCGGCCTGTTCTGAGCGACGTGCTTGGACAGCCTGAACCGTTCCGGGTTGAGCGGTTCAAGGCTCAAAGTGCAGTCCAATGATCGCAGCAGTCGCATAACGATGGCCATACCAGGATTAGCGAGGCTGGACTCGATGGCTGAAATCTGCGAGCGCGACACGCTCGCAGATTTCGCCAGCTCGGCTTGAGTCATGCCCCTCGCGCGCCTCGCTGCACGAATCGCTTGCCCGAGTCTCCCACACGAGCTGATTCCTCGTATAGGGGCGAGGTCAGATTCCATGAACACCTCCAATGTCTGAGATAAGCGACATTTCACACCCATTGCAAAACGTAGCATATCAAAGACATCGCTTTGGTCTGGGCCTTTCTGCACACCCGCTTTCCGTGCTCTTTGTTGAGCGTGGTTGTCTGGCGACGCGCCGGGTCCGTCGCTGCTGGAGAAGGCGCATTCGGGGATTGAGACGGCAATCAAATCAGCCGCGGTCGCGACCGACGGCAAGCGCTTGGCCAAGACGCATGACCTCGAACAGTTGCTGGATGCCATGTCGGACTCGTCGGCCAGACAGCATCTTGTTGAGGCAGTCGAGAAGCTCGAACGACACCAGAACGGCGTGGTGCTCAACTGGCGGTTGGCGGCCTACTTCGGATTGTCATCAACAGAATCCGGATACGCCACCCCGGCCAACGCCTGTCAGCACCTCGATGCGTTCCTTGCCTGCGTCGAGGTCGCCGTCGACGTCAACAAGAGGACCTTCCCGACGTCTGCAATGACCGATGCCTGCGACACGCTGGAATCCCGCGTTGCACGCATCCGCAGTCTCAGTGTCGATGAGCACTTTCTGGTTCACGGTGGTCCGACGCCTACGAGGCCGGGATGGTTGAAACGTCTCTTGGCGAGGGCCAGCGTGCAAACCTCGTCGGAGTAGTCAGAACCGTCTGAGCTCGGTGTCACGATGCCGGCCGAGCCTGCGGAGCGCCAACCCTGATCGTTCACGAGTTTTGGAGCCCTCACCCCACAGACTCCGACCTCAACGCGAAGAGCCCGTATTGCGTTATAACGGAATATCGCTTTGTTGTCGCAGTGCCTATTCGGGCACCGAAAGGCTGGGATACGGTTCGATTCAGTCAGCGACCGTTCGGCCGCCGGTTGCGGGATCTGCGACCCACGGAGGTCGCGTTGATCGAGGTTCTCCGTGCTGGACCGGCAGTTGTGGAGCAGCCTTGGGTATCGCTGAGCAGGATGGTCGCTGCGCTCGTGGACAGTGGTGAGCTGCGGCCAGGGGTGCTCTGCGAACAGGTCCGGGAGGAACCGCATCGGGACACGCGTTCGCGATGGCGTGAACTCGTGGTCTCATCGGCGGCGCTGTCCGCGAGTCTCGCGACATGACGTGGCACCTCCGGGACGAACCTGACGCGATCGGGGCGGCGGCACTGATTGAGCAGACGACCGGCGTCCCGGCGGTCCACGTTGAGAAGGACTTCTGGGTTGCCGAGTTCCTTCGTGCGGCTGTTGCGAAAGCAGCCGACGATGGGATCACTCTCGTGTATCAGCAGCCGAGGCCCATGGCGACGAGTGATGGGACGAGCCAGTTTGAGTGCCGATCGCGCGAGCAGACGGATTGGATCCGTAACCATGCGCGCTTGGCAAGCACATCTGGTACAGCACAAGTGCAGGTAATCACGCCAGAGAGCAGCGTCGAGGTCGTGGCCTACTACGCGTGGTGCATCATGCGCCCAACCTCACGCAACTATCACTTCAGAACAGGTCGACACGGGAAGCCTAAAAGGAACTTCATGTATCATGATGTAATTTGAATCTCGGATCGCTAGAGTTCGGTCACTTCTCCCCGCCGTCCCCGGTTCTCCGGGAATCCCCGCTGAGACGAGATGACCAATGGGTAGACGAGACCATCGGGCTGGCTGCCCGGCGACAAGACTAGGCCGACCTCTCCTGAAGGGGAAGAACCAGTGAGAACGCACGGCCGTTGGCTGGTTCCGATACTGGTCGTGCTGGCGGTTCTAGCGGGGGTTCGGGCGGTGGACTGGGCACAGAGCAACGAAGACGCCCAACAGCTTGAGCGAGACCTCCGTCTGCATACTGGGCGCGAAGCGGAAGAAGATTCCAGAAGCCTGGTACAAACACTGATCGGAGAGGGCGTTCCGCACGAGCAGGCTGTTGACGTTTCCGCTACTTTGAGCCACCTCGGCGGCGATGTCCTTGACTACCTGCCGGCGGCCCGCTTGCTGGCCGCCATTGAGCAGAGTGCACCCACCACGAACGTCAGCCCTTCTCGGGACATCATGAGGGTGGCTGAGCAATTGGAGGTTGACAGCGAGGGGCTGTGGAGTTTCCTCAATCTCGTCGTTCAGGAGAGCATTGAGCGGCAGATGCCGGCAGATGTGACGGTTGAAGGGCTGCGCGTGTACGGCGTCGAATACGCCTTTGGTTGTGAACTTGTTGAGCAGGAACCGTGCCCGGTCGATGTAGTCGTTGAACTCGTACTGGACCGCCAGCAGGGCGATTACGAGCAATTTGGGCGAATTGACTGCCGACTAGGCACGAATGCCGCCCACCCCGGTTGTCTTGTCTTCGCCGACTGCTCCGCCGAGTATGCGGTTGTGCTTGACACACATGAAGCCGAACTTGATGTCTGGAAGACAGCCGAGGCGCTTGGTCACGAGTTCGGCAGTGCTGGCTGGAAGGAATGGACTGCTGAGACCACCGGGATGGCCGAGTGGAGTTGGGAGGCTCACGAGTCCTGTATCACCGAACGCTATGGCCTTGACCCCCATAAGGCTTTCGTGTCGGCCAGATAGAGAGACTCAGTAGCGACCGTAACGGTGACTCCGTCACAACGGTCCGCCCCGTCAGGATCGGAAAGCTTCGCTCATCGCGTTGCGCAACAGGAACTCGTCAAAGGCCGGCACGCCGCCGAAGCGGCCTTGAAGGTAACCACGTTCGAGGTTTGTAAAACGGCGGACGTTCGTTCCACGGAAGTCCGACAGGGCGATCAACTCTGTGCTGCCATCGGGCCTCTTCTCGGTGATCCACACCTCGTCGCGGTTCAGATGGCCGAGCAGGCTCGTGTCGTGGGTTGTGAAATGATCTGGCCGCCATGCGGATTGGTCGCAGGGTCGTGGAACAGTTCTACGAGCTTGCTTGATATCGCGGGGTGGAGTCTGGAGTCGAGCTCGTCGACCGCGATGAGCCCTCCGCCCGGCTGAAGGTCGGCACGCCTAAGAATCGCGAACACATGGTTGACTTTGTTGTCGTGTTTGCTAGAGTTTGAGTACTTCTCCCCGCCTTCCCGGTTTTCGCCGGGAATGGCGGGGGTTATCTATTTTTGGAGGCAACCCGGTGACAAGAGTGGCCGTGTTCATCGACTACGAGAACACAGCCGCTTCGGGGCACGGGAGGTCTTTGGTGACCCGCGACGCGATCCCTACACATTCGGGCATGTGAAACCGCAGAAGTTGGCCCTGATGCTAAAGCAACTCGGAGAGAAGGTCGACCCAACTCGCGAACTCACAGCGGTGAACGTGTACCGGGGGAAGCCGGGCCCAAAGAGCGGTCCGCGGGCACAAGCCGGGTCCGCACGACAGTTCGCCTCGTGGGAGGCTCATCCGCTCGTGAGTGTCAGGAGCCGCCCTCTGCGCTACCAACCGACTGCATGGTCGATGGGGCGGCCGACAGCGTGGCGGGCTGAGGAGAAGGGCATTGATGTCCTGATGGCCCTCGACATAGCGATCAGAGCCCGCGACGATCACTACGATGTCGCCGTGGTTGTGTCTGCGGTGAGCGCGTAGGCCGTCGGCAGCCCTGACGGTGTTGTGATGAGGTGCAGGCGCAGACCCCAGAACCACCTTGAGTGCGACGCGCAGTAGCAACCAGCGGAGGTTCTAGTGCGGCGGATGCGCCGCGAGGGCCTTCACACGCGAGGGTGTCCCGTTCGTCGCCGAACTGAGCCACGACCGCCGAGGGCGCTACCTGTAGCCGGCGTTCCGTTTATGTCTGTCTCAGCTGCGTCCGGACGGTCGCCGTGGTGGATGTTTACGGTGAGCGAGATGCCGACAGGCCCCGCGGTGCCCGCTTCGTAGGCTGCACGGCTTCTGGGTCGACTCGACCCGCCTGCGGCACTGCACCCACCCAGCCGGCACTTGCGGACGTTCCTCGCTGTGCAGCGTCTCGATGAACGGTTGCGCCACGACCTCGTCGTAATCTTTCACTGATGCTGAGGGGTCGCAGATAGTCGAAGCCATGATCTCGTACGCGTCGAACACCCTGTCCGCGTCGTAGACCCGCAGATTCGCGTCGGCTCGGCGGCTTTTGACGATCCCGAGCGTTTCGAGTTTCCGCAACGCCGAAGCGCACCGCTTCTCGGAGTGCCCAGTCAACGACGACAAGTACCCCGGGGTCATCGACGGATGCAACGGGAGATGGTTGATCGCTGCTAACGCAATGGACCGCCGTTGCCGACCACCCGCGACCGCACGCCATTTGTGCTGCAACGTTTCCACGGCGCTGCGGTAGTTGCGCACCGCGTCACAGCTTTGATGCACCGACGTTGCGAGCACTTCCAACCACGCAACGATTGCGTCGGTTCGTGCCGGGTCGTCTGGTTCACCGACGAACCGCTGGAACTCGGCGAGCGAGTCGAGATACCGGGTTTTGTTGCGCGACAACGCCAAACTCACCGGCGGCATGACCGCATCGGGGGCGCAACGCTGCTTGAGGACCCCGTACAGCAGTCCCCTACCGGCTCGACCGTTGCCGTCGCCGAAGGGATGGATCGTCTCGAAGTGGGCGTGAGCTACCGCGGCTTGCAGCAACGGGCTGTGATCGTCGCTGCGGACATACTCCAGCAGGTCTTCGAGCAGCCCCGCGCAATGCTCGGGCGGTGGAGGCACAAAATCACCTTCGAGGGGATGCCAGTCGTTGCCTCCGATCCAGTTCTGATCGGTGCGGACCAGCCCACCGAGACGCGGAGCCGGCGACGGTTCCATCAGCACACGATGCGCTTCGAGCAGCGACCCCAGCTTCAGCTCCGAACGGTTGGCGAGCATCGCCAGCGCTTTGTTGTTCGCGTCGATGTTGCCCACAACCTCAAAGACCGAGTCGTGGAACTCCCGGTCCGGGAAATGCTGTCTGCGGACCAGCGCGTGGACCACCCTGCGGGTCGCGGGTGACACACCCTCGATCCGGGACGAACCAAGCGACTCAGCCCAGAAGAACACCCCGTCGCTCGACCCCAGCGCTGTCAACTCAGACGCCGTGGACCGCAGTTCGTGTTCGGACTGCGCGATGAACGCTGCGATGTCTGCGCTCAACGCCGGCTGCCAGCCAACCACCCGGTGAGGGACGTACGCCTCGAAGTCTCCTGCCCGACGGTCACGGGCACGTAGCGCCGCGGCGTTGCCCCCCCAGCGTTGAGCGACCAGTTCCCCCATCGGGTACCTCCGTTACCGTACCAAAACATCTGCTTTTGGTACGGTAACGACCTTAGCGTACCAAATCGACGCCAACGACGAGACGACGCTTTTGCGCGCCGGCGCGCATGACGGGGACCCGTTTGTGAGTCCAGGTGTTATGGGTGTTCGGTTGTCGGGTTTGTTTGGTGGTTGGCTGCGTAGGCGGTGCCTTCTATCGGATCTGTCGGGGACTCCTATGACAACGCCCTGGCCGAGGCCGTGAACGCGCTCTACAGGACCGAGCTGATCCGCGGTCCCGGCTAAGGGCCGTGGGGCGGCTCGGAGCGGGGTCCGGTCAGGTGCTCTGGCGGGCGTCTATTGGGCGATTCGGGGCTTCCGCCCGTCGCCCACCGAGGCCCTGCGCTACGAGTGGCTGCCCCGGTGTTTCAAGTGCCGGTGCCGGCTCTTAGTTCCTTCATATTCGAATGTCGACTGCCAATGATCGTGTCGATCCGCCGCCTCCCAGAGCTTGTTCTGCAATTCCCCGAGATCCGTCGCCACACCACTCCCTCCAATAGCCGCCCATTGTGTCTGAGTGTCACGTTACCGCCAAGTCGCTCGCCGGCCCGAAGCGCCTGGACAGACTTGCCGCCTAGCGTCAGAGCAGGTCGCTAATGTACCTCGACTGGAGAGGCTGCTGTCGTCCGTTGCGGGTCTGCCGCTCGAATGTAGGGAACTCGTAGATCAGGCAGTGTTCCTCTAGGCGTCAAGGCTCGCCGAGAGTGGGAAGAAACGAACCGGCAACCTGCACAAGACTTGCCGGACTTGAGCGATGGCCTCTGTTCGGCGCAGGTCGACCATCGAACTGATCACGAGTCCTCGTCGGCAGTCAGAGTCGGATCGATTGCTTGGATCAACCGATTCATTGTGGAGGAGGGGTTGTTGTTGGGAAACACCCGCTCCGCGCGTTCATGCAAGACCTCCAACTGGTTCGTCCGCCGGATTGCTTCGGACAACAGCGACATGTATGCGGGAGCGTCAAGACCCTTTCCCTGAGAACCGTCCGACTGGTGTCGAAGTTGACGGCAAGTGTCGTTGTCGATCCAACTGTGACGGTCGGTGTAGTGGAGCAGCAGCCACAGCTCGAAGCAGGGATTTGACACTGCTGCTCCAATATCGCTGCCGTGAGCCATCTGGACCGCTTCGTGCAGCCGTTGGTGTTGGTTTGGTGCCTCCACATCAAATACACACCAATACTGTGCGGGTCCGGCCTTCTGTCGGCGCTCGAGGTTCTTCACCCGTTGTGCCTCCTCCACGAGTTGGCGTGGTTCTCGCCCCATTCCATGAACGTCGAGTGTGGCCACCTCACGCACTCTTGGCCGTCGGGCCAATTCCTTCAAATACACGGGTTCGGTGACCTCGCCCTCGCAGAAGATCACGAAGCGGGTCCGTTGACCTATCTGCGGGCCTCGTCTGCGTAGTTGCCTTCGGTTTTGTCGGGCTCGGGCCATTGTCAGTCCTGTGGGACGCTCATCGCCTCGCGCAACTGGAACTCGTCTACCAACGGCACACCGCCGAAGCGGCCCTGGAGGTAACCGCGCTCAAGATTCGTGGAACGCCGTACGTTCGTTCCGCGGAAGTCCGACAGAGCGGTCAACTCTGTGCTGCCGTCAGACCTCTTCTGGGTGATCCACACCTCGTCGCGGTTCAGATGCCCGAGCAGGCTCGTGTCGTGGGTTGTGAAGATGATCTGTCCGCCATGGGGATTGGTCGCGGGGTCTTGGAACAACTCCACGAGCTTGCCCGATATCACTGGGTGAAGGCTGGCATCGAGTTCGTCAACGACGAGGAGGCCTCCCTTCTCCAGAATCGAGAGAAGCTCTGGGATTAGTCCGAGCCATGTGAGAGTTCCGTCGGACTCGTCGCCCAACTCCAAGGGGTGCGGATCCCCGGAGACGTCGTGCAAGAGCCTTAACCTGCGTCCGCTCGGGCCGGTAGCAGTCGTCTCGTCGATCACCTCTGCGTCCTGCACACCCAAGTCTGCGAATTTGAGCATCGAAAGGACCAGATCGCGTTGTCGATTGTGCTCGTTGTGTGTGTGGTCGTCTTCGCCGTGCAGGTCAGGCGAGAGCGAGCCTCCGAGCATGTCGATGAGTCGGTCGTCCCAATCGGGGTTCATCCGGAATCTGGAGCGGAACAACCTTGCCCCCGCAGGGATGAGCGCTCGTGGCCAGATGCCCACGAAGTCGATGTCGCGCAGCCAGAGCGCCACGAGATTGATCTCCTCGGTCAGGCGGCCGGCAACCGACATGACCAGTGTCGTCGGAGTGATCAACTCACGTCCGCCGCCAGTCAAGCGGGTACCGCGCCTGAACGTCAGATCGCCTCCCTCGCGCTCGAACAGTGTTCGGCGCCGTTGCTGTGGGTAGCTGTACAGAGCCTCGAACACGACACCGGACTCCTCAACCTCCAATTCGTAGCGGTAGCGAACGCTGTCCAGGATCATCTCAACCCCGAACCTTGTCGGCTCGGATCCCGGGAAGAAGCTGAACGGGTCGACTGGAATTGAGTCCTCCCAGTAGCGCAACGATCTTGCCACCGAATGCGACAGCCACGCCAGAGCGTCGATCAGGTTGGTTTTGCCCGAACCGTTCGCACCGTAGAGCGCCGCAACAGTCAGAACCTGCTCGTCGTTGACGCCTGCGACCTGACGGGCCGCAACACGGTCTTTGTCGATCGCAATCATCGACAACTCAACCGGCGGGTAAATGGACCGGTGGTTCTCCACCTCAAACCGAAGAAGCATGGACCCTCCTTGTCTCTCTAGGGTATTCGGCACAACATTCACACACTGACTGACTTGTGTGTAAGTTTGCTGCGAGAATCATAGTCTAGATGCGCCAACAATCCTCTCAAGAGGCATCAAGATTTGTCGATAGCGCATGACTGCGGCGCGTCACAGTCCGTTCTGCGGAAACGAACCTGTGCGATCCTGTGACCCACGACCTCGAAAGACCGTACAGGGCGGCCAAATCAACGTGGGTTCGCCCCTCCACAACAACAGCCGTGACTGACAGGGGACCCTCGACATCGTCCACCCTGGACCAGCACAGCGATGTTCCTATGTCTCGCGACGTAAGCCTGGATCCACCGATGGGTTTGTGGGGTTGACGGTTTGGGGCTGTGTGTCCGCCGGGCTGGGGTGTGTGTGCGGCCGCAAAGACGACCCCCTCTACCGGGCCCGCAAACTGTTGGTGTCAGCGTCTGAACGCATCACCGACAACGGCCGGACCAAACTGCGGGGACTGCTCGATGCAGGCGACCCCCACGGCGAGGTCCGAAACGCCTGGCACGCCGACCAAACCCTGCGAGGCATCTATGACATCACCGAAGCCGAACTCAGTGCCGAGACCGTCGAACAACTCGCCACCGATTTCCAAGACCGGTGGCTGCCCGAAGAGATCAACCGACTGGGCCGCACCCTGTGGTGCTGGCATACCCAGATCTCGAACTGGCACACCGCCCGAGCAACCAACGCAGCCGCGAACAATCTGGTGAAACGGGTCAAACGCGCAGCGTTCGGGTTCACCAACTTCACCAACTACCGAATCCGCAGCCTGCTCTACGCCGACAAACCAAACTGGACGCTGCTCGACACCCTAACTCCACCCTGAAACGCGAAGAGCCTCATAACGGGCCTTGGAGAGGGATACGTATATCCTCGTCGTACTGGGAGCGATGGGCCTCGTCGGAGATGACCCCTCCTCGTCCGGTGTATGCTGAGGTGGAGCCTGAGGCGAGATGCACGATGGCACCTGAAGAGACGAGAAAATGCAGAAGGTGTTGCACAAAAGGGCAACCGTGCAGCCTGGAGGAGAATAGAGGTCGTGGACCGCGACCTGGAGGTGGGCGAGCATGTGGACGTGGTTATTTCGTTCGCGCAGGAGCCCTCCCCTTGATCGGCTTGGCAGATTATCTCGCAAGGTTCAGGGCGACGTCTCTTCAAGAGCGCGAAGGAGGTTAGCGACTACCTCGCAGAGGAGCGAGAGTCGTGGGCACGCTGACCCTCGGCCAGTTCCAGCAGGGCGGCATTAGAAGCCACCCGTGAAAGCCTCCGATTGCAACGGAGTTCTACGGGTAACTTGGACGATCACCCATTCACACGGCTGTACCTGTTTGGGCACTTCGTCGAGTCCACCTATCCTACGGAAGGCTCTAGGTTGCTTGGTTACTTGGGCCGAATCTAAGGAGTCGTATGCCTTCACAGCTTCCTGACTACGGTGACTCGGTACGTGCTGCTGTTGGCGACTATTGGGATGTGCGGCGTTCGCAGGCGGACGAGTCAGAGGGCAGGGGCGTGTTCAACACCGGTATTCGAGCGGAGGTGACTGGAGGTCGCCATCTGCATGCTCTCCAGGAGTTGGTGGTGAGCGTGTTCGTGGACGCGGGGATACCGGCTGAGCTCATTGACGTGAAGCGGCGTCCGATCGCCGGGTACTTCCGCCGCGACAAGAGTTGGGATGTCGTGGTGATGGTGGCTGACCGGGTTGTGGGCATCATCGAGTTGAAGTCGATGGCGGGCGACAGTCCGGGCCAGAACTACAACAACCGCACCGATGAAGCCTTGGGTCAGGCCGTCGATGTCTGGAAAGCGGTGGAGCGAGACATAGTGGGACCTCAGCGGCCGTGGCTTGGATACTTCATGCTGCTGGAGGACAACGCGGCCTTCACGACCGCGGTCAAGCCACGCAGGACGGTGTGGGAACCCGATCCAGCGTTCGACGGCGCCAGCTACGCGGACCGGTATGTGATCTTCTTCGAGCGAATGGTCCGCGAGCGACTGCTGGACGCCGCGTGCGTGGTTCTCGTTGACAAGGATTCCGCTGCGGTCCGGTTTCCATCGAACTCGGTGAGCTTTCAGACGTTTGCGGCGGCAATCCATGGCAGGTGCCTCCAGTTCATAACGACCAACCCTGACATCGACTGGTCGGATCGCGGATAACAACGCACTTCTCGCTGGTACCGGAATCGAATGCCACGACAGGAACCGGGCTCGTTTCAAGGTGCGGGCTACGCCGCAACGCCGAGAAGGTCAGAACTGCTGATTCCGTATAGCGCCGCGGCTGCGTCTGTTGCAGCGGCGCGGTCTCGATTTCTGAATGCGTGAGCGAGGACAGCGGCGGTTGGGGCGTCGATGGTGTCCGGTTTGGGCACTCGGATCTTTCTGAGGTATTGGGCCTGGAACCGGTAGGTGCCGCCGCGCATCTTCACGCAGTAGGCGCCGACGAACAGGTTCGCGATGTCCGACAACAGGATTCCTCCCAACACTTCCAGGTCCCACTTGTCGGATACGACGTAGTACAGGTTGTGGTGTGGATAGAACCCGCCCGTGTCCAGCACGGGATGAGCCGCCGCCTTGAGGTCGGGGAGGAGCAGCTTCGGTCGCGCTTGCAGTTCAGGGTCGACTCGGTCGATTGTGCGATACCAGGAGGCTGGTCGCTTACGGGCCACATGCCTCGCTTTGATCCGGGTGTCGTGGCGCTGCAGGTATGAAGCAAGGCCGGGGTACTCCCCAAGATCAACGAGGTGACCGTCTTCCCACGGGTTCACGAGAGACCGTCCACCCCACCGCGGCTCGCCCGAGGTGATGTCCTGCGCTGTCAGTAACGGAAGCAGGCGACCGCGCTCGACGCCGGGCGCGTCCTCGACGACGAAGATGTCGTCACAACCTGTCGCGACGCCGATCCCGACGCGGGTGCCTGTGCGCCAGTCCTCAAGCGGATCGAAGCGCTGCTCCAGATCTGCTAGCAACTCCAGCGATTTGGGCGATCCAGACGGCCAGAGGCCGCTGCCCGCGAACCACCGGTCAAGCCTCACAGCGTTGAAGCAGCCTTCGTCGGGGACGAGCTTCTGTCCATCGGCTAGCCATTGGGCAACGGTGCGACCGTCCGCCGCGTCGAATCCGTCCATAGCCTCCACGACATGGGCGTGACCCTGGTGCCCGTTGCGGAGCACGGTGATCGCCGGATAGGCCGACACCGTGTCCTCGAAGGCGTTCACGTCGTGCATCGCCACGACGGTGTCCATCGCGTATTCGGAACCGACTAGAGCGCGGAGCCGTTCGCCGTACTGGTTGTGCATCCAGCGGTCTGCACAGATGAATGCAAGCCTTCCCTCGGGCGCGAGCATCGACAGGCCCTTCTCGAAGAAGCCGACATAGATGTCGGCCCTGCCCCGCATCGTGGAGCATTCGGATCGATAGGCGGCGCTCACCTCGTCGGGAACGTCCTCGAGCCTCACATACGGCGGGTTCCCGACCACGAAGTCTGCCTCCAGTGAGCTGTCGCAACCGGCTCCGAGCAGGAAATCCTCCTGGCAGATCCACTGCGAACTGAGGCTCTCTGCGATGTCGGCCGGCTGGCCGAGTTCCACAAGCCGGGCGGCCACCGACTCCCGAGCCGTGTCGACGTTCCGGCCAAGCACATCGAACGCCCTGATCGCCTCGCCCAAACCGGCGAGCGACCGGCCATGTCGCGTACAAGACTCCGCCAACCGCTCAACGATCGGCACAAGGAAAGCGCCCGTGCCGCAGGCGGGCTCGACGATCACCGAAGCCCCCAGGTCGTCGGCTGCCCGATAGCCGGCCAGGTCCAGAATCAGATCGACCACCCAACGGCGCGTGAACACCTCACCATGTGTTCCGTCCGGATCGACGGTCCAAGTTGGCATCGCCCTGGCATCCTCCATCAACGTGGGTTGGTGGTACCGGGTCACCGGCACCACCCCTCACCGTTCAAACTACATGAATAGCATTTCATGGAGGCGCACCCTAGACACACCATGTGACAGGGGTCGACCAAGCGGAGCTCAGGTGTCGCTATCTCCGTTGTCCATCTGCTTCTCGAAGGCTTGGCGTACGAGTCCGATCACGTACCGCAACTCTCCCGGGTCGCTTAGCTTTATCTCCGCATCGCCGTTCCCCCAGCGCCCGAGGTTGGTGACATCTGTAGCAAGGCCCTTTGGGTCGCGCAACTCGTGGAACCGGAGGTTGAGCGAAAGACGAAGCTGGGAAGCCTGTGGGACGATGTCAACGAAGTTGGTCTCCGCCTTGTAGGCGACGTAGAGCTTGAGGACCTCTTCCGTGACCACTGGGCTGAGGGCTAGAACTTCCTTCCGGAACATCTCGAACAACGGTCGGACAACGCTCTCCTGGGCGAGGTGTTGATGGTCCTGGATCGTGTAGTTCCCACGTGGCCGATGGTCCGGTTGCTGTCGATATTGATCGAGCTTCTCGTCGGAGAGTTGCACCTCCGCCCAGGCTCTTGCGGCCAGGTCCGCAAGACTGGCGGCACGGTCCTGAATCGCTCGCTCATCCCAGCGCTCCCGCGATCCTATGTCTTGGTTCAGCCTGAGCGGGCTCATCCTGAATCCGCCCTCCATGTCTCGTTTCGCTGCGAAGGGCCGGTTGCTGTACTCCGAGTTGTAGCCCGTTAGCGTCAAGTTGCCGAGTGTGTGAAGCCACTGCTCGTGTACCCGTTGCCATTCTGGCCCGAGATCCTCCCTCCACTCCGCTGAGAGATCCACGTTTTGTGGCATGACGTGTTCGATTGTGTACTCGTCAACGGGCACTCGCTCTTTCCGCTCATGATTCTCTAGCCGACGAAGCAAGTAGCTACGCCTCGGGAAGTTGTAGACATCCCGCTCTTGAAGATCACGCTTGAACTCGTCATCTCGCGGAAACCGGCGGTAGGACGGCATCAGGAGAAAGTGGGCCTCGATGCTCTCCAGGTAGCTGTCTTTTCTGAGTTCGCGGCCGAACGTCGAGAACGTCTTGTTTAGTGAGTTCGTCGGTATGGAGCAGACCGCGCGACGGAACACGTAAGACTCGACCAGTCGAACCGCCGTGTAGAAGTCCGTCTCGCTCAACTGGTCGGTGTCATAGTCGGAATAGAGTTCAAGGATGAACGGGTAAGCGACGCCGACTCTGAGTTCGCGCAGGTCACGGAAGGCTTCGTTAAGACGGCCCGGGGACTCCCGACCAAGGGCTATCGAGCAGTAGTAGTCGGCGAATCGCTGGATGTCGGTGACCAGCAGGTCGATGCCGCCTCGCGTGATCGTCGGTCGAGACGCGTACTTCTTGAATGCCTCGTAGACCTTCCCGACCTTGGGGATTTCTCCAGTCTTCAACGTCAGGTAGTGGCGCATGAATCGGTCGAAGTGGGTGCCGTAGGCATTCTGTCCGAAGGCAAGTTCCATCGGTCGCCAATGGTCTTCGTAGAGTCGTGTCTGCTGCGCTGGCTCGAGTCCCATCAATACGAAGTTGCGGATCAGGTCAGCCTGACTGAGCGCTCGCCCCGTTGAGTTCATGCTCTCGAAAATCAGCTGCGGATTGTCTTGCTCTCGGCTGAGCGCAACGTCGACGACCATTAGCTTCGCGAGCCCCCGGCACAGCGGAATGAGCTCGTGAGCAAGATCCGCGATCTGCTGTTCGAAGAACTTGAAGTTCTCCTGAACGCGGAGCGACGCTTCCGTCGGCAACGGCCGCTGCTGCAGCAACGCAACAAGGCTCTCCTTGTCCGTCTGCGTGAGCACTAACTTGAAGCGACGCTCGTCCTCTTCCAGATGATTGAGTAGGTAGTAGGTGCGGAGCTTCTCTCGGGAGAAACCATCGACCGGTTCTCGGTCTTCGACGTGCCTAGCCAGAGCTTCGAGGATCAACATGACAGTCGTGAGACGTTGTTGCCCATCGATAACGAGTAGCGGTGACCGGCTCGTGACCTGGTACATGCTCTCTTCGATGTAGACGATTGAGCCGACGAAGTGTGCGGCAATCTGATCATCGTTTCCAGTGCGGAGGATGTCGTCCCAGAGTTGGCGGCACTCGCGCTCGGTCCAACTGTAGGTCCGCTGGTAGACCGGGATCACGAACTGAGGCGATTGGTTCAGGAAATCAAGGAGCTTCGCCTCGGTCGCTTTCATCACATGCCTCCTCCGAGGTTGCCCTCCCTCATCTCACGCATCGGTCGCGCAGAGGCTGAAGCCTAGGTTGGAGTGGCCGAACCCGCCAAGCAGTCCTCTGATTCAGTAGACCCCGCGTTGCTGGCTCGCTCCATGTCTTGCTGTCATACGCTACGGCTATCTTGGCGTGGATGTTTGAACTGTACGGCCGCAAGGCCCATCGTCCGAGTAGCGCCATTGGGCTGAAGGCGGACGGCAGTCGATGATCGAGGAAGTCAGCCCTGACTCACCGCACTACCAGCGGGTCGTGGAACTCGGGAACGCCAATAGCAGAACCTTGGGTCACTTGCCTTACGCTGCGATCAACCAGGCTGCGGCCGAGGGGAGAGTGCTCGCGTTTGTGGAGGACGGCGAAGTCGAAGGCTACGCGCTCTACGCGAGGAGGGTCAGGACGGGCGACATCTCGCTCACCCATCTCTGCGTCGACCAGGACCGACGCGGTCGGGGCGTCGCACGCGATCTGGTTGAGGCCATCGTCGAGCGCCATCCGAATCGTGCTGGGATCCGCCTTTCATGTCGCAAGGACTATGACGCAGACGCAATGTGGCCGCATCTGGGGTTCCAGCGACTAGGAGAGAAGCCGGGCCGCAGCCTTGCCGGATTGCCTCTCGTGGCCTGGTGGCGGCCCATCGCTGCTTACTCGCTCTTCGACCAACTCGACCAGGACGACGCTCGGATTGTGGTTGCGGTTGACACCAACGTTTTGATCGACATTCTGGAGCAGCGGGACTTTCCTGCCTCGCTTGCGCTTACGGCGGACTGGGTTGCCGATTCCGTAGAATTGCTAGTGACAGCGCAGAGTCACGCCGAGCTGTCGGATCGCCGCCCTGGAGGCGACGAGTTCGAGTCCGAACTCCACAAGTTCCGCACTCTTGAGCCATCTGAAACGGCGTGGCGCAAAACCCTGCGGTCTCTCCAGGATGACCGAGACGTGGGACGCGTGAGTGAGGGTGATCTTTACGTAGTCGCCCAAGCTGCGGCTGGCGACGCCGCATACCTCGTCTCGCGTGACGAGGGCCTCCTGCGGCAGGCGAAGCACATCGAGCGACTGACCGGCCTAGACCTCGTTGGGCCAGATGACTTTCTTCTGCGGCTGCAAGGACTCGGCGGCGAGCACGAACGCCAGACGCGATCTATCGCTGTGTCGGGCTTGTCTGTCTCGGCTGTTTCAGAGATTCCATCGAACACAGTTCTGTCGGTCTACTGCCACGAACATATTGACGAGCGTTCGACGGATCTGCGTCAACGCCTGAGCGTCGTCACGACTCATCCGTCGGGACGCATCGAGCAGTTGGTATCCGACGACGGGAAACTCCTTGCGCTCGGAGCCATGTATCGCGATGGAGCCCAAGTCACCGTCACGGCGCTCCGCAGTGCCTCTGGAGCGCTGTCGAGGGCGGCGGCGAGGCAGATGGTTCATCACCTCCGCACCATCGTGTCCGCAGACGGTCCGGCCACCATCGTGGTGGACGATCAGACAGGTTCACCCGTCGACCAGGCGTTGCGCGACGAGGGATTCAGATCTGAGGGGTCGGCATGGAAGGCAGCAGTTCGGACTGGCATTCTCGGCCCCGGCGACCCGCTGCCGCAGGAATTGGAGCACATCGGCTGGGACCGGCTGACTGCGCATCTTGTCCGCGGTTTTGAGCTGTACGCGTGGCCGCAAAAGATCTTCAACGGTGGCGTTCCGTGCTATGTGGTCCCGATCAAGCCCGAATACGCCCGCGTGATCCTCGGCTACGAAGAGCCCCAACGACGGCTGTTCGAACAGCATCGCCGGGCAGCCGCCGCTCGTGACAACGTCTACTACATGTCACCTCGGCGCTTTGAGGCGCCCGCGAGGATCATCTGGTGGGTTTCCGGCGGAGGGTCTCTCGGGGGCATGAGAGCCATGTCCTGGTTGGACGAAGTCGAGACAGGAGACCCGCGTCGGCTTTACCGCCGCTATCGCCACTTCGGAGTGCTTGACGAACACCAGGTCATCGAAACCGCCAAACACTCAGCGCAGAACGGTCATTCGGAGGCCACCGCACTGGTCTTCAGTCAAACGGAGATGTTCACCGAACCAGTCTCGATTGCCCGTTCCCGAGAGATCTATGACAGCATGAAGCAGAATTCATACTTCATAACAACACGCAGAATTGATGAGAATACTGTCCGTGTTTTCTACGAGGAAGGGATGGGGCCGCAATGAGCAACAATCTCGACGGGCTTGACCAAGACCGGATGGTCGTGCTGTCGCTAAGACCCAGGTTCGCGGAGGCCATCCTCGCGGGCGTCAAGACTGTGGAGCTGCGTCGCACCGTGCCGAAGATCGTGATTCCGACGCGGGCTCTCTTGTATGCCGCGTCGCCGGTGCGTGCGCTCCTTGGAACATGCGTCATCACTAGTGTCCGGTCCGCTGACCTCGCCGCCCTTTGGCACGAGCATGGCCCACGATCAGAGTTGTCCTTCCACGAGTTCCAGCAATACTTCAAGGGCGTGAACACAGGCACCGCTCTGACGCTCTCCGAGCCACAAGCACTCAGCCGGCCGATCCCTCTCCAAGACCTTCGGGCGAAGCCGAGGAACTTCCGACCGCCTCAGAGCTTCGCCTACGTTGATACCAAGACCGGGAACCAACTCATACGAATGGCTGCCTAGCCCAAGATTCGACGACCGGAGAATATTGTAGAGAAGCGCTGGTAGGTCTTTGGTGCCCGCGACGCGATCCCTCGATTCCTTAGCTGTCGGTCGCCAGCATCCCTTCGCTGTTCGGATGCCTTCCCCGAGCAGTGAGATATCTAGGTATCTTGCATTTTCGCTACCAAGGGGTATCCTTCAACTCAGGGCATTAGCCGAGGAGGAGAAGATGGCACCTCAAGGAGAGACTAAGAGCATGACATTGCGCATCGATGAAAAGCTCGCGGAGAGGGTGCGAACGATCGCGGAGGTTGAGGAGACGACCGTGAGCGATGTCATTCGAGATGCCCTCGCCGAGCATGTGGAGCGCCGACGCAGTGACCCGGAGTTTCAGACGATGCTCAAGCGCAACCTTCAGCGCCATGAGGAACTGCTGAGCATGCTCGCAGACGGCTGAGTGGACTATCTCGAACTAGACGATGTGCTTGCCATCGCGTGCGAGGTTCTCGGGCTTGAAGTAGATGCTCTCATGTATGTGACGGATCTCGGGCTTGCCGACTCAGCGGTTGCACGGCCGCGTGCTGGTTTCGCTGGCGAGGAGTTTCACCCAACGATGGAGGCCAAGGCGGCTTCCCTGCTCTTCGGGCTAGCGCGCAACCATGCGTTCATCGACGGTAACAAACGAGTCGCCGTGTTGTCCACGCTTCAGTTCTTGAACACGAACGGTTACGACCTGGACTTGATGCCAGCCGAGGAGGCGTACAACACGATCGTCAAAGTCGCCTCGGGTAACCTCTCGGTGGATGACCTCACGGACTGGATCAGAGATCGAATCAAGCCGCTGCGGTAGTTCGCTAGTCGGTGTTTCGGCCGTTGCAACGCAACCGGATCGCAGCCAGGAACGCCTCGTCTGTGTAGTACCGCACTGCGACCTCGTGCTCGGGCACATCGGGCCCGGCACCGACGGCAGCGTCCAGATCAGCGAGTGTCACAGGTTCCGCAATCGGATCTTCGTCGGTGTCGGTAGCGGGCACAATCGTCATCCGATTGATCCTCTCGGAACGTCTAGCCCCATCCAGGCTAGCGCACATCCCCACAGAGACGCCCGTAGTTGGTCTTGCCCAACGCCGGAGCGCTGGATATGGACGCAACAGCAGAGAGGCTGCTGCCCTGCGTAGCGGCCCTGTCGCTGGAGCAGCGTAGAGAACTCGCTGATCGGACAGTGGTTGCTCTTGACGTCAAGGCTCGCCGAGAGTGGGAAGAATGGACCGGCAACCTGCACGGGACTTGCCGGACTTGCGAGCGTTCATGCAACGACGCTCTCCGTACATCGACTACGACGATCCCGCACCGAAGCAGATCCCCGCTGGCTCAACGCGCGAACTCGAGCTCAGAAACATGCTGTGGGGAAGTTCGAACACGGGGAGCATGGTGTTGCGGACGGTTTTTGAGCCAACTCGCGTTGGCTGACTCCGGCTGACTCGCGGGCTCCGCGGACCATCTCGCCGACCCTGATGGCCAGGCGAGCCGAGGCGAGCGCCTCCTCGAATTCGGTTCGCTCCGCGCTGGTCATGGCGTTGACGCGTTGGTTGCGAAGTTCTTCGATAGTTCTGCGTCCCATCAGTCTCCTGCTTGTCGGATATCGGCTCGATACGACCCCGCCGCGTCGCGATCCTGCTGGGCCTGCTCTGCTATCTCCTCGTCGCTGATCGAACCATGCTCCGCTTCGAATTCCTGGACGAGTCGTCGCATCACGGCAAGTCGGGCGTCTCTATCGTGCGGTTGGGCCATCCCCAAGCCTACAACCGGGACGAGATCCCCATCCATGCGCCCCGATCAGGATCAGGGGTCGATGAGGACGCCGGGGTTGAGGATGCCGTTGGGGTCGAGGCGCGCCTTGACGGCGCGGACAGACTGGGCGAACAGCTCGGGCCGCTGGTCGTCGTAGCCGCCGGGGCGGTGCATGCGCCCGACTGCGTGGTGGTGGGTGACGGTGCCGTCGGCGTCGACCACGGCCCGGTTGGCCTCGTCCTTGACGGCCTGCCACTGAGAGATCTCACTGCCCTGAGCCCCCATGCCCGACCAGGTGTAGTAGGGGGCCGGACCGTCGGGGTAGACGTGGGTGAACCGGCACGACAACGAGTGGTGCAGCCCGAACGTGTCGCTGAGCACGGCACCCACCCGGCTGCGGATCTCGTCGGGGAACGCTAACGTGCGGTCGGCACGGCGCTGGAGCCCTGACCCTTTTCTGAACCCCTGGCCCAGGCGAGCCAGAGCGCTGCGGTCCAGGTGAAATGCTCTCCGCCGACGGGGCCGCCGGTCAGCGGATCGAAGCTCTCGGGCATGCCGCTGAGGGTGACCAGTGCGGAGGTGTCGGAGCGGAGGCGCTCGGCCCAGTCGAGCGCTCCCAGTTCAGCCAGCCCGGTGGCGATCATGTAGTTGACCATGCACCAGACGGGTCCGCGCCAGTAGCGCAGAGGTTCGAGACTGGGGTGGCGGGGATCGAAACTCGGTACCAGGTAGGTGCATGCGTCAGACCATGCCTCGAGTTCGTCCAACAGCCGGTCGCTGTGCTCGTCGATACCGGCGTACGGGGCGAGGAATGACGCTGAGGTTCCCGCGTCAGCGTGAACCCCGGTTCGTAGATCCAGCGAACAGTAGGCGCCGACGGCCGGGTTCCAGAACTGCTCGAACCCCTCAGTGAGCCGGTCGATGCGGCGGCGGGCCTCTCCGGTGTCCGCCCCGACCGCGTCGCCGAGCCAGACGAGGTCGCGTTCGGCTCGCAGCAGCACGGCGGTCAGGCACGGGTCAGCGACCCAGAACGGGCTGTCCTGAGCGATGGCGTCATCGTCCCACCCTTTGGACGCACCGTAGGCGACCAGGGCGAGGTAGCGTTCGTAGTCGTCGTTGTGGGGGCGCATGTCCGGGTCGACGTGGTCGAGATCGCGTCGCTTGTAGCCGTCAATGAGCGTCGGAGCGACCCGGGAGAGAGGACGGTCCCAGTCCGGGAGGTTGTCGCGCCCCGATTCCCAGGGATGAGTGATGGCGATCACTCCTAGGCCCTCGGGGTCGCGCGCTCGGTGCCACCACTGGTGCCAGCGTTCAATGCACTCGTACAGCGACCGTGGCGGCAGTCCGTGCGTCTCGGCCAGTGTCCTCACGATCGTGGCCGCGACCGGCGGTTGCGAGATCCCTGAAGTGGGAGGGGTGGAACCGTTGATCTGCCAGACATCGGGCCCAGGGAAGTAGCTCTCGGACTCAGACCAGAACACGATATGGGGGACCATTCCTGAGGGCCATTGAGCTTCGAACAGTGTCTCTATCTCGGTCCAGGCCCGTGCCACGTCGAATTCGGCCCAGCCGAGCGCCGCGAACGACGAATCCCAGTTCCATTGGAACGGATAGAGGTGTTGGGACGGGACCGTGTAGCCGCCCCGGTCGTTGTTTCGCATTATGGCGATGGCCTCAGTCGTACGATCTGAGCGGTGCAGGTTCGGGTTGCTTGTCATCGGTCGTAGAGCACACTCTCGGTGGCAGGGTCTATCCAGCGGATCTGATCAGCGGGCAGGCGCATGTGAACTTGTTGTTTCGCGGCCACATCCAGGCTCGGATGGGTCGAGACCTTGAGCCGGTGACCGCCGATCTTGGCAGTCAGCAGGTTCTGCGCGCCCAGAGGTTCGACGACCTCGATCGTCACGGGGACGGTATCAGACGACGGGGCGGCGAGCGTCTCCATGTTCTCGGCCCGAATGCCCAGCGTGATCCGATCGCTGCTCAGGTCCCGGATCAGTGGTTGCAGCTCTGCAGGGGGCGAGAACTCGTGTTCGCCGACCGTGACCGTCACGGTGTCGCGGTCACGTCGAATCGTCCCGTCCATGAAGTTCATTGGAGGGTTGCCGATGAAGCTGCCGACGAATTGGTTGGAGGGCGACTCATAGACGGTGCTGGGTGCGTCGCACTGCTGTATCCTGCCGTCGAGCATGACCGCAACCCGGTCGCCCATGCTCAGGGCTTCGATCTGGTCGTGGGTGACATACACGGTGGTGGCTTCGACATCGGCCAGCAGCCGCTTGAGTTCGGCCCGCATCTCCAAGCGGAGCAGTGCGTCGAGGTTGCTCAGCGGCTCGTCCATCAGGAGCACTTTGGCTTCCATCGCCAGTGCGCGTGCCACTGCGACCCGCTGGCGTTGTCCGCCGCTCATTGCACTGGGTCTGCGGTCGAGCAGTTCCTCGATGTGCAGCAGTTCCGCAGCACTTCTGACTCGGCGGTCGATCTCGGCCTTGTCGACCTTGTTCATCAACAGGCCGAAACCGATGTTCTGATGCACGGTCATGTGGGGAAAGATCGCATAACTCTGAAAAACCATCGAGATCTGACGCTGGCCCGGTGGCAGATAGGTGACGTCGCGTCCGCCGATGGCGATCCGGCCGGAGTCGGCCATTCCCAGACCAGCGATCGCCCGCAGCAGAGTCGTCTTGCCGCAACCGCTCGGTCCGAGCAGGACCAGAAACTCGCGGTCTTCGATGGTGAGGGTGATGTCATCGATCGCGACGTTGTCGCCGAACGTCTTGGTGACCTGCTCGATCCGAATCTCAGCCATTGCGTACTACTTTCACTTGGTGGCCTGCCCCCACATGTTGAACAGGTAGCGGCGGATGAAGAACATGAACACGATCGACGGGGCCATCAGGAAGAACCCGCCGGCGAACTGGAACGCATCAGGCGAGTTGGCCAGCGAGTTCAGCACCAGCGCAGGCAGCGTCCGGTTGTTGATCGTGAGGATGGCGGCGGCGAAGACTTCGTTCCAGGACAGCACGAACGAGAAGAGGCCCGACGCAGCGATCCCCGGCAGCACCAGCGGCACCACGATGTAGCGGAATGACTGGAACGGTGTCGCCCCGAAGACCTTGCCCGCCTCCTCGAGTTCGTACGGGACGCTGGCGAACACGCTGGACACGACCAGTATCGAAGTCGGCAGGGCGAGCGCAGTATGCATCAGGGCCAGACTGTAGAGGCTGTCGAAAACGCCGATGCTCAGGTACAGCACTGCGAGCGGGATCGACAGTACCACGATCGGGAAGGCACGGACGGCAAGCACGGCCAGCCGGAACAGGTCGCGGCCCCTGAACAGATAGCGGGCGATCGCGTATCCGGCCGGAATTGAGATCAAGGTCGACAGGACCAGCGTGATCCCAGCCACGATCATGCTGTTCCAAAGGCTCTGCAGGACGCCTTCGGACTCCAGGAAGAAGCGCATCGTGTCGGTTGAGAAGGGGATGAACGGCAGGAAGTTCTTGGGGTAGGAGCGGACTGTCTCCTGAGTCGTGAACGCCATCGAGAACACGAAGAAGATCGGCACCGCGATCCACAGTGTCAAGATCGCGCCCGTGATGTAAGCGGTCAGTCGGCCGCGGCCGCGTCGCCGCCGCATACGCCGGTGCAGCTTCTGCACCTCGGGAGAATCGAGCGGAGGCAGCATGGTTGGAAGCCCTGCACCCGCACCGGTACCGGCCGAGTCATCGGGAGCGGTCTTGAGACTCATGTCGGACGGGCCTCCGGCTCGGACCGAACCGCGCGCAGGTAGAAGAATGCGCTGGCGATCGACAACACGAGGATGAACACGGCATAGGCCGACGCCACATTGTTGTTGCGCAGGCCGAAGTACTGGCGGTAGGACTCGTTGGCGAGCACGGTCACGACGTCGCCTCCGCTGAGGGCGATCACAACCGCGAACACCTGGAAGGCAAGGATCGTGCGCAGGATCAGAGCCACCTGGATGCTCGGACGCAACAGCGGCAGCATGATGTGGCGGACCCGCTGGAAATAGCTGGCTCCGAACAGTTCGGCCGCCTCCAGAGTCTCGTCGGGGATGGCCTGGAGGCCCGCGACCAGGATCACCATGACGATCGACGTCGCCCGCCACAACTCGGCGAGCACGATGGCGAAGATGATCCAGCGGACCGTGTCCGCGGTCAGGAACGC
This sequence comes from Acidimicrobiales bacterium, assembly GCA_963662455.3. GTDB lineage: Bacteria > Actinomycetota > Acidimicrobiia > Acidimicrobiales > Aldehydirespiratoraceae > VXYK01. The sequence goes on from OZ224042.1 coordinate 764,529, forward strand.
ATAGGGCCCGTCGATGATGCCCAGACCGTCGAGGATGCTGTTGAGCAGACCGTTGCCGGTGAAGATCGAGAAGAAGAGGATTCCCGCGGCGAGGTCGCTCATGCCTATGGGCAGCGAGAAGGCGTAGAGGAAACCAGTGCTCAACCGGGTTCTGGCGTGGACCACCAGAGCCATGACCATCGCCAGGACGAGTTGGGCCGGGATGATGAGCACCATCAGCAGCAGCGTTGTCCGCAGGGCGGGACCGAAGAACCGATCGTCGAACATCCGTTTGATGAACGCGGTCGTGAACTCTCCGGCTGTTCCTCGATGCACTCGCCCGTTCTCGCCGTCGTCGAACACTTGAAGGAAGCGCGAGGGCGCCCAACCTACGACCGCTTCGGGTTCGTCGGTCGGCCGGACCTGGAACCAGACCTCGAGCAGCGCAACTTCTGTGATCTGTACCTGGGAGCGTTGTTCAAGGTGGCCGATCACGTCGCTGCGGTCGTTGGGCGCTTCGTACACTTCGGTCAGGGGGTCCGACGCGGCAGCCAGTCTCGGGCGGACCGTTCCGCTCACGGGCGCGCCGGTTGCGTCTTCGTCGCGCACACGGATCCGTGCCTCAGACACCCACCCGGCAATGGGCGATCCGGCGGGATCTTCGGCGGTCACCTGGTACCACGGGTCGGTGAGCGCGTCGGGGTTCTCGTCGCCGACAACTTCTTGACTGCTCCGATCAACTATTGCCAGCGCCGTCCCCTGGGGGATCTTCGAGACCTCGCTTCCGTCGAGGTTCGGTTCGTCGCGCGTCGGCAACAGGGCATCCTCGTCGTAGACGGCCAGCACAAGACCCTCATACATCGGGTAGGCGAAGAACATCGCGAGGTAGACGACCGCTGGGGCGATCAACAGATAGGGGACGACCCGGTACCGCCACGTCCTTGCCTTTGGGGCGGACGTGGCGGTACCGGGTGTTGTCATCGGGCTCCCTCTTGGGGTGAAAGGGATCTGGTAGTGCTGCGGAGGCTCAGCCTGCCGGGTTGACTACGCAGGGCCCGTCGCTGGCCGGGTCTGGCGACCAGCAGGGTGCACCGGTCTCGTTGAGGAGGGCTTGGAGGGCGTCACCCTCGTCGTCGAGCACGGTGGCTATGTCGGAGCCGTCCAACACGACACGGTCGAAGGCGTTGCGGAAGATCTGGTTGATCTCACCGCCCCGTTCGCCCAGTCCGACCGGCAACAACGCCGGCAGAGCATCGGATGCGTTGGCCAGCTTGTCGACCGCCGCAGCCTCGAGAGCGACACCGGCCGGCAACGCAGAGGCGTCGACTCCCTCAACCACAGGGAAGAACGCCAACTCGGCGAGTACTCGACCCTGTACATCGGGGCGGGTCAGATACTCGATGACCGCGTATGCGTGCTCAGGGTTCGGGGCGTCCGCCGGAACGCCCAGACCGACGATCACCGGCATGAATCCTCTTCCCATCGGACCTGAGGGGGTCGGGAAGGCCACGAACGTGTCCGGGTCAGTGTTGAAGGCGTTGACCAGTCGAGCGACATGGTCGAATGCCACCCAGACCTCACCTGACAGCAGTGGTTCCTGCATGAAGTCGTAGTTGATCGACTCGGGGTGCATTGTCGGCCACAGCGAGTCGCGTGCCCACCCCAGCATCTCCTCAGCCTCGGAACTGCGGAACTCTGAGACCATCCCGCCGGTGAACGAGGGCCAGAGGTACCCCTCGAGGAATCGGTGGAACAGGCCGGCCTTCGGGAGGCCGCACAGGGGTTTGCCCTCACCTTCCATGATGGCCTGGCACCAATCGGCGAGGCCGTCCCAGGTCAGGTTGTCGATGTCGGCAGCGTCTGGGAGGTAGGCGAGCGCCTGCTCGTTGGCTGCCATGATGTAGGTCGCCTGAGCCCATGGGACGTAGGCCAGGAAGTCCTCCGAGCCGAGCAGGCCGGCTTGGACGAACGATGGCGCGAACGAGCGGTCGGCGCTCAGATCGTCGTACACGTCGATCATGTTTGTGAGGGCGCCTTCGTTCGCCAGTGGCGGGAATGAACCGTGCAGTGCTCCGAGCACGTCGATGGCTCCTGCTCCGGCAAGGATCTGGTCGATGGTTGGACCCCCTTCCACGCCGGTGAAGTCCAGACCGGCGTCTGCGAGGATGTCGCGGAGCTTCGCAGCTTCTTCGACCGGTACGAACTGTGTGCTGACGAACTCCGCATCGGAGCCGTCGGCCATGTCCATGTCGTCCTCGTCCATGTCGTCCTCGGCCATGCCCATGTCGTCCTCGTCCATGTCGTCCATGTCGGAGTCGTCCATGTCGGGGTCGTCCATGTCCTCCTCGTCGTCCATGTCGGAGTCGTCGGCTGCGGCTGTCGTGGTCGTGTCGGCAGAGCCCGCGGGAGACGAGGTGTCATCGTCGTCGTCTCCGCAGGCCGCGGCGATCATCGCCAACACGATCATCACGCAGGCAAGCTGAGTTCTCCACCGTCCTTTCCTTTGGGGTGACTCTGTTCGGTGCATGGTGTTTCCCTCCTGCTTTGCCCGGGGGCGGTTGGATCGGCAGTTTGTCGGCCGATATCCGAAACGTTTCGGAAACCGGATGCAGGCTAAGATACAATTTTGTTCGTCCGTTGTCAAACGATAGTTGAAATAGTCACCGCAACCATTTCTAGGAAGACCGAGGAGCAGCCTTTGAGACCTGAGCGACGCCCTACACTGCGCGATGTGGCCCGAGAGACAGGCGTCTCCGTGACCCAGACGTCTCGGGCGCTCAACGGACACGACGACGTGTCCGCACGCACTCGCCGGCGTGTTGTCGAGGTGGCGACGAGGATCGGCTACACGCCGAATCTCGAGGCTCGACGCCTGAAGATGCCCGAAGCTCGAACGAACTCGCTCGGACTCGTGCTGGTCACCAAGAATCAGCGCTTCTCGGATCCGTTCTTCGGCGAGTTGTTGACCGCGCTGGTAGATGAAGCAGCTCACAACGGCTGCGAGGTGCAACTCACCACACCACTTGCCGATGACGACCCGACTGCGTCGTACGAACGTGCTCTTGCAAGCAAACGGGTAGATGGATTCGTCGTGTTGCGAGCGGTCCACGATGATCCCCGTGTCGAGTTCCTGCTGGAACATGCGGTCCCTTTCGTGACCTTCGGGCGTGTCGGCGAGACCGCGGAGCATCCGGCTGTGCAGGAGCCGATCGGCTGTCTTCATCCGGCCGTAGATCACCTGGTTGCGCTGGGCCACCGCCGGATAGGCTGCCTCGCCGAACCGCTCCAACATGCCATTGCTACGCAACGTAAAGCGTCGTTTCATCAGGCGCTTGCCGACCACGGGCTTGAGGCCCAACCAAGCCATATCGTGGTGTGCGGCTTCAGGGAGGAAGTCGCTGCAGAGGCAACGGGCCGACTGCTTGACGGACCGGATCCCCCGTCCGCGCTCGTGACGTTCAATGATTCACTGGCCATCGGTGCGCTCCGGGCTGCAGCGTCGCGCAATATTGACGTGCCCGGGGATCTGAGCGTCGTCGGTTTCAATGACATTCACGCGGCCAGCCACACGACACCGCCGCTCACCACCCTGCGACATCATCCCCAGGTCCTGGGGCGCCACTTGATCCGCCAGTTGCTCGCGGCGATCGAGCATCCCCGGTACGCCGACGATGTCTACATCACCCCCGAACTCATCGTTCGCGAGAGCACCGGCCCAGCGCCAGTGCGAGCGGCCTGATCACTCGTGTTGTCGGAGCGCCGCTTGATCCAGAGCGACACGATCAGAGGTGGATCGTGAAGGCTTGGCTGAGGTTCGTGCCGAATCGGTAAACGGAGAAGTCGATGTCGAAGGCCACGGCCTCGCTGATACCGCACCGCTCCATGACGGCCCAACTGGTGCGATCGATCATCGAGAAGTCCTGGTCGGCGAAGATCTCGCCGATGCGCAAGGCGCTTACGATGTCTTCGCGTGTAGCGGTCAGGACATCGGCAAGGTTGCCGTCGAGGATTGTGGAGATGAGTTTGTCGGCGGCGCTGCGGTGCCGCCGACTGCGGGCCACCGTCCACGTCTCCACGAGCACATGATCGGTGGTGGAAAGCCGTCCCTGGTGCTCGCTGAGTAGGCGCACAGCACGCTCATGGGAGCGGTCATCGGCCGCGGCGAGTGCGTACCAGGCGCTCGTGTCGACGAAGACTCGGCTCACTCTGGGCCGGTCGCGGTTGACAACTTGCGATCCAGGGCCTCGCTGAACGCCTGTTGGATCATCTCGTGTTTGTTGGTTGCGATATCGCTGGGTTCAGTGCCAGTGCCAAGAAAGCCGATCAGTGGCGTGATGTCACCAGCGTGGGCGGCAGCGGCAGCGTCGTCATTCCGTATCAGCTCGCGAATGTAGGCCGAAACGCTGAGACCTCGCTCGTGCGCCCGACGCTTGGCTGCGGCTCTCAAGGCCGGATCAAGCAGCACATTGGTCGGTTTGGCCATGTAGCCACACTAGGAGACATACGCAATATGCGCAACACTTTATACGCATAGCCGGCAGCCGCCGTTCGCGGGCCTTGCGGCGGCGTTGGCGAGCATGAACGGGGCATACGTGCGTCCGGCCTCGCGCAGCAGTTCCAAGCACGGACCCAGCCCGTCGCCCGGAAGCCAGCCTTCGTGGTCGCTGTCGGGCACCGACAGCCACGACAGGTCGTCGACCCGGTCGACCCCCGCCGGCGAGGACCAGACGATGATCAGTCATGGCTGGGGCAACTGCAGCCAGCAGGCGTCGTGGATGGCGGCCGCCATCGCCACGGGCCCCCTGGCGGTCATCTCCGGGTTGAACACCTCCGCAGCCACGAACGGGGAAGAGCCGATGTCGTCGAGCGCCGACCAGATCGAGGCGTAGTCGACCGTTCCCGCACCGGGAAGCCGGCGGTCCGTCATCGCCTCGGCCTCCAGGTCGTCGCCCCGCGCCGGCCCCGGGTCGCACATCTGCACGTACGCGATCCGGTCGCCGGGAATCGAGCGGAGCGCGTCGAGGTCGGGACCGCCCGGCTGACGAACCCAATGCCAGGCGTCGAGCAGAATAGTGGCGTTGTCGGCGCCGCCGGCGACAACCAGATCGTTGGCGGCTGAAAAACTCGGTACCCCGGTCCACGGCAGGAACTCCAAAGCGATGACCATGTCAGCAGAGGCCGCCACCTCAGCCAGCATCGCCACCCCCTCGGCTGCCGCGCCCTGATCGTCGATCGGCCCCAGACAAGCGGCGCCGACAATGTGGGCACCGAACTGCGAACCCGTCTCGACCAGACCGGCGACCTCCGCACGCGCCGCGTCGGTCGGCCCTGCGGTCCAACTGATCGCCGCCTCGACCGCTTTCACCGACAGCCCGGACTCGATCACCACGTTGGCCGCCTGCGGGCCCGCGAACATCAGATGGAACGCCCACAGACTCACCGAGTCGAACCCTGCCTCCGCGGTGGCGTTGATGTATCCCCTGAACGAGTCGGCATCGACGCGCATCGGATCGGGCAGCAGCGTGGACGGACAATTGCCGAGTGAGTCGATCTTCATGAAAGGAGTTTCCTAAATTCAGCGGCCCGTATCCAATCGGTGCTCACACCGTCTGGCGGCTACACCGTCTGGCGACCACACCCATCAGCGGGCCAAGGTGCTCCAAGGCAGGTGATCACAGCGCCCCGCAACTACACGGATCCGTGATTCGTCGAAGGTGATCTTGTCGCCCGCTCCAAGGCAGGCGATCACAGCGCCCACAGCTACAGCGCCCGGCGACCACACCGCGCGGTGCCGCATCTGTCGGCGGCCCAATGTGCCCCGGCCCCGGCGATCAGACAGAATCAATGCGTGACCGAGAAGCTGATCCTGGAAATCGATGGCCCGGTGGCGACCATCACCAACAACAACACCGCAAAGCACAACGCGTTCGACGACGACATGGACGCCCGCCTGTTCGCAATATTCGACGAACTCATCGCCACCCCCTCCGTACGGGCAGTGATCTGGCGAGGCGAGGGCAAGAACTGGTCCTCAGGCCGCGACGTCGCCGCCATCGGCACCAACGTCACCGAGATGACCCACCACGAGCTGATGACCCGGGGACACAAGGGGATCCAGAAGATCTGGGAACTGGAGGCGCCGATTATCGTGGCGATCGGCGGTTGGGCCATCGGTGGATCCTTCCAGCGGGCCTTGATGTGCGACATCCGCATCGCCGCGGAGGGTGCGCGTTTCATGCTGCCCGAGGTGAACTACGGGGTGATCCCCGACACCGGCGGGATGGGGGTGCTCTATGAGATGTGCGGGCACGGCCTGGTGAGCGACATGGTCCTCACAGGACGGGTACTCGACGCTCAAGAAGCGCTCGCCCACGGCATCGTGAGCCGGGTCGTGGAGCCCGCCGAACTCGACAGCACCGCCGAAGCGATGGCCGCCAAGATCGCAGCGTCGCCCGCAGTGACGGTGAAACTCGCCCGGCGCGTGATCAGCCACCTGTCACGGCCTCCGATCCGCACCTCGATGGAGGACGAGCTGATCTACCAGACCTTCCTCAACAAATCAGAGGACTTCGCCGAGTTCAGAGCCGCCCGCGCCGAGGACCGCGAGCCGAACTACCGAGGATCGTGATGAGCTACGACGGAGCACCGCAGGGGCTGCCGGCGCCGCCGCCGCTCGGCGCGTCAGCACTGCCGGAGGGCACCTTCGACGGAACCGCCGTGCTCATCACCGGCGCCGGCACCGGTCTGGGCAAGGGCATCGCCGCCGAGTTCGCCCGACTCGGGGCGAGCATCGTGATCGCCAGTCGCAAACAGGAGAACCTCGACGCGGGCCGAGCCGCGATCGAAGAGCTCGGGGCGCCGGTCGAGACGGTCGTCTGCGACATCCGCGACCCCGCCTCGATCACCGCGATGGTCGATGCGGCCTCCGAAGCGTTCGGGCTCCCTGGAGTGTGCGTCAACAATGCGGCCGCGAACTTCCCGGTACCGGCCGAGGACATGTCGCCCAACGCCTGGCGCACCGTGGTCGACACCACGCTCAACGGGACCTTCTTCGTCTCTCGGGAGTTCGCCCGCCGACACCTCGCGGCCAACACCTCAGCGAGCATCATCAACATCGGGGCGAGCTACGCATGGACCGGCGGCCCCGGTTTCGCCCACTCCGCAGCCGCCAAGGCGGGCGTGAAGAACATGGTCGAGAGCCTGGCGGTGGAATGGGGCCCCTACGGCATCCAGGTCAACGGTCTGGTGCCCGGCCTGATCCCGCATGAGGACATGACCGCCGACATCACCGCCAACCTCCAACGAGCCGATCCCGAAAAGGACCTGCTCCAACCGGCCATGCGGGTGGGCACCCGCCGGGAGTTCGGCTGGGCGGCAACCTTCCTGGCCAGCCCCTACGCCCGGTTCATCTCCGGTCACACGCTCGTGGTCGACGGCGCCAACTGGCAGCGCCGCTTCATGACGAACCCGACTGTGGTCCCAATCCGCCAACAGATGAACCGGGGCCCCTTCAGCAGTGGATGAACCCGGTGCAGGCGGTGCGGTAGTGATGCTATGATGCGCGTATGCGCACCACAGTGTCCATAGATGACGAGATCCACGAAGCTGCGCGGCGGATCGCATTCGAGTCGCGCCGAACACTCAGCGAGGTGTTCAACGAACTGCTCTCCGAAGGTCTCGAAACCGTCAACCGAAACGCGCAACGGACGCGACTCGGCCAACTCCGGGGCACCATCAAGATCGCCGACGACTTTGACGACACACCACCGGAGATCCTCGAGGCTCTCACCGAGCCGCTCTGATGGCGTCACTGCTGCTCGACACACATGTCCTGCTCTGGGCCAACGAGGCGCCGGAGCGCCTCTCCTCCGATGCCGTCACCGCACTGGAGAACCCCGGCAACGACCTGCTCGTGTCGCCAGTATCGGTTGCGGAGATCGAGATCAAACGTCAACTGGGCAAGCTGTCGATGAGTCACAGTTGCGCCGAACTTGTAGAGCACCTCGCTGCGGGATGGCTCGACCTCACGGCGGCTCATGCGACAGGTCTTCGAGTCCTGCCGACCCTGCACCGCGATCCGTTCGATCGGCTGCTCGTAGCCCAGGCGATAGCCGAGAACCTCACCCTTGTGACCGCGGACCGGAAGGTGATCGCCTATCCCGTCGTTACGCTCCGCGCTTGAGCAGGGCGTAACGTACAGCGCATGGAGGCCATCCATGTCGTGCTTCTCCTCGGTGGTGGTCTCCTGGCAGGGATCATCAACACGATGGCCGGCGGGGGATCGCTGCTGACGGTCCCTCTGCTGGTGTTCGCCGATGTACCCGGAAACGCCGCCAACGGCTCGAACCGGGTCGGGGTGCTTGCGGGATCACTGAGCGCCACGAGCACCTTCCGCCGCCTGGGAGTGGCCGGCTGGGCCGGGACAGGGCGGATTCTGGCACCGACGATAGTCGGCTCACTAGTCGGTTCGGTACTCGTCTCACAGTTGACCGACGAGCATTTCGAGCGGGTCTTCGGGTTGGCGATGATCCCGATACTGGCCCTGTCGCTGGTCAGACCCGATCCCGAGAAGCTGCAGGACCGACCCCGGTGGTCTTGGCGGTTCAGCACCGTCGTGTTCTTCGCGGTCGGGATCTACGGGGGAGCGATTCAGGCAGGCATCGGGCTGATTCTGATCGTGGCGCTGACCCGGGCGGGTATAGACATTGTGACGACCAACCACATCAAGGTGATCGTCACCTTCGTATACACGGCCTTCGCACTCCCGGTGTTCATCGTCAACGGCGACGTCTATTGGCGTCCGGCGATGGTGCTCGCCGCAGGGCTTGTGGTTGGATCGTTCGTGGGTGCGCGCATCACCGTTGCCGGCGGTGAGCGGGTCGTACGTCCGGTACTGGTGGTGTCCGTCATTGCCATGGCCGGCCACCTGTCGGGCCTGTACTAGGTCCGTGCAGCCGTTGCGGGGTCGACCTGACCGGAGTACCGCCGCTGAGATGCATCCCGCTGGACTGCCCGGGCCGACTGCCGGGTCCGCAGGTCGACGAGCCCCGGAAATCCGTAGCTATGGTGGGATGATTGCAACAGTGGCTACGCGCTTGAAGGGTATTGAGGACGAGTGGTATGACGAGCCCGGCCTGGCTGCGAAGCTGAACCGCAGATCTCTGCTGACCGGGACGGTGATCGGCTCGGTGGCGTTGTGGGCCGGCGTCTGGCGGATCGGCGCCACAACGGTTCTTTTCGACGAACCGGTCTACGCGTCGCTCGGACGCGACTACCTTGCCGGTGACTCGACCGTCACCGTGGGACACCCCCCGGTCGTCCCCTACCTGTTCGGTTCAGCGCAGGCTCTGCTTGGTGACGGTGTCACCGCTGCCCGTGTCGTGTCTGCGCTTGCATCGGTGGTGATCGCGTTGCTGCTCTGGCGCTTGGGCACCGCAATGTCGGGTCCGGTCACAGGCGTTGTGGCGGCTGCGCTGTGGGTGGCCCTGCCTCGGTCCATCGGTTCCAGCGAGGCGGGTACACCGGGTGAGCGCCTGGAACGCTTCGCCTATCTTGAGCCGGTCACGGTGATGTTCATGTTGTTGGCACTGTGGTTCGGCTGGCGTCTGAGCCGACGCGTCGAATGGCTGGACGCGATCGGACTCGGGGTTGCGATCGGCCTGGCCACCGGATCGAAACTCTCCGGAGCCTTCGTCGCTGTTCCGGCAGCGGTGTTCCTGCTCGCGGTCCATCGGCTGCGCATGGTAGGGCCCCTTGTGGCGGCCGGTGCCGCTTCAGTCGTCACTTTCTTGGTGGCTTACGCTCCTTTCGGGCGCGATGCCGGCGAGGCCGTCTCGTCGATGATCGAGTTTCAACGCGACCACGCCGAAGCCGGTCACCTGGTGTTCGTGCGGGGGGAGTCGACATTGCATCCCCCCTGGTACACAGAACTCTGGTACCACTTCGACGCTGAGGGACCCTGGCTGACAGCGGCAGCGCTCGGACTGGTTTGTCTAGCGTTCCTTGATCCGCGGCACCGTCGAGCTGTTGTCTACTGCTTTGTGACGGTCCTCGGGATATACCTCTGCCTTTCGCTTCTGCCGGTCCAGATTCGTCACTATCGATTCGTGGTATGGCCCCCTCTGCTGCTGTTGATGGCAGCGGGAGTGACGACGGCGTTCAGTACGATTCCGAAGTTCTGGCGTGTCGTGGGTGCGATGAGTCTGGTTGTGGTGGTGGTTGCAGGGACGCTTTCCCTGGTGCGACTGGCAACGCTTGAACCGCAGGATTATTCCGCTGTTGAGTCAGAGCTCCGTGAACGCGGCTTCGACACGGGCGCGCGAATCGAATTGTTCGGGCCGCTCCATGTTGCGTCGCATCATCTGCCCGGATGGAATCTGTCTGCGGGATCGGATCCTGTGACTGCGGCGGATGCCGACATTGTGCTCGTCGACTCCAGTTACTCGGTGAGGCGGGGCGAACCGACGATTGTTGATGCGAGCGACTCGTTCACGCTCGGGCGGCTGAGGGTGTTCGTCTTGAAGGGTTGACTGAACGCCTGGCCGTTCAGTCAATTTTTCGGGGGTCTTGACCGGCGACCGAGAGCAGGGCTTCGGCTACGTCGTGCCAGTCACCGGCGGCCCGGGCCGTGGCCCCGGCGAGCGTCTCGAGGTTCGACGCGGCCCGTTCGATGGCGTCGAGGAGGGACTCGGCGTCCACCGCGTCCGAAACGGTTCCGTTGACGCCGTCGGTCACAGCTTCGGGCAGCCCGCCGACGCCGGTGGCGACCACCGGGCGTCCCGCAGCGAAGGCCAGGGGAACAACCCCGGACGCGGTCGCCGAACGGTAGGGGGCGATCAGCAGGTGGTGAGCGGCGAGGAGACCACTGACCTGCTCGTCGGGGACGTAACCGGGTTGCAGGGACACCACCTCGTTGAGCCCCCGAGCGGCAAGCTCCGCGAACAGAGGTTCTGAAGCTTCCCAAAAATCTCCTGCGACTGTCAGTTCAAGGTCGATACCACGACTGACGCCGAGTGCTACTGCGTCGATGGCTAGATCGAGACCCTTGTAGCGTCGCACAAACCCGAGCATCAACAACCGCAGCGGCGGCCGCGGAGGGATCGGCGTCTGCTCGACGGTCAGGTTGGGAGGATGGGCCGTGGTCTTCAGCGATGTGATCCCGGTGAGTTCCCGGGTCTTTTCGGCTACTGCCCCACTATGGGTCACCACACCGCGCATTCGTCGCAACAACAGTTTCAGCAGCAGCTTGGAGAACGGCATGGGTTCGTGCGGTTCAGGGTTGTGGAGCATGGCGACTGCGGTGACGCCCCCGCTGCACCCGACGAGCACCCGCAGCGGAATGGCGTGTACCGGTGCGGCCCAACTAATCACGATGAGGTCGACTCTTCGCAGTGACCTGCCTGCCGCTGTCCAACTGAGCGGGTTCCACCATCGCAAAGAGAACCGGGCGCCGGAGTGGTCGGTTGCGTTCATCTTCGGTTGTTCTCCTTTGGTCAGCAATCTTGGGTAGATCGCCCTCCAGGAGATGACCTCGACGGTGTGGCCGCAGGCGCGCAATGCCTCCACGGTTCGACGTCCATGCTGGGCTACGCCTCCCCGGTGGGGTGGTACGGGTCCTACGTAGGCGATATGCACTTCAGCGAGACTAGGTGGTCAGCTCGAGCAGCTGAGCATGGAGCAACCAGGGCGGGTCCGTGCCCAGTCGGGTCGTCCAGCCGCGAATCGTCGGCGCTCGAATTGTTCGTCGTAGGGGTTGCGCAGCACGTCGAGCAGTTCGTTGGTGAGTGCAAAGTCGCCGTTCTCGGCGTCGTCGATAGCGAGTTGAGCCAGGTAGTTCCTCAACACGTATTTCGGGTTCACTGAGTCCATGGCCTTCCGGCGTTGCGAATCCGGCCGACCGCTGCGCGCCACGCGCTCGCGGTAGCGGTGCAACCAGGCGATTGTAGTGGAGCGGTGATCACCGCTGAACTGGTCCTCTCGGTAATAGGCTCCCAACAATGGGGCGACCAGCACGTCGTCGTCAATCGCCCCGGAAACGGTGTCAATGCCGGCGAGTCCCCGGAAGAACAAGGTCATGTCGGTCTCCGCTCGAACCAGCAGGCTTAGGAGTTCGTCGATCAGCGGTTGGTCCACGATCGGATCGAAGCCGGCAATTCCAAGCTTGTCGGCCATCATCTGCGGCCATCGTCTGTTGAAACGGGTTGCGTAGGAGTTGAGCGCATCCTCAAGCGGTCCGACTTCTTCAACCAGCGGGTAGATCGCGTTCGCGAGGCGTTCGACGTTCCATCTCGCGATATGGGGCTGGGCGCCGAAGCGGTAACGCTTCATCGACGCATCGGTGGTGTTGGGTGTCCATCCGGTGTCGTAGTCCTCAAGCCAGCCGTACGGTCCGTAGTCGATGGTGAGTCCGTGGATCGACATGTTGTCGGTGTTCATGACCCCGTGTACGAAACCGACTCGCTGCCAGTGTAGGACCATGTCAGCGGTGCGTCGGGCGACTTCGGCGAGCCAATCGACGTAGACGCTCTTCGGCAGGGGGTCGATCGGTGAATCTACAAGTTCGGGGAAGTGGGTCGTGATCGTGTAGTCGGCGAGTCGGCGAAGATTGTCGACGTCGCCACGCGCCGCGAAGATCTCAAAGTTTCCGAACCGAATGAACGATGGGGCGACCCGGCAGACCACGGCGCCCTGCTCAAGCCTCGGACGTCCGTCGTAGAACATGTCTCGCGCAACCTTGTCGCCTGTCAGTGCCACGCTCAACGCCCGTGTCGTCGGCACACCGAGGTGGTGCATCGCTTCGCTGCACAAGAACTCCCGTATAGAGGAGCGCAGTACCGCTGAACCGTCAGCGGTTCTGGAATACGGCGTGGGTCCCGCCCCTTTCAGTTGCAGTGTCCGACGTCCAGCGGACTCGGTGAGCACCTCGCCCAGGTTGACAGCCCTGCCGTCGCCGAGTTGACCGGCCCAATTGCCGAACTGGTGCCCTCCGTAACACATTGCGTGCGGGTCGGCGCCCGCGGCGACTTCATTTCCGGTCATTTGGCGAACAAAAGTCTCGTCATCGCCGATGTCGGGGTCCAATGCGAGCATCTCAAACATTTCAGCGGAGGCGGCGACCAGCGCAGGGTCTTGCGTGGTTGTCGGCATGACCCGCGAGTAAGCCGCGCCGTGTACCTGGCGCACGCTGTTCGCGGTGTTCTCGTCGGCGGGAAGTTCACGGGTGAACGAGTTGTCCCAGACAAGATCGGCTAGTTCCGTCAGTGTCATCGACCTCAAGCCTAGGCTTGGCGTATGGAAACCGAAGTTCGTTCGGAACTTGCGGTTGATGGCATGACCTGTTCGGCTTGCGCGGCCGCTATTGAGCAGAACCTGGCCCGCCTTGAAGGTGTGACTTCAGCTCAAGTGAATTTCACTACGAGCAGGGCTGTGATCTTTCACAGCGGCATCGTGAACGTCGACGACTTCCGCAGCACGGTCGAGTCTCTCGGATACGGGGTTCCGCTGACGATCGACCGGGACGCGTCGCAAGCAGCACGGCAAGCCGACCTGTGGTCGCGATTCCGCTTCGCCGCAGTGCTGACATCTGTTGTAGTGGTGATTTCAATGCTACGACCAGCGCGGTTCGACGGCTGGGAATGGTTTGGGCTGATGCTGGCCACACCAGTGGTGTACTGGTCGGGTTGGCGATTCCATCGTGCAGCTCTTGCCAATCTTCGACATCGTCTGGTGACCATGGACACTCTGGTGTCGGTTGGGACCCTTGCTGCTTGGAGCTGGTCGACGGTTGTGCTGCTCGCGGGTTTGGAGGCTGACGTTTATTTTGAGACGAGCGCGGTGATCATCACCCTGATCCTGCTCGGCAAGTGGCTCGAGGTCCGTGCTGCTCGACGGTCCGGAGAGGCGATTCGTTCGCTGGCTGATCTTGGTGCTCGGACCGCGCTGTTGCAGGACGGCGCCGAGGTCGCCGTCGACGACTTGACGTTGGGAATGCGCTTCAGGGTGCGGCCTGGTGAAAAAATCGCTACCGACGGTGTGGTGCTGGAAGGTCGCTCAGCGGTCGACGTGTCGATGGTGACCGGCGAAGTCATGCCAGTGGGAGTCCAGCCGGGGGACGAGGTCATCGGTGCCACGGTCAACTTCAACGGGTCGCTGTTGATCGAAGCGACCCAGGTTGGCGCCGACACAGTCCTAGCGCAGATTATTCGCCTCGTCGACGAAGCACAGGGCAGCCGCGCGCAGATCCAGCGACTCGTTGATCGGGTGGCGAGAGTTTTTGTGCCCATTGCCATTGTTGTTGCGTTTGCGACGCTGCTCGGTTGGTTGATCTTCGCAGACTCCGGCGCCGATGCTTTCACCGCCGCGGTGTCTGTGCTGATTATTTCCTGCCCTTGTGCTTTGGGGCTGGCTACACCGTTGGCCATCCTCGTTGGGACTGGTCGAGGCGCGCAGCTGGGAATCATCGTCAAAGGCGCGGACGTACTGGAAGACAGCCGGCGAATCGACACTGTCGTGCTCGACAAGACCGGTACCGTCACTCACGGTCGGATGGAACTGATTGAAGTGATCGCCCCTGAGGGCGACGCCGACGAACTGCTGCGTCTCGCCGCGGCCCTGGAATCACGATCTGAGCATCCCATAGCTCAAGCGATTGCCGGAGCGATGGAGTCTGACCCGGCGACGACCGAATTCTCGGTGACCGATTTCGAGAACCGGCCGGGGTTCGGAGTCGTCGGCTGCGTTGAACATGAGCGCGTGGCCGTCGGTCGTCGAGACCTTTTCGTCGAAATCCCCAACGAAATCGAGAAGTCGGCGGGGGAGGCCGAAGCAGAGGGCCACACGGTTGTCTATGCCGGGCGCGGATCAGCAGCGCAGGCTGCTCTGGTAGTGGACGATCAGATAAGACCCTCATCAGCGGAGGCGATCGCAGCATTTGAGCGACAGGGCCTTGCGGTCGTGATGCTGACAGGCGACAACGAACGAACTGCGCTGAGCGTCGCTGCGGCCGTTGGAATCAAACATGTGCATGCAGCCATGCTCCCTGACGAAAAAGCCGGGGAGATCGCGCGGCTGCAGGGTGAGGGGCACCGTGTCGCCATGGTCGGCGACGGGATCAACGACGCTCCCGCTTTGGCTCAAGCCGATGTCGGCATCGCTATGGGCAGCGGAACCGACATCGCAAGACAAGCATCGGATCTGACCGTGTTGAGGGGAGACCTCTTCGCCGTTGCCGATGCTGTGGCGTTGGCTCGCAGAACCCTCGGCACTATCAAAGGCAACCTGTTCTGGGCTTTCGCCTACAACGCGGCGGCCATCCCTCTGGCGGCTTCGGGGATTCTCAACCCGATGATCGCGGCCGCAGCCATGGGTTTGTCGTCGTTGTTCGTTGTCAGCAACAGCATGCGCCTGCGTCGTTTCGATCCGACAGTCACGGAGTCGTCGGCTTCAACGGCACTTCAATCAGTGGAACCAGGGCAGCGTGGATCGAGGCATGCCGACGAGTCGCTGCTGATCAGGTTGCGTTCTCATCTCCGGAAGATGGATGAACCATGAACAAGACCTTGAGTTCATCGGATCGAGGCGCCGACCACGCCCGCTCCGATCACCACGACGTCTGCCGCGCCTCTGAATGTTAGGCCCCAGCGTTGTACGTGGTGCGGTTCGTCATCGTTGAGTCGTCCCCGGTGTCCCCGAACGCCGGCTCATCCCGTATTCTGCTGGCATGCCAATCAGCTTCCATGCAGTACGCGTCATGCCGAGAAGGGCAAAGGCGCACATACGGGTCGTTACCTCTGAAGCCGTTGATGCCGGTCTCGCACAGATCGACGGCGGCGACCTGAAACGCGCTGAATTCAGCGGTAGTGCCGGCCAGTCGTACACCTGGCCCGACGAAGGCCGGGTAGCCGCTCTAGTCGGAGTCGGCCGGCGAACCGAGGCAGACACCGACGCGCTGCGCCGGGTCGGGGCGACGATCGGGCGCAAGTTCGGCAACCACACTTGGATCGGTGTGGACATGCCAGAACTCGATCTCGACGGCGCCGCCTGCCGCCGAGCCCTGGCTGAAGGAATTGCGCTTGGAAGTTACAAGTTCTTGAAGTACAAGTCCGAAGCGAAATCGCCTGAGTTGGCCCGAGTTGATGTAGCCGGTGGTGTCGGTGCAGCAAATCAAGGGGCACTCGATTTCGGCAGGGTCGTTGCTGATGCGCAAATGTTGGCCCGCGACCTCGTCAATGAGCCGGGCGGAACCCTGACGGCGCCTGAGTTCGCGGACCGTGGTGTCGCCGTTGCGCGCGACTGCGGTCTTTCGGTCAGGGTCTGGGACGAGACTGATATTGCTGAGGGTGGACTCGGCGGACTTCTCGGGGTCAACCGTGGTTCAACGCTTCCGGCTCGGTTGTTGGAGCTGACGTACGACCCGGAGGAGCCCGGGGTCGGCACTTTGGCGCTGGTCGGCAAAGGGATCGTGTTCGATGCCGGCGGTTTGTCGATCAAGACCGGCCAGGGGATGATGACGATGAAGTGTGACATGGGCGGCGGAGCCGCGGTGATCGGCGCCATGTCGGCCATGTCGCAGATTGCGCCCGCAGTGCAGGTCAAAGCCTTCGTGCCGATGACTGACAATATGCTTGGAGGGGATGCGACGCGTCCCGGTGATGTGTTGAGGATCCGCAACGGAAAGACTATCGAAGTTCTCAATACGGACGCCGAAGGCCGCCTGATTCTCGCCGACGCGCTTTCGCTCGCCAGTGAAGCCGAACCCGACGCAATCGTTGACCTTGCGACGCTCACTGGAGCTTGTGTGGTAGCGCTGGGCCCCAAGATCGCCGGACTCATGGGCAACGACGACGAGTTGATCGCAGCTGTCAAGAGGGCGTCTGAAGTCTCCGGTGAACGGGTCTGGCATCTGCCGCTGCCCGCGGACTACTCCGAACAGGTCGAATCGTCGGTGGCGGACATGAAGAACATCGGTACAGCACAGGGCGGTGCGCTCACAGCCGGATTGATCCTGCAAGAATTCGTGGCTGAGATTCCCTGGGTTCATCTTGACATTGCCGGACCGGCTTGGAGCGACTCAGATGATGCCGACATCTGCAAGGGGGGCACTGGTTTCGGCGTGCGGCTGCTGATCGAGTTGGCAAGAACTTTCGACCCGGCTCCAGGCGGTTCGCAAGCCGCACCCGAAGAATTTCCTCAATAATCAGTTTGAGCTGTTCGCTAGTCCGTCGAGTGGGCCGTAATGCTGATCCCAGGCCCAGCGGACCGCGTCTGCTGCTATCGACGGATGGAAGCGCCAGCGTCCCAGTTGGAGTTCGGCATCGTCGACGGCGTCGCCGCACTCCACCAAGCCGAGCGCCAAACGCCGCGCCCGGCGCTGGAGGGCTTCGTTGTTCATGCGGAGCTCGCCTTCCAAGAACATGGCGTGCTCGTGTTGGCGATGTGGTGACAAACGGCTCACCTGGTTGCGGTTCAGTGGGGGTATCCGCCTTCGCACCTCGATCTCGGTGAGTGACAGCGAGCGGATCACACTGAAGCGGCAGGCTCGTTCAAAGCTCCTTGTCAGTGGACCTGCGCGCCCGACCCTTCGCCCCAGTCCGAGCGCCGAGGCCGTCGCCTTGAAGTTGAGGCTGAACCCCTCGGGAGACTCCTCGAAAGACGCAGCGCAGTGCCTCATCAAGAGAATCGTGGTCGGACCGAGGACACCGAGCCAGAACTTCTCAACGTAGAGGGATCTGGGATCGTGACCGAGCCGGTCAATGATCGGATCGCTCCAAGGAGTGACTTGAAGCTCGTCGGTTGCTGGTGCCAACAATAGTGTTGGTGGTTCCATGTAATACTCCCGCCAGTCGGTGTTGTCAGAGTGAGTATAATTATGTTTCATAATATTTCAATTCATTCAATTCAAATATTCGGAGGGTTTCGTATTCTTGACCGACTTGGTAGGGTTTAGTCATGGCCAGTTTCCGACAGCTTCTCCAGCAAGCGAAAGCCTCGATCATCGAAGTTGATCCCGCCCGAGGGCAAGCACTCCTCGACCAGGGATACCTGCTGTTGGACGTGCGCGAACCCGACGAATATGAACAAGGTGCGATCTCCGACTCTGTTCACATCCCCCGCGGACAACTCGAGTCCAACATTGAGAACCGTGTACCGGACCGCCGAACCAAGATGGTGGTGATGTGCGCAGGCGGTGTGCGCTCGGCGTTCGCTGTTCAGACCCTTGCACAACTCGGTTACACCGATTCCGTCTCGATGGACGGTGGATTCAACAAGTGGAAAGACGAAGGCCTGCCATGGGCTCGGCCTCGAACCCTCACCGCTGAACAACGCAGTCGTTACCAACGTCATCTGCTGGTTCCTGAAGTCGGCGAAGCGGGACAGTTGAGACTGCTCGACTCGAGGGTGCTGCTGCTCGGCGCGGGAGGACTCGGCTCACCCGCCGCCCTGTACTTGGCCGCGGCTGGTGTCGGGACTCTGGGCATCGTCGACATGGACGTTGTCGACGCGTCGAATCTTCAACGGCAAATCCTCCACAACCTCGACCGGATCGGGGAGCGCAAGGTCGACTCCGCCAAGAAGACCCTTACAGGCATCAACCCCGATGTTGATGTGGTCACCTACGACGTGCGACTCGGCGCCGACAACATCATGGAGATTCTGGGCGGCTACGACCTTGTGGTCGATGGAGCCGACAACTTCCCGAGCCGTTACCTGCTCAACGATGCCAGTGTGAAACTTGGGATCCCTGTTGTTCACGGCTCGATTTTCCGCTTCGAAGGCCAGATAACGGTCTTCGACCCGCGCCGAGGCCCCACCTATCGAGACATGCTGCCTGAGGCGCCCCCAGCAGACCTTGCGCCGTCTTGTGCGGAAGCGGGCGTGCTCGGTGTGCTGCCCGGAGTCGTTGGAAGCATCCAGGCGCTGGAAGCGCTCAAGCTGCTGTTGGGAATAGGCGAACCTCTGCGGGGCCGTCTAGTCGTCTTCGACGCTCTGGAAATGAGTTTCAGGGAGTTCAAGCTCCGTGTGGACCCGGACAACCGGGTCACCTGGGAGAACCGCGAGCGCATCGAGGTCACTGAGCTCGACGGGCTCTGCATGCCGGAGTTCACAGCTGCTGAGAGTGGCTGAACAGCGCTGATCAACTCGATGCGCGTCCCCGGCCAGTCGCGCAGGTACGCTTCTGGTTCCGTTGCACCCCGAGTTCAGGAGTGTCCCATCCGTAAGTACTTCGCGAGTCTTCGGGACCGCAGCCCACTGCCTGAGGGCACGACCGCCATCGGGGTCGGTCTGGTGGTCAACGGGATTGCGACCTACGCATTCTTGGTCGTCGCCCGACGGGCCCTGGGCGACGAGGCCTACGGAGGTTTGGCAGTCCTCTGGGGGCTTGTCTACATCCTTGGGCCGGGGCTGTTCCAGCCCCTGGAGCAAGAGATAGCGCGCGCCACCGCAGATCGTGCGAGCAGGCAGGAGGGAAGTGCGCCGGTTCTTCGTCAGGCTGTGCGTATCGGGCTCGTCCAGCTGGTTCTGGTGGAGGCTGCGGTGGTCTTGGCTTGGCCGCTGGGGCTTGACGGATTGTTGGACCACAAGGTTTCACTTCTGGTTGCGTTGCTGGCTTCACTGGCCGCGTTCATGGGCGCCGAATGTGTCCGTGGCGTGCTTTCTGGCAGGCACGAGTTCAAACGTTACAGGACCTATTTTGCTGCCGAGGGCAGCGCCAGGGTTCTGATAGCCGGCATCCTCGCGATTATCGGAGTCGAGGCCGTGGGTGCTTACGCCACTGCCTTGGCTGTTGCGTTTGCGGTCGCCGCGGTCGTAGCGGTCGGCTCACTGCGACCCTTCGTTACACCAGGGCCGCCGGCTCCATTGGGTGAGATCTCGCCCGCGCTGGGTTGGTTGTTGATCGCTTCCCTGTCTGAAGCGTTCATGCTCAACGTCGGCCCTGTGGCGGTCGACATCGTCGGAAAGGATCTGGGAGAGGAGGTGCCTGGAGTGTTTCTCGAAGGGTTGATCGTCTCAAGGGTTCCGCTCTTCTTCTTCCAGGCTGTACGCGCCGCTCTTCTTCCCAACCTCGCTGGTCTGGCTGCTGATGACGACCTCAACGGATTTCGGAACCTCCAGCTTCGACTGGTGGCGGCGGTGGCGGCCGTTGCGGCTGCGGCGGTGGTGGTGATGGCTGTGATCGGCCCCTGGTCGGTGGACCTCCTGTTCGGAGATGAGATCGGTTCTTTGGACATGGCCCTGCTCTCGGCGGGTGGCGGCGGGCTCATGATCCTGATGTCGCTGTCACTGGGGCTGGTCGCTCTCGACCACACTCCTCTAGCGGTGATCGGTTACGTAGCGGGCGTAGTGATGTTTCCGATAGCGCTCACCTTCGCCGATGAACCTTTCCTGCAAGTTGAGGTGGCGCTGGTCGCCGCAGTCGCCGCAGGTGCAGTCGTTACCGCAGGACTGCTCCGCTACGAGTACGCAGTGCATGCCCGCGCAGGCCGCCTTCCCGAATCGGGCACCGACGGTCCGGGCACCACCTGAAGCGGCCGGACATCGTAGCTTCGAGAGCTGCTGGTACGATGCCCTTGTGGGCTACCTGCGAGCATTCCATAAATGAAGGGCTTGATTCTCAGTGGCGGAACCGGCAAGCGTTTGCGACCCATCACCCACACAAGCGCTAAACAGCTGGTTCCAATCGCCAACAAGCCCATTCTATTCTACGGCATTGAGGAAATGGCGTCGGCCGGGATCACCGACGTCGGCATCGTCGTCTCCGCCGCAACGGGTGACGAGATCATCCGAGCCGTCGGCGACGGTTCGGATTTCGGTGTCCGTGTCACTTGGATCTCGCAGCCTGAACCGCTCGGGCTGGCTCACTGTGTGCTTGTAGCGCGTGACTTTCTTGAGGATGACGAATTCGTCGTGTACCTCGGTGACAACATGCTTGAAACTCGCTTGTCGGCCTTCGTCGACCGTTTCGTCTCGGCGCGGACGGCTTGTGGAAGTGCTCGAGGATCCGAACCGCCCTCGGCTCAGATCCTCCTTGCTGAAGTCGCTGACCCCAGCGCGTTCGGAGTTGCCGAGATCGCTGCGGACGGTCACGTGACCCGACTCGTAGAGAAACCGGAGCAGCCCCGCTCGAATCTGGCACTGGTCGGCGTATACCTGTTCGATCACACGATCCACGAGGCAGTGAACAATATCGAGCCGTCCGCTCGAGGTGAACTCGAGATCACCGATGCCATCGACTGGATCATCAACCAGGGCCACCGCGTGGATCACGAGGTCCTCAGCGGCTGGTGGATCGACACCGGGAAGAAGGACCCGTTGCTGGAGTGCAACCGCTTGGTTCTGGACACCCTCAGACGTTGTATCGACGGAGACGTCGACGACGACTCGAGTGTTGAAGGTCGAGTAGTGATCGAGGCGGGTGCAAAAGTCGTCAACTCAACAATCCGAGGACCGGTGATCATCGGTAGCGGCACCACAGTTGAATGCAGCGACGTCGGCCCTTACGTGTCGATAGCGGCTGACTGCCGGATAAGCGGCAGCGGGATGGACGACTCGGTGGTGCTGCGTCGCAGTACGGTCACCGACATCACTCGGCTCACCGATTCGCTGGTCGGCCAAGACACCGTCATGTCGAGGTCAGCGGCTCGAGCCGACGAGGGTGACTCGAGGCGGCTGCGCGTAATGGTCGGCGACCATTGCCGGGTCGAGATCGAATAGCCGCAAGTCAGCGGACCTGATTGGATATCTCTATGGCAGCGATCACCCCGTCGGACAGCATCGAAGGGGTGTTCGTGGTGCGGCCCGAGGTTCTCGAAGATGAACGGGGAACATTCATAGAGACCTATCGGCGCTCGTGGTTCCCTGGACAACGGGAGATGATCCAAGCCAATCGCAGCGACCGTAGAGCCACAACGTTGGTGGGGCTTCATTATCACTTGCACCAGAGCGACTACTGGTATGTGCCGTCCGGGTGCGTTCGTGTCGTGCTGCACGACCTCAGAGAAGGCAGCCCCACAGACGGGGCCACAGTCGGGTACGACTTGGGCGAATACGATTCGGGGACGAGTTCAGAGGCTTCTCACTGTCATGACGGGATCTATATTCCACCCGGCGTCGCGCACGGTTTCGCGGCTTTGAGCGACTGCACCCTCAATTATCTCGTTGATGCCTACTACAACCCGGCAGACGAACTCGGAGTGCGTTGGGACGACCCTCAGATTGCCGCGGACTGGGGTCTGCGCGAACCGCTCCTCTCGCAGCGGGACCGCGACAATCCTCTGCGTAGTGGTCTGTCGGCCGGGCGCCGCCCGCACTACGGGCTTCGCGCCACATAGGAGGCTCTTTGCGATGAGGCTGTTCATCACCGGGGCGGCGGGTTTCATCGGCAGCAACTATCTGCGCCGTCTGTTGACGACGAGTGATCACACTGCGGTTGCGTTCGACGCTTTGACTTACGCCGGAAACCTCGACTCGATCAAAGACCTGCTCGGCGATCGGGCAGTGTTCGTCCACGGTGACATCACCGACCGCACTTCGGTTCGATCGGCTATGGAGCGTTGTGATCAGGTCGTACACTTCGCTGCTGAATCACACGTCGACCGATCCATTTCAGGACCGGACGCGTTCATGAACACCAACTGTTTCGGCACCAGCGTGTTGTGTGACGTCGCCCGTCAAGTCGGTGTCGAGCGGTTCGTACACGTCTCGACCGATGAGGTCTATGGATCCGTTGAGCAGGGCTCTTCGTTGGAGACAGACCTGCTCGCGCCCCGTTCCCCGTACTCAGCCTCCAAAGCAGCTTCGGACCTTGTTGCACTGAGCTATTTCCACACCTACGACCTGCCGGTGATCGTTACCCGTGCGACCAACAACTTCGGCCCATACCAATTCCCAGAGAAAGTGATTCCGCTTTTTGTGACGAACCTTTTCGATGGGGCTCCTGTTCCTCTTTACGGTGATGGAGAAAACGTTCGCGACTGGCTTCACGTGAGTGATCATTGCTCAGCGATCGACGTTCTTCTGAGCCACGGCACGAGTGGCGAGATCTACAACATCGGGGCGGCGAACGAAATCACCAACCGCGAGTTGACCGAACGCCTCGTCGACCTGTGTGGAGGTGATGAGTCCGCCATCGACTATGTGCCCGACCGCTTGGGGCATGATCGACGCTACTCGCTTGACTGCAGCAAACTGCGGGCTCTTGGCTGGGCTCCGGAACAGGACTTCTCGACTGGCCTGAAGCAGACCGTGGAATGGTACTCGACGAATCGACAATGGTGGGAGCCGCTCAAGGACAGGCCGCGCTTCAGGCCATGAAGATCTTCGTGACCGGAGTCGGCGGGCAACTCGGAACCACCCTCGTTCAGTTGCTCGACTCACACGAGACGATAGCGCCGGACCGAACTGAACTCGATATCACCGACCGCGGTCGCGTGCTCGACGCCATAGAGGAGAGCAGACCAGACCTGGTCGTCAACTGTGCAGCGTTCACCAGGGTCGACGAATGCGAGTCCGACGTCGACAGAGCCTTTCAAGTCAACGCGCTGGCAGTCCGGAACCTCGCGGACGCCTGCCGTCGTGTCGGCGCGCACTTCACCACGATTTCGACAGATCATGTGTTTGACGGCACCAAGACCGCTCCCTACAACGAATCGGACGTACCGTCGCCGGTTTCTGTATATGGGCAGTCCAAAGCCGCGGGCGAGCGTCACGCCGGCAGTGAAGCCACGATCGTGCGCACTTCATGGCTGTGCGGTGAGTATGGAAGCAACATGGTCAAGACCATTCTGGGCCTGCTCGCCGAAGGCGGGCCGTTGCGCTTCGTGGACGACCAGATCGGCCGTCCGACTTTCGCCGACGATCTCGCTCCAATAATTCTTGAGTTGGCCCTTCAGCGTCGTGCGGGCATCTTCCATGCTACAAATCAGGGTTCAGTCTCCTGGTTCGAGTTCGCCTGTGAGGTTGTAGCCGCCGCTGGAGCGGATCCGACGACAGTGACTGGTTGCGCGACTGTCGATCTTCGCCCGGTTCGGCCTGCTCCACGTCCAGCCAACGCGGTTCTCGATAATGTCGCGCTCGAAAAAGCAGGGTTGGGACGGACGCGTGATTTTCGTGAGCCGTTGGCTGAACTCGTCGCTCGGCTTATGGGTTGACCCGATCAGGCTGTGGTGGGGGCGGCATGACCCCCTTGGTTTGGTCCACCTGTTGTGTGAGTCCGTTGTCCAGTATTGCTGGATGGAAGGGGGATCATGATTATGGCGAAGCGGAGGAGGCATACTGACCGGGTCCACGGCATATTGACCTGGGCCGGCGACAACCGGCGCCGAGGGTTTGTCGGCGGGTCTGGTCTGTCAGGTTCTGCTGACGGGTTCAGAAGTCGGGACGGCCGGGCATCCCCGGGCAGTCCCGGGCGTGTCGGCTGCGCAGCCCGCTGCTGCGTCAGCGGGTGCGTCAGCAGCATCTTGTCTCGGTGGTCAGTTGTTGTTGATGGACGGGAGACGAAGGACGGGTCGAACTGAGCAGCCAAGCAGCGTCTTGTCTCAGTGGTCAGTTGTTGTTGATGGTGCCGGTGGCGCTGCGTCGGTCGGGTTCAGCGCCGTCGACGGAGACCAGGTAGAGGATCATTCGTTCTGGTTGTTCGTTGATGTCGTCGGCTGTTGTTCGGATGTGGACGGTTCTGCGGGTTTCGCCGGCGTTGATGGTGATGGTGCCGACGGTGTGGGTGTAGTCGTCGTCGGTGGCTTCTCCGCGCAGGGTGCTGTAGGTGATCTCGACGGGTGTTCGTGCTGCCCGGTTCAAGGTGATGACGAAGTCGAGGGTTCGGCCTTCTGTCGCTTCGGCGTCTGACACCGTCAAGACGACAGGCTCCACCACAGGCTCCACCACCGGTTGCGGTGCTGGTGCCCGGGTCGGTTGCGGCTGCGGTGCCGGCGCCGGTTGTGGTGCCGGTGTTGGTTGTGGTGTCGGTGCCGGTGTTGGTTGTGGTGTCGGGTCGGGTGCTCGGGCCGGCGCCGGCTGCGGCGCCGGCTGCGGTGTTGGTGCCGGTTGCGGTGCCGGTTGTGGGTTGTCGTTGTCGTTGTCTGTCACGTCGACGGTGCCGGTTGTTTGCGTGGCAGACACTGTGTAGCCGTCGCCGGCGTTGATTGTGACTGTCACTGAACCATCAGACTCGTCAACCGAATCGTCAGAGGTCGCGACCAGGAACTGTGCAGTTCCGGCGGTTGGGACTGTGACTGTGCGGCTGCCTGTGACAGCACCGTAATCGCCGTCCGCGGTGATTGTGACCGTCACCGGCAAGCCGTCTGCGGGCGCAGGGGCAGCGGTGAGGGTGAACACTGCCGGGTCGCCTTCGGTGACGCTGTCGTGGGCAGCGGTGACGGTGATCTCCGGTGCAGGGGCTGCTTCGTCGTCGTCGAGCAGGTCGATGCTGATACTGTGCGGGTCGCCGAGGGTGTAACCGTCGCCGGTGTTGACCCTTGCGACGATTGTGCCGTCGGCGAGTTTCGTGTTGTCGGAGTAGGCCGTGAACCGGTGGTCGACGGAGCCTTGACCGGCCGGGATCGTCACCTGGAAGGCGTCGCCGCGGCCGATGTAGTCGAGGCCGTCTCCCATCTCCTCAGAGACGAACAGGTTGACTGTGGTGTCGAGCTGCGGCACAGGATCAGCAGTAACCGTGAACACTACGTCGCCGCCCTCTGAAACCGACCGGACGTTACTGGCCAGGGTCAGAGAAGGCGCCGCCGCCAGAACCTGCGGCGACGTGGACGGCGGCGGATCAACGACAGTGATCCTGGCACGGTCGTTAGAGTCGAGACGGACACCCCCCGTATTATGGCCTTGAGTGATGATTACGGTCTCGCCGCCGGGTTCTGCCACCGAGTCTGTGCGTGCTTGCAACGTGATGAAACCGCGGCGCTCGCCCGCAGCGATGGGAACAGCGGTAAAAGACTGGAAGTCTTCTACTCTGACTATGGACTGTGCACCCCGCCAACTGTAGTCACTGGAACCGATGGTGGATTCTCCAGCGACGCGGATTCCGGCGTATACGGTGTTGCCGGTGGGGTTGGGGGCTGTGAGGGTTGCCCATAGGCGTGCCGTGTCGCCTTCTGTGACTGTGTCTTTGTCGAAGTCGAGGTTGACTTGCAGCGCGTCGCCGGGCTCTGGCATTCCCAGATAGAGGGTCTGTGCCTGTTTCAAGCCGTTGCCGACCAGCGACAGGCCGATCTTCCAGCAGGCCCCCACAGCAGTCTCCTCAACAGGCAGGCCGGTGAGGCATCGGGGGTCGGTCGCGCCGGCCCAACGCCGGATGATGATCTTTTGGGGGGTGTTCCAGTTCCAACGTGTGAACTGGATACCGGTGGAACTGTAGTTCAACGAGTGCAACGGGTACCCGCCGCGTTGCTGAGCCGTCAACAACTCGAGCACCGGAGCCATGCGGCGCCCCGTGTTGCGGAACGCCTCTGCCAACGTCAACGGCTCGAGACCGGGATAATCCTCGACACCCAACGTTTCGAGGACCCGTTTCCAACGGTTCACATGCGCTTCACCGAACCGGGTCTCTGCTATGTAACTGCGGATGTCTGCTATCAGGGCAGGGCTCGGGTTCGCATGGTCGGCACGGAACTGCGGATGCGACGGATGCCGCAAACCCACAGGCGGACGCGTCCCGCCGTCGAGGTCCCTCGCGGTCGCTCTCACCGTGTGCGTGTCGGTGGGTTCGTGAGTCAACTCCACAGTGACGAACGTTTCAGAACCCGCCAACAACGACAGATTGTCAGAAAGGCCACCCGCGCCCACGACCCTGCCCTCACTGTCCTTGACGACCATCTCCACCCGGTCGTCGTCGACGACCCGACCATGGAACCGGCTGAAACTACGCGCCGTCGGATCATCATGTTCACCGAAGTTCGAAGAGAAACGATGCTCGATCCTGAACTCCCCCCAACGAGTGTCGACGTCATGAGGCGCGGTGACCGTGACCGTCTGCCAGACGTTCCAGTCCGAGTCGGTGAAACTCACGGTCGACGGTGAGAACACTAAGTCTGCGCCGCCGTTCATCGCTGCCTGCAACGGCGTCACCCTCAACACGTCACCCGCCGCCGGCCGTTTACGCAAACGCAGCCTGTAATCCTCAGAACCCCCCTCACCGACATCGAAACAACCATCACCAGTGAGGTTCCAACGACAAGTCTCCTCATGAACAGCCCGCACCTGCGACGTCGCCGGACGCGCCACGTCAGTAGACGGATCCACGTCTACCTCCACATCAACGACCGACGGGGACGGAACCTTAGTCACAGTCACACTCCTAGAAAGACCCACACCCCTAGAACGACCCAACGTCTGAGCTTCGAAACGGATCACCCCCCTAGACAGGCCCTCCTCCGGTTCCGACAGACCCGCGACACGGTAATCGGTGCTGGTCAACGCCTTGAACGTGACACCCACACCCGCAGCAAGATCGGCATGGCTGAAACGGATCCACTTCCTCGCCGCTACCGGATCGACCGGCTCGACCCTGCCCGAACCGAAATAGACAACGTTCACGATCCCGAACAAATGCGCGTTGCCGACGCCGTGCCACACCTGAACAGGCACCGACCCGGACACACCGTTCGCTATACCCGTGTGACCCCCCACGGCCCTGCGAGCCGACCCGCCGTAAGCCGGGTCGCACAAATAAACACCGGTCAGGTTGACCGTCACCGAGAACGTCTCGCCCACCACCACCTCCGCAGGCGCACTGGACAACACCACACGCGGCGTACCAACACTACCAGGACGAGCCCCGCACTCAGCAGACGCCGGACCCCCCGACAACAACACCGAACCAACAACAACCAAACCACAGACCACAACACCAACAACAACCCGGAACCACACACGCCTCAAACACCCAGAAGCATCAACCCCCCCCCCCCCCCGGAGGTCTACAAGACATCAACAACATAACAAAACCTCACAAACTCTAGAAACAACTCTAGAAACCGTAACCGACAACCAAACAATACACAAAACCAACCCAAAGCCAACTGATTCACCCTGAAACAGCACACCCGGCCCGACCACCGAGACGACGCCCACACTCAAACAGCATTGTCCGCAGAGTTTCGCTGTGCGACTACCAGCACACCACCGGCGACCGTCAAGAAACTGAACCAGACAACCCGATCGACAGAGCCGAGCAGAACGCCGATATCGAACTCCAAGCCGATTAGCGGGCTGAGTCCTGCGAGGAGGACTTCGCGCAGCCCGAGCCCTCCGGGGAAGAATCCGATCGCGACCGTCAAGGCACCCGCAACTGATAGAGCCAGAGCTTGGACCAGGCTGATCGGAACACCGAGGGCTGCAACAGCCAACGTCAGCCTCAGCGCGCTGATGAGCAGCCAGCCTGCCTCAACAGCGACGATGGAAACCGCCAACCAGACCGAACGCTCATGAGGCGCCGTCGCCCGGAACAGTCTGGCTGCCGTCAACCCCGCGAGCAGACCACCGAGCACCGTGGCCCCTCCCAACAGGGCAGGACCCTCGACAGCTATCGCGGTTCCACCGACGATGCCTGTGATTGAGAGCCAAACCAGCCCGGGCACTGCACCAGCCCGCAGAGCTGAACCGTAGGTGCCGCCTCCTTCTGAGAGGGATCGGACAGTAACGATCATTGATCCCGGCAAAGGCAGCAGATTGGCAGACGACGATACGACGGCGACTCTCAAACTCCGAGCTTGGGAGGGGTTTTGCGAAGCGATGCGGGCCGAGAGTTGATATTCCGCCGATTTCAACCCCAGGCTCGCCGGAGCGGTCAAAAAAAATGCGACGCCCAAGGGCCACCAGGACAGTTCAGCCAATGTCAATTCAGTGGACTGCCAAGCCCATACTGTGGCGCCGGCCACGCCGATTGCTGCGGAAATGCCGATCACTGTCTGCAGTCGTTGGTCCAACGGGCGCGCTCGGCGTTCCCCGAGTTGGTGCAACGCCGTCGCCGCCACCTCGTACAGGCGATGGGCGAGGCGTGCGCGGCGCGCGGACGGCATCGTAGGAACCTACCGGCGCCGTCGACGAAAGATGCCGCTCACACGGTCGCCGGCGCCAGGCGTCAGGTGTTTGGCTGTTCTCGCATATTGGGGGGAAGGAAAGCTTGGAGCGACGCGCTGAATGCCTCCGGGAGTGCGGCGAGGCGCCACACGAAAGTGACGACATCCGCTCGTGTCAATGGGTTGTGGGGAGAGAACGTCGTTGGGGAGGTTCCAGTCGTGATTCCATGCTCGAGCATCCAACGGACCGCGTCGCTGTAGTAGTAGCTCTCACCAACGTCTGAAAAGGTTGTACCGACGTCCTCGACGGGCTTCCCCGCGAAGCGCCAGAGGAAAGTGGATGCCTGCGCCCTCGTCACGGGCATGTCGGGTGAGAACGTTGTCGGAGAGGTTCCATTGACGACGTTGTAACTTTGGCTCGAAAGCAGGGCGACAGCATCGCGATAGGGCGCATCCTCGGCGACGTCTTCGAAGTCTGTGCGATTGTTCGGGGTTGGGCTTCCCTCGAAACGCCACAGGATTTCGGCGAACTCAGCCCGGTTGACCTGATCAAAGGGCTCGAACGTCTTCTCGGTCACCCCTGAAGTCAGACCCTCGCTCACCGACCAGACGACTGGTTCATAGAAGTAGTCGGTGGGAAGGATGTCGCTGAATTCGATGACAGGCGCCGGCTCGGGCGTCTCTTCCGGACTCTCATCAAGAGATTCTTCTGGCGTGTCCTCAGAATCATCTTCAGGCTCATATCCGGTGGGCCATTCGATGGAGAACTGGGAACTGACAGGGGGATGACAGCCTTGAGACCTTCGGCAACCGTTGAGAATCGCATAGAACAACCATGCGCCGTAGGGTTCTCCGTCTCGCAGCAGTGTTATTGACCTGTCTTCTTCATGGATCGTGACCTTGGCGAAATTGACATGCCTCGACAAAGGCGCATCCTCAATGTCAATACCTCGCAAGGAGCGGATGTTCAGAGGTTCTTCGCCGCGGGCCGTGTAGTCGTTGAGCCAACGCATCAACTCCGAAACGGAATAGGAACGTGTCCAATCGGCGTTGGGATTGTGTCGGCGACCTGTTTCCGGATCAATGGCTGCGTCGAAGGGATCCGGTTTGGGCGCCAAGAACGGCAGGTCATTGCCACCCGACCAGATGTCGGTTGGTTTGGCTGTGTGTCCACCGTTGCTTGATGAGTAGAAGGTTTGAGCGATCCGAGGTTCGGAACGGGAGGCAGTCCCGCTGTCGTCGTTCTGTGGTGTGTCTTCGGCGGGTTCAATCTCGGCTTGGTATATGACTACTTCGCCTGCGGTCGCGTCCACCGCGTCGCACCATGAGTGCCAGGCACAACCCGATTCCCTGGCCCAACCCGTGAACACTTGGTCGCTGGTCGAGTCGTAGAGGTTGAAGGGCTCGTCAAACCAGTCCCTGCTCGCGGCACGCTCCACGATCGTGGCCGCCGCGTAACTGCGTGCCGCCACTGCTTGCGCTTTAAGCGCTTCCATCGGCCAGTGGGTGGGCACTTCCTGGAGTCCATAGAGGTATTTCTCCATGTCGAGATGGGCGACGACCACGCAGAACTTGCGACCGGTTCCGCAACGGTCGGGTGTACTGCCGTTGAGCGAGACCGAGGCTGGATGCAACAAGTAGCGGGCTTTTGCGTATGAGCCGAGGTTCGGGCCGTCCTCGAACTCTTCGACCACAGCTCTTGTGCCGACTGTCTGAACAATTTCAAGGGCCGTGTTCAGGCAGCGCGAGTCGTTGTCGCACAAGTCGGTGGTGACGCCGGTCGACTTGTCGGTGTACTCGGCGTGCCAGCGGGCTCCGTCGTAGTGGGCGGTGAGAGGCAATGAGCTGACCCCGACCGTCTGCCCACCCGCCTCGACGGTGAGCTCCCATTCACCTGGCCCGAGTTCGTCCAACGGAGTGGCGACGGCGACCGACTCTCGGACGCCGATCAGCACGTTGAGGCCTCCCTCCGGGATTGGTCTGGCTCGTGAATGGGTGATGCAGAACTGAAGTCCCGCACCGCAGTCATCGGGTTGCACACCGTCCACAGCCACGCTTGCGGGCCACAGGGAGTAACGTCCGCCAAAGTATGAGCCGAGGTTCGGGCCGTCCTCGAACTCTTCGACCACAGCTCTTGTGCCGACTGTCTGGGCCACCTCGAGGACTGTGTTCTCACAGCGCGAGTCGTTGTCGCAGACGTCGGTGGTGACGCCGGTCGGCTTGTCGGTGTACTCGGCGTGCCAGCGGGCTCCGTCGTAGTGGGTGGTGAGAGGCAATGAGCTGACCCCGATCACTTCTCCGGCGACTTCAACGGACAACTCCCACTCTTCGGGACCGAGTTCGTCCAACGGAGTGGAGATCGCGATCAACTGTCGGACACCGACGTCGAAGTCGATGGTTTCGGGAATTGAGGCGGGGCCGAACTCCTTGAAACCAGTGATCGGTCCAAGGGTCGTGTCGTCGTAATAGAACGCAAGGATCTCGTCGTAGGCATGCCCTGCGAGGGCGCGTCCGTAAGCCCCGAACTGGCTCAGCCCGACAGCGTGTCCGAAACCACCGCCGTTGAGCACGACTCGGTCCGGGTTCGTGCCCTCAGAATCGTTTTCCCCGCCGGTTTGGGCGTGAACCGGCGAAGCTGTCAAACAGACGACAAGCAGACAACACATCAATGATCGCGAGAATCTCAATTGGTTCTCTCTTCGTGTCGTGACTCGGCCTGGCGCGTGCCGCAGGGGCAGCCCCGATTCTAACCGCTCACCCCTTCTCTCAGGGTGTGCTGCTTCTCTCAGGGTTGCGCTGCTGACCGGCGTCGGTTCCGACGTGTCAGGAACCCGTACTTCACTATGCAGCCCAGGGCTGCGACACCGTCACGCCAATTGATCTTCTTGCCCTCAGCGTAAGTTCGGCCGGAGTAGGAGATTCCAACTTCCCAAATACGCCAACCTGCTGCGGCGACTTTCGCGGTCATCTCGGGTTCAATGCCGAACCGATCCTCGCGCAGATCAAGGCTTTGGACCACTTCGGTGCGAAAAGCCTTGTAACAGGTCTCCATGTCGGTGAGGTTCAAATCGGTGAACATGTTCGACAGCAGGGTGAGGAACCGATTCCCTACGGAATGCCAGAAGTACAGGACCCGGCGGGGACGACCCGACTGGAAGCGGCTCCCGTAAACCACATCGGCAGAACCGTTGAGCAAAGGTTCGAGCACGATGTCGTAGTCGCGCGGGTCGTATTCGAGGTCGGCGTCCTGGACGATCACGAACTCAGCCGACGCGGCCTCGAAACCACGCCGAATCGCAGCCCCCTTGCCGCGGTTGTCGGGTTGCAACAGGATTCGGACCCGGGAGTCGTCGAAGCTGTCGAGCAGCTCGCGGGTGCCGTCGGTGGAGCCGTCATCGACGATTACCAGTTCCGCCGTGTGAGGGCTCGCCAGCACCCGCTTGACCATCTCCGCGACGGTCCCGGCCTCGTTGTAGCAGGGCATGACGACGCTGAGCCGGGGTCCAATGGTCTCGTCCATGGGCGAACAACGCTAGCAGTGGCGCTAGCGTCCGCCTCATGATCGCGAGCGTGCCCGACCCAGGTGTTGGCACCGGTCCCCGTATCCTGGTCTGCGGCTGGTCAGGCGCGGGCAACATCGGTGACGAACTGCTGATATCTGCTGTGGTCGACTGTCTGCGTTCAGCCGGCGCGGTCCCGGTGGTCGTCTCACGGGATCCTGAAACCACGTCCGTCCTGCACGGCGTGGAGACCGTGGCTTGGGGGCCGCGGGGGTGGTGCCGCATCATGTCCGACCAGCGTGGTCGGGGAGCGCCGATCGATGGCGTGTGCGTCGGCCCCGGCGGGATCATTCAGGACTGGAGCAGCATCTGGAGCCTGCCGGGACACCTGCTGGGACCGCTGCGTCTGCGCAGGCGCGGCAAGCCGGTGGCCGGTGTGGGACTGGGCGCCGAACCCTTGAGACGCGCCTGGTCGCGACGGATGCTGCGAACCGTGCTTCAAAGAGCAACCGTGGTGGTACGCGATTCCGCATCGGCTCTGGCGATGGCGGCTGCTGGTGTGGAGGCTGCGGTCGGCGCCGACCTGGTGTTCGGTCTGGAGCTCGGAGGGTTGGAACGGCGACCGGAGATCGTCGTGGCCATCGGTTCCGACGTTGCCCCCGGGCGGTTGCGCCCCGCCGGCCGTCGTCTCACAACAGAGGATCCTTCGCTGGTCGCTGCAGCGCTCGGCGCGCTCGCCGAGCGTGTCGGCGCATCGATTGCCCTGACCTGTTTCCGCGGCGGCCGCGACCGGGAGTACGCGCAGCTTCTTGCTCCGCGAATTCGGCAGGACACCGAGATTCTGGGGCCCGATGTCGACGGCCAGGTGGATCGAATCCGTTCCGCTCGTCTGCTGATCAGCAGCCGTTACCACCCTGTTGTGATTGCTGCACGAAGCGGCACTCCGTCGATTGTCTGCTCGAAGCAGGCCAAGCTCCGTTCACTTGTGGCACAACTGGACAGCCCGCTCACAGCCAAGATCGACGACTGGTCGAAGTTGATGGACTGCGAGTTGCCAGAACCAGGCGATCCGGTGGTCCCACAGGGTGTCGGACTGCACCACGATGCCCTGCGCCGGCTAGTGGCCGACAGCGCTGCGGGCTGACGGGCCCGAACCGGGCCCAGGGCTCCGCCCACAACCGAACGGGCCCAGTTGTTGCGGGCACTCGGAGTCGCGGCCGGCCAGACAATCGTTGACGGGCTCCGCCCACAACCGAACGGGCTCAATTGTTGCGGGTGTGCAGCGTGTTGTCGGTCGAATCGACGTTCGCCAAGTAGACCGAGACCACATCGTCGGGAGCACCGACCTTGACCAGCCTGCCGTGATCGAGCCAGCCGACTTGATCACACTCGGCCATCAGTTCGGTGCTGTGTGAAACCAGCACGATGGTTGTGTTCTTGTCGCGGAGCATGTCCATGTGCCTCCAACACTTTCGTTGGAACTCTTCGTCGCCGACAGCGATCACCTCATCAACCAGCAGAATGTCGGGGTCGGCGTTGACCGCCACCGCGAACCCGAGCCGTACATACATGCCGCTCGAATAGATCTTGACAGGCTCGTCGACGAAATCGCCGATCCCGCTGAATTCGATGATGTCGTCCATCAATGCGGTCATTTGCTTGCGGGTGAACCCGAGCATGGCCCCGTTGAGGTAGACGTTTTCGCGGCCCGTCAGATCAGGGTGAAATCCCGACCCCAGCTCGAGCAGTGCCGACAAGCGGCCCGTTGCTTCGACTGAGCCGAGTGTCGGTCGGTGAATTCCAGCCATGAGGCGGAGCAATGTCGATTTACCGCTGCCGTTGTGGCCGATGAGGCCGAAGAACGAACCCGCGGCGATATCAAGGTTGATGTCCTGAAGAACCCAGAACTCGTCGGTGTCGCGGGTTCGTCCGATCCGCAGGATCGCTTCTTTGAGCGAACTCGGACGGTTGCGTTCAAGGCGGAAGCGCTTTGAGACAGCGTCGACATTGATGGCTCCGATGCTCACGGTTCCTCGCTGATCGACATGCTCTGCCTGCGGAAGAAGACCCAGCCGATCGAGAAGGCTGTGACAGACCAGGCCAACGCCGCCAGGAATCGATTCCAGAGCGGGACCTGCAGGAAATAGACGGCATCACGGGAGATCTCGATGAACAGGGCCACAGGATTCCATTCCACAAGGGGTCGAGCGATCTCCGGCACGTCTTCGCGTTCGAGGAGTTCCGGTGTGTAGACGATGGGCACCGAGAAGAATGTCACGTTCAGCAGGATGCCGACCAGATACTTGACGTCGCGGTAGCGGGCGTTGAGCACCGACACGATGAATCCGAGTCCCAGACCGAATCCCAACGTGAGCGCCATGGCAACCGGCAGGAACACGAGCGTCCAACCGATGTTGGAGAGCACTGCCATGATGACCAGCAGCACCACGGCTTCCAGGGTGGTCTGCACAAGGTTCGAGGCGGCGCCGCCGAGCAGAGCCGTCTCGGTCGGGAAATAGATCTTCTTGCGCAAGTCGCTCACCGAGCTCAACCATTCCATTGAACCGTCGACCAGGCCTGTGAACAAGGTCCAGATGATGAGGCCCGTGAAGAGGTACAAGCCGAAGCTCTCGGCGTTGTGGTTGCTGGTTTCAGGAGCTTCGGCCCCATAGACCGCGCCGAACACGAACCAGTAGACTCCCACGGTGACCAGCGGGTTGAGAAAGGACCAGAACCAACCGAGCACGCTGCGCTTGTAACGGGACTTCGACTCGCGTTCGGCAAAGTTGTAGATGAGGGTGATGCTCTTGCGAGCCGAAGGCGAGAGTGAGGGCATGAGAGAGAACTGCACGGGCCGTCGGGAGCCTATCCAGCGTGGGTCTGCAGGGCAGTAATTTCTGCTGCCAGTTCACGGGCGACGGTTTCTAGACGTTCATCGACTGTGACCACCCGGTCGGCGTGTTTCGCTGACGGCTGCACGAATCTGTCGTGCATGGGAGCGACAGTCGCCCAGAACTGGCGGTGTACATCAGCCGCATCCCGGCCGCGTTCACGCACATCGCGTTGCGCTCGCCGCTCGAGCCGCACCTTCTCGTCGATGTCGATGAATACCGCCAGATCGATGAGAGCCCTCATCGCTTTGAAGTTCAACAACAGGATGCCGTCGAGGACGACGATCTCGTTGGGTTGCACCACCGTTGCTTCGCCGGTGCGTGTGTGGGTGGCGAAGTCGTACTCGGGGATCTCGACGGAGCGGCCGCAGCGGAGGTCCTGCAGGTGCTTGATGAACAACTCGTGGTCGAGAGAATCAGGGTGGTCATAGTTGACCTCCGTCCGCTCCGCCATAGTGATGTGCGACAAGTCGCGGTAGTAGGAGTCGAAGGCCACAGGCGAGGTCCGGTCCCGGCCCAAACAGCGGATCAACTCGTTGACGAGAGTCGTCTTTCCTGCTCCCGAGCCGCCGCAGATCCCTAAGATGATTCCCACGACCGCACACCGTACCCTTGTTTGATTGGTCGCCAGAATCCACCGGTCGCCATAATCCATGGGCATGCCAGAATCCCAAGACAATCCAGAATCGACGAATATGGCCCCAACCGAACCAGCGCAACACAACCAGACCACGGTCGATGGCCCCGCAGGCACAATCGAGGTGAAAGAGAACGGCCAGGGCCCCCCGGTGGTGCTGATCCCGTCGCTCGGCCGCGGCGCGAGCGACTTCGATCTGTTGTCGAGTCGGTTGGCTGCGGCCGGTTATCACGCAATAGCGCCTGAGCCTCGGGGTATAGGCAACTCAACGGGTGAACTCAGCGGCCTCACCATCGGGGACCGAGCATCAATGGTGATGGTCCCCGACGCCGGCCACGCACTGCTCCCCGAACAACCCGCCGCGGTCGCCGATGCTGTGCTGGGTTGGCTCGCCGAGCGGAACACGACCGAACAAGAACGTTGAACCTACGAAGGGCAATGCCATGACCACTGACTATGACTCCTATGAGACGATCATCGTTGAGATTCGCGACAATGTCGGGTGGGTCACGCTCAACCGCCCCGATGCCTACAACGCCTTCAGCCCGACAATGGAACGGGAAATACACGACACCTGGAAGGCCTTCCGTCGTGACGACGAAGTTCGCGCGGTTGTTCTGACCGCGGCGGGGGAGAAGGCGTTCTGCGTCGGCATCGACCGCGACGAAGGCGAGTTCACAGCTCTGGACGACTCGCCCGGGCTGTACGGCACCTCCAACAACTTCATGTACGACGACCCCGGCGACAACCTGGGCCCCAAGTCGTGCGACCTCTGGAAACCGGTGGTCTGCGCGGTCAACGGGATGGCCGCCGGCGGAGCGTTCTACATGCTGGCCGAGGCCGACGTGATCATCTCAGCGGAGCACGCGACATTCTTCGACCCGCACGTGACCTACGGGATGGCTGCGGTGTACGAGCCGATGAAGATGCGCCAGCGGATGCCCCTCGGGGAGATTCTGCGGATCTCGTTGTTGGGCAACCATGAGAGGATGAGCGCGGCCACGGCGATGCGGATCGGTTTGGTCAGCGAAGTGTGCGCTGCCGGGGAACTGCTCTTGAGAGCCGCTTGGACAGCCGAGGCGATCGCTTCGCAGTCACCCTGGGCGGTACAGGCAACGCTGCGTGCCATTTGGGCAGCGAACGACATGGGCCGTCTCAACGCCATCTCGGTCGCGCCGGCGATCCTCACCACCGGATTCGACAAGGCAGCCATGTCGGCGGGTGTCGACTCGTTCGGCGGCAACAGGAGGATCAAGCCCCGGGTCCGCTGATCCGCCGGTTCGGTTTGCTCCGCGCCGGGCGCGGATCAGGCGCCGAGGCGTTGTCGTGCCGCGGCGCTCATGTCGAGGAGCCGTTGGGGGATCGTCACCCCGTTGACCTGGACGGCACCGCCTGAAGCGCCTGCGCCGACGGCGGCAGCCTCTGCGGGATCGGGTGCCTCGGCAGTTGCTTTCGCGGCTTGTTCTGCCGCCTCCACGGCTTCGAGTTCTTCGCGTGTACGGGCCGCCAGAAAGTCGTCGTAGTCGCCGCGTTTCACCAGAGAGTGGTGGTCTACGTGCCCGACAGCCCTGCCGTCGTCGAAGCGAACCCAGTAGCGGGTCCAGGCGAAACCGTTGGCCACTGCGATCTTCCCGGTGCTGCCGGCCGGGTAGCCGGGTATGTCATCGACGAGTTTGACCTTGGCGCCTCGAACGAAGGGTTTTGCCTGAAGTTGCGCAGTGCTGGACACAGCTACACAAGTTAGCGCTGCGCGCGGCGTTCGCGATCGAAGCGAGCCGAACTGTGCTCTGCAGTCTCCTAGCGCTACCATCTCCAACAGCGCAGAACACCGCATAGAACACCGCGGGGAGAGGCAATGACTTCAGAGAATCTCGGTTACAGGCCCTTCGACGCCGACAACCACTACTACGAGGCGCTCGACGCCTTCACCCGTCATGTTCCAGCAGAGATGCAACCACGGATCGTGCAGTGGGTCGAGATGAACGGGCGCAAGTACAACCTCGTCGGCGGGACGATCTCCCATGCGGTGGTCAACCCGACATGGGACCCCGTGGCGATGCCCGGTGCGCTCAACGCCTTCTTCAAGGGAAATCCCGACGGCAGGACGCCGACGGAGATGCTCAAAGCGCGTGAGCCCCTTCCCGACTACTACATGCACGCCGAAGCCCGGGTGAAGGTGATCGACGAGCAGGGGCTGTCGGGGGTCTGGCTGTTCCCGACCCTCGGGGTGCTCTACGAGGAACTGATCCGAACCGACATCGAGGCTTGCACGGCGATGATGCAGGCCTTCAACCGCTGGCTTCTCGAAGACTGGGGCTATGCCTACCAAGACAGGATCTTCGGTGCGCCGTACCTCTGTCTCGGTGATCCGGCCGCTGCAGCCGCCGAGGTTGAGAAGGTTGTGGGGCTCGGTGCTCGGGTGGTTGTCATCCGTCCCGCGCCGGTCACGGTCGCAACCGGCAAGATCTCCCCGTTCTCTGCGACGTTCGACCCTGTCTGGTCGGCCGTCAACGAAGCCGGAATCACCGTTGTCGTACATGCGGCAGCCAGCGGCTACTCGTCGATGGGTTATGCGGCCGACACCAAGTTCACCGCAGGTTCGCTCAGTCGCAACGGCGGGTACATGGGACCGAGCCTGGCCAGCTTCGCTATTGAACGGGCTGCTCAGGACTGGTTGATCCAGTCGGTGTTCGAGAAGCTCTACGATCGTTTCCCCCGGGTGCGGGTGGCCAGCGTCGAGAACGGCTCGGACTTCCTGGCGCCGATGTTCCGCAAGTTCGACCAGACGGCCAGGAAGAGCTTCAGCTGGTTCAAGGACCACCCCATCGACACCTTCAAGGAGAATGTGTGGGTGAATCCGTTCTGGGAGGACGATGTCGACGAGGTCACCGAACTCATGGGTCCGGACCATGTCATCTTCGGTTCGGACTGGCCCCACATCGAAGGACTGCCCCACCCGCTCGACTATGTGGTTGAACTCAAGGGCTTCGACCCGTCGGACCGAAAGAAGATTCTCTTGGACAACGTCAGCTACCTGAACACACCTCTGCCCGCTTGATCGGAAACGAACCAATGAGCACCCCTGCCGCCGAGGAAGTCCGGCTTGAACTCGAAGCCTGGCTCGATGAGAACTGGGATGAAGGCCTCACGGTACGCGAATGGTGGCAACGCGAAGTCTGCGGACTCTGATGCCCTCAGCCGATGTCGACGCAGTGCTCGCCGGAGCCACCGCCAAGGGTCTTCTGACTCGGGTCGGTGTCCGGGGCGGTGCCCGCTATGTGCTGTCTGAGGAAGTCGTGCTCCGTGCCGGCGCCACTGGAATGCAGGCGCGAAGCAGACAGCAACAGATGCTTCTTGGCGAGATGCACCGACGGGGCAGCATCTCCACCCTTGAGGACTCCGAACTGCTCAAAGAACCCATGACGGTGGTTCGGGACCTACTGAACAACCTTGTGTTGGCAGGCGTCGCATACGCCGAGGGACGTACACGGGCGAGGCGCTATCACCCGAACGACTGATGCCGCGACCTGTATCGGCTGTCCGCGCTGGGAAGGTGAAGAAATCGGGTGACACGTAAGAAAACCGCCTACGATTGCCGGACTATGGCGACGGCCCCCGGATACCTGCCTCCGCTGGACTCGCGAGAGGAGTTCGTCGATCACCTTGAGGGCTACACCGAGCCCACGGTCGAGGAACTCGAAGACGGCAAGCTGAACCGCAAGCTGCTCAAGACCTACATGTTGGAGACGGCTCGACACAGCAGCGCCACACCAGAAATGGATTCGCTCTTCCCAAAGCATGTTCAACTGCGTCGTCTCGACGACACGCTCTACCGGGTCGAGGACAGTGAGCACCAGGATCAAGTCGTCGGCCTGCTCGAAGTGCTCGAAGAGCGCCACCCGGTCTTGTACACGACGCTCGACGCCGACGTCAGCAACAGGTGGGTCCGACAGGCCGTTGACCGCAATCCCTGGCTGGACCGACTCTGGCTCTCGTCGCCGATCCTCTTCGAGCTGTGGAACTACGTGAAGCGCACGACCCCCTCCCATCGGTACGTGCGCCTCGGTTTCGAGCACGAAGCTTTCTACGAGGCCGCGCATGGCCTCGATGAGAGCCGTGACGAGGGAATCGACGAACCCGAATCCGCGAGCGACGATTCGGCTCGGGGCATGGTCGAGCGCCGCCGGTCACGAGTGACTCTCACGGAGCGGCTCGGCGAACTCCAGGCGAAGTTGCCGGAGCTCCTTGACCTCTACGACCCGATGCACTCGATGGTTCAGTTGCAGATCCCCAGCGGAAGCCGCGGCGGCCACCTGCTCTACCACGACGGTCACGCGACGAATCGGAGCGATTCTTTCGTTGAGCACCGTCGAGAGATTGCCAAGGTGCTGAAGCTGTATCGCAGCGTCACCGAACACTCCGAGGACCGGCTCAGAATCTGCCGGTTGTGTCGGCGAACGCGTTGCCCGATGAGTCAGCGATGAGAGATTGGGCGCGGTTGCTTGTTGACCGGGCTCGTGCTGAAGGGGTGGAGCTCACCGACGATGGTGGGTTGCTCACCGGGCTGGTGCGCCAGGTCCTGCAGACGGGGCTCGAGGTCGAGACGACAGAACATCTTGGCTATGAACGTAACACCGTGGAGGGCCGCGGGTCGGGCAACAGCCGCAACGGCGTGTCGCCGAAGGGGGTAACGACCGAGATCGGCCAGGTCAACCTTCAGATTCCTCGTGATCGAACAGAGTCCCTAACCCTCAAGCATGCATGAAATCCGGGCGATTCAGCACTACATTGCTCCGATGCTGCGCCAAGGGGGAACGCTCCGGCTCGCTTTCATTTTGAGTTTGATGGTTTCGGCGTGTGCCTTAAAGAGTGGCGAAGGACCGGTCGCCGTGCTCTCGCTGCCCTCGGCCACATGTGAGGGTCAGACTCAACCCCAGACGCCCGCTGTCACAAGACTGTTCGAGGATGCAACAGAATCGGTTGGCCTTGCGCTCCCACAATGGAACGGTATCGACTTCGACAAGTCGCCGTCGAGCGGTGCGGAATTCGATCGGCAGGTCAGGGAGTCCATCGGTGTCCTCTCGGGTGGCGCCGCCATAGCGGACGTGGATGGCGACGGATACGACGACATCTATCTGCCGAGAGTCGGGCTACCCAACGCTCTAATGCAGAGCCGCTGCGGTCTCGAGTTCGACGATGTGGGTGCGAGCGCCGGGGTCGACGCCATGGGGGCGGATGGCGGAGCGCTCTGGTTCGACATCGATGGCGACGGCGACCTCGACCTGTTCGCCGGCTCGCTCACGGACTCCACCGACCTTCTCTACGTCAACCAAGGAGACGGTACATTCGCGGAGGAAGGAGCGCAGCGGGGCATTGCGGCGTCAACGGTACCGGATGGCCCCAACTACACCTTCTCGGCGATGGCGTACGACCCTGACCAAGACGGTGACCTCGATCTGTTTCTTGGGCGGTGGCAACAGGGTCCAATGGTGAACTTCGGCGCCGCACCACCCCGGCTCTCCGATGGCCATAGTGCGATTCTCGAGAATGACGGCAACGGGAATTTCCGCGAGATCACGCTTGAGACCGGTATCGACACCAGCCACATGGCGATCTTCTCGCCGGTCTGGGGCGATCTGAACGGTGATGGACGGCTGGACTTGGCCTTGACTTCCGACTTCCGAACGAGTGCTCTCCTCCTCGTAGCTGACGACAGCGCGTATGAAGATGTCACCGACG
The DNA here is from genome assembly GCA_963662455.3 of Acidimicrobiales bacterium. Classification (GTDB taxonomy): domain Bacteria; phylum Actinomycetota; class Acidimicrobiia; order Acidimicrobiales; family Aldehydirespiratoraceae; genus VXYK01. The sequence goes on from OZ224042.1 coordinate 806,299, forward strand.
TCAACGGTGTTGGTACCGACGAGGCGGGAATGGGGGCAATCGTCGCGGACCTCGACGGGGATCTAGACCTCGATTGGTTTGTGACGTCTATTGCGTGCGGGGACTCGACAGGACCTGGTGTCTCCGGGTGCAGCGGGAATCGCTTCTACGTCAATGACGGGTCCGGGGCGTTCGAAGATGCCACCGACCTCGCAGGATTGCGGGATGGCGGTTGGGGGTGGGGAGCGGTTGCGCAGGATTTTGACCTCGACGGTGACCTTGATCTGGCGATGACGAATGGGATCTTGGCCTCCGCATTGACCGCTGAGACGCCTCCGGAGTGGTCGATCTGGGCCACCGACGCGTCGCGATATTGGCGAAGAGATGGTCACCGGTGGGTTGAAGTATCCGATTCGGTTGGTTTCGCAGACACGCGCGAAGGCAAGGGGCTGTTCTACTCAGACCTCGACCGCGATGGGGACGTTGACTTGTTGGAGGTCAACACACGTGATGGGCTCACGTACCATCGCAACACCGGCGTAACCGATGCTGCCTGGCTGCAGATCGAACTAAGTAACCACCCGAGTTCGGCTGGGGCCGCGGTCTTTGTCACGGCAGGAACACACGTCCAGCGTCGTGATGTGCAGCTCGGCACGTTCCAAGGCCAGTCCGCGTCGGCTGTTCTGTTCTTCGGGTTCGGTGTAGGCGAGCCCCCCAGAGAACTGTCGATGAGAATCGACTGGGCAAACGGCAGCTCGGATGAGTTCTCGGGACTTGAACCTGGCAATCGATATCGCATCGATCCACCATAGGTAGCTTTGGCACCGCCGAGTCGTTCCACATCGCTCGTCTAGCTAGCATACCCACGTAGTTGCGAGTCCTTGAACCTATCAAGGAGAGCCGTGAACCGAGGAGATGTAATGGGGCAAGAGAGACCTGCACCGGCGAGCACAGGGTCACGCACCACGAGGTATCTGGGCTCGACAGTTGGCGTGGGGATGCTCGCCCTAGCGCTTCTGTCATTCTTGGTCGTTCCCGAAGATGACCTGATGCGCGACTCAATTCGATTGATGTTCGTGCACGTGCCATCGGCGATGCTCACCTACGTCGCTTTCCTTACCACTGCGATCGGTTCAGTGATGTGGTTATGGAAGCGGTCCGTGTGGTGGGACATCGTGGCACACTCCGCCGCGGAAGTTGGGGTGCTCTTCTGTGCTGTGACGCTCGCAACGGGTTCGATCTGGGCCCGGACGACTTGGAACACCTACTGGGAGTGGGGCGACGTCTTGCTCATGACCACCCTCATTCTGCTCCTGATGATGATCGGGTACCTCGCCGTCAGGTCAATTGGTGGCGAGGCGGACGCTGTCGCAACCCGAGCGGCAGTGGTGGCGCTCATCGCTGCGGTCAATCTCCCGATCGTCAATCGGTCGGTGGAATGGTGGGCGAACCGCACTCTCCATCAGCAGTCGTCGATTCGCGACGGGAGGCTCGAGGACATGACGTTGTTCACCCTTGTGGTTGGCGTCGTCGTTTGGACGCTCTACTTCACCTGGGCGATGATTCATCGCTTCCGGCTCGGCTGGCTCGAGCGGGAGCAAAGCGTCAGGCAGCTCGAAGTTGCAATAGTGGAACGAAGAGCTGAAGCCCGTATTGGGGGGACAGGCACATGACACACCTTGGCTACATCCTGGCGGGGTGGGGCGTCGCGCTTGGCGGGTTGATTGGCTACGCAATACGCGTGCTTGCTCGTGGTCGACGGGCTTCGGAGTTCGTGCCGGAGGACCGTCGAAGGTGGATGGCATGCTCCGACTAATTCGGCGAACTCCAGGGCACTAATCCTGGATCCACCGGTGGGGTTGGGTTGTTGGTGTGTTCGCGTCCGCGGAAAAGGCTTCTTGACATGGGAGAATGCTGTTGTGAGTGGCAGGCATTTCAAACATGTGGGGAGGCACTTCCTGTGAGCAGCGTATCTGGTGGGATTGATGGGGTGGAGGTTCGTTTCGATGAGGGGTCTTTGGTGGCTGATGCGGGTTTGTTGTTGGCGGGCACGGTGATGGAGCGCCTCGGGTTGGAGGCGTTGGTTGATGAGGTGGTGCGCCCGCCGGGGTCGGGGCGGGGGTCGGGCGCGAAGGCGTTGTCGGTGGTGGCGTCGATGCTGGTGGGGGGCTCGTTCATCGACGACGCTGACAGGCTGCGGGCAGGCTCCGCTGGTGCGGTGCTGCCGTTTGTGGTGTCGGTGCCGTCGACTCTGGGAACGTGGCTGCGGTCCTTCACGTGGGGTCATGTGCGCCAACTAGACGAGTAGTTCCAAGGGGTGGGGTCCACCATTTGGGGGGTGAGGGTGTCCATGCTCGGGGTTTTCCACAAGACCCTGATCCTTGGAGGACCTTGGTATGAACCCGGACTTGGACACCCTCGTGACTGCACTGTATGTGCGGATCGACGATTTGTTGGCGTCAAATCCGCATTGGTTGCCGCAGCGGCCTGTTGTGGGGATAGCGCCGAGGTTGTCGGACGCGGAGTTGGTCACTTTGGCGGTGTTGTCGGCGTTGTCGGGGTTCGATTCCGAGGCCCGGTTCATCCGTTACGCGACAGCGCATTTGAAGCCGTGGTTTCCGTATCTGCCGCAGCGGTCCGGTTGCAACAAGCGTCTGCGCCGCAGCGGCGAGTTGATGAAACATGTGTTGGGTGCGTTGGCCCGGGACTGCCCGTCGTTTCACGACGACGTGTGGCTGGTGGACTCGACTCCGGTGGAGTGCGGACGCAGCCGCGACACCGTACAGCGTTCTGATTTGGCGGGTTGGGCCGCCTACGGTTACTGCGCGTCGCACTCAAGGTGGTTCTGGGGGTTGCGCCTGCATCTCATCACAACACCTTCGGGACTGCCGGTCGCTTACGCGCTCACCGGCGCCAAAACAGACGAACGCGACACCTGTTTGGACATGATCGCCCACGCCGACATCGCCCGGCCAGGCCAGACCCTCATCGCTGACAACCGCTACCGGCGAGCCGGTTTCGAGGACGAACTCAACGCCGCGGGCATCGAACTGATCGGGCCCGCCACCAAAACAGAACCACCCCGGCCCGCTCAGCGGTTCCTCAAACCGCTGCGCCAGATCATCGAATCAGTCAACTGGACCCTCAAATCCCAACTCAGCCTAGAACGCCACCGCGGCCGCACCAGACAAGGCGTCGCCGCACGAATACTGCAACGACTCCTCGCGCTCACCGCAGCCATCTGGCACAACCAAACCACCCACCAACCCAGACCCGCACGATCCCTCACCGCCTACGACCACCGACCCCTTGGAACTAATCATCTAGGTATCGGTTTCTGGCCGGAGCGTACCTCGATCGCAGCGCGAACAGCAGAGTTGAGCGACACGGTGATCGACCATTTCACGTCATGGATGTTGAGACGGTCGATCAGTCTCCAAGACCAGAACCCCGAATCGGCGCGTATTGTGACCGGCCCGACCGCACCCGCGCGTTTGAGGTTGGCTACGAGCTCGTCAACGAAACGCAGCACACCACGCGAAGACCCAGCAGAGCCTTTGCGAATCCGCGCTCCGAGCACCTCAGAGGTGCCCGCCCGCACAGCCAGCAGCGGGTGATAACCCAACAATTTGGTGTAACCATACGCGGTGCCGTGCTTGTGTTTGCCGTGCACCTCACAGATCGTGGAGTCCAGATCAACCACCAACGGGCCGCTGCCGGGGCCTGCACCGAGTCGCCACGCCCGCGCCAAAACCCGCGAGGCCACCGCTTCGAGCTGACGGACATGACCAAACGTGAACGACTGCAGAAACGTTCCCACCGCCGACGGCGCCGCGGGAGCGAACCCCAACACGCCACCAGCACGCCCCGCCCGCAGAATGTCGACATGATCAATATGGGCAGCACCCGCCAGCATCGCCGCCACCAGAGTCAAAATCTTGCGGCCCGGGTTCGGCGAACCAGTGTCCACCCACCGGTTGATCAACCCCGACAAACCCAAACGAGCGAACAACGTGGCAGCCAGAACCAGACCCACGTTGGCTACCAGACCCTCATGATCAAACGTCGTTGCCAACCGGTCCAGCCTGCGCGATGATACAGACACGAAAAGTGCCTCCTGTTTTTGCGGTGAAAGTGACTATTTGTCATCACAATCATCGCAGATCAGGAGGCCTTTTCCGCGGACGCGAACACACCAACAACCCAACCCCACCGGTGGATCCAGGCTAATTGGACGGTGGCGAGTTCCCGGTATGCGGCCGTGTCGATGGTCTTGGACCGTGTGGCATTTCAGCCGCAACAAACCTCAGGCGCCTGAATACCCGCTCCGGTACTGTTGCGTGTGCAAAGATGACGCTCCAACAGACAATCAACAACAGGAGACCACCATGCAGAGTCACGAAATCGATTACCAGATCTACGGAGACGACCTTCAGTTCGTGGAGATTGAACTAGACCCCGGTGAGGTAGTGGTCGCGGAGGCGGGCGCCATGATGTACATCGAACAGGGCATCACCTTCGAAGCCAGAATGGGTGACGGTTCAAACGCTGATGAAGGCCGCTGGGGGAAGTTGAAGTCGGCTGCCAAGAGGTCCATCTCCGGAGAATCAATATTTCTGACTCATTTTACCAACAGCGCTCCGACCGGTCGCCAGAAAGTGGCGATGGCTGCTCCATATCCGGGCAAGGTCCTGCCAGTCGATCTCAGCGCGGTGGGCGGTCGGATCCTGGCTCAAAAGGATGCCTTCTTGTGTGCTGCGGCAGGAACCAAACTCGATATTGCGTTCAACAGGAAGTTCGGTACGGGTCTGTTCGGTGGAGAGGGTTTCATTCTCCAAGACGTTTCCGGGGATGGTCTGGCATTTTTTCACGCCGGTGGATCAATTGTGCGCAAACGTCTACAGGGGGAGACCCTGCGGGTCGACACTGGTTGCCTTGTTGCGTTCCAGCCTCAGATCCAGTATTCGATTGAGCGGGCCGGCAACTTGAAGTCAATGGTGTTCGGCGGTGAAGGCATGTTTCTGGCCACGCTCAGCGGGGTGGGCGATGTTTGGCTTCAGTCATTGCCGTTCAACAGGCTCGCCGACCGAGTGCTGGCCAACCTCCAGCCGGGCCGCTCCGACGACGAAGGATCCGTTATTGGCGGATTCTCCAACATTTTCGAGCGTAACTGAGATCTCGCGCACGCTCATGTGAGCGTGCGCTCGCCGCGTTACACACCCCGTGAGCTGAGATGGATCAGGCCGGTACCTTCGTGTACGGCGCCGATGGCAGCGGCGGTGTGCCCCGACGACGACAGAGCCTCGAGCACCTGCGGTGTTGTTGCACGATCAACTCCGAAAATCAGTCCTCCGGAAGTCTGCGCGTCAGCCAGCATGGTTGCGTCAAGTTCACTGACCCCCTCTGCCCGGTTCACCCGGTCGTTGATCCAACTAAGGTTGCGAGCGGTGCCTGAAGGCACGACACCAGACGATGCCAGTTCTTTGGCGCCGTCAATTATCGGAACGTCGTCGACGATGAACTCAAAGTCGACCCCGGATTCCTGAGCGGCACGCCCCGCGTGACCAAGCAGGCCAAAACCGGTGACATCGGTAGCGCCAGTGGCCCCGAAATTCACAGCAACCTCAGCGGCGGCGGCGTTTGTGGCAGTCATCGAGGCGACCGCAGCGGCTACGGACTCGGCGCTGGCGCGTCCCCACTTGAGACCGGTGGTTATAACGCCGATGCCCAGCGGTTTGGTGAGGATCAGCGTCTGGTCGGCACGAAACCCTGAGTTGGTGAGCATCCTGTCCGGGTGAACCTCGCCGACCACAGCCATGCCATACTTTGGCTCCGGGTCGTCGACGGTGTGTCCTCCCGCCACGACGAAGCCGCATCTCCTAGCGATGTCGTGTCCGCCGGAGAGCACTTCTTGGAGTTGCCGGCCAGACAACTCGTCGGTGTTCCAGCAGACCAGGTTGAGCGCCAGAAGTGGTCGGCCGCCCATGGCGTAGACGTCGGACACCGAGTTGGAGGCTGCAACCTGACCCCAGTTGAAGGGGTCGTCGACGACTGGAGTGATGAAGTCGGCGGTGACGACGAGGGCGCGGTCGTCGCTCAGGCGCCACACCGCGGCATCATCGCCACTGAGTGCCCCGACCAACAGATCGGGGCTTTCGGTATCAGACAATCGACGCACGACCTGCGCCAGTTCGCCGGGAGCGAGTTTGCAGCCTCAACCAGCGCCGTGACTGAACTCAGTGAGTCGCCGAGTCATCTGTGGCCCCCTTTCTGGGTGAAACTTCCGTGTGCCTCACTTTACGCCGGTTCAGCTCCCGGTCGCGTTTCTGTCAGTGCTTCCACACGGCCTTTGGACAGGTGCAGGGATTGGATCCCAGCAAATGCCGCTGGACCTCTAGAGTGGCCGCATGAATCCGGAGACGTCCTCTGATGTCGATCCTCGTCTCAAGACGCGTGCAACCACGCTGTTCGGGGTGGACTACCCGATAGTCCAAACGGGAATGGGCTGGGTTGCGGGACCATCGTTGGTCACAGGCACCGCCAACGCCGGTGGCTTGGGCATCTTGGCGTCGGCCACGATGACTCCCGAGGAGATGAAGGCCGCGATCATTGAGGTGAAATCGCGGACCGACCGGCCGTTCGGCGTGAATCTGCGTACCGATTCTGCTGACGTGGATCAGCGGGTAGACCATCTGATCTCTGAGCAGGTGAAGGTCGCCAGTTTCGCTCAGGCTCCTCGTCCCGACATGGTGAAGAGACTCAAAGACCACGGTCTAGTGGTGATGCCCACGGTCGGGGCTCGACGCCACGCCGAAAAGGTCGCCGAATGGGGAGTCGACGCGGTGTTGTGTCAGGGAAGTGAGGGAGGCGGCCACGCCGGCGTCGTGCCCACGTCGCTGCTGCTCCCGCAGGTCTTGGATGCTGTAGACGTTCCGGTGATCGCGGCCGGAGGGTTTTTTGACGGCCGTGGCATGGCTGCGGCGTTGGCGTGGGGAGCCGATGGCATCGCTATGGGAACGCGGTTCCTGCTCACCTCCAACAGCCGAGTACCAGATGAGGTGAAATCGGTTTATCTGGACACTGCAGTCACTCAGACAGTGGTCTCGACTGCGATTGACGGTGCTCCTCAACGCGTCATCCGAACCGGGGTGATCGACTCGCTGGAGCGCACCGGCATACTCAGACTTCCTCGATCTGCGCTCAATGCCCTGCGCTTCCGCAAACTCACCGAGACTTCGCTTCGAGACTTGTTGCAAGAGGGTTTGTCGATGAAGAAGCGCCAAAATCTCACATGGTCACAGGTTGCAACGGCTGCCAACGCCGCGATGTTGACGCGGGCGACGATGGTGGAGGGACGACTCGAGGTCGGCATCCTGCCCGCCGGGCAGTGCGTGGGAGTCGTTGAGGACCTGCCGAGTTGCGAAGATCTGGTCTCGCGGATCGTGTCTGAAGCGCTGGAGCGCCTTGATGCTTTCGCGTGAACCCCAGAATTGTTTCGTGAGAGCCGTATCGATCGGAGCGCTCTCGGTTCGCTCAGGCGACAAAGAAGCTTCGACCAGCGTCGGCCTTCCCTCGAGCAGGGGGAACGGCTCGCGCTGTGGCTCAGGGGCAGCAGCTGGGAAGGGGATTGATTTCTAGCTGTTCAGCCTCCGTTCACAAGTTGTTGAGCGTCTGGGCCGAGGGTGACTTCATCGTCTCGATGATCGAGCCAACCGGGGGGCAGATGAACACTGCCTTCGGTGCCGTGGTGCCCTCTAACCATGCGCATACCCCCTTTGGGGAAAGGCAGCGTCCGGTCCAACCCGTCGAGAAGCGACCTCAACTCGGCAAGTGATCCCACCTGATTGAGTCTGCTTCGCACCCCGCCACCGATGGGGAACCCTTTGAGGTACCAGCCCGTGTGTTTACGGAAGTCGCGTACTGCCGATGGTTCCCCCATCCAGTCGCAGAGCAGTTCTGCATGTTCGACCATGCCATCGAGAACCTTGCCGAGGTTGGGGCGAACTGAGACCGGTCGTCCTTCGAAGGCACGCGCCAAGTCCTCGAAGATCCAGGGTCGGCCGAGGCACCCGCGGCCGATGACAACGCCGTCGGCGCCGGTGCAGCGCATCATCTTGAGCGCGTCTTCTGCCTCCCATACATCGCCGTTGCCCAACACTGGGATTTCGGTCACGACTGTCTTGAGTTCTGCGATCTTCTGCCAGTCGGCCGCTCCGCTGTACATCTGCTTTGCGGTTCGTGCATGGAGGGCCACAGCCCTGCACCCCTCTTCTTGGGCGATCCTAGCGGTGTCGAAGCAGGTGGTCGTGGAGTCGTCGATCCCCACACGGAACTTCAGCGTTACGGGCACGTCACCTGCCGCGGTGACCGTGGCGCGAACAATCGAGCGGCAGAGCGAACGCTTCCAGGGAAGGGCTGCACCTCCTCCGTGGCGCGTGACCTTCTTCATCGGGCAACCGAAGTTGATGTCGATGTGTTCAACGCCCTGTTCATCGATTAGCCGACGGGTGGCTTCTCTCATCGAATAGGCGTCAGTTCCGTACAGTTGGATGCTGCGAGGCCATTCCCCCGCAGCGAACGAAGCCATCCTCAAACTCTTTCTGTTGCCCTCGACGATCGCTCGCGCGGTAATCATCTGGTTTACGTAGAGCCCTGCTCCGTAGCGTCTGCACAATGTGCGGAACGGGGCGTTGGTGACCCCGGCCATCGGGGCGAGCACGACCGGAGGCCAGACTCGCAGCCCTCCGATACGGACCGGAGTGAACTCGCCGACAGCCACAGGAGGCTCGCCACGGGGTTCGGATGCCGACGGAAGCGAGACCGGGGGCGGAGCTGCGGAGTTGTCTGTCATGTTTGTCGGGGGGTCTCAGCGAGGTGTTCTGAAAGTGAGCAGATCAACGTCGATCCGTGCGCAGAGTCGATCCAACAGCGGCAGTGGGAGGCCGACCACGTTGCTGACTGATCCTTCTACATGGTCGGCGAATATCGAACTGGCGCCAAGCAGGGCGTAACTGCCCGCTTTGTCGGCGTAATCGCCCAGGTCGAGGAAAGAGTCGATTCGCGCCGGTGGCACGGGCGCCATCGTGACCCTGGTGGTTTCGACGGCTGAGGCCTCGCGGCGTTCACCGTCGGTTGATGTGGCGATCACCGCAACGCCGGTATAGACGGCGTGAGTGCGGTTCGCCAGCTGTGTGAGTATTTCCATCGCATGTGCACGGTCATCGGGTTTACCCAGAATTCGGCCTTCGAAGACCACGACAGTGTCTGCCCCCACAATGGTCGCGTCGACCGCGGCGACTGCTTCGGCCTTCTCTTCTGCCAAACGCTTCACATAGTGGGCAGGTGGTTCTCCGTGGTGAGGCGTCTCGTCTATGTCCGCAGGACGAACAGAGAAGTCCAGGTCGAGACCACGCAACAGTTCTCGACGACGCGGCGAAGCCGATGCCAACACCAGACGCATTTGATCCACCGACATATTCTGCCCGGCGGGAGATGACACCGGACACTTGCGGTTCGCCACTACTCTTCTGGGATCGACGAGACGTCAGACTCCGACTCAGGGACTCCGGCAGAAACCGCAGCATCTGCAGCACCTGAAGAAGCGGCCGCACCAGTGGCCGAACCTGCCCCCAAGCCTGCCACTTTCGTCGCGACGTCTGGATTTATGCGTGCTGGCAGGGCTCGACGGGTTGTACCGACCGTCGAGGAGGGTCCCATCTGGAGCTATGAGGAATCCGACGCCCGAGCACACGAGTTCTTGTTGGCGGTGGCGGGTGATCGAGACGTCTACGCATACATCGAGGACCCTGTTGAGCATGCTCGTGTGAATTCCATGATGTTGTTGTTCAACGAGGAGGTCGCTGCAGCATTCGAGACGTTGTTGGCGCGTATGCCGGAGCCCCGGGCTGAAACTTGGCGCGACCTCATCTCCGGCGGCGTGAGCGCGGAGGTGTTCGGCCCGCTGACGCTGCAGGAACAACTTGACGAGCGGCTCATCGGCGAGCACCTCCGCGCTGCCCGCAACGGCCGGATCATTTCAGTGTTTGTAGCGATGACGGTTCTTGTGGCTCTGGTGTCGGGCGGCGTTGCGTTCTGGTCAGAGTTCGTCGGCGGCGATGCCCCCGACACCGGGCGTCTCAACTTCGGTTCGCTCAGCGAGGCCTCGAGCGAAACGGCCCTTGTTGGAGGCCCTCCAGCAGTCGACGCCTCGCTCACGGCCACTCTGTCGACGGCGGTGGCAGTGCGAACGGGGGACGAGCCGAGATTTGAGCGGATCACTACCGCTCCCACGGGCAGCTTCCCGTATCCGCCGGGCGCCTTGGGGGCGACCGTCTTCCAGTACGCGGGGAGCGGCCACGTGCTGTTCGTCGGCCCTGAGGGGTTCGTTGAGAACAGTTGCCTGCGAGCCGGCGTCGTCAGTGAGGATCTCCGCCCTCTTGATGTGGTCACTACCGGACCGTGCGAGGACCCGGTGGGCCGCGCGGCCACTGTCGGCTGCCTGGGCCCCACAGCGGTGCTCCTTGACTTGAAGGTGCCCCGCGGAGTCGTCGAACTGCCCGAAGGCGGGACTGGGTCCGCCGAGCAGGTCAGAGTTCAACTAGTAGGCAGCGACCCGCTCTATGAAACACTCTCACTGCGCGCGACGATTGGAGTTGGAAACCGACAAGAGGTTGTTGTCCCACGGTTCGGAGCGGCACCCGGCGATGAGCTTGTGTTCAACTTCGGTTCTGATCTTGTGGGCGTGTGTACCGTCACCGGTGATCTGCCATGAGAGCGGCCTGCTAGGAGGCAGTACCTCGGCGGCTGTCTGTGGTCAGCCCTTCAGCGATCTGCGCGCACAGCCGGTCGAGGTCTGCCGGATCCGGGGAGGGGTCGGCTTCAGAGAAGTCGAGGTCGGACATCGAGTTGATCGGTACTACATGAACATGTGTGTGAGGAACTTCGAAACCTGCGATCATGAGCCCGATCCGCAGCGGCTCGAGCAGCCGTTTCTGTACGTTGCCGATCCTGTGGGCGACCTCGGCGAGGTGTCTGGCCTGCCGGGGGGACAGGTCGGTCCATTGGTCGATCTCATCGCGTGGCACGACCAGGCAATGGCCGCGGGCGAGTGGCCGAACGTCGAGGAATGCGACACAGTCGCTGTCTCGGTGGACGAATCGAGCGGGGATCTCGCCGTTGATGATCCGAGTGAATACGGTGGGCATCTCCAGATCGTAGGCTGGCAACGGAACAGTTATGGACGATCCTGATCAGAGCGGAACTCAAGACCAGCAGCCAGGGATTCTCCAAGACCGTCTCCTGACTGTCCCGAACTTGATATCTGCGTTGAGACTGGCGGGTGTTCCCGTCTTCTTGTGGTTGTTGTTTGCTGGTGACGACCGCTGGGCTGCGGCTTGGCTGTGGGGAGCGATCGGGGCGACTGACTGGGTCGACGGCTGGTGGGCCCGAAAATTCGATGCCGTCAGCGAACTCGGTAAACTCCTCGACCCGGTAACCGACCGTGTCGTGTTGATCGTCGGGATCGTGGCGGTGGGACTAGACGGGGCGGTTCCGTGGTGGATGGTGGCTTTGACGCTTGCGCGAGAGGTGGTCGTTGCTGTTGCGGGGCTTGCACTGCAGGCTTTGGGAGCACGGCGGATTGATGTGACTTGGTGGGGAAAGTGCGCGACCTTCGGGCTTTACTTCTCGTTTCCCTTCTTATTGGCCGGCGCTGCCGATGTCGGTGTGGCCGACTGGTTCCGGGTGCTGGGATGGATCTGCGCTGCGCCTTCGCTGCTCTACAGTTACCTGTCGGCAGTTCAATACGTTCCGTTGGGCCTTGAAGCGCTCCGTGCCGGCAGGGAGGCAGGAAGACGGCGAGGTCCGCGCTGGCCCGGATGATCCGACGCGCGATAGGTTTTAACCATGAACATTCCTGACGATCTTATGTATTCAAAGGACCATGAGTGGGTCTCAGTGCAAGGCGATGCTGCAAGGGTCGGAATTACTGACTACGCACAGGACGCGCTCGGCGATGTTGTTTACGTCGACCTTCCACGGGTTGGCGATCAAGTCGAAGCCGGTTCGTCTTTTTCTGAGGTCGAATCGACTAAATCGGTTTCGGAGCTCTACGCGCCGGTGTCGGGCACGATCACCGAGGTCAACGAAGATCTGGCCGACGCGCCGGAGCGGATAAACGAGGACCCCTACGGCGAAGGTTGGATAATTGTGGTCTCGATGTCGTCCCAAGTCGAGATCGACGCACTTCTGAACGCCGCGACATACGGTACTCTGATTGAGAGTTGAGTGGGCTGTGACCGATCGAGCTTGCACCGAATGCGGGCATCGCAATTCCTTTGACGCTCATTTCTGCTCGTCGTGTGGAGACTCGTTGTCGCGAGAGGATATGACTACAGATCACCTTGCGGTTGATCTGGATGCGAGTGGTGCGAACATCGACCGCTCTGCTTTCGGAACTCACGAAGGGCTGTTCGTGGTACTCCGAGGGCCCAAGGCTGGAGCCCGCTATGCACTTGATTCCGAGGTGGTGACGGTAGGACGCCACCCCAACAGCATGATCTTTCTTGACGACGTCTCGGTGTCCCGCCGCCACGCCGAGGTGAAGCGGATCGGATCCCGTTACCTCGTGAGCGACGTCGGCTCTCTCAACGGCACGTATGTTGAGCGTCGGCGTGTTGATGAGCATGAGCTCACAGACGGCGAGGTGTTGCAGGTCGGCAGGTTCAAGCTGGTGTTCGTGCACGGCACTAGGACGAACTGAAGGTAGAGGACATGGCTGCGCAACCACATCACTCGATCGGTGAGGTTTTGAGCTTGCTCCAAGCGGAGTTCAGCGATGTCACGATCTCGAAGATCCGTTTCTTGGAGAGCCAGGGGTTGATCGCCCCCGACCGGTCTCCGTCGGGTTATCGCAGGTTCTATGTGGGCGATATCGCTCGACTGCGGTGGATCCTGGCTCAGCAGCGTGACAGTTTCCTTCCCTTGAAGGAGATCAAGAAGCGTCTCAACGAACCCGGAGTCGAACTTGAACTTGAAGCATTGACAGTCGACATGCCAGAAGTCGCGGAGCCCACACTGTTCTCGAGACGCGACAAGCCTGCATCCCAACCCGAGGCCCGGGCGCCTGAGCCCGCCCGGGCGCCGCGGGAGCCTTCAATCTCCACTGGACCCGATACGAGAACCCGGGCAGCGGTCGACGAGTCCGAGACGCAAGACGCCGAGGACGATGAGTCCACGGAACCAGTCGACGGTCTTTCTGCTGCTGAGATAGCCGAAACGGCGGGAATCGAGTTGGCGGTCGTTCGAGAACTCGATCGACTGGGCCTGATCAAGTCGATCGGGCGGATCGGTAGCGCCGTTTATGACCCGGAAGCCCTGCTGGTGGCCAACGCCGCAGCGGTTTTCGGAAAGTCAGGGCTCGAACCCCGCCACATGCGCATGTACAAGGTTTCCGCCGAGCGCCAAGCAGGGTTGTTGGAACAGATCTTCTCGTCACGTCTGGCGAGGGGCGGCAGATCAATGCAGCAGGCACGAGACGAACTGAACGAGCTTGTGAAGCTGGGCGAGATACTGCAACGGTCAGTTCTGCGCAGGAGCTTCGGCGAGAGTCTTGACGACTAGCAACACCGAACCCTCAAGGTGGACGGTCTAGGGTAGAAGCATGCAGGAAATGGATCTCATCGGTGTTCGCGTCGAAATGCCGACCAATGCACCGATAGTCCTGCTGCGCGAACGAGGTGACGGCGAGAGGATCGTCCCGATTTATATTGGTGCGCAGGAGGCTACAGCGATTGCTTTAGCGCTTGATGGTGTCGACACGCCGCGCCCGATGACCCACGATCTGATCCGCGACCTGTTCGAAGAGTTGTCGGTCGACTTGGTTCGTGTGGTCGTGACCGGCCTCCAGGAGAAGACGTTCTTTGCCGAGTTGCATCTCTTGGTTGCAGGAGAGCCCCACGTGGTGTCAAGCCGTCCCTCTGATGCCATCGCACTCGCGGTGCGTACCAACGCGCCGATCTTCGCCGAGGAGTCTGTTGTTGAGGAAGTGGGTTTTCGTGAGTCGGATCCCCAGGAGACCGAGCAGTCCGAAGAGGTCGTAGAGGAGTTCAAAGAGTTTCTCGACAATATTTCACCAGAGGATTTCGAAGACTGAATTGCTTCAAACTGTCGACGTCGACCGCCGCGGCGTTGACCGCTGCGATGCGGAGCCGTAGAGTTGTCCACACTGACAACAGCGTAATTTCGTTGCTGTCATGACGATTGGAGTCATAAATGAATGAGCAGGGATTCACCTCGAAGCGAACCGCAGAGATCGCCGGTATCACCTATCGACAACTCGACTACTGGGCTCGCTGCAATATTGTGCGACCTTCGCTTACCAAGGCGAGCGGTTCTGGCAGCCGCCGCCTCTACAGCTACGGCGATCTGCTTGAACTCAGAGTGATCAAGACCCTGATCGACTCGGGAATACAACTCCAACAGGTTCGCAAGGCACTCGACTATCTGCGCGAGAAGTTGGGTGAAGATGCGACCACGGCGAACCTCGTTATCAGTGGAACCACTTCGATCGTGGTCAACGATGGCGAGGAACTGATCGAACTGCTCCAAAACGGTCAGGGCGTGCTCAACGTCCTCCCGCTCGGAGGCGTCAAGGACACCGTCGACGCGCGGATCGTCGAACTCTTCCCAGACAGCGACTACATCTCCGCAAGCACCCCGGCTGCCCTGACAGCCAACTGATCGCAACCACCGACCGACCGCCGGCTGATTACGATTGAAGCCCCGATCGGATCGCAAGAATCGAACCTGGAGAATCGATGACCGGTACTAGGCGTTCACCGCTGTTTGATGTTCATTTGGCACTCGGAGCCAGAATGGTGCCGTTCAGCGGGTGGGAGATGCCCTTGTCGTACCCCGACGGGACCTTGTCTGAGCACCTGGCGTGCCGATCCGAAGCCGTTGTGTTCGACGTGTCACACCTCGGCACTGTCCGGGTCAGCGGCGAAGGGGCGTTCAGTGCCCTGCAATGGGCTTTCACCAACGATCTGAATCGAATTGAGCCGGGTCGCGCGCAGTACACGCATCTTCTTGATGCGACCGACGCTTCGGTTCTCGACGACATCATCGTCTGGTGGGTGGACGATGACCGTTTCGATGTCATGCCCAACGCTTCAAACACCAGCCGAGTCGAAGAAGCGTTGAGCGAAGCGCCGACCGTGCCGAGGATCGAAGATGTCACCAGCACCCGTGCCGTCGTGGCGGTGCAAGGGCCCGAAGCTCGTGAGCGACTCGCCACGTTCTCCTCCGAGGCGGCCGCGGTTGGCCGATTCCGGGTGGCGCGAGTGGACATCGCTGGTTGCGAGGCGACTGTTGCGGGAACCGGCTACACCGGAGAGGACGGTGTGGAGATCGCTCTCGCCGCAGATGCTGCGCCCGCTGTTTGGGACCTGATCATTTCCGCGGGGATCAAACCAGCAGGTCTCGGAGCGCGGGACACGCTTCGACTCGAAGCCGGTCTGCCTCTGCACGGACACGAGTTGGGTGCAGGCGTCTCACCGTTGCAAGCCGGCCTCGGTTGGGTCGTGCGTTTCGACAAGGACGACTTCAGAGGACGCGAACCTCTGCTGGCCGAACGAGGAGCAGGCTCACCCCGCCTGCTGCGAGGACTCTTGGTCGATGGTCGCCGCCCACCTCGTGAAGGACAGACCGTCTGGCGCGACGGAACTGAAATCGGCTTCATTTCCAGCGGAAACTTCTCACCGATCCTTCAGCGAGGCATCGCCTTGGCGTTTCTGCGGCCCGATACCGCCTCTGGCGATGAGGTCACAATCGATGTGCGCGGCTCACAGGTGGCCGCGGTGGTGACAACGGTGCCCTTCGTTAGTTGATGCCTGTGGATCAGTGGGAGCGTCGTACCGGTGCGATCACTGTCTCTCCGAATTCGCGCAGAGTGTCGGGCGCAGGAAGAGTCGGAAGTCCATAACGACGCGACGACCGACTCAGGGCCGCTCTTGGAGCATCGGCAGCACGTCGATTGCGTGTTGACGCAGGAAATGGTCTGCCAGCGTCAGCAGCACCATTGCCTCGACGATGGGCACGGCGCGGGGGAGCACGCAGGGGTCGTGTCGTCCTCTGGCTGCGAGCGTCGTGGGGTCACCGCCTCTGGTCACGGTCTGTTGTTCGCCGGAGATCGTGGCCGTGGGTTTGAAAGCCACACGGGTGACGATGTCCTCGCCGTTCGAGATCCCGCCCTGGATGCCACCGGAGCGGTTGGCGGTGGTGCGGACCGGATCGGCTGCGGTGAAAGGATCGTTGTGGGTCTTTCCGGTCATCAGCGTTCCGGCGAAACCGCTGCCTATCTCCACGCCCTTGGCGGCGGGAAGCGACATCAGAGCGCCTGCAAGGTCTGCGTCGAGTTTGTCGAACACCGGCTCGCCCAGTCCCGCGGCGACGCCTCGGGCGATGCACATCACGGTTCCACCCAGAGAGTCGCCGTTGCGTCGTGCGTCCTCGATGGCTTCGCTCATTGCTGTAGCCGCGGTCGGGTCGGGGCAGCGGGTCGGATGGCCCTCGACTTCGTCGAGGCTGACGGCAGCATCGTCGACCTCGGCTTCGATGTCGTTGACGCTCTGCACCCAGGCGAGCACTTCGATTCCCGCGGCGACGTTCAGGAGCCGACGTGCGACGGCGCCTGCGGCCACCCGACCGATCGTCTCGCGTGCCGAGGCCCTGCCACCGCCCCGCCAGTCTCTGAATCCGTATTTGGCGTCGTAGGTGAAGTCGGCATGGGAGGGCCTGTAGACGGTTCTCAGGTGTTCGTAGGCACCGGGTTTGTGGTCGGCGTTGCGGACGAGCACCGCCAACGGCGTGCCGGTGGTGTAGCCGTTGAACACTCCCGAGAGGATCTCCGCCCGGTCAGCCTCGTCGCGTTGGGTCACGATGCGGCTCTGGCCCGGACGGCGGCGGTCGAGGTCGCGCTGCAGGTCGGCGACTTCTAGTGCCAGGCGCGGCGGGCAGCCGTCGATCACGGCTCCCACGCCGACGCCGTGGGACTCTCCGAAGGTGGTGACGCGGAACAGCGTGCCGAATGAACTGGACATTACCGCCGAGTGTACGGCCCGCAGCGTGCCGGCACCGCGAATTCGAGGGACTCAGATGATCGTGGCGACCGAAGGCGCCCTCGCCGTGTGCGCTAGTCCAGCACTCGGGTGCTCAGAGGTCGGTGAGTCCGCGGGTGGCCGCGTCGAGGGCGCAGCCGACGCCGGTGACACCGGTCGTAGATCGCGCTCGACACCCGGGCGGTTCCAGTGGCCGCGTCGAGGGCGCAGCCGACGCCGGTGACACCCCCGCCGATCACCAGAATGTCGAGTTGTTCGTTGGCGAGGCGTTCAATGTCGAGCTCTCGCCGTCGGGGGCTGAGCTGTCCCGGAACGGATGCGGAACAGGTCCGGGATGTCGATGCGCGCGCCTCCATGCTGCCGGCGTACGCTGCTGTGAATATGACTCCGCCTGTTGCCGACGCGCTCAATTTCGCAACGATCTGGGAGGGCATCGCCGAAGTCGTCCCCGAGGCCCCGGCGATTGCCCATGGTCTCGAAACCCGCGATTGGGCGACCTTCGAGAACCGTGCAGCACGCCTTGCAGCTGCGTTGGGTGACGCTGGGATCGGCAGCAACGACAAGGTGGCGTTCTATCTGTACAACGGTTTTGAATATCAAGAGGCACAATTCGCGGCCCTCAAACAGCGAGCGGTTCCCTGCAATGTCAACTACCGCTATATCGCCGAAGAACTGGAATATCTGCTCGACAATGCCGACGCCAAGGCAATCTTCTTTGACAGCTCGCTCGGTGATCGTGTGGCCGAGGTCGTTGACCGCTGCGCACAGTTGCAGCTGCTGGTCCAAGTCGGTGGCGGTGGCCTGATTGACGGTGCGGTGGCCTACGAGGAGCTGATCACCAACTGTGAACCAGCGCCCCGTATCGAGCGGAGCGGTAGCGACCTGTGGTTTCTCTATACCGGCGGCACGACAGGCAACCCCAAGGCGGTGATGTGGCCGCATGATCAGATGATCGCAAACATGGGTGGGCATTACCGGATACTGAAACGCGGGATTCCAGACGGCGCGGCCACGGCGATTGATGCAGCAATGGAAATGCACAAACGCAGGCGCACCACCCGGCTGCTTGCTGCTGCTCCGCTGATGCATGGAACGTCAGGGATCAACTCTCTTCATGTGCTCACAATGGGTGGCATGGTGGCGACACTGGTTGAGCGCAGTTTTGACGCCGATGAACTCTGGAGCATGGTGGCCGAACACCGTCTCACCATGTTGGTCATCGTCGGTGACGTGTTCGCTCGTCCGATGCTCGAAGCGCTGGAGAATGCTGAAGCGGCGGGCAATCCTCACGATTTGTCGAGCGTTTACCAGATCTTCTCTTCGGGTGTGATGTGGTCTGCGGAGTCCAAGAAAGCGTTTCTCGAGCACAAGTCGATGACCCTGATCGACAGTCTCGGTGCCAGCGAATCGATCGGTCAGGGTCAGCAGACAGTCCGGCGCGACGAGTACGAGGACGAGAAGGCGTCGGCGGGGAAGTTCGTACTGGGTCCGACGACGGCGGTGATCAGCGACGACGGCAGTCTTGTCGAGCCGGGGAGCGGGCTGGTGGGTCGCCTCGCCAACCGAGGCGCCAACCCGATCGGCTACTACAAAGACGAAGCCAAGACAGCAGAGACTTTCCCGTTGATCGATGGCGTCCGATGGTCGATTCCGGGCGACTATGCAACCGTCGAAGCAGATGGCACGATCACGCTGTTGGGCCGAGGTTCGGTCTGTATCAACTCCGGTGGCGAGAAGATCTTCCCCGAAGAAGTCGAAGAAGCACTCAAGAGCCACCGCGCAGTCCTCGACTGCAATGCGGTGGGGCTGCCCGATCCGCGATGGGGACAATCGGTCAACGCTGTCGTGACGATCGAAGCTGGCGTAGAGGTCTCCGATGAGGAATTGATTGCTCATTGTCGCACCCGCATTGCCGACTACAAGGCGCCTAAGCGGATTCTCCGTGTTGAGGAGTTTGTGCGAAGTCCCAACGGAAAGTCTGACTACCAGTGGGCCAGAGCAACCGCAGAGTCGTTGGCCGAGAACTGACGGAACTGATCAGAGTTCGAGCAGAGCCTGTTCGACCACTTCGGGCAGCGCCGGGTGGATGTAGTACTGCTTTGTTGCGATGTCGTCGACGCTCAGGTCGAAGACCATCGCCTGGATCAGCTGCTGGATGAGCGTGGAGGCCTGAGGTCCCAGGATATGCGCCCCCAGCAACCTCCGGGTCTGCGTGTCGACGATGAGCTTGCAGAAGCTCTGGGAGTCCTCCATGGCCCAGCCGTAGGCGGCTGAGGCGTACTCGGTGACGGCCACGCGGTGGGGGAGTCCGGCTTGGATGCACTGCTGTTCGGTGAGACCGACGCTCGCGACCTGGGGATGGCCGAAAACGGCAGCGGGAATGAACCGATGGTCGACTTCGGTCGGGTTGTCGGG
Source organism: Acidimicrobiales bacterium (assembly GCA_963662455.3). Lineage (GTDB taxonomy): Bacteria > Actinomycetota > Acidimicrobiia > Acidimicrobiales > Aldehydirespiratoraceae > VXYK01. The sequence continues at coordinate 825,810 of OZ224042.1, forward strand.
GTGCAGCAGATTGTGCGAGACCACTCTGGCTTCGTGGTTGGCGACATGTTTGAGCTGGACCGGGTTGGTGATGTCTCCCAGCGCCCAGATCCCCTCCACGTTGGTGCGGCGCTGTGGATCGGTGACGACGTAGCCGTCGTCGTCGGTTGCGACCCTGGTCGCGGCGACCTTGAGTCGATCACCGTTGGGAGCCCGACCGGTGGCTACGAGCAGTTCATCGCAGCGGTGCTCCCCCTGGCTGGTCGCCAGCACGATCTCATCGCCCTCTCGACGGATCTCGTCGATGCTGACACCTTCGTGAAGGTTGAACTTCTCGGCGTAGATCTTGGTGAAGCGTTCTCTGACGTCTTCATCCTGGGATCGGAGCATCGTGTCGCCCCGCAGCAGGAAGGCCACCTCGCTGCCCAACGAACCGAACACGTTGCCGAGTTCGGCGGCGATGTAGCCTCCGCCGATCACCGTGAGACGCTTCGGGATCTCGTCGATGCGCATGATGGTGTCGGAGGTGTGGCAACCGGCCTCGGCCAGGCCGGGGATGTCAGGAACAGATGCCCTGGCGCCGGCTGCCAGCACGATCTTGTCTGCGGTGATGACGTCTTCGCCGACCTGCAGTTGCTTGGGGCCGACGAACTCGGCGTCCACCCCGTAGACGGTGACGTTGGGGAGGTTCTCGCGGTATTCCCTGCCGTTGGCCGCTATCGGGTCTATGCGGTTGAACACGCGGTCGCGGATGGCAGGCCAGTCGGCTCCGACGAAGCGTGTGTCGAGGCCGTAGCGCCGACCGTTTCGGGCCAGTTCGGCCAACTCCGCGGTGTAGACGAGCATCTTGGAGGGTATGCAGCCGACGTTGAGGCAGGTTCCTCCGAACAGGCCACGCTCGACGACGGCCACGTCCCAGTCGTCGAATTCAGTGCTGACAATCGAGTTTCCCGATCCGGCACCGATGATTATCAGATCAAATGAGCGCATCGGCGCAGGCTAGAGGCCGAGCGGATCGATCCCGCACACGGTCGTGACTGAACGAGGCCGAGGCCCGAGCGGCCCGCTGGTGGCCCGAGCAGCCCCGCGAGCGCAGCGAACAAGAGCGACAAGTGGAGTGCAGCGAACAAGAGCGGTAGACAACAGGTCTCGCCGCACCCACGATGTTCAATCCGCGCACGTTCCCTGCCTCGCAGACAACCGCTCTATTCGGAGTCGTTGCCGGCGGCTAGTTCAGCGAGTCGCTTGCGGAAGCGATCGATGTTGCGGAGTTTGACGGATTCGAATCCGCGCACCAACTCTGCGGTCTCGGCGACCTGTCGGGTGTGTGCCAAGTCTCCAGCGTCGAGCGAAGCGTGCAGGGCGGTCAGGTATTCGTGGGGCAGGGCCCGTTCAATCCGGCGCAGCCTGGCCCACCCGAAGAAGTCGAACGGTGTCCCGCGAAGGCGTTTGGCGCTCGCCAGCAAACGGAACATCGGACGCCAACGAGTCGACAAAGAGATCTTCTTGGAGCGGCCGAGGACTCGCAGTGACGGCGGGTGCAGTCGCCAGGCGATTCTGTCGCCGGGTCGAGCCACTTCGTGTACGGCCTGGTGTCCGTCAGAATCGAGCATCAGACGAGCTACTTCGTATTCGTCTTTGTAGGCCATGAGCTTGAACAGACCGCCTGCGGCGGCCGAGACGACGCGGTTCGTCTGTGCCGGGTCGACGGCTGCGCCTCGAGCAGCAATCTCGCCGAGTTGGTCGAGATACCAGAGCGCGGTCCGCTGGTTCTGGAAAGCCACGAGTTCGGCACTGAATCGACTCAGATCCTCAGTCAGTGGAGGATCGTCTCCGAGAGCCTCGATCCTTTGTTGAAGTGCCGCTGAGAGTTCGGGTGTGCCCGCTTCGGGGTGCTCGGAGTTGATGGCGGCGGCAACCAGATCAGGGTCGGCGATCTGCCAACGACCCCAGCCGAAGGCCGCAAGGTTGAGATCGACCGCCACACCGTTGAGCTCGATGGCCTGCTCCAACGCTCGGGGCGAGACGGGAAGGAGACCAGACTGAACGGCCATGCCGACCACGAAAATGTTGGCGCCGACCGCATCTCCGACCAGAGCAGCGGTGGTGGCAGCAGAAGCCGCCCAATGACAAGAATCAGCGCGGACCATGTCGCTGATCCGCTTCAGCAACTCCTCTCGGGTCGGCATTTCGATTTCGGGATGAGCGGTCTTGACACCGGGTGGAGTCAGCTCATGGGATCCCACCACTGAGGTGCGACCGGGATCTGTGGCGCCGAGACCGGTCCACGACGATGCGACCAGAAGATCGAAGGCCAGAAGCAGATCGGCTTGACCTGCCGCTACACGGTTGCTGCCAACCCGTTCCCCGGTGGAGATGCGAATGTCGCTCACGACCGGGCCGGCCTTCTGCGACAGGCCGGTCTGGTCGAGCCCGGCCACCTCGCAGCCCTCCAACATGGCCGCGGTGCCGATTATCTGCGACACAGTCACGACACCGGTCCCGCCTATGCCCGTGATGTGGACATTGAGATCTGTCGCGGTGATCGTGGGCGGGTCAGCTATGCCTGCCGGCACCGCCGGGAAACGCGTGCTCGACGACTCGGGGTTTCGACGCCACGGGCGGTCGGGTTTTCTGGTGACGCTGATGAAGGCCGGGCAGTCGCCGTCCATGCAGGAGAAGTCGAGATTGCAACTGTGCTGGTCGATAGTGGTCTTGCGGCCGAAGCGAGTGTCGATCGGCTGAACTGACAGACAGTTGGAGACCGCCGCGCAGTCTCCGCAGCCTTCACAGATTCGGTGGTTGATGACGACCCGTGTGGAGGGACTCTTCACCCGTCCTCGCTTGCGGTCGCGGCGCAGCTCAGCGGCGCAACGCTGGTCGTGGATGAGAACGGTCACCCCTTCGATTGCGCTGAGGATGCGCTGGGCATCACCGAGGCGGTCCCGGTCCAACACTTCCACCTCGACCGGCAGGGCGAGCGAACGGGCCCGAGCGGGATCCTCGGAGGTGATGATCACACGCCGCACACCCTGGGCGAGGAGTTGACGGCAGACTCGGTCGAGATCGATCTGGCCTGTCGGGTCCTGCCCGCCGGTCATGGCCACGGCCCGGTTCCACAGGAGCTTGTAGGTGATATTGGCGCCGCCGGCGACGGCCGCGGTGACAGCGAGTTGGCCGGAATGGAAGAAGGTTCCGTCGCCCAGGTTCTGGATTATGTGATCGGTCTCCACGAACGGTGACATGCCGATCCACTGGGTGCCCTCGGCGCCCATGCAGGTGATGCCGGAGATGTCGCCGTAGCGGGGTTCGCCTCCCATCATCACCATGGCGTGACAACCGATGCCGGCGCCCACCAGCGTGTCTTCATCGACGACGGTGCTGCGATTGTGCGGGCAGCCCGAGCAGAAGTACGGGGTGCGGGCCACACTCAGGGCAATGCGTTCACGCCGCGGCGCCGGCGGGCGAAGACGATCACCGATTCGGGGTTCCAAGCGCACGCGCAGTGCGGACACGATGTCGTCGGCGACCAGCGCCCCTCGGCCGGGGACCAGAGGGTTGCGGTTCTCGTCGTAGCGCCCGACGACTGCAGGATGACGGCTTGCGTTGTAGAGCGCATCCTTGACCTGCAGTTCCACGGTCGGGTTCTTCTCCTCGACAACGAGGATCTGCTCGAGGCCCGACGCGAACGAGCGTACCGTCGAGGCATTGAAGGGGACGGGCATGTTCAGCTTCAACAAACGGATGCCCGCCGACGCGATGTCGTCGTCGGTTCGGAGTCCGAGGGCTTGCAGAGCCTCGCGAAGCTCGCGATAGGTGTTGCCGGACGAGACTATGCCGATCCAGCCGCCCGCGGGGTTCACGGTCACGTGGTTGAGTCGATTGAGCGCTGCGTATTCGAGGGCCAGGGGCTTGCGGACCTCGAGAATCTCGCGTTCGATCTCGAGAGTGTGAGGGGTCAGGAGGTTGCCGTCGGGCCGGTGAAAGTACGCGGCGCCCTCGATAGTGGGCAGAACAGGCGTGATCCGGTGGGGGTCGAGGCTGACTGTGCCTGATCCGTCTGCCACGTCGACCACGATCTTCAGTCCCACCCATAGACCGGTTGCCCGGCTCAGCGCGATGGCGTGGCGTCCGAGGTCGAGGGCTTCGGCGGGGTCACTGGGAAACAGCACGGGCATGTTCAGGTCGGCGAGGACTCCGGCCGATGATGAGGGGATGGTCGACGACTTGGCGGCCGGGTCGTCGCCTGCGAGGGCCACCACGCCCCCGAGCGGGTCAGTGCCGGCGAAGGTGGCGTGGCGCAGCGCGTCAGAAGCCCGGTCGACGCCCGGGGCCTTGCCGTACCAGATGCCGACGACTCCGTCGTAGCGGGCGTCGTGCCGGGTGGTTGCGAGTTGACTGCCCATGACAGCGGTCGCTGCGTACTCCTCGTTGACCGACGGCCTCAGATGGATCGGCAGTTCGGGGGTCTGCGCGACGGCTTGCGACAGTGCCCCGTCGATCCCCGCCAGTGGAGAGCCGGGATATCCGGCCGCGAATGCCGCGGTTCGCAGCCCGTTGGTTCTATCAACACGAAGTTGCTCGATCGGGAGTCGAGCGAGGGCTTGGATACCGGTCATGAACACGGTTCCCTCGTCTCGCGTGTAGCGGTCAGTTAGACGATATGTGTCTGTCGTAGACATCTTCATGCATTCCCGTTGTGGGTTCCCCCGATTATCACACCCTAGTCATGATGGGCTCTGCAAACCTGTGCGGTCAGCCTCGAGTGGGGTGTGCCGGAAGCAGTTGTGGTTGGTCTTGGTGGTTGCTCTTGCGGCGATTGACTCGGAGCCCTTTCAAGCTAGAGCGCTCCTACAAGAACTGGAGGCTGACACCCTGGGATTCACCTACTGCGGGATCCCGGTGGTGTACCACGTTCAACAAGGAGAACCATGGACCCGCGTAAGTTGGTCGAACGGTTCACAGAAGCTCGCAGGCGACCGTCTCGACCGTGAGACTTCAGCGACGCTGTTCGCCAGGGTCGGGGCGATCACAAGGATCGATGTGGGGGTGCGGCTCCGGGATCGGAGCCAGCCGAGCGAATCGAACACGGCACCGAACAGACCGGGACCGAACAATTCAAGAAAAGGAAATGAACAATGACGTCAATATCGATCGACAGTGTGGACAAGATCTATCCCAACGATTTTCAGGCGATCCACGATCTCAGCCTGGAGGTTGAGGACGGGGAGTTCCTCGTGCTCGTCGGGCCCTCCGGCTGCGGAAAGTCAACGGCTCTGCGGATGGTCGCAGGCCTTGAGGAGATCACGGCTGGTGAGATGAAGATCGGTGACCGGGTGGTCAACGACGTGGAGCCGAAGAACCGTGACATCGCCATGGTCTTCCAGAATTACGCTCTGTATCCGCACAAGACCGTGGCTGAGAACATCGGCTTCGCGTTGGTACGCAGACCATCGAGGCCGACGTGAAGAATAGCCACAACAGCATCGACCCGAATACCGTCAACCTCTCCATGGTTGCCAAAAAGAGGGACCGAGACTACTGGGCCAACGACGAGTGGCGGAAGGACAAAGAGAATCTGCTGCTCTGGAGCACCGATATCGTCAAGGACATGCTGAACGAGGGCTTGGTGATGACGACCTACAACGACGACAAGGACTACCCTGACGGCCCTCAGAGCGTTACCGGAACCACCTGCATGTCGAAGAGGAACCGCGACTGGGGCCTCATGTGTTGTCCGCCAAGCTCGCTCAGCTCCGAGGCTACGAACGTCTACAGGCGATGGCCGGACCGAAATTGCTGACCAGGCTCGGCGACTATCGCTTTCAGGACGTCCCCACGGACGCCACCGAGGAATGGTCGCTGCATCCTTGTACTACGAGACATGTGCCGCTCAGATGACAACCGACCTGTTCAGACACGCCAACCCCGACGATTACAACAAGCGTGACGACGTAATCGCTAGGGCTCGTAGGGTGTTCTCAGAACAGCTTTCCCCGCCAGACGGGTCGCCGAGCCGTTGCGACGACGAACAGCAATACCGAATCCGTGGGTTCATGGCTGAGCTTGAGGTGTTGTAAACGCGTCAAGCTCATGGGTGGTGGGTGGTTGTGACTGAGGTGCGTATCGTTTATGGTGCATGGTTCACACCTAAAGAGGAAGCACTACTATGTCAGACCAGCACGATTCCGAATCCGAGCGCAGAGAGATGAGCCCCTCGCACAAACAAGCGATGGTTGCTGGAACGGAAGAGAGCCGCAAGATCTCTGCCTATCTAGAACTCTACGAAAAGCACCGTCCGCGCAAAGGCCGCAAGGTCTCGAAAGAGGAACTCCAGAGCCGTCTTGAGGAAGCCGAGAGCGAGATAGAAACAGCGAGCCACCTCAAAAAGGTCCAGCTAATGCAGGCCTGTCGGGATCTCAAAGCCCGGATCGAGGCGCTCGAGAACACGGGTAATCTGAAAGAAGCCGAGGATGCTTTCGTTAAGGTGGTGAAGAGTTACTCCACCCGCCACGGCATCGAGTACGACACATGGCGCGAATACGGAGTGCCCGCCAAGGTCCTCAAGAGCGGCGGAATGGGTGGAGGCTAGGCCAACCCAGCAGTGAACGGCGCGTTCGTTACACAACTGGAACTAATGGTTCAACCTCAAGCAGGCGTTGCGACTCGATTCGGCACGGTTGTTTTGCGCACCTGTTGATAGCTGACCGGTTCGAGTTCCGCGAGCAGCACGCCCATGCCCTCTTCGTTGATCCAGTGCTTCAACGTTGATCCAGTGCTTCAACAACCGGTTCTTGCGCTGCTGTTCATACCGTTCGGTGCCGTCGTCGGGCTGGTTGCGGTTCACCCACCGCCGCGACTGCTCAGCGAACGCATCAACAGAACAATCCTCAAGAACAATCCTCAGCAAGACCCGACACAAGACCCGACAGTTGATCCTCGACTTGTTGCGGCGAAGTCTTCGCGGCCGCGCCCACAGCCACCTCAGCATTGCGGGTCAACAATTCCGGACATTCGTCAACAATCATGGTCGGTCCAGATACCGTGCCACCGGTTCGCCGAGGGCATCTCTATCGGGGACGGCTCCGATTCCGGGAGTCTCGGGGGCGACAGTCCAACCGTTGTGGTTCACTGCGCCGGCATCGACCGGATTGCGGGTCAGCTTGTCGAAGCACAGCCAGGTCGCTCGTCTGAACGGTTCCGGGGTGGCATGCGCCAAGTGTACTGCGGCGGTTGCCTGCAGGGTGGTGCCCCCTGTGTCCTCGATGTTCATCGAGATCCCCGCCTCGATGCACAGGTCGCGGATCCTTCGGGCCACCGAGAGCCCGCCGACCCTGGTGAGCTTCAACCCCACCACCTCACAGGCGCCGGTCTCGATGATGCGCAACAGGTCGGTCAGCGTCTTGAGCGATTCGTCGATGGCCAGCGGCTGCGGCACGTTGCGGCGCACTTGAAGATGCTGCTCGATCGTCTCGCAGGGCTGCTCGACCACACGGTTCAGGTCACGGTTGGTGTTGAGCACGGCGATTGCTTCAGACGGCAGCCAGGATCGGTTGCAGTCGAAGGTCAACTCCTCGCCGGCAGCCATGTGCCGGTCGATGCTCCGCATACGCTCGACGTCACCGTCGGGATCGCCGCCGATCTTCACCGAATGGAAGGTGTATCCCTGGTCGCGGGCGATCTCGACCTCGTCCTTGATGTGTGCGGTCGTGCCCGACGGAATCGACGAATGCAACCGAACCTCACCGTCGGTACGACCACCGAGCAGATCACACAGGGGGCGACCGGCCGACAGCGCAGCGAGATCCCAACAGGCCATGTCGATTGCGGACTTGACGTAGGGGTGACCGGGCAGCGCCTTGTTCATGGCCTGGTAGACAACCTCGGTGCGGCGAGGATCCTCGCCCAGGATCACCGGTGCCAGTTCCTCGATGCCCGCTCGGATCCCTCGGGCGAAAGCGGGCAGGTACGTTGAGCCCCAAGGGCAGGCTTCACCCCAACCGCTGACGCCCTCATCGGTATCGAGCCTCACCAGGGTGGAGTCGAGGCGATCAAAGTGCAAGCGGCCGCCCGAGAGCGAATAGGGGCGCGCCAGAGGCAGCTCCACAGCCCAGACGTTGATCCGCTCAATCCTCATGCTCGCGTGCCCTTCGCATACGGGCTGCGGCGCCGTTGCGCTGCGCCGCAGACTCGGATGGACTCAAGCGGCTTCCGAGTGTGTCGACTCGCAGCCCGTGGGTGGTTATGGGGTCGACCCCAGCGTCAGCCATGCCCTCATAGCGGGCCGCCAGAGCAACCTTCTTGCGGACCTGGTGGGGTTGAAGGTCGTCGAAGTCACGCGGGCTAATCGTCTCGCCGAGTACCAGGTAGCCGTCGTCATGGGCACGTTCAACTAGAGTCTCGCCGTAGTCGCTGCGGACGATGATGCCGCTGAAGCCCTCGTCCTCACCGGTCGGAGCTCCGCCCGGCCAGACGTCGGCCACCGCAACATCGGACGCCTCGCCGAGCGCGTCGGGGCAGATCTTGCAGCGGGTCTCGACATCCCAGGTCCCCTCGTCCTCCCACATCTGCAGATAGCCGATCTCGAAAACTTCGCCTTCGGTGGTCTCCACACGGGTCGGGCCTGGATTTCCGTGGCCTCGATATCGAAACATCGAGACGTCGGACTCGTCGATGCCGAGTTCTTCCAGCAGCAGACGTGACTTCGACAGCCGTGACTGACCGCCACACACCATGGCCAACCGCGCCACCACGAAGCGGTCTATGCGGGGATCAAGCGAACTCAGCCGGTGCAGCGCTCCGAGGTCACAGGGCTTGGCGATCACCGCGAACGGTTCGTTCCGCTCGAGGGCGCGTTCGAGTCCTGCCAGCGGGGCAGTGGGTCCGTACCTCGACCCGGTGTTGGCCTGAACCTCCTCTGGTGTCTCGCTGATCACCCATCGACTCCTCATCGGTTGTGCCGGGTCGGCGCCGGTGTGGAAGACGAAAGCCGCCGTCTGTGAGTGCAGCAGATACTGGCCGAGGGTGGTCAGCACGCCTGCGGTTGCGGCTTCGAATCGCACCCCAGGCTTTGCGGCCCAGGCGTACCGCATGGTGCCGTGGTGCCCCCAGACAGGGTCCAGCGGCAGGTGCGGCGCGGATCGGGCCTCGGCTACGACGCCGGGGCAACTGGCGATGATCTTTGATTCTTCGGACGCGCTGAAAGAATCCACTGGCGTCGGGCGCAATGAACCGCTGGGAGTCATCACCATTCTGGAGCGGCCCTCGCTGACGGCTTCGCATAGTCCGCAACCCACACAAAGGTCGTTGGCCACGACCTCAGCGACCGATGTCATGACGAACCGATCCGAAGCGCCGACAGGTGTTCGTAATGGGGTCGAAGCAGACCGTACACCTCGCGGACTCGGCTCGGTGCGTCAGAAACATCGATCGTCGTCCGTGGTTGGGCTTCCAACCCGCAAGAGTTGCGCAGGTTCTCATGGAACGATCCGCCGTCCCACCAGCTCACTTCCTCACGTTCACCGGGAGTCCAGCGCAATGCCTCTGCGATGAAGGGGATCCCCACAGCCTCACACCAGGCCTCCACAACCGCGGGCGGATCCTCCAACAAGTCGTCGCTGTCGATCACCGGCGGTGGTCGGCCGTGTCTGGCAGTCAGATAGTCGAAGAGCAAGCGCTGCTCGGCGAAACCGGTCTCGGCGATGTGGAAGTCGGGCCAGTGCCTGTACATCGAGGTGATGGTCTTGGCGGGGTCGCGGATCAAGAAGCTGTGGGTGAAGCAGTCGAAGAACGAATCGCTCCACAACGCGTCGAGGTAGTGCGGGAACTCCTTGATGAACACCGGGCCCCGGCTCGCAGTGTCTCGTACCTGTGCCCATGCCGACTCATAGGTCAGTCCGGGTGTCCGCACGCTGTCTGCTTCAAGTCGGGGCCAGTCGGGCGATTCACCCTGGTACCACACCTCTCCGAAGGGCTCGTGGAAACAGGTCATGTCGCCTCGCATGCGCATCATCCATTCGAACGCGGTGGAAGTCGACCTCGGCACAGCCCACAGCGCAAGGATCTTCTGGGTCACAGGCACTCCGACATGAGCATGCCGCAGCCGGGGTTCGCCCGCAGCCCCAGTTCCCTGAGCATCGCCCAGTACAGCGCCGTGTCGGAGGCCACCACCGGCTTGGCAGTGAACCCCTCGACCGTGTCGATCACGCCGAGCATCCGGAAACCGGCGCCGGTCTGGACGATGGCGTCCGCGTCCGGGGCGCCCTCGTGGGCCGCTATCGCTGCGGCCACCATCAAGTGGTTCGGATAGTCCCACAGGGTCGCGGCTTCGATGGCAAGCTTCTCTTGCTGGTCCTCGAGCAGGTCTTGGTCGATCAGATCCCCTGCGTAGAGGATCTCGAAACCGGCAGCTTCGAGATAGTTGTTGATCCCGGCGGACCAGTCGGGTCGGAAGTAGCCATTGGCGATGCTGATGGTTCTCGCGCCGATGGCGCGGAGTCCTTCAACGAGGCACTGGCCGGCCATCAAGAAGCGGGCCCCGGTCCGCGACGACAACTCATCGCAGAAGGCGACGATCTCAGCTGGGCCCGTGCCCTGGCAATGGACCCAGTTCGAGCCGACCTGGCCGATCACCTGGCAGTGGCACTGTGCCAGGCAATCGGCTGCTTCTTCGAGCAGCCCGAAATTGTCGGCGCGGTCTTCGAGGTTGTACTGGTAGTCGGCGACATGCAGGACTCGTTGCAGGACTCCAGTAGCCGACGGTGCGACCTCGAGGAACTGTTGGGGGCTGTCGTCGAAGTAACGCGGGGTCGTGACGAACCCCGCGTAGGCGTTGTATCGCCGGAGTCGGGGGAACAGGAGAGGGACTTCTTCTTCGATATTGGTCGGCATCGGGTGAGGTTCCGTTCTGTTACATGCGCAGCCGCGCACTGGTTGGATCGTAGACTGGTTTGTCGAGTACCCGTGCTTCACACGGTTCGCCCACGACCCGCACCTCGAGTTCAGTGCCTGCCGCTGCCCTCTCAGGGGCCAGATAGGCGAATCCCAGCCCTTGCCCGACGTGGTGTCCGTGGGCGCCGGTGGTGATCAGACCGACCGGTTCGCCTCCGGCGTAGACCCCGTCGCTGCTGTGTACGTCGGCGTCGTCGGTGTCGATCGCCAGATATGCGAGTTGCCACCGGTACGGTCGTTGGCCTGAGGTGGCCTGCCTTCGCCGTTCGAGCAGTGCGCCGCGTCCGACGAAGTCGCCTTTGTCGACCTTGACGAAGCGTTGCAGGCCGGCCTCGTCCGGGCCGACGTCGTGGGTCAGGTCGCGGCTGATCATGTACTGCTTCTCCATGCGCAGCGAGTCGAGCGCATGGTTGCCGACATTGGCGACGCCGAGGTCCGCACCGGCCTCCCACAGCGCGTCGTAGAGGGTCCCCAGATCGTCGGTGGGGGCGTGCAGTTCCCAGCCCAGTTCGCCCACGAAGCCCACTCGGAGCGCCCGTACACCGACGCCGGCGACCGTGATGTCGGCTGCGCTGAGCCACGGGAACGTCTGGTTGTGAAGATCGTCGTTCGTGCACCTCGACAACAGCTTGCGCGCCGCGGGGCCGGCGATGGCGACGACTCCGAGATCGTTCGAGCGCACACGCAGGTCCGCCCTTGCGCCGACGGGCCAGTGGGTCTCGAAGTACTCGCTGTCCTTCTGTTCGCCCACTGCGGCCGACACCAGATAGAAGTGGTCATCAGCGAGGCGGGTGATGGTCGCCTCGCCCTCGATCCGGCCCGTCGGCGTCAGGAAGTAGCTGAGGGCGATCCTCCCGACTGCGGGCAGCGTGTTGGTTGTCATCTGGTCGAGCACCGCCGCGGCGTGGGGCCCGGCGAACTCGAACTTGGCGAAGGCAGTGCTGTCGAGAATACCGACCCGTTCCCGCACTGCGCGGCACTCCTGGGCGACGACCGGGAACCAGTCCGTGTGTCGGAACGCTACGACGTCTTGTTGCGCCAGACCAGCGACGGTCGGGTACCACTTGGGCCTCTCCCATCCGTAGACCTGGGTGAACACGGCGCCCTTGTCGGCGAGCCGCTCATAGAGCGGGGTGGTCCGGTAGGGCCGGGCGGCCGGGTGTTCGAGTCCTGGAACCGGGGTCTGGTGACGGAACTCGTAGTCCTCGGTCCCCTTGATGCGGCCGTAACCCATGGCGTCGTCGGGCGCCACGAAGCCGAAGCGGCGGGCGTCGTAGCCCCGTACGCTCACTTCGGTCTCGCCGTGCACCATCCAGCGGGCCAGCTCTCGGCCCAGCCCGGGGCCGTCGGCAAGCCCGACCTGCACACCGGCCATCATCCAGTAGTTGGGGATTCCCGACGGCCCGAGCAACGGCTCCCCGTCGGGCGTGTGGGCGATCGCGCCCCTGATGACTCGTCTGATGCCCAGAGGCTCCAGGATGGGCACCCGTTCGAAGGCACGGGCCAACCAGAAGCCGATCCGGTCGTAGTCAGCGGCGAAGAGCGGGTTCTCGAGCGTCCAGGCAGGGCCGCCGGGCCAGACGGATTCGGCGTTGCGCTGCTCGTAGACGCCGATCAGGGCGGACTGCTGTTCTTGGCGCACGTAGCCGGAGATGTAGTCGTCGCGCACCACCGGGAGCTCGTGGTCCAGATCGGCGAATTCGGGTACGACTTCGGTGATCAGGTAACTGTGGAGGGCGTTGGCCATCGGAACCGACAGGCCGACCATCTGCGCCACCTGGTGGGCGTAGCATCCGGCAGCGTTGACGACATGTTCGGCGCGCACGGCGCCCTTCTCGGTTGCAACGTCGAACTGGCCGTCCGCTCGGCGGTTGATTGTCAGCACCCGGTTGCGGCGGCTGACCTGTGCGCCCCTGCTTAGGGCCACCGCGATCATTGCGTTGGTCGCCCCGCTGGGATCGACGTGGCCGTCGTCGGGGGTCCAGACAGCGCCGACGATCTCATCGACGTCATAGAAGGGGTGCCGCTGGGCGACGAAGTCTCGATCGACCCAGTCCATGTTGTTGCCCACATAGTCGGCTACGCCCAGTTGGCTGCGGAGCCAGTCGACTTCGACGGGTTCGTAGGCCACACGCAGGCTCCCGCTGTTGTGCCAGGACGTGGCGACACCGCTCTCGTTCGTCAGTGAGGCGTAGAGTTCGCAGCCGTACTTCCGGAAGTGGGCGAGGGTGTAGCTCGAGACCGAGTGGGTGATCTGACCGGCTGCATGCCAGGTCGACCCGGAGGTCAACTCCGCCTTCTCGATGAGCAGTGTGTCGGTCCATCCCTCCTGGGCGAGGTGGTAGAGAAGGCTCGCGCCGCAGATTCCCCCGCCCACGATGACCACCTGAGCCGACTCGGGAACGCCCATTGGCAACAAACATACCATATCTGAAGAAATATGGTACAGTTGTTGCTAATGAACGGCTTGCCTGTCCTGCCGAAACCAGACGTCGACTTCGATGCGCTGCGGGCCTACCGACTCGGCCGTGTACTCGAACAGATGGACAACGCTGACGTGGACCTGTTGGTGTTGTTCAACCCCGTGAGCCTGCGCTACGCCGCGGACTGGCGGGAATACCAGGTGTTCCAGTCGCGGATCCAGATCTTCGACCTGTTCGTGCAGCGCGACGGCACGATGGCGATGCACGGTGGCTACGGCGAACCGCCACCGGTGAACGTCGAGCGACGTCCGGGCCATGCGTTGAACTGCTTCGACGGTGGACTGGACCTCGAAGCGCACGTCGCCCGCTTCGCCGCCGACGTGCAGGCGGCGACCGACAGGGGCGCACGTATCGCAGTCGAACAGACCAATCCGTGTGCCATCGGCGCCCTGCGCGATCTGGGACTTCGGGTCATCGACGCCGAACCGCTGATCGAAGCAGCGCGCTACGTCAAGTCCGCTGAGGAGATCCAGTGCCTGAGACATTCGATCGCGGTCGCAGAGGCAGCCATCGGCTTGATGCAGCGCGCATCCGAACCCGGAGTCACCGAGAACGAACTGCTGGCCCTGCTCCATCAGGTGAACATCGTCAATGACGGCGAATGGATCGACGGGCGCATGCTGAGCAGCGGACCCCGGACCAACCCCTGGTACCAGATGGCCACCGACCGTGAGATCGCAGCAGGTGACTTCGTGGCGATGGACACCGACATGATCGGACCCTTCGGCTATTGCGCCGACATCTCCCGGACTTGGCTGGTGGGCGAGTCTCCCACCGAGCAGCAGCGTGAGTTGTACCGGCTGGCGCACGCCGAGATCACCCACAATGCCATGCTGCTGGAGCCCGGACGGACCTTCCGGGAGATCTCCGAGAAGGCCTACAGACACGGCGGGGAGTTCACAGCGCACCGGTACACCTGCCTGTCGCACGGCGTCGGGATGACCGACGAGTACCCGAAGATCGCCTATCGACAGGACTGGGAGAACGACGGCTACGACGGTGAGATCCTTGCTGACACTGTGATGACCGTCGAGAGTTTCGTCGGCTCTGACCGTGGCGGGCCCGGTGTGAAGCTCGAAGACATGTACCTCGTCACTTCCGACGGTCCGCAGCGCCTGTCGACGTACCCCTTCGAGGAGGTCCTGCTGTGAGTACCACGATCGATGCTGTGTCGTTGAACGACGCTGTGTCTCTGGGCGGTCCCACGCCGATCCTGCAGACCCTGACGAGTGCGCTAGAGACGATGTCGCCCCAGGTCCGCCAGGCGGCGACCTATGTCCTGAACCACCCCGGGGAGGTGGCGGTGGCCTCCATGAGGGCGATCGCCGAGGCTGCTGAGGTGAAGCCCAACACCCTGGTGCGGATGGCTCGAGCGGTTGGTTTCGACGGCTATGAGGACTTCCGTTCCCCGTTCCGGAAGCAGGCGGCCGACGGCACGCCCTCATTCCCGGACCGGGCGCGGTTCCTGCGGTCCATCAACAAGGGCGGGCGCCACGGCACCTTGCTGTCCGACATGGCTTCTGCGGCCCTGGGCAATGTCGAGTCGCTCTTCTCGGAGGTTCACACCAGCGACCTGAAAGCCGCGGCCGACCTCATCGACGCCTCGCGCCGCACCAACGTCTTGGGGGTGGGGACGGCAAAGCCGCTGGCGGAGAACTTCGCCTATGTCGCAAGCATGGCGCTGAGCAACGTGACCGCCATTCCGACCATCGGGCTGGCGATCGACGACGTGGTGCGGATGGGGACCGACGACGTGCTGCTGGCCATGACCTTCAGCCCCTGTCGAGCGGAGGTCGATGAAGCCGTTCGCATGGCCGTGGAGCGGGACGTTCCGGTGATATCGATCTCCGACAGCTGGGCCGCCCCGATCATGGCCTCGGCGACCAAGGCCTTCGTGGTCCAGTCCGACTCACCGCTGCCGTTCTCCTCCAACGTTGCTGCGGTCGCCCTGCTGGAGGTCCTGCTGGCTTTCATGATGGCCGACTCACCCGACGATGTTGTCGGTGCGATCGACTCCTTCCACGCCAACCGCCGCTCCGCCGGCGTCTACACCGACTGCCTCCAATGACAACGAAAAATCCCACCCCGCCCATCCCCGGCGCTGCCGCGGTTCCGGCTGCGCCAGCTCTAAACAGCCCACCCGGCGCGGCCGCGGCTCCGGCTGCGCCAGTTCTAAACAGCCCACCTGGCGCGGCCGCGGCTCCGGTTACGCCCGGCGTAAGCACAGTTCCGGCTACGCCAGCCCTCAGCACCGCTCCCGCTGCCGCGGCTCCGGCTGCGCCCGGAAACTATTACGTGCCGGGGTTGGCTAGTGAGTACGTGGCGGAGCGGTACGGGATCGCCTTGGCGGACATTGCCAAGTTGGGTTCGGCCGAGAACCCCCACGGTGCTTCCCCCAAAGCACGCGCAGCGGTCGCCGAGGCAATGGACCGGCTCCACCTGTACCCGTCATGGACCGCCGAGCCGCTTCGCCAGAAAATCGCCGACACCTACCACTACCAGCCTGAACAGGTGATCTGCGGGGCCGGCGAGACCGAGATCATCTCCTTGATCATCAGAGCCTTCAGTGGACCGGGCGGCAGGATACAGATGCCCGGACCCTGCTTCCCGATCTACCACCTGTTCGCGGAGGCGGAGGGGCGCGTGCCGGTACTGGTGCATGAGGCGACCGACCGCACCTCGATGGCGCTCGACGTCGACGCCTACATCTCGGCGATCGACCCCGACACGCGCATCGTCTTCGTCACCAATCCTCACAGCCCGTCGGGCACCTGGTTGACCGAGGCGGACGTCCGTCGCATCATCGAGGCGGCGCCCCACGCCTTGGTGGTGCTCGACGAAGCCTACGTCCACTACTCCAACACGGCCGGTTTCATCCATCTGGCCCGGGAGTACAGCCATGTCGCGGTGCTTCGCACGTTCTCCAAGGCATTCGGCCTGGCGGGGCTGCGCGTCGGGTTCGGCGTGGCCGCCCGTCCGATAATCGACGCCCTGCTGGCGGTGAAGCCCACCTGGAACATGGGGCAACTGCAGATCGCCGGTGGCATCGCGGCCCTCGACGACGACGAGCATGTCGCTCGCACGGTGGCCACCATCACCGACGCCAGACAGTACGTGCAGAGCCGATTCGGCGAACTGGACAGGTTCCGGATGGTGCCCGACAGCCGCTCCAACTTCTTTCTCGTGGAGATACTCGATCCCGATACGGACTCGACGGAGGTCTTCAACGGGCTGTTGGAGAGGGGTGTGATCGTGAAGGACGGCGCGGCATCGTGGCGGGGGCTCGACGACCGCTTCCTGCGCTGCGACGTGAACCTCAAAGAACGCATGGACCAGCTAGTTGATGCCCTGGCAGACTTGGATTAGCAGTGTCGGCCTGGACTGATCGGGGAGGTGCTGGATGGAGGAGGTGACGATGGGGGACAGCGACTACAGGGGCATCGACGCCCGCTACTACACCGATCCCGAGATCTTCGCGCGTGAACTCGAGTGCATCTTCGCTCATTCCTGGCAGCTTGTCGGGCATTACACGCAGGTCTCGTCGCCCGGGCGCCTGTTCACCGCCCGAGTGGGCGCTGAGAACGTGATCGTGGTAAACGACGACGGTGCGATCCGCGGCTTCTACAACGTCTGCCAACACCGGGGCCACAGACTGGTTGCCGCCGACGCGGCCGAGGTGTCGAGCATCACCTGCCCTTACCATGCCTGGTCATACAACCTTTCCGGGCGCTTGACCAACGCCCGCGGAGAGGATGTTGGTGAGCTGTGCGTGCCTGCGGTACGAGTCGAGTCGATGGCGGGTTT
This sequence comes from Acidimicrobiales bacterium, assembly GCA_963662455.3. Classification (GTDB taxonomy): domain Bacteria; phylum Actinomycetota; class Acidimicrobiia; order Acidimicrobiales; family Aldehydirespiratoraceae; genus VXYK01. The sequence goes on from OZ224042.1 coordinate 843,026, forward strand.
CCTGTTCATCAACCTCGACCCGCACGCCCCCTCGCTCGAGGCGACAGTCCCCGGGATTGCCGCGGAGCTTCAGGCGATCGCTCCCGACTCCGCCGAACGGATGCTGACCTGGCGGCGCACCCACCTGATCGCCGCCAACTGGAAAGTGGCCGTTGAGAACTACAACGAGTGCTACCACTGTCCCAACGTGCACAAGACCTTCACCGCGGGAGTGGTCACTCCCGGCAGCTACCGGATCACCCCGAGGGGATTCACGATCCACCACACCGCGCAGGGGCCGCCGCCGGAGCGTTCGGCCTACACCCGCCGGACCGACAGCAGCGAATACGGTGCTTTCTACACTTGGCCGGTCTCTTCGATCCAGTGCTACCCGGGGCGTGTGCTCAACACCTTCCGCTGGGTTCCCCTCGCTGTCGACCAGACCCTGCTGATCCGCGAATGGTGGTTCGACCGGACTGAGCCGACTCCGGAACAGTTGGAAGTGATCGAACTCGACTGGGACACGACCGTGAGCGAGGACTTCGACATCATGGACTCCGTTCAACAGGGCGTGGCCAGCCGCGGCTATCAACCGGGACCGCTCATCGTCGACCCGAGCGGCACAGCAGACGTTCACGCCGAGAACGCCGTGCCGCATCTACACGCCCTGCTGCTCGAAGCTCTCGAAGACCGCTGATGGCCCAGGCGAGATCGTCGAGCGACACGGTGACCTCGCGGTGCCTGTTGCTTGAAGCGCCCGGAGACCGCTGATGGCCCGGTCCGACTCGCTGAGCCGCGACCTTGCAGACTTTCTCGCCGGGTTGCAAGGCCGGGTCGACGAGCGGCTGCTGGGTCAGTCGACCGACGCCTTGATCGACACGCTGGGGTGTATGGCGTTCGGCGCAAGCCAACCCTGGTCGCAGACGGCCATCGCCCACGCGCTGGCGACAGGGGGGAGGGGCTCGGCGACGGTGATCGGCCAAGCAGCCGAGACCACCCCGGCGATGGCAGCGTTCGCCAACGGAGCGTCTGCTCACGGGTTCGAACTCGACGACGTGCACGAGGAGGCGATCAGCCATCCCGGCGCAGTCGTGGTCCCCGCAGCGCTGGCGCTCGCCGAGGAGTTCGGGTCGACGAGTCTGGACCTCAGCGAAGCGATCGTCATCGGCTATGAGGCCATGGGCCGGGCGGGGCTCGCAGTGGGACCGGCCGGCCACATGCTGTCGGGGTTCCATCCGACCTCGATGTCGGGGGTCTTCGGATCGGCTGCGGCGGCCGGCCGGATACTGGGATTCGACGGTGCGATGTTGAACCATGCGTTCGGAGTGGCGGCGTCCTTGGCCTCGGGGACCATGGAGTTCGCCTCCTCGGGTGGTATGGCCAAGCGGATACACGCCGGACGCGCCGCCGAGGCAGGGTTGCTCGCAGCATCGCTCGTGGCCGAGGGTTTCGAGGGTGCCGCTGACGGCTTGGCCGGCAGGTACGGCTTCTGCAACGTGTTCGGCACTGCTCCTGAAACCGAACTGCTGACCGACGCGCTCGGCAGCAGGTGGATGATCGACGAGATCACCGTCAAGCCCTACGCCGCATGCAGCGACATTCATCCGCTGATCCAGGCCACCGCCGAGTTGCGGGCCGAGCATCGACTGACTGCAGACCAGATCGACCGTATCGAGGCCGAATGCCCCACCAAGGCGGCCACCCAGAACAGCATGGACGGAACGACGTCAGTCATGGCAGCCCAGTATTCGGCGCAGTTCAACATTGCTGCGGCGATCATCGCCGATCCCAGCGACCCGGCAACCTATGAACCGGAGCGGATCGCGAGTCCCGCAATCGCCGATCTCCAGGCCAGGGTGGTGTCGCTGCGCCCCGCCAGGCAGTTCGACGACACTTACGCTGAGAGAATGGGTGGCAGGGTGCGGATCCTCCTTCGGAGCGGAGAGGTTCTGGAACGGACGGTTCACGGCCAGAGAGGCTCAATGCACGACCCGCTGAGCCCACAGGAGATCGATGCCAAGTTTGTTTCTCTGGTCTCGGACTCGGCGCCGTCTGATCTGGCTTCGAGGCTCCGCAGCGACATGGCCGATCCGTCGCGACCGGTCAACGGGATTTGTGAGTTGCTGACATCGGCCGGTTAGGTTCGGGGGATGTTTCTAGAACCGGGACAACTGGTGGACATTGAGGCGGTCCGACACCTCAAGGCCCGCTATTTCAGACTCATGGATCAGAAACGCTGGGATGGACTGCGCGACGTCTTCACTGATGACGTGGAGGTTCGCACTCCCGACGACACTGGCGACGACACGCCCATCATCGGCAACGACGCATCCGTCGACATGCTGGTGTCGATGATCGGCGAGGTGGCAACGGTGCACCACGGCCACATGGGCGAGATCTCCGTAGACGGCGACGAAGCGTCGGGGGTCCGGTCGATGGAGGACCGCCTGTGGTGGCCGCCGCAGTACGGTCTCGGTCACACGTGGGGCTGCGGACGGTATGAGGAGGTCTACCGCCGCGGCGAGGACGGCCATTGGCGGATCGCCTCGATGTATCTGCGCCGCATACGAGTCGAGTCTGATTCCGAACAGTTGTTCCCCGGAGAGAAGGTTCAACCATGAGGCAGCAGAGCGTCGGGGACCAGAGCGTCAGACAGCAGAGCGTCGGGGACCAGAGCGTCAGACAGCAGAGCGTCCGACAGCGGGGAGTCAACCGGGTGGTTATGGCTGTACGCGACATCGAGGCCGGACGAGAGTTCTACGAGAAGCTGCTGGGCTGCGAGTTTCATCCCGGCAACGACGAAGAAGCCGCCGCTTTCGGTGTCAAGATACTCTTTTCTTGGGACGGCGGCATCGAGCTCGTTGCGCCCATCGAAGGCAAGGGCAGCCACATCGAGAAGATTCTCGACGAACGCGGCGAAGGCATCGTGGGCGTGGTCTGGGCTGTAGAGGACGCTGATGCCTCGAAGTCCGCTGGAGAAGAACTGGGTGTTTCAACCTTCTACACGCTCGACTACTCCCAATCGCAGATCAACCGGGATCTCCAAGGCCGTTTCACGCGTTACTACGAGCACTTCATGTCCGGGCGCGGCACCCCTTTGGGCAGTGCTTCGGTCCTCGTCGGCGAGTTTGACGTCCCTGACGACTGACGGTTGCGCATTTCGCATTGTCAAAGCACGAGTGCAAGGCTGATCAGATGAACGAGACGAGATCCACCAGGCCGGCGCCAGTTCGCATCGCAGACCTTGTTTCTCCGGAGTATCCCGAAGAAATAGCGGCAGCGTTCGAGATGGTGGCGCCGATGGCCGAAATGCTGCGATGGTCCTCGGAGGCCGTCTTGAACCAGGCCGTGGCGGAGACCGGACTCGACGATTTCGGCGACGACCTCCACGTTGCCCCGCTGGAGAGCCTGATGCGGGCCATGCCCGCTGAGGGCGACCTCTCGACCCTCGGACAGTTGAGCAACCACTCGACGCTGGTGGGCTACGCCAAACAGAAACTGCTGGCAACCGATCTGTTGAAGCGCCACCCGGAGATACACGACATTGAGATCAAACGTCCGGTGGTGATCGCCGGCCAGGGGCGTACGGGGACCACACATCTGCACAACCTGATGTCGTCGGACCCGAGCTTTCGCACGATGCCGTACTGGGAGAGCCTCGAGCCGGTGCCGCCGCTGGCGGAACAGGGGATCGGCCATGGCCCGGACGCAGAAGACGATCCCCGTTTCGGCCGTTGCGCCGAGGGCCTTGCGGGACTCAACGGCACTCTTCCATACTTCAAGCGGATGCACGACATGACACCGGAGCACGTGCATGAGGAGATTGCCCTGCTGGCCGTTCCCTACGGCGGGATGGCGCCTGAGACGATGGCTGCGATGCCATCGCATCGGGACTGGTATCTGGCGAGCGACCAGACCCCTTACTACGAATACCTCAAGACGATGCTGAAGGTTCTGATGTTCCTGCGGCCCACGGGCGCTGACCGATGGCTGCTCAAGTCCCCCCAGCATGTGGAGCAGCTCGGTCCGCTCATGTCGGTGTTCGGAGACGCAACCGTGGTCTGCACTCATCGCGATCCAGTCGCGGTGGCCAAGTCGATGTCGACGATGTTGACTTACACCGCACGCATGAGCCGCAATCCTGCGACGATCCGCGACGTCGGCCTCTATTGGATCGACCGCATGCAACGCATGTTCCGGGCCATGGCCGACGAGCGGGAACTTGTGCCGAGCGAGCAGTCGATCGACGTGAAGTTCCATGAGTTCATGGCCGACGACATCGCGACCGTCAAAACCATTTACGACCTGGCCGATCAGCGGTGGTCAAAGGAGACCGAAACCGCCATGGCCGATTACACGGCGCTGCACCCTCGGGGCGTTCATGGCAGCGTGAGTTATCACATTGAAGAAGATTTCGGCGTCGACCTCGGATCACTGGGACGCGATCTGCGCTTCTATGTTGATCGCTTCGGCGTGGAGGTCGAGGGGTGACTGTTCAATCAACTGGAGCGTCTCGTTGATCGATGGGTGTGGTCGGCGATGCTGCTGTGGCGGTCAGGTCCGAGAGTTGATCAAACGGGAGCGTCTCGTTGATCGATGAGTACTGGTGTTGCGGAGGGCGCGCGGCTCGTGACCAGTGGTTGATCAAACTGGAGCGTCTCGTTGGTCGATGAGGGTCTGCAGCGGGGAAAGGTCGAAGGGGCCGCCGCTCATCAAGATGACATGGTCCGCTCCGACATCGGTGTAACGCTCGATGTCGTACACGTCGTCGGCTTGTACGGCGACGGTTCGCTCGATCTCGCCGGGGTTGCGGCCGACCTTGGCGCACCAGTCATCGAGGATGCCTGAGAGCCGCGCGAAGTTCTCGGGAGGACCGAAGGTGTTCCATGAGTCGGCATGCTCGGCGACGAGCCGCAGGGTCACCTTCTCGCCGCTGCCGCCGATCATGATCGGCATCGTGCCCACCGGTGGTGGATTGAGCTTGGCAAGCCGACTCTTCATCCGGGGCAGGTCGGCCTCGAGTCGGCGCAGGCGGCTTCCCGCCGTTCCGAATTCGTATCCGTACTCGGTGTAGTCGCGTTCGAACCAACCGGCGCCCACCGCCAAGTACATCCGCCCGCCGCTCACATGGTCCAGGGTGCGTGCCATGTCGGCCAGCAACTCGGGGTTGCGGTAGCTGTTGCCTGTCACGAGCGTGCCCAATTGTGCTGCTGAGGTGTCGGCGGCCATCGTCGAGAGAAGAGTCCAAGCCTCGAAGTGGGTGGCGTCGGGATCGCCGAACAGGGGATAGAAGTGGTCCCAGATCCAAATCGAGTCGGCCCCCATTTCGTCGGCCGCCTTCCAGGCTGTGCGCATTTGTTCAACGCTCACACCTTGTGGCTGTATCTGGATCCCGACCTTCAACTTTGCATTGGTTTGAGTCATCGGATCGTTCTAGCAGCGAAAGCGGTGATCTCCGCAGCGTCCAGTCGTTTCAGGATCTCAGGCTCAGCCGCCGCTTAGAGGCCGAGCGAACAGGTGAGTCAACGCGGCCCATACGGTACGAGGGCGTGGCCCGAGCGGCCCGTGAGCGCAGACGCAACGCCAGGATCAGCCCCCGCTACGTCGAGCGTGGCCCGAGCGGCCCGTGAGCGCAGCGAACAAGAGCGGGAGCGGCCCCGCTTCGACGCGACGTACCGGCCGCCTGTCCGCGCAGGTTCTTGGGGCTGAGCCGCGTTTCCGATTGAGTCTTACTCAAAGCGAGATCGTGAATTCGGGTGGAACGGCTCTGTCGACGATCGGGTCGACATCTCCGTTGAACACGGAGAACCGAGGTTGTGCCGTCTCGCGGTAGCGGGTCGTGGAGTGAACGGGGTCTTCGTCGAATTCGGGAATTACGTATTTTCCGAACACTTCGATCATTTCGAGAGTCTGTTCGTGGGTGTAGCCCTCGTCCGGCGTACCGAAGCAGACCTGATCGCACCCTACTTCCTGGTAGGCGACAACTTGTTCACAGACCTCTTCGGGGTTGCCGCAAAGCATGTAACCACCAGCGATGGCCATGTCGAGTGTTGCGTCGTCCAGCTCGAATCGCTGGGGAGCGTTCGGCCAGACGACAGCATCGGGGCTCTTGGGCATCGAGTCGTGGTACATGTTGACCATGGTGACGCGGTAGCCGCGGAGGTTGCGTTTGGCCATGGCTCGGGCCTCCTCGCGGTCTTCGAGGCAGATGACTGCGTTGGTCATCATCACATTGTTGTTCTGGAACTGGCCGATCTGGTCGGTGACGTTCTCTGACGCCTCCTTGTAAGCCTCTACCCGCCCCTTCAGATTGTGGATCGGCTCGAAGTTGAATGCGATGGCGCCGATTCCGTGGGTTCCGGCTTTAGCGAAGGTCGCTGGGTTGCCACAGGCCACCCATATCGGAGGATGCCCCTTGCCGTAGGGTTTGGGCAGGATGTTGTGTGGTGTCGGCACCGAGAAGTGCTCACCGTGGTGGCTGTAGTCCTTCTGTTCCCACATGCGCGGTATCTCGTGGGCTACTTCGTCCCACATGGCCTTGGTCTGTGAAAGCGAAGTGCCGTTGAAGGTGGAGACTTCGTGGCTGCCTGCGCCGCGGCCGGTGCCGAACTCGAAGCGGCCTTCGGTCAGGTGGTCCATCATCGCGGCTCGTTCGGCAAATCGTACCGGGTGTTCTTTGGTCGTTGGGAACGAGGTGATGGCAGAGCCGAGGTGGATCTGGTCGGTTCTGGCGGCTACGTAACCCATGAAGGGGTAGGGGGCCGACATGTGGCTGTATTCGGTGAGTGCGTGGTGTTCTCCGCACCAGGCGTACTTCCAGTTGTGTTCGTCTCCGAGGATTGCGTACTCGGCTTCGCGCATGAGCATCAGATGCTCTGCTTCGGTGTCGTGCGCGGCCGGGCCGGGCAGGTATCCGTTGAAGAAGAGGCCAAACTCCATTGTGTTCTCCTGAATCAGTAACTAGAACAAGTTCTAAAAATGAACCCTAGGGGACGGTTGACGGGCTTGCAAGGTCAGGTACCTGTGAAGTTGGGCCTGCGCTTCTCGGCGAAGGCCTTGGGGCCCTCCTTCGCATCGTTGGAGGCGAAGACCGCCTGACCGTAGTCCCATTCGTGGCGTAGCGCCTCGTCGAGTTCCATCCCGTCGCATTCGTGCAGCGTGCGGGTGATGGCCGCGGTTGCCAGCGGACCGTTGGCCGAGACGACTTCGGCGATCTCCATTGCCTTGTCGAGCGCGGCGCCGTCGGCAACGACATGGCCTATGAGGCCGATCTCCTTGGCTTCGGCAGCGCTTATGTGTTTAGCGGTGAGCAGGATCTCAGCGGCGTGCGTGTAGGGGATCTGACGGGGGAGCCTCACCGCCGAGCCACCCATCGGATACAGCGACCAGCGCGCCTCGCTGACACCGAAGCGGGCGCTCTCACCGGCCACACGGATCTCCATCGCCTGGAGCAGCTCGGTCCCTCCCGCTATCGCCACGCCCTCCACCGCAGCGATGATCGGCTTGGTCGGACGGTAGTGGCGGAACAGTGCCTTGTAGACGATGTCGGGGTCTTCGGCCATGCGCGCCCGGGTGTCCATCGGATCACCCTCGCGGCTGTCGCCGGCCATGGCTCTGAGGTCGGCCCCCGAACAGAAGTTGCCGCCGGCGCCGGTGATCACGATGCAGCGGACGTCAGGGTCGGCCGAGGCTTCCTGGTAGGCGTCGTACATGCGGATCAACATGGCCCCGGTGATCGCATTGAAACGCTCGGGACGGTTCATGGTGAGGACCATCGCGTGGCCCTCCCGTTCAACGATGAGATCGTGCTGTGTTCTTTCCATCCCCGGAACCTAATCCGGCGTCGCCGGCAGAATCGAACTCGCCTCGGCCTTGATCGGCCGCTACTCGCTCGCTACTGGGTCACTGCTCGCTGAGCAGGTCCATCGGGGGGCATGAGCACATCAGGTTGCGGTCGCCGTAGACACCGTCGATCCGGCTCACCGGAGGCCAGTACTTGTCGGCGCGCCCCCAGCCTTCGGGGAAGGCGGCCTCCTTGCGTGAGTAGGGATGGAGCCAGGAGTCAGCGGTCACGTCGCTGGCGGTGTGCGGGGCATTGACGAGCGGGTTGTCGTCTGCGGGCCAGTCGCCGGAAACGATGCGCTCGGCTTCGGCGTGGATGGCGATCATGGCGTCACAGAACCGATCGAGTTCCTCGAGGCTCTCGGATTCCGTGGGCTCGACCATCAACGTCTCGGGCACCGGGAAAGACATCGTCGGGGCGTGGAACCCGAAGTCGATGAGGCGTTTCGCTATATCGTCGACGCGCAGCCCGGCTTCTGCGCAGATGACCCTGGTGTCGAGGATGCACTCGTGTGCGACCCAGCCGTTGGCGCCGCGGTAGAGCACCGGATAGTAGTCCTCGAGGCGTTTGGCGATGTAGTTGGCGTTGAGGATGGCGGTCTCGGTGGCCTGGCGCAGACCCGTCGCGCCCATCATGCGTATGTACATCCAGGGGATCGCCAGGATTCCGGCGGACCCCCACGGTGCGGCCGCCACCGGCCCGGGGCTCGTGGGCGGGCCCGCCACCGGCGTCGACGGATGGTTCGGAAGGAACGGGACCAGGTGTTCGCCCACGCCGATCGGCCCGATTCCGGGACCGCCGCCGCCATGGGGAATGCAGAAGGTCTTGTGCAGGTTGAGGTGCGACACGTCGGCGCCGAACTCGCCGGGCTGGGCCAGGCCCACCATGGCGTTGAGGTTGGCGCCGTCGAGGTACACCTGCCCGCCCGCGTCGTGGATCATTTCGCAGATCCGGCGCACCTCGACCTCGAAGACTCCGTGGGTGGAGGGATAGGTGATCATCAAGGCGGCGAGTTCATTGCGGTGCTCGCTGACGAGCTTGTCGAGATGGGCGATCTCCACGTTGCCCTCGTCGTCGCAGTCGACCACCGAGACGCGCATTCCCGCCATCACCGCGCTGGCCGCGTTGGTGCCGTGGGCCGACGAGGGGATCAGGCAGACGTCGCGTTGAGCCTCGCCGCGGCTGCGGTGATAGGCACGGATCGCCAGGAGCCCCGCCAGTTCTCCCTGGGCGCCGGAGTTCGGCTGGAGCGAGACCGCTGCGTATCCGGTGATCTCGGTCAGCCAACGCTCGAGTTCGTCGATCATCCGTTGATAACCGACGGTCTGGCCCACCGGCGCGAAGGGGTGGATGCGCGCCAGTTCGGGCCAGCTCACCGGTTCCATCTCGGTGGCCGCATTGAGTTTCATGGTGCAACTGCCCAACGGAATCATCGACCGGTCCAGAGCGATATCGCGGTTGACGAGTCGGCGCATGTAGCGCACCAGGTCGGTTTCGCTGTGGTATGCGGTGAAGATCGGGTGTTGCAGCGCGGGAGTGTCGCGCCGGAACTTGACCGGCCGCGGGTCTCGGACGTGGACGTCGAGGTAACCGACGTCGCCGTCGATCCCGAAAGCCGACCAGACGATCTCGACAACGTCGCGGGTTGTGGTCTCATGCAGCGTGATCGAGACGGTGTCGGCATCGACACGGCGCAGGTTCACACCCTGTGACAGCGCGATGGTCAGCACCTTGTCGGCGCGGCCGGGCACACGTACACACACCGTGTCGAAGAACTCCTCATGCATTACGTCGAGCCCGCCACGACGCAGCCCGTCCGCCAGCACGGCTGCGAAGCGGTTGACCCTCATTGCGATCCGGCGCAGACCGGTCGGGCCGTGGTGAATGGCGAACATCGAGGCCATCACCGCCAACAACACCTGCGAGGTGCAGATGTTGGATGTGGCCTTCTCTCTGCGAATGTGCTGTTCGCGGGTCTGCAGCGCCAGACGGAGGGCCCGCCGGTCCCCGGTGTCGCGCGATACTCCCACGAGCCGGCCGGGCAGCGAGCGCTGGTGCTGCTCGCGCACCGCGAAGTATGCGGCGTGAGGGCCGCCGAAACCCATCTGGACCCCGAAGCGCTGAGTGCTCCCGACAACCGCGTCAGCGCCGAAGTCACCCGGCGGCGCCAGCACGACCAGGGCCAGCGGATCCGCGGCCACAGCCACGAGGGTGTCGTTGGCGTGCGCCCGTTCGATGATCGCCTCGAGGTCTGGGATCGCTCCGGTGGTTCCCGGGTACTGCACCACGACCGCGTAGACGCCGCTGAGGTCCGCGCTCGCCGGGTCGCCGACGACTGTTGAGAGGCCGATCGGCTCTGCTCTGGTCTCCACCACCGCGATCGTCTGGGGATGGCACTCGGCATCGATCAAGAAGCAGTCGCCTGTCCTCCCACGACTGACCCGGTGCAGCATGGTCATCGCTTCAGCAACGGCTGTGGACTCGTCGAGCAGCGAAGCGTTGGCCATGTCCATGCCTGTGAGCTCGGCCACCATCGTCTGGAAATTGAGAAGAGCTTCGAGGCGCCCTTGCGAGATTTCCGGCTGATAGGGCGTGTAGGCGGTGTACCAACCGGGGTTCTCCAGGATGTTGCGGCGGATCACCGGGGGGGTGATGGTCTCGTGGTAGCCCATCCCGATCAGCGACGTGCGGATCTGGTTGGAGCGGGCGACGGCTTGAAGAAGATTCTGCGCGGCGGTCTGGCCGACCCCTGAGGGGAGATCCAACGGCTCAGACATCCTGATGTCTTCGGGCACCGTGGCGCTGATCAACTCCTCCATCGAAGTGACGCCGAGCGCAGCCAGCATCTGGGCTTGTTCGGCTGCTGGGGGCCCGATATGGCGACCCACGAAGGCTCTCTTGCCCTCAAGGTCTACGAGCGGCGTCCAATGGTCGTGTGCGGTCACGGCGACACCTCCGAACGGGGATTGTGGGCGAATCGAACGTTCACGCTACCAGAGAGGCTATGGGAACAGGTCGCCCACGCCGTTGAGATCCAGCTTCTCGAACGGGCCGAAGAAACCGTGCTCGTAGAGGCCGTATCCGGTGTTGCCGTTGTAGTTGAACTGCCCGACCGAGTCGACTACTCCGTACTGGGCCAGCGCGGCGATCTCATCAACCTTGTACTCCAGGGCTTGGACGACTTCGGTCTCGCCCTGCCACATGCCGTGGCGCCAGTCCTCGTCCATCCCGTAACCGGTGCCCAACGAGATGAAGTTTGTGACCAACGGCTTCGCCTCGACGGTGATCGGGCCCTCCGGCGCGTCGGGGAAGCTGATGCGGCTCCCCGACAGCAGGCGAGTCCCGCTGATCCGGTCGTGGGACCACTCCGGGCGGCCCAGCCAGTCGTGGCCGCGCGCCTCGTCGTGCCATACTCGGACTCCCTCCTCCAGCGGGCGGTTCCCGGAGGGCTCCTCGTGGCACATGTAGATGATCGAGTGGTCCTCGAAGTCCATAGGCATGTAGTTCCACATCCCTGCCATGACACTGAGGTTCTGACGGATGCCGTCCGGTTGTTTTTCGCCTACCGGGCGCACGCCCCATGAGCGGTCCCTTGAACCTCCACAGTTCGCGGGCGTGACCGCGACGTCCTCACCGGCGATGTTCAGCGTGCCTTCCCAGCGGCCGAGTTGGGCGAAACGTTGAGTGTCGAACACAACGGTGCCCTTGGCGCGCAGATACTGTCGCGGTTCTTCGAATGCCCGGTGTGAGGCTGTCCAAGTGACGTCCATGGCGATATCGGCGTCGTTGGGATCGACCACGACTCGAAGCTGTTCAAGAGGATCGATGATCTCCACACGGAGCGGCCCCACAGAGATGTCGAAGCGGTCGTCAAGTGGTTTCGAGGCGCGCACTATCCGCTGCATGCTGCCGTGGGTCACCGCCAAGAAGGCATCGGTGGTGCCAAGGTTCGGATATTGTCCCAGACCGAATATGGCGAAGTAGTCGCTGCTCGAGGGGTGCAGGTTGAAGTAGTAGCGGTCATAGAAGTTTCGGTCTGAAGTCGCCGCGTGGCGCATGTACTCCGAAGCCTGGTGCAGCGGGAAGTCGTCCGCGCTCGAAATCGACCGACGGGGGTTGGGGTTCTCGGTGTTCATGGTCTGGCAAGGTAACCGGTATTCTGAAGGTGCGTCATATCGGGATGACATATCGGATGACATACCGGGATGACTGAGTGCGTCGAAGCAGGAGAACCAAGTGACAGACGGCAAGCCTACGTCCGAAGCGACTGACACTGGCGCTGACCGCTCGCCGCCCAAGACACGAGTGCCTGCTGTGGAGGGCATGCACACCATGGAGGGGGACCCGCATCTCATCGGCGGCAAGGTTCCGGGACGGGATACATACTTCTTCCCCAAACACGTTGCCGGGGGTGATCCGGCGGTCAGTCCCGGGCTGGAGCTCGAAGAGGTCTTGTTGTCCCGGTTCGGCAGGGTTTGGTCCTATACGACCAGCAACTATGCGCCTCCTGCACCTTTTGTGCCTGCGACGGACCCCTACGAACCCGTCACCATCGCCGCGGTCGAACTCGAGAAGGAGCAGATGGTCGTGCTGGGCCAATGCGTCGCAGGGGTCACTCCCGATGATCTCAGCATTGGATCGGAGGTAGAACTGGTCATCGACACTCTCTACGAAGATGACGAACACGAATACATGGTGTGGAAATGGAGACCGGTCGAGGCGGTGCAGGGGTGATGGAGGAGATCGCAGTCCTTGGTGTTGGCATGCATCCCTGGGGGAAGTGGGGGCGCAACTTCGTCGACTACGGCACGGCGGCAGCCAACGAGGCCCTCAACGACGCGGGCGTTGATTGGAACGACGTCGGTTTCGTGTCCGGGGCGATCACCGTTCGCTGTGGATACCCCGGATACGTTGCCGGGTCGACCTTCGCTCGGGCCTTGGGCTTCAACGGGGCGCAGGTCGCTTCCTCTTACGCAGCTTGTGCGTCGGGGGCCACCGCGTTGTCGGTTGCACGGGGGCAGATTCTCTCAGGAGCGACCGACGTGGCGCTCGTCGTGGGTGCCGACACCACCCCCAAAGGCTTTCTGGCACCGAATGAAGGCGACCGTCCAGACGACATGGACTGGCTGCGCTTCAAACTCGTCGGCGCCACCAACCCGGTGTACTTCGGCCTTCAGGCCCGACGCCGAATGGACCTCTACGGCGCCACCTCTGAGGACTTCGCCAGGGTGAAAGTAAAGAACTCCCGCCACTCGGTACACAACCCCAATGCCCGGTTCACCAAGGAGTACGACATCGACGATGTGGCGGACTCCCCGGTCGTGTCCGATCCTCTGCGCCTGCTCGACATTTGTGCGACCTCCGACGGCGGGGCAGCGCTGGTGGTGTCGTCGATGGCCTACGCACGGGCCCACGGCGTGAGCGACCCGGTGCGGGTCGCGGGCATCTCGACTGTCACGCCGACCTTTCCGGACACCGTCATCGACCTGCCCTATCTGGCCACAGACTCTGCGGGGGAGGCCGCGCCGCCTGAGCGGGGCTTCAAAGAGTCGATCGGCGACCTTGTCTACGCCGAAGCCGGGGTCGGCCCCGAAGACGTCGACGTGGCCGAGGTCTACGACTTGTCGTCGGCCCTTGAGCTTGACTGGTATGAACAACTCGGGTTCTGTGGTGTCGGCGAGGCGGAGAAGCTCCTGCGGGATGGTGTCACGACCATCGGGGGCCGTCTGCCTGTAAATCCCAGCGGTGGTCTCGGTGCTTTCGGCGAGGCAGTTCCGGCACAGGCGATCGCCCAAGTATGTGAGCTGACGTGGCAACTGCGTGGTCAGGCGGAAGCTCGGCAAGTTGAAGGGGCCAAGATCGGAATTACTGCCAATCAAGGTCTCTTCGGCCATGGTTCCTCGGTTTTGGTGCGCCGATGACGATCCACGAGTCCATCAGCGACGCCGGTGTCGTCGAGTTGGTGATGGACAATCCGAAAGTCAATGCGTTGCCGATCGCCGATACTCACCGTCTTGCTGAGATATTGAACGGGATCGAACGGAGGGGCGAAGTCTCCGCGGTCATTCTGACAGCGACCGGACGGGGATTCTGTGCTGGAGTTGATATCAAAGAGATGCAGACGATGCCCGGCAATTCGGGTATCATCGAAGTCAACCGAGCTTGCCTGAGCGCCTTTCGAGCGGTCTATGGGTGCGCCGTTCCGGTGATCTGCGCAGTCAACGATTTCTGTCTTGGTACTGGCATCGGACTCGCGGGAAGCGCCGACGTTGTGGTGGCTGCGCGGCAGGCTCGCTTCGGACTCCCTGAGATCGACAACGGAGCGCTCGGAGCTGCCGGCTATCTGGGCCGCCTGGTTCCCGAGAAGCACCTTCGATGGATGCTCTACAGCTGTGAACCCGTGGCTGCTGAGCAACTTGAGGCGTGGGGGACTGTGCTCCGCGTTGTTCGGGGCGCAGAACTGCTTGACACTGCCCGTGAGATCGCTGGGGTGGTCGCTTCCAAGCATCCGACAGTGATGCGCGCGGCCAAAGCGTCGTTGATCGGTATCGACGATGATCCCAGTCGCAGTTATCGATTCGAGCAGGGGTTCACCTTCGAGCTGAATCTGCAGGGTCTGGGTGACGAGGCCCGTGACGCTTTCCTGAGAGGTGAGCGGGACAGCAGTCCTGTTGGCGACTGAGCGACGACTGAGCACAGTTTCAGAGGTTGTGTAATTCGGCTCAGGAGGTGGGTTGCGGACGCGGATCCCTGTAGTTTCAAGGGCTGTCGAAAACGCGTGAACCTGAAATTGTTCGACACATCTGAACTTTTCGGTTCGCGTGTTATTCGTTTGCCCGCGAGAGCCGCGGACAACAGACAACAACAAACGGAGTGAACATGAACAAGGGCGAACTGATTGTGGCCATTGCTGAGCAGGCGGACGTCAGCCAAAAAGACGCCGGCAGATGCCTCGACGCCATGATGAGCACGATCGAGTCGGAGATCAGCAACGGCGGCGAAGTGTCCATCACCGGCTACCTCAAGTTCGAGCGTGCCAGCACCAGCGCCCGTGTGGCGCGCAACCCTCAGACCGGCGAATCGATCGACGTGCCCGCCGGCACCCGCTGCAAAGTGTCCGTTGGTGCGAAACTGAAGAACGCGGGGAAGAGCTAGACACGCATAGGCACGCGTTGTCGCGACTTCACTGAACCGCAATGAGCTTGAGTCCGCCGAAGCCTGTTGAGGTATTGCCTCACCGGTACCCGTTTCTTTTTGTGGACGAGATACATGCCCTCATCCCCGGTGAATCCGCTGTCGGGACTTGGAGGCTGACTGGTGACGAAGCTTTCTTTGCGGGACATTTTCCCGGCCGTCCAACGCTCCCCGGAGTGCTCATCTGTGAGGCGATTGCACAGGTGGGAGCGTTGGCGGTGCTGACCGATCAACGCTATGCGGGCAAACTCCCGCTTTTCGGTGGGCTCGACAGAGCACGTTTCAGACGTCAGGTAGTGCCCGGCGACGTGTTGACGGTCGAAGCGCGTATGACACGGTTGTCGACCAGGGCCGGCAAAGGCGAAGGGCGTGCCACAGTCGATGGTGAACTCGCTGCCAGCTGTGAGCTGATGTTTGTGATCGTCGACGGGGAACAGCCCGGTTTCAACCGGAACAGCCCGGTTTCAACCGGGTCCGATTACGAGGGTTCCGTTGTGCCCGCCGAAACCGAAACTGTTCGACAGTGAGGGGCCGGGAACCCACGACCTGGGCTCTCTGCTCACCACATCGATGTCGGGCATCCCAGGGTCCAGAGTCTCATGGCCTGCGGTTGGCGGAATGAGCTTGTGGCTGATCGAAAGCAGAACTGCGGCAGCTTCTAGAGCACCGGCACCACCCAGGGCATGGCCGGTGACTCCCTTTGTAGAAGTGACGACCGGTCCCGGCGTGCCGAAGATCTCGGCGACAGCTGCAGCCTCCGCAGCGTCGTTCTTGTCTGTTGAGGTGCCGTGGGCGTTGATGTGAACCACATCATTGGCGGTTATTCCAGCATCATCGATCGCTGATCGCATGCAGGTGACAGCACCAGTCCCCCCAGGGGCGGGAGCGGTGATGTGGTGGGCGTCCGCGGTGGACGCGGAACCCAGAATCTCACCGAGAATCGTCGCTCCACGGGCCTCAGCGAAAGACCACTCCTCCAGTACTAGGACCGCAGCACCTTCGGCCATCACGAATCCGTCGCGTCGCGGATCAAAAGGACGGCTCACTCCGCTGCTCGAGAGAGCGGTCATGTTGGTGAAGCCTGCCACAGCTGTGGGAGTGAACGGTGCTTCACTTCCACCGGCCAGCACAGCGTCGCAGTATCCGTTTTTGATGAGGCGCGCCGCGTTGGCGATGGCGTGAGTCCCAGCCGCGCATGCGGTCACGGTGTTCTCGCATGGACCCTGCCAACCGTGGCGCATCGACAAGGTGGCCGCGGCGGCGTTGGTCATCATCATCGGCACCAGGAAAGGCGAGACTCTGCGTTCGCCTTTGGTCAGACGCGTCTCAATCTGCGCCTCGAGGGTCTCGATGCCGCCGACACCTGTCCCGATGAAGGTTCCGCGGCGGGCTGGGTCAATGTCCAACTCACCAGCTTGAGCAAGTGCCTGGTCCGCGGCGGCCACTGCGAACTGGGTGAACCGGTCGCTTCGCCTGGCTTCTTTCGAATTCTCAAAATACGGCGAAGCATCCCAATTCTGGATCACTCGCGGGCCCACCGGCGCGGCAGAACAGAGCCCATCCCAGAAGGCGTCGACTCCGACTCCGCATGGAGCAACGACGCCGAGGCCTGTGACTGCGACGCGGCGAGCCGGCATCAGAGCTTGGAGAGAATCAGGTCGTACGCAGATTGAATCGTCAAGACTCCGTCGAGCTCTTCTTCTTCGACGGTTACATCGAATTCTTCTTCAAGTGCCATGACCAGCTCGACCAAGTCGAGGCTGTCGGCATCAAGAGACTCGAAAGTTGCGTCCAGAACGACTTGATCGGCGTCTACCGATAACACGTCAACTGCACAATTCGTGAATCGTTCGAAGTTGTCACTCACTTGCTTTCTCCATTGCTATGCGGGTATTACGAGGCTACCCAGTTCAAAGCGGTTAGCCCATAGAAAGGCCGCCATCGATTGGCAGCACAGTACCTGTCACGAAACCAGCGTCCTCCGAGGTGAGGTATTCGACAGCTGCGGCGATCTCTTGTGGCGCCCCGAAGCGGCCTGCAGGCACCATGTCCAACATCGCGGATCGTTGGGTGTCGTTGAGCGCCGCCAGCATGTCGGTGTCGATCGGTCCGGGTGCAACAACATTGACTGTGATACTGCGCCCAGCGAACTCCTTTGCGAGCGAACGGGCCAAACCCGTGAGTCCAGCTTTGGAAGCAGCGTAGTTTGCTTGACCTGCCTGCCCTCCGAGGCCGACGACTGAAGAGACGAAGACTATCCGACCCCAACGTGCCCGCATCATCTGTTTGACGACCCTGCGGGCGACGCGGAAACCACCTGTCAGGTTGGTGTTGAGCACTTCGGTGAAATCTTCGTCGCTCATACGAAGCAGAAGACCGTCGCGGGTGATGCCGGCGTTGCTCACTAAGACTTCAACAGCACCTAGGGACTCTTCTATCTCCGTGACCGCTGCGTTCACAGAATCGCTGTTGGCAACGTCGCATTCGACTACGAACAGTCCTTCAAGGCCATCGCCAGCCCCTGAACGGGAAGTGACCGCGACTCGATGCCCCGCGGCCTGGAGGCGTTCAGCGGTGGCAAGCCCTATCCCCCGGTTGCCCCCGGTGACGAGAACGACCCGACTCACCAGCGCACCACCAGAGTCGCCCAAGTCATCCCCGCGCCGAAACCAGACATCAAGATGATCTTGCCGGGCTCTAGAACACCTGTCGAGGCTGCTTGTTTCATCGCCAAGGGGATGGTGGCGGTCGATGTGTTGCCGGTGGTCTCGATCACATTGTGGGTTTTGGACATCGGCAGCGACGTGCGGGCGCAGACAGCTTCGATGATTCTGATGTTGGCTTGGTGCAAAAGGACGACGTCTACATCGTCGGGATGCAAACCTGCCTGTTCGAGAGCTGAATGGATCGATGCCGTGACTGCCCGCACTGCCCGCTTGAAGACTTCGCGGCCTGCCATCCGGATGGTCTCACCGTGCGCGCAGTAGAGAATCGAAGCGAGGTTTCCGTCGGCGCCGAGGTCGAATGCCAGCAATTCCCCCTGCGTGTGGCGTTCCATGACACACGCTCCTGCACCGTCGCCGAACAGGATCGCAGTGCCTCGATCTTCGTAGTCGACCAGCGTCGACAGTGCGTCGCTCCCTATGTTCAGAACTCGATTCGGTCCACCGGGAAGCATCATCATTCCATACGCCGCTACATACCCGTAAGCGAAGCCTGCACATGCCGCGTTGACGTCGAAAGCTCCGCAATTCAGCCCGATTCCCGCATGAATCTGTGCTGATGTGCCCGGAAACCTCTGGTCGGGGCTGCTTGTGCTCAAGAGCAGCAGATCAATGTCGTCAGGTGTCAGGTCTGCGTCTTTCAAGGCGTTGTTGCCCGCTTCGACTCCCATCTCCGAAGTGAGTCCACCAACGTGGCGTTCGGCGATTCCGGCACGCTCGCGGATCCATTCGTCGCTAGTGTCCATCATCGCTTCAAGATCGTGGTTGGTGAGGATCTTCGTCGGCAGCGCTGTGCCGATCCCGGCGATTCGTACGGCCATCAGTGGGCCCTCAGCCAAGCTATCGGTTGCCGTGAAGTCACGCGTTCTCCCTTGAGGGCGAGTACCCCGACGATCTCTCCCGCGAAGGAGCTGAGGACTTCTTGATCTCCAACGGTGCCGAGCAGGTCTCCCACGGACACGGGACGACCCGGTTCGCAATCAGGCGCCGAACTGAAGATGCCCGCTGCTGGAGACACCACCAGGCGTTCTGTGGCAAAGAGGTGTTCGCCTTCGAGCGCGGGGGATTCGCTGTGTATTTGATCTGCCAGGGATTCCAAGAGGCCGTCGAGATCCGCAGGCGTGGCGACGTTGACCCGGTTGGCGTCCTTGAGGGTTCGTTTGACCAGGCCAGTGAGCACATTGCCGGGACCGAGCTCAACGAAGGTGGTGAATCCGTCGTCGGAGAGCGTTCGCAGGGTTTGACGCCAACGGACCGGGGAGCAGAGTTGAGCAGCAAGCAACTCTGACCAGTCAGCAGCATCAGGGTGAGCAGTCGCGTCGACGTTGGCGTACACGGGTTGTTCGGGCGAGCGGAACTCGACTCGGTCGACAGCCTT
Source organism: Acidimicrobiales bacterium (assembly GCA_963662455.3). Taxonomy (GTDB): domain Bacteria; phylum Actinomycetota; class Acidimicrobiia; order Acidimicrobiales; family Aldehydirespiratoraceae; genus VXYK01. Next base: position 862,143 of record OZ224042.1, read on the forward strand.
GCGAAGGCGGTGTCGTGCCGGTGCCATGAGTGGAGTGTGGAACGCTCCTCCAACTGGGAGTCGCACAGCTCTTCTGGCTCCGGATTCTTTGGCGATCTTGCACGCCTCGTCGATATCTTCAGGGACGCCGGCGATGACTACCTGGCCGGGGGCGTTGTAGTTGGCGATCCAAACGTCGCCAGCGGTTCGGCGACAAGTGATATCGGCTTGGTCGTCCTCCAGACCCAGCAGCGCGGCCATGGTGCCTGCTTGCTCGTCTGCAGCGGCTTGCATGGCATCGCCGCGTTCGGTGACCAGACGCACCGCATCGCTGAAGTCGAGCGCACCGGAAGCGGTGAGTGCGGAGTACTCTCCGAGACTGTGTCCGGCATGGGCGACTGCTTCGGCTCCGAGCCGGCTGACCGCGTCGAGCACCACCATCGACATGACGAAGGTGGAGAGTTGGGCATTGCGGGTCATTGTCAACTCTTCAGCGTCGGCGTCCAGCAACAACGCAGCAACGTCGCGGTCGGCGGCATCTGATGCCTCCTCGACGAGTTCCCAGGAAGGATGCTCTTGCCACGGCGCACCCATCTGCGGGCGCTGCGAACCCTGTCCTGGGTAGGTGAAGACGATCATTGGGTTTAAGGCTCCCGCGGTTGCCGAATAGGAGGCGCGTTAATTTAGCGGTCTGAGAGGGTCATACGTTATAGGCACTGCGGGGTGTCTGACTCGCCGACACACACCAGGGTTTCACTACTTCTGCGATTTGTGTTCTGGTGGTGGTGAAGTCCGGCCGCCTCGGGGTTCTTCGGTGAGACCGGGCGGGCCGATCAGATCGGCTGGGGAGTGTGGGGCCAGTCGGTCAGGTCCTCGATGTGTCGCCGGATCGACGCCTCCCGCAGAATAACGAGCACAAGCAATCCCATGAGCACCCAGACGAGACGGGGCGAGGGGAGAGGGAAACGAGCGCCCGACGACATATCGTAGAGGCTACGCTGCGCCTACAAGGTCAAGACGCCTTGGCGTGATCATCCGGCCCGGGTGGTGGAATTGGCAGACACGGCGGACTCAAAATCCGTTGCTTCATACGAGCGTGCGGGTTCAAGTCCCGCCCCGGGCACCAGCTTCGACGACCTCGAGGGTGCGGAGTATCGGCTCGATGCTCCACGGGTCTCGCAGGTCCGTTTCCCAGTCGCCTTCGAACACGAACACCCCTTCGGCGAGCGGTTTCGTGGAAGATTGACTGCTCGTTCCTGAGGTGGCGGCCGATTCCCCTCTTCTTTTGTCAGGTCGTTTGTCAGGTTTTCCCACGACCGTATCGTAGAGCCAGACTGCCGGGCGTATCGCTGGGTGCTCCAAACCAATCGGCGCAGCGTCGTTGACGTTGACGGTCGAGCAGTGTCTGACCGTCGTCGCATGATTGGGCCTGTTGATGTCGTCGCACGGTCTTGGTGAACCGGGGAAGTTCACTCCTCACATGCACGGAATGCCTGCCCTTAACAACAGCATTCTCCCATGTCAGGAGGCCTTTCTCGTGGACCCGTCAACCCCCAACACCCCACCCCACCGGTGGATCCAGGCTTAGGGGCTGCGCGGATAGGTGGGTCAACGCGGCCCGTACGGTACGGGGCCGTGGCCCGAGCGGCCCGTGAGCGCAGCGAACAAGAGCGGGAGTGTCCCCGCTTCGACGCGACGTACCGGCCGCCTATCCGCGCAACCCCTTAGGGTAAGAAAGGGATGCCTCAGGCCCAGAGAGCGCAGATTGGGATGGTTCTGGTAGTCAACGTACACGACGACTCTCGATTTTGACATCCCGCCTTCCGCCGAAAAATAGCCCCGCCATGCCCTGCGTTGAGCAGGCCAGGCGGGGAGTACTTGATAACATCCTACAGAGTTTCGGTATCAAAGGCAAGGGTTGGAGTCAGAACCACAACTGTTCAAAGGCAAGAGCGGTCAGTCGGGGATCCAGTCCTCGGTCTTGAGGCCGAGTCCGTCGGCGATGCGGTTGGCGTAGGCGTAGTAGGCGACGACTTCGACGATGTCGAGGATGTCGCGGTCGCTGAAGCCTGCTTTGCGCAGAGAGTCGATGTCGGCGTCGCTGGTTGCGGCGGGGGTCTCGGTGAGCTTGACGGCGAAGCCCAGCATGGCGGTGCGCTTGAGCGACAGCGGGGCGGCTCTCCAGTCGTGCTCGACGGCCGCTGCGAGTTCGTCGTCTTTGATGAGTCGGCGCAGACCGCGCCGGTGGTGGACGATTCAATAGTGGCAGTCGTTGGTGAGGCTGACGACCAGGGCGATGAGTTCTCGTTCGACCTTGCGCAGCGTGGCGGTGCCGCTCATGGCCGATTCGTAGAGGCCCTGGTGTGCTGCCATGCCGCGGGGGTTCAGCGAGTGGACCGCCAAGATGTTGTCGACCCGCCCCCAGGTGCGGTCCACGACCCGGGAGTGCATCTCAGCGAGCTCACCGTCCCATTCGTCGTCAGGAACAACCGTGATCCGTGCCATACCTCCCCACCTTGCCACACCCCGGTTGTTTCGTGATCGACCGTTCGACTGGAGCGAACCCAGAACACTGGGTGAGAAATACACCTGTGGTGACACACTGCCGACGTATAGTATGCTATTAGAGCGACGTAGAACTAGACAAAGAAGGACGATTACAGATGGCCATGGTCACAACTCTGTTGGATCACCTCTACGAGGGGGATGTGCTTGACACCGTTGATCTGGCTCGGATCACAAAGACCAATCCTCGAAGTGTGTCCAGGTGGCGGTCTGAGGCGACATCTCCTAGGCGGGCCGCGGAAGAACTCTTGCTTGAGCTGCGCGCCGTCGTTGATTTGGCCCGTACCGTGATGAACGATGATGCAGCGAGGTTCTGGCTGCGTTCTCCCAACCGCGACCTCGGATACAAGAAGCCACTGGAACTCATAGCAGAAGGCGAATACCGGCGGGTTGTCGACCTCCTGCTGGCACTGGAGGAGGGCGTCACTACATAAGATTCCTGACACAGTCGCTGCCTTGGACGAGGCGGCGACATGTCAGCCATCTTGGTTCAGTTCCAGTTACGGGCGTTGTCACCGTGCACCCATTGTTCCCATTCGGTGTCGTCGGGGAAGCCGCTGGGGGCCTCGGATCCGTCGTAGAGCCATTGGTCGCTGGGTGGCCCGGCGGCTCCGATTGCGAACCAGTGCCCTGTGATCGTTTCACGGGTTGCATACCAGCTCTGACCGTCACTGCTGATGTGCAGCTCGATACGGTTGGGTGTCGGGAGACCGTACTTTTTTGACAGGCTGTCGATAATTTCCTTCAAACCTGCGTAGTGCCGGTTCCCTCTGTTTCCGTAGTGACCCATCTGACAATTCGCCAACCACCGAAGCGCTTCCATGGTCTCTGCATGCTCCCGCTGATCGAGTTGTTTCCCGTCCGCGCCTGTGCCGACGAGACCTGTGTTGAGCTCGAGCCGGCTTTTGGCCGCGAGTCGAACTTCGCGTTCTTCGCGTCGCTGCTGTTTGATGTCGCCGATCTCTCGCCAAGCGGCGCGGAAGCCTTCGGCCCGCCCGACTCGCCAAGAATCCGTGCCTTGCAGCTCCCGTAGTGCATCGAGTCGTCCGGCGCAGCGGATCAACACGGCCAGTTGCTGGGCGCGAATCGGGTGGTCATCTGCGGCAAATCGCATTCCGGCTCGCACGCCGTCATAGGCCGCGAACCAGGACAACGGATAGATGAGCAGCAGGGCGATTGGCGTCAACCACAAGGGCAGCAAGAACTCGCGCAAGAGCATGGCTTTGTCCAGGTCGGACCAGTCGTTAACCAGCCGCCACGAGGCCCATATGATTGCTGCCGAGCCGAAGGCGCTCAGGTAGAAGTTGGCGACCTTCACGACAGGGGCGTATTCCTCGTCCTGTGAACCGAACGCGGCGAGGAGAGCACAAAGGGAAGCGAGCAACATTGCAGGGATCTCGACCCAGAGGGGAAACGAGGCTAGGTTCGCGATGAACTCAAAGACAGCTATCGCCGTGACGACCCGCTTGACAGCGCCAACGAAGACGCCTTTTTCTTCAGCAGCACTGAACGCCTTGCCGAACAGCGAGATGCCCGAGATCAAGTACCACAAGATCGTTGCTTTCAACAGAGCGGGATCCCATAGCCGCGAGTTGCTCGCGAGTGCAACGGTTGTGGCGATGCCTCCTGCGTAGCCGACGAACAGAAGCGGGATCTTTGTGCCCAGTAGCGTCCCGAACGCTGGGAGGAGGGGCTGAAGTATCTGTTTGCCTGAGCCGCCGCGAACAACGGCGACAATGGCCAGTATCACGAACGCTGCGAGCGAAACGAGAGACGCGAGTTCGCGATTCGTCAATAACGCTTCGTCCACAACACGATTGTATGGGCGGTGGGTGCCGACAGATCTGCTGGCAGTGCTCTGGTTGGCTTGCAACCGTCGTGCTTTCCTGCGGCTCCGCTTGCCGGTTCAGCGGTTGCTCCTGCTCCCATGGGCCTGACGTGTCGCAACGCTGCCCCGCAACGGTGACGGTGGTGCGATCGCCCTGCTCAGCCCTGGATGGTGAACCGCAGGTCAGCTACTGACTACTGTAAGCCGTGGTGTCTGCAGCTAGTCGCGCAAATGGGGATCGTCGTGTTCCGCAGGAGGAATGCAGCGTGGTTGAATTAAGTGGGCGGCGTGTGCGGGTGACCGAGGTGTTCTGGTCGTACTGGAAGCTGGCGGCTGAACGGCAGGCCATGTTTTTTCGACGTGTGGAGGGCGAACCTGGCCCGTGGACAAAGGATCCGGTGATAGCCCGTCACCGGTTCACCAATGCGTACCGAGCCTCCGACCGGGTGAGCCAGTACCTGCTGCATCATGTGATATACGACGAAGAACGTGATGCGCCGGACACGATCTTGCGGGTGCTGTTGTTCAAGATCTTCAACCGGATCGACACCTGGGAGCATCTCGTGGAGTGCCTGGGGCAACCGACGGCAGCTGGTTTTTCTGCCGAAAGGTACTCGGTAGTGCTGGACGATTTACTCGACCAAGGCAAGCGTGTGTACTCGGCGGCCTACATCATGCCGAACCCTCAGATGGGCGCCAGTCGTAAGCACCGTAATCATCTCGCTCTGGTCGAGGATCTGCTACGGACGCGTGCGCTCGCTGAACTTGAACAGGCCTGTTCGCTGAGGAACCTGTACGAACGTCTTCTCGAGGTACCGTCGTTCGGTCCTTTCTTGGCGTTCCAGTACGCCATTGACCTGAACTACTCGCCGCACTTCGATTTCGACGAGATGGAGTTCGTCGTGGCGGGCCCGGGGGCGGTGCGTGGGATTCGCAAGTGCTTTAGCGACGCCGGCGGTCTCGACGAGGCCGGTGTGATCGCGGCGATGGCGGACTCGGCGCCCCGCTTCTTCGAGATGGCCCTGCTATCGACTCCGTTTCAGGACTTGGCGGGTCGTCCGCTTCAGCTCATCGACTGCCAGAACCTGTTCTGCGAGGTGGACAAGTACGCCCGTGTCGCTCACCCCGAACACTCACGGGATGTGCCGGGCCGCATCAAGCAGGTGTATCGGGTTGACCACCGCCCCCTCGCTCTGGGTTACCCGCCAAAGTGGGGCTTGCGTTGGTCCGCTAAGGCCCCGTCCTACGTTGGCGCTCTGAGAAAGTCTGAATTGTTGCAGCATATCGCTTGACAACATATGTCAGATATTCTAACATCCATGTCATGTCACAAGACATCGATATCGGCAGCATCTCCCCGCCTCAGCCGCGGACCGACAACACGGTCGATGTTCGCAGGCTCACCGAGAGTGAGTTCGAGGTTCATGTTGGCTCGCTCCTCGCTAGCGTCGGCGAAGTCCCAAGCGGCTCTGGCGAAGGCGTGGCCAGCCTCGTGGCGGTGTGGGTGATCAGTCAAGTTGAGGACGCTTGCGGAGCAGCACCTCTCGTCGACCTCAAGACGCTTACTAGGGATGACTTCGCTACTCCAACGGCACTTAGCGGGATGCTGTATCGCCGGATTCGTGAGCAAGACGCGCCACTGGTCGAATCATGAGCGAACTACTTCCCGCGACCAAGACGCTCAGCGAAGCCTGGCTCCAGGCATTGAGGCATACCGTCGATCAGCGGAGCGGTCGCTGTGTGCATTTGGTTATGACCGTCGAGAACCCTGGCTGTGAGGACGAAGCCATTCGCGGCGCTCTCGATAGTGCGCTCGATGAGGCGGGAAAACAGAGCGTGGAGACGGTCGCGGGAACCATTTTTCCGAACCCGCTCTATCGGAGCCCCGGATACTCGTGGTCGCGTGACCTTGATGAACGGGCCGTTGGCGAATTAGATGCTGCGGCGCGCGACCTTTACGAACGGTATATCGGAATGCTGCCCGTGCTGCGGAGGAAACACGCGAACAATCGTGGAACGTATTTCTCCCGGATGATCACATGGCCGGGTAAGGAGCCCGGGGGAACAAACCAACTGAACCTGAGGATCTCCCGCATTCGCACCGAGTTCTCGAATCGGCGGCGAACATGCCACACTCTCGATGTTGATATCGCCGCTGACGCTCTCGTATCTGAACCTCTAGCAGGCGTACAGGTTCTGTTGCCGAGCGAACAACGGACCCAAGGGTTTCCTTGCTTGGTGCACATCGACTTCACCTTGGTCGATGGGATCCTGCACTGTCTGGCCGTATACCGCCATCACTATCTGATCACGAAGACCTATGGAAACTTGGTAGGCCTTAGCCGCCTGATGAAGTTCATCTGCGAACAGACGGGCGCCGAATGCGGCGAGTTGGTGGTCCATGCGACATTGGCGAACGCTGAGCCGAATCACAAGCCGACTCCACGAACACTCGTGGAGTCGATGGGAGCATTGCTGTGATAGTCGATGCTGTATCGATATCGCCTGCGGTAGCACTTGCAGATGCGTTTGAAACGTCAGTGCTGACCGAAGGTTGCGATGGCGTCGTGGGTGTTGGGGTTGATGTCGTATCTGTCCTGCGGCTGAGCCGGCTTGTTTCCGAAGGTGGACGGGCGTTTCTTGATCGTTGCTGGACGCCAGGCGAGTGTGCCGAAGCCGGTGACGACCCAGAGCGGCTTGCGACACGGTGGGCTGCGAAGGAGGCGGTTATGAAGTGTCTCGGTCTCGGGATTAGTGAACTCGACCCGCGAGACATCGAAGTCGTGTCGTCGGAGTCGGGAGTTCCGCGCGTCGTGTTGCGAGGTTCGGCTGCTAAGCGAGCCCGATCGCTCGGAATCTCGAAGTTGAACGTGTCTGCCTCCCACGAGAGTGGCTGGGCCGTGGCGATCGCTGTGGCCTGCGCAGGGTGGGATCAAGAGATCTTGAAGTGTCAGTTAAACGAGGGGACCGATAATGAGTACTGATGAGCCCGATTCCGGGGCAAACGAAGAAATGGCGCTGGCGCGGCGACTGAGGGAGGCGCGAGAGTACATCGGCTTGCTGCAAGAAGATGTTGCGGCTGCGCTGGACATCCCTAGGGCAAGCGTGTCGGCGATAGAGTCCGGCAAGCGTCGTGTCTCGTCGCTCGAGCTCAGGCGTCTCGGCCGCCTGTACCGCCGGCCCGTGGCGTGGCTGCTCGGCGAGGAAGGTGCTGAAGTGGACATGGATGCGCCCCTGTACCGGGCGACCGCTGCGCTGTCGGCGCAAGACAAGGAGCAGGTCTTGCGCTTTGCCGAGTTCCTCGCCGGGGCGGGACGACCCGGGACCGCCCGAGACGAACGAGCGGAATAGCAAGTGGTTTCCGAGTACTCCCGACGCCTCAGGGCCGCAAGCTCCGCGAACCGCCTCTTGGTCGAGGCGGGTGTTGATCAGACACGCCAAGTGGATGTATTTGGTTTGGTGGAGAGTCTCGGGCTGTGGCTCGCTTTCTTCCCGCTCGATGGGCTCTTGGGGGCATACCTGCCGGAAGGCAAGGGCGGTGTCCTTATAACCACCGAACGCCCGGTGCCGATCCAGCGATACACGGCGGCGCACGAACTCGGTCACTGGCGACTTGATGGCGGCCACGACGCTGCACTTGATACCGAATCGGACGTGCTGGGACCCACCGACATCGAGCGGGAGACCCTCGCCCAGGTCTTCGCTGGAGCGCTGCTGATGCCGCCCCCGCTCGTTCACAGCATCCTGTCGCGCCGTGACGCGACATCTCTTGGCCCGTTGGATGTTTACTCCGTTGCCCGTGAAGCAGGCGTCAGCTACGAAGCGGCTGCGAGGCAGTTGTACCACCTCGAGCGGATCACCCAGCACCGATTGCGAGAGCTCCTCGAGGTCCAGCCGCTAAAGGTCAAACGAGCGATAGGTGCCGGACGTCGGCCCGTGGTAGGCGTTGCGGATGTTTGGCCGGTTGACATGGCTTGGCGCAACCAACAACTCAGCGTCCGGACTGATGACGAGATCATCATTTCGCTTCCCGAAGACCGCAGTACGGGCTACAGGTGGTCGATCGCAACTACGGATCCGGTACAGCGACGCTCCGCAACACTGCCGCCTCCCCCCTTCGCCGACACCGAGTTGCCGGGATTGGCGGAGTTGGCGATGGCCGGTTCGGAGACGGCGCCGCGCCGGAAGCCCCCAACCCGAGCCGTCGATAGAGCGCGTCAACCCGCGCCGACAAAGCGACCGGAGCCGCTTCCCATTGCCGGAGGACGGGCCACTTTGGTCGGTGATTCCTACGTAGCGTATGGCGCTTCTCAGGTGATGTCTGACTCCGCTATCCGAAGTCGTCGTCTCGCGAGACTTGGCGCCTCCGAGGCGCTGGAAGCTGTAGAGCATGTTCGCGGCGAGCGGTTCGTCGTGGGCGCAGTGGGCCGCCGAGTGTTCGGCATTCGCTTGCAAGAACCCGGTAAGACGGAACTCCGGCTAGTCCTGCGTAACGAATACGGCGATGTTGATTCGGTCGATGAGTATCGAATCACGGCGCTCGTCGAAGAGCGACGAGGGGGATTCAACATCGATCAAATAGGCGATGACGACGACGGCTGGGCGAACGTAGCGCAGGAGCGTCGACGCTCGACCACCGCATCTGTGGATGAAACCCGCTAAGCAATGGCCGGGTACGACGCAAGGCGACAGCAGAGTTTGTCTCTGCCACCAATCGACTTGAGACCGAAGCTCGCACCCACGCTTGACCAAGGAACCCGACCACTCTGCATCCCCATAGTCGTGACCGCCGCTCACGAAGCGTCTCGTACGCAGCCCCCCGAGCCGCTCGCGCCCGATGCCTTGTGGTCGAGTTGTGTCGCGAGCGGGACAGCATCTCGTGAAGGCACAACACTGGAAGCTGTCACCGACGCCCTCCGGGAAGATGGCCAACCCACCTTGGTGGACTGGCCATTCAATTCCGCGATCTTTCACGAAGCGGCGCCGGTCCCGCCAACGGCCCAGACATCCACGTGGCACAAAGCAGACCTGCGCCCCGTACATGTCGCGAACGACGGCATCGAGGATGGTATTGAAGAGCATCTGGCAATCGGTCTGGTTGTCCCGTTGATAATAGAAGTCACGACCGAGTTCGAGCGAGCCACCTCCAATGGCACTATCGACGTGCCTCCGTTGACGGCACCGCAGGGTGCCTACCACGCCGTCTTGGTCGTTGGAGTTCAAACGCACGAACGTGTCCGAGTCCTTTTGGTCCAGAACAGCTGGGGACCCGGATGGGGAGCTGGTGGTTACGGTTGGCTGCCCTTGGACTATCTCATCGCGTTCGGGGCACACGCTGGCGCGATCGACCCTTCGAGCTTCACAAACAGCGTTCAGCTGAGCGGATGGAGGACAAATCAGTCATGACACATGAATCACTGACCCTTGCTGAGTTCCAGCGCCAGTCCCTGAGAACGGACCATTTTCCAGAACCCGACGATGGAAGTGACCAACTGTTGGGTCCGCTTCTCGGTCTTGCGGGTGAAATCGGAACGTTGCTCGCAGCGTACAAGAAACGAATGCGCGATGGGGCCGCGTACGAACTGTTTACGGACAACGTTGCAGAAGAACTCGGGGACATCCTGTGGTACTTGGCAAATGCCGCGGAGAAGGCTGGTCTCTCGCTTGATGAGGTCGCCCAGCATAACTTGACCAAGACTTCCGATCTATGGCCGTCTGGCCGCGGCAAGTCACCGAGGCGCCGGAGACCGTCGGATCACCTGGATGCCGGGTTATCGAGGAAACATCAGCTTCCTCGCACGTTCGACGTGGAGATTAGACCCGCACCAAGCGACGGGCCCGAACCGCTGGTTGAAGTGATCTGGAATGGGCGACGTGTCGCCAAGCGGCTTGGTGACAACACCTACGGCGACAGTGGCTACCGGTACCACGACGCGTTTCATTTGGCCAATGCTGCAGTCTTGGGTTGGTCGCCCGTGGCGCGAGGCCAGATCTTCAAGCGCAAGCGTCCAACGGGAACGTTGACTGACGCTGTCGAGGACGGTGGTCGGGCGATCGTGGTAGAAGAGGCGTTCGTAGCGTTCATTTTCGAGTACGCCCGCCAGCACAATCTTCTTGAGAATGTGCGGCATCTCGACTTCAACGCGCTCAAAACGTTTCGGATTTTCACAGCCGACCTGGAGGTTTCGCAGCGTCAGCTATGGGAGGTCGAGGAAGCCGTGTTCCAAGGATTCGCGGCATGGCACCATCTCCGCGCGAACGACGGCGGTGTCCTGCGAGGTGACCTTGCCGCCAGAAAGCTGACGTACGTGCCTTTGGAATGACTGTGCACAGAAAACTACTGAGGCAAGTGAACGTGGGCGAGCGCGGATCTTTGGAAATGGTCGTAGAGGTAGGTGTCGAGGTGCCCCAGATGACTTGGCCCTCGCCTTGTTTGGCTTGGTGTCGGTTCGCGTAAAGTTGTTGGCACGCGGCCTCTGCTTGAGTTGCGCGAGAACTCTAATCCATGTTTTTACTTCCCCTGAGCTTCGGTGTTTCTAATCACCGATTCCAGCAGAGCCTCGACCCCCACTCACCGACCCTCAACCACCCCCTACCCCACGTTTACGCGCAGGCTTAATCGGTTTCGACGGCATCAAGCGCTAGGGCGCTGAACTCAGGAAATGCCAATTCGGGCCACTCCCTACCCGGTGCGGTTCAGCATCGCCGCGCAGCGGGGTCTTTGGCGAGAAAACCGGGAGGCTCGATGCTGTCGGAGCAGAGCCTTCGCGTCAGCGCCAAACAGGGCACGGACATTGCAGGCTATATGCGGCATTGGGTCCCTCCCAGTAGCGATTCCTGCCCGTAGAGTTCAAGGCAGCCCGCTTCGCTGGGCGACCAGCCGACTGCTGGTCATCAGAGTTACCAAGAGTAAGAGCGATACTGATGTCGAACTTCACCGCGGCTCACCGCGGGTACGAGTACCAGGACCTGCTCGTTGCGTGCCGGCTGGTCGACTTGCTATTGGGCGTTGCGGTCGAGGTGCGCGTGGACGAGAAGCTGGTGGACGACGATGTGTTCGACGATCTCACCACGGAGTTCTCGGATGGTTCTCGGGAGCGAGTCCAAGTCAAGTACACAAGCGACGATGAGCGCCCTTTGACGGCGGCCACCTTCACCAACAAGGGACGCGGCCTGAAGCTCGACCGTGTGTTCGCCGCGATACTCGCCGATCGCCTCAGCCCAGGGGCAGACGCCGCCCCGCAGACGTACCGCATCGTTCTCAGGGATACCCTCCCTGAAGAAGCTGCCCTTACCGCAGTGCTCGGCCCGGCGGGCACCGACCCGGGGCCATTCCTTCCGACCCTGCAGACAGTGAGGCTTGCTTTTGATGCCGATGAGCTGTGGTCACAGATGGAGCGGTCTCCCGCTGGAGAGCCGGGCACCGGAGATGGGCGCTTCTCCTTTTTAGCCGACGCGGACCCGCACTTGGCCCGCTCAGATCTTGTGTGGGCTTGCAGTCGCCTGGTGGTCGAGGTGGCGGCCCCAGCTGCAAGCCGCGACCTGACATCACCGGGACCGGCCGAGGCCCTCTTGTTGAGCCGTGTCCGCGAAGAAGTCGGTGCCGGGGTGTTTCCCAACGAGCGTCGCGATCCAGTTGATGTGGCCGCAGCGATGATCGGCATCGCCCGTTATGCACGCGCTGGCGGTCACATGGTCACCCGCGAACAGGTCATCAGTCACGCCCGGCTGCAGACTGACTTCGGCTCAGTTGCGGTCGGGAAGCCGGTCGATACCAGCGTTCAGGTGTCACGGGCGGCAGCAGTCCAGCGGATCGCCGGTTCGGCGGCCGAGCTCGCCGAATCCGGCGGGACGATCCTGGTGATCGGCGCCCCTGGCCAGGGAAAGACCTGGCTGTGCCACCAGGCCAAAGAGGAGTTGTCTGCACGGGGCTGGCTGGTCGCGCAGCACTACTGTTATCTGAACGATGCCGACAGCGACCGCTCAGAGCGCGTGCTCGCAGAGAGAGTCTTCGGCAGCCTTATTGCCCGACTAGCCGACGGCGACCCGAGAACAGTCGAAGGGCAGCTCCCCGTCTTGGCAGCCGACGAGGACAAACTGGTCCGCTGCATCGCCCGGTCCGCCCAATGCGAACCAGAACGCCCGGTTGCCCTTGTCATAGACGGCATCGACCACATCACTCGAGTCCAAGCTGGGCAATCAGAGGGGTTCGATCCCTCGCTGAGCCTCGCCGAAACGCTCTCCGTGCTGGAATTGCCCTCAGGCAGCGTGCTGATCGTGTTGAGCCAACCCGGCGCGCACCTCAGCCCGCTCGAGGAGGCGGGCGCAGCAACCGTCCGTGTCGAGGGCCTTGACCATGAGGAGATCCGTGCGCTTGCAGAGAGGCGCGGCCTGCTCCCCGCCGACGGCTCAGTTGATCCCACAGCCGAGCCTCGCCTCATTGAGGACGAGGGCGAAGCAGAGGCCTTCCTCGACGCGCTGGCTGCCCGGTCGGAGGGCAACGCCCTCTATGCCACCTATCTCTGCTCGGAAGCGTCAAAACCAGACGCGGCGCTGCTGGGTCCGGCGGCCGCAGTGAGGAGCCTGCCTGCCTACGCCGGCACTTTGGAGAACTACTACTCGCACCTCTACTCGACCCTGGGAAGCGATGGAGGATGGGTGGCCGATGTGATCTGCTGGATCGACTTCGCCGTGACCCGCGGTGAACTGCGTGCTATCCGACCAGATGCGGCGAACCGAGTCGGCAGAGCCCTCGATGTACTCGCCCCTGTGCTTGTGGAGAGCGCAACCCAAGGCGGCGTCCGCGTCTACCACGAATCCTTCGCCCGATACCTGCGCGGAGTGTTCCGCAACGACCCCGATGCGAAAGTGGCTGTGATCGGTCGAATCACGGCCTGGCTCGATCAGCAGGGCATATTCAACGACACTCGGGCCTTCCGGTCGCTGCTGCCGCTTCTGGCTGAAGCAGGACGCTACGCCGATGTCGCGGCCCACATAGACAGGGAATTCGTCGTCCGCTCCGCCGTGTCAGGGTTCCCTGCTTCTGCGATCATCGCCAACCTGGCGACGGCGATCCGGTGCGCAACACGGCTGGGCGACTGGCCGCTGGTTGCCCGCTGCGTGGAACTGTCCCGCGCCGCGGAGTCCTTCGAGACCGGACTGTTGGGCTCGGGCCTCGTCGGCTACTCCGACGTGCCCATCACACTCCTGGGACCCTCAGTTGTCGCCGAACGGCTCTTGTATGAAGGCCGCACCGTGATGGCGGCACGCGACGGCCTTCAGATGTGCGCCGCAGTCGACGAATGGGGCGCGGTCGCCCCGTGGCCGCAATACATGGCCGGGTTTGTCCGCGAATCCAAGTCCGATAACACCGCCTACGGTCCGCAATCGGATCGGGCTGTCGATCTGGCGGTACTGCGGGGCCGGCTCCGCCTCGCCGCGGCTGGCCCGCCTGTGGGGACAGAACCAGACGACAACGACGGCCAATGCGGGACCGAACCCGACGGCCCGCAGCCGAGCGGGGATGAGAACGGCGGCCTGGACCTCCGGGATTTGTTTGCGCCGGTCGACTGGACACGAGTGGCCGACTGGGTAGAGCAGCAGCGGCTCCCCGCCTTCGGTGTCGTTGACGCGGTTGCCGACACACGCGGCGCCCACGAAATCCCCCTCCTCATCTGCCACCTGGACCATCCAGGGGCGATGTGCCTCGCGTTCGCCGATTATCTGGCGGACCATCCTGAGCACTCCGAGATCGGAAGCGCACGACGATGGGCGGCTCAAGCAGTCGCCCACGGCGTCCCACCCGGCGCCCTGCACCACGTCTTATCGATCGACGCTGATTTGTTCGCACAGGTCGACTTGCCCGACGTGGACTCGCCTGGCGGCCTGCTCGATCTCACCCGCAGAGTGCAGGAGCGTTCGGTCGCCCTAGAGGGCGAAGGGGTCGGAGCCTGGTTCGACGCGTGCACAGCCGCTGCCCGCCAAGACCCGCTGAGCCTCAACGCGGCCGAAGCCCTTATAGCAGGCGAGGGTTGGTACAAGTGCTGGCTCCGCTTCACGATTGGGCTAGCCCGAGCCGAAGCCGCCGCAGCGGAACAACGGGCTGATCTTGCTGTGGAGGCGCTCGGCTGTTTGTCAGGGGACCTCCGCCCGTTTGTCGGCGACCCCCGTGCGTGCGACCTGTTCTCGCTCCAGCGGGCGATCACCGACACGATCTGGCGTGCAACGGCGCTCGTCGACGACGGCAGGTGGGCCCAGTGCATCCGTCTGCTGGACCGTGTCAGCGCTTCGATCACAACGACACTTTATGGAGAAGTGGGCGGGCCCATTCCGCCGGACCTCGTCATCGCCATAGCGGTCGATGGCGCGGGCCAGGGTAGGGAGGCCGTGGCCGCCGATCTGCTGGCAGAGCAGACTGAGCACGGCTCGGCAGGCCGCTTCTACGCCGACCTCGCCGAATTCGAACTCCTCGGGGCGCGGCTCGCTCTGGCATCCGACGACCAAGAGGAGGCCCTAGCGCATTGGCATCAGGCATGCCGGATGCTGGCCTCCTACGGATCGCACAAGGACATGACCATCTTCGAGTTGCTTAACCCCCTCCCGAGTCTCATCGCCGCAGACCGTTGCAAGGGACGAGAGCGGGTCGAGATGGCACAACCCCTATGTGAGCGAATCCCGGCTCACACCAACGGAAAGGAGACGTACTACGCGCTTACCCAGTGGTGGCAACTGCTGTCGCTGGCTGACCCCGCAGCGCTCGCGCGCCTGGCTGCATCCCGGCTTCTGCAACGGTGCAACCATCCGAACTGGCGCCTTCACGGCGCCCTGGAAGCACTGTGGAGATCGTGGGGCGAGCACGCCGACCCGGTTCTGGCGGGCGCGCTACGCCTCACCTTGGACACACCGCTGGAATCCAAAGACGCCGAAGCACTGTCCTGCCTGGTCGTCCACGCGGCACCGGGCAGCGTGGCGGGTGACCTCGCGACCTGGCTGCTGGCCCGAGCCGACGAGCGTCCCATCTCATACAGCTCCTCCAACAGCGACGAAATCCTAGAGATCGACGATCAGAAGGTGGCCGACCTCAACTCCGTCGCAGCGACAGTCGGCCTGCCTAACATCGCCGAACTCCGCCAAGAACTCGGCGATCAGACCGAACAGGACGAACCCGAGACGTCCAGATCAGCGCCCGCGCCGGACGACGAGGATCACAATGACCCGCTCTCATACCTGCCGGAGGGCCCAGCAGGCCTCTCCCACGCCATCCGCTCATGGCGCAAGCGACCATACAACGCAACGCACCCCTCCTGGTCCGCCGACCGCTTCGCAGACGCAATCGAGGTTCGCCTGCTCGAACTGGTCGAAAACGGGCGCAACCACGACGCTGAGTGGGCGCTGCGTTCGCTTGCCGAAGCCTGCGAATTCGGTACCGGAACAGAGCTGCTGCGCGAAATTGCCGAGAGGCTGGAACCGCGAAGGCACAGCCGCTTGGCCGCGATCTCCCATACACTCGTGTGGACTCGGACCCGCGGTCGTGGCGGTTATGTGAACTTCGGCGGCGAGACGGAGATCCAAGCCCTGCGCAGAGCAACCGAACTCGACCCCGGGGTCGCCTTGGAAATCGTCGCCGAAGAAACCGAACGAGTCGTAGCGTCCGGGCAATACGGGTCATACGGCGTAACCCAAGCGCTCATACACGCGTTCTGCGAAGGAGCGCTCTACCCACCCGACAAGCGGCCCACAGACGTGGCGTTCGCCGCTTGGGACGAAGCGTTCGTAGCCATCGACTACAGAGCACCACAGGTCCACGAATTCGACAACCCCATGCACCCCTACGTATCCGCTCGCACAGCAGACAGCGACGTCCCGCAGGGCGAACTCGACACGGCATTCGCACTAGCGACACTCGCCTCGCTCGCCCACCCGGGCCGCGAGAAGAAACGGCGGTCTCTTCTCGCCGCTCAACTGCTCCTCTCAGAGCGTCCCGCGGCCATCATGCCAGCAATAGACATCGCTATGGACGCGCTGTCCGACCCAGCGACCACCGCATGGCTGCTGCGGCTAATCGAACAGCACAGAGCACAGGGCGCGCCCCTGACCGCTGAGGGCAAACGGACGCTCATCGGACTGGCAACGAAACCGCACCTCGTGGTGCGCGCCCTCGCCCGCCGCCTCCTCACTAGCGAAGCTCCCCCAATGCCGCTACCCGACCCCGCAGACCCGGCACTGCTCCGCCAAGCAGATGAAGCACTTTGGACACCTCTAGGCGCAGCAGAGGCCGCAACCGACGAACCTCCCGTCGTCAATCAGCTTGTTCAATCGGTGGCAGGCTGTCGATTGGGGAATGCCGAGCCCGCACTGCCGGGCCTGAGCGAAGCCGTGAGATCACGAGTCGCAACTGCCATGGAGACCGAAGACTTTCAGCGGCTTCGCAAAGCCCAACTTGACGCTTACGCCGACCGGATCGCTAAGCGCATACCAGATGCCTTCCTTATCTGGGATCAGACAGTCGAAGAAGCCCTCCATCTGGCAGCAGCAGGGAGCCGCGCCGCACTTATAGCAGCAGGCGACGCTGTGTCTGACCTCGCCGCGTGGGAGGACAACCTCGCGCTCACGCTGCTGGACGACCCCGGCCTGCCTATAGCGATAGAGGCACGGCGAACACCAAGGCCGCAGATCTCAATCCCACTCCCGCTCACGAGCCCCGCCTGGGCTGAAGTCTCAACTGCTGCAGCAACAGCGGACGATAGAGAACCCTATGAACACTTGCTAGACCAGAACGGACTACTGGCTACGACCCTTCACATCGAACCGAGCAGCACCGCAGAGCGCGTCGAACAATGCCGCTACCAGGGCTGGCGAATAGTTGCCTCCGCCGAAAGACGCACCATCGAACACCCTGCCTGGAGCCAACACAGCCAATTCACGTCACACCGCTACCGAGCCATTGAACTCAGAGAGCTCGACGCCATAGAAGCCCTAGACCTGCCACCCGCAGCACTTATCGGGGACATCCGAGTCTGGGGGGCTGTGCTTGATTGGCCAGCAGAATTTCAGCTTCCCGACCAAACCTCCTGGCTATTCGGTGTCGACTTGGATGTCGCCGCAGCCGGAGACGGACTCCACACCCTCGGCGTGCATCCAACCCTGCTGGCCCCAACCCCCGGCCTGGTCGCCGTCTTGGACCTCCAACCCGGCGAAGCGTTCACCCTCCACGACAGCCAAGGCTGCGGACTGGCCCTCGTCACCTGGAGAGCCGCATACGAAACCAGCGGCCACCACCTGCCGAGCCCATCTCTAGTCGGTTCAGCGGTGCTAGCCCGCCCCGACTTGTTCGAGCGGCTCCAACACGTTGCAGGAGACAGATTGGTCCTTCGTGACTTCGTGGCACTGGCAGGAAATCAGGAATCGGCTCACTCCTGAGAAGGCGAAGGAGGAAGCCGCAGCGTTTGCCACACCTGTTTCAGAAGTTCATCCCCCAAGACGATGCCCTCAGAGCCAGTGTTGGTCTGGGGGGAAGACCATAAGGCCACAATCACCGAGGGGCAGTTTCGCATCACCCGGACCCGCGCCAACCTTGCAATCAACACACTTCAGTTAGCTACAGGGGACAGAGGGCCTAATGATGATGGTGACGATCCTGACGTAGAGTTCGACCGAACCTCCAGCGGCACGGACAAATCTGTTGTAACCGCTTATCGGTGTCCGCCCCGGGGAGCAAAATGATACTTCAGGCCCAGAGGGCGCAGATGGGGATGGCCACAACCGCGGACTACCAATTCTGCACGACCTCTAATTTGCACACAATTGACTACCATTTGAGCGATATGTCACTTCTCGCGACCGTACGGAACATGCTAATGACGCCCGCAAATAGGTGCTGACCTGCGGAAAGGTTTGAGCCTGAGCGCGGCGCTCGGTCGCAAGTCCGGTAGGTTTCGTTGATGATCCTCCACGCTCCGTTCTCGGCACGTCTGAACGCAGCGTTCGAAGGCTGCTACGAGACCTCTCGCGCTTCTGCGTTGTCTGGAGTGCCGCAGTCGACCGTGTATCGGTGGGCTAGGAACGGGCCGGTTACGCCGTCAGTATCGACGACTCGGGTGAAGCTCTGGTCGTACGCGGACCTTATGGCTCTACGCATCGTCTACTGGCTGCGCCATTCGAAATCCAAGAGCGGGGGAGAGGTGCCCGCGAGCCCAATGTCCCAGGTACGGGAGGCCTTCGCAGAGTTGGACGAGCGCGGTCTGGGCATCTGGGATGACAGTGACGGCAACTTGACTTCGCTGCTTCGTGTCGAGTTCTCGGGCAAGATCCGGCTAGATGTGGACGGCGTGCCTCATCACGAGGGCCAAGCCGCGCTGCAGGGATCATTTGATCTATTGGGACCCTTCGACCTCGCGGATCGTAATGGTCCTGATCTCCGCCGCCCTCGCCCCAATCTGCGCATTGTTCCTGGACGTGTGTCTGGTGAGATTCATCTCGCCAGATCGCGTATCACCACGCAGTCTGTTGCAGCGCTGAATCAGAACTTGGGCGACTTAGCGGCGGTGGCCGAGTTCTACCCTGGTTTTGGCCTAGAGGCGTTCAGGGACGCAGTGGAGTTCGAGCGTTCACTGGCTGCTTGATTCAGCTCCCTCTCGATCACAACTTTCCTAAACTGATCGGAGCTTAGGGGGTAGTCAAGGGTTCGCCTGCTTTGCCGGTGTCCGCTAGCGAGTCGAGCCAAGACGTGAACGCAATTCGTAGGTCATCGGGGAAGTGACGGCGGTGGCCGCGGATACTGCCGAAGTAGTCTTGGCCTTCCCAGTCACGGAATTCACCCGGGATCTCGGTCGCATCGGCACCGTAGTACGCGAACGATTTCGAAACTAAGACGCTCGGGACGCTCGTGTCTCGGTTCACGTGGTAGTGATTCGGGCTGCAGTCCGAATCACGATGGAGGCTCACCTCTTGGGCCCATTCACCGTTGGGTCTCTGGTGGTAGATGTTGTCGCCGCAGCGCTGCTTCTGGCTACCCTCAGGGTTTGGTCTCTTCTCCGCGAATCTCGGATCGGTCCAGTACTCGTCGAACGACAGTGTCTCGTCGACCCGCATCGCGTACACGAGGCGGCCCTCAAGCTGATTCTGGGTCGATCCGATTCCCGCCACCCAGTCGCCTGGCTCGGCACTCTTGCGGATTCCCGGTTTGCAGGTGGCCAGCGTGCAGATTCCGAAGTCGGGTTTGGGAGCGAACCCGGTGTCCCAGCGAAGCACGTACGTGAACAGCCCAGCCCACATGAGATCTAAACGCTCAATCGGTCGAGGATTCTACGATGGCGTTCAATCGACGCTTCAAGGCGCTTCTGGAATTCGTCGTCGGCTCGACGGTTGTCGATGTGGCTTTCGATGGCGTCCCGTACGGCCTCGGACATGCTTACGCCGTCGACTTCGGCAACCATCTCCAAGGCGTCAGCCTGCTCGGCTGTGAGCCGTAGTGTCATTGCTTTGTGTTTGTCCGGCATTGGTTCCCCCGTGTCGCTCTTCGACGCTACATTGCCATTTCGATATAAATATAGCAAACAACTGTGGTATCATTCCATCAAATACTTGCCAAGGGATGATGCGCTGGTTCGGGTAAGCAAGACTGACCATTGAGCGTGCCGACGGGGGCGGTTCGTCTATAAGCTCTTCGGCTAATTGTCTTCCGGGAGTCGGAGTTGTGTCGTGAGGTTCCCCTGAGGGCCTGCTGGTGTGTGCTCGTAGACACCGGAGAACTGGAGCGAACCGTCCCACGGGACCGTTCGCTTGGGGTTGCAGGCGTCCCTCTCGCCGAGGACTGTCCATATGAGTGCCAAGTCCGATGAATCAAGGTAGTCGGCAAAATCCGACTCGCGGATGACCAGCGCAGATGGACCTGAGCTGTGGGCTGAGGGGTCCGATGCCACGAGTTCTCCGGCGGCGTTCTCGAAGTCAGCGCCCAGTCCTGTCCACCTCAGGCCCATCGACTTGGTCGTTTGCCACTCCGGTCGACATTGAGCCACAGGCTCCGATAGCGAGCAGTCGTATCCTCCGCCTTCGAATGAATAGTCCGTGGCGGCTGGACGAAAGGAAGTGACATGCCAAAGCCAATCGGCATCGCCGCGCGTGTCTTCTTTGTCGATCTCCGAAATCAAGCCCCAAAATCCTGGACTCCATTCGACCTCACCGAAGAACAACCTCCAGGTGGCCGCAGGCTCGGGTGGTCTGTGGGCCCAAAGATCTGTCTTGCGTAGCCTCTCAAGGGTCTCTGCTGCGGCTCCCCGGTCAAGCAAGTACCCAGTCATGTGGATCCAAACTCTTCGCCCAGCGGTTTCCCAGTGATCATGGGTCGGCCGAGTGGGTTGCTCCCATGCCAACATTCCATGAAGCATGAGCCATGCATAGCCGTCTTCATCGCGTGTGAACCGCAGCAAACGACCGACATCCGGTAGGTCGTCCTTGCGGTCGACCCAGTCCTGCGCGTCGACATCGTCTCCCCAGTCGAAACCGTCGGAATGCGCCCGCAAGTTGTTCGGCACATCCTTCCTCAGCGGCTGGTCCCGTGCAGCAGGTCGAAGCAATGACGGGTCGATGTCTCGTCGGTACGACTGCCAAGGCCCATGATATTCCGAGAACGGATGAGAGCTGGTGTAGCTGGCTCGGTACTGGTAGTGATCCGAGATGAAGGCGAGGATCTCGTGCAACGCGATCCATTGGTACTTCTTGCCTACGCGTTCCGGTTTACGAGCTTCGCGCCCTCGATCAGTGGCGGTGACGATCTGATCGAACTCGCCGAATCGCTCGCTCGTCCAGCCGAGATCGAATACACGCCACAGCACGTAACGCTGAATAATGTCGAGATCAAGGCGCGGCTCTCCGTGATCGCGCAGCGCCATGAGTTCGTGGTACCGATCCTTCTGTTCGTCGGTGAGAGTCTGCAGGTCGTCATGCTCAAAGAGGGCCAGCACTGGGTCGACGACGAAAGCGAAACCCGGCTCGTCTGTAACCTCTTGGTCGGGCTGTCGTTCGTCACTGGCAGAGCTAATCGCCCGCCGGTTCGGGTAATTTCGCTGAATCAGTTGACGGAAACTCGTTTGTTGGTCCTCGTCAAGCGAATCCAGAAAGTCGTCTCGTCGTTCATCGCAAGATAGCCATCGTGGGTCATTGAGTGGGACAGAAAGCCACGAACTGGAAACGGCGCTGGAATTCTTGCCAATGATGTAGCGCGAGAAATCCGAGTACATCACGGAAAATCGAATCCGTCCCCGAGCACGTTCGGCGTTGGATGGTGATTCGGCGGGGTCGATCTTGCTCGGGGCGATCTCTTCAAGTTCGGCCTCGTCAGGAATGTGCGGCCAGTCGCTCTGGTAAGGCGGTTCGATCCTCGAACGGTCGACGTCGACATCCGCACCGAGGTAGACCGCTCGCTCGACTACGCCGCGTGCGTAGTCGCGCAGGAGGTAGTGCACGGGCGGCTCACCTTCAGCGAACGTTTCTTCGTAGACGGCCTCGGCCAGCGGAGCCATTCCCCGAGCATCCGTACTGCGCATCGCGATGCCGTACGCAGCAGCCATGACGCGTTCGCAAACGTACGGGTCGTCGACGTTGTGAAAGCGGCGCACGAGACGGGCAGCGGTCTCGAAGTCTCCGTCCAACAGCGCGACGAGGCCCTTTGTTGCTCGATCCCTCACGAACCGATTCGAGGCTGTGAGGAACCATGTGAGCACCACGGAGCAAGCCCAGACGGATTCAGGGTCGGTTGTCGACTCTGTGGCGTGTAGACCTTCTGCCCAGTCCAATACACGGTCGACAGGCCCGTCTTGGCCGTAGGCGTAGTGCAGGTAAGTTGACCAGACTGCATCGCGATCTGGCATGGGAATCTGCCGTAAGCGGTTGTCGAGTGACTCCGCTCCGAAGGGATGACCGGGGATCGTTGCGCATGTCACGAGCGCGTCAAGTAGCAGTTGCAACTCGTACCCTTCGAAGCTGTCGAACGCATGGTCAACAAGCTCGTGACACCTCACGCCAATCGTGTCAGGGGTTCGCCACGGAAGGGTTTTGAGGAACGAGCGATTGATCAACCAGGAGTCTGCGTTTTCCCGAAGTGCATCAGGCAGTTCAACGTGGTGGCGCTCAGGTAGCAAGATCGCCAACGCGTCAAGCAGTCCCGGTGTGAGCAGTCGTTGGGTAGCGACCCCGTCCGCGTTGTTGGGGTCAAGTTGTCCAACCAGGCTCGCGGTGTCTTCATATGAATCGACGAGATGAGCGGCGATGAGATGATCAGCGAACCATTCGAATCCGAACTGAACCGCTCGTTCACTGTTGCTGCCGCCCGGCAGCACCTCCATGAGCAGGCCGTAGTCAACGAGTGCCCGATACAAGGACTGCTTGAAGCCACTTGTGGGCGCGTATTCGTTTACGAGCGATTGTGCGACAGTTCGTGGCAGCCAACGTGTTTCGTGTTCAGCAAACTTCGCGGCGAGCCTGTCGAGTGCTTGCCTGACGGTCGCTGTCTGCGGATCGAGGTCCAATGATTCTGCGATGTCCTTGTTCACGCCGTTGAGGTATCTATTGAACACCTGCGTGATACCCTCGGCACCCGCTGGGAATCGACTCTGTCGGTTGGAACGCAGACCCTCGCAAAGCGTCCTGAGGAAAAGCGGATTGTCGAACTCGGGACGCAGTAACGGCGTCGTCGGAAACTCCAAGTCGAATTGCTTGCAGTACCTCATTACGGCTGCATACGTGGACTCCGAGAAACCCCGGTGCTCAACTATCTGCGCACTTTCAAGAACCTCTGGGATGATGATTACCCGTTCTAGGTAGGGCGTCCTTACGGAGAGCACTACCCCGATCCACGGAGAACGCTGCAACCTCGCAAGAAAGGATGCGAGGTGCGCCTGCCAGATGGCATCACCTTCCCCTTCGTTGATGGCATCAATCATGACTAAAGCGCGGCTGTCGGCAGCTTGAGCGGCCGCTTCCAAGGCACCGACGAACACATCGGCCGAACTGCTGCCGAGGTCAAGTTGGTGGAGCACTTGGGTCCACGGATGCTCCTTGGAGAGGAACTGCTGACCCATCAAGATCACGGTTGGTAGCTTCTGTTTGATCCGATTCTCGGCTACGTCGCATAGCAGGTGTGTCTTGCCGGTACCTGCTTCCCCCGTGACGATAAGTAGGTCAGCGTTGATAATCGGCTCGAGGTGTCCGAGTTCACTTCGCGTCGTCCAGAGATGATTTGTGAGACGGTGAATTGCAAATCTTGCTTCACGAAACGGGTTCGCCCTTCGTGCGTGCTCAGTCTCGCTTCCCTGGTCCGACTCCTCGTGTAGTCGTTCCGCTGCCGCTAGCGCTTCGTCGCTGCTAGCGGCCAAGTCAAGGGCATTCTGGATCGTCTGGCGAATATCTGAGATCTGCCACGGTCGATCAGGAGGGCAATCGAAGTGAGACATCGCGTGGAGGACCTCATCACACGTGTCCGCCAGAGACTTGAGTGACGGTGAGTCGTCCGATGGATCTTCGGTTGCAAGTCGACGGATTTCGTAGGAACAGGCACGCCGGATGTCCTTGGCGTGTCGCAGCACAGAGAGCTTTGCGGCACTTGTGCGACCGAAGAGTTCGAAATTCTGCGCGATCGACAGGTCGACGTGAAGTATGGGCGAGTAGCGCGATCCTGCCGATTCGATTGCCTCATCCAGGCGCTCATTGAACCATCTATCGGTGAACAGCTCCGGGTTGCCGAACCAGAACGCGAGTCGACCTGCATGCTCCGGCTGCGAGAGTCGATCCACCAGTTCCGATTTACCCCACCAGACAAAGTCGACTTTCATGTCGCGATCGGTCGCCCAGTCACTCCACTTCACTACATGCTCATCCCACTTCTGCATCTCGGTCTTGATCCCTGGCCGGCGCCCGTCGGCACGGTTGCGCGGTATGCACACGAAGTAGCGGACTAGTCTCGGGTGGGCATCCAGAGCGGACTTGACGGAGTGGTCCAGTTGGTCCCATTGGGTCGGTGTCAGCGATTGTTCGAAGAACTTCGCTTGCCAGCCCCACTCGGTGTCGCCTTCCAGGACCGAAAAGCACTCCACTCCTGCGTCTGGATTTCCCTTGCGTAGAAAGCTCGCATTTGTCGGAGTTTCGGATCGGGCTAGCTGGCCACATAGCTCTTCGAACGCGGCTTGCTGTGAACCGTCGAGGGCTCTCAGATTCGACCAGCTCACGTTCATTTCCGGTACCTCACGAACAAGCGGGTTGGTGGTCTTCTGTCGCCGCTACGACCGGCAGCGTTGAACGAACGCTCCCAGCGTGACGACTCCGATGATGGGTAGCGCAACTGGGAATGCAAAAAACCCGTTCGCTAAGCCCGACAAAATGCTTCCTGCTAACGAGGCGAAGGACAGACCGGAGACGGCCGCCACGAGCGCGAGGCCCGTGACCACGAGTAGCATCGAACTCAAGAATCTGCTCCAGAAACCTCGGGTTGCTCGCATGAACCCTCCAGTGTAGTTGTTGAGTGGTCACCGCCCAGTGAAGCAGAGAGGTGTGACAACGTAGGTCAATGGTGGGCTCTCATTCGCTCGCGAAGAGGTGCCGCGTGCCCGATACCGACCCTCGTCCGGAGCGAGTTCACCTGATCGCCTACCAAGGGGTGTCGCGCTTGGACGCGACTCTTGGCAGCGGAAACTGTGGAGACCGAAGTGCGCCGATCGCGCGAGGCGTCGTCAGATCGGTGATAATGGGCGGCTATGGTCACGGGGGAGCTGAAGAACAGGATTGATGCGGTTTGGAATGACTTCTGGTCTGGGGGGATATCGAATCCGCTGGAGGTGATGGAGCAGCTCACCTACCTGTTGTTCATCAAGGGTCTGGACGAGCAGCAGACGCTGGCGGAGAACAAGGCGAACCGCACCGGGGAGCCGGTCGAGGACGGAATCTTCGCGGAGGGGCAGGAATTCCGGCCGGAGGGTCGTGCCGAGGGTCGGCCGTATGGTGACCTGCGTTGGTCGACGTTCAAGAACATGCCCGCAGCCGAGATGTACGACGTCGTCGGAAACTACGTGTTCCCGTTCCTCCAGGAGCGTGCCGGAGAGAGTACGCATGCCGAGCACATGCGTGACGCTCGGCTCACGATCCCCACACCGGCGCTGCTGTTGAAAGCGGTGGACGGGCTTGACGCGGTGGAGATGAAGGATCGCGACACCAAGGGCGACGTCTACGAGTACATGCTCTCGAAGATCGCGGCGGCCGGCCAGAACGGGCAGTTCCGGACACCGCGCCACATCATCGAGTTGATGGTTGAGATGATGGTGCCTCAGCCCGACGACGTGATCTGCGATCCCGCGAGTGGTACGTGCGGCTTCCTGGTTTGTGCTGGGGAGCACATCCGACGTGAGCACCCGAGCGCACTCACCGACGACGTCCCAGCAGAGCACTTCCACAACGGGATGTTCTCGGGCTATGACTTCGACAACACGATGCTGCGGATCGGGTCGATGAACATGCAACTGCACGGAGTCCAGAACCCGAACATCAGCTACCGGGACTCGCTGGCTGAGGATCACGCGGGGGACATCGAGTCGTACAGCTTGATTCTGGCTAATCCGCCATTCGCGGGATCTCTCGACTACGAGGGCACGGCCAAGGGTCTCCTGCAGGTGGCCAAGACGAAGAAGACTGAACTGTTGTTCCTCTCGCTGTTCCTGCGGCTGCTCAAGCCAGGCGGCCGGGCTGCGGTGATTGTCCCCGACGGCGTGCTATTCGGGTCGACCAAGGCACACAAAGAACTGCGCCGGATCCTGGTTGAGGAGCAGAAGCTAGATGGGATCGTGTCGCTACCTGCTGGTGTGTTCAAGCCCTACTCAGGAGTCTCGACCGCCATCTTGCTGTTCACCAAGACCAACTCCGGTGGCACCGACTTAGTTTGGTTCTACGACCTCCAAGCCGACGGCTACAGTCTCGACGACAAGCGGACCCCGCTGCTTGACGAGCTCGAACTTGGCGCGCTCACCAAGGGTTTGACCGAAGAGAAGCACGAGAAGAACAATCTCCCCGACGCGCTGCAACGCTGGCAGGAGCGCGATGGCGCGGAGATCGAGCGAGCACCAACCGAACGGTCATTCTGCGTGCCGAAGGTCGACATCGCGGCCAACGACTATGACCTCAGTCTTAACTGCTACAAGGAGACCACCTTCGACGAGGCCAAGTACGCGCCGCCAGCGGAGATTCTCGACGAACTCGTCACCATTGAACAAGAGATCCTAAAGGGCATCGAAGATCTCAAGACGGCGATTCGAGAAGAGGTTGCGTGACGTTGTGAGGCGAATCCGGTCGCCATTAGAGGGGCAAGTCGAACCTTCTACGGCATTCGGGTGGCCCCGTGTCACTCTCGGTGCAGTGGCTGCGATCGAGCGCAAGGCGATCAAACCCTCTGAAATCGTCGGGCACGAACTCTATGTCGGCTTGGAGAACCTTGATAGCAGCGGCAAGTTCTTGGGTGTTCGAGCCTCCGCGGACGCTGGTTTGAAGAGCAACAAGTTCGCGTTCACTGAGGATCATGTGCTCTACGGCAAGCTGCGTCCGTACCTCGCCAAGATCGCAGCCCCCGACTTCGGGGGCATCTGCAGCACCGACATAATCCCAATCAGGCCCGGTGACAGACTCGACCGCCGCTACTTGTTGCACTTTCTGCGGACGCCAGCAATGGTAGCCCATGCGGCGCACAAATCTGTGGGGATCAATCTTCCGCGATTGAGCCCGAGCGTCTTGGAATCATTCGAGGTTCCGTTGCCATCGATGGAGGAGCAGCGGCGGATTGCGGCGGTGTTGGATGCGGCTGATGCGCTTCGGTCGAAGCGTCGTGAGGCGCTCGCCAAACTCGACTCGCTGACGCAAGCCGACTTCGGTAAGATATTGTATAGACACGAGGTGGCGTCGGTTGAGATTGGCCAACTCGTCAACTCTGTCGCGAAATGGAACCCTCAGCAGGATGGTTCTGGGAAATTCGTCTATATCGATATCTCCAGTATTGATCAGGACACAAAGTCAGTAGTTCGACCGACGACAGTTGATGCGTCGGAAGCGCCGAGTCGGGCTAGGCAATTGGTTGCTACGGGAGACATATTGGTTTCGACAGTGCGACCAAATCTCAACTCGGTTGCCTGTGTGCCTCCGGTCTTGGACGGAGCAACAGCGTCTACAGGATTCTGCGTGCTGCGTCCTCGTTCGGGTGAACTTGATTGGCGGTATCTCTTCCAATGTGTCAAATCAATCTCGTTCGTGAGGCAACTTGTACAGTTCGCGACGGGCGCGAGCTACCCTGCTGTATCTGACAAGATCGTCAAGGCGACCACGATTCCTCTGCCTTCAATCGAGGTGCAACGGCAGTTCGGTGGAGTGCTGAGTGCTGTTGAGGCCATGCGCGCGCTGTACTGTGATGGACTCGTCACCCTCGACGAACTCTTCGGGTCGTTGCAGCAGCGGGCGTTTCGGGGGGAGTTGTGAGTGGGTCGCAGTTCTCGTTTCTTGAGGCTGAGTTCGTAAACGAGTTCGAATCGGCGTCGAGGGCGGAGGGGTACTCGTTGTCGGATCCGGGTGCCGCGGTTATCTATGCGCGCAAGTGTCTCGAGTCGGCTGTCAAGTGGATGTACGAGCATGACCGATCCTTTCCTGACCCCTACGACGACACGCTCAACGCGCGGCTGAACGAACCGGCGTTCAAATCGCTGCAGGATGGTCGGATCTTCGGTGTGGCGCGGAAGATCCAGAAGGCGGGGAACCGCGCGGTTCATGAGTCGAAGGCGCCTTCGAAGCTGGAGGCGGTCGAGATCGTCTCGGCGCTGTTCCAGTTCTGCTTCTGGTTCGCGTTCACCTACGGGCGCATGTCGAAGCCTGATCCGTCGCTTCGGTTCAACCCGCACCGACTGCTCGACGCAGGCAAGGCTGAGCAGGCCTCGTTGCGTGAGCGTCAAGAACTTGTGGAACGGCTGGAGCAGGAAACCGCAGAACATGCCGCGGCCCAGATGCGACTGGCGGACTCCACCCGCACGGCCGAGGAACTTAACGCCGAATTGGCGAAGCTGCGGGCTGAAGTTGCCGCGGCCAAGAAGCAGGCAGAGGAGACCGTCCCGCCCGAAGCCTTCGACTGGTCCGAGGCCGAGACACGCAAGTACAAGATCGACGCGTTGCTGGCGGAATCTGGCTGGACCGGACTCGTTGAGGGTCGTGACACCGAGTATGAGGTGCATGGTATGCCGTCGGCCTCCGGGGTCGGCTTCGTGGACTATGTGCTGTGGGGAGCGGACGGGTTGCCGCTCGCGGTGGTTGAGGCCAAGAAAGCGCTCGCGGACCCGAAGACGGGCCAGCAGCAGGCAAAGCTCTATGCCGACTGTCTGGAGAACGAGACAGGTCACCGGCCTCTGATCTATTGCAGCAACGGTTACGAGCACTGGTTGTGGGACGACTCCCAGTACCCGCCTCGACGGGTGCAAGGGTTCTGCACGCAAGATGAACTGGCGTTGCTCATCCAGCGCCGTACGACCCGCAGAGCGTTGACGACTCTCGACGTCGGCAAGGGAATCGTGGACCGCCCCTACCAGCAGCGGGCGATCAGAGCGATCTCTGAGCACTTCGAGAACGACAACCAGCGCAAGGCACTTCTGGTGATGGCCACCGGCGCAGGCAAGACCCGCACGGTGATCGCCTTGGTGGACCTGTTGATGCGTGCCGGGTGGGTGAAGCGGGTGCTGTTCCTGGCGGATCGCACGGCGCTCGTGAATCAAGCCGTGAACGCGTTCAAGACCCACCTGTCCGATTCCGCGCCGGTGAACCTGGTGACCGAACCCCATACCGATGGCAGGGTGTATGTGTCGACCTACCAGACGATGGTCGGCAAGATCGACGAGTACCGGGCCGACGGGACCCGCCGGTTCGGGGTTGGGCACTTCGACCTGGTGGTGATCGACGAGGCGCACCGGTCGGTGTACCGCAAGTACCGGGGCATCTTCGAGTACTTCGACTCGCTGTTGGTGGGTCTCACCGCGACGCCCAAGGACGAGGTCGACAAGAACACCTACGACCTGTTCGACCTCGAGACCGGAGTGCCCACCGACGCCTACTCGCTCGACGACGCCATCAAGGACGGGTACCTGGTGCCGCCCCGGGCCGTGTCGGTGCCGCTGCAGTTCGTACGCGAAGGCATCCGCTACAACGAATTGAGCGACGACGAGAAGGGACAGTGGGACGAGTTGGACTGGGGTGAGGACGACGAAGGGCTCCCCCTGGAGCCACCCGACAAGGTCGAGGCCGCGCAGCTCAACAAGTGGCTCTTCAACACCGACACCGTCGACCGGGCGCTTGCTCACCTGATGACCGAGGGCGTCAAGGTGGCCGGCGGCGACCGGCTCGGCAAGACGATCGTCTTCGCCAAGAATCAGAAGCACGCCGACTTCATCAAGGAACGCTTCGACGCGAACTTCCCGTCGCTGAACGCCGGGAACTTCGCCCGGGTCATCACCCACCAGGTGAAGTACGGCCAGAGTCTGATCGACGACTTCTCAAACGAGTCCAAGGCGCCGCACATCGCGATCAGCGTCGACATGCTCGACACCGGCATCGACGTGCCGGAAGTCGTCAACCTCGTGTACTTCAAGCCGCTTCGCTCCAAGACCAAGTTCTGGCAGATGCTCGGGCGCGGCACCCGGCTGTGCCCGGACCTGTTCGGGCCCGGCGAGCACAAGACCCGCTTCAAGGTGTTCGACTTCTGCCAGAACCTGGAGTACTTCAGCCAGGAACTCGTGCCCGCCGACTCGTCGAGCGGGAAGTCGCTCAACGAGATCCTGTTCTGCGAACGGCTGGAGTTGCTGCAAACCCTCGATTCCATCGAGTCGCTCGGCGACGAAAGAGCCGAGGTCGCGGCAACGCTGCACAAGGCCGTGGAGTCGATGAACCCCGACAACTTCCTGGTGCGGCCCCATCTGGAACTCGTCGAGCGGTTCAGCGCCCTCAAAGCATGGGAGACGATTTCGCTCACTGACCTTTCGGCGCTGGCCGACCGGGTAGCCAAGCTGCCCGACCAACTCGATGCCGACAGCGAGGAAGCCAAACGCTTCGACGTCATGATGCTGAACGCGCAGTTGGGGCTGCTGAGGAATACGCCGTTCGAGCGGCAACGCACCCGCATCATCGGTGTCGCCTCGGCACTTGAAGACTTGGGTACCGCCATCCCCGCGGTGGCTCAACAGTTGCAACTGATCTTCGCAATCCAGACCGACGAGTGGTGGGCCGACGTGACGTACCCGATGATCGAAGACGCCCGCAAACGGCTCCGCGGCATCGTCCATCTCATCAAGCACACAACGAACAACGTTCTCTACAGCGACTTCACCGACGAGATCGGCGAATCCATCGAGATCGAACTGCCGGGCACTGGCGGTGCAGTCCCAAGCGTCGAGTTCGATCAGTTCCGCAAGAAGGCACAGCACTTCCTGAAAGAACACCTAGCCGAGGAAGTGGTAGCCAAAGTCCGCAGCGGCGAACCGCTCACCACCGCCGACATCGAGGATCTGCAGAGGATCCTGGTTGCCGCCGGCATCGGCGACACCGGAACTTTCGCCGAAGCCTCCGAACGCACCGGAGGCTTCGGCCTCTTCATCCGCAGCCTCGTCGGCCTCGACCGCGCCGCGGCGATGCAAGCATTCACCAAGTTCCTGGATCACAAGCGCTACAACGGCAACCAGATCCGTTTCGTCGGGATGGTGATCGACTACCTCACCGAGTACGGCACCATCGAGGTTCGCCGCGTCTACGATTCTCCCTTCACCTCCGTCGCCCCCGAAGGACCCGAGGCCATCTTCGTCAACGATGACCTCGACGAGTTCTTCGGGATCGTCAGTCGCTTCGACGAAACCGCATCCGCGTGAGGCCCTCGATCAAGCTGAAGTCGATACTGGTGGAATCAGTCGGAATCCGATCCGGGCTTGGTAGCTTCGGCGCATGGGTGTTGTCGGCGGGGCAAAGCGGTTCGCGAGTCTGAAGCCTGTGAGACGGACCAACTGGCGGAAGGCTGTCGTATTCGCGGTTCTCGCCTTGAGCATTGGCTCTTTCATGCTCTGGAACCAGGCGGAGACGGTTAAGGCGGCCAATATAGCGGGTGGGCTGTCCGCGGTAGTCGCTGTAACCGCGGCTGTATACGTGTTCCACCCCCGATTGAACTACTGGTTGTTGCCGCGGAAGATCCGTCGGGAACACAACACCTATCTCGCATGGCTGACCCTGAGCATCAGTAACGCCCATACGGTACTCGCCGGCAGTTGGGGCAAAGGCGGAGAACGGACAGAGGCGCTCCGCGCAGTGCATGTCACTTCGGGGGGTCTGGCATTTGTCCCTCCGAGCATCATTGATTGCGAGTTCGGCGCTTCGCAGGATGACATGGACAGGACTGCTCGTTTCAAGAAAGTTGCTGAAGCAGTCACCGGGACCGAGGACCGGGCTCTGGAAGATCCCCGGATGACCTACCAACTCAACCTGATCGCAGCCCTAGGCCAGCTCCTGAAAGGGGTTGGATACGAACTCGGTGGTCACGGTTACGTGACGGACTTGTGGGAGCAGAACCTTGGCGACTGGGTTGTGTGTGCGCAAAGACAGTACCGGGCGCTGAAGCGACCACTGGGTTCCGCGGCTGCGGAGGGTCAGCTTCTTAACCTTCTGAACCGGCTCTACGCACCTGAGTTCAGCGCACACGCGACGCAGCCCCTGCGGGAGGGAGATCTAGTGCGGATTAGGACTTCTGAAATCGAATGGACCGGAACCCTGAAGCTCACTTCTGACCCCGAGATCGTCAATCGACGAGAATCCGGTCTTGCGGTGTGGAAACTTGAATTGGTAGACGCGGTGGACGCTCGAACTACGTTCATCTGTGACCGGACCGCGTTCGAGCCTGCGCCGGGTGAATAGCTTGGCCCTATTCTTGTGGGATAGTTCCTTGTGGTTCTCCCGAACCACCAGTGCGTTCGCGGTAGAAGGCATCGCCAAGCCACTCGTCTGTGGTCAGCGGCTTGACCACGAAGGGTCCGATCTCGCGCTCTTTCGGCTTGGGTTCTTGCTCGATATTGGCGGTGCTCACGTATTCAGTCTTGCGCCCCTTAGCGCAAATTTCAACCGTTCGGTCGTCTTGGAACGTGTTTTGTAGCTCAGCGTCTGAGCGGATCACCGACAACGGCGGGTCAGACTGCGGGGTCTGCTCGAAGCAGGCGACCCCAAAGGCGAAGTCAGATACGCCTGGCATGCCGAAGAGAACTGCGCTCGATCTACGACATCGACGACGCCGAACTCGGCGCCGACACCGTTGACCAACTCGCCGCCGATCTGCAAGACCCCTCGCTGCCCGAAGAGATCAACAAGCTCGGACGCACCATCTGGCGCTGGAAAGACCAGATCGCCTCGCACTCACCTAGCAGTGGTCACCGCTGGTGAAGAGGCTGTCACAGGCGGTGTGTAGGGTCAGGTGAGCGACTATAGGGGGCAACCATGGCCAAGCTGACCAGGATCATCAGAAGCAAAGACCCGGTGTCGGAAACCGAGGCGAACGCTGTTTTTGAAATACTGATCCCGATCGTCGAAGCAGCACCTTCCTCGGCCGCGGCGGAGACGGCTGAAGACGTGATCGGCCGGATCAGCTTGGAAGAGGACCGCCACCTTACCCCTGTTCTCGACTGGTGGTACGTCGCCACCACTGGGCGGTCATCCGCCAACGGAGGAGCACACCGACTACCGAAGTCAATCGACAGGACGGTCAGGACCCAGATGGAATCCGTCGTGAAACTGGGCGTGTCGATCCCGCCGACGGAGTGGCTCGACAAGCGTCGGCGACTGGAATCGATGCTGGAAAGGCTTGGTGAGGCCTTGGACAACTACGGCACCACAAAACCGGGCGAACGCGAGGTCTGGTTGTCTTTCTGCAGGCAATTGAACGGGACGGTCACTCAACTGCGGGGAAACCGACGAGCGATTCGTGCCGAAATCGAACCTGCGACCGTGGCCGAAGAACTCCTCGACAGAGGTTTCGATGCCGGGAGCCGACCTTACAGGCGAATGCAGAAACGGTGCCGCGAGGCATTGGAACATGTTAACAAGGTCGTCGATCTGCAGGGCGAAGTGGAACCGTGGATCCCTCGGCCCCGGCTGGGACTGATTGACACCGTCCCCTCTGACTTCAAACACGCGGTCGGGCCTTTAGCCGAGGACCTGCTGCGGCCGATCCTGGCAGCTAACGCAGCGCCGACTGTGGACCGGGCAAGAGTCGCTGAGAGCATCGATGCCGCGGCGCGTCGCGGTGATCGACGGGGGCGCTACAAGCTGGCCCGCATCGTTGAGGCGTGGTGTGAGGAGACCGGCGTGTCCATCGGGTCTCTCGAAGAAGAACTCAAGCGTCATCGCGATGTCGAATCGGTGCTGAACGAGCTTGAGTCCAGAGGCCGAGTCTCCAGCAACGAAATCGACGAGGTCAGAATCCATATTCTCGATGACGACATCGACGAAGCAGAGAAAGCCCTGGCGGGCCTTCGCGAGAGGATGGAACGCCAGGAGCGAGCGGAACGGGCTCGTCACCAGCATGTTGGGTTGCGTCGGAAGCTCCTTGATTCGACCCTGCGCGAGGATGTCGCCTGGATTGAGCGAGTCGCAGAGATTGAGGGGCGTCTGGATTCCGCCGATCCTCGCGAAATGGCCCGTGAGATCGGTGCCGCGCAGACGGAACTGTCTGCCCAACTTGACGGGATGCTTCACGAAGCGCAGGAGGATCTGAAGCATCTCCTTGAGCCCCTGAGCGACCTGGGGGCGGCCGATTCGTTGATCCGAGGGTGGGATCGAAGGATAGATGAGTTGGAGAGCCGCTCCGGTCGAGGCGCCAATGAACTCAAGCAGGAAATCGAGAAAGAACTCAAGCAACTTCGCAACGAGTGTCGATCCGGGCTAGATCAGACTCTCGAAAACGTAGACCGCAGCCTTGCAGAGGAACGCGAGGAGTTCAGGGTAGACGACATCGGCTATCTCGTTAGCCTGCATTCGGAAATCGAAGTTGAGTGCCGAGAAAGGGATTTGACTGACTCTCGCCTGTTCGATGCCCGCCAGCGAGCCGCCAGACTCTGGGAGGAACTTCAAGACCGAAGAATCCACCGATGGAGAGCCGCTGACGGAGAACAGGAACTGGTCGATCATCTGGTGAACTTCTGCACCGGCCCGCTGGACTTCGACTCCCTCGACATCCGGCGCCTGTACGTGTCGCTGAAGACCAGACCGTTTGTTATTCTCGCCGGGCTCACGGGTTCGGGAAAGAGTTCCTTGAGCAGGACCTTCGCCGCCGCGTTCGGGGCGAATGGAGCAAACCGCAGATTCCGGCGCATCGCGGTGAAACCTGACTGGATCGATCAGACCGATGTGCTCGGATTCGTCAATCCAATATCGGAGAGCTTCGTTCCCGGTTGGCTGGCTGAGACGGTTCGTGACTGCGAACTCGAACCGAATCGCTTGCATTTCGTGCTTCTTGACGAGATGAACCTCGCACCGGTCGAGCAGTACCTCGCCGAGTGGCTCTCAGCCATCGAGGAGGCGCGGTCGGGAAGTGAGGATGTTCAGTTGCCGCTCTACTCCTCTGCACTGAACCCGAAGAACGGTGACGAGTGGCCGCACAGCCTCGGTTTTCCCGACAACCTGATAATCATTGGGACGGTGAACGTCGACGAGACCACACGACCACTCTCAGAGCGGGTACTCGACCGAGCGAACGTGCTGTTGCTGAACGTAGAGGTTTCAGCGCGCCACCACGAACCCACCGCTCAGGCGCCTCGGCCGTGGCACGTAGGAGTAGACGAATGGAGCAAGGTCTGCAGTACCGAACCCAGCGACGACCATCACCTCTTCTTGGTTGAGATTGCCGACATTCTGCGACAGGCAGGCGTTGGCGTCGGGCTTCGGGCCCACATCGAACTCGAGCGTTTCGTAACCAATGCCAAAGGCGTCCTGGACGAAGAAAGCGCATTGGACTGGGGCATCGTGCAGCGCATCATCCCCAAGATCCGAGGCTTCAAGGGGCAGATCGCCGAGAGCCTGAACGAGTTGTTCAAAGAGTTTGAAGGGGTCGGAGCACCACAGTCCGCGGAGATCGTGCGCCGCTGGCTAGATGCCAGCGTGTCTGACGATGAGTTTCTCGAAGGCACTGATCCGCGCCTCGCGCTTGTTCGGGTTTGATTCGTGCCCTCGCTTGAAGTGCTCGTCGGGGGGACCTGGCTGTCGCTGAGCCGGGGAGACGACTGCCCGCGAGTGGCGGAATCATCCACACTTTCGTTGCGAGGACTAGAGGTCGGCGAGACGGTCACTGTGGGTCTGCGAGAGGAGCAAGCTGATCGCCGAGGCCGCATTACGTTACGTCTGAGCCAAGATCCTGGTTTGCGTGGTCATCTTGGCCGCGTCGAAGTCCGCCGCGGATCGGGCGTACCTGCAAACGAGTTTGAAATCGTGCCCGACAAGATGAGTGAGGACTCTTTTTTGACCTTGCGATCAGACCTTGAGCGAATCTGGACGGGGTTGATTTTCGACTCAGGTGGCACCAGCAGACTGTGTGGCCAGATGCCACCGCCTTCCGAATTGTGGAGTGTCATCGAACAGCCACTCCAAGGCATCATCGCCGAGCCGAAGTCTGTCCTCGCGCGCGCCGGGGGAGTCAAGCGGCTAGAAGCAGTCCGGAGACCTTCAGAACTGACCGCCGGCGTCATTCGAGCTTCGCCGCTCTTGGCGCGCAGCCTCAGAGGCCAGGAGAACGACCCGACTGGTTCAGCCGAAATCACAAACCCGGTTGTGTCGCTCCAGCGGCCTGGACGCAGCAGCGTGATGGTCCG
The DNA here is from genome assembly GCA_963662455.3 of Acidimicrobiales bacterium. GTDB lineage: Bacteria > Actinomycetota > Acidimicrobiia > Acidimicrobiales > Aldehydirespiratoraceae > VXYK01. Next base: position 898,401 of record OZ224042.1, read on the forward strand.
TGAGGTTGACATACCCGAAAATGCGCTTGTTGCAGAGACGCTGCGCCGCCTGGCCTCCTACAGCCGACGCCACCCTGATGGGCTTGAGATTGCAACCCGTGCCAATCGGGTGTTGAAGAATCACCCGTTCACCTCGTGTCGAATGCGTCACGGCCACACTGGAGCCTCTCGGATGCGAGCCCTTCGCGATCCGCGCTACCGACAAATCGACAAGGTGCTGCGCATACTGGACAGGCCCGAAGCGTATGCCACCGAAGGTCCAGGCGAGGCACGTCTGGGCGTAAAGGCGATGATCCGGCTGTACGAGTACTGGGTGTTCCTCCAGGTCCTCGAGGCGTGCAGGCAGCGATTCGGCGCTCCCTTGGACCCCGGCTTTGAAGTCCTTGGCCAGATGACCCGCGGCGGGATTACTCGGTTGGAGATTTCTACGGGAACTACTGTGCGGTTCCCAAACGGTGTGCATGTCGCCTTCGAGCCGCAGATCACTTCCAGCGGACGCGGCTGGCAAGGACTGGAGAACGTGCCGCATCCCGACTCTGCCATGGCGCAGCAGGTGATCACGCCAGATGTCGTCGTGCTCCGCCTGGGATCTGCGCCCGAAGCGGTCGTATTCGACGCAAAGTACGTCGGTCGACACTGGGTCGAGTTCGAGGCGGCCAAGCTCCATGCCCGCTATTCGCGCATCCGCTGGCAGGGCATCCCCGTCGTCCGTCATGTCCTCGCTGCCCATCCCCACGAAGGCATCGACTACGTGTACGCCGGCTACGGCTCAGCACCCATGATCCCCGGCAAACCAACAGATCTAAGCAATCTCCTGCCATCAACGGGCGACTGATCTCGCCAATCGGCGCAGACTCGGGGAGTCCAAGGATGACAGCGATATTGTAGGATTTCCATATACATCATGCGTTTAGTAGATTTTTCGGTAGCGTAGCGGTGAACTCAATGACTGCGTGGGAGCGAAGCTGAATACACAGTTGGGCCTGCTGCGGCACGACCCCGCGGCCCGACAGCGGTTACGGCTCAAGCAGCTTGTATGTTCCCGAGACGCCGGGATACGAGACTCTGAGGGAGGCGTACTCCCGTTTTGTGCCTCGACTGCTCCCCGTTCACGCAGCACAGTCTGATTTCGACGAATCCATGGCAAACATACGGGACCTGGATCTGACGTAACCTGGTTGCGCCGTTCCCTGGCGCTTCGTCCCGGGCCGGCTTGGTGAAACCCACCGACTTGGGCGACCTCCTGCCGGCGCCAGACAACTGACTCGCTAATTGGCAGCGGTTGGTGTATAGCTGGTGTATCGGACGCACAAATATTGATATTGACGACGAAGCGTGTGCAGCCGTGATGGCGCGGTTCAGGCTTGAGACCAAACACGAGGCAGTCAACCTTGCGCTTCGAAGACTTGCGGCGGTCCCACTTGATCTGGAGGAGGCGCGTTCACTCCGAGGCAGTGGTTGGGATGGCGATCTGGAGGACATGCGAACTGACCGTGTCCGATGATCCTGATCGACTCCTCCGCTTGGATTGACTTCCTCTGGGACGCACCAAAGCACGACAGCGAGCGCGGTCGATTCTGGTACTGTGGAGCCAGGTCATGACACGAAGCACTGAGGAAGCACTGGGCCAGGAGTTGTCGAAGGCGAGCGCCGAGAGGGCTCGTCACCGTATGGCAGCGCCTGAGGACCCCGAGGCGATCGGTCGGCGCGTTGCTGCGGAGATCTTCGACAAGTACGTGGAAGCCAGCAGGTCGAGCAAGGAGCACGAGAAACGCCGATAAGGGATCGCTGCGCTTCGGGCTCTACAATCAATCGTTGATGTCTGAAACGAAACCTCAGATTGAACGTCGGTTGCGGCGTGTGGGCCAGCAGTTGCGGCTGCTGCGTGCCGATCTGCAGGTCACCGAGGAGCAGCTCAACCAACTCCGTGACGAGGCCTACGACGCCCGGGTACGAGCCCTCGTGTCCGAAACTCCGCTGGCAGAACGCGAAAATCGCCGCCTTGCCCGCCATGTTGAACGCATGACCCGTCACCGTGATCGGGTCGTTGCGAAGATCGCAGAGCTCGACGCCGCCCAGGACACGCTCCTCGATCGTCTCAGTGCCTCGTGAGCGAGGATGCCGTCCGCATCGTCGTAGCTGAGGACGAGCCGATAATCCGACTCGACCTCGTCGAGATCCTGCGCTCGGAGGGTTACGAAGTCCCAGCAGACACAGGCCGCGGCGACGAAGTCGTAGCCCTGGTCAAGACCCACACACCCGACCTTGTGCTGCTCGACATCAAGATGCCCGGCCTCGACGGAATATCCGCGGCCCGGACGATCAGCAAGGAAACCCGGACCGCGGTCGTGGTCCTCACCGCCTTCAGCCAGCGCGAACTGATCGAGAGAGCGGTTGAAGCAGGGACGATGACCTATCTGGTCAAGCCCTATCAGCGCAGCGACCTCGTAGCAGCCATCGAGACCGCCCTCGCACGGTTCCGCGAACATGCACTGCTCGAAGACCAGGTGAGCGACCTCGCCGAACGGCTCGAGGTCCGCAAACTGATCGACCGGGCCAAAGGCCGGCTCATCGACGAGCACGACATGAGCGAGAACGACGCCTTCCGGTTCCTGCAGCAGCAGGCCATGGCGACACGGCGAAGCATGGCCGAGATCGCCAACGGCATCCTCTCGGACAAGAAGCCCCGACCGGAGTGACGCAGGGGGTCAATGCACGCGCCGGACTCCGAAATCTGCGTGTTCAGCTGCATCCAGTGTGGCCCAGCGCGCAGATTTCAGTAGCGCGCGCGGAGGGTCTGCGCCGGCCGAGTAGGGTCCACGGCGATGGCCAAGCTGATGCTCATCGACGGGAACTCACTCGTCTACCGCGCCTTCTTCGCGCTGCCGACCGACTTGGCGACCGCCTCGGGGCAGGTGACCAACGCCGTGTACGGGTTCACCTCGATGCTCATCAACCTGCTCAAAGACCACCGACCCGAACGCATCGCGGTGGCCTTCGACCGTGCCGAGCCCACGTTCCGACATGAACTGACGCCGACCTACAAGGCACAGCGGGAGTCCGCCCCCGACATCCTCTACCAGCAGATGGGCATCGTACGCGAAGTCCTCGACGTGCTGGAGGTGCCGGTCCTCGACAAGGCCGGTTACGAGGCCGACGACATCATCGCCACCCTCGCCACCCGGGGCCGGGACAACGGCGACGACGTCATCATCGTCACCGGCGACCGTGACAGCTACCAGCTCGTAGAGGACCCGCACGTCAAGGTCCTCTACAACAAACGGGGCGTGTCCGACTACGCCCTCTACGACGAGGCCGGAATCAAGCAGCGCACCGGAGTCGCACCGTGCGACTACGTGCAGTACGCAGCGCTGCGCGGCGACAACTCCGACAACCTCCCGGGAGTCCCCGGCGTCGGCGAGAAGACCGCCGCCAAACTCATCAACGAACGCGGCGGCATCGACGGCATCTATGCCGCCCTCGACGACCTGACTCCCAAACTGCGGGAGAACCTCGGCGCGCACGAAGCCGACGTCCGCAACAACGTCGAGATGATGAGGCTGCTGAGGGACTTGGAACTGCCCTTGACGATCGACGAACTGGTGATGGGGGAGATCGACCAGACGGAACTGTCGAGACTCTTCGAGTTCCTCGAGTTCCGAAGCCTCCAGGAACGCCTGAGCGAAGTCCTCGACGGTCAGGTCGCCCCGCCGGCAGGCCAGCGAACCGAAGTGCTCGAAGCAGAGATCACCGTCTACGAGACCCCGGCCGAAGCAGCAGCCGCCCTGAATACCGCCCGCAACGGAACGGGCGTGCTGGCCCTGGCGGTGCCCGAACACGGAATCGACGACGGCCTCGCCTTCGTGGCCGACGGCGCCGACGCGGAAGTCGGGTTCGTGCCGGGCGCGGTCCTGCAGAACGAAGAAGTCCTCGAAGTGCTGCGCCTGCTGCTCGGTGACAACGGACGCCAAGTGGCCATGCACGGAGCCAAGGCGACCGCGCGCCGCCTGCTCGACCATGGCGTGGACATGCAGCGACTGGTCTTCGACACCCGTCTCGCGGCCTACCTGCTCAACCCCGCAGACAGCGCCTACGACCTCGGAGAGCTGCTCAAACGCTACACCGAGTTCGAAATGCCGGAATCCGCGGCCGCGCTCGGGCAGCTCGACCTCGACGGAACCGACGAAGACGAAGACTCGACGGCCGACCCGGCGCGCCACGCATTGGCCGTCGACCGACTCGTGGAACCGATGGGCAAGGCCCTGAACGCCCAGGGGCTCAGCGAACTCAACGATGAACTCGAAGTTCCCCTGGTCCGGGTGTTGGCCCGGATGGAACAGAGCGGGATCGCGGTCGACCGTGAGGCGTTGGTACACATCCGTGATGAACTCACCGCTGAAACCGAACAGTTCCGAGCAGCGGTCATCGCCGACGCAGGCCGTGAGTTCAACGTCAACAGCACCAAGCAACTGCGCGAGGTGCTCTTCGACGAACTCGAATTGACGCCTCTGAAGAAGACCAAGACGGGATACAGCACCGACGCCCAGACGCTCGAGAAGCTCCGCGACCAGCACCAGATCGTCGACAACCTCCTGCGTTTCCGCGAGGTCGAGAAACTGCGCTCCACCTACGGCGAGGGGCTGGTGGCCGAGGTCGGGCCGGGCGACCGCATCAGGGCCACGTTCAACCAGACCGTGGCTCGCACCGGACGGCTCTCATCGGACGCCCCCAACCTGCACAACATTCCGGTTCGCTCCGAGCGGGGCCGGGTCTTCCGAACCGCGTTCATAGCCCCGGCCGGCCACAAGCTGCTCGTGGCCGACTACGACCAGATCGAACTCCGCTGCATAGCCCATCTCGCCGAGGATCCGGGCCTGATCGAAGCCTTCGAGGCCGGCGACGACATCCACACGGCCACCGCCTCGAAGGTGTTCCACGTCACCCCGGCCGAGGTGGGCATCGAAGAGCGCTCGAAGGCGAAGATGGTCTCCTACGGCCTCGCCTACGGCATGGAGTCGTACGGTTTGGCTCAACGGCTCAATATCGGGGTCCCCGAGGCTGCTGAGATCCTCGACTCGTACTTCGCGGCGTTCCCCGCGGTGAGGCAGTACATGGACGACACCGTGAAACTTGCGCGTGAGCGCGGCTACACCGAGACACTGTTCGGGCGCCGCCGCCAGATACCGGAACTGTCGGCCTCGAATCGTCAGGTCCGCCTGGCGGGGGAGCGTCAAGCGATGAACGCCGGCATCCAAGGCCTGGCCGCCGACATCTTCAAGGTCGCCCTGGTCCGCCTCGATGAAGCGATCGAGGCCGCAGGCATAGACAGCCGCATCGTGCTGCAGGTACACGACGAGATCATCGTCGAGTCCCCCGACTCCGAAGTCGAACAGGCCAAAGAAACGACCACGTCGATCATGCGGGACGCATTCGAGCTCCGGGTTCCCCTGGAGATCAATCTGCAGGTGGCAACAACCTGGGCCGGTGCAAAGGGCTGATACGCAGCGCGGTGACGGGCGGCGCATTGATTACAGTATGGCGACAAATCTTCGAGCAAGTCTCACTGCGACTTCAACTTGGTAGCGTTTTGAGGCTGTCCTACCGACAGGGCACCACGGTCCGATACCGCGGCGCCACCTCTATCCGACAAGAGCAGAATGCAGACCGACACGACTGTCGAGACCGAGTCTCGATTCGGAACCTTCGATTCCGATGGCAATTACACCCCCCGCCAAATCATCGACGCAGACCTCGGGGGGGTGGATATCGAGGAGGCGTACACCTCTGCGATGGTTGTTGTCGAAGACGGCCAACTCGTTGAAGGCACGGTCGTGCGAGTCGACCAGGACGAAGTCCTGCTCGACATCGGCTACAAGTCTGAAGGCGTGATCCCCAGCCGTGAGCTGTCGATCCGCAACGACGTCGATCCCAACGAGATCGTCTCGATGGGTGAGACCGTCGAAGCCCTCGTCCTCACCAAGGAGGACAAGGACGGACGCCTGCTCCTGTCCAAGAAGCGCGCCCAGTACGAACGGGCCTGGGGCGAGATCGAAGGCATCAAGGAAGCCGGCGGAATGGTCAAGGGTCTGGTGATCGAGGTCGTCAAGGGCGGTCTGATCATGGACATCGGCCTGCGGGGGTTCCTGCCCGCCTCGCTCGTCGAGCTGCGCCGGGTGCGGGACCTGCAGCCCTATGTCGGCCAGCACTTCGAAGCCAAGATCATCGAACTCGACAAGAACCGCAACAACGTTGTGCTGTCCCGTCGAGCCTGGTTGGAAGAGGCCCAGAAAGAGCAACGCGAGACATTCCTCGACAATCTCAAACCCGGCGAGAATCGCTCTGGTGTGGTGTCTTCGGTGGTCAATTTCGGTGCCTTCGTCGACCTTGGCGGGATGGACGGATTGATCCATGTCTCAGAGCTTTCGTGGAAGCATATCGATCATCCGAACTCTGTAGTGAACGTCGGTGATGAAATCGAAGTGCAGGTTCTTGAGGTTGATATGAGCCGTGAGCGCATCAGCCTCTCCTTGAAAGCCACACAGCAAGACCCGTGGCAGCAATTCGCGTCGAGCCACCGTGTGGGCGAACTGGTTTACGGTCGAGTTACCAAACTCGTCCCGTTCGGTTCTTTCGTGCAGGTCGGCGACGGCATCGAGGGACTGGTCCACATTTCCGAAATGTCGTTGCACCATATTGATCTCCCGGAGCAAGTCGTCACCCCCGGTGAAGAACTGTGGGTGAAGATCATTGATCTCGACCTTCAACGCCGACGCATCAGCTTGTCGATCAAGCAGGCCGCTGAGGGTGGTCAAGTCGCTGCTGAATATCAGGAGCACTTCGGTGACCACGCTTACGACGAGGACGGCAACTACATCGGCGGCGATGAGAGTTCTGAGGGTCAGCAGGCTTGGGAGGAGTATTACGCCGAGGCAGGCGACCATGCGGTAGCGGGCGTGATCGAGACGGACGAGGACGGAACCGAGTACGAGTACGTCGAGGTCACCGAAGAGGTCGAGGTGACCGAGGAGGCGGCGGTCGACGAGGACGACGAAGCCGAGACTGCCCAGGACACCGTCGCGGAAGCTGAGACCGTCAAGGTCGACTAGTGATCGAGATCGCGCTCACCGGCGGGATCGGCTCGGGTAAATCGACGGTTGCGGACGCTTTCGTGGACCGGGGCGCGGAGTTGATCGACGCTGATCGGATCGTGCGGGAATTGCAGGAACCGGGCCAGCTTGTTTTTGAGGCAATGCTCCAGCGTTGGGGTCCAGCGATAGTGGCAGAGGACGGAACGCTCAACAGGGGAGCGGTCGCCGAAATAGTCTTCAATGACGCTGACGAACTGGAGGCCCTCGGCGAGATCGTCCACCCGGCGCTCTACAACGAGATCGAGCGACGGCGTGGCCTGAATTCAGGTAGCGATGCGGTGGTGATCCTCGACCTGCCGCTGCTGGTGAGGGCCGACGGAACCTCCATCGCAGACCAGTTCGGGGAGATCGCGGGAATCGTCGTGGTCGATGCCGACCCGGATCTCACCGTTGAGCGTCTAGTGGCCAATAGAGGTTTCGTAGAGGCCGACGCCCGGGCCCGGATCGCCAATCAGGCAAGCCGACAAGACCGCATCATGGTCGCCGACTGGGTCATCGACAACTCCGGCAACCTCGCTGCCCTGGAACGCAACATCGACCGAGCATGGGAGTGGATCACCACCCTCCCGCACTCCTAGGTTGTTCGGGTGCCTCCTGCGACGGTTCCGAGTGACCGCACGGCCTTGAAGGTCGTTTCCGGCTTTGAACCGAGCGGAGACCAGCCGGCGGCCATTGAGGCGCTTGCCGAGGGGATCGAGCGGGGTGACCGCTTCCAGACACTGCTGGGCATCACCGGCTCGGGGAAGAGCGCCACGATCGCCTGGACGATCGAGAAGGTCCAGCGCCCGACGCTGGTGCTGGCCCCCAACAAGTCACTCGCCGCTCAGTTGGCCAACGAACTCAAGGAGTTCTTCCCGGACAACCGGGTCGAGTACTTCGTCAGCTACTACGACTACTACCAGCCCGAGGCGTACATGCCCTCGAGCGACACTTACATCGAGAAGGACTCGTCGGTCAACGACGAGATAGACCGCCTGCGACACTCGGCCACCTCAGCTCTGCTGACCAGACGCGACACGATCGTGGTTGCGTCGGTCTCGGCGATCTACGGACTGGGGTCTCCGGAGGAGTACGAGAACCAACTGTTGGTGTTGCGTACCGCAGAGGAGCACGATCAGCGCTCGATACTCCGCCGTCTCGTCGACCTTCAATATGAACGCAACGACATGAACCTCATCCGAGGCAAGTTCAGGGTCCGCGGCGACACCATCGAGATCCATCCGGCATACGACGAGACCGCCGTGCGGGTCGAACTGTTCGGCGATGAGGTTGAACAGATCACGGTGGTCGATCCCTTGACGGGGGAGCGGATCAAGTCGCTCGAGGAACTGGTCGTGTTCCCCGCCACCCACTACGCCACGAGCCAGGCGACCATGCTCGCCGCGATGGAGAGGATCGAGATAGAGCTGCGGGAGCGGCTGACCTTGTTCGAGAAGGAGGGGAAGCTGCTCGAAGCGCAGCGGCTGCGAATGCGCACCGAGTACGACTTGGAGATGATGCAGGAGTTGGGCTACTGCAACGGCATCGAGAACTATTCGGGTCCGATCGACGGACGGGGCCCCGGTGAAGCCCCCTACACCCTGCTCGACTACTTCCCCGAGGACTTCTTGATGGTTGTCGACGAGTCCCATGTGGCAGTCCCGCAGTTGCACGGTCAATACGAAGGAGACCGGAGCCGCAAACTGACGCTTATCGATCACGGATTTCGTCTACCTTCCGCTGCCGACAACCGTCCTTTGCGTTTCGATGAGGTCATGGAGCGCATCAACCAGGCAGTGTTCCTGTCGGCTACTCCCGGTGCCTACGAACTGGAGGTGTCGTCGCAGGTCGTCGAGCAGATCGTGAGGCCCACAGGACTCATCGACCCCGCGGTGATCGTCAAACCCACCAAGGGGCAGATCGACGACCTCCAGGAGCTGATTGCGGGCCGGGTGGGGCGCGGTGAGCGGGTTTTGGTCACCACGCTCACCAAGAAGATGGCGGAGGACCTCACCGACTATCTGCTGGAACTGGGGGTTCGTGTCCGCTACCTGCACAGCGAGGTGGACACGATTCAACGGATCGAGATTCTGCGTGATCTGCGCATGGGGGAGTTCGACGTGCTGGTCGGCATCAACCTGCTGCGGGAGGGCCTCGACCTTCCCGAAGTGTCTTTGGTGGCGATTCTCGACGCCGACAAGGAGGGGTTCCTGCGCAGCGACACGTCGCTCATCCAGATGATCGGGCGGGCGGCTCGCAATGTCGCCGGTGAGGTTGTGATGTACGCCGACCGGGTCACCGACTCGATGCAGCGGGCAATCAGCGAGACCATGCGCCGCCGGCAGTTGCAGCAGGCGTACAACGAGGAGCACGGGATCGACCCCCAGTCGGTGCGCAAGGAGATCACCGACATCCTGTCGATGATCCGCCCTCAACAAGAGCGGGCCCCGGCCCCGGAGGCGTTGTCTGATCTGGGTCGCAAGCGTCGGGCAACCGATGAACTCAGTGACCTTCCCGAGGACGAACTGGAGCGGCTCATCGGCACTCTCGAACAGGAGATGCACGACGCAGCCGTCGACCTGCGCTTCGAATACGCCGCCCGTCTACGCGACGAGGTCAAGGAACTGCGCCGAGAACTCCGCGACATGCGCCGCTGACCGGCCTAATCGCTCGGATCTTCGTCGGGAACAGATCTGGATAGACACCAATGCGACAACGATCACCTGCCGGCCCGAGACCGGTTGTGATCGGCCATGACGATCACCTCCCAACATCGACGTGATCGTCGGTGTCACGCGCCACCGCCCTCGCGGGAACCGACGTCCAGTCAAAAAAGACACCATCATCTTGATCCGGTGGGTGTATCTCAAATCGCGGGGCAGGTTGTCCAAGATCAGGCGTCATGGGTTTCCTCCGTCTTGAGTGGGTCGTTCGGATCCTGTGCCGGCACGCGCAGAGCGTGGTTGTTTCATTCGTCGCCGCCGTGGGTTAGGAGGACTGGTCCTAGGTCTTCGACAATCACGAGGGGGTTGTGCGCCAGCGATTCGAGTTTGCGGCGAAACTCGTCGGGTGCGAGTGACGACTGCCCGATCACGACCCGCTCCTTGTCTAGTTCAACGCCGACCGTGTAGTACGGTACGCCCGTCCCGAGTCGGCTTTCGCTGTCAACGAGGTCGAGGACCTCCGTTGCTTGTTGAGCGAGTGCCTCCAGTTCATTTTCTGAGACCGACGTCACCTGGATGTATATCGGGACCAATCCGTCGGTTGCGGCCACGATCTGGCGACCCAACTCCGAATCACTCACATGAACGACCAGATGGCCGCCTAGAGCCTGGTCAATCCTCATGCCGCCGACACGAGGGTCCTCACCGAGCGTTTCTCTGAGCCAGTTGGATGCCACACCCGCCGCGTCCTGTGCTTCGAGTTGGCTGACAGCGCCTTCGACATCAAGTCCGTAGGTGGACATGAAGAAGCGGAGTTCGGTCGGGAGTTTGTCGGGTTCAGCGTCCACGTTGCCGTCGTATGGTCGACGCTGGTCCAGCCGGACAGCCAATTCTTCGACATCCAACTCAGAAATTGCCGCTTGCGGCGGATCTGGCGAGGAGTCTCTCATGAGCACAAGCCATCCAACGAACGCAAGCAGTAGCGATGCCAATGCGACAAAGATCACCTGCCGTACCGAGAATCGAGTGCGATCAGCCATGACGATCACCTCCCGACATCAACGTGGATACCGAGCAATACGGTACACCAGATCCCTTACGGCTTTCAGTATCAACGAGATCCAGCATTTTGACTGCGCTGCCAAAGCTGCCTCAAGGTCGCTTTCGGTTGCTGACACTACCTTGTCTCGATCATCATCAAGTCGGAGGTTGCCGCTACGATTTGACGGCCCAGTTCGATGTCTGTGACCGCCACCACGATACGACCTCCTTGATCGTGGTCAATCTACATGTGGATTCCTGTGGAGGCCTCGCGGCGACCGTTCTGCCTTCTTTTCGCGAGCCTCTGGTTGGCCACACGCGTTAGGCCGGTCGGGCTGTGACCGTCAGTTCGCCTCGGGTGAGAGTGAGAGAGCCATCGACTTCCTCGACGATTTCGACGTGCGCCCCGACCGGGACGAGGATGTCCAGGTAACGCCCTTCAATAAACATAGTGGTACTGTCGCCCGCCGCCGTGACAGTGAACCCGGACTCGTTCCAGGTGATTTCGCTACTCGCGTGGTTGCCGTTTTCGTATCGGAACCGTTTGTTCGTGAAATCGAACCTACCGTCAACAACGTTGTCGTCGGGGAAGCCTGTCATTTCCACGATGGTCCACTCTGTGCCGACGAGGTTGCTCTGCAGCTGGGTCTTTTCGCTCCCGCACCCAGCCAAGAAGAGGCCGACGACGACAAGGAGGACCAACGTAGCCCGGCGATTTGTCATGTGTCGATCCCTCCCTGTTGCAGTCACTGTAGATGCTGTCATGTCGTGGCCAACTCTAGGTTGAGGTCCCGCAGTATGTCGTCCATTGCGGTGAAGGTTGCGTAGTCGGTTTCTCTTCAATTTGGGTGGTTCGGAATCATGTGCGTGAGACGGCTGTCGACACACTCGAACGTGTGGTTCCACCAAGTACTTGCCACCTGAGGCACTCGCGTTGCACAGATCTTGGAAATATCTTCGAAAAGACCACGCGCCGGTAGCCACGGCGTACACCGCCGCGTGTTTCATGACGGGAACCCTCACTCCGACCTGAAACGCGAAGCGCCGTCAATCTGGGGTGTTGAGCACTGACTGTGCCGAAACGCGAGAGACGTAGATCGCCGAGGCTGATCCTGACAGTGCGGCGGCGGTGAGTGTTGCGGCGGCGATGGTCAAAGAGGGCCAATAGTTCGGTGAGACAGATCCATTGACGAGGGCGTAGGCGACTGCGCCGACAGTGCCCGCAGCCGTGCCGAACAGCCCGACGACCGCGACCGTGGTGAACGATTCGGCTGCGGCAAGCCGGCGTATCATCGGCAACTCGGCGCCGATGCCGACTAGGCGAAGTCGGGTTGCTGCGGATTGCGAGGCGTGGGTGATCACCGACAGGAGCAGGGCCGCGAACGCGCCGACTGCCGCTATCTGCATGCCGCTGATCAACCAGGGAACAACACGGGACTCGTGGCGTTGCTCGTTGCGGGTGGCCACGATGATGCGGTTTAGATAGTTGTTGACTGCGTGTGAGCGAAGGACTGCTTCGGCGCGGTCACCGTCGAGGGTGACGAAAAGGCGACTGTCCAGGGTCGCATTTGAGGGTGCCCGCGTGCTGCTTGCGCCAAGCCACGCGAACGCGGGCGCCGCGGCGGCCTCAACGACGATTCCGTCGGGACCGCAGCGATCCAGAACCATATACGGCGTTAGCGATTCGCAGTCAGCCACCCATGTGAACGTCGCCGGTATGCGGCGATCTTGTGATTCGGTCGCATAGACGTCAACGAATACGCCTCCGGCATCTTGTTCGAGCCGGCTGAGGGTCGTGTAGTCGAGTCGGCCGTTGACCGTAATCGTTTGGACCGACGACGGTGGCGGGCTCGGATCGCCGGCGCGAGCCGTCGCGATGAACGAAGCACCTGAGGGAAGCAGGACCGCGACCGCAGCCAGTGCCAGCAAAGGGCGTGAGGAGCTTGCCGCGTTGCTGCTCAGGGTTCGTCCCACCAGCAGACTCAGGGTCGATTTCCTTCTTGCCAGCGCATTGCCGAGCAAGTGGATGAGCACTGGCAACGCGAAGGTGACGCTGAGACACGCCGCTATCAGACCGGCCAGCAGTGATCGAACGGCGCCCGAACCAGATTGAGCAGTCGAGTAGACGATTATGGCCAGCGATGCCAGCAGCGGTATCACACGCCAGAGCGCGGGCCGGGACGGCACTCGAGACGCAGGCCGCGAGCCGATGTGTTGGTACGGTCTCGTCAACGCCACCGCCGCAGTCAGCGCAACGACACCTAAAGCAACAACAATTGCAAGCAGCAGCGGGATCTGCAGATCACCCTTGAGCACTTTTTGGCCGACCAGAGGGACGGACTCAAGGCTCGGCGCGATCAGATACCAAACCGTGGCGGACACCGCTGCTGCGGGAGCACTGACGATTGCGCTACTCGCCGTATTGAGCATCCAGAGCGACGGTCTCGTCGCTCCGAGGGCAGCCAAAAGGCTGAGGCGACGTGCAAGGCCGACACTGATGGGACCAAGCGCAGCCCGCAAGAAACCGATACCCAAGACAACGACAAGCCCTGCCCCGGCAAACGCCACGACACTGCCGTCAATACCGGCATTCCAACCAATCCAATCCGTGCCTGGAACATCGACAAGCCGCCCGCGGAGTTCGACCTCCGGGCCCACGAAGCGGTATGCGACCAGTTCGTCGGCTGATCCGACACCGTCGTTTCCTATCGTGCGAGCATTGGGGAATCGGTCCTCCAACAGCGGTTCGTGTTCGATGCGTCGGGCTAGTTCGGGAGACACGAACCAGTCGCCGGTTTCGGCGTCTGGCGCGACGCCGGGAATCACGACCCCTTCTGTCTCGATGCGCCATAAGTAGACGAAGATCTGTTCACCGTTGAACGAGTCGTACTTCGCGTCTTGCATGATGTCTGCGCTTTGATCGGGCGCGGCGGGCTGAAACGAGCGAAGTTCAGAGCGCTCGTTGACCCGAGCCGCCATCAACGCAGCGCTGACAGCGGCGCAAGCCAACACCGTGACTGCCGCCACCGAAAGCGCCAACACGACACTGCGCAATTGCGCAGAGCGACCACCGCGCCAGGTGACCGCCAAGGCAATCAAGCGAATCATCGGACTTCAAGGGGTGTCAACTGCCCGTCTTCGATCACGAGGATCTCGTCCAGTTGCTCCGCCACAGACCGGTCGTGGGTGGACATGACCACCGTCGCCACCTTGTGCTGACGATGCTTCGCCCGCTCCCGTGCCGAGGCGCCGCCAACGTCGAGCCCCGCCACCACGACCTCGCCCGAAGAAGGCTCCACGATTCCAGCCAAGATATGAAGCAGAGTCGTCTTTCCCGAGCCGCTCGGCCCCATCACTGCCACATGGCGCCCTTCGCCCACATCGAGCTCCAAGTCACGAAGCACGAAACGATCACCGAAAACACGGTACAAACCACGACAGGTGATCGCGAGCTTCCGACCCGTCGAGAAGGTCCCACACGTCACGGCGCCCCCACCTCCTGCCAATTGCCGCAGTCATCGGGCCAAAACGACCGGTACTCGCATGTCTTGTGGCGATGGATATCCCAACCCATGTTCGCAGTTGCACAGATGCTGTTGTTGCCGTCTACGTCTTTCGCAGCATCGTATCCAGATCCCCATTGGTCTTTGTCGGCCTTCGACTTGACCTTGGTGCTGTCGCTTTCCATGTCACACGTCTGAATACCTACCGAGGAGTAGTCCCAAGAATAGTCATCACCATTCCAACTGTAGACAGCGACCGCGATCCCTGAGATCGACAACACTACAGACGACACGAAAAATACGAAGAGACTTCGTGTAATCAATTTCATCATTACCTCCATTTTCAACTTCCTCACCAATTGAGTGGATGGAGCACATGCGTGAGGTGGCTTTCGTCACCGTCGAACATGTCGTTGCAGTCATTGTCACATATGTCGTAGCCAGGGTCGTGCCGGATCGAAGCTACTTTGCCGCAGGAGTAACCTGACTTGATTCCGAAGTGGCAGACGTAGTGGCCTGGCATGTTGGCTCTTGATTCGTGCCCGGTCACGTCGCGGGTGAAGTTTGTGTGGTAGTAGAAGTTGTCTGCCTCGTCCTGCTCGGTGGTGTACCAGGCCGAGTCGCCGTTGTCGCCCCAGACGGCGTCTTGGTGGGTTGCAATGTAGTTGTTTCCCTGCCAGGCGGTGGTGCGTGACCTCCAGTGCCTCGTAGTCTCACCACAGTGCCCGGCTGTGAGCATGCCTCGGGTGTCGCCGTCTACAACAGCGAATCCGCTTGTGCAACGTTTGATTTGGCCGTTGTTGATGAGTTCGCCGCCGTAGATCGCGTTAGGTACGCTCGCGTAGTCCAACGTTACGGAGAACGGCAACCTCGTGTCGTGTTCCAGGATTGCTTCGAGCGTGCTGGCTGCTTGGCGGAGTTCCATGGTCTCGATTGATCCTTCTGTGATGAAGGCAGAGTCGTCGGTTCGTGTCGGTGGCTGGTCGCGGTCTATTGCCACGACGATGCTGTTGGAGCGAACGTCGATCTCCCGATAGGCGATACGGTCGCGCATCGAGTCAGGGATGGCCTCGAAGTTCGACCGGTCCGCCATTGCTGCGGTGAGTTACCGGCAAGCGCCTAACCCGTCAACCTTGTCGAACAAATGTTCGTGAGTCGGGTAGGCGGGGGCGCTAGGGTGCGGGCGTGGCTGATCGGTTATTCATCTCGGGGGCACGCGAGCACAACCTCCGAGATATCGATCTTGAACTGCCACGGGACAAACTGATCGTCTTCTCCGGACTGTCGGGTTCGGGCAAGTCGTCACTGGCGTTCGACAGCTACCGAAACTGGGCTAACGATGCAGAGACAGCGTTAGCGGCAGCCATACCAGAAACGGGGCTCAATGATGCCCGAAAATGAAAATGTGAGTGAGCAGCGTGGCGATGGTGATTTCGGCCGGGAGGCGCCAATGCCAGTTTTGTCGTGCGAAGGGTTGCATCTGTCATATGGTTCGACGCTGGCACTGCGCGGTGTGGATTTGAGAGTTGGTGCTGGAGAGTCGGTGGCTGTGGTGGGGGCGTCGGGTTCTGGTAAGTCGACTTTGTTGCATTGTTTCGCCGGGTTGAGGGTCCCGGATCGGGGTGAGGTGAGGGTGGGTGGTGAGTTGCTGTCGTCGTTGTCGGATCGAAGGCGTAGCAGGTTGCGGTTGGAGCGGATGGGTGTGGTGTTCCAGTTCGGTGAGTTGTTGCCGGAGTTGACTATGGAGGAGAATGTCGGGCTTCCGCTTTGGGTGACGGGCGTGTCGCGTTCGGCTGTTGCGGAGCGGGTTGGTGAGGTTCTCGATGATTTCGGAATAGTTCATCTCGCCGATAGTTACCCCGGTGAGGTCTCCGGTGGTGAGAAGCAGCGGGCCGCGGTGGCTCGTGCTTTGGTTCATGACCCGCCGATTGTGTTGGCAGACGAGCCGACGGGTTCTTTGGATTCTGTTAATGCCGACAGGGTCATGTCAGCGCTTGTTGATCGCTCGTGTCGCTATGGTCAGGCGCTGGTGTTGGTCACCCATGAGATGCGTTTCGCGGAGCTTTGTGACCGGCGCTTGACGATCCTTGACGGGGAAATCGCTTTGCCGAGGTTGCGGCCGTGAGAGCTGTTTGGCTGGGGTTTCGTTTGTTGAGACCTCGGAACGGCAGGTCGGCGGTGCGGATCGTTCTCATGGGTATGGGAGCGATGTTTGGGGTCACAGCAGTGCTGGGAGTGTTGAGCATTCCGAGCGTCGTGCTTGCTCAAGCGGGTCGTTTGGGTGCTCAAGAAGTGGTGTGGAACCAGGAACGCGGCGCCCTGCCCGGTTACACGACTCCCGTCGGCGCCCGATTTTGGGGTCAAACGAGCAACCGGTGGATCCCCAGCGCTCAACGAAGCTTGGTTGTCCATAGTGTGGGGGCTGTGCCGTCGGGGACGTCTATACCGTTGTGGTTGGACCGGTATCCCGAACCCGGCGAAATCGCGGTCTCGCCGGAGTTGGCCGAACACCTCGGAAACGAACCGGGCGGGTTTGGTCGGCGGTTCCCCCAAGAGATCATCCAGATCTTGCCGGATGAAATCTTGGTCTCACCTGATCAGCTCTTCGCGGTTGTGGGTGTGGGGGTAGATCCGCTGGCACCGCAGAACTCCGGTGTGTTTCCCATCAAACAACTTGGCGGGGACGAAGCGAACTATCAAGGCCCTGGTTTTCGCGCGGTGAGGGTAATGGTGGTCATGGGGGCGATCTTTGTGTTGTTGCCGATGCTGGTTTTTGTGGCGACGAGCGCCCGGTTGTCGGCTCGGACACGGCAGCGCCGCTTGGCGGCGCTGCGTATCATCGGCATGACCACACCGCAGGCCGCTGCGGTTGCGGCGTTCGAGGTGGCGTTTGCTTCCTTTGCTGGTGCTTTGGCGGGTGTGGCGTTGTGGCGTGCGCTGATCCCGCTGTCAGAAAAGGTCGGGCTAGGTCCGCTGAGATGGTTCGCGTCAGATGTTTCGGTGCCGTTCAACAACATTGTGGTGTTGGTGGTTGCCGTGGTCTTGTTGTCCACAGTTGTGGCGTTGTCGGGTTCGCTGCGAGCATTTTCAAACCCCTTGCAAGAACGTGCTTCGGCTGGGCCGTCAGCATCTGTGGGCCTTCGACGGCTTCGGGTGCTGCCGTTGGGTGTCGGCATCGCGTTGCTGGTATGGGCGGCTGCGGCGCCAACCGAAACCAATGTGTGGTTCATGATCTTCGCTGCGGGAAACATCGCGGTCGGGATCGGCGTCTATACCTTCTTGCCGGTCTTGACCTCGACCCTGGGCAGACGTCTGGCAAAGCGCGCCCACTCCCCAGCCATGCGCATAGCCGGGCGCAGGCTCAGCCACGACCCCGCCGCAGCGGCCCGCGTCGTTGTCGGGGTTTTGACGCTGGTACTCATCGTCGGGTTCGGCCAAATGCTCACGGTCGTCATCGAATGGGGAGCCACCCGCAACGACCCATCACTCGATGCCGGCACCCCTCAATCAGTCTCGATCCTTTACGCAGACACCGACACAGAATCGATAAGGTCAATAGATGGCGTGAACCTCGCATTCCCCATAGTCGGGTCACGTACCCGAGGATCAAGAGTGCTGATCGCTAGCTGTTCGGAGATGAAACAAATTGCCGCTGTTTCGAGCGAGAACTGCGACGACAACAAACTCCAACCGCTGAACCGCAGCGGCGACTCTGAAGCAATCCATGATCTGATACCCGACATCGCACTCGCAGACCGATTTGATTTTGAAACCAACGGGTCATCCCGTCCGGAAGCGCATTACCGCATCCACCCCGACCTGGTCCCCCGAACAATCGACGTTCCCCACTCGTGGCACATCGAGTTGAATAAAGACAAGGAGTCTTTCGTCAACACCATCGTCGGCATGTCGCCAACAGCCAACATCAGAGAAACCGCAATCCACGACCGAGGACGACAAGCATCAACATATGGCGCTTTGATCAACGCAGCCACCATTGTCGCTCTGCTACTAAGCCTGGGCGCCACCCTCACAGTTCTTACAGACCGCTGCCTGGAACGACGCCGAACATCAAACCAACTCCTAGCACTCGGACTCGCGCCAACCACACTGCGGAAAACAGAAGCAATCTGGATAACTACCCCACTTGCCAGCGGTTTAACCATCGCCGTGCTGCTAGCCCTGTTCTCAGGCTTCGCCGGCCTGAGACTCACAGGAGAGTGGCTAGCCGTCCCCACACAAGAAATCGCCACAGTCGTCATCATCGGCGCAACCTGCGCAGCCGCCACAGCACTCACCGCAATCCTCGCAACCCCCACCCGCCTATCACACCACATCCAATCCGACGCCTAACCCCGACGAAGCTCACGACGAAAAGATCAGATATCCGGCTGTTCGGAAATGCGGGGGAAGTGAGAGACGATCTGCTGGTCGTCTTCTCGGCTAATCTCGACGCCCTCGGCGCTAACCGCCCCAACTGTGGATGGTCCACCGCTCAGAACTGATTCGGTTCAAAGGCGAATCCGGACACACTTGCCGATGTTGCCGGTGTCACTTCCAGGCGAATTTACGAACGGATGTTCGATAGTTGGGGGGAGCGGGGCGCTAGAGTGCGGGCGTGGCTGATCGGTTATTCATCTCGGGGGCACGCGAGCACAACCTCTGCGACATCGATCTTGAACTTCCGCGTGACAGACTGATCGTCTTCTCCGGACTGTCGGGTTCGGGCAAGTCGTCACTGGCGTTCGACACGATCTACGCCGAAGGTCAGCGTCGATACGTCGAGTCGCTGTCGGCGTACGCACGGCAGTTCCTGGGTCAGATGGACAAACCCGACGTCGACTTCATCGAAGGACTGTCGCCGGCGATCTCGATCGACCAGAAGAGCGCTTCGCGCAATCCGCGTTCCACAGTGGGCACCGTCACCGAGGTCTACGACTATCTGCGGTTGCTTTTCGCCCGAATCGGCATCCCTCACGACCCGGAGACCGGCGAAGAGTTGGTTCGCCAGACCCCCCAGCAGATCGTCGACAAGGTTTTGAAGTTGCCACCGGAGACTCGCTTCCAGGTGCTGGCACCGATTGTGCGCGGTCGCAAAGGCACCTATGAGACCCTGCTCTCGGACCTCGCCCAACAGGGCTTCGCGCGGGCGATCGTCGACGGAGGACTGCTGGAACTCAGCGAGCAGAACGAGCTTGATCTGGCTCGCTACGAAACCCACAACATCCAGGTCGTAGTCGACCGTCTGGTGTTGCGAGAAGGGATAGAGCGGCGTCTCACCGACTCTGTAGAGACGGCACTGACTCTCACCGGCGGGACAGCGGAGATCCAGATCGTCCCCAGAGACGGAGAGGGGCCGACTGAGACGATCGTCTTCAGCCAGCACCTGTCGCGCCCCTCCGACGGAAAATCGTTCGAGGAGTTGGCGCCCCGCAACTTCTCGTTCAACTCTCCCTACGGGGCCTGCACACATTGCGACGGCCTCGGCACGGTCTTCGAGGTGGATGCCCAGTTGGTGGTGCCCGATCCCGAAGCGACCATTGCCGACGGCGCGATCAGCCCCTGGGCGGGCGGCCGCAGCCGCTACTTCTCCAGGCTGGTGGAATCGGTCTGCAAGGTCTACGAGATTCCGCTGGACGAACCCTGGCAGGACCTGACCGACAAGCAGCGGGAACTGCTGCTGCTGGCCAAGGGCGTGAAGGACCGTGTGCAGGTCCGCTACAAGAACCGCTACGGCCGTTCCCGCGTCTACCACGCCAAGTTCGAGGGCGTGGTTCCGTACCTGATGCGCAGACACAGCGAGTCCGAGAGCGACGGGGCCCGCCAGATCATCGAGGGCTACATGCGCCAGGTGGCCTGCCGAGAGTGCGACGGGTCGAGGCTCAACCCGCTGTCGCTGGCAGTGACCATCGACGGACTGACGATCCATGACCTGTGCAGCCTGTCGATCGCTGAAGCCGCCAAACGACTCGGTGAGTTGGAGTTGAGCGAGCGGGATTCGATCATCGCCGAGCAAGTTTTGAAAGAGATCAAGGCGCGACTGGGTTTCCTGCTCGACGTCGGCCTCGACTACTTGACATTGTCGCGTGGCGCGGCGACTTTGGCGGGTGGAGAAGCTCAACGGATCCGCCTGGCCTCGCAGGTCGGTTCAGGGCTTGTGGGCGTGCTGTACGTGCTCGACGAGCCCTCTATCGGGTTGCATCAACGCGACAACCACCGCCTGATCGAGACGCTGCTGAGGATGCGTGACCTGGGCAACACAGTGCTTGTGGTGGAGCACGACGAGGACACGATCAAGGTCGCCGACCATGTGGTCGATATCGGCCCGGGCGCCGGTGAGCACGGCGGCCGGGTCGTCCACTCCGGAACATACCGGGACCTGTTGGCGAACTCGGAGTCGATCACCGGTCAGTACCTGAGCGGTGCACGACAGATCGAGGTGCCTGCTGTGCGTCGTGTCGGCAACGGCGCCCACCTCACCGTCCGCGGGGCTCGTCACAACAATTTGAAGAACATCGACGTCGACTTCCCGCTCGGCAAGTTCATCTGTGTCACCGGTGTGTCCGGTTCGGGCAAGTCGACGTTGGTTGAGGAGATCCTGCATCGTGCCTTGATGCAACAGATCTACACTTCACGGCTCCCACCGGGGCTGCACACTCGCATCGACGGCATAGACAATCTCGACAAGGTGATCGCAATCGACCAATCACCGATCGGGCGCACACCCCGCTCCAACCCAGCCACCTATACCAGCGTCTTCGACCACATCCGCAAACTCTTCTCGCAGACCAACGAAGCGAAAGTACGGGGTTATCTACCAGGTCGTTTCTCCTTCAACGTCAAGGGTGGGCGCTGCGAAGCCTGTCGCGGCGACGGCACGATCAAGATCGAGATGCATTTCCTGCCCGATGTTTATGTGCCGTGCGAAGTCTGCAAGGGCCTGCGCTACAACCGAGACACGCTTGAAATCCAATTCAAGGGCTGCAACATCTCCGAGATTCTCGATATGCCTTGCGAAAGCGCTTCAGAGTTCTTTGCCAACCAACCGGCGATCGCTCGACACATGCAGACGCTGGTGGATGTGGGATTGGGTTACGTGCGCTTGGGTCAACCCGCCCCAACCCTTTCGGGGGGCGAAGCACAGCGCGTCAAACTGGCCAGTGAACTGGCCAAACGTTCTACGGGTCACACCATCTACCTGCTCGACGAGCCGACTACAGGCCTTCATTTCGAGGACATTCGCAAGCTGCTCGGCGTGCTCAGCCGTCTAGTCGACCAAGGAAACACCGTCGTCGTGATCGAACACAACCTAGATGTCGTCAAGACCGCGGACTGGTTGATCGACCTCGGCCCTGAAGGCGGATCCGGAGGCGGGTCTGTGGTCGCGGTCGGAACTCCAGAAGACGTGGCGTCAGTGCCCGAGAGCCATACGGGAACATTCCTGGTGCCGTTGCTGTCCGGATAGGGCCATGGTCCAAAGACCGCCCACCGGTTCTATCCCCGACACGCCTGGTTCATATCAGTTCAAGGATCGTGACGGTCGCGTGATCTATGTCGGCAAGGCCAAGAACCTTCGTTCACGCCTCTCCAACTATTTCCAGAACCCCCGCAGGCTGCCGACACGCACCCGCCAGATGGTCGAGACAGCCGAGTCGGTCGAGTGGATCCAGGTGGCCAACGAAGTCGAGGCGCTGATGCTCGAGTTCTCGCTGATCCAGCGCCACAGACCGCGTTTCAACGTCCGTTACACCGACGACAAGTCTTATCCGTTCCTGTGCCTGACGATGGTGGACGAGTGGCCCCGGGCGATGGTGATCCGAGGGAAACGCAAGAAGGGGAACCGCTACTTCGGGCCGTACGGTCACGCCTACGCCATCCGCGAGACGCTCGACCTGCTGCTGCGAACGTTCCCTGTCCGCACCTGCTCGGACAACAAGTTCCGGCGGCACGAGAAGCAGGGCAAGCCGTGCCTGCTGTACCACATCGAGAAGTGCGCGGGCCCGTGCGTCGGTGAGGTCGACAAACAGACCTACGACGGGATGGTCGGAGAGCTCATCAGCTTCCTCGCCGGCGACACCGATGAGGTGATCACCAAGCTCACCGCGCAGATGCACGAGGCGAGCGACGCCTTGGCCTACGAGAGGGCGGGCTACTTCCGGGACCGGCTCACATCGGTCCGCAAGGCGGTCGAGAAGCAGCAGATGGTGTTCGCACGCAGCACCGACGTCGACGTGATCGGCGTGTTCGACGACGAACTCGAGGCGGCCGTACAGGTCTTCTTCGTGCGCAAGGGGAGGGTCATGGGCCGCAGGGGCTTCGTTGTCGACAAGGCCGAGGAACTCGACGAGCCGGAACTGATGAGCCGTGTGCTCGAACGCCTCTACTTCGACGACAACCCCATCGGCTGGCCCAAGGAGGTGCTGGTGCCGCGGTTGCCTCATGATCCAGGGCTGTACGAGGAGTGGATCAGCGAGGCTCGGGGCACCAAGGTGGAGATCCGGGTACCGCAGCGGGGCGACAAGCGGCGCCTCCACGAGACCGTGACCCAGAACGCAGAGGAGACCTTCAACCGTCACCGGCTCAAACGCACCACCGACCACAACAGCCGCGCCAGGGCACTCAACGAACTGCAGCAGCACCTCGGTCTGCCGCTGGTGCCTTTGCGGATCGAGTGTTACGACATGAGCCACATCCAGGGAACCGACTACGTGGGGTCGATGGTGGTGGTCGAGGACGGACTGCCCAAGAAGTCCGACTATCGCCGTTTCCGAATCCAGTCAGTGCCGGGCAACGACGACTTCGCGGCGATGCAGGAGGTGCTCACCCGGCGGTTGTCGGCCTATCTCAAGGAGCGCGAGTTGCCGCTTGAGGAACGTGAGGGGCGGTTCTCGTACCCGCCGCAGCTGTTGGTGGTCGACGGCGGCAAGGGACAACTGGGTGTGGCTGAGCGGGTTCTCGCTGAACTCGGCCTGACCGAGGAGATCCCCGTCGTTGCGCTGGCCAAGCAGTTCGAGGAGGTGTTCGTCCCGGGACGAGCCGAGTCGATCCTGCTGCCGCGCCAGTCCGAGGCGTTGTACCTGCTTCAGCGGATCCGTGACGAGAGCCACCGTTTCGCCATCGCCTACCACCGCCAGTTGCGCGACA
Source organism: Acidimicrobiales bacterium (assembly GCA_963662455.3). Classification (GTDB taxonomy): domain Bacteria; phylum Actinomycetota; class Acidimicrobiia; order Acidimicrobiales; family Aldehydirespiratoraceae; genus VXYK01. The sequence goes on from OZ224042.1 coordinate 921,879, forward strand.
AGCGCATGACCCGCTCAGCGCTCGACGGAATCGCGGGCCTCGGTCCCGCCCGCAAGAAGCGCCTCACCAAGGAACTAGGAGGCGTGAACGCCGTGAAACGCGCACCCCTCAGCGACCTCAAGGGCCTCACCTGGCTCCCCGACGAAGTAGCCGAGAACGTCTACACCCACGTCCACCGAACCTGACATGATCCACGCCTGATCGACCCGACGGTAGAGTACGTCAAGGGCGGACTGCGATAGTAGGCAGCTGCATGATGTGCCTCAAGACCGTAACATCGCAGACTGAACCGTTCGTGACAGTGCGACAAGCTCCATGCAGGGTCTACCGGTCACCAACGCGACCGGTGCCGACACTCCGGAAGACGCGACCTGCAACCGGGCCCCTCCATGACCGCTGACGACCATCTACAGGGTTCAAACGACGATCAAGCCCACAGTCATGACCACGCGCATGAGCATCCGCACAGCTACCTGGCACATCGCCACCGTCACGGTGCTGTGATCGTCAACCTCGGGTGTATCGGGGCACCTTCTGCCCGTCGGGGGCGCGGGTTAGGTCGGCCGGGGGGCGCGCCGCGGTTTCGGCGATTTCGGCACAGCGGGCGGCCCGGTCTGGGAGTTCTTGGCTCAGGGCGACGACTTCGGCGCAGTCGGGAGCGCTGGAGGTCAGGGTGTTGATGGCGTTGTTGAGGGCGTCGGGGAGGGCGTTGGCGATGTGTGCGGCGCGTCGGGCGACTGTGCTGGTGTCGATGCCTAGACGTTCGGCGGTTCGGTGGAGCGCGTCGGCGCTGTCGGCGGTCTTGAGGCTGTAGTCGGTTCCGATCTTCATGGCCATCTGGGTCTTCTTCTCGAATCTGCCTTTGCGGTAGGGCAGCCAACAACAGGCGTCGTAGAGGGGCGCGAGGTGAACGCTGCCGTCGCCGGGGTGGATCACGCTGAGGTTCTTGGCGTGCCCGTCGGTGCTCGCGGCGACCCATTGGAACAGGAGGATGTCGAGGAGACGGCCGATGTTGGCGTCGGCTATTTCCGGGTCTGCGGCACGGAGCGCGTCGGCGACATCTTCGGGGCCGGGGCCGCCGTTGCGCTGGTATTTGAGGTTGGGGGCGATGCCGAGGGCCTGGCACATGTCTTCTTGGTGGACGCGGATCGTGCCATTGTCGGTCCGGTCGTATCTCTCGACGATGATGACTTCTTTGTCGGCGAACTGAGCGATTCTGGTGCGGGAGGCCGGGATGCCGCAACCGGCGGCTGTGCGCATGGTGAGGTGCTCGATGAGGGCCTCGTGGGGCCACCGCCGAGAGCGGGAGGCTTTGATGAGGTGGGTGGTGGGCAGCGATCCGTGTGGCACCGCCCAACCGTCGTCTGCGGTGTGTCGAAGGGCGGCTTTGGGCTGCATCCCGCCGATACTGAACCCCGAGTCTGCGCCGTCGGTCCGATAGGCGCGCCTCGCGGGATCGATTTCCATACGGTCGAGCCAGTCGGCTATTCCCGCGTCGTCGATGGGTTCGGCGTGGCCGGGGTCGAACAGGAGGTTCTCGGTCTGCTCGGGCGGGCAGAACTGGACGGCACCGGCGCAGTCGGCACCCATCGGGCCACCGAGCAGGCCGATCGGGTCGTGTCGGGCCACGCCGTGGTCGACGCAGAGAGCATCGAGCACTTCGGGGTCATCGGGCAGGGCGCCGAGCAGCCAGTTGCGAAGCCTGTCGCCTTCGGCGCCGCCGACGGGCAGCGGTGCCACAAGCGAGAGCGGCACAGACGATGTGCGCCGGTAGTCGGGGTCGTAACGGAACGCCGGGAGGTCGCGGCCGATGTCGACTTCTCCCGCGAGCCGGCCTCCGATTATGACGGAGAGCTTCAACTGGTTCCCCCGTCTGAGCCGGTAGTCGGTGGCGGATCAACTAGCGATCTGAAAGCGGCGTCGGCGTCGAACACCGGGCGGGGCCTGCGGGCTGCGGCGAGGTCGAAGCCGAGCCGGCGGATCACGGCGAGCACCAGGCCGAGTTCGGCGGTCGGGTGGCCTTTCTCGGTCGCGGACAGCCAGCGGCGTGAGACGCCCGCTTCGGACGCCAACTCGGCCTGGGTAGTCCCCTGCGCCACTCGCTCGGCGCGGATAGCCTGCCCGATGTCGGCGGGGTGGCGCAGCCGCACTCCATCAATGCTGTGCGGGTCGATGCTGTCCTGGGTGTGTTCCACAGGCGAATCATAACACCGTACGGTAACATTCATCAATCAGTTACTGTTCGGTAACATTCCTAGCAGTGCTACCGTCCGGTTACATTTCGCTCCCATGCGCCCGTGCGAGACCGTGGCCCATGTTGCGTGATCTGACTCGGCGTGTGGTCTGTCGTTGTGTTCAGGAAGACAGTTCCAGTATCGAATCTATTGGGCAGACTGAAGCGATGAAGCAGTCCGAGTGGGACGCGCATGCGCGATGGTGGCAGGAGAAGTTCACCGACGGCGCCGACCCCGAGTACACCGAGCAGATCATCCCGATCGTGACGCAGCATCTCGTCGGGCGCGAACGAGTGCTCGACATCGGCACCGGAGAGGGACAGATCGCCCGGGCGTTGGCGCAGACAGGGGCCGAAGTCGTCGGGGTCGACCCGACAATGGAGCAGATCCGCACAGCGCATGAGCGGGACGGGGGAGCGGTCTATGCGCTGGCCGGCAGTGACCGCCTGCCGGTAGGGGAGGGCTCGTTCGACGGAGCAGTCGTCTGTCTGGTCTATGAGCACATAGATGCGCTCGAAGAGTCACTCGCCGAGGTTGCACGGGCATTACGCCCGGGAGGCCGCTTGGTGCTGATCCTCAACCACCCGCTGTTCCAGACGCCCGACAGCGGCCTGATCGTCGACCACATGATCGATCCCCCCGAGACCTACTGGCGCGTGGGCGCCTACCTTCATGAGACGGCCACGGTCGAAGAAATCGACAAGGGCGTGCATGTGCGCTTCGTGCACCGGCCGCTGAGCCGCTACATCAACGGGATGATCGCGGTGGGTATTGACCTGGTGGCCATGTTGGAACCCGCCCCGCCCCCCGGTTTCCTGGCCAAGGCACCCGAGCATGAAGCCGACGTTGTTGTCAACACTCCGAGGCTCCTGGCCCTTATCGGCGACCGCAGGCCGCCCGCTGGCTAGCATCGACCCATGAGCGATCTGGTGGTCATCGCGGGCTTGTCGGGGGCTGGGCGCACGGTAGCGGCCGACAATCTAGAGGACATGGGCTGGTTCGTGATGGACAACCTCCCTCCGGCATTGATACCCAAGGTCGCTGAACTGGCCGACGGTTCTTCGAGTGCCGGGGACCGGATGGCTCTGGTCGTCGGCTCCGGCCAGTACCAGGACAAGATCGCCACCTTGGTGAATGCTCTTCGCTTGCAGTTCAACCGAGTGCAGTCGGTGTTCCTTGATGCTTCTACAGAAGTGCTGGTGCGTCGTTATGAGTCGAGTCGGCGCCGGCATCCCTTCGATGATGAAGACGGCGGCACGCTCGGCGAGATCATCAACGCTGAACGGGTTGCTCTGGAGCCGTTACGGGCTCAGGCCGATCTGGTGATCGACACCTCAGAGTTGAACGTCCATCAGTTGCGGGAACGCATGACGGAAGCCTTCGGCGACGGAAACTGCGGGCACACCATGCAGACGACGGTCTCCTCGTTCGGCTACAAACACGGTCTTCCCCTCGATGTCGACTTGGTGATCGATTGTCGATTCCTGCCCAACCCGCACTGGATTGACGAACTGCGCCCGTTGACAGGAATGGACCAGCCCGTTTCTGACTATGTGCTTTCGCAAACGGTCACCGAAGGCTTCCTGGAACGCCTCGAAAGCCTCTTGGAATTGATCCTTCCGTTGTACGAGCAGGAGGGCAAGTCGTATCTCACCGTCGCTTTCGGTTGCACCGGTGGTAGACACCGTTCGGTCGCCATTGCTGAACGTATGGCCGAGGTGTTCGAGGAATTGGGGATCACGCCTGCGGTGATGCACCGCGACCTCAACGTCTGAGGGCCTCGACGAGTCGGCGAGCGGCGAAAACATCGACGAATGCGCGCGGTACTGCTACGCCGCGGGCGCGCTGCGTGGGGCAGCGACAGATTCGGATTGACAGCAGCGTGTCTATAGCGATATCTTGAGTGTGCGTGTAACGCATATTGAGTGCAATATTTGCACAGAAAGGATTTTCAATGCTGAAAACAACCAAAGACGACCGTCGCTCCACTTCGGGGCACTTCCGTTGCCTGCTTGCGGTGATGCTTGTATTCGTGCTCGTTGCTGCCGCATGTGGTGACGACGACGATTCTCGCAGTGACGCCGGGCAGACACCTGAGACCTCCGGTGACGGTTCGGACGCTCCGACCGAAGATCCTGACGTTTCGGAGCCTGATCCCACGCCGGCGCTGTCAGGCACGATCGGGTTCATCAAAGGTCCGCATTCGGCAATGGAGGTCGAATTCGAAGAGCAGATCATCGCCGACTTCAACTCGCAGGTCGCGCCCGACGTGACAGTCGAGTTCTCCACATATGACTGGCCGGTCCATGTCGCTGAGTTGACCACCCTGTTCGCGAGTGGCTCACCGCCCGATGTGCAGTATCTGGTCGACCTGATCTATCCGTCGTTCGCTGAGCAGGGAGTGTTGCACGACATGACCGATCTGGTCAACGATCCGTCGTGGGCCGACGAGCGCGCCAACATAAGCCCGTTCGCTTGGGACTTGGCGGAACAGCAGGGCGGCACCTGGGGCGTGCCGGTTCTCGGCGCGGTCTACAACATTTTCATCAACGAGACACTCCTTGAAGAAGCCGGTCTGCTCGACAGTTGGGACGACTCGTATGAAACGATGCTCGCTGCGGCCAAGGTGCTTACAACCGATGACGTCTACGGCTTTGCGGCGCGCACCTCCGCGGCCGACTTCGCCTGGTGGGACTGGTACCCGTACATCCACAATGCCGGCGGCGACGTGTTGTCCGAAGACTGGAGCGAATGCGGCCTGGTCGGCCCGGATGTCGTCGACGCCATGCAATTCCTCATCGACCTCCACACCGCCGACGTCACACCGGCGATCGGGTCTTTGGACAATCAAGGCCTGTTCGACCTGTTCGCTGCCGGTCGCGTTGCGATCCTGCATCACGAGACGCCGAACATCGTTTCTTTGAACACGGACCCGCCGGACTTCGATTGGACTGTGGCTGCGGCGCCTCCCGGTCCCCAGGGCCAAACCGTGATGGGCAACTTCGGCATCTTGAGCATCGCAGACGCAAGCGACAACAAAGAAGAAGCATGGGAGTTCATCAAGCACTGGGCCTCGGCACCACAGGTGGGACGCTTCGCGGAGCAGGTGAGCCTGCAGGTTGTGCGCACCGACATCATCGACGATCTGTTCGGAGACAACCCGGCGATGCGGACCGTTCAATCTGAACTGGTTCCCCGAGTTCAAGGGTTGCAACCGCATCCGCAGATCCTCGAGGCGCTACAAGCCGCGTGGCCTGTGGCTGAGGACGCGTTCCGCGGCAACCTGACGGGGGAAGAAGCCATCGCTGGAATGTGCCGGGCGATCGACGGCGTGCTCGCCGGCTAGCTGGTCGACGCTGGTACTACCACATTCGCTTTGGCCTTGGCGCATCTCTTGACTGTTCCCTCCCGACGAGAGCCCTGGATCCTGTCTGCTGCAACTCCTCCAGTGATTCCTGGTGCCCTGCACTGCTGGTGCGGGGCACCAGAACTCGTCGCCGTGGTTCGCGGGTCAGCTAAATTTGCGTTCGATGAGAGTGGAGCAGAGTCGTGGCTGACGTAGAGTCAGGCTCTACTAGTTGCAGCGACACGTTCTTGACACTGTCGCCGGAGGAACACCGCCTGCTGAGGAAGCGGTATCGAAGGCGTACGACTCTCACGGCCTACGCATTCCTAGGTCCCAACCTCCTGGCTTTCGTAGCGTTCTTGTTGATACCGGTCGTGTGGCTGTTCGTTTCGACATTCCGTACCGGAGGCGTGCTCGGTCCGGCCCAGTTCGTCGGGTTGGACAACTGGCGCGACACCTTCTCAAACCCGCTGGTTCTAACGAGCATCCGCAACACTGTCGTCTACAGTGCCATGGCGATCCCTGCCGTCTTCATCATCGCGATGGCGCTCGCGTTGGCACTGCACACCGTTCCGAGGGGAGGAGCGTCGATTCGAGTCGCGCTGTACGTACCGACTCTCCAGCCGGCGGTCGTGGCTGCGTTCATCTTCACCTTCGTGCTTCATCCCGACTTCGGCGTAATCAACTACGCCGTCCGCGGCCTCGGCAGAGACCCGGTGAACTTTCTCGGCGACACCTCGCTCGCGCTTCCCACGATCGCGGGAATCGAGGTCTGGCGGGGCACTGGATTCTGGACGATGATGTTCCTCGCAAGCTTGACGGCCCTGCCGGGTGAACTCTACCAAGCTGCCGAACTCGACGGGGCCGGAGCGATGCGAAGGTTCGTCCGGCTGACGCTTCCGCTGATGCGCCCCACGTTCTACTTCGCGGTGATCTTCGCCACAATCGTCAACCTGCAACTGTTCGATTCAGTGTTCGCACTCACCGACGGAGGTCCGGTCAACAGCACGATCTCGGTGTCGCTCTACATATACCGGAGCCTGTTCGCGTTCGGAGACGTCGGCTTCGGCGCTGCGTTGTCGTTCTTGCTGGTCATCACCGTGCTGCTCCTCACCGGACTGCAGACATTCCTGCTGCGAGACCGCACGTGACCGCGAGAACCTCGGCGAGCAGGCGGTCGAATGCCGCGCGGAGCAATGGGGCGCACGGCTCTGGACTCCGCACGCCGCGGTCAGCGATGGTCTTGTCGTATGCAGTGTTGCTAGTCGGGGTCGCGGTGGCACTGTCGCCCTTCTTGTACGTGGTGTCGACCTCGTTGAAGGAGACCACCTCCCTGTTCAGCTATCCACCCGACTGGATCCCCTCTCCGATCTATTGGGGGAACTTCAAATCGCTCTTCGCAGACCACCCGTTCGCAAGGTGGACAATCAACACGCTGTTCGTTGCCGGCGCAGTCACCGGCCTGAAACTGTGGTTCGACTCGATGGCGGGCTACGCCTTGGCGAAGATGGAGTTTGCAGGCAAGCGCGGCGTAGCACTGCTCTTCCTGTTGTCGGTGGCGATCCCGATCTCAGCGCTGATCATCCCCTTGTTCTTCGTGGTCAGACACCTCGGACTGTTGAACACCTACTGGGCCCTGATCCTGCCACCGTTGGCGAACCCGCTCGGCATCTTCATGGCTCGCAGCTTCATAGTCAGCATCCCCGACGACCTCGAGGCGTCGGCCCGCCTAGACGGTGCTTCGGAGTTCACGATCTACCGCAAGATCGTGCTGCCTTTGATACGCCCCGGGCTTGTCGTTCTCGGCATGTTCACGTTCATGCTGCAGTACACGTCGCTCATCTGGCCGCTCGTCTCGGTTCAGGACTCCGAACGACAGGTGCTGGCCGTAGGAATCTCAGGTCTGCAGAGTGCCTTTCTGCAAGACTGGGGTCTTCTGTCGGCGGGAATGCTCCTCGCCGCCGTCCCCATCACCGTGGTGTTCCTGCTCGTTCAGAAGGCTTTCGTCGCCAACGACCTCTCCGGCGCACTCAAGGAATAGGAACCAATGCCTGCACTTTCACATCCGGCCGGCCTCGCCGTGAGCCTGGTCCAAGTCGCGAAGTCCTACGGAGACGTCGAGGTGCTGCAGCCGTTTGATCTTCAGGTCGCGCAGGGAGAGTTCGTGGTCCTGCTAGGCCCGTCAGGATGTGGCAAGAGCACGATCCTGAAGATGATCGCCGGCCTTGAGGAGGCGAGCCACGGCGAGATCCACGTCGACGGCGAACTGGTGAACTATGTCCGCCCCCGTGACCGCAACGTTGCGATGGTGTTCCAGAACTACGCGCTGTACCCTCACATGACGGTCCGAGAGAACATCGCCTTCCCTTTGAGGATGACGCGGCCGCGCCTCAAACGCTCCCTCATCGATGACCGCACGACTGCGGCTGCTGGGATCGTCGACCTGACCCGGTATCTGGACCGAAGGCCGGCACAGTTGAGCGGAGGACAGCGGCAGCGGGTGGCGTTGGCGCGTGCAATCATCCGTCGACCTGCGGCTTTCTTGATGGACGAGCCGCTCTCCAACCTGGACGCACTGCTGCGGGCAGACATGAGGACGAGCCTGCTGGAGATGCATTCGCGCATCAAGAAGGCGACGCTGTATGTGACCCACGACCAGATCGAGGCCATGACCATGGCAGACCGGGTGGTGGTGCTCAACGAAGGACGGATCCAACAGGTCGGGAAACCGCACGAGTTGTACACCGCCCCTGCGAACACCTTCGTTGCACAGTTCATCGGCAGTCCCCGGATGCCGCTGCACCCGGCAGCCGTTGGTGGGGATGGCACTCTTGAATTCGCTGGAGCCTCATTGGCGACCGAAGCGGGTATCGGGCTGGAAGCGGGTTCACAGGCGACCGTCGGGCTGCGGCCGAGCTCGCTCAGAATCAGTGACGGGCACACGCATGCTTTCGTGGGGACGGTCCGGCGCCGCGACTATCTCGGCAGCGACAGCTATCTCGAGGTCGAACTCTCCGGCGAGTCGTCGATCATGGTACGCGCCGACGCCCACAGCCGTCTCGGGCCCGGCGACCCCATCTACGTCGACGCTGAACCCGGCGCGATCCATCTCTTCGACGAGGCCGGCGCCCGCGTCTGCGGTGCATTCGTCCGTCCTCGAGATCCATGAGTCCCCGACCCCGATGGCAGTTGATCACAAGCGGCGTCTCCGCCCCGGAAGGACCAACGCTCGGTCCGGGCGGCTGGATCCTGAACGTGTGCAGCTTCAGCCGTCCGGGGAACACGAGAGCGCGCGGCGGTGACATAGTAGCCACGCACCCGGATCACAGCGGCGCCACGCGGCGCCTCTTCAACACCTGTGCCCACGGCGTGGACGGGATCCCCGCAGCCCTCGCGTTCGGACCCGACGGCTGCCTGTACATCACCGATGAGGGGCACCGGGCGATCCTGCGAGCATCCGCCGACGGTGAACTGCAGGTACATGTCCGTTCCCCGAACGGCCCGAACGACCTCAGTTTCGACAGAGACGGGAACATATGGTTCACCGACCCTTGGGGTTCGAGCGCCGACAACGCGGTAGGCGGTGTCCATGTCCTGCGGGCGGAGACACTGGTCCTTGAACAGGTTGCTCGTGGGCTGGCCTTTCCCAACGGCATCGTGGTCACAGACGAACAGGTCGTCTACGCCGAGACAAGGACGAGCCGACTCTGGCGCCACCAACGCTTCCCCAGCGGCGGCTTCGGCGACGCCGAACTGTTCGCGCAGTTGCCGCTCCAGAGCGGGATCGAAGTCCAAGGGCCGGACGGTATGTGCCTAGACGCCGGCGGAAACCTCCATGTCGCCCATTTCGGTGCCGGGTGTGTCCGTGTTATCGCCCCTGACGGCACTGAGCTGGAAGCTGTCGCTGTTCCCGGACGCGACCCGACCAACATCTGCTTCGGGGGTCCCGGCATGACCACGCTGTTCGTCGCTCTCGACGACACCGACGAGGTCGTCGCCTGCTCAGTTCCACACGTCGGGATCCCGATTCAGTTCTGCCCTTCGATCTCCACAACAACGGCCGCCGACGAGTGGATCGACTTCATCGAGCGTAGTCCAGTTCTATGAACCGGACGAAGTCCAACAGGCGCTACGGCTCGGCTCGGTCCGTGCCGTCGACCCATCCGAACTCATGTGAGATCCCCTGGCTCGTCTCGAACAGCTTCGGCACCATGGTGAGGAGGGTCTCGTAGTCGCACGACAGAGTGGTAGCGGTGATCGAAACGGACCCGATCACAGATCCGGACGCCTCAAAGACCGGCGCCGCGATGCAGTTGACCCACGGCTCGTGTTCAAGGTGGTCGATCGCGTAACCGCGCGTTCGTGTTGCGTCGAGGTCTTCGAGGTATTCGTCAGGAGTCGCGAGGGTGTTGTCGGTATGGACCACGAAGTCGATTTCGCCTGCGATGCGGTCTCTGTCCTCGTCTGGAAGAAACGCCAGGACCGCCTTGGCGACGCCGGTGCAGTGGAGCGGGGCGCTGCTCCCGATACGGGAGTACATGCGAACGGTCTGCTTGGCTTCGCGCTTGTCGATGTAGACGACCGCGTCGGCCACGAGCATGCCGAGGTGGATTGTCTGCTCCACCTCGTGGTTGAGCCTGCTGAGGAAGGGTGCAGCGACTGTGCGCAGGTCGATGTTCTCCAGTGCGGCGTTCGCCAGACTGATCACACGGTGACCCAGGCGGAATATGTTGCGTGCATCGCGCACGACCACCTGCTCCGCCTCAAGAACCTGCAGGGTGCGAAGCGCGGTGCTGCGATGGGTCCCCATGAACCCGGCTACCTCCTCGATTGACGACGGTCGCTCAGCGATCAGCCCCAGAACTCGGATCGCTCGCTGCAAAGTCTGGCTCATTCAGCCTCCAGTAGACTGTATATGCGGACATCCAATTCAGAACTCCGTCGAGAGAACAGTGACGATGGTTCCATCGTCGGCCACCTCCGGAATATAGGTCCACTTGTCGAAGGTCGTGCACGGGTGGCTGATCCCGAAGGTGATCAGGTCACCGACAGCGAGTTCGTCGGTCGGGTCGATCGTCAGGAACGTATGTTGGTCCATGACCTTCGACACGCGCCATGAGCCGGGAACGGCGCTGCGCCGGCTTCGTTGTTGCCGCCACAACGGGATCGGAAACCCCTCATCGAAAGATACGTCCCGCTTGCCGAGATCAAGCAGCGCAAGGGAGGGTTCTGGCCTGGAGGTGACCTGGGCGATGGCTTCGAGAGCCGGCTTCAACGACGGCAGGTCGCGATGGTTGCGCAACGGGGAGACGCGGTCGTAGAAGCCGTTGTCGTGGGTGATGTAGCAGCCGCTGCGGAGCACGAGTTCAGCGTCGTGGGCCTTGGCCGCCGGCTCGAGTATGTCCACGACGTCGTCGAAGCAAGCGCTGCCCCCTGCGGTGAGGATCGGCGCGTCGGCGGCCTCGAGAAGTCCGAGGGCGGCGATCCGTCCAAATGAGGCGGCGAGCACCCGCAGGTAGTCCCGCACGGTTCGGCGGTCGTTGTCGTGTCCCGAGAGGAATACGCCCTCATACCCGGCGATGCCGACGCACCTTACCGAACGGACAGCGCGGGCCTCCTCGGCGAGGGTGACCGCCTCGTCGAGGTCGCGGACGCCGCTTCGACCGCCGCTGCGACCGATCTCCACGAGCACCGAGATGCGTCCGGCGTGGTCGCGGTCGAGTCGGTGGAGTCCTTCGCGCGAGTCGACGAAACAGTAGAGTTCAAGGCCCTGTGCTGCACTCTCGAACGCCCATTTGATTGCGGACTCGTTGATCAACTGGTTGGCGAGCATGATGCGGCGCACGCCGTGCTGCAAGAGCGTCCGAGCCTGCACGACATTGGCGACGGTGACACCCCACGCGCCATGGGCGATCTGGCGAGAGATCAGTGCGGGCGACATTGTCGTCTTGCCGTGTGGGGCCAACTGCACGCGATTCAATCGACAGAATTCGCTCATGGTCGTCAGATTGTGTCTGATGGCGGTGGCCCGCGCCACGACCAGCGGAGAAGGAAACGATCCATCAAAGATGTTCCGGCCGATCAGCGCCCCGGTGCTGCTGCCCACAAGATCGTTGGGGGCGGCCTTCGTGCTGGAGCGAAGTACAGCGGTCATGACAGTTCTTGTCGCCTTGTGCTCGGAGGCGGCGCGACCGAGTCGACCATCGCTGCTCACCCCTGTGCCGGACGCGACCCGGCTGGTGGGCGGGTCAAGTCCAGGTGTGCCGTCTGCCACTGCCGCGGTGACATGTCGAGCAGTAGCCGCAGCGTCGAGTCGTCGGTAACCGGCCCGACATCGTTGCGCTGGGCGAGGGAGCTCATGGCGGTGATATGTCCGAGCCGAAGGCATGCTTCGATGCAGCCGTCGTAGCGCAGAACACCGAACAGGAAACCGGCCGCGAACGCGTCCCCGGCCCCCACTGGATCGACGACCGGCCCTTGGAGGGCGGGGACGAACAGACTCTTGCTGCCCAGGTCGGCATGAGCGCCGTTGGCGGCGTCCTTGACCACGAGTGTGGTCGGGCGGGGCAGCAGCCTGCGGACGTCTGCAGCCGACGTGGCGCCCCAGAGCTCGCTGGCTTCATCGAGCCCGACGAAGACGATGTCGCAGCGGTTCGCGGTTTCTCGCAGCGCCGTTGGCGGGTCGTCCCCGTTCCAGACGGTGGGTCGCCAGTTGACGTCGAACGACAGGCACGAGGCTGTGGGTCGGTTGCCGATGAGAGACTCGACGAGTTCGCGACATGTGGACGAGAGGCCCAGGGTTATGCCTGTCAGGTGAAGGATTCTCGGGTGTCGGGCTAGGTTCGGACCGATCGGTGGACCCATTGCGGCGGCGGCGGAGCCTGCGCGGTAGTAGCGCACGCGTCGCTCATTGGCGGTCGCCTCCTTGAGCATGAGTCCCGTCTGGCGATCAGGCACCCGGCGCACACCGCCGACGTCGACGCCTGCGGCTTTGATCACCGAGAGCACGAGATCTCCTGCGAGGTCGGCCCCGATCTGGCTGACCCATGCGGCCTGCAGGCCGAGCGCCGCGCAGTAGCGGGCAACGTTGGACTCTGCGCCGCTCACCTCCCACTCGAACGACTCCTGACCCGGGGTGGGCCGCAGTGTCAGCATGGACTCGCCGAGCGCAACGATGTCCACGGCCAAGGGTCGGTTCTTCGGTTGGCTGGTCGAGTGGTTCATGCTGCACCCCTTCGGGTAGTGATGCCAGATCTGTATCCGTCTGACCTCCTATAAGATCATATGCTAGATTAAAGTGCAATATACACACTACAAGTGCTTATAATGCACTCAAGAGAGACTGAGAGATGTCTTCGAGTTCACAGCCGGCCACCTCAGAGACGGGACTGGCCTCATCATGAGTCCGACAACACAGAGCAGGCATGGAAAAGAGCGGGGATGCATGACCTGGTGATCCGTGGGGCGCTGATCGAAGACGGCTCCGGAGCGTCGGCATTCGAAGGCGACATCGCGGTCGAGGGCGCCTTCATCGCAACTTTGGGAACAGTCGGCAGATCGCGTGCTGAGATCGACGCCCAGGGGTTGGTGGCCGCACCCGGCTTCATTGATGCACACACACACGACGACATGGAACTCCATCGCAACCCCGACAACGGATCGAAACTCCGACAGGGTGTGACAACCGTAGTCGTCGGAAATTGTGGGTTCAGCGCGTTCCCCCATGCTCCCGGGCGCCGGTCTCCGGACTTTCTGGCAGTCGACGGCGACTGGCATACCTACCGGGAGTACCGAGAAACACTGACCGGTCACGGCATCGCTACGAACGTCGCCGCTTTCGTCGGGCACAACACGGTCCAACGGCTCCTCTTCGGCATTGACAGCACCGAGCCTGGAACCGTGGCCCTCGCGGGTGTATGCGGGCAGATTCGCAGGGCGATGGACGATGGTGCGCTCGGCGTGTCCACAGGTCTGATATACCGTCCTGGAAAGCACGTATCGACCATGGCGCTCACGCAGATCGTCAAAGCCGTGGCAGACCACAACGGAATCCACAGCACACACCTGCGCGACGAGGCAGACGGACTCCCCGACGCCATCGCTGAGGTGACCGCCGTGTCTCAAGACACCGGGGTCGGATTGCAGATCTCCCATCTCAAAGTAATCGGCGAACACAACTGGGGACGACTCGGCGCGGCTCTCGAGCAGATCGACGAGGCCCGAACCCAGGGAGTCGACGTCGGGTTCGACGTCTATCCCTACAGCGCCGGCTCAGGCCCGCTCGTGACCTACTTCCCACCCGAAGACATCGACGAAACCAGGGCTGGACTGGTCCAGATCATCAGATGCCACGACTACCCGCACTTCGAAGGAAGACGGCTCCTCGACATCGCAAGGGAACAAGGCAGGACGCTGCGCGGTCTCATGCGACAGTTGGTGACCGCGCCTCAGGCAGGCGAGACATTGTGCATAATATTCGAGATCCACGAAGACGACATGCTCGAGGCGTTGTCTCACCCGCTGGCCATGATCGGCAGTGACGGAATCCCCCAACAGTCCGGAGTGCCCCACCCTCGCCTTCAGGGCACGTTCCCGCGAGTCCTCGGCCACTACTGCAGAGACGCCTCGGTGCTGCCGAGAAGCTCCGCCATCCAGAAGATGACGTCGGTTCCGGCGGCTCGATTCGGGCTGACCGGACGCGGCCTGCTTCGGCCGGGCTACGCCGCGGACATCGTCGTGTTCGATCCGACCACGATCGCCGACCGGGGAACATACACGTCACGCGCGCACCCGACCGGTATCCGTCATGTTCTCGTGAACGGGCGACACACGATCTCCGACGCCGCTCCCACGGGCGTGCGGGCGGGCCGAGTGCTGACCGCAGATCAACACTGAGAGCAGATGTGCGCCGCATAACGAATCAAAACGTCCAGCCCACCCCGGCTCTCAGCGTTAAAGAAGAAGCATCAGCAAGAAGCATCAGCGAATACAAGAGAGAAAGAAGCACCAGTGAAAAATTCAAGAAACGCCGTTGCAAGCAGCGAGGTGCCGGCCGCGTCGGGTCCGTACTCGGCTGCGATCATGTCTCGCGGGTTCTCGTTCCTTTCCGGCCAGGGCCCCTACGACTCCGCCGGTGTACTGTCCGGCGAGGACATAGAGACTCAGACCCGGCAAACTCTGCGGAACCTCGATGCGGTCGCACGGGCCAGTGGAGCCAGCCTGAAAGATGCGGTTCGAATCGGAGTCTACCTGACCGACATGGTCCACTTCGCGGCGATGAACCTCGTCTTCGAAGAATTTTTCGAACATCCGTTCCCGGCGCGCACAACGGTCATGACCGGGCTTCCAAAACCCGAAATGTTGGTTGAGATCGACGCGATCGTGGCTGTGCCCAATACGATCTGAGGTCGCCGCGTCAAACCGCGCTAGGAACGTGCCGAACAGGCCGAACAGGGTGGCGGCTCGCCCCGGCCAGCCGTCGATGTCGCGGGTGGGCCGGCAACAGTCTCAGCGCCTTCGCTGACACACGGCGACATCCGCATCCGTCCGCTAGCTTCAAGATTACCTAGAGGGAGAAACACAATGACCGTACGCGTCGGAATAAACGGCTTCGGCCGCATCGGCCGCAACTTCTTTCGGGCCGCCAAGGCCCAGGGCGCCGACATCGACTTCGTCGCAGTCAACGACCTCGGTTCGATCGACACCATGGCGCATCTGCTCGCCCACGATTCGGTGCACGGGAGCCTGTCCGCGGAGATCGCGGTGACCGATGAGGGAATCAGCGTCGACGGCGACGTCCTGCGGGTTCTTTCTGAACGCAACCCCGAGGAGCTGCCCTGGGGCGACCTCGGGGTCGATGTGGTGGTCGAGTCCACCGGGATCTTCACCAAGCGCAGCGGTGCTGCCATGCACCGGAGCGCGGGCGCCCCCAAAGTGATCATCTCTGCGCCCTCGGGCGACAGCGACGCAACCTTCGTGGTCGGCGTGAACGACGACACCTACGACCCCGAGACACATCACGTGGTCTCCAACGCCTCCTGCACGACCAACTGCTTCGTGCCGATGGTGAAGGTGCTCGACGATGCCTTCGGCGTCGTGCAGGGGCTGATGACCACTGTCCACGGCTACACGGGCGACCAGGCACTGGTCGACGGCCCCCATTCCGATCTGCGCCGTGCCCGCGCCGCGGCGATCAACATCGTCCCCACCTCAACGGGAGCTGCACGAGCAACCGGCCTGGTGATGAGCGAGATGCAGGGCAAGCTCGACGGCACTTCGATGAGGGTGCCGATCCCCGACGGCTCGATCACCGATTTCACCGGTGTGCTCAGCCGCGACGATGCAACGGTCGCCGAGATCAACGAGGCGTTCAAGGACGCAGCCTCCTCCGGCCCGCTCAGCGGCGTGCTCGTCTACTCGGAGGCGCCTCTGGTGTCCTCAGACATCATCGGTTCGACCGCCTCGTGCGTGTTCGACTCCGGACTGACCATGGCGCAGGGCTCGCTGGTCAAGATCTTCGGCTGGTACGACAACGAGATGGGCTACTCGAACCGTCTGGTCGACCTGACCCTGGTCGTCGGCAACGCCTAGACCGACCAGAAGTGAGTTCCGTTCCCCGACTCGAAGACCTCGGAGACCTCGCGGGCAAATCGGTCCTTCTGAGGGCCGACTTCAACGTTCCGGTCGCCGACGGGCAGATCACCGATGATCTGCGCATCCGCGCCGCTCTGCCGACCATTCGCTGGTTGATCAGCCAGGGCGCTTCGGTCACCGCCTGCACTCATCTGGGACGTCCCAAGGGTCAGGCGAACCCGGCCTATTCGGTTGAACCGGTACGGGAACGCCTGAGCGAGTTGGCGCCGGGTGTCGAGTTGCTGGAGAACCTGCGGTTCGATCCGAGGGAAACAGCCAACGACACGTCGTTCGTGGAGGAGTTGGTCGAGGGGCACGACGTCTACGTCAACGATGCGTTCGGCGCCTCGCATCGTGCCCATGCCTCGATCGTCGGCCCGCCCCGCCGTCTGCCGTCGGCAGCCGGTCGGCTGCTGCACCGTGAGGTCGAGGTGCTCAGCGGGCTGCGTTCGAATCCGCGGCGACCTTTCGTGGCGGTCATGGGCGGATCGAAGGTGAGCGACAAACTAGCGGTCATCGAGGCGCTGTTGGAGTCGGTCGACTCGCTGATCGTCGGCGGAGGGATGTGTTTCACGTTCCTGGCCGCGAAGGGCCACTCGGTGGGCTCTTCGCTGTGTGAAACCGACATGATCGACACCTGCGCGCGGCTGCTCGACGGCCCCAAACCCGTCCATCTGCCGTACGACATCACAGCCTTGGGCCCCGGCGGCGAACTGATGGCGCCCGGCGCCGGGGGAGACGTGCGTCAGATGGGCACGAACCTGCCCGACGGCTGGATGGGTGTGGACATCGGTCCTGGCAGCGCGGCAGCGTTCGGCGACGTCATCCACGAGGCCGCGACAGTGCTGTGGAACGGGCCGATGGGCGTGTTCGAGGATCCCCGCTTCGGCGGCGGGACCGGTGCGGTCGCCCAGGCAATGGCCGACACCAGGGCGTTCACCGTCGTCGGTGGCGGTGACAGTGCCGCGGCGGCGAAACTGTTTGATGTTGAACACGAAATGGACCACGTCTCCACCGGTGGTGGGGCGTCGCTGGCCTTGATCGAGCAGGGTGACCTGGTCGGCCTCAAGGCCTTGAGAGGAACTCCCTATGTCTAATGAACCGGTGACTGATGAATCTGCGCATGGCGCACGCAAGCCGCTGATCAGCGGCAACTGGAAGATGAACCACAACCACTTCGAGGCGATCCAGACGATCCAGAAGCTCGCCTACGCCTTGAACACGCGCGACTACGACCATGTGGACGTCTCGGTTCATCCGCCCTTCACCGACCTTCGTTCGGTGCAGACGGTCCTGCAGGCCGACGATGTTCCCGTCTCGCTGGGTGCTCAGAACGTTCATATGGCGAGCCACGGTGCGTTCACCGGTGAGATCGCGCCTGCCATGTTGGCGAAGCTCAACGTTGAGTATGTGATCGTGGGCCACAGCGAACGGCGTGAACTGTTCGGTGAGACCGACGAAGTCGTCAACGAGAAGGCCAAGGCGGTGCTGGCCGCGGGCATGACCCCGATCGTCTGTGTCGGTGAGACCCTGCAGCAGCGTGAGGCTCAGGAGGCGGAGTCGACTGTGTCCCAGCAGATCTCTGGCAGCTTGGCCGGTCTGTCGAGCGATGTCGTGGCCGCGATCGTGATCGCCTACGAGCCGATCTGGGCGATCGGCACCGGCGTGACGGCAACACCGTACGACGCCCAGTTGATGTGCGCCCATATCCGCTCTCTGGTGCGTTCCCGGTGGGGCGACTCGGCCGCCGACGCGGTGCGCATCCAATATGGCGGTTCGGTCAAGGGTGGCAACGCTCCGGAGTTGATGGCGCAGCCCGACATCGACGGCGCCCTGGTCGGCGGCGCCAGTCTCGATCCCGACGAGTTCGCCCGCATAGTCAACTTCCGCCTCTACCAGGCCTGAGTGAGTCGCACGATCACACTGGTTGACCAATCAGAGGCCGAGCGGATAGGTGACGCACACGGCCGCGACCGAACGAGGCCGTGGCCCGAGCGGCCCGTGAGCGCAGCGAACAAGAGCGGGAGACAACTGCTGCCGGCGCAACCCCCCTACCCAATCCGCGCACGTCCTCAGTATTACCAACATATTGTTGGTCAACAGACAACACAATGCGTCGAAGCACGAAAAGGCATCCCTCGATGCGTGACACCCTGTCGACCATCCACATCCTGGCCTCTGGTGCATGGATCGGCACCAACGTTGTGGGGTTCGTGGTCAACCCGCGAATCAACCCGCGAGCATCGGCGATCGCTTCAGACCACTGGCACCTACGAACCGGCTGACTACTAGCCCAATAGCGGACGTCGAATTCCGCCGGCACATTGTTGACAACAGTTGATAACACGGGCACAATGATGGCGTGAGTCGCAACACGATGAGCTTCGCGCTCCCAGAGTCTCTGCGGGACTACATCGATCAACGTGTTCGAACTGGGGACTACGGCAATACCAGCGAGTACCTTCGCGACTTGATCCGGCGCGATCAACATGACGAGGCTGCCCGCCGTTTTCGCTTGTTGATCGCTGAGGGACTCGAGTCTGGAGAGGGTCGTCGGTTGACTGACGATGTCATTGATGAGTTGCGTGATCGCGCGCTCGGCACCGTTGCGTGATCGAAGTTCGGCTACGTCCACTCGCCGAAGTTGACCTAGTAGAGCGGGTCCGGTACTACCGATACGAGGGCGGCGACGAGCTTGGCGGACGGTTCTTCGACACGGCGGTCGAGTCGTTGCGAGCGATTGAACGGATGCCTGGCACAGGCTCCCCACGGATAGGTGAGTTGTGCGGCGTTCCCGGTCTGCGATCCCACCGGCTCGCAGGGTTTCCTTGCGGCTGGTTCTACTTCGAACGAGGCGACCACGTCGACATCGTGCGCCTTCTCGCTTACGCCCAGGATCTTGCAACGATCCTCGGTGACGTCGACCAGGACAGTTGGTAGCCCGTAATTCGGCGGCGATCCGGTTAGGCTGATGCCATGGTTTGGATCGTTGCTCCCCTCTGGCTCGTCTCCGCTTCCACGTTGATCCTGCTGGTGCTGTTGCACAGCGGCAAGGGCGGGGGACTGTCCGACATGTTCGGCGGCGGCGCCGGCGCTGCGGCGGCCGGTTCGACGGTGGTGGAGCGCAACCTCGACCGGATCACTGTGATCGCGGCGGTGGTCTTCGGTTTCTCTTCCGTCGCCTACGCGCTGATCTTCTGAGCACTCGGTTTCACCGTCTGAATCTGAGTGTGGCGAGATGCGCACGGCGCTAGGATCGTGCTTCGCATCCACACCTTGGATGGCCACGTCGGAGTGGCGGAATTGGCAGACGCGCTAGCTTGAGGGGCTAGTGCCCGTTATGGGCGTGGGGGTTCAAGTCCCCCCTCCGACACCGGACAAGTGTTCGACAGACGGTACGGCGTTGGAGGGTGGCCGGACGGATCTCCGGCGGGCACCTCGGTCCGCACCGACGATGCCATGCGATGCGGCCGGGGTCGAGTTCGATCCGGCCATGCTCAGGTGGCGGGCTGGTCGTAGAGCCGACGATCCCGCCCCCGGTGACCTTTGGTATCGCAAGGTCCAGCGGAGTACTGGATTCGTCGGTGGTCCCAAGCCCATCCCCGAGACTCCCCAGCGGTACCATGACATCGTGGAGTACTGCCAGGAACACTACGTCAAGCTTCTCCCATACCGCCTCCGGATCGCAGGCCTCGAGCACGAGGATCCCGATGTCTCCGCACGATGAGGCGCAGGATCCTTACGAGCGCTGGTCCGAGATCCGCGACCGCCATGTGATCCTCGAGAACGACCACGCTCTGGTCCTGAACAAGCCGGCCGGCATCTCGGTGACCGGCGAGCGCCACGGTTGGGATATCGTTTCGCTTGCTGATGCAGCGGGCGAGCGGGTCATGCCGGCGCACCGCATCGACAAGGTCACGTCCGGTGCTGTCCTATTCGCCAAGACGATCGAGGCTCATGGCGGCCTGACCCGCCAGTTCAACAGGCGGACCGTCGACAAGGGATATCTGGCCATCACGCGCACGGTGGGTCTGCCCGAGAGCGGCATCATCGACCTCCCCCTGAGCGAGGGGCGCAAGAAACGTGTACGAGTTGCGGCACCTCGAGAACGCATCGTGGCCGACACGCCGTCCCACACCTGGTCCGTGCCCCGTTCGGAGGTGTTCGACAACAAGCGCAGCTACCCATCCGTGAGCCTCTTCGTACGACTATGGGAGGGACGACGCCGCACACTATTGCTCGTGCGGCCAGTCACCGGTCGGCGCCACCAGATCCGGGTCCACCTCGCATGGATTGGCCACCCGATCATGGGCGATCCCCTCTTCGCCGAAGATGATGGTGTCCACCGCACCCTCCTCCACTCGTGGCGCCTCGATTTCGACACTTCCTGGGGCGATGGCAAACGCATCGAGGTCGAGGCACGTCCTGGCCCGGATTTCGCGGACGTGGACGACTTGCCACCCGTTGGTGACATGATCGACCGGGCCACCATCGCGCTTGTCGAGTTGCCCGAGCCGAGTCCTGCAATTGAAAGAGGGTAGACGCGATGGAGCGCCGGCAATGCGACCTCCTCATCCACAACGCCACCGTCTGGACGGTGATCAAACCCCAGACGATGTGCATGATGCCCTCCTGATCGAAGCTCGTGGCTGAGTCGTCTGTGGTCGTCCTGCCGCCGTTGCTCAGTTGGTGAGCGGCTGAAGTAGTGGATCGGTGAAGCTGATGACCTGGTTCAGGAGATCGGCGAACTGTTCTGGGGTCGTGTCTAGGGCTTGGCGACTGCGCCAAGCCGACCACCGGCTCTGTGCCAGGTCGGCGTAGCCGGCGAGCGTGTCGGCCAGGGGCCGGATGGTCACTTGTCGGTGGTCGGCGACCATCTGCAGGGCCTTGCTGAGCTGGGTCGTGTTGAGCGGGACCGATGCGAGCGCGGCGATGTCGACAAAGTCGCGCCAGCGCGTTGATGCTGTCCCGCGTTGGATCGCGGTGATGATCTTCTCGGCGAGGATGAGCTCGGCAGAGTAGCCGCGGAGAGGAATTGGCTCGGCATGGAGGAGTTGGGGTAGTTTGACGAGGTCTGGTTCGGGCCAGAGCGGGTCGCCGATGTTGATGTCGACGTGGAAGTGGAGCTTCGCCCGGTCGAGTTGCCCGGCGATCGTTACACGGATTCCTGGGTAGGTGGCGTTGTCGCGGATCTCCTCGACCCTAGTGCGGTGTCCACAAACGTTTGCGCGCGTGGTGTTTCATGCTGCTTGTGGGTGTGGTCGGCCCCAGCGGTGGCCTTTCTCGGCTCGGGTTCGGGCGCGTTCGCGGCGTTGCGCGGCGAGCAGGCCGGGGTCGCGGGCGTTGGCGTTGCGCCAGCGCAGGTAGGCGTGCAGCCGGCGGGTGAGCACGGTGTGGTTGGGGTGGTCGGAGTTGTTGAGCACGAACTCTCGCAGCGGCCCGAAGTGGGCTTCGATGGGGTTGGCCCAGGAGCTGTAGGTCGGTGTGTAGCACAGCTCGACGTTGTTGTTAGAGGCCCAGTTGTGGATGGTCTTGTGCTTGTGGGCTGAGAGGTTGTCCAAGATGATATAGATCGGCTCGCCGTCGCGGAGGCGGGCGCGGATCGAGCGGAGCGCGGCCAGCGTGTTGGCCGCTGATTTGCGTTGGCGGACCGTGCCCCACAGCGTGTCCTCGCCCACGGAGTAGCAGCCGTGGAACTGCCGCACTCCGTGGTGTTTGTTGTAGTTGGCCCGCTGCCGCTGGGGCAGGCCTTTACGCGACCACCCCGACCCGGCTACGGGGCGTATCTGAAGCGGCCCGAACTCGTCGAACGCGAAGCACCGCTGCGGATAGCGCTCGATGACCTCCTCGATGCGGGCGAGCTCGGCGCCGCGGTCGGGGTCGTTGGACTCCTTCCAGGTGCGGGTCCGCTGGAAGGTGATGTCGTGTGCGTGGAGTATCTGGCGCAGCCGCTCAGCGCTGACCCGCACCGGCCGCTCGGCGCCGTCGCGCAGGTACGCGGCCAGCTTGCGCAGGCTCCAACGCGTGAACGGCAGCCCCAGCGTCTCAGGGCGAGCCGTCGCCGTCTCGACGATGAACTCCTCGTCGTCAGTCGTGATCCGGCGGGGACGGCCACCCGCCCACTGAGGGTCCAGCGAAGCCATCCCCAGCTCGTTGAAACGGTGGATCATCTCACGCACCCGATCCTGCGACGTCGCCGCCAGCCGCGCGATCGCCGGCGCCGTGTTGCCACCCGCCGACGCCAGCACCACCAACGCCCGCCGCCAGCGCACAACCGACCCCTCTGAACTACCGCTGCCCCGGCGAACGATCCGCTGAAGCTCACGGCCCTCTTGGTCCGTCAAACGACGAACCCGCAATGATTTGGACATCCCCTGATTCCAGCACCCACAACCCCCCAAATGGTGGACACGACCCCGACGAACGTTTGTGGACAGCCCACTAGTGAGCCCCACGCCTGCGGGCACCTATCACATCGAGGACGCGCGCCACCCGACCCGCGCCTAAAGTCCGTCCTCATTTTGGTTGCGCGCCGGGCGTAAAGTCGCCGTTCCCCTTGTACGAAACACGCACATCCGGGGCTTGCGCGCCGTTCGTTGTGTCTCAGTTACCGGACACTTGTTTCTGAGTTGCCGTCTCCTCGTTGGTTCGGTGTGCTTGGGTCAGGAGTCGGCGACAATCAGGTTGTTCATGTGGAGAAGTGTATGACCGCCGTAGTATTCGGCGGTAGATGAACCGCTGACCATGCATCCCCAAGCGCTGCTGGAATGGTGATCGGCTCCTGTGCTGTGGCCTATCTCGTGACAGAGTGTCTTTCGCCATTGGCTTGCTGGGAGGACAGAACTGCTGCTTGTGATTCGCACGTATGCGCGGTCGCAAATATTCCCGATACTTCGATCAAAACACCTGTAGTACCCTCTCCTGTTATCCAAGTATTCGCGTTCAAAGTAGATGTCTGTGCCGGAATCGCAGGACTGGAGTGAGCCTCCTTCGAAGTCTGTTGATGCTTCGAGGTAGGCCATCGCTTCGTTGGCTCTGACGCGGATTGATCCAGTGAAGCCTTTCGACCAGCAGTAGTCGTGGTCGTGATTGTCGGCCAACCAACCGGACTCTTGCGGCCCGACCCCGAAGGGGTCAGCACCGGCTGGGGGAGCTACTGTCAGGTCAAGCAGGAGCAGGCACACGACAGCTGACATCAGGCGCAGTCTTAGAATCCGGGTGCTCCAGGTTGGTGAATCTTGTCGCATCACGACTCCAAACGTGGTTTGGCTATGGTTGGGGACTATTCGAGGAGGTCGTCGGTTGATTGGGTCGTCTGTTCGGGGAGCCAGTCGTCGAGGGATTCGGTTGATGCTGGCATCTCAGCGAACAGGTCGTCGAAGCTTTCGAGCGGCGACACGATCCCGCGTTCGGGATGGTCGAGAATCCAGCCCTGCGGAGTAGTGAAGTACCATTCGTTGGCGTCCTCGCGAACGTTGAATGTTCTGCCGCCGTTGTGTTCGGCAGGTCTGGATCTGGGTGCCGAATAGATGATGCTTGTTGCGCCGGTGGGCATCACCGAGCGGATTCGCGCGACCGAGGAGTCGTTCGGTCGGAAGAGTCCCATGTAGTGACGGGTACCGTCGGCCGTCTCGAAGACCAGGTTGATCTCAACATGAATGTCGGCGGGCACTGGTTTGTCGGGGTCGAGTTCTGGCTTCGTGTTGGATTCCGCCTAGATTCGACCCTCCTCGACGTCTGCGAGGGTGGCTTTCGTCGCGACATCGGAATCTTCGGCCAGACCAGCGAGCGAGTCGGCGGAGTCGTAGTCGCTTGAGAACGATCGGAAGTATGAGTGGTAGGTCAAGAGTGCCTCTGTCCCGTCCTCGTTCTTACGCGCCGTCTTGCATGATTTCCCTTGCATAATTTCCGGTGGTGTGGTATATGTGAACCCATGGGTACTGACCATCGCCGGATCGCCGGACCGCTGGAAGGAACTTCCGGCTGCGCAAAGGGGGGGGGGGGGGGGGCGGGTTGGCGCAAACTGACGCGGCTCGGACGGATCGCAGCCGTGGCCTGCGTGGCGGCGCTGGCGACACCGGCCGCGGTGCAAGCGCAGCCCAGCGGCCCGCGGATCTCCGCCGACTATTCCACGGTCACCGAGGGCGACACCGGCACCGACTATCAGGTCGCGGTGGAAGCCCACTATCCGGGCACCAACTATAAGGTGTGCTTCTCCGGGACGGCCACGTACGGTCAGGACTGGACCGGCACGGCGGCCACCTACGATCCGCCCAAGCAGCCACCGACCGGGCTACCGTTCGGTCCCGGCTATAACAATTGGTCGTCGTTCAATCGTACGGGATGCATCGAAGTCAACCCCCTCAACGGGCCTCCCAGCCATCTGAGCGTCGTGATAACTGTGATCGGTGACGAGGTGGTCGAGGGCGACGAGTTCATCCGGGCGACGATCAGCCCCCTGACGGGCGGCGGAGCGTCGCTCACCCGCGAGATCCGGATCGTGTCCGACGAGTCGCCCTGCACGGGGGACCCGTTCCCGCTGACAGAGGGCGACAACATCGACCACAGCGGCGGTGTGTGTGTCATGCCCGCAGGGACCGGGGCCAAGGACTATTCGTCGGTGACCGCCCACTCCCAGACGGCGGACGGATTCTTCTGGGGTCTCGGCGGGGGCACGCTCGCCTGGGGCGGGTCCAGCATCGACGACAACGTGGTGTCCGGCGACCGCAACGTCACCTTCGAGGTGGACGGTCAAGACGACATCGTGTTCGCCCGTGTGCTTGAGGACGACATCTCCTACGTCCACGTCACATACCATCCTCAGCGGGCCGCGCAACCCGCCCGCCACGTCGAGCGGGTCTGCTACCAGTACGCGGACTACAACATCCATTTCGGCTGCCGGTCGCTGATCGTCACCGTGCACGAGCCGACCGTGATAGCCACCAGTTCCGCGCCGAACTTCCTGTCGAAGGAGACGACGGGCGCCGGACTCGACTACGTGTCGGTACCGATCTACCGCGACCGCGGCGACGGCCAGGTGCTGTTCCACCGCACCGCCGACCAGTTCAACGAGGCGAAAGCAGCAGCAGCCGGTCGGGGTGACATCTGGCCGGTCACGGTCGAAGCGATAGGCACGCCCATACCGCCCCACTGGATGAAAGCCAACGGCGGTTTCGGTTTCCTGGAAGCTACCGAGGTTCCGTCGAATAGTGGTGCGACCATCGAAGACGGTATCCCGTTCCAACACGTCGGAGTGACCATCCGGGCGGGTAGGCAGATGACGGGCGGGGTGCGGGTCAGCGTGGCGTCGGTCACGGCGGCACTTCCGATCCTCAACTACGTTCCCAAGGTGAAGGGCCGGACCAGCAATGCCACGTCTCACGTACTCTCCGACGCCGGTCAGGTAGAGTACGTCAACTTCGAGAAGTACGAATGCAAGGGCGAGGCGGTGCACCTTCGGTTAACGATCAGTGAAGGAAGCCTCAATCCTCTTTACGACCACGTCGTGCTGGTTGACGGCGTGCGGGAGGGTCAGCCCACCGAGGCCCAGATCATCCGAATCCCGATTTGCCCGCAGGTGAACTAGTGTCCTGAGTGGGGAATTTGTTGCATATATGTTGCCATGGTGTCGAAGATCTCGTCTGCGGTTTTGTGCCAGGTGAAGGGTTTGGGGTCGTTGTTCCAGTTGTCGGTCCAAGTGTTGATGGAGTCTTTGAGTTCTTTGACGCTGCGGTGTGTGCCGCGTTTGAGCCGTTTAGTGGTGAGTTCTGAGAACCAGCGCTCGACGAGGTTCATCCAGGAGCTGTAGGTGGGGGTGAAGTGCAGGTGGAATCTGGGGTGACGCACCAGCCGTCGCTGGATCGCCGGGGTTTTGTGGGTGGAGACGTTGTCTAACACGATGTGCACGTCGAGGCTGTCGGGGATCTGTGTGTCGATGAGGTTCAGGAATTTGCGGAACTCCTCGCTTCGGTGACGCGGGGTCATCGAGGTGATCACTTTGCCTGAGGCGGTGTCGAGGGCTGCGAACAGGTCGGTGGAGGCGGTGGCGGCGGTAGTCGTGGGTCCGTCTTTGGGGGGTGCCGGGCATCAGGGGAAGGATCGGCGCGGTGCGGTCGAGGGCCTGGATGCCGGTCTTTTCGTCCACGCACAGCACCACCGCCGCGTCCGGGGGGTTCAAATACAGGCCTGCCACGTCGCGGACCTTCTCGACGAACAGCGGGTCAGGAGACACCTTGTACTCCCCGATGAGGTGGGGCTTGAGCCCGAACGCGCGCCGTATCTGGCTCACCGCGGTCTGGGTCACCCCCGCTGCTTTGGCCATCGACCGCGTCGACCAGTGCGTCGCGTCCGCCGGGACCGTCTCCAAAGGTCGATCACCATAGCGGTCGCTGACTATTGGCAGAAAGACGTGGTGGCCTCAATCTCGGGCGAGGCCGTCGTCGGCGTCGCGACAGACCTTACTGTTATTAGTGACAAATTCTTACGCTTAGTGCTCTTACGGCGTTGAAATGACCGCGTGAGAATCGAATTAACAGTTAATTCTTTCACTTCTCGGCCTTAGTAGCCGATATCGTACACATATGGCACATGGTGGACGAGTGATTTGGCCGACCGGTCCACGGACTGTCTTCTTCGACGACACGGCCGGGAGCACGACCTTGTCGAAGGCAGTGGGTGATGGTCGGATCCGCCGGCTCGCGCCGAAGATCTACACGGCAGACATGGCTAGCGAGCCAGCGGAGGTCGTGCTGGCGAACCCATGGCGGATCTTGGCCAAGCTCCTCCCAGCAGCTGTCATTGTTGATCGATCCGCTGCGGAAGGGGGACGGATTTCCAACGGAACACTTTTTGTCGCGGCGGAAACGCAGCGCAAAAGAGTCTCGCTTCCCGGCCTGGAGATCCGGATCCGACCTGGGAGCGCGATCGACACGCCGGTCGCAGACTCGGTTTGGCCCGAGGGCCTTCGGATGGCGAGCGCAGCGCGCACCCTGCTCGACAATCTCACGTCTACGCGGGGCCGCCGCGGGCATGTTCCGCGCACGCTGTCGCGCGCAGAGCTTGAGAATTGGTTGGCAGGGAAGGCGATCGCTTGGGGTCCAGAACGAACCGAACGACTCCGCGCTGAGTGCCACGGACTCGCCGAGATGTTCCGCGGCGATCATGACGCCGAGAGCGTGGATGCGCTGTTCGATCAGCTCCAAGGGGTCGAACCTCCAAGACGAGATGCAGGTGAGATGTTCATTGCGTTCACCGCCGGAGCTGCGTGGGATGAGGGGCGGATCAAGTTGTTCGAGTCGGTTGGTGAAGCGCTCATGTCGCTGCCAGGTGAAGTGCCCCGTCACCTGCCTGTATCCGATGCCTTGGGCGAACTCCCGTTCTATGAGAGCTACTTCTCAAACTACATCGAGGGTACCGAATTCACGATCGAAGAGGCGAGGGCCATCATCGAAACCGAAGTCCCTCCCGCCGACCGGCCCGAGGACGGCCATGACATTCTTGGCAGCTACCACTGTGTCGTCGACCCAGTCGGACGCGCTGCCACCTCTACGGACCCCGACGAGATGATCGGTTACCTGCAGGCCAGGCATCAGACCATCCTCGCCGGCAGAGCGGACAAGACTCCAGGGGAATGGAAGAGCAAGCCGAACCAGGTGGGCGGCTATCTGTTTGTTGCACCCCAACTGGTCGAGGGAACGCTTCGGAAGGGTTTCGCTGGGCTTGGGCGCTTCGATCCAGGGATTGTGAGAGCCTTGTACGTGATGCTCGTGGTGTCAGAAGTCCACCCGTTCACCGACGGGAACGGGAGAGTGGCCCGGGTAATGATGAACGCGGAGCTGTCCACCGTTGGCGATGCCCGGATCGTGATCCCAAGCGTGTATCGCAACGAGTACATATCCGCACTGCGTCGCGTCTCGACGTCAAATGGGGACATCGACGCATACGTGGCGGTCATGGTGCACGCGTGGAGATGGACCGCAGCAATGCCATGGACTGATCGCGCTGCTACTGAAGGCCAACTCGACGCGACCAACGCGCTGCTGGACTCCACGGACGCACAGAACAACAACATTCGGCTGACGCTCCCATGACGGTGTCGAGTTCATGAGACGGGGTTGCTCCACCGGATCCCTTGGCGCTGCAGGAGCGGGACTCGACGCAGGGCATGTGCAACGTTGCATGTTGTGAGTTCGACGTGGCGACTCGTGAGTTGAGCGGAGTGGGTCTTGGTAGCTCAGCCGGTCACAATGATGGCGGCACCGACGACGATCATGATCGCGCCCGCGACTTGGTAGAAGCCGTGGACCCGGTCGCCCCAGAGGAGTCGTGAGCGGGCGACGAGGAGTCGGTAGAGGCCGAAGTTGGACTTGGTGCGACCCCAGACGATGAACAGCGCACCAACGGCGGCGATGATCAAACCCCAGACGATGTGCATGACGTCCTCCTGCGCGAACCGACGGTGGTTCGGTGAGTTCCTAGTTGGTGACGGAGATCGCGGTGCGGATGTAGGTCGTGTCGTCGAGTTGGTCGACGAGGGCGGCGGCGATGTCGGCTCGGGTGATGCGGGTGTTCGGGCCGGTGTTGGTGGCGGTGTCGGACGTAGGACTCGGATGGGGAAGTGCGTTGACTAGTGTCCTGTGTCAGGGTACCATGACATCCATGAGTCTGATCGCTACTGATTCGCTGCCGGTTGAGCCGCTTGACGTGTTGCGTGAGGTGGCTCGTTCAGAGGCGCAACTTGATGAGCTTCGGTGGAAGCAGATTGCAGCGGCTCGAGACGCGGGAGCGTCATGGGCGGCGATCGGCGAATCGCTCGGCGTCAGCCGTCAATCGGCTTGGGAGTACTTCACGCGGCGAGTGACTACGGAGCTTGCCGCAAACGTGGAGAACTCGGATCTTTCCGAAGACGAGGCGATGGCCATCGCGGTCGAAGAGGTTCGAACTGTACGCCGCAGCCGCCGTGCCCGTTAGGGCCAATCGTGAAGGTGATTCTCGACGCGAATGTACTGGTCTCTGCTGCAATTCAGACCGGACCGTCGTATCGACTCGTCGCCCGGTGGTTGGACAGGGGAGGCATCGGTGCTTGCCGATACTGCAATTGACGAGAAGGGACTATGCGCTGAACTGCATATGTGCTAGAGTACATTCTTGATGGATCTACAGTACCATCCATTATTCGAACGTTGGCTTGAGGAGTTGGCGGAGGAGGATGAGGAGATCTTCGGTGAAGTGATGGGATTGTTGACAGCTCTCGAACTGTACGGACGTGTGCTCGGAGATGAGCAGCGTGAAGAGTCACACGCCGTCGTGACCTCACGTTTCGACATGCACGCTCTCCGCCGTACCCCGCCTTCCCAAGCCGCTCCCTACGCCGATTCGCCCCCAGTTCTTCGAATTCTCTACGCGATCTGTCGAACAAGCGCGGGCGCCGAAGTAGCCGTCGTCTTGCTAGGCGGAGACAAGACCACCCTCGGCAACACCTGGTATCCAGCGAACCTCTCCGAGGCCGAACACCGACTCGGACAAATTCTGCCAGCAGCACCCGAACCTGACCACAATAATCAAGCGAGGTAATCGATGAAGACACGCTCCATACCCGAGGACACAGCGCTCGTCTCTGAATCCCATGTCTCTGACGACGAGTGGAAGCGAGCAGCGACCGCTCATGAGCGTTTCAAGCGCCTCGTTCAAACGAAGCCGCAAGCGAAAGCTCGTTTCGACGTTGTACTCGCTGAGATCGACAGCCGCCAAGCCACATTACGAAGACTCCGTGAAGCACGATCGCTGACGCAGTCGACCGTTGCCGAACTCTTAGAGATGGACCAGTCTGAGATCTCCCGATTGGAACGCCGCAGCGACATGCTTCTCTCCACACTCAAACGCTTCATCAAGGCGACCGGTGGTGAGATGCATGTCGTCGTTACGTATCCCGACGGAGGCCCCGTCGAATTGCTTGTAGGCGAGGACTGAACCGGTAACTGCACCTCTCGCAAGAACCGACGCCCATCGGGAAATCTGATCGGAGCGTCCAACGGCCGTTGGCGGTGGGTGGTTGGTTGCATAGGGCGATGTGTGTACGTATTATACGTACGTGCCGAATAAGACGATCAGTGTCCCTGATGACGTTGTGCCGATCATCGACAACTTGGATGTCCCGTTCTCTCGGTGGGTGACCGAGCAGCTTCGCCGCCACGAGGCTCAGTCGAGCATGTCGTTCGCCCAACAGCTTGTGGCAGACGCGGCGTTGGTCACGACCGAGCGGAAGCTGACTCGGGCAGACGCGCTAGCCGCTGGTCAGCGGATGGAGCGGTGGCGTGTGGGTTCCAGGGCCCGGAACACTTCAGCCGCCGCTATCGAGCGGCGTTCGGTATCTCGCCGTTGAAGGATCGCCAGCAGCACCGGCCACGAATCCCTGTGGCGGTGTTTCCGGAGCGTGTAGGCTGACCGTTCTGGTCAAGTTTTCTGGTCGTTTCGTCAAGACAGGCCCAACCGTCCCACGTATGGTTTTCGCATGTCAACGACGGATCTGTCCGAACGAGCGCCCGTGCCGATCACGTCGATGTCGGCGATCGACATCGCCCTCTGGGATCTCGCCGGCAAGCAACTCGGCTTGCCCGTCTACAAGCTCCTCGGTGGTGCTCGCACAGACCGGATCCGGCCCTACGCCACATGCTATCCCGGCGACATCTACGACGCATCGACGGGTGTGCTCGTCGGCGCACAACTGGTCGGCCGCCCGTTCCACGATCATCATGTGTTGGATCTTGCTGCCACGATCGAATCGTTCAGTCCCACGATCGGTACATTCGTAACATGACAGCCGCTCGCCCGACATCGGAAGGCCGGACGCGCTGGCATCACACGCCGAGCCTCCCCATTGCCAGTGCGCCGTTCCTTCACTGGCCTATGAGCCCAAGTGCCATCCTTCGCCACATCGCGCTCAGCTGGCGGCCCCATGGCACCCGCGTGCTCATGCTGGTGACCGCGGTGGTGGTGTGGAACTGGTTCAGCCCCTCGCTCGCAGAAGCCGAGTCGTTTCGTGTCAGGTGGATGGCTGAGATCTGGATTCGCAACCTCGTCCTCGTGGCCTTGTCGGCCGGTCTGCCGCATCTCTGGCTCTACGTGTGGCGGCGCCAAAACGACGAGCTTCGGTACGACGCCCGCCCGCTCGGCAAGAAAAAACGCCTGTTCCTGTTCAACGATCAGGTGAAGGACAACGTCTTCCTCAGCATGGTGGCCGCACCTTTGATCGGCACGCTCTGGGAGTCCCTCGGATGGTGGGGCTACGCGAACGGGCACGCGTCGTTGATCTCGTTCGACGGCAACCCGGTCCGGTTTGTCGCCCTGTTCGCGCTGATCCCCGTCTGGTCGATCGTGTACTTCTCGGCTGCGCACTGGCTTTTGCACCGTGGCCCGCTGTACAGGCATGTCCACTCATGGCATCACAAGAACGTGAACATCGGCCCTTGGTCCGGTCTCGCGATGCATCCGGCCGAGCACGTCGTTCTATACAGCGACGTCTTCTTGTTCTTCCTCGTGCCGGCGCATCCGGTGCACTTTCTCTTCGCGATGATGCACCACACCATGGGTGCGCCCCTGAGCCACACAGGCTACGACGGACTGCGTGCAGGGCCGATCACGCTCCCGGTCGGCGACTTTCACCACCAGCTCCATCACCGGTTCATCGAATGCAACTACGGCGGGCCCGAGTCGCCGCTCGATGACTGGCTCGACTCACTGCACGACGGTACGTCGGCCGGCGACGAGAAGATCGCAGCCCGGCGTCGACGACTCAGCGCCGCCAAACGAGATGACACATGACCCCCGAGCACCACGACTCCACGGCCGGCATCGACGCCTACAACCCATTCCTCGGCAACCATCTCGGCATAGACGGTCTCCCAAACGTCACCGGTGCGTCCATCAGAGACAGGGTCGACCCCTCGAGCCGGTCAGCGGTGCCGCCCGCGACGCTCGATTGTCGCCCGCTCGGTTTGACGACGAGTTCATAGAGCAGCCGGTCGGCTTCGATGGCTGCAAGATCGACGATGTCCACTTTGCCGAGAGGTTGGGCGATGTGAATCCGCAGGGTGGCGAGTCCCAGGCGGCGCTGGAACCAGGTGGCTCTGACTGCGGCGCTCTGCACGCGGTCGCGACGCACATGGTTGGTGACCTCGTTCCATACACCACGGCGGACGATGATGACGTCGTCCGCCTCGCGAGCACGAGGTTCGGTTTACGGATCGATTCCGACGTGGCGACTCGCTGGTTGTGAGGAGCGGGGCCTGGTGTCTCAGCCGCTCACTGCGATCGCGGCGCCGGCGACGATCATGAGCGCGCCGGCCACCTGGTAGAAGCCGTGGACCCGGTCTCCCCAGAGGAGTCGTGAGCGGGCGACGAGGAGTCGGTAGAGGCCGAAGTTGGACTTGGTGCGACCCCAGACGATGAACAGCACGCCGACGCCGGCGATGACGAGACCCCAGACGATGTGCATGACGTCCTCCTGCGCGAACGGGCTGTGGTTCGGTGACGGTTTTGAGTTGGCGACCGAGACCGCCGTGCGACTGTAGGTTGAGTCCTCGAATCGGTCAACGGGGCCGCTGGCGACGTCGGCTGGTCAGGCGTCGTGGACGGTCGGATCGATACGGCCGCGGCCGCGCTTGGTCTCGGAACGACGGCGCTTGGCCTGCAGCCGCCGGGCCCTGGCCGAACGTGAAGGCCGGGTCGGTCTCCTCGGTTTGGCAACGGTCGACCCGTCGCGCAGCCGTGATTCCAGGCGGTCGAGGGCGATCTCACGGTTGCGGGCCTGCGACCGGGTGTCGTCAACGACAACCCGCAACTCGGCACCGAACTTCGCAACCAGTCGCTTGCGTACCTCGACTTCAACGTCGCCTGCCGTCGTGAGATCAACCACGGCCTCGACCCGGGTGCTGGAGCGGTTGGCGTGTTGTCCTCCCGGACCGCCGGAGGGATCGAAGCGCCATGCAACCTCGGCGGCCGGCACCCCTCCCCCAGGGAACAGGAGCACCCGGTTCATGCGGCCAACCCTACAAGCGTGCAACCGTCCGCCCCGGATACCCCTCGATTTCTTTCCGCACATGCTGAGCGAGTGCCGCCTGGATACGGGCGGTCGAGTCCGATGGTGTGTCCCCACTCGATTTCTTCGGTGCATGCTGAGTGGGTGCCGCCCGTAGCCGAAGGGCATTGGCGCGGCCGGAGTCCCTGGATGAATAAATTGCCAGAAAGAGTGGCAATATATTACGGTGAGGCTGCGGACCATTGTTCCGATATGCTAGCGGCAGACCTCGACACGTAGTTGTCGGTCACCGTCTAAACGGGAGGAGCCGCCTTTGGCCGCTCCTCCCTTTACCTTTTTGGTGTGGCATCGACCGGTGAATGCCGACGGTGGAGACACGGTTCGGAGGCTGTGAGTGTTAGACATTGGGTTGGATGCACTGGTGACAGTTGAATCCGATTGTGCGCGAGGGAGCGCTTAGCGCCTCCTGCTGCAGTGGCGTTGGATCTGATGGACTCTGGTAACCCTCGCCACTGGGTCGCGGCGAAGAACCTTGTCGAGGCTGGTACCTGAGTCTTCTTTGATCGTCCTGCTGCCGTTGCTCGACGGACAGGCGGAGTCGTGACTATCTGCTCGTCGTCCTTGAGCGTGCAGTCGAATGGTCGTGGTGGATGGTGGAACCGTGGGAAGTGGCGCGAGACTGTGCGCTGTGCTGGCGATCAATCTGAGGACCGAATACGAGCGAAATCCCCTCGGTCTCGGGGTGGGGAAACCCCGATTCTCGTGGCAACTCGAATCCGAGAACCCGAATGGTGTCCAATCCGCATACGAGATCGAGGTGGCGACGCACGACGAGATTGTCTGGGGAACCGGCAGGGTCGACGGCTCGGCTCAGGTCTTGGTCCCGTACGCGGGTCCGCCGCTGAAATCACGACAGCGGTGCTCGTGGCGAGTCCGGGTCTGGGACGGCGACTCCGAACCGGGCGACTGGAGTGAGTCGAGCACTTACGAAATGGGCCTGTTGGATGTCTCCGACTGGCACCGCAGCGCTTGGATCGGTCCGCCGGAGACCCCGGAGGGCGATGGTGGCCGGCCGAGCCCGATCCTTCGCCGGGAGTTCGACGTCACAGAAGTGGGGGAGGCCCGGCTCTACATCTCCGCACTCGGGGTATACGACGTTCAGGTCAATGGCGTCGCGGTCTCCAGCGATCGGCTCCGCCCTGGATTCACGGCCTACGAGCACCGAATCCAGTACCAGACCTATGACGTGTCCGCACTCGTGAACCCGGGACGCAACGCAATCGGGATCACTCTCGCTGACGGCTGGTGGCGCGGCCGCGTCGGCGTGTCCCGCAAGCCCAACAACTGGGGCAAGCACGTTGCGGCCATTGCCCGCATCGAGATCGATGGCGAGCCTGTCGTCACCACCGACACGTCGTGGACCTGCAGCGAAGGCGGTGTGCGGGCCGCATGCCTGTTCCATGGTGAGATCTACGACGCTCGCCTCGAACCCGACGGATGGTCCGAGGTCGGTTTCGCCGATGACAGTTGGAGCCGAGTCCGAACACACCAGGGGCCGACGGACCGGCTCTGTGCCCAGGTGGGTCCCAGCGTCCGGGTTGTCGAACGGGTCGCTGCACGGCGGATCCTCGTCACCCCGTCCGGCGACACCGTGGTCGACTTCGGCCAGAATCTCGCAGGAGTCGTGCTGTTCAGCGTGAACGGTCCACCGGGATCACGAATCCAACTAACCCATGGTGAGACCCTCACCGCAGAAGGTGAGTTCACAGCGGACACATTCGGGCACTCCCGCCAGCAGGTCAGCTACACGTTGGCAGGTCGTCCAGAGGGCGAGGAGTACGCGGCACGCTTCACCTATCACGGGTTCCGCTACGCGCGGCTCGATGAGTGGCCCGCCCCCTGCGCACCCACGGTCGACGACTTCACCGCGCTGGTCCTCAGCAGCGACTCTCCAAGGGTGGGAAACTTCGAGTGCTCACATCGGGGACTGAACCGACTCGTTGAGAACATCGACCGGTCGCAGCTGGCGAACTTCGTGGACATCCCAACCGACTGCCCCACCCGCGAGAAGGCCGGCTGGACCGGAGACATCGCCGTTTACGCTCGCACTGGAGCGCTCAATCGCCACATCGCCGGCGTGCTCACCAAATGGCTGGGCGATGTCCGCGAAGATCAACTTCCAGATGGACGCATCCCCTGCGTGGTCCCGCTGAGCAAGAGCTACGACTCGTTCTACATGCGCCCCACGCACGGGGCGGCCGCCTGGGCCGACGCCTGTGTGCTCGTCCCCTGGACGATGTACCAGTTCTACGGCGACCGCCGAGTCCTCGAAGAGAACTACGCCACGATGAACCGCTGGGTGGACTACCTCGAGCGACGGGCTCGTCGGGATCCGTGGTGGGAAGTGCTCAAGCCCCGACGACGACGCGGCTGGCAACATGAACACATCATCGAGCAGGGGTTTCAATGGGCCGAGTGGCTTGCGCCGGGGGAGACCCTCACCAGGAACTGGCTACGTGGCCTGCTCCGGCCCGATCCGCTGATCGCGACCGCCTATTACGTCAACACCCTGGCGATCATGGCTGAGATCGCCGCGCTTCTCGACTACGACCATGCCGCAGAGCGACTCACCGACCAGCACCAACTCGTCGTCCACGCGGCGCGCGACCGGCTCTTCGACACCGACGGTCTGCCGAAGCGTCGAGACCAGATCGGACTGGTCGCATCGCTCGCCTTCGGGTTGGTCGCCGGGGCGCACCGTGCCGCCGCAGGCGAGGCGCTGGCCGACGCGGTCCGGGCGAACGGCTCAAAGTTGTCGACGGGGTTCACCATGACACCACTGTTGTGCCCGACCCTCGTAGACGCCGGTCATACCGAACTCGCCTACGACGTCCTGTTGAACGAGGAGGTCCCGTCGTGGCTGTACCCGATCTCGAAGGGCGCCACGACCATCTGGGAGACATGGGATGCGATAGCGCCCGACGGAACGGTCAGCGACGTGTCGCAGAACCACTACGCGTTCGGAGCCGTCGGAGAGTTCCTGCACCGTTACGTCGCCGGAGTCGACACTGATCCCGAACGCCCCGGGTACGAGCACATACTCATTCGCCCCGTACCTGATCCCGCGAAACGGATCTCACGGGCCCGAGCCGATCTCGAAACCGCCCGCGGACTGGTCTCGGTCAGATGGGAGCAGCACGACGAGCATCTGGTCCTGGACGCGACGATCCCAGTCGGCTCGACGGCGACTATCACGGTCGGGTCCACCAAGACCGAAGTCGGCCCCGGAACACACCAAGTCACCGGACAGTGACTCGGTTGCCGCCGACCGTTGGTGGGTGCGGTGAGCAAGGCCATGTGCTACAATGAAGCACATGCCTGAAGTAGGGATTCGTGCGCTGAAACAGAATGCTTCGGCGGTCGTTGCCGAGGCTGCTTCCGGAGAAACGGTGACAATTACTGATCGGGGGCGTCCGGTCGCCCGGATGACCACGATCCCGAAGTCACGGTTGCGCGCATTGATCGATTCGGGGCGCGCCCGTCCGGCTCGCCGTGATCCAGCGACTCTGCCGGTCCCCGAGAAAGGTCCAGCACTGTCTCAGGCGCTGTTGGAGATGCGACACGACGAGCGTTACTGAGGTGGCGTTCTATCTCGACACGTCGGCACTGGTGAAGTTGGTGGTTGCCGAACCCGAGACGGCGGCCCTTCGGTTGTGGATCGAGAGTGCGGATCGAGACCTTGTCGCCTCGGACCTCGCGCGGACCGAATTGATGCGAGCCGTACGGAGGGTCGTTCCTGATCGCGCACTGCTCGCACGCGAGGTATTGGAGTCGGTGATTCTCGTGGAGGTCACAACGGCAGTGTTCGAAGAGGCCGGACGGCTCCAGCCTGCCGACCTGCGTTCATTGGACGCGGTTCACCTTGCGACCGCACTCTGTCTCGGCGATGACTTGGAGGGTCTGGTGACCTATGACCAACGCCTCGTCGAGGGCGCACTGGCCAACGGAATCGAACCCATCGCCCCAGGTTGACGCGCGACGGGAAGAGTCGCGATACGGATTTGGCGGTGATCTGTGCCAGCCGCCCCTTGTAAATATTGGAAAAATCCAATATTATACAGACATGCCTTCGGACCTGCTTTCGCTCGCAGACGCGTCTGCGCTGCTCGGTCTCTCCTCTGAGCGCGTTCGCCAACTCGTGGTGGCAGGTGACCTTCCGGGAGTGAGGTTCGGAAACGCCTGGGCGGTTTCGCGGGAGTCGATCGATTCGCGTCGACAGTCGTCCAACCGTCACGGACGACCGCTGAGTGCGCTGCGTGCGTGGGAGGCGATCGCCGCAGTTGAGGTGGATCTGCCGAATGTCAGCAGGTATCGCAACCGGGGTGCGGTTCATCGCTACGAAATGAGCGGTGCGGACCTCGAATTCGTGTCCAGGCAGGATGGGGCCATGGTCAGTGGCGCGGTCGCCGCGAACGGCTACGGCGACATGCTGCGATCTGACGCTGAAGAGGCCTACCTTTACGTTTCAGCGTCACTGAACAACGAGACGGGCGCGCTCGTAGCTGCGGTTCCAGATCAGCTCGGCAATGTGATCCTTCGTGTCGTACCTGATGACGTGTGGCCTTTCGCTGAGAGTGCCGCAGTCGATCAGGGTGAGGCGAAGGAGCGTTTAGCGCCCCGTGCCGCGGTGGCGTTGGACTTGATGGACTCTGGTGACCCTCGCCATTGGATCGCGGCGAAGAACCTTATCGAGACTGGTGGTTGAGTCTTCTGTGATCGCCCTGCCGCCGTTGCTCGGCGGACAGGCGGAGTCGTGGCCGGCTCTGGTCGAGCATGTACCATTCGTAGGTTCACATGACGATCCGTCCGTCTGAGTCAACCGGCGTTCAATCTCCATGCGATTCTATTTCGGATCCGTCGTGTTGGTTGTGGGTCATGGGTCATGGGTTCTTGGGTGAACGCCATAGCGTGCTCGCCGGTAAGGCCCAGATCCGGTCGTCGATCTGGAAAGGAAGGGCTCCCGCGTAGATCACGGCACCGTAGTGAAACGCTGCTCCTAGTTTTTCTTGCAACCATAGAAGTCCTCTTGCATCGTCTCTGTCGACGTTGGCTGAGGATTTGACTTCGAGTGCGATGATTCGGCCGTGACGTTCGAGTATGAGGTCGACCTCGTTTCCGTCGCGGTTTCTGAGGTGGAACATTTCGGTTCGGTGTTCGGCCGTTTCGATGTGGGCGCTGAATTCGGTTGCGACGAACGTTTCGAATAGTTGGCCGACCAGGGTCGCGTCGCGTTCGAGGGTTCTTACGTCGACGTTGAGCAGGTGCGCTGCGAGGCCGGGGTCTGCGATGTGGATCTTGGGTGACCGGTTCAATCGGTGGAGGCGTTTGTTGTGCCAGGCCGGGATGCGCTGGATGATCGAGAGATCCTCGAGAAGCGCGATGCAGTTGTCAGCTGTTCCCTTAGCCACGTCGGCATCTCTGGCGGTTGCTTCCTTGTTCAGTTCTTGTCCGGTGCGGGCGACGCATGAGGACAGGACAGACCGGAGCTTTCGAGGACGAGGGTTCGTCGTAGCGATCTGTGCTGCGTCGCGGTCGACGAGTTGTTCGACGTATCCGTCGAACCAGCGGGAACGACCTCGATCTGTCTTGCCGATGACGTCGGGGAATCTGCCCGCGACGATTCTGTTCAGGTAGTCGTGCCGGCTGAGGACAGAGTGGCCGAAGGTTGGCGCTCTGTCGGCAAAGAGCGTGTCGATGGGGTTATAGGAGTTGTTGTCTTCGAGTTCGCCTTGGGTCAGGCCCGACATCCGAACCCTGATGAGTCGGCCGGTGCCCGGCCAGGTTGCAGCTTGTTGTGCCGCTCGTACCGAACCGGTCACGATGAAGCGGCCGGGGATCCTCGAGAGGTCGGCGTCGACGGCTCGCTTCACGGCGCCGAGAACCTCGGGAGCTTCCTGCCACTCGTCGATCAGAACGCGGCCGGAAGCGGCTGCGAGGATCCCGTCCG
The DNA here is from genome assembly GCA_963662455.3 of Acidimicrobiales bacterium. GTDB lineage: Bacteria > Actinomycetota > Acidimicrobiia > Acidimicrobiales > Aldehydirespiratoraceae > VXYK01. The sequence continues at coordinate 961,133 of OZ224042.1, forward strand.
GGTCTTCGATCGCGGCGGTCCTCACGCCGGGAGTGGACAGGTCGAGAACAGTGTCGGCGAATTGGCTCATTGATGTTGATTTCCCGCAGCCGCGCGGTCCCACGATTAGGATCGCGGGGAACTCGGGCAGAAGTTCTTCGGCTGCGAGCCGGTCGACGATTCGAGGGTAGAGACGCTCGACCACAGCTTCACAGTACAACGAGCATTCCTAGGTTTGATCGATCTGCTGTGGGTATTTTGATCGATTTGCTGTCACGGGAACGCTCGATTGGCCGACGCTGTGGCGGCCGAATATTGCGTTGTTGCTGGTCAGGCACATTTCGGGGCCTGGTGACCTGTGCAAACTATTGCGAGTCGCTGAACCTTGCTCTGGTGATTCCCGAGTTCGACGTTGTCGCCCGCTAGGCCCTCATCAGCGGAAGAGCGCGCACCTACGAGTCGGTCAAGCAGGCGATCGGCCTCGTGGGTTGCCATGTCGACGATTCTCACTTTGCCGAGTGGTTGAGCGACATCGATACGGAGAGTGGCGAGACCGAGGCGGCGCTGGAACCAGTTGGCGGTGACCGCGGCGCTCTGCACACGGTCGCGACGCACATAGTCGGTGACCTCGTTCCACGCACCACGCCGCCCGATAACGACATCGTCGGTCTCGCCGTGTCCGAGCGCGACCCACGCCCGCCAACCCCAAGGGACTGCCAGCAGGATCGGAGCGATGGCCCACGGACTCCAGAGACTGCGATAGACCGCGATCGCGCCAACAGTGAGGATCGTGGTGACGACAACCCGACGGAAGACGGCGCGGCGACGAGCCTCGATAGGGTGTCGCCGCATGACCTCTGAGTCTCTACCGATCATCGAAATTGCCGGCGTCGACGGATCTGGCAAGTCCACAATCATCCAGCATCTGATGCGCCATTTCAACGAGCAGGGCCAGCCGGCGTATGAGCGATCTCTGCGCAGCGTCTACAAGCGTGTTCTCGACGACATCACTTACGAGAAGATGGGCGCGGCGAACTGGTCCGCGGCCTTCGATGCAGACAGCGTCGAACTCGCGCAGGCCCTTGAGATGCTTCAGCTCGTCCAGACACAGCTGGCACCATTCGCGAAGAGCCGTCAGCTTTTCCTGACCGACACGTATGTTGTTCGGTGGCTCGGAGTCGCCTCCGACTGGGGAACCGACCTGGCCAAATTGCGTGACGTGTACTCGCGGCTGCCGAAGCCCATTATCAGCCTGTACCTGTCTGTAGACCCTGCAATCGCCCACCAGCGGATCATGGCGCGCACCAAGGGTGACCACATCCTGAAGATGGGCAACCCCGATGCGGTAGCGAAATACGCTGCTGCGCTCAATTCTGCCATTGAATTCCTCCCGTACGACATTCAGGTCGTCGACGCGAATGTGACGGAACAAGAAACTGCAAGCAACGCGATAGAGATTGTCGAGCGTGCTCTGAGCAGATGGAGAGAAGACGGAACATCATGAAATTAGATTAATTCAAAGATTGGAATTGATCTGAATCCTTTGTTACGATGCTTCCATGTCCTCCGGCGACGCCACCTTGACCGCTGAACTGTTGCGCAAACGCGGTGTTCAGGTCACTGCGCAGCGTCTGGCGGTCATACGCGCTGTGGCGTCGTGCCCTCACGGCACCGCCGACGATCTGGCTGAGGTCGTCCACAGCGATATCGGCGCCATCTCCCGCCAAGCGGTCTACGACTCCCTGGCGATGCTGTCCGAGAATGGCCTGATCCGCCGGATCCAGCCGGCGGGGTCGCCGGCTCGGTACGAAGACCGAGTGGGAGACAACCACCACCACCTGATCTGTCGAACATGCGACCGCATGGTCGACGTCGACTGCGCGGTGGGGTACACCCCCTGCCTCACCGCCAGCAACGACCGCGGGTACGAGATCGACGAGGCCGAGGTCATCTACTGGGGTCGATGCCCCGGATGCAGTGCCGCCGCGTACGACCCCGCTGCTCACGACCCCGCCGTCCAATGACCCAACCAACAAACAACCAGAATCCCCTAGGAGAAACCCATGTCTGAGAGTGCGAACCAGTGCCCGTTCTCGGGTGCCAACACTGTCAAAGGCGCATCGGCCACCGAACAGTGGTGGCCCGAGCAGCTGAACCTGAAGATGCTCCATCAGCATTCGCCCGAAGCGGACCCGATGGGCGGCGACTTCGACTACGCCACAGAGTTCGAGTCCCTCGACCTGGCCGCGGTGAAACAGGACGTCGCCGACGTGCTGACCGACTCCAAGGACTGGTGGCCCGCCGACTACGGACACTACGGCCCGTTGATGATCCGTCTCACCTGGCACGCCGCGGGCACCTATCGGATCGGCGACGGCCGCGGTGGCGGCGGTACCGGCAACCAGCGGTTCGCCCCGCTCAACAGCTGGCCCGACAACGCCAGCCTCGACAAGGCCCGTCGACTGTTGTGGCCCGTGAAGCAGAAGTACGGTCGCAAGCTCTCCTGGGCCGATCTGCTGATCCTCGCCGGGAACGTGGCCCTGGAGTCGATGGGATTGGCGACCTTCGGCTTCGGTGGCGGCCGCGTCGACATCTGGGCGCCCGAGGAAGACACCTACTGGGGTTCAGAGGACGAATGGCTCGGCGACGAGCGTTACACGGGAGAGCGTGAACTGGAGACCCCGCTGGGAGCGGTGCAGATGGGCCTCATCTACGTCAATCCCGAGGGTCCCAACGGCAACCCCGACCCGGTCGCAGCCGGAATCGACATCCGCGAGACGTTCGCCCGCATGGCCATGGACGACACCGAGACAGTCGCCTTGATCGCCGGCGGCCACACCTTCGGCAAGGCCCACGGAGCCGCACCCGACACCTACGTCGGCGCCGACCCCGAAGGAGCCAGCCTCGAACAACAAGGCTTCGGATGGCACAACACCTACGGCTCCGGTGTCGGGGCAGACACAATAACCAGCGGTCTCGAAGGTGCTTGGACCAGCGCTCCGGCCATCTGGGATGACGGCTTCTTCGACAACCTGTTCCGTTACGAGTGGGAACTTACCGAAAGTCCTGCAGGTGCAAAGCAATGGCGCCCTACCGACCGTGCCGCAGACAACAGCGTGCCGGATGCGCACGATCCATCCAAACGGCACTCACCGATAATGTTGACCACCGACCTAGCGCTGCGATACGACCCGATCTACGAACCGATCTCGCGCCGCTTTCACGAGTACCCGGGTCAGTTCGCTGATGCCTTTGCCCGAGCATGGTACAAACTCACCCACCGTGACATGGGTCCGGTGTCGCGGTATCTCGGGCCCGAAGTCCCCAATGAGCAGTTGATCTGGCAGGACCCGGTCCCCGTACCACCAGCGGAACTGATCAACGCAGCCGACATCGCGGAGCTCAAGACACGGATCGGAGCCTCCGGACTGTCAGTGCCACAACTGGCAGCGACCGCCTGGGCTTCAGCCTCGACCTTTCGGGGCACCGACAAGCGAGGCGGCGCCAACGGAGCCCGTATCAGGCTGGCCCCACAAAACGGTTGGGACGTGAATGTCGCATCAGGCGTGGCGGAGGTGCTGGCCGTGCTTGAGCACATCCAGGGCGAATTCAATTCAAGTGGCGGCACACAGGTCTCGCTGGCCGACCTGATCGTGCTGGGCGGTTGCGCTGCGGTCGAGAAAGCGGCTCAAGACGCCGGCCACGAGGTGGCCGTCGAGTTCTCGCCGGGTCGGACCGACGCCGGCGCTGAGCAGACCGATGCTGAGAGCTTCGCGGTGCTGGAACCCACAGCAGACGGCTTCCGCAACCACCTCGCCGACTTCCACAAACGGCCTGCCGAGGAGTTGCTGGTGGAGAAGGCATTCCTGTTGAACCTCACCGCACCGGAGATGACTGTGCTGGTGGGCGGCATGAGGGCGCTCGACGCCAACGTCGGCCAAGCCCGACACGGCGTGCTCACTGATCGACCGGGGACCCTCAGCAACGACTTCTTCACCAACCTGCTGAGCATGGACACCACCTGGACCGTCTCGACCGACGAGGCCGGTGTGTACGAGGGGCGCGACCGCGACAGCGGCGAACTCCGCTGGACCGCCACGGCCGCCGATCTGGTGTTCGGCTCGAACTCGCAGCTCCGTGCCGTCGCCGAGGTCTACGGCTGCGACGACGGCGAGCAGAAGTTCGTGAACGACTTCGCAGCCGCCTGGGCCAAGGTCATGAACCTGGACCGCTTCGACCTGACCTGATGACCGCCACGGCCGAAGGCACAGAATCCGAGGTTGGCAGCCCGACCGGGGAGACAGCCTGACCGGAACAGGCCGATACGGGTTCTCGTAGTCGGTGGAAGTCACTACACGATCCGGCCTTAGGAGGTGCGCAGACGATCCACGGCGTCGACGAAGCGGGTGATCTCCTCAACAGTGTTGTAGTAGTGCAGCGAGGCACGCACCAGGGTCGGGAGGCCACGAGCAAGAAGGTCGAGACGGGCATGGCCCGCACCCGAGGAGGTCGTGTTGATGCGTTGCGCCGACAACTGCTCCTGCACATCGACTGAGTCGCGGCCCTCGATCGTGAAGGTGACGATCCCGCCGCGAACGGCCCCCTTGTCATGCACAGACACGCCGTCGAGGGCCATGAGCGACGTGCGCAACTGTTCAGCAAGATCACAGAGACGTTCAGACGTTGCTTCGATGCCCAACTCGAGGGCGTAGTCGACGGCCGCACCGAGCCCCAGCTTGCCCGCGCAGTTCGATTCCCAATTCTCGAATCGACGGGCGCCGGGGCGGATCTCGTAAGTCGTGTCGCCGGTCCAATCAGCAGCATGGAGGTCCAGGAAGGAAGGCTCGACACGCTCCAACGCCCGCGGCCCGACATAGAGGAAACCGACACCGCGGGGACCTCGCAGGTACTTGCGTGCCGTACCCGACAACGCGTCGCAGCCGATGCGGCCGACATCGAGCGGCACCTGGCCGGCGGACTGACAGGCATCGAGCACATAGAACACGTCGTACTGCTTGCACAGGGCGCCCACGGCCTCGGCGGGATTGATCAGACCTCCGTTGGTCGGTGCATGCGTCAGGGCCACCATGGCCGCGCCCCGGGCCAGTTCAGTCTCCAGATGTTGAAGATCGATCTGGCCGTGCTCGTCGTCCTCGATGAGCACCACTTCGATGCCGTGGCGTTTCTGCAGCTGCAGCAGGGCGATGACGTTGCTGACGTACTCTGCTCGACTGGTGAGAACTCGGTCGCCTCTGGTGAACGGATAGCCGTAGACCGCCATGTCCCATGCGCGGGTTGCGTTCTCGACCACGGCTATCTGTTGGGACTGCGCGTCGATCAGCCGACCGAGCGATGTATAGACCGCTGCGACGCGGTCGGCCGCTTCGGCAGCGGCCTCATAACCACCGATGGTGGCCTCGCGTTCAAGGTGCCCGACAACCGTGGTGAGCACCACCTGGGGCGGAAGTGCAGCGCCCGCGTTGTTGAAGTGCAGGACATGGTCGACCCCGGGCGTGTCCTTGCGGATCTGGTCGAGCGGCAACCGCGAATTCACCGGCTCAGGCTACAGTCGCATCCGCAAGCAACAAGAGGGGTGTGTGTGTTGAGTCCCGAGCGAGGCTTTCCAGTCGAAGAGTTCTCTGAGCGAACCCGGCGCTGTCAAGCATTGATGGCCGAACACCGAATCGCCGCGATCCTGGTGTGTACCGAGCCCGAGGTTCGCTACTTCAGCGGATTCCACACCCCCTTCTGGCAGAGCCCGACGCGACCCTGGTTCACGGTCATCGGCGCCGCAGGCAAGCCGATCGCGGTCATTCCCAGCATCGGTGAAGCCACGATGTCGCAGACTTGGATCGACGATGTGCGCACCTGGTCGTCACCGCGTCCGCACGACGATGGTGTCACCCTGCTGGCCGACTGCATTCGAGAGGTCGCTCCAACGGGTCCGGTCGGCTTGCCGATGGGACCCGAGACCCATGTCCGCATGCCGTTGCGCGACCTCGACCGCCTGCGCTCGATGTTGGGCGACTTCGTCGATGCAACCGACGTCATCCGTGGATTGCGCATGGTCAAGAGCGAGCGCGAGGTCGAAAAGCACCGCTACATCTGCGGTGTGGTGTCCGAGGCCTTCGACGAACTCCCCGAACTGTTGTCCACGGGCATGACCGAGCGTGAGGCGTTCACTGCGTTCCGTGCGGAGATCCTCCGTCTGGGCGCAGACGACGTTCCCTACCTGGTCGGCGCGACCGGCCCCGGCGGCATCGACGATATCATCCGGCAACCGTCTGATCGCCGGATCGACGACGGTGACATGCTGATCTTCGATACGGGCTCGACCTTCGACGGATACTTCAGCGACTTCGACCGCAACTTCGCCTTCACCAGTGCCGACAGCCGTGCCTGCGACGCCTACAAGGCTGTGTGGGAGGCCACAGAGGCGGGTCTTGAAGTGGTTCGACCCGGCGCCACCACATCCGATGTGTTCACCGCAATGAGCAGAGTGTTGAAGCACTATGGTTCGTTGGGCTCCGGCGTCGGGCGCACGGGCCACGGTCTCGGCACGCAGGTCACCGAATGGCCTTCGATCACAGCAGACGACGACACGGTCATTGAACAGAACATGGTGCTGACAATTGAACCCTCCTTGATATGGGAGCCTGGCAAGGTGATGGTTCACGAGGAGAACCTGGTCGTACGCTCAGACGGCCCCGAGCTGCTCAGCCGCCGCGCTGTGCCCGAACTGCCTGTCATCTGATGCCCGACGAAGTTCTTTCCACCGAGGAGACGGAAGCCTACTGGGCCGATGGCCACGTCTTCGTCGAGAACGCACTGACACCGCAGCAACTCGCGGCGATCGTGGAGGATTTTGAAGCCTGGGTCGAGGAAAGCCGTGGGCACACCGAACCCTACGGCGACACGCCGGCCGGTCGAGCCCGCTTCGACCTTGAGCGCGACCACACCCCCCAGCGTCCTGCTCTGCGCCGAGTAGCGTCTCCGGTCGACGTCTCCGACGCCTACCTCAATGTCATGCGCGACAACCGGGCCCTCGACGCGGCGGTTCAACTCATCGGTCCCGACATCGAATACAACAACTCGAAACTCAACGCCAAGCACCCGGGTTCCGCAACCGAAGTGCGGTTCCATCAGGACTTCATGTTTCAGCCGCACACCAACGAAGACCTCATCGCGGTGCTGTTCTTCCTTGATGACGTGACCCTCGACAACGGGCCTTTGAGGGTCGCGCCCGGCACACATCGAGCCGAATTGTTCGATCATTGGCACGACGGAGTCTTCACCGGCGCGGTAAGCGCCGAGGTGGAGGCCGCTCACGTTGCCGACTCCGTGGCGGTGTACGGTCCCGCAGGCTCGGCGTGTTTGATGCACACCCGCCTGTTGCACGGGTCGGCCCCCAACACTTCAGATGAACCCCGAACGCTGTTCATCTGCGAGTACCGCGCTGAGGACTCCAAACCCTTGCAGGTCAACCACATTCCAAGCCGCTACGAAGGCGAAGTCGTGCGCGGGGTTCGCACCGACCGTGTCCGCTGCTCAGCATATGAGATGGATTTTCCCGAAGTGCCGACCGGTGCATCGTTCTTCTCTCAACAAGCCAGGGCGGGTGGGGCTGCGCCGTGACCGCACCGGATCTGGCGCCGTTGGCTTTCGAGACCGACGAGGGTTACGGATCGCGGGCGCGTCTCGGCTTGATCGTTCTACAGAGCGACCAGACCATCGAAGCCGAAGCTCGGATTCTCGACCTCGAAGGCGTCGACTTCTATCACTCGCGAATTCCCAACAACACCGAGGTGACACCGGCAACCCTGACCGAAATGGAGCAACACCTACCCGTCGCGGCGGGATTGCTGCCGAACGTTCTCGGGTTCGATGCCATCGGTTACGGCTGCACCTCAGCGGCTGCGCTCATCGGTGTCGACGGGGTAACCGCTGCCATTCACAGCGTTCATCCGGGCGTGGCCTGCACAACTCCGATCTCGGCCGCGACAGCGGCTTTCGAGGCGTTGGGGGTGAGTCGCATCGCGGTGCTCGCCCCTTATTCGGCCGATGTCACCGGGTCGATAGTCGAGCACTTCGCGGAGGTCGGGATAGCTGTTTGTGCGGTAGGTTCGTTTCTGGAACCCAGCGATCTCGTTGTTGCCCGCATCGACGAGGCGTCTGTCCTCAATGGGGTCCGTGCGGTGGTCGACCCGGACTGCGAGGGCGTGTTCGTGTCGTGTACGAGTCTGCGAGTCTTCAGAAGCGCGGCTGATTTCGAGGACAGGGTCGGTATTCCGGTCGTGTCGAGCAACATGGCCTTGTTCTGGCATCTACTCCGCTTGGCGGGTGTGAACGACGAACTCGAACGCCATGGTCACCTCTTCACTCGACAACTGGGGTCTTGAACAGGCTCTACCACGCTTGTAGACGTTATCGTCCGCTTGGGGCTGTTGGGGGGCGATGGGGGACTGGGCTGGGTTGCTGGTTGCTTGCGTGCGCAGCGAGGGCGTGGGGTTCAGCACATCCGCGCCTACGAGCGTGTCCACGGCATGTTGACTTAAGCCGGCGACAACCGGCGCTGAGGGTTTGTCGGCGGGTCTGGTCTGTCAGGTTCTGCTGACGGGTTCAGAAGTCGGGACGGCCGGGCAGTCCCGGGCGTGTCGGCTGCGCAGCCCGCTGCTGCGTCAGCGGCTGCGTCAACGGCATCTTGTCTCGGTGGTCAGTTGTTGATGGACGGGAGACGAAGGACGGGTCGAACTGAGCAGCCAAGCAGCGTCTTGTCTCGGTGGTCAGTTGTTGTTGATGGTGCCGGTGGCGCTGCGTCGGTCGGGTTCGGCGCCGTCGACGGAGACCAGGTAGAGGATCATTCGTTCTGGTTGTTCGTTGATGTCGTCGGCTGTTGTTCGGATGCGGACGGTTCTGCGGGTTTCGCCGGCGTTGATGGTGATGGTGCCGACGGTGTGGGTGTAGTCGTCGTCGGTGGCTTCGCCGCGCAGGGTGCTGTAGGTGATCTCGACGGGTGTTCGTGCTGCCCGGTTCAAGGTGATGACGAAGTCGAGGGTTCGGCCTTCTGTCGCTTCGGCGTCTGAGACTGTCAAGACGACCGGCTCCACCACCGGCGCTGGTTGCGGTGCTGGTTGCGGCGCCGGTTGCAGTGCTGGTGCCCGGGTCGGCGCCGGCTGGGGTGCCGGCTGCGGTGCCGGCTGTGGTGCCGGTGTTGGTTGCGGCACCGGTTCGGGTGCTGGTTCGGGTTGGGGCGCCGGTTGCGGTGTCGGTGCCGGTTGTGGTGCCGGTTGTGGTTGTGGGTTGTCGTTGTCTGTCACGTCGACGGTGCCGGTTGTTTGCGTGGCCGACACTGTGTAGCCGTCGCCGGCGTTGATTGTGACTGTCACTGAACCGTCGGGTTCGTCTGTGGCGTCATCGGAGGTCGCGACCAGCAACTGTGCAGAACCGGCGGCTGGGACTGTGACTGTGCGGCTGCCTGTGACAGCACCGTAATCGCCGTTCGCGGTGATCGTGACCGTCACCGGCAAGCCGTCTGCGGGCGCCGGGGCAGCGGTGAGGGTGAACACTGCCGTGTCGCCTTCGGCGACGCTGCCGTGGGCAGCGGTGACGGTGATTTCCGGTACAGGGGCTGCTTCGTCGTCGTCGAGCAGGTCGATGCTGACACTGTGCGGGTCGCCGAGGGTGTAACCGTCGCCGGTGTTGACCCTTGCGACGATGGTGCCGTCGGCGAGTTTCGTGTTGTCGGAATATGCCGTGAACCGCCGGTCGACCGATCCTTGACCGGCCGGGATCGTCACCTGGAAAGCCTCGCCCGAACCGATGTAGTCGAGGCCGTCTCCCATCTCCTCAGCGACGAACACATTGACTGTGGTGTCGAGCTGCGGCACAGGATCAGCCCTCACCGTGAACACCACGTCGCCGCCCTCTGAAACCGAACCCGTGTTACTGGCCAGAGTCAGAGAAGGCGCCGCCGCCAGAACCTGCGGCGACGTGGACGGCGGCGGATCAACGACAAGGATCCTGGCACGGTCGTTATGGTTGGTACGGACACCCCCGCGGTGAATGCCTTGGAACACGATCACGGTCTCGCCGTCGGGTTCTGCCACCGAGTCTGTGCGTGCAGTAAGAGTAGAAAAACCGCGGCGCTCGCCCGGAGCGATGAAAATATATCCCCCCCGCGGCTCGAAACGGTATTCAAAGAAACCGATGGTGGATTCGGTTCTTACGCCTTGGGTGATCCTTATGGCCTCGCTGTTGGGGTTGGGGGCTGTGAGGGTTGCCCATAGGCGTGCCGTGTCGCCTTCTGTGACTGTGTCTTTGTCGAAGTCGAGGTTGACTTGCAGCGCGTCGCCGGGCTCTGGCATTCCCAGATAGAGGGTCTGTGCCTGTTTCAAGCCGTTGCCGACCAGCGACAGGCCGATCTTCCAGCAGGCCCCCACAGCAGTCTCCTCAACAGGCAGGTTGAGGCATCGGGGGTCGGTCGCGCCGGCCCAACGCCGGATGATGATCTTTTGGGGGGTGTTCCAGTTCCAACGTGTGAACTGGATACCGGTGGAACTGTAGTTCAACGAGTGCAACGGGTACCCGCCGCGTTGCTGAGCCGTCAACAACTCGAGCACCGGAGCCATACGGCGCCCCGTGTTGCGGAACGCTTCTGCCAACGTCAACGGCTCAAGACCCGGATAATCCTCGACACCCAACGTTTCAAGCACCCGTTTCCAACGGTTCACATGCGCTTCACCGAACCGGGTCTCTGCTATGTAACTGCGGATGTCTGCTATCAGGGCAGGGCTCGGGTTCGCATGATCGGCACGGAACTGCGGATGCGACGGATGCCGCAAACCCACAGGCGGACGCGTCGCGCCGTCGAGGTCCCTCGCGGTCGCTCTCACCGTGTGCGTGTCGGTGGGTTCGTGAGTCAACTCCACAGTGACGAACGTTTCAGAACCCGCCAACAACGACAGATTGTCAGAAAGGCCACCCGCGCCCACGACCCTGCCCTCACTGTCCTTGACGACCATCTCCACCCGGTCGTCGTCGACGACCCGACCATGGAACCGGCTGAAACTACGCGCAGTCGGATCATCATGTTCACCGAAGTTCGGAGAGAAACGATGCTCGATCCTGAACTCCCCCCAACGAGTGTCGACGTCATGAGGCGCAGTGACCGTGACCGTCTGCCAGACGTTCCAGTCGCTGTCAGTGAAACTCACAGACGACGGTGAGAACACCAAGTCTGCGCTGCCGTTCATCGCTGCCTGCAACGGCGTCACCACCAACGTGTCGCCCATCTTCGGCCGTTTACGCAAACGCAGCCTGTAAACCTCAGAACCCCCCTCACCGACATCGAAACAACCATCACCAGACAGATTCCAACGACAAGTCTCCTCATGAACAGCCCGCACACTCCCCGTCGCCGGACGCGCCACGTCAGTAGACGGATCCACATCCACCTCCACATCAACAACCGACGGGGACGGAACCACAGTCACAGTCACACCCCTAGAAAGACCCACACCCCTAGAACGACCCAACGTCTGAGCTTCGAAACGGATCACCCCCCTAGACAGGCCCTCCTCCGGTTCCGACAGACCCGCGACACGGTAATCGGTGCTGGTCAACGCCTTGAACGTGACACCCACACCCGCAGCAAGATCGGCATGGCTGAAACGGATCCACTTCCTCGCCGCTATCGGATCGACCGGCTCGACCCTGCCCGAACCGAAATAGACAACGTTCACGATCCCGAACAAATGCGCGTTGCCGACGCCGTGCCACACCTGAACAGGCACCGACCCGGACACACCGTTCGCTATACCCGTGTGACCCCCCACGGCCCTGCGAGCCGACCCGCCGTAAGCCGGGTCGCACAAATAAACACCGGTCAGGTTGACCGTCACCGAGAACGTCTCGCCCACCACCACCTCCGCAGGCGCACTGGACAACACCACACGCGGCGGACCAACACTACCAGGACGAGCACCGCACTCAGCAGACGCCGGACCCCCCGACAACAACACCGAACCAACAACAACCAAACCACAAACCACAACACCAACAACAACCCGGAACCACACACGCCTCAAACACCCAAAAACATCAACAACCCCCCCCCCCCCGGAGGTCTACAAGACGTCAACAACATAACAAAACCTCACAAACTCTAGAAACAACTCTAGAAACAACTCTAGAAACAGTAACCGACAACCAAACAATACACAAAACCAACCCAAAGTCAACTGATTCACCCTGCCTTCTCTGGTTTTTCGGGTGAGGTAGGCGGTTGCTTGGGGTTGTTGTCGGGCTTGGGTGACCGACGCGATGTTCAGCACGCTGTTGATACGCCGGTTGCCTCTGAAGTCGAGCCGGTGTTTGACGGGATCGGCGGTGCCTTCGCCCGATGAGAGCGCTACGGCGCCGGTGCCGCACCAGCGGGCGGGATGGCGTGAGGTTTCAGTACAGAAACATCGGTTTGCCGACAACATGGCGAAGCAATGGGCGGTACTGCCCGCTGTCGTACAGTTCTTCAACATCGACACGCTTGGCGCCTTCGCCGGTGACCGACACGTCAACATTGGTGTAGACACCACGCTGCAGAGCGACCATCCGCCCGGAGACACCATCGAGGGCCAAATTCGAAGCCATCACCGCATAGTTGGAAGCAACCATCAGATCAAGGCTGTCGGGACGACCCGAACGCATCAGGTAGGCGACTTCCTGCAAGATGATGCCCTCACCAGTACGTTCGGTCAACAAAGCTCCGGTGGTAGCGCCGATACCCCCGAGTTTGCGATGGCCGTATGCATCGGCTTCACCTGACAAGTGGACTTCTCCACCTTCAAGAGATGCGCCTTCAGACACGGTGACCATCGCATAATTCGACGGGTTGTCCGACTTGTCCTTCATCACCAACTCGGCCAACCGGTCGATATCGAAGGGAACCTCTGAGATCAGCGCCCGGTCGACACCGGCGAGATAGGCGGTGATCAAAGAAGTCTCACCCGAGTAGCGGCCGAACAATTCAACCAACGCGATGCGTTCATGGGAGCCGGTGCTGGTTCGCAGACTGTGAATGAAGTCGACGCCTCGACTCACCGCGGTAGAGAAGCCGATGCAGTAGTCGGTTCCGTGCACGTCGTTGTCCATCGTCTTGGGAATCGCGATGACAGGCACGCCTTCATCGTGCATCCTCAGCGCATAGGACAAAGTGTCGTCACCCCCGATCGCTATCAGCGCGTCGACGCCGAGGGCCTCAAGGACCGCCAACACGTTCGCTGTCAGATCGTGCGGTCCGTCGCCGGAGTGGGCAGAGCGCAAGAACGGTGGAACATCTGCATCAGGCACGCGTCCCGGGTTACTGCGCGAAGTGTGCAGAAACGTGCCGCCGGTGCGATCAATCTTGCGAACCACGCCAGGGTTCAACACCATGGTGTTGGCTGCCAGAGACTCCTCATCGTTGGGATCTGCATCAACCAGTCCGCCCCAACCGCGGCGTATCCCGACCACCTCGGATCCGTTGTCGCAGATTCGGTTGACCGCAGTCTTCAGGCAAGGATTCAGCCCTGGGACGTCGCCCCCGCCAGTCAACACGGCAATTTTCATCTGAGCCCCCCAAAACAGATCGCAGACGACAACCCGAGCATGTTATCTTCTCTTGTGATGTCCCATATCGACACGACCAAGTCGGGCCATGACGGAGAACTCTCGAGTTCCTCCGTGCAACCGGCTTCATGAGCGAACTAGGCCGAGACTTCACCTCAGAGGACGCCTGGTCGTTCAATGGTGGAACTCACAACGCCGCATACGAAGTGCTCGGCGCGCATCATCTTGAGGGAACTGTGACATTTCGAGTCTGGGCTCCGAGCGCTCGGACCGTGCATGCAGTCGGCGACTTCAACAACTGGCGAACAGACAACGGCTTTGCGCTCGACCCTGATCCCTCCGGCGTGTGGCGAGGGTCCTTCGAAGCAGAACTCGGGCAGTGCTACAAGTACCGGATACAGCCAAGCCGAGGCAACGCCTTCGACAAAGCCGACCCGTTCGGGTTCGCATTCGAAGAACCCCCGCAGACCGCATCGATCATCACCGACCTCAGCTATGACTGGGGAGACGAAGAATGGATGGCCAACCGCGGATCGCTCCTGGATTCTGATGCTCCAGTCTCGATTTATGAATTGCATCTCGGTTCTTGGCGTTACGAACCAGGCGGGTACTGTGCCATCGGCGCACAGCTGGCCGACTACGCCACTGAGATGGGCTTCACCCACGTTGAGCTGCTCCCCGTCACCGAGCATCCGTTCTACGGATCATGGGGGTACCAAACCACCGGATATTTCGCTCCAACAGCCCGTTACGGCAGCCCGTACGACTTCATGGCCATGATCGATCTGCTGCACCGAGCCGGAATCGGAGTGATCCTGGACTGGGTACCGTCGCACTTCCCGTCCGACGCCCACGCTCTGGGCAACTTCGACGGCACCTGCCTGTACGAGCACTCCGATCCACGTTTGGGCTTCCACCCCGATTGGAACAGTTGCATCTTCAACTACGACCGCAACGAAGTCCGCAGCTTCCTGCTGTCGAGCGCGCACTTCTGGGTGAGTCGATATCACGTCGACGCGATCAGGGTCGATGCGGTGGCCTCAATGCTGTACCGAGACTATTCACGCGCCGAGGGGGAGTGGATCCCCAACGAACACGGAGGAAATGAGAACCTTGGAGCGGTGAGCTTCCTGCAGGAACTCAACCGTTCGCTGTACAAGGAGCATCCCGGCATCCAGGTCATCGCCGAAGAGTCCACCGCATGGGGCGGGGTCACCACTCCCGTCGACGCGTGCGGGCTCGGTTTCGGTTACAAGTGGGACATGGGCTGGATGCACGACACGCTCCAATACTTCGGACGCGAGCCGGTCCATCGTCGCTATCACCACAACGAACTGACCTTCCGAAGCGTTTACCAAGCCTCAGAGAACTATCTGGTACCGCTATCGCATGATGAAGTCGTACACGGCAAAGGTTCGCTGCTGACAAAAATGCCGGGCGACAACTGGCAGAAACACGCAAATTTGCGGCTCCTGCTGGGCTATCAATGGACGGTTCCCGGCAAGAAACTGCTGTTCATGGGAGCCGAGTTCGGAGTGGCGGGGGAGTGGAACCACGAATCGGAACTCGATTGGCCGAGCCTCGCCGACCCCGACAAAGCGCTACTGAAGGATTACGTCTCGGCTCTGAACCGGCTCTACCGGTCGCATCCGGCCCTGTACCGCGGCGACTGCAGAGAAGACGGATTCGCCTGGATCATCGGCGACGACGCGTCCAACAGCGTGTACGCCTACCTGCGCAGCGCACCGGGTGCGCAGCCGGCGCTCATAGTCGCCAACTTCACGCCCGTTCCCCTTCACAACTACCGCGTCGGTGTGCCACTCGCCGGTTCTTGGAACGCTGTGCTTGACTCCGACGCGGTCGAGTACGGCGGCAGTGGCGTGACCAACAACGACCGCTCAACCGAACCAGTCCCGAGCCATGGCCAGAACCTGTCTGTCGTGCTCACCCTCGGCCCGCTCGCTGTCAGCGTCTTCGTCTTCAACCAAACAGACTCTCGAACCCAGGAGTAGACCCGTGCCCTTCCAAGACCGCCGCCCGAAGATTCTCAGCATCATCCTGGCCGGCGGGGAGGGCAAACGACTGGCGCCTCTCACCAATGACCGCGCCAAACCGGCGGTTCCCTTCGGTGGGCACTATCGGCTGATCGACTTCCCGCTCTCGAACCTGGCCAACGGCGGCTACCGCAAGATCGTCGTGTTGACCCAGTACAAGAGCCACAGCCTCGACGTCCACCTCTCGCTCACCTGGCGTCTGAGCGCGGTGCTGGGCAACTACGTCACCTCGGTGTCGGCGCAGATGCGTCGAGGTCCACGGTGGTTCCTGGGCTCGGCCGACGCGCTGTTGCAGAACCTGAACCTGATCGACGATGAACAACCCGACTATGTCTTCGTGTTCGGCGCCGACCACATCTACCGGATCGACCCCGTGCAGATGCTCGAGCACCACATTGATTCCGGCGCCGGGGTCACGGTCGCCGGGATAAGGGTTCCCCGCGAGCAGTCCGACCAGTTCGGCGTCATCACGCTGGGGGAGGGATCCGACGTCGCAGAGTTCCTCGAGAAGCCACCGAGCGACGAGACCCGGGGACTCCAGGACGACCCCGACAGAATCCTGGCGTCAATGGGCAACTACGTCTTCACCACCGACACTCTAGTCGAGTTGCTGCACGAGAACGAGAACGCAGAAACGACCGGCCACGACGTGGGGGGAGACCTGATCCCGATGATGGTCGCCAAGGGCGGAGCCTCGGTCTACGACTTCACGCAGAATCGAGTTCCAGGCCAGATAGGCCGGCCCCACTATTGGCGCGACGTCGGCACGATCGACAGCTACTACGAGGCCCATATGGACCTGGTCGGCCATGACCCGGCCTTCGACCTGTACAACAGCGAGTGGCCCATCTACACCTTGGGTCGCACCCTCCCGCCCGCCAAGATCGACGACCACGGCGACCACGGCCCCTCCGACCTGCGACGTTCAATCATCAGCAACGGAGCGATCGTGGTGGGGGCCGAGGTCACTGACTCGGTGCTCTCACCCGATGTTGCTGTCGGAGCGGGGGCCGTGATCGAGCGCTCAGTGCTACTCGACGGAGTGAAGGTCGGCGAAGGCGCGCGTGTGCGTGGAACGGTCCTCGACAAGAACGTGGTCGTGCCCCCGGGAGTCACGCTCGGACACGACCTCGAACACGACCGTGAGCACTACACCGTCTCTGAGGGCGGTGTAGTGGTCTTGGCCAAAGCGCAGCCGGTCGTGGTCTGAGCGGCCGAGCGAGTTGGTCCCGCACGCGGTTGCGGGCCAACGGGGCCGAGCGAATAGGTGAGTCAACGCGGCCCGTACGGTACGAGGCCGTGGCCCGAGCGGCCCGCCCGCGGCCTAGCGGCCCGTGAGCGCAGCGAACAGGAGCGGGAGGCAACAGGTCTCAGCGGACCCGCGGTACTCAATCCGCGCACGTCTTCAGGGAGTGCTTCAGGCGCGTCCGTCGAGCAGTTCTTGGTAGAGCTCGATGTGTTGGCGTGCAGGTGAGTCCCATGACCAGTCGATCGACATTCCTCGTTTCTGAACGGCGCGCCGACGGTTGGCGTTGCGCAGTGAGCGCACGCCTCGATGGAGTCCATCGACGATCCCGCTGACGCTCACGTCGGTTACGAAACCGGTTCCACCGCTGTGCTCGTCGGCGTCGACGACGGTGTCGTGCAACCCTCCCACATCTGTGACCACCGGCAACGACCCGTAGCTCATGGCCTGCATCTGTGCCAGACCGCACGGCTCGAACCGGCTGGGCATGACGAACAGGTCCGACCCCGCGAACAGTGCGTGGCCCAGCGCTTCGTCGTAACCCTCGGCGAAGAAGACACGCTCGGGATGATCGCTCGCCAACTCGTGCAGGGAGGCAGCCAGAGAAGCGTCCCCCGCGCCGAGGACGGCGAGCCGGGCCGGCATGCCGTGGAGATACCGGGCCGCCTCGACTAGGAGGTCGATTCCCTTCTGGTCGACCAGACGGGTCACCGCTGCCACGATCGGGGGTCTGGGCTCCGACCAGCCGACGCGTTCGATCAGCTGGTCGCGGCACGCTTCACGCCCAGAAAGGTCGTCCGTGTCGAAAGTGACTGCGATCAGCGGGTCTGTGAGCGGACTCCAAGTCGTGGTGTCGATCCCGTTGCGGATGCCCACCAGACGGTCACCTATCGCATTGAGCCGCCCGTCGAGACCCATGCCGCCCTCGGGAGTGAGGATCTCACGTGCATAGTTGGGGCTGACCGCGATCACCCGGTCGGCCAGAGCGATCGCGCCTGCCAGCGGGTTGCAGCCCTCGTACCAGGAGAAGTGATGGGTCCCGACCGGCAGGTGCTCGAGCCAGGTGCGCGGGGCGTGGCCCTGGTAACCCAGCGTATGGATGGTGAGGACCGTCGGCGGCGGCGCCGCGAGCATCCCCAACGCGGCTGCGCTGTGCCAGTCGTTGAGGTGCAGGACATCGGGCTTTCGGCGTCTGGTGAGGGTGGCGACAGCGGCGGCAAAAGCCATGAAGCGGTGGTCGTTGTCGGGCCAGCCCTGACCGTGCTCGTCGATATAGGGATGCGGGCGGGCCATGCCGGCAACGTCGACCAGCGAGAGGTTTCCCGCTGTGCTGTGGCGCCCGCTGCGGAGGCGGGTCGGGCCCGTCCACCAGGGAGACTCGAGCTCGGTCTCGGACTGGCGTTGCAGGTTCAGGTCCCCGTAGTCGGGCAGCACGACCTCAACCTCGACGCCTCGGTCCCGTAGAGCCCGCACGAGGCCGCTGACGGCTTCGGCCAGTCCGCCCACCCGGGCGACCGGAGCCATCTCCGCTGCTGCCAGCAGCACTCTCATGTCGGCCCCTCCCTGCGGAGCACCGTCAGCGCCCACGCGCCGAGGTTGATCCTAGAGCCCGAACGCACTGGTCCCGCATGGTCGTACTCAGCGGTATCGATCTCTGTATGCCACCTGAAGTCGCCGAGACGGGCAGGCAGCGTGAAGTCCACCGGGTGCGGACTCGAGTTGAACAGCATCAAGAAACTGTCGTCGACCACCCGTTCACCACGCGACCCGACAGCGGTGATCGCTTCACCGTTCAAGAACACCGCTACCGAGAGATTGTGGCCGGTCTCCCAGTCATGGCGGGTCATCTCAGCACCGTCTGCTGTGAACCAGATCATGTCGTCGATTTCGTGGCCATCGACTGGCTCGCCTTTGAACCAGTGCCTGCGTCGGAACACCGGATGGGCGGCTCTGAACGCGATCAGTCGTCTGGTGAAGGCAAGGAACTCGTCGTCGACGCTGTCCCAGTCGTACCATGACACCTCATTGTCCTGGGCGTAGGCGTTGTTGTTGCCACTCTGGGTGCGTCCCAGTTCATCGCCGCCCAAGAGCATCGGTACGCCCTGGGACAGCAACAGGGTCGCCAGCATCGATCGCCTTCGTGTATTGCGGACCTGCAGTATCGAGCGGTCCCGTGTCTGACCCTCGACCCCGGAGTTCCAGGATCGATTGTGGGACTCGCCGTCTCGGTTGGCCTCTCCGTTGGCCTCGTTGTGCTTGTGGTCGTACGCCACCAGGTCGACCAGTGTGAAACCGTCATGGGCCGTGATGAAGTTGATGCTCGCGGAGGGGCGTCTCCCAGATGCGGCGTACAGGTCGGAGCTGCCGGTGAGGCGGGTGGCGAGGTCGGGCAAGCTCTCATGTTCGCTGCGCCAGTATTCGCGGACGTCGTCGCGGTACTCGGCGTTCCACTCCGACCATTTCGGGGGGAAGCCGCCGACCTGGTAACCGCCCGGTCCGACGTCCCACGGTTCCGCGATCAGCTTGACCTGGTTGATGACCGGGTCCTGGTGGATGAGATCAAAGAAAGAGGAGAGGCGGTCCACGTGGTGGAGGCTGCGCGCCAGAGCAGGCGCGAGGTCGAAGCGGAAGCCGTCGACGTGCATGTCGAGGACCCAGTACCGAAGGCTGTCCATCATCACCTGCTGCGACTGGGCACTGCCCATGTTCAAGGTGTTGCCGGTGCCGGTGAAATCGACGTATTCAGCCTGATTGTCGGGGTTGAGATGGTAGTAGGAGCGGTTGTCGAAGCCCTTGAACGACAACAGCGGGCCGAGACGGTTCCCTTCGGCGCTGTGGTTGTAGACGACGTCGAGGATCACTTCGATTCCGGCCCGGTGCAGTGCTTTGACCATCGCCTTGAACTCGACGACCTGCTCGCCTGTGTCGCCGCTTGCCGAGTACGGCCCGTGAGGTGCGAAGAAGCCCAGCGTGTTGTAGCCCCAGTAGTTGCTCAAGCCCTTCTCGACAAGCGTGTGCTCTGACACGAAGTGGTGGACCGGCAGGAACTCGACGGCGGTCACCCCCAGTGAGAGCAAGTGTTCAAGCACCGGCTCTGAGGCCATCGCTGCGTAGGTGCCCCGCAACTCTTCGGGCACATCGGGATGGGTGATCGAGATACCGCGTACGTGGGTTTCGTAGAGGACCGTGCGATGGAGCGGCGTGTCCGGTGCGCAGTCGTCCCCCCAGTCGAAGGCCGGGTCGACGACCACCGCTTTGGGCATGAACGCTGCGCTGTCGCGATGGTCCGGCACTGCGTGGTCGGGCACTGCGTGGTCGGGCACTGCCGTGTGGTCGGGCACTGTGTGGTCCTCGGGGTCGAAACCGTAGACCTCGGGACCCCAACGGAGATCTCCGGTGATCGCCTTGGCATAGGGATCGACCAGCAGCTTCGCCGGATTGCACCACAACCCCCGGCTCGGATTCCAAGGGCCGGACACCCGGAATCCGTAGCGTTGGCCCGGTCCAACGCCGGGGACGTAACCGTGGTGGACGAAAGCTGTGACTTCGGGGAGCCGCAGGCGCCGCTCGTGTCCGTCAGGGGAGAAGAGGCAAACCTCGATGTGGTCTGCAACCTCGGAAAAGACTGCGAAGTTGGTTCCCTGACCGTCGAAAGTCGCGCCGAGCGGGTACGGGCGACCAGGCCACACGCTCACAGTCGTCGGGCCTCCTCGAGCGCCGGCCGGTACAGCCTCCGTTCGTATTCCGAGACCATCCGTCCGGCAGTCACCCGGGCGCCGAGCGTGCGCCACCCGTGGCGCATCCGCGCGATCCAGAGTTTCGAGCAGGGTTGTCCGTCGTCGAAGAACTCCGGGACGATCTGATCCTCGAGAAGATCGAGGATCGCGGCTGCTTCGGCATCGTCGCGCGCCTCGGGATCCGGATCATCGCTCGACTCGATCGTCCAGCCGTTGCGGCCGTCGGCCATCTCATCCCACCAACCGTCGCTGATCGAGAAGTTGAGCCCTCCGTTCAACGCTGCCTTCTCACCGCTCGTTCCGCAGGCTTCATGGGGACGGACCGGGTTGTTGAGCCAGACGTCACAGCCTGCGTACATTGCTTTGGCAACGGCAATGTCATAGCCGGGGATGAAGACGAACCGCTGCTGCGAGGCCGGCGACTGGCTGAACCTGACGATCTCGCGCAGAAGCTGCTTGCCCTCGGTGTCCGCGGGATGGGCCTTGCCTGCGAACACGAACTGGACGGGACGTTCGTCGTCGGCGAGGAGAGCACACAGACGATCGAGTTCGCGCAGCAGCAGAGTGGCCCGTTTGTAGGTCGCGAAGCGGCGCGCGAAGCCGATGGTGAGCGCGTCGGGATCGAGGGGAACACCGAGACGATCGCGGGCCTGTGCATCCAGCAGCCCGATGCCTTCGTAGCGCAGCGAGCGGACCGTGTCGTCGTCGAGGTCTTCGATCCGTTCCCATGCGGCCTTGTCGCCGTGGGTCCAGCCCGGGCCCAGGACCTTGTCGAAGGTCTCCTGGGTTTCGGGCATGACCCAGGTGCGGGCGTGCACGCCGTTGGTTATCGATCCGATCTCCCTGCCGCCCGGTATCGAGGCGAACAGTTCTCGGCTGACTTTGCCGTGGAGCTTCGACACACCGTTGGTGCGGCCGGCAAAACGCAGGCAAAGTGCCGCCATGTTGAACCGGTCGCGTTCATCGTCAGGGTCGTGGCCGAACGCCAGTAGCGTTTCCACCGGAACCTTCCAGCGGTCGGCCCAATACTTCAGCAGCGGTCCGATGAGCGGCTTGCCGAACCGGTCGATCCCGGCGGGTACCGGCGTGTGCGTTGTGAAGACCAGCCGCGGCTCGATGGCTCTGGTCGCCTCGTCGAGGGTGGCACCTGTGCGGATCTCCCGGTCGAGCAGTTCGAGAATCAAGAAGCCCGCATGCCCCTCGTTGAGGTGGAGCACAGGGACGTTCCATCCCAGCGCCGCCAGCGCGCGCATTCCGCCGACCCCGAGCACGGTCTCCTGGGCCAGCCGGTGCCGCCGGTCACCGCTGTAGAGCCGATCGGTGATTCTGCGGTCGGATTCAATGTTGGCGTCGACGTCGGTGTCGAGGAGGATCAGCGGAATCCGGCCGACGCTCATCCGCCATACGCAAGCCGCAACGTCGCGCCCGAAGAGGGGCACGGTGACCACGATCCCGGTGTCGGTGGCGCCGAGACTCTCGGGATCCTGGCGCTCATAGTATTCGCGCTGGGACTGCTGGACGATCTTCTGGCGAAAGAACCCCTCGCGGTAGAACAACCCCACACCGCACAGCGGGATATCGAGGTCGCCGGCAGCCTTGAGATGGTCACCCGCGAGAATACCGAGGCCGCCCGAATACTGCGCCAAGACATCGGCGATGCCGAACTCGGGCGAGAAGTAGGCGATGTCAGGAGCAATTGTCGAATCCGCTTCGAGCGCGGCGATCTCGCTGCTCACCTGCGATACCACCGCAACCGTTTCGGCGTCGCCGGCGAGTTCGGCCCAGTCAGCGGGTGTCACCCGCTCAACAGCAGTCAGGGGATGGTCACCATTGGAGGCCCCAGGGAGTCGGCTCAGCACCTGCGCCGCTTGATTTGACCAGGTCCAAGCGTAGTTCTTGGCGATAACCGAGTAGGCGCCTTTAAGTTCTTCGGGCAACAACGGCCGAACCCCTTCGTACTCGTCTGGGAGAAACACCGGAGCCTACTAGCGCCGGATCACCTACACGACCGTGGGCCGAGAAGTGTGGTCCAGTTGAGTCTGAGTCTTGCGCTGTCGTCGACCTTGTCATCGTTTGAAATCTATGGTCGATGCGTTGCAACTGGTGTTCGTCAGCAGCAGTCGGTGTTCGGCGGGCCTGATTGTCAGCCCATAGATGAGTGGCGGCTACAGTACAAACACTCGTAGGCCAATCGTCGACGGGAGTCGAACGGACGAGTTGCCGACACGGAGAGACGCCGCGCAATGACCAACAACGCAACTCAGAGTCACAGCCGATCAGGCCGAGCTGCAACAGCCCCGAGAGGATCGACGCCGACCTGCCGAAACTGGCCCCAGGAAGCAGCGTTCAGGATGCTCTCCCACGAATCTGCTGGTTGGGGTACCGAGAGCACCACCGCCTGGATCTCCGCTTCAACACGCCGAGCCGACACCATCTCGCATACCGACCGGGCGTCCCGCTGATACGGCGGACGCCCGGCGCCGACTACCCTGACCCGTCCGCTGACGAACAACCAAACGATTGAACCAGAACAGGAGAACAGATGACCCCCACTGTCCCCAACCCCACCGTCCCCAACCCCACCGAGCACAACCAGTGGTACCCCTTCGCCGACCGGCCGCTGCCTCCCGAGACCGACGGGCGCGCCGCGAACCCCGCGGTGATTCCGGTGTTCGACACCGTCGGACTGCCGGCAAGCGCCCGTTTCGTGGTGGTCGGCGCCGGTGTCCACGGACTGTCGAGCGCCTACCACCTCGCCATGTACCTTGAACGCTCCGGCAAGGGAAGGGGCAGCGATGTCGTGCTGATCGACAAGCAGGGCCCCGGAGCGGGCGCCACCGGCCTGGCCTGCGGCTGCATCCGCAACCTCTACATGACCGAACCGTTGCATGCCATCCTGCGCGCCAGCGTGGAAGTCTGGGAGTCAGACCCCGTGAACTTCGGTTTCCAGCAGGTCGGCTACGTCTCTGTCGGCGAGGCCAACCAGGAGGCCGACTACGTCAAACTGCAGGCGTCGCAGGCAGCCTGCGGCTACCCGTCGGACCTGTACGTCGGTTCAGAGGCCCACGCCTTCCTGACCGGGCTCTGGCCCGACTTCAAGACAGAGAACTGCGATGTCGTGCTCCACGAGATCCGCTCCGGCTACGCGGGCACCCACATGGCGGTGTGGGGGCTCGACCAGAAGTGCCGCCAGTGGGGAGTGCAACGCGTCTACGGCGCCGCCGTCACCGGCTACACGCTCGATGCCTCCGGCTCGGTAACCGCAGTGCAGACCGATCAGGGATCCGTCTCCTGTGAGCAGGTGGTCGTCGGCGCCGGCGCCTGGACTCCCCAACACTGGGAGTGGCTCGGCGGACCCTCCCACATCGACGTCGCATACCCCGACGGCCACGTTGAACCGCAGACGGACATGTGGACCTACTGGCGGCTGCTCGAAGGCGAGGTCCTGCTGCCCGAAGGAGTGGACTTCCGGACCGCCGGTCACCGGGACTCGCCCGTTCTGCACGTGGAACTGATGAACACGCCGGTGTACGGCGACGACAACCGACTGCTCAAGGACAACTTCTACTCGTACGTGCGCTACGCAGCCGAACGGGTGGGCGCCCCGGGCCTCCAGGGCGGGACCATCCCGGTGAAGATCGGCCCCGAAGCCGCCGTCGAACCCTACGGCCACCTCAACGACGTGTACCAGGCCGGGCAGTGGTTCGCCGACTACTACTGCGCCACCCTCGGGATGCTCTTCAAGCGCTTCGAGAACCTGCGGCCCTACTTCAAGGAACGCCGCAACGGCGGAATCGGCGCTTTCACGCCCGACAACGTGCCGGTGTTCGACCACGTGGCCGACAACGCCTGGGTCATCGCCGACTCCAACCACGGGTTCAAGATGATCGGTGTGGGCAAGCTCACTGCCCAGATGCTCGTCCACGGTCAGAAACCAGACGAGTTGAAGCCGTTCACCCTCGACCGCTACCGCACCGGCAACGCCTACGGAGACCGCAACTCCAACTGTCCCTGGGTCTAGTAACGTCGTCCTCAATTGAAGGATGATGCATGACCCGCTAGTGGACCTGGCCGAGGAGGCGGTAACGCTCGTCGCCGGCCGTGTCCTGTGCACCTGTCGCTGTCTACGACGATCTTCACCGGGACTCCCAAGATCGTCCGGTGCCGAACATGTGGCTGACGACGGCCGCTATCGGCGGTGGTACAGCGTTGGTCAGTGCTTCGAGGGTGAACTCGACCTGGGATTCTTCGGGGTTTGAACCCGCTACGACCGTGGCCATGAGTTGGCAAGGCACAGAGTTCAAGGCGGTGAAGGTCACCTGCATGATTCCCGCCTGGGGGTCCAGGTAGCTCAACTCGCCCAGCCTCTGGCCCAACTCGCAGAGGCGGGCGAAGACGTCACCCGGGGGCAGCAGCAGCACGAGCCGCTCGTCGCTCGGGGCGGCCTTCGACGTGCGTGGGGAGGCAACCGTGCTCGGCGCTGAGTGCTGCAACCATGCGTACGCCTCGGTGATCCGGGCGGCCACCGCGGTGTCGCCGCCCACATCCGGATGAGCCTTGCGAATCAGCTTGCGGTAGGCCGCGGAGATGTCGTCTCTCTGCGCGTCATGCTTCAGCCCCAGTGTCTTGAGCGCCGTGTCGCGGTTCACCCGCCCAGCCTAGATCTGGTCCACGTCACACGCCGAGTTTCTTGATCTCGGCGACCAGGAGGGGCAGGACCTCCTGCCAGTCTCCGAGGATGCCGGCATCGGCGTGCTCCCAAGCGGGCGCAGCTGGATCGTTGGTGATTGCCAGCACGCAGGAGGCGCCACGGACACCCACGGTGTGGTTGAACTTGCCGCTGGCGCCGATCATGACGAACAGTCGTGGTGCGATACTGCGTCCCGTTATGCCGATCTGGCGAGCGTGGGGCATCCAGCCGTTGTCTGTGACCTTGCGGGTGCAGCCCAGTTCAGCGTCGAGGAGCCTCGCCAGAGGATCGAGCTTCGGATAGTCGGCCGGGTCGACTCCCTGCCCCACTGCGATGACCGACGCGGCATCGGCCAGGATGTCGATGTCGTCGTCGCGGCGACGGTCCGTCAGTTGGACCCGGCCCCTCGGGACGACCTCGACGATCTCTTCAGAGGGCACTCTCAACTCGCCGGGGGCAAGGCCCTCCGGCGCGGGCAGCACACCGGCGCGCACCGTCACCAACTGCACCGGGGTACGGGTGTGAACCGCAACGATGAACTGCCCGCCGAAAGCTGATTTCCAGGCCACGAGGCGCCCGTTCTCCACGTCGAACTCCACGGCGTCACCGACCAGCCCCGCTTGGAGGTGGGCGGCCACCCGTGAAGCGATCTCCCGGCCCGCGGAGGTACCGGGCGTCAATATCGCCCAAGGCAGGCAATCGCCGGCCCAAGTTGCCAGACCAGTCGCGACGTCTTCTTCGAGCGCTGCTCCGGCGAGACGGACGATGTGGTCGGCTCCGTAGGTCGCCAAGAACTCTGAGTCGATGACAGGACCGGCGGACGAGTCGCCCATGCCGTCGGGGAGTACCACGGCGGTTGAACCGTTGATCTCGCCTGCCAACAGGCCCGCGGCTCCGAGCAACTCCCGCAGCAGCTTGTCGCGTCCGGGTTCAGCGAGAACCGCCACCACTCCGCCGGGACCTCCGGGAGAGCGGACGAGCCTCGGCTCGGTGGGCTTCTTGGAGGTGTCGAAGCCCCCCTTCCGGGCGATGATGCGCACGGCGCGGCGGACCTGTTCCACAAGAGCGAGACCTCCTTCGACGTAGCGCTCCCGGTCCACTGCCGGCATCCTGGTCTTGCCGACCCAGGTGGGGCTCCCGGCCTGGCCCCAGGGTCCGGGGCCCAACGATTGGGCATCCAGGAAACGAATCCGCTCCGCGGGCACCAGAGCCCGGCCGGGAGGAGGGACCTTGCTGGGCTCGCAGAGGCGCTCAGCAACCGACAGCAGCGCAGGAAGCGTTGTCTCGCAGTCGACCCACTGGTCGTCGAGTTCACATCCGAGGACCAGGCGATCATCGTTGAGTGCAAGCGACTTGACCGCTGTGGCGAAGGGCAGGTCGAGCAGTTCAGCGACCTGTGGCGGCACTTGACCGGTATCGGCATCAACGGAGTTCTTGCCGCACAGAATCATGTCGAAAGGGCCCTCATTGTCGAGTGCAGCCGCCACCGCTTGAGCAGTCGCAAGGGTGTCTGATCCGGCGAACGCCTCGTCGGTGATCAGCACGGCGTCGATCTCCACGTCACGGTCGAGCCCCCAGGCGACTGCCTCGCGCAGTACGTCCTCGGCGCTCGGCGGGCCCAACGTGAACACGGTCACCGAGCAGTCGGCCCTCTGTGAGGCGAGCTCGACAGCCTTGGACACCGCCCGGCGACAATAGGCGCTCATCTCCAATCCGGTGCCTGAGCGAATCAGCCTTCCGTCCGGACCCAACGCCATCTCCTCGATGGCAGGTACCTGCTTGACGAGCACAGCGATCCGCATAAGTCCGTCCACGGTATCCTGCCGACGACCGGGAACTAGAACCAAGCGGGAGCTTCGGACAGTTGGGACAGAGCGAGCAGTACGGCCAGTTCACCGAGTTGTTCCGCGGCACCCAGGACATCGCCGGTCAAGCCGCCGAAACGACGATGGGCCAGCACGGCCATCAGCAGCACTACGCCGAGGACGGCGCCGGTCGCTACCAGCCCCGACACGCCGGTCAGAGCGGTCGAGGCGAAAACGACGACCACTACCAAGGCCACTGAACGCCGGGGGAGATGTGCGGTGTAAACCGCACCCAGGCCGGCTGATCGTGCCCTTGTGCCGGCCAGCATCAGTGCCAGCGCCCCGGTCCTCCCCAGCGCGTGCGCGGCGATCAGGGCAATCAAGCCGTCGGTACCGCTCAGGCTCTCGAGAGCGCCGACCTTGCCGAGGGTCACCATGATCAACGCCAGCACACCGAAAGTGCCGACGCGGCTGTCGCGCATGATCTCCAGACGGCGTTGTATGGTGGATCCGCCCATGGCGTCGCTGGTGTCGGCCAACCCGTCTTCGTGAAATCCCCCAGTGAGCAGCGCGCCCAGAGCAACCGCGAACAGTGCCGCGAGGAACGAGTCGACAAACTCAACCGTGCCGAGATAGGCCGCTCCGGAGACTGTTCCGAGGACGATGCCGACAACCGGGAACCAGACGACGCTTGTCGCGATCTTGTCATCACTGTCGGGGTGGAGCCCTCCTTTGAGCCGGGTCAGAAACGCCCAGGCGTACCGAGAACCGCTCATGGCTCAACAGTTGCAGGGAGCGACCGCCGGATGTTCATACGGGTCCGGCCCCGGAGTGTTCCGCCCATTCCTCGAAGGTGGCCACTTCGACAACCGCCGCAGCGGCCATCCGGATCAACGGCACCGCAGCAAGGGCTCCGGTGCCTTCGCCCAGTCGTAGGTCCAAGTCGAGCAGCGGATCCAGCTTGAGATGTTCGAGCAGGCGGATGTGCCCCGGTTCAGCCGAGCGGTGGCCGGCAATGCAGTGCCGCAACGCGCCAGGTGCTGCCGCCTCGAGAGGGACAACCGAAGCCGTGGCGATGAAACCGTCGAGGACCACCGGTATCCGTCTTCGGCGAGCGGTCATCACTGCTGCGGCGATTGCCACGAGCTCGGCGCCGCCGAGCCTCCGCAAGGCCTCCAAGGGATCCACCGAGCCCACCCGCTCAAGCGCATCCTGTACCACCCTGGCCTTGTTCAACAGAGCCTCTCCGGACACGCCGGTGCCCGGTCCGACCCAGTCGAGTGCCGTTCCTCCCAGCACCGACGCTGCCACCGCGGCAGCGGGCGTCGTGTTGCCTATCCCCATCTCACCGACCACCAGGAGGTCGCCGCCGCAGACCTCGACGGCTTCAATGCCTGCCCGGGCGGCTGCATCGAAACGCTGCGGAGTCAGGGCATCGGTCGTGCGGATGTTGCCGGTCGGATCTCCGACTGCCACGTCGACGACCGAGAGGGTGGCACCGACCTGGCCGGCCAGTACCGAAGCGGTTGCTCTGCCTGCTCTCAGAGCCGCCACCATCGCAGCGGTGACGTCTTGGGGGTAGGCACTCACTCCTTCGGCTGCAACTCCATGGTCTCCGGCGAACAGGACCGCGTGGGCCCGTTCAACAGCGGGCCTGTCGGTGGCCTGCCAGCCTGCGAGCCAAGCCGCCACACGATCAAGGCGCTCAAACGCCCCCGTCGGGCGCAGCACATTCGCCGAGCGGATCCCGACTGCCAATGCCGCCGCTTCATCAGGGGTGGTCAAGCTCTTCAGCAGGCGGCTCAGTTCGGAGTCAGACATCGAAGTCTGCGCTTCGTTCGAGGGGTAGCAGGCGACCGGCAACGCACAGATATGCGGCGTCGGCTCGCTCGGCCATACGTTGATTGATGCTGCCGAGAAGATCTCGGTATCTCCTCGTCGCCTCATCAGCGGGGACGATGCCGGACCCAACTTCGTTGCTCACCACATATGCGCGCTCGCGCCGTGCGGCGAGCAGATCTGCGAGCGATGCGGCTTCGTCCAAGATCTGCTCTGGTTCGTGGAACAACCGGTTGTTCGCCCACAACGCGAGGCAGTCGACGATGATCGTGTGCTCAGGGGCAACCGATGCAACCGCCCCGAGCAGGTCGACCGGTTCTTCAATAAGTGTCCAATGCCGGGGTCGGTCGCGTTGATGGCGGACTATGCGTCGGGCCATCTCTGAGTCGCCTGCAGTGGCGGTCGCAATGACGGTCACCGGCGTGCGTCGTTGCGCCGCGGCCCTCACCGCTGTCGACGACTTGCCGCTGCGGGCGCCACCCGTGAAGAGAACAAACATCAGCGCTCAATCACCTGGCCCCGCGGCGACTCATGGGCAGCGTGAACGCGAAGAAGGCGCCCCCGCCCAAGCAGTTGCAGGCACGGCCGGTTCAGGCTGTACACGGGGGCTGACCAGCGTGCTCAATAGTCGAGGCCCTTCTTGGCTCGGATTCGGCTGTCGAAGGCGTGCTTGACCTTCACCATCTCCGTCACGGTGTCGGCCGCCTCGATCACCTCGTCGGCCATGTCCCGGCCGGTCAGGATCACGTTCACCTGCTCGGGCCGGGACGCAACCGCCGAAGCGACCTCGTCGGCGGCGATCCACTCCCAGGTCATGGCATAGCTGATCTCGTCGAGGACCACCAACCGGTAGTCGCCCCCTGCGATCAGTTCGGCCGAGAACTTCCAGGCGGCCACGGCCTTCGCCCGAGTCTCGTCGAGGTCGTCGGACTCCCAGGTGAACCCGTCGCCGGCAGAGAACCACTGCACACCGAGTTCACGGCAGACCTTCTCCTCGCCTGTATTCCAGTCGCCGCTCTTGAGGAACTGCACCACTGCGATGGGCCAGCCTCGGGCCACAGCCCGGATCAGCGTACCGAAGGCCGCGGTCGACTTGCCCTTGCCGTGACCGGTGTTGACCATCACCAACGATGGCGCCGACCGAAGGCCTGAGCGGTCGTAGGGCCGCTCGTCCCGGGGAGCTGATTCGGTGTTCATGGAATCTCCTTTGTGGATCGGGAGCGACGGCGAGGGGCGGGGATCACCACCAACTCGTCGTCGATTGATTGAACGGTAAGCGGTGTGCTGTACACCTCCGACAGCAGATCAGGATCCAGTACCTCGACAGGGCGGCCTTGAGCCACGATCCGACCGCGGTCGATGAGTATGAGACGGTCCGCGAAGCGGGCCGCCGCGCTCAGATCATGCATGGCAGACAGCACGCTGAGCCCGTCGGTGCGACGCAGATCGTCCACCAACTCCAGCACCGAGACTTGATGGCCCAAGTCGAGAGCACTGGTGGGCTCGTCGAGCAGCAACAGAGGGCACTGCTGGGCCAGCGCACGGGCGACCACAACCTGCTGGGCCTCCCCGCCCGACAGAGTCGACACGAAGCGACCGGCGAAAGCCGTGATATCGAGGCGCTGCAGAACCCAGGACACTATCCGACGGTCGGACTTCGACTCGTGCGCCAGCCAGCCCAGGTGCGCCGTCCGGCCCAACAACACATATTCGGCGACCGTCATTCCCTTCGGCATCATGGGGAACTGCGGCACCAGGGCCACATCGGCCGCACCCGGTTTGTGACCGCCGCCCAGTTCGATCGTCCCGGAGTGGTCGGCCAACCCTGCAACAGCTCGCAGCAGCGTGGACTTGCCCGCCCCGTTGGGGCCGATAATGCCAAGCCATTCCCCGCCTCCCAGTTTCAAGTCGACACCGCACAGCACCTCCAGCCGACGGAAACTGACCCGCACATCACTGCACGACAGAACAGGCGCCTCCAGGGTCTTCGGCAGAGTCTCCGGGAAGGCCGAAGCCGGCAGAGCAGCACTCATGGCCTGCTCAAGTGGTCGCGCCACAACATGAAGGCGAAGAAGGGCGCCCCCACGAACGCGGTGACAACGCCCACCGGCAACTCCGACGGGGCCAGCAGGGTACGAGCTCCGATGTCGGCAAACGCCAGGAATCCCGCCCCCGCCAATGCCGACAGGGGCACGATGACTCGATAACTGTGGCTGACAAGCAGCCGAACAATGTGGGGAACCACGAGTCCCACGAAGGCGATCAGGCCGCTCACCGACACGGCAGCCGCGGTCAACAGTGAGGCGGCCACGATGACCACCAGTCGGGAGCGAGCCGGGTTGAGCCCCAGTGTGCGAGCCTCGTCATCACCCACCCGCAGCACGTCGAGATGCCTGCGATGTACGAACAGCACCACCCCGCACACTGCCACGTAGGGCAACAGCAGTCCGATCTGCTTCCAGCCGGTGGTGTTGAGCTGTCCGAACAGCCACGAGAGCACTTCCCGGGCCCGGGTCTCGCTCAACCGCGAGATGGCATAAGTCTGCGCGGCGGAGAACAGCGCGGCCATGGCCACCCCGCCCAGCAGCAGTGTGGCCGGTGACGCACTGCCGCCCCTGGCGATGGCCATCGATGCCAGCACCGCAATCAGTGCCCCCAGGAACGCAGCCGCGGGCACAGTGTCGAACGGACCCCAACTCAAGTCGAGGCCGAACCCCAGGGCCAGCACCGCCCCGAAGCCGGCTCCGGCCGACACGCCCAGCAGATAGGGGTCGGCCAAGGGGTTGCGGAACACCCCCTGATAGGAGGCGCCGGCCATGCCCAATGAAGCGCCGACGAGCATTCCGAGAACCAGTCTGGGAAGCCGGATCTCAAAGAGGATGCTCTGTTGGGTTGCCGACAGCGACGACTCCCCGCCGATCAGCGGCAGCCAGTCGAACAAGGCGCTGAGCACCCCGCCGACCGGCAGCCCGGCGGCCCCGCTGGTGGCACTGAGCAGACCCACCGCCACCAGCGACGCCATCCCGGCAGCGACAGCCGCCAACGACATTCCGTAGGCCCGCTGCACTGCCGACGCTGTCAGATGGGCGGCATCCGGCAGATGGGCGGCATCGGGTTCGGTCGCGGTGGTTGTCGGAAATGAGGTATGGGCCATCGCTGCGCCGTCCAAAGCCTATGACACGCCTAGGAAACCGGCGCAGCAGTTGATTGAAGGGCTGCGGCCACCGCGGCGATGAACTGGGGCAGTCGGGGCCCCCAGCGCGATGCGATGTCGGCGTCGACGACCACGATGTCGCCGTTGCGCACCGCCGACACCTCACCCCAACCGGGTCGTGCGGCCACGTCGGCGGCAGTGTAGGACACCTGATCGGTGATCACGATCAGTTCGGGGTCGGCATTCACGATGTACTCCTCGGTGAGCTGGGGGAAACCGTTTCCGTCGGCATCGGCCTCGTCGGCGATGTTGACGGCGCCCATGGCTGCATACACCGCACCGATGAAGCTGTTCGAACTGGCCGAGAAATGTGACTCACCCAGTTCGTGGTATATGCGGATCGGCAAGTCGGGGGCGCCGGCGAGAGCAGCTTCTATCTCGGCTCGCAAGTCGGCCACCAGTGCGGCCGCTTCGTCCGCTCTGCCAACAGCGGTCCCTATGTCGGCCACTGCGTCGTAGCCACCCTCGAAATCAGCCGGCGCCGGACTCACCAGCACCTCGATGCCGACCGCCTCCATGGCTGCCACCAGGTCGTTGGCGTCGTTGGAGATCAGCACCAGGTCGGGTTCGTAGGCGAGGACCGCCTCCACGTTGGGGTCCCAGCCCGACAGGTCGGTTACCGGCGCCTCGGGCGGATAGTAGGAGTACTGGTCTACGGCAACGATCTGCTCAGCCGCGCCGACGGCGAACAGGATCTCGGTGGCGGTGGGAGAGAGCGAGACGATTCGTTGGGGGACCTCTGGAGTCGGTGTGCCTCCACTCGTCGTCGTTGTCGCCTCGGGGCTGACCGTGGTAGTGGTGCTGGGGTCTTCGTCGCTCTGCTCGGCAGAGTCGTCGTCATTTGGGGTCGTAGCATCGGTTTGTTCCGGTAGATCACCATCACCGCTGACGCTGTCGGTGTCGTCTCCGCAGGCAGTGCTGAACAACAGCAGTGCTAGCAGTACGGCTGATATTTGCTTCATTCGGGTCCTCCTTTTGGCTCGAGGTCGTGGCACGAGCGACAAGAGGATCCGGTCGCACGAGCCGTCCCTTCCTCGAGGGTCGGTTCGTTGCGTTCGCTTCGAGGCGTCCGGACTTGTCCTCCCCACCGGAGTGAGTCGACTTCACCGTTGCGGGACAGTGCCGGATTCGAACCGGGCTTCGCTCTGACGAACAGGCGTATCCTACGCGCGATCAATCCGTTCGCGTTGCGATCGGGCCGGCAAATCTGTGGCTTGGATCAGAGGCCGAGCGGATTGATCCCGAACACGGTCGCGACCCAGCGAGGCCGTGGCCCTAGCGGCCCGTGAGCACAGCGAACAAGAGCGGGAGACAACACCTCTCGGCGCACCCGCGATAATCAATCCGCTCACGTGATCCAAGAGGCCGAGCGGATTGATCCCGAACACAGTCACGACCCAGCGAGGCCGTGGCCCTAGCGGCCCGTGAGCGCAGCGAACAAGAGCGGGAGACAACACCTCTCGGCGCGCCCACGATAATCAATCCGCTCACGTGATCCAAGAGGCCGAGCGGATTGATCCCGAACACGGTCGCGACCCAGCGAGGCCGTGGCCCTAGCGGCCCGTGAGCGCAGCGAACAAGAGCGGGAGACAACACCTCTCGGCGCACCCGCGACGGTCGATCCGCGCACGTTCTCAGGAGACCGTGAGTTGCAGCAGCAGTCGTCCCGAGCCTTCGAGCTCGACTTCGAACACGCCGGGGATCTCCGCAGTGAAACTGAAATGCAGCGGTTGGCCCGGCGAGACCGCGTGCAGTATGTCATAGCCGTGAACGTGTACTTCCTCGGCGTGATCAGAGGCTACCGTCAGGGCTACTTCTGAGTTCAGGTCGACCTCGACGCGTCGGTGGCCGCCTACGGGTTCACCATCGACGATCTCAATGGAGACGGTCTGGGTGGGGTCCGACCCGTCGACCGAGTCCGCGTCTTCCGACTCTCCTGAATCCATGTCGGACATGTCGTGTTCGGGCGAGTCCCGGGTGTCCATGGAGTCGCCGGGTTCGAGGGTCGCCTCGTCTTTTGAGACTTCCAGAGTCACCGTGTCGTCCACGATGACTCCGTCGACCGCCATCGCCGAGTGGTCATTGGAGGACAACTCGACGCGGACCTCGCGAGTGCCTGCCGCGAGCGGAGGCATTTGATGCCACTCCCCGTACAGGCGCATGATCTTGACGCCGTCGATGTAGAGGTGCATGTGCCCTTCACCGTCGACATGGGCGGTGCTCACGTTCTCGGGGGCCATGCGAAAGTTGGTGGGCACGCTGTGAAGGAGCCAACCTCCCGAGGGGTCTTCGAGGATCCGCAGCGACACCGAGGGGTAGGGCTCCACCGCCGGTGTCGTGGCCGCACCGTGGGTGTGTTCGTGAGCGTTTCCATGGCCGTCCGTGGCGGAATCATCGCTGCTCAGCGTCGTTGTCGTATCGGAATGCTCCTGGTGCGCGCCTTCGGTGGTGCTCGGCACGGTGCTGTCTTGATCTGCGGTCTCAGAATCGTCACCGCAGGCCGCGGCGAGGATCACGACCGCAAGCGCCAACACCAGACATCGCTGGGTTCGTTTGTACATAAGAGCAGGCACTTCCGCAGTTCGCCGACCGAAGAAGCAGTAGCGATTCATAGCCCTCAAGGCTAAGGGGTTGCGCGGATAGGTGACAAGTACGTCGCGTCGAAGCGGGGACACTCCCGCTCTTGTTCGCTGCGCTCACGGGCCGCTCGGGCCACGGCCTCGCTGGGTCGCGACCGTGTGCGGGATCAATCCGCTCGGCCTCTAGCCGGATCACCCGCCGAGATCCGTCAACCATCTGAGCGGGATTCACGGAATCGATGGTTGTGCCGTAACGGGTGCTCGGTACTGTTGAAGGATGGATCAACTCGAGCCCCGGCGTGTCCTGTTGGCGGGGGACGTCCACGGGAACGGCAAATGGGTGGGCACGCTCTGCAAGTTGGCGAGCCGCCACGGATGCGACACGATCCTGCAGCTGGGGGACTTCGGATACTGGCCCCACACCGACAAGGGACTGCGCTTCTTGGACCAGGTCGACCGGCATGCAGAACGCTACGGAGTCAGATGTCTCTACTGGATCGACGGCAATCACGAGAACCATGAGATGCTGGCAGGGCTCAAGGCCGATGAGGACGGCTTCGTGACCATCGGCGACCGCTGCCGTTACGCGCCGCGAGGCCATCGCTGGAGCTGGGGCCGAGTCGACTTCGGGGCCCTCGGCGGCGCCTTCTCGATAGATCACCACTATCGAGTCGAGGGTGTGAGCTGGTGGCCCAACGAGATGCCCACAGACGCCGACGTAGCGAATCTCGGTGAAGCGCCGCTCGACGTGCTGCTGTGCCACGACGCGCCCGAGGGCGCGCCGATCCGGAAATTCGAACTCCGGGCCCGCGATGAGATGCTGTGCTCACTGGTACGCGAACGAATCCTGCAGGCGGTGAAGGCCACACGGCCCGAACTGGTGGTCCACGGCCACTGGCACCGGCGAACCAGCAGCGAACTGAGTTGGCCGACCGACCGCGACGGCGAATTGCACTGGGCGTCCACCCAGGTGGAGGGTCTCGCCGCCGACAAACAAGGCGACCATCGTGCCTGGGCGGTGCTCGAGGTCGACCCGCTCAAGTTCATCGACGGCGAAGCGGAAGTATCGTAAGCGAACCTCAATCACCGACAGACACCGCTGGGCGCGCCGCATGAACCAAGATTCCACGTATCCCTCCATAGCAGGCAAGGTCGTGCTGGTCACTGGCGCCGGCGCCGGGATCGGTCGGGCAATCGCGCAGCGGTTCGCAGCGGCCGGCGCCAGAGTCGCGCTCAACGATGTGGACAGCGCCCGAGTCGACTCCGCTGTCGGCGAGATCAGCGCCGGAGGCGGCGATGTCATTGGTGTCGTGGCAGACGTCTCCGACTCCGCACAGGTCGACACCATGATCGCCGAGATCATCGGTGCCCACGGCGTCATTGACGTGTTGGTCAACAACGCCGGGATCGTCAGCCCGATGCTGCACTTCTTCGAGTCGGACGAGGCATGGTGGCGGCGGATCATCGACGTCAACCTCACCGGTCATTTTCTGGTCGCGCACCCGGTCGCCAGGATCATGGCGCGCAACGGCGGTGGTTGCATCATCAACATGAGTTCAGGCGGCGCAACCAAGGCACACCGAGCCTTCACCGCCTATGACGCCACGAAGGGGGGAATCGAGGCGTTGACTCGGGCGATGGCACTCGATCTCGGTCCCTACAACATTCGCGTCAACGCACTCATGCCAGGTTCGATAGACACCACCGGGCTCGGACTGGCCGAACGCAAACTGCGAGGCGAGAACGTGCCTTTGGGCCGGATCGGAGAGGTCTACGACATGACCGGTGCGGCCCTGTTCCTGGCATCCGACGACGCCGGCTACATCACCGGTGACGTGATCAAGATCGATGGCGGCATGACCGCGCAGCAGCGTTCCGCCACCGTCGACATAATGCCGCCGTCGGACTTCCCCAAGCTCGAAGACCTCTAGTTCATGGGTGCCCGTGCCTCGACACCGCGCAAGCACAGCTACGACGTGGTGATTGTCGGCGGAGCGATGATCGGTTCCTCCATCGCCTGGTTCCTGAGCGATCTCAACTCCAACAACGGCGCATTCGACGGTTCGGTGCTCGTCGTCGAACGAGATCCGACCTTTGAGAACTCCTCAACCAGCCGAACCAACAGCTGTATGCGTCAACAGTTCTCCAACGAACTGAACATCAAGATCTCCCAGTTCGCAGCGGAGTTCGTGCGCGACTTTGTGGACTACATGGGGAATGACCCTGAAGTGCCAGAATTGGCAGTCAAGCATTTCGGCTACATGTATCTCGCTGCTGACCAAGCGTTCGCCGACAGACTACGCCGTAACCAGGAAGTTCAGCATCGTCTGGGTGCAGGAACGAAGATAATGACGCCTGACGAGATCAAGGCCGCGTACCCCTTCTACAACGTCGACGACATCATCTGCGCCAGCCACAACCTCGTTGACGAGGGCTATTTCGACGGTGGGACGATTTTCGACTGGTGGCGACGGAAGTCCCGGGGCAACGGTGTGGAGTACATCAGCAACGAGGTGGTAGCCATAGAACGCCGGGTGGATCGGGTTGACAGTGTGCGATTGGCGACTGGTGAGACCGTTCCGGTCGGCACCGTCGTCAACGCTACGGGTCCCCGCGCCGCGCTGACAGCGCGAATGGCCGGGCTGGACCTTCCCGTGGAGCCGCGCCTGCGCTACACCTTCATGTTCGACGCGGCAGAGCGACTCGGACGGGATCTGCCGTTGACCATCGATCCCAGCGGAGTGCATGTTCGCAGTGACGGCGACATTTTCATGGCGGGCTGCGCGCCTGATGATGACCGAGCAGTGGACTACGACGACCTGCAGATGGACCGCGACATCTGGGAGGAGAAGGTGTGGCCCGCATTGGCCCACCGAATCCCGGCATTCGAGCGCACCAAGGTCGTGACCCAGTGGGCCGGCCACTACGCCTACAACACGTTGGACCACAACGTGGTCGTCGGTCCCCACAACGAGGTGTCGAACTTCATCTTCGCCAACGGTTTCTCGGGCCACGGCCTCCAGCAGTCACCCGCGATCGGCCGCGGCGTAGCCGAACTCATTACCTACAACGAGTACCGCACCCTCGATCTGACCCCTCTCGGCTACGACCGGATCGCCCGCCAAGACCCCTTCATCGAAACCGCAATCATCTGAACAGACAGCAGTCGTCGCTTGATGAATGCTCACATCGTTCAAGCATGTCAACCGTGCCCTCAGTTGGCTGGAATCGCTTGGATCAGTTCGTGGGATGGATGGGCGCGCTGAATTCGCTGGTCAGCGGTGATGAGCGGGCAGTCGAGGCTCTCGGCTAGAGCCAGGTACAGGGCGTCGTAGAAGGTGAGGCTGTGGCGCAACTGCCAAGCCCGGTCAGCGAGCGGACCGTGGTGGGGCAAGCGTCGGTGGACCATGCGCTCAGCCTGCAACCGCGCAGCCCCCGCAACACGGGTGTCGAGGGTGCCTCGCAGCACCAGTCCCCGCAGGGCGTGTCCCGTTTCGGCGTCGACTAGGAACGGAGCGACGCGACGGCAGCCTTGAAGCCGTTGGCGTGCTTGGTTTCCAACTGATGCAGAGTCGGCGACGGCGGCTACGAGCGTCGAAGCATCCACGACAACCGTTCCTGAGTTCATCTGCGGCCTTCGTCGATGTCTTCGAGCAGGGCTTCGATATCGAGTTTGACTCCCTGGGCCTCGACGAAGCGCTCAAGGTCGGCGAAGATCTCGTCGTCGTCGGGTTGTCGCGCCATGCGTTCGATCGCCTTCTTCATGTACGCCTGGATGGACTGACCTGCGGCTCGCGCCCGTCGACGGATGATCTCATAAGCGTCCTCGGAAATGTCCCGAATCTGAATCGTAGCCATACATACAGAATAGCGCTACAGCGCTACTTTGCAAGCACAAGTCAAGCATCCAGGTAGTAGTGGCGTGGCCCGTACCTGCGATTCCTGTCGTGTCCGGAGGTAGCCGAGACTCAAGTCGACACGCCCCGTTGACTTGAAGGGATTTGCTCAGAGTTTGGTGATCGGGTCGCCTGTACGGACGGTGCCGGGGTGGACTACTCGGGCGTTGATACCTCTGAGTTTGAGCGCCATGCCGGTCTCTGAGTTGACCCAGCGCAGTGCGTCTCGCCCGTAGCGAGCCCTGAACTTGTCGCATCCCAGGTGCGGGGCTTCGGTCACCTCGAGCGTGGCGTCACCGACTCTCAGGCGAGTGCCTGCCGGAGCGTTGGCCTCACTGATGTCGAAGTCGGCGTACAGTTGGTCGCCCGCAGCCGGCCACTGCTCGGTCGGACCTGCGATCAACTCGAGCACCCGCGAGTTCATGATGGTGACCTGCCTGAGCGGGTCGGCGCTGCCGTCCTCAGTATGGCGGTCTCCTCGGGCGAGCCAGTTGTCGCCCGCCAAACCGCTCTCCAGCGTGAGTTCGCCCTGTTCGACGATTTCGCGCTCATCCACCGCTGTTCGTGTCACGATGAGCTGAAGCGTTCCCTGCTCACTGGGCGCACCTTGGATCTGCGCAATGCCCGCTTCGAGTTCTTCGTTCGTCCGGTGAGTCATGGGTGCAGTATGCATCTTGTTATTGGCAAACACTCTTGTGCGCTGCAAGGCGTGCGAGGCGTTCGGGGACGATCCTTTCTTCAACAAGATTGATCCTGCACGAGTCCATGAAGGCATGAGTGAGCGGCTGCTCTACGGGCCGCGACGCAGCGGCTTGCCAAAGCGGTACGGAATAGTGGCGCGGGGATCTGGCAACTCTGGTGGTTGAACTCCGTGAGAGGCCCGAGCGAGTAGGCAGGACGACACGGCCCTATGGCGTAAGACCGTGGCCTGAGTGGCCTGAGTGGCCTGTGTGCGCGGCGGACGTGTGTGGGAGCGCCCCCGCTCTGCAGGCGCCGCTCGAACTCTGCTGCGAGAGACTCGGCGTGACCCACGTTCGAGGACCTGCTGGTCCGCAGTCGCTCCAGCGCGGCTAAGGCTTTAGCGCCACCAATACAGCCCGCCGCCCCTCTCTTCAATTACGGCACTGATCGCTTCAAGGAGCTGGGTGTGGCCGGGTAGCGGCCTACCGGTCATTCTGTTTCAACGCCTCGAAACGCCTCGATGACACGTTCAATCGAGTCCTCTATAATCGCGGCGATGTTGAGTCGACCGGAGTCAAGTACGTATATCGCATGCTCGGTCCGTAGTCGAGCCGCCTGCGCTGGATTGATGCTCGCAACGTGGAACATTCCGTTCCCATCGGCGATCCCTAGGAGTGAGGACGGGGTGTGGAACCACGAATCGGCAGGTTGGTTCGACAAGACGAGTGATCCGACAGACTCGCAGAAGCTCGCGTCTCCCGCAATGGGCAGGTAGTCTTTGGTCTGTTCCTCGGAAACAATTGATTCTTGCGCCAATGACACCGCTTCCATGACGGGCGTAGCGCCGGTGGAGTCTCGGTACACACCAGCAGTCAGGTCGAGACGGTTCTCGCGGAGGTCGGATAGAAATTTGTTTTTGATACCGAATATGGGATCCGATGGAGCTTCGTCCATTCCGTTGAACCGAGATGTCATCGCGCTCCAGCCTACTTCCTATAGTTGATATACTCGTTGGGCGTTCGTTCTTAGAACTCGCTCCAATATGTCGCGGGCGAGGTTGAGTCCATACAGTGCCCACGGCTCGGCACGGGACTCGACGACTGGAGAGAAGTGCTCATCGAGGGAATGCTCCTCTGGTGGGGGACGATGTGATTCATCCTGTGCAAACCCAGGATGAATCACCCACACCAAAACTCGTGAACCATCGGGGCTAGTGCGCGGCCATCTCTGGGGCGCCGACCCGGTCGGCGATCGCCTGGCTGGAGCGGTCCAGGACGATCGCCATCATCACGATCGCGAACCCGACCTCGAACCCGAGGCCCACCTCGCTGTTCTTCACGGCCGAGATCGTCTCGAAACCGAGCCCGCCACCACCGACGAGACCCGAGATGATGACCATGGCCAAGACCAGCATGATCACCTGGTTCACGCCCGCCATGATCGTCCTTGCGGCCAATGGGATCCGCACTCCGAACATCGTCTGGCGGGGCGTTGCGCCGAACATCTGAGACGCTTCAACACTCTCGGTCGGCACCTGTTTGATGCCGAGGGCGGCGAGCCGCACCCCGGGCACGATGGCATACAGGATCGAGGCGATCAGACCGGGCACAACCCCGATGGTGAACAGCGTCACCGCTGGAATGATGTAGACGAGCGAGGGGATCGTCTGCAGAGCGTCGAGTACTGGGCTCAGGGCAGCCTCGACACGGCGGTGGCGTCCCGCTGCGATGCCGACTGGTATCGCCAGCAGGATCGACAGCACCACCGCCATCACCACCTGCACGAAGGTGTCGATGGACAACTCCCACATCCCGATCAGCAGGATCGAGCCCATGGCGCAGACGTTGAGCAGCGCCAGGCGCCAACCCTTCAGCCAGGCACCGAGCGCGGCGGCCCCCGCGATCACCACCGGCCAGGCGACCGAGTCGGTCAGGAAGTCGCGAACCGGCACGTAGTACCAGGAGACCACCGTGTCGTTGAAGGTGCGGGTGAACCAGCGCAGGTTGTCTCGTGCCCACTTGACTCCGTCATCGATCGGGTCGAATGCCCGGGTCTCCCACATCTCAGGGAACGCGATGTAGTTGGCGAGGCGGCCGAAGACGATCAGACCGATGACACCGCCGACGCAGAGAGTGACCGTCCGCCGAGAGGGTGCCGTCGCCCTGTCCTGGCCGACCGCGGCACGACCGAGCCGATCTAAGACAGCCGCGATCGCGACCACTGCGAGTCCGGTGGCGACGCCCCGACCGGTACGGCGCTGGCTCAGAGTGTCCATCACAGACTGACCCAGGCCACCCGCGCCGAGAAGCGTTGCCAGAACGACGATCCCCAACGCCATCATGATCGTCTGGGTGACTCCCGCCATGATCGTCGGCAGGGCCATGGGTATCTGAACCTTGCGCAGGGTCTGCCAACGGGTGGCGCCGAACATCGTCGACGCCTCAACCGACTGTTCCGCCACACCGCGGATGCCGAGGGTGGTCAACCGAACGACCGGGGGAAGCGCATAGATCACCGTCGCCAACGTGGCAGGCACCGGACCGATCCCGAAGAACATCACCATCGGCACGAAATAGACCGGTGCGGGGATCGTCTGCATGGCATCGAGCACCGGCCTGATCGCGGTGTCGAAACGCCTCTTGAACGCTGCCACGATTCCCAGAGGCACGCCTATCAGCACCGACAGGACGATCGACATGCCCATCAGGGCCAGGGTCTCGATGGTCACCTCCCAGAGGCCCACCAGCCCCGGGTAGATGATCGCCAGCGAGGCCGCCACGGCCGACTTCCAGGCACGCGTTCGGGCGATGTACAAGAAGACTGCGATGGGGATCACGAACCAGGGAACCCAGAGCAGGGCGTTCTCGATCGAGTCGAGCCCGGTGCTCACCAGTGAAGTGAGTGGGCGGAAGAAGACGGTGAAGAGCCAGTTGCTGCTGCGATTCTGTTGAGCCCACCTGGAAAACTGGTCCAGAGGATCAGAGAACGTCTCGTCGAGGTGTTCGGGCAGTGAGGTCCCCGAGAAGATCAACTGCAGCAGGACGAGGCCGAGCGGAACCACGAACCACATCCAGCGTCGCCGCCAGTCGGCCGTCGTGTGCGGCAATGCCGACCCCACCGGCTCCACAGCAG
Source organism: Acidimicrobiales bacterium (assembly GCA_963662455.3). Classification (GTDB taxonomy): domain Bacteria; phylum Actinomycetota; class Acidimicrobiia; order Acidimicrobiales; family Aldehydirespiratoraceae; genus VXYK01. Next base: position 1,003,587 of record OZ224042.1, read on the forward strand.
TCATGACTGAGGCTGGATCAAGCGGGTCACAGCCGCGCGGTCTATGCGTCCGATCGCAGAGTCGTCGTCATCGAGCACGGCAATGTCGTCGGTTGTGGCCACCAGCAACGGCAGTACCGATTCCAGGCTCTCGTCGGCGGGGACACCCTGTTGAGGAGAGGATCCGTCGAGTTCCGCCACCACATCGCTGACTCGCAGCACTTTGACCCTGGGTACCCCCTTGACGAACTCCTCGACGTATTCGGTAGCCGGGTTCATGATCAACTCGGCGGCGGTACCGACCTGGTCGAATTCTCCGTCCTTCATCACGGCGATCCGGTCCCCGAGCTTGATCGCTTCATCGAAGTCGTGGGTGACGAAGATGACCGTGCCGCCGATCCCGGCTTGGATTCGCAGCAGCTCGTCCTGCATGTCACGGCGGATCAGCGGATCCAGAGCCGAGAAGGGCTCGTCGAAGAAGAGCACGGTCGGTTCGACCACCAAGGCTCGGGCCAATCCGACGCGTTGTTGCATTCCTCCCGAGAGCTGGTTCGGGTAGCTGCTGCCATAGCCCTCGAGACCGACCAGGTCGAGCATCTCGTCGGCTCTGGCGTGCCGTGTCTTGCGGTCGATTCCCTGCACTTCGAGCCCGTAGGCCACATTGTCGATCACTCGCCGATGCCAGAACAGTCCGAAGTGCTGGAACACCATCGACAGTTTCGCCCTGCGGACCGCGCGCAGTTGGGCCTCGTTCATCGCCGTGAGATCCTCGCCTTCGAGAATCACCGAACCCCTCGTCAGAGCCGAGAGGCGGGCGACGCATCGCAACAGGGTCGACTTTCCAGAACCGGACAGGCCCATGATCACGAAGGTCTCGCCGCTGTACGCGTCGAAGGACACGTCACGGGCGCCGATCAGGCAACCTGTGGCCTCGCGGACTTCAGCACGCGAAGCACCGGTATCAGCCGTCTCCAGCGCCCTGCCGGGGCGGTTTCCGAAGATCTTCCAGACTCCTCGTGCCGACAGGCAGGGGCTGGAGACGGCTTCACCGATCACAAGGTGACTCCTCTATCGACTATTGACTCATCCGATCCAAGCTGACCATACGTCTTCGTTGTCCGCGATCCACTCCGCAGCCACATCCTCGACATCGTCACCGTCGAGCTCCACTGGTGGGAGCATCGAGAGTTGATTTTCGTTGGTGATAGTGAACGCATCGAGGAAGTCGTACACCTCAGGGGCTTTGTCGGCCAACTTGCCCGACACGGCCTTGATGATGACGTCTTCGGGATATTCGCAGTCCACTCCGCCGTCGCCGCTGGCAGCGCTCGCACCGCACTCCTCTGTGTAGGGCGGGAGGGTGACCTGAACGAGGCTGTATGTGGAGACCGCAGCAGTCGGCGTCCACCAGTACATCAGGATCGGTTCTCCGGCAGACACACGGGCATCGAGTTCGGCAACGGTTGCAGGTTCGGAGCCTGAGTAGATCACCTCGAAGGGCATTCCCAGGTTGTTGATTATCTGCTCGTCGAACTGTGAGTAGGACGGGTCGGTACCGAGGAACCTGCCGTTGTCGCCGGTTTCGGCGGTTGCAAAGACATCGGCCGCGTCATCACTGAAGTAGCCCTCCCAGGTAGCAAGTTCGGGGTTCTCCTCGATCACGTAGTCGGGAACGAACCAGCCGATTCTGCCCACCGCGCCGAGTTCGCCGAGATGCTCGACTGAGCCGTCGTCGAAGAAGGCCTGCTCGCTGTCGGTGATGCCGGAGGGCCAGATCTCGAGTACGGCGTCTGCGGTGCCATCAGCGAGACCAATGAACATTGCCTCGTTCTCGTCGATGTTGATCGCCTCGGTGGGATATCCGAGTTCGTTCTCAATCAGCTGACGGGCGACTGCGACGTTCAATGCCGACGCTGTCCACGGGTTGACCACCAAAGAGATGGTTGGCTTGTCGCCGTCGTCTGCGGCCGTGTCGCCGTCGTCTGCGGCCGTGTCACCGTCGTCTGCGGCCGTGTCGCCGCCCGAAGCATCCGACTCGGAGTCAGAATCATCCCCGCAGGCAGCCGCGAAGAGCGTCAGCACCAAGAGCCCTAGTAGCAGTTTCCTCATAATTTTCTCCCCTCCATGGGTGTTGTTTTCAGTAGTCTCCGTCTAGAAAACCGTCTGGACGGTACAGTAACGTTAGCAAACATCAGACCAGTCGGTCCACAATCTGATTGCTGCCGAGGGTCAAGACCTCAACAACGAACGAGCGGAACCTGCAAACTACCAAACACACATCGAAACAGAAGAGTACCGAGACAAGAAGACGACTCGTCGACGCGGCCTTAGAGGTTGTTCGGAGCCAGGGCGTCCAGGGCCTCACCCTGCAGAGAGTCGCCGCCGAGGCCGGGCTCAGCAAAGGCGGACTCCTCTACCATTTCTCCTCCAAAGAAGAGCTCGTCACGGCCCTCCTGCACGATGCCATGGAGCGTGTCGACAACGATCTTCAGAAACTCGTCAAAGGAGAGCGGAAGGGAGCGTTCGCCCGCGCCTACGTGGAGTACGTTCGAGCGTCGCATGCCTACTGGGAAGAGTCTGGGACCAGCGTGTTTGCTGCTGCCGCACTCGAACCTGGACGTCTGAGGCAAGTGCAGGAACTCTTTGAGGAATGGCAGACCCGGCTGATCGAACACGACGAACTGGACCCGAGGCTCGCTCTGCTCGTCAGAATCGCCTGTGACGGATTGTGGTTGATCGATCTGTTCGGGCTGGCTCCTCCATCCACCGAGCAAAGAGCAGAAGTGCTCGATTTTCTGATCCAGTCAATCGAGTCCAACGGAACCTCCGACTAAGAACGAGCGCGGACAGGCGGCAGGTACGTCGCGTCGAAGCGGGGGTGCTCCCGCTCCTGTTCGCTGCGCTCACGGGCCGCGTTGTCCCGCCTGTTCGCTCGGCCGCTAAGGGACTCAAGGACCGCAATCGACGCAGGAAACGTCTTCGACGGGTGCGTCCGCGGCGAGATATCCGGTCAACCAGTCGACGAACACGACCCCTTCGACTTCCAGTGTGTACATCTCGTTGCGGCCGAGGATCGTGTGCTCTCGGCCGGGCGCCAGATAACTGCTGACGGGGACTCCGGCGGATTCGACCCTGACTTCGTTGGATCTGATCAACTGATCCATATTGCTCGCATCGAATCCTGCCAATTCTGCGAAACTCAACTGCGTGCTGTCGAAGGCGTTGTCGAACCGGGCGAACCGAAGCTCGGGGTCATGAAGTCCAGCTTGGATGATAATTTCCGGAACACCCCAATCCGGCGGGGTCAGTCCCTCGTTCACGGGCCAGTCGGGGATGATCGAGAATGCGCCCCAGAGCGAACCGATAGTGGTGTTGATCAGAGGGTTGCTCGGATAGGCGCCCGAGGCATCGGCAACCACGGATATCTTGGCGTCCGGATAGAGGTCTGAGACCAACCCGGCAAACAGGGGAGCCGCGATCGAACCGGCACTGGATCCAGCTACCACCACTTCGGAGGCATCAGGGAATCGATCATGGAGTTCAGCCAAAGCGCGAGAAGCGTTGATGAAGCCATTGTGATGAACGATCAGTTCGTCGCTGTACTGCTGCACGTTGTTTCCGATATGCACATCACCGGTGCAGTAAGGGGCGGCTACAAAGGAGCTGTCGGCCAACGGATTAGCAGGATTGGAGAAGTCGAAGATGCCACCCGCTGCGGTGGGGTCGTCGCTCTCATCGGTGGTGGCTGAGTATCTGCCGTCGGTGAATGAACAGCTTTCGGCACTGAAACAGGCGCCGCCCCCCTCAAGGTAGAACACCACCCGTTCGGGGTCGGCCTCCCGGACCCAGAAGCTGTAGTCGCTGCCGTCGGCGCACTTGCAGTCGTCGCCCCCGGCAACCTGTTCCCACGGCCCAGCGGGAGGTACACTGGTTGTTGTAGTAGTGGTCGTTGGAGCAGCAGTCGTCGTTGGAGCAGCAGTCGTCGTGGTCGGAGCCGCCGTGGTCTCTGGTGCAGTGGTCTCAGGCGGCTCGGTCGGTGTCGACTCCTGTTGGTCATCGTCGCCACCGCCGCAGCCTGCTGCCAGCAGCCCCACAGCCAGTAGCGACACCCCGACGCGAAACAGCAGAGCAACACCGCGTTTTGTCATGAGGCACCTTACCTCCGCACCACGGTCTCCGGGTCCGCCCGGTTCTGTGACGGCTCCGGTTGCGCCCGGCGACAACACAGCGCCCGGTGTCAACACAGTTCCGGTTACGCTGATTGTTGAGACCGGGAGGGCGATCATGACAGACACCCGACAAGAACGAGACCTTGAGAATCTTGCTCGTGTGCAAGAAGAGTTCTCGTTGGACCTTCCCTCGGCCGCTGAGGACTTCGAGACCGAAAGGCAACAACGCAAGGAGTCCCTTGCGGCCGGGTTGAGGGTCATGGGTCGCATGCACCTCGCTGAGGGCGTAGCGGGTCATGTGACGGTGCGAGACCCGGAACACCTCGACCATTTCTGGGTCAACCCCTTCGGGCAGAACTTCAAGTACATGACCGTCTCGGACCTGATCATGGTCAATGACCAGGGCCAAGTCGTCGAGGGCGACCGCCCGGTCAACACCGCTGCATTCGCCATTCACTCACAGATCCACGCGGCACGGCCGGACGTGGTCGCCGCAGCGCACTCACACTCGATGTACGGCAAGACCTTCTCGACACTCGGTCAGCCCCTCAAGATGATCAGCCAGGACTCCACGATGTTCTACAACGATGTGGCACTGTGCGACGCCGGCAGCGGTGCGGTGGTGCTCGACGTCGAGACCGGCCGCCTGATGGCGCAGGCGCTCGGCGACAAGAAGGCCCTCATCCATCAGAACCACGGTCTCATCACCTGTGGCGGCAGCGTGGATGCGGCGGTGTGGTGGTTCGTTGCGCTCGAACGCTGTTGTCAGAGCCAGTTGGTCGCCCAAGCCGCAGGCGAACCGATCGAGATCCCTGAGCACCTCTGCATCGAGGGTCACCGCCAGCAGGGTTCGGACCTTGCGGGGTGGTTCCAGTTTCAACCCTGGCGCGATGAACTGATGCGCGAGGAACCCGAATTCCTCAACTGACCAACCGTTGCAGTTCACAACAGACTGAACGTTCGTCCAGTAGACTGAGGTATGGACGAGCGCTTGAACCGGTCTGAGACACAGGACCAGATCCTGGACGCGGTTGGTTCGGTGATTCTGCGCGAAGGGATCGGTGGGGCCAGCATGCGAACGGTCGCCAAGGAGGCCGAAGTTTCCGTCGGCCTGCTCAGCTACCACTTCGATGACAAGCAAACGCTGATTCTGGCTGTGTTCCAAAGAGCTACCGACAGACTTTTTGACGCCTGTGTCAGTGCCGCTTCGGACTACGATGACCCAGCGGACAAGTTTCGAGCGTTCCTGCGCGGCGCGTTCACCGATGAATTCCTCAATGGCAGCTACCTGGCCTTACGCATCGCCCTGTGGGCATTGGCACTCACCGAACACGGCGTGGCGGAAGTTGACGCGGAGTTCTACGAGCGCTACTCGTCGCGTTTTCGCGAGCTCGTGGGTGCGGCTCGCCCGGAGTTGTCCGAGACCGTGGTTGCGGACCGCGTGCAAGACCTGATCGCCAGCTCCAACGGGCTATGGCTCAACTGGGCCCGCTGGCAGGACAACGACGCTCTGGAACGAGGACTCAGCCACTGCGAGGACCTCACGTTGAACGGGCGAATTCGCGCCCGCGCCTGACGCTGGACTTGCTTCACGCTGCTATACATGCCACTGCAAACGCGGCGTTCATCTCCGGAACGCTTCTCGGCAACTCAAGGACGCTCATGGGATTTCGGATGGCAAACATTGCCGGGCGGGCGGCGCTCGTCGACGGCGACAACTACTACGACATTGAGACGACAAGTGCTGGGGCAATCCCTTCAGATCCGATGGAAGCACTCGCCATGGCGACTGAAATGTCCGATCTTCAAGCGACCCTCAACGACAGGGAACCCACCGGCAGAGTCGCCGATGCGACTCTTGACGCGCCGGTGCCCCGGCCTCGCAACTGCTTTGGAATCGGCCTGAACTACGCAGACCATGCCGCTGAATCTGCTATGGAACCTCCCAAGAACCCGTTGGTCTTCACGAAATTTCCGTCGTGCATCGTGGGCCCGACAGCCGATGTGGAGATGCGCAGCGATGGCGTCGACTATGAGGTGGAACTGGTGGTCGTTATCGGTGTGGGCGGCAAGGACATTGCCGAAGAGGATGCCTGGAACCGCATCGTTGGTCTGACTGTCGGACAGGACGTCTCTGATCGTCCGATGCAGTTCTCAGCGACCCCGCCCCACTTCGATCTGGGTAAGTCTTTCGATACCTTCGGACCGATCGGACCGTACCTGGTCTCACCCGACCTTGTTGCCGATCCTTCCAACCTGCGGCTCAGCACCAAGATCAACGACGAAGTGCGGCAGGACGGCAGGACATCACAATTGATCTTCGACGTTCCGGCACTGGTCTCGTACATCTCCCACATCACCACGCTGACCACCGGCGATCTGATCTTTACCGGCACCCCCGACGGTGTCGGCGTGTCACAACAGAAGCTGCTACAACACGGAGACGTGATCACCTCGGTGATTGAAGACATCGGAACCATGACCAACCGATGTGTACGAATCAGCGACTACGCGACTCCCTGAGAGGCCCCGCCTCTGCATTTCCCCAGGGCGGTCACCCGGCGGTGGAGCCCTTCAATTCTGCTGTCAGGCCTTCATCGTTGGCCGGACGCGTGCGTGACAGGAACGCTCCCGCATCAGCGAGGATGAACTGGCCGGTGATGCAACGCGCCAGGTCGCTTGCAAGGAAGGTAGTCAGGCGGGCTAGCTCGTCATGCTCAACCATGCGGCGTAGAGGCGTTGCGGCCACGATCGCTTCGATGCGTTCGTCGGTGAAGGCAGCAACGACGGTCTCAGTGAGGGTCGTACCGGGAGCGATCGCCAGTACTCGAATTCCCGACGGACCCAGTTCCACGGCCATCGACGTCACCAGATGGTTCAGCGCTGCCTTGGCCGCCGCGTAGATGCTGTTGTAGGGCGAGGGACGGGTCGTCTCACCCGAGGTGACGAACAGGATCACGCCACCCTCACCCGAAGCAAGCATCGCCGACGCTTCCGCACGCCCGCAGAGAGCCGCGAGCACCAGGTTCTGGCCGAGGATGTCGCGCCAGTCCTCACCGCGGTAACTGGTGAACGGCTCGAGCTTTCGCCCCGGTGGCAGCATGCCGACGTTGTTGACTGCGATCTGAAGGCCCCCGAGTCGGCTCACGACCGCATCGACCATGCCGTCGACGGCGTCATCGTCTCGGCAGTCAGCAATGAAGGCGTGCCCCTCACCGCCTGCTGCGGTGATCTCGGCGACCACGGCATCGGCGTGGCTCGCACGTATGTCGTTCACAGCGACGGTCGCGCCGCTGCGAGCCAGCCACAGGGCAATCTCTCGGCCGATTCCCGCTCCGGCGCCGGTGACCAGTGCGACCTTGCCCGTGTGGTCGATCGTGATACTCATGGCTTGCCGAAGGAACTCATTGGGTCAACGTTCGGATCATTTCCTCTACAACACTGTCGGCCCGCTTCTCCACCGCCGCGACATCGATTCCACCGAGCGGATGTGCAACCTCAACGATACGGGCGTCTCCCATCCCCAGGTTCGTCGCTACTTGCTCTGTGAGCGTCCGGAACTCACTGGTCGTCACCACCACGGTCGGAATACCCGACTTCTCCAAGCGGACTGTGTCGTGGACACTCCACGACGTGCAGCTGCCTCAATCAGCAGATCCGGTCAGGACCACATCGACTTCTGATTCCAGACGGGCGATCACCTCGTCGGGTGCGGCCAGAGCCGCGTTCTTGGTCTCGACTAGGCGCAGCTCCGCTCCGGTCCGGGCAACAAGACGCTGGGCCAGCCCTTCGAGGAGCGCGCCCGCGTTCGGTTTGGTGTTGTCGAGTATCCCGATGCGCCTGCCGGTCAGCACCGGCACCGGTGATGCGGGTGAAGCCGCCGGCGAACCGACTGCGCCATCGGGTGCGTATACCTTCATGGTTGCTCTCCTGTTGCGTCGACCGCGACGGTGACGCTCTTGGTCATACCCCAACTGGGGATCACTGAACTGTGCTTTCCCGCCCCTCCGACCACCACGATCCGGATGTTGTCTGGGTGTTCGGTCATTGATATCTGATCCCCGTCCGCCAGCGCCTGCTGCCACGGCGCCCATGCCCGAAGATCAAAAGCGCTACGCAACTCCGAAACGGGCAGCGTGGCCCGGTTGAACAGATAAGAGGCAGTATGGGCCCGGGTCCAACCCGCGCCCGCACATACTGCGGCATGTTCAGGACAGAGAGCAACGAAGTACTCTCCGCTGCTTATCGGAGCGTTGTTCTGGCTGAGCGAGGTCATCGCCGAGGCGACCTTGTCGAGGATCGGCGCGGGTTCCGAGGACTCCATGTCGTGTACGTTGTGCGGCGCCTCGCCGCAGTGGAGGGTCACCGCGGAGGAGGCATGGATCCCCACGCTGGGCGCATACCCACCCCACGGGGACTGCGATGTGTTCTCGGCAACACAATAGGAGTACTTGGCCGGCCCTCCCTGTGTCGAGGCGTCACCGGGGCCGGGCCGGGCGCCGCAGACGTGCATCAAAATGAGCCGCACCGCGCGGCCGGTCGTGGCATTGGCGCGGTTGCCCGGACCGAAAGCCCCGAGACCGCAGTTGTAGCCTCCGGTCCCTGCCGCCTCGCCGTGCACGATCAGCAGCGGGGCGACGCAGTGGGTTGTGGCGTTCACGCCGACCAGGTTGAGTTCAGGAGCCGCCAGGGCGCGTACCGCGGCGACGAGCACCGGTAGATGGCGCGGTTCGCAGCCGGCGAGGACCGCGTTGACCGCGATCACATGACGGGTGGCTATCCCCGAACGCGGAGGGAGTACCGCAACGACCTCGTCGGGGTCTGCTCCTGCCAGCATCTCGTCGACACGTTGCGGTGTGGGCGGAACCATGGGCAGCCCGTCACCCCAGCCGTGCTGTTCATACAACGCCATCAACGCCGCTGGGTCATCGTCGGCCAGGTCCAGCAGGGGAGGGGCGTCAGCGGTCATCGGTGTCAGTATGCCCCAACGCGGTGCCCGGGTCTGAAACCCACGACGGAGGCCGTTTCTCGACGAACGCTCTCATGCCCTCGCGGCCCTCGTCGCCGGCGAACAGTTCAGCGGACAACTGCGACGTCCATTCGAAGGCTTCTTCACGCGACATTGTGGGGACGTTCCGGGTGAGCGCCTTGCAGGCGGCCAGAGCCTGAGGTCCGCCGAGCATCAGGTCTGAAACGATCTCATCCACCTCCGTGTCGAGGCGGTCGGCCGGTACCGCGGCATTGATGATCCCCATTCGGGCAGCCTCAGGCGCCATGAAGCGGTTGCCGCGCAGGAAGGCCGCGCTCGCCTCAGCCGAGCGCATCTTCGGCAGGCAGAGGACTGAGACCATTGCTGGAGCGACCCCGATGCGAACCTCCGTGAATCCCATCTTGGCGGTGTCGACGGCCACGGAGACGTCCATCGCCGCAGCGATGCCCATACCTCCCGCAACACAGTGGCCGTTGATCCGCCCGACGAACGGTTTGGGCGACTCGGCGAAACGGCTGAACAGGTCGACAGCAGTGGGCACACCTCGGCGGCCAGTCGAAGGCGCCTTGAGATCCGCGCCCGCACAGAAGACCCGACCCAGGTTGGTGAGCACAATGACGCGTACCTCCCGGTCGGCGTCGGCAGCGTCGATGGCAGACAGCAGTTGCTGGATGAGGTCGCTGCTGAGGGCATTGCGGTTCTCTTCGTCTGCGAGGGTGATCGTCATCACACCCCGGTTCTTGGTCGACTCGACAATCTTTGTTTCCGCATTGCTCATCGCAAGCTCCTAACTCGCTGGTCCTGTGGTCGGAGGGCCGGCGAACACCTGGGCGATCATCATCCAGTCGAGCGCGGCCTCGCCGGTGACCGCCAGGCCTGTGTCCTGCAGGCTGCGCCTCTGGGTGACGACCAGACAGAAGTCCTCGGCGTCTCCAACGATGCTGCATCCGCTGTCGGCAGGGCCCCATGTCCAGCGTTCACCAGAGGGACTCTCCAGATCCAGGCGGATCTCAGCCTCGGGCATCTCCAGTCGCCGATTCGCATAGGCCCAGCCACGGGTGATGAAACCGAGTTGGGCAATATGGCGTAGACGGTCGCTGGCGACGCGCGACGCGCCGACGGCGTCGACGATGTCCTGGCCGTGCGCCCAGCATTCCATCAGGCGTGCTGTAAGGAAGGACTTGGCGCCCATTGAAGGTCCGTACCACGGCACTCTGGCGTCGTCGCGCAGTTCGACTGCAGCAGACTCCAGATCGGCTCGACCCGCGCGCCACGCGTCCAGGCGTTGGCCGACCTGGAGTTTCCGTACCGGCTCGAGAGTGTGGGCGTCCACGCCGAGATCGCCGTCGGCGGCACTGTCCCACAGCGCCTTCGCCGCTACTGCGAAGCCCTGTGCGTCACGGATCGCAGTGGCTGCGGCATGGTCGAAGTAGGTGAGATGAGCGACCTGGTCGGTGACGTCCCAACGGGGACTCGCGGTGCACAGGGACCATTGGGACTCGGTGAGCCTGCTGAGCACCTCGTCGAGCGCGTCCGCCTCAGCCGGCAGGTCAGCAAGAAGTTCAGAGACGTGCATGATTCTCCTGTTGTGTTTCTGCGCCTGAGACGCCGCAGCCGGGCACAAAACATCGAACCAGGCCGTTGAGCATTATGTCCAGCACCTCATCAGCTGCGTCTTTGGGAGAGACGGTCAAGGAGGCCACCGCTTCCGGTTCGCTGAACTGCCGTCCGAGGCCGGCCAGTGCCCGGGCCACGACGGCGGTGTCGACCGCGGCTGTCTCACCCTGTTCGACAGCCATGTCGAGAAGCTCCCGGGTCACATCGACCAGATAGTTGTTGTGCGCAGCGAACAGTTCCGGTCCGCCGACGATCGCGTTGAGGTCGCGGGCGAACGCCGGGGTGGTGCGCGACACCGCCACGTTGGCTGCCCGCAGGTAGACGCGAATGGCTTCAAGAGGCCGGTACGACTGTTGGGTGAGTGCCTTGGTGGCCCCTCTTCCGATGTTCCAGAGATTGCGGTCCGTGGCCATTAAGACCAACTCGCCACGGCTGTCAGCCAATCCATAGAGGGTGCGCAGCGAACAGTTCAGCCTCGTGGCTAGATCGGCCATGGTCAGATGACTGAAACCGTCGCGCACCAACTCCGTCAGGTCGTCGAGGATCTCGCGCTGGCGGGGGGTGAGCAACTCGCTGCGCTTCCGGGACAACTTCGGTCTGGGCCCCCGTACCAGGCGGATCCGACGCTCAAGGTCGTTCGCCGGGGTACCGACTGCTGTCATCTGCGCCTCGTCTCCGTCCAGGTCATGCCTTTTTCAACGTCGGGTTCGCGGGGCAGGCCCAGGACCGTCTCGGCGACGATGTTGCGTTGCACCGCGAAAGTCCCTCCGCCGAGTGTCAACGCCGGCGAGAAGAGGAAGCCGTAGTACCAGATTCGGTCGACTCCCGGTATCTGGCACTGCTTGAAGTTCACCTCGGTCGCCCCGCCGCGCATATTCGCGGGTATCTCGCCGCGGGGTCCGGATCCCTCCAAAAGACCTTCAGTTCCGGCGAGTTCCTTGGCCAGTTGCAACACATTCCGGCCGTGTTCGTCACCCATGATCTTCTGGATCGAGGCTTCCGGGCCCGGGGTTCTGGCGTTGAGGCGGGCGCTGAGCGTGCGCAAGCGGTTGAGTCGCAGCACTTCGGCCTCAACGTGCAGTGCAGCAGCGTGCTGCCGCATGACCGGGTCGGTCAGCCCACCGTTGCGTCTGATCAGCTCGATCAAGATCTCAGCGCTCGGCCCGGCGCCCCACAGCGAACCTGCGGAACTGAGCGACACCCGTTCGTTGGCGAGGGTGACCTTGGCCAGACGCCAGCCGTCGTTCTCCTCTCCTATGCGGTTCTCTGCCGGGATGCGGACGTTGTCGAAGAAGGTCTGGTTGAAGCTGTGCGCTGTGGTCATGTCGACGATCGGCGCCATCGTCAATCCGTCGAGGTCGGCAGGGCAGACGAAGTAGGAGATGCCCTTGTGCTTGGCGACGCGGGGATCGGTACGGGCGATGAGGACGCCGTACTTGGAGTAGTGCCCGCCGCTGGTCCAGATCTTGGAACCGTTGACGATGTACTCGTCCCCGTCACGGACAGCGGTCGTGGCGAGGGAGGCCAGATCAGAGCCGGCATCGGGTTCTGAGAACATCTGGCAGTAGACGTCCTCGCCGGTCAGCAGGCCCGGAAGGAAGCGGGCCTTCTGCTCCTCGGTCCCCGCAGCGAGGATTGTGGGTCCGGCCCAGCCGATACCGATGGGGTTGTCCGGGCGCCTCACTTCGGCGCGTCGCAGTTCCTCGTCGATGATGATCTGATGCACCGGGTCTGCGCTGAGCCCGAACGGCTCGGGCCAGTGGGGGACTATCAGGCCCCGCTCGAGGAGTTGGCGAGGCGAGGGATCGTGGTTGGCTTCAAGCCATTCTCGAACCTCGAGGCGCCGGGGATCGTCGCCGGGTGGGGGATCAAAGTCCATCGTCGTCCCGTTCTGGCGCTGCAGTCTCTGACAGCAGCGAGGCAGGGACGTCGACATGGCGGGCCCGGAGCCATTCGCCCAGCCCTTTGGCCTGCGCGTCCTGGCGGGTCGAAGCGGCGACCCCCTCGCCGAGGATGCCGTGAACGACGAAGTTGACCGCCAGGATGTTGGGCAGGGCGAACCGTTCGATCTTGGCGTCGCGGGCCTCGGGCATGAGTCGGCGGAGACGCTCGACTGTGAGGAAGCCCTCGAGCCATGCGTATGCCTCCGAGGAACGGACGAAGACTCCGAGGTTGGCGTTCCCCCCCTTGTCTCCGGAACGAGTCCCCGCGAGCGTTCCGAGCGCAACCCGGACAACTTCGCCGCTCGGCGGCGCCGGAATATCGGCAGCGACAGCGGTGACGGGCACCCCCGACGTCGGGGCGCCGGAGTCGATGACCGTGCGGTCCCCACCGAGCAGCACCACATGCTGCGGCACCAGACGACGGGACACGAGGCCTGAAGTGTGGACCCCGAACGGCTTGCCCACACCCGCGGTCCTCAGGCCGAAGAAGCCGGGAATGCTGGCCAGCGCCAGGTCGTTCATCACCGAACCGATCGAGGCGGTCTTGCGTTGGTCCGGGTCCTTGACAGTGATCTGCCACGACGCCACCGCCTCCTCGTTGGTGGCGGGATCAGCCTTGTCGGTGCGCACAACCCTGGTGGTGACTTCAGCGAAATCTTCGCGCTGGTATCCGCAGTTGCGCCAGAAGGCCCTTTCGACGAGGTCCGCTTTGGCGTCTATGTCGATCCCGGTCAGCGCGACAGCCATGTCGCTGCGAAAGCCTCCCCAGGAGTTCATCGAGACCTTCAGGGTCTCCGGCGGACTCTCTCCGCGCACTCCTGAGATGCGAACCCGGTCCCTGCCGACCTCAGTGAGTTGGATGGTGTCGAAACGGCTGGTGACGTCCGGGCCGAGATAGCTGGGACCGTCGATTTCGTAGAGCAGTTGGCTGGTGATCGTGCCGATGTTGATGCTGCCGCCTGTTCCGGGGTGTTTGCCGATTGTCGAGGATCCGTCGGAGGCTATTTCTGCGAACGGGAAACCCGGATGCTCGAGACCGTCGACCTCTGTGAAGAACGAGTAGTTTCCTCCAGTCGCCTGGGTTCCGCACTCGATGACGTGGCCCGCGACGACGGCTCCGGCCATCGCATCGAGGTCGGTGCGCGACCATTGGTGGTGCCAGGCGGCCGGTCCGCAGACGATGGCAGCATCGGTGGTGCGGCCCGTGACGACAATGTCTGCTCCGCGGTTCAGCGCCTCGACGATTCCCCAGCATCCGAGGTAGGCGTTGGCGGAGATGTATTCGACGTCCGCCACCGGTTCATCGGTCTCATGGTTCAACAGCACGATCCCCTCTGATTTCAGCTCCTCAAGACGCGGCAGAAGGTTGTCGCCCTCGACATAGGCGATTGTGGGGCGAAGGCCCAGCTTGTCGGCCACTTCGGCAATCGCTTCAGCACAATGCGACGGATCGAGGCCGCCCGCGTTCGACACCACCTTGATTCCCGAGTCGACGCAGGCGCCCATCACCTGTTCCATTTGACGTATGAAGGTGCGGGCATAGCCGCTGTCGGGTCGTTTGGCTCGGGTGCGGGCCAGTATCAGCATGGTCAGCTCCGCCAACCAGTCGCCGGTCAGCGCATCGATCGGCCCGCCCTCAACCATCTCCGCGGCCGCGCCCAGCCGATCCCCGTAGAACCCGCTGCAGTTCGCGATCCGAATCGGCTCAGCCATCCCGGGCTCCCGTCCGCCCGTCGTCTCCGGGGGCTCCAACCATGCCCGACGATGATTGCGCTCCGGCTGCGCCCTGTGGCATTTGCACACTATTTGTCGGGGCTCCGGCCACACCCTGGGACAATTGCTCACCGGTTGTCGGGGCTCCGGCCACACCCTGGGACAATTGCTCACCGGTTGTCGGGGCTCCGGCCTCACCCGGCGACGACAACCCCTCGATGATCATGAGCAGCACGTCTTTCTCTATCTGGTCGCCTTCGGCAACAAAGATCTCTGTAACTGTGCCTGCCTCGGCACTTCGCAAATGGTTCTCCATCTTCATCGCCTCGATCACTGCGACCGCCTGTTGCGCGTCGACGACATCGCCGACGCCCACTCGAAGTTCGATCACCTTTCCGGGCATGGGTGCTGCCACAGCACCGCCGACCATCTCAGGCTCAGGCACTGAGAATCTAGGAAGCACTTCGACCTGAACCCCTCCGCCTGCGCCGGTCAGATGGAGGTTGTCACCGTGACGAGCGACTGCGTAGCGGCGCCGGAGCGAATCGACCTCAACATCGATATGGCGCTGTGAGCAGCCCCGCACCCTCGCTGTGCCCGCTTCGCCCGCTGATCCGAGGGCGAACGCCCCATTTCGGTCGGCGCAGTAGTGGACCGTCACCTCAGTACCGGCAATCCGCAGCTCGACACGTTCACGGGCCAGGCGCCCGACACGGAAACCGGACGGCAGTGAGGTCAGGACTCTTGCTTCGGCGCGGTTGTCGTGCTGCAGCCACATGGCCGCGGCGGTTGCTGCAAGCCGCTGCTCTGACTCGTCGAGCGAGCGGACCAGTGCAGGAGAGAAGCGTTCGATGAAGTCGGTTGTGGTCGCCCCCGCAAGAAACTCATCAGAGCGCAGCGTGGCCGCCAGAAAGTCCCGGTTGGTCACAACCCCGCCGATCTCAAGGCGTTCGAGCGCCAGCGCCAACTTTCTGGCCGTGTCGGTTCGTGTGGGGCCATGGGCGATGACCTTGGCGATCATCGGATCAAAGTCAGCCGTGATGGTCGAGCCTGTCGCCACGCCTGCGTCGTAACGGACTGCAGGCGCCGACGCCGGCTCAAAGATCTCCAAGGCTCCGGTTGCGGGCAGAAAATCGTTGGCTGGATCCTCGGAGTAGAGGCGTGCCTCGATCGCGTGGCCGTTGAACGACACATCGTCGCTGCTGTAGCCCAGTTCCCCTCCTTGGGCTACGCGCAGTTGCTCCCCGACCAAGTCGATGCCGGTCACCTCCTCAGTTACCGGGTGTTCGACCTGCAGGCGGGTGTTCACCTCCAAGAAGAAGAAGTCACCTGTTGCGTCGTCGACCAGGAATTCAACTGTTCCGGCCGATTCGTAGCCCAGAGCCTGCGCCAGACCCAGCGCCGCAGTTCCCATCGCTGAGCGCATCTCTTCGGTGAGGAACGGGGAGGGGGACTCCTCAATGATCTTCTGGTGGCGACGTTGGATGCTGCACTCGCGTTCGCCGAGGTGGACGACGTTTCCATGCTCGTCGCCGAGGATTTGAATCTCGATGTGACGGGCAGTCGCCACGTAGCGCTCGGCGAAGATGCGATCATCGCCGAATCCGGAAAGGGCCTCGCGGCGAGCTGCCAACACAGCCTCTTCGAGTTCGGACTCTGAATGGACCACTCGCATTCCCTTGCCGCCGCCGCCCGCCGCCGCCTTGATCAGGATGGGGAAGCCCAACGCCGCGAACCCGCTCGGTTCATTGCTTGAGGTCAATACAGGCACCCCGGCAGCTTCAGCGAGTTCTTTGGCAGCGATCTTGTCACCCATCAAGGCGATCGCTTCTGGCGAGGGTCCGACCCAGACCAGGCCGTGATCCACCACGGCACTGGCAAAGGACGCGTTCTCGGCGAGGAATCCGTAGCCGGGATGAACCGCCTCGGCGCCGGTGAGCCGCGCCGCTCCGAGTATCTGCTCGCTGTCGAGGTAGCTGTCGACCCTCACTGCCTCATCGGCATGGGCGACGTGCAGGCCGTCCGCGTCGGACTCGACGAACACCGACACCGTGCCGATGCCCATGGCCGAGGCTGAACGGAGCACGCGGCAGGCGATCTCGCCCCGGTTCGCAACCAACAGAGTGTCGAATCGGCTCACAGTCGGAACACCCCGTACCGCTCCGCCCCTTCAACGGCGCGGTTGGCTGCCGCGGAGAGGCACATGCCGAGAACATGGCGGGTGTCGCGCGGGTCGATTATCCCGTCGTCGCTGATTGCGCCGGTGGCCCGCAGAGCCAGCGAGCCGCGTTCCTGGGCGGCTTCAACCGCGGCGACCGTCTCGGCGTCGGCCGCTTCATCGAATTGTCGGCCCAGTCGCTTCGCCTGACCCCGGCGCACCTCCGACATCACGCCCGCGATCTGTTTGGGGCCCATCACCGCGATCTTCGCAGTGGGCCAAAGGAAGGTGAAACGGTTCCCGAACGCCCGGCCCGACATGCCGTAGGTTCCCGCCCCGTAGCTCGACCCGACGATCACGGTTATGTGCGGCACGGTCGAGTTGGTGACCGCGTTGAGCATCTGAGAGCCCTTCTTGATGATCCCGTCAGCTTCGAAGTCTTTGCCGACCATGTATCCGGTGATGTTCTGCAGGAACAACAAAGGCACGTCGATCTGGTTGCACAACTGAATGAAGTGAGCACCCTTCTGGGCCGCATCGGGATAGAGCACACCATTATTGCCGAGGATTCCTAGCGGGTATCCGTGGATGGAAGACCAGCCACAGACCAGGGTGCTGCCCCAGCGGGGTTTGAACTCCTCGAAACGCGAGCCGTCCACGGTCCGGGCGATGATGTCGCGCACATCGACAGGCTTCACGAGGTCGCGGCTGACAATCCCTAGCAGTTCGTCCTCGTCGTAGATCGGGGGGTCCGGGGGGAAGCTGGGAGCCGGACCGGCCTTGCGGATGTTCAGATGGGAGACGACTTCTCTGCAGATTCGCAGTGCATCCATCTCGTCCTGGGCGAAGTAGTCGCCTCCACCGGAGACGGTGGTGTGCATCTGCGCGCCGCCGAGTGTCTCGTCATCGGAGACCTCACCGGTGGCCATCTTGACGAGCGGGGGTCCACCGAGAAACATCTTCGACTGGTCCTTGACCATGATCGTGTAGTCAGAGAGTCCCGGCTGGTACGCACCTCCCGCGGTCGAGGAGCCGAATACGACGCAGACGGTCGGGATCCTCATCTTCGACAGTTCAATCATTTCGTAGAAGAAGCGCCCACTCTCGGCGAAATGATCAGTTTGGAGGAAGCGCCTGTTGCCGTCTTCCCCCGGTTGGATCCGGAGGTCTCCGCCGGCGGATTCCACAAAACTCACATAGGGCATGCGGTTCTCACGCGAAATCTCGAGAGCGCGCATCCATTTCTTGGATGCGTAGGGAGTGAGCGCCCCGGCCAGGACCGTGGGATCGTTGCCCATGATCACGCATTCGGCGCCTGCGATGACCCCGATTCCGACGACCATGCCACCACCCATCGCATAATCCGAACGGTACGCGGCGATCGGGCTGATCTCGAGGAAAGGGCTGTCAGGATCGATGACGTTGGCTATCCGCTCACGAATCGGGAGTTTGTGGCGGGAGCGCAGCCTCGCCATGCGCTCGGGGCCGCCACCGGCTTCGGCCTCATCGAGCAGCTCCTCGACCACCTTCAGTTGTTCGCGCATGTCTCGCTGGTTCTGTGCGAACTGTGGATCGTCGGTGTCCAACGTCGAGCGAAGTGGTGACGCCAAGGGTGTGCGCGGCATGCTCTGTCGAGGCTACCCGGTAATATCGAAGCGATCAACTTACCTACAGGCTGACTGTACTGCCCCGCCCGCTGTTGAAGAAACGGACGGGGCGGTCAGCGGATCACGAACTCAAGGTTTAATTGAACACGAAGTCGTCGGCGAACGAAGCCTGATAGCCCACAGAAGCAGCTTCCACTCCGTTGGGGACATCAGGGTTCACTTTGAAAATAGTGTTTTGGGTGGCCGCGATCCGCTCGTCGGGAGTGCCGTAGAAATAGTCACCCGCGAGACCCTCGAAAGCAACCGTCCCGAGGTTGTTGAGAGCTTCGATTATTCCCTCGCGACTCAAGTCGCCCTTCTCCACCGCAGCCTCGAGCACTCGGGTGACAGCGTGAGCTTGAAGATAACCGAAAGTGAAGTAGTAGTCGGGTTCCTGATCGGGAGCGAACTCTTCTAGTCGTTCAATCATCGTGGCCATGCCGGGGATGCTTGCATCTCCCCATGTGGAACCCTCTGCAACGACCACGAAGTTGGCTTGCAAATAGGGTGCTAGGGGGCTGCCGGCCAAGGCGTTGATCCAACTGGGCGAAAGGCCGATCCATTGTGGAGAGTAACCACCAGCGGCTGCTGTCCCCAACGCTGCGCCGGTGACCGACGGGGTGGTCACCAAGAACACAACTTCACATCCCGCACCGTCGAGTTGCTGGATCTGAGCAGAGAAGTCAGTGTCGCCAGAGACATAACGGGCCGTCTCGGTGATCGCGAATCCGAGATTCTCCGCCGCGAAGTCGACGCCTTCCTGCCCAGCTTCTCCGTACGGATCGTCTTGGATGAACGAGCAGTAGACCTGATCGACGCTTCCGCCTCCCTCATTCACCCACCAGTCGAGTCCGTTGATCGCCTGGATCTGGTAAGGGGCTCCGGTTGGCAGAAGGTTCTGTTCACGCACCCAGAACGCATCGAGAGAAGCCGGAGCAGCCACCAGATCGTCTTCTTTCAGTGATTCAAGCACCGCGTTGGTGATCGGAGTCCCAAGAAGCTGGCCGACGATCACAACGTCGTCCTTGACTTCGTTATAGACCTGCACCGCAGTCGCCGGGCTGTATTGATGGTCGACTTCGACCGTTTCAATCAAGTACTGGCCGGCGATGCCCCCCTGACTGTTGATGTAGTCGTAGTAGACCTGACCACCGGCGGTGAGTGGTACGCCGATAATCGCCACCGGACCAGAGAAGTCAGAGATCACCCCGACGCTGATGGTCGACCCGTCAAAACCGGGGACAGCAGCGAGTTCCTCGGTTTCCATGCCGCCCTCGTCACCAGAGTCATCGTCAGTGGCGTCATTGTCAGTGGCGTCATCAGCACCGGAGCCATCGTCAGCGTCAGCGTCATCAGCGTCTTCTGCCTCTGTCATATCGTCGGTTTCAGACGTGTTGTCGTCATTGCTGGTCGAGTCGTCGTCGTCACCACAAGCTGCGGTTACAAGCGCAACCGTGAGCAGCAGCACCAACAATCGGAACCATTGTTTGCTTTTCATGTCCCCTCCATGGGATCAGTGGCACATCTCAGTATGAGAACGGCCAAGTTGAGAAATAGTTGCGGATACGAACCCAGATTCCAGCCAGCCCCCGGTGCTCCACCAACAGGAACAAGGCAATGAGGAACCCGTAAATGATCACATTGAGCGAAGCGACAGACACGAGACCAGAGTCTGTGCTCTTGGCAGCCACCCCAGGTACACCGTAGTCCGCCGAGATGCCGTCTATGAGTCGCGGCAGAGCGGTGATCACCAGCGCACCGATGATCGATCCATAGATCGTGCCCATTCCCCCCAAGATGATCATCGCGATGAACTGGATGGACACCAGGAGCGTGAAGTCACCCGGACTGATGAAGAGTTGCAGAGGCGCATACAGCGCACCCGCCAAAGCCGCTATAGCAGACGACCAGGCGAACGCCTGGGTCTTGTAGCCGGTGATGCCGACATCGATTCCGATGATCTCCGCGGCGATGTCCCGGTCGCGCACAGCCTGCAGCGCTCTGCCGGGTCGAGTTCGGACGACGTTCTTCGTCAACCAGGCGACCACCGCGACCAGCAACCAGATCAGCCAGAAATAGCTCTCCTCCTTGTCGAAAGAAGTGCCGAACAAACTCAAGTCCTCGAAGTCGATGAAAGCCAGCCTCACTTCAACACCAGCCGCTGATGTACCGGCGTTGCCCCCGGTGACGCTCTTCCAGTTGCGAAAAATATGCTCACCGATGAACACCAGACCGAGCGTCACGATCACCAGGTAATTTCCCCGAAGGCGAAGAGCGAAGGGACCAACCGCAGCACCGACGAACCACCCCAGAGCCGGCGCGAAAAAGATCCAGAGCCACATCGGCCAACCCCAGACGGACCCCACATATGCCGTGCTATAGGCTCCAACCGCCAAGAAGATCGAGTGGCCGAGCGAAACTTGGCCGGTGTAACCGGTTAGCAGGTTGAGTCCAATGGCTGCAATGGCGAACACTCCGGCGTAGGCCAGCGTGTTGAGCGACACTCCGTTTCCACTCAGCAGCGTGAAGGGAGTCTTGTCCCACAACACCGGTATGAACGCCCAAGCCAGAATCAACACTGCGAGCGACGCGCGCCGCAACCGGTCGGGGAACAGACGCAGGTCGCCGCGATAGTGGACATGCATCTTCTGGGCCCTGTTGCCGGGCGCAGCCCGGGCCCTCCGCATCCAAGCGGAGCGTACAGGGGGAGTGGAGTCGGCACTCATACCCGTCGCACCTCCTCGGTGCCCAGCAGACCGTAGGGGCGGACCATCAACACGACGATCATGACGACGAAGATCGCCACCCGCTCGAATCCAGCACCCAACCAGTCGAGATCCTCGATCGGGAACCATTCAGGAGTGGTAGCCACATAGGTCTTCACGAGGTTCTGTATCCAGCCGACCAGCAGCCCTCCGACCACCGCACCTGTCGGTGAGTCCAACCCGCCGAGGATCATCGCCGGAAAAGCGAAGAAGACCACAAAGTCCAAGTTCGGGGTTATGAGCTCGGGGCCTGCGGTTGCCGCGCTGCCGGCCAGAGCTGCCGCGCCTCCAGCGATCGCGAAGGCGGTAGCGAACACGATCTTGGTCGAGATGCCCTGCGCGATAGCCGCCTCGTGGTCGAAATGAGTGGCCCGCATGGCGATACCGATGCGGCTGTAGCGGTCGACCAGGAAGAACACTCCGAGCGCCACTGCGGCCATGGCTATTGCTGCGAGCTTGGAGTGTTGGAGCACGACGTCTCCCACGACCGTCCTCGACAGTTCCCAGGGATCGTCCACGCTGAGTTCAGCAAAACCCCAGATCGAGGCCACGACTTGTCTGACGATGAACAGCACCCCGATGGTGACCATTATCGCCCCGAACAACGGCAACTCAGACGGGCCCCTGTCTCCAACCCGTGCCTCGATGCGAGCGGTGACCAGATAAGCCGACACACCGATCAAGACACCGCCTGTGAGCCCCGCAGGATGAGTGGTCCCGTTGTAGAACAGTGCCGCCCAGCCCAGCAGGCCGGCAGAGATTCCGACAACCTCGCGAAACACCCGCTGCAGCATGACCCGTTGCAGCAGCACGCTGAATCCGGCGCACACCAGAACCGACAAGACGATGCCGAGGAAGTAGTTCCAACCCCACGACGTGCTGACGTTGTAGGTGATGTAGCCACCGAGCAGCAGGGCACCGCCCTGCGCGAAGTTGATGATGCCGGTGGCCCGGTAGATGACCACGAACCCGAGCACGATCAATGCATACAACGAACCTGAAGCCAAACCGTCGAACGTCGATTGAAGGAAGGTGGTCATTGATACATCCCTTCGATCAGATCCTCGAACTGGGAAGACACGGCTGTTCGTTTGACTTTCTGGGTGGCAGTAAGCTGCCCGTCCTCGTGGTCGAGTTCGATGGGCATGAGTTCAAAGCGTTTGATGGTCTCCACCCGGGCGAAGTCCTGATTCGTCTCTTTCACCACCTCATCGACCAGTGAACGGATTTCCGGCTTGCTTGAAAGGTCCGCGTAGGTTGTGTAGGCGACGCCACGCCGTGTCGCCCAGTCTCCGACGGTGTCATACTCGATACCGACGAGCGCCGTCAGGTATTTGCGGCGGTCTCCGATCACCACGGCTTCGCGTACGAACGGAGACACTTTCAGGCGGTTCTCGATTTCTGACGGGGAGATGTTCTTGCCGCCGGCGGTGATGATGACGTCCTTCTTCCGGTCTGTGATCTTGAGGTGACCGTCGTCGTCGAAGACCCCGATATCACCGGTGTGCAACCAGCCGTCGGTGTCGATCGTCTCCGCGGTCGCTTGCGGATTCTTGTAGTAACCAACGAAAGTTCCCTCGCCGCGGGTGAGTATCTCGCCATCCTCAGCAAGTCGCACTTCCGCACCCGGCAACGGCACGCCCACCGTGCCGATCTTGACGTCTCGGGGTGGATTGACTGTCCCCTGCGCACAGTTCTCGGTTTGTCCGTACCCCTCTCGGACCGGTACACCGATCGACCAGAACCAGTCGAGGATCTGAGGAGCGATCGGCGCTGCACCCGACAAGGCGTTCCTGCAACGGCTCATGCCGAGTCGTTCCTTCAGCGCTCTATACAACATGAGCCAACCAAGAAACTGGACGACGCGGTCGCCCCACTTGACGTTTCCGCTCCTTCGGGATGCTGCCAGTCGGGCCCCTCTCGCGGTCCAGAACTGGTAGTTGCGCCGTTTCAGCCAGGAAGCGTCGTTCATCCGTACCTGCACGCTCGCCAACATCCTTTCCCAGACGCGGGGAACTCCCAAGAAGAAGGTCGGCTGCACTTCTCTCAAGTCGTTGGAGAATGCGTCCCCCCCCTCCCCGAAGTTGGCGGTGTAACCAGCGCAGATTCCGTTGACTGCTGTTACCAGCCGTTCAGCGATATGACACAGGGGAAGATACGAGAGCACTTCGTCGTCTGCTCCGATCGAGAAGACCGCGTCGTAATCGCTGGAGACGGCATGCAGGTTGGCGTGACTGAGCATCGCCCCCTTGGGCGGCCCGGTCGTGCCTGAGGTGTAGACGATGATGGCCACATCGGCGCCGACGAGAGACTCGACTGATGCGTCGAAGTCAGCGGCGTTCTGCTCTCGACCGAGTTCCAGCAGCTGCTCGAAGGTCAGTATCCTTGGATCGTCCAGCACCCGCACGCCGCGAGGATCGACAACCACCGCGTGGGACAGGTTCTCGAGATGCTCCCAGACTTCGAGGGTTTTGTCGAGTTGTTCCTCATCTTCGGCAAACACGACTTTTGCTTCTGAATGCTCCAGAAGGTAACGAACCTCGGCCGCTGGGCTAGTCGGATAGACGCCGACGCTGACGCCTCCGATCCCCTGTGTTGCGAGATCAGCAAAAACCCATTCGGGGCGATTCTCGGCGTGAACGGCGACCTTGTCGCCTTTAGCGACCCCGAGGCTGCGCAAACCCAAACCCACGAGGCGCGCTGTATCGGCATAGTCGTTCCAAGTGTATTCGCGCCAGATGCCCAGCTTCTTGTGGCGCAACGCGACGGACTCTCCGTCGGAGGCGGCCCGAGAGAGCAGTTTGTACGGAAGCGAAATGTTCACGCTGGTTCCCCAAGATAGGCGGCAACGACCTCCGGGTCGGACTGAATATCGCGAGGAGTGCCAGTGGCAAGACACTGACCGAAGTTTAGAACCATCACTCGATCAGCGATATCCATGACCATGTGCATATCGTGTTCTACGAGGATCATGGCGACACGAAGATCGTTGCGAATCTCGATGATGAAACGCGCCATGTCCTCGGTTTCTTCAAGATTCATGCCCGCGACCGGTTCGTCCAACAACAGGAGCTTGGGCTCCATAGCCAGGGCACGGCCCAACTCGATACGTTTTTGGACTCCGTAAGGGAGCATTCCCACTGGGCTGTAGCGATACGACTGCAGTTCCAGAAAGTCGATGATCTCCTCAACGTCGGCACGGTGCTGGATCTCTTCGCGCCTCGCCCGACCGAACCACAAGGCGCCCGCAATAAATCCGCTCTTCATCAACAGATGGCGGCCGAGCATCAGATTGTCGACAAGGTTCAGGTTGGAGAACAGTCCCAGGTTCTGAAACGTCCGCGCCACTCCGTGCTTGGCGATCCGTGTCGGCTTCGCTCCGATGAGCGAGTCGCCCAACAGGTTGATCTCGCCTCTTTCGGGGCGGTAGACACCGTTGAGGCAGTTGAAGATCGAGGTTTTGCCGGCGCCGTTGGGACCGATGATCGCAAACAACTCTCCCGGCTCGACTGCGAACGACACGTTGTTGAGCGCGGTCACGCCCCCGAAGCGCAGCGTCACCGAATCGAAGCTCAACAACGGGGCGCTCATGCGCTCCAACGTTTCTTGCGACGATAGGACTTGACATCCCGAAAGGATTTACGGCCGGCTTCGCCGACTCCGAGATAGAACTCGCGGATGTCGTCGTCTTCAAGCAGATCGAGAGCCGCTCCCTCTTTCACGATCCTTCCATTCTCCAAGACGTACGCCCGGTCCGATATCGACAACGCCATCAAGGCGTTCTGTTCGACGAGCAGAACGCTGGTTCCTTGAGCATTGACCGTTTTGACGATCTCAGAGATTCGTTCGACGAGTTTGGGGGCGAGCCCCAACGACGGCTCGTCCAGCAACAGGAGTTTCGGCGAGGCCATCAGGGCCCTGCCGATGGCGAGCATCTGCTGTTCACCACCGGAAAGGTAGCCGGCGGTGTCGCGTTGACGGGGTTTCAGCACGGGGAACAGGTCCATGACCCGCTCGTGAGCCGCTCTGACTGCGGCTTTGTCGTTCACCGTATGTGCCCCGGTGCGCAGGTTCTCTTCAACTGTCAACTCGGCGAATATCCGGCGACCCTCCATCACTTGCGCTACTCCGGCCCGCACCAGACTCGCAGGATCCGTGTGATCGGCAGCTTTACCGTCGAAGGTGACCGAACCTTTGGTCATCTCCCCGCGATGAACCTCCAAAAGCCCGGTGACCGCTCGCAACAACGTTGTCTTGCCGGCGCCGTTAGCGCCGAGGAGGGTGACGATCTCGCCCTGTCCCACCGAAAAGCTCACACCGTTCAACACCAGGATCACGTCGTTGTAGACGACCTCGGCATTACGAACATCAAGGATCGTCGAAAGTTCGGACTCAACGCTCATGCGCCTTGAAATGTACCACGCGACCCCGCCCCCGCGAGGCCGGGGCAGCCGCACGAGACCCTCATGAATGACGTCAATCGGTCCACAGTGAGGACAGAGGCAGGGCCAAGATGCTGTTTGAGACGGCTATCCGTTGTTGGCCTGTGTAGAGGATCAGTCCCAGTTCGAATCGGTCGCCGATCAGATCCTGGAGCCATCTGAGATGCTTCGCATCGGCTGGGCGCACCGTGGCGCCCGCTTTGACTTCGACGGCGATGAGCCGCCCGTCGGGCCGTTCGATCAGGAGGTCGACCTCGCGGCCGCGAGAGTCGCGATAGTGGTAGAACTGCAGATCGGGCGCTACCGCCGCTGCCTGTCGGCGCAGTTCGTTAACCGCGAAGGACTCATGCAGGGCACCACGGCCGGCGTTCGTCGGGTGGTTGAGCGACTCGGTCGTCAGGCCCAGTATCGCAGCGGCCAAGCCGGTGTCGGATACATGCAGCTTGGGACGGCGTTTTGCGCGGGTCGCAGCACCTGTCGCCCACCCGGGCAGGCGAGTGATGAGGTAGGTCATCTCCAGGAACGACAGGTAGTCCGATGTTGTGTCGATGCTCCCGAACGCCAGGTCGCGATGAAGGTCTTGCATCACCAGCTCGCCGGCTGTCCGCGCGGCGACGGCGCGCAGCAGGCCGGGGATTTCAGTTGATCGCCGAGCGCCGGTCAACTCGACGATGTCGCGGGTCACCGCGGTGTGAATATAGGCGTTGAACCACTGCCGCCGGTCAGCATCGTTCAGTTTGATCGCCTCGGGATAGCCGCCGCGGCACACTCTCTCGGCGTATTCAAAGCGTGTGACACCCGACCGCGTTGCGTTCAGCAATCCTGAATAGTCTGCTTGCGCTCCTCGTGCCGGAGTGGGCGCATTGCACAGGCGGGCGAGCAGCCCGTCGCCTGCCTGTTCGATCTCAACTTCGGAGAAGGGAGCAAGGTTGAGGAACACAGCCCTACCTGCGAGCGACTCCGAGAGTGCTGGGACCGTCAGGAAGCTGCTCGAGCCCGTGAGGAGGAACGACCCGGGGGTCGGGTCGGAATCGACTGCGAGTTTGATGGCCCGCACCAGATCGTCACCACCGCGCTGCACCTCGTCTATCACCACGGGCCGGGTTCGTCCGGCTATGAACCCTGTCGGATCTTCGAGCGCCAACGGCAGCAGCGTCGGGTCGTCGAGGCTGAGGAATCCACCGTTGAGGGCGATGGGCTTTCCGTCGAGCGTGATGGGCTTCCCGTCAAGGGTGAGAAATCGGCGGTCGAACAACCGGCGAGCCAACGTCGTTTTCCCTGACTGCCGGGGGCCTTGCAGAACGACGACACGGAATGTGTCGAGCGCGTGTCGCAGCGCAGGTTCAATTCGACGCGCAACGGTGTTGATTTCAGTCATTTGATCATCCGAAGTGCAGCAAGGTTTTCTATCTACTAGTAGTTGCACCTTAACTCTAATAGTTGTTTTACCGCTTGACTAGTAGTAATTTTGTCCAACTGTTGGTTCAAAGTTACGTAGCTGAGGAGTGAGCCTTCGTTATCTGGGGTCTCGAGTCTTGGCGTTCTCGCGGGTCTGTCCCACAGAGACCAATCATTCAAATATCACGAAATACTAGAAATTACCGGTCCAGCCCCGAAGAGTGAGCTTCCTCCCACGAAAGGCTCGCCATGGAAGCTCGGGGCGGGCTGGTCCACTATCCTGAGGGGTGATGGCTGCACGAATCCACTCGACGCGTCTGCCTCGCACCGACATGAAACCGCGTCGGCGGATGCGCGCGGCTGATATTCCCGAGGTCATCGCCTTGGATTCGCCGCGGGAGCTGCTTGCGTATTCGATGCTCGCAAAGGAATGGGAGTGGTGGCCCGCCGACCGGGAGATGATGGTCGCTGACCGCCCCGTCACCGACAGTCTCGACGATCTGTGTCGGATCGCGGCGGTCGTTCACGCGTTGTGTGATCGTGACGGGGTAGTCGTACCCGACTGGGTATTCGACTACACATCGCCGCGGCCGCTCGCTCTGGGCCCTTCGCTCATCATCGACGGACAGATCTGGCAGCGGGCGATCGGCGAAGCCCCGCCTGCCTGCGAATACCACAACGTGTGGTTCAGCCACCGCACGATAGAACCGCTGAAGGTGGCTGCGGAACGAATCAAAGCCTCACGCGAAGCCGCAGAGACGCAATGAACGAACTGCCGCTGCGCACAGTCGCTGAGATGGTGGAACTGTTCGACGAGTTGAACATCCACCTTGAGTCGTCAACACCTGAGGGAACCCGGTACGTGTTGTTTGTCGTCGGTGGCGTCGCGATGGGAGCGGCATTCGCAGACAGAGCAACACAAGACGTCGATGTGGTCACACCGACCATCCCGGATGCGGTACGCACAGCCGTACGCGCCGTGGCAGAGGCCCATCAGATGCCCGAGCAGTGGCTCAACAACGACGTCGCCGACATGCTGGATGTTGATTTGCCGTTCGACGCGTTCGCGCCGGTCTACAGCAACAGGAACCTCGAGGTTCTCGCCGCGAAACCGGAGTATCTGCTTGCTCTCAAACTGATGGCGGGACGCGGCAAGGACCTCAAGGACCTGGTGCGACTCGCTGAGCATGTCGGAGCGACATCTTCATCTGAACTGCTCGCTGTCTGGGACCGCGTATATTCCACGAGCCCCGCCTACAGCACCGAACGCGGTTTCGTTGAGTCTGTGTGCGTAGACGTCGCCCGGCTGCTCCGATCCCATCTATCCGGCAACGACATCACAGCAGACATCGAACGTCTCGCCACCAGTTACGCAGGGGAGGACTTGAGCGACGACGACCTGAGTCTCCCGAATCCACCAAGCGATGAAGACCCCGGCCATTACGCCGAGGCAGACCCGCTAGGCCTTTAGTCGAAGGGAAGGCCGTTAGTCGAAGGGGAGGTTGAGGAGTTTGATGGCGTTGCCGCGGGCGATCTTGTGGACGGCGTCGTCGTCGAGGTGGCCGAACAGGGAGTGGGCCTTGTCCCGGGAATGGGGGAACGTGCCGTCGGAATGGGGGTAGTCGGTCTCGAACAGGACATTGTCGACACCCACCTCCTCGAGCAGCTTCATGCCCGCGGAGTCGTTGAAGAAGCAGCTGAACACCTGCCGGTAGTAGTAGAACGACGGCTTCTCCGGCAACCGCTCCTCTCCTTGAGCCCACTGATGGGTCATGTAGCTTGCGTCGGCCCGCTCCAGGAAATACGGGATCCAGCCGATCTGGCTCTCCGCGTACATCAGCTTCAGGGTCGGGTAGCGGTGCAGCACTCCCGAGAACAGGAAATCGACCATCGAAGCCGCGCTGTTGGCTGAGATCATCGTGGCGGTCACGAGCGTCGGTGCGTCATCGGATGTGCGAACCGTGCGAGTACCGGACCCGATGTGCATCGCGATGACAGTCCCCGTCTCCTCGCAAGCCTCGAAGAACGGGTCCCAATAGCCGGAATGGATAGAGGGCAGGCCCAACCACGCCGGCAACTCCGACCAGGCGGTGGCGGCAACGCCCCGCGCCGCGTTGCGGCGGATCTCCGCGGCAGCCAGATCGACGTCCCACAGCGGCACGATGCACAGCGGGATCAAACGCCCGCCCGAATCGCCGCACCATTCCTCGACCATCCAGTCGTTGTATGCCTCGACGCAGAGCTTGGAGAGTTCCTTGTCTTTGCGCTCGGCGAACAACTGGCCGCAGAAACGGGGGTAGTTCGGGAAGCACAACGACGCCTCGACATGATTGACGTCCATGTCCGCCAAACGCGCTCCGGGCTGGTAGCAACCCGGACGGATGTCGTCATAGGTGACTCCGGCCATGGTGACCTCTTCGGGCGGAGTCCCTGCACAAGCAATCATGTGCTTGATCTGGTAGCGGTGATCCTCGTAGTGCCACCAGGCCGCCAACTTGTCACCGGTTCCCGGCTGCTCCACCCAGACACCGTCTTGGAGGCTCATTTCGCCTTGAGGCGCGATCACGATACGTGGACCGACGTCCCTGTACTTGGCAGGGAGGCGATCAGCCCAAACGTTCGGTGGCTCCACCACGTGATCGTCGACGCTGATGATCTTCGGAAAGTCAGTGGAGAGCATCAAGGAACCGTACCGGTCGGCTCCAAGGCTCAGTTGCACACGGTGCTCACCGCCGTTCAATGGCGCCTTCAAGACAACGAGAACAACAGGTGACGGCTCACCTCGCCCGTCTGATCCACAAGAATAATCCTTGTGTCGAAGCACCACTGGCCGTCAACGCGTTTGAAGGAGTCGTGGTAGCGCCCGGTGACAATGATCTGCAGCGGCAGCTCCGGAGTTGCTTGGGTCACTGCGTAATAGCTTCGACTGGTCGCGGTTCCTGCCGCCCCGTCGACTTCGATGACGGCATTGGTGGTGACGTGATGAGTCTTGGGAGTGCCGTCCTCGTAGAGGCGGACAGCGGCGTCGTACATGTTGCGAACGCCTTCGATTCCAACGAATGTGGACTCCGGGGCTGCGTCGGGGCCGGCGCATACACGACCGTGCTCGAACAGGTCGGCCAGCCCGCCGAAGTCGCCGGCATCGATTCGTTCGGCATAGATGTACAACAGATTTTCGATTGTTCGGTTGTCGTCGTTCACACCGAGACCCTAGACGAGTCCCTCATACGGCGGGTATCCCGAAGACCGTTGTGCAGGGCTCTACTGCAGTTAGAGTGTCTAACATCCATCGACGATCCCTTGAAAGAACCATGTGACCAGGCTCGGATTCCTATTGGACAGCGACTCGTGCATCGGCTGCCACGCCTGCACCGTGGCCTGCAAGAGTGAGCACGACGTCCCCCTCGGCGTCAACCGCACCTGGGTCAAGTACATAGAGTCCGGGTCCTTCCCCAACGTCAGCCGCCATTTCTCGGTGATGCGCTGCAACCACTGCGACGACGCGCCCTGCATCTCGATCTGTCCCACCAATGCACTCTTCCGCGCCGACAACGGTGTGGTCGACTTCAACGACGACAACTGCATCGGCTGCAAGGGGTGCATGAACGCCTGCCCCTACGACGCGCTCTACATCAATCCCGCCACCAACACCGCCCAGAAGTGCAACTTCTGCAACCACCGCATCGAGGACGGGCTCGAACCGTCGTGCGTGGTGGTCTGTCCGACCCATGCCATCAAAGTCGCCGACCTCGACGATCCTCTGAACCAGGCGACCAAGATCATCGCCCGAGAGGACGTGGCAGTGCGAGCCCCCGAGCAGGGGACCAACCCCAAGGTGTACTACCGCGGCGCCGATCAGGCCTCGCTCAACCCGTTGCGCACCGCTATCGCCAACGACGGGATGATCTGGGCCGACACGACACCGGACCACCCGACCGTTCCACCCGACAGCAGCGGCGTCGTGGCCCGGACCACCTACACCACATCACACCAGATGACCTGGACCACCAAGGTCTCGGCCTATCTGGTCACCAAGGCGATCGCTGCGGGTGTGATGGTGCTTGCGGCGTTGCTGGTGCTGTTGGGCCACAGCGCCGAAACCGCTGCGGTGGGCGTTGTGCCACCGATGCTCGCCGGTTTCTTCCTCGCCGTCACCGGAGTGCTGCTCGTCGCCGATCTGAAGCAGCCGCGCCGCTTCTACTACCTGATCACCCGAGGAAGCTGGGAGTCCTGGCTGGTGAAGGGGGCCTATGTCCTGGCTGCCTTCGCGGCGGTGACCGCGGCCTGGTGGGCGGCCGGAATCGCCGAGGCCCCCGACGTCCTCAAGGTGCTGGCGATCCCGGTCGTGCTCTGCGCTGCGGCAACTGCAGGCTACACGGCTCTGCTGTTCGGCCAGTGCGAAGGACGCGACCTCTGGCAGACGCCGCTGCTGTTGCCGACGCTGCTGGCACAAGCGGTGACCGCGGGCGGCGCCTGCTACTCGATCGTCGACCTGTTCGTCGAAGTCCCCGCAGTCGACGCCGTCCGCTGGGCCTTCCTCGCCGGAGTAGGCGTCACAGCGGCTCTGATAGCGGTGGAGGCAACCTCTGCGGGAACTCCCCATGTCGAGGCCGCCGTTCACCAGATGATCAAAGGCACTTACCGTGACCGCTTCTGGTTCGGCGTGTCGGTGGGCCTCCTGGTGCCTGGGCTTGTGCTGATCCTCGCTTTGGCCACCGGCGCCGGTGCACCGTTGGTGGCAGCCGCAGGGGTTGCCGCCATCGCCGGGATGTGGGCCTACGAAGACTCCTTCGTCCGTGCCGGCCAGTCCGTGCCGCTCTCCTAGAGGCCGAGCCGATCGCAATGACCGACCTGCAGCAGTACCCACCCCACGAAGACTGGCACGACTACGCCTCGCTTGACGCCAAGGCCTGGCCGACCCGCGTAGAACAACATCACACCCTCATACCCACGACCTGTTTCAACTGTGAAGCGGCCTGCGGCCTGCTCGCCCACGTCAACCACGAGACCAACCGGATCGACAAGATCGAGGGCAACCCCCTCCATCCGGCCAGTCGGGGCCGCAACTGCGCCAAGGGTCCCGCAACCCTCAACCAGGTCAACGACACCGAACGGATCCTCTACCCGATGCGGCGGGTCGGAGCACGGGGTTCAGGGCAGTGGGAACGGGTGTCCTGGGACGAGGCGCTGAGCGACATAGGTGCCCGAATCGCCGCCTCCCTCGACGAGGGCCGCCACAACGCCGTGATGTACCACGTCGGACGACCCGGTGAGGACGGCTACGCAGACCGGGTGCTCAAGTCATGGGGTGTGGACGGGCACAACAGCCACACCAACATCTGCTCCTCCAATGCCCGTATCGGCTACCAGTCGTGGATGGGGCACGACCGACCGTCATCAGACTTCGCCAACGCCGAAGTGATCTTCCTGATCTCCTCGCACCTCGAAGCCGGCCACTACTTCAACCCTCATGCTCAACGCATCATCGAGGCTCAGGGCAAGGGCGCCACCGTCATCTGCGTCGACCCGAGGCTCTCAAACACCGGCGCCAAAGCCGACCACTGGCTTGCGGCCTGGCCCGGCACCGAACCCTTCCTGTTGTTGACGATCGCCCGCCTGCTGATCGAGAACGGCGCCTGGGAGCGCGATTTCGTGCGTCGTTGGGTCAACTGGGAGACCTATCTGCGCGAGACCCGCCCGGACCTGCCGCTGGACTTCGAATCGCTCGAAGTCGCCCTGCTGGACGCCTACGCTGACTACACGCCTCAAGCAGCAGAGGAGATCTGTGGTGTCGGCGGCGGGCAACTGCGTGAGATCGCCGAGATCATCGGTGCGCACCCGACCAAGTTCGCCTCGCACAACTGGCGGGCCGCAGGCGCAGGAAACCTCGGCGGCTGGCAGACTGCACGCTGCCTGTTCTTCCTCAACGTGTTGACCGGTTCGGTGGCCACGGTCGGAGGAACGAGCGGCAACGGTTGGAACAAGTTCAAGCCGGCGCAGCCCAAGGGCGCGCCGCCGCTGCACCAGTGGAACGAGCTCACCTGGCCGCGGGAGTACCCGTTGTCGTACCACGAGATGTCGATCCTGCTGCCGCACTTCCTCAACGAGGGCCGCGGAACCCTCGACGTCTACTTCAGCCGCGTCTACAACCCGGTCTGGACCAATCCCGACGGGTTCAGCTGGCTCGAGGCGCTGACCGACGAGTCCAAGGTGCGCTGCCACGTGGCGCTCACTCCAACATGGTCCGAGACCGCCTGGTACGCCGACTATGTGCTGCCCATGGGCGTCGGCACCGAACGCCACGACGTTGCCTCCTTCGAGACCCACAACGGCCGCTGGATCGGCTTTCGTCAACCGGTCATGCGTCGATATGCGGAGATCCGCGGCGAGTCGCCCGGTCCGGACTCCCGCAGCCGCGACTTCAACCCGGGTGAGGTGTCCGAGGAGAACGAGTTCTGGATCGACCTCTCCTGGCACATCGACCCCGACGGAACCCGGGGGATCCGCAAGTGGTTCGAGTCCGACACCAACCCCGGCACGCCGATAACGGTCGACGAGTACTACGGGACGATGTTCGCCGAGTCGGTGCCCGGGTTGGCCGAAGCTGCCTCTGAGGCCGGCAAGTCGCCGCTGGAGTACATGCGCGACGTCGGCGCTTTCGCAGTCCCTGGCGACATGGTGACGCCCTATGAGCGGACCGTCAGCGCCGAAGGCGTCGCGGACTGCGTCAAGGGCGACGACCAGGTGTTCCGCAAGCCGGGGACCATAGGCGCCTGGGACGGCACCCCCGCCCATCTCGCCGAGATCACCCTGGCAGACCTCGGCGAGGGGTCACCGGCCGTCGAGGTCGACGGAGAGGTCAAGGAGGGCTTCCCCACACCGTCCAAGAAGCTGGAACTCTTCTCGACGACGCTGGCCGACTGGGGTTGGCGTGAATACGCCGCGCCCACCTGGATCAAGTCCCACGTCCACCACCAGGACCTCGACATGGAGGGCAACGAGCGGATCCTCCTGCCGACGTTCCGGATACCGACGTTGATCCATACCCGCTCAGCGAACTCCAAGTGGCTCAACGAGATCAGCCACCGGCATCCCCTGTGGATCCACCCGAGCGACGCCGAGAAACTCGGAATCGAGGAGAACGCACTGGTGCGCATCTCCACCCGCATCGGCCATTTCGTCATCCAGGCCTGGCGCACCGAAGGAATCCGACCGGGCGTGGTCGCCGCCTCGCATCACATGGGTCGCTGGCGGATCGAAGAGGACAAGGCCCGTTCGTGGGGAGCCGGCAAGGCCGAGATCGACCGCATCGACAACGGTGACGGCGGCCAGTCCTGGAAGCTGACCCGCACCGACGGGATCCGCCGCTTCGACTCCGAGGACCCCGACAGTCAACGCATCTGGTGGAACGATACTGGAGTACATCAGAACCTGACCTTCTCGGTGCAGCCGGACCCGATCTCAGGGATGCAGTGCTGGCACCAGCGAGTCCGGGTGAGCGCAGCTGAGCCCGGCGACCAGTACGGAGACGTGGTGGTCGACACGGCCAAGAGCCGCGAGGCCTACCGGGAGTGGCTCTCGATGACCCGGCCGGCGCCCGGCCCCGGAGGCCTGCGCCGCCCCCTGTGGTACGCCCGCCCCCTCAAGCCCGCCCCCGAGATGTACCACATTGGTGGTTCCTGAACTCTCCTGGCGTGGGGCTCTGGCCTCAATGAAGGTCAGGCGTCGAAGCGGTGAGCCTTGCGATCGCAGACCGTCCGCAGTGCGAAACTGGAACGCAACTGGGCGACGTGGGGGAGTCTTGCCAGGTAGGCCTTGTGGATCCGCTCGTAGTCGGCGACATCGGCTGCCGCTACGTGCAGGAGATAGTCGCTGTTGCCGGCCATCAGATGACAGCTGAGTATCTCTGTGACATCGGCGACGGCATCCTCGAAGGCGTCGAGATGGTCCTCCTGCTGACTGGTCAGGGCAATCTCGACGAACACGGAGGTGCCGCGCCCGATCTGCTTTCGGTCGAGGACCGCTACGTACCCTTTCACCACCCCGATCTCCTCAAGACGGCGCACTCGCCGCAAACATGCCGAAGCCGACAGGTGGACCTTCTCGGCCAGGGCTGCATTGGTGATGCGGGCGTCCTGTTGCAGGACCCCCAGGATCTCCCTGTCTGTGGCGTCGAGTTGATCCAACATGTTTCCTCCCTGACAAACCTGTCTGAGCAATAATCGCTCATCGATTTGAATAATGGCAACAGTATATTGTGCTGAGGCTGCGTTTTGATGCTGAATACGCACGCACATTCCCTCTGTGCACGCGTATTCTGTGTTTGGAGGTAGCCCAATGCGTGTCGGTGTTCCCACAGAGATCAAAACCGCCGAGCGGCGGGTGGGTCTGACCCCCACAAGTGTGCGGGAGTTGACTATGCGCGGCCACAGCGTGTTGGTTCAAAGCGGCACCGGAACCGGCATCGGCGCCACCGACTCCGACTACACGGCGTCGGGAGCAAACGTCGTCCCCGATGCTGAGGCGGTCTTCGCCGACTCAGAACTGATCGTCAAGGTGAAGGAACCCCAGGCTGTCGAACGGACCATGTTGAGCGCGGACCATGTGCTGTTCACGTACCTTCATCTCGCTCCCGACACTGCGCAGACCGAGGAACTCCTAGCGAGCGGCGCCAGCTGTATCGCTTATGAGACCGTCACGGACAACCACGGAGGGCTGCCGCTGTTGGCACCCATGTCGCAGGTCGCGGGCCGCATGTCCATCCAAGCGGGCGCCCGTTGCCTCGAAGCCCCCAACGGCGGTTCGGGCCGTCTGCTTGGAGGCGTTCCCGGGGTCGCACCGGCGCGTACCCTCGTGCTCGGTGGGGGAGTCGTGGGTGAGAACGCCATCGAGATGGCTATCGGCATGGGCTCACAGGTCACCGTGTTGGACCGCAACCTCGAAGTCCTCAACCGGCTCTCGCGCCGCTTCGGTTCCGCTCTGGTCACCCTCTACTCAACGGGCAGTTCCCTCGAAGAACAGGTGCTCGCTGCTGATCTTGTGATCGGTGCTGTGCTCGTCAAGGGGGCAACCGCCCCCAAACTGGTTGGGCCTCATCTGGTGAAGCGAATGAAGCCCGGTTCGGTGCTTGTTGATGTTGCCATCGACCAGGGGGGCTGCTTCGCAACGTCGAGGCCGACCACCCACACTGATCCGACTTTTATTGTTGACGACGTGGTCCACTACTGCGTTGCCAACATGCCCGGGGCGGTTCCCCAGACGTCCACCTACGCACTGAACAACGCCACGCTGCCCTTCACGCTGGCTCTGGCCGACAAGGGCCTCGAGCGCGCACTGGCAGACGACGACCACCTTCGCAACGGTTTGAACATCCACCGTGGACTGTTGACAGAACAGCATGTCGCCGAAGCTCAGGGGCTCGAATACACCGATCCCCTCGCGGCTCTCGGGCCGGGCTAGCGCCGGCGACAGGCGCTGTATCGCGGAGGGCTATTCGGTGATCCCGAAGCGTTCCAAGCCGTAGGCATTGATGGCGTTGCCGCGCATCACCTTGCAACACTCCTCGGCGTTCATGCCGGTGGCGGCAAACATGCTGTGCGCCACTTTGCGGGAGTGCGGGAACGTGCCGTCGGAATGCGGATAGTCGGTCTCGAACAGGATCTGGTCGATGCCGACGTCGTCACGCTGTTTGAGGCCGACCAGATCGTCGAAAATGCAGCCGAACACTCGGCCCTTGACGATCTCACTCGGTAGTGGCCCATCACCGCCGACCCCGCCGCGGCCTTCCCGGAACACCGAGTCCATCCGTTCCATCTGGAACGGCATCCACCCCACCTGGCTCTCGGCGTAGGCGATCTTGATCTTCTTGAACCGCTCGAGGGTGCCCGAGAAGACCCAGTCGACCATCGAGCCTTCGGCGTTCTGGGCGTAGAGCGACATCGATGTCGCCAACGGCGCGTCCGGCGATGTGGAAGGCATCGACGAAGAGGAGCCGATATGCATCGAGACGGTGGTCTCGGTCTCCTCGCAGGCCTGCCACAGGACGTCCCATTCACCGCTGTACATGGTTGCGCAGCCCAACTTCGACGGGTTCTCAGAGAAGGCGATGGCGTAGCTTCCCTTGGCTGCGCAGCGCCGTACCTCGTCAGCGCACATCTGCGGGTCCCACAGGGGCACCAGGGTCAGAGGAATCAGGCGGCCCCGGCCGGCTCCGCCGCCCCAGTCATCGATGATCCAGTCGTTGTAGATCTTGAGGCACTCGAAGGCAAGCTCCTTGTCCTCGCGTTCCAAGAACCCCTGCCCGCAGAAGCGGGGGAAGATGTTGGGGTAGTTGATGGCCGCCTCCACATGGTTCAGGTCCATGTCTGAGAGCCGGTCGATCTGTCGGTAGGTGCCCGGTCGCAGGTCTTCGTAGACCGCGGCCACGTTGCGCTGCTCTTCGCGGGGCACACCTGCAGGCCCGTGCAGGAAACCGGTTGGTGTGACACTGTCCTCATAGAGCCACACGTCGCACATCTGCCCGTCCGGGTCGTTGCGTTCAAAGCCGTAGTGGCCCCCTTCGAACTTGAGGCGGATCTGCTCCTGCACCACCCTCGGGCCCCGGTCTCTAACGCTCGCCGGAAGCTGCTGCTGCCAGAGGTCCTTCGGCTCCATCACGTGATCGTCCACGGAGATAATGAGAGGCAGGTCTTCTTCAGCAGGCGTGACATCGCTCATGGATTCAGCTTACGCCGGACGCTCCCAGAGCCGTGCATTGCTAACGCCGGGCGTAGCCGGAGCCGTGCATTGCTAACGCCGGGCGTAGCCGGAGCCGCGACTTGTGCCTCAGGCTTGGACGACAGCCTGAATCTCGCGGCCTGTGATGGTGTCCTTGTTTGCGTCGACCGTCTCGACCAAGGCCATGTGAGCCAATTGGATCACTGTGCGTAGCGAGGAGCCATGCTCATACTGTCTATAGAGTTCTTCGATTGCAGACGATTCCACGACGTCTTCGAGGCGCCAAGTCGAATCATCGCCATTGGTAGGGCCCAGATGGATCTGCACGCGTTGGTGCAGGATGCGAGCGAGTTGATCAACCGACGGTATGCGGGGAAGTTCCACCTTTGTGTCGAGGAACATGAGCAAGTTGGAGTTTTCGATGGTGGATTCGAGGTAGCGGGCATGTGTCGCCACAACTACCGAAGCCTGCAAGTCCGCGAGCCAGCGGATGGCGTTACTGAAGAATCCCGAGACGATCGTTTCTTCGGCGGCAGCGGTCCATCGGTCGGTGTCATCGAACACGAACACCGGCATGAGTCCATCCCGGTGGATCGGTTGAAGGCATTGGTGAATTACCTCGATCTTGTCGGCCAGAGTGTTCGGTTCGGTTGTAGTCGTCTGTTTCTCGATCTGCTCGGCGATACCAGCGCCCGCCATCCATCCTGGGGGTTGCACGCTCAAGCCTCTGCTGCGCCTGTTCACACGGGTTACGTGCCGCCTCTGCCCGATGGTGTCGTTGGTGTCTGTTGTGGGGTAGCCAATCTCTCGGGCAAGACGGGTGAGTTGCGAGATGATCATGTCGGCGATCAGGTTCTCTTTGGTCGCGTCGTGCTCGAGCGAATGCACCGGTACCAGGATCGGGGCGACAGATTCAGCGGTCGGGCCGAGTACGTAGGACACCAGGCTCGTCTTGCCGCACCCGCTGTCCCCGATCAGCGCGATGCGTTCACCGCGGAGTGCCCCGTCACGGAACCTGCGCTCCACCGGTGTGTCTGCGGACATCGATTCGAATGGGACATGGTAGACGCCGACATCATTGAACTGCGGGGTGGCGTCGAAGGCATAACGATCGCTCAGCAGCTTGAGCCTCGCGAGAGTCACGGTGCTTCCGGCGCAGCGGAGCTACCGGGGACGGTCGACGCTGATCGTGTCGGGTTGGCCCTGTAGAGCTTGCGGCGACCCGACCGCTCCGCCGCAACCATGCCTTGTGCTTCCAATTCGGCCAGTACTTGCACCACTCGGCTCCGGGTGACGCCGACTTCCGCGAGGAGTTGCTCGTCGCCAGCGTATGTTGGGCCGCGTTCTCCGAGAGCATCCAGAACTTTGACCGCTGTTGGTTTCAAGTTTGAACGAACCTTCTGCATCTCTTCGAGACGGCTGGCCTCGTTCTCGAGGTCGTCGGAAAGGTAGAGGTCGCGGAGCACGGACAGGGCCCGACGTGGAGTACATGGAGAGATCGATTCCAAGGCCGATTCAGACATTGTTTTCAATGTATCTCGTTGTACTGGAGGACCCGTCGCGGTTCTGCGATTCAGGAGGTCTTGAAGTTCTTCGGAGTCAAAGCGCTCCAACTCAACGACGACATCGAAGAACGTGTCTGCCGGCGGGTCGAGGGAGACACTGGTCCCTGAGACGACCCATTGAATTGGAACTTCCCAAGCCCGGTCTCGCCAGCGGCCGAACATCTCGAGGATGCCCTTTTCGTCCAGATCGTCCACGAGTATCACCGGCAGAGGATCGTCCGGGAGTTTCACGGCTGCCGCTTGCAAGTGCTCATAGGGGTCCTCAACCGACCTGTACGTCGTGCCGGCCAGTGTCTGTACCGTTACTGCCAGTGGATTCGCCGTCACTCTTCTCAAGCTCCGTTGATCCGTCAGTCCTCGTTCGACTTCTTCGAGCCGTTCGGTAAGCGTGTCGAACCCGTGAAGGCGGGCATAGCGGGCTTCGGGCCTCCCTCGCTGGATCTGACGCAGAAACGATGTTCGACCAATTCCGGGTGGACCATGTACGTAGACGTTCAAGCCGAGCTTCAATGCGCGATCCACACGCTTCAGCTCCCTGTTACGATCAACGAACAGCCCGTGATCGGCATCCGATGTTCCGAGTGCCCTCTGGCTGAGCAAGATCATTAACACAATTTACAGTTAGTATTGTTAGAAAGCAAATACACCTGCTTCACACCCGTTGGCGGCGTCAAGCTTGCCAACTGCTTTCGGACCCGGCACCGACGCATATTGATCTGAGGTCCACTTCGGGCAACCCGACGACCGGTGATGGTTGCCTATCCGCGCCCTCCTTACGCCGGGGCGCGGGTCTTGCGGAGTAGGGGGTCGGCGAGGGCGAGGCCGCGGTCGGCGGCGCGCAGAACTCGGCCGGCGGCGCCCGGGGCGTCCGCGTCAACCAGATTTCCCATGACTTGCAGAGTGATATTGGCGATGGCCCGGGTTCCCACGGCGAGGCGCAAACCGGTGCGCAGTATCAGGGGATGACCGATCAAGAAGCTGAACCGCCGGCCGGTTCGCAGGAAGGCGTCGAAGCGCTCCCCGACGAGACGGTCGTAGCTTTCCGGGGCTCCGGCAGGGTCGGCGAGGAACAGGTCCGCAGCCAGAGTCCCCGACTCGAGCCCGTAGTCGATGCCCTCTCCGTTCATCGGGTTGATGAGACCGGCGGCATCGCCGATCGCCACCCAGCCGTCGCCATGACGGCGCTGCGCGCTCATCGGCAACCGCCAGGCCCTCGGCCGCTCGAGGTAGTCACCGAGTTCCCATTCGTCGCGGATCAGGTCGCGGTAGGAGTCGATCAGACGATTCAAGTTGAGCTTCTTGTATCCCTTCATCGTCGACAGCGCACCCACACCGATGTTGACGGTGCCGTCGCCCGCCGGGAACATCCATCCGTAGCCCGGGATCGGGGTGCCGTCGGGATCGCGCAGGGTCAGACAAGCCTCGAGGTGGCGGTCGGCGTGGCGCGGAGAGGCGGCATAGCTTCGGATGGCCAGTCCATGCGGCTCGTTCTCCACTCGCCCTGCGCCGAGCATCCGCGCGACATTGCCGGGCGCTCCAGTCGCAACCACCGTGAGGTCGGCGTGCCACCTGTCCGAACCGGCGGTCACTCCGGTCACACGTCCATGGTCTCCGAGGATCGGCAGGGCCTCGGTGTTCCAGATGATCTCGGCCCCCGCATCTGCGGCTGCAGACATCAGGTGCGCATCGAGAAGCCGACGGGGCCACACCGCGCCGTGGGGCGCGAACGACCCGTTGTCGGGCCACGGCAGTTCGCGCCGGGTCTTGTTGGCGATCATCCTCAGACCGTCGATTCGATGGGCGCCGCTCATGTCTATGTCCAGTTGGTTGAGGGCATGCACAGCCCGCGGGGTCAGTCCATCGCCGCACACCTTGTCGCGGCCCGCCGACGCCTTCTCGAAGACCGTCACCGAGGCACCACCCCTAGCGGCCTGTATCGCC
Organism: Acidimicrobiales bacterium; assembly: GCA_963662455.3. GTDB lineage: Bacteria > Actinomycetota > Acidimicrobiia > Acidimicrobiales > Aldehydirespiratoraceae > VXYK01. The sequence goes on from OZ224042.1 coordinate 1,044,629, forward strand.
GCGGCCGCGCCGGCCGGCCCAGCCCCGATGACGACCACGTCACGCGTCTTGTTGCCCACCCCCCGACGCTACAGCGGTTGGACACCGGTAGCTTCGCTCCGGATAGAAGCGGGGAGTCGGTCTGCGGTGACACACCGCTAGCGGTTCTGGCTGTGGCTCGGCAGACACTTGCGCACGGCAACGGCGCGGATACCGTGTGGTGCCCACGAGGCGTTGTTCATCACCGGCGGAGCCCTAACCGTCGCGGGCAGTATTCGCCGATTGCTCGACCATGGACAGAATATGGCTAGAAAATCCGAAATAAAAGCGCTACAATACCACCATGGAAGCTGGAGTTCGAGAGTTGCGGGACAATCTGAGTCGCTACCTCGCCGTGGTTCGAGCAGGGACCGAGATCACCGTGACCGACCATGGGAAGGCAGTGGCGCTTCTGACCGCTCTGCATGAGCCCCGAACCATAGACCGGTTGATCGATGATGGGCTGGTCATACCGGCTTCGACAGCGAAGACACGAACGGCCCATTCCAAGGTCAAGAGCAAGGGAACAGTGAGCGACCTCGTAGCCGAACAGCGCCAGTGATCGTCTATTTCGACACCTCCGCGTTCATTCCTCTGATCATCGGAGAGCAGAGTTCCGATTCTCGCGAGCGACTCTGGAATGAAGCGACACGGACCGTCAGTGTGCGTCTCCTCTACGCCGAGGCCCGAGCCGCATTGGCCCAGGCTCAGCGTCTCGGGCGGCTAACCCGTGCAGGGCTCGCTTCAGCGGTCGCGCTACTCGACGACCTCAGCCTCCAAGTCGATCATGTCGAGATCACCGACCGACTGGTAAGAACTGCGGGCGACTTGGCCGAACAACAACAGCTACGCGGCTACGACGCTGTTCATCTGGCCGCAGCGCAAACGATCGCTGATGCAGACACAGTTTTTGCCGGCAACGACCGGAAACTCGTCGCCGCCGCTTCCGACCTCGGACTCACCGTGGCACCGGAGCGATAGCGCTGGGGCGACCGATGTGCCTCGATCCGACAGGCATCAGAAGCGTAGCGGACGCCTAATGAGTGGCGCCGGTCTCCCAGCAGGTGCTCTCAGAGGTTCCTCAGAAGTGTCCCAGGATGTCTCACTGTCCGCTCCCCGAGTGCGAGAGAGAGATCAATCGTCGTCTTCGTTCCTGTTCTGATTCGGTCTTGAGATCTCATAGGGTCCACGGAGACTAACGCCGGATAGGTGGACCACAAAACTCGTGATCGCATGATGACCAGTCCTAGACTCACGAGCGACGACGACCACAGCGCAGTGAGGATCCGAAATGGCCGTTACCGAAGTTGAAGTCGAGGCTGGAACCAGTGATCCTGCCGGCAACGTCGCGCCGGGACGGGTTCGGATCGAACGTTTCGATGTGACGATCGGGCCTTTGCTGCACCTCGCACCGGAACGTCGTCGGCTTGCCAGTCCCCAGTTCAACGAGATCGAAGTCATACCCCGCGGCGTCACACTCGGAGCAGAGATTCGCGGTGTCGATATCTGTTCTGAACTGCCGGATTCGACCATCGCTGAAATCGCCCGGGCCCTGGCTGACTACAAGGTGATCTACTTTCGCGACCAGCCGCTCACCTCGGCGCAACATGTGGCGTTCGCCCGACGGTTCGGGAATCTGGAGATCCATCCCTTCATCACTGGCAACGAAGAGCACCCCGAACTCGTGCGCTTCGCCAAAGGGGCCGATACCGGGGGGTTCGAGAACGGCTGGCACCACGACGTGACCTGGCGTGAAGTCCCTTCCATGGGCGCGATCCTGCACGCCGTCGAAGTTCCGCCCACCGGCGGTGACACCCTCTTCGCCGACATGGCCGCGGCCTACGACGGGTTGGACGACGAGACCAAGGAGCGGATCGACGGCCTCCACGCAATCCACGACTACATGCTGGCATTCGCCCAGCAGGTGCCGGAAGGCAAACGAGAAGAGATGCGTGAGCGCTATCCGCTGGTGCGCCATCCAGTCGTGCGCACCCACCCGGTGACCGGTCGAAAGCTGATCTTCGTCAACACCTACTTCACCTCCCGCATTGAAGGTCTCGAAGAGGTTGAGAGTGTGGAGTTGGTCAAACACCTGTCGGGCCAGGCCAACACGGTCGAATACCAGTTCCGTGTCAGCTGGGAGCCCGACACGGTCGTGTTCTGGGACAACGCCGCGGTGCAGCACTACGCGTCGAGTGACTACTATCCCGACATCCGGGTGATGGAGCGGGCCTCGGTGATCGGCACCCGGCCCTACTGAGCCGCAGCGGCCGGCGATCTCAGGGCATGGCACCCACCACAGACTGGAACCCGGTACTCCGCAAGGAGTTCGACAAGCCCTACTGGCGTGAACTCATGGCCTTCGTGCACTCCGAGCGCATGGCCGGTGAGGTCTACCCGCCCCACGAAGAGGTGTTCGCAGCACTTCATCTGACACCCTTGGCCGAGGTGAAAGTCCTGATCCTCGGCCAGGACCCCTACCACGGTCCGCGTCAAGCCCACGGTCTCTGCTTCTCGGTGAGCCACGGTGTGCAGCCACCCCCGTCGCTGGTCAACATCTTCGCCGAACTGGAGCAGGACCTCGGCATCACGCCCCCGAACCACGGAAACCTCGAGACGTGGGCCCGCAACGGAGTGCTGCTGCTCAACACGACACTCACTGTGCGGACCCGTCGAGCCGCCAGCCACCAGGGTCACGGCTGGGAGACGTTCACCGACGAAGTCATCCGCTGCGTGAACGCCAAGGAGCAGAGGGTCGTGTTCATCCTCTGGGGTGCCGCGGCCCGACGCAAACGCGCCCTGATCGACACCGACAAGCACTTCATCATCGAGTCCGTCCATCCCTCGCCGCTCTCCGCGCACAACGGGTTCTTCGGAACACGACCGTTCAGCAGAGCCAACTCAGCGCTCGTCGAAGCAGGCCGGGAACCGGTCGACTGGCGTATTCCGAACCCCTGAGTCAGAAATACCAGGGGAAGCTCGACCAGTCGGGGTCTCGTTTCTCCAGGAAGGCGTCGCGTCCCTCGGTGGCCTCGTCGGTCATGTAGGCAAGTCGGGTCGCCTCGCCGGCGAACACTTGCTGACCGACCAGGCCGTCATCGATCAGGTTCATGGCGAACTTGGCCATCCGCTGGCCCGTGGGGCTCTTCGAGTTGACCTCCGCCCCCCACTCGAGCGCCACGGTCTCCAGGCGGTCGTGGGGAACAACGGCATTCACCATCCCCATCTCGAAGGCCTGCCGGGCCGAATAGTCGCGACCCAGAAAGAAGATCTCACGAGCCCGTTTCTGGCCGACCTGACGAGCCAGGTAGGCAGAACCGAAGCCCCCGTCGAAGCTGGCCACATCGGTGTCGGTCTGTTTGAAGACGGCGAACTCCTCGCTGGCGATGGTGAGGTCTGCTGTGACGTGCAGGCTGTGCCCTCCGCCGACCGCCCATCCGCTCACGACCGCGATCACAATCTTGGGCATGGTCCGGATCAGTCGCTGCACCTCGAGGATGTGCAGCCGTCCCGCCTGTGATGCATCGACTGTGTCGGCCGTCTCGCCGGTGGCGTACTGGTAGCCGGACTTGCCGCGGATGCGCTGGTCGCCGCCCGAACAGAATGCCCAGCCACCGTCCTTGGGCGACGGGCCGTTGCCTGTCAGCAGCACGCAGCCGACGTCGGAGGACATGCGGGCGTGGTCCAAGCACCGGTACAATTCGTCGACGGTGTGCGGCCGGAAGGCGTTGCGCACTTCAGGACGGTTGAAGGCGATCCTCACAGTTCCCTGCCCCTCGGCCCGGTGATAGGTGACGTCGGCCAGGGCCTCGAAACCAGCCACAGGACTCCACGCCTCCGGATCGAAGATCTCCGACACCCCTGTACCGCCCGTTGCCGCACTGTCTGACGCTTGATCGTCTGACGCTGCGCCGCCTGATCGTTGCCTGTCTGCTGTCATCGCTACCTTCCCGGACTCACCCGTGCCATCCGGGCATCGAGTCGCTGAATCCATACTGTCACCAAGTCTGCGTCCCGTCCGTCCTGTCCTCCAAGATCGAGCAGATCAACTGAAGCCATGCGAACCAGCAGCAACAGCAGAGTGTCCGCGTAATGTGCTTTCAAGTCCTCGAACGGGTAATCCTCCACACCCGCGGACCCCGACGCGGCGTGGCAGCGGGCCAAGGGATCGTCAATTTCAGCTTCGCTCACCGCAGGGTCGATCGTGCGGTCGAGCACCGTCGTCTGCTCAGAGATGGCTCGGCGCTCACGTAGAGCCGGCGCCGTAATCTCGTCGAGCGTCTCCGGAATCGGCAGCGCCACGCAGCAACGGCAGTGCCGAGGCGCTCGACCGGCAGCAGCGGCGCCAGAGCGATGCCGATGAGGTGGTACGGAAAGACGATCGCCATCACCGCGAGGATCACCAGATGGAACGCCACGGCCAGACCGGCCCACAGCCACGCGGCCCTGCGGCCGACGAGGGCCAGAGGCGCAGCCAGTTCGACCACGATGGCCGCTATCGCCGCGGGAGCGAGCGTCCACGAGTTGCGCAGCATCAGCGCTCCGAACGGTGCGGCGGGGTCGCCGAGCAGTTCCTTGCGGGCGTTGTCGAAAGCGATCTGATGACGCAGCACGTCGCCGTCGATCCAGCCGAGGCCGCTTATTCTCAGCTTTGCGACACCGGCCAGGAAATAGGTGCCGACCGTGAGCACCGCCAGCGCCTTGACGATGCAGCCCGCGAGTTCTTCCTGGTCGACTGGGTCGACCGGCGCGGCTGCCCTCTCCATCGACCAGTGTGCGCAAACCACCGGGAACAGCGCCAGGAGACCGAGATGCAACGCCACCAGGTTCTCGGTGTGGAAGAGTTGACCCCAGGAGTTCCGGTAGGTGGTCAGGAACAGGAATCCCACCACCCCTACGAGCGACGACCAGCGGTAGCGCCAGCCCAACGCCGCGGCGCCACAGGCGACGGGTGTGACCACGACGGCTGCGACTGTCACCAGTGCCGGCACGGGCCCGTTGAGCCACCACAGCGGGCCGATCGCTTCGAAGCGGCGAGACGCCAAGTCGATGGTGTCGAGCAGATGGAGCGCTCGTACTGTGGTCCAGACCGCGGCGTACGTGAAGACGAGTATCCGCAGCATGGACAATCGCTGTGTCACGGTCCACCCCCGCAGGTTGCGTGCACGGTCACCGCGGAGTCGGTTGAACCCTCCACGCTCAGCGCGACGACGTCGAGAGTCTCAGTGCGCACTTCAACCCGGCGGTCCGCACCGAGGCGCTCAACGATCTCCTCACAGAGAATGTCCGCCTCGCCGAACCGTACCGCCTGCTTGACGGTCACCGAGGCGAGCACCGCTTCGTCGGTCCCAGCGATCAGCTTGGGCGACAGCCGCTCATAGCCGTCCTCGGTTCGTTCCACCGCGGTCGCGATGCTGTGGATGTCGCCGCGGTCGGTGGCGAACATCGGGTAGGTCGACAGGGGATAGGTGTCGCTGGTGGGTTCACGCAACAGCGGCAACAGCACCAGCACGGCGGCGAGGACCGGGAGGAGTCGAATCGCCCATCGTCGCATCATCCAATCGTAGGGTTGGATGCAACCTCCGGCCGCCCATGTACGCACAGCGCAAGGGCCAGACCGGTCGCCGTCTGGGTGGACGCCCGGCGGCCGCCCATGTACGCACAGCGCAAGGCCCGACGTGGCCGAGATCGTCGGCCGGTCCAGGCGGCCGCCCATGTACGCACAGCGCAAGGACTGGGCCGTCGCTGGTCTGCGTGTCGATCCGGCGAGCCGCCCTGTACGCGTCGCGCTGGGACTCACTAACGTGGCGGGGTGTCGCCGGTCAGCACCAGAGTCGTTCGCGGGGTCCTGGCCTGGATCCTCGTGCTTGGCGTGGTCGCACTCGTCGTACACCCCGAGGGCTGCGGACAACCCTCTTCCGGGGAGGTGAACGAAGCCGCGGTCGCGGCCGTTGCGTGGTTCGCCGCCAACATCGACGACGACGGAACTTTCGTGTACCGCTACGACCGTTCTGAGAGCCGACTGCTCGGCGGGTACAACGATGTCCGCCATGCCGGCGTCCTGCTGTCGCTGTACCAGGCTGAGTCCGCGGGGATCGAGGGAGCCGCCGAAATTGCCGACCGCGGCCTCACCTATGTTGATGGGCGCCTCCAGAACACTCCCATTGGTCCGGTGTTCGGACGAGGCGCAAGCGCGAGGAGCGGTTCTGTCGGACTGCTGGTCGCGGCGCTGGACGAGAGACGCCGGGCCACCCTCGCAGAGGATCGCGACCCTCTGCTCCTGGCGCTCGGGCGAACCTTGAGCGGAGTCGTCAACGCCGACGGTTCGGTGGGCGCCTCGATCGACACCACAACCGGGTCGACCAGCGGCCGGTCCCCGTTCTTCACCGGGGAGGTCCTGTGGGCCCTGGCGAGACTCCATCTGACCTTCCCAGACGAGAAATTCGATGAACCCGCACTGCGTGTGTATCGATATCTGATCGAGGACCGCGACCGTGTCGAGTCACCATGGCCGCCGGTCTCGGACCACTGGGGGGCGTACGCACTGGAGACGATGAGTCGCTGGCCCAATGCCGACAACCTGCAGCTTGAACCTGATCTTGAGCTTGACGGTGCGGCGACAAGACGGTGGCTGAATCGCCAACTCAGCCTGTTCGGCCTGCAGGTTCGCTACGAGTCACAGCGCCGAGGTGGGATCACCCGACTCACCAGGGGAACGGTCGCGGTTCCGGCCGGTGTCGGCACGCTCGGAGAGGGCATCGGCAGCCACCTGCGATTCTTGAACCGGTCTGCAGTGACCGACATTGACATTGATGCGCTGAACGATCGGGCAGGCTGCGTCGCCCACCTGTTGATGAAGCGCCAGGTCAGTTCTGCACAGGCCCGGCAACACCTTGAACCGCTGCGTTTGCAAGGCGCCTGGTTCCGAAACGACATCACCCAGATGGACGATCAGCAACACGCCCTCTCGGCGCTGCTGCTCCTTGAAGATTGGATGCCCCGATGAGCTCAACACTGATCGCGCTGGCCGCAGTCTGCGCGGCCAATCCCTTCCGTGTCGCAGCATGCGCTCCGACGAGAGCCGACATTCGACGCCAGGCTGCCACTGTCGCGACCCTGCTGAGCCTCGCCGCGGTGGGCCTTCTAGCGGTGCTGAGCGAAGCGATCTTGGAGGCCCTCAACGTGAGTGGATCGTCATCCCGGATCGCCGCGGGCGCCGCTGTGCTGTTTGTCGGCATTCGTGACCTCTTCATGCAGCCGCCCTCGCCGGAACCGGCCCTGGAGGGGTGGCGAGCCGGGGTTGTTCCAATGGCCTTTCCCGTTCTTTTCAATCCTGCACTCGCCATTCTGGTGATATCGGCCGGTTCGGAGCGAGGCGCTGCCACAGCAGTCGGGGTGATCGGCGCGGCGATCTTGTTGGTCGCTGTGATCGTTGTCGGGAACGTTCGGGGAACGTACTTGCGCACAGCCACAGTCGGGAGTTCGGGAGTGGTCTTCGGCACGCTGCTGCTCCTGAACGGAGTAACAGCCGTCTGACTCCCATTGAGGGGTCCGCTCAACGCAGGCGGCCCCCACAGCGAGGTGCGTCCGGCGCGGCACGCCGAAGAGAGCCTGCGCGGCCTCTCTGACATCGACTGCCCACAGCCGGCTGACGCCTGTCCGCGTGAACTCACCGTCAACCCCCGACGGTGACTGTCCACCGGAGTCGTCCCGGCCGGGCCGCACCCTGCGCCGTTGGCATCACCGACTTCGGCGCCGCGGCATTCCTGGATTTGCTTTCAGCCGCCGGCCCTGATGGAGTGGTCCTGAACCGAAGTTGACCCAAATCTGCTGTTCCTTCTAGGATCGTCGGCAGCCGCTGTCCCGGGGGGAACATATGCAAGTACCAGCGCCGATTGAGTACGAGCGAGCGACCAGTGTGGAGCATGCCATCGCGCTTCGCTCACAGCTGGGAGACGAAGCGCGTTTCATTGCTGGAGGCCACAGCCTGCTGCCCATGATGAAGTTGCGGCTTGCCAACCCGAAACACCTGATCGACATCAACGATCTCAATGAGCTCTTCTATATCCGTGAAGCTGATTCGGAGGTCCGCATCGGTGCGATGACCCGGCACCGTGACCTTCTCGACTCCGAACTCCTGGCCCGACACTTCCCAATCTTCCGCGATGCCGAACGGGTGATCGCCGATCCGACTGTGAGGAACCGCGGCACACTCGGCGGATCACTGTGTCAGGCAGATCCCTCCGAAGACTTGTCGGCGGTGTGTGCAGCACTCGACGCGAGCTGCGTGATCACCTCGAGCGGCGGTCAAAGACTGGTGCCGATGCACGCCTTCCATACCGGTCCGTACGAGACGGCTGTGGCCAATGACGAGATGCTCACAGAGATTCGCGTTCCGCTGCGTCCCGGAGGGGGCAGCGCCTATCAGAAAGTGGAGCGCCGGGCAGGGGACTGGGCGGTGGTGTCGGCGGGCGCGGCCGTCTGGATGGACTCCGGCATCATTGTTGACGGACGAGTCGGGCTCGCTGCCGTCGGACCCGACACCACCTCAATCCAACCGGTGGTCGAGGCCCTTCGGGGCGCCGTGCCCGACGAGGAGTTGTACCGGCGTGTCGGTGATGTCGCCGCGAGCAACTGCTCTCCTGAGACCGACGGGCGCGGAACCGCTGCCTACAAGACCCATCTGGTCGCAGAACTCACCAGACGGGCACTGCGAACCGCGGTAGCCCGAGCACAAGGACAGGAGACCTGAGATGCAAGTGAACATGACGGTCAACGGCGCAGAGGTGAGCGAGGAGATAGAGCCCCGCCACCTGCTCGTACACTTCATCCGAGACCAACTGGGCCTCACCGGCACCCACTGGGGATGCGACACCAGCAACTGCGGCACTTGCGTCGTTCTGATCGACGGTGAGCCGGTGAAGTCGTGTACCCAGCTTGCGGCGATGGCTGGAGGGCACGACGTCACTACCGTCGAAGGATTGGAGGTCGACGGCGTGCTTGACCCGGTACAGGAAGGATTCATGCAGTGCCACGGCCTGCAATGCGGATTCTGCACCCCTGGGATGATGCTGACAGCCCGTGCTCTGCTCAACGCCGACCCGAACCCCAGTGAAGACGTGATCCGAGAGGCGATCTCCGGGCAGATATGTCGATGCACTGGATATTCGACCATCGTCCGCTCCATCCTGTGGGCCGCCGACCACGAGACCAGCGTTTCGCTCAGGAGTGCATCATGACCACCACCGAGACAGAAACCGAACAAGAAGAAGCGCAAGAGGAACGACCGATCGGGTTCGGACGGCTGCTTCGCAAAGAAGACCCGAGGCTGATCAGGGGCATGGGCCGATTCGTCGATGACATTTCCCTGCCCGGCATGCTGCACATGGCGATCCTCAGGTCGCCCGTGGCCCACGCCCGCATCGTCAGCATCGACAAGTCTGCGGCGGAGGCCCATCCCAATGTCGTTGCCGTCATCACCGGTGAAGACCTCGCTGCCCAGGGCCTCGCCTGGATGCCCACCCTGTCGAACGACGTCCAGGCGGTGCTGGCAACCGACAAGGTTCGGTTCCAGCACCAGGAAGTGGCGTTCGTAGTGGCAACGGACCGCTACAGCGCCCGCGACGCGCTCGAGTTGATCGAAGTGGACTACGACTGGCTCGAACCATTGGTCGACGTGCGCACCGCACTCGACGAGGACTCGCCGATCATCCGTGACGACCTCGAGAACAAGACCGACAATCACATCTTCGACTGGGAGACCGGCGACGAAGCGGCAACCGACGAAGTGTTCGAGCGCGCTGACGTGGTGGTGAGCGAAGAGATCGTCTATCCACGGGTCCACCCGGCGCCCATGGAGACCTGTGGCTGCGTGGCGGATGTGGAACGTGTGTCGGGCCAGGTCACGTTGTGGTGCACAACTCAAGCCCCTCACGCTCATCGCACCGTCTACGCGCTCGTCGCGGGCCTCCCGGAACACAAGATCCGTGTCATCGCTCCGGACATCGGCGGCGGTTTCGGCAACAAGGTGCCGATCTACCCCGGGTACGTGTGCGCCATCGTCGCATCGCTGGTCATCGGCAAGCCCGTGAAGTGGATGGAGGACCGCACCGAGAATCTCCTCAGCACAGGTTTCGCCCGCGACTATGTGATGAAGGCCGATATAGCCGCCACCAGAGAGGGCCGGATCCTGGCGATCCGCACCAACGTGCTGGCCGACCACGGAGCGTTCAACGGTGTAGCCGCACCGGTCAAGTATCCTGCGGGATTCTTCGGAGTCTTCACCGGCAGCTACGACCTTGAGGCGGCGCACGCCAAGATGACCGCCGTGTACACCAACAAGGCTCCCGGCGGTGTCGCCTATGCGTGTTCGTTCCGTATCACCGAAGCGGTCTACCTCGTCGAGCGGATCGTCGACTGTCTGGCCTACGAACTCGACATGGACCCGGCCGAACTGCGCCTGAAGAACTTCATCAAACCCGAACAGTTCCCGTACGAGACGAAGACCGGTTGGGTGTACGACTCCGGCAACTACGAACCGGCCATGCGCAAGGCCATGGACATGGCCGGATACGCCGAACTCCGTCGCGAGCAGGCTGAACGACGCGCCCGTGGTGAGTTGATGGGGATCGGCGTGGCGTTCTTCACCGAAGCCGTCGGTGCGGGCCCCCGCAAGGACATGGACATTCTGGGCCTCGGCATGGCCGACGGCTGCGAACTCCGAATTCATCCGACCGGCAAGGCCGTCGTTCGCCTGTCGGTCAAGACTCAGGGACAGGGCCACGAGACCACCTTCGCCCAGATCGTGGCCGAGGAGATCGGCATCCCCCCCGAAGACATCGAAGTCGTCCACGGAGACACCGACAACACCCCCTTCGGACTCGGCACGTACGGGAGCCGCTCTACTCCGGTATCGGGCGCAGCCGCAGCGTTGGTCACCCGCAAGGTGCGCGACAAGGCCCAGATCATCGCCTCGGGAATGCTTGAGGTCTCCGTCGCTGACCTGGAATGGAACAAGGGCTCCTTCTCGGTGAAGGGTGACCCGTCCAAGTCTGTGACCATCCAGGAAACAGCGATGAGGGCTCATGGAGCGGGCGACCTGCCAGACGGCATCGAGGGTGGACTCGAAGCGCAGATCTGCTACAACCCCGAGAACCTGACCTACCCCTTCGGCGCCTATATCTGTGTAGTAGACGTCGACCCCGGCACCGCGGTGGTGAAGGTTCGCCGCTTCATCGCGGTCGATGACTGCGGCACCCAGATCAACCCGATGATTATCGAGGGTCAAGTCCACGGAGGTCTCGCCGACGGGGTCGGCATGGCCATGATGGAGATCATCGCCTTCGACGAGGACGGCAACTGCACGTCGAGTTCTCTGATGGACTACCTCATCCCCACCGCTCTGGAGACGCCCGACTGGGAGACCGGACACACGGTGACTCCCTCGCCGCACCATCCCATCGGCGCCAAAGGCATCGGCGAATCCGCCACGGTCGGTTCGCCGCCCGCGATAGTGAACGCGATCGTCGACGCTTTGAAGCCCTACGGTGTCCGCCACGCGGACATGCCGCTGACACCCTCACGAGTGTGGGAGGCCATGCAGGGCAACCATACGCCCCCGATCTGATCTCCGATGCGCACACCAGCCGGCCGCACGACCCGCTCTGCGGAGTTGATCAACGCGGGCACGCCGTTCGTCTCCGCAACTGTGGTACGGGCGCAATGTCCGACTTCGGCCAGGCCCGGCGACTCGGCAATCGTCTTCGCCGACGGATCGATCGAGGGGTTCGTAGGTGGACAATGTGCCGAAGGATCGGTCCGGCTCGCCGCCGTGCCCCTGCTCGAGTCGGGTGCCTCACTGCTGCTGCGCATCCTGCCGGAGGGATCTGAGGACTTTCCCGAGGGTGACGGCTCCTTGACTGTGGTCAACCCCTGCCTCTCAGGTGGAGCGCTCGAGATATTCCTCGAACCGAGGCTTCCCGCACCAGGTCTCGCCATTGTGGGGAACAGTCCTATCGCGCATGCTCTCGAGTTGTTTGCGGAAGGCCTTGGATTCGGGGTTCAACGCAGTGCCGAAGTGCCCGATGTCACGGGGCACATTGCTGTTCTCATCTCCAGCCACGGGCGGAACGAGGTCGAAGCCGTCCAAGCCGCTCTCGAAGCCGAAGTGGGTTTCATCGGCTTGGTGGCCAGCTCCACCCGAGGCAGGGCTGTGCTCTCTGGGCTCGACCTCTCCAAAGAAGACCGAGCGGCGATCAGGACTCCGGTCGGGTTGGACATCGGGGCGAGGACCGCCGAAGAGATCGCCCTGTCGATCCTCGCTGATCTGGTGCGCTCGGTGCGGATCGACGGCTTGGCGCCGCCCGCGGTCGAGTCCCCCAGGGCTCCGGAGTCCGCGGTTGATCCCGTCTGCGGAATGACTGTGATGGTAGGAGCAGACACGGCTCATGCAGCGGTGAACGGAGACGACTACTGGTTCTGCAATCCCGGTTGTCGTAGCCGATTCCTTGAAGAGGCCCAGGTTGGTCCGTGAGCTCATCGGGCGACAGCGGCGATCCATTCGTCACCGGTCTGGTTCTCGGCGCCGGTTCTTCCCGACGCCTCGGGCAGCCGAAACAACTCCTTGAATACCGCGGTCGGCCACTGTTGCAGGCGGCAGTCGACGCAGCGCTTGAATCGTCTTGTCGACAGGTGGTGGCGGCCATCGGCGGCGCCGCTCCGGAAGTACGCGGCGCCGTCGATTTCAAGCACTGCACGGTCGTGGAGAATGTTGCTTTCACAACTGGCTGCTCCTCGTCGATTGTGGCGGCTCTCGACTCGGTCGACGAGCGGGCCTGCGGGATCGTGTTGTGTCTCGGCGACCAACCAGGGGTGACGCCCAGAATAATCGACTGTCTCGTCGCCGAAAGCGCCGACGCCACGCTGGCGGTGTGTCGCTACACCGACGGTCGCGGTCATCCCTTCTGGTTCTCCCGTGCGCTCTTCGGCGAACTGGGCGGGTTGCAAGGTGACAAGGCCGTCTGGAAACTGCTCGAATCGGGTCGTCACCAAGTACTGGAGGTTTCATTTGATGAACCGATCCCCAGAGACGTCGATACCTGGGACGACTATCAGCAGCTGCTTGCCGCCGAGTCGCTGATATGACTCCCATCGCGTTGGCATGAGGATCATTGAAGGCCGCGATTCGTTCGTCGCTGCTCTCGACAGCGCTGACTATCTGGTCGACGAAGGGCTGTCGATCGCTCTGTTCCTGGCACAGTCGATACGCCGGCCGCTGATACTGGAAGGCGAGCCGGGGGTGGGCAAGACCACAGCCGCCAAGGCGATGGCGACAGCTGTCGGCGGACCTCTCATCCGTTTGCAGTGCTACGAGGGGATCGCCGCAACCGAGGCGCTCTACGAGTGGAACTACTCTCGACAGTTGCTGGAGATTCGGCTGGCTGAAGCCTCGAACGCCAGTATCTCCGCCACCGATCTGTTCACCGACGACTTCCTGCTCGATCGCCCGCTGCTCGCGTCGTTGCGACATTCGGGACCGGCGCCCGCAGTGCTGCTGATAGACGAGATCGACAGGGCTGACGACGAGTTCGAGGCTCTCCTGTTCGAGTTTCTGGGGGAGCGCTCGATCTCTGTACCCGAACTCGGCACATTCTCCGCGAACATAGATCCGATAGTGATCCTGACTTCCAATCGCAGTCGCGAACTTCATGACGCGCTGAAACGGCGCTGTCTCTACCACTGGATCGACTTTCCCTCGGTGGAGCGTGCTGCTGAAATCGTGCGCCGCAACGTTGTGGAGGCGGCTGAGCCTCTGGTGGGCGCGGCCACCGCCTTCGTGGTACAGACCCGTGGACTGGATCTCGACAAACCCCCGGGAGTAGCAGAGGCGATCGACTGGGTGGGCGCGCTCTACGCCCTGGGCGTCACCAGTCTCAATATCGCAGACGCTCGCAGCACCATTGGAGCAGTCGTCAAAACTCCCGACGACCTGCAGAGGGTCGACGAGGCCATCCGCGTCGGGTCTTTGGCTGTCGGGGAGTGAGCGCTGTTGAGCAGTCCGATCCTGTTTCGATCCGTTGACGTCGCTGTCTTCGCGACGTCTTTGGCCGACCGGCTGCGCGTCGAAGGCGTCGGCGTAGGCATGGCTTCGACCGAGAGGTTCAGTGAAGCCTTCTTTCGCTGTCGACCAACCGACAAATCTTCGCTCTACTGGGTTGCCAGGACCTGCTTGGTGCATGATCGCAGGGATCTGGCTGCTTTCGACTCAGTGTTCGCTGAGGTGTTCGACGACCAGAGTCTGGCCGTTTCACGGGGACTCAACAGCCCGCAGCTTGCGACAGTGCGTTCCTTTGGAACCGTCGCCATGCGCTCGGCGCCCGACGACGGGCTCAGCCTCGCCGGCGGACGCAATGTTTCAGACCAGCAGCCGGAGATCGCCGACAACCAGTCGGTCGTTGAAGACTCAACAGATTCGGTGTTGCCCGAGTTGTTGCCGTCTGCTGTCGCCAGAATGGCAGACACGCCGTTCGACCGACTGGACGCCGAGGACTTGACCATTCTGGGAACCTGGCTCGAACAGGTGCTGGTCGACTATCCGCAGCGGCTCAGTCGCCGGTTGCAGGCATCCGCAAAAGGACGCCGGGTCGATCTTCGCGCAACTCTGTTGGCGGCTCGAGCCACAGCGGGCGAGCCGATGCGTCTGTACCGCCGGGAACCTCGACTCAAACCCCGCGGCATCGTGGTGGTGGCAGACGTGAGCGGTTCGATGGAATCGTTCACCCGGATCTATCTGCACCTGATGAGGAGCCTCGTGATCGGCGGCAACGCAGAAGTGTTCACCTTCGCCACGTCGCTGCGGCGAGTCACTGTGGCCCTGCGTGACAAAGATCCCGCGGCGGCTGTCGACCGCATGACCGACGAGGTTCAAGATCGTTTCAGCGGTACTCGGATAGCCGGAAGTCTCAAGCAGCTGCTGTCGAGCCCCGTGTGGTCCAACACGGTTCGAGGATCGGTTGTGCTGATCGCCTCTGACGGCTGGGATGTCGATGCTCCTGTCGAACTCGCCCGTCGTATGCAGCACCTCAGACGTTTGGCGCATCGCATCATTTGGATCAACCCGCGAGCCGCACAAGACGACTACGAACCTCTCGTCGGAGGCATGGACGCGGCGTTGCCCCACGTGGACGACTTTCTCAGCGGACACTCCCTCAACGCCATGCGCGAGGTCCTTGCCTCGCTGACTGCCGCGCGCCGCAATGTCGTACCAGCGATCGGGTCCCGCTAGTGTCGCCGCGATGCGAGCTGCGCTGCTGACCGCCGGAGGTTCTCCCCTTGAAATAGTCGACGACATCGACATCGAGGAACCTCGGGCCAACGAAGTCCTGATCAAAGTCTCGAACTGCGGTATCTGCCACAGCGACACGACAGTGCAGGACGGCGGGTACTCGGTCCCGACGATTCTCGGACACGAGGCCAGTGGCACCGTGGAGATGTTGGGGTCCGGGGTGACCCACCTGGCGGTGGGGGACCATGTCGTATTGACGCCGTTGGCCCCGTGCGGCCACTGCGATGCCTGCGCTCGGCATGAGGCCACTGAATGCGGCGAAGCACTGTCGTTCGCGAGCAACGCCCGCCCTGACGGCACGACTCCGTTCAGCCGCGGAGGCGCGCCGGTGTGGAGGGGCCTGGGGGTCGGTGCGTTCGCCGAATTCACAGTCCTGCCGGCATCGGGAGCCGTCCGGATCGACCCTGACATTCCCCTCGATGTGGCCTGTGTCATCGGCTGCGCAATGCAGACCGGCGTCGGTGCAGTCTTCAACACGGCCAAAGTCGAGAGGGGCGCGACCGTGGTGGTCATGGGCCTCGGCGGTATCGGCCAGGCCATCGTCAGCGGTGCCGCCGTCGCCGGGGCGAGTCGAATCATCGTGTCGGATCCCACCGAGGGCCGCCGCGGGACAGCCTCGAGTTTCGGAGCCACCGACCTGATCGATCCGACGTCCGACGACCTCGTGAGCACGGTCATGGATCTGACGGGCGGTCAGGGAGCCGACTACGCCTTCGACGCGGTCGGCAGCGCAGCGTTGGTGGAGCAGGGGATCAACAGCACCCGTGTCGGCGGCACTACGGTGATGGTGGGCGCCTCGCCGATCGAGGAGAACGTGACCATCAACGCCGCGGTGCTGTTCATGACCATGCAGAAGCGACTGCTCGGCTGTCTGTTGGGCGCCTGCTGGCCCACCCGCGACGTCCCGTTGATGCTCGACCTCTGGCGTACCGGTCGCCTCGACCTCGAAGGATTCATCAGCCACCGCATGCCGCTCGAGGGCGTCAACGAGGGAATCGCCAGACTCCACGCCACCGACGGCATCCGCACCGTGCTCGACATCGCCGGCTAGCCCGAGATCCCATATCAAGCGAGCCAGGGGCAGTTCAGCGCGCAGAGAACTTCTGAAGCCTGAACTCCTTCAACGGCACTCGGCTTGGACTCAACCAATACAAGGCCCCTCCGGACAGTCGCAAGAAGAAACCGACAGGGAAGCGGGCTGAAACATTGGCGCGACAACGTGAACTGCTCTGTTGACTGCTGCCGACCTCCTCTTGAAATGTCTGCCTCCCAGCGCCGACGACGACGGAGACCTCCAAGCTTCACGCCACCGACGGCATCCGCACCGTGCCGGATGTCGCCAACTAGCCAGTGTCGGCTCGGCGCTCAGTTCGGTAGCGTGTCTCGGTCAACTCGAAGCCCCGTAGCCTTCGAGGCACTTCTCAGCAACGAACAGGAGAATTCGTGAGCGCCGTCCCATATCTGGCCATGATCTCAGCCGTCGCGGGCCTGCTGGTAGCAGGCTTCTACTACAAGTCCGTCGAATCGGCGCCTCCGGGCAACGAGCGGATGGTGTTCTTGATGGAGGAGATCCAGAAAGGCGCCCGAGCCTTCCTCAAACAGGAGTACACCTGGGTCTCCGTCTTCGTGTTGGTGATGATCGTCCTGTTGGCGATCGTCATCGACCCCTTCGCCTCGCTCAGCTACGTGATCGGCGCAGTACTCTCCGCCACCGCCGGCTATGCCGGTATGACAGTGGCGACGATGGCCAATGCACGGACCACCGAAGCCGCTCGACACGGTCCGTCCGCCGCACTCCCAGTGGCTTTCAGGGGCGGCGCGGTCATGGGCTTCGCGGTAGCGGGTCTGGCCCTGCTCGGCCTGATGTTCACCTACCTGCTCTTCGTCGAATGGCTCGAGATCGACAAGGCGTTCGAAGTGGTGACCGCATACGGCCTCGGCGCCTCCTCCATCGCGTTGTTCTCACGCGTCGGCGGCGGGATCTTCACCAAGGCCGCAGACGTCGGTGCCGACCTGGTCGGCAAGGTCGAGGCGGGTATCCCCGAGGACGACCCGCGCAATCCAGCGAGCATCGCCGACAGCGTCGGCGACAATGTCGGCGACGTCGCCGGGATGGGCGCCGACCTGTTCGAGTCCTACGTGGGCTCGATCATCGCCCCCGTGGCGCTCACCGCGTTCTCGGTGGCGGGCGGCCTCGCAGCAGCCGACGCCGGGCTCGACGAGAACATCTCACGACTGATGTTCCCGATGGCGATCGCCTTCGTCGGCATGATCGCCTCGATCATCGGCTCGTTCCTGGTGAAGGGCGGTGACAGCACCGACAGCAGGGCTTTGAGCCGAGCACTCCACCGGGGCACCAATGTTGCGATGGGCATCACCGTCGTCGCCACGGTAGGAGTCGCCTACTGGATGTTCGGCGGCGAGCGCTACGACGCCCCCTACGGACTCGCCGTCTCGGTGATCGGCGGTCTGCTGGTCGGCTGGGCCCTGGGCAAGACGGCGGAGTACTACACCTCTGACCACTACAGCCCGGTGAAGCGGATCGCCGCACAGTCCGAGACCGGGCCTGCGACCACAGTCCTGTCCGGAATCAGTGCCGGCATGGTGTCGGTCGCCTCGTCGGTGGTTCTGGTGCTCATCGGTGTGGGAGTGGCCTACTGGGGCGGTGAGCAGACTCTCGGCGATGGAGGCGGCATCTATGGGGGAGGCGGCATCTACGGGATCGCAGTGGCCGCCATCGGCATGCTGGCCACGACCGGCGTGGTCGTCTCCGTCGACGCCTACGGACCGATAGCCGACAACGCCGGCGGCATAGCAGAGATGGCCGAACTCGACCCGGAGGTACGCGAAGTCACCGATGCCCTCGACTCCCTCGGCAACACCACCGCGGCGATCGCCAAAGGGTTCGCGGTCGGATCGGCGGCCCTCACCGCGCTGGCACTGTTCAAGAGCTTCGAGTTCGCGGTCATGCAGGAGGGCGGAGAGCTGAGCCTCAACGTCGGCGAAGTCGACGTCTTCATCGGGCTGTTCCTGGGCGCGGGACTGCCGTTCCTGTTCGCCGCGCTCACCATCGACGCGGTGGGCAGGGCCGCAGCCACCATGATCGAGGAGGTGCGCCGACAGTTCCGAGAGATTCCCGGCCTGCGCGAAGGGCGCGAGGGAGTGTCCCCGGACTCCGCACGGTGCGTGCAGATCTCCACCGACGCCTCCTTGAAGCAGATGGTCGTCCCCGGCGCGCTGGCTGTGGTCGTTCCCCTGGTCGTCGGCTTCATAAACGTGGACATGCTCGGCGGTCTCCTCGCCGGCGCCCTGGTGACCGGTTTCGCCCTGGCAATATTCATGGCCAATGCGGGCGGAGCTTGGGACAACGCCAAGAAGTACATCGAAGCGGGCGCCCACGGCGGCAAGGGTGGAGACCCGCACAAGGCGGCCGTCGTTGGTGACACCATCGGCGACCCGTTCAAGGACACTTCCGGCCCGGCCATGAACATCTTGTTGAAGGTGATGACCATCGTCTCGCTGGTGTTCGCCAGCGCCTTCGTCTAATCGCCTGTGCGGAACCTCGACCCTGTACACAGCATGGTCCAACCATGAGCACCGCACACGAACGACAACAACTCCGACAGCAGATGCGCGAACAGCGTGCAGCATTGGAC
Organism: Acidimicrobiales bacterium; assembly: GCA_963662455.3. Taxonomy (GTDB): domain Bacteria; phylum Actinomycetota; class Acidimicrobiia; order Acidimicrobiales; family Aldehydirespiratoraceae; genus VXYK01. The sequence goes on from OZ224042.1 coordinate 1,063,646, forward strand.
TCCCGGCGCCAAGACGAAGCAGCCAGTTCGGTGCTGGCCAACCTGATGCAGATCGAGCTCTTCGAAACCGGACGAATGTTTGCCGGATACCGGTCGGTTCAAGGTGAGGTGAATATCAATGGGTTCCTGTCCCACCTGATCGCTGGGGAGGCCGTAGTCACCGTGCCGAGAGTGGTGCACGACGATTTGGAGTTCGTCAGGTGGCTGCCGGGGACGCCGACGCGAAGAGGGGCCTTCGGCATCGAAGAACCGGTCGATGCTCAAGTCTTGGATCCAGCCCGACACGACGCGGTGCTCGCTCCGTTGCTGGCTTTCGACCGGACCGGTCGACGACTGGGCCAAGGCAGAGGATTCTATGATCGCTGCTTCGCTCGTCTTGGTGGGGAGCGACCACGACTCATCGGAATTGCACACACGTTCCAAGAAGTTGAACAGATTCCCGCCGAACCGTGGGACATCCCCCTGGACGCAGTGGTGACAGACACTAAAGTGACGGTGTTCCGCCCCAGATCCCTGCAGCAGAACAATTCAGCGAACCGTCGCCAACAGGAGTAGACAAGGGTCGTGCATGTCATAGTGGTCGGAGCCGGCGAGGTCGGCACCTATGTCGCTGATCGACTCAGTCGAGAAGGACATGATGTAGCCATCATTGACCTCAACCGGGAACGTCTTGCACAACTCGACGAAGACTTGGACGTATTGATCGTTGAAGGCAGTGGGACCCATCCACAGACACTGCGTCGAGCACGGGTCAAAGATGCCAGCCTGGTGGTCGCCGTGACTAAAGACGACGCGGTCAACTTGATGTGCTCACAACTCGCCAAGCTGCTCGGAGCAGAACGAACGATAGTGCGCATAGAAGCATCAGAGCTTCGCGAGAAAGAAGCAGCCGCCCTACGTAGAGCATCTGGTGTTGATCTGGTGATTGATCCTGATTCCGAGACCGCTGAAGACGTTTTGGAACTGCTCGACTATCCGGGCGCTGACGAAGTCGCCAAGATGGCTGGGGGAGAGGTGCTGGTCATCGGTGCTCGACTCGCGGAGCACTCGCCGCTAGTCGGACGCTCGCTCAGCGAACTCGGCGAAGAGTTCGACCCTGAATGGGAGTTCGTCGTTGGTTCCATCGGTCGGGGTGAAGAAACCATCATTCCGCGGCGCAACCACTACCTCGAGGCAGGAGACCACTTACGGCTTGCGGTGAAGCGGCGGGCGCGCGGGCTGGTGACCGAACTGCTTGCGCTGGACCGTTCCGCCCTGCGTCGAGTGATGCTGCTCGGAGGTGGCCGAACCGCGGAGATCCTCGCTCAGCGACTGACAGAGCGGGGGATTCATGTCGTGATAGTCGAACGTTCGCAGACGCGAGCGAGGGCGCTGGCAGAAAGTCTCAGTGAAGCCCTGATAGTTCAAGGCGACATAACAGACGCGGATCTTCTCGAAGAAGCCGACGTCGGACGTTTCGATATGGTCGTGGCGCTGACCGGTGAAGACGACGCAAACATTCTGGCATGCCTGTACGCCAAATCGAGTGGTGCTAAAGAAACGGTGGCGGTAGTGCATCGCTTGGCCCTGCTCAAGTTGCTGGGAGACGTTGGAATCGACGTAGCGCTCTCACCGCGGACAGCTACAGCCAACGGTGTCCTACGGTTCGTGAGGGGTGATGTGGCAGCAGTGGCAACCTTTCTTCACGGCAACACCGAAGTGCTCGAACTCGAAGTGGCGATCGACAGCCTCGCCGATGGTTCTCTCGTCAAAGATTTGAGGCTTCCCAAAGACGTACTGATTGGAGCGTTCGTCCGTGACGGCAAAGCCCAGATAGCACGCGGCCGGTCGCGTCTGCGAGGTCGCGACCATATTGTTGCTTTCGCCGTACCTGCCGCTGTTGATGAGGTTCGACGAGTATTCGGGTGAATGCTCGCCCCAGTTCGCCACGCGCCCGAACTCGGGCACTCGATCCTCGCAGACCGCGCGGTGATTCACACATCATCCTGACAGTCACCGAGGGACTCTCGGGTCTAGGTGTCGTCAGCGGTTTCTGTGCCGCGGCCGGTGTACTCGACGACCCGGTCGACAGTGCAGTGTTGGCGGGTACCGCATTGTTGCTCATCGGTGTCGGGCTGTGGTCACGAGCCGAACTCACTCGCCGTCCTCGACCGACAACTTCGGCGGTTCTGTCTGGTATGGTCGCCGCCTGGCTCACTCTCGTCCTGGTGGGAACACTGGTCTACCTGATCACCGGGACCATCAGCAGCCCGGGCGACGCTGTCGTTGAAGCATCCGCTGGTTTCAGCACCACTGCCCTCACAACGCTCGACCCCGCCGAGTTGTCACTGCCTATGACACTGTGGCGGGCATCCACTCAGTGGGTCGGAGGTCTGCTGGGCGTGCTCGTGGGTGTTGTAGCCCTGCCGATGGCTCTGCAGCAGGGACGCCTCACTCCCACGGAATGGGTCGCCAACGAAGATTTCGCTCGCAGTCGGCTGGCGCGCAGACGTCAGGTGCTAGCTGTCTATCTTGGTCTCACCGTGCTCCTCGGCGCCGCCTATGCAGCGACTGGAATGGGTGCCGAACACAGCGTCGTACACGCCTTCACCACAATCTCAACCGGGGGGTTCTCCTCGATGCCTGATTCGTTCGTCGGTTTCGGATCGGGCTCCGCCGCGGTGGCCACCGCAGGGATGATCGTCGCCGGCTCCGGATACGCAGTAGTCTGGTGGGCGCTTCGAGGTCGTGTCAAACCTCTCAAACAGAGCCCGGAACTGCGCCTGTACGCAGCAATATTGTCGTTGGGGACACTGCTCGTCTGGTGGAATGCCGATGGTCTGTCATGGAGTGACGCACTGTTCACCACCGCATCGTCGGCCAGCACGACCGGGTTCGCGGTCCTTGACTGGACCTCTCTCAACAGTGCTGTCACCGCGTTGTTGCTGGTGATCATCGCAGCGGGTTCGATGATCGGTTCGGCTGGTGGAGGATTGCAGATCAGCAGGGTTCGGATCCTAGTCGACTTCGCCCGACGGGAACTCCGTCGCCAACTGGATCCCGACGCTGTCGTCGTGCTCAAGAGTGGTAGCCGTGCGGTTGATGATCGTGCCATTGAACGCATGACGGGCCACCAAATCTGTTATGTCGCGAGTTGTGCCGCAGCCGCAGGGTTGCTGGCACTAGCCGGAGTCGACCTTGTCGAAGCCGTCTACACGGGCGTCTCTGTGCTTTCCACCCACGGACCAGGACTGGGCGCGGGCGCCTTCGGCGAACTCAAAGACTTCAATCAACCGACACGCCTGATCCTGGTTCCGTTCATGTTGGCCGGCCGTCTCTCGTTGGTGCCTTTGATGATCGCGATCGTCTGGTTGAGCCACCTCAAGAAGGCCCTGCTGCGATCTTTGCGCCATTGGTCGCATGCTTGGCCGAGCCAGTCTCTGTCAACTGTCAGATCCCACCGAAGGCAGAAATGAGAAGACTGTCTCGGAAGCGCTCCTGGCGAGCACGCAGGACGACCATGCTGCATGGAACGCCCAGTGGCCACCCCAGCACCGCTCTGCACGTGATGGGACTGGCCTTGATGTTCATTGCAGCGGGGATGGGAGTCTGCGCCCTGATCGAATCGGCTTCGACCGACCGGGACAGCGGAGCACTGCTGCTCGGGGCGTTGATCTCCGGCGGAGTCGGTGCTCTGTTGTGGTGGCGCACTCGTGAAGGCGCGACGCGGACCCGTGATGTGTTCGCTGCGGTGGGTTGGACCTGGGTGGCGATGACCCTCTTCGGAGCCGTGCCCTACCTGCTCGCCGGAACCTTCGCGACCTCCGGAGTCGGCTTCGTCGAACAGGTGGTCAACTCGATCTTCGAATCCGCCTCAGGATTCTCCTGTACCGGCTCCACGGCCCTGGTCGATTTTGAACGTCCAGGTCGGGGCCTGATGATGTACCGACAACTCAGCCAGTGGTACGGCGGGATGGGGATCGTCGTTCTGGCGGTGACGGTGCTGCCTTATCTGGGCGTCGGCGGTCTCGACTTGATCACCGCCGAGGCGCCCGGCCCTGCATCAGACCGGCTGGCTCCGCGGGTTTCAGAGACTGCCCGCCGTCTCTGGACCATCTATGTGCTGTTCACTCTGGCTCTGGGGGCACTGCTGTTCGTGGTACCGGGTCCGAGTCTGTACGACAGCTTGGCCCACGCCCTCTCCACCACCTCCACCGGTGGCTTCTCGCCTCATCAAAGTTCGATCGGGCACTACAACAGTGTCTTGGTGGAGCTCGTGATCATCGCCGGGATGCTCTATGGCGGCACCAACTTCGCGCTCCATTGGAGAGCAGTTCGAGGTGATGCGGGTGCTTACGGCCGCGATGCCGAGTTTCGAACCTACGTGTTGCTCGTCTCGGGAGCTGCGACATTGGTGATCGTGGTGCTGTGGCTCAGCGAACCGTTGAGCGGGACCGAGGCGCTGCGAGCCGGAGTCTTCAACGTGGTCTCGATGGGAACCAGCACCGGCTTTGGGAATGCCACAGGTGAAGGCTCGCCGGGCGACTTCGTGACCTGGGCGCCGGCTGCCCAGATGGTCATTCTTTTCTTGTTCGTTGTGGGAGCTTCAACGGGCTCCACGTCCGGGGGCGTCAAAGTAATGCGTATGCGAGTGCTGGCCGCTCATCTGAACCGGTCGGTCAGACGCGCTCAACAACCTCGATCGGTCATCGCAGTGAAGCATGGGGGAGTGGCAGTACCCGAGGATGTGGTCTCCCGTATGGCAGGCTTCTTCTTGTTCTACATGCTGCTCGTCTGCGTCGGTGTCATCGCTTTGACCATGCTCGGAGGAGATCTTGAGACATCGATCGGGGCGACAGTCTCCATGCTGGGGAACATGGGGCCTGCACTCGGAGATGCAGGGCCCACAGCGTCTTTCTCTGATGCCTTCAGTCAACCGGCGCGCCTGGTCCTCGCCGCGTTCATGTTGATCGGTCGGCTGGAGATTTTTCCGATGCTGTTGATGTTCGCGGCCCCGTACCGATTCGCACGAGGTGCGCTGCACCGTTGAAGAAGCAGCGACTAGTCACTCAACAGCTCAGTCAGCACTGCCTGGAACCATCCAGGATCATGGCTTCCAGCAGTCTCTGACACCGAGTGCATGGCCAGTTGTGGGCAGCCCGCGTCGATAACAGGAATCTCTAGTCGGGCTGCTGTGACCGGGCCGATGGTTGAACCACACCCAAGGTCAGTTCGGTTCACGAACTTCTGCATGCCCACACCGACTCGTTCGCATGCCAAAGTGAACTCCGCTGCTCCTTGTGCGTTCGTGGCGTAGCGTTGATTGGCGTTGAACTTCAAAACGGGACCGGCGTTGAGTTCGATGTGGTGGTCCGGTTCATGACGCTCTGAATAGTTCGGATGTGTCGCATGCGCTCCATCTGCTGAGACGAGCAGAGAATCACGGCGACCGCGGTGCAACTGTTCTGGTCCGCCGCCGAGTGCCGTGTTCAGACGCTCCAGAACAGTTCCGAGCAGTGGAGACGCCGCACCCGTACTACTCACGCTGCCAACCTCTTCATGATCGAAGAAGCAGAGGATCGGAATGTGCGGACCGGGATTCTCGGCCACCGACAGCAACGCGTCCACTCCCAGGAAACACGACAACAGATTGTCGATCCGCGACGAGGTCAAGAAGCATTCGTCGATTCCGCATAGAGTCGCCGGGATCAGGTCATGGGCCATTGCGTCCCAACTCAACACGTCTGCAGCCTTTACCGAGAGGCGGTCGGCAAGGTAGTCGCGAAACTCCATGATGTCGTCACCGACACCCCAGATCGGAACCATGTGTCGTTGCGGGTTGAGAACGAGTCCGCCTTCACGGATCCCTGAATCGAGATGAATGGCGAGTTGGGGGATCCGCAGCAGCGGACGGTCGTCCTTGAACAGGCGGCTGACCGTTCGCCCACCGTCCCGGACCATTGCTCGACCGGCCAACCCCAGGTCCCGGTCGAGCCAGGAATTGAGTAGAGCGCTGCCGTACACCTCGACACCCAATTGTTGCCATCGACCGCGTCGAACATCCGGTTGCGGTTTGATTCGCAGATTCGGGCTGTCACTGTGGGCAGCGACAACCCGCACACCCGTCGCGGCTGTGTGACGGTCCCCGGTCACCCATGCAACCAGAGAGCCGTCTCGGCGGACGTACTGGCGACCTGGAACCGTCGGCGCCTCCTGTGGCCCCAGTTCCACAAACCCATCGGCTCGCAGTTCTTCAGATGCGGTTTCCACACAATGGAAAGGAGTGGGAGACGCATCGAGCAACGACGCCATCCTTCGGGCAACAGAGAGATCGGGGGTCTGCATTACTCCATACTGTCGCCTCGAAGGAACAAAATGGCGTGTCAGGACTCAAGTTCGCTAACATTGGAGCGCGTTTGCAACGGGCCAGCGTCGTCCCGCTCACATCTTGAGGTTCGAACCTCATTAACGGAACCCCTCCCAGGAGATTCAGATGCTACGCGGACTGCCCCTGCGCCAGGGCCTGTACGATCCCCGAAACGAACACGACGCCTGCGGAGTCAGCTTCGTGTGCGACATCGGAGGCCGTCGCAGTCACGACATCCTGCTCACCGGTCTTGTAGCGCTGTGCAATATGGAACACCGCGGAGCGCAAGGCGCCGATATAAACACCGGAGACGGAGCCGGAGTCCTGATCCAGACACCTGATCGGTTCTACCGCGATGTCGTGCCATTCGATCTGCCGGCCTCGGGCGCCTACGCCACCGGCATTGCCTTCATCCCTCAATCCGACAAGCACTCAGACGTCACCCGGGGTGAGGTCGAACGCATCATTGCAGAGGAGGGCATGGTCACGTTGGGTTGGCGTGATGTGCCGGTGGACGAATCCGTGATCGGATCCGCGGCCTTGATGACGATGCCGACCTTCCGGCAGGTTTTTGTGAGTGCAGAGGGACTGAGCGGCATCGATCTCGACCGTCGGGCGTTCATTGCCCGCAAACGAATAGAGCATGAGATCCAGATTCCAGCAGACCGCAGCGTGAGCACCGGGGACCACCGCACCAAAGCCATGGGAGGCGCCGCAAAGCCCCACGAACGGGTCTACTTTCCGTCGCTCAGCTCAAAGACCGTGGTCTACAAGGGGATGCTGACCCCTCCCCAGCTTGCTGAGTTCTATTCAGATCTCAGCGACGACCGGGTTACGACTGCCCTCGCCCTGGTCCATTCCCGATTCTCCACCAACACCTTTCCGTCGTGGCCTCTGGCCCATCCCTATCGGATGGTTGCCCACAATGGAGAGATCAACACGATTCAAGGAAACCGCAACTGGATGCGCGCCCGCGAAGCTCTGCTGGAGTCACCGCATCTACCGGGACTCGAACGGGCCTTTCCGATCTGTACTCCCGGTGCCAGCGACACCGCCGGTTTCGACGAGGCTCTTGAATTGCTGGTCCTCGGCGGGTACTCGGTCGCTGAAGCCGTGTTGATGATGATTCCCGAACCCTGGGAACACCACCGACACATGGACGCCGACCAACGCGCCTTCTACCAGTTCAACTCAACGCGGATGGAGCCATGGGACGGCCCTGCCTCCATCGCCTTCACCGACGGAGAAGTGATAGGTGCAGTGCTTGACCGCAACGGTTTGAGGCCTTCGCGCTATTGGGTCACCGACGACGGGATGGTGATAATGGCCAGCGAAGTCGGTGTGGTTGAAGTTCCTGCGGACCGGACAGTCGAGAAAGGCCGCCTTCAGCCGGGCCGGATGTTTCTTGTCGACACCGACGAGAAGCGCATTGTCCGAGACGACGAGATCAAGCAACGTATCTGCACGGTTCGTCCCTACCGAACCTGGATCGACCAGAACCTTACAACCCTCGCCGACCTTCCAGCGGCGGCGCCGAGACGAAGCGAAGAAGGCACGCTCACGCAACGTCAACAGACTTTCGGTTACACCCATGAAGAGAAGAAACTGCTGTTGGCTCCAATGGCCAGGGACGCCAAAGAAGCCGTCGGATCGATGGGGACAGACACTCCCATCGCAGTGTTGAGCAGCCGTTCACGTCAACTCAGCGACTATTTCCAGCAACTCTTCGCCCAGGTCACCAACCCCCCGCTCGACGCCATCCGTGAACAGATCATCACCTCGCTGTTCGCGCGGGTAGGTCCTGAAGGCAATATGTTCGACCCGCAGCCCAGTTCCTGTCGCACAATCCATCTCGACAATCCAGTTCTCACGAATGAGGAACTCGCCCGCCTGACAGGCTTTGACGAAACCGAGGGGCCGACCGGGTTTCGCACCGCGGTCCTACCTGTTCTGTATCCGGTGGCAGCGAATGGACAAGGGATGGAACAAGCCCTGAAAGACCTTCGCGACGCAGCCGACGCGGCTGTCGCAGACGGAGCAACCATTCTGGTGCTCACTGACCGTGGAACGAACGAGTCCTCCGCGGCGATTCCATCACTGCTCGCCACCAGCGCAGTACACCACCACCTAGTGCGTGAGAAGACCCGTACTCGAGCGGGTCTCGTGGTGGAAGCCGGAGACGTCCGCGAGTGTCATCAGATCTGCCTGCTGCTCGGCTACGGAGCCAACGCGATCAACCCGTATCTGGCGCTCGAAACGATCAGCGACATGGTCGAGAGAGGCGAGCATGGACTTGATCGTTCCATGCCGACGACAGAAGCACACCGCAACTTTGTCGACGCCGCGGGCAAAGGGGTGCTCAAGGTGATGTCGAAGATGGGGATCTCGACGGTGGCATCGTACACCGGGGCTCAAATTTTTGAGGCGATCGGGCTGGCCCGAGAAGTCACTGACGAGTATTTCACGGGCACGGTGAGTCGTCTCGACGGCGTGGGACTAGATGTTCTGGCCGACGAAGTCGCGGCTCGCCATCGACTGGCGCATCCCGAAGTCCCGACCCGAAGACCTCATCGAACCCTCGAGGTCGGTGGTGAGTACCAGTGGCGGCGCGAAGGTGAATACCACCTGTTCAACCCCGAGACCGTATTCAAACTGCAGCACTCCACCCGAGAAGGCAGATTTGACATCTTCAAGGAGTACACCGACCTGGTCAACGAGCAGTCCGAGCGGCTCGGCACACTTCGAGGTCTGTTTCGTTTCGATTCGGACCACCAGCCGGTTCCGATCGAACAAGTCGAATCGATCGCCTCGATCGTCAAGCGTTTTTCAACCGGGGCGATGAGTTACGGTTCGATCTCTCAGGAAGCTCATGAAACGCTGGCCATTGCCATGAACCGTGTCGGCGCCAAGTCCAACACCGGAGAAGGAGGCGAAGACGCGCAGCGTTTCAGTCCCGACGAAAACGGAGATCTGCGACGCAGCGCGATCAAACAAGTAGCCAGTGGTCGTTTCGGGGTCACCAGCGAGTACCTGGTCAACGCCGATGACCTGCAGATCAAGATGGCCCAGGGCGCAAAACCCGGTGAAGGCGGACAGCTGCCTGGCAACAAGGTGTACCCATGGATCGCCAAGACCCGTCACTCGACACCGGGTGTGGGATTGATCTCGCCACCGCCGCATCACGACATCTACTCGATCGAGGATCTCGCTCAGCTCATCCACGACTTGAAGAACGCCAACCCCCGGGCTCGAGTCCACGTAAAGCTTGTTGCGGAAGTCGGAGTCGGAACCGTTGCTGCGGGAGTGTCCAAGGCTCACGCTGATGTGGTCCTCATTTCCGGCCACGACGGCGGAACCGGCGCCTCACCCCAAACCTCGATCAAACACGCAGGCGTTCCATGGGAACTGGGACTCGCTGAAACCCAACAGACGCTGCTGCTCAACGACCTCCGCGACCGCATCGTCGTGCAGTGCGACGGTCAGCTGAAAACTGGACGCGACGTGATGATCGCGGCGTTGCTGGGTGCTGAAGAATTCGGTTTTGCCACCGCTCCACTAGTCGTCATGGGTTGCATCATGATGCGGGTCTGCCACCTCGACACCTGTCCGGTCGGTGTCGCCACCCAAAACGAGAAGCTGCGAGAGAATTTCTCCGGGCAACCCGAATTCGTTGTGAACTTCGTTGAGTTCATCGCCCAAGAAGTCCGGGAGTTGATGGCAGAACTCGGATTCCGAACGCTCGACGAAGCAATCGGGCAAGTTGAGGCACTCGATGTCAGCGACGCTGTAAACCACTGGAAAACCGATGGTCTCGACCTTTCGCCGATCTTGCATCTGCCTGAAATTGCACGTGAGTCACGGCGCCATCAATGGAAGGAACAAGACCATGGACTGGAACGGGCTCTGGACCAGACGCTTGTCTCTCTGGCCCGAGGAGCACTCAACGAAGGGCGGCCCGTCACGATTGACATTCCAATACGCAACGTCAACCGAACGGTCGGCACGCTCCTGGGATTCGAGGTGACCAGGCGATTCGGGGGCGAGGGCCTGCCAACCGACACGATCGTCGTCAACTTCACCGGATCTGCTGGAAACAGCTTCGGAGCGTTCGTGCCCCGGGGTGTCACGTTGCGACTCGAGGGGGACGCCAACGACTACGTCGGAAAAGGACTTTCCGGTGGACGGCTCGTCGTGCGCCCACCAGAGAGTGCCAGATTCGTTGCCGAAGAGAACGTTATTGCCGGAAACGTGATCCTCTACGGTGCAACCGGCGGAGAAGTGTTCCTGCGCGGTCGAGTGGGCGAACGGTTCTGTGTCCGAAACTCTGGAGCGGTAGCAGTGGTGGAAGGAGTCGGGGACCACGGTTGTGAATACATGACCGGCGGCCGCGCGGTCGTGCTCGGTCCGACCGGACGCAACTTCGCTGCAGGAATGAGCGGCGGAACCGCCTACGTGTACGACCCGGGGAAGCAGTTGCCGTCACGCACCAATCTTGAAATGGTCATCTTGGAAGAACTCGACGACACAGACCTCGAATGGCTCCGCGACCGTATCGTGAAGCACCGTCACGAGACCAGAAGCGAGACAGCTGCACGGATACTGGCCGATTGGGGGACCAGTTCAGCCGACTTCGTCAAGGTTGCTCCAACCGACTACCGGCGAGTGATGGAAGCAGCAGCACGGGCGCGCGGGCGCGGCGAGAACGAAGTGGAGGCCATCATGGCGGCCTCCCGTGGATAACGGCAGCGAATCGAGCAGCTGATGGCCGACCCCCGTGGATTCTTGAAACATCAACGACAGCTTCCCGACAGGCGTCCCGTACCGGTCCGCCTGTCGGATTGGAAAGAGGTTTACAAAGACTTCCCGGAGTCGGATCTGCAACGGCAGGCAAGCCGCTGTATGGACTGTGGAATCCCGTTCTGCAACAACGGCTGCCCACTCGGCAACTTGATCCCCGACTGGAACGACCTGACTCACAACGGCCAATGGAAAGACGCCATCGAGCGCCTCCACGCCACCAACAACTTTCCGGAGTTCACCGGACGTCTCTGTCCCGCACCTTGTGAATCGGCATGCGTCCTTGGGATCAACGAGCCCCCGGTCACCATAAAACAGATTGAAGTGGAAATCGTCGACAGGGCTTGGGAGCAAGGCGACATCACCGCGGCGCCACCCGATGTCTCGAGTTCTGAACGCGTGGCGATCGTGGGTTCCGGACCAGCGGGACTGGCGGCGGCCCAACAACTCACCCGCGCCGGACATGAAGTAGTCGTCTATGAACGGGCGGATCGCCCCGGAGGGTTGCTGCGATACGGAATCCCCGAATTCAAGATGGAGAAACGCCACCTCGATCGGCGGCTTGCACAAATGAGAAGCGAAGGCACGAGCTTCGTGTGCAACACCGCTGTGGGCATTGACATCACCGCGGACGAGCTACGCGACACCTTCGATGCGGTAGTCCTGGCCTGTGGAGCGACCGAGGCTCGTGACCTGCCGATACCAGGCCGAGAACTCGATGGAATCCACCAGGCCATGGAGTACCTGCCGATCGCCAACCAGGTGCAGCAAGGAGACATCGAAGAGCCTTCAATAACCGCTGAAGACAAAGACGTGATCATTATCGGCGGTGGCGATACTGGCGCTGACTGTCTAGGAACAGCGTTGCGACAAGGCGCGAGATCAATACATCAATTCGAGATCATGCCTCGTCCACCCGACGAGCGTCCTCCGTCGAATCCGTGGCCCACCTGGCCGATGATCCACCGCGTCAGTTCCGCTCACGAAGAGGGGGGCGAACGCGAATTCGCTGTCAGCACAGTCGAGTTCACAGCTACGAACGGTCGTGTAGGCGGACTCAACTCGGTGGCCGTTGAACAGCGCTTCAGCGGGGGCCGGATGAGTTTTGAGCCCATCGACGACTCAGAACGTCATTTTCGAGCAGACCTGGTGCTGTTGGCCATGGGTTTCACTGGCACCGAACCCGGGCCGCTGCTCGATCAATTCGGAGTGAAACTGGACGCCCGCGGCAATGTCGCCCGCAATGACCAATGGGCTACCGACGTCGACGGCGTCTTCGTCTGCGGAGACATGGGACGCGGCCAGAGCCTGATCGTCTGGGCGATCGCCGAAGGGCGTTCAGCCGCTGCTGCAGTAGACCGTCATCTGACCGGCCGAACCCTGCTGCCGCAGCCGGTCACCCCAACCTCGACCCCCTTGCGCTGACGGCCGACCGTCGAGCAAGACTGCACCCTCAGGTGTCGGGACGCTGGGCCGAACGTACATACTCAGCGAACAGCAGCAGCAGAGTCAGCACGGCCATGATGTGGACACCCTCAAACTGTTGAGGCCAGACGAAGTCGGGGGGATGACGAAATCTCCGTTGTTCAACCATGATCAATACTGCTGCCGAACCCAACAACAGAGCCGCATGCAGCGCCGGGCGATTCCACAGGCGCGGTCTTTGGACAGCGACAGCGGTGACCACTCCGACCGCGACAGCCAGCAGATGCCACTGGGGAATGTTGACCAACGCAAACAACGTTGCCAACAAGAAGCCGGCTCCAACGCGCCGTGCCGAACCCGGAGGCAGGGGTCGATCCTGTGCTGAACCACCGATCAAGCAGTCGAGCACCGGCAATTCGGGGCCGTCACAGCGTCGAGCAAGCGTAGAGTCTCGACCCCTCCTGCAGCGAAAGGCCAACAGGAGCACGACCACAACTGCCACCAGACTGAACCGCAACGCCCAATCGACCAGTCGTTGAGGCGTCCATCTCAACTCGACTGTACGTTCATCACCAGCAGGGAGAATCCAGCCGTTGGCGAACCCGTCGATCAGCACCGGATCGCCTAGATCCATTCCTTCAACGCTCGCTGACCAACCGTCATTATGGCTCTGGCCGAGTACCAGCCACGCTTCGTCGAGCAGAGCCGGCACCGTCAACGTGTAGGAGGTGTCATCGTGGTGCAGTACTTCGATCTGCGGCATTCGTGGTGGCTCCTCCACAGCGCGAGGGCTTCGCAACACAAGTTGATCCAGGTCAAGACCAACCAGTCGAGACCGTGTTTCGATCCTCAGTCCATCAACGCCGGAAACTGTCTGTTCACAGCCCTGCAGGTCCAGTTCACGGCGGGCCAAGGCGTCTTGTGCTGAACCTGTGGCGCGTGCGGCCACTCCGACACCGTTGACTGTCAGCAACTCGACGCAGCCTGTGTCGAGCGCGGTTGCCTGCGCGAAGTTGATTCCATCGCCCAGATCAATTTCCGCGATCGAGACCGGCATCGCCACTGTTGCATTGGAGTACCAGTCACGAGTGGAGCGCTCTTCGACGTCGGCGACTACCAACCGTAGACTTGAGAGTTCACGGTTGAGTCCGTGTTCCAAACGGAGCGTCCGTCCCCTCGCCCCGGACCTGAGTCCGCCCGACACCGAGAGTTCTCCGACTTGCGCTCCGTCAGCGACGATCAACAACCGACTCGGCAACGAATGAAAGTCGTCAGCTACGACCTCTACCACGAGATCCTCGACGTAGACCCTCTCCGCGATATTGAGTTCCAGCCATTGAGAAGACCCAGGACCAAAGACTCCGGTCCAGGCTGTGGTCGGGTCATCGTCAAAAGCGAAGGAGGCTGCACTGTGCAGATCACCCGGGAGACGCCCGCTTGAACGTGCTGTCATCGCTGATCCTGCGAGAGTCCCGGTCCGTCCCAGAAGTGCATCGATCTGAGGCTCAGGGGCCGTCGCCGACAGTCTGAGAGCACCAGAAACCTCGAAGCTGCGCCCCGCAGGCATCGGCACCCAACGCCGCATCTCAGGTTCGGGATCGTTGCGCACAGGTTCAGCAGGATTCGATCGTTCACGAGTCAACACCACAGACAAGTCGTGATCGTCGAGATCACTCCCCAACCTTTCGATCAATGCCACCGGCGTTCGGATCGTCTCGCTCAAGGGCTCCGGGGACGCACCGATCCGCACTTCGGCGAAACCCACCGGCGACACACCGGGATATGTCGCATAAACCCCGAAGTCGAGATCGGTGATCTCGAGTTGAACTGTTGAAGCTGAGACCTCTGCGAACTCAACTGTCTGGCCACTTGGACTGTGACTGCGGGCATCCAGTGCAAAACGTCCCAACGACACCCCGTCGGCTCGAATCTCAACCTCGGTGACATGACGGTTGGCGTCCGTTTGCGGCTGCACAAGGGCAATCTCCGAGAACCGGGTTTCTGAACCGAGCCCGAACTCGAGAAATTCGCCACGCGCCTCCGCGAAGGCGGCCACAACCCAGGCCGTGTCGAGGTCGCCGTCCGCGGCATGGAAAGCTCGGTCATCGTTGGTGTAGGTGACCGGGTTGCCGTAGGCGCTGGCCTGGATCGTAAACAATCCCCGCTGTACGGCCACGGTACGGCTGTCGTCGGCTGCTGAGTCCGCGCGCTCATCGAGTTCAGCGAAGATGCCCAGACGATTGTCTGTTGGATCCTCCTGCAGCGGAACTTCACCTGCGCGCTCGACTGCACCGACATTCTCTCTCAATGTTCCCCAGCGCCGAGCCCGCTTGGCATTGGTGTCGGTGATGACGACGTGGGTCGGCTCGGCCAGCACAGTCGAACGAAGATCATCATCTCCAACAAGATCGGCTGCATACCAGACAGTCCTGTCCAGATCCAACAAATCGGCCCCGGCAACGTCGACGACCCCTTCAGGACCACCCACGATCACCGTTGAACCCACAAGAGGACGAAGCCGCACGATGTCGAGGGCGTCCGGTACACGATGCACCGTCACCGGAGCCGGATGAACCAAGTTCTGGTCGATACCCAGAAACACTTCATCGAGCATCGTCTGTTCGGGACCAGCCACGTTCGGTTCCGGATCTCCGAAACCGACACCGGACTGCAGGTTCGGCGTCCTCTCCAACTGATCAGCCAACTCCAGGGGTCGGGGAGTGCGGAAGCGTTCGAAACTCAAATCGGCGCGATGCACCAGATCGTCCACTGACATCAACCGCGCCACAGGCACCACCGAGTCGAGATCAAGAGAGTCCTCTTGGAAACGGCGATCAAAAGCCGTGAGCAGGCCTGCTGATTCAGCCGACCCGAACGGGACCAGTTCCCTGGCCGCATAGCCCCGCTCCAAAAGCCCGGGCGTGATCGGGTCAACTGTGTTGCCCCAACGATAAGACGCGAAGTCCGTCCCCGGAACTTCCATTACCCGACCGGTGCGTCCGGAGTCGTCGAGTGCCGAAATTGCTTCGATCCAATACTCGGGAATCTCCTCCTCGCGATGCAGATGCTCCTCGATCATGCGAATTCGCCACACAGCCGGGTTGTTGAGCACCACTGCGAAGCAGATCAGAACCGCCAACGAGCGCCCATGACCCGGCCAGCGGCGTTGCACCGCGTTGGCGATCATCCCGAGAAAGACAGCCACTGCCAGAACCAGCAGAGGCAGCACCCGGGGCGTTGAACGCAGAGCCAGTCCCGCGTCGGTCTCGGTGAACGTCTTGAACAGTGATCCCAGGACACTCGGCTCGTCGAAAGGATGCGACGCGATCGCCACGAGTCCGCCCACGACCACCAACAACACAAAATACGAACGGTGGCGCCAACGGATGGACGCTGCACCCAACAGGGCGAACACAACCAGTCCGAAGCTCAAGAAATGGAGCCAGACTCCCTGCGTGTATTCGATGCTCGGTTCGATCCACTGTCCGAACTTGTCGTTGCCGTAGAAGAACCAGTACCCGAGTCCGCGAAGAACTTCAGGACCCGTCGAAGCGTTTGCAACCACCTCGTAGGTTTCGGTGAACCGCGTCACTGGGAGGCTGTAGCGTCCCTGGAGCACCAGACCGGCGATCCACCACAGCGACACGCCGATCGTGGTCACAGCGATCCTCGACGCTGCCCCCAGCGCTTGTCCCGGCGAGATGGAACGTTCGACTCCGGCTGCGTGAAAGAGCCAGAGCACCGGAGCCAAACCGACCAGGAGCAGAGCTGTAGCGTTCACCGACCCGACAGTGACTGCGACCAGGGCAAACCACGCTGGATAACGCCAACCCCCGCGACGTGCCGCACGTATGGTCAAAGCAATCATCCACGGCAAACCGGCCCAGGGGAGCAGCACAACCGAAATGCGAGCCGAATAGTGCAGAACGTAGGGACTGAGCTCGTACGCCAGCATCGCTGTCAGCAGGCCGCCGCCACGCCAATCAAGCGTTTTGAGCAGATAACGCACTCCTGTTGCGGCTCCGAACAAGATCGAGCCGAGCCAAAGGCGTTGAGCCAGCCAATCCGGGCTCTGCAACGTCTCTGCCAGCCAATAGAACGGCCCCATGGGCCACAGGTAGCCGATCGTCTGATGAGTCACCGTCCCCAAGGCCGCATCACTGTCCCATAACGACGGCGCTTGGGCGAGCAAGCGCGACGGGTCAAGGTACAAGTAGGTCTTGGTGTCGGCGCCGACCTTGCCTGGGCTTGAAAGAATCAGCGGCAGATATGCAACCAGCGCAGCGACCGCCCAAGGGGCCGCGCGGCTGAAGCGACTACGAACCACGACACTTTTACCGGGCACGGGCAGCAAGTACAGCCATCGTGTCGTAGGCGGCTCGTTCCCATGTGAACTTCAGCGCTCG
This sequence comes from Acidimicrobiales bacterium, assembly GCA_963662455.3. Lineage (GTDB taxonomy): Bacteria > Actinomycetota > Acidimicrobiia > Acidimicrobiales > Aldehydirespiratoraceae > VXYK01. Next base: position 1,080,620 of record OZ224042.1, read on the forward strand.
TCGACGGGCTTCGCCGGCCATGGCGGAGCGCAGTTCCGGGTCGCTCAACACTGTTACCAGCGCTTCGACGAGGCCCCTGGAAGAATCAACCAACAAACCTGTCCGGCCATGGGCCACTGCATCAACATGGCCTGGAATCCTCGTTGCGACCGCAGGCGTACTGCAAGCCGCGGCCTCGGTCAAGGTCATGCCCCAACCCTCGCTCTTCGAAGTAGCCGCCACCACCCACGAGGATCGGTAGAACTCGACCAGGGTACGATCGTCGACTCGACCTGACAATTCACACCATTGCTCAGCTCCGAGACTCGAAATCTGCTTCTCCAGTGCATCCCGAGCGTAACCTTCACCAACGATCCTCAGAGTTGCCGGCACGAATTCACGGACCTGCACCATCGCCTCGATCAACTCGTCAAAGGCCTTGGGAGGCATGAGGCGACCGACTGCCAACACACTGGGCGCCTCGGACTTCTCTCCCCCCGCCGAGAACATCGGTGAAATCCCGGGTGGAACGACATGCACATTCTCAGAAGCAAAACCGAGACGTTCCAACAACAGCGCTTTACTCGAATCCGAAAGCGTCACAACTGATGTTCGCCGATAGAACGGCGGAGCCAGGCGACTTTCGAGAAATTGGCCGAGTCGGGCCAAACGACCGCTGAGCACCAACGGCCACATCTCGGTGTGAACATGATGCAACCACGTTGCACGCGGGCCGCGCGCCCAGACCGGCGAAAAGAAGGGGACCCCGTTCCAGATCTCGACCAGGGCGTCGCGTCGGCCATGGCGCCCTGTCGCTTCGGCAGCCGCCGCGCGCGGGAAGACCGAATACCTCCCTGCTCTGCGGACAACCCGGTAACCGTCGCGCCTGGCGTGGGCCGGGAATCCCTGCGCATAAGATGTGCGCATAGTGACCTCGACACCAGCTTGTGCCCACATTGAGGCAACGGTGGAAGCATGTATCTCGGATCCGCCTGCCTCCACATCAGCGAGGTCGCGCCAAGCCAGCACGTGGACACGTCCAATGCCTGCTCCGGCAGCAAGGTCGCCGATCTTCTCGACCGTCGGTACAACGTCGGCCGATGATGCGAATTCCGGTGGTCCAGTCACCCGTGACACTGACGTATGTTAGCGGCCGTGTTGCTGACATCTCACAGTGCGGAGCAGGCTGACCGAGGAAGCCGACAATGTCGACCGTGACAGAAGCTGTGACATCCGCCGAAGAACCCGTATCAGTTGTGATCGTACACCGCAACCGTGCCGAAATCCTGGGGCAGACCGTCGACGCGTTCAAATCGCAGACCGTTTCCACCCGCCTGATCGTTGTCGACAACGACAGCGACACCTGCACCGTCGAAGCACTCACTGGATTGGTCGGCGACGTTGAACTGATCGTTGCCGGCGACAATCTGGGTTTCGGGCCGGGAGCGAACATCGGCATGAGGCGATTCTTGCAAACCCGACAAGGTGAATGGGTGGCGCTTGCGCCTCACGACGCGATACCCGAATCGGACACCATCGAGAAGATGCTGTCGGCGGTAGCCGACAAACCAGAGGTCGGGTTGATGAGCGCAGACGTAGGCGACGACGCACGTCCCGTGATCCAGCCCTATCTGGGTTCTATCGACGCTGACCCCACGGTGGCTCGAGGGTTCGACCGTTCCGATTACCCACACGGAACACTGATGATGTGCAGGCGGGAATTTCTATTGGATGTCGGTCTGTTCGACGAACGCTACTTCGCCTACTGCGAGGAAGCCGAGTTGGGCATCCGCGCGGCAAGAGCAGGCTGGTTGTGCGGGGTGGTCCGAGGAGCAGAAGTTCGCAATCCCGGGATGAGCTCCTCGATTGAACGGGTCGCCTATCTGCAGTTGCGCAACACCCTGCTGATGCTTCGGGAACACTACGGAGCCAAGAACTCGCTCTTTCGCATCTCGGTTGCCCTGCTCCAGTTGCCGATAGGTCTCGTCTACGCTCCGGCACGGGGGCTGCACTGGTCGGTGCGAGGGCGCCTGTTGGCGGTCTGGGACCATCTGCGGGGCCGTTACGGGCCCCCACCGTCGAGGATCGACTCCAAAGAGCACCCGCAGGGAAGAACCCGAGCGGTCCAGCATCTCAGAGGCCGAGCGAACAGGTGGGACAACGCGGCCCGTACGGTACGAAGCCGTGGCCCGAGCGGCCCGTGAGCGCAGCGAACAAGAACGGGAGTACCCCGCGACGCGACGTGCTCGCCGCCTGTTCGCGCTCGTTCTCAGCGCCCCTTGGATCGAGGGCTGCGCTGAGAGGTGCTGAACAGCGCGACTATGAGGCGGGCATAGTGGTACGCCAATCTCAACGGACGTTGCGACGGTACTCCACCGGCGCGTTGGTTCATCAACGTGGGGACTTCAACGACCCTGTAGCCGCGACGACAAGCTTCTACCAGTGTTTCCACCGAATCCATATAATCGACGGGATACTGACGGGCAAAGAACTCCAACAGTTCGCCCTGAACACCTCTGAAACCTGAAGAAGTGTCGCTGAAGGACTGCCCGGTAATAGCGCGGACACCCACCCGCAGCGCCCACATCGCTAGAGCCCGGCTGCGCCCGACTCCGTATTCTCCTTCCAGGAAGCGGGAACCGACCACCATGTCGGCTCCCTCGTCGAGCATGGCGGTGAGCACCGCTATCTGATCGGCTCGATGCTGACCATCGGCATCGAACTGCACAGCCCTTCGATAGCCGTTGTCCACGGCGTAGCGGTAACCGGCCCGCAACGCGCCGCCGATACCAAGGTTGAAGGGCAGCATTACACATGGCACACCATTTTCTCGTGCGACCTCCGCTGTCGCATCGCTTGAGCCGTCATCAACCACGACCACGTCGAGAGCACCTACGGTGCCTGCGAGTTGACGAAGAACCTCAGGCAGGGCCTCTTGTTCGTTGTAAGCGGGTATGACAACGACGGTCTCCTCTGAGCGGGACCCGATCATCGAATCGACCTGCATGGGGTCATCGGGGTCCACTGGTGTCGAGTTCCTCGTGGTAGTCGGCTTCGACGTTGACTTCCCAAACATTGTGACTGGTGCCGTTGAGCAGGTTCTCGACGGTGAGCATTGCCGTGTACATGGAATGATCCTGGTTGTTGTAGCGGTGCATTCCGTTGCGGCCGACAGGGTGGACGTTGCAGCTTGTCTCAGCGAGCCAGCCGCGGAGAATGTCGACGTTCTCTTTGTATGCAGCGTCGTACATCGGGTAGGCCCTGGGCATCCGCACTACATAGCCGCGCTCGACCCGGGTCGGGTCCAACAGGCCGAGCGTCGCCATTTCGTTGGTTCCCAAAGCGATCAGGTCGTCATCGTCAGACTCCCAGAGCTCGTCACCTTCATTGACGAAGAACTCCAGACCCAGACAGGTCTTGCCGTCCTCAGGAATCATCTGCGGCGACCAGGAGCCGAAGTTCTGCACGCGGCCCACCGACACTTCGGGGGAGTGGATGTAGATCCAGTTGTCAGGGAAGCCGTCTTCAATCGGAACGATCAGGGCCACAGTCAAGAAATCACGGAACTTGAGCTCCGCAGCTGCCCGAAGCACTTCATCAGATGCCGGGGGGTCCATCGCTTGAACAAGCCGGGGAATCGGCATCGAGGAGATGACTGCGCTGCATTCATAGGCTTGTCGGCCCTTCTCACCCACCGTGACCACTTCGGTGGCAACTCCGTCGGCGTGACGGATCTTGGTGACTTCTGAGTTGAATGTGACTGTACTGCCTTGTTCCTGCACTAAATCAGTGCATCGTTCCCACATCATTCCAGGTCCGTGACGCGGGTACTCGAACTCTTCAATGAGGCTGGTGACGTCTGTCGATCCACGTTTGGGCATGACCGCGTTGGTTATGGCCTTGATGAGGTTCAGGTTCTTGATTCGCTGCGCAGCCCAGTCCGCTTCGAGTTGGTCGGCCGGCACACCCCAAACCTTCTCGGTGTAGGTCTTGAAGAAGGTCTTGTACAACCGCCAACCGAACTTGGCTGCAACGTATCCTTCGAACTTCGTTTGATCTTTCGGTGGTCTCAGCTTGACCCAGAAGTACGACATCACACAACGAGCCGCTTCGACGACGCCCAGGTTCCTGAGTGCATTGGACGCTTTGAGGGGATAGTCGTAGAAGTCTCCTTCATAGAAGATCCGACTCATACGGGGTCGCAACAAGAAGTCTTCAGCCGGGAGGATCTCGTGCCAGAGGTCCGACACGGGTTTGACTTTGGTGAAGAACCGATGGCCACCGATATCGAAGCGCCACCCGTCACGTTCAACAGTCCGCGAGATCCCCCCCACGACACCGTCCGCTTCGACGATGAGCGCGCGGTGGCCGTGCTTCCCGAGTTGGTAGGCGGCAGTAAGTCCAGCCGGACCCGCACCGATCACTACGATCTGCGGCTCTGACACGGGTCTTCGACCACTGTCCATAAGACTGCCCTCTCCTGTGCGAACCGGGATCATAACCGATGATGCGACATTCGGATCGGGTCGCTCAAAGGTGGCTTCGCCAGATTCCACGATCGCAGAATACAGACTTGAGGATCTCGGGTTCGTCGGTCATCAGGCCGTCGACGCCAAGATCCAACAATCGATGCATTTCAACGGGATCGTCGACTCCCCAGACATGAACGTGAACTCCCAGTTCGTGTGCGTGCTCAATGAACCGCTGAGTGATTATCTCAATACGACCCGTCCGCACCGGCACTTGGACCGCGTGTGCCCATCGGAATGGAACCGGAATGCGGTTGGAGCGAACCACCAGCGCCATGACGCGTCGAGTGCCGGCGCCGAACGCCAGACCATCGCCGAGCAATCGGCGCGCTCGGTCTATGCGCCGGTCGCTGAAGGCGCCGACGAGAACACGATCCAAGGCATCGGCTGCCAAAATCGCCTCGGCCAACGGTTCGACCGCTCCGTCGCTCTTCGGATCGAAGTTGATGCATGTACTCGGGAACGCTTCAAGCAGTTCACTGACCCGCAGAATCGGCTCCGTGCCCCCAATCCGTGCTCTGCTGACCTCGTTCCAAGTCGACTTGGAAATGTCACCTGAGCGATCCGTGGTCCGATCGAGTCGATCATCGTGCATGATCACACCGACGCCGTCACTGGTTGCCTGCACGTCGGTTTCAATGTGGCTGTATCCCAGATCAACGGCACGGCGAAAAGCTCGCTCACTGTTCTCTGGAAAGGGGCCCGTGCCACCACGATGAGCAAAGGCGACCGGGCCTTGACCACCAAGGAACGGATGCAACTCAGCCACTTGGGAACGATACACCGCCAACGAGGATCGCCGGGTGTCGAAGCTACATAGGTCGTCCGTTCTGTTCGTTGCAGCCAGTAGCGTTCCGGGATGCCCCGACGCACAAAAATCGTTGCCACCATCGGTCCAGCTTCTGAGGACGAGAAGACTCTCCGAGAAATGATCCGCTCCGGAATGGACGTGGCTCGAATCGGTCTCGCCCACGGAACACTCGATGAGGGGATCGAGCGATATCGCCGAATCCGTTCGACAGCCGAAGACGAAGGGACCCGAGTCGGTATTCTCGTCGACCTTCCAGGCCCGAAAGTTCGAGCCGCAAAGTTTGATGATCAGGGTACCCACATCAGAACCGGGAGCACCATCGAACTCCGAGTCGGGCAGACGGCATCCAATGAATCGGTGATCGAGGTCGACTACGAAGGGCTTCTCAACGACCTTGAAGTCGGCGACCGGTTGTCTATCGGCGACGGCGGCCCAGTGCTCAGGATCACTGACATGTCCAGCGAGAAACTCCTAGTTACCGTTGTTCACGGCGGGGAGGTAGTGGGCCGTCCAGGTGTGCATCTGCCCTCGCAGCGACTTCGTATGCCAACCCCGACGGAAACCGATTTTGTTGCCCTCGACGCTTTCGTCGAACTCGGTGTCGACATGGTGGCAGTCAGTTTTGTCCGCTCGGCTCATGACATCAGGCGGGTGGGAACCGAACCCCACCCGCGAGGACCGCTGGTGATCGCAAAGATCGAGACCCAAGCCGCTGTCGAGAACTTGCCGGGAATCATCGAGGCAGCAGGAGCGATCATGGTGGCGAGGGGAGATCTCGGCACTGAATGTTCTCTTGAGGACCTGCCCCACCTGCAGAAGGCCATAATCAAAGAGTGCATAGCCGGTGGCCGTCCGGTGATCACTGCCACCCAGATGCTTGAATCGATGATTGCAAGCCCTGCACCGACCAGGGCCGAAGCCGGCGACGTCGCGAATGCCGTCTTTGACGGTACGTCAGCGGTCATGCTCTCCGGGGAGACAGCGATAGGCATCGACCCGGTCAACGTGATCCGCACGATGAGCCGGATCGCCTTCAGAGCCGACCAGGAGATGGACTACGAGAGTTGGGCCAAACAACTCGCTGAGGTGCGGATGACCGACAACTCCGGGGGAGCGGCCTCAGTCACCGACGCCATGACAATGGCTGCGTGGCGCGCCACTCAAGAACTCGGAATTGAACGCGTGATCTGTATCTCAGGGTCGGGTTTCACCGTGCGCTCAATGGCTCGATTCAGACCCGAGGCCACAATTCTTGGTTTTTCCATCAACGAATCAACCGCACAGCAACTGACTTTGAGTTGGGGTACGATCCCGATGAGGATCAGCAGAGGCGGCAGCAACGAGGAAATGGTTCGAGAAGCGATCCGCTTGGCCAAAGACGCAGGTCACGTCAGAGCCGGTGAGTTGGTCAGCGTGCTCGCGGGATCAGACAGCCGTAGTCGCTCCACCAACGTTTTGCGTGTTGAACGGGTCCCCTGAAGAATCGCCGCAAGCTGCACGTCAACTCTGAACCGACGAATCATTCAGACAACCGACGTCGCCGCCGGCGTCGACAGTCCGGAGATCGTCAGGCAACTGCTCAACTGGAATCACGACTTTCCGGCCATAGAGACTGCATTCACAGACAAGGGCACAGTCCTCTAGATCCGCTCGCTGAACCCACAACGACACGCCTAGACCGACGAGGGCGGCCAACAGCACGAATTTGACCAACAAGCGACGAACGAAGCGCGTCACGATGTAGAGCAGATACGCCACGACCGCCAAGATCACCACGATGATCCAGCGCAACAATTCCAGGTCGAGCCAACTAGGAAGCGCGGCAGCTCGCATGTGGTCATCCTAGCCGGCCCCGACGGCAGTCAAGAGGACACCGCTAGGCTTGGTCCATGAGTGGTGTACAGCTGTCCTCCGGCCCTTCTGAAACGATTCTCGACCCAGAACCGAGTGACGCACTCGAAGCTCTGGTCGTCGCTCAAAATGATGACGACCCGGTCGCCGCAGTCGCCGGGGTCTGTTCTCGCTGGCCACGGGTGCTTGCGGCTTGGGCGTCTTTGGGTGACGCTCTGGAAGACCCGGCTTTGGCCTACGCTGCTTACCGCACAGGCTACCACCGCGGCCTGGACCGTCTGCGGGCGAACGGCTGGCGGGGGAGCGGCTACGTACCCTGGCGACACGAGACCAACCGTGGTTTCCTGCGTTCGCTGGCGGGTCTGCAAGCTTGCGCGGCACTCATTGGAGAGGCTGACGAAGAAGAGCGCTGTGCTCTCTTCTTGCAACAACTCGACCCTGAGTGGCCACCGCCGGGGTGACTCCGAGCGAGGACTCTGTCGACTTCGAGGGCGCCGTGCTCGCCGGCGGCGCCAGTCGGCGGATGGGCACGGACAAGGCGTTCGTAGAGGTCGACGGCCTGACGCTGCTGCAGAGGGTGACCGCAGCGTTGCATGACGCCGGTGCTGCTTCGGTCGTCGTAGTCGGCGGCGACGCCGCCAGAGTCAACGACCTGGGCTTGGCCCACGTTGAAGATGGTTGGCCCTCCCAAGGCCCGCTGGGTGGAATCATTACTGCGCTGCGCAGCACTTCGGCTGAAACCGTGGCTGTGCTGTCGTGTGATTTGACGAGGCCCTCAGCAGTCGCGATCGACAGCGTGCGCAATGCTCTCGGCCGAGCCGACGTGTCGGTCCCCGTTCTGCAGGGGCAGGCCGAATGGCTGCATGCAGTTTGGCGACGAAGTGCCTTGAACGCACTCGAACGTTCATTCGCCAACGGGGAGAGAGCACCGGGACGAGCCGTCGACGAACTTCGGATCTCCCGGTTCAACGGTGGGGATCCAGCCTGGTTTCACGATGCTGACCATCCCCACGACCTGCCCGGGCGCTCGCAATAGTCTCAATGCGATCGGGGGGTCAGTCAGATTCACCGCCCAGATCGAAGTAGAGAATCGCTGAAGCGACAACAGACAGCAGCGCCAGCACCGACGACACCACTCCGCTCAGCGAATCTGCCAGCACCCAGAACAACCCCGACAGCCCTGTAACTGCTTCGAACACGCCGCCGACGACCCCGACGATCAAAACGACGAGCAGCATCCGGCCAAGGGTCCCCCAGAAATGCTTACGGACCAGGCGGTAGGAGTAGCGCAGCGGTGATCGAGCGGGGGCTGTAGAAGCAACGACGTACGCCAGCGCGTAGACCGGTAATGCCAGGATTACGGCAACCAGCACAGCTGGGACCACCAGGATGAGCATTAAAGGCGCGGTCAACGCAGCCGGCACGACGATCGCCAGGATCATCATTGCCAACAGCATGATCTGCAGGTTCAGTCCAATGAGCCGGGGGAGTCTCCCGCACGCCTTCCGCAACACCCCTGAACGGGTGGAGGTGTCATCCCGCAGGTCACCGAGCGTCAGTAGCACAACGGTCGCCGTCAATAGATTGGACACCAGCCAGGCGATCAGCAGGCCAAGAACTGCCGGCGCGAGGCTCCGGACCGAGAAGTCGAACTCGAGCGACTCGAAATACGCCTCATTCCCAGATGTCTCGGGATCGAAGTCCGGTTGGGAGATCCTCTCGCGGATCTCGTCGAACTCACCCATCGTAACCCGGTCGGCGCTGTACAGAAAGAGAGCCGAGACTAGCAGGCCCGCGGCGGCCGACAGCAACGCTACGAACACGCAGCCGCGCCACTGGCGACGCAGGATTCGCAACGAGTCGCCGAGCAGTCGATTCGAGCCGCGCAGCCTCTTGCTCGACGCTTCGGCGTAGCGGGGAGCGCGGTGCTCCGTCCAGGCCGAGCCGTCCCAGTAGCGGTGCTGCGACTCGTCGGCAGGATCGGGGTACCAGTCCGGGGGAGCGGTCGATCGGTCAGACACTGCGGGTGACTCTATCTCCGCCGGCTGTTGGCTAGCATGCGACATGCCCGATTATCGGATCATCGACGAGGGGGACGACCTATGCACCACCGTCGACGCCTTGTGCCGAACAGATCGCTACGCACTTGACACCGAATTTCATCGGGAACACAGCTATTGGCCGAGGGTGGCTCTGGTTCAAATCGCCTGGGATGACCAGATTGTGTTGATTGACCCGCTGGCAGTCGATCTCAAACCCTTGAAAGCACTGATGGACACGAAGGCCCTTGCGGTTGTCCACGCCGCCACACAAGACCTCGAAGTTCTAGAACTGGCGTGTGGCGCGATCCCAGCACGCTTGTTCGACACTCAAATCGCTGCAGGATTCCTCGGGCTCTCATCTCCTTCGTTGGCCAATCTGCATGAACGGGAGTTGGGTGTACCGCTACCCAAGGGAAGCCGTTTCACGGACTGGCTTGAACGACCGCTCGGCGCCGCCCAACTCGACTATGCAGCCTCAGACGTAGCCCGGCTGCTGGAGATACAAGATCGTCTCGCTTCAAAGTTGAAGGAACGCAACCGGTCCTCCTGGGCTCAAGCCGAGTTCGAAGTCATGCGTTCGCGCGACCGGTCTCCCCGTGACCCCGACGAAGCCTGGACGAGGATAAAAGGGGCTCGTCAACTCAAGGGTCGGCCTTTGGCTGTGGCTCACGCCATCGCCGCCTGGAGGGAGCGACGAGCCGCGGAGATCAATCAACCGGTTCGATTCGTACTGTCCGACTTGGCGATAGCGTCCATCGCGCAAGCGATGCCGACGAACCTGGACGCACTGGCCAGGATTCGTGGCATAGACCGTGGAATGGTCAAGAATCGAAGAGCACTTGAAGTCCTCGACGTGGTGAAGGCAGGACTTGAATCAAATTGGCGTCCACCCCGAAAAATGAAACGCAGTGCCGATACCAGGGATTACCGCCCGGCGGTCACACTGGCAACCGCCTGGGTGGCCCAGGTGGCCAGAGACAACGAAATCGATCCGGCCCTGCTCGCAACACGCGCTGACGTCGAAGCATTCTTGCGTGATGACGACGATGCCCAGCTGGCGCAAGGTTGGCGAGCAGAACTTGTTGGCAACCACATTCGTCGACTTGTCGACGGCGACGCCTCGCTGGCCTTCGACAATGACTCGGTCGTGTTGGAGCAACGGTCTGAACGGGCGCTCGACTGATCAGAGAGTCCTACTCCTGATCAGCAGACTCAGAGCAAAGTGCTCTACTTGATTTCGGATTCTGCGATCATCGGCTACACTGTCTGATCACTGTCAACACCGTCAAATTGGAACTCGCAAAGTGAAAAAGGGACGACACAGGCGTTACGAGGAAGCCCGTGAGATGAAACGCTCACACGATGGCGACTTTGATCGACTACTCGAAGATCTCAACAATGACCGTGAAGATCTGCCGAAGCCTGAACATCTGGCTTGGGCCGATGAGTTCGCAGAAGAGGTCGACGATCACGTCATCGGCGACTCACCGAGACACAGCGAACAACTGAACGAATAATTCAACAGACTGTTCTCAGCGTCCAGCACCACGCTGGACTCGCTCAGTTGCCAGTTTCGTCGAGGATCTCATCGAGCTTCAAGATGTCGTCCTCGGTTACAACTCCGATGAAGACGCCACTGACGTCTGTTACCGCCAAAATGTCGATCTCGGCTTCGCCCATGGCCGCTACCGCGTCGCGTAGAGTCCACGACGGTTGCGCTACCGGTAGATCGGTGGCCATCCAATCGCCTATAGAGGTCGTCTCCCATTCAGCACTGTCAAGTTCTGAGACGTCCTCGAGGCGGGCGAGCCCCAAGAATTGTTCGCCGTCGACAACCGGGACAATTCGTTCGCGGTTCCCCAACACGTGAAAATATACGAACTCCGACACAGTGGCATCAGGAGGAACCGTCATCACGTCGGTCGACAGGATCGAAGTGAGCGGAAGCGTGAATCGCCGCTCAAGATGACCGAGCCGAACAGAGCGTTGATAATCAGCTACCGAAGAGGGGCCTGCCACCACTTGACTCACCGCAGCGGCAATCAAGGCCGGAACCACGAAGCTTCCAACACCGCCTGTGGATTCCGCCACGAACATCACCGCGGCTATCGGTGCTCGATACCCGGCCCCCAGGAACGCTGCCAATCCCAATATCGGATAAAGGGTCGTCTCGTCATGACCGATGGCTTGACCGACGAACTCGCCGAGAACTACGCCTAGAGCGGCAAGCGGAATGAACAGACCGCCTACTCCACCAGCAAAAACGGTAGTGATCGTTGCAGCCGTTCGCAGACCGAACAACAATGCTATGGCTCCTAGTCCATGTCCGTCCACCACCCATGCCATTGCTTCGGTACCAGGGCCGAGTGTCAACGGGGACCCGAACACGACTTCGCTGATCCAAGCCAACGCCGCCAGACCGACACCGCCGACCGCTGAGCGTTTCATCAGCGGGTAGCGCCTGGCGCCTGCCTTGCTGCGACGTACGAGCCACGCGAAGCCACGACCGCCCAATCCCGCGGCGATGCCCAACAGCAAAGCCCCTGCCAAGTGGGTCAGGTCCACACCGAACATGGAGACGGCGGCTTCTGCGTCGACACCTGATCCGGACCCGCCACCTCTGTCGGCCAGGAAGGGGACTACAGGCTCGGTCCCCACCAACGAAACGAAAGTCGCGTAACTGGCAGCGGAAGCCAACAGCGACGGCAACAACGCTTGGGGCGTTACGTCCTCGCGATAGGGCGCCTCCATAGCGAAGACAACGCCTGTGGCAGGTGCTTTGAACACGGCCGCTATCCCTGCTGCAGCTCCAGCGGTCAGCAGCAGACGGGCCTGGTCCCGCCTGAAGAAAGATCCGGTTTTTTCATGGACCCAGAGTCCGATTGACGACCCTGCATATACCGATGGACCTTCGAGACCCACCGCGCCACCCATGCCGATGGTCGCTGCACCCGCCAGCAACTTCCCTGGCAGGTGAATTATCGGCAAGCGGGGATGGCGTTCGTGGAATGCACGAATGTACTCGTCAGATGTTGAGCCGTCCGTTCCCCGCCCCAACCACACAAGCAGCCCGTTGGCGACAAGGATGCCGACCACCGGAGCTGTCACCAGAACAACGAGCGACTGATCGAACAGCCAACTCAGCAGCACCGACTCTGTGAGTGTTTCAAAGGCTGCCACGACCACGGCAACGCCGACACCGATCGCAACCGATGCACCGAGCAGTCGGACGTCCTGTCCAGCGACCACGGAACGCAGGTACTTCGTCACGGACTCTCTTTCAAATCGTCGCTGCTCCCGCGACTTCGGCGAACCTGCGGATGAGGTAGGAGCACCCTACCTCCAACATCGGATTGATCACGAGCCATTATGTGATCAACCAACCGTTCGTACTGCTCAGAGCCGACCAGTTCAACGATCTCACTTCGCAGGCTCTTCCAAACCGGCCGATCTTCACCGAATGCCGAAGGGTCGTCGGTGCACCACCAAGCAAACTCGGCGCCGCCCTCACCCCAATCACGGCGTTTCCATTCCCTGAGAATATGGTTGATGTGGCCTCCATCCTCGGTGTGTGCGTCGTATCGAAGAGGCACCTGCCAGCAAACATCGGGTTTCCAGTCGATCGTGCGTTCACCGCGCGCTGTCGCCCCCTGGTGAAGCGCACAACCAGATCCTTTGGGAAAACCCACGCGATTGAGCATTATGCAAGCACCGTCGATCATCTGAGTGACCGTTTCGCCGTCGTCGTTGGTGCAGACCGCGCCGCCCATCGCCTCGGCTTCTCGGGCGAACTGCCATTCATCGACGGACAGCCGAGCTATCTGCGCCTCGATTGAACTACGGTCCGCTTCGCCGACGAAGTGCGCTCCATAGCTGCAACAACCGTGCTCATACTCAGGTGCCGGCTCTGTCAAGACACCCTGGCAGCCACGTCCGTATATGCAACCGTAGTTGCTGGTCAAGAAGGTGAGGTCGAAGTGCCAAGTGGAACCGTCGGCGTCCGTGAAACTCACCCATTCCCGAACGTCGGCAGCTTCCATGGTTACGACGGTAACGCCCGATGCACCGATCCCGAACCGAGTTGCAGGCACCTGGAGAACCGCGAACGGCACTACGGTACTGTCCATGGCCTCCGAGTTCGACGAAATCAGAAACCGGCTTGAAGCGATTTCGGAGGAACTCGCTGATCTGGCTATTATTCGGTTGCGCGAATCCATAGACGCCGGCGGCAATGAGCTCCCCGTTGATGAGAAGCGCCTCACCCGAGCTAGACGCTCCGTTGAAAAAGCAGTACATCTGCTGGCAGAGCATGACGAAACTGGCTTTTGATCTTGCTGACAACCACCGGTCGGCACCCGACCGGTCGATCTCTAGGGGGCTGCTCTGCTCGATGCCGACACCGGAATCGAGGCGCGGTGCTGCCGTTCAGTCCGCAGTGGCAGCGTTGAGGAGTCGACGCGGCCATACAGAGTCGTGCGTTGTACCAACTTTCGACCCAGAGGCTCAACCACTCCCCGGAAATCGGTTTCGTCGACCGTGGTGCCATGCGAGGCTCCAGCGGCACGGGAAATATTTTCGTCCATCAGTGTGCCACCAAGATCGTTCACCCCGGCTTGCAGCAATTGAGTGACCGCGCCGAGACCGAGTTTGACCCAGGAACCCTGGATGTTGTCGATTCGGCCCCTGTAAGCGATACGGGCCACTGCATGCATCAACAACACCTCACGCCAGGTCGGTCCACGTCTGGCGCTGCCGCGCAGATAGATCGGTGACGCCATGTGAACGAAAGGCAAGCCGACGAACTCGGTGAAGCCTCCGGTCTCCTCGGCTAAAGCTCGTGTGCGGAGCAAGTGGTGCGCCCAATGCTCGGGCCGCTCGATCGAGCCGAACATGATGGTCACGTTGGAACGCAAGCCCACCGAATGGGCAACTCGATGTGCTTCAATCCATTCGTCAGTGTCAATCTTGTCCGGGCACAGCACTGCACGCACATCGTCGTGCAGGATTTCTGCTGCTGTCCCTGGCAGCGAACGTTGACCGGCGTCTCGGAGTCGAACCAAATAATCCGCCAAGGGTTCCCCGTTCCGCCTGGCGCCCTCCGTGACCTCGAGTGCGGTGAAACCGTGAATGTGCATGCCTGGAACTGCTTCGTGGACCGCACGCGCGACATCAATGTAGTAATCCCCGTCGAAGTCGGGATGGATTCCTCCCTGAAGGCACACTTCGGTAGCACCGCTTCGTGCTGCTTCAATGGTGCGTTCGGCTATGTCGTCAAGCGTCAGAAGATACGGCTTGCCCCTGAGATTCAACGAGAGTGGACCCTTCGAGAAACCGCAGAACTTGCAGCGGAACGTGCATACGTTGGTGTAGTTGATATTGCGGTTGGCGACCCAGGTGACGTCATCGCCGACAACTTCGGCGCGTATTTCATCGGCCAGTCGCGCCACCGCTGCCACTTCGGGCCCTCGAGCCGCAAACAGGGCGACCAATTCATCGAAACCCGCGTCCTCGCCGGCACGCACCCCCTCGATCACCTCACCAAGGGCCCCGCCGGCGCCTGCCTCTGCAGGCGCCAGCACGACCGGGTCTCCTCCGGCGCCCACATACCACTGAGTAGAGATCTCGCCTACCAGTTCGAACTCTGCGCCATCGTCGATCTTGGTCTTCTCCATGGTGCGCTCAGGCCAGACAGACCCGGGATCATCGCGTCCGAAACCGTCTGAATCGCTTCGGTCCATCACAGCAAAATGCAGAGTCCGGTCGAACCAAGCGTTCGGATCGCGGACGTAGCGGGGATGCGCGGTGAGTCTCGGCGCCAACGTGTGGCCTGCACTCTCGGTGACTTCACGCAGTCTTTCAAGATCAGGCCAAGGGCGTTCGGGATTCACGTGGTCGAGGGTCACAGGTGAAACGCCGCCCCAGTCGCTCACACCTGCTGAGAGCAGGTCCGCGAAATCGTCGGAGAGGTTCGGCGGAGCCTGTACCGCTACTTCAGGCGGCAGGATCAAACGAGCCAAAGCGATCGCTTCAAGATGCATCTCGCGTGTACAGGGATCTGAGCGGTGCATCGCCGTGCCCGGTTTGGGCAGGAAGTTCTGGACGATGACTTCTTGGATATGACCATGGCGACGATGGACGTCGGCAATCGCCTTCAACGCCGAAACCCGATCCTCGCGGGTTTCACCGATTCCCACCAGGATTCCAGTCGTGTAAGGGATCCGCAGTTCTCCAGCCCATCGAAGTGTTCGAAGCCGACGCGACGGCGCCTTGTCCGGTGCGCCTCTATGACATTCAAGATCGTCGCGCAGGGTCTCGAGCATCATTCCCTGGCTAGGTGCGATCCTGCGCAACTTCGCCAGTTCATCTGCATACATGGCGCCGGTATTGGCATGGGGCAACAGTCCAGTGGAATCCAGGACCGACTGCGCCACCGCCGCCACATAGTCGACAGTCGACTCATAACCGTGACGCGTCAGCCAGTCCCGAGCTGCCGGGTAACGTCTTTCAGGTCGTTCACCAAGGGTGAAAAGCGCTTCATGACAACCCGTTCGAGCGCCTCGGACCGCAATCGCGACGGCCTCGTCAGGTGTCAGATACGGTTGTTCCAGACGTGCCGGAGGTTGCGCGAAGGTGCAGTACCCGCATTTGTCGCGACACAGCATCGTCAGTGGAATAAACACTTTCGGCGAGTAGGTGACGACTTTTCCGTAAGCTTCGTCCCGCACCCGTCGTGCCTGCGCCGTCAACTCCTCAAGCGGCATACGAAGCAGGTCGTCAAAAGACATGATCTGAGACGCTACTCGCTCCTGTCGAGTTCACCCGCAGCCGCCAGTGCTCCAGCCAGAACTGCGGCCCGCTCGTATGCAAGTGTGAACCATCGCTCAGCAGCAGTTTCTTGACCCTGCACAGGCGGTCTTCCCAAAGAGTCGAGCAAGGCTCTCGGATCCCCTGAATGCTCCACCACCCCATCAATGACGGGCAAGGTCCCCGGGTCTCCCCAGAATTCGACAGGATCGAGCTTCGGACCGGCTTTACGCCCTCGCGGCTGTGGTTGTTGTCGACTGCCGTCGACGTTCGCCGAACTGCTTCTGCTCCGGTTTCGGGACCGCGAATGTTTGCGTGGTGAATCGTCGTTCACAGTGTCGATCCTTCGCCTTGCCTCGTCTCAGCAGCAGTCCCGGTCTCTGCAGCGACATCGGTGAGCTGAGTAGTTTCGCCGAGCGGGATGCCCGCATCAGGCTCAACGTCCAGCAGCGCTGCGTTGTCTATCCCCAACGCGGCCTGCAGTTGTTCCGCGTTGAGGTCACCTATCGAACTCGACTTCGGCAGCGTGAGACTCGCTATCTGGCGCTTGCCCGCGACGATCTCCTCGACACGCTCGTCGATCGTCCCCGGACAAACCAGACGATGGCAGATCACCGTGTTCCTCTGGCCGATACGCCAGACACGGTCCCTGGCCTGATCTTCCACCGCAGGGTTCCACCAACGGTCATAGAGGACTACGTGGTTGGCGGCTGTCAGGTTCAGGCCCGTGCCTCCAGCTTTGAGTGACAACACCATTGCACCAGCACCTTCAGAACCCTGGAACTCATCTACGAGGCGGTCTCTCGCGGCTCTGCCCAAGCCACCGTGGTAACAGGAGATTCTCAGGCCGCTCCACTGCGAGAGATGCTCGGCCAATATCTCGCCCCAACTCGCGAAATGGGTGAAGACCAGTACCTTCTCGTCAGCCGCGAAGACATGAGCAAGGATCTCGTAGAGTCTGGCGAGTTTGCCGGAACGTCCTTCGACGCCTTTATCGTCGAATTGATAGTTGAGCGGATGATTGCATATTTGTTTCAACGCGGTTATAGCCGCAAGCACAGCTCCTTTGCGCTCATGCGTTCCTGGATCGTCAGCTGTTGTCTTGACGATCAGACTGTCGATAACAGCCTGGTAGAGCCCTATCTGTTCGGGTGTCATCGGACAATGGTCAAGTTCGTCGATCCGATCGGGGAGCTCGGCCGCTATCACAGGCTCAGCCTTCGTTCGGCGGTAGACGAGGATGCCGTTGAGTGCCCTCAAGGCATCCTCTCCAGCCTGGTCTGCACGACTGCCGTTGGAACGACCATTGCCGTCCGGCGCCAATTGGGCGATGAATCGCGCACGCGGACCCAACAGGTTCGGGTTTGCCCAGTCCATGATGGCCCAGAGATCCCCCAAGCCGTTCTCAATCGGCGTGCCGGTGAGTGCGAGTCGGCTGACAGCATCCAATCGCCGAAGCTGCTGTGACGTTTCCGCTAGAGGATTCTTGATTGCCTGAGCCTCGTCGATGACGACCTTGCCCCAGGAGAGCCCACAGAGCTCGTCCATGTCTCGCACCGCGGTGCCATAGGTCGTGATCACAACATCAGTCTCATCAATCGCGGCTTTCAACGCCGGGCCCCTTGAACGATTGGCTCCATGGTGAACCAACACCTTCAAGTCGGGAACGAAGGTCCGCGCTTCACTGGCCCAGTTGCCGACGACAGCCGGGGGAGCGATGACGAGACTCGTACCAGACTGGGACGACGCCAGGCTCGCCAGTGTCGTCGGCGTCTTGCCCAGACCCATGTCCAGAGCCAGACACCCCCCCAAACCAGCGTCGTCCAAGAAATCGAGCCAAACCAACGCGTCGGCTTGATAGTTGCGCAACCTGCCTTTGAAGTCCTTGGGGGTCGTCGTTGGATTGTCTGGGAAGTTCTTGACACTGCGCAACAAGTCGGCCGCCCAACCTTCACCTGCGATGTTGACGCCACTTCCGAAAGGGGAGCCTTCGAGACCCAGCGCGTGACGAAGCACGTCTGCGCCGCTGAGTCGAGTCTTGTCGGCCCGCTCGGCCAATGCTGCCGCGGCTTCAGCCAGATCCGCCTTGTCCAGTTCGACCCATTGGCCCCGCGAACGCACCAACGGACGAGCTTTGGCTGCCAAGTCGGCTATCTCAGCGGCATCGAGTTCAACTTCGTCGAAAACTGCTGACCAACGAACATTGGCGAGTTGCTGGGCTCCTACCACTGCCTCGTTCGTTTCAGAAGTCAAACGTAGCGAAGCCACGGCTTTCTGCCGTCTCAATGGTGGCACTCGAACCTCGAAACCAGCTGAACGCAGCCGATCTCCCGATTCGGTCATCAACCTCCAGGCCTCATCTTGCGACAAGAAGACTTCACCTCGGCGCCGGCCTCCAAGCCGCATCAATTCCGGGAACAGCCGCTCCAGTCGCGACAAGTGGGCCAGAAGAGTCTTGGAGTTCAACTTCGACGCCAGCGTGATCGCGACTTCCGCTGGGATCAAGTTCCCCTCGTCGTTCCGACACAGCACAGCCACGTGCCAAGCACCAGCGTCGTCCGGTGGGTCGAGTTGCACCACAAGACGCGCTCCAGCTGCGCCCAGCACCGGAGAACCCCACTGGTTGAGCCGACGAACAAGTTCTCCTCCGGCTTTAGTCGGAGCCCGAAAAGGCGTACCGCCGAGGTGTGCGACGGCAGCCTCGGAAATATCGTTGCGAGTGTTGATTTCAGGAGGGGCCGCAGGGGTCTGCAGTTGGCTCGCAGCAGAACCCACGATCGCGTCAGTGAGGTCGGTCAGCGCGGCCAGTGTGAACTTCTCTTTTTCTTGTTCGCGACTGCCCAACATCGCAGCCCCGGGCACCGAGCGAACCAGACCGGCCAACACGTCCGGGTCGATCAGGGCCGGTATCCAGCGGATTTTGAAAGTTCCAAGATCGCTTGCAGGATCTTTGCGACGACGTTTCGACTGGACTAGTTGAGGGACGAAGTGGCCCCGGATCACCATCTTGATGGCCACGGCGGTCGCGTAACCCATCCAGGTCACGCTCGTTCCGATACTTTCATCGGTCGCGGTGCGTCCCAACGGGGCGAGCCAGCCGATCACGTTCTCGATCGGGGCTGAAACAGTGGCGACTCTGCCACTCCCAGGAATCCTGACCGTCGCCTGCTGGTCCCAGTCCGAAGGAACTCCACCAAGCGCCTGGATCCGCGCCAGCACCGCCTCGTGATTCTCGGGACGATGTTGATGTCCACAAGCCCAGGCAACGATCCGCCCGTCAGAACGCGACAAGTGCAACTGAACCGACCCGACGAACGAATCCCCAGGATCCTGTACCGGGCTTCGGCTCGGGACGACGACCAGTTCACTCTGATCGGGAGGGCCGACCAGTTCGGTGAGGCCTGCGTCGATGCGCCAGCATTCAGCATCAAGGTCAGCCAACACGACTTTTCGTTCGGGTCCGCGCAACTCCCGATGAGCAACCGAGAGGCGCGCGTCAGCGTCGTCGAGCAGACGCCAGAGGCTTTCGACCCAGGCCGCTTTGTGTTCGTTCAAATATGCGAGATCCTCATCGGTCGCTAAACCGTCGAGGTGGGCTTGGACCAGTCGGTCGAATTGACTCCACGTCAAGGTCGCCCGTTCGATAATGGTAACTGTGTTCTCCTACGGCATGGACGCATGCTTTTATGGTCGGCAACATCTTGGTGACCGTTGCGCCTTTGAATTCGCCCTCTGCAACCAGCCGAGGAACGACGACGCTGACGCAACGACCATCGCCTGCTCCATCAGCGACGACGGTCCCGCAGCAGAGCCTGTCGGCGACTGCGGTTCGAGAACGAGTCTAAACCCTGCAGACGGTTTTTCAACCTTCGCTTGAATTGCCGACCGCTGCGACCTTCTTCTTCAAAGCGTGCATCAGTTCGTCGAAACTCCTCTCAAAGGAAGCGACACCCTCTGTTTCGAGTTGCTGTGCGACCTCATCAATATCGACCCCGAGCCGGGCCGAGCCGTCCAGCACAGCACGTGCTTCGTCAACTCCGTCGTCAATGGTACGCGCCACGGTTCCGTGGTCCTCGAATGCCGCCATAGTGTCGTCAGGCAAGGTGTTGACCGTGTCTGGTCCGATCAGCCCGTCGACGTACAACGTGTCCGGATACGTGGGATTCTTGGTTGAAGTCGAAGCCCACAAAGGACGTTGAACTCTCGCTCCGCGCTCCGCTAAAGCTTCCCATCGCGGTCCCGAAAACGTTTGTTGAAACAATTCGTAAGCCAATTTTCCACAAGCGACCGCTACTCTGCCTTTGAGTTTCTGAGCGTCTCGAGTGCCGACGGCATCGAGACGCCTGTCAACTTCTGTGTCCAGCCGACTGACGAAGAAGGATGCCACGCTCGAGACGTCGCTCAGATCACCGTCTGCGTCCTCAAGGCCTGAGATATAAGTCTGCATCACTTCGGCGTAACGATTCAACGAGAAGATCAAGGTGACATTGATGCTGCGATGCTCTGCAATCATCGTGCGGATCGACGACAGGCCTTCGGGAGTGCCGGGAATTTTGACGTAAAGGTTGGGAGCGTTGATCCGTTCGTGAAGTCGACGGGCCGCATGCGTGGTTCCTGCACTGTCGCGGGCGAGTCTCGGATCGACTTCAACCGAGACGAAGCCGTCGGCGCCCCCGGATTCGTCGTACACCGGGCGAAGAATGGCTAGAGCAGCTCGAATATCGGAGGTTACGAGTTGCCAGTAGGCGTCTTCAACACACGAACCTCCGGCGATCGCACCGAAGAACTCGTCGTCATAGTCCTCCGAACCCAGGATAGCGTTCGTGAATATCGATGGGTTTGAAGTCAAACCGCGCACACCTCCAGCGACCCGACCCTCAAGTTCTCCGCTGCTGATCCAACCTCTTTTGAGGTTGTCGAGCCAAGGACTCTGGCTCTGTTCGGCGAACAGCTGCTGTAGTCGAGTCATGAAAACCTCCACGTCAATGATCATCGATGGTTCGAGAATTGATCAACGCCTGCGCTCGGTTCGCTACATTCCCGGGGTTGATCCCATATTCGGACAACACCGTTTCGCCTGGTGCAGAGGTTCCGAAACGATCGACGCAAACCATGTCGTCGACCCAGCGATGCCAGCCCATCGAAGAGCCGGCCTCAACAGCCAACGACGGAATGCCGTCGGGGACAACCGCTGCCCGATAACTTTTCGGCATCTGCTCGAACAGTTCCCATGAGGGCATCGAGACTATCCTGGTGGCCAATCCCTGCGCCTCGAGTATCTCCGCAGCCCCGACACACACCGAAACCTCGCTACCGGTGCCGACGAGCGAAACTGCCGCGTCCTCTGCTTCTACCAGTACATACCCGCCCCCGGCAAGGTTGCCTGATGATGTTCCCTCGAGTACAGGAACATTCTGCCGCGTCAAGATCAACGCGGTCGGTCCACCCGAAGAAATCGCCACCCTCCAGGCGGCAGCTGTTTCGTTCGCGTCGGCAGGGCGAATAACCCGTAAACCCGGGATCGCCCGCAAAGACGCCAACTGTTCGACTGGTTGATGAGTCGGGCCGTCTTCGCCCACACCGACCGAATCGTGGCTCCAGACAAAGACTGTGTGGGCCTCAGAGAGGGCCGCGAGCCGTACAGCCGCGCGCATGTAGTCCGCAAAAACCAGAAACGTCCCAACGACAGGGATTGCGCCACCGTGCAGAGCCATGCCGTTCGCGATCGCTCCCATGCCGTGTTCACGGACTCCGAAATAGATTTGTCGACCTCCGGGATCTGCGGGGGAGAAGACACCATGGTCCGCAATCACCGTTCCGGTGTTGCCAGTGAGGTCGGCGCCGCCACCGCAGAGACCTGGAACAACAACAGACAACGCCTGAAGCGTGAGATTCGACGCCTTGCGTGTAGCGATGGAGTCTCCTGCCTCAAAGCTCGGCAGCGACTCCTCCCAACCAGGCAGTCCCGTGCCGCTCAGCTGCGACTCCAAAGCAGCCCGGTCTCCGTTGTAGGCGGCGATCCGCTTCTCCCATGCTTCGCGCCGCACCCGACCACGCGCCCCCGCGACGCGGTACTGAGCCAAGATTTCGGAGTCGACATGAAACGCCTCATCCGGGGGCAGCCCCATCAACTCTTTGGTGGCCGCTATCTCCTCGTCGAAGATTGCGTAACCATGGGCGCCGGCAGTGTCCGCGGACTTGGGAGCGGGTGTGCCGATAACGGTTCGGACAATGACCAGACTGGGCCGGTCCGCAACAGACATCGCCTTGCGAATACCCGCCTCCAACTCATCGAGGTTCTCACCGACTTCACCGAGTTCGACCACATCCCAGCCATAAGCACGGAAACGCTCCGCAGCATTGTCGCTCAATGCCAGTTCCGTTTCCCCGTCGATAGTGATGCGGTTGTCGTCGTAGCACAGGACGATCTTCCCCAGTCCGAGGTGACCCGCCAGCGACGCGACTTCATGACTTACTCCCTCGCTCAAGTCGCCGTCGCTGCAAATCCCGAAAATGTGGTGGTTGAACAACTCGGATCCGTAGGTGGCGCGTAGTTGAGCTTCGGCAACAGCCATGCCGACCATGTTCCCCACACCCTGACCCAGCGGCCCGGTGGTCACCTCGACTCCAGCGGTGCTGCCGACCTCGGGATGACCGGGTGTGGTGGACCCCCATTGCCGAAAGTCTTTCAGATCATCAAGGGTGAGGCCGAAACCAGCGAGGTGGAGCATCGCGTACTGAAGGATCGAGGCATGGCCTGCGGACAGCACGAAACGATCCCGATCCGGCCAGTGGGGTTGTTGAGCGTCATAATTCATGATGCGACTGAAAAGCACGTGGGCAAGCGGCGCCAGCGACATGGCAGTGCCCTGGTGACCCGAACGGGCCGCGTGCGGTGCGTCCATGGCGATGCCCCTGATAATCGAGACGGCGCGTCCGTCGAAATCGTTCATCGGTCCTCCCGGCAGCAGATGATTGGACCCTACCTTCAGCGTTGCGCTTGATCGCGTTTCTTTTGTTGAGGAGCCGGCGCGGACAACTCGTTGGTTGGTTGAAGAACAGTTGCTCTTGTTCAACCGATTGGGGGCAACAGTGTGTAAGGCACAGTGATCGGCTCCCCGCCACCAATTCGACAACGCGCTTCGACTGTCCCGTAATCGTCGAATTCGAGCTCAGCCCGGACTAGTCGATACGTGAACTTGCCCGGCTCCACGTCGAAGGGTTGCACACTGCGAGCGATTTGTGAGTCACCGCTGTGGTATGTCACCTCAAGAACCCCTTGACCAGCGCCCTCAGAAGGGCAACGGATGATGACGACAAGGTGCGGAGCCCAAGTCAAGGGAACCTGTGTGGGCGCCACCGCACTGAACTGAATCCCCTTGAGGTCGATCCTCGTCGACGGACCCGGCACTGCTCGGAGGTCTATTTCATCAATGAACAGCGCCGAAACGATCTCCATGCGAGCAACGCTAGCACCGAGCATGCTGAGACCCCACTACGCTCTAAAGAGTGGGGCAGACGCCGACCAGGGAAGCGATTTTAGGAGCAACTCGTCGCCTGTTCGCCGAACGCGGCTTTGAAGGCACCTCACTGAACGACATCGCGGATGTGGTCGGTGTTCGCAGACAGAGCCTGCTTCATTACTTCCCCTCCAAAGAAGCCATGTACCGCGAAGTATTTGATCGGGCGCTAGTCGAGTGGCACGAACGGGTGGAGAGCGCTGTCTCGCAAACCTCAGCTGACGGTTGGGAACTGGTCGACTACGTCCTCACCGCCGGTTTCGAGTTCTTCATGCACAATCCTGATTTCGTGAGGATCGTGCGTCGTGAGGCACTGGCTGAAGGCGGCTCCGGGCGTATCGAGCTCGGTCTCGCCCTCAAACCTCTGTTTGTTCGCGCAGCTGAGTATTTCGAACGGGAGATGCAGGCGGGCAGGTTTCGGCGCCACGACGCCGAGCAGCTTCTCATCACCGGTTACGGCGCCTTGTTGTCTTATTTCAGTGACGCACCGTTCATTGCTGACCTGCTCAAACGAGACCCCCTCGACGACGAAGCGTTGTCAGCGCGCCTACAACACGTCAGAGACCTGTTCCGAGCGGCACTCGAACCGACCACGCCTTGAGCCGCTGGGCACAACCAACCCGGCAACGGCCTAACCTGACTTGAGATGCGTCGGTTGTTCCTTCCTGTGCTGACATTGGCCGTGG
This sequence comes from Acidimicrobiales bacterium, assembly GCA_963662455.3. Classification (GTDB taxonomy): domain Bacteria; phylum Actinomycetota; class Acidimicrobiia; order Acidimicrobiales; family Aldehydirespiratoraceae; genus VXYK01. The sequence continues at coordinate 1,104,842 of OZ224042.1, forward strand.
TCATTGCCGCCGGCGTCCTCGCGGAGCGCGCCGACCGCGCTGCTGATGCCAGGGATCCCCAGGTGACGGTCTCCTCAGATTCGCTCACCACGCCGATAATCAATGTCCGACGGGTTCCCGAGTGGCTCCGCCGGCCAAGTTCCAACCGGGAGTTCGACGCGGCCTTGACACGCGTCTTGAATCAACCCGGGTTTCCTGCCGAGCGTTGCCTGAGACTTCACCGGAACGGAACCGAAATCGCCGTCGAGAATCCTGGCATCGGGATGGCGCCCGCAGAACTGCAGCGACTTGTGACAGTGGCTGCAGTTGAGAGTTTGGGGATTGAGACCGGTTTCGTGACCAAGGTCGTCAGCAACTCAGCGGACATGGTCGTTGACGGTGTGCTTGAAGGCGACATCTGGCTGGTGGGGGGTGGAGACCCCGTGCTCTCCACGAACGATTACCTGAGCCGCTTCGATGACGACAGGGCATCAACGAGCATCGATCAACTAGCCGCTGAGTTGGCCATAGAACTGAGAGCACGAGGCATCTCCGAAATCAGTGGGGGAGTCATAGGCGACGAGTTCCGCTTCTCACCCAGCGAAACTGACTACGTGGGGACAGTCTGGACTGAGACCGACAATGTCGACAATGTCGTAGGTCCCCTGTCGGGCCTGCTGGTCGACGACGGATTCCAATGGGACAGCGGGACCTCCGCCCTGGTGCGCTCCGAAGACCCGGCGGTCACCGCGGCTGAAATACTCAGCGACCTCTTGATCCAGCGAGGGATCGCCATCAACGCGCAAGCAGCGACTGGGGAGCAGCCGGCCTCGGCCGAACAGGATCTGCTGGCCTCTGTCGAGTCACCGGCAATCGACGAGATTGCGCAACGGGCACTCATCGACGGAACAACCGCGGAGATGCTCTTCAAGGAAGTGGGGCGCGTCAACGGTTTGTCGTCTGCCTCCAACGACGCAGCCTTCGCCATGCTGTTCGCCTTGTTTCGGCAGGGACTGCCCGTTGAGGGAAGTCTGCCGTTGGACGGCTCGGGACTGTCGGCACAGAATCGAGTCACTTGCGACTTGCTGATGGCCGTCATCGAGCAGCGGACCTCAGACGGAATAGTCGATGCATCGCTGCACCCGATCACCGACGGTCCTCTGGCAGCCTGCGCGCCCGACTCGGCGGAAACCATGCGAGTCATCAGCGCGGATCGGGGTCATGTCACCGCTCTGGCGGGTGAAATGACTGCCGACAACGGCGCCGTCATCACTTTCGTTCTGATCGCCAACGCCGATGCCGCCACGGACGGACCTGATCGTCTCGGGCCATGCAACTGGATTCAGACGAGTCTGCTCGAGGCTGTTTCGCTGTACCCCTACGGCTATGGACCCTCCATTGAATCCATCAGCCCCCTCGCAGTGACACCGGCCTCGGACACACGGGGTTGAATGTGCGCGAACTGCCGATGTTCCCACTCGAGACGACGGTACTGCCCAGCACAGTGCTGCCACTGCACATCTTCGAGGAGCGCTACCGGGCCTTGGCACGCTTCGTTGCAGCCGGCGACGAGCCCGAGTTCGGTGTCGCGATGATCGAACGGGGACGCGAAGTCGGAGGAGGTGACGTGCGCTCAGACGTCGGAGTCGTCGCTCGAATTGTTCAGGCCGAGGAATTTCCTGACGGCCGCTGGACCGTTGTTGCTGTCGCCACGCGCCGGATCCGCGTTGAGGGTTGGCTGCCCGATGATCCCTACCCCAAGGCACTGGTCCTGGACTGGCCTGACACTGACGCCGACCTGCCCCTCGACGCGATAGAGAAGCTGAGCACCCAGTTGAAGCGGATTTCAGAAGCATCCCGGTTGATCGCACCCGACCGGGAGTTCAACGAAGTTGCGTTCAACACCGACGACAAGACGTTCGAAGCCTGGAAACTCGTGGTCGCAGCGCATCTTGGTGCTTTGGACAATCAACGCCTGCTCCTCGAAGGAGGTTGGAGCCAACGAGCTGAATCAGCCCTCGAGTTGTTGGAAGAACGCGCCGACATGCTCGAAAAACTTTGTTAGCGCGCCTTGACGCTCCTAGGCTACGACTTCCATGGCGCAGCGATCGGGACTAGGCGACTTCTATGATCTTGTCAAAGAATATGCACGCCAAGAACTCCTTGAACCATTGCGGCCCATCCCTCGATGGATCGCATTCGGCGTGCTCGGCTCAGTGCTGTTGATGATCTCCGGGATCTCCCTGACCATTGCCGCACTGCGGGTACTGCAAGAGGAGACCGGCAGCACCTTCGGCGGTAGTCTCTCCTGGGTTCCCTATGCAATAACTCTGTTCGCCTCCATCGTGATCCTGGCCCTGTTGGTGCGGCAAATCCGAAAGAGGACTCTGTGACAACAGGACCCGCGACAACAAGAACAGCAGACGGGGGAGACGGAATCACCCGTGAAGATCTCGACTCGACTCTGCGCAACATGGTCGAAGGCGTCGAACAGCAAGCTTCGACGGAGGCTCGGCGCCTGCTGCCGCTAGCTGTCGGCGCCGGGGCAGCGATGCTCCTGCTCGCCTACTTCTTGGGACGCAGAGTCGGCACTACCAGATCAACTGTCGTCGAAATACGAAGGATTTGATTCGAGTGCGCCGCTTCGGCCCGAGCACTCTGTTCGAGACCATTCGTGTCAACAGTCTCCGTAAAGGCCTCTTGGGAGGTTCCCGGGTCTGGCTGGGCGTCTTCATCGTTCGCTTCGTGATGCGTTGGTTGGCGAAAGTCTCCAAACAGGGCGACATGAAGGTGAGATTCTCCGAACGGCTGGAGCCGGGAGAATCGCTCCTTGTCCGCCATCTGGACCAGGACTGAAGCGAACAGTCTCGTGACCGCACGCGGGCCCTTCACCGCAGGCGAACCGGTGCTTCTCGTCGACCGCAAGCAACGCCGTTACCTGATTGATCTGGAAACGGGAGGTGAGTTCCATTCACATTCGGGAGTGTTGAACCACGACAACTTGATCGGCTCCGATGAGGGCGGGTCCTTCCGCTCGACGAGGGGGATGGTCTTCGTCGCGCTGCGACCCACGATCACGGACTTCGTCTTGAAGATGCCGCGCGGCGCCCAGGTGGTCTATCCCAAAGACCTCGGTCCGATCCTGATCCTGGCCGACATCTTTGCAGGTGCCCGGGTCTTGGAGTCAGGTCTGGGAAGCGGCGCCTTGTCGACCGCGATGCTCCGAGCGGGCGCCGACATCACCGGCTACGAGATACGTGAGGATTTTCTGTCGCGAGCCCTCACCAATGTCACCCGTTTCTTGGGACCGGAGGTGCTTGTCCGCTACGAGACCCACGTGCGCGACGTCTATGCAGGGATCAACGCCACGGACCTTGACCGCGTGGTCCTCGACTTGCCAGAACCTTGGCAGGTGGTCCCCCACGCAGAAGGAGCATTACGTCCCGGTGGCATCTTCTTGGCTTATACGCCGAGCGTTATGCAGGTCGCCCAACTCCACGAGCGTCTAGAACAATCACGGTTCGGGATGGCTCAAACAGTGGAAGTGCTCAACCGCGGCTGGCACGTCGCCGCGCAGGCAGTGCGCCCCGATCATCGGATGGTCGCCCACACCGGCTTCTTGACCAGCGCAAGACTCCTCAGCGATGCAGGAGCCTGATCCGCGGCTCAGAACCGCTCAGGCTCCAAAGACGTTCAGACCTCAATGAATATGCACTCGCCGGGGCACTCTTCGGCAGACTCGATGGTCGCCTCTTCTTGGCCTGCAGGAACCACCGCAAGACCATCGGGCCCACCCGGGTCCGAGAAGATCTTGTCGCCTTCCCTGACATAGGCGAGGCCGTCATCGAGAAGCGTGAAGACATCGGGTGCGATCTCTTCACAGAGACCGTCTCCAGTGCACAGATCCTGATCGATCCAAACCTTCATTAGACCTTCGACCTCGTGTGTAGACGCGGGTACCATCCGCTGGGGGTGACTTCCCGCTGGGGGTGACTTCTTCCTGAAGACAGCATAACCATGGAATGCACCGTGTTCGAACCGAAGACGCAGTAAATTTCGTGGGCAGACCCCGGGAGGCTCCGCCAACCGGGTGAAAGACTCGACCCCGAGCACCGCCCATCGGTCTAGGGTGACACCGAAGCAGGAACAGGAGGAAGCGTGGAACACTCAGAGGCAGACGCTGAGATGAATCGGCTCCGGATGCGTTTTGCCGAACTCGAGGACGAACTCGCTGAGGTTCGTCGTCGACCTCAAGACTCCGCGGACCGCATCACCGCATCAGAGGAACGCCTGAATGCCACGAGGACACAGCTTGAACAGGCTCTAGCCCGAAACGAGAAACTCGCCTACACCCTGCGCGAGGCACGAGAGCACATGGCCGCACTACGCGACGAAGTCGCCAAACTGACCCGACCACCTTCAGGGTACGGAACCGTGATCGACATCAACGATGACGGAACCGTCGACGTCCACGCCAGTGGCCGCAAGATGCGAGTGTCGGTGCAACCCGAACTGTCCGGCGAACTGATGCGGGGTCAAGAGGTTGTGCTCAACGAATCGCTCAACGTGATTCTCGCACGCAGCCCCGACCGTTCCGGTGAAGTCGCGATTCTCAAAGAGCTGCTCGACGGCAACACCCGCGCATTGATTATCGGACGCGCAGACGAAGAGCGTGTGGTTGAGTTGAGCGACTCGGTTCGTCAAGCCCCACTGCGAAGCGGGGACACGCTGCTGATTGATCCGCGTGCGGGCATCGTCCTGGAACGCTTGCCACGACCCGAAGTCGAGAACCTCATCCTTGAGGAAGTACCCGATGTCTCCTATGAGGACGTGGGCGGACTCGACCAACAGATCGAGGAGATAACCGACGCAGTCGAGCTGCCGTTCGTCCACTCGGCGCTGTTCTCGGAGTACGACCTTCCGGCTCCGAAGGGAATCCTGCTCTATGGCCCGCCCGGTTGCGGCAAGACACTGATCGCCAAAGCCGTCGCCAACAGTTTGGCCAACAAAGTCACTGAGGTCTCCGGCAACAGCAGGGCACGCAGTTTCTTCCTCAACATCAAGGGCCCGGAACTCCTCAACAAATATGTAGGAGAAACTGAACGCCAAATCCGTCTGGTATTTCAGCGTGCCCGCGAAAAGAGCGAGGAGGGCTGGCCTGTAATCGTCTTTTTCGACGAAATGGAGTCTCTGTTCCGAACCCGCGGCAGTGGAATCAGTTCCGACATCGAATCCACCATCGTCCCCCAGCTGCTTGCTGAGATCGACGGAGTCGAGACCTTGAGCAATGTGATCGTGATCGGCGCGTCGAATCGTGAGGATCTGATCGATCCCGCGATCCTGCGCCCCGGCCGACTCGATGTGAAGATCAAGATCGAACGCCCGGACGCAGAAGCTGCAGTGTCCATCTTCTCGAGGTACCTCACCTCCGAGGCGCCCATCGATGAGGAGACTATTGAAGCTCAGGGCGGAGGCGACATCGACAAAGCGATCCAGGGAATGATCGAAGAAACCGTACGTGAGATGTACAGCACCGACGCTGAGAACCGTTTCTTGGAGGTCACCTACCAGAACGGTGACAAGGAAGTAATGTATTTCAAAGACTTCTCGTCGGGAGCGATGATCGAGAACATCGTGCGTCGAGCCAAGAAACTCGCCATTAAACGTGAGATCTCAGGCGGTGGCCGCGGTATCCGCACCGACGACCTGTCGGCTTCGATTCGCCAAGAGTTCAAAGAACACGAAGACCTCCCCAACACCACAAACCCGGACGACTGGGCCAAGATCTCAGGCAAGAAGGGAGAACCGATCATCTACGTGCGCACACTGGCCCACTCCAATGAAGTCGATTCAGGCGGCAGGTCGATCGACTCGATGACCCCGGGGCAATACCTGTAAACCCTTATATCCGCTTACAGCACCTCAACGAACACATGACCGACAAAGCGAATTCAATCCGTCTCTACCAGGAGGCGGCAGCCAATGTAGAAGATGCCGCCCAGGCAATCGGGATGGATCAGAAAGTTCGACGCGTCCTGTCCGGACCGATGAACGAACTGATCGTCAACTTTCCAGTCCAACGCGAAAACGGTGAGTACGAACTTCTCCAGGGTTACCGGATCCAACACAACAACGTGCTGGGCCCGTTCAAAGGGGGAATGCGATTCCATCCGGGAATAAATCTCAACGAGGCCCGAGCGCTCGCGACCTGGATGACTTTCAAGTGCGCTCTACTCAACTTGCCGTTCGGCGGAGCGAAGGGAGGCGTGGCTATAGACCCCGGAGATTTCGACGACGTGGAACTTGAGAGGGTGGTCAGGCGGTTCACCCATGCGCTCGGAGAGAACATCGGTCCCGAGTTCGACATACCTGCCCCCGACATGGGCACCGATGCCCAGACCATGGGTTGGATGATGGACACATACCTCAACTCCCGGGGGCCGGGCGAACGACAGAACGCCCGTCGTGTGGTGACTGGCAAACCAATCGAGCTGGGCGGAAGCCTCGGCCGTGAAGCCGCGACGGGGAGGGGCGCAGCCTACGCCCTGCGTCACCTGTACGGCCAGCAGAACCGTTCCCTGAGGGGTCAAAGCGCGACCATCCAAGGATTCGGCAACGTCGGGTCGCACGTGGCTGGAGCTTTTTCTGAGCTCAACATGAAAATAGTCGCCATCGCAGACATCAGCGGCGCTGTCTACAACTCCAACGGACTTGATATCGACCAACTCAGGCACCACGCGTCTGAGCACCGCGGTATCGCGGGATTCAAAGAAGGCGAGACGATCACGTCCGAAGAATTCTTTGCCCTCAACGTCGACGTTCTCGTTCCAGCAGCCACGGAGTCACAAATAACTTCCGACAACGTTGAGACCATCGGCGCCCACACCATCGTTGAAGCCGCCAACGGTCCTGTGACCGCCGAAGCCTCCAGGGTTCTCGAGGGAGCCGGAACGAACGTGATCCCCGACATACTCGCCAACGCCGGCGGTGTGGTCGTCTCCTACTACGAATGGGTGCAGAACAAGACGAGTAGCCGTTGGAGCGCCCACGACATAGATTCACGCCTTCGCGACGCAATCTGGGACGCCTCTGACCGAGTATGGGCAATCCGCAGAGAGCGGCGGTGCAGTTGGCGGCAAGCCGCCTACATCGAAGCCTCGACTCTGCTGCAGAAGGTTTACCGCCTGCGTGGCATCTTCCCGTGAACCTCACCATTGACCTCGGGCGAATCCAGTCCAACTATCGGTTCATCCGCGAGCAGCTCGACGGCGTCGAAGCCGCGGCGGTAGTGAAAGCCGACGGATACGGTCTCGGAGCCGTAGAAGTATCGAGAGCCCTCGCAGAACAAGGATGCCACCATTTCTTTGTTTCACAGATCGCGGAAGCGCAACAACTGCGCAAGGCCCTTGAACACGTCGAGATCCATGTCCTCTACGGAGCTGCGTCCGACACGACAGACGATTTGATCGAGCACCGCTTGATCCCGGTGCTGAACAGCCTCGAACAACTCGAAAGATGGGCACAGGCAGCAGAACTCCGCCAACAGGAGCTGCCCGCAACAATTCACCTGGACACCGGCATGAACCGAACTGGCCTGAGCACCGACGAAGCGGCCGTGTTGATCAACGAACCATGGCGTCTCGATCCCCTCGAAGTCGTGATAGTGATGAGCCATCTAGGTTCCGCCGACATCGTCGACAGCGCTCAAAGCACTGAACAACTGAAACGTTTCGAGGCACTCCGCCGGCATCTGCGGATGGGAAGAGCTTCACTGGCCAACTCGGCTGGAGTCTTTCTCGGATCGCCGTACCACTTCGACTTGGCGCGTCCCGGGGTCGCCCTGTACGGAGGCAATCCGTGTCCCGACCGAGAAAATCCGATGCAACAAGTCGTTTCTGTGACAGCCCCGATCCTGCAGGTCCGCGATGTGGACCCCGGTGATTTCGTCGGATACGGCGCCACCCACGAGATCGTCCGACACAGCAGAGTCGCCACCATTCCTGTCGGCTACGCCGACGGCTTTCTTCGTTCCGCCTCCAACTCGGGAATCGCCTATCTGGGATCAGTGCCAGTGCCGATAATCGGTCGCATCTCCATGGATCTGATCACACTCGACGTAACCGACGTAGCCGATTCGGAACTGCATCCGAGGGCCTCGATCGAACTGGTGGGGGACAGGATTCCAATCAACGAGATTGCAGAGAGGTCCGGAACGGTCACCCACGAAGTCCTCACCGCCCTCGGCGCCCGCTGCAGACAATCCTACGTGCAGGATCGGAACGAAGACTAGTTGAGACGAGTAGGGTCGCCGCGATGGCAATTCCGAAGACCATGGGAATAGAAACCGAGTACGGGATACTCCACCGCGGCGCCGACGAACCCAACCCGATCGCAGCATCCTCAGTGCTGATCAACGCCTACCTCCATGCGACGGGATACCGGACTGAAGACGACAACGAAAAGGTTCACTGGGATTTCATAGACGAAACACCGGGTCTCGATGCGAGAGGATGTGCGCCGACAGCCTCGATGCCTCCCGATGTCGAAACCCATCTCGTCAATGCCGTATTGACCAACGGCGCGCGCTACTACGTCGATCACGCCCATCCCGAACTCTCCACACCTGAATGCGCGGATGCTCGCAGCGTCGTCTTGTATGACCGAGCCGCCGAATTGATCGCCCAGCGCTCCATGGTCGCGGCCAACAAGATCTTGCCGTCCGGCCAGGAAATCGTGCTCTACAAGAACAACAGTGATGGAAAAGGCAACAGCTACGGCTGCCATGAGAACTATCTCGTCGACCGGGCAACCCCTTTCGGACGCATCGTGAGCAACTGCATCAGCCATTTCGTGACTCGGCAGATATTCACAGGCGCCGGCAAGGCCGGTTCCGAGACACCTGGCCAGAGCACCGACGAAGTCGTTTATCAGCTGACCCAACGAGCGGACTTCTTTGAAGAAGAGGTCGGCTTGGAGACGACGCTGAAGCGTCCGATCATCAATACCCGCGACGAACCCCACGCTGATGCTCGCAAATACCGTCGACTCCACGTGATCGTCGGCGATTCGAACATCTCCCAAGTATCGACTTTCCTCAAAGTCGGTACCACTGCTCTGGTATTGGCTCTGATCGAGGACGACGCCCTGAGTCGTGAGTTCATCTTCTCTGCTCCCGTGGCAGCGATCCGCCGAGTGTCTCGCGACCTGACGCTCTCCGAGCCGTTGGAGTTGGTGGACGGGAAAACCGCGACCGCACTGGAGATCCAATGGGAACTGTATGGTCAGAGCCGAAAATATGTTGAAGCCAACGGTGTCGACAACGTCGGAGGAACGGTCGCCACCGAACTGCTCGAACGTTGGGAATCGGTGCTCACTGGGCTTGAAGTCGATCCCATGGGCCTCGCTTCCCAACTTGACTGGGTCGCCAAATATCGCCTGATCGAGAGTTACAGGCAACGGCAGGGACTCGATTGGGGCGACACCCGGCTGAGGGCTTTGGACATCCAGTACCACGACATGAGGCCCGAGCGGTCACTCGCTGCACGTGTTGGACTGGAACAAATCGTTGATGATGTCGAAGCGGGCGCCGCAATGACCGAACCGCCTGCCGACACCCGTGCATATTTCCGAGGTAGGTGCCTCCAGCAGTTCTCCGATTCTGTGGTAGCCGCCAACTGGGATTCTCTCGTTTTCGATATCGGGACAGACGCACTCCGCAGAGTGCCGATGATGGAACCATTGCGCGGTAGCGAAGCTCATGTGGGTAACTTGTTTGATGAGTGCGACTCAGCGACGGAACTCCTCCGGCGCTTGGGGTCTTAAAGAAATGGAGACGGCAGAATGGCTGAACGTGAGCAAGTCCACAAACCGGCGCCCGCCGAACGCGAACCTGCCGAGCAGGCGTCGCCTTCCGCGACCGAACGAGGCGAGCAGATCAAAGCTGAGCTCGACGATCTTCTCGACGGGATAGACGAGGTGCTTGAATCCAACGCCGAAGACTTCGTAAAGAGCTATATACAAAAGGGCGGCCAGTGAGCACAGTCGGCAGACGCTTCGAAGAACCGGCCTCGACGAACTGGAGCAGTCCAAGGTGAACCTTCCGTTGTTTCGACCCCACGACGATCCCGGCCCGAACTTCTCAGAACTCTTGAGGAGAAGCGGATTCGAGAATCAAGTATCACACCAAGGCGCCTCTGCCGATACCAGAATCCCGACCAGAGACTTCAAACACGGGACGACTTGTGTTGCGCTCCGCTTCTCCGAGGGCGTGCTCCTTGCTGGAGACCGCAGAGCCACCTCGGGAAACTTCATCAGTCATCGCAGCATCGAGAAGGTCTTCGCAGCCGACCGCTACAGCGGAGTCGCCATCGCGGGCGCGGCGGGTCCCGCTGTTGAGATGGTGCGCCTGTTCCAACTTCAACTGGAGCACTATGAAAAAGTCGAAGGCGGGGCGTTGAGCCTTGAAGGCAAGGCCAACCAACTGTCCCAAATGGTTCGCAGCAATCTCGGTGCGGCTATGCAGGGGCTTGTAGTCGTTCCGATCTTTGCTGGTTACGACCTGAAACTCAAAGAAGGACGCTTGTTCGAGTATGATGTCACCGGTGGCCGTTATGAGGACACCGAGCATGCCGCGACCGGTTCGGGGAGCCTTCATGCCGGAACAGTCCTGAAGTTGGGGTATCAGCCCGACATGGACACCGGCGCAGTGGCCGACCTTGCGATTGCAGCACTCTTCGAGGCTGCCGACGAAGACGCGGCCACGGGCGGTCCCGACCTCATACGAGGCATCTATCCCATCGTCGCCACCATCACCGCACAGGGCTATCAGCGCCTAGGCGACCACGAACTGGCCGAACGTACCGACGCTCTCATCGAGCGGCGTCGAAAGTAGCGGGGGACTGCCATGAACATGCCCTTCTATGTCGCCCCCGAACAGGTCATGAAGGACCGTGCCGACTACGCCCGGAAAGGCATTGCCCGTGGACGCAGCCTCATCGCCTTCCGCTTCGTCGACGGCATTGCCATTTGCGCCGAGAACAAGTCTTCAACGTTGCGCAAAGTGAGCGAGATCTACGACCGGATCGCTTTCGCCGGTGTCGGAAAGTACAACGAGTTCGACCAACTGCGTATTGCCGGCGTGCGCCATGCCGACCTCAAAGGGTACGCCTTCAGCCGTGGCGACGTCGATGCGCGCAGCCTCGCCAATCAATACGCCCAGATTCTCGGGCAGATCTTCACCCACGAAATGAAACCGATGGAAGTAGAGATCCTCGTGGCCGAAATAGATCCGGACACCGGCGACGGTGACCAGTTGTTCCACATCCTCTACGATGGGACGGTCGTCGACGAAGAAATGTCGGTCGTACTCGGAGGTGAGACCGAGTCGATATCCAGTCGTTTCGGCGAACTCGACACTGAACCGGAACTCGCTGACGGCCTGCAGCGGGCCATCTCGGCTCTGGGGGGGCCGGATCGTGCCCTCGGCCCCGCAGAATTGGAGATAGCAGTGCTGCAGCGGGACAGTGGCCGACGGTCATTTCACCGACTCGACGATTCCGAGGTGGCGAGCCTTGTCGGAGATTGACCTACCGCCGGCTCGAGCCGGGGTCTAGGTTGTTGCGCGTGCAACGTCGCATCTTCGGGATCGAGAACGAGTACGGCGTGACTTGCACACTGCACGGTCAACGACGTCTCAGTCCCGACGAAGTGGCGCGTTATCTGTTTCGACGGGTCGTGTCGTGGGGACGTTCGAGCAATGTCTTTCTAGGCAACGGTGCACGCCTCTACCTCGACGTTGGAAGCCACCCCGAGTACGCGACCCCCGAGTGCGACTCGATACTCGATCTCACGGCCCATGACAAGGCAGGCGAGCGGATATTGGAACAACTCTTGACCGGCGCCGAGGAGCGTCTTGCCGAAGAAGGCGTCCATGGGGACGTCTACCTCTTCAAGAACAACACCGACTCGGCCGGCAACAGCTACGGCTGTCACGAGAATTACTGCATCACCCGCAACGACGACCTCGCCGTCTACAGCGAAGTGCTGATCCCGTTTCTGGTAAGTCGCCAGATCTACGCCGGAGCAGGCAAAGTCCTGCAGACCGCACGGGGGGCCAAATACTGCGTCAGTCAGCGCGCTGAACACATCTGGGAGGGCGTGTCATCGGCGACCACGCGTTCGAGGCCGATAATCAACACCCGTGACGAACCGCACGCCGATGCCGAGCGCTACCGCCGCCTCCATGTAATCGTCGGTGACTCGAACATGAGCGAATATACGACGTTCTTGAAGGTTGGAACCTGCTCGTTGATGCTGAGGATGCTCGAAGAGCCGAACGTGGTGCTACGCGACATGACCCTCGAGAATCCGATTCGTGCCATTCGCGAGATCAGCCACGACATGACCTGTCGGAGGCGTGTCCGACTCGCCAACGGACGTGAAGCCTCCGCACTCGACATCCAGACCGAGTACTTGCAACGGGCAGTCCGATTCGCAGAACACCACGAACTCAACTCCGAAGAGCAACTCGCCCTCGAAATGTGGGAACACTGCCTTTCGGGGATTGAAGACGACCCGATGAAACTTGATAAAGAGATCGACTGGGTCATCAAATACAAGTTGATCGAGGGTTACCGAACTCGAAAGAACCTCGAATTGTCAGATGCCAGAGTGGCTCTGCTCGACCTCCAATACCACGACGTGAACCGTGATCGCGGACTGTACTACCGGATGCAGCGAAGAGCCATGGTTGAACGGATGGTCACAGACGAACAGGTTTCGCTAGCCGTCGAGAACCCTCCTGAGACGACCCGAGCCCGCCTTCGCGGCGAGTTCATCCGTAGGGCCAAGGAACAGCGGCGAGACTATACAGTCGATTGGGTGCATCTGAAGCTGAACGATCAAGCACAGCGGACTGTATTGTGCAAGGATCCCTTCAAAGCCGAAGATGACCGTGTCGAGAAACTGATCGCCTCGTTGTAGGAACCGACCCAGTGGTTGTAGGAAACCGACCCAGTGTTATTGAACGAATCAGACAGTGGCCGTGAACATGCCGGCCGGTGATTTATGGACAAACTCGAACGCCTCTTGAACCTGGCAGCAGCCCTTCTCAACGCTGAACGGGCCCTCTCCGCAGACGAGCTGCGTCGACGGATCGGCGGCTATCCAGAGGCCCTTGCTTCATTTCGACGGACCTTCGAGCGCGACAAGGAGGACCTTCGCAACATGGGTATACCGTTGCGGGTTGAACACGTGCCGGACACCGACCCTCCCGTCGACGGCTACCGGATCCTGCGCTCGGAGTACGCGGGTCGAGATCTGCGACTTGAACCAGACGAGTTGTCAGCGCTTCACCTCGCTACCAGCATCATCCGACTTGACGGCGGAGACACGGGCCTGCACAAGCTCGGTGGTGCTTCGACGAACCTCGACGTACCCGAAGTCGGTCACGTGCCTTTCGACGACAACCTGGGTGTGTTGATCGCAGCGGCGGCTGAACGCCACGCGGTCGGTTTCAGTTACAGCGGAGTCGACCGGGTGGTCGAACCGTGGCGTCTGTCCTTCTCGCGAGGGCACTGGTACCTCTCGGGATGGGACAGGCTCCGTGACGACCAACGCGTCTACAGGGTGGACCGTGTCATTGGACCGATCGAGGTGCTCGACAACGCCGCACGGCCAGTCGGCACACCGACCGACCCGAGCAGTTTCAGAAGTTGGGAACTCGGCGACGAGAAGCCCGTCAGCGTACGAGTAGCCGTCGATGCAGATCAGGCCTCCTATCTCCGATATCTGATCGGCGAAGACTCTGAACAGTACGAGGAATCGGGAGTGGTCACCTTCGAGGTACGCAATCGCGAAGGATTCCGTTCGTTCATCCTCACCTTTCTCGACCACGCGGAGGTGTTGGATCCTCCCGAGGCCAGAGCCGACATCGTGGGCTGGTTGGAGGCTCTCACATGAACCCCGAGTTGACTGCCTCAGAACGGATGATGCGTCTCTTGGCGGTGATTCCTTGGGTCGTCGAGCAACAAGGCGCTCCGCTTGACGAAATAGTCGCCCGCTTCGACTATCCAAGGTCCCAACTCGTGGCAGACCTGACCGAAGTCGTCTTCTTTGTCGGCGTCCATCCTTTCACCCCGGACGCGATGATTGAAGTGGACATCTCAGACGACGAGGTGCAGATCCGTTATGCAGACTGGTTCTCACGTCCGCTGCGCCTCACACCCGGCGAAGGTGCACGACTGTTGACAGCGGGTCAGTCATTGCTCAGCGATCAACTTGAGAGGGGAGGCGACGACGAGGCAGCCGGTCCGTTGCTGCGCGCGCTCACCAAACTCGGCATGACACTAGGTGAAGCAGCCGATCAAGCCGTGGAGGTGCGGCTCGGTCACGCCGGCCGTGAAACACTGGAACCTTTGAGATCGGCTCTCAGTCGAGGAGAGCAGATCGATATCGAGTACTACACATACGGGCGTGACGAACTCACCCGACGCACCGTTGAACCACTGAGAATCTTCAGCGACAACGGAAACTGGTATCTTGACGCCTGGTGCCATAGAGCTGGTGCGAAACGGGTATTCCGGATCGATAGAGTCCGTTCAGTTCGACTTACCGGTGAGGACGTCCAGCAACGACCAGTTGAATTCGGAGGATCATTCACCCCCGACGGAAACGATCCAAGAGTCGTGCTGCGGTTGCGCCCGGAGAGTGCTTGGGCAACTGAGCAGTACCCGACCGAGTCGGTGGAGGTCGATGACCAAGGCTTCGTTACCGTCACTATGGCTGTAACAGCACAAAGTTGGCTTGAACGCTTGATGTTGCGACTCGGCCCTTCAGCGGAGATCCTCTCGATCGACGCGCCGTTGTCACCCGAGCTTGTGTCCCGAGCCGCAAATCGTGTCTTGGAGCGCTACCGCTGACGAATACATCCGATTCCAACCTCTTGCGCTCCGCTGCATCAGCCCGGGGCGGGATATCGTCGTGAGTCGTGAGTGACTCCGGGGTTTCGACCACTTCAGCAAACAGCCCTCCGGGGCTTGAAGTCGAGCTTCCGCCCCAGTCGCCGAGCGCGCAGCGACTATTGCGGACGCTCATCGAATGGCTGTTGGTTGCTGCGTGCGCGCTGGCGTTGGCGCTGTTGATCAGGACGTTCTTCGTGCAGGCCTACTACATTCCGTCGGGTTCCATGGAGAGCACCCTCCAAAAAAATGATCGTGTGCTCGTCAACAAGCTCAGTTACCGCTTCGGGGACGTCCAACGCGGGGATGTGATCGTTTTCTCCAAGCCGGAGAACGCCCCCGGGGAGATCAAGGATTTCATCAAGCGAGTCGTCGCCCTGCCGGGGGAGACCATCTCTTTCGCGAACGGCCGAGTCTTCATCAACGGTGAGCGCTACAACGAGCCGTACCTGAACAATGTTGAAACATTCATCAACGGAAGGCCGATGGACTGCGCCAACCGACTGCCTTCCCCAGACCTCTGTCTGGTACCGGAAGAAACAGTGTTCGTGATGGGCGACAATCGCGTGGGCAGCACCGACTCCCGTTCCTTCGGTCCAATCGAGATCGACTCAATCGTTGGCAGGGCCTTCATAAAGCTCTGGCCTCCGGGGGATGTCGGGTTCTTGTGACCAATCAAGGCTCGTCGTCGAAAGTAGCCGCCACGGCCACCATCCGCTCGACGTCGTCACTGTAGACGGCGTCGATCCCCATGTCGATCAAAGATGCCAGTCGGCGTTCGTATTGAGCGTCCCAACCGAGAGCCAACACCCCGAAACGATGAAAGAGGGCGACCAGGCCCGCGGTCCATTCGTCTTGGCGCAAGTTGACCGCGTCGATACGACCAGAACTGAGTTCAGCAGCCCGGCGCTCAGGTCCTTGTGGCATGCGCCGCAAGGCAGTCGAGTTGACGAGTCGGACGTCGGGCGCTGCCCGGCGCCACTCCAACAGCAATTGAAGCTCGGGGTGGCATATCCAGAGCCGCTGTTGCGCCTCGAAGTCCCGCGCTGTCTCCACGGTCTTCTCAAAGGCTCCAGGATCTTTCAGGTCCAGACTGACGTGAAGGTCGGTACCTGCTGATTCATAGAATTCGACCAGGGTGGGGATGTGTGCTGCCAGGTCGGCGCGGTCCGTGTCTCGAATCCGCTTCCGCGGGAACCTTCGATGGTAACCGTCGTGGTCGAGCACCACTTCGCCGTCTCGAGTAAGCCAAACGTCGCTCTCGAGTCCGGTTGCGCCCAGTGTCGCCGCACAATTGAATGCATCAATCGTGTTTTCGCGTTTCAAGGTTCTGGCACCTCGATGTGCAAACAGAATCACTGGGGAGCGCAGCGGTTCATAACGCGGCTTCATGCCTGCCAGTATGCACCGAATTCAGGAAACGACGACCGCTGCCTTAGCGGCCGGGCGAACAGGCGGAACGACACGGTAGCGACCGAACGGGGCCGTGGCCCGAGCGGCCCGTGAGCGCAGCGAACAAGAGCGGGAGACGACGGGTCTCGGCGCACCTGCGGTGTTCAATCCGCGCACGTTCTTAGGGAAACGATGACCGTGGCCACGATACGATCTGCTCATGAGTTGGACTTTGATCCTTGCGGCGACGGCTGTGATCGTCTCATTGGCAGCGCTGGTGGTCTCACTGCAGCAGATCTCCAAAGAGACAGGTCGGTTGCGCGTCTCCATGCGTCGGGCACGTGCCACCGGTGTGGCCATCGACGACCTGAAACATCTCAGCGGCAAGCTGGGTGCTCGAGTACAGACCCTCGATGGGACAGCGAGAATACGTCGAGGGCGCCCGCGTCGCGGATCAGACGGTAGCTGAGAACGAACGCGAACAGGCGGCAGGTACGTCGCGTCGAAGCGGGGGTGCTCCCGCTCTTGTTCGCTGCGCTCACGGGCCGTTCGGGCCACGGCCCCGCACCGTACGGGCCGCGTTGTCCCACCTGTTCGCTCGGCCTCTGAGAACGTGCGCGGACTGACCATCGCGGGTGCGCCGAGACCCGTCGTCTCCCGCTCTTGTTCGCTGCGCTCACGGGCCGCTCGGGCCACGGCCTCGCACCGTCGCGACCGTGTGCGGGATCAATCCGCTCGGCCTCTAAACTCTGCGCATGGGAAATCTGGGCGGTCTGGAAGCTGTCGTCATCTTGTTGGTGGCGCTGGTGGTGCTCGGCCCCAAGAAGCTGCCGGACGCCGCTCGTCAGGTCGGCCGGGCTGTCACCGAGTTGAAGAGGATTTCCGGAGGATTCCAAAAAGAGATGCGTGAAGCATTCCAGGATCCGATCCTGGAAGCTGAAGCTCGGGCAGAAGGCGCACGCGTCACGGCGCCGGATTCTGAGACCACCGTCGACACCGCCACGACCGAAACCGCTTCTGGTGGCGTGGAATCTGCTGAACAAGGCGCTGAAGCTCCTGGTCCGGATTCAGCATCAGAAGCCGGTCCTGCTGTCAGCAGCGACACCCGAACCTCTGCTTCATGAGAAGAACCGAGGAGTCGCCCATGACGCTGATGGAGCATCTGACTGAGCTCCGTCGTCGCATCATCGTCTCACTTGTGGCGATCGCCCTCGGAGCTGTCGCCTGTTGGATCGCCTACCCGTGGATTCTTGATTTCTTGCTCGAGCCGTATTGTCGATCGTTGCCTGAAGCCGATCGCACCTCAACTGAAGTCTTCGGCTCCGGATGTCAGTTGTATGCGCGCAATCCCTTCGAACCCTTCAGTGTGCGAATTTCAGTTGCTGGATACGGCGGACTCATCGCGTCTGTCCCTGTGCTGTTGTGGCAGGCCTGGCGTTTCGTGGCTCCGGGGCTGTTCTCCCATGAGAAACGCTTCGCCGT
Source organism: Acidimicrobiales bacterium (assembly GCA_963662455.3). Lineage (GTDB taxonomy): Bacteria > Actinomycetota > Acidimicrobiia > Acidimicrobiales > Aldehydirespiratoraceae > VXYK01. The sequence goes on from OZ224042.1 coordinate 1,122,652, forward strand.
CGCTTTCATGGTCAGCAGTGTGACTCTCTTCTTCGCTGGAGCCGCTCTCGCCTACTGGACCATCCCCCGAGCGCTCGAGTTTCTCTCCCAACTGGGTGGGGAGGACCTCGTCGAGTGGTACGCACCCAACGAGTACCTGGGATTCGTAATCAAGATGATCCTTGCTTTCGGGATCGGCTTCGAGTTCCCCATCGTCCTGATTTTCTTGCAAGTGCTCGACGTCGTGGACAACCAGACGCTGCGGAGCGGCCGACGCTACGCCGTCGTCGGCATTGTCGCTCTCGTGGCGGTGATCACTCCGAGTGGAGACCCGTTCACCCTCGGCGTCCTCTCGGTGCCCATGTACATCTTCTATGAGATCGCTGTCCTGTTCGGGCGGATACGCAATCGAAGAGCCAGACAACGCACCGCATCACAGTGAGTATTCAAAAGGGCGCAGACTGGGGAGAACCCGAGGCAGTTCCCAATGATGCGATCTTCGTCAGAGACGATGCACAGGCCAATGAAACGATCAGCGAGTTCCGCCGAAGCCACAAGCCTGTTCCGGCGTTGTGCCTGCTGGGTGGTGACTTGGCGCGGACACTGGGGGTTCGCAACAATGAGACGGCGTTACAGGCGGGGGAGGGGACCCGCCTGCGAATCGACTTGGGCATGGTCCTGCTCGACGGACGCCTTCACTGCTTCGTCTCCCATCTCGTGGCACGCCGCCCCTGGTGGCGGGGCCCGATTGTGATAGCTGCGAACGCGGCTTTCATCGGCGACTACAACATCGCCCCCAGAGCCCACCCCGGAGATGGACGATTGGATCTCCTCGAAGCCGATCTGGGCTTCTCGGAGCGCTTGAAAGCCCGCTCCAGGCTGCGTTCGGGAACACACCTGCCCCACCCTCGAATCAAATTTCGCCGCTGCCGAGCAGCCCAATTGGAACTCGAAGACCCCACTCCGGTGATCCTCGACGGAATCAGGGTCGGCAGAGCCAGGACCTTGAGCATCAGAGTCGAGCCAGGAGTCCTCAACGTCTGGATCTAGACCAGTATCGAACCGCCCACTCACATTTCCAGACGTGAACAACCCGGCGTCAGGAGTACAGCCCTAGAATCACCGGATGGACGTCATCGAGGCGAAGCAGAGGGTCCGGACCGAAGTGGAGCGTCTTTCTTCAAAGTTGCTGGAGATATCCCATTCGCTTCACGCCAATCCGGAACTCGGGTTCGAAGAGCATCATGGGCATGAGATCCTGACCAGTGCCATTGAATCCGAAGGGCTGTCCGTTGAACGCGGCGCATACGATCTCTCCACCGCTTTCGACGCCCGGGCCGGAACCGGAGGCCCCACTATCGCGGTGTGTTGCGAGTACGACGCACTTCCCGGAATCGGTCATGCCTGCGGCCACAATGTAATCGCCGCCGCGGGACTCGGTGCGGGTCTGGCCGCGGCAACGGTGGCGGAGGCACTGGGTGGACGTGTGGCAATTCTCGGCACCCCCGCCGAAGAAGGCGGCGGCGGAAAAGAGTTCATGATCCGCAGGGGAGCGTTCGACGACGTCGCCGCGGCCATGATGGTCCACCCAGCCGATCACGACATAGAGAGGATGGAAGTGATCGCGGTCCATACCGTCGACGTCGCCTATCGAGGCGAGGCCTCCCACGCGGCAGCCGCGCCCCATTCGGGAAGAAACGCTCTAGACGCAGCCGTGCTCGGTTACAACGCAGTAGCCGCATTGAGGCAGCACATCCGCCCCAACGAGCGTATCCACGGCATATTCACCCGAGCCGGCGACAAACCGAACATCGTCCCCTCCTCTGCAGCGGCACAGTGGTACGTGAGATCCGGCAACATCGACAGCCTTGAACGCCTCAAAGAACGCTTCATCGCCTGTCTCGAAGCCGGCGCCGCCGCAGCCGATTGTGAGATGCACAGCGTTTGGAGGGACCCGCCGTATCACAACATGATCGACAACACTGCACTGCTTGAACTCTACGTGAACAACTCAACAGCGAACGGCCGGGTCGTGGGTCCTCAAAACAACGAGAGAATCGTTGTAGGCAGCACCGACATGGGCAATGTCAGTCATGTTGTCCCCTCGATCCACCCAATGATCAAAGTAGCTCCGAAGGGTGTGGCCATCCACACTCCGGAATTCGCAGAACACGCCCGTTCGCCCACAGCAGATCAAGCGGTCGTCGATGGTGCTCTCAACATGGCGATGACCATCGTCGACTGTTGGGGACACCCCGAAGCATTGCCGACCATCCGCGGCACATTCACACCCGGCGGATAAGGTCCGCACGAATGACGGTCTACATCGCCGAGGACTTCAGCGCCGACGAGGCCGACATTCTTCGTCGCTATTTCACGAATCTCGATCAACCAGTCTTCGCTTTGGTCAACCTTCCCGAAGTCGTGAAAGGAGCGCTCTTTGCGAGATATTCACGTTCGCCTATGAGCCTCCGGCGACTGTTTCTTCAAGAGTTCGTCGGCGATCTCGACATTGAAGGAGACCAGACCATCGACGCGACGGTTGGACTGCGCCGTGCCGAAGAGTTGTACGACAGAGTCTTCTTTGAATACGGCGACGACAGCGTGGCCCAGCTCGGTGGTGTCCATTTGGCCTGCGAACAGGCTTCCAACATCTTGACCAAGGTTCTGGAATGGGGGCGGCTCATGGCGTACCTGGAGCAGAGCACCCGTTACATCGCGTATGACCAGCGATTGGGTGGGCGGTACCGCTACTACCGTGATCCACAGATCTTGAGTTCGCCGTTGGGCACGCGTTACGTGGCAGACATGGACCGAATCTTTGAGGCCTACTCGCAACTGATCCCGAAAATGCAAACTTTCTTTCGTGAGGTGGTGCCGAAGAAGGATGGTGACAGCGATTTCGCCTACCGCATCGCCATAAAGGCGCGCGCGCTCGACGCGATCCGCGGAATGTTGCCCGCCGCTTCATTATCCAACGTGGGCATATACGGAAGCGGCCAGGCTTACGAGGCTCTGCTGTTGCGAATGAGAAGCCATCCCCTGCCCGAATCCCGTGCCTATGCGGAATTGATGCTGACCGAATTGCGTAAGGTGGTCCCATCGTTCCTGAAGCGCGTCGATCTTCCGGATCGGGGAGTGCGAACTACAGACTACCTGTCTGATACACGCGACTCGATGGAAGCAGTCAGCGATCAAGTTTTCGGTTACGAGACTGGGGGAGTCGTCGACGATGACGTTGTGGAACTCGTCGACTTCGATCCCGAGGGTGAACTCAAAGTGGTCACAGCCTGCCTGTACCCCTACACATCGCTTTCTGAACGGATGATCGAGGCGCGGGTCCACCGAATGTCGGTGCAGGAACGCGTCAACGTCATAAAGGCTTACGTCGGCCATCGAGACAACCGGCGCCACCGGCCCGGACGAGCATTCGAACGCACCGGTTACCGCTTCGACGTGCTGTCGGACTACGGCGCTTTCCGCGATCTTCAACGTCACCGTATGCTCACCATCGACTGGCAACCCCTTTCACCGCGCCACGGATACGTGGTACCAAGCGAAGTCGACGCAGCCGGTGCAGCCGAGGAGTACCGCGCCGCAATGGCGCGGTCCGAGTCGCTTCACAACACGCTTGTGGCTGATTATCACGACAGCGCCTGTTACGCAGTGTCGTTGGCGTATCGAATCCGCTACTCGATGCAGTTCAATGCCCGTGAGGCGATGCATATGCTTGAATTGCGCACCACACCGCAAGGTCACGAGGCGTATCGTCGCATCTGCCAACGGATGCACTCTCAAATTGCGGAGAGGGCGGGACACCACGCACTGGTTGAAGCGATGCGCTTCGTCGACCATTCGTCTGACATCGCCCTGGGTCGTCTCTCCGCAGAACAACGCGCAGAGAAACGTCGCCGGGACCGCTATCTCGGCTAATCCTCCATCTGGGGTTGCGTCGCGCTCTGCATTGTCTATGATCCGCCGAAACATTACTGGTTTCAGGAACCGACTGTGAACGAAGACGACTCTGACAACGACGGCACCTCCGGCGACGAAGTTCTCGACGACTTCGATTCCGACTTGGAAGCAGGCGAGCTCGACGACGATGATCTCGACGATGACACCGACGAGGACAAAGACCTCGACGATGAGGACCTCGACGATGAGGACCTCGAAGAAGATGAAGACCTCAATGATGACGACCTCGACGACGAAGACGATGTTGAAGCTGATCTTGACGCCATCTTGAAAGAACGTATCGCCGCAGGAGACGACCAGATCGACGATGACGAAGAAGAAACCTCCGCAGCAAGGTCCACACCCAACGCTTCGGGCGAAGTCGAACCGGTCGTCGCCCGCGGAGACAACGAGTTCTCATGCCCGCACTGCTTCTTGTTGGTGAACAGGGCCGTGGTTGATGATGAATGCCCGCACTGCGGTGGACCTGTCGGCGCCACATGAGCAACGAGGAGAACTTCGCTGAGCAATTGCTTGATGTGCTGGTGTATGCGCCCATCGGCTTGTTGTTGGAGGCCAAGGATCTGATTCCCAGGCTTGCCGATCGCGGCAGGGGGCAGGTAGCGCTCGTTCAAGTCGCCAATAGAATTGCAGGCGGCCGGCGAAGCGACGCGTCGACCCCGTTGTTCCACCGAGTGATCGATGCCGCAGGCGTCGCGCTCGGTGGTCTCTCCACTCCTGACCACGAGTCGGCAGACGAGCCCGATGACCATGCCTCCCCGGGCGAAGACGACGTCTCCTTGCCGATCGAGGACTACGACTCTTACTCCGCGGCACAGTTGCCAGCGAAATTGGAGACACTCACCCGGACTCAACTTGATGAGATTCTCAGCCATGAGCAAACGCACCGGAACCGCCGAACTGTAACCAACCGGATTCAACAACTGGGCTCGCTCGAGGAATCGCCACCGTCGACATGACCTCATCGAGGCACTGAACGTGGACATAGACGCACGCCGAGCTGTGGTGATCGATCTGCCAGAGGTCATTCGGCTGTGTTCGGAGGCAATTGAAGAAATGCGTCCTCGACGCGGCGGGGCTGTCTGGGCCCAACGCGAAGCTCGCCCTGAACCCCTCGCGAGCAGTTTGCGTGCGACGATGGAGTCAGGATTGCTGGCCGTTGCCTGCATTGATGAAACGATCGTCGGTTACGCCGGCGTTGATCTCGTCGAGCTTCATGATGGCGGTGTCCTCGGCCAGATCACCGACATCTACGTTATTGCAGACGCCCGCGGAGTGGGATGCGGAGAGGCACTCCTTGAACTCGCTGAGCAATGGTGCAAAGAACAAGGGTGTATCGGCATCGACTCGATCGCTCTTCCAGGAGATCGCGAAACAAAAAACTTTTTTGAGACCTTCGGGCTCACCGCTCGAGCCTTGCGGGTCCATCGATCGCTGAGCAGTCAACCCCGGGTTTAGAGGCCGAGCGAACAGGCGGAACGACACGGTAGCGACCGAACGAGGCCGTGGCCCGAACGGCCCGTGAGCGCAGCGAACAAGAGCGGAAGACACAGCGTTGCGCCGCGAGGTCGGTCACCTGTCTGCGCGTGCTCTCAACCTCGGAATCGAAATCTGATTTTCAGCGACCCTTCCAGATCGGGGGACGCTTCTCGATGAAGGCTCTGGGACCTTCCGCGTAGTCTTCGGTCCCTGCCAGGCGGGCGATCGCCCTGCCGCCTTCGATCATCCCCTCCAAGTCAGTTTGACCCGGTGCTTCAAGGATCAACCGACGGCTCTCCCGTACCGCCAAGGGTGCGTTGGCGGCGATCCGTTCCGCTAGAGCTTTGGCGGCAGCTGATACTTCGCCTGAGTCGCACAGTTCGTTCACCAGTCCGAAGTGGTGCGCGCGACCGGCCGAAAGCGTGTCCCCGGTGATGGCAAGCTCCATAGCAATTTTCGGAGGAAGCACACGAGGAAGCCTTACCAGGCCTCCCGCGGCGGCGACCAATGAGCGTTTGACTTCCGGGATTCCGAACTGTGAGTCGGTCGACGCGACCACCAGATCACAGGACAAGACGATTTCGGTGCCTCCAGCGACGGCATGGCCGTCCACAGCTGCAATGAGCGGCTTGGTGCGCTCACGAAGAACGATTCCAGCGAATCCTCCGCGCTCTGTGCTCAAAGAGTTGCCGTTGCCGGCGGCAATTTCTTTGAGGTCGGCGCCTGCACAGAACACTGGGCCGTTGTGGGTCAGTATGCCTGTCCACAACCCTTCATCTTCTTCAAGGCGATCAATTGCCGATTCGATTGCTTGAGCCATCGCCGGGTTGATGGCATTACGAGCCTCAACACGATCAAGGCGGATGACTGCAACAGGACCGTCGATTTCAAATTCAATCATTTGTCGGCTTCGATCGGAGCAGGTTCTGGTGGGGGAGGAGGCAGTGCGATCCTCCGGTCAGTCTCAGGGCGTTTACGTGGACCCGAGGCGGCGACGCCGAAAGTCGCTGCAATCCCGGGAACCTTCGAGGCCAACTTTCGGACGGCCGCGAGCAGTTCATCATCAATTCTAGCAGGTTGTCCCTCGGGGGTGACTTGAGAACGGACAGGCGAGAATGCCACAGCGTCGAGTACAGTCGCCCAGCGTCGCGAAGTGGCATCGCTGTTCAAGGATTCCGAGGCTGCTCTGGTCAGACGTTCAGCCATGTCGAACGGCAGCGGAGAACCCGCTTTGGGGGGGTGGCCGCTGAGTCTCAAAGCACGAACAATCCGCCCCTCCGCCAAATGTTGAGCGATTTCGTTGAGCCACAAGCGGTGCTCACGGTCGACGCGAGTCGACAGACCTTCTCGGAGTTCTGCTGCAAGTTCACGGGATTCTTCGTCTCTAGCGCCACTGTCGGCTGCCACCACCACGCTGCGGATGTCTCGTAAGTCGACCGTCTCGATTCCCGCGATCGCTGCTTCGGCGCGATCTCGCCACTCTGCCGACTTCAACACTGGTGACATCTTTTCTGCCAATGCCACCAGAGGTTCCGATCTGACCTTGGGAATACCGTCTATCTCGGCCATCTTGTTCATCCGTTCGATGCTTTTGCGCACGCCGGGGACACCCCCCTTCAGAACTTCTTCGGCGAGGCTCTGTTGGATCTCCGGCAAGGCCGCAAGCGCAGCGCGTCGGTTCTTGTTGCCGGGGCGCAGGCGTGGAACTTTGGGTGCAGAGCGTGGTCTCGGACGTTCCTGAGGGGTCCGAGCGTTTCTCTTCCGGGGGCGTTCGTCTCGCGGGGTACCGTGGTTCGCGTCGCTGCGCCGGGCATCACGGGATCTGCCTCTGCGATCAGCTCGCTGTTGGCCGTCTGCGGAAGTGTCACGATCGACGCGTCCGCTGCTCCGTTTCGCAGTCGATCCTTTCGTGCCTTCTGTGCGGTCCGTGTCCCGACCGCGCCGTGATTTGCGACCGGGGCGCTTCCGTTCGGTTGAGCCGGTGTCCCGGTTGTCTGTGCCACGAGCCCGTGAGCGGGCTTTCGGGGCAAGCTGGGATGTCACCAGGGGTTGATCGCGGCCCGATCCCAGCAAGGGCAGTGTTCGGGCCTGACTCCTCGGCGCGCGGGCAGGCAGCACAGTTGTGATCTCAAGTCCGTCAAGGGTTGCATCAGCCTCAACTTTAACGACATCTCCAACCCCCGTACCCTCCGGTAGGAGAGCACCGTCGAGGATTCCCTTCGGTTGTTTCGCTCCAGCGGCACGCCATGTCCATTTGCCGTCAGAACGATTGGAGGTCAATTCAATTTCAAGCCTGCGAGCCACGGACTAAAACCGTATCGGCCAGTTCGGTGTCAAGCGACTTCCAGTCCCAGGAACCGTGACAACGCCGGAAATCACCGTTATGTAAAGTATACTATGTTCGGTGAGCCCGCAGTGCTGTGCTGCCGAGTTGGGACCAGTGCGAAAGTCTGCACCTGTCGACAATCTGCGCTCTTTGGGTACTGTGCTCGTAGTGCAACGAGACGGACGCATCGAACTCACCCTGCAACTCTGGAGCCGGGCAGACCCTGATGACTTCGAGGAGTATCTCGGCGCCCTGATACGGCTCCTGCCTCGAAACGACGGTGTCCTCGAACGTCGGATCGCTGATACAGATCAAGGGACGGGCACAGCCGACTCGATTCTGGTCTTGTCGTTTCCCGACGCTGCCTCAGTGGAGGGTTGGCTTCGCGACCCGCTCCGAGGCGACATCGAGGAACTGGCCCAACGAGCCGTTGCCCGTTCGCTGATTACCGGCAGCAGGCATCGACCCGCCCCTGTGGACACTGCCGATGCGAGCAGTCTGCTGTCGATTCGGTCTGAAACGTCCGCCTCACCCGAAAACACGGATTCAACGACGGCGGCTGATTCACCCGCAACAAACCATTCGCTCGTGCTCGGGAAATCACCGGTGCACGGCACAGGCGTCTTTGCCCTGGACAGGATCGAACAGGGAGCCTTCATCGGCCGCTACTTCGGCGAACGAACAGCCGTCGATGGCAGATTCGTACTGTGGATAGAAGACGATGATGGAACATGGGAGGGCATCGACGGGGTCGGCGACCTTCGATTTCTGAACCACAGCCGCTCCCCCAACGTTTATTTCGACGGACCGGACCTCTATGCGCTTCGCGGCCTGAATCCCGGCGAAGAACTGCTCTTCGACTACGGGGACGACTGGAAGGACACCCCTTAGGACGTGCGCGGGTGGGTGATGCCGCCTCAGGGCGCGGCGCGTCCTTCCCGCTGTTGTTGGCTGCGTTCGACTCCTGCCTCCTGTTCGCTGCTCTCACGGGCCGCGAGGCCGAGGGCGGGCCGCTCGGGCACGGCTTCGCTGGGCCGCATGGTCAGAATCATGTCGAATCGCCGCCTGTTCGCCCGGCCCCTCGGTGCGTCGCTCAGCGCGAACGGCGGATCGGGGTGACAACCGCCTTCAGACCACGCGAAACTGTCAGCGATGCAAGATTCAACCCGAGGAAGGCTGCTGGTCGCCGCACCGGCACTGCTCGACGACAATTTCAATCGCTCCGTGGTATTCATGCTCGAACACAATCACGATGGAGCAGTCGGCGTGATCCTGAACCGTCCGAGCGGACTGCCGGTGTCGACCGCCATTGAAAGTTGGGCGGACCAAGCGACAGAACCCGCCGTGTTGTTTCTCGGGGGCCCCGTTTCACCGTCGTCAGTGATAGCGCTGGCGTCACGTGGGCCCGAGTTCGGCAACGAACGCTGGAGTCGGATCGTCGACGACATCGGAACAGTAGACCTTGAACTGTCCCCAGCTGACGTTCCCGGATTACAGGGTGTACGGTTGTTCGCTGGTTACGCAGGCTGGACCGGGGGCCAACTGGAAGCCGAGTTGGTTACGGGCAGCTGGTTCGTCGTCGACGCTGAGTCGAACGACATCCAAACCGACGACCCGCAAGAACTCTGGTGGGGGGTTTGCGCCCGCCAACACGGAGAACTCCGGCGTTTGGCCCACTACCCGCACAACCCTCGACACAACTGAAATCCAGGTTGCTACGCTCGCGCTCCCCTTCAACGATGACACCCGGAGTACACTATGAAGACTGGACTCGACCCGAAGATCGGATTTATCGGACTGGGCAACCTCGGCAGCAAACTCGCCGGAAGTCTGTTGCGCAACGGAGTCGACCTTGTGGTTCACGACCTCGATCAAGCGGTCGTGGAGTCATTCGTCGAGCGGGGTGCGACGAAATCACCGTCGCCCGAAGCGCTCGCCGAACTCTGCGATGCAGTCATCACTTGTCTGCCTTCACCCGCAGTCTGCGCTGAAGTGATGGAGGGCGCAAACGGCGTGTTGAGCGGACTCGGCGCCGGCAAGCTCTGGATGGAGATGTCGACAACGGACGAATCCGAAGTTCGTCGTCTTGGAGAACTGACGCATGCTCGAGGCGCCACCGCGGTCGAGTGCCCGGTTTCGGGAGGCTGTCATAGAGCCGCAACCGGGAACATCTCAATATTTTGCGGCGGGTCCCGGGAAGCGTTCGATTCGGGCCTGCCGATTCTGGCGATGATGGGTCGCAGAATTCTGCACACCGGCCCGCTGGGATCAGCTTCGATCCTCAAAGTCGTGACCAACTACCTGGCCTCAGTCAACCTTGCGTCGATCGGTGAGGCCTTCGCGGTGGCACAGCAGTCAGGAATGGACTTGGCCACCACCTATGAAGCGATCCGCATCTCATCAGGAACGTCTTTCGTGCATGAAACGGAAGGGCAAGTGATCTTGAACGGCTCCTATGACATCGGTTTCACCCTCGATCTTGTACAGAAGGACATGAGTCTATTTTTGAGCCTTGCAGAACGGGCGGACTTGCCGCTTGAAGTTGCCCCGGTCGTGGCCGAAATGTTCGACGACGCAGCAGCAAGATACGGCTCGCGTGCGCTGAGTCCCCGGGTTGTGCAACGTTGTGAAGAATCGACTGGGCACAGCTTCCGCGCTGCGGGGTTCCCAGCCGAGTTGATCGACGACGAACCAGAACAGAGCGGTTACGAAATGCAGATCAATGGGCAGATCAATGGGCAGATCAATAGGCAGATCAATGGGTCGGCACAGACTCCGGGCGAATGATCGAGCCTCAGCCGATCGGATTGGGAAGACTCCGGGACTGAACGAAGATTCCTTCGGCTCGAGCACACAGCGTGTCACCGTCATGAAGTGTTCCTTTGGCGAACACTCTCCTTCCTTCGCTGCGGTCATGCCAACCACGCAGGGTGAGCGAAGTCCCCAAGGGTGTGGGCGTGCGATAGACGACCGTGAGCGTTCCAGTAAAACCGCCGATTCCGTTCACTACGCAGGCACACCCGAGCAACTCATCGAACAACGCCGCGACGGCTCCCCCGTGGACACAGCCGGGCGGCCCATTGAAGGCCGTTGAGAACATCACTTCACCATGGATCTCAAAGCCGTTGTCGACAGGAACCCTTCGCATGGTCGCAGGTGGTGATATCGGATTGAGCAGGCCCACAAGCGGGCTGTAGGGAAAGAAGTCCGAGGGATTGTCTGCTCCGAGGCTCGCTTCGGCGAGCAGTTCCCCAGTCTTCTCCAAGGGTTCTTGCAGGCTTGGGGCGTCCAGGTTTGAATCGTCATAAGCCAACGCAGCCTGCATTCGCACTCCGGGGAGCACTAGAGGCTCCAGATCGGCTCGCAACGCACGGACCTGAGCGATCGGGCCAACAAGATCCGCCCCGTTGAGATCAGCGGTACGAACAACCTCGATCAACTCACGGAGCTCCTGATTGAGTTCCAAAGGATGCGACATGTCTTTTCGGCTACCCGGCATTCGGGTGACGGTAGCCCCCATTTGGCCCCAACGGCACTCCGACCGATACGATCCACTGCGTGAATCGATACATCGACAAAGTTGCACTCCTCACTGGAGCGGCATCCGGAATCGGGCGGGCGACAGCCCAACGCCTCGCAGCTGAAGGAGCTCACGTATTCGGCCTTGACATTGACGCTGAGGGGTTGGCGCAAACCGAGGCGGGGATCATCGACGAGGGGCAGAAGATGTCCTCACGTGTCACCGACGTCGGCTCGGTCAGCGAATGCCGTGCCGCTGTGAAGGCCTGCGTAAGCACCTGTGGCGGCATCGACGTGCTCGGCAACATCGCCGGTGTCGCCAACCAACGCCACGTTCATCAAGTCACCGAAGAAGACTGGGACTCGATGAACGACGTCAACTTGAAAGGCGTGTTCTTCTTGACCCAAGCAGCGCTCCCCCACATCATCGAACGTGAAGGCAATGTCATAAACATTGCTTCGAATGCAGGAATAATGGGACAGGCCTACACAGTCCCCTACTGCGCTACCAAGGGAGCGATCGTCACCATGACCAAGGCTCTGGCCATGGAGTTCGTGAAACACCCGATCCGCGTCAACGCCATCGCCCCCGGTGGTGTCGACACCTCATTGACTGCCAACTTCAAAGTTCTCGAGGACGCTGACTATGCCATCATGGCGCCTTACATAGGCATCCGACCCCCCAGTCAACCCGAACAGATCGCCTCGCTGTTCGCTTTTCTAGCCAGCGACGAAGCCGACAACGTTCACGGCAGCATCGTCAGCGCTGACGGTGGTCTGACGGCTGAATAAAAAGGAGAGGACGAATGTCTGAACAACAACCAGGAGCCACCTTCGTCGACGGCCGCTACGCAGGCAGAGTCGCAGCCCTGACTGGAGTTGCCAGTGGCATGGGACGCTGCGTCGCGCTGCGGCTCGCTGCTGAGGGCGCGACCGTGTTCGGCATGGACATCAACGCCGAAGGCCTCGATGACGTGGCCGCCGAAATCGCCGACACAGTCACAGGAGGTGGAACGATGACCACCAGAGCGACCGACATCGCAGACCCGGCGGAATGCCGCGCAGCTATCGCCGAATGCGTCGAACAGCACCGACGACTCGACGTGCTCGGCAACATCGCCGCTGTCTCCTGGATGAAACACGCCGTTGATGTGACCACCGACGATTGGCGCACGATGTTCGCCATCAACGTCGAAGGCACTTTCTTCATGTGTCAGGCGGCACTCCCCCACATCCTCGCCGGCAGGGGGAACATCATCAACATCGCCTCGAATACAGGTTTTATGGGTACGGCCTATCTGGTGCCCTACTGTGCCACCAAAGGTGCGGTAGTGCAGATGACCCGAGCGTTGGCAATGGAATTCGTCAAGGAGCCGATCCGCGTCAACGCCATCGCCCCGGGCGTGACTGATACGCCCATGAACCGCAACTATCAACTAGCGGAGAACATCGACTTCACCCTCCTGAAACGAACGACGGGTTTTCGCCCAATGGGTAAACCCGAACACATTGCCGCACTTTTCGCATTCCTCGCATCTGATGAGGCTGCCAACATTCACGGTGCCATAATCAACGCCGACAGCGGTCTCACCGCCTCCTGAGAGTTCGCCTTGCCTGAGATCTTCGTGCTCGGCGTCGACCTTGACGGGGTCTGCGCGGAACACACGCTCGGATTCAGACGGATAGTCGCGAAACGTTTGGGGGTGCCAGAAGAATCGCTGACGCTGGATCGGGGCTGGAACTTCGAAGAGTGGGGATTCGGCCCAGATGATTTTGAGGACCACCACCGGTATGCAGTCACCGAAGGGCGCATGTTCCGAGACCTGGAGGTCATCGACGGCGCCGCCGAGACTTTGTGGCGGTTGTCCGACGCCGGGGTTTGGATACGGATAATCACCCATCGTCTGTACGTCAACTGGGGGCACCAAGCCGCCGCCGGCGACACCGTGGCATGGCTGGACAGGGTCGGCATCCCCTACCGGGATCTGTGCTTCTTGGGCGCCAAACCAGAGGTGGAAGCCGATCTCTACATCGACGACGCCCCGCACAACGTCGAGGCTCTGCGTACGGCAGGCAACGAAGTGATCGTTTTCGACCAGCACTACAACCGACATCTCGACGGTCTGCGGGCCACCGACTGGAACGAAGCCGAAGAAATCGTGATGCAGCGTTTCACCGAGCATTGCGGGAGCTACGGAGTCCAAACGCAACTTCCCGGTGTATCGGGAACTCTGGGCCGCCGCCTCGACAACTCCTGAGAGGCCGAGCGAACAGCTGAGTCGACGCGGCCCGCACGGTACGGGGGCGTGGCCCGGGCGGCCCGTGAGCGCAGCGAACAAGAGCGGGACTGCCCCCGCTTCGACGCGGCGCACTGGCCGCCTGTTCGCGCTCGTTCCAAGCAGGTTTCAGTTCGCAGAGCACCCTCAGCGCTGGGCCGGCCGAGCACGGCGACCTTCGATTTCGCCAAAGAACTGTGCCGCCGCTTTTTGGATTCCAATCGACCAAGTCGGGTAAGCATGGACTGTTTGAGCCAACCGACCGGTGAACAGATCCGCACGCATCGCCAAGGCAATCTCGTGGATCATCTCCCCCGCGCGCGGCGCCACGATCGTTGCACCGAGGACCTTTCCACCGAGGGCATTGTTCGTGAGGCGTCGTGGACCCGCAATGATCTTGATGAAACCCTCCGTTGCTCCATCGGTGATCGCCCGGTCCATCTCATCGAGCGGCAGCTCAGCGACTCGTCCTCGACGTCGGACTGCCTCAGCCTCGGTCATGCCGACCCTCGCCACTTCGGGTGCAGTGAAGATCGTCTGAGGTATCCGATGCGTCAGGAATCTGCCCCGCAAGCCTTTCTTCAGTGCATTGCCGACGGCAAGGCGGCCCATCTCGTCAGCAGCATGAGAGAACGACAACTTGCCGGTGACGTCACCTGCCGCGAAGATCCCGCGCACATTGGTCTGCAGGCGATCGTCCGCTTCGACATGTCCGCGAGAATCGAACTTCACGCCGATCTCTTCGAGGGCCATGCCGGCTGAATTCGGCTTACGACCAACAGCCGCCAAAAGCCGTTCAACTTGGACCGAGCCGTCGGCGGACACAATCGTGACTGATCCTCCTGAAGGTTCGACACGCTCTATGGAAGTACCCACGCGAACATCTACACCGGCACTTCGCAACCCTTGAGTGACGACTTGCGACGCGGCGGGCTCTTCACTGGGCAGCAACCGTTGTTGCGATTCGAACAAGGTCACTTCTATGCCCAGGCCAGCAAGCGCTTGAGCCAGTTCACAACCGATCGCGCCACCACCGACAACGCCCAGGGTTGCGGGGGCGCTCGAGACACCGAAAATCTCCTCGTTGGTCAGCACCTCGATATTCTCGACACCCGGTATTGAGGGGATCACGGGGCGACTTCCGGTCGCAATTATCAAGCGTGGTGCTGTAATTCGGCGGTTGTCCACCACAACAGTGTCGTGAGCAGCGAGTCTTGCCCGTCCCTCGATGACGTGCACTCCCGACGAACGCAGCACATCGGCGTTCTCAGTGGCCGCTATACGTTCGACAGTCCCGGCGACTCGACTCATGGCTTCAGAGAAACCCAAGCCGTCCCTCGCAGCCGCTATCAGAGTCTTGGAGGGGACACATCCACTGAAGGTGCACTCACCGCCCAACGGACTGTCGCTGACCAGCGCAACATCGGCGCCCGACCAACGAGCCGCCCGGGCTGCACCGAGACCGGCTGCGCCTCCGCCTACAATGATCAGATCGTGGTCCATGCTCGGATCCTCCAGCCGACTCAGAAATATTGGTCGAGTGCTGACCGGAACTCTTCGATCAACTCAGACACGCCCTCCGGACCGCCACCGTCGAGCATTCGTTGCACCACCGCGGAACCCACCACCACTCCATCGGCCGCTTCGCACACTTCAACGGCTTGCTCCGGGGTTCCTACACCCACACCCACCAGCACTGGTCGGTCGGTTGCCTGTTTAAGCCGTTCAGCGATCACTTTGGCGCTGTCGGCAAGCCGGCTGCGGACGCCGGTGACACCGAGCATGCCGACCCCGTAGACGAACCCGCGCGAACGTCGGGCAATACATACGAGACGGTCGTCGGGAGATGTAGGGGCAGCCAGCAATACCGTCTCGACGCGCGCCTCGTCGGCTGCGGCGGTCCAGGGTCCGATCTCTTCGAGGGGAACGTCCGGAAGGATGCAACCCGATACTCCACTTTGCGCCAGCAGTGACGCGAAACGTCGGTAACCCATCCGATAGGCGATGTTGCCGTAGGTCATAACCGCGATCGGAACGCCTATGTCCGCTCCACGGAGCCGGTCGAGGACCGACTGGGGAGTAGCACCCGTCGACAGTGCGGTGTCGTTGGCGAGTTGAATCGTGGGGCCGTCCATTACCGGGTCTGAAAATGGGATCCCGATCTCTACAGCGTCGGCTCCCGCCATTGCTGCGGCCTGCACCGTTTCAAGCCACCTGTCACCGAGCCCGCCTGTGAGATAGGGGACGAGACATTTCTTGCCGTTGTCACGTTGTTCCCGCAGTGCCGATTCGAGTGCCCCGGTCACGCTGACAAGTCCATCATCTGTGCGACGTCCTTGTCGCCTCGCCCACTGAGGTTCAACAGCACCGTCCTGCCCTTTAGCTCGTCGCGTGCCTGCATGATCCAGGCCAGGCCATGAGCTGATTCAAGTGCGCCGATAATCCCCTCGGTACGCGCCAACAACTTGAACGCTTCAACGACCTGCGCGTCGCTGACAGGTTCGTAGCGCACGCGGCCTATGGCAGCAAGATGGGCGTGTTCCGGGCCAATACCCGGATAGTCGAGTCCTGCTGAGATCGACTGGGCTTCAAGCACCTGACCCCATTCGTCCTGCATCAAATAGCTCTGCGAACCGTGGACGATTCCCGGAACAGCCCGCCCCACAGCGGCTCCACCCGCTGGTTCCACGCCAACCAGAGCAGCTTCCGTGTCTACGAAACCCGAAAAGATGCCCGCGGCGTTGGAGCCGCCACCGACACAGGCCACTACCACCTCAGGGTTGCCGCCCTCCAACAACTCAGCACACTGTGCAGCAGCCTCGTCACCGATGACGCGATGGAATTCACGGACCATCCAAGGGTACGGGTGCGGACCCATCACCGAACCCAAGCAGTAGTGGGTGGACTCAACGGCTGCGACCCAGTGTCGCATCGCCTCGTTGACGGCGTCCTTCAGGGTCTGCGAACCTGACTGTGCCGCACGCACCTCGCTTCCGAGCAGTTTCATCCGAAAGACATTGAGTTCTTGACGGCCAATGTCGACCGTGCCCATGTAGACAACGCATTCCATGCCGAACAAGGCCGCTGCAGTCGCTGTGGCTACGCCGTGCTGACCTGCTCCGGTCTCGGCTACCAAGCGGGTCTTGCCCATGCGTTCGGCCAACAGGGCCTGCCCCAACACATTGTTGATCTTGTGGCTGCCGGTGTGGTTCAGGTCTTCACGTTTGAGCAGAATCCTGCAACCCAACTCCTCGCTGAGATTCTCGCACTGTGTGACAGGCGATGGTCGTCCGGCGTAATGCGTCAACAGGTTCTTGAGTTCAGTCCGGAATGACGGGTCGGCCCGAGCCGAACGAAAAGCGCGGTCGAGTTCCTGGCAAGCCGGTACCAGAGTCTCCGGAACGTACATGCCGCCGAAATCTCCGAACCGTCCTTCGGGGGTGGGGTCAGCCATGACATTCGTTGCTTGTGCTGCGTGCCCATTCGCCTCCGCCGACATCAGAGATCATCCTCCCAGTTGTAGGCGTCAGTCACCTCGACCCGGTCGCGCATGCGCACCTCGGTGAAGGCTGCGCGCGCGGCGTCTATGAAGCGTCGCAGCTTGACCGGATCTTTTTCTCCGGGCGAGCGTTCAACACCACTTGAGACGTCGACGCCCCATGGAGCAGCCTCATGGATCGCGCTACGCACATTGTCAGCGTCGAGACCCCCGGCCAACAACAGTGGGATGCCTGAGAGCGGCACATTCTCAACGAGGCTCCAGTCGAACACTTCTCCCCCTCCCGGTGTCGGCGAGTCGATGAGAGCCACATCAGCACCGTAGGAGGCGACGTCTGACAGGCCGGGGTCTGCAGCGTAAAAACCTTTGATCATTCGTGATACGCGACTGCGGACATCCCGCGCGGCCTCGGGTGGTTCATGACCATGCAACTGAGCCGCTCCCAAACCGGCGCGGTTCATGATTTCCACCACACGATCGGGGAGTTCGTCACGGAAAATTCCGACCGTGAGCATCTCGGCTGGAAGCCGACGCGCAATGTCTCGAGCACGGTCCACAGCCACTCGACGCGGTGAGGGCGCGAACACGAAGCCGACTGCGTCCGCGCCCAGTGCGGCCGCTAGGAGCGCGTCCTGTTCGCTCGTGATGCCGCAGATCTTGATGAACATGTATTCGACGCTAGCGCCACGAGGCGCTCAGGCCACTGCGGCCGCTCAGAGGCCCTTGCCTGCTATCGGGCTGAGGATGTGGAATTCCGAATCGCCCTCGACCAGTCCGCCGACTGCTCCCAGCATCTTGGCCATGGCGTCTGATGAACTGTGCTCTTCCATTGCTCTCGAGTCGCGGTAGAGTTCATACACCCACACCACGTTCTCGTCGGTCTGGTTCTCACAGAGAATGTAGATCTCAGTCCCAGCTTCTTTGTTGACCTGCTCCAACATCGGCGTGAAGGCGGCGATCAACTCACCTTTAGTGCCGGGTTTGAGTGGGATCTTCGCGATTATTGAAACTTTGGACATGCACTGACTCTAGGTCGGTTCGCGGCGCCGCGAACAATCGGGGGCGCGGCAGCGGCGTCGAGGCTCTACGAACGAACGCGAACAGGTGGCAGGTGCGTCGCGTCGAAGCGGGGGTGCTCCCGCTCCTGTTAGCTGCGCTCACGGGCCGCTCGGGCCACGGCCTCGTACCGTACGGGCCGCGTTGTCCCACCTGTTCGCTCGGCCTCTACGCGGGTTCTTGGACGATTGCTGAGATTCCGTGGATCGAGACAGACATGCCCGGCGTGACCTTGCGCATCAGCGGAGCCATCGCCACCGATCCTGCCGCGGAGGTGACCACTCCCACTTCTGCACCGTCGCAAGTGACGACTGCACCGACCTCCGGGGTCTGCTCAGCGATCAACACTCGAAGCGGGCGCGGCACGTTGCCGCCGCGACTGTCTATCCGAGCCACCAACTCCTGGCCGGTGTAGCAACCCTTGGAGAAACTCACAGATGCTTCTATGAGACGTGCTCCACCTTCTGCCGGGATCGTGTTCTCACCCATGTCAAGGCCGAGTCGGGGCAACCCGGCGAGAATGCGCGCCTGTTCAAAAGCAGCGTCGTCGACTTCGACCCCTGCGGGCACGGCCAGTCCCTTCCCGAGATGATCCGTGCCCGCAAGGCCAGGCCACCGGACCACAGCCGACAGCGTCGCTTGAATCGTCCTCCCCGACTCCGCTGAATCGGGTGACTTCGAATCGGCATCATGGTTGCGCAGTGAGAGCATCCGCCAACCCTCAAGGATCTGGAAGTCGACCGCGGTACGAAGCTTGAACCGTTCAAGTCGTTCGACGAGCGGTGCAGCCCAGTTGCTTTCGACATCGATGAAGAAACGGGCTTCCCCGACTCGATGCAGTCGAAACCAGGCGGCGAGTCTGCCGCTCGGCGCCAGAATCAGGGACCAGGCCGAGGCACCTGCTGCGATGCTGTCGACGTCTTGGGAAATCTGACCCTGCAGATAGGCCGCGGCGTCTCGACCAGTCACTTCCACTGCATCGCGGTCAACAATCGTGGCGAGCATCCCGGAGTCAACTCCCGGACCGGTCCCATTGACCGGCATCGTGCCCGACATCATTTTCGGCGACTCTGCCGGCAGCACGGGCTTCGTGCATCCGTCTCGCAACAGGAACTGCCGCCAGCAGGACTCTGGCCTTGTTCAGGCACTCCGAATGCTCGTCTTCTGCCACCGAGTCGGCGACGATTCCCGCACCGGCACAGACCGTGGCGCGGTTGCCGGACACCAGCATGGTGCGGATCGTGATTGCGGTGTCGATGCAGCCCGAGAAGTTGAGGTAGCCGACCACTCCCCCATAGGGACCGCGCTTCACCGGTTCAAGCTCGTCGATGATCTCCATGGCCCGGACCTTGGGCGCCCCCGACAGCGTGCCCGCCGGCAGAGTGGCGCGCAGCACGTCGATGGCGGTAGCGCCGTCGCGCAGATCGCCCGACACCTGCGAGGTGAGGTGCATGACGTGGCTGTAACGCTCGAGGGTCATCATCTCGTCCACGGTCAGGGACCCGAACTCGATGACCCGTCCGATGTCGTTGCGGGCGAGGTCCACGAGCATCACATGCTCGGCGATCTCCTTGGGGTGCTCGCGTAGTTCTGCCGCCAGCCGGCGGTCGTGCTCCTCGGTTCTGCCCCGCTTGCGGGTGCCCGCTATCGGCCGGGAGACGACCCGCCGGTCCTGGAGCCGCACCATCGGCTCAGGCGATCCGCCCACGATCTCCAGGTCGCCGTGGCGCAGGAAGTACATGTAGGGACTCGGGTTCAACTGGCGCAACACTCGGTACAGATCGAACGCGTCGGCGTCGAAGGACACATCGAACCGCTGGGCCAGCACGACCTGGAAGACGTCGCCGGCGAGGATGTGCTCGCGAGCCGCTTCGACAGCCGCGCAGTAGTCCGACTTCGACATCGTGGACGTGAACTCGGGCATCTCCTCGTCGCCCTCCGCCGGGCTGAACAGCGGCTCCTCCAAGGCCCTCGATCCCGCTCGTCCCAGCGATTCGAGGCGTGCTACGGCGTCATGGTACGCCGCTTCGATCGCGGCGTCGTCAGCGCCCTGCGGGATCGCCGCGTTGGCGATCAGCGTCACGCGCTGCTGCCAATGGTCGTAGGCAGCGAGTTCACCGATTATTGAAACGACTGCGTCGGGATGGCCGAGGTCGTCGTCCGCGACGTCGGGCAGGTGCTCCACCTCGCGGACAACGTCGTACCCGAGGTAGCCGATCAGCCCGCTGTGCAGCGGCGGCAGGCCTTCCATGTCGGGCGCCTCGTAGTGGTCCAATAACCGTTCCAGCGCGTCGAGTATGCCCCCCTCGGCGTCTATGTCGATGCCGAGGTCGCCCTCGATGGTGATTCGTCCGTCCTGCGCGACGAGCGTTCCGAGGGGGCGGCGACCAACGAACGACCAGCGGCTCCAACGGTCACCGCCGTCCACGGACTCGAGCAGGAAGCCCTCGTCCTCGCCGACCACCCTGGCGAAGGCGCTGACCGGGGTGGTGAGATCGGCGAGAACGTTGCGCCACACCGGAACGATGCGGTGCGACCGCGCCAGCGAGCGGAACTCTTCAAGGTCGGGGCGTACGGTCATTGCTCAGCCGAACGCGAGCGAGTCCGGATCGGTCACGGTGCGGTAGTAGCAGGTCGGGCGGGTACTGCCGTTCTCGTCTTTGGTGTGGCACACGCCCGTGCCTGCCTTGCGGACGCGGTACAACAGGCTGTTCTGCTCACAGTTGACCTTCACGTCGACCACCTCGAGGGTGTCTCCACTCGTCGCCCCCTTGTGCCACAGTTCCTGGCGCGAGGTCGAGTACAGCACCGCTGAACGTCGTTCGAGCGTCGCTGAAAAAGCCTGCTCGTTGGCGTAGCCGATGAACAGAACCTCGCCGGAATCGGCGTCCTGGAGCACCACCGGGACGACTTGATGTCCGGCCCGGCCGATCTTGGCGACCTTGTCGAAGTCGAGTTCGACCGAGAGCCCCTCTTCCAGTGCGACTCCATCTGAAGACATGCTCATAGCCTCTAGCCTACGTGCCCGGCCCTGAACCCCCGTTGTCTTTCCGCTCCTGTTCGCTGCGCTCACGGGCCGCTCGGGCCACGGCCTCGCTCGGTCGCGGTCGCGTTCGGCGTCAATCCGCTCGGCCTCAAGGAGTTTCTCCCGCCGTGGTCCGCTCCGCCTGTGGTTCGACTCCGCCTGTCACTCTGCAGGGCTCTAGAGTCTCGGCCATGGTCGACACTCCTGACAGATCCGAATTAGCCCGCGTCGATGCTGTGGGGCTCGCCGAACTGGTGCGGACCCGACAGATCAGCCCCGTCGAGTTGATCGACGACACCATCGACCGCATCGAGCGGATCGATCCGCAGATCAACGCGGTGATCCAACCGAGCTTCGAGAAGGCCCGGGCCGTCGCACAGTCCGAACTCCCCGACGGACCGTTCCGCGGAGTCCCGATGCTGCTGAAAGACCTCTGGCCGTGCTCTGAGGGCGACCCGTTCCATCTGGGCGTGCTCGGCCTCAAGAATGCCGGTCACACGGCCTCCTTCGACGCCAACATCACCACGGCCTACCGCCGAGCCGGCTTCGTGCTGTGCGGGCGCACCAACAGCCCCGAGATGGGGCTGGCGGCCACGACGGAGCCGCTGTCCTATGGCGCCACCCGCAACCCCTGGGACCTGTCTCGCAGCCCCGGCGGCTCATCGGGCGGGGCCGCGGCCGCGGTGGCCGCAGGAATGCTCCCGGCCGCCAACGCCAGCGACGGCGGCGGGTCGATTCGGATCCCCGCCGCGATGTGCGGTCTGGTCGGCCTCAAGCCGAGTCGGGGACGCATCTCCCAGGGTCCGCACAACGACGAGTGGAGCAACAGCGTTCAACACGTCGTGTGCCACACGGTGCGTGACAGCGCGGCGATCCTGGACGCCACCGCAGGGCCGTTTCCGGGCGACGGCGTGACCGCCCCTGCTCCGGTGGCCCCGTATGCCGAGTTGATCAACCAGGCGCCGCCGACGTTGCGGATCGGCATGCTGGCCGACTCGATCCGCAGCCGGGTCGCAATCGATGCGGAGGTGGCCCTTGCGGTGCAGGAGTCCGCCTCTCTGCTGGAACGACTGGGCCACAGCGTCGACGATGAATCCCCCGCGGCGCTGCACGACGAGGAGCTGATCGGCTCGTTCGGCCCCGCTTGGGCCGTAGGGGTCGCCCATTCGCTGGAGCAGTTCGGCGAATGGATCGGCCGAGACATCACGCCAGAGGATGTCGAACCAATGACCTGGCGACTCGCCGAACGAGGCCGTCGAATGGAGGCCCTGGAGCTGACGCGCAGCAGCGACGCAATGATGAGGTTCCGCCGCTTGATGGCGCAGTGGTGGGCTGACGGACACGACCTTCTGCTGGCGCCGACCTGCCTGCGACCACCGGCGCGCCTCGGTGAGATGTCGGCCACCGCACCAGACCCCACCGCAGCGATTCTCACCACCCTGGCGTATTCGACGCTGACCGCCCCGTTCAACACGACCGGCCAGCCCGCGATCTCATTGCCGCTCGCCCGTACCGGCACCGGGCTGCCGATCGGCATCCAGTTGGTAGCGGCCTACGGATCTGAGCATCTATTGCTCCAGGTTGCCCGCCAACTTGAACTCGAAGTTCGCTGGGCCGACCACCGCAGCCCCCTCCACCCGTAGCTTGGCACGAGACGCCATACTGACCCGACAACCTGACGAAGCCTTCCATTGATGCTCAGATAACCGGAAGGTGGTAGGCGCGATCGCAGTGTCGACGGAAACTGGAGGAAGAGTGCCCTACTTGGTTCGCTTGTCCGTAGGCATTAGACGGCCCCGGCCGAAGGCGGGGCCGAGGGCCGGGATTGCTCATCCCGGCTGGGTTGGCAACATCGTATCGCCGCCAGGCAGCCAAGTCCGAAATGGCCGTGACCTGATCTTCATCACGAGAGACAAGAGGATCCGTCGCGACAAGAACGAGCGGAGTCACCTGTCACAATCAACAATCAAGGCCGTGCTCCTCACGAGCATCAAGAACTCGGACAAGGCCCAAATGGCAGAACTCATCGAACGGCACTGGTACGACATCGTGAACGAAGTCGGGTCCCGGAGCGGCCCATCGCTTGTGGTCACTGACCCGACGGGATAGTCTGAAGCCGATCAGGTAGCGCCTCGGCACGCGACCACATACCGCGGCGCATCAGGAGACAGTTATGGCATTCGCTTCAGGTATCTTTGCATTGGAGGGCGACCCCGAACTAGATCTCAAACGCCGTTATTCGGTGCGACCGGTCCTGCAGTCCCTTAAGGACCTCGACGGGACCGACTTCATCTTCCGTGATATCGGAACCCCCGAAGAACTCCAGCACTATCTCACGCAGTGGACGCTGGCCAAGCACCGCAAGTACAACATCGGCTACATCAGCTTCCACGGCACTCCGGGCGCTATTTGGTTCCCCGATAGCAGGAAGCCCGCGGTCACGCTGGAGATGCTCGGTGAGTGGCTGGAGGGTCGGCTAGAAGGACGGATAATTCACTTCTGCGCCTGTTCGGTCATGCGCCTCGGAGATGCACGGTTGCAGCGCTTCGTCAAACAGACGCGTGCCACTGCAGTCATGGGCTATCGCACCGACATCGACTGGGCAGAATCGATGGCATTCGATTCACTGCTGTTCAGCGCCCTGACGAGCTACACGAGGCTCGGTGACGCCGTGAACTACCTCGACCGAATCGCCGGCACCCTGAAACAGCACCTCGGATTCTACATCATCCGCCGACCGTGCTGACGCGCGCGTTTGGCATCCTTCTCGAAGCAGCTAGTTGAAGTGTCCACAGAAGTTGTTGACGCGGATGGCGGGTGTGGCAGCTAACCCTGATTATTCAGCGGCCCGACCTTCGCCAGGCTGCGGATCGATTCCGACGCTGACTCGACCCAAGTCGATCTTGCAACCGACTATCGGATGAAGCCCGCGCTGGAAACCGACGACGGCCCTGTGTTGGCCGCGAACGAACTCGCAGCCGACAAAGTACTCGCTCTTGCCGGTCGAGCCGCGGCCCGCGACTACCTTGACTTCCAAGCTTTGGCCACTCGTTACAGCATCGACGAACTCGCTGTCAGCAAAGATCTCGGGTTCACCCGCACTGGAACCACGACCCCCAACCGCTGCGATGGACCAAAACCGCCGAAGAAATCATCACCAAAACCCGCCGAGTCCGAACCACACTCAACCACGCAACCAAACCCGCGACACACCACTAGCCCTGATCGGGGCTAGTAGACGACCTGCATGCCAAGCCGAAGAGATGGGATGACATGGCTAAAGACCTGATCCGACTGGAGCGTTATGCACAAAACCGGACCGAGCCAACGGATCAGAGGTAGAGGCCGGTGGAGCCTTCGTCGAGGCGTTCTGCAGCGACGGCATGAATGTCTCGCTCTCGCAGAATGATGTAGTCGTGTCCTCGGACCTCGACCTCATAGCGATCCTCGGGGTTGAACAACACCTGATCTCCGGCTTCGAGATTGCGGACATTCGGTCCCACGGCCACGACCTCAGCCCACGACAGGCGCTTGCCGACCTGTGCCGTCGCCGGGATCAGGATTCCCCCCGACGACCGACGCTCCCCCTCCGCCTCGCCGAGCGATACCAGGATCCGGTCGTTGAGCATCTTGACCGGAAGCCCGTCGTCGCCTGAGAGGTCACCGTTCTGCTTCGCCTTCGTTGCCACAGAGCCACGCTAGCGGTCAACGCACGAGATGGACGCCGGTACTCAGGGTCCATCACTGGTCTAGCCATGCCAGTGGCAGGCTCAACCAGGGGCGGGCAACGGATGAGGATAAACGCTGGCGAGAGCGGACTTGAATTTGCAGAACGCTTCCAGACTCTCAAGCGGGCTGTAGTCCTCAATGAGTGACGCCAGATTCACACGGCGCTCAGTCAACGAAGCCTTGAACTTCTTTCCGCGACGACCTGTCGGGGAACCCGCCGCCTCATCCAGGAGATTTTTCAACAGAGTCTTGGGATCAGGAATCTGTTCGAGCTTGTTCAATTTTGGTACTTCAACCGTGGCCCTTGAGTCTGCTGCTCGGGCGATCGCGTCGCCATCGATCAAGAGCCAGGCCTCGGACATTCGAACCGGAACGACGGGAACCACCCCAGAAACGTTTTCGAACTCACGAAGCCGATGGTCAATACTTGAACCCTCGGCGTCACGATGTGCGAAGACCAGCATGGTGGTCGGCGTGTAGCAATCAAAATACTCGCCGACACTGCCTCTTCGTTTCTCAAACTCTGGTTCGATAATGTCGACCGCTGGATCAAGCCGATGAATGGTCCAATCAATGATGGGCACCAAGAGCCTGTCGGTTCCTCCGTCAGCTACTACCGTGTAGGTGATCTGTCGGTTCACCGGGCGGACCCGAACTCAAGCTGCAGCTGACCAAGTTTGCGATTGACGGGCGAACCTCCGATAAAATCTGCTACACGCTGCGTGGCTTTCGGCAGTACTTCTGGTTCCGGCCCATTGGGCGCGGAGGTCCTCCATGTGTCTTCCATCGGCCGAAAGACACTGTATTGGCCGTCTCTGGGTGAATTAGCCACTTCAACAAAGACCATCTCATCCAAGTCGACTTGGCGAACCACTTCCGGTGAGTGCGTGTTGATCAGCACTTGTCTCAGGGGATTGTCGTCAGAGACTGGTTCATCGACGTCCACCGCGTAGTTGCGCAGCAGCTGCACAAGGTTGGGAATACGGGACGGGTGGATTCCGTTCTCCGGCTCTTCCATGCATAGGACAGCTCTGTCCTGCACATCGGCCAGCATCAGGGCGAGCGCAACATATCTCAGCGTGCCGTCTGACAGGGACCGACCGTAGAGCCAATCGTCTACTCCAGGAACTTTCGCCCTCAGCGCCAGTTGGTCCCTGACTTCGTCGCTGTAGACGTCTATGTCTTCAATACCCGAGTTGAGTTCACGAAGGTTGTTGACAATCTCAAGTCCGGCGTCGGGGTACTTGTCTATGAGTGCGTTGAGTGTCGCTGGAATATGTCCGCCTGAAGCCGATACATGCTGAGGCGCCGAGCGCGAGTCGGGAGTCCGCATGACGCTCGGTTCCAAGTGGAGGGTCCGCCAAGAGGCCATCTCTCGCTTGGCGGCAAGTACCGTCGGGTAATCGAAGGTGTTGGTGCCACCGACCACAGTCAATGGCGACTTTCCTACAGGTGTTGGTCGCCCGCGGCTGCCACCGTCACCATGAAGAACGATCCTGTTGTCTTCGGCTTTCGTCGAGATCAGTGCTCCGCCCCTTCGTGATCCCATGGCAACCGAATCTCTAAACCTGGCGGAGGACTCAAACCCGACGAACTTCTTGTAGTCACCCAGTTTCGCATGAGTGAGGCTCTCACGCTCCACGACCAAGCGGTCAGGTTCGGGCTGGTACGCAAGCGTTAGTGAATACGTCAACAGCGTTGTGCTTGGTCTCGCTACCTCCCCAAAGTCGTCTTCGACTTCCTGCGGTGCCACCATTTTCGCCGTTAGCTCTATCTTGCGGGAAGGGTCCCGAGCAAACACAAAATCCAGAGGCGAGTAGCTGCCATCATTAGCGCTGCGAACTCGAGTGGCCGCTTCAGGGATATCGTGTTCCGCCAGAGCACTCAGGAAGTGGATGGCATCGAACAGGTTGCTCTTCCCTACCCCGTTGTGACCGATCAAGCAGGTGAACGCTCCCAAGCGGACGCGCGCATTCCGGATGCTCTTGAAGTTCTTGATCTCCAACTCGACGAGCATCGCCGCACCTCGATTCTGCGCTATCTGAGCCTACAACGCTCAAGGCGAGTACATCTCAGCGAAGCCTCGCCCGGGTGGTCATTAGACGATCAGGTCGGGGGGCGGACCGTTACGCCGTTTGCGGCCAGCACCCGTTTGGCGTCGGCCACGGTGTGCTCACCGAAATGGAAGATGCTCGCTGCCAACACCGCGTCGGCGCCACCGTCGGTGACCCCTTCTACCATGTGCTGCAGCGTCCCCACACCGCCGCTGGCGATCACCGGGATGTCGACTGCGGCGGTGACGGCCGAGGTGAGGGGAATGTCGAATCCGTCCCTGGTGCCGTCGGTGTCCATCGAGGTGAGCAGGATCTCCCCGGCGCCGAGGCGCTGCACCTCTGAGGCCCACTCGAGCGCGTCGATGCCGGTACGGGTCCTGCCCCCATGTGTGTAGACCTCGAAGGCGTCGTCGCTGCCGTCCACCCGGCGGGCGTCGATGGCGACGACACAGCATTGCGCTCCGAACTCCCTTGAGATCTCGGTGACCAACACCGGTCGCTTCATCGCTGCGGTCATGACACTCACCTTGTCGGCGCCGGCCATCAACAGTCGTCGGGCATCGCCGACCGTGCGGATCCCACCACCGATGGTGAAGGGGATGAAGACCTGATCGGCGACCGCCCGAGCCATCTGGACCGTCGTGTCGCGCTGGTCCGAAGAGGCGGTGATGTCCAGGAAAACCAACTCATCGGCGCCCTGGGCGTCATAGGCGGCCGCAAGCTCAACGGGATCACCGGCGTCGCGGATGTCCACAAAGTTGACGCCCTTCACCACCCTGCCGGCATCGACGTCGAGACACGGGATCACCCGGATCGCCCGCACGGTCATCGAGTCTCCCGCAACGCGGCGACCGCTGCGGCCACATCGATGCGTCCCTCATAGAACGCCTTGCCTGCAATCACCCCGCTCAACCGGCGACCCCCGACCTCGATGCGGTCGAGTTCTTCGAGGTCGTCGAGGCTCCCCACTCCCCCACTGGCGATCACACCGGTCCCAGTCACTGCAAGGATCTCGGAGAGTCCCGCGACATCGGGGCCATCAAGGGTGCCGTCGCGGCCGATGTCGGTCACCACGAACGCGTCGACTCCGGTGTCGGCGAACGAACGGGCGACCTCGGCCACGCTGCGGCCGGAGCCGACGAGCCAGCCGTCGGTGGCCACCTCGCCCGAGCGGGCGTCGAGGCCCACAGCCACCCGATTCTGCTGCGCCAAGGCAACCACCAGATCGGGGTCTCGCAACGCTGCCGTTCCGATCACGACGCGCTCCACACCGGCGTCGAACAGCGCTCGCGCCGCCTCGGTACTGCGAACGCCTCCGCCTGTTTGAACCGGCACCGGCACAGCATCGGCAATGGCGGCGACAACCTCCCGGTTCTCAGGGACCCCGGTACGCGCCGCGTCGAGGTCGACAACGTGTATCCAGGGTGCGCCGGCTTCGACGAAGGCGAGGGCCTGCGCCACAGGATCGTCGCCGTAGACGGTCTCACGGCCGTAGTCGCCCTGAAGCAGCCGCACACACTTGCCTCCACGAAGGTCGATCGCCGGGTAGAGGTCCATCAGGCTGCGACTCTCGCCGTGTCGCTTGCGAAAGCAACGAAGTTCGACAGGATACGCAGTCCTGTCGAACCCGACTTTTCGGGGTGGAACTGGGCTGCCCAGACGTTGTCGCGCGCCACAGCCGCGGTGACCGGTCCTCCGTAGTCGCAGGTGGCAATGACCTCTTCGCCCGGGTCTGGTGCATAGGAATGAACGAAGTAGACCCAGGCCTCGTCACCGAGGTCGTCCAACATCGGATGTTCGGTGTGGACGTTGAGCCTGTTCCACTGGATCTGTGGACGCTTGACGGTGTCGGGCAGCAGCCGCACCGTCTGCGGGAAGACTCCGAGACCGCCGACCTCCGGCGCTTCGGCAGATCCCGCGAACAGCATCTGCATGCCGATGCAGATGCCGAAGAACGGAACACCGGCGCCGATGCGATCCAGCGCGACCTCGTCGAGGCCCGCAGCTCTCAGCGCCCTCATACAGGGGCCGAACGCGCCGACGCCGGGAAGCACGACACCGCAGGCATCGTTGATCAGTCCACGGTCGGCGGTGAGCCTGGTGTCGGCACCCGCATGGGAGAATCCCTTGTGGGCCGAATGCAGATTGCCGATGCCGTAGTCGAGCACCGCCAGGAGTGGTTTGTCTCCCGGCACTGTCACAGCGTGCCCTTGGTCGACGGCAGCACGTCGCCCTCGACTCTCACTGCGTCGCGCAGGGAACGGGCCACGCCCTTGAACATGGCCTCGATGATGTGATGGGTGTTCTTGCCCCTCTGCGCGACAATATGGAGGGTCACGCCGGCAGACACGACGAACGCCCGCCAGAACTCCTCCATGAGCTGCGGATCGAAGGGTGGATCACCGAGGATCTTCTCCCCGGGGAAGTCGACTTCATAGTGGAGGAAGGGCCGCCCGGACAGATCGAGCACGATCTCCACCGCGGCCTCGTCGAGCGGCACCACGTTGGAGGCGAAGCGACGGACACCACGCTTGTCGCCGAGAGCGGCCGCGAAGGTCTCACCCAGAGCAATGCCTACATCCTCCACCGTGTGGTGCGCGTCGATGCTCAAGTCGCCGCTGGCAGCGATGCCGAGGTCGAATGACCCGTGTCGACCGAGCTGGTCGAGCATGTGATCGAAGAACGGCAGACCGGTGGCAATCTCGGTGTCGCCGCAGCCGTCGAGAGTCAAAGTGATTTCTATCGCTGTCTCTTTGGTGACTCGGCTCGTGGAACCGGTCCTTGCAGGATTTGCTGCAGGACTTGTTGCAGGACCGTTCATACCAGTACCTCGCTCAATGCTTCCAGGAATCGATCATCTTCTTGAGGAGTGCCGACGCTCACCCGCAGACAGCCTTGCAGGCGAGGCCACGAGCTGCAGTTGCGGACCAGCACCGAACGCTCGACCAGCTTGTTCCAAACAACCTCGCCCGTCAGCGTTCTCGGGCGGAAAAGCACGAAGTTCGCGCCGCTGGGCCAGACCTCGACGGGCATTGTGAGCAACTCGTCCACCAGACGCTCCCGCTCGACTGAAAGTCGCTGCACCCGTTGTCGCATATCGTCGAGATAGTCGAGAGCCAGAGTTCCAGCAACTTGGGTCACGACGTCGAGGTGATAGGGCAGCACCACTTTCTCGAGTTCGTCCACCAGCCAGGTCGGGCCGACCAGATAGCCGAGCCGAGCGCCGGCCATGGCCCAAGTCTTTGAGTAGGTGCACAGCACCACCAACGGAGCGTCGTCGTCGAGCAGAGTCATCGTGCTCGTTTCGTTGAACTGTCCGTAGGCCTCGTCGACACACAACAGCCCACCAACAGCTGACACGAGTTGCAGCACTTCTTTCACATCACCAAGGTCGTCGACGACGCCGGTGGGGTTGTTGGGCGAACAAAGAAACGTCACATCAGGACGATGTGAACGAACGACACGGCCGACCTCGTCCAAGTCAAGAACAAAATCCGGCCCACGATCCCCAGTCGCCACGGCTGTGCCGGTGACTCTGCTCAAATGAGAGTGCAACGCATAGGTCGGTTCAAACACAGCCGCTGTGCGTTCTGCACCGCCGTAGGCCAGTAGCAGGGTCTGCAGCACTTCATTTGAGCCGTTGGCCGCAAATACTCGGGCAGCGTCCACTCCGTGGAGTTCGCCGATTCGCGTCCGCAACTCTTTGGCGGAGCGATCGGGGTAGCGGTGCCAGTCGACCCGGCGTGCCGCTTCGGCTAGAGCCGCACGAAACGCTGCCGGCGGCGGTTCGGGGCTTTCGTTGGTGTTGAGGCGAACCTCAACGTCCAGTTGTGGTGAATGGTAACCCTGCATCAGAGATACGGATTCACTCGGAGCGGGTCGAAGGTTCACGAGAGTGCCTGTCGGCGAATCCGGATCGACGCGGCGTGAGCGTCGAGGCCTTCAGCCCCCGCCAATGCCACCACGTGCTCGCCGAGGCTCGCGAAACCATCCGAATCAGCGGTAACGATGTGGACGTCCTTCATGAAGTCGCGCACAGTCAGCGAACTGGCGAACCGCGCCGTGCCACTCGTTGGAAGCACGTGGCTGGGTCCCGCCACATAATCGCCAAGCGCTGCCGGCGTCCAAGCACCACAGAATACAGCACCCGCATCACGGACCGAATCGAGTAGCGCTTCGGGTTCCGCTGTTTGAAGTTCAAGATGTTCCGGAGCTATGTGGTTCGACACGGCCATCGCCTGGTCCTGGTCAGAGCACAGTACCGCGTAACCCGAATCAGCCAGGGTCGACTCGATGTCTCTACGCCTTGGAGCCTGCTGGACCAAACGGTCGACCGCAGATGTCACTTCGTTGAGACAGTCTTCGTTCCAGGTGACAAGCCAAGCCAACCCGTCAGGACCGTGTTCTGCTTGAACTATCAGATCAATTGCCGCGAACTCGCTGGGGACAGAGCCGTCGGCCACCACGACCACCTCGGAAGGCCCCGCGAACGACGACGGAACACCGACGACTCCCGCCACTTGTTGCTTCGCCACTGCCACATACGGGTTGCCCGGCCCGACGATTACATCGACTGCACGAATCGTTTCAGTACCGTATGCCAACGCGGCGATTGCTTGAGCACCACCCACAGCGAAGACTTCATCAACCCCTGCCACCGCCGAGGCAGCCAAAGTGACGTCAGCGACACGTCCGTCCGCGTCCGGTGGTACGCAGACGACCACCTCCGCAACACCGGCAACCCGCGCGACGACGGCTGTCATCAACACCGTCGAGGGGTAGGCAGCCCGACCGCCGGGGACATAGCATCCAGCCCGCCTGACCGGACGGTGCCTCCCGGCGATCACCACCCCGTCACTGTGAAAGTCCACATCATCGGGGAGTTGGGCCCGGTGATAGTCCGCGATCCGCTGCGCAGCGAATTCCAAAGCGTCTCGGACGACTGGATCGATCCGTTCCAGGGCCGCAGCAATATCGCTGGAACGCACCGAAGTTGATTCAAGGTCCACGCCGTCGAAACGCTCTGTGAACTCACGAACTGCGCTGTCTCCGTCATTGCGCACAGCGTGCAGGATTTCGCGCACCGCCTCGACGGGACCCTCTGAAGGAGCTTTCGGCCGCGGCAGCAGCTCAGCAACATCACCATCGAGGCCGCGTAGGTCGATCCGAGTCAGCATCCCTTTACGCTAGCGGTCGAGATGAAGTGCTCAAGTGCAATTTACTCGAGTGCAATTCAGAGGCAGACTGCCCCATGGACTCTGACGCAGCCGAACTCTCTTCGCTCACAACCGCGGTCTCCGACATAGCGCAACGCATTGCCGAGATGGCGGACCGTCGCGGCAGCGACCCCGACGATCCAATGTTGGCACGCCTTCATGAAATCGAACGGGCGCTTGTCACTGTAGAGCGCCGACTGCGTTCGACGGCCGGCGGTCTCGCTTGAGGTCATCTGGTCCAGCAGGCAGACCGGGCAACACAAGCCACGAAAAAGGATTGCGGTGGCCTCCATGCATGGAGGCCACCGCATGGCGACACAGGGCGGCGGATCCCTTGTATCGCCGGTTCGGCCGAGCGGCGGGTGCTCAGCCAGAGTGACAATATAACGTCACAGGGACGCGAATAAAGCACCGTTCCTCTAGAAACGACTGCGTAGAATTACTTCACAGACGACTGGACGGACAGAAATCATTCAATACGCAATCCTCGCACCGGGGTCTTCGAGCGATGCACACTCGACGACCGTGGAGTATCAGACGCAGGCTGAAATCTCCCCTTTGCTGCGCTGGAACCATCGGGTTGAGCTCCGTCTCGATCCGGACCGGATCGGTTGCTTCAGTGAGTCCCAACAGGTTCGACAGCCGAGTTACGTGCGTGTCCACTGGAAGTCCCGGTCGTCCCAGCGCAACGCTGCGAACGACATTGGCCGTCTTGCGCCCTACGCCGGGGAGTCTCACCAGATCCCTCATCGCCGCGGGCACTTCACCGTCGTACTCCTCCACGAGGATGCGTGCCATTCCCACCAGACTCTTCGACTTTTGACGGAACAGACCAATTGTGCTGACGTAGGGTTCAACCTCACTGGAATCCACCACCGCCAGTGCCCACGGGTCCGGAAATCTTTCAAACAGCGACGGTGTCGCCTTGTTCACCCCCACGTCGGTCGCCTGGGCAGACAAGATCGTTGCAACCAGAAGTTCGAAGGAGTTCGTGTAGTCGAGTTCACACTCTGCATCGGGATATTCGACAGTCAGGCGCTCGTTGGTGACACGGGCTCGGCCCCTGGGTGATCGCGGCTTGGTCATGCTCTGAAGCTACGCTAACCACATGGCGTTGACCATTGAAGGACCGAACAAGAATGACTGCCGTTGGTCGCTGATCGCCGAACCGGACCAGCAGTTCGATCACCGCGCCGCCCTGTCGGACTGGCTTGTTGCACACCCCGGCGAAACGGTGCACCTATGGTTGCGCGAGGTCGACGAACAACGCCATGCAATCGCCTCAGAGTCGGGCTTTGTGGCCTACCGCGATCTGTGGCAGCTTCGCTGCGTTCTCCCCAACACTCCATCGGGTATTGATACAAGGTCTTTTGCAGATGCCGATACAGACTCCATCGTTGCTGTGAACAACCGTGCATTTCATTGGCATCCCGAACAGAGTGGACTGACCGCCGCCGCGGTTCGCCGAACCATGACCGAACCCTGGTTCAATCCCGAGGGGCTTCGGCTGCTGGACGACAGCGAGGGCGGACTGATCGGTTTTTGCTGGACGAAGATCCACAGGGACACAAACCCCGAACTCGGTGAGATCTATGTCATAGCGGTCGACCCTGACTGTCAAGGCCGGGGACTGGGCAGGCCGATGACACTGGCGGGTCTTGATTGGCTGGCCGAACAAGGCCTGCGGGTCGGGATGCTCTACGTAGAGTCCGACAACCATGCCGCGAACGCCACTTACTCCTCCATCGGTTTCAGTCGGCGCCACACAGACCGTGCCTACCGCCTGGTCCTGTGAAGATCGACCCCGAGAATCTGCCGGAGGGCAATGAGAAACGAGCTGCGGTCCGTTTACTTTTCGACAACATCGCAGGGCGCTACGACATGGTCAACCGCGTGATCACCTTCGGACTCGATGTTCGCTGGCGACGATCTGCTGTGTCCGCGGCGGATCTCAACGCAGGATCGGTCGTGCTCGATCTGGCCTGCGGGACTGGAGACTTCTGCCGCGAGATCACGCGGGCAGGCATGGTGCCGATCGGTGTGGACCTCTCGATGGGCATGTTGGCGGCCGCTCGCACCGACGCCGCACTGCTGCAAGGCGACGTGCTGGCACTTCCGTTCTCCGACCGGTCGGTCGACGGGGCCGTATGCGGGTTCGCCCTGCGCAACTTCGTGGAACTTCCCGGATTCTTTGCAGAGTTGGCCCGCGTGATTCGTCCGGCTGGAAGAATGTCCCTGTTGGACGCAGCCGAACCCGAACACAAGGTGTTGCGCTGGGGTCACCGAATCTACTTTCAGAGAATGGTTCCCCGTATAGGAGGACTGCTCTCCGACCGCGCCGCATACGCCTACCTGCCGAAGTCCCTGGCTTACATGCCGGAGTGGCCCGAACTGAAGAAGCAACTGTGGTCTGCCGGCTTCGTCGATATCGAACGCAGGACCTACGTCGGTGCGCAACTCATTGTTGCGACACGCAATCCCAACGGGAGCACCGTTGCAGACCGAGTCTGAACCGCTGGGCTTCAACCGGACAGGGCGATTCCGGCCGCCATCGCCAACCCCGAAATCAACTGCACCCGACCAGTGGCTGCCAGCACCGGATTGAGATCCGATCCCGTCACTCTGCGGCGCACCGAGATGACGGCGTGGAGCGCGAACGGAGCGCCCACCCAGGCAGCCGCCGCAAGGCGGCCTGTCAAGACTGTGATCAGCGCAGCAATCAACAACGCCGTGATCTGTAGAGCTGTGAACAGTCCCCTAGTGCGGGCATCTCCGAGTCTGACCGCGAGGGTGATCTTGTTGGAGGCCCTGTCGCCTGGGATGTCACGGAGATTATTGATCACCAACAGCGCAGTAGCCCACAGTCCGACGACGACTGAGGCGCCTAGAGCCAACCCGGTGACCTCCTCCTGCAACACATAGTTCGTGCCCACCGTCGCCACCACACCAAAGAACACGAACACGAAAACCTCGCCGAGGCCCAGGTAACCGTAAGGTCTGGGCCCACCGGTGTAAGTCCATCCCGCGAGCAGGCAGAAAATTCCAACCAGGAACAGTTCAGGACCTGCGACCAGTGCCAGCAGCGCACCGAATGCTCCGGCGATCGTGAACGCTCCAACAGCAGCCCGCCTCACTAGAACGGGGGCCACGGAGCCGGACCCTACCAAACGCACCGGTCCGGTACGCCCACTGCCGTCTGTGCCTCGAATCCCGTCTGAGTAGTCGTTGGCGAAGTTCACGCCCACCTGTAGAGCCAATGCCACAATCAGTGCCGCGCCGACCCGCCACCATCGAGTCTCATCGCTCTCACCAACCGCAGCAGCAGCCCCTACGGCCACCGGCACGATCGCCGCTGCCAGAGTACGCGGGCGAGCCCCTGAGAACCACAGGGCGAAGCCCGTGCGCTGCGTGTTCACAGCTGTTCCAAGAATTCGTCGACCGTGCGAACCAACAGTTCATGCTCAACAGCATGTATTCGAGACTCGAGGCTCTCCCGGTCATCGTCGACCGTGATCGGCACGACCCGGGTCGCAAGTACCGGACCATCGTCCACGCCTTCATCGACCACTAGATGAATCATCACTCCGGTACGGTCGAGTCCGTCGCTCAAATGAGTGTTCCAGGCGTCTTCGACTGCATTCGCTCCAGGGAACTCGCCTGGAAGCGCCGGATGCAAGTTCATGACCCGCCCCTCGAACCGGCTCAAGAACTCCATGCCCAGAAGATGCATCCAACCCGCGAGCACTACCAGGTCGGGGTGGTGGGCGTTCACCGACCCTGCCAGATCCGTGTCGTAGCTACGACGGGCTTCAAGTGGGTCGACATGGTTGTCGAGGTAGGGTCGCAAACCGAGAAACTCCGTGTGGATGTTGTGTGTTGCTGCACGTTGCCGGGCATACGCGTTGCGACGGTTCACGATCACCGAGACGATCTCAGCCTTCAGGCGTCCGTCATCGGCCGCGTCGATCAATGCTTGCAGGTTCGACCCTGTTCCGGAGGCGAGGACCACGATTCGTCTCGTCAACGCCAGTCTCCGTCCAGGCGCACCCGATCGGAGTCTTCGCCGGCCTGCAGTCGTCCGATCGCAGCAAGCCCGAGCTCGTCGATCGTTCGGCGCTGACTCTGGTCGACGACCACGATCATGCCGACCCCCATGTTCCATACTCTAAAAGCCTCGTCGTCGTTCAGTTCCGACCACTGAACCAGAGTCCTGAACATTTCTGGTACTCGCCAGGCGTTGAGGTCGATCCGAGCACTCAAATCGTCGGGCAGGACCCTCGGAAGGTTCTCGACCACTCCTCCGCCGGTGATGTGGGCCAGTGCTTTGGGTTGAATCCCAGCCTGGCGCAACAAATCAACATCGTTGAGGTAGCAACGATGGGGGGTCAGCAGGAATTCGAGCATCTCGGGGTCGGGGTCATGGGTTTCAAGAAGCAGACGGATCAACGAATATCCGTTGGTGTGCGGGCTGTCGCTGGCCAATCCGACGAGCAGGTCACCATCACTCAACTTCTCGGTCTGTGGCCAGAGACCATCCCGATCGGCCACTCCGACGATCGTGCCGGCGACGTCTGTTGCTCCTGGCATGTACACGCCCGGCATCTCCGCTGTCTCACCGCCCAGCAATGCGCAGCCCACTGCCTTGCAAGCCTCACTCATTCCAGTGACGATCTCAAGCACGTTCTCGGGTATCAACGACGAGGCGGCGATGTAGTCGAGAAAAAAGAGCGGGCGCGCGCCTTGAACCAGGATGTCGTTGACGCAATGGTTCACCAAGTCGACACCGAGACCCTTGTAGCGCTGGTGTCGGGCCGCCAATTCAACTTTGGTTCCCACGCCGTCAGTGGAGGCTACCAATACCTTTCCTGGTCCGAGGCCGTCAGCCGCAAAGAGCCCTCCGAATGCTCCGATCCCTGACAACACCGGAGGCGTTGCAGTCGAGGACACGGCTTCGGCCATGAGTTCGACGGTCCGGTTTCCGGCGTCGATGTCGACACCGGCTTCGCGGTAGCTCGTCATGGCGCAACCCCACGACCGATGTCGGCTCGGAATTGCGAACCCGCGAAAGAGAGCGCCGCAACGCCCCGGTAGGCATCCTCTGAGGCTTCGCCCAGTTCAGGTGCGAGCGCGGTTACCGCAAGCACCCTCCCTCCTGCTGTGCGGACCTGGCCGTGGCATGCCGCGGTTCCGGCATGAAATACTTTGCAACCGTACGCGGCCGCTGCTTCCAGACCCGTTATCGGAACTGGACCGCTGCTGCGCAGCGGGTAGCCGTCAGACGCCATCACAACGGTGACGGCGGCACGACCACTCCAGCAGACATCGGTCGCCGACAAGTCTCCGGCACAGCACGCTTCGAGTATTTCATACAGGTCCGACTCCAGTAGAGGCAGCACGACCTGGGCTTCCGGATCACCGAACCGGCAATTGAACTCGATGACTTTCGGCCCTGATTCGGTGAGCATCATCCCTGCATAGAGCACACCTCGATATGGACGACCCTGGTGTGCCAACGCCGTCAGAGTGGGACCGAGAACTTCATTGCCGACATACTCGAGCAGTTCGTCGTCAGCTGCCGACGAGGGATGGAACGCACCCATTCCACCCGTATTGGGGCCCTCATCACCGGTCAGCAGACGCTTATGGTCCTGGCAGACGGGCATGATCTGAAAATTGGCGCCGTCGCAAAAGGCCAGAACCGATACCTCAGGACCGCGCAAACGTTCTTCGAGCAGAATCTCTCGACCCGCTTCGCCGAAGCGCTCCTCAAGCAGCATCGACTCGATGGCTTCAGCGGCTTCGGATTTGCTTTCAGCAACGATCACGCCCTTGCCCGCAGCCAGACCGGATGCCTTCACTACCGGCGCCTGCGACATCGTCTGAAGATGTTCAAGGGCTGCTGTGGCGTCGGCGAAGACTGCTGCTTCGCCTGTGGGTATGCCGTTTGAACGGAGAAACTCCTTGCAATGCGATTTGGAACCCTCAAGCGTCGCAGCAGCCGCGCTCGGACCGAAAGCTGCGATGCCCGCCTCTTCCAGAGCATCAACGAGCCCCATGACCAGAGGATCTTCGGGGCCGACGACTACCATCGACACCGCCCGGTTTCGAGCGAACTCCACAATTCCCGCGACATCGGTGGGTTCCAAGGCTGCGTTGCGGCATTTATTCTCGCTGGACGTCCCCGCGTTGCCCGGCGCGACGATCACTTCGGAGACTCGAGGAGATTTCGCCAACGTCCAAGCAATGGCGTGTTCCCGGCCTCCGCCGCCAATCACCAGTACCGTGGCCGACATGTCCGCTAATCGCTCCAGACCGACGAGAACTCTTCTTTGGGTTTCAAACTGAGTTGCACGAAACGCATCGACTCGAAAGGATATGAACCGGTGAAGCAGGCGTTGCAGTAGCCGTCCACTGATCCGAGGGCGCGCATCATCGCGGTGATCGACAGGAACGCCAGCGAGTCTGCTCCTATGTGCTCAGACATCTCCTCCACAGACCGGTGGGCTGCAATCAATTCGTCGTCACTAGCCATGTCTACACCCATGTAGCAGGGGCTGATGATCGCCGGGCAGGCCACACGCAGGTGGACTTCGGTCGCTCCTGCATCGCGCAACATTCTCACAAGGGGGCCGGAGGTAGTGCCGCGGACAATGGAATCGTCGACCAGGACCACCCGCTTGTCGGCCACGTTGTCGGCCAGCGGGTTGAACTTCATCGCCACGCGAGCGGCTCGCAGTTGCTGGGTCGGTTCGATGAAGGTGCGCCCGACGTAGCGGTTTTTGATCAGTCCCTCGGTGTAGGGGATCCCAGTCTCCTGCGCGAACCCGACTGCGTGTGGTGTTCCCGAGTCTGGTACCGACACCACCAAGTCGGCGTCCACCGGTGCTTCCCTGGCCAGTTCACGCCCCAGACGCTGTCTGGTCGAGTGAACCAGGTTGCCGTCGCAAATCGAGTCCGGTCGGGAGAAGTAGATCTGTTCGAAGGTGCACAACGCCCTTTCCTTGGCCGTCACGCCCTGCTGTACAGAAAGTTCGGAGCCTCTCAGACAAACGATTTCACCCGGGGCGACCTCGCGGAGGAAGTCCGCTCCAATGGTTGAGAAGACACAGGTCTCTGAGGCGAGGACGTGACCAGAATCAATGGCGCCGATGACCAGGGGCCTCAACCCCCATGGATCACGGACTCCGTAAACGGCGTCACGGGTCAGAATTGTGAGCGCATACGCACCCTCGACACGCGACATCAACGTCCTGATCCGTTCCGTCCAGTCTCCGGATGCGCCAGTGAGCAGGTGGACCATCACCTCGGTGTCGCTCGAAGTCTGCAGGCCGACTCCCCGTTCGAGCAGTTCGCGACGCAGAACGTGGGCATTGACGAGATTGCCGTTGTGAGCCAGACCCAAAGGACCGTCAAGAGTCTCGATCAACTGAGGTTGAGCGTTGCGCAGACCCGAACCACCAGTCGTTGAGTAGCGGGTGTGCCCGATGGCCAGACCACCTGGAAGGGTCGCCAGATTCTCTTCTTTGAAAACGCTGGCAACGAGACCCAATCCCTTGTGGACATGTGCAACCCCGTCCCTGGTGGTCGCGATTCCGGCAGCCTCCTGACCGCGATGCTGGAGCGTGTGCAACGCGAAGAACGCCAATCGTGCAGCATCAGAACCTGCGGTTTGGATACCGACCACGCCGCACTCCTCGTGAAGGTCGTCGGCAATGCTCTGCACAGAGATCACCGTTCAGTCAGAGCCTGCCGCAAGGCAACGAGTCTATACAGAAGGCTGTGCGGGTCGTCACCCACAGCGGTCAGATGACCCATCTTTCGGCCTTCACGGGCTTCGTGCTTGCCGTAGAGATGGAGGTGTACGTCGCTGACGGCGAAGACCCGTGACCAGTCCGGGGAACCCTCGAGGAAAATATCGCCGAGCAGTTGCACCATGGCCGCCGGGCGGCAATGCCCGTCACCAAGCGGCATCCCCACGACCGCGCGGAGTTGTTGCTCGAACTGACTGGTAGCGCAGGCTTCGATGGTGCAGTGCCCGGAGTTGTGGGGACGGGGCGCCACTTCGTTGACGATCAGACCGTTCGCAGAGTCGAACATTTCCACGCACAAGACACCCACCAGTTCCCAGTCGTCGGCTATACGAGCCGCCATGTCTGTGGCTTGGCGGGTCCGCTCGGGGCTGAGATCCGCTGGAGCGACGGTGCTGTCGAGCACGCGGTCGACATGGGTGTTCTCCATTACGCCGTGGTCTGCGACCTCGCCGAGCTCAGAACGGGCCACAATCACCGACAGTTCCCGCTCGAAAGCCACGACCGACTCAACCACCAGACGCTGCACACCCAAACGTCGCCAAACATCAGCTGCCTCGTCGATCCGTTCAATCCGAGACTGCCCTTTACCGTCGTAGCCGAAACGTGCAGCCTTGGCAATGACCGGCAACCCGAGTTCAGCGATCGCGACCACAAGTTCAGACTCGCTCTCAACGGAGCGCCAAGGGGCGACCGCAACACCAGCGCTCTCGAGGGCGAGCTTTTCTGCGCGTCGGTCCTGCGCGGTGGCAATAATCTCACCACTTGGACGAACCTTCACTCCAGCGTTCACGGCTGCATCGGCTATCCCGACGTCGACATTCTCGAATTCCCAGGTGATCACATCGGATTCTGCCACTAGTCGCTCGATGGCAGCTCCGTCATCGAAACCGGCGGCGATCTCGATCTCTGCAACCGTTCCCGCGGGGGTTCCTTCGCCTCCTCCGCTCAACACCGCGACGCGGTAGCCGTGCTGGTGGGCTGCGTAAGTGAACATGCGTCCGAGTTGGCCTCCGCCGACAATGCCGATGGTGGACCCGGGCGGGAGTGGCGCCTGTACTTGCGGCGTCGTCAACGGTCCAGTCCGCTCGATCGGATCCGGGCGGCCGCCCCACTGCGACGCCGGCGCAGGCGATCCACGATCTGCGGATCTTCATTGGCGAGCATCGCAACAGCAAAGAGGCCGGCGTTGGTTGCTCCAGCTCGGCCGATCGCCATCGTCGCAACCGGAACCCCCGCGGGCATCTGCACGATCGACAACAAGGAGTCCATTCCAGCCAGTACACGGCTCTCGACGGGCACACCGACGACCGGGACCAGGGTCTGTGATGCAACCATTCCCGGCAGGTGCGCAGCTCCTCCGGCGCCGGCGATAATCAGTCGCAAGCCTCGCGACTGCGCGGTCGTCGCGTACTCATGCATCAAGTCGGGGGTCCGGTGCGCTGAGACCACCAGGCATTCGTGCTCCACTTCAAATTCAGCCAACACGTCAGCCGCGCACCGCATGGTGTCCCAATCCGATTCGCTGCCCATGATGACGCCCACAAGCGGATCAGAACCCACACCTCTTACCTTTGCCTGCTTTCCTCACAGGGTCATCCTGCCAGGACGAAGAGCGGTCGCGGTGGATATTCTCAGATAGCCCTTAGAACGTGCGCGGATTGACCGTCGCGGGTGCGTCGAGACCTGTCGTCCTCCCGCTCTTGTTCGCTGCGCTCACGGGCCGCTCGGGCCACGGCCTCGTTCTGTCACGACCGTGTGCGGGGTCAATCCGCTCGGCCTCTTATAGCTGCCTCTATGCGGGGTTCTGCTGGATACGCGGCCGGTGAGACCGCTGTTTCGGTGAGCATCTCGAAGGTCTCTGCATAGAGGTGCGCGACTCGACTCGCCAAAGCCGGGTCCAGAACAGGCGGCTCTCCATCACCTCGATAACCCCGCCCGACATAGTCGAGCCGAATGACTTCCTTGTCCAGGTTCTCGGGTTCAAATCCGGCATCGAGCCGCACCTCGAGGTTTGCTGAACGCCAATACCGCGAACTGTCCGGAGTGTGGATCTCGTCGATGACTCTGAGCCTGTCGTGTTCGTCGATTCCAAATTCATATTTGGTGTCGACCAGGATCAATCCGACGGACGCAGCGATGTTTCCTCCACGTTCGAACATCTGCAGGGCAACGGTGCGGACTTCATCCCAGCGGCTCGCATCAACTATTCCACTGGCGACGATCTCGTCTTCGGTTATCGGTCTGTCGTGTCCACCATCGGCGGCTTTGGTGGTTGGAGTGATGACTGCGTGAGGAAGCTGATCGTTCTTGTGCATCTCATCAGGGAATGTCATTCCGTACATGTGGCGTCGTCCAGCTTCGTACTGTGTCCACAAAGAAGTGGAGGTTGTGCCGGTCAGGCGGTCCCTCACCACGACCTCCACCGGCAGAGGCCGGCAGTTCCGCGCGACGGTGACGTTGGGGTCGGGCACTGCCACAAGGTGGGATTCAACGATGTCGGAGACTCGGCTGAACCACCATGCGGACAGTTCGTTGAGAATCTGACCCCGGTACGGCACGGTTCCCAAGACCCGGTCGAAGGCCGATATGCGGTCGGTGGACACCAGCACGAGGCGATCTCCGAGGTCGATCACGTCTCTGACCTTGCCTCGTCGAAACGGCCCGAGGTCAGCCAGCGCTGCGGGGTCGAGACCGGCGAAGGGCGACGTTCGGGCGGGTGTCAGGTCG
The DNA here is from genome assembly GCA_963662455.3 of Acidimicrobiales bacterium. GTDB lineage: Bacteria > Actinomycetota > Acidimicrobiia > Acidimicrobiales > Aldehydirespiratoraceae > VXYK01. Next base: position 1,165,323 of record OZ224042.1, read on the forward strand.
ATCATTGCCGAGCCGCCGCCACAAAGGCTTCAAACAGCGGAAGTCCCGAAGCGCCTCGACCTCCGTTCGGTCGCTGCCAATCGAGTACATGGTCCTCGGGATGGGGCATGAGCCCGACCACGGCTCCGCTGTGGTCGCAGATCCCAGCGATGTCGGCGACGGAACCATTGGGGTTCGCCGGGTAGGCGCCCGAGGCGGCACGAATCGAGTCCGTCGAGTCCACAGGCATCGAGCCGCAGTCCTGGTAGCGAAAGGCGACGAGGCCCTCCGTCTCCAAATCATCAACGACCGAATCATCGGTGCTCACGAACCGGCCCTCTCCGTGTGCGACAGGACATCGAATAATCGTGTCACGGATTGACTGCAGCCAAGTGCTGCGAACGTTCGGCTCCACTCGCAGCGTGACCCAGCGGCATTCGAAGCGGCCTCGAGCGTTCCTGGTGAGGGTCACTCTTCGAGCGCTGACACCGATCCGGCTGCTGGTCCCGCCGCCGGCCCCTCCCGGCAGTATGCCGGCATTGACCAAGACCTGAAAACCGTTGCAGATTCCCAACACCGGTTTTCCAGCGGCCACCACCTCAGACAGTTCGGATCCGAACCACAGTCGCAATTCCAGCGCCAGCCTCTGCCCGGCGCCGAGTGCATCGCCGTAGGAGAATCCACCGGGGATCAACACACCGGCGTGGTCACCGAACTTGACGCGACCTGCGCGCAGCTCGTTGACGTGCGCAATCTGCGGGTCCCCCCCGGCCAGCTGAATCGCTTGAGCAGCGTCGCCGTCGCGATTCGTGCCAGAAGCGTGGACAATCAGGATCGGCGCCGCTTTCATGTCAGTACCGCCCCCTGAAAGCGGCGAACGCTTCTTCAACTCCGATGGAGACCTCCGCACCGGTTGTGGGGGCGCCGTTGGCGGCTGCCAGTCGCAGAGTTATCCGTGGATCCGCAGTGACCTCGCCTATCAGCCGCCCGTGAGTTCCCAAGACCTCCCCCAGAGCATCTCGGTCGCCTGCGTGCGCGGCCAGAATCAAACGGCCCGGCCCCTCGTTGGTGAGGACCACGAACGGATCAGCCTCGTCGCACGGAATGCTCACGGACACGCCGAGTCGCGCGGCGATCGCCATTTCCGCCAATGCCACGGCTATACCCCCGTCGCTGCAGTCGTGCGCGGCTTTCACCAGTCTGGCCATGATCCCGGCATGCACAGCTCGATAACGCGGCAGCGGGTTGTCAAGGGGCTCCGGAACATCGGTGGCGCCCAGACCGTAGACAGCGTCAGCGACAGATCCTCCCAGTGCTGCACTCCCCCGTCCGACGAGCCATAGATCGTCACTGACGGTCATGCCTGCCGAATCGATCGCGCAGTCGAGGTCGGGAACCAGACCCACCGCAGATATCAACAGTGTTCCCGGGACAGCCCGTCCTTCGAATTCGTTGAAGAGGCTGTCCTTGCCGGAAATGAACGGCATGGCGTAGCGCCGTGCTCCCTCGGTGCAGCCTTGGACAGCCCGCACCAGACTTCCGAGGCGATCGCTTCTGGTCGGGTCCCCCCAGCAGAAGTTGTCGAGCAGAGCCACCCGATCAGGGTCGCCGCCCACCGCTACGAGATTCCGTACAGCCTCGTCAAGCGCCAACAGCGCCATCGCATAAGGGTCGTGTCGTCCGACTCGTGGACAGAGTCCGTTGCTCAGCACCGCCGCCAGGGGGGTGTGTCGGGTGCCGAGTGGTTTGACGACTGCGGCGTCGGCGGGGCCGTCGGTGTGAAGACCGACTAGGGGGCGCACCACAGTGCCTGCTCCCACCTCGTGGTCATAACGACGCACAATGTCTTCTTTGCTGGACACGTCCGGATGCGACAGGAGCGACAGGAGCACCTGCTCATCGACAACAGGCGATTTGATCCTGGTGGGGGGAGGATCGATCCAAGATGCTGTCATTTCTTTTCGAGGCAGCCCGTTGTGGAGGAAATCCATGGACATTTCGACCACGACAGCGTCACCGTGTCGGACGACGAGGTCGCCGGTTCCGCTGAAACTTCCCAGATCAGTCAGTTCCACATCCCAGTCTTCGCAGAGCCCTGCCAAAGTCGCCAGTGCCTCGACTGGAACAGCCATCACCATTCGTTCCTGTGCCTCGGAGAGCCAGATCTCCCAGGGCTGCAGCCCTGGATACTTCAAGCGCACGCCTCCGAGGTTGATTTCCACGCCGAGGTCGACTCCCATCTCACCGACAGCCGACGAGAGTCCTCCCGCGCCACAGTCTGTGATGGCGTTGTACAAGCCCGCAGCACAGGCGCGCTCCACCACTTCGATAAGACCCTTCTCGGTTATCGGATCCCCGATTTGGACTGCCGCTCCGACTGAATCAACTGTCGCAGCATCCATGGTCGCTGACGAGAAGGTGGCTCCGTGGATACCGTCCCGCCCGACTCTCCCCCCAATGCAGACGACCCGGTCGCCCAGTCGGGCCTCGCTGGGATGCGAACCGTTGCGCAACAGTCCAAGCGCACCGCAGTACACCAGCGGATTACCGATATATCCCTGGTCGTAGACCACTGCTCCGTTGACAGTCGGCAGGCCCAGTTTGTTTCCGTAGTCCGCGATTCCTTCAACCACGCCGTCTCGAATCCGGCGGGGATGCAGCACGCCTGTGAACAACTGTTCGTCGGGCAGGTCAACAGGGCCGAAACACAACACGTTGGTACAGGCGATGGGCCTGGCCGAAACCCCCAAGATGTCTCGTACCACGCCACCGATGCCTGTGTTCGCTCCGCCGAAGGGTTCGAGTGCTGACGGATGATTGTGGGTCTCGACTTTGAATGCGAGATCGAACTGGTCATCGAAAGCCACTATCCCAGCGTCGTCGACAAATGCTGAACGCAGCCACCATGGGTCGAGTTCTTCGGTCACTTCCCGTAGAGCCTTCAACAGACCCTGATGCTGCGTAACCGTTCTCCGGCCGTCGGCGGTGGTGTGGGTCAACTCGACTGCAGCCCGGAAGGTCTTGTGAACACAGTGCTCAGACCAAGTCTGGGCCAGTGTCTCCAGTTCTGCATCGGTGGGATTTCGCCCGCGCCCGTCGAAATACCCCTGGATGACACGCATCTCGTCCACGTCGAGCGAAAGCAGCCTGTCAGCGCTTAGTTCCGCCAACTCGACACCGCTGAGGCCACGGAGCGGCACCGATTCAACTCGGGGGTCGGCGATTGCCCGGGACACGAACGTCGGAGCCAAGGCGCCTTCACGTGACTGTTCGATCGTGTCGTTGGCCAGCAGGCGCCTGGTGATGACAGCCACTGCTTCGTCGTTGAGATCTCCGATGAGGTCATAACGAACAGCTGTCGAGACTCGCAGGTCCGCCATCTCCAGCAACTGAGCGGCACGCTCGAGCTCTCTCGCCTCAACATCGGTGACACCCCGGAGCGGTGCTACCTCGACAGCCCGACCAAGCGGGCCGGGGCCATCGCCGATGAAGTACTCAGAGACCACGGGATCAACGAGCACCTCGCGACAGAGTCGTTCAACGTCGTTGCTGCTCAACCCGCCCGCCGCGTCAAGGTGATAGATCCGAGACACCCGGCAGTCGACGAGTCCGCTGACGCCGACCAGAGGCGCCGCGGAGACTATCGCTTCGCCCTCAGGGTCGCTACGCGAGGTGAAGGTGACGCGCAGCGCCATGTTGTTCCGCTGTCCCGCGCCCTTAAGCGGCGGCCCTTTCCAAGATATGGACCGCACAGGCCGATCCCAGGCCGATTACATGCGCAAGGCCGACTTTGGCGTCTGCGATCTGGCGATCCTCGGCTTCGCCGCGGAGGTGTGTCGTGACCTCGAACACGTTGGCGACACCGGTCGCACCGATTGGATGGCCCTTGGAGATCAAACCACCAGAAACGTTGACGGGGGTCTTGCCGTCACGGAACGGGGCGCCTGAATCAATGAAGTCACCAGCACCACCCGGTTCACAAAGACCCAAGTTGTCGTAGTGGATCAACTCAGCAGTGGCGAAACAATCGTGAAGTTCCACCAAGTCCAAGTCTTGAGGGTCGACACCGGCGATTTCGTAGGCTTTGGCAGCCGCGTTCCTCGTCAGGGTGTTGACGTCTGGCTGCACCTGACTCGATTCAGTGTAGGGGTCTGAGGTCAGCACCGAAGCCGAGATCTTGACCGCACGTTCACGGACCTGGCCCGGCATGCTCTTCAGTCTCTGACCCGAGACGAGAACAGCAGCGGCAGCCCCGTCACCGGTCGGGCAGCACATCAACAGAGTGTTCGGGTAACTCATGGTCGGCGAGGCCATGATCTCTTCCATGGAGAACTCTTTGCGGTATTGCGCGAGGGGGTTGAGCGTCGAGTGGAGATGGTTCTTGTATGCCACTCTGGCGAACTGCTCAAAACCGACACCGTCATAATCGTTGGCGTACTCCATCCCGGCCTGTGCGAAGACTCCGGGCATGCCTTCGGTTCCGATGTAGCCGTCTATACCGGTCACGGCCCCGTAACGACCTGAAGGCTCGAAGACTTTCTTTTCCTTCTTGGCGCCCGCACCGCCGAGCAGGCCCATCTTGCCCATCTGCTCAACACCGACCGCCAAACCCATGTCCGCTTCGCCCGCTTTGATCGAGAGGTAGACGGTGCGCAGTGCGGTGGCTCCGGTGGCGCATGCGTTGGCCACGTTGAACACCGGAATACCGGTTTGACCGATCTGTTTCTGGAGACGTTGCCCGACTCCGTTTCCAGCGTTGAACAGCGACCCTGCTGCCAGCACTTCCATGTCGTGGATGGTCACGTCACCGTCTTCGAGTGCATTCATCGAGGCTTCTGCGGCTAAATCGACTATGTCCTGCTCGGGGTAACGACCGAATCTGGTCATGCTGGTGCCCAGAACCCAGACGCTGTCGTCGCTGATCCTGCGCGGGGAGGTCCTTGCTGCTGGGCGTTTCGTCGTGGCCATATGGGACTTCTTTCGTATGGTGGGGCGGTTCAGGCGGGCTGGTATCCGAAGGCGACTGCTTCGGTGCCGTCGTCGTCGGTGCCGATGGGATAGGTGGTGAGCTTCAGTTCCATACCCAGTTGCACGACTTCCGGGCTGGGATCACAGTCGACAACATTCGAGCGGACCGTCGTGCCGTCTGTTGTTTCGACGATGGCAGACACGTACGGGGCGGGGATTCCAGGTGCAGCCCGGTGAACGATCGTGAAGGCTTTCAGTCTCGCCTCGTTCTCCACTCGAGCCTTCGTGAACTCGCGTCCGCCGCATTGGGCGCAGGCGTTGCGACGATCAAAGTAGCGTGCGCCGCAGTCGGTGCATTCGTTTGCTACCAGACAGGGGCTGGAACCCAACCGCAGATAATCGACGAGCGGGACTTGAAGTCGTGGGTCCGCTTCCATGAAAGCCTCCGTCGGGTTCATTGTTCGACCGCGCTGAGGCTACCTACGCTTCAATCGCGACACCAACGCCGAGTTGGATTCAACATCCCTCAGGTTCGCCCCACGGTCGCTCGATCCAACACCGTGTCACCACTTCTGACGGTGGACGACCTCCTCAAGACGCCGACGGTGGCGTCTTGAACTCTGCGAGGGCCTGTCCGCATCTCGATAGCCGAGGGCGATCGCTCCTACAGCTCTGCGAGTCGATGGGACTCCAAAGGCTTCCCGAACTTGCGGTTCATGGTCGAAGAGACCGAAGAACAGCGCGCCCAGCCCGGCGCCTTGTGCCGCCAACAGGAGTGTCTGCACCGCCGCTCCACCGTCGACGAACCAGTAGGGCACGCTCCAGGCGTCCAACGATCCGCCCAGATGCGTGTGCGACTTGTCGGCTTCTGCATAGCGATCGAGGTAGGCCTGCGGATCAACCCACACAATGACGATCACCGGGGCCCCCAGTAATCGTGGCCACGCAAAACCATCACGGCGTTCTCGGCTCAATGTGGTGTCCCAGTAGACGTTCACGGCTTGAGGGGTGTCGAGAACCAGCCAATCAAGCGCCGACGTGTTTCCTGCCGAGGGCGCACGTCGCGCCAGATCAATCAACTCGTCAACGACTTCGGGCGCTACCGGATCGGCCAGGAACGACCGTGTCATCCGTCGGCGACGGATGATCGCAGTCAGCTCGGAATCGTTCAGAGCAGTTTCTCGAGGTCCTCGGCCATGGCCCAACCGAAGGCGATCAACGTGTCGCCTGCCGACACATCGAGGTCTTCGAGTTGAGCGACGACCTCCGAAGGGATCCTCTCGGGTCTCCCGCCGGCATGGTCGAGGACTACTGCTTGTTTGCCGTCACCGCGCACGATGAAGGCACGGTCTTCGTAACGAGCCGGTGATATGCCGAACCGCTTTGCCAGCCGGCGACCCCAGGCTCGCTCTTCTCCCGAGGCCCTGTGGTCCGGGCGAGGAACTATGTCCTCGAGTGAATTGCAGGCATCAAAGGCCCCGGCGTCATTGATTTGTGTGCCGACGAGCACGTCTTCATCCGGGAACGCCAGAACTGAACGACGGAGTTGATCGGTCATGACGGCACGAAGCACGGTGTCGCGTTTGTTGTTGCGACAAATGTGGGCTGCTCCGATGAGCAGACTCGGTGTTCCGCCGATGCGCTCAAGCGTGCAATAGGAGAATCCTCTGATCTTTCCGCCCTCGCTGGCGACGGTGACCAACACCCACTTCTCGCATTGTTTCGACAGCAGGCCCACTTCGAATGCGTTCGGGGAGGCCGCGCAGAGATCGGCCATCTCGGTGAGTTCGGCATCGCTCACAGCGGTGCAGTCCTTGGTCTCCACTTCGATGGCCATGGCCACAGCCCCCACTCGTCTACTGTGTATTGGTGTACAGAGTCTTTGACCTAAACAGGCCGCTCGAACAGTCGTGCCCCTACAGTCTTAGGCTTTCGCGGTCGTTTCACAACTCCTCAAGCCTTATAGGCGTCTATACAAGGATAGAATCGGGCCCCAACAGCGCTCGAAGTTCGGCGATGATGCCGTTCGTGCGGTCCACGGCGTAGCCGTCCGGCAAGCGGAGGATGCGCCGATCACTGAGATGCAGTTCAACAGGACACTCGCCCGGGTGGGCTTCCAGAACCAATTTGAGTTCCGCGATCTTGGATTGTTCATGATGCGCGACATCGAGGCGCAAGCGTACAGGAGGGTTCTTGGCGGGTTCTTCGACGATTTCAATCTCGGTTGCCAGTATTTTCGGCGCGTCGTCGGCGCCGCCGCGGCCGCTGGAGGATCGGCCGCTCTCCTTGCGTCCACGAACCAGAACGATGGCGTCATCGTTCAACTTGTGGCCATGCTCTTTCATCGCACTGGGGAAGACAACGACTTCAACGGATCCTTCCAGATCCTCAAGGTCGAACAACGCCATCAGTTCCCCTCTGTTGGTCCAACGTCGCGCCAGGTTGGTGAGCGACCCGCCGACGGTCACGATCGACCTGTCCTGCTCTTCAAGCAACGACGAGACGGTGCATGTTGCTTTACGGCGAATCTGGTCCTCGAATCCAAACAGTGGATGATCCGAAACGTAGAGGCCCAGCATCTCGCGCTCATAGGCCAGTTTGGATTTCTTGTCGAATTCGATGTCGGGTATCTCCGGACGCTCATCGAAGGTCGGGCCTTCATCGAGTTCACCGAACAACGACATCACGCCCATGTCGTGTTCCCGGCGACGCTCCACGGTCATCTCGGTGATCTGCTCGTGGACTTGGAGCAGTCCTTTGCGTTGATGCCCGAGCGAATCGAATGCACCACCCTTGATCAACGATTCCGTGGTGCGTTTGTTGAGAGAGTCCAGGCTGATTCGCTCGACGAAGTCCACGAATGACTCGAACGGTCCGTTGGCTTCACGTTCTTCGAGTACCTTCGCGACGAATCCTTCACCTACGTTACGGATCGCCGAGAGACCGAAGACGATCCTCCCCGGGTGCGCGGAGCCAGAGTCAAGGTCGGGTTCGGGAGTGAAGTCAGACTCCGAACGATTGATGTCGGGGGTTCCGACGTCGATGCCCATGAGCCGACATTCGTTGAGGTAGAGCGCAGCCGAGTCAAGCTTCGTCTTCACACTGGTGAGCAGGGCCGCAAGGTACTCGACTGGATAGTTGGCCTTGAGAAAGGCGATCTGGTATGCGACGTAGCCGTACCCGTAGGAATGACTCTTGTTGAACGCGTAGTCAGCGAAACGAGCGATGATGTCGAACAGTTCGGTGGCCAGTGAGGGCTCATAGCCGTTGTCGACCACGCCGGTCACGAATTTGTCCTGTTCTTCGGCCATCGCCTCGCGAATCTTCTTGCCCATCGCCTTGCGCAGCGAATCAGCTTCGGCAAGGCTGTACCCGGCGAATTTCTGCGCCACCCGCATAACGTTCTCCTGGTAGATCATCAATCCGTAGGTTTCGCTGAGCAGTTCCTCGGCATCAGGATGAATGAACTCGACTGGTTGGCGACCATTCTTGCGATCTGCATAGTCGTTGTGCATGTTCGCGGCCATCGGCCCGGGCCGGTACAACGCAACCAGAGCCGCAACATCGTCAAAAGAGGTGGGCGCAAGAGAACGGATCAACGACCGCATCGGGGTTGATTCGAGTTGGAACACTCCGATCGTGTCGCCTCGCCGCAACAACTCGAAAGTGGCTTCGTCATTCAGGTCCACTGAGTCGATATCAACAGCTTCACCTCGGGTCTGGCTGATGAGGGTCAGACAATCGGCGATCACGTCAAGGTTCCGGAGTCCCAAGAAGTCCATCTTCAACAGCCCGAGGCTCTCGACACCGTTCATTTCGAACTGAGTGACGATCGGGGAGTCCTCAAGCGCTTTCTTCGCCTCTGGTTTGCGTTGGATCGGAAGGTACTCAGTCAAGGGTTTGTCGGTGATCACCACTGCGGCGGCGTGGACGCTGTCCTGCCTGCGGAGTCCTTCCAAACCCTTGGCCACCTCCACAACCCGGGCAGCGTCGGGATCCTGGTCCACCATGTCCCGCAACTCGGTAGCCGCCCGGTAACCGTCGAGGTGCTTGGGATGCTCCTCGAAGCAGTACTTGAGAGGCGTGTCGCGACCCATGAGCAGGGGTGGCATGGCCTTCGCTAGCCTGTCTCCCAAGCTGTACTGGCAACCCAGCACCCGGGCTGCGTCGCGCACCGCAGCACGCGCCTTGATCTGCGAGAACGTGATGATCTGGGCGACACTGTCCCTGCCGTAGGTATCGGCCGCGTAGCGGATAACGGTGTCGCGGTGGCGCGTCTCGAAATCCATGTCGATATCCGGCATCGAAAGCCGCGAGGGGTTGAGGAAACGCTCAAACAACAAGTCGTATTCGATGGGGTCGAGATCGGTGATCCTCAAGGCGTAGGCAACCGCACAACCGGCAGCCGAACCTCGCCCGGGACCTACCCGAATGTCGTTGTCACGGGCGAACCTGATCAGGTCCCAGGTGATCAGGAAGTAGGCGGAGAAACCCATGCGGTCAATAACGTCAAGCTCAAAATCCAGTCTTTTGGAAGCTTCGGCACTCAACTGCTGTCCCCAACGGCGTTTCGCCCCCTCATAGGTGAGGTGCCGCAAGTAGTCGGTGTCTGAAGTGAAACCTTCAGGGATCGGAAATTTCGGCAGCCTCGGCCTCCCGAACTCGATGTTCACGTCAGCCCGCTCAGCGATCCACAGCGTGTTGTCGCACGCCTCCGGAATCTCTGCGAACAGCCGCCGCATCTCGGCCGCGGTCTTTAGATAATGCTGATCTCCATGGAACTTGAAACGGTCGGTGTCGGACAACAACGAGCCCGTCTGAACGCACAGCAGTGCGTCGTGGGCGTGCGCATCCGAGGCATGTGTGTAGTGGCTGTCGTTGGTCGCTACGACGGGGGCTGAAATTTTGCGGGCGATCTCCAGCAGTTGCGGGTTGGTTCTTTTCTGCTCAGGTATCCCGTGGTCCTGAATCTCAATGAAGTAATTGTCTTTCCCGAAGATGTCTTGAAAGCGCGACGCCTGTTCAAGGGCTATTTTTTCTTGGCCGTACAGCAAGGATTGGAGGACGTGGCCACCGAGGCACCCACAAGTTGCGATCAGTCCCTCATGGTACTTGTCAAGCAACTCGAAATCAGCGCGCGGCTTGTAGTGGTAACCCGACAGAAACGCCTCGCTGGAGATCTGGATCAGGTTCTTGTAACCGACGTCGTTCTCGGCGAGCAGTATCGCGTGGTAGTAGAGCTTCTGGCCCGCGCCCGTGTCACCGCCGGAGTCATCGGCGCGGCCGGTGCGGTTCGGGCGTTCAAAACGCGACTCATGGGCCATGTAGATCTCGCTGCCGATGACCGGTTTGATCCCTGCGTCGCGACAACCCTTGTAGAACTCGAGAACCCCGTACATGTTGCCGTGATCGGTGATTGCGAGAGCCGGTTGACCGTCAGCGACCGCAGCATCGATGGCATCTTCGATGCGCGAGGCGCCGTCCAGCATCGAATACTCGGTGTGGACATGAAGATGAGTGAACGAATCGCCCAACCGGACTCCTTTACAAGCAGAGTTGTTCGTTGAATGTTCTGAGTTGCGAAATTACAGTCACACGACTGTTATTTCGAATATTCCGAACTTACCGTTCGACAAGCTAGCAGATCCACACTCGATCACAGATACGTGCCCGGGCGCTCGTCGGAAACCTCATAGTGATCGAGTTGAGGCGGCCCGATCTGGGCTCGCATGGACTGGAGTTGCTGTTGGGCGACCATCTGTTGGGCGAACAGCATTGCCTGCATGCCTTGGACAAGCCCTTCCAGCCAACCGACCAGTTGTGCCTTGGCGATCTGTATCTCAGCCTTCGAGGGTGTCTCTCGACTGCCGAAAGGAAGCGCAAGCCGCGCAAGTTCCTCACGAAGATCCTCTGACAGCGCCACACCGAGTTCGGTGATCGTCGTTTCGTAAATGTCGCGCAGACGATCACGACTCGGCTCGTCGAGGTCTGTTGACCGGACCTCTTCAAGCAGTTGTTTCATCATGGCGCCGATGCGCATCACCTTGGCCGGGTGGTCGATCGTCTCGTCGATTCGTTCCTCGGATTCTGAAATTTCGACCACTTCAGGCCGTTCAAGCAGTTCTGAGGCCGCGTCGAGATCGTCTGCGCTGGTGGATGTTTCCGACAAGTTATTCTCCTCACTCAACAAGTCGCGGGGTCAGCTTCTGAAGGTTAGAACCGGAACAAGCATCTCGTCGGCAGTCAGCGATCCATGACGCCCGATCAATTCGATCCTCGGGCTGTCGGTCGGATCGGTGAAGTACCAACACTCTTTGGCCACTACGGCCACGTCACCGAGCCTGGACCGGGCTGCGTCTGTAACTTCGGGACCGAACCAGCCCTCATCTATCAACTCTTCAGATGTATGGATCCAGGCGCGGTCTGAATGCGCCGAGTCTGCCGCTGCCAGGAGGTCGCGTCGTCGACCGGGCTCTGCATGCAGCCAGCGAAAACGAGCCTCGCCGCTCTGGCTTCGGACGTGGGCGAGCACTTCGGAGGCGAACGCGGTGGCGTTGCCCAGACAGTCGACCAGTCCGTGGTCTGCGGTGACGACGACTGCTGTGCCGCGCGGCAGTGCCATCATCAAGTCGGCCACCATCTTGTCACACGCAACCAGTTCGGCGTCATAGAACTCGCTGAACCCTCGAAGGTGCGCTGTCTTGTCGATACCGTCGTAGTAGGCGTAGACGAAAGGTTCTCCCGCAGCGATCGCCTGACGCACCTGCACCGCTATCGCCGACATCGTCTGCCATCCGCGGTGCCGTACATTCGACAGATGCGCCATCGTGAACCCACTGTGGAGAAACTCCGCATTCTGCACAACTACCGGTCGTTGACCCAAGAAAGCAGGTTCAGGTTGGAACCGGTCCGGGAGGATGCGTTTGCGGGCGTCGCCGCTCGGCGTGCTCCAGCGCAGGGTGTTGAGCACTTCTCCATCTACTCTGATGCGGTATCCGACCACCCCATGACGACCAGGAGGCGTTCCCGTCACCAGTGAAGTGAGCGCTGTAGCGGTGGTTGAGGGCGCCACGGTAGTGGCCCGACGCTGCTTCATCGACATCAAAGTCGGAGCCAAGTGGGCTCGTTGCTGCAACTGGTTCCAGCCGAGGCCGTCGAGGACCAGCAGCACCACCGCAGAACAGTCGACGATGTCCTCGTCGAGCAACGCCTGCCGCGGCGTCTCCGTTCCCAGAAGCGCCGGTATCAGATCTGTTATGCAACCTCTGCCGAAGGCCGGCAGAGTCGGTTCAGTGTCATGCATCCGCTCAAGTCTTACCAGAGTCGTCCTCGACTGCCTCCTGCAGTCTCTCCAAGAAGCAGAGTCCTGCGAAAACCACCTCCGGCACGACAGTCGCGTAGGCTCTGAGCCATGAGAGTCTCGACCAGGGGTGACTACGCCGCGCGCGCGCTGCTCTCGTTGGCGTTGCACACCGAGGACGACCCTACCTCAGTTCGTGAAATCGCCGAACGTACTGCTCTTCCCCAGCCTTACCTTGAACAGATTCTGCTGGCATTGAAGGGAGCGGGGATCGTGCGTTCGAAGCGCGGCGTTGGAGGCGGTTACGTCTTGTCCCGGGACCCGAGCGAGATTCGGCTGTCGGAGATTGTTCGAGCTGTCGACGGACCAATCACCGCAGGAGACTTCTCTGAACCTCATACCGATGGAGCCTGCGACCATGAAGGACAGTGTGTCCTCCTCAGCATTTGGGGTGCGGCAGGGACACACATGCGTGATTTTTTGAATTCGTACACATTGGCCGACATAGCCTCGATGGCCAGGGGTCTTGCACCCTGGCCTGATCCTGATCAGTTTCAGACCTGATCGGTTCTATGGTGTACAGAGTGTCAGTGCGGCGGCGAGATCGCTGGGAAACGCTGACTCCAGTTCAACCCTCTCGTTGGTGACCGGGTGACGGAACCGGAGTGCGCAGGCATGCAGGAACGGCCGATCCAAGTCGATACCGGGCCTGCCTCCGTCGTAAGCTCGATCACCGACCACGGGGTGGCCGACAGCTCGGAGGTGCACCCGGATCTGGTGGGTGCGGCCTGTCTCCAGCCGACACGAAAGCAGCGTTGTCCCCCGCGGTCGGACGAATCGAGCGATGACCTTGTAATGCGTCAGGGCGGGTCGCCCACTATCGATCACCGCCATCCGTGTCGGATGGCGCGGTGATCGACCAATGGGTGCGTCTATGGTCCCTTGATCGGTCTCGAGAAGCCCCCAGACGAGGGCTTGATAGATCCGTTCGGGTTCATGGGCAGACATCTGAGCGACGAGTTCGCTGTAGGCGGAGGGACTGCGCGCTACGACAAGCAAGCCCGAGGTCGTCCGATCGAGTCGATGGACGATCCCCGGCCTGTGTGTTTGACCTACGGAGGCAATTTCGGGATAGCGGGACAGAAGGCCGTTGACAAGAGTTCTGTCCTTGTGGCCGGCACCGGGGTGAACGACGAGGTCGACCGGTTTGTCCACGACTACTATGTGCGGGTCTTCATGAACGACGGTGAACTCGACCGAGGAATCAGCAGCAGGCCGGGGGTCCGGACCGGTTGGGACGACTGCATTGATCCTGCTACCAGTTTCGACACGCATCGAGCATGACCTAACCACGGTTCCATCGACGGTCACAAACCCGCGTCTGACCATCTGCGCAGCTACGGATCGGCTCACTTCGCCGATCAACGCCACAACTCGATCCAGTCGTTCTTCAGCCAGTGCCGAGGGTATCGCCTCACTGAGTGTGCGCTGGGCACTCGAAGCGGGAGATCCGCTCTGCTCAGCGTCGCCCAAGACTACCGACCTTGTATTCGACACGTTCCTCTGCCCAGGGAATGGCGCGGAGACGTTCCTGCGGAATGCGCAATCCTGATACGACGCAAATGCCGTAAGTACCAGCAGCAATCCGTTCCAGCGCGGCGTCTATCCGGCCGACTGCAACCCTTGCTTGAGCTGACAGGGCGAGGTCACGCTCACGTTCAACCGCAAGTGTGTCGCCTTCACCGCTCTCTTCGTCGAATTGCACATCACCGGGTTCACGGCCCTCGATCAGTTCGTCGGCTTCTGCTCGATAGGTCTCTTCGGAGTGGACGTACTCGGCTCGTTCTGCGAGCAGCCGCTTCTTCATCTCTTCGTTGAACTTCATGCCGAAAGGCGACTTCTTGGCAGGGGTTTCCCCTGCCGGCCGCCCGGTTGCCCTCTTGGCGGTGCTCCTCATCGCCGCGGATGGAGCCCTCTTCGCTGCGGTCTTCTTGGTGGTCAGATTCTTGGCCGGGGCCTTCTTGTTGGCCGGGGCCTTCTTGGCCGGGGTCTTGTTGGCCGGGGCCTTCTTGTTGGCCGGGGCCTTCTTGGCAGGAGCCTTGTTGGCCGGGGCCTTGTTGGCCGGGGCCTTGTTGGCCGGGGCCTTGTTGGCCGGGGCCTTGTTGGCCGGGGCCTTGTTGGCCGGGGCCTTCTTGTTGGCCGGGGCCTTGTTGGCCGGAGCCTTCTTCGCCGTCATCTTCTTGTCAGGTACCTTCTTCGCCGCCGACTTCTTCGCAGCGTTTCTCCCAGTGCCCCTCTCAACCGATGCCTTCTTCACCGCAGACTTGGTCGTTGTTGTTTTCGGGGCCGCTCCAACCGCGCTCTTTCTCGTCGTCGCCATCCTGTCAGTCCTTCACATTCTGAGCGACGCATGTCCGCCACAGTCCAGCTTGCAGCTTAGCGGATGCCGACAATTTAGCGGATGCCGACCGCTGGGCAGCTGAAGCAGCCGACGGGCTCATCGACCACCCAAGAACCAGGGGGGTCTCCTTTGGTCCTCCTCCTGGTTGAAGAACGCCGACAACGCGTCATCGGTGTCCATGCCTGCCCTGTCCCGCGAAGCTGCTTCGCGAAGCTGGGCAAGGAACGGCTCCTCCCGTCTCCCGGGAGTTGCCTGGGGCGACGAAGCGTTCTCGCCGACCAGACTCGATCGTGGCGAGTCCGGGGCGCCATCATTCCAACGCGGCTCGACTGGTTCGTCGACAACCGGTTCGTCGAGAGGTTGCCGCTCCTCCAGATCCGCGGCTGTCACGAACCTCGGTTGTCCATGCCCGGTCTCGACCAAGTCGTCTGAACCGTTGACGGCGGAGCCTGTGTCCTCACGAAGCAGCGGCTCGACTCCGCCTTCGAACCCGTCATCCAATGCGGTGGAGGCGTCCGGGCCGACGGAGTCTCCAGTTGTGGCTGCAGTGGATCCGGAGACCGTGTCCACTGCCGAGTCGTCCTGCCGACTATCGGATCCGCCGACATCGTCTGATGCTGTGTCGCCGGCGCCAGGATCAGCGGCTCTGGCCGATGGTGGATCAACTGTTCGAACCAATTCCGAAGACTTGAGCAGACCAGCCAGTTCCGACAGCGATTCCTCGAGTGATCGACGACGTTGTGCAACGTGATGTTCGAGCAGTTTCAGGTCGTCTGTCAATCGCGCTCGTTCTGCCACCAACTCCGAAATCTCCGAAGCGTACTTTTTGCGCTCTGCGGCTGCACTGGCAGCTTCTCGATCTTTGGCACGCGTCTCCAGATCGGCAAACATCGACTCGGCGTGCTCATCGGCTTCACGACGAATTCGCAGACCCTCCTCGTCGGCGCCCGCTACTGTGGCCTCTGCCCGGCTCTCGGCCTCAGCGACTATCTGTTCGGCTCGTTGGCAGGCATCGGCGATTATTCTGTCCGCAGCACTCTCAGCCGAAGCGTCGGCAGCCTCGTCGGTGGAGTGGCGTTCATCAGTTTCGTGGGTTTCGGGGGTTTCAGCATGCTCTTCGAGGGTGTCCATCCGGCTTTGTGCCCAGGAGACAGCCTGTTCGACCCTCTTCACATATGCGTCCACGTCGCCGGGGTTGTAACCCCGCCAACTCTCGCGGAACCTCACTTGTCGGACGAGAGAAGACAGTTGGTGCATGTTTCGGATTGTAGAACAGGAGCGTCTCCTATTCGGGGACGCCCTCATCGCTGGGGACAGCATCTGACAACGGGTGCGTTGAAGTCTCGGGAGGTGTGATGAGAAACACTTGATCGGCTACCCGTTCCATTTTTGCTCCCAGGGCATAACAAGCCCCGCTAGCGAAATCCAACAGTCGGCGTTGATTGCTCCGCTCGGCATTCTGAAGGTTCATGATCACTGGCTGCCCCGCTTTGAGGCGCTCACCGATCCGCGGGGCCTCCTCGAACATTATTGGAGACGTCGAATGCGGATTCCCTGTCGAAGGTCGAGTCGGTGGGTCGTCTACAATCCGAACCGCAGACTCTCCTGCTCCTGGACTGTCGGCCTTACGTGTCGAGCTGGTGAACGGAGAATCGACGAGAGCGGGTCGGCGAATATCTGGGCCTGAAGGATCAGAGGGCATGATCGGGCGCACCGTTGCGCTGCCGGGACCTCGTCTGACGCCTTGTTGGTTCGGCGCAACACCCCGGGTTGCCTCTTCTCCGGCGCGCGGACCCCCGCCCGTGACCAGATCGTCGTATTGCTCATATTCCTCATCTGAGCCGAGTCCCAGATAGAACAGCGCTTTTTTCAGCATGACCAACTCCTGCCCTCATCTGCAAATGTAGCGCTATCGACCACCTCGGTGGGTAACCACGACTGATTGGACCAGCGTAACCGACGATACAGAGAGCAACCCGTGATGCAGGGAGTCTTCACGGATCAACTGTCTGTTCGTGCGCGTCGGGAGCGTTCCCCGAAGAGGCCGGTGCCGATCCGAACCATCGTTGAACCCTCTTGCACCGCCACCTCCATGTCTGCGGTCATGCCCATCGAGCACTCTGCGAGGCCCAGTTGGTCCACCAGTCCACGAAGCAGCGCGAAACCTTCTCGAGCCGACTCCGGGGCCCCGATCGGCCCAATCCCCATCAACCCGATCACGTTGAGCCCCAATTCGCCCAATCTTTCCACCAACTCGGGAGTCTCCGTCAAAGGGCACCCCCGTCTTCCCGTTTCACCTGAGAGGTCGACCTGCACCATTGCCTGGGCTTGAGGAGAGCGTCGTGCCAGTTCTGCTCCAAGGTCGAGCCGATCTATCGATTGCCAAACATCAACAACCGAAACGAGTTTACGGATCTTGTTGCTCTGCAGACCCCCAACGAAATGCACCTGGGGTCGAGCTTCGCCGTGTGCCGGCAGCGCTTGATTCTTGTACAACAATTCTTGCGCATAGCTCTCGGCGATCTCGACGCATCCCGCAGCGACAGCGGACTCGACCGTGGACACTCCCCGGCCTTTGGTCACTGCCACAATACGAACGTGTTGCCCGTCGATGGCCGAGAGGCGTTCGCGTAACCGTGTCAAGCGCCGCTGAACCGAGACCCTGTCGTTCATCGCCCTTCCGGCCATGCCACCGTCACCTGCCGTTGGAGTTCACCGCGGTTGCGGTAGGAGAAGCAACCGAGGCCTGAAGAGGTCAGGCCCAACTGAAAGCGAGCGCTCAATCACACGTCGACTCCGTCACCTCAAGAAGGACGGAACGTCGAATTCGTCGCCGAGGTCGGGATCATCGTCTCCGAAGGAGGCGAAGACGTCCGCGATCGGAATGTCGCCGGTCGGCTCAGAGACTGAGGGATCGTCTTGTCGGGCCGTTTGAGGAGGAGCTTGGCGCGAGTCGTCCCAACGGTCGAATCCAGCAGCAATGACCGTGACTCGCACATCGTCGCCCATTTCTTCGTCGACGACTGTGCCGAAGATTATGTTGGCGTCTTGATGGGCGACAGCATGGACGATCTCGGCCGCTTCGTTCACTTCGAGCAGACCCAAGTCGGCTCCACCGCTGATGTTGAGCAGGATGCCACGAGCGTTCTCGATGGAAGCCTCGAGTAGTGGGCTTGAAATTGCGTCGCGTGCTGCAGCGACAGCCCGGCCCTCCCCAGTGCCCCGGCCGATTCCCATCAATGCGCTGCCTGCGTCGGTCATGATCGTTCGGACATCCGCAAAGTCGGTGTTTATCAGCCCTGGCGTGGTGATCAAGGTGGTTATGCCTTGAACACCCTGCAGTAGGATCTCGTCAGCCATTTTGAAGGCGTTGAGTACCGACGTGTTGGTGTCTGAGACAGTCAGCAGGCGATCGTTGGGAATAACGATCAGAGTGTCGACTTTCTCTTTCAGTCTCTGAATTCCGGTCTCGGCCTGGACTGAGCGGCGGCGTCCCTCGAAAGCGAAGGGCCTGGTCACCACTCCGATCGTGAGGGCTCCCTCCGATTTGGCGAGTTCCGCTATCACCGGCGCCGCACCCGTTCCGGTCCCGCCCCCTTTACCGGCGGTTATGAACACCATGTCGGCTCCGCGGATCGACTCGCGAATCTCTTCAAGGTGTGCTTCGGCTGCCAGACGGCCGACTTCCGGATCGCTGCCCGCGCCGAGGCCGCGGGTCAAGTCGCGGCCGATGTCGATCTTCTCGTCAGCATCGCTCATCAGCAACGCTTGTGCGTCAGTGTTGGCGGCAACGAACTCGACTCCCTTCAGGCCCGCGTCGATCATCCGGTTGACTGCATTGACACCACCACCGCCAACGCCAACGACTTTGATGACGGCTAGATAATTCTGCGGATGAGACATCGCTTATTGTTCCTCAAATTTGAATCGGAAGACCTTGAATCCGGATCGCACCGAGCAGGTGCCAGCCAATTGATGACGGTATACGAACGAGCGTCGATATTCGCGGACGGTAGCCACTTTAGAATCCCTCTATCCTATTCCGGCCGAAGCGCTGCATGCTGAATCGCGTCTGACGGTCGGGAAATCTGGGACTGCTACATCGATAACGCGAATACAGGTGAGGTCGACTCCCTCGAGCACCGACCGCAAGGCTTGAACCTTGTCGTCCAGGAGGGTGGCCTCACCGAGGTAGGCCTGCGCCTCACCGACGAGTTCCAGACCGACCGACCCCCTCGCTTGAGAATTTGGTCCCGGACTGTGG
Source organism: Acidimicrobiales bacterium (assembly GCA_963662455.3). Taxonomy (GTDB): domain Bacteria; phylum Actinomycetota; class Acidimicrobiia; order Acidimicrobiales; family Aldehydirespiratoraceae; genus VXYK01. Next base: position 1,184,235 of record OZ224042.1, read on the forward strand.
GTGATCGCTTCAACCCAGGCCAACAGGTCATCGGGAAGTGCTGCTATCAAAGCAAGTCCTGGAAGTGCTTCAGGCTCGATTTCGCCGAGTTCGACACTCGTGTCCAAGGAGATCCGCGGCAGTGCCCCATTGTTGGTTCCACCTTCAGCCATTACCGTGCCTGTCGCATCGATCAACGCGATACGGCCGTTCTGGTCGGAGAGTTGTGCAACCGCTGTCCGTTCAATCACTTCGATCTGCACCGTGCCGGGCCAAGACTTGCGAACCTCGGCGCCCAGCACCCAGGGAAGTGCTTCAAGCTCGGCTTTGATCAGGCCGGTTTCGATGTCGCTGAGAGGGGTGCCTTCCTCAAGCCCGACAGTGCGTTGCACCTCCATGAGTTGCGAAGGTTCAAGACCCGTCATCTCAACGTGGTCGAGATCGAGCAACGGCGAACGCAACGCTGCCCAGCCGCAGAGGATCAATCCGACCAGGGCCAGGCCAAGGAGGATGAAGCGAAGGCGACGCCGACCTTCGGCGCGATGCACGGCACCGCGTCGGGCTCGCAGCCGAGGGTCGATGTCGGTGACAGTCGTCATCGACTGTCGACCTCGTCGTCGGCAATGCCCGGCTCTGTGAATCCCAGCAGCTTCGTTTCAGCTGCAAGATCAATGCCGTGCTGCTCAAGAACCCGGCGCTGTATCTCCTTCATCAACGACAAGACGTCCGCGGAGCGCCCGTTCTCATCAACTTGTATGAAGTTCGCGTGCTTCTGCGAAACTTCGGCGGTTCCGATCCGCAACCCCTTGGCTCCGACCGACTCGATGAGTCTTCCAGCGCTGTCACCGTCGGGGTTGGCAAAGACTGAACCGGCGTTTCGGCCCACGGGTTGATTGGCTCGTCGCCACGCCACGATCTCTGCGAGCTTCGCCTTTCCGACAGCCGCATCCCCGCGACTCAGCTCGAATCGGGCATCCAACACCAGTTCCGACGCAATCACCGACGAAGTGCGATAACCGAATTCCAGATCGTTGTTGGAACACAGTCTGCACTCGCCCGTGCTCAGGTCGACCAGTTCAGCGGCGACTAGCGAGTCCTTCATCTCTGCTCCGTGTCCACCGGCGTTCATTCGGACTGCACCACCGACCGACCCTGGAACACCAACGGCCCATTCAAGTCCACTGAGTGCAGCGCTGACCGAGGCGCGCGCCACCACAGGCAATTTGGCGGAGCCTCCCGCCACTACGGTTACGCCGCTGATTCTGACCTCCTTGAAGCCCGAGCCGAGCGTCACCGCGACTCCATCGAATCCATCGTCGCTCACCAACAGGTTGGATCCCCGGCCGATCACCGCGACAGCTGCACCGGCGCCCCGGTCCGTGCTTGAGAGGAGCCCGCACAGCACGTTCAGTTCATCGCGGGTGTCGACTACGACGAGTGCCGCAGCGCTGCCACCGACACGATAACTGGTAAGGGGGCCGAGAGGCGCACCGAGTTGAGTCTTGGCGGACAACCGGCTTGTTCGCAAAGCTTCGGCCAGGCTCAGCGAATCTTCGCTCGAGCCGCTGGAAGCAGCGCTGCGCACAGCACGAAATCCAGTCATGGCTCGTTTGGGGATCGCAGTACTTCGAGCACTGCGTCGGGAACACCGGTCAGATCGCCGGCTCCAAGAGTCAGGCAGAGATCACCCGCTTTGAGACGTTCGGCGAGAAGGTCCGCGACATCGCCGAGGTGTGCGGCATAAGTGATCGGAGTCTCAGGGTGGGCCTCCGACACGGCATCCACGACGAGCTTGGCGGTGACTCCGGGATGCGGAGTCTCACCAGCCGAGTAGATCTCGGTCACAACGACCTCATCAGCCCGCACGAAGGCGTCCGCGAAACTGCGACCCAACGCGGCGATCCGGCTGTAGCGGTGAGGTTGGAACACTGCCACGACCCTGTCCCAGTCTCCGTCATCGGCTGCGGCCAACGCAGCCTCGACTTCGGCTGGGAGGTGCGCATAGTCATCGACGAAGGTGACTCCTGCTGCTTCACCTCGAAATTCGTAGCGGCGCGCCACACCTCCGAAACGCGACAATGCCCGACCTGCCGCATCCGCAGGTGCTCCGAGTTGCAGGGCTGTCACGACCGCGGCAGCGGCGTTCAGTGCATTGTGCAGACCCGGCGTCGGTAGATCGACTTCGACCAGATGCTCCCCCCGATGCCGTAGGGAGAACGAGATGGCAGCTCGGCCGGTGGTTATGTCCACGAGTCGATAGTCGGATCCGGGGTTTGTTCCATAAGTTGCCGCCCCGATCCGTCGGGCCAGTTCACCGGCGCCGCGATCGTCGGCACACATGATGCAACTGGACGCTCCGTCGGCGAACTCGGCGAACGCGGCCTGCAACTCAGCATGGTTCCCACCATAAGTCTCAAGATGGTCCGGTTCGATGTTGGTTATGACGGCGACTTCGGCGCCCAACGCCAGAAAGGTGCGGTCGCTCTCGTCGGCCTCGACAACGATCCACTCGCCTTCACCCCATATGGCGCCCGAACCGATCTCGTTGACGTCTCCTCCGATTATGGACGACGGCTGCAGACCCGCTTCGGTGAGCACCATCGCCAGCATCGAGCTGGTCGTGGTCTTGCCATGAGTGCCGGCAACGGCGACGGTTCGTTTCTGTGCGGAGATGGCGGGCAGAAGATCGGACCGGCGGAGCACTTCGATTCCCAACCGGCGAGCCTCCCTCAATTCGGGGTTGTGTTCGGGAATGGCACTGCTGATCGCCACAAGCTCTGCCCTGCCGAGGTTCGCGGCCCTGTGGCCGACCGCTACGTCGATTCCCTCAGCCCGGAGCCGCTCAACGATCGGGCCTTCTTTGAGGTCGCTTCCTGACACCTGATGACCCATCGCAGCGAGCACGGATGCGATCGCTCCCATTCCGGCGCCGCCGGCGCCGATCAGGTGGATCCGACGAGGGTCGTCGAGGTCGGGCCTCATGTGCCGTTCCCGCGTTCTGCAGGGTCGTCCGACAACGGGCCTGACAACGGGCGTCGTGCGTAACGTTCGAGCAGATCGACGACGGCTTCAGCAGCGTCGGGGCGGCCGTGGGTCTTCGCGGCAGCCGACATGGAGCGAAGACCCTGCTCATCGCCGAGCAGCTCGTCGACTTCGCGCGAGAGCCGTTCACCGTTGAGTTCGCTGTCGGGTACAACCCTCACAGCACCCGATTGTGAGAGAATTGCTGCGTTGGCGTTCTGGTGGTCTGCGGCAGCTCCTGGAAACGGAATGAGAATCGCCGGCACACCCGCGACGGTCAGTTCCGCTACGGTGCCCGCTCCTGCGCGGCAGACGACCAGATCACTGGCCGCATAGACCGCAGCCATATCATGTTCGAACTCGACTTGCTGCAGGATCAACCTGTGTCCGTGCCTGCCGCCGAGCGCGTTGAGCCTCTCAGTGAGCTCGCCGTAGTCGCGTTCGCCGGTGATGTGGCGAATCGTCAGATCATCGCGGTCTCTCCATTCCTCAAGGGCTTCAAGGACAGCTTCGTTGATCCTGCGGGCGCCCAACGATCCTCCGAACACGCACACGAGTCTGCGTTCCGGGTCGATGGCAAGCCTTTGACGCGCCTCCTCCCGACCTGCGGAGCGGTCGACTCTGGTGACCGCGGCGCGCACTGGGTTGCCGGTCCACACCGCGTTGGGGAGATCCACCTCCGGAAACGGAACGGCGGCGACCTTCGCGAACCTTGCACCCAGTCGATTGGCCGCACTCGGAACTGCGTTCTGTTCCGCAACCACCAGCGGTATCCGCCAGACAACAGCCGCGACCACGCCGGGAACCGAAGCGAAACCGCCCAGCCCGACAACCACCGCCGGCCGCCATTGGGCCATTCGGACGACGGCGATCAGGATCGCCGCGCCGAGACCGAGAACGGCTCCAAGGTTTCGGAGGGTCGGTTTGCGCGCGATGCCTCTGCCTGGCAGAGCCGTCAGAGAGAATCCAGCTTCGGGGACGATCCTGGTTTCCAGTCCGCGTCGACTGCCCAAGTAGTGAACCGCGTCGATGCGGTCACAACGCGCCACGATTTCTTCGGCGATAGCGAGCCCGGGGATCACGTGACCCCCTGTCCCTCCCCCGGCCACGACAGCCCAGGTGCGCCCGGACCTCTTCATCGGCCCTGGCGGGCGACGTTGAGCAGGATTCCTGTCGTCGCCATCATCACAACCAGCGAAGTTCCCCCGTGCGACAGCAATGGAAGCGTCACTCCGACTGTAGGGAGTATTCCCATCACCGAACCCAGGTTGAGGAACGCTTGCACAAAGATCCATGTAGTGACACCGGCCGCTAGCAACATCCCGAATTTGTCGGGCGCCCTCAAAGCCACAGCGAATCCCAGTATGCCGATGCCGAGATAAAGCAGGATCACGGTGCCGGCGCCGACCATCCCCAATTCTTCGGCGATCACCGCAAAAATAAAGTCGCTGTGCGCATAGGGGACGAATCCCCATTTTGCCAACCCCTCCCCCAGGCCCGTCCCACGGATTCCGCCGACTGAAATGGCGTGCAGCGACTGGAGGAGTTGAAAGCTGGCGCCATCGGGGTCGCTCCAAGGGTCGAACACGCTCAACAATCGTTCGCGTCGCCACGCGGTGTTCCAAACGACCAGTCCGGCCATGACGACTCCGGTCGTCGCCGTGGCTGTCAACTGGCGTAGTGGCGTGCCCGCCCAGAACAGCATCGTCAACGCGATCATCCCGAGTATCAAGGTATTGCCGAAATGCGGCTGCAGCATGAACAGAAACGAGAACAACCCTGTACAGAGCAGCACCGGAACAAGGCTGCCGCGGGCGTCGCGGATGTTCCGGCGGGACCGAGACAAGATGTCCGCCACAAAGAAGATCAAACCCAGTTTCGCAACCTCGGACGGTTGAAACGAAACAACGCCCAGATCGAGCCAGCGCGTCGCGTTGTTCTGGCTGACTCCGAATCCTGGGATCAACAGCAGAACCAACAGAATCAGCGAACTGAGCACTAGCGGCGGCATGAGAACGCGCCAATGGTGGTAATCGATTCGAATCGTCGCGGACATCAGGAGCAGTCCGACTCCCGCGGAGGCGGTCTGTCGGCCGAACTTGCTCCAGGCGCTGCCGCTGTCGGCGATACTAACGACCGCTGAAGCAGACAACACCATTACCAGACCCAGAACGACCAGCACGCAGACCATCACCAACAAGGAGACGAACAGCAGGGTGCTCCGCGGTGCAGCTGCGGTTGCTGACCGTTCAACAGAGTTTGTCGGGCGAGACGGGAGAACTCGTCTCGTGGCAATGTCGATCGTGGTCATTGGAGTTCTCCAACGGCTCTGATGAAATCGTCTCCCCGTTCCTTGTAACCTTGATACCAGTCGAACGAAGCGCAACCCGGGCTGAGGAGCACAGGAACCCTCCCCCCGGCCAAACGACCCGCCCGCCGTACTGCGTCGTCCATGTCTGAAGCGACCTCGACACGATGGGTGGCCGAAAACACCTCAGCGACCTCCGCGGAGGCGTCACCGATGGCCACCACAGCCACGACCCGATCAGCCCCGAGGGCCATCTCAGAAAGGTCGACGCCCTTGTTCCTCCCCCCCGCAATCAGAACGACGGCTTCGAATCCGCGCAGCGCTGCAACGGTCGCGTGCGGAGTGGTCGCTTTGGAATCGTCGTAATAGGTGGATCCGTCGACCTTTCCGACAGCCGCGATCCTGTGCGGCAGCCCGGAGAATTCGCGGCACGCCTGCGCCACCGCTTCAGTCCGTGCACCCACTGGAGCAACCGATGCCGCTGCAGCGAGTGCTGCCTCCACGTCGTGGGGAAGGGTGCGCCACAAACCTGCAACGTCGAGGAAGGGCCCCTCAGGTCCGATCAAGGAGCCCCGAGCGACATGCCAATCCGCTCTGCATCCTCCGAAGGTGACGGTTCGAAGATCCGGCCGTACGTGGCTCATTACTTCAGGGTCGAGTGCGTTGGCCACGCATACCCCGTCAACGTTGAGGTTTCGCCAGATCTGAGACTTCGCTTTCTTGTATGACGCCAAGTCGAGGTGCACGTCCAGGTGATCGGGAGCAAAGTTGAGCCAGGTGGCGACCTGCGGTGCGAACTCTCGAATCCTCGCGAGCCGGAACGAGCTCGCTTCGACGACGAACACTTCAGCAGTCGAGTCGTTTATTGCCTCAACCAGGGGAACGTCAGTGTTTCCAGCTGCCAACGCTCGTATCCCGGAACGGCCGAGCGCGTCGATGCACAACTCAACGACGGTGGTCTTGCCGTTGGTGCCGGTGATCGCCACGACCGGGCGGTCATCCCACTGCGCTGCCAAGTCCAGTTCCGACAGCAGCGGCAGACCTCGATTTTGGGCGCTCGTGAACAATACGTGGTTCTCAACCAAGCCTGGCGTCGGTACGACAAGATCAACGTCTTCCAAACAGCGTTGTAGCTCCGACGGCGGCTCAAGCAACTCGATTTCGAGAGTGTCAGCGAGACGACGCATGGTTTCGCTCGGCGTGTCGTCGAAAGCCACGACCCTGTGACCTCGAGCCGACAGTGCTCTGGCCACGGCGCGATTGGTGACACCAAAACCCCCGAGAAGCACCGTTCGGGGATCGGCCAGGCTCAGTTCGGGTTCGTTGGTCCTGCCAGTGACTGCGGTCATGCTGTGAACCCCGCAGCTATAGCGTCACGGTAGAAGATCCCCAGACCGACCGCGGTGCAGAGTCCGGACATGATCCACAGTCGCACGATCACGGTTGTTTCGGGCCAACCTCCCAGTTCGAAGTGATGGTGGATGGGCGCCATGCGAAACAGCCGCCGTCCACCGAAGCGGTGGAACACGATCACTTGAAGAATCACCGAGACCGTCTCAACAACGAACAGGCCGCCGATGATCGGCAACAACAGTTGGGTGCCTGTGGACAATGACAAGGCTGCAAGACCGCTGCCGATGGCCAGAGAACCCGTGTCTCCCATGAAGATCTGTGCGGGCGCCGCGTTCCACCACAAGAACCCGACAATGCCGCCCACCATCGCCGCGGAGATGACCGCGAGATCCAGTGCAGCCGGGTTGTTGTAGCTCTCAGGGTGGCGAAATTGCCAGAAGGCGATCAGAGTGAAAGCAGCGAAGCAGATCAATCCGGCGCCGGCAGCCAAACCGTCCAGTCCGTCGGTGAGGTTGACGCTGTTGGTTGTGGCGACGATCAGCAGTACGGCCCAAACCATCCATCCGACACGGCCGAGCTCCCATCCAGGATTGTCGAAACGGGTGAAGGCCACGGTCGTGTGCATGCTGGTGAACTCAGTAGTCAAGAACGCAAAACCCACCCCGACAACCAACAGACCAATGATTTTCGCCTTTTTGTTGAGCCCACGGTTGCGCGCCGCCACTACTTTGATCCAGTCGTCGAGCAGGCCGACCGCTCCCCCGCCGACAATGCACATCAACACGAAGATGCCGCCGAATGTGTAGATCCCTCCAAACAGGTCGGAGGTGACGTACCCCAGCACAGCGCCGGACACGATGGCGACCCCACCCATTGTCGGAGTGCCTGCCTTGGTGTGGTGCCCTTCGGGGCCATCGCTGCGGATCGGTTGGCCGATCTTGTGTTCGACCAGCCACTTCAGCAACAACTTCGTGCCGAACAACGAAACCATCATCGAAACGGCGGCGGCGATCAGTAGACGGCTCACGAGGCGGCGCCTGCCCGTACTCGCAACTCTCGGCGCGCTGTGGTCCGATCATCGAAGGGGAGTGCTCGGGATCCGATCGCCTGCGTCGTTTCATGGCCTTTTCCGGCAAGCAGTACGAGATCTCCCTCGGATGCGAAGTCGAACGCTGCCGCGATCGCGCGGCGGCGATCCACTTCAACAAGGTCCGGAGGGATCGCCATGCCTGAAACGACCGCAGAAATGATCTCTTCAGGGTGTTCGTCGCGGGGATTGTCGCTAGTGACGACAACCCGATCCGCCAGGTCTCGAGCAACCTGTCCCATCAATGGACGTTTGTCACGGTCTCGATTCCCGCCAGCGCCGAACACGACGATCAGCGAGTTCTCAGTTACCGTCCGTGCCGTTCTCAACACGGTTTCAAGTGCATCGGGGGTGTGGGCATAGTCGACGATCACCGAGAATGGTTGGCCTTGGTCGATCGCTTCAAATCGCCCGGGCACCGGGGCCGCGGTCGCGAGCGCGTCGACGACATCGCCTGGTTCATGGCCGAGCGTCACGGCGATTTCGGCGGCCATCACCGCATTGGCGACATTGAATGCCCCCGTCAGATGCGACTGGACCAAGTTGCCGCGCCACCGAAAGGTGCTTGTTCGTGTATCGGACTGCACTACTTCGATGTCTTCGCGGCCGACTCGCACGACAGGAATCTTGATTTCGTCTGCCAAACGTGATCCGAACTCGCCGGCCGTATTGACGATGGCCGTCTCGCTCAAATCCGGGTTGAACAGCCTTCGCTTAGCCGCAAAGTAGTCCTCGGTCGTGCCGTGGTAGTCAAGATGGTCGTTGCCTAGATTGGTGAACGCCGCCACCGCGAACCGGCATCCGTCGACCCGGTGCTGTGCCAATCCGTGAGAGGATACTTCCATTGCCACGGTCGTGACGCCCCGGAGGCGGGCGTCAGCCAGGAACCGTTGAAGTTCGGGCGCCTCCGGTGTGGTCCGTTCTCCGGTCAGGGTTCCAATCTCTTCGACCGGCACACCCAACGACGCCAGCAGCTGACAAAGGACGCGAACGGTGGTCGTCTTGCCGTTGGTGCCGGTCACTCCGACGAGGTTCAGTGCCCGGCTCGGCTCGCCGTGTACTGCCGAAGCGACCGCTCCAAGCGAACCGCGCACGGAGTCGACCCTCAACTCCGGGACACCAAGGTCCAGTCTCCGTTGGACCAACAGTGCAACCGCACCTGCGTCCACGGCAGCCGCGGCGTGGTCGTGTCCGTCAGTCGAGCCGCCTTTGATCGCAGCGAAAAGCGAGCCGGGAAGCACCGCCCTTGAATCATGGTGAACGTCGCAGACTTCAATGTCGGACCATCGCGGGCCCGCTTCAATGCCCGCAGCAGTGGCCACTTCCGCCAACGGCAGGTTCATTGGATCGACCCCGGACTGCTCTGCGCCTCCAAAGCGATCGGCGCCTCGGCCGGGAGTGAGCGAACGCGGTGTTCGACGACGGCCTCATTGCCGAAGGGTGCGAGATGCAGTTGGCGGGCCGCGTAACCCGCCAATTCAGCAAAGACCGGGGCGGCGATGGAACCACCATGGAAGTTGTCGCCCTGCGGATCATCGATCACAACTATGGCACTCAACACCGGCCCTTGGTCGTTTTCAACGATACCCACGAAACTGGCCGTGTAGTGCCGTTGTGTCTCCTCCCCCTCCTCATTGCAGAGATAACCGACGAAATCGTCGCAAGGCTGCCAAGAAGTTCCAGTTTTGCCCGCTACCAGGTAACCGGGCAGAGCTGCGCGCCGGCCTGTTCCCGAGCTGATCACACCACGCAGCATTTCTATCACCGTTTGCGCGCTCTGTTCTGAAACGGCACGGACCGGCGGACTCAGAGAGGGCGCAGCCTGGTTCCCGACCACCAGGCTCGGGGAGACTCGGACACCACCATTGGCCAAGGTGTTGTAGGCCTGGACCAGTTGCAGTGGAGTGACTGCAATGCTCTGCCCGATAGCGGTGTTCGACAACAGCAGACTGTGAGAATCGAGATCGTTGAGAATGCCGCTGCTCTCACCGGGGTATGCCAACCCTGTCGACTGCCCGAATCCGAAGTTCTCAAACGTTCGCTGCAGTGCAGGAACTCCAAGGGCCTGAGCCAACAACACCGTTCCGGTGTTCGAGGACTGTCCCAGAATGGTCGAGGGAAGGTTTTCGACCGTAGTGCCCGGCGCCAACCGGTAGTCGCGGTAGATGTGGTCGTCCACCCCGACTCCGCGTGCCACCTCCACTGTGCCGGGCACCTCGACCATTGCGTCGACGCCCCATGCTCCTGCATTGAACACACCGGCGAAGGTGATCGCTTTCATGGTTGATCCGGGCTCGTAGGTCCAAACCGCCCCCAAGTTGGCGTTGCTGCATCGGGGGGCGCCGTCTTCGTCACGCGTGACACTGGCCATGGCGTAGATCTCGCCTGTTCGGGGATTCGTGACGATGGCGATGCCTGTTCTGCCCTCCGTTTCTTCAAGGGCTTCGATCAACAGTTGTTCTGCTTCATATTGAATGTTGCGATCGATGCTCAGCTCCAGGTTCTCTCCGGGTGCGTGGGCCTCGGTTACTTGATAGCCGTCGGGTATCTGGACGGCTCCACCCAGCTGCGTCTGGCGCAGCGCTCGACCCGGACTGCCTTGGAGTCGTTCGTCGTACTGCTTCTCCAAACCCGATATTCCCACTTGTTCGGTGTCGACTCGGCCGACGACTGAGAGTGCGGTGCAGGGTCCATTGGGGTTTTCACGATACTGCTCATCCACAATCCAGATACCAGGAAGTCCAAGGGCTGCAACAGCTTCTCCGACTTCAGGGGCGACGTGCCGTTCCAGATAAACGAAGCTCTTGTCGGTGCGCAACCGTCCAGCCATCTCGTCGGGGTCTGCTGAGAGAAGGCTTGCCAACTCGGCAACGATGCCGTCGGCATCAATGTGGTTCTCGGGATTTGCGATGACTCGAGGATCGCCGACAACGGACGGTCGCGCCACCGAGAAGGCCAGCAGTCGACCCTGGCGGTCCACGATGTCACCGCGGGATGCTTCAATCCGTTCCTCCCGCAAATAGCTTCCGACGTTGTTGAGCAAGTCTTCGTCGGGGCTGAGTTGCAGGTCTGTCAACTTCCAGACGAAGCCCGCTGAGACGCCTACCAGAACCGTGAACATCAACCCGACTCTCCAAGGATTGACATGAATACGATCTGAATCGGTATCGCCTCGACCCCTGGCGCTGATCGGACGGGACGGCTTGTTCATCGTTGCGTCACCGCCGCAGGGGTGAAGGGATCAGTCTCGGTCGGGGGCGCCAAGAACCCTGTTGCCACTGGTGTCAGCGGGGTAACATCCGTGGCCGGAACGAGCCCCGCTCCAGTTGCTGTTCCGGCCAGCCCTTCGGGTGAGTCGTGCCATGCCCGCTCGGCCAGAATGTCGACGCGGGTTTCCCGCAATTCTGCGATCTCCCGGTTGATGCCATCGATCTCCACTTGTGTCTGGATGGCGCTCGCGAACAGACCGGCGACAACGAAGGCGATCATTATCGCTATTGAGCTCACGATCGTCAGTGCAGGCCAGATTCGTTCTTTGGTCCGAGTCTGCTTCGTCGGCGCGACCTTCAGGGAAGCCCCAGCGGGTCTCGGCGGGGCGGCTCGATGGGATCTCCGTGGGGCGACTTGAGCCGAGGTCGGGATTCGTGGAGAGGGGTTGGACGCCATTACGACCCTGTATCCAATTTCTCGACAGCCCGCAGGCGCGCTGCTGTGGACCGTGGATTGCGGGTGATCTCGTCGTCGCCGGGCTTGCGTACACCACGCCACAGCAATTTCACAGTCGCTTGCCGATCCAACAGTGCTGGGAGGTTCGGACGAGGAGGAGGTGACTCGCCTGCCGCAGTTCTGAAACAGCGCTTGACGATCCGGTCCTCACCGGAGTGGTAGGCCAAGACCGCGCACCTCCCACGCGGCGCCAGCAACTCCAGCGCTTGCTCCAGTGCTTCTTGGAGAATTTCGAGTTCCTGGTTGACTTCAATGCGGATGGCTTGGAAGGTCCTGCGTGCAGGATGACCTCTGCCGCGTCGAACCGCCGCTGGGACAGCCTCGCGGATGACCTCTGCCAGTTCGGTCGTGGAGGTGATCGGACGGGCCGCGACTATCGCCCGCGCGATTCGACGGGCGTTGGGTTCGTCACCGTAGCGCCACAGCAGCGAAGCCAACGATTCCGTTTCGTAGCTGTTGACCACATCGGCTCCCGTGATTCCGACGCCGGGGTCCATGCGCATGTCGATCGGACCGTCGTGGCGGTAACTGAAGCCGCGTTGTGCAGTATCGAGTTGAGGAGAGCTGACACCCAGGTCGAACAGACACCCGGAGATTTCTCTTGGGCCGAGTGTCTCGAGGACCTCAGCAAGCTGATCAAAGCGTCGGTGACAGCCGACGGCCCGTTCGCGGTAGGGCGCGAGGCGAGTGCATGCAGCATCCAGTGCTTTTCGATCGCGGTCCATCCCGATCACTGAAAGTCCTTCGTTGGCGTTGAGCAGTGCCTCGGCGTGTCCGCCTCCGCCGAGAGTTGCGTCGACCACGACACCGTCGGGCACTCCGGACAGCACTGCGACCACTTCGTCGAGCATCACTGGTTGATGAACGAAGTCGTCGGGAGGGTCAAGGTCGGTCATGAATCGACTCCGCTGGTGCCGCAGGGCCTTCGACAATCATGCGCTTGCACCTGGATCAGCAGGTCCGAGCGCATATTCACGAACGACCGAAGAAACGAATTTGGCAGCCCCGGAGGGGAAGACGGAGGACCAGCGGAGCGGATCCCACACTTCGATCCGCTCGAGCACTCCAGCCACGACGACATTGCGGCCCAGACCCGCTGAGTCTCTGAGATGCGGAGCGAGGCGCATGCGTCCTTGGGAGTCTGGGATGACCTCGTCTGCGAGGCTGGCGAACGCGCGCAGGTGGTCCATGTCAGCTCTTCCTTGCGATACCTGCCCCTTGAGGTGGGTCGCCATACGATCAAACTCATCGGGTGGAAGAATCGCCAGGCAACGATCAAGCGGAACTGTCACCGCTCCTTCGGACAATTTCGAACGAAAAGTCGCAGGAAGGATGAGTCGGCCCTTGTCGTCAAGCGTGTGCTCATAGGTCCCCATGAACTTGGCCATCTGGCACCCCCTGCCCTACTCACGAATCAGCGTGGTTCCCTTGTCCACCACTTTGCTCCACTATACTCCCATACCCCCCACACAATGCAAGCTCGTCGGAGCGCAAGCATCAGAATCCTGCTGATCGCTCGGCGAGTGCTACCGCAGACGGGCGTTCAACAAGTCGAGGATCTGCAAATCCCCAATCTCGAACACCCGCGAATGCAGGCACTGGACCACATCTGAAAAAGACATGTCGGCACGGCGCAGGGCGACTACGAGGTCAGCGGTCAGCTCTGCAGAGAATCGGCGGTGCATGATCGTTTGGAAACGAATCCAGTCACGGGTTCGCCTCTGCGCAACACCGACGATCTTTCTGCCGCCGCAAAAGACTTCACCAGGGCCGGATCCCAGGAAACAGACTGTTCGCGACAGCGCATCGTCGCTCGCAGGACCGCAGTACACCGACAATCCGCCAAGCCCGGCGTCCCCGAGCGCTGCAGCAAAAGCCTCACCGAGCCACTCCGCAGCCGCAACAACATCGTCGCTCCACAATGGGTCACCGGCCGGCAACCAGAAATCGATCCACTCGTGCCAGCCCGGAACAAGGAGCACGGCTCCTCCCCCACTGCGCCTACGGACGATCTCCACACCATGGCCGACAGCCGAACGAGGATCAACATCGTCGACTGCCTGGGAACTCCCGATCACAATCGCAGCCGAGTCGACATCGAGCACCCTCAGCGTTCGCTCGGCGCGCGCCGGGGGGGTGAACTGATGGAGGGTTGCTGCGCTGCCGCGGAGGCGCGCCGCCGTCCAGGTCACGCTGAACGGCGCTGGTCGGCCAGTCTCTGGTCGGTCAGGTACTGGAACCAGGCAGCAGGCATCGAACCCGCAGCGATCTCGATCCAAGAACCCGGTGACGGCAGACCAGGCGTCCGCCGAAGCCGCATCGCAGTTTCCGACAGCAGCCGATCCCGCTTGTTCGCGTTGCAGAGCCGACAGGCTGCCACCACGTTCTCCCAAACATGGCTGCCACCGCGGCTGCGCGGCACGACATGGTCGATCGTCTCCGCACGAGCACCGCAATATTGGCAACCGTGACCGTCGCGGACAAAGACCCCCCGACGGTTCGGGGACCGATTGCGTGCATACGGAACTTTGACGTAACGGGACGACCGCACCACAGAAGGTTCCGACAGAGCCAAGCGTTCCGAACGCACAAGCCGACCCGAACCGTGCAACAACTCAACCTTCTCGGCCAGCATCAGACAAACCGCTCTGCGAACCGACACCACCGCGAGAGGCTCGAATGTCGCATTGAGTACAAGGACGCCGGCCATGACCGAACGTTAGCCCCCGGAGCGCCGCCGGTTCTCAGTTTTGCACCAACGCAACCACGCAACCACATCGCTCTGCTCGAGTCGCGCTTCGGTACTGCCGTATTGAGTGGTGAGCCGAAAACGAAGTACGTCCGGATCCGGCAGCGGCAGATGAGGGCGACGACGACGCCAATCGTCGGGCACGAATCGCTTTGCCTGCACGATCGCAGTCGTCCACAAGGACGGCCGCCGGACTACAGCGCCCAACACCGCGAGGAGCGGTCTCATCACGGGGCCACCTCAGCGGCCGCCGAATCGGGGGCCGCTGCCACAGCCCGCGCCGACGAAGCCGACTGCTGCTGCGCCGACCAGCGGACCCTTCTCGCCAAGCCCCGCCGGCACGATCCTCGTGCCCGCAGAGTGCTGCAGCTGAGCTACGCGGTCACATTCAAGTTGGGCTGCGGTGAAGAAATCGTCCCCATACCCCAAAGCCACAGATCCCGCGATCACGGCGAGTTGCAGATCCAACAGGTTGGCAACCGAACCCACTGCCCGTCCTACCATGGTGCCGACACGCTCCCGTTCATCCACAGGCGCCTCGCTGGGTGCAGCACCGGTCCGGAACTTGACGGCAGTACCGCTGGCCTCGCCTTCAAGCACTCCTTGGACGTGCCCGGGCAACTTCGTGCCCTCCGGTTCCACAACAATGTGGCCGATGTGTCCTGCGTTCCCCGCAGCACCGTCGAGCAGTCTGCCGTCCAGGACGATTCCGCCTCCAACACCGGTCGACACGACCATGGCAATATAGTTGGAGACTCCCGCCGCGGCGCCGAGCCATCCTTCACCCAGGGCCAGGGCCTTGGCGTCATTGTCGACGAACGTAGCCAGCCCGGTTAGTTCGACCAGGCGGGAGCGCAGCGGAAAGTCGCGCCACACAGCGATGTTGAGCGGCGACACCCTCTCTCCACCGGGTCTCATCGGACCGCCAGTGCCAACACCGCAGACGTCTGCTGCCCCGTGATCGAAAGACTGGACGATCCCGGCCAGACGCGCGAACAACTCCTCGTCGTCGTCCGCCCCGGTTGAATCGACTCGGACTCGTCCTTCAATCTTGCCGCTGTCGTCGACGATCGCTGCTTCGAACTTCGTTCCTCCGATATCAACAGCGAGCGCAACAGCCATTGCGTACAAACTAGCAACCGGGCAACCAGGTACAAACGCTCCAATCGGGACTGATGCAGCAGGTGGCGGGGGCTGGGCCCGATCGATCATCGACATCGCCTAACCTCGCACCTCAAGTTACGATTGGGCGCTGGAGGCAACGTGAGCGTTCTCGACGGAGACGGTACCAAGGATCTGACAGCCGCCGGTGCTTCACCCCAGCTGTTCGACGGCAGCCGGACCGATACCGAATTCCAGCGAAACTTCACCGCGGTCGTCGACAACATCGCCGAGGTGATCCGCGGCAAGGCCGATGTGATTCATCTACTCGTCCTCGCCCTGGTATGCGACGGTCACGTGCTCATTGAAGACGTCCCGGGTGTCGGCAAGACAAGCCTCGGCAAAGCGCTTGCCCGCAGTGTCGACGGAAGGTTCGGACGGGTTCAATTCACTCCCGACCTTCTCCCAACCGACGTCACGGGGATGTCAGTCTGGAATCGCGCACACGAGACTTTCGAGTTTCGGCCCGGCCCGATATTCTCTGACGTGCTTTTGGCAGACGAGATAAACCGTGCTTCACCCAAAACACAGTCAGCCCTGCTCGAGGCGATGGCTGAGCGTCAGGTCACCACCGATGGAGTGACCCATGAACTGGATCCGCCCTTCATGGTCATCGCCACACAGAACCCGATCGAACACGAGGGCACCTTTACGCTGCCGGAGGCCCAGCTCGACCGCTTCTTGATGCAGATCGCCATCGGCTACCCGGATCGTGAGGCCGAGTACCAGATCCTCGAATCGCATGCCGGGTCGGGCAATGTGGCGGATCGACTCAGCGCGGCCGTGTCTTCAGAGACGGTCACAGCAATGTCTCGGTCACTTGAACAGATCTATGTCGCTCCCCCGCTGCGTCAGTACCTGCTCGACTTGGCTGCCGCCACCCGCGATCATCAGGCGTTGGCTCTGGGACTTTCACCGCGGGGCGTGCTGGCGTTGCAACGCGTGGCTCGGGCACAAGCCGCATCGGTCGGCCGTCAATTCGCTACGCCGGACGACGTGAAGGATCTGGCACGCGTAGTTCTCCCTCACCGATTGCTGGTCACTCCCGAAGTGCGCATGCGCGGCGTGAGGCCTGCTGATGTGGTGACCGAGATCCTGGACAGTGTTGCGGTGCCCCGACCTGGGAGAAGGTAGCGTGCCGACCCGGACAGGCTGGTGGGTTCTGACCCTCAGCGCTGTCCTCGGGCTCTTCGGACGCTTCATCGGTGGAGTTGAATTCATGGTTCCCGCCGTAGCGGGAGTTGCTTCGGTGACACTGGCGCTGCTGCTCCGCTCGCTTCTTCCGTCCCGATTGACGGTAGAGAGACGACTGTCCCCGTTGCGCGTGCATGCAGGAGAGTCAGCGCGGGTTGATCTTGAACTGCTCAACAGCGGGTCCCGACGCACCCCGCTGCTCAACCTTCACGATCATGTCGAAGGCACGCGAGGATTCAGCGTGGAGGTCGCACCGATCCCGGCGAAGGGCGGGGAGGCACACGTCTCTTATCGTGTCGACGCCATCAGCCGCGGCCTGCACGAGATCGGACCAGTGACGATCCGCGACAGCGACCCTCTCGGACTTGCACAAAGAAGCCACGAGGTTCCCAGTGTCTCGAGGCTCGTCGTTCATCCACGGCTCGAAACCGTCGACCGACTCCCCGACTCCTCCTCAGAGAACTCATTGCTCGGCAAGCAGCACCACCGATCATTGGGTCTCAGCGACGAAGATTTTGACGGGCTCCGACCCTACACGCCGGGCGACGACCTCCGTCGGATCCACTGGCTGTCCTCGGCACGCCATGACGAGCTCCAGGTGCGGCAACCTCGTCCGCCGCGTCACCGTCTGCTTTCGGTTGTAATCGACACAAGACCGCCGGGTGACCTCGCCGCAACCCTGGACATCACCACATCGATTGCCGGTTCGATTGCGACGGCTGCGCTTGATGGCGGCGACGCGACGCTGATAGAAACGACCGACGGCCGGTCGACAAGCCGAGTCGCCGCTCCTTCGCAACTCGACTCTCTGCTCGATTTTCTTGCGCTTCTGGTCGATGGGTCGCCCCATGTCCACCCAACGGTTCCGAGTTCTGAGGGAACTGTAATTGCCGTCTCAGCAGATCCTCTGCTCGTCGCGGACCAGTCGGCGCGACGCAGGTTCGCTGAGCGTCTACGGGCCCGGCTCGTCATCACAACCGATGTTGAGCGCTGGGGCAGCGACAACCACGGTTTCTGCTCGGTCGGCTGGATCCACCTCTGCGCCCCGGAGCAGCTGGGGAGGCTGTTGTCCTCGGACGGCCTTAGATTCTACGAGTTCGCGTGAATCCGCGTCAGCTCACTTCTGTCATTGCTGAGGTTTCGCTGATCGCCGCGTCGGTCGTCGCCACGATCGCCTTGGAGCGCCTATTCGCCGACCTGACGTTCTTGAGCGACCTCCTGGTGATGGTGGTCGCCTCTCATCTCGTAGCGGTTGCATGTCGCCGCGCCAGGTTCAAGATCGGGCTCTCTGCACTGGTCGGTGCAATCACCCTGATTCTGCTTGGCAGCGCGGTCTTCTATCCCTCCGACAGTTGGTTCATCGTTCCAACCTCAGACACGATCAGGGCGCTGACCGACGACCTCTCGGTTGCCGGAACGGTGTTCGTCGAAGATTCTGCTCCCGTTGAGCCCTTGCGGGGATTCGTCGTGAGCGCGTCGGTGCTGCTGTGGCTAGGAGCCTTCCTGGCCGATTCAGCAGCTTTCAGACTGCGATCATCGTTTGAGGCCATTGCCTTTCCGACGCTGGTCCTTGCCTTCTCCGCGCTTGTGGGCGTTGATCACAATCAGTTGGCGCACGGGGCCGCCTACACCGCAGCGGTTACGGCGTTCCTGCTCTCGATGCGCGCCCTCAGCAGAGCCGACGACTCGGTCTGGCTAGCGAACAGAGCCGGGCAGGGGGTGTCCACGATTCTGCGTTCCGGTGCATTCTTCGGCCTGGTCGTCGTGCTGGCCGGGGTGTTTGCTGCTCCACGCATTCCCGGCGCCTATTCTCAACCGCTTCTGGACATCACCGAACTTGACGATCCAGCGCCGACTCGAAACATCGTCAGCCCCCTCGTCAATGTCTCAGCTTCACTGGTCGAGCAGAGCGATGACGAGATCTTCTCAGTGAGGGTCGCTCAAGACGAGCGCGACTATTGGCGTTTGATGGCGCTCACAGCGTTCGACGGCAACCAATGGAAACGAACATCGCAATTCAATGAGGCGTACGGGCCGCTTCCAAGCACCGTCGACATCGACAACCGCAAGTTGCTGACCCAAACCGTGACTAAACGTTCTCAAGGCGTCGACGACATCTATCTGCCGGCCGCCTACGAGTTGAGTCGCGTGCTCGACGACGGAGGCGTCAACCTCGAATACGAGGTCGACACAGGAGCGTTGGTGTATCAAAAAACCTCCCAAGAGCTGGCTGAGCAGGGGTTTCAATACACGATCGAGAGCCTGGTCCCCGATTATGACCCTTCGCGTCTGCCAGAACGGGCGAGTGCGGGATCGAGCAGGGAGTTCTTGGGTGAACACACTCAACTTCCGCCGACGTGCGGTCCCGGCCAGTCCACCACGACACACGACTGCTGGCCCGAGCGAATCTCGTTGCTCGCTCAGCAGGTCACCTCGGGAGCCGCGACCGACTACCAGCGAGCCAGGATGCTCCAAGACTACTTTCGCGACCCAGCGAATTTCACCTACGACATCAATGTCGCCCGTCGACATGACGTCGCCTCAGCTGAGGACTTCCTGTTCAACGTCCGCGTCGGCTACTGCGAGCAGTTCGCCTCGGTTTTCACGGCCATGGCCCGTTCACTTGGAATCCCTGCGCGTATGGCGGTCGGCTACACCTGGGGCTCATGGGATCCGGCGCGTCAAGAGTACGTAGTGCGGGGACATCATGCCCATGCCTGGCCGGAGGTGTACTTCTCCGGGATCGGCTGGATCATTTTTGAACCGACGCCTGGTCGCAGCAGACCTCAGGATTCCGATATAACCGGTCACACCGTTGCACGGCAGTATCCCAGCAACCGGCTGCCGCCATCGCCGGACTCCAGCCCTGAAACCGCCGATCAAGGCGTTGAGGGCGCCGGCAGCGGCGTTCAAGCTCCGTCTGCACCTCGTCCAAGCGTCCCCGAGGCCTCTTCGAGGGAGAACCCCGTCTCGGACTCAGGCGTCTTAGCGGTGTCGTCTTCGGTGGCTCGCCTGATTCTGATGGTCGGCGCCACGATCGCGGCTCTAGGAGCACTCGCACCCGCCGCCAATGCGATCCGACGGCGACGACGCCTGCTCCGTGCCGCGGCCGACCCGGTTCTGCGGGGCGAGATCGCCTGGGACGACGCACTCAGAGCCCTCAGGCTGCTTGGTCATTCACCCGAACGAAACCAGACCCTCATGGAGTTCGCTTCTGAGACGACACGATTGCGCAGTGGTGTCGGCCCGCTGGAGGATCTGGCCGCCAGCGTCACCGCTCTGCGTTACTCAGAATCCTCCCACAGGGAATCACGCGGCCTGGCTGAACCGCAACAGCACGGCGCCATGAACCAGACGGCGCTGCGTGCCGAAGGAGCGTCGGCACGCATTGTCGACCAATGCCACACGCTCGCCGGCCGACGCCGCGTGGCTCTGTCAACAATCGATCCCAGAACCCTCGTTGAACGCTGAGCGCTCCTTCCGACTCGTTGGATTGAACGTCGAATCGAACAAGACGTGCAGGCGGTGCTACAAACGGTCGTCCGGGCGCTGGAACCGCTGTCGAAGACGCAACCCCGCTCCACCGACGGCATCGCGCAGAGTGCCGCCTCTATAGTGCTCGGTCATTTCCTGGAGTCCGGCCCGGCCCAGCTTTCTGGCGTTGCTCTCAAACCACAGAACGCTCGCCAACATCACCGCGAATCCGAAGAAGGCGAGCACGAAGTGGACCGAGAGCAGGAGGACCATACAGGCGGCGCCCACCAAGAAACCCAGCGTCGCCCATTTGAGGTTCCTGAAGGCATGCGTGTAGACGGTTGTCTGCGCCACCTCACGCGCCAGAGCAGGGTCGCTCTCGTACAGATGGTCCTCAATCTCGTTGAGGATGCGTCGCTCGTCTTCAGATAGCGGCACCGATCTTTTCCTCCGGACCAGTTGTCAGACATTTACAGTGTCGCACAGCTTGAGCATCAATCCAACGCATGGGCTGCAGAAGTGCCGGATCAGGATCGATTCCGAAGCAGGCGTCGCAGTCGATCGCGCACCCCCCACCAGGTCACCAGCACTAATGCTTCGATCACAATGCGCGGTGACATTTTCGATTTGCCTCTCACTCTGTCCACGAACGCGATCGGGAGTTCACGAACAGTGCCACCGACACCCAGCATCCGGTAAGCCATTTCAATCTGGAAACCGTACCCGTCAGCCCGCACCTCCCGAAAATCGATCTTGGCGATCATTGAAGCCCTGAAAGCACGGTAACCACTGGTTGCATCAGCGATATCCATCCCTAGTGCAACTCCGGCATAGCGGTTGCCCCATCTCGAAAGCAGTCTGCGATGCCAGGACCAGTCAGGAATCGACCCACCGGGGACGTAGCGGCTGCCGATCGCGAGATCCGCCCCCTGTTCGATCGCTCCAAGCAGTTGCGGCAGCACCCCCGGATCGTGCGACAGGTCGCTGTCCATGGCCACGAGAACATCGAATCCCCGGTCCAGTCCAATCTGGAATCCATCGCGGTAGGCAGACCCCAAACCCGATTTGCCTCTTCGTTTCAGCAATTCGATCCCGTCGAACTCATCAGCAAACCTCTCGACTACGTTTGCGGTGCCGTCCGGCGATGCGTCGTCCACGACCAGCACACTGGTCTCGGGACAAGCCGACCGCACACGGTGGAGCACCTCGGCTATGTTCGCCGCTTCGTCATATGTCGGAAGGACGACGACTGTTCGCACCGCCGGAACTCTAGACGGCGACAACAACAGCGCGTCGCTAGACTCCAAACAATGACCACGACCTCCGCTCCAGCAAGGATTGCCCGTGTGCTCGCCGTTCTCTCGATACTGCTCGGCGGACTCTGCGGGGGGCTTGTCGGTTATGTGGTGACGGATCTCCAATGTTCGGGCGGTTGTCCTGTCGCGGCGGGATTCGTCGGGCTTTTGAGCGCGGCCGGTTGTGCCGCGGGAGTGGCAGTCGTGGCGGTTCTCAGCCTGCGAGCCTCCGCTGAGTGGAACGCGCGCGGGGCACCCCGAAGAGCCCATGGAGAAGACGGGTTTACCTGACGGCAGAAAATCTGCGAACATCGTCTTCGTGGACACACGCATACTCACCGTTGAGGACGACGAGCGAATCCGAATGTCGGTGCGTCTCGCCCTTGAAGACGAGGGGTACGAGGTTGTCGAGGCCGAGTCGGGTGAAGACGCTCTCCTCGCCTTCGGCCAGGCTCCGGCCGATGTCGTGTTGATCGATATCATGCTTCCGGGAATGGACGGATTTGAGGTGTGCAGGTCTATCCGCAAGATCTCTGATGTGCCGATAGTGATGGTCACCGCCCGAGCCGACACACACGATGTCGTCGCTGGACTTGAAGCAGGAGCCGACGACTACCTGACTAAACCGCACGCTCCCAAGGAGTTGTCGGCTCGAATCCGAGCCTTGCTGCGCCGTGTTCGCACCTCGGATCCGGGAACCCCGCAGTTGATCTTCGACGAGTTGGAAATAATCCCCGAGGAGGGTGTGGTTCGGATCGGCGCTGATGAAGTACACCTGACGAAAACCGAGTTTCGGCTGCTTGTGGAGTTGGCTTCCAACGTCGGTCGGGTGTTCAGCCGAGAGCTCTTGCTTGAAAGGATCTGGGGGTACGGATATTTCGGCGACGGTCGTCTCGTCGACGTACACATTCGTCGACTGCGCACCAAGATCGAGACCGACCCGGCCCACCCCCGTTACGTCGTCACGGTCCGCGGCTTGGGCTACAAACTGGCCGCATAGGAGACCTGCGATCGTGTCACGTTGGGAACGACTCGGCCTCAAAGCCAGGATCACCCTCCTCTTCGCGCTGGGGGGTCTGCTGTTGGCGACCACGATCGGGCTGCTGACCTTGACCCTCACACGTCGTAGTCTCTTGGTGGAACGCGATGCTGCGGCTCTGGCATCGTTCGCCGAGAACGGTCAACGCTTCCAACGTCAGGTGGGCGACAACCCGGCCGCGGAGGGAGTCGCAGCAATCCTTGAATCGTTGACAACCACCTCAGGCGCTCTGCCGCTGGTCCGGTTCCGAGACGAGTGGGTGGGGTTGAACTCATTGGTGTTCAGCGAGGAGACCGTGCCCGCGAAGCTGCTGCAGCTACTGGCGCAGGGATCCGCTGGACGCACCCGCATCACTTTGGCGGGTGAGCCTGCCATCGTCAGCGGCGTTCAACTCCCGGGCCGCGATGCCGCTTATTTTGAGGCTGTGCTCATCGGGGAGGTCGATGAGACTTTGAATTCGCTGGGTTTGATCCTGTCCGGCGTCGGCACGGTCACGACTCTGGTGGCAGCTGCTTTTGGATTTTGGGCTTCGCGTCGCGCTTTGACACCTCTGGCCGATATTCGGGCTGCGGCTGAATCGTTGGCCGCCGGCGAACTTCAAACCCGTCTCGATCCTCCCGCTGACGCCGACCTGGCTTCTCTTTCTGCCTCGTTCAACGGCATGGCACAGTCTCTTGAGGACAGGATCGAACGTGACGCACGGTTTGCTTCCGAGGTGAGCCATGAGCTCCGTTCTCCTCTGATGACTCTCGGCGCTTCGGCTGAGGTTCTCAACAACGACCGCTACCAGATGTCGCAACGCAGTCAGACGGCGCTGGCTCTGTTGACTGACGACGTCGCCCGCTTCACTCAATTAGTCGAGAATCTCCTGGAGATCAGTCGCTACGACGTCGGCACTGCCGCCCTGCAGGCCGAACCGGTTTACTGTGCTGAGTTCGTCAGGCACGCAATCAGTTATTCGAGCAGGCCCGACATAGCACTCTCTGTGAGCGAGGAAGGCGAGTCTCTGGTGATAGTGGCCGATAAACGTCGCTTGGCGCAGGTCATCGCGAATTTGATCGACAATGCCGACAAGTACGGTGGTGGGAATATCGAGGTTGAGATCTCCAGCGATTCCGGAGTCGCCTTTCTGGCAGTCCAAGACCACGGTCCAGGCGTGCCGAAGTCTGAACGGCAGGTCATATTCGATCGCTTCAGCAGGGGCAGCTCAGGAGGGCGACGCGGCCACAACACAGGTACCGGACTCGGGTTGTCGCTCGTGTCTGAACATGTTCAACTGCATTCCGGGGTGGTGTGGGTCCAGGATCGACTTGACGGCATGCCGGGCGCTCGAATGGTTGTTGCTCTACCGGTCAGAATCGATCTGGAAGACGATCAGTGAACCGGATCTCCCCAGTGGCACTCGCCTTCATTCTGCTCGGCGCCTCCTGTTCAGTCCCCACTGATGGGCCGGCGACGGAAATCTCGTCCAGCGACCTTCCGGAGAACCTGCGTCCAGGCTTCACCACGACCACGACCACTCCACCTGTGGTCCCCACCGAACCTGCCACATTCTATCTGATCGACCAGGTCGAGTCGATCGTCGTCCCGGTTGTCAGGGACATCCGGCCGATCACCACGAATGCAGGACGGCTGCAGCCCCTCTTCGACGAGTTCCGCACCGAGGAGGAGCGCAATATCGGCTTGGTCAACCAGTTGCTCGAGTTCGAGTTGTTGAGCGCCACGCGCGACCGGGATCTTTTGACGATCAACATCACTCAGGACGATCCCGAAGCTGATGTGAGTCCCATTCTGCTTGAGGCCGTGGCACAACTTGTTTGGACTGCAACAGAACCCGGGAGCAGTGTCGACCGAGTCAGAGTCTTGATCGACTCTCAGCGCCAGGCACTTCCGACCAGCGGGGAGACAACTGATGAAGACGAGACGGTCGACCGCAGCAACTACGCGTCCTTCAACCCGGAGTCCCAACTTGGAGATGAACCTCAATCCACTGACGAGCCTTCCGGAGCTTAGAGGCCGAGCGAACAGACGGGGCGACGCGGCCCGTACGGTACGGGGCCGTGGCCCGGGCGGCCCGTGGGCGCTGCGAACAGGAGCGGAGGACCACTGGCGTCAGCGCGAGGCGGCATCACCTGCCCGCGCGGGTTCTCAGTCTCAAGGTGGACTGGACGGTCAGGTGCTCCAGTTCAGTCGGCGGGCCCCGGTGCCGGGGAACGCTCGGAGTGTCAGGGAAAGGAGTTCAGGGAAAGAACGCGCGGGTCACCGCCAACAGTTCAGGGTTGGCGTACTTCAGTGTCTGCACGCACTCGTCAAGACGCTTGCGCACGACCCTGTCGGCGTCCAGAGCGACCATCGTCCCGAAGTCTCCTTCGTGGACTGCGCTCATCGCCGCGACTCCATACCAAGTCGAGAGTACACGGTCCAACGCAGAGGGGGTGCCGCCGCGTTGCACGTGGCCGAGCACCGTGACCCGTGTTTCAAACCCGGTCCGGTCTTCGATCTCCCGGGCCACGACATTACCGATTCCGCCGAGTCTCGCGTGGCCGTACTGGTCTGTATGCGGTTCTGCGACCTTGAGCGTGCCCGGCACTGGGACCGCTCCCTCGGCGACCACGACTATCGAAGAGAAACGTCCTCGCCCATGCCGTCTCCTGAGAGACTCGCACAACGCAGCTATGTCGAAGGGTACTTCGGGGACCAGCACGATCGTGGCGCCGCCGGCGATTCCGGCCCATGTCGCAATGTGGCCTACGTGGCGACCCATCACCTCAACGACGATCACCCGGTCGTGGGACTCTGCGGTGGTGCGGAGTCGGTCGATGGCATCGGTGGCAGTCTGTACCGCTGTGTCGAATCCGAACGTTCGCTCAGTTCCGGCGATGTCGTTGTCGATTGTTTTGGGGACCCCGACCAGGGGCACGCCATCGGCGTGGATCCGTGCAGCAGCCGAGAGGGTCCCCTCCCCGCCGATCACGATCAGTGCCTCGACGCCATGGTGGGCCATCGTGGCCTTCACCCTCTCGACTCCGTCGTCGAACATGTACGGCTGATAGCGGCTCGTCCCCAGGACGGTGCCGCCGCGAGTCAACAATCCTCGGCACCCCTCCACGTCGAGGGGCATCACCCGATCGTCGATCAAACCACTCCAGCCGTCGAGGAATCCGACGACTTCGTCTCGGTAGTCCCGCTCGGCTTTGCGTACGACTCCGCGAATCACCGCATTCAACCCTGGACAGTCTCCGCCACCGGTGAGCACCCCGACTTTCATTCCAGCGACGCTACCAACAGATAACGTCAAACTCATGGGAGTTGTTCTGAGCATCGATTCGGGCACGACCGGGGTTCGTACTCTCGCTGTCGACGAACAGGGCATGCCGCTTGGTTCTGCGTACAGGGAGTTCACCCAGCACTTTCCAAGACCAGGGTGGGTGGAGCACGATCCGGAAGAGGTTTGGCAAGCAGTGCTTGAGACCCTCGCGGAGGTTGTGGCTGCAACTTCTGGGCCCATCATCGCGATCGGGATCGCCAACCAGCGTGAAACGGTGGTGGTCTGGGATCGACGCAACGGACAACCCCTCCATCGCGCCATCGTCTGGCAGGATCGGCGCACCGCCACAAGATGCGAGCAGCTGACCGGACTCGGACGTCTCGGTCTGGTCCGCTCGACTACCGGATTGGTCCTTGATCCGTACTTCTCTGCGAGCAAACTCGAATGGCTGTTCGAACACGGCGGGGTAACACCCGACGAACATCTGGCTTTCGGCACCGTCGACTCTTGGCTTGTTTGGAAACTCACAGGCGGCCGGCATGTCACGGACACCTCCAACGCTTCGAGGACACTGCTTTTCGACATTGGCGCCATGTCGTGGAGCGACGAGATGTGTGCTCTGTTCGGAGTTCCGATGACCGCGCTGCCAGAAGTCCTGCCGTCATCGGGACGCTTCGGCCGAACGACAGCTGACATGCCGACAGGCGCCAACGTGCCCGTCAGCGGAATCGCTGGTGATCAGCAGGCTGCGCTGTTCGGCCAAAGGTGTTTTCGGCCCGGGCAGGCGAAGAACACCTACGGCACCGGTTCCTTCGTGGTGATGAACGTGGGAAGCGAGCCTCCCGATCCTGTGGAGGGCCTGCTTTCGACAGTGGCTTGGACTGTCGGAGAGCGAACGACCTACGCCTACGAAGGAGCGATATTCGTCACTGGCGCGGCGATCCAGTGGCTGCGCGACGGACTCGGCATCATCGACGACGCAGCCGAGACGGGGCCTTTAGCCGAGTCGGCAACCGACACGGGAGGTGTTGTTTTTGTCCCCGCACTCACAGGCCTCGGTTCACCGCATTGGGATGCCCGAGCACGTGGCACGATCGTCGGCCTCACCCGCGGGACGGGACGTGCAGAGATCGTCCGCGCCGCAGTGGAGTCAATGGCCTACCAGAGCCGTGATGTAGTCGAGGCCATGTCGAGTGCCTCCGGAACCCGCCTAACCGAATTGCGAGTCGACGGCGGCGCGTCGGTGATGGACATCCTGTTGCAGATCCAGGCAGATCAACTCGGGGTTCGTGTTGTCCGTGCCCCGACCGCGGAGACGACGGCACTCGGCGCCGCCTACCTCGCGGGGATTGCCGAGGGTGTCTGGAGTAGCCTTGATGAGGTCGCGGCACTTCCTGAAAGGACCGGCGCCGACCGTGTGTTCCAGCCGAATCCGGACCGTGGGCGAGCCGACGCGGGCTATGCCCTGTGGCAACAGGCGGTGCGCCGTTCTTTAGCCTGGGATCCAACCGAATAGAGTCTCGGCGCTCAACAAAGTTCGGGAAGGGCGGAGCGCAACTGGCGAACCGCCTGGTTGATTCGCTGTTCGTTCTCGATGAGAGCGAATCTGACGTTGCCCTCACCACCGGGGCCGAACCCCACGCCGGGCGAGACCGCCACGTGGGCCTCGGCTACAAGCATCGACGCGAACTCCACTGAACCCATGTGGCGGTACGGTTCTGGGACAGGCGTCCAGGTGAACATGGTCCCCTTCGGCGGCTCGACTTCCCAGCCGATGCGAGCGAGCCCGTCACACAGCGAGTCGCGCCGACTCTCATAGATTCGACGGGCCTCGCTCGGATAATCCGCAGCCTCGTTCATCGTGACCGTTGCAGCTATCTGCACCGGCTGGAACGAGCCGTAGTCAAGATAGCTCTTCAGTTTCGCCAAAGCAGCGACTGTCTGCGCATTGCCGACCATGAATGCAACACGCCATCCGGCCATCGAAAAACTCTTCGTCATCGAATAGAACTCGACAGCCACCTCTTTGGCTCCTTGCGCTTCAAGGATCGAACATGGCGTGTACCCGTCATAACCAAGGTCCGCGTAAGCGAAATCGTGTACCACGATGACATCGTGTTGTCGGGCGAAGTCGACAACCTTCTGCATGAATTCAAGATCGACGCACGTCGTTGTCGGATTGTGCGGAAACGACAACACGATCACCCGCGGACGGGGCCAAGAATACTCGAACCGGTTCCTCAAGGTGTCGAAGAAGTCTTCTTGGTTGCTCGTCAATGGCATCTCTCGAACGTTGGCGCCGGCGAACAAGGGAGCGAACAGGTGGATCGGATAGGACGGCGAGGGCACCAGCACCGAGTCCCCCGGCTCCAACAGGACCCACATGAGATGGCTGAAGCCCTCCTTGGCGCCGATCGTGTTGATTATTTCGATCTCGGGGTCCAGTTCCACGCCGAACCGCCGTTGGTAAAGACCTGCAACTGCTTCGCGCAGCTTCGGGATCCCCCGACTGGACGAGTATCGATGGTTCCGCTGGTTTTGAGCCGCCTCAATCAATTTATTCACCGCGGTCGGTGGAGAAGCAAGGTCGGGGTTTCCGAATCCGAGGTCGATCACGTCTTCGCCTGCACGACGCGCCTCGATCTTCAACGAGTCGATGATTGTGAAGACATAGGGCGGAAGCCCGGTGATGCGACGGAACTCCATGACGGTCACTGATCCTCAGCGGTCGGTTCGCGGCCGTCGCGGTCGTCACTGAATCTGAATCCTTTTGTGAACGAATCAACAAAAGAGCGCCCCGCTGTGGTCACCGTCGCCATCGCTTCCGGGTCGCCGACGACTCGCTCGGTCGCTTCGAGCAGCCGCTTCAGTGAAGCCAGTACCGCCCCTGCGGCTTCTCTGACTTCATCGAATCGGTTCTCTTCACCAACGAAGGACTCATTCCCGTTCATTGTGTGGTCACACCCGTTCGTCTTCCACCCGAACCACTCGTTGATTCTCCACCAGAGCACTCACGACGAGCGGCTCTCAACATGTTCGGTGAAATCCTCGAGCGCGGTGCGCAACAGGCGAGCCTCGGCCCGGCGCTTGACGAAACCCGGCAGCGGAACCTTCAGATCCACGGCCAGGTGATACACCACCTCGGTGGCTCCAAGGTCTGAAGGCACCGGCAAGAATTCGTATTCGCCGTCGAGACGTCTGGTGATGTCGCCACGTTGCAACCGCCAGGCGAGCCGACATGGGTTGGCACCATAAAAATATCTCAGTGTGTAGGTGGTGCTGCGCCCCATTGCCGCGGCCCGGTATTCAACGTCGACAGCTCGACCTTCGTCGTCGCGGGTCAGAACCCGGGCCATCTTGATGTCAGAGGCCCATCCGGGGTACTTCTCGAAGTCGATTGCGGCCTCGTAACACTGCTCAGGCGTCGCCATTATCGTTGTTCGTTGGGTCGCTTGGTCAACCATTGCTTTGGACCCTAACCGCTTCACGAGTCGGTTTGACGCTCTTCGAATTCACCGTAGCGGGCACACCACATTCCGGTCAGGCCGAGAGCCCAGACCGGAACCAGGACTCCGAAGGCCACAGGCGTATAGATCCGAATCGATGCAGTGGTGAGCGCCACCACCACCTCCGCCGCCAGGGAGCCCAACAGGATCTTCTGCACCTGTGTCGGAGCGCTGCCCGCAGCAAAGAACAGGCCCCCGATCCCTATGGCCTGGCGACGGCTCCGATCCAGGGCGAGCAGGAAGGCCCACACCATCGTCGAGACGCCCGCGATGAACAAGATCAACGAAACCACCAAGTTGAGCCACTGGAACAGTCCGGGCCAGACGGTGGCTGTGCTTGCGGTGAGGGTGAAGACCGCGGTGCCGAACCATGACCAGTTGAGAATGGCCTGCCCTTCGGCCCATTGATTCTGCCGACTCATTGCACTCTGTCTGCTCCCGTTTGCATTATTGCGCCCATCGCCTGATTCGCCCACCCACCCTCCAGTCTCATCTGCAGACCATTCGATTGATTGCTGCTGCCAGTTCTCCGGCCAAGACCTCATAGGAGAACTCCCGTTCAGCGCGCTCTCTGGCGGCCTGCGCCATCAACGAACGGCGCTCGTCGTCGTCGAGCAGTTCCGAGATCGTCCGCGCGGCCGCATCAACATCAGTCGGGTCGTCGACTATCAAACCTGTGTCACCGTGTACCACCGCTTCGTGGGCGCCGCCGCTGCGACCGGCCACTTGAGTCACCCCTGCAGCTGCCGCCTCCAAGAATACGATGCCGAAACCTTCTTGTTCGAGTCCACCCCACCGACTGCGGCACAACATCGTGAAGACGTCGCCGCACCCGTAGAGCAGACTCAACTCATCAGTGTCGACTCGTCCCAGCAGCTTCACGGGTGCGTCGAGTTTGGAGGCCAGCGAGGCCAACCGTCTCTGATCACGGCCGGCCCCGGCGACAGCGACGCAAACATCGCGGTGCGTACGACGAATCTCAACAGATGCTCGAATCAGTGTGTCCATGCCTTTGCGGGGGACCAGGCGGCTGACAGACACCACTAGCGGACCCTCGGTCGGCAACCCCAGAGTGCTTCGTGCGGCCTGTCTGCTTTGCGGGTCGAGCGGAACGAAACGGTCGGTGTCGACACCGGGCGGAACAATGCTGACAGACAACGGGCCCCGCAGAGATCGCTCCCCTTGTTGCGCCGGGTAGCCGCCTGCTGCGATTACACCGGAGGCTCCCTCGAGTACTCGGTTCAACAAACTGCGAACACCGGGGATCCGGCTGGGAATCGTTACTTCTGCACCGTGCAGGACGACTCCGTAGGGAATGTCGAGATGTGGGCCGATCAGACCGAGGGGCACCGCGGGGTCGAGTATCACCAGTTCGGCGTCGCAGTCACGCGCTAAGCGCTCTACTCGACGCGCCAGCAACGGGTGCGGCAGCAGCCAAGGTTCGCGACTGCGAACAACCGTGAACGGTTGAGCCGCGTCAAAAGCGTCCGCGTCGGCGTGGGGAGTGGTGTAGACGACTACCTCATCAGACCGAAGGCGTCTCCACAACTCCCACAGGTAGTTCTGAATGCCACCGATTTTGGGGGGGAAGTCGTTGGTTACTAATAGATGGCGGGCCACAGCAGGTCACTATGCCACGGCGCTGATGCTTCGTCGGAGTTCTTCTTGCACCATCTTGTCGAGCCCATCGAACTGGGACCGATTCAACTCACCGAGCAGATCGTCTCTGTTCAGACGGCGAGCAGCCCAAACCGCGTGAGCCACCACGAGCGGTGAATGATGGGCCAGCAGTCGGGCCAGCACCTGCGAGGTTCGTTCGTCGTCGCCACTACCGATGTTGCCGAGGACCACAAGGGCATTGCGCCGCAAGTAGTCGGGATTGCGTCGGGGTACATACCAGCGACCATACCGGGACATCAGCGTCTCATCGTTCAACTCCAAGACGTCGAGGATCGAGACCCAGGCTCCTTCACCTTCTGCGGCAGGCCCCTTGCGACGGATCCGGTTCGGCGGGCACACGTCTTGGCAATCGTCACATCCATAGATGCGGTCACCGAGCGACTCACGGTACTCGACGGGAAACGGACCCGGTGCTTGAAGCAACCACGCCAAACACTTGTTGGCGTCTACCACTCCCGGCGAGATGATCGCTCCGGTCGGGCATCCGTCGAGGCATTCTGTGCAGGTCTTGCAACCATCGGCGACGACATCGGGGGTTTCAAGCTCGAGGGGTGCGTTGGTCAGCACAGAACCGAGAACGACGAGACTGCCTACGCCGGCGATCAATACATTGGAACTCTTGCCCCACCAACCGATACCCGCGCGATGGGCAGCTGCGCGATCGACCAGGTTATTCTGGTCTGCCGACACAACTGCCTTATAGCCGTACTCCCGCAGCGCGTCGGCAATCTGTCCAAGGGCAGCGCGCAACGACGCGTAGTGGTCTTCTGAACTGTATGCGGCGACTCTTCCAGTCGGTTGATCTGCGGGTCGCGGCGGGGGTCGGCGTTGGTAGTCGTACGCGCCGACGATCAAACAAGTTGCATCACTCATGGTTCGGTGGGGATCTGTTGAACGTGAGGGGTTGCGGTAGGTGAACTGCATCGAGCCGCTGAGTCCGGCTGCCTTGCGCTGCTCCAAGTCGACGCGGGTGCCTTCAAAGGGGGTCGCTTCGGTCGCACCGACCGCTGCCAACCCGGCGGAGCGGCCGATGGCGACAAGGTCGGCGACAGTCAATTCCACCTGTCCATCGTGGCATGGGAATCGCTGAACGAGACGTTCAGCGATGACCCGGCCTGTGAATTAAACCTGGATCGGGTCTGTCAGGAATTTTGTGTATCGGGTGTGATCTGAGGGTCCGCGGTTTGGTGCTGTGGGCCGGAAAGGGATCATGTCTATGGGTGATCAGACTATGCCGGTGATGCCGGCGAACGGTGCTGCCGATGAGGCGGTGATGAGAGACTGGGCTGAGCTGTTGGTTGAGCGTGCCCGCGTTGAGGGCGTGGGGCTCACCGGGACGGACGGCTTGTTGACGGGCCTGGTCCGTCAGGTCCTCCAGACGGGTTTGGAGGTCGAGATGGCTGAGCATCTCGGCTATGAACGCCACTCTGTTTTGGGACGTGGGACACCGAACTCTCGCAACGGTTCGTCACCTGAGCGACTCAAGACTGAGATCGGCGAGGTCGGTTCTGCGGGTGCCCCGTGACCGGGCCGGGACGTTCGAGCCGGTGACGGTGCGGAAACATCAGCGCCGCCTCGACGGCCTGTCGGGCAACGTGGTCTCGCTGTATGCCAAAGGGGTTTCACCACCGGTGGGATCCAGGCGCACCTTGAAGAGATCTACGACACCTCGGTGAACGGCGAGACGATCTCGAAGATCACCGACGAGATCGTCGCGGACACAGCGGTGTGGCAGAACCGGCCCCTCGACGCGGTGTATCCGGTGCTGTTGATCGACGCGATCACCCGTCAAGGATCGGCGACTGGTAGGCCGCTGACCGGTGCGTCTATGTTGCTATCGGCGTGGACCCGCCCGGCGAACGCGACGTGCTGGGCCTGTGGCTCGGACCCGCAGGCGGCGACGGTGGCCAAGCAGTGGGCGACGATGCGCACCGAGCTGCGCAACCGGGGCCTAGCCGACGCGTTGATCGTGTGCTGTGACGGTGTGTGTGGCCTGCCCGAGTCGATCCGGGGCACCTGGCCCGACGCCACAGTAGACCTGCGTCGTGCACATGGTGCGCAACAGCCTGCGTTACGCCTCGCGCAAGCACTGGGGCCAGATCACCAAAACCAAGCCGAGATCTACACCGCCGGAACCGTCGAGGCCGCCGAAGCCTCCTTCAAAGCGTTCCGCGACGACTCCGAAGCCACCTACCCGGCCATGATCGACAGCCGCCAAAACAGCTCAAACGAGTTCAGGCCGGTTGGTGGAGTTCCCCGCCGAGGGGCGCCGGATCGTCTACACCACCAACGCCGTCGAGAGCCTCAACGCCCGGTTCCCAAGAGCCGTAAGACACCGAGGGCATTTCCCCAACGAGCAAGCCGCCATGAAAATCCTCTATCTTGTAGCCACCACCAAACACAAGAACCGAGAGAACCTCAACGGCAAGACCAACGGCTGGAAAACCATCCTGAACACACTCACAATCCACTACCGCGACCGGATCGCCGACCACATCAAATGAAAACCATCACAGCCGGATACACAAAAAATCTGACAGTCCCCTTAAAAACCTGGAACTATTCATTTGACAGTCGATCGTAACCAAATTCACTCGTATTCGAGTTATAACTATCAACTGAAGTTCTAAACTTTAAGAAATTTCCATGCGAGGTACAGAATTTTCTCTTGCAATTGGATTCTAACAAGACAAATAGACTGTTGTAGGTAGTGTCGCATATGTCATGCCCAGTCAACCGAGAGACGGTTGTTGCTCTGGTTGCAGGTTGTCTGGTTCCACGACTCCATCGAAGGCTCCGAATGTTCAACCCGAGACAGAGTTCTATCAATCGAAGTCATGTCGCCAACATCCCTCTTTGATCGGCGTTTTCGGCGCTACCTACGGTTCACCCTGTATGGTGTTATTCGGGAAGGAGCACGGCCTTGTCTAGGTTGTTTTCGATCCAATCCTGGGCGACTTTCAGGAGATCCTGATGCAACAAACCAAGAAGCCTGTCGGTCTCAGCATCTTTGCCAGCATATATCCGCGACCGCGACCAGCACGTAAGTTCAAACTGTGTCATACGATTCCCCACCAGTCCAAGTTCCTCATACGACGCTTCTTGTTGCGCCTCACTCAACAGACTAAACTCGGATAATGGAGGCAAACCATAACCAGCGAGACACTCCTCCCAGTTGTCAGACTCCATCTTGTCCAACTGCTGGTAGTGAATGTTATCAAAAACCACATGGATTAACTCCACGCTAACTGCGAGTTCAAACTCGCCACGGAGCCTTATCATCGGATCATTCGAGTCAAGCTTAGTATAGGTGCTAACCACATAGTCGCTCTCTCTTTGTAATGTTTCACCACCCCAAAGCGACAGCACAAACTCTCGGACGATGTTATCAATGCCTAAAGCAGATCTTGAAGGTGGTGGTTGGGTGCTTGTCGGTGCAGGATCGTTGCCAGTATCGCCATCCGTTAATTCACTCTCGGAATCCTGTTCAGTGTCCGGCAACCCTCGATCGTCATCTACATCGGGCAATTCTGCTTCGGGTTGTACTGTGATTGTCGGCTGTTGTCTAACAGTAACAACATGACTGTTTCCGATTTCATCACTACCGAAACGAGCCAATCCAATCCACCCTAAACCAACTAGCAGCACCACTATCCAAAAGGCCCTCAATCCTTTATTGGTCCAATTATCCATGATTCTGGTGCTTGTCATAACCCCAACCCTGCGACGAACACAGACACGGCCAACACGACCAAGAACGCAACACGATGACGACTCATTGCCTCATTGCCATACGACCCCAAATCAAGAAACGGAAGGGTATCACGGAAGGGTATCGTCGAATCTCAAAAACCGACCAGCTACGCTTTAAACTTGGATCCACCGGTGGGGTTGGTGGTTGGGGTGTTCGCGTCCGCGAAAAGGCCTCCTGATGTGCGATGATGTGGTTTGAAGATCCATGGTTCGCCGCAAAACAGGAGGCACTTTTCGTGTCTGTATCATCGCGCAGGCTGGACCGGTTGGCAACAACGTTTGATCATGAGGGTCTGGTAGCCAACGCGGGTCTGGTTCTGGCTGTCACGTTGATGACTCGTTTGGGTCTGTCGGGGTTGATCAACCGGTGGGTGGACACTGGTTCGCTGAAACCGTCTACACCACCGGCCGCGGCAAACAACGGCGCAGCGTCCGTTTGGTGGTGCGCCGCACCCGCCTCGCCGACACAGCACAGCAACGGCTGTGGCCCAACTGGCGGCACCACGCCTTCATCACCAACACCGACCACAGCACCGTCGCCGCTGACGAGTTCCACCGCAACCACGCAGTCGTCGAGCCCGCCATCCGCACCCACAAATCGTACTTCTGCTCTGCTGTCAACAACTTCTTCGGTTTTCGTTGCACAGAACTCATAGGCTGCAGCCTCCTGTCCTAAGACCGCCAACCCTGCCCGATGCTGCTTGAAAAAACTCAGGATCTGTCGCGCGAAGTCAGATGCAACCCAAGTCACTACCAAACCCAAGACGAATCACACCACCACCAACCCACCCCACAGTCCCCCAATCGGTGGATTCAGGCTAAACAGCGTCGGAGCGTGCAACGAACCTGCTCGACGGGACAAGCCCGGCATCGTTGAGCAACTCGTAAGCTCGCCGCTCCTCAAAATCGAGCACCACAGGTGTACCGGCAACATGGCCGACAAGGTGACTGACCACGCAATCGTCGCACGTTTCGGTGTGCTGCATGACGCAGTCGTCGCAGTCGATCATCAACCCCTCGTTCCCGGGTGCAGTCGCACCGCTGCGAGGATTCGACTCATTGCCGACCAATCGAAGATGTGTATGTGTTTCCATGCACTCAAGCTACGCAGGGGGTGTGACACTGCCGGCTAGATTGACAGCATGCCCAATGCCGACGCACCCGATGAGTCGGCTCCGAACGATCACGCGGAGACCGGCAGCAATCCTTGCAACGCCTCACGTCGCCAAGTCCTGCGATTGGGAAGTGGCGGCGCCCTCGCTCTGTTCATCGGTGTCGGCGCCGGTTGGTTCGACCGGTCCCGCAACGCAGCGTCCAAGCCGGGTTCAAGAACCCCGGGCCCCGCTACTGGCACGACGGCCGGCGCCACAACCACGTCCAGCACCACGTCCACGACCACGACGGCTGCGCCGACAACTGTGAGTGGAATCGGCGAGGTGGACCCGCGGATCATTTCAGTCGGGCAACGAGTGATCGAGGTGACCGGCGAAGACGACCTGGCTGA
The DNA here is from genome assembly GCA_963662455.3 of Acidimicrobiales bacterium. Classification (GTDB taxonomy): domain Bacteria; phylum Actinomycetota; class Acidimicrobiia; order Acidimicrobiales; family Aldehydirespiratoraceae; genus VXYK01. Next base: position 1,220,332 of record OZ224042.1, read on the forward strand.
ACTGCTCGCGCAACTCCCACCGGTCGACCCGGGTGGTGGATCCCGGATCGACCCGCTCGAACATGCCGCGATCCGTGTTGGAGAGGATTTTGAGCGGAGTGACACCATCACAGTCGACGGGTGGGTCCTCGCCGCGTCTGAAGCTAGGGCGGCCGCGGTGATAGCACTGGTCTGTTCAGAATCGAGCCGCTCCACGTGCTGACCGACGCCCGGACGCTGCGCTCCTCGAGCAGGCTGCATGCGGACTTGTGCATAATCGGTGGAGGCGCGGCCGGCATCTCCATGGCAATGGAACTGCTCGACTCCGGATCAAGCGTGCTGCTAGTCGAATCCGGGGGCACGGAAATGGACGACTCCACGCAGGCTTTGATGATGGGTGACAACATCGGAGCACCTGCAACAACACTGGACAATCCTCTGACTCTTGATCAAACACGACTCCGTCGCCTCGGTGGAACTACCAACCATTGGGCCGGATTCTGCAGGCCGCTGTCCCCTGTCGATTTCGAGCCTCGAGAACATCTCGGCAGCCCCGGATGGCCCATCGAACACGACGACCTCGTCCCTTACTGGAATCGGGCGAGTGAATGGGTCCGGATCAGCGATGGAAACTTCTCTGTAGACACTTGGGAGCAGAGACTGGGCGTCAAGGCTCCGCCCGTTCAGACTTCCGCTGTCGAGCCTCTGGTGTTCCAGGTCAGCTTCCCGACCAGGTTCGGTGACCTGTACGCCTCAGAACTCGCTGCGGCAGCCAACATCGAAGTTCTGCTTCACGCCAACACGGTGAACCTCGCAACCGACGACGGGCGTACTGTGACTCATCTGGACGTCGCCACGTTGAGCGGTGTCTCCTTCACGGTCGCAGCGCGGGCATACGTACTGGCTGCCGGTGGGATCGAGAACGCGCGGTTGTTGTTGGCATCAACAGACCATGACCCTGCCGGGCTCGGCAACAGCAACGGTCTCGTGGGGCGCTACTTCACAGAACATCTGCAGATCTATGCCGGATTTGGAATACTCGAGTCAGACTTCAACGATGTCAGCGGTTTGCGAGGTGGTGAGGCAACCATCACGCACGGCCGCCATGCCGGCTGGGTTCACGGAGCGAAGTTCGCTCTCGGGCTGAGCGATTCACATCTGCGTTCAGTTGCGACCACAGGCCTTGAACTGCAGTTTCTTCCCGGTCGTCTACCCCATGGAGTGCCAGTTCAGCGCCGAGGCACAACGATCGGTGACATCGGCGCGTTGATGGCTCACAGCGGACCGGAACCGGGTACCTCGGTGTATATCCAAGCTTTGGCTGAGCAGGGACCGAATCCGCACAGCCGTGTAGTTCTGGGGCCGAGAACCGACGCTTTGGGAATGCGGCGGGTGCAACTCGACTGGCAGTACACAGCGGCTGATCGACGCCGAGCGCTCGCCGGGTTGCAGGTCATGGCCGAGTCGGTCGGTGCGACGGGCTGGGGCCGTCTGCAACTCGTTCCCGGTGGAGTCCATGCCGACGCCTACGACGATTCGATCAGCGGCGAACTCCTCACAATCTTCAGATCGGTCCCCGACGAGACCGACTTGACCGGGTTTCCCGTGGGTATGGGCTTTCACCATATGTGTACTACACGAATGTCAGACGATCCCGCGCTGGGGGTGGTCGATTCGAACTGTCGGATGCACGAGGTTGACAATCTCTGGGTCGCCGGAAGCAGTGTGTTCGCCACCGGTGGAACGGCCACTCCAACGTTTTCGATAGTGGCGTTGGCTGTTCGCCTCGTCGACCACCTGCAAGAACTCCTCAGATGACACCCTTGGGATCCTTTCGAGGGTTCTTGGGAATCTCGAGATCCTTGACATCAAACATATGTTCGGGCGGTGTACTGCACTGAGGCATTGAAACCAGCGCTGAGAGCTTGGCTTCAGCACGCCCGTCATCAATTGCAGTCGCAGCCGCGGCCACTCCCTCGCCGAGGTCTGCCACGAGTCCTGCGACCAGCAGTCCGGCTGCAGCGTTGAGCACGACTATGTCTCTATGAGGTCCTGTCGTTCCCGCGAGGATCGAGCGGGCAATCCGCGCGTTCGTGGCGGGGTCTCCCCCGATGAGGTCCTCTGCTGTGGCCGAAGCCAAGCCGAACGACGACGCTGTGAGGGTCGATTCAGAGATTTCACCGTCTTTGAGGGAGAGAACTCTCGAAGGGCCCGTCGTCGACAGTTCATCCAAACCCCCTTCACCGTGTACAACGAGAGCCCGACGCGATCCAGTGGCGTTCAGGACTTGAATCATTCGTTGTGCGGCGGACCAGTCCCCTACCCCTACGACCTGATACTTCAAGCGGCCCGGGTGGCTCAACGGGCCTAGAATATTGAACACAGTCGGGATCTGCAGTTGGGTCCGCACCGCAGCCACACATCTCATTGCAGGATGGAAGGCTCTGGCGAAGGCAAACCCCAACCCGATGCTGTTCACCTGAGCTTCGAGTTGATCGGCTCCGACGTTTATGTCCACTCCGAGAGCTTCGAGCAAGTCGAAGCTGCCCGAGGTGGAGGTGGCTTTGGTGTTGCCGTGCTTACATACTGTCGCGCCGGCTGCGGCAGCTACGATCGCGGCGATCGTTGAAACGTTGAACGCATGGCGTTTTCGACTGGGCGAACCTCCTGTGCCAACGATGTCGATCGTGTTGTCGGGCAACTTCAGTGGCGTCGCTGAATCAACCATTGCGGTTTGAAGCCCGACCAGTTCGTCCACCGTCTCACCCTTGAGTCGTAATCCAACAATGACCGCGGCGATCTGCGCATCTGTGGCTTCAGCGTTGAGCATCGTGGAGAGCACTGCCCTTGCGGTGTCCGCGCTGAGATCTATTCCGGCCACCAGCGTGCCGAGGATGGTTGCCCAACCGCCATGGTCGTTGATGGTAGTTGTTGATGCAGTCGGTGTTGATGTCATACAGGCGTCCCGTCGGGCTCTGTGAGGATTCCAATGGCTGACTGAGTGACCGTAGCGGGAACAGTCAGATTTTTTGTGTATCGGGTGTGGTCTGAGGGTCTGGGACTGAGTGTTGTGGACCGGGAGGGATCGTGTCTATGCGTGATCATGATATGTCGGTGATGCCTGTGGACGGGGCTGAACGGAGCTGGCGATGGGGGACTGGGCTGGGTTGCTGGTTGCTTGCGTACGCAGCGGGGGCGTGGGGTTCAGCACGTCCGCCTCTACGAGCGTGTCCACGGCATATTGACCTGGGCCGGCGGCAACCGGCGCCGAGGGTTTGTCGGCGGGTCTGGTCTGTCAGGTTCTGCTGACGGGTTCAGAAGTCGGGACGGCCGGGCATCCCCGGGCAGTCCCGGGCGTGTCGGCTGCGCAGCCCGCTGCTGCGTCAGCGGGTGCGTCAGCAGCATCTTGTCTGGGTGGTCAGTTGTTGTTGATGGACGGGAGACGAAGGACGGGTCGAACTGAGCAGCCAAGCAGCGTCTTGTCTGGGTGGTCAGTTGTTGTTGATGGTGCCGGTGGCGCTGCGTCGGTCGGGTTGGGCGCCGTCGACGGAGACCAGGTAGAGGATCATTCGTTCTGGTTGTTCGTTGATGTCGTCGGCTGTTGTTCGGATGTGGACGGTTCTGCGGGTTTCGCCGGCGTTGATGGTGATGGTGCCGACGGTGTGGGTGTAGTCGTCGTCGGTGGCTTCTCCGCGCAGGGTGCTGTAGGTGATCTCGACGGGTGTTCGTGCTGCCCGGTTCAAGGTGATGACGAAGTCGAGGGTTCGGCCTTCTGTCGCTTCGGCGTCTGAGACTGTCAAGACGACAGGCTCCACCACCGGCTGCGGTGCCGGTTGCGGTGCCGGTGCCCGGGTCGGTTGCGGCTGTGGTTGCGGTGTTGGTGTTGGTGCCGGCTGGGGTGCCGGTGTTGGTTGTGGTGCCGGGTCGAGTGCTCGGGCCGGCGCCGGCTGCGGCGCCGGTTGCGGTGTTGGTGCCGGCTGCGGCGCCGGTTGCGGTGTTGGTTGCGGCTGCGGTGCTGGTTGTGGGGTGTCGTCGTCGTTGTCTGTCACGTCGACGGTGCCGGTTGTTTGCGTGGCAGACACTGTGTAGCCGTCGCCGGCGTTGATTGTGACTGTCACTGAACCGTCGGGTTCGTCTGTCGGGTCGTCAGAGGTCGCGACTAGGAACTGTGCAGTTCCGGCGGTTGGGACTGTGACTGTGCGGCTGCCTGTGACAGCACCGTAATCGCCGTCCGCGGTGATTGTGACCGTCACCGGCAAGCCGTCTGCGGGCGCAGGGGCAGCGGTGAGGGTGAACACTGCCGCGTCGCCTTCGGTGACGCTGTCGTGGGCAGCGGTGACGGTGATCTCCGGTAGAGGGGCTGCTTCGTCGTCGTCGAGCAGGTCGATGCTGATACTGTGCGGGTCGCCGAGGGTGTAACCGTCGCCGGTGTTGACCCTTGCGACGATGGTGCCGTCGGCGAGTTTCGTGTTGTCGGAGTAGGCTGTGAACCGGTGGGCGACCGAGGCCTGACCGGCCGGGATCGTCACTTGGAAGGCGTCGCCGCGGCCGGTGTAGTCGAGGCCGTCTCCCATCTCCTCAGAGACGAACAGGTTGACTGTGGTGTCGAGCTGCGGCACAGGATCAGCAGTCACCGTGAACACCACGTCGCCGCCCTCTGAAACCGAGCCCGTGTTGCTGGCCAGGGTCAGGGAAGGCGCCGCCGCCAGAACCTGCGGCGACGTGGACGGCGGCGGATCAACGACAGTGATCGTGGCACGGTCGTTATGGTTGGTACGGACACCCCCGCGGTGAATGCCTTGGAACACGATCACGGTCTCGCCGTCGGGTTCTGCCACCGAGTCTGTGCGTGCAGTAAGAGTAGAAAAACCGCGGCGCTCGCCCGGAGCGATGAAAATATATCCCCCCCGCGGCTCGAAACGGTATTCAAAGAAACCGATGGTGGATTCGGTTCTTACGCCTTGGGTGATCCTTATGGCCTCGCTGTTGGGGTTGGGGGCTGTGAGGGTTGCCCATAGGCGTGCCGTGTCGCCTTCTGTGACTGTGTCTTTGTCGAAGTCGAGGTTGACTTGCAGCGCGTCGCCGGGTTCGGGCATTCCCAGATAGAGGGTCTGTGCCTGTTTCAAGCCGTTGCCGACCAGCGACAGGCCGATCTTCCAGCAGGCCCCCACAGCAGTCTCCTCTGCAGGCAGGCCGGTGAGGCATCGGGGGTCGGTCGCGCCGGCCCAACGCCGGATGATGATCTTTTGGGGGGTGTTCCAGTTCCAACGTGTGAACTGGATACCGGTGGAACTGTAGTTCAACGAGTGCAACGGGTACCCGCCGCGTTGCTGAGCCGTCAACAACTCGAGCACCGGAGCCATACGGCGCCCCGTGTTCTGGAACGCCTCTGCCAACGTCAACGGCTCAAGACCCGGATAATCCTCGACACCCAACGTTTCGAGGACCCGTTTCCAACGGTTCACATGCGCTTCACCGAACCGGGTCTCTGCTATGTAACTGCGGATGTCTGCTATCAGGGCAGGGCTCGGGTTCGCATGATCGGCACGGAACTGCGGATGCGACGGATGCCGCAAACCCACAGGCGGACGCGTCCCGCCGTCGAGGTCCCTCGCGGTCGCTCTCACCGTGTGCGTGTCGGTGGGTTCGTGAGTCAACTCCACAGTGACGAACGTTTCAGAACCCGCCAACAACGACAGATTGTCAGAAAGGCCACCCGCGCCCACGACCCTGCCCTCACTGTCCTTGACGACCATCTCCACCCGGTCGTCGTCGACGACCCGACCATGGAACCGGCTGAAACTACGCGCAGTCGGATCATCATGTTCACGGAAGTTCGGAGAGAAACGATGCTCGATCCTGAACTCCCCCCAACGAGTGTCGACGTCATGAGGCGCAGTGACCGTGACCGTCTGCCAGACGTTCCAGTCCGAGTCGGTGAAACTCACGGTCGACGGTGAGAACACCAGATCCGCGCCGCCGTTCATCGCTGCCTGCAACGGCGTCACCCTCAACACGTCGCCCGCAGCCGGCCGTCTACGCAAACGCAGCCTGTAATCCTCAGAACCCCCCTCACCGACATCGAAACAACCATCACCAGTGAGGTTCCAACGGCAGGTCTCCTCATGAACAGCCCGCACACTCCCCGTCGCCGGACGCGCCACATCAGTAGACGGATCCACGTCTATCTCCACATCGACGACCGACGGGGACGGAACCTTGGTCACAGTCAAAGCAGCATCAGCACCACGCCACGCCTGAGCATCGAACTTGATCAACCCCCTCGACAGACCCTCCTCCGGCTCCGACAAACCCGAACCCGTCTGATAATCGGAGCCGGTCAACGCCTTGAACATGACAGTCACACCCCCGCCGGCAATGTCAGCCCCACTGAAACGGACCCAACGCCTCACCACAGGCACATCGAAACTCACCACCGAACCGTCACGCTCACGGCGCACACCCACAATCCCGAACAAATGCCCGCCGTCGTCGCCGCCGACGGCATTATGCCACACCTGAAGATCCACCGACCCGGACACGCCGCGACGCACGACACCGTTCTCGACCGTGGGATACGACCCGCCGTGAGCCGGACTGCACAAATGAACACCGGCCAGGTTGACCGTCACCGAGAACTCGCCGCCCTCAACCACATCCAACGACGACTCGCTCAAAACAACACGCGGCGCACCAGAACCAAAACTGCACTGAGCAGACGCCGGACCCCCCAACAACAACACCGAACCAACAACAACCAAACCACAGACCACAACACCAACAACAACCCGGAACCACACACGCCTCAAATACCCAAAAGCATCAACCCCCCCCCCCCCGGAGGTCTACAAGACGTCAACAACATAACAAAACCTCACAAACTCTAGAAACAACTCTAGAAACCGTAACCGACAACCAAACAATACACAAAACCAACCCAAAGCCAACTGATTCACCCTGAAACAGCACACCCGGCCCGACCACCGAGACGACGCCCACACTCAAACAGCATTGTCCACAGAGTTCCGCTGTACGACTACCAGCACACCACCGGCGACCGTCAAGAAACTGAACCAGACAACCCGATCGCGGTTCCACCGACGATGCCTGTGACCGAGAGCCAAACCAGCCCGCCCGGGCACTGCACCAGCCCGCAGAGCTGAACCATGGGCGCCGCCTCCTTCGAGCTGCTCGAGTGTCAAGACCTTGGATTCCAGCAGCGAACATCTCGACGCAGTGCTCGGCTCGCTGGAGCCGAGCACCCTCCGTAGCGGATTTGTTGAGGCAAACACACTCTTGTTGAGGCAGACTGAATCCGTGACGGGGAGCCGGTTGGATGGCCGCAATGCAGTTCGCTGTATTGAGGAAGGTCGGGACTCCGCAGGGAAGGGTGCTGGCTTACGCCAGTCGAGGCGACTCGCAGGAAAGTGCCACAGAGAACAAACCGCCGGTTTGGTCCCTTTACCGGGTCACCAGACAGGTAAGGGTGAAAAGGTGCGGTAAGAGCGCACCAGCACCCCGGGCGACCGGGGTGGCTAGGTAAACCCCGCCAGGAGCAAGGCCATGCAGGGAGAGGGCGTCCCGTCCGCAGACACTCCCGGGTAGGCCGCAAAGATGGATGGCCATCCACGGAGTCGGTCACTCCGACTCCCGGACAGAATCCCGCCTACAGACCGACTCCCCGTCACTTCCCGGATTCGGGTTCAGTTCCATCAACAACTATCTGAGGTGCTCTTTGGGGAGACGACCTGAACTCAGCAGCATCCGGCGGTTCTTGGTTCGACTGAGTTCGAAGCGGTGGACCAGCCAGACCACGGCTGAAATTCCGAGCAGCTCCAACAGGACCAGCACTGCCGGCGGGCGATCGAACTCAGGCAGTGGAGCAGCCGCTATGCCGTCGAACCCGGCGACAGGCCACCAGAACAGGTCGGTCCGCGTCCATGCGCCGGAGGTCACTAGAAACACGAAGGTTCCAATCGGTAGGCCCAGCAGTCGACGCCTGCTCAACCGAGACCCGACGGTGAAGAGCATCACCAGACTCAACAGGCCAACAGACCCCAACAGTGTGTGGAGGATCAGCGGACGACCTGTTACGCCCTCAATGAGGGGTAGCACGGCGCCGCCTGCAACGTAGCGATAGTCAATCGCTGGGCTGTCGAATACGAACAGGACACCGATCACGGCCGTCGCAGCAAAGAAGATCAACACGTCAGAGCAGAACGATCCGACCGCACTCGTCACACGACACAACCTCGGCAGTCGTGTATTTCATCCGGTCGGCCTCCATCGCCGGCATCATCGACGGGCAGCCGATGCATTTGCCCGCTTCGAAGCGGACCACTGTCGCTGAACCGAACATCGGACGCAAACGCTGATAGTCGGCGATCAGCGAGCTGTCGAGTTCGGTTTCGAGCTCCTCACGGCGTGAGCGAACGGCTTCCAGCCGAGCGTCGATCCCTGTCTCGGCTGAACTGATCTCGATGTTCAACTCAGTGATAGTCCGGTCTCTCAGGTCGACTTCGGCGTTGAGGTCTGTGGCCCTGGCCGACAACACCTCAGCTTCTTCCATGGCGTTGAGCGCTTCGTCTTCCAGTCCGCTCTGACGGTGTCGCAATGAAGCGATCTCCTCTTGAAGGGCTTGCAGGTCACGAAGCCCTGTGACCTCACCGCTGTACAGCCTCTTCTCATCGGTGTCGATTCTGCTCGCAACGATCTGCGCTTCGTCTTCATAACGTTTCTGACGTGTCGCCACCTCGATCCGGGTGAGTGCGGTCTGCTCGATCTCGGCGATCAGACGCTGCCGATCGTCTTGCGCAGCTTGAAGCTGCTCTCGCTGCGGGAGCGTCGCTCTCTTGTGCAGCAACTGATCGGCTTCGACATCCAGGTGTTGAACCTCAAGAAGATCGTGGTGTCTCATGATTGAAATGACTCCCCGCTACGAATACCCCTCATAATGAACCGAACCTTTGACCAGACAATGAACCGAACACAAACCGAATATCAAACCGAGCCGAATATCAAACCGAGCATGAGGATAAGGAGACAGTACTGGACTTCTGCACCCAGCGCCCCGAGAGTGCTACTAGAGTCGCCCACAGATCGAGAGCGCGATGACCACGCTGGCGATCATCGGCAGGGGCAGGGCGGCGACGGTCCATGCCGAATCCTCGCGCTCTGTCGCCGGACTGCAACTGATCGGGGTGGGCGGACGTTCTTCGGGACGGACCAGCGCCTTGGCAGACGCACTCGGTTGCGACGAACTCACCGTTGATGAGATGGTCGAACGTGCCGACGTGCTCGTCGTTGCAGTGCCTCCTTCCGACACCGCGGATGTATTGGCCCAGATCCCGCCCGACCGTCCTGTGATCGTCGAATCACCGGTTGCTGTCGACCCGGCCACCAACTTCGGTGACCGACCATACGCGATGCTCGGCGCCAATCTCCTTCACGCGCCGATAGGTCGACGGGGGCTTGCGGCGATCACCGATCTCGGCGACCCGCACCACCTTGTGCTGCGAGCCAACGGTGTTCGACCGTCGTGGCACTGCGCAGGGAGCGTCGAGGGCGGTGTGACCTTGGACTTGGGCGGTCGCCTTCTTCCTGTGCTGTTGGCCGCGGCGCGCCGACCAGTTGTAGAAGTTTCCGCGAGGCTGACCCCTCGGAACCGCATCGACTTCGCTGCGGAGTTGGATCTGCGGCTCAGCAGCGGACGCCGAGTTCGAGCCGAACTGGTGTGGGGCGCCGGCTCAACAGACACCGGGGCGACGGCCGTGGGTCCGACACGGGCCAATCTCGAAGCCGCGACTGCCAACACTGTTGTTTCGCTTGAGCTGTGGCCGTTCCCTGTACTTGAAGTTGATGGCAGCGAAGTCGCCTCGGCGCAGAACCAAGGGCCGCTCCATGCCCTCGGGTTCGTGTCTCAACTGAAACGGCTTGTGGCCGTAGCCAAGGAACAGGCTGCACCCTGGCCTGAACTTTCCAGCGGTATCGGCGCGTTGCGAATCGCCGAGGCAGCGAGGCTCAGCGCACGTTGTGAGCGACCCGTCCGGCTCGCCTAGACGGCCCGCGCCCAGGCAGCGGCCTGCTCGCAGCGCCAACCGGCCGTGTCCAGCCGGTTCATCCCAGGAGTTGGTAGGCGCCTGTGAGTTTGCGGTGATCCCAGCTCACGACCTTGAGTGGTTCAACCACCACTGCTGTTCGTTTGGCTGCCATCTGAGTAGCCGCCTGTTCCAAAAACTCTTCTGGGACACCGGGTTGGTTCCGTTTCATCACCTCGAGTGCCAACGGATGCACCTCGGAGTGGTCGGCCACGAGTTGAGCAGTTCCCTTGATCATCACGCCCCGCAACTGGTCGTACACCTCACCGTCCTCCCACAATAAAGTGATCCGCGGGTCTCTCTGGAGATTCTTGATCTTCTGTGACTTCGTGTAGGTCTCAAAGACCACTCGATCCTCTGCATACGCAAACCACAAAGTCGACAGGTGGACACTGCCATCACGCTCGACCGTACCCACTTGGAGGCTTTTCTGCTCCTCGATGAAAGCCCTGATCTCAGCTTCGCTCATACGGATCGCGTCTCGCCGGTTCTTTGCCATCCAGCCAGGCTAGAACTTCGCCGTCCAATAAGAAAAGGGCACCCAGTGGGTGCCCTTCAACTTATTTGACTTTTATTTGACTTGTGCGATTGTGAACGAAAGTTGCGCTCAGATCACTCGGACAGCCAGGGCTTCATCACCCTTGCGACCCGGACCAATCTCAAACTCAACATTCTGTCCTTCTTCAAGAGACCGGAACCCGGAACCATCGATATTGGAGAAGTGGACAAACACATCGTCGCCATCCTGGCGGGAGATGAATCCGTAACCTTTCTCGTTGTTGAAAAACTTTACTGTGCCCGTAGGCATCTGGGCATTCCTTTCGGTAATCGCGGCGTCCAACGCGAACTCCGCACGAACATTCTAGAGAGACAATGCACGAATCCACCGAAACTGACCAGAATGTGTCCTGGATTTAGCGGCCGGTGACAGAGTCGAAGCCGAGAACAAGTTCGCGAATCCGTTGTTCGGCTTCCGGGGCTCGGGGTGCTGAACGCAATCCGAGTCGAAAATCGGTCACTCCTGTTTCAACCAGGTTCGGAACAGGCGACATGGTCGCTTCAACGTCCAATGAGCCGTCGTCGCGGGTCACTACACCAAGGTTGGACACAACTTCAATGCCAGAAGGATCACGGCCTTCGGCACTCACCGCGGCTCTCATTCTGCCGATACCGCCGACGATGTCGGCTGCATCCGGTCCCCAGGGGATCCACCCTGTGCCAAACCGGGCGAGGCGCCTCATCGAGGCTCTGTTGACGGTTCCGCCAACCCAAATCGGCACGCCCCCACTTTGAGAGGGTTTCGGCATCTGGTGGATCTTCGAGAACTGCAGACGGTCAGAGGAATGCTCAGCAGTCTGTTGACTCCACAGCGTCTGGCACACTTCGAGCGTGTGGTTGAGCTGCTCGCCACGGTTGCGGTAGTCGAGTCCAGCCGCTTCATACTCTTCGCGCTGCCAACCAACCCCGACGCCCAGGTCGATTCGACCGCCTGACAACACGTCGATGGTGGCCAACGACTTGGCCAGCACTACCGGCCTGCGCAATGCCGCAATCAAGATCCCGGTGGCAAAACGGATGCGTTCAGTCACCGCAGTCAGGTGTGAGATCGTTGCCAGCGGCTCCAGCCAGTGACCGTCCGGGCCAGTCGGTTGACGACCTCCGGCTGTACCACCGGCCCTCGGGTCGCTGTAAGCCTCAAGGTTCTCACCGAAGACGACATGATCTGCCAGAACCAACCGGTCGAGACCGGCGCGGTCCGCTTCTTTGGCCAGCTCGATCAGGTGTGTCCAACTCCCAGGATCCTGTGTCGAGAACGTGATGAGTGTTGTGGAGAGTTTCGGGACGATCGACATCGGTTGCCTCAGCTGCTCGCCTACCATCGTGCTCGGCTGCGGCGGCGGCGCTGTCCGTTGCGTCCAGAGTGCCCGGCTCTGACCGTGGGTGCTTCGGCAGCGGCTGGAGCTCGCTGGTCCGGCACTGCGATCTCGCCGTCAAGGACACTTCGCATGAACGACAAATGCGCTGGTGTCGTGCCGCAGCAACCACCGATGATCGCTGCGCCTCCTCGACGTACCCGGTGGGCGTGGGCACCCATGACTTCGGGAGTGCCGCTGTAGTTCAATTCAGCGCCTCGCCATTGCGGAATGCCGGCATTCGCTTTGGATATGACCGGCACGTTGCTGACCGAAGAGACTTCGAGCAGCGCAGCCTCGGTGTCTGCAAGGTTGTTGCCGCAGTTGGCGCCCATGGCCGCGACTCCGAGTTCTGTGAGGCGTGCAGCGGCCTGGGCGCCTGTCACACCCATCATGGTGCGACCAGCAGTGTCGAAACTCAAGGTGACCGCTATGGGCAGATCGCAGCTCTGCCGAACTCCGACTACCGCAGCCTCAACCTCTTCGAGCGAACTCATGGTTTCGATCCAGACAATGTCGACACCTCCTGCGCTGAGTCCAGTCGCCTGTTCAGCAAAAGCGGCGACGGCGTCTGAGAATTCGAGAGAACCCAATGGAGCGATCAACTCTCCGGTAGGGCCGACCGACCCGGCCACCAGAACCTCGCGGTCTGCACGGTCTGCAACAATCCGACCGTTGCGTCCGGCGGCTTCGTTGGCTTCGATGACTCGGTCGTCGAGTTTGTGCAATGCCAACCGGTAACGCGAACCGCCGAAGGAGTCGGTCAAGAATATGTCGGAGCCGGCGTCGACATAGGCCTGATGTATTTCTTGCACCTTTTCGGGCACGTCCAGGTTCATCCGTTCGGGGGCATCGCCAGGTTTCAATCCCCGTGCGAACATCTCGGTGCCCATTGCTCCGTCGACGACGAGGTGGCCTCGCTTCGCGACCAGCTCTTCAAGCACCATGAATGTTGACGCTACCTGAACGCCGGCGAAAGACCGTCGTCTCAGAGCAACGGCAAGCGACGCCGGCTCAAGCGGCGGAGGCGGCGGGCGTCTAGTCGCGGTCGCGTAGTTCGCGACGCAGGATCTTGCCCGAGGCGCTCTTGGGGACGGCGTCGACCACCTCGAGTCGGCGGACCTGCTTGTAGCCCACCAGATGCCCGCCCACGAGTTCCTGGACCTCCTGCAGGGTGACCGTGGCGCCGGGGGCGCAGACCACGAAGGCTTTGGGTATCTCACCGGCTTCGGTGTCGCTGACTCCGACAACGGCCACATCGATGATCGCCGGGTGAGTGATGAGCACAGCTTCGATCTCCGCAGGAGGAACCTGGAACCCCTTGTATTTGATGAGTTCCTTGATGCGGTCCACGATCGAGTAGTGCCCTGCCTCATCGAGCACCGCCACGTCGCCGGTGTGCAGCCAACCGTCCGCGTCGATGGTCGCGGCGGTGGCCTCGGGGTTGTTGAGGTAGCCCTTCATCACCATCGGGCCGCGTACCCACAGTTCGCCCCGTCCGCCGACGTCTTGATCCTCGCCGGTCTCGGGATCCACTATGCGACACTCCGTGTTGGACACGGCTGTGCCGCTGGTGCCGGGCCGGTAGTCGCCTTCAGGAGTTGCGTGCGTCACCGGGCTGAGCTCGGTCATCCCGTAGCCCTGGACGACTTCGCATCCCACCCGGTCGGCCGCTTCTGCCGCCAGGTCGGCGCCGAGGGGTGCTGCTCCCGAGAACACCTGCTTCAGGCTCGACAGGTCGTAGTCCTCCACAAGCGGAGACTTGGCCAAAGCGAGTACCATCGGGGGAACCGCGAAGAAACGGGTGATCCGCAACGACTGCACGAGCGTCAGCGCGGCTTCGAGATCGAAGCGCGGCATGGTCACCACGGTCACCCCGTTGGCCAGCAGCCCGTTCATCAGGACCTGCATCCCGTAGATGTGGAAGAAGGGAAGGGCTGCGAGTCCAACCTCGTCTCGGTCATATTCGAGTACGTGTTCCATCTGGCAGACGTTGGCGACCAGATTGCGGTGGGTCAGCATCACCCCTTTTGGCAGGCCCGTGGTTCCCGAGGAGTACGGCAGAACCATCACATGATCGTTGAGGTCGACGTCGACCTGGTCGATCTCATCGCCTGTCAACGAGGCCATGGGTGTGGCTCCTGCGGCTTCGCCCACCACGATTACTTCATCGACGTCGGTGCCTTCAATGGCGGCCAGGGCAACCTCAAGGAACATTGGAACCGTCAACAGCAGCGACGCGTTCGAGTCCTGGAGCTGGAACCTGACCTCCTCGGCGCCGTAGGTCGGATTTATTGTGGTGATCGTGGCGCCGGCCACACCCGCCGCATGGAACACAACGGCGTATTCGGGCACGTTGGGAGCCATGATCCCGAGAACATCACCGGGACCGAACCCTCGATCCGACAGGCCACCGGCCATGGAGCGGATCGCTGAGTCGAGTTCGGCGAAGGTGTACGAGGAAGACCCACCGTCAGTAATTGCCACACGATCCGGGACTCTGCGCCCATGGCGCAGCACCAGTTCGGTGATGGAAACTTCTGGAATCTCCACGCTCGGCAGAGGACTGGTATGGATTATTGTCATTTGAGTTCTCTCAGTGGCTGGAATCGTCACGATGGTAGCGTGGACAACTACCACCGACCCACACGAAACGACCCTGACCGATGCACCGCTGCACCCTGGACCGACTCGACCCCCGCAACACCAGTAGCCGAGGCCGCCTTCGGACCTTCATTCGCCGGGTGCTGCACCCGACACACTCCCCCCGGCCCGATTCCGGCATCTTCACCGCGGCTCGCCACGTGACGGGCGCGATCGGGGCCGGCACCAGCCCTGCTTACGAAGCCCTGGCCGAGGGAGGCGAGAGCCTCAACCGTTCCCTGCGCAAGAATCCGCTGCCTCCCAGCACCCACGTCTCGCATCGTGACGCTACTCGCCACAATATTCCGGTTCCGCTGTCTGAACGGTGCATCGAGGACTACCACAAGACCACTGACCCGTGAACTGAACTGGAATCCTCTCGGCGCCGGCATTCACCGGAGTCGTCGCAACGTTAGAATACGACCGCTATCTGACCACTTAGCGGAATCGGGATACGGGTGGTTGCTCAGGAACCATATTCGGAGAGTTTCTCAGACGTTGTCGCCCCCTGGGATGGTCGCCGCGTGCCGGTCACCCTGCTCGGTGGATACCTCGGCGCCGGCAAGACCACGGTGATCAACGAAGTGCTGGCGGCGACTGACCGCCCGATCGCAGTGCTCGTGAACGATGTCGGTGAGGTGAACGTTGATGCCTCACTGGTTCGCCGACGCCACGGCGACACCATCGAATTGACCGACGGATGCGTCTGCTGCAGCCTTGCCGGCGGGTTGGCGGCGGCGTTCGACGGCCTGCGGGGGCGCGATGTCCCGCCTGATCACGTCATTGTCGAACTTAGTGGTATCGCTGATCCGGCCCGGGTGGCGCCTTGGGCGTCTTCTCCGGGGTTTTCGCTCGAGGGTGCCGTGGTGCTGGTCGACGCCGACCAGTTCCCGGAGCGCATCAGCGATCCGGCCACGGCGGCTTCGGTGGAGACTCAACTCGCCGCAGCAGATTTGCTGGTTCTCACCAAACTCGACCTCGCATCGGCCGCTGATGTGGCCACGACCCGCTCCTGTCTTCAGCACCTTGCCCCCAACATTCCGATCCTGAACAGCGACGATGTGGTTGCGACTGCATCATTTGTCGGTCTCGCCACTCGTCGGCCGGGAGGTGTCACCGATGTAGGAGCAGCGAACCTGTTCGACGCCCACGAAGTCACCACCGTTGCGATACCGAGACCCATCACCGCCGCTGAGTTCGAAGCGATGATCGACGCATTGGAGCCAACGACGCTGCGCGCCAAGGGCATCGCAGCGACCCCCGACGGTACCCGCCTGCTCGCTCAAGTGGTGGGCCGCCGCCGTTCAGTAACCGTGCTCCCCGAGGCCGAATCCCAACCCCCCACCAACCTCGTAGTGATCACCCCCCGGCTCTAAACCGGCGTGAGCAGAGTGTCAAGCAACCAGAGTCATGAACGCTACGCGAAGGCGCGGTGGCAGGCCCGGCGAACACCGTCGTGCCGTTACATCGGTGCGGCCACGCTAGTCCTCGGCCTAAGATTGGAACGCGAGAGAACTTCCTGCGGGCTTGATGATCCCCAAGACGGTCCGAAGCAGCGGGTAGAAAGGAGGTCGCAACATGACTACTCGACTCGTCTTGCGTCTCACCGGGAGTAATGCTCGACTCGGAGAGGTGTTCGCGTCCGATCTCGCCCATCTACTCACCGGGGTTGAGCTGGCCGTCCGTCGGACCGCCGCTCAAATCGCTGGACGGGAACCCGGCAAGGCGGGACGGCTCCCCAAGACGGTTTCTAAAGCCACGACGCTGCGACTTACCGCCATTAGTGAAGGAAGCTTAGTGTTGGAGTTAGCGCCTCCCGATGAGCCCTCTGACCAGACTTTGGATCTTGGCGACACACAACTCGCAGATTCGGCTATCCGCAAAGTTATTGATGTTCTTGATGGTTCCGAGACCAATTTTCCCGCCGCGACCGCCGCCCTCAGTGAGTTAGCCGAGAATCTGGATATCGGAGAGCGTTACAAGGCACTTGATTTTTCTCAACCCGGGCACATGCCTCGCGCGGCTGTCCTCGACGCCACGTCCCGTCGGCGGTTGTCTGAAGCCGCCCAGCGACGTACCCACAGCGACGACAGTAAGGCGTTAGTTGGGATCCTCTACGAGGCTGATTTTGAGAAGAACACGGCTCGACTGAGAACCTCATTCGGCGACTCGGTTGTGGTCCGCTTCGACGACAGTCACGCCTCAAGGATCAAGGAGGCCCTACGAGAGCAGGCACGACTCCAAGGTAGCGTCACCTACGACGACACTTCGGCATCAGTTATTTCGGTGGAACTTGCCGAGATTGACTCGGTTGAGCAACTGGAACTACTCGCGGATGTCGGAGACTTTTGGGTATTGCCCTCCTTGGAGGATCTGGCCGATGCCCAAGGAGTCGGTGTCGTCGACCGGATCGAAGTTCTTCGGGACGAAACCATCTCCGAGGAAGAAGCAAATGCCTTTCTTGCCGCGCTTGGGTTGTGAATCGTGACAACTACGGAGGTGCTCGTAGACACCGATGTTCTCTCCTGGATTGCGTTGGGGAAACCAGAGGCCAAGCCTTTCGAACCGCTATTACGCGGCAAATTGCCATTCATCTCATTCGTGACAGTCGGGGAGATGTGCTTTGGTGCCGAAAAGGCAAATTGGGGACAAGTTCGAGTTGCTCAGATGGAAACGATACTGAAGCGCTACGTCGTGATACCCGGGACTTATGAGATCGCCAAACAGTACGGCCGGGTCAAGAGATACTTCCGGGATCAGGTGGATGAAAATGATATGTGGATCGCGGCCACCGCTCTTGCACACGAGCTTGCGGTCATTACCAACAATTTGAGGCACTTCGAACCGATGAGTGAACATTGCGGCTTCAGTCTTGTTCATCCTGACCTCATATAGGCGGTTCGTACGCGAGCCGATCCTGCTGTAACCTACGACGGGCAATGTCTGACGCCCATGACGGGACTTGCTCAGGATCGTAGAGTTCTGCCGATCAGCCACCGTGTCGCCTGACAGCGAATCCTAACCCCACCGACCTAGTGAGTCGGTGCTACGCGACTTGTTCAGAATCGGTCATACTGCTTCCTCCCTTCCTCGTTGAACTGAACGACTCTGTTGGGGGCATTTCGCAATCATTGCAACGTGGCACAGGGTGGCTGATCATCCACGCGACTCAACGGCCACGTCGCCGGCTAACTCGTTCCGACTACCTCTGAGGCTTACT
The DNA here is from genome assembly GCA_963662455.3 of Acidimicrobiales bacterium. Taxonomy (GTDB): domain Bacteria; phylum Actinomycetota; class Acidimicrobiia; order Acidimicrobiales; family Aldehydirespiratoraceae; genus VXYK01. Next base: position 1,238,184 of record OZ224042.1, read on the forward strand.
TCGGCACCTACCGGCGGCACAAGAACCGTAGCAGTTCTTCGCGGGGTTGTGTGGATAGCCCAGCGGAACAACATCCTCTACCCGCGCCGCCAAAACTCCAACCGCCAAGGCCCCACAAACGAGATCAATCCCTTCCTCGCGGACCACTTCGGCCGCGAACGCCCAGAGTGGCCTCGCTTCCTCTGCAGCAATCCGGTTCCGATTGAGCCTCGAAAGGGCAATTCCAGCGACTCGTGCCTGGGTTGATCCACGCACATCAACCGACGGCGACAAACGGGCCAGGGGATCAATCGAGGGCTAGGTGGAGTCGTAGGGCGTTGTCGAGTCGGGCCATGTGCTCGAAGTCGACGATCCCGACCATGCGGCCGATCCGTTCGACCGAGACGGACCTGACTCGCTCAGCCTGCGCCTTCGAATCAAAGTTCAGCCCGGTATCCACCGACCTCAACAAGACCTGAAATGGATAGACCCGCTCAGTGTTCGAGGTCACCGGCACCACCGTGATCACGCCGCGCCCCAGTCGTCTGGCGCTGGAGTTGGCGCCGTCATTGCTGACGATCACGGCAGGCCGAGTACAAGCAGCCTCAGAACCGACGGCATCACTGAAGTCGACGATGCGAATCTCGCTGCGTCGCATCAGCTAGAGGTGAGCCCGTCGGCAACCGTGGTGTCCCACACGTGGGACTCGTCGTCGTCCCACTCTTCAAACGCATCGGCGTAACTCTGCGACAACTGAGATGCGCGAAGAAGCCTGACGGCCCGCCGAACCGCACCTGAGCGCGACAGGCCATTGTGCGCTTCGGAGTAGTCGGCGAGGAACCGCAGGTCTTCGTCCGGAAGATTCACACTCACTTTCATACTGTAAATGCTACCAAGGTAGGAATACAGTTACCACCAGACCTCGATGCATGAGTTCGGCCTCACGCGGAGCCGAGGTGATGAGGGTGAGGGCTGTGGGCGGGAACGAGCCAGGCGAGCGGCAGCGGGAGGTGGGTCGGGTTCTTGCCACGCTGCCTGAGGATTGGGAACGGGCCTTGGCGGTAGTGGCCCATCCTGACGACCTTGAGTACGGACGCTCGGCGTGCAGTACGGAGTCAGCTTCGAACTGATCCCGATGTGTTCACCCAAGTGCGCAACTGTGCAGAGATACAACTTGCAAGTTGTATCTCTGTCCAACTAGGGTCCCGGTGTGGGAAGTCATTTACATCAGACACTTCGAAGAGTGGTGGCTCCGGCTACCCGAACACCACCAGAGACGAGTGCTCGTCCGCATCGAGGCCCTGAAGGCGTCTGGTCCCGAGCTTGGCCGTCCAACCGTCGACACGATCATCGGCAGTCGACATTCGAATATGAAGGAACTAAGCCTGAATCCACCGATTGGGGGACTGTGGGGTGGGTTGGTGGTGGTGTGATTCGTCCTGGGTTTGGTAGTGCCTGTTTTTGTTGAGTCGCGGCCTGAATCGCACTGGGTTTGGTGTGTTGGGGCGTGTTGGGTTCAGGGTTTGGGGTTGGGTTTGGTTGGTGGCGCTGGGTGTGTTGGGCGGCGCCGGGCCCGTGGGGTGGTGTGGGTTAGCCGGAGGGTCCGGGCAGGTTTCGTAGTTTGGTGAGGGTGGTTGTGAATTGGGTTTGCCACCGCCAGCGGGCGGGGTATCGCAGGGTGGGTGTGCCGGATCGGTTGGCGATCACGGCGGGCAGCGCGATGAGGCGGGTGCGGCGGGTTTGGTTGGTGGCGGTCGGTGTGTTGGTGAGGATGGCGGTCCAGTGGCCGATGTTGTGCGCGAGTGCTGCGCAGGCGAGCCATGCACAGTTCGCGGGGTAGTGCCCGGAGGGGACGTGGTTGAGCCCGGAGCCTTCTTTGAGGTCGCGGATGGCGAGCTCGACGACTGCGTGGTTGCGGTGGAACTGGTCAGCGGCGACGGTGCCGAGGTCGTCTCTGTTGGTGATGAAGGCGTGGTGCCGCCAGTTGGGCCACAGCCGTTGCTGGGCTGTGTCGGCGAGGCGGGTGCGGCGCACCACCAAACGGACGCTGCGTTTTTGTTTGCCGCGGCCGGTGCTGTAGACGGTTTCAGCGACCTGGGCGTAGCCGCCTTTGGGGTAGTCGATATCGATCCAGGCTTTGTCGGGGATCGACTCGATAGCAGCGCGAACAGCAGAGTTGAGCGACACGGTGATCGACCATTTCACGTTGTGGATGTCCAAACGGTCGATCAGCTTGCGGGACCAGAACCCCGAATCGGCGCGTACCGTGACCGGCCCGTGAGCACCCGCGCGTTTGAGGTTGGCTACGAGCTCGTCGACGAAACGCAGCACACCACGCGACGACGAAGCGGAGCCTTTGCGCAGCCGCGCCCCGAGCACCTCAGAGGTCCCGGCACGCACAGCCGGCAGCGGGTGGTAACCCAACACTTTGGTGTAACCGTATCTGGCGCCGTGCTTGAGTCTGCCGTGCACCTCACAGATCGTGGAGTCCAGATCAACCACCAACGGGCCTGAACCGGGGCCTGCACCGAGCCGCCAGGCCGCCGCTAAAGCACGCGAGGCCACCGCTTCGAGCTGGCGGACGTGACCAAACGTGAAGCTCCGCAGAAACGTTCCCACCGTCGACGGCGCCGCGGGGGCGAACCCCGACACCGCGGCGGTGCGACCGGCGCGCAGAACGTCGACATGGTCGATATGGGTCCCACCCGCCAGCATCGCTGCCACCACCGTCAGGACCTTGCGGGCCGGGTTCGGAGAACCAGTGTCCACCCACCGGTTGATCAACCCCGGCAAACCCAAACGAGTCATCAACGTGGCAGCCAGAACCAGACCCGCGTTCGCGACCAGGCCCCCATGATCAAACGTTGTTGCCAACCGGTCCAACCTGCGCGATGATACAGACACGAAAAGTGCCTCCTGTTTTTGTGACGAAAGTGACTATTTGTCATCACAATCATCGCAGACCAGGAGGCCTTTTCCGCGGACGCGCCCACACCAACAACCCAACCCCACCGGTGGATCCAGGCTAAGAGCCGGCACCATACGAATAATGTTTGCATTCGATCCTTGGCGCAGGGCCGTGCTCCTGCTTGGTGGCGACAAACGCGGTCGCAAGCAGTGGTACAAGAAGGCTATCCCGCTGGCCGATACTCTCTACGACGAGTACCTGTCTACGCTCGAAACGGAGGTTTGATCCGATGACCGCGAAGAACTTTGACGATCTTGCAGCGCCCCTGTACTCCACCGAAGAGAGTCAAGCCCTCATCGAGGAGTGCCGGCAAGAGCACCGGGCTGAAGTTTTTGCCTACCGCATCGGAGAGTTGCGCCGAGAACTCGGCATAGACCAAGCCGAGTTGGCCGAACGCCTCGCAATGAGTCAGGCGGGTGTTTCAAAACTAGAGCGATCAACAGACCCCAAGCTGTCCACACTCATGAAACTCGCCACTGCGCTCGGCGCGTCTCTCCATATCGAAATAGCTGCCCAGGACCACACCGTCGCTCTCGACCAGACTCCCAAGACAACATCTCATAGGCCGGGATAAGAAAACGGCGCTTGAAACACCGGGGCAGCCGAGAGCAGTTAGTCAGACAGCCCGCTGATCGTGCTCAGACGGCAGATTGCTCAAGAGTGCAGGGCCATGGCGCGGCGAATATGGTCCATGTCCACATTCTCCCGCACAAGGGCGGCCAGCTTGTCGTACTCGACGTTGAGGTCGACGTCATTGCCGGCCTGCGGCAAGGTGATGCCTTTGCGCTCCGCGATGAACTCGAGCACCGAGCGCCTGACGTCGCGATTGTGGAACAGTCCGTGCATGTAGGTGCCGAGGGTCAGCCCTTCGTCATCGAGCTCACCGTCGGCCGAACTGACGCTGGCGCCTGAACGCGACTCAACGACAAACGGGCTGGTAAGAGAGTCTTTGTCGGGCACACCCATGTGGATCTCGTAGCCGGTCAGCGCTGCTCCAAGGCAACCGCCCAGCAGGCCGCGCCCGTCGACGACGCGAGCTGAAACCTGGTGTGTGACCTTCTCCGCTGAGAAGGCAGTCGATGTGGACAGAAGGCCCAGTCCCGCAGTGCTCGGCTGGGTTGATTCGATGCCGGCGGGGTCGCGAAGTTCGCTTCCCAGCATCTGGAATCCCGCGCAGATGCCGACAACCGGTGTTCCCGACTTGCGGGCTGCGATGATCTGGCCGGCCAAGCCGTTCGTGCGAAGCCAGCCGAGGTCGTGCACGGTTGTCTTGCTGCCGGGAATCACGACCAGGTCGGGTTGCCCGAACTCACCGCTGTCGTCGACGTAGCGGACCCGCACACCCCGCTCGTGGCGCAGCGGATCGAAGTCGTCGAAATTGGAGGTGTGGGGCAGTCGCATGACGGCGACGTCGACGAGCACTCCCTCGTCGCCTTCATTGCTCGACCCGGCCGGCTCAAGGCCGAGCGTGTCTTCTTCGGGGACGTGAATGTCGAAGAAGTAGGGCAGCACGCCGAGGGCAGGCGCGCCCGAGTGTTCTTCGAGCAGGTGCAGTCCTGAGGTGAGCAGCGAGGGGTCGCCGCGAAACTTGTTGATCACGTGCCCGGTGACCAGTGCACGCTCCTCGGGTTCCAGCAGAGTCATCGTGCCGACAATCTGGGCGAAGACCCCTCCGCGTTCGATGTCACCAACCAGAACCACCGGCGACTCGGCGTGCTTCGCCACGCGCATGTTGACGAGGTCGTACTGCTTCAAGTTGATTTCGGCCGGGCTGCCGGCCCCCTCGATCACCACAACGTCGAAATCACGGCGCAGCGTATCCAATGCCGACGTGATGACGGGCCAGAGCCGCTGTGTGAGCCCGTAGTATCCCCTCGCGGACTTCGTCGTCTGCGGCCTGCCCATCACCACGACCTGTGAGCGAGCGTCAGCCTCCGGTTTCAACAGGACGGGGTTCATCTCGACCCGAGGTTCGACCATCGCCGCTGCAGCCTGGACCGCCTGTGAACGGCCGATCTCGCCGCCGTCTGGTGTGACATATGAGTTGAGGGACATGTTCTGCGCTTTGAAGGGAGCCACCTGATAGCCGTCCTGCGCGAAGATCCGGCACAGCGCTGCCGCCACGATCGACTTGCCGGCGTGCGACGACGTCCCCTGGACCATGACCACCTTCGCGGGTTCCTTCATCGCTTGATCACCTCGGTTCGCATCGTCTCGTTATACGGCTTCAGCGGGGCTTTCACCGTAGGCCGGCGCCGGCGCTGTTCGGCTGGGTGCCGAGCAGCCCATCACCTTCTGAAGCGCACTGATCAGGAGCTCGCATTCTTCTTGCCGGCGCACCGCTATGCGGATGTACTGCGGCAGTCCGAAGGATGTGCAGTCTCGAACCGCGATGCCTCGGTGAAGCAACTCAGTGCGGACGCGACGAGCATCGCCGACCTCGACGATCAGAAAGTTCGCCGCCGACGGCTCGAACGCGAGGCCCATCGATCTGAACTGCTCGTAGAGATAATCCTTCGCAACCGCGATGACATCACGCGCCACCGCGACGTGCTCCTCGTCATTCAGGGCAGCCAGCCCGGCTGCCTGAGCGACGGCATTGACGCTCCAGGTGTGCTGCAAGCTCGTCATCGCTTCGAGCAACGATGGTGCGGCGAGCAGGTAGACCAGTCGAACACCTGCCAACGCGTGGTCCTTCGTCATCGAGCGAAGAACGGCCAGGTTGTTGTTCGGCAGCAGGGATACGGGATCCCAGCGCCGTTGCATGAGCGACGCGTAGGCATCGTCAACAAGGAGCAGTCCGTATTGACCCACAGCGGCAAGGATCCGTTGCACGTCTTCGCGCGACAGATAAACGCCGGTCGGGTTGTTCGGATTGCAGATGAACACCAGATCCGGCTGTATTTCGCTGATGGTCTTCAACGCGACGTCGATTGACCAGCGGAACGAGTCTGCTTCTGCGGCCCGCAGACGATGAATTCGACCACCGGCAAGAGCCACCGCGGCCTCGTACTCTCCGAAGGTCGGCTCGAAGATCAGGCATCGACTGCTCGACCGCAGTCTGGCTCGGGCAAGCAGATGAATCAGCTCCGTGGAGCCGTTTCCGATCAGCAGTTGCTCGACGTCCAATTGCAGCCGTGCGGCGAGCGCCTCCCGCAGCAGGAGGCAGTCGCGATCAGGGTAAGCAGCCAGGTCGGCCGTGACCGCAGCCCGCTTCACCGACTCCGACGCTCCCAGCGGATTGATGTTCGAGCTGAAATCGAGCACCGTTTCCGCCGGCACTCCGAGCTTCCGGAGTTCGGCAATGCTGAGACTTCCGTGAACAATGCTCATGCGGCGATCCAGTGGCGGAGCGTGAGTGCTCCGAGTGCCACGATGACGCCGAGCAGTGCAGCGGCTGTGACTATTCGATTGCATCGGCCGATGTCTGCCGCTTCTGGCCGCAGGAACTCTGCTCCGAGGTCGTAGTGGCCCGGTTTCTCCAATCGCCGACCGAGCAGACCGGCCATCGCCGACATCGTCCAGCCGGCGTTGGGACTCTCGGTGGATCGTTGATCGCGCAGCATGACTCGCCAACCCTGACGTATGGGAAGTCCGAGTGGCGCGCCGGCGAGTTGCATGAGCAGCGCGCTCAACCTCGCGGGGACGAAGTTGACCAGATCATCGAGCCGGGCAGCGCATTTGCCCAGATACTCGTAGCGACCGCGTTTGCCCCACATGCTGTCCAGCGTATTGGCAGCGCGGTAGGCGACAGCGCCGGGTATGCCGAGAATGGCGAATACCAGCCAGGGTGCGAGGTAGCTGTCGGTCGTGTTCTCTGCCACCGACTCAATCGCCGAAGCGGCGATCAGCGGCGGGCCGAGCGCGGTACGGTCGCGGCTGACCAGACTGAGTAGTTCCGCTCGAGCCGCTTGGAGGTCCCCGCTATCGAGTGCCTGTCGGGTCGACTCGCCGGCCGCGATGAGTCCCTGGACCGTGAAGCTTGTGCGCAACACGATGGCGCCGCCGAGCAGGTATGGGACGGTGCCCAACTCGGCCAGCCCGTGGATCGCCAGCCAGGCCGGCGTTCCCCAGGCTCCGATGGTTAGAGCGACTCCTGCGGAACCGTAGATCAGGGCCGCGAACGGCCGCGTTGGTGCGAATCGCTCGAGTCCGCTGACCATTCGTCCCATCAACACCACTGGGTGAATGCGGACCGGACGTTCGGGCAGAACACGATCCAGCATGAGGGCCAAGAGGAGCACGCCAATATCGACCGCGAGGTTGGCCCACCACTCGGAGTAGATCGTCGGAGTCATTGGTGTCGTGCAGTCGTAGTCTGCGGTTCACTATCGGTTGGGTGCCGGATTCGTGCGGATGACGCTAGTCCGGTTCTTCGGACGTCTGTGTCGGATCCCAGCGTCGGCCCAACAGCATACCTTCCGAGTTGAGACGATGCACAAGCGGGTCAGGTTCCGACGAGGCGGGCGACGACGGGGGCCAACCGCAACGATGCGCCCGTGCGCTGCGGCGGAATCGATTCGGGCGCGGGTTCTGCTTGGGTGTACCGTCGGGCGGACAGTTGGTAGGCGACCACCGGGAGGGCGACGGCCATGCGAATCGAGCCGCTTACCGCCGCACTCGGGGCTGAGTTGCACGACATCGAACTCAAGCAACTCGATCCCGACACTGCGTCAGCGCTGCGCAGTGATCGCCCGATTGCCGCGACCTGGCCAAGCCTGGCCGGCGGCGGTTACTCGTAGCGGAGTGCTTCGGTGGGTGACAGGCGGGAGGCCCGGACCGCCGGGTAGATGCCCGCCAGCGCACCGATCGCGAACGCCGCGCCCAGACCGCCCCAGACCGCGATGTCAGGGATGATCACCCGCCATCCCTGGGTTGCCGAATACCCCGCAGTGACCGCAACACCGAGCAGCACCCCCGCTGCGCCCCCCGCCGCAGACAACAGCAGCGACTCGGCCAGGAACTGGCCGAGGATGTGACCACGGGTAGCACCGATCGCTCGTCGCAGCCCGATCTCGCCGCGCCGCTCGAGCACACCGATCACCATCACGTTGGCGATACCGATCCCGCCGACGAACAGAGCCACCGCACCCAGGCCGAGGAACAGGTTCGCGAACTGGTTCTCAGCGGCCTCCTGTGCCTCCAGCAGGTCCGACGGGCGGCTCACCTCCACCTCTTCGGGGTTCGCCGGATCGGCCGTGGCGGGCATGACGTCGCGGGTGATGTCGATCCAACCCTCGTCGACGCGCAGATAGACCGTCGTCGCCGCGCCGTCAGCATCGAAATAGTCGATCGACGCCTGGTGCCCGACAATCGCCGCCCGGTCCAGATCGGGGGCCAGCGCGAAGGGTTCCAGGATCCCCATCACCTCCACCCAGCGGTCGCCGATGAGCACCCGCGGCCTGTGGGCCAGGTCCCTGATCCCGAGCCGCTGCGCTGTGACCGACCCCAGAACCACGGCCGGATACTCGAGGGCTGCCTCGGTGAGGAACGTGCCGTGGGCGATCTCTCCGTTGAGGGTGTCGAGCAGGGCCATGTCGCTTCCCACCACCGAGATGCCGCCTGTGCGGCCCGACGGGATGAAGTCGCTGCGGTACACGCCGGCGTCGACCGAGGACACGAAGGAGATCTCCTCCACGCTCCCCACCCGTCCGATCATGGCTACGGCCTCGTCCGGAAGGGTTGCATCGCCGGCGCCGAAACCGGCCGATGGTGTCACCTGCAGCAGGTTGGTGCCCAAGGCGTTGATCTTGTCGAGCAGATCGGACTTCGACGATTCAGAGAGTCCGAGCACTCCCACGAGCGAAGCGATGCCGATGGCGATGCCCAGCGCCGAGAGGGCTGCACGCAACTTCCGGGACTGAAGCCCGGCAAACCCGACACGAAGCACATCGAGGGGCCGGAGACGGCTCGGCTGGACCTCCGCACTCACCACGTCCGCCTCTCATCGGACTGCACCTGACCGTCGAGCAGACGAACGACCCGGGGAAGATGTCCAGCGATCTCATCGTTGTGGGTGACCACGACGATCGTGCTCCCCTCGGCGTGCAGTTGCTCGAACAGTTCGATGATCGAGCCGCTGGCCCTGGAATCCAGGTTTCCCGTCGGCTCATCGGCCAGGATCAACGCCGGGTCGTGCACCAGGGCTCTGGCGATCGCGACCCTCTGCCGCTCACCCCCCGACATTTTCGACGGGATGTGGGACATGCGGTTTCCGAGGCCCACCCGGTCCAGGGCTGCCGCCGCCCGTTCTCTTCGTTCTCTAGGGGCCACCCCCAGATAGAGCAGTCCTCCAGCGACGTTCTCCAGAGCCGAGGTGCCCGACAACAGGAAGAACCGCTGGAACACGAATCCCAGCTTGCGCCCGCGTATCGCGGACAGATGCCGCTCAGAGAGCTCCGACGTGTCCAACCCGTCGACCAGTACCGTGCCGCTGCTCGGCCGGTCGAGCGTGCCCATCATGTGGAGCATGGTCGACTTGCCGCAACCGGACGGACCAACCACACCGACCATCTCGCCGGACTCGATGCTGAGGTTGATCCCGTCGAGCGCAAGCACTGGCGGAGTCCCCGGGTAGGACTTGGTGGCCGACCGGAGTTCCAACGCCGCGGCGGCCACCTCGACGGCGGTCACGGGATCACGACCTCCAAGTCCGGGGCCAGTCCATTGCCTGAGACCTCCACGAATCCATCAGCGAACAGACCGGTGCCGACCCCGACGAGGCGGACGCTTCCGTCGGATTGGACGATCTCAACTGCGTAGCCCCCCTCCTGCAGGGCAAGCAGGGCGCTCACAGGAACACTCAGAACACCTTGCGCAATCTCAGTGGCGAAACGAACCTGAACGGTGGCCCCAGTCCAATTCGGGTCCACCGACTCCAACGGGGCGATGACCACATCCAGATACGACGACTCGCCGCTCTGTTCGGTCGCTGAAACGATCACCGGGACAGCACCCAACTCGATCACCTCGCCGGCCACCTCGGTATCGTCGGGAAGCTCGATCGTCACAGGAGTGCCCAGTGCGAGCAGATCCTGGTCGACGAGGTCGAGCCGGGCGGTGACGCGTTGGGCGGTGACCGTCCGGTCCTGCACCCCGTCGGGCCCGACGGTGCTCGACACCAGTTCCACCGCGGTCAACTCGTAGAGGACAGCACCCTCGTTCACCGAATCGCCCCGCGAGACTGTCAAGGCGCTCACCGGGGCCGGCCCTGCGATGAAGACCACCTGTCCCAGCGGAACCTCGCCGGTGGCGGTCACTCCAACGTCCGTCTGCCATGCCACTACCGCATCTGCGGTGTCAGAATCGAACACTTCGTCCAATTCGAGGTCTCCGTAGCCGAGGGCGACCAGGTTGGTCTCCAGCCACTGAATGTCCGGGCCGGGTGTCGTGTCGATCGACATTGAACGCCACGCGGCTCCGTCGCCGTAGAACAGGAACGCCGTGTCGGCACCGGCGAGCAGATCGTCGTAGTCCTCTGATGCGGACTCCAGGGCGAGCTCCGCCGACAACAGGTTCGAGCGGGCCCGCAGCAGCTCGACGGTGTCGGGGTCGGCGAGCAGATCACTGAGCCTGGTCTCTGCCGACTGCAGGTTGGAGCGAGCCTGTTCGACCTCGAGGGCATCCGGTCCGTCCTGCAGTTCCTGCAGCTGCTCCTGTGCTGATTGCAGGTTGTTGAGCGCACTGTCGATATCAGCGGCCGAAGCACCGGCCAACAACTCCGCAAGCGAGTCCTCGGCCGCATCCAAACCGGCGAGCGCACTGTCGATATCAGCGGCCGAGGCACCGGCCAACAACTCCGCAAGCGAGTCCTCGGCCGCATCCAAACCGGCGAGCGCACTGTCAGTATCAGCGGCCGAGGCACCGGCCAACAACTCCGCAAGCGAGTCCTCGGCCGCATCCAAACCGGCAAGCGTCGAATCGTGGTCTGCTGTATCGGAGATATGGGTCAAGTTGGCATTGAGAAGGCGCTCCGACAGATCCGCCCAGTCTTCTTCGGTTGACGGCGACCCATACTTCTCGGCTTCGGCGCGAGCCTCGGCGATGTCGTCGGTGAGGGCCACCATCCGCGCCTCGTTCAGAGGCAGCCGGCTCAGAGCGGAACCGCCGCACAGCGACGCGATCGCTCTGTCGGTCCAGTCACAGTATTCGCTCCAGGTGATCTCCAGAGAAACGAATGACAGGTCCCGCGCGGCCCTCGTTGAGCCGACCCGCTGTTCTGCCAGCTGTACTGCCGCGTTGGCCTCGGCCACCGCTGTCGGGTCCAGCTCGGCAGTCAGGTCGTCGTAAGTCTCCTGCGCACGGGCAACTGCCGCCCTCGCAGCACCCAGTTCAGCTTCGGTGGGCGCCGCGAGCAGGTCGTCGTAAGTCTCCTGGGCGCGGGCGACCGCCGCTCGAGCCGCCCCCGACTCTGCTTCGGTGGGCGGAGCAAGCAGGTCGTCGTAAGTCTCCTGGGCGCGGGCGACCGCCGCTCGAGCCGCCCCCGACTCTGCTTCGGTGGGCGCGGCGGTCAGGTTGTCGAGTATCAGGCGGGCCTGCGCTACGGATGCTTCTGCAGCGGCCAGGTCGGCGGGCCCGGCGCCGGATTCGAGGGCATCGAGCGCGATCTCGGCGCCGGCCACCGACGCTTCGGCGGACGCAATCCTTTGTTCGGCCTGTGTCACCTGCGAGTCGGTGACCATCGAGTCGATGGCGAACAGTCGGGCGCCGCGTTCCAAGCGGGTCCCCTCCGCGGGGACCTCCACGACGACACCACTGCTGGGGGCGACCACGATCCGGGCGTCGTCGTATGCCAAGGCGCCCGAGATGGTGGTCGTCTCAGAAAGGTCGCGCACTTCAATGACGTCGGTGTTCAAGGTCGCTGCCGCGGGCGCGTCTGCGCTCTCAGTCTGATCGCCGACATACCAGACCACGGCGCCTCCAGCGGTGAGTGCCAGGATCAGGATCACGATCAAGCCCAACCATCGGCGCTTTCGCCGTGCCGGTCGTGCAGACGTCTCGTTCATTACGGATTTCCTCCTGCTTGGGCTCCGCCGCCGCCGAGACCGCCGAGCTCTCCCCGGCAGGCTTCGACGGCGGCTTGCACGTCTGGATCGGTCGGGTCGAATGCCGGGCCGAACAGCCGTGTACCGCGATTGTCGCCGGTGCCGGTGCCGGTGACGAGCCTCGACAGTTCGGGGTCGTCCACCTCGATTCCTTGCGCACGCAGGCACTGGGCGAACCCGAGCAGAGTGTCCTGCACCTCGGTCACGTTGAAGTCCACTCCGTCTCCCCCGAATGCGAGGCCCTCGAAGTGGTGCCGGCAGACGTCCAGTCCCTGCTGAAAGTCATCTGATGCGGGGTCGATGCCGGAGTCCGCGAACATCTGACGCCACTGCACGGTACCGGTGGCGTCCACTGTCGGATCGACGAAGTCCGGCAGTCCGTTCTCCCTCATGCACTGCGCGAACTTCAACAACGCCTGCTCGGGGTCTGTCTCCGCAGCCTCGGACTCTGCTTCTTCAGGCTCAGGGTCAACCTCGGGCGCCGCGGCTCCCTCAGAGAACTCCTCCCCTACGGTGCGGATCTCAGAGTCGCCGCTCCGGCCGTCGGATGCCGCGGGGACCGTCTCGAGATCAGGCTCCGATGCTGTGGCTTCGGGTGTCGTAGCAGCGGTGATGAGCGTGTCCGTCTGCGGAGGGTCCACTCCAACCAGTGTGGCCACTCCCCTGCTCCCGTTGCCTTGATCGCCACCACAGGATGCAGCGAGCAACGCGATTGCGAGTGCTGCCGCCGCGATGATTTGCAGTCTCAAGGTGTCCCCCTCGCCAACTCAGTCCAGGCCCCAGCGTTGCACACCATAGTAAGAGGCAGGTAAGTCGTCTCAAGGTGTCCCCCTCGCCAAACTCAGCCCAGGCCATGAATCAGGCAGACCTCATATCTTGTCTCAGATCTCCCGAGAACCCCACATCCGCGGTCAGTCGCGCAACATGTGGGCGCGGAGGGACTCGAACCCCCGACTTCTTCCTTGTAAGGGAAGCGCTCTAACCAACTGAGCTACGCGCCCCGAAGAGCAAAGACTACGGGGGAATTCAGAGAATCTGGCTGAGGAACAGCTTGGTGCGCTCTTCGGTCGGGTTCGTGAAGAAGTGCTCCGGCGGGCCGACCTCGACGATCTCGCCGTCAGCCATGAAGACCACGCGATCGGCAACTTCTCTGGCGAATCCCATTTCGTGGGTCACGCAGATCATGGTCATGCCCTCGGTGGCCAGATCCTTCATCGTGTCGAGAACTTCCTTGATCATCTCCGGGTCCAGCGCCGAGGTGGGTTCATCGAAGAGCATCACCTTGGGCCTCATCGCCAGGGAACGGGCGATGGCGACCCGCTGTTGCTGACCGCCGGAAAGCTGGCCCGGATACTTCCGTGCCTGGTCCGGGATCTTCACCCGCTCGAGCAGCTCCATGGCCGTCGCCTCCGCTTCAGCTTTGGGAACATTGCGGACATTGCGAGGCGCCAGGGTGATGTTGTCCATCACCGACAGGTGCGGGAACAGGTTGAAGCTCTGGAACACCATGCCGGTCTCGCGGCGTATCCCCTGAATTGCCCGAATGTCGTCGGACAGCTCGACTCCGTCCACCACGATCGAGCCGCGGTCGTGTCGCTCCAGGCGGTTGATGCAGCGGATCAACGTGGATTTTCCCGAACCGGAAGGCCCGATGACCACCACCACCTCCTGCTCCCCGACTGACATGTTGATGTTGGTCAGAGCCTGAAAGTCACCAAAGAACTTGTCGACCCCTCGCAGGCTGATGATCGTGTCCCCCTGCCCGAGGACCTCGGTTGCGTCTGCATTGACGGCTGCGTCGCTCATCTCACTCCGACTCCTAGTCTCTCTTCAACTCTACGACTCTCTTTGGACATGGTGTACGCGAATGCCCAATAGCCGAGGGCGACGAAGGGAAGGGTCACGTCCGCCAGACCCTGCCCTAAGAACTCGACTTGTGAGTTCGATACTCGGGAAGCGTGCAGGAACTCAAGCAGTTTGAGAATGGCGAGCAGGGATGTGTCCTTGAACAACGAGATGAACTGACCGACCATCGCAGGAATCACCGCACGCAACGCCTGGGGTAGAACAATCAGGCGTTGGATCTTTCCAGCCGACATCCCACTGGCCTGCGCGGCTTCGATCTGCCCTCGTGGGACAGCTTGAAGCCCTCCGCGAATGATCTCGGCAATGTATGCGGCCGAGAAGGCGGTGATCACGATCATGGCCCGTGTCAACGGACTTGGAATACCGAAGTCCCTCGGGAAGAGTAGAGGCAGCATGTAGCTTGAGAACAACAGCAGGGAAATCAACGGCACGCCGCGCACGAACTCAATGAAGAGCACGGACGCGCCTTTGATTACCGGTAGGTCCGACTGGCGTCCCAAGGCCAGGATGATCCCGACCGGGAGGCCCGTGCTGATACCGACCACTGTCAAGAACAGGGTCAGGTGCAAGCCGCCCCAACTGTCCCAACCGAAACCGCCGAGGTCAGCCGCGCTCAATCCCTGCCACACGGCGACTCCTGTGACGAACCCCACAATCTGCGAGATCACAACTCCTGCTCGGCCCCTGTCCTCGGTCAGACCTCGCATTTCGGTCAATGCCCACGCGCCGAGGAGGGCTCCGACCGTCAAGGCCCCGAGACCGCCTGAACCAGCAAGCGCCAGCAGCGAAAGCAGGCCCGACAAACCGGCGAGGAAAAGACCACGGGTTCGCATGGCCACACTGAACCTGCGGCCCGATTCGCGACACACGAAAAACGCCGCGAAGAGGCCGGCGAGGGCGACGAAGGGCGCCCAGGTGCGGGCGAACGAAACGAAAAAAACCAAAATCGCGATGATCGCCCAGAACCGGCGCAGCAGGTCGAACCATGAATGGGATTCGGTCGGCAGCCCTTTTTCCTCCGCGTCGGCCTGAGCAGATCGCCACAACACACCAGAGCCGATTCCGAACGCGCCCATCAACAAGTACCCCGACACCCACGGTCGCCACAGTTCATCACGGGGGAACTGGCCGACCATGAACAGAGTGAGGTTTCGTCGGATGATCAGAAAGTCTGAAGAATAACCCCAGTTCAAAGTGCGCGCGATTGCGAAGGCGACGACCGCGGCCGCCACGACGGTTATCAGCGAGTTGTACCAATTGTTGAAGAGGTTCCTTCTGCTCCATTCACCTGCCGACAGCCTCTGGTTCGGTGGCAGGTGGTTGCTCTTGTCGGGAGTGCTCGAGATGAAATCGGTAATCGACATTCAGACACCCCTCAACTGGAGCCGACGGTTGATGAGATTGCCGATGACCGAAAGGATCAACGACAGACAGAGATAGATCACCATGAGAATCAACAACAACTGCGGTGCCGGCTGAGACTGCCCGAACAAGTTGCTGATGACCGAAGTGATCTCAGCGAATCCGATCGCCACTCCGAGAGACGAGTTTTTGGTGTAGTTGAGAAACTGATTGATCAGCGGTGGAAAGGCGATCCGAAAGGCCTGAGGCAAGATCACAAATCGATACCTCTGCATGCCGCTCAGAGCCAACGCGTGTGAAGCCTCCACCTGCCCCCTGTGGACGGCCAGAATACTCCCCCGGACAATTTCAGCAATATGGGATGCCGTGTAGACGACCAGCGCCACCATCAACGCCGCGTAGGGCATCTGCATGCGAACGCCGCCCGTCCACCGGCGGTCTTCGACGATCGTCTTGGAGAACTCGAACGGTTCTCCCAGCACGAAGAAGAACACGACAACCAGAAGGACCAGCGTCGCCAAGGACCACGCCATCCGGCGATGGGGTGTCCCCGTGTTGTTGAAAACACGGGTGCGCCATATCCAAACCCCCACTGCCGCCAACACGCTGGCGACGAAGAGCGCTTGGTAGAGGCCGAAGCTGTCCAAGCCGACGATCGAGGGGAACGCAAATCGGTTGTTGCTGAAGATCAGCCAGCCACCGAATGGACGCCAAGCTTCCGCTGCGGTCGACCCCGACGCTTCCGGGAAACTCAGGAAGACTGCGATCCACATGAACACAATCACCAACAACGGCGGGATGTTCCTGAAAAACTCAACGTATGCGGTTGCGAGTTTCTTGACGAGCCAATTGGTCGACAATCGGGCAATGCCGATGAGGGTCCCCAGCAGCACCGACAACGGAATACCTAAGAGAATGACCAAGAAGGTGTTCTTGACACCTTGCTGCAGCGCGTCGCGAACACTCGCGTTGGGACTCACCGGGTTGTCTGCAATTGAAATTCCTGAAGGTTGGTCCAAAAATCCAAAGTCCAGTTCGAGGCCGATGTCGTCGGTGCGGTCCCTGAAATTGCTCCACAGCCACGAACCAACGGTGACGATCAACCCGAGTGCCACCACCTGAGCCGTCAACGACAACACGTTCAGATCACGCCAGGGCGGGGGGCGGTCGGAGGTGTCCCGTTGGGTGACCTTGTCAATAATGAAGCGGAGGGCAATAAAAAGCCCAGCAATCAACACCAGGGCGATCATCAAAAACAGCAGCCTGCCGAGCATCCGGTTCTTTCGCCCCTCTCAGGTGTTGGGTACTGGGCTCCAGTACCGGTCGTCAGTGGAGTATTCCAGAAACTAGCCCATACGCGCAAGACGATCCCGGCAACCCTCAAATCTCCTTGAGGATCAACCGGAATCGTCTCGACTGATGATTCTTCACCGAACGGTCAAACCCGATCGGCTATGTCAGGTTGTTCGCCTGAGCCGACAAATTACCTGAACGGCGGAACGTACATCAGGCCGCCGTCGGTCCACAACGCGTTGACACCACGCTCCAGGCCGAGCGGTGCAAGGTTGCGCTCGTAAATCTCACCGTAGTTGCCGACCTCGCTGATGATCTTCTGAGCGAAATCGGTTGGGAGACCCAGACCGACTTCAGTCGCTTCGCTCTCAGTGGTGGGGAGCCCGAGGAACAAACGGATGTTGGAGTTCTCGCTTTCCATGAAATCACTGAGGTTCGCGGAGCTGATTCCGAACTCTTCGGCCTGAACAGTGGCCATGGTGGCCCAGTTGACAACTTGTGCCCACTCGGTGTCACCATCAGGAACAACAGGTCCGAGCGGTTCCTTGGAGATGATCTCGCTAAGGACACGCGTGTCTATGTCGAGCGTTGCAGAGAAGGCAGCCAACTGCGAAGCATCGGAAGTCCAGACTTCGCACCCTCCGCTGACGAAGGCCGGTTGAAGCTCGTCGTTGGCTTGGAACTCTACGGGGGAGAACGGCACGCCCCTGTCACCGAGCACTGCGTTGAGGTTCAGCAGTGTCGTGGTGCCCTGGAGCACACAGATGCTGCTGTTGGCCATGTCGGCCACTGAGTTGATCGGACTGTCGTCGCGGACCATGAAGCCCTGACCGTCGAAGAAGGTGGTGAACATGAAGTTCGCCTGCTCGTTGCCGTCGCGGCTCGCTGTCCAAGTCGTGTTGCGGACCAGAAGGTCGATCTCGCCGGACTGCAGGGTCGGGAAGCGCTGGGATGCGTCGAGTGGCGTGTAGTTCACCGAGTCGGCATCACCGAGCACGGCCGCGGCCACGACCCGGCAGAAGTCGACATCGAAGCCGGTGTTGACGCCATCGGAGGTGACATTGCCGAACCCGGGAAGCGTGTCGTTCACTCCGCAATTGAGTTCACCGCGTGCAATAACCTCGGCTAGGCGTCCGCTTTCTTCGTCATCCTCCTCGTCGTCGCCACAGGCGGCGCCTACGAGGACGATGGCAAGGAGCACTGCGAGTAGACGCAGCAATTTACTATTCTGTTTCATGGGTTGTTCCCTTCCAGAGTGACCTGACCCGTATTGGTGGCTCGCGACATCGGATCACGGCCGGGGTTTTGTCAGCCACAAATCTAGCGGAATCAACAGGGAGCACAACCGAATCTCTTCAAGCCGGCCAAGGGTTCGGAGTCGAGCCTCGCCGCACTGAAGCCAACTGCTGAACCAATGCCGAAGATGCAGCCAACGGCGAACGCTGAGCATCATGATCGATCACCACCAAGTCCCGGCTCTCGGCGTCGACCACATCGACTCCCACCTCGCTGCAGACGAGCAATGCCCCCAAGTAGTCCCATACATGGAGCGAACCGGCGAAGTCGACGAAACCAGCGAAACGCCCGTCGGCCACCGCGCACAATTCGAGGGCGCATGATCCCATGGTCCGGAACTGCCACCAACCCGTCGCCGGAGGCGGCACACCGTTGACAGCTACAACGGCTTCGGACAACTCGACCGCCGTGGGCTCCGCTAGCGCAACACCATTGAGGGTCGCTCCCCTGCCTCGGATCGCTGTGTAACGCCGATCATTGGGATGGTCGTGAACAAGGGCCACCCAGGGGCCCTCGTCGTCGACTACACACAAACTGGTCCCATACCACGGCAGCGACAGCGAAGCGTTGGTCGAACCGTCCAGGGGATCAACCACCGCCACAATCCCCATACCGGAGTTTGACGCCGCCCCAGCGGAATCTGGCGACACTGCCCCAGGCCCGAGGCCGCTCTCTTCACTGAGAACCCGGATGCCTGCGGCCCCGAGTGTTGCGAGCACCGCTTCATCAGCGACGAGATCCGGAACGTACTGATCGTGACGCAGCCCCGACTTGCCCCAATCCCGTTGATCGACGAAAGCATCGACCACCGCATCGGCCGCTTGATGAAGAATCACTAGCACCTCGTCAGCGTTCACGTCTTGAATATGCACTCAATCAACATAACGCGCCCAAAGTGGGCCGAGTCATGGCAAGCTGAGACCAATGGCATTAATCGACCTACAGGGATTCGTTGCCGATCTCAAAGATCACGTCGTCGAGCACGGGTTCCATGTTCATGACGAACGGCACTTCATAGAGACCTACACGAATCGACAGGCCTGGGAAGTTGATCTGCATCCCGACCAGGCGTGCGACGGCCCACTCGACATGCATATGGCTTTGGAGGTCGATCCTCGATCGCTGATCATGTTCGAGGATGAGATAGTCCGAGTAGGTGAAGGCGGCGAACCTTCCAATGAAATCCTCCTGCCCCTGACAATCGGCTTCGCTCTCCCACCGCTGCCGACTGCACCCGACCTCTTGATCCTGGCCACGGATCTCGCCGGTGTCGGCTCAACGGAGCTGCCACTCGAGGTAAGTGCCCTCGACAGCTTCGCCGCGGTGACCGACGCCCCAGTCCGCGCGGTCAGCATTGTTGCCCGGGTCGAGGTGGAGCTGGCGCGAATCTTCTTCGGGCGGGACGTGTTGTGCGATGTGCTCGACCGCTGCGCGAATGTCGCCGAGTTTCTACTAGACCGCGCACCTGCCTGGATCAACGAGAATTGAGACGACGGCTGATCGCTTGATCACTTGATCACGCCTTGACCGCGTGAAGCCTCCCGTAAAGCTGCTAGAGCCTGATCGGCGTGAACAGCCATGTTGGTCTCGCTGCGGATTACTCGGATTATCCGACGGTCTCGACCAATCACGAAGGTGGCTCTTCTCGGAGGAAGAAGCGCAGGGCGCTCGACACCGAAGATGCGCGCAACCTCACCTTCGGGGTCCGAGAGCAGCGGGAAGTCCAATATGTGCCTCTTGTCAAACTGGCGTTGCCGATTCACCGAATCGGGGCTGATTCCCACTCGCTTGGAACCGGTCTACGCAGCAGCGGCCGCAAATCCTCTGTCGAGATCTGCGATGATGTCATCAATCGATTCGAGGCCCACCGACAGCCTCACCAGTCCGGGAGTGACACCAGTGGATTCCTGTTCTTCGGACGTCAATTGGGAATGCGTTGTGGCAGCAGGCTGGATCACCAGGCTGCGAACATCACCGATATTGGCCAGGTGGCTGTGGAGTTCAAGGGCCTCCACGAATTTCTTGCCGGCTTCGAGACCGCCTTTGATCACGAAGGCCGGGACCGAGCCGTACCCTTTCTGACCACCCAGTTCGTTGGCGATGCCGTGCCAGGGGGAGTCGGCTAATCCCGCAAAGGCAACGGACTCGACCTGATCGTGGGCAGCGAGATAGTCGGCCACTGCATTCGCGTTTGAGAAGTGCCGTTCCATGCGCAGGCTCAGGGTTTCCAGACCTTGGAGCAGCAGAAAGGAGTTCAGCGGTGCGATCGCAGCGCCGATATCGCGCAACAACTGAACCCGGGCTTTGATGATGTAGGAACCTGGGCCGAGCGCCGGCCAGAAGGCCAGGCCGTGATAACTGGGATCCGGTTCGGTGAACATCGGGTGCTTGCTGGATGCCGCGAAATCAAAACTGCCTCCGTCGACGATCACTCCGGCGATCGCGGTGCCGTGCCCGCCGATGAACTTCGTCGCTGAATGGACGACGATGTCCGCACCGTGTTCGAGGGGACGGATCAAATACG
Organism: Acidimicrobiales bacterium; assembly: GCA_963662455.3. Classification (GTDB taxonomy): domain Bacteria; phylum Actinomycetota; class Acidimicrobiia; order Acidimicrobiales; family Aldehydirespiratoraceae; genus VXYK01. The sequence goes on from OZ224042.1 coordinate 1,258,516, forward strand.
GCGTCGCGACCGTGTTGTCGACGATGAGCGGCACGTTGTTGGCATGGGCAGTGTCCGCGACTTTGGCGATGTCGACCACGTTGTTCATCGGGTTGCCGATCGACTCGCAGTAGTACGCCTTGGTGTTGGGTTGCGTGGCGGCTCGCCAGGCGTCGAGATCATCGGCGTCGTCGACGAATGTGCAGGTGATACCCATCTTAGGCAAGGTGTAGTGGAAGAGGTTGTAGGTTCCTCCGTACAGGGCCGATGCCGACACGATGTGATCGCCCGACTCGGCAAGATTCAAGATCGCCAGAGTTTCTGCAGCCTGACCAGACGACAGCGCAAGCGCTCCCGGGATGCCGACTGCGGTGTCTGTGCCGCCTTCGAGGCTGGCGAGGCGGGCTTCGACCACGGCTTGGGTCGGGTTCATTATCCGGGTGTAGATGTTGCCGATCTCGGCTAGGGCGAACAAGTTCTTCGCGTGGTCGGAATCACGGAACTGGTAGGCCGTCGTCTGATAGATAGGAACGGCGCGGGCACCAGTGGCCGGGTCGGCTTCTTGTCCCGCGTGGATCTGGCGGGTCTCAAAACCCCAGTCGTTGCTCATGGATGCACCTTTCGTAGCTCGGTCCTTGTCTCTTCTTGGGGGAAACAGCGGACATCGCCGGTTGTGATTTCACCGGCGACCAATGGAGCCTACAACAATAACTGACAAGATCGGTCGGAATTGCTATTCCCGGAGGATCGTCTGGCGGTGACCCCCAACCATCTCAAGGACACCGACCCGAACTTCGCAGTCATTCTCAAGGCCATCGCACGAGAGCAGGCAAGGCTGACATAGCGATCCGCCCAACACAGACCGGCGACTTCACTCCAGGGCAAGGTTCGTGTCTCGCGAAGTCACATGGTGGGCTCGGTGGGGATCGAACCCACGACCGAAGGATTATGAGTCCTCTGCTCTAACCACTGAGCTACGAGCCCAACGTGACACTACCGCTGCAGCCCGTTGAACGTGCTCCGAATCTGCATTGACCAACGAGGCAGACCGCACCGGGGTGCGGTCTGCCCGGTCAGCTCCGGGGGTGGGGATCGAACCCACGACAATTCGGTTAACAGCCGAGCGCTCTGCCAGCTGAGCTACCCCGGACCGGTACTTGGGATGCTACCGCCAACAGATCTTGTCGATGTGGTTTTTGATGCGCAGATCAGCGGGACTGAAGGTGATCGCGTACTCGGCCGCTGCGTTGCGGACGGCGCAGCTTCGTCAAAGTTCTGCTTCTGTCCCCCGGATGCGTTCACGAGTGACGCGGAAGGGCGCCCTCACCTCGCCCTCCACTCAGCGTGCTCGATCAACCACGGCAACAATCCGTCCACAGCGGGCCGGAGAGTCGCAGGTTCGTCGAGTTTCTCCAGTTCCTGCTTGAGCCAGGTGAACGAGCGGCTTACTTCGATTCTCGTCTCATCGGCTGTTTCGTAGGATCTGAGACCTCGACCGATGCCGTCGAGAGTCCGTTGACCTGCGAGGCGAACGACACCAGCCAAGACGTCGTCACGGTCAGCGTCGAAACCTTCGACAGCCAAGCGCCGCAGCAGGTCAGCGGCCTGCGGTCCGCAACGCTCCGCTGCCGCCTCGAATCCATGGTCTCGAAGCGTCTGGAAAGCCTCTTGTCGCACACTGTGACCGAACAGATTGGCGTGGAGCCGCGCGGCTTGCTCGGGCTGGTCGATAACGAGGCGGATCGCTTCGTCCTCCGCGGCCGCGGCGTTCGAGTCCGGGAGTCTCGGCTGGTGTCGGGGAGCGTAACCATCCTCTTCGGGCGCGTCGGGGACCTCGCGCTCCATCGTTTCTTGTTGGCCGCCCTGTTGGCCGCGGCGCCTAGGGGCGGCCGGTTTTGGCCGGGGTCTGGAGGCGAGCTCCCGCAGACTCGCCGCCTCGACCCGGCAACGGTCGGCGATCTCCACGAGATACGGGTCGCGGACCAGTTCGTTGGGGTGCTCGCTGACGACGTGAACCGCCTGCTCCGCGGCACGCGCCCGGCCCTCCGGACTCGACAGGTCAGCAGTTGCCAGGGCCCGCTCCATACGGAACCGCATGTAGGGGATGGCATCCTGGACCGCGGCGGCCAACTTCGCGGGATCCTCACGGGCGACGTCGTCGGGATCTACTCCGGGTGGCAGGTCCGCCACTCGCACATCGAGTTCGAAGCGCTGTTCCCATTCATAGACGCGTTCGGCGGCCGCGAGACCTGCCGAGTCTGTGTCGAATGCGAGGACCAGACGATTCGCCGAGAACCTCTTGAGCAACTTGATGTGTTCCTCGGTCAGCGCCGTGCCACAGGTCGCCACGGCCCGCAGGATGTTCGCGTTGCCGAAACCGATCACGTCGGTGTAGCCCTCACAGATGATGGCTTCACCCTCCTTGACGATGCCCTCGCGGTGGGTGTGCAGCCCGTAGAGCAGCCTGCTCTTGTCATAGACCTCTGCGTCGCCGATCGTGTTCTTGTACTTGGGGCCCTCACCACCGGGGAGTTCGCGCCCGCCGAAGCCGGTGTAATCGCCGCGCTCGTCGGCGATCGGGAACATGATCCGGGCACGGAAGGCGTCTTGCACCCGATCCGCGCTGTTGACGAAGCCGAGGCCGCTGTCGGTGAGGTCGGCTGCGTTCAGTTTCAGGTGTCTGGCCAGTTCATCCCAGCTGTCGGGCGCCCAGCCGAGTCTGTACTTGCTCACCACCGCGCGGTCATAACCTCGCGAGCGCAGATAGCCGCGGGCCGCGCCGGCGTCGGTTCCGTTGAGCAGCCTCTGATGGTAGAACTCGGCTGCCTTCGCCACCGCGTCGAGCAACAGCCTCCTTCGTGCCCGGGTGGTCCCCTCAGTCTGTGTCGTGTAGCGCAATCCGATGCCGTAGCGGGACGCAAGCGACTCGACCGCGCCGACGAAGTCCAGTTTCTCGATCTCCTGGACGAAGGTGATCGCGTCGCCGCTGCGCTGACATCCGAAACAGTAGTAGACACCTTTTTCAGCGTTCACCGACAACGACGGGGTGCGTTCTCCATGAAGGGGGCATCGAGCCATCCAGTTGCGGCCCGAACGCTTGATGTCGGTGTGTTCACCAACGAGTGCGACAAGATCGGCGGCCACCCGAACCTTGGCGATGTCGTCATCAAGAATACCCATTGATACGCAAGTTAGCCGAAAGGTATCCTTCCAGTTGATCGATCGCTACCCGCTGCTGTGCTCGTGTGTCCCTCTCGCGAACGGTCACCGCGCGATCATCGAGCGTGTCGAAGTCGATGGTTACGCAATAGGGCGTACCTATTTCATCTTGTCGGGCGTAGCGCTTCCCGATCGACTGCGTCTGGTCGTAGTCAGCCATCCAACGGAGCTTCACTGTCTCAAACACCTCCTGCGCCATCGGTGTGAGGGCGTCTTTATTCGACAGTGGCAGAACGGCAACCTTGTAGGGCGCGAGCCTTGCATCCAATCGCAGCACTGTACGGGTGCTGCCGTTGACCGTCTCCTCGTCGAAGGCCGCCATCAGGAACGCCATTGCCGCGCGCGTCGCACCTGCGGCCGGTTCGATGACGTGGGGCACGTAATGCCGGTTGTCCACCTGGTCGAAGTACTCGAGTCGCTCCCCGGAGTGGGCGGCATGGACCGTCAGATCGAAATCACCCCGATCAGCGATCCCCTCAAGCTCATCCCAACCCCACGGGAAACGATATTCCAAGTCGGAAGTCCCCGATGAGTAGTGGCTCAATTCACAGGCATCGTGGGGCCGCAAGCGGATATCGGCTGCAGGGATGCCTAGATCCAGATACCAGTCGAGCCTCTGATCGCACCAGTACCCGAACCAGTAGCCGGCATCGTCAGGCGGAACAAAGAACTCCATCTCCATCTGTTCGAACTCTCGGGTTCGGAAGACGAAGTTCCCTGGCGTGATCTCATTACGGAACGATTTTCCGATCTGGGCAATACCGAAGGGCGGTTTCTTGCGACTGGTCTGTGCCACGTTGGTGAAGTTGGTGAAAATGCCCTGAGCGGTCTCTGGGCGGAGGTAGACCTCTGCGCTTGAGTCGACCATCGGACCGGCGTGGGTCTTGAACATGAGGTTGAACTCACGGGCTTCGGTGAAGCAGCCGGCAGCGCCGCAGCTCGGACACGAATCGGGGTCTTCGAGTTTGTCCTGCCGGTGGCGGGCCCTGCAGTCGGTGCAGTCAACAAGCGGATCTGAGAAGTTGGCGAGATGGCCGCTCGCCTCCCAGACCTGGGGTGGGGAAAGAATCGCCGCGTCGAGGCCGACCACATCGTGACGGTGCTGCACCATGGAGCGCCACCAGGCATCTTTGACGTTGCGCAGCAGCAGGACACCGAGTGGTCCGTAGTCGTATGCGGAACGAAAACCGCCGTATATCTCAGCTGACTGGAAGACAAATCCTCGACGCTTGGATAGGTTCACTATCTTGTCGAACAGTTCCGAAGCGGGCATGGCCGAGAGGCTACCGGAGGTGCGCAGCTATGGAGTCCATCCGAGCCGACGATCCCATGCCTGCTGACCCCGCGGCCGTGTTCGGTCGTCGTTGCGTCGCCTTCATCATTGATTTTTTGATTCTGGCCGCGGTGGGCACGACCTCGCTTCTTGCGTCTGCCACTTGGGAAGACGTCGCAGATCCCCAAACAGCCGCACAAATCTGCCAACGCTACGAGGACCTCGGCAACAACGGCTGCTTCAACATGGAACGATTCGTGTTTGTTCTGGAGGCGACGAGCCTCGTCAGCATCTTCTTGCTGGTGCTCGCTGCGGCGTTGTTCAACATGGTGATCATCCCCGCAGCAACCGGAGGCTCTTTGGGAAAGATCGCGCTCGGGCTTCGTGTCGTCGACGAGTCCACTTTTGAAGACCCGGGTGTCCTCAGGCATCTGCTGCGCTGGATCGTGCTCGTTGTGGACGCTTTCCCCTGGTTCATCCTGGTACCGCTGACCGGACTGATCTTCGGGTTGGTGACTGAAGGGCACCGTCGCATCGGTGACTTCGCCGCAAAGACACTCGTCGTGGACAAGAGGTACGTCGGTGCCCCGACGCTGGTTCCCGGGGTCGACGACAGAGCGTCGGCGACCATGCCGATACCGGGCCTTTGGGATCCGCCCGCTCAACGATCACCCGCTCGACTCACGTACACGACCGGGGTGGAGCCAAGCGCTCACGACCGGGGCGCCCCTGGGGAGGAGGAAGCTCCACAGGCCGGAGTTGATGCTCCTGCCTGGGATGATGCACGCAACACCTACATCCAATGGGACTACCAGCTCGAGGCTTGGATGGAATGGAGTGAAGCTGAGGGGCGTTGGATTCCGATCAGCCGGTGAACCGGAGTTGGTGAGGCCGGCGTCGCGGACTGTGTCGGCAGGGCCGACTCGGATCAAGTCTGGTCCAACACGGCGATCGAGCGCAGTCGCCGTTCCAAGTGACGCTCCAACAGGGCAGTGGACAGAGACTCGACTTCCATTGACGCCGGGGACGGATTCGACTCCTCGGCGAGCACCCCGGCGAGACCGCCGGTGAGGATTCGCCTCATCAGGTCGACTGCCTCCTCTGAAATGGGGCGCCCCCGGCGGCACTGTCGGCAAAGAATCCCTCCCTCGTCGAGATCGAAGGCGGCAGCGTCTCTGCTGCTGTGGCATCTCAAGCAACCGTCAAGCTGAGGTTGCAGGCCCTCATGGGCCAGGAGTTTGAGAAAAAAGGCGGCAACCACCAGACCACCGTCGATCTGGTCGAGGGTGCGCATCGCCTTGACCAGCATGGTGTGCAGCGCTGGGTCTGGTTCGCGGTCTTGGGCAACCCCCTCGACCGCTTCGAGCAACGCTTGGGCACGCGCAAAACGTCGGGGGTCCTCCCGCAGCGACACGAACCGCGAGATCGTCTCCACCTGGGTGATGGTGTCGAGATCACCACGTCCCCGGTAAAGCTGCACTGATACATGGCTCAATGGTTCGAGCCGCGCCCCGAACTTGGAGTTTGTGCGTCGTACTCCTTTGGCAACGCCACGGACTTTGCCGTTGTCGCAGGTATGGAGACTGATGATCCGGTCGGCTTCCCCTAATTTCCAAGACCTCAACACCACAGCTTGATCGCGGTAGAGGCTCATCGACCACCATCGACACCGCCGAAACGGCGGTCACGGTCCTGGAACTCTCTGATAGCACCGAAGAACTCCCGGCGTTGGAAATCAGGCCAAGGAGTATCGGTGAACACCATCTCGCTGTACGCCAATTCCCACAACAAGAAGTTCGAGATGCGGTACTCACCGGACGTGCGGATGACGAGATCAGGATCGGGCATTTCGGGATCGTAGAGATTCCGGGCAATAGTCTTTTCGGTGATTTTTTCGGGGGCCACCCCGGATGCGGCGATCCGGCGCACCGCGTCGACGATCTCCGCGCGGCCTCCGTAGTTGAACGCGATGGTGAACGTCATCCTCCTGTTCTTCCTGGTCAACTCCGATGCTTCATCCATACGGCGTATCAAGCGTTTGGGGACCCGCCGGTCACGCCGGCCGACAAAACGGATGCGCACACCCCGTTCATTGAGTTCATCTCTTCGACGGAGCAGGATCTCTTCATTGAAATTGATCAAGAATCGCACCTCGTCACGAGGTCGGCACCAGTTCTCAGTGCTGAACGCGTACACCGTCAACCACTCCACTCCGATCTCGAGGGAAGCCTCGACGACGTCGAACAGGGAGTGTTCGCCCGCGCGGTGGCCCTCGGTGCGGGGCAGGCCCCGCGCCTGGGCCCATCGTCCGTTGCCGTCCATGACACAGGCGATGTGACGGGGTATCCGGTTCAGATCGGGCAGATCGGCGGGCACCCCGTAGAACCTATCGGGTCGAAGCACCCTGCTAATCGACCGTTGGGCGAACCTGGGGGCCGGCTCTTTGAGGACGTGCGCGGATTGAGCATCGCGGGTGCTCCGAGACCTGTTGTCTCCCGCTCCTGTGCACTGCGCTCCACTCGCCGCTCTGGTCCGCTGCGCCCACGGGGCCGCTCGGGCCACGGCCTCGCTGGGTCGCGACCGTGTGCAGGGTCAATCCGCTCGGCCTCCGAGAACCGGCTGGAGGGTTGCCTATGGTAGGGGTCTGTGACTGCTGGGAATGAAGGCTCGCCTGCCATGGACATCGCCGAGAATGCTGTTGATCTGCTCGCCGAGGTCGCTGCGGGTCTGCCCGACGGTGGTGAGCACCGCGCCGGACAGGTCGAGATGACCGCCGCGGTCGCGCGCGCGCTGAGCGGCAACGGCCATGTCGTGGTGCAGGCGGGAACCGGTACCGGCAAGTCGCTCGCCTACCTGGTGCCCATCGCCGTGTCGGGGCGCAAAGTCGTGGTCGCCACCGCGACCAAGGCACTGCAGGACCAACTGGCCGGCAAGGACCTGCCGTTGCTGTCGAGCCGGCTCGACACGCCGATCGACTTCGCCGTTCTGAAGGGTCGCTCCAACTATCTGTGCCTGCAGCGCCTCTTTGAGGCGGAATCCGGCCAATCCCTCAACCTGGGGCTCGATGACGGCGGATTGGACTCCGAGACTCTCAAGAAACTCCGCTTGTTCGCAGATCAGAGCAGCACCGGTGACCGCTCCGAACTCGCCGAGGTAACTGACCGGGCATGGCTGCAGGTCAGCGTCACCCGTCAGGAATGCCCGGGCGCGAGCCGCTGCGGTGAGGGTGACGACTGCTTCGCGGAGAGGGCGTGGCGCCGGGCCGCGGCTGTGGACGTGCTGATCGTCAACTTGCATCTGTACGCGATCGACGTCGCGGTGGGGGGCATCCTTCCAGAGCACGACGCGGTGGTCATCGATGAGGCCCATCAGCTTGTAGACGTCGTGGCCGACGCCGTCGGCTGCTACTTGACCGCCGCCCGTCTAGTGGCCGCGGCCGCTGCGGTCAGGGCAGTGGTAGCCGACTCGGAGGCGTCGAGTGCAGTCGACTCCGCGGCGGCAGCGCTCAGGGACCGCCTTGGGCCGTTGGTCGGCACCCGCCTGCCCGACGGTCCCTCAGCGGACCTCGGCAGCACGCTCGACCTCGTCGCGGCGCGTGTCGCTGATCTGTTGACGGAGCTTCGCTGGGTGCCTCGCGACGCGCCCAGCGACGTGTCGAGCAAAGCGGCTCGTGCACGGCAGTCCGTCAGTTCTCTGCTCGACGACATCAGCTTCCTTCGCTGGGCCGCCGACGACGAGGTGATGTGGGTGGACGGGCCGGCCCGCAATCCCAGCCTTCGCTCCACGCCGTTGGCGATCGACAGGATCCTTGCTGAGAACCTGTGGTCGCAACGCGGCGGGGTTCTCACCTCCGCGACGATGCCGATCGACGCCGCCTCCCAGTTCGGGCTTCCCGACAGCGCAGTGCAGATCGACGTCGGCAGTCCCTTCGACTATGAGGCGAATGCTCTGCTGTACTGCGCCGCTGATCTTCCCGACCCCAGAGAACCGGGGCATCAGGAGGCGCAGCATCAAGAGATCGAGTCTTTGATCAACGCGGCCGGGGGAAGGACGCTGGCGTTGTTCACGAGCTGGGCGGCTATGCAGGAGGCCTCCGCTCACATCTCGTCGCGGGTTCAGTGGCCGGTGTTGACGCAGGGCGAGGGCTCCAGGGCGCAGCTTCTCAAAGAGTTCATCGACAACGATGAGGCCTGTCTGTTCGCCACGATGTCGTACTGGCAGGGCATCGACGCTGTCGGGTCGACCTGCAGCCTGGTGACAATCGACCGGCTGCCCTTTCCCCGACCCGACGATCCTGTGCTCTCCGCTCGCCGCGAGCGGGTCGGCCCCAACGCTTTCCGGGTGGTTGATCTGCCGAGGGCCGCGATCATGCTGGCCCAGGGAGCGGGCCGGCTCATCCGCTCGGCCACCGACTGCGGCGTGGTGGCCGTGTTGGACCCGCGTCTGGCCAGTTCGCGCAGCTACCGCTGGCAACTGCTCGAGGCTCTCCCCCCGATGCGCCGAACCAAAGACCGTTCTGAAGCCGAAAGCCTGCTGAGGGAGTTGAGGACTGACGACTAGCCACCGGGAGTCTTCGCCCGTCGAACTCGCCGTGGTCCGCCCCGACACCTCCAAGCCGCGCGCCTCGCGCTCGCGGGTGTCATGGACCCCCAGTCGGTAGTTCCCGGTCGACGCCGCGCGCCTCGCGCTCGCGGGTGTCATGGACCCTGTGGCACTTGAACCCGTAGTACGGGCACCGAAGACGAGTAACTCCAACACACGGATCCGGCACAGATGCAACCGCACCCGCATAACATCAACAGCCATCGGGGCCCTCCTCGATCGTTGGATACGACACGCCGATTCCAGCAGTGCCCCGACCCCCGCTCAGGGATCCTCAACCATCCCCACCCCACGTTCACGCGCAGGCTCGGAAAGACGGTCCGGCCGAGCAGGATCCTGCGAGAACGGTCAAAAAATACTAGTAGCCGAGGCGTTGGACCAACTCGGGGCGGCGCTGCCAGTTCTTCTCGACCTTCACGAATAGTTCGATGAAGACCTCCTCGCCTATTTCGGCCCGAACAGCAGTGCCGACCTTCTTGAGCACCTCTCCGCCCCTGCCTATCACCATCGGCTTCTGGGATTCTCGCTCAACGAGGATCTCGCAGCGGATCCTCGGCCATTCCCATTCGGTGACCCTGGTAGCAACACTGTGAGGGAGCTCATCGCGAGTGAGCGCCAGCAGTTTCTCGCGAACGAGTTCCGCGACCCAGAACTCATCACCGACATCAGTGACCATTCCCTCGGGATACAAACGCGGACCTGAGGGCATCCGCCCGATGAGGTAAGCAACCAGATCTTCTATGCCTTCGCCCGTCAGTCCGCTCACCGGGAACCATTGAGCCGCATCGAGATCAGAGGTTGCTGCGAGCTGCTCGACGATCTGTTGTTGAGAGGCGATGTCAGCCTTTGTGACGACGATCACGGAATCTTTGGGCAAACGCTCAGCAATAGCGGCATCACCTCGGCCGTAGCGCGCCGTAGCGTCGATCACAAAGCACACGACGTCGACCTGAGAACTTGCTCTGTCGGCGGTGGCATTGAGGCTCGCCCCCAGAGCGGTTCGGGGTTTGTGGATGCCGGGAGTGTCCACGAAAACGAGTTGTGCCAACGGGCGGTCCAGCACGCCGCGGATTTGCGTGCGCGTCGTCTGGGGCTTGTCGGAGACGATCGAGACCTTGAACCCGAGGATCTTGTTCAGCAGAGTCGACTTTCCAGCATTCGGACGGCCGAGCAGGGTCACGAACCCCGAACGCTCATCGGAGACCGGCCCCATGCCTGATCCCGCCGCAGAGCCTTCAGCGCCCATCGGAGGGGTTCCTCGTCCCAAGCAGCTCTACTGGAGTAAGCCGCACTTTAGTGATTCGGCGACCCTCCATACGTTCGACTCTGAGCAGCACGCCACCCTCTTCGATCGACTCACCCACTGTCGGCACGTGACCCAGAGTGCTGAAGATCAAACCCCCGACAGTGTCCCAGTCCCCCTCGCCGAGCTCGGAGCGCACCAGAGTGTTCAGTTGATCAACAGGCATGCGCCCATGGACCAGCGCTTCGCCGCCTGCAAGGGGTTCAACCAGTGGCTCCTCAACATCAAATTCGTCCACGATCTCACCAACCAGCTCCTCCACCACGTCCTCCAAGGTGACCAGACCGGCCGTTCCGCCGTACTCGTCGACTGCAATCACAAGGTGGTAGTGGCCCGCCTGCATTTCTCGCAACAGTTCACCAGCCTGCTTGGTCTCAGGCACGAAACGTGCGTGGCGCATCGAGGTTCGTGCCGACTGGTCGCCCCGTCCCGCCCGTTCTGAACGGGTCAGGTCTTTCATGAGGCATATGCCCACGATGTCGTCCAGGTCTTCTCCGAACACCGGGAGCCGGCTCAACCCCTTGTCGATGGCCAGATCGACGACCGCGGTGATGCTGAGGCCGGATGCCACTGCGACCATGTCGGTGCGGGGCACCATGACTTCCCGCACGATCGTGTCGCCCAGGGCGAACACCGATTCGATCAGTTCCCGTTCCTCATCATCGATGACGTCGTCGGCCGCGGCGGCTTCGGTGAGTGCTATCAGTTCGTGTTCTGAGACGACGGGAGCTTCGAAGCGCCTCACAGGCGACCACCCGGGGATCCGGTCAGTCAAGGTCGCCGCAACACCGACCACCAGCCCCGCAACCAGCGCCGCGGCGACGGACAGGAGGAACCAGATCATCCGCGGTGGCGTGGAACGAGTCGGTGATGCAGATCAAGGAGCACCTGTTCGCAGGACTGCATTCGAGCCGTGGTCGCAGCGTCGTAATGGTCGTGCCCGAGCACGTGCAGGACTCCGTGGACAATCAGCAGAGCCAGTTCGTCATCAAGCGAACCATCGTGGCCCCTTCGACCTTCATGGTCGCTCGCCTGGGCCTCAGCCCTGGTTGGGCAGACGACCACGTCGCCTATCAACGACTCGCCCAACTCGACCACTTCTGTGCCGTCGAGAGGAAACGACAGAACGTCAGTGGCATAGTTCTTCCCCATGTGTTGAGCATTCAGCCTGGCCATCGCCGCTTCATCAACAAAGATCAGATTGAGCTCACCGCTCGCGACCCCCGAAGATCGAAGGGATTGAACAGCAAGGCGTTGCCAGCGATCCGTTTCGATTTCGATGCCACTCTGCTCATTGAGCACTGCGACCACTGGACCCGCCTCGCCTGATCCCGCCTCGTCGTTCATGCAGACCCGCCGGGCGCTTCGCTCTGGTGGTCTGCCTTCTCGTATGCATCGACGATTTCTTGCACGATGCGGTGACGCACGACATCGCGCTTGGTGAGCCATACAAAACCAACGCCTTCGATACCGCCCAGAATCGGCTCCAACCCCGCTAGACCACTGCGACCGGTGGCTACGTCCACCTGGGTGATATCGCCCGTGACAACCGCTTTCGAGCCATGCCCGATCCTGGTCAAGAACATCTTCATCTGTTCCGCTGTGGTGTTTTGGGCTTCGTCGAGAATTATGAACGACGAGTTGAGAGTGCGGCCGCGCATGAACGCGAGCGGCGCCACCTCCACCACCCCCCTTTCCATCAACCGCTCGACACCGTCACTTCCCGCCATGTCGTGAAGCGCGTCGTACAGCGGGCGAAGATACGGGTCCACCTTGGCCATCAGGTCACCGGGCAGGAACCCGAGCCGTTCCCCGGCTTCCACGGCCGGTCTAGTGAGGATGATGCGTTCGACAGAGTCGGCTTGGAGCGCCGCCACCGCGGTCGCCACCGCCAACCAGGACTTCCCAGTCCCGGCGGGACCGATCCCGAAGGTCACGACATTGCGTTCGATCGCTTCGACATAGCGTTTCTGGCCGCTCGACTTCGGGCGAACGACCCTGCCCCGATCAGCCCGCAGAATTTCATGGGTGAGGACGCTCGAGGGTCGTTCGTCAGACCGCACCATGTCGATCGTCGAGTCCAGCGTGCTGCGATCCAGTCGTTGGCCTCTCTCAGCCAGCAGAACCAACTCCTCGAAGGTGGTTCTGGCCGCTCCGGCGTCGGGGCCCGAGAGATGCACCTCGTTGCCTCGAACGGTCACTGTCGTCTGCGGGAAGGCGTCCTCTATGCGGCGCAGATGCTGATCGTACTCACCGAGCAGTGCACCCATCAGATGGTTGCCGGGGATGTGGAGGGTGATGGTCTGTTCAGTCATCAGTCATCTAGATAATAGCGCCATTAGCGCTACCCTCAGAAAGTTATGGACGGCAGGCTCTATCGGCGACTGACAGCCACAACCCGAGAGGATGCTGCAGATGATTGGTCTCACTGGGCCGCTGCCTGTCGAGTCGATGAAGCGGTCGCTGCACGCGGGCGTCAACAATCGCTCGAACAGCAGGCCGCGCAGGAGTCCACAATGACTGGAGTCCTCCTAGACTTGGGCGAACGGGGTCAACCCGTGACAGTCAGAACCGTCGGTGGACAGATCTGCTACGTTCAGATCGTCAGAGTCGGGGGCGACTTCGTGCTCGTCTGCGACGACAACTACGACCAACTCCTGATCCCGACGGCCGCAATCGCCACCATCAGCACCTCACCGGCCCGGCGCCGCGTGACGGGCACCCGTACGAGTCCGTCGGTCGTGTTGGCCGATACGCTCCACGAACTGACCGCAGACCAGGCGCAAGTCTACGTGGTGGTCGCCGATGAATGCGTCAGAGGGCTGCTGAAGACGGCCGGCACCGATGTGATCGCAGTGACTGTCGATCAACCACGAGATGATCAGGTCCATGTCGCGACCGCGGCGATCGACCACCTTGTAGTGCCGGCGCGTTGAGGCGCCGAGCGGATTGATCCCGCACACGGTCGCGGCGGAACGAGGCCGTGGCCCGAGCGGCCCGCCCGCGGCCTCGCGGCCCGTGAGATGCCGGCCCGTGTACAAACGCGTGTCAACTCGGCCCGCCCGCGGCCTCGCGGCCCGTGAGCGCAGCGGACAAGAGCGGGAGACGACAGGCCTCGGCGCATCCACGATGTTCAATCCGCGCAAGCTCTAGGGCCGCCGGGCCCGCCGCCGGCGTTCCAAGAACCGGTACACGTCGAGCAGGTCGATTCCCGGGAATGGACTGAACTCGAGATCTGAAGGCGGAAGGGCGGAGAGCACGTGGCTGCGTTCTGCAGCGGAAGGCCAGGTCACATCCTTCCATTCGTTGACCAGATTGGGATCAGGTTCGATATCACGGCCTCTGGAATACTCCTTGCGCAACGTGTCCGATCCCCGAAAGTAGTGCGCGTACTCCGAGCGTGTACCCAAGGTGATGGCGTGAGGCCAGCGGTCCGTCTCTGTTTCGATGTAGGTGGTGCAGAAGTACTCACCGCCGTCGGTGACGGTGAACTGACTGTGCAGCAGGAAACTCCCCGAGGCGTTCCAAGCCTGTCGACTCCCCCATTGACGCGGGACACGCTCGCCTTCGAGGCCCCCGTCGGGTGCTGCGGGGAAACGGATCCCATCGTTCTCGTAAGCCTTGTTGATCACGCCTTCCCTGTCGGTACGCAAGAAGTGGCAGGGTATGCCCAGGTGACGGGTGGCGAGGTTGGTGAATCGATGTGCGGCCATCTCATAGGAGATGTAGAAGATCTCCTTGAGGTCTTCCACGGAGACGTCGTCGTTGGCCTGCGCGTCGCGAAGGAAGGCGACGGCCGGTTCTTCCGGAGCAAGGATCGCCGCGGCGAAATAGTTGGACTCGATGCGTTGTCGAAGGTATTCGGCGAAGTCGCGGGTGTCGGTGTGTTCAAGTGCGAAGTGCCCCAGCGTCTGCAGCACCACGGATCGGGCCTCACGGATCTTGAGTCCTCCCCGGTCGGGGATGAAGATGATCTTGTCGCGGGTGTCGGTGATGCTGCGGGCGGTTCGCGGCATGGAACGGACCCGTTCGATGGTGAATCCCTGACCGGCCACCAGTTCGGTGAGGACTCTCTCGCTGATGGGTCCCGATCCGGGATAGTTGGCGTCGACCAGAGCTTGTTCGGCTATTGCTTCGATCTCGTGGTAGTAGTTGGCCCGTTCACGCATTCCGGAGCGCAACGCGGTGTTGGTCGATCTGGCGAAGTCCGCGAAACGAACCCCGTTCGAGGGTTTTTGCTGCTCTTGTGCGTTCTGGTGACACAACTCGTTCCAGAGGGCGACAAGGTGTTCCAAGAAGTCGTTCGAGACCTTGGTCGACGCCTTCAGACGCGGTAGTCCCAGAGCCTCATAGGCAGGGTCGCTCTGGGCCCGTGCCAGGGATATCTCCAGACATGAACGACGATCGGGGGGATCGGGAGACAGGAAGTCGGCCGTTGTCGTGCCGAACATGTCCGCGAGTTCGCCGAGCAGGCTGAGCTTCGGTTCTACTTTGCCGGTTTCGAGCTGTGACAGATACGGCACCGGGCGATTCACAACAGCGCTGACTTCGGCGAGCGTAACGTCGGCGCGTCGACGGGCGTGGCGCACTCTGCTGCCTAGGACGAGTAGGTCAAATTGATCTGCCATAGCATAATAATTACAAATTTTATGCAAACTGCAAACTTGGATACAAATATTAGGATTGTATTTCTGGCATTATTTGGACAACAGCGACTCATACTTAACTGTGCTCACAACGCTGACCACAACTGGCGACTGCCAGGAGTTCCCCACCACCGAGGCATGCCGACTGCTGCGAATCCACAAACAACGATCAGGAGAGATCCGATGAACTGCAACAAGATGAACGCCGGCTTTGATGAGCAGGTGGGCGCCCTCGAACACGACTGGGCTTCCAACAACCGCTGGCGCGGGCTCAAACGTGACTACAGCGCGGCCGACGTGGTGCGCCTGCGCGGATCGGTGACGCCCGAACTGACCCTGGCACGCCAGGGATCGGCCAAGCTCTGGCGCCAACTGCACAGCAGGGACTATGTCCACGCCCTCGGCGCGATGACCGGCGGTCAGGCCATTCAGTACGCGAAGGCCGGCCTGCCTGCCATCTACCTGTCGGGGTGGCAGGTCGCCGGCGACGCCAACCTCTCGGGCCATGTCTACCCGGACCAGTCCCTGTACCCGTCGAACTCGGTGCCTTCGGTGGTCGCACGAATCAACAACGCCCTGCGCCGTGCCGACCAGATCGAATGGTCCGAGACGTCCGGCGCCCCCAGGGTCGACTACCTGCTGCCGATCGTGGCAGACGCCGAAGCGGGTTTCGGCGGCCCGCTCAACGCCTTCGAGCTGATGAAGTCGATGATCGAGGCCGGTGCTGCAGGGGTCCATTGGGAGGACCAGTTGAGTTCAGCCAAGAAGTGCGGGCACATGGGCGGAAAGGTGCTCATCCCCACCCAACAGCACATTTCTACATTGAGTGCCGCTCGCCTGGCTGCCGATGTGGTCGGGGTCGACACGATCATCGTCGCTCGCACCGACGCCCTCGGTGCGAACCTCATCACCAGCGATGTGGATGAGCGGGACCGGGAGTTCCTCAGCGGCGAGCGCTCCTCTGAGGGCTTCTTCTACACCGAGCCCGGTTTGGCGACACCGATAAAGCGCAGCCTGGCCTACGCCCCGTACTGCGACCTGATCTGGTGCGAGACCTCGACCCCCGACCTCGACGAAGCCCGCCGATTCGCCGAAGCGATCCACAGCGAGTTCCCAGACAAGTTGTTGGCCTACAACTGCTCTCCCTCGTTCAACTGGTCGGCAGCTCTCGACGACTCGACCATCGCCAAGTTTCAGAAGGAACTGGGCTCGATGGGTTATGCGTTCCAGTTCATCACCCTTGCCGGGTGGCATGCGCTCAACGCCTCCGCCTTCGATCTGGCGCGCGGCTACAACGCTTCAGACATGTCGGCCTATGTCGATCTGCAGCAGCGGGAGTTCGGTATGGAGGCCGACGGCTACACCGCCACGCGCCACCAACGAGAAGTCGGCGCCGGTTACTTCGATGATGTGGCCACGGTGATCTCCGGTGGCAGGGCTTCAACTCTGGCACTCAAGGGAAGCACCGAGGAACAACAATTCTGAGCGCCCCCGGTTTGTTGAACCTTTGAGTTGGGGGCTCAGCAGCTCAGCGGACCGGCGCCCAGACGGGCAGAGCCCGTTTGGCACGCGTGAACACGACTTGCCAGAGCTGGATGGCGCGCGCCCGGAACCCCGCAGCCGAACTCATCAGGTAGTAGTGCCACATCCGTCTGAAACGTTCGTCGTAGTGCGGTATCTCATGCCATCGAGCCGAGATGTTCGCGTTCCACGCCAACAACGTTCTGGCGTAGTACGGACCGAAGTTGTGGACGTCCTCAATAGACCAATGAGAGTGTGCAGCTTTAGCGATCTGACCGAGTGACGGGAGCACACCGCCTGGAAAGATGTAGCGGTCGAACCAAGGATCGCCGGTGTTCCTCCAGTCGTTTGAACCGATCGTATGGTGCAGCATCATCCCGTCAGGGTCGAGAAGCTCACGACACTTGTCAAAGAAGGTCGGCAAGTTCTTCGTACCCACGTGTTCCATCATTCCAATCGAAGCAATGCGGTCATAGGTGCCGTCAAGATCGCGATAATCGGCCTGGACGATCCGCACCGGCAGATCCTCGCAGCGCTGCCGCGCTGGGATGATCTGTTCCTCGGCTGGAGAGACTCCCGTCACCTCAACCTGGTACCGCTGCGCCGCGAACTGCGCGAAACCACCCCAGCCGCAGCCGATATCAAGCAGCGTCATACCAGCTTCAAGGCCCAATTTGCGGCAAATAAGATCGAGTTTGGCTTCCTGGGCAACATCTAACGGCGTGGCGGTCGACTCATCATGCCCGACAGTCGAGACGTCGCTGACGGCGCTGTCTGAGCCGGCAATGTCTTTCCAGTAGGCGCACGAGTAGACCATTCGTTCGTCGAGCATGCGCTCGTACAGGTCGTTGCCGATGTTGTAGTGGGCTTGTGCATTTCGGCGGGCCCCGGCCTTGGACTGCCGGTTCATGATGGCTGCCCTGGCCCCCAACAACAGCAGTTGAGGGCTCGGCGTCACCATCGATCGGAGGTCGGCGGTCTGGACCACGGTCAAGAACTCGTCGAGCTGGTTGGCGTCCCAGCCGCCGTCCATGTACGTCTCGCCCAAGCCGAGTTCACGATCTCTGAGGATGCGCGGCCAGATGCGGTCATCGTGAATATGAATGTCATGGGGGGCATCCCCACCGACAGTCACGCCGGCCTTGGAAAGGAGTTCAAGTCCCGTACTCTTCGCGTCTGGCACCGATCCTCCGCGTGGATGTGATTCGTTGAACTGCCGCGCATACTATCGGTGTTCGCATGTCTACTCAAATATCCTGCCGAACACCTGCCTGAGGCCCCGACCAACAAAGGAAGACAACCGATGACCAACCCGATTCCGCACGACTATCCGAAACTGACACCAGCACTCTGCGTCGACGGCGCCAGTGACGCCATCGAGTTCTACACAGGCGTGCTCGGCGCCGAGGAGCGGCTGCGCTTCGAGGATGCCGGCAAGGTCGGTCACGCCGAGTTGGAGTTGGAGGGCTCACTGCTGATGGTCTCCGACGAGTACCCAGAGATAGGGGTGGTCGGCCCCAAGGCCCTGGGCGGCAGCGCCGTGTCGCTGAACGTTTACGTCGAGGACGTGGACGCCACCTTCGCGGCGGCGCTGGCGGCAGGGGCGACTGAGTTGCGTCCCGTCACAGAGCAGTTCTACGGGGACCGCGCCGGGATGTTCCTCGACCCGTGGGGGCATCGCTGGGGGGTGGCCACTCGCATCGAGGACGTCGACCCCGAGGAGATGGCCCGCCGCGCGGCCGAAGCAATGAGCGGCGACTGAGCCGCGGCGACCGACAACGCCGCGGAATCCGGGACCGGTCATGAATCTTGAACTGCAGTGACTTCTGCGAATCTGCAGACGAGTCCGGGGTTTGCTACCCTGCTAGCTGCGACAACCAGACCAGCGGAAGAGAAGGGAAGGCAATGGCAGGCAAGGTGAATGCAGCGATCGTGCAAGTGGCGTGGACAGGCGACAAAGAGTCGATGATCGCCCTCCACGAGAAGCACATGGCCGAAGCCGCCACCGCCGGCGTTCAGGTCATGTGCTTTCAAGAGCTGTTCTACGGACCCTACTTCTGTCAGGTTCAAGATACTGAGTTCTACTCTTACGCCGAGGCCGTCCCCGATGGACCGACCACCAAGCGCTTCCAGGAACTGGCCGAGCACCATGGAATGGTGGTCGTGCTCCCCATGTACGAGGAGGAACAGCCTGGAATCTTGTACAACACGGCCGCGGTGATCGATGCCGACGGTTCTTACCTGGGCAAATACCGCAAGACTCACATCCCGCAAGTGAAGGGATTCTGGGAGAAGTTCTACTTCCGTCCCGGAAATCTGGGTTACCCGGTGTTCGACACGGCAATCGGCAAGGTAGGCGTCTACATCTGCTACGACCGACACTTCCCTGAAGGATGGCGGGCCCTGGGGTTGGGCGGGGCACAGATCGTCTTCAACCCCTCGGCCACGAGCAGAGGGCTGTCGGCTTATCTCTGGCAACTCGAACAAACATCTGCTGCGGCCGCCAACATGTACTTCGTCGGCGCCATCAATCGGGTCGGGGTCGAACCGCTCGGCGACAACGACTTCTACGGTACTTCCTACTTCGCCACTCCGAGAGGCCGGATCCTCGACGGCGCAGCCTCAGACCAGACCGAGGAGTTGGTTCTGCGCGAGTTGGACCTCGCCCAGATCGCGGAGGTCCGCGACCAGTGGGCGTTCTACCGTGACCGGCGCCCCGACCTCTACGGAGGGCTGACCGCACCCTGAGCCTCCAGCCCGTCAGCACTCAACAGCCCACGAGCTGAAAGACTTGTATGGTCGTGGGCATGACCGATGCACCTGAGATCTATCAGGCGCCCAGACAGCCCACGAACTGAAAAGACCACCACAAACGAGGTGAACAACATGACGACACTGATCAAGGGCGGAACCGTGGTCGCCTCCACAGGCGCGGCTCCCGCCGAAGTGCTGGTCGACGGCGAACAGATCGTTGCGGTGCTGCAGCCCGGAAGCGACATCGCCACAGCCGCCGAATCCGCAGCGCAGGTGATTGACGCCACCGGCAAGCTGGTAGTGCCCGGCGGTGTTGACGTCCACACGCACATGGAGTTGCCGTTCGGGGGCACGGAGGCCTCCGACGACTTCGAGTCGGGCACCCGGGCCGCGGCCTGGGGCGGCACCACCACCATCGTCGACTTCGCGGTGCAGCGCTACGGCGAGACCGTCCGCGACAGCCTCGACGTGTGGATGGCGAAGGCCGAGGGCAACTGTGCGGTCGACTACGGCTTCCACATGATCATCGGCGACGTCACCAACGACTCGCTCAAAGAGATGGACCTGCTCGTCAACGAGGGCATCACCAGCTTCAAGCTGTTCATGGCCTACCCGGGCGTGTTCTTCTCTGACGACGGCCAGATCCTGCGGGCCATGCAGCAGGCGGCAGGCAACGGCGGCCTCATCATGATGCACGCCGAGAACGGACTGGCGATCGACGTGCTGGCCGAGCAGGCCTTCGAGCGGGGCGAGACCAGCCCGGTCAACCACGGCTACGTGCGCCGCAAGGAGTTGGAGTCCGAGGCGACCCACCGGGCCATCCAACTGGCCAAGGTCGGTGCTGCGCCGCTCTACATCGTGCATCTGTCGGCCCGCGAAGCCCTCGAACAGGTGGCCGTCGCCCGCGACCGCGACATGAACGTGTTCGCCGAGACCTGCCCCCAATACCTCTACTTCAGCGTCGAGGAGCACCTCGACCGGCCCGACTTCGGGGGTGCCGCGTACGTCTGCTCCACGCCGCTGCGATCCCACCACGAACACCACCAACAAGAACTGTGGAGGGGGCTGCGCAGCAACGATCTGGCAGTGGTGTCGACCGACCACTGCCCGTTCTGCATGAAGGAGCAGAAAGAGCTCGGACTCGACGACTTCCGTGCCATTCCCAATGGCATCGGTGGAGTGGAGCACCGCATGGACATGATCTACCAGGGCGTGGTCACCGGTGAGATCGGTCTGGCCCGCTGGGTGGAACTGTGCGCCACCACACCGGCCCGGATGATGGGCCTCTACCCGCGCAAGGGCATCATCGCCGCTGGTTCCGACGCCGACATAGTGATCTATGACCCCGACAGGCGCTGGACGATCAGCGTTGACAACCACCACATGAACATGGACCACTCCGCCTATGAGGGAGTCGAGGTAACCGGCCATGTCGACACAGTGCTGGCGCGGGGCAGGGTGATCGTCGACGACGGGCAGTATCTGGGACGGGCCGGCGATGGTCGCTACCTGCCCCGCAGCCTCTGCCAGTACCTCCAATAATCGTTCAAATCCGGGAGGATTCATGGACTTCGGTGTTGTTCTTCAAACTGATCCCCCGGCTTGGCGGGTCGTTGATTTGGCGCAGCGGGCCGAGACGCTGGGTTTCAGCCATGGTTGGACCTTCGACAGCCACGTGTTGTGGCAGGAGCCCTTCGTCATATACAGCCAGATGTTGTCGGCAACCAACAAGATGAAGGTGGGGCCGATGGTGACCAACCCCGGCACACGCGACTGGACCGTCACCGCCTCGCTGTTCGCCACCCTCAACGACATGTTCGGCAACCGCACGGTCTGCGGCATCGGCCGAGGCGATTCGGCTCTGCGGGTAATCGGCAACAAACCCATCAATCTTGCGACTCTGGGAGAGTCGATGGGGGTGATCAAGGGTCTGGCCGAAGGACGAGAAGTTGAATACAACGGTACCAGGCAGCACTTTCCTTGGTGCCGCGACAGCAGACTCGATGTCTGGATGGCGGCCTATGGCCCCAAGGCGCTTCGTCTCTGCGGCACTGTGGCCGACGGGTACATCCTGCAGTTGGCCGATCCGCAGATCGCGGCTTGGACTGTCGGTGCAGTCCGCAGGGCCGCTGCGGAGGCCGGTCGAGATCCCGACGACCTCTATATCTGCGTGGCTGCACCCGCCTACGTCGGCTCGGATCTGGACCATCAACGAGACCAGTGTCGCTGGTTCGGGGGGATGGTCGGCAACCACGTCGCCGACCTGGTCGGACGCTATGGCGATACCAGCGACGCGGTCCCCGCGGCTCTGACCGACTACATCCGGGGCCGCGAGGGCTACGACTACGCAGAGCACGGCCGGTCCGGGGCAGTCCACACAGAATTCGTTCCCGACGCGGTGATCGACCGGTTCTGCATCCTCGGAGATGAGGAGAGCCACATCAACCGCTTGCGCGAGTTGCGCGATCTCGGCGTTGATCAGTTCGCCGTCTATCTGATGCATGATCAGAAGGATGAGACGTTGAACGCTTACGGCCAGCGGATCATCCCTGCTGTGAATGGCTGAACGACGACATGGGCTTGAAGCGGCTGCGGGGATCTCTCCGTCAGGTGATCGTGTTCAGCCTCTTCGTCATTCTGCTGATGGCGGGATACTCCGCGTACAAGGGGTTCGGGCAGTCGATCGACGATGCCCAGACCGACTGGCCCGTCATCGGTTCGGTCCTGCCTCGCACAGACGACCTGACGATGCCCTCGGTGTCCGAGATCATCTCGGGTGTCTTCGCCGAGCCGCGAGGACTCGACGAAGCCTTCGGCTCGATAGTGCTGCGTGAAGCGGCCTTCACGCTGCGTGAAGCGGCTGTCGGCTTCGCCGTCGGTGTGATCGTCGGTCTGTCCATCGCCATCGTCTTGTCATCGTCGCAGTTGCTGGAGCGGGCGCTCGTGCCCCATGTGATCGCCAGTCAAACCATCCCCTTGATCGCCATCGCCCCGATTGTGGTGATCTGGGGACGCAAGAACCTGGATTTCCTGCCCTGGGAATGGCACGACTGGATGTCCGTCTCGCTCATCGCCACGTATCTCACCTTTTTCCCGGTGGCGATCAATGGTCTTCGAGGGCTGCATTCTCCGTCGTCTGAGGCTCTGGAACTCATGGATTCCTACGCGGCTCGAGGAGGTCAGACGCTTTGGCGCCTGCGGCTTCCGGCGTCGCTGCCCTATCTGTTCTCGGCGTTCAAGATCGCTGCGACAGCCAGCGTCGTGGGTGCGATCGTCGGGGAGATATCGGCCGGCGTGACCGGCGGTCTGGGCCGCCGGATCCTGCTGGAGGCCCAGCGCTACACAACCGGACCGGAGCGTCTGTACGTGGCGGTGCTGGGCGCTGCAGCTCTGGGGATATTCGTCTTCTTGAGCATCTCACTGCTCGAATATTCGCTGGTACGCCGAAAAGGAACGGAGGCAGTCCTGTGACCGCTGAGGCGACACCCGCAGTTGAGATCCGCGGCGCTACCAAGGTTTTCAATCCCGGGGGAACCAACGAAGTGCCGGCCCTGGACAACATCGACCTGAGCGTTGACGCCGGTGATTTCGTCACGCTGATCGGCCCGTCGGGATGCGGAAAGAGCACTCTGCTGCGCCTTGTCGCCGCCCTCGTCGACAGCACTGCGGGAACCGTGCTCGTCAACGGCAAGACTGCGGACCAAGCGCGGCTCGACAGGGACTACTCGATGGTTTTTCAAAAAGCGGGACTGTTCGACTGGCGTGACGTCTCACGCAATATTGAACTTCCGCTGGAGCTGATGGGGTGGAGGGCGGCGGACCGACGTCGCCGCTCTGCGGAGATGCTGGATCTGGTGAAGCTCGTCGACTTCGCCCATCACCACCCCTCGGAGCTTTCAGGAGGGATGGCGCAGCGAGTGGCCATCGCCCGGGCAATGTCATTCGAACCCGCTCTGTTGCTGATGGACGAGCCGTTCGGCGCTCTTGACGAAATGACCCGCGAGCACATGCAGAACGAGTTGTTGCGAATCTGGTCGGAGACCGAAACCACGGTGGTCTTCGTGACCCATTCCATTTCTGAAGCCGTTTTTCTGTCGACCAAAGTAGTGGTGATGTCGCCGAGGCCCGGACGCATCGCCGCGGTGATCGACAACGACCTCGGCGTACGAGACGATTCGGCGCGCGACACCGCGGCCTTCTTCGCCAACGTGAGCACGGTCCGCAAGGTTCTTCGAGCAGGCGGTCAGCAATGAAGCGGTTGCGTCAACTGTTGCCGCCCGTTGTGGCCGCGGTCATCGGATTCGGCGGCTGGGAGTTGCTCCTGAGGCTGACCCGGCCCGACGGGTTCGTCCTTCCTCCGCCCTCTGAGATTGCAGGCGCGGTTGCAGAGAATTCCGCGACAATTCAAACGGCGACCAAGGTCACCGGATTCATCGTCGTCAGCGGCTTGCTGGCGGGCGTGTTGTTGGGCGTGGCAGCGGCTCTGCTGGTGACAGCCTTCAGGACCGCGAATGAAACTCTCACTCCCTTGGCGGTCGCGGTGAACGCCATCCCGATCGTCGCCCTGGCACCGATATTCAACGCATGGTTCGGACTGTTGTCCCCTCGTTCAAACCAGGCGGTCGTCGTCGCCCTGGTCTTCTTTCCGATCTTCATCAACACTTCGCGCGGACTCGTCGAGGTCGAGTCCAGCCAGATCGAGTTGATGGAATCCTACGGTGCTCCCAAATGGCGGATCATCAAAGAGGTGCGTATCCCCAACGCCATGCCGTTCTTTTTCACGGCGCTGAAGCTGGCCACTTCTTTGGCTGTCATCGCGGCGATCGTTGCCGAATATTTCGGTGGACGCCAGGACGCCCTGGGCAACATCATCACCAATTCCGCAGGGTTGACACGCTATGCGGACGCTTGGGCTGCGGTTCTGGCCGGCTCCCTGTTGGGCATCGCGCTCTACGGTCTGGCTGTTCTGCTGGAACGAATCACAATGCCGTGGTATTTTCTCGGACGGAGAACCTGAAGACCCGGATCACAATCTTCCCGATCTGCGCGCCGGTCGCGTCGGTCAGATCTGAGTCTTCAACAAGTACCGAACCTTGGAGGAAAATCATGAAGGTACGTCAGACACTGCTGCGGATCCTGATACCACTGCTGACACTCAGCCTGCTTGCTGCAGCTTGCGGCGACGACGATGAAGCTGAACCAGATCCGGAACCTGCGCCTGAAGCTACTGATGGCGATGACGCAGCCGAACCCGAACCGGCCGAGCCCGAACCGGCCGAACTGACACCGGTCACGTTGCAGCTGCAGTGGTTCACACAGGCTCAGTTCGCGGGTTATTACGCGGCCCGTGATCTGGGTTTCTACAACGACGTCGGCCTTGACGTCACGATCCTTGAGGGAGGAGTCGACATCGTGCCCGCTTCGGTCCTGGATTTTGGCGCTGCGGACTTTGCCGTCTCGTGGGTGCCACGAGGTCTGGTGCCACGCGAGGAGGGCGCCAACATCACCAACATTGCCCAGGTATTCCAGCGAAGTGCCACGTTGCAAGTGTCATTCGCGGACTCCGGCATCAATTCCGTGAGCGACCTGTCAGGAAGGACGGTAGGCAACTGGGGATTCGGCAATGAGTTCGAGTTGCTGGCCGGGCTTCGCACGAACGGTCTCGATCCACAGTCTGATGTGACCCTCGTCCAACAGAACTTCGACATGCTGGCGCTCATCAGCGGCGACATCGACGCTGCACAAGCGATGATCTACAACGAGTACGCCCAGGTGTTGGAGACGGTCAACCCCGACACGGGCGAGCTCTACCAGCCCGAGGACCTGAACATCATCAACTGGAACGATGAAGGCACGGCCATGCTCCAAGACGCCTTGTGGGCAGACGCCGACCGCTTGGAGAGCGATGCCGACTACCGCGATGTGGCAGTGCGGTTCGTGGAGGCCTCGATTCGCGGCTGGGCGCATTGCCGAGACAATTCCGACGCCTGCGTCGACGTCGTGCTCGACAACGCGCCGACTTTGGGAGAGTCGCATCAGGCGTGGCAGCTCAACGAGATCAGCTCTCTGATTTGGCCTTCTCCGCTCGGTGCGGGCGTGATGGACCCCGATCTGTGGGCCCAGACCGTTGACGTCGCCACCAGCGAGAGCATCCTCTCTGCAGCACCCGATGATGGCGCCTATCGCACCGACATCGCCGAAGAGGCGCTGGCGAACCTACGCGATCAAGACGTCGACGTGGTCGGCTCCGGCTTCGAACGCGTCGTAGTCGAACTCCGGGAGGGCGGCGAGTAGTACACGCCCTGCCGACTCTCGGGTCCGCTACTGAGGATCGGACTGGTACACGCCCAAGATGTTGCCGCTCGGATCGCAGAAGTGGAACCGTCGGCCGCCCGGGTAGGGGTAGATCTGCGAGACGATCACCCCGCCCGCGGCGACGACGTCCGCTTCTTTGGCTTCAAGGTCGTCGCAGCTGAGCAGCACCAACGGGCCGATCGAGTCTTCAGCTCCCTGGGCATGGGCCGGCACCGCCCCGCCATTGAGGCCGACCTCCACCGAGCCCCCTTCACAGGCTGCGTAGACCGGACCGTACTGCGTCCACTCCCAGCCGAAGACACGGCTGTAGAACCGCTTGCTGTCCTCGAATGCCGGTGCTGGAAGTTCCACGTAGTCGATCTGCAATCGTTGGTTGAGCATCCCAGGACGCTACCTACGAGCACACCCAGCACTATTCGACGTAATTCGGAATCACCTCACGGTTCCTCGCGTGAAAACCCCAACCGCAACAAGACCTAATCTCTAATCATGATATGACTATGAATGATTACAAATCATCTCATCTCATGAACGAACCGCGCGAAGCCAACTGCAACACTGCAACGCCGCGCGAATCCCAACTGCAACACCTAACCGCAACCGAACCCCAGACCCCCGAAGAATTCTCAGTCCCGAACGCGGACCTGACAATGCCACCAAGAAACGAAGCCGACACGACTTCGCCGGCCAACCGCGGCCAGTACAGAAGGGGTCTACGAGTCGGTCGCCCCCGAACTCCGTGAGGCTCCCGACGTCGCCTGGACCCAGACCGAGATCGAAGCGTCCCTCGCTCGCCTCGACGACGCCACGACGCGGAGCGGCACACCCCGCCTCGACCGCACCTCGACCCTCTACGCCACCCTGTCGCACTACACCATCGCTGAGATCGACCGTGCGATCGAGATGATCCTCGCGAACGGCCGTATCCGCGACCCCGCCGCGTTCTTCCACCGCACCGCCGCCGAAGGCCAACTCAAATACTGGCCTCTGCCTGTGCCACCCCGAGACATCAAAGCCGAATACGACCGCGGCTACCAGGTCCGCTGGCACCGCGGATTCGACGACGACGCTCACCAACTGACCGTGGAGGCCCTCGTGTTCGACAAATACCGCAAGATCAATTACGACCTCCTCCAGGCGCTGCTCGACGCGATGACCCCAACAGAGACGGTCCGCACCCTCGACGTGATCGGATCGCCCACCACCTGTGCGCCGTCGTGGTATGTTGACCTGCACAACACTCTCGGGGATCCCCACAGAACAGGGACATCAGAGTCGGCTCAGCGCCACAGCGGACCCCCAAGCACCGAGCCCGGCGGCCACGAGCCAGCTGGGCCCAACCCAAAGGAGCCACAATGACCATCACCTTCGCCCCGCCTTTCCGCCGCACCAAGATCCAGTTCCCACAGAAAATGTGGTGCGCCGGCGGACCCGCCGACGACATCGAGCCGCTGCCCAGCCCCGACCCCGCCGTCATCGACCTGCACAACCCGTTCACATTCGCGCTCGCCGTGCGCACCACAGGAACCACCGAGGTGGTAGTCGAAGCCGAACTCGCCGGAACCGAAGGGCTCGCCGTGCACCCCGAAATCACAGGCCGCAACTACTTCACGCTCAGCCACATCCACTCCGGCTGCGCGCTCTGCCACGTCCCCTACTCCCAGACAGTCTACGCACGCGACCGATGCCTCGACATCGCAGCCGAACTCGACCTCGCCATCGACTGGACCCTCGACATCGCCACGATCGCCGACAACAGCGCCGTGTACGAGATGATCTGCATGCTCCCCAACTCGCGCACCTACTTCACCAGCTCCTCGGTCCGCTGAGCGCTCGAACGCTCCCACCGAGCAGGTCGACCACCACAACCCTGTCTCTCCTGTCGAACGCCTCACCCACGATGATCGACAGCCCCTTGGTCGCTGGCACCTCGCCAGCCTGGTCCTCGAGCATCGGCGGAAGCCCCAAGATCATCGACTGCTCACCACAACATCCGCATCTTGAAGCGTCCCAGAGTCAAGCACGATCATAAGACACCCATCCTACCCCTCACCGACCTTGCATAGCCGCTGCTGTCGCCTCCACGGGCATGGTCATTAGAAGTCGATCTCGAAGTCCGGTTCTTCCCGTACTGGCCCAAGCAGAGGTATTTCGGATCGCCATCGAGCAATCACTGTAGGGTCCACGTCAAACGTGGGGTCCGACTCGATGCCTTTCAACGCCATGTCCAGTTCCCTCGGTCTAAACGTCGGATCCTTCTCCGCGGCGAGGCGACACAGTGTCTCGAGCCCATGGCGCGCCTCCAGGGCAACGAGATCGTCGAGGTCTCTCGGTTCGCGACGATTCACAAAGGCATCGACCTTCCCGCCAGCGACGTCCAGTTCGTCCAGGAGCAGCCCGTAGCGTAGTCACCGGCGGCAACGATCGGTAGTCGACGCCAATGTCTATACCCAGCTCCTCGTCATCGCGGTGGATGCGCATCCGGACGAGCTGGGGATAGTCGGTAATCCGCTCCGTGCGAAACGACAACGACTGAAGCTCGCGTTCGACTTGCTCAACGAACGCCTCGACGGTCACGCCACTGGGCCCGACGACGTCGAGATCGCTAGTTGGACGGTCAATGACCCCGTAGGCGATAAGAGCCGCTCCGCCGGACAACGCGAAGCCATGATCCTTACCAAGTCGGCCAATAACCCTCCAGACCTCGGCTTGCAAAGGCGTCAGCACGTCACACTGATGCCGTGACGGTCGAACCAGCGCTGCCATGCCTCCGCAACGTGCGGAGACAGCCAGATCGTGTCCCACATAGCCAACAACTCGTCAAGCCGGATGTAATGGCGCACGTCGTCTTCGGTGCCTTCGGTCAGAACCCGCTGATACAGCCACCGCCGCTCGTGTTCGTCCTCAAGATCGAAGGTTCCGCTGTGGGACCAGTCGAGGTGGATCGGCAACTCGACCACACCAGAAGCCTTTTTGATCGAGGGGTCACCGATGTCATCGGGTGTCGCCACCGGCCGACAGGCCATCCACGGCGATGACTTCATCCCAGCATTGAGAACCATGACCACAATCGTACACCACCACGCTCAGCCCAACCTCCCCCGGTCACCCCCAAGCCATCGCCTGTACCCTCCCGACTCCCGTCGGTACGGGCTCACCGATCGCTTACAATGCCAATCATGCCCGCTACCCCGCCCAGCGACTTCGACTACCAACCCACCGACGAGGAGCGCACCAGGTCGCTCAAACGGTTCTTCGGAGCCAAAGCACGCTATGACAACGCATCCTCTGAACCCCAGCAGCTACCGGGACACAACGCCGCTCCACCTACGTCTCCCGTCGATTAGCCGTCCGAGACGGCACGGGACTGACGCCGCCGGCCAGGCTTGGACGAACCCAAAGCCGCTACCGCCCCGTCGCGGGCGACAGCACGCAGCCGGGCGATCACCGACCGGTCCACACCAGCCTCCGCTGCCCGCCTGGGCCTGAGTGACCTGACCGGTGAGCATCCGCACCCACAAGTCGTACTTCTGCTCTGCTGTGAGCAGCTTCTTCGGTTTTCTATGCTCGGAACCCATAGGCTGCAGCCTCCCGTCCTAGAACCGCCAACCCTGCCCGATGCTGCTTGAAAAAACTCAGAACCCGTCGCGCGAAGTCAGATGCACAACACAGTCGCGTTCACCGTCAGGCGTGGGGACTTTCCCGGCGCACCGCTTGCCCATCACACCGCACCGACGAGGGACTCGACGCGAGGCATGAACTCGGCTCCCAGGCCGCGTTCATGCGCGGCTACGTCAACGATCAAGTCGCCGCGCATCCCGTTGCCGACATAGCCGCGCTGGCAGTAGTCGTTGAACTGAGTTGAAGCCTCCTCCCAGGACATTTCAGCCCAGTCGTCGAAACAACGGACCGCTTCAAGCAACGAGACCTCCCAACGGTTCAGTTCCAGCCGTTTGGCATTGACCCTGCGTCGGAATACCGTTCCGAAGTCGTTGCGTTGCGGGGGTCGCCCCAGCATGGCCACCCAGAGCCGTGGCGAGACTTGGGTGCTCCAACTGAACTTGTTGATGACGGCGGGGCCTGTGATGCCTGCGCCGGGGCCTGCTAGCCGCCAAGGCAGTGCTTCTCGTGCGCCTGCTGGCAGCCGGGTCTTGTAGCGCCCGCCGACCCGACGGCGTGCGTAAATCCCGCGACAAGCCCGTGCTATGAGTGGATCGTCGCCCTTGCAGAGCCGGCTGAGCGACGCTTTGGTCGCGTCGCGTGAGATGTCAGGGAGGGCGCGTTGAACGTCGTCGAGGTCGAACAGTTCACCGACCGGTAGCTGGTCTGCCCATTCACGGATTTCGCTAGACATAATCCCTTCCTTCTTTGTCACCAAATCGTACCACACAATCCGGGTGTTGACACGAGAACCAAACAGCCCGGTGCCCTCCCCCGCCGATAAACGCTGCGTTGGTGTGCCGGCAACCGCCGACGCGGGTTCTGTGCTGGAACGACGAAGGCACGGCCATGCTCCAAGACGCCTTGTGGGCAGACGCCGACCGCTTGGAGAGCGATGCCGACTACCGCGATGTGGCAGTGCGGTTCGTGGAGGCCTCGATTCGCGGCTGGGCGCATTGCCGAGACAATTCCGACGCCTGCGTCGACGTCGTGCTCGACAACGCGCCGACTTTGGGAGAGTCGCATCAGGCGTGGCAGCTCAACGAGATCAGCTCTCTGATTTGGCCTTCTCCGCTCGGTGCGGGCGTGATGGACCCCGATCTGTGGGCCCAGACCGTTGACGTCGCCACCAGCGAGA
The DNA here is from genome assembly GCA_963662455.3 of Acidimicrobiales bacterium. Taxonomy (GTDB): domain Bacteria; phylum Actinomycetota; class Acidimicrobiia; order Acidimicrobiales; family Aldehydirespiratoraceae; genus VXYK01. The sequence continues at coordinate 1,288,926 of OZ224042.1, forward strand.
GCATCCTCTCTGCAGCACCCGACGATGGCGCCTATCGCACCGACATCGCCGAAGAGGCGCTGGCGAACCTACGCGATCAAGACGTCGACGTGGTCGGCTCCGGCTTCGAACGCGTCGTAGTCGAACTCCGGGAGGGCGGCGAGTAGTACACGCCCTGCCGACTCTCGGGTCCGCTACTGAGGATCGGACTGGTACACGCCCAAGATGTTGCCGCTCGGATCGCAGAAGTGGAACCGTCGGCCGCCCGGGTGACGGCTTCGAACCCGTCGTAGTCGAACTCCGGGAGGGCGGCTAGTAGCGGGGGCACGACCCGCAGCAGTCAGACTCGTTAAGAGGCCGAGCGAATAGGCGGAACGACACGGTAGCGACCGAACGAGGCCGTGGCCCGAGCGGCCCGTGAGCGCAGCGAACAAGAGCGGAAGACACAGCGTTGCGCCGCGAGGTCGGTCACCTGTTTGCGCGTGCTCTAAAGCGGGTCTGACTGGTAGACGCCCAAGATGTTGCCGCTCGGATCCAGGAAGTGGAATCTTCGGCCGCCCGGGTAGGGGTAGATCTGCGAGACGATCACCCCGCCCGCGGCGACGACGTCCGCTTCTTTGGCTTCGAGGTCACCGCAGCTGAGCAGCACCAACGGGCCGATCGAGTCTTCAGCTCCCTGGGCATGGGCCGGGGCCGCCACTGCCCCGCCGTTGAGCCCGACCTCCACTGAGCCTCCCTCGTAGGCCGCGTAGACCGGGCCGTACTGCGTCCAGTCCCAACCGAAGACACGGTTGTAGAACCGTTTGCTGTCCTCGAACTCCGGTGCCGGAAGTTCGACGTAGCTGATCTGCAGCCGTTGGTTCGCCATCCCCGGACTCTACCGGGCAGGGATTCGAACAGCGAACTGCGAACGGCAACGGCCGGCGTGCCCCGCCGGCAGCACGCACACGCTTCCGCCACGGGGCATCCACCGACGACACCTCAGCGATGAGACCAGGGCCCGCTCCGCCGGACGACCGGCCGAAGACACGAGACGGCCGCCGCCTGCCGGGAGGTGTTGGGAGACGAAGTGGTCGCTTCCACTCTGAGGGCCTGTGCGGAGCGTTCGGGGTGTCTGCGTCGCTCTGCGGATTGGGGATGTGGAGGGTGGCAGCAAGCGAGCCGGTGGGCCAGGAGCCATCCGTCGTCGGCGAGATCACACCGCACCTCCGACAGGACTCGAACCTGCAACCTGCGAGGTAGAAGCTCGCTGCTCTATCCAGTTGAGCTACGGAGGCGGATTAATCGTACGCCGAGCGCCGCAGTCCGCTACGCTGTTGCTCGGCTTTGGACTGGGCCGCGGGCACGGTTCGAGGTCGACATGGTGGGCGTAGCTCAGTTGGTTGGAGCGCCTGGTTGTGGTCCAGGAGGTCGGGGGTTCGAGTCCCCTCGTTCACCCGTAGAATCGTCACCGGCTCCTTCGCGCACCTCCGGCTCAATCGGTAGAGCAACGGACTCTTAATCCGCAGGTTCTGGGTTCGAGTCCCAGGGGGTGCCCAGGGGGTGTATGCCGACACTGAAGTTCATCGAGCCGCCGCCGCGAGCTCAACTGGTCTGAGGTGACGTTGCTGGAGGCAGCGAAGGGCCAGCCTCACCGTCTCAGCGCCTGACATGCACCCCCGGTGTTGTGTACCCCACCTGAACAATTGATTCGATGTATGCACCCCCGGCCTAGGTTCATGCCGTCGCTGACGACCTCGGGGGCTTCTAGCGGGGCGGGCGTTAGAAGTCGTGACCGTGAACGACACACTCCCGCTGGTCGGGGTAGTGACCGTGCGTGTACCGGTGACAGAACCGTAATCACCGTCGCCGGCGACTGTCACCGTCACCGGCAAGTCCGCTGCGGGCGCGGGGCTAGCAGTGAGCGTGAACGAAGCGTCGCCGCCCTCGGTCACAGCCGGCCCAGCAGTGATGCTCACCTCGGGGTCCGGCACGACGCCACCGGCGCGACCGGGTCGTCGTCATCTGTCACATCGACAGAATCCGAATACTCCCGGCGCATCGACGACATGGTTCGTGATGCATCAACAGCGTCTTGTCTCGGTTGTTCAGTTGTTGTTGATGGTGCCGGTGGCGCTGCGCCGGTCGGGTTCAGCGCCGTCGACGCGGGCCAGGTAGAGGATCATCCGTTCCGGTTGTTCGTTGATGTCGTCGACTGTTGTTCGGATGTGAACAGTTTTGCGGGTTTCGCCTGGTCGGAAGACGACCCGTCCGTTGGTGAACGTGTAGTCGTCGGTGGTGGCTTCACCGCGCAGGGTGCTGTAGGCGACCTCGACAGTTGTTTGCGACGCCCGGTTCAAGCTGATCACGAAGTCCAGGGTCTGGCCCTCTTCCGCTTCGGCGTCTGACAACGACAGGACCACAGGCTCCAACACCGGCTGCGGTGTTGGTACTCGGGTTGGCGCCGGTTGCGGCGCCGACTGTTGCGGCGCTGACTGCGGTGTTGGTTGCGGGGCCGGTTGTGGGGCGGGTTGTGGTTGTGGTTGTGGTGCGGGTTGTGGTGCGGGTTGTGGGGCGGGTTGTGGTGGGGGGTTGTCGTTGTCGTTGATCGTCGCGGTGCTTGTGCTGTGGGTGGTCGATACTGTGTAACCGTCAGCGGCGGCGACCGTGGCTGTGACCGTCCCGTCGGGTTCGTCGACGTTGTCGTCGACAGTGGCGACCGTGAACGTTGTGGTCCCGCCGGCGGGCACGGTCACTGTCTGTGTGCCGGTGCTGACACCGTAGTCACCGGACTGCGACACAGTCACTTCAACATCTAGAGCAGACCCCGGCGCCGGGTCGATGGTGACCGTGAAACTCGCGTCGCCGCCCTCGGCGACACCCGGCCCGGCAGTGATGCTCACTACAGGGTCCGGCACAACCACAACCGGGGGATCCTCAACAGGGTCCGGCACAACCACAACCGGGGGATCCTCAACAGGGTCCGGGTCGTCGTCGATCAACGGTATGTTCACACCAGACGGGTCAGCCACCCTGTAAACGTCGCTGGGGTCCACCCGCACCGAGACCGTCCCGTCAGCACGCTTCTGGTCGTCGTCGTAGGCCGTGAACGTCCAGTCCACTGTGCTCCGCCCCGCCGGCAGCGTCACCGACACAGCCTGCCCGGCGCCGACATAGTCCGAACCCTCGCCCATCTCCTGGGAAACATACAAACCCACTGTCGTGTCCGACAACGGCGCCCGGTCAGCAGCGACAGTGAACACAATGTCAGACCCCTCGTCCACATACCGCGCCGCGGTCGTGACCGTCAACGTCAACGGCTCTGCTTGGACCTGGGGTTCTGCTTGGACCTGGGGTTCTGCCCGGGCCGGCACCGGCGCCTCCGGGAAACTCGACGGGCAGGAAACCCGGTAGAACGCCTTGTGCTCGGTAGCGCCCACCCCGGTGACCGGATCCTCACCAGGAGTGCGCACACGGATGCACTGCTGCACCGTCTCGCCGGGCACCGGGTTCCCGCGGATCGAGTACGGCGTCACCGTCACCCGGTAGAGCGGACTGCCCGGGCTGCGCACAACCGAGTCCTTAGACAGATCCAGGGTCCGGAAATACGCCGGGAAATAATTCTCGAACTCGTCGCCGCGTCCCTTGACCAGCTTCTCGACCGACACGTCCCAGTCCAACACCGTCGGCAGCCGGTCACCGTCGGAATACGTCGGCCCGCCGTCAGAACGCGGATCCGACATGCCCATAGCCATGCCCTCCACCCTCACCGCGAACTTGCGGAAATTCTTTTCAGCCGCCGCCGCGTCGTTCACCTTCTCCTGATACAACGCACCCCTGGCCAACAACGCGTCGACACGGGCGGTACGCCAATGCAACTGAACCGGCACCAACCAATTCCGGTCCCTAACAACGAAACCCCCGCGCGGCTCCACATGCACATGCACCCGCCCCGCATAAGCATCCGACGACGACAGATCAGACGGCCGCGGCGACGACCCCGTAGCGTCGATGACCGTCACCGCCGCCTCGAACCAGTCCGCTGAGGCCGGCTTGCCCAGACCGCCGGTAGTGCCCAAGGGATACACCCCATGGAAAATATGGATGTCCTCCCAATCATCATGGGAGTCCGCGCAACGCACCCACACCTCCACCTCCTGAGGCACATTCCAATCAGTCTCAGTGAAAAAGAGACGGCTCGTGGGCACCGACACACGACCCAAAGGCAGCTGGTTGCCCATCCCGCGCATCGGGCTCGTACGCCCCACAATCGCTATCTGCTCCTTGAAGATCTGACCGTACTGCTCCCTGAAATCCCTGTTGCTATTCGGATGCTTGTCCTCAGGACCGTAAACAACCACCACCGCCCCAGGCACCCCCACAAGAGGAGCCGGCGGCGGCCCCGACAGAGCCACCGTGTACGTCAACTTCTGATACGCCCCATAAGTCGACTTATCCGGATGATAGACACTGGTGTCCACACCCGCACCCGCAACACAAGACGAAGGCTCCTCCACCATGAACGACGCCCCCGGCCGGTCATCCACATAAACATTGCTGCGGTCGTAAGGATCAACCCCGTCATAAGAATAACGAACCACCCCGTCATAAGAAGAACGGAGCACCTCCACCGTCGTCTTGCTCGCATCAGCACGACCGAAAACCGGACTCAGAGTGTGCTCCTCCACCACGAACACCGGCGAAATCCCGTAGAGGGAGTGCGTCTGGGTGCGTGGAGCAGCAGTATAGTTTAACGTGCCGGTATCGCTGTCGTTCACTTTGAATCGGCCCTGGGTGACGTCAGGGCTGTTGCCCAGCGGCTGCGTGGACTTGGTGCCGCTGTCGTAGGTGCCGGTCCAAGGCCAGTCGTCGGGGGACCGGCCCCCTGCCTGGTCGCGTCGGTCGGCCTCCGCCCAGTTTACCCAACCTCCTCGCCCCTGCCAGAACCTTGCGTATTCCGCCGCCACCTCAGGCCCGTTCAGCCAATAGACCGGCTCCCCCACACCGTCAGAGGCCGGGTTCATGCCGGTATGGTCGATGGCGTCCACCGACGCGGTCGAACCCACCACCTTGAACAACGACGCATACGGGCGGATCGACGGATGCGCGATCTGGTTCGCATTCCCGGAAGTCCTGCCGATCTCCGCCTGCACATGCGCGTCATAGGTGGCGATATCGGTGGACGTGGCATCAATCCATGTGGTGGTCAAGAACAACAGCCTGAACGTCTGGCCCGGCCCGAACCCCGACGGGATCAGCGGCCAGTCACGCGGAACCGTGTAAGACCCGTCCGCGTTGGCCGTCGGAACAGTCTGCGCAGCAACCCGCCGCGACGACGGCGCCACAACCAACAAAGACACCACCAACAACAACACCAACACCGACAACAAAACACGCCAACGACCAAACCCACCCACAACACCACCACCAACACTAAACCACATCCAGGCCACCTCCCACAAAACTCATGAACAGGCACCCCCTTTACCTTGTTGGTGGCCCTGGTGTGGCAATGTCGGGGTTGGTTGCTCGCTGCGGTGGGTAGGACTGTAACCCCCTGTCACTTTGATGGCTTGGGGGGTGTTGTCGCCTGCTGTGGTCGGGTGTCTGGGACCTCTTACAGGGACATGCTTTAGAGCTGAATGTAAAGTGGTTGAGGCGCAGGCTCCGGGAGCATCCGAATTTGGAATTATCCCAGAGCTAAGGAGCTTTTGTCATGTCAGATTCGGTTCATGCCGACGTTGAGGTGTTCGTCGGTGTCGATGTCGCCAAAGGCGATCATTACGCCTGTGCAATAACTTCGACTGGTGAGGAGGTGACGGCTCGGCCGGTGCGCAACGACGAGGCAGCGATCGATCAGTTGATCGACGATGCTGGGGTGTATGGCAGCGTGGCGTTGGTGATCGACACGACCAGTTCGCCGGCGTCGTTGCTGATCGAGGCGGCCGCGCGCCGGCAGGTCCCGGTTGCGTATGTGACGGGGCTGGCGATGCGCCGCGCCGCGGACCTGTATGCGGGGGCGGCCAAAACCGACCCCAAAGACGCTTGGGTGCTCGCGGACTACGCCCGCCGCAACGCCGACCGCCTGAGTTGGACTTCTCCCAGCGACGAGTTGCTGGCGAAACTGCGTGTCTTGAACGGCCGAGACACCGACCTCGCCGCTGACGCCACCCGCTGCGCCAGCCGCCTCAGAGACGCCCTGTTGGCGGTGTCACCAGCGTTGGAACGGGCCATAGGCGACAAGGTGACCACCAGCGCAGGCGTACGCGACGCACTGACGCGCTGGGGCACACCCACAGCGCTTCGAGCAGCCGGCCGTTCCCGTATAGCCAACCGCATCGCCAAACGCTCACCGCGCGCAGCTCAACGCCTCACCGAGGCGATCTGGGCTGCGCTCGACGCGCAGAGTCTCACAGTCACAGCCGAGACCGCCTGGGGCGAAACCATCTGCGACCTCGCCGCAGACCTCGACCGCATCTGCGTGCGCCGCGACCAGATCGCCGTGGACATCAACAACGTGTTCATGGAGCACCCCCTGGGAAAAGTCCTCTCTAGCCTGTGCGGGTTCGGCCCGCGGACCGGAGCCAGAACCCTCGCGGAGATCGGCGACCCCCACCGCTTCGCCAACCCCAGCCGCCTCGCCTCCTACGCCGGACTCGCACCCGTCAACTGGCAATCAGGCACCACCAACACCACCCGCAAACCCCGAGGCGGCAACCACCGACTCAAAAACGCAATGTTCACCGCAGCCTTCGTCGCCACCCAACACGACCCCAACGCCCGCGCCTACTACCAACAAAAACGCTTACAAGGCAAACGCCACAACGCAGCCGTCACCTGCGTCGCCCGCAAACGCTGCGACATCATCTTGGCCATGCTCAAAACCCAAACCCCCTACCAACCAACCCAACACCAACCCCAAACCAAAAAACTCCCTCACGCCGCTTGACAACAAGACAGGGACACCCCCCCGAACCAGTCCGGACAGAGAACAGACACACCCTTGAACACACCAACTATAAACACCCCAACAACCAGAAATCAACAAACACCCCCAACAACCAGATCAAGGGGCAGCGGCGTGATCCACGAGTTCACCCGCTAAGCCCTAGCGATACACGTCGATCACACCGCACCTCCGACAGGACTCGAACCTGCAACCTGCGAGGTAGAAGCTCGCTGCTCTATCCAGTTGAGCTACGGAGGCGGATTAATCGTACGCCGAGCGCCGCAGTCCGCTACGCTGTTGCTCGGCTTTGGACTGGGCCGCGGGCACGGTTCGAGGTCGACATGGTGGGCGTAGCTCAGTTGGTTAGAGCGCCTGGTTGTGGTCCAGGAGGTCGGGGGTTCGAGTCCCCTCGTTCACCCGTAGAATCGTCACCGGCTCCTTCGCGCACCTCTAGCTCAATCGGTAGAGCAACGGACTCTTAATCCGCAGGTTCTGGGTTCGAGTCCCAGGGGGTGTACAACCACAACAACACATCCCGGCGCGACCAGACACCGGCATACAGTCGCGCCCCCGCCGCGGTCAACAGCTCAACACCGAGAGCAGCGCCCATCGAGGCGCCGGCAGACCTACAGTGAACCTCGGCGGCCATCATGCCGTCACGTAGCGCCCGTCGAAGCGCCGGCGGACCGCTTCGTGCCTGAAGGACGGCATGGACACGAACCGTCGGGGAACCCCCCAGGTACATAATGTTTTGTTGCCGGCGCTGTGCGTTGTTGTTCAGTTGTTGTTGATGGTGCCGGTGGCGCTGCGCCGGTCGGGTTCAGCGCCGTCGACGCGGGCCAGGTAGAGGATCATCCGTTCCGGTTGTTCGTTGATGTCGTCGACTGTTGTTCGGATGTGAACAGTTTTACGGGTTTCGCCTGGTCGGAAGACGACCCGTCCGTTGGTGAACGTGTAGTCGTCGGTGGTGGCTTCACCGCGCAGGGTGCTGTAGGCGACCTCGACAGTTGTTTGCGACGCCCGGTTCAAGCTGATCACGAAGTCCAGGGTCTGGCCCTCTTCCGCTTCGGCGTCTGACACCGACAGGACCACAGGCTCCAACACCACCGACGACACCGGCTGCGGTGTTGGTACTCGGGTTGGCGCCGGTTGCGGCGCCGACTGTTGCGGTTGCGCGGCGGGTTGCGGTTGTGGCACCGGCTGGGGTTGCGGGGCCGGTTGCGGCGCCGGTTGCGGGGCCGGTTGCGGCGCCGGTTGCGGGGCCGGTTGCGGGGCCGGTTGCGGCGCCGACTGCGGTTGCGGCGCCGGCTGCGGGGCTGGTTGCGGGGAATCGTCATCATCGGTGACGCTCACGGTCTGCGACGAACTGGACCCCAGGGTGTACCCGGCGTCCGCGTTCAGGGTCGCGGTTACCGTCCCGTCGGGTTCTTCGACATTGTCGTCGGTGGTGCCGACGACAAGCGTTGCCGAACCCGACGGGCCGATGAGAACCGACATCGGACCGGTCGCAACCCCGTAGTCGCCGGTGGCCGAGACCGTGGCGTCCACCACCAGACCCATCACCGGCGGCGGATCAGCCGTGATGGTGAAGCCGGCAGAGCTGCCCTCGGCGCCCCCGTCGGCCGCGGTGATGCTCACCTCGGGCCTGACGTAATTGTCGTCGTCGAGCAGCGCCACAGCCGCCGCCGACGGCTCACCCACCGTGTACCCGTCGCCCGGCCCGATGCGCCCTTCAAGCCGGCCGTCGGTGCGGGGCTCGCTGTCGGAGTAGGCGGTGACGGTCCAAGAGGCCGTGGTCTGACCCGCGGCCAGCGTGATCGAACTGGCGAGTCCTCGGCCGATGTAGTCCAGCCTTTCACCCATGTACTCCTCGACGACGACGTTCACCGCGAGGTCGGTCGCCGGCGCCCGGTCGGCGGTGACGGTGAAGGTGACGTCGCCCCCTTCGGTGACTGACGCCGTGTCCGCCGCGATGCTCAGCGTCGGCGCCGCAGCAGTCTGCTGCCGAGCAGTGACCGGGGTGCCTATGGCCCCGGTGCAGGCGATGCTGCGCGCAAACCAGACGCCGTAGCCGCGAGTGTCAGCCATCTCGAAGCAGAACTGCAAGACCTCCCCGACCGCCCGGTCTCCCGAATTTGTCACCGGTGTGACGGCGACCCGGTAGGGAACCGGGGTGGGAACCACGCCCCAGTCAGTCGCCGGAAGGCCCAGCACGGTCAAAGCGACCGACCACTCAGTCTTGTCCCACGGATACTTCGCCGGGATGATCGCTTCTTGTGCAGCCTGGCCCGAGGCGGTCATCGACACCTCGAACCGGTCGAAGTTCTCGTTCGCATGCGCGTACTCGTTGCCCGTCTCGCCGGGCAACGCCCACCGCCACGCCAAGGTGGTCTTGAGCACCCCGCCCCTGCCGGAGGTGGAACCCGCGTACCCCGTGAGCTCCTGGGCATAGGTGGCCTGTGTCTGGGGCACGTCGTGGTCGGTCACCCACGCCCGCACGCTCCGGTACTGCGCCTGGGGGATGACCCGCCGAGCAACCGTGACGATCTCTCCTGCAGTGGGAGTCTCCAACCCACACCCTTTCAAAGCTGGAGTGCAATACGTTCTGGGCCTGGTGATCCCCTCTGTCTCGGGATACTCCAAGTACACGTCCTCATAGACGACAGGCCCGCCGTGAACCCGGGCGCTGTGCCAGATCTCCACAGGCTGTCGCAGAGAATGATGCTTCGCGCAATGAACTCGCACCGTCACCGTTCGGGGCGTGTTCCAGTTCGACGAATCGAAATACAGCCGGGTGTGGCCGAGATCCACGTTCACCGGCGGGGTCCCGCTCCAACCGCGCCAACGGCGGACATGGGTGTTCTCCACAGAAACGCGGCCCCTCGTATCCGGGCGCGGCAGCACTGAATATCCCGCGTGCCTGCCGATGTCGTCGGCGAGGGCGCCCACACCCATGTCACCGGGATCGTAAATGTCCACATTCACATAACGGCCCGGACCGGGGTCCCCCGTCAGCCGCACCGTATAGGAACCCGAATTCAGGGTTGCTCCCGCACTGGTCACGCCCGACGGGCAATTCTGGTGTTCGTCGATGCTCAGATCGCTCGTGTTCAATTCCACCAGATCCGGTTGATCCGCCAGATCCGAAGCCACCTTGAATACCGGGGAGATCCCGTAGAAGGAGTTCTGGTGAGTGCTCCCTGTCTGGGCTAGGACGTGGCTCAGCGGGCCGCCGGTGAAAGAGCCGGCCACGGCGAACCGGCCCGTGATGGCTGAGTTGACGGAGCTGCCCAACACGCCGGTCGCATGCTTGGTGCCGTCGTTGTTGGTGCCGGTGTAGGGCCAGTTAGTGTGGGCCTGCCCGCCCTGCTGATTGCGGCGGTCGACCTCAGCCCAGTTCTCCCAAGTGCCACTCCAGAACCCGGCATAGTCCGCGGCCACCCGAGGCCCGTTCAGCCAATAGATCGGCTCGCCGGCGCCGTCAGTGGACGGGTTCGTGTCAGTGTGGTCACGTGCAGCGACCGACAGCGTCGACCCCACCACCTTGAACAGCGACGCATACGGCCGGATCGCCGGATGCCCCTGCTGGTTCCGGTTCCCGGTGGTGCGACCGGCCTCTCCCTGCACGAACGTGTCGTAGGTGGTGATGGAGGTGGACGTGGCAGTACTCCAGGTGGCGGTCAAGAACAGCAGCCGGAACGTCTGGCCCCGCCTGACCCCTTCCGGGATCAGCAGCCAGTCAGCCGGGACGGTGTAGGTCCCGTCCGCGTTGGCCGTCGGGCCGGACTGCGCGCCGGCAGGCCGCTGCGGCGCCACCGCCAGCAAAGCCACCACCAACGAAACCGCCAGCGCCGCCAACAGAACACGCTGCCGACTGGCCCCGCTCACAACGCCACCGCCAAGAGGACTCAAACGCATCTCGGTTACCTCCCACAAATGATCGGCGCCCCTACCCTGATCTGTCGGCCAGGGTTGGACGGGACGCTCGGAACCGCAATTGTAGTACAAGAACGCGCGCGGGGATTGAACATCGTGGGTTCACAAGAGACCTGTTGTCCCCCGCTCTTTGCTCGCTGCGCTCCGCGGGGCCGCTCTTGTTCGCTGCATTCCACTTGCCTCTCTTTTGTTCGCTGCGCTCACGGGGCCGCTCGGGCCACCGGCGGACACCGGCGGGCAGATCGGACACCGACAGACAGATCGGATCAAGTGGCGGCTGTGGGGAGTTGTTGTTGTACCGTGACCGTGCCTTTGAACAGGTCGCCGAACTCCCCGATCCGTTCAAGCACATCGGCAGCTTCAAAAATAAGCGGTTCGCCGCCGGCGCCGTCGGCGACCTCGTCCCAGCTCAGCGGAGTCGACACTGTGGGCCGATCCCCGCCGCGCAACGAATAAGGGGCGATCGTCGTCTTGTGGCGCGAGTTCTGGCTCCAGTCGATGAACACCTTGCCGACGCGGCGCCTGCGGTTCATGTCGGACAGCACGGACTCCGGGAAGTTCTGTTCAAGCATCCTCGCCACCGCCAAAGCGAAATCAGAGGCGTCTGCATGCGTGTGCGGTGAATTGAGCGGCACATACAGCTGCAATCCCTTGTTGCCGGAAGTCTTGGCGAACGACGCCAAACCCACGCTCTGCAACACCGACTGGATCTCCAGAGCCACACCGCAGCATTCGATCATCGTCGCCGGAGCGCCCGGGTCAAGATCGAACACCACCATTGAAGGCGAATCGGTCTCACCGCAACGGGCCATGGGGGAATGGATCTCGAGCGCGGCCAGATTCGCGGTCCAGGCCAGCGCCGCTACAGAGTCCAACCGGCAATAGTCGATACCGCCTCGACGATCACCGGGGCCTGCACAGGTGCCTACCCAACCGGGCCGATGAGACGGACAGCGCTTCTCGAAGAAAGACTCTGCGGCAACCCCGTCGGGCCATCGTCGCAGGGTGATGCCCCGATCTGAGATGTGTGGCAGCAACGAGGGCGCTACACGGACGTAGTAGTCGATCACTTGAGCCTTGGTGAAGCCGACCAACGGATACAGGACCTTGTCGAGGTTGCTGACCGACAAACGATGGTTGCCGACGTTGACCCGGACACGCTCGGCCTCAGCCATCAGCAAAGATCACGCAGAGCGCTCAGACGGCTCGACCTGCCCAGCATCTGTGTCGTCGCTCAGGGACGGGCCGGCCCCGGCTGCTGTGTCGCTCGGGGGCGGGCGGGCGCCGGCTGCTGTTTCGCGTCGGCCGGCCCCGGCGCCTGCTGTGTCGTCGCTCAGGGACGGGCGACGCCCGCGAGCCCTCTTGGCCTCGTTCACCGAAGCCTCGAGCGCTGCCATCAGATCAATGACCTTGTCAGAGGTGGCCGCGGGCGCTCGCATCAGATCGTCGCCCGCCTCCCCCGCGGCCTTGCGCTCGATCAACTCCAGCACCGCCTCGCGGTAGACGTCGCTGTGGCGGGTCGGGTCGAACGTCGCATCGAGCGTGGCGATCAACTGCTCGGCCATCGCCTGCTCCCGCTCGTCGACCTCAACATCGGCCAGCAGGTCGAATCCGTCGATCTCCGAATGGTCGACGATCTCGTCGTGATACAGCATCGTCGACAACAACAGCCGCCCGTCAACCGGGCGCACCGCGGCCAGACGCCGTTTCGAGCGCATCACGAAATGGCAGATACCGACCTTTTGCGCCTCCTCCATGGCGGTGGCCAAGAGCCTGTAGGGCTTTGCCGCCTGATCGCCGGGGACCAGATAGTAGGCGTTGTCATAGAAGATCGGGTCGATGTCGGCCAGGTCGATGAACTCGTCCATGTCGATCGTGCGTGCCATATCGGGATCGAGCGCGGTCATCTCCTCCTCAGACACCGTCACATAGTTGCCGTCTTCCAGCGGGTACCCCTTCACGATCCGTTCCCTGGGAACCTCTTCGCCATCGGGGCCCGAGACCAGTTTCTGCTTGACGCGCTCCCCCGTGGACGAGTCGATCTGATTGAACCGGACCGTCTTGCGCCGGACCGCGGTGAACAGACGCACCGGAATGTTGACCAGTCCGAAGCTGATGCTTCCGCTCCAAATCGCTCTGGGCACGCCACCGAGTGTACTTGCGCAGTGCCAACGCCGGGCGCAACCGGAGCCGCGCGGTGCCAACGCCGGGCGCAACCGGAGCCGCGCGGTGCCAACGCCGGGCGCAGCCGGAGCCGGAGCCGCGCGGTGCCAACGCCGGGCGCAGCCGGAGCCGGAGCCGCGCGGTGCCTACGCCGGGCGCAGGCTGGATCAGGTGTCCAGCAGGATCCGGGCTACGAGATCTTGGCCGAAGGCGGTCAGGATGGCCAGGTACATCAGACCGGTCGCGGCCATGACCGCGGAATAGGCACGTTCGCGCAACGCTGCGCGAGTCACAGCAACCAGTGCGACAGTGGTCACCACACACGCTGCCCAGAACCAGCCGAGCAGACCGTTGTAGGCGTCGTCGATAGTGCCGTTGAGCACCGACACCATCCCAGTCGGCCACAGCAGCAGGATCGTCTCGGGAACCCAGACAATGCCGGTCCAGCGAACCAGTTCCAGGATCGGCCCCCTCGCCAAACCGGGCTGCACCAGATACCAGTGGCCGAGCAGCATGGCGTCGGACACGACACCTAAAAACAACGCACTGACCAGACCGCGGGCGACCGACAGGGCCACCGGATCGCCTGCGTGGACCGAGGCGAACAGCACCGCGGCCAGGCCGACCGCTGCCGCGACCAGATCCAGGTGCGGGGGGAACTCCACCGCAGAGTCATCAAATGCCGGCTCTGCACGATCAATGCCAGTCATCTCCGCCACGCGTGCCGAACGCCGTTCGCGAAGTTCCCGCCGGCCCGACACACCCGCTGAGCGGCGAGCAATCGACACCGCCAGAGCAACCCCACCCGCAACCATGAACGCCAGCGTGGCCACCTCTCGTGTCCATACCACTTGCGTCGCCAACGCTGCGACCAGCGAACCCGCCGCCATGACAAGAAAGATCGTTCGCTGCAACCAGCCGTAGCCGAGCCCGACCTCACGACTCCGGGTAGTGACCCACAAGAAGAACCAACCACCCGCCGCCCACTGCACCAGGACCGTGGCGGCGTCAATGCGGATCACCGAGTCAAGCTACCGCTTGGGCCGACTCGTTATGCCTCGACGACTGCGAGATGATGGTCCACCAGGTTCAACGGCTCGGGACCGGCCTCAGTCGCAACGACAATGTCCTCGAGGCGCATGCCCCAACGGTCAGGCATGTAGATCCCAGGCTCGATCGAGAACGCGTTGCCCGCGGCGAGCGTTCCGGCCACCCGCGAACGGGTCACACCACCGCCGAAGCTTCAATCGGCCATGTTGTCATCGAACGTCATGAACGACAGAGTGATTGTGATTGATATCCCTGATCGTTGTGTGAGGGGGGCTTGGCGTAACATGTTACAATCATTCGGACAATATTATTGTAATTCTTCAGATTAATAAGCTACAATTCTTCAAGTGAACGCTACTGACCATGCTTTTTCATATATTCCTCGTGTTGTCGACAACCAGATAGCGGCCAAGCTCTCAGTTATGCCCACCGTGCTCATCGAGGGTCCGCGTGGATGCGGGAAAACCACGACTGCCCGCCAGTTCGCCAACCGTGAGTATTTGCTTGACACCGACCTGGACGCCCGCGAGCACGCGGTACATGGCACCCTGCCATTGGGCGAAGGCCCCCACCCCCTGCTGTTGGACGAATGGTCGGCAGCTCCGCTGCTGTGGAACAGAGTGCGTCGCGCGAGCGACGACGGGCCGGGCCCGGGCCAGTTCATTCTCACTGCTTCGGCGAATCCTGTTGATGACATAACCCGCCACTCTGGCGCGGGCCGTGTATCCCGGATTCGGATGCGCCCCATGTCCTTGCAGGAGAGCGGCGCGTCCGACGGGACCATAAGCCTTGCTGAGCTGTTCGCCGGAAAGACCGTCTCGACCCGACTGCGTTCAACTCCGAGCAGAGAAGGCGACATCGAACTGCGCCACATTGTGGACTGGCTATGCCGCGGCGGGTGGCCCGCGTGCCGCGCCATGACGCCAGTTGAGGCGCAGATATTCTTGGACGACTACTTGGGCGAGATCGCGCGAGTGGACATGCCTCGCGCCGTTACCGTCGACCACAACCCGGAGAACATCCGGCGGTTGCTCGTTTCCCTTGCCCGACACTCTGCATCTCCAGTACCCGTAAAGACTCTCGCCGAAGACGTCGGACGGGCGAAGGCAGTGTCGCATGAGACTCTCGTGGCGTACTTGGACGCTTTGGCTCGCATCTTCGCGGTTGAGGACCAACCCGCGTGGTCCACTCATCTGAAGTCCAAGTCGACATTGCGCAAGACTCCGAAGCGGCATCTTGTCGACCCGGCCTTGGCCGTCGCCGCCCTGCGCTCGAATCCCGACCGGCTCTTCGCTGACCGCAAGGCACTCGGCTGCCTATTCGAGTCCATGGCCGTTCGCGATTTGCGGGTGTACGCCCAGGCAAGCGATGCCAGCGTCCATCACTACCGGGACAACACGGGTCTGGAGGCCGACGCAATCCTGGAACGCCGCGACGGGGCTTGGATGGCGGTCGAGGTCAAGCTCGGCGGTTCCGGCGCGGTGGAAGAGGCGGCGGCGTCCCTGGTGAAATTGCGGGACCGGGTGGACACAGCAGTGATCGGCGAGCCGGCCCGACTGCTCGTGCTCACAGCTACCGGGGGCTGCTGGGAGCGGGCTGACGGAGTGACCGTTGCACCCCTGTCGATGCTGGGATGTTGAGCATGGGCCACCAACACGCATCTCCTGCGGGCCGTCCCGCCCTTCGCAGCGAATACGGAGCGATCGTCGTCTTGTGTCGTGAGTTCTGGCTCGAGTCAACAAACACTTTTTAAACCCAACCACCCGCCGCCCACTGCACGAGGACCGTGGCGGCGTCAATGCGGATCACCGAGTCAAGCTACCGCTTGGGCCGACTCGTTATGCCTCGACGACTGCGAGATGATGGTCCACCAGGTTCAACGGCTCGGGACCGGCCTCTGTCGCAACGACAATGTCCTCGAGGCGCATGCCCCAACGGTCAGGCATGTAGATCCCAGGCTCGATCGAGAATGCATTGCCCGCTACCAGTGGTGCCGTGTTGCCCTCCACAATGTAGGGGTCCTCATGCGCCTCAACCCCGATCCCGTGCCCCGTTCGGTGAATGAAGTAGCTGCCGAAACCGGCCGCAGTGATCCGCTCCCGGGATGCCCGGTCGACATCTTGTGCGGGAGTCCCGACCACAGCCGCTGTCACCGCCGCCGCCTGAGCCTCGTGCAGAACCGCATAGCCCTCCAGATACTCGCGATCCGGGCGGGAACCCACCCAGACGCAGCGGGTTATGTCCGAGCAGTAGCCGACGCCGTCGTCTCCGATCATCGTGCCACCGAAGTCGCAGAGGAGCGCCTCGCCCTCGGCGATCACCCGAGACCCGGCCTCGTGGTGCGGGCTGGCAGCGTTCTCTCCCGCAGCCACGATGGCGAAGTTCACCCGATCATGGCCCTCGGCGATGATCTGGCGACCGAGTTCAGCCGACACCTCGGCTTCAGTTTTGCCGACAAGAGGTATCTCACCGCTCTGGAGACGCTGCGCGATCGCATCCACCGCACTGCTGGCGGCGCGCAACCGGTCGATCTCCGCAGCGTCTTTGACCGAACGGATTCCACTGGTGATCAAGCTGGCCCGGCGGAAGTCCGTTGCGGGTCGAGCCGACATCAGGTCAACGAGAAAACCCGACCACGTGTGATCACCGACCGCGGCAGTCGACGCAGGCCCCATCAGCGTCGCTATCAGCGCGATCGGGTCTTCGGTCTCAGACCACGGCTTCACCGCGAACACCTCAGGACGGGGCGTCACCCGTGGAGCCTCCAAGCCCGGCACGACCAGCGTGGCGTCAGCGTCGCGGGGCACCACCAGCATCGTGATCCGCTCCAGCGGCATCGCCTCGTAGCCGCAGAAGTACGGCAGATCGGCGCCGACCGACAACAGCAGCACATCCACCCCGTCGGAGGCCATCTTCTCTCGGGCCCGGTCGAGCCGCTGCGCAAACATGGTGCCCAATGCTAGATGCGCCCAATGCCAGATGTGCCCGAACGCTGGATGAACTCAATCCTGGATGAACCGCCGATACGCCACCCGAGACGAACCGCCGGTAGGTCGCATTGCGGAGTAGCGCACCGCTTCTCGGAGTGCCCAGTCAACGACGACAAGTACCCCGGGGTCATCGACGGATGCAACGGGAGATGGTTGATCGCTGCTAACGCAATGGACCGCCGTTGCCGACCACCCGCGACCGCACGCCATTTGTGCTGCAACGTTTCCACGGCGCTGCGGTAGTTGCGCACCGCGTCACAGCTTTGATGCACCGACGTTGCGAGCACCTCCAACCACGCAACGATTGCGTCGGTTCGTGCCGGGTCGCCCGGTTCACCGACGAACCCCTGGAACTCAGCGAGCGAGTCCAGATACCGGGTTTTGTTGCGCGACAACGCCAAACTCACCGGCGGCATGACCGCATCGGGGGCGCAACGCTGCTTGAGGACCCCGTACAGCAGTCCCCTACCGGCTCGACCGTTGCCGTCGCCGAAGGGATGGATCGTCTCGAACTGGGCGTGAGCTACCGCGGCTTGCAGCAACGGGCTGTGATCGTCGCTGCGGACATACTCCAGCAGGTCCTCGAGCAGCCCCGCGCAATGCTCGGGCGGTGGAGGCACAAAATCACCTTCGAGGGGATGCCAGTCGTTGCCTCCGATCCAGTTCTGATCGGTGCGGACCAGCCCACCGAGACGCGGAGCCGGCGACGGTTCCATCAGCACACGATGCGCTTCGAGCAGCGACCCCAGCTTCAGCTCCGAACGGTTGGCGAGCATCGCCAACGCTTTGTTGTTCGCGTCGATGTTGCCCACAACCTCAAAGACCGAGTCGTGGAACTCCCGGTCCGGGAAATGCTGTCTGCGGACCAGCGCGTGGACCACCCTGCGGGTCGCGGGTGACACACCCTCGATCCGAGACGAACCAAGCGACTCAGCCCAGAAGAACACCCCGTCGCTCGACCCCAGCGCTGTCAACTCAGACGCCGTGGACCGCAACTCGTGTTCGGACTGCGCGACGAACGCTGCGATCTCTGCGCTCAACGCCGGCTGCCAGCCAAACACCCGGTGAGGGACGTACGCCTCGAAGTCTCCTGCCCGCCGGTCACGGGCACGTAACCCCGCGGCGTTGCCCCCCCCAGCGTTGAGCGACCAGTTTCCCCATCGGTACCTCCGTTACCATACCAAAACGCCGAAGGATGGGCCAAACGTCTCGCATTTCGCGTGGCAGGACATCGCTGTAGTCGTTGATCTCAGCCATCGGACCGGACGCTGATAGCTGCGTCGAGCATGTCGGCCATCGGCCCGTCGTCGTAACCAGTCATGGTCCGTAGTTGCTGCGGTCCTCAAGCAACGTCTCGGCAAACGAGGCGAAGCGATCCACTGGGACACCGTGGAATGGGTCGTGTCGGAACCTCATGTCGCCGCGTTGAGCCAAGCCGAGTTCGTGGTGGTCGCTGAATCAGCCGCGAAGCAAGCGTTGTTGGCGGGGGAGGAAGCAACATCGGAGGGCTTGCTTGCGGCGTTGAAAGAGCGCAGTGACGAGTGGCAGCAGCACCAGGACATCCGCGATCCCGCGCCGCAGTGAACTCTCACCGCAAACCGGACAGTCGCCGTCAGACACTTCAACGCGCCGCTTTGCACTATCCAGGTTCCAAGTGGTCTATAGCCGACCAGATCATCGCGTGCTTCGGTGACCACTACCACTATGTCGAACCCTGCACTGTTTACGGCCCGAGCCCGAGACATGTAAGAATCGTACCATACCCGCGCGTTCAGGACGAACGGTTCCCAACAGTTAGAGCCTCAATCTTCGCGTCGGGGGCACAGAACGAACGGAGCTACTGCCCGTCGGACGGCTCACCTCCAGCCAAAATCTGACCACAGCACCCCGGACATTTTTTGCTGCTCAGTCCCCAAGAATGGTATTGTGAACACATGGCCGACGCTCCAAACCTTGCAGATGTCGAGGCTGCTCGCCGGATTGCCGATGTCAGGTGGCCCGACAAAATCATATGCCCACATTGCGGCAGCTTGCGCGCAACCCAGCGAGAGCGTCCAGGCCGCAGGTGGACGCAATGGCGATGCCGCGACTGCCGTAGGGAGTTCACTGCTGTAACGGGCACATCTATGCACGGCACTAGAATGTCACCGAGCACTGTTGAGCGTCAGTTGTCTGAGGCGCGACAGAAGCCGTGCCTTCCGGCAACAGGCGACTCACCGGATCGAGGGGAAGACCCGTCGATGCGGCTCAGCGCTGGGACTAGGAGAGTGCTGAACGCGCTCCGCCAGCGGCCCGCTGGAGCCACCATCGCGAAAATCTCCGAAATCGCTGGCATCTCCGAAAGGCAGACCCGCAGGATTCTCCACGAACTCTCAGCCGACGGCATCGCTCTGCGCCGCGACGGCATCATACGCGACGGATACAGGCCTGCTATCAAGAGGCTCTGGGAGCTGACATATACGCCTGAATGCGTGAGGCTGCTCGGCTATCTTCCGCGTCGTCGGGCACCCATGTCTGAGCCATCTGTCCCCGGTGCTGTTCCTCCTCAGTTCTGGCCGCTGTTCTGGTCCGGGGCAGAGGCTTCGGAACTCAGCCTCGAACGCGACGAACTGCATATCGCAGGCACGCTTATCGGAAGCATGGACCTGTCTGCTGAGGCGTGGGCGCTGAGTTCCGTATCTACAGAAACGCTGATGACGCTGGCCGAAACACGCGGCTACGACACAGGCGACACAGCCAAACTCATCCACTCCGAACTGCGGCGACGGTCCCGTGTCCCTGCTTGACGACTGCGAACATCTCCTAGCAAGAGAGCTGCGAGAACTCTGGCCGCTGGCCGCTGTGCTGGCAGACAAGACTTCAGGCCGCCTCATGGGGGGGACCGCTCTCGCGTTGCACCTGCGGCACCGTGCCAGCGAGGACCTGGACATAATGACGCTCAGGGACTTCTCTGGCAGGTCGTTGCGCCGCCGGATGCACAAGCACCTCGACAAGGCATTTCCCGCTGGGCACTCATACGAGCAAGAGGTTCTAATCAGCGAGACAGGCGGCTATTTCGCTCTGATCGGGGGGATCAAGGTGGACGTTTTCCAGGCAAGGCCATCAGAACAGCGGCAGCCCTCGCAGATGAAATGGCTTGACGCCCCCATCTCCGTCGACGAAGTGCCTGTCGGGTCCATACCCGACATCTTGGCGACCAAATTGGATGTCATCATGTACCGGCCAAAGCTGCGCGACTACATCGACATCGCCTCGATTGACCAGATGAGCAACTACTCGCTGGAAGATGGGATCGAGTTCTACAAACGCAAGTTCAGTTATGTAGACGACCCGAACCCCCGTGTCCTCAAGCGGATTGTCGGGCTGCTAGCTGTGCCTGGGGCGCTGCAAGCGGACCCACGTTTTGAAGCTCAGCGAAATGGCGTGCTTGCCCACCTTGAACGCCGCGCGCCGCAAGTGCTCGAATACGTCGCTGACACTTCCGACAAAGAGTTCTGCAAGGCCGTCGATGCCGCCAGTGATCTTGGAATGCCCCGCTCAGCGCCCGTCCCGAACATCAAGTGCGGGGCATGGATGCCGAGAGCGCGCGCCTACTGCGCGCTTCCTCCCCACAAGAACGGCCCGCATAGAACCTGCCGCTGATGTGAGGTGCTACGCGACTCGGGTATCCCGTGACTGCTCTTAGGAGGCTGGATTTCGACCTGAGACAAGGCCTTGCGAGAAATAGGCGGCGCGGGGATCGGCCATAATGGACCTGTGGGCCGATTCGCGTTTCGCCAACCCAAAGGAGCACCGGAGGGTGTTGGGGGCCAGTTCGCGAAGAAAGCGAAGCCGCGTGCCACCCCAACCGGAGGCCGAAAGGCGCGCTTAGACGAACCGCGAGCGCGGATCGAGGCGCGTGCCGGTCAGTTGGCCGAACAGTTCATGGCGGCAGTGGAAGCTGAAAACCTCGAAGATGCGGTAGCGATGAAGTACACGTATTTCGGTGTTGCTGAACCACGGGTGAGTCCTACGGAAAAGGTGACGGTGGTTGTGGACGAGGATGAAGTCCGCTGCTTGGGGCGGATCAGTTCAGTGCTGCACGGCGCGAACAAACATATTTTCAGTGCGCCGCGGACCACTCAGATGACAGCGAGTCGCCGGGTGTTCCTAGCGAAACTGTGGCTGACAGAAACAGGGTTCGCCCCGAACCCCACCCCCGTTGAGATCGTGAAGCAAGTCGAACACGACGACAATTTAGAGTGGCATCTGAGGCGTGAAGGGGCCAGCAGCAAACAAGTGGGCGTGACGACTCATCCCCGCGAGGGCGGGGAACATCGACCCGGCCGAGCGCCGGTCATGACCGGCTACGACTCATCCCCGCGAGGGCGGGGAACATGGCCATACGTTCACGATAACGAAACGCCGCGGGCAAAGACAGCGACGGCAAAGGCAAGGGCGGCAGGTTTGCTCCTGAGGAACCGCCAACACCAGTCGTTTCCAAGTCAAGACCTTCCCTGAGCGACAAGCCGCGGTCAGAGACGCCTCCTCCTCCCGGTTGCGTCGAAGGCCACAGCGACGACTCGAAGCCGTCGGAGGTTTTGGGAACCGTTGCCGTACGATGCGTTTTGGTGAGCATCACGCGGCGCCCCGTTGCGGGGTTGCGTCTAAGGACGCTTCACGCGGCTGTCCGACTGCCCGCGGGGTGCGGGTCTGTACGCCGGTTCGGGGTTTGTGCCGACACCTACAGTCGGTGCCTGCATCTGTGCGGTTCGTTTCAGCAGAACCGTTGCTGGGTTCGCTTGAAGCAACCATCGCCAACATGGCTGCGTGGATTATTGCGAACGGCATCCGCCTGCGTGTCCTTTCGTGAGCACGCAGTAGTCGTGTGCTCTCGGCATGAACTTGCGGCAGCGTGGTTTGCTGCCCCGCGCCGTTATTGAGCTGACAGGTTCGGGCAGTCGAAGTTCGTTGCCTGCTGCTGTCTCTTCGAGGATGACCGTTCGGGGGACCAGGGTCGACAACTGGAACAACCCTCGGCTCGCTTTGGTCACGTAGCAGAGATCGGTAAGCCGTTTGAGGTTGTTGGCCGCGGCGGTTCTTGACACCGGCACGGTACGGTGGATTTCGTCCAGTGTTGCTTCCCCGCCGCTGCGCGCGACCACAGCAAGGAGTTCCTGGTCCCGTTCAGAAAGGTCGTACCAGGCGGGCAGCGCGACCTTCGCGGCGGTTTCTTCCTCGGCGGCGGCGATGGCCGCGGAGACTACGGACATGTCGATCTCGTTGTCGGGCGCGCCGGACATCCTCCACGCTGTGTCCCCGATCATCTGCAGCTTGTACGGCGATCCGTTGACCGCCCCCGCGGCGGCGCGCAGAGCGTCACCCCCACACGAACCGCCCACACCACCCGACTTTTTCTCATGACTTGTGAACTTGGCTCATCATTAGCCCTGATCGTTCATGAGTGTTGGGGTTGTTGGGGGGTGCGCGTCCGCGGAAAAGCCCCTTTGGTGTGGGACGATGTGTGTTGGTTAGCACTTGTCGGTTCCACAGAAAGGGGCATCTCCGAGATGCAGGTTAGCAGCACGTGCGATGTGAGGGTGACGGGCGGCGGTGATCAGGTCGCGGCGCATGCGGGTTTGTTCGCGTTGGGGCGTTTCGCTGACGGTTTGGGGTTGGGGGAGGCGTTGTCGGCGGTGGTGCCGGCGGCTGGTGAGCGGGCCCCGGTCCATGACCGGGGCAAGGTGCTGGTTCATTTGTTGTTGATGCTCGCGGGTGGCGGGGAGGCGTGCGCGGATATTGAGCATCTGCGTGCTCAGCGGGTGCTGTTTGGGGAGGTGGCGTCTGATTCGACTCTGTATCGGCTGTTGCGGGGTTTGGGTCCTGATGTGTTGGAGGGCCTCGCTTCGGCTGTGGCTGGTGTGCGCAGCGTTGTGTGGGAGCGCCGCGGCGACACGGAGTCGTCTGCTCCGGTGGTGTTGGACATCGACTCGACGCTGGTGGAGGTCCATTCGCAGAACAAGACCGGCACGGCGACGCATTTCAAGGGCGGGTTCGGGTTCCATCCGATGCTGTGTGCCACCGACGATGGCGAGCCGCTGTCGGTCATGCTGGGGCCCGGCAACGCCGCGGCCAACAACATCTGTGACCATATAGAGGTCCTCGACGCTGCTGTGGCGCAGCTTCCTGCTTCCGTCGCTGCGGGGCACCGCGAACACGACGACGCGGTGCCGGTCAGGCGGCTGCAGTTGCGTGTTGATTCTGCGGGCTGTTCCACACATATCGCCGCGGCTTGCCGGGCCCGCAACGTCGAGTTCTTCATGACAGCACGCTCAAACAACCAGGCAACAGCCGCTATCGACCACAACCGCATCGACCCCGACAAATGGCAGCAGGCACTACGCCGCGACCAAGAACCCGACGAACGCGCCCAGGTCGCGGAGCTCACCAGTTTCGTTGACCTCTCCGACTGGCCCGACAAGACCCGTTTCATCACCCGCCGCGAGCCGCTTCACCCCGGCGCTCAACGCAGCCTGTTCGACTCCCGCGCCTGGCGCTGCTGCGGGTTCTACACCGACGCCTTAGGCGACCCAGCCGAACTCGACGCCCACCACAGAGCCCACGCCCGCATCGAGAACACCATCGCCGACCTCAAAGACTCCGGCCTGGCCCGCATGCCCTTCAGCGACTACAACGCCAACACCGCCTGGACACAGCTCGTCGCGCTCAGCTTGACGCTGGTGAAATGGTTCCAACAACTCCGCCTCGACGGACCCCTCGCCAAAGCCTCCCCCAAACGCCTCCGCTGGCAACTATGGCACACACCCGCCAGACTCGTGCGCTCCTCACGCAAATGGACCCTGCGCCTGCTCCACTGGTGGCCAACAACACCACAACTACTGCACGCCTGCCGGCCCGGCGCCCCATAAACAGTTCTTCGCACCCCGACCCGACACGGCCTGTGAACCACCCTGACCCGACACGCCCCAACACGCCCCAACACCCTGACCAGACCCCAAAACACCCGCCCACGAACCCCACACACCCAAACCCCAACCCCCAACCCCGAAATCACACCAAAACACGTACACCCAACCCCGCTCACGAACTCTCATGAACGATCAGGGCTAGGCAGCAGAACGCGCGGGCCTCATGTAGCAGAACGCGCGGGTTTCACAGGAACCGACTCCAGTCGGTCCACGGACTGGCGGGCGTGATAACTCGAACGGGTCAGCGGCGAAGCCTCCACATGTCCGATTCCCACCGACTCGCCGAAGCGCTTCCATTCGTCGAACACTTCAGGCTGCCACCACTGGGCTACTGGCAGATGGTGCGACGTCGGGCGCAGGTACTGGCCGATGGTGACGATGTCGACACCGACCGCAGACAGGTCGACGAGGGTCTGTCTGATCTCGCCGTCGCTCTCCCCCATCCCCGCGATGATCGACGACTTGGCTGTCAAACCGGCTGTGACGGCCCGGGCCAGCACCGAGAGGCTGCGCGCATAGCCGGCCGAAGGGCGCACCGCGCGTTGCAGGCGGGCCACCGTTTCGATGTTGTGGTTGAACACGTCGGGCTGCGCATCGAACACCTTCTCGAGCGACTCGCTGGATCCCTTGAAGTCCGAGACCAGGGTCTCCACCCGACACTGCGGCGTGCGCTCACGGATCGCGGCAACGACGTCGGCCACGGCGCCGGCGCCGCCGTCTTCAAGGTCGTCACGGGCCACCATGGTGACAACTGCATGACGCAGGCCCATCAACTCGACCGCTTCAGCCACTCGGGCCGCCTCGCCAGGATCGGGCGGCGCGGGACGGCGCGTGTCGATCAAGCAGAACCCGCAAGCCCGGGTGCAACGGTCTCCCAGGACCATGAAAGTCGCCGTGCCGTCGTTCCAGCACTCGGAGATGTTCGGGCAGCCCGCCTCTTCGCACACGGTCACGAGTCCAAGCTCGCGCATCGTGGACCTGACCCGGCGATACTCGGGGCCGGGATCGAACTTCACCCGCATCCAGGGGGGTTTGCGGGCACGCAACCGCACCGGATCGTGATCAGTCGCGCCCGCTTGAGCGAGGCGGCCCAGCAACCGCACCGAGGTCCCGTCCGCCTGCTCAAAGAACTGCCCCGCCACTGCCGGGGCCGGCTGCGGCTGGGCCGGGGCCGGCGGCTCGGTTCCGTGACCGACTCCTGAACGACCGACCGGGGTGCCGGCGCCCTCGCCGCGACTGAACGGCGCAAGATCGCCGGGGCTGGTCCTGAACCCGACCCCGGCGCAATCGACCGACCCGTGCGGCGCCAAGACGGCCGCAGCCCGTTGCGTGAACACCTCGACCACCTCAGGCATCGAAACACCGACACCGAGCGCGGCCAGCGAGGTGACCCCCTTGTCGGCAATGCCGCACGGCACGATCCGCTCGAACCAGCCCAGATCCGGGTCGATGTTGAGCGCCACACCATGCATGGAGCGCCCCCGCGCGATCCGCACCCCGACCGCCGCTATCTTCTCGGGCCGGTCCGTGTCGGACCCGACCCAGACGCCGGTGCAGCCTCTGAGGCGACCGGAATGCACGCCGAGGTCGCCAAGCGTCTCAATCAACACCTGTTCAAGCGAAGCCACATACGCGGCTGTGTCGGCCATCCCCCCACCGCGACGGCCCGGCACCTCCACAATGGGATAGGCAACGAGTTGACCGGGGCCGTGGTAAGTCACGTCACCGCCCCGATCCGCCTCCACCAGCTCGGCCCCGAGCGACTCGACGTCGACGAGCAGGTGCTCGGCCGGGGTGCGCCGGCTCGTCGTCACAACATGGGGGTGCTCCAACAACAGCAGATACTCGTGTTGGCGGTCGGCGAACAGCGACCGTTGCAAGGCGAGCGCATCGAGGTAACCAACCCGTCCCAGCCAGCGGACCCGCAGAGTCCGCTCAGCGAGAACCGAACCGTCCAGCAGCGACGCGCTCAGCGGACCTCCGCCTCCCAGTCGCGAGTCTCGATGATCTCTTTGACCCGGTGCAGGAACGCCGCGGCATAGGCCCCGTCGAAAGCGCGGTGGTCCCAGGCCATCGCCAACACCCCGACCGAATGGACCGAGATCGACTCGTTGCCGTAGGAATCAGTCACCACAACCGGCTTTCGGGCCACGCCGTCGGTCGACAGGATCGCCACCTGAGGCTGGTTGATGATCGGGAACTGCATCATCGTGCCGTACTGGCCGGCGTTGGTCAGCGTGAAAGTGCCCCCCGAGAGTTCATCGGGCATCAACTGCCTGGTGCGCGCCCGGGCAGCGACATCGACGATGTCGCGGGCGACCTGGCGCAGCCGCTTCCCTTCAGTGCCCTTGACCACCGGCGCCAGCAGGCCGTTGAAGTCGATGTCGACGGCGATAGCAAGGTTGACCTCGTCATGGACGACTAGATGGTCACCGCCGAAACTGGCATTGAGGTGCGGGTACTCCCGCAACGCGTCGACCACCGCACGGGCAATGAACGGCAGGTAGGTGAGGCTGAAACCCTCCTCGGCCTTCCAACCCGACTTGACCGCCCTGCGCACTTGCTCGACGCCCTCATAGTCGACCTCCATGGCGGTGAGCACATGGGGCGACGCACTCTTGGACATGACCATGTGTTCTGCGGTGCGCTTGCGAATGTTGTTGAGCGCGACGACCTTGTCACGCGCCGCGACCTCGATCGGCGGCGCGGCGCCGACCGCCGGCGGCGTTGGAGAACCCTGTGCGGCAGCGGGCTCGGCGGGCGGCGCCGAAGGCGGCGGCAACGTCGATTCTCTGAAGGCCTGGGCTCGTGGTGCTCCGGAACGGATCACAGCTTCGACATCGGAACGGGTGATGCGACCGCCCAGACCCGTGCCGATGATCGTTGAAGCGTCAATTCCGCTGTCGGCCATCAACCGGCGCACGACTGGAGATATGAGCGGACTCGACGGGTCCCGGTTGTCTGCAGGCTCATTGCTCGGCACCCCGGTCGACGACCCGATCGGGGATGCGGCGGCTGTCGGGGCTGCTGCTGTCGGCGGTGGCGGAGGAGGAGGCAGCGTCGAATGCTGGGCTGGGCCCGGAGTCGGGCCTGCGCCCATGGTTTCAACTGGTTCTGCTGGGACCGGTTCGGATGCTGGGGCCGGCTGTGGTTCAGGTTCGGGGGCGAGTCGCGGCGCGTCCTGTGGAATCGCCGAGGACGAAGGCACGGCGGGTGTGGCACCCACATCACCGATCCGGGCGAGCACCTGTCCGACCTCAACGAGGTCTCCCTCGTCGGCAAACATCTCGATCAAAGTTCCTGTGGCAGGCGACGGCACTTCTGAATCAACCTTGTCCGTCGAAACTTCGTAGAGAATCTCATCCATCTCCACATGGTCACCAACCTGTTTGAACCAGCGAGTGATAGTTCCCTCAGTGACCGTTTCACCCAACTGCGGCATTGTCACATCAGCCATCGAACCCTCTTCTCATCTGGTTGTCGTTGTTCTCGGCTGCTGTTGCAGCGGCCGCTCGATCCGGTTCACCTTCAACCATGGAGTGAACGCCCGGTCAGTGACAACACCGATTCTCCGAAGAGCTCGCTCATTGTCGGGTGCGGTTGAATGAAAGCCGCCACATCGTCGACCGTGGCCTCCCAGTTGACGGCAAGATACGCCTGACCGAGCTGCTCGGTGACCCAGGGTCCGACCATGTGGACACCCAGGATCTGCCCGCCCGTTCCATCGGCTTGCTTCTCTGCGATTACTTTCACGATGCCATCGGTGTCGCCGACGATCTTGGCTCGGCCGTTGCCGATGAACCGCAAGGATGAAGTCACAACCTCGTAACCATCCTCAATCGCAGACGCCTCTGTATGGCCCGCGAACGCAACCTCAGGATGACAGTAGATACACCACGGCGTGTTGTGGTGATCCAGTGGCGTTGGTTCTTCCCCCAACAAGTCGCGGACTGCCAGCATCCCTTCAGCAAAGGCCACGTGAGCCAACTGTGGTGTGTCAATCAAGTCGCCAACCGCCCAGACACCCGGTTCTGCGGTCCGGCAACGATCATCGACAGGAACAAATCCACGTTCGTCGACCACGATCGCCGTACCGCTCAGGCCCAACAGGCCGGCATTGGGGCGACGGCCGACCGACACCACCACCAACTCCACATCCACAGACCCGCCGTCTCCGAACGACACCGTCGTGTGCGATCCCGAAGCGTCGACCGCATGCCCATGAACCGGAGCTGAAGTATGCACTGTGATTCCGCGTTTTTTAAAGGCTCGCGCCACCACCTTGGCAGCGTCGCCATCGCAGCCGTCAAGGATCTGGTCCAATGCCTCGACAACCGTGACTTCAACTCCCAGGTCAGCCATCATCGAGGCGAACTCACAGCCGACAGCACCTCCGCCGATGACCGCAGCGCTGCTCGGAAGCGACTCGATGGACAACAATTCATCAGAAGTCATGACGAATCTTCCGTCGACTTCAAATCCTGGGATCGTGCGCGGCAATGACCCCGTGGCCAGAATCACCGATTGGGAGGTGAGCACCCGCGTCCCGGAGTCGCCGCTCACAGAAACGGCCCTGTCTGCACCCAGGGTCCCGATACCGTTGTAGACCGTCACCTTGCGGCCCTTCATCATTGACCCCAGACCCGCGACCAACTGATCAATAATGGTCTGCTTACGCTTCATCGTGACATCCCAGTCGAGTTCGGGCGTCGAAGCGTTCACACCGAAATCGCCGGCATTGGCGACAGTGCGGAACACGTGGGCCGTCTCCAACAACTCCTTTGCCGGGATGCATCCAACGTGGAGACAAGTACCGCCGAGCGTCCCCTTCTCAACGAGCCCGACGTTCAACCCGACACCCGCGCCGTACAGGGCGGCTGCATACCCGGCGGGGCCACCACCGATAACGATCAGATCGTGTTGCGTCTCTATGGGACTTCCTCCCCGTGAGGGCTTCATATTACCGGTGTCAAGAGTCGATCAGCCGACGATCATCAACAGCTGAACGGTTCCTGCTACCAGAATCGCCAGCCCGACAATGAGCGAGAGTCCGATCAACTTCCGGGTACTCATGATGACGACTTCTTCAACTCCGCTAGTTTCCTCGAGTTCTTCCAGATTCCTCTAGTTTCTTCCTCCCACGAGCGTACCGCTCCGCCGTCAGAGTGGTCGTCTCAAATTGCGACACTGCGTCGGCTACACTGTGTCGGCAACTCAAATGCCCTATCATGGAACCGTGAATCGCAACCGACGATCAGCAACGACCGCAGCGGTATTAGGAATTGCGTTATGGCTGAGCGCTTGCGGCGGCTCCAGCAGCGATGACACCACCGCAGCCCAAGACACTGCCACGACCAGAGCAGTTGCGACAACCACAGAAGGCTCTTCACCGAATACGACCACAAGCGACTCAGCAGCAGCCGCCTGGCCGCACGACTGGATCGAGCAAACCGTCGGAGGCGGTCAATTCAATGCAGGTGATTACGAGGGACAGGATCTCGTGCTGTGGTTCTGGGCGCCGTGGTGACCGACTTGTCAACGAGAAGCCGGTGCGGTCGCATGGGCGCAGGAACAATTCGCCGGAGAACTCGACATCATCGGTGTGGGTGGCGCAACCACCTCGGAATCCGATCTTGAGCGCTTCGTCGCGAGCTACGGGGCGATGGACCTCATCCATGTCTCAGACACCGACAACTCGGTCTGGGAACGCTACGGGGTGACCAGCCAACAGACGTTCGTGTTCATCGACGACGACGGCAGCACCGAGCTGACCAAGGTAGACACCGCGGACCTGCCTGAACGGATCGAACAGCTGCTGGCCACATAGCCGGCCTCGCCACACACAGCTGCCGGCCACACAGATTGCCTGCCACACAAGGGTGCCGTGCCACTGATCAATCACAGTCAGGTGAGGGCGAGCCAGGCAACCAGGTGGACGTCGCTTCGGGCGATTTCGGGGAGCGGGTCCGGGGGGACGTAGGGCTCCAGGCCCAGGGTCCCGATCACCCCGAGGATCTTCCGGGCTTGTTCGGCGGGGTCGCTGGAAGCCTTTATAGCGGTCCCGAAGGTGCGGATGGTGCGTTCGGGGTAGGGGGCGTTGATCGTGTCGATGGCACGGTCGATCTCCTCCCGGGTCGCCTCGGGCGGTGGGTTCTCCCGGACGATGTCTGCCGCGCGGCGGAGGCGTGGGACGATCCTCGGTTCGAGGTTGGCCTTGTCAGCCATGAAGTTCCAGCGCTCCACGATGTGGTCTCGGGCGGTTTCCCATGCTCCGAACGCCCCTTGGACGACACGCTCATCGAGTCGCCGCTCTGTGTTGAAACCGGAGGGGGGCCGCGCCAGATCGAGGCAGGCCAGAGTCTCGTGGACCACTTCGGCACCGGCTCCCGTTTCGACGAAGCGGAACAGCGGACGGGAGTGATCGCCGATTCGCGCGCAGAACACGTAACCGCTTCGTCCGCCGGGCGCGGATGCTGCCATGCCCGATCCCGAACCCCAAGGCAGGGATCTGACCTGGTGCGCCAGGTCGGAGTCTTCGAGCGCCTGGCGCAGTTCTTGGCGGAACTCCTCACCCGACAGCGCGCCCCGGCTGGTTCCTCCTCTTTCGAAGATTGCTGCGTCCTCGTTGCGGAGGCGTTCGATCTCCTCTCTGGTCTCGGTGAAGTTGATATCAATCTGGGCTGCTTGATCCGGCAGCACCTCTCCCACACCGACGCTGGCGGCAGCCTGTGCGAGTTTGGTGTGCAGTCGTTCCTCGAGGCCGAGCAGGTCGTTGAGTCGATCATCGGGGAAGACGCAGTGCAGGAACACCTCTTTGTGGTGTGAGCCGATGCGGTCGATGCGACCATGGCGCTGGACCAGCCGCATCGGGTTCCACGGCAGGTCGTAGTTGATGATGTGGCGGGCCTGTTGGAGGTTGACTCCCTCTGCGAGCACGTCGGTTGCAACGACAATGTCGAACAGGTCCTCACGGGAATTCTCAGGAGCATCAGTGGTCTGGGGCGCGAATCCCCAGAGCACTGCTTCCTTGCCGTCTGCGCCCGAACTGCCCGACAGCGAAGCGATCCGGTTCCGGTAGGGAGCTAGCCGTTCGTCGGTCTGCGCGACGGCAACGAGGTGGCCGTGGACCCAGTCGACCGTGTCGGCGTAGTAGCTGAAGACAAGCACCTTGCGGCGGTTTCGCCCATCAGCCGAACCGATACCTTCCGAGGCAGCCTCAGCCGCGATGGCGGCGAGCTCCTCGACCAGAACAGCCAGGTTGGGGTCGTCTGATCGGGTCACGCCACGGGCTTGCGCCGCAAACATTCTGAGCAGGTCCCTGTCACGCCGCACTCGCTCTTTGAGCAGATCAACGTCATAGGCGGCCGCGTCGTCTGTCACGCCGACTATGCCGCCGAGGTAGGTGTCGACTTGCGCTTCCTCCATCTCGTCGGAGTCGCCGGCGATCCAGTCGGCCAGAGCGTCCCCGGTTGCGACGCGGCCCTTCTCGAGCAGGGACAGGAACGCGTCGTGGCTTCTGGCCATCCGCCCGCAGCTTTCTGCAAAGGCATGGGGAGACGATTCAAAGCGTTTCAACAAGTTGGAGCGCAGCAGTCCGGCGAGCTGTGTCTCGTAAACGTCGACTTCGTTGTCGAGGCGGTACTGCGAGGGCGAGTACCGCGCCAGGCTGAGAGCGTCCGGGTCGTCGGCGTCGGGTTCAGGATTGAGCGCATCGGCGAAGCGCTCGAAGAAGCCCGGCATCACGTCGTCGAGTCTGTAATCGACTTTGCGCACCCGCGGAGTCGGAAAGACTATCGGCTGCTCCTTTCCGCCGACTTTGATGGTGTCGTTCGGGTAGAAGCGTTTGACGAAGGACCTTGTGCGCCGCACCGCCACCGCGTCGAGCACGTCGAAGAGATGCTCGGGGGTGAGGTCGTCGGGTTTGGTGGTCATGGCCTTCGCGAAGTGTTCGCGAAGTGAGCGGATGCCGGTGTCGGCGAACACTGCGTCGTTGCGAAGGAAGAGTCCGAGCAGGTGGTACAGGTCCCAGAGGCTGTTGTTCACGGGCGTGGCGGTGAGCATCACCAGTTTCTTGGGTGGCGACCCGGCCAACAGCGTGCGGAGCGCACTCGCCCGCTGCGTGCTGGGATTGCGCAGATTGTGGGCCTCGTCGATCACCACCATGGCGTAATCGTTGACGTCGGCTTCAAGCTTGTTGGTTTTGGCATGCTCGGGGTTCAGGCGGGCGTCGGTCATCAGTTCTTCGTACGACACGAGCTCCATCGGCAATTTGTGTACAGACTTGAACGCTCGCCAGGGGCCGTCGCGCAGCGTTGCCGGAGTGATGACCAGCACTCGTTGGCGGCGGTCCAGTGCCGCCTCTCGGATCAACTCCCCCGCCAGGAACGTCTTGCCCAGACCGACCTCGTCGGCGATCAGCACACCGTTGTGCTCCTCCAGGATGCGACGGGCACGGAACAGCCCGTCGGACTGGAACGCGGTCAGATGGATCTGCGGTGCCCCCTCGGCCGCCGCTTCTTCCTGCAGTTCCGAGCCGTAGAACTCCCACAGCATCCGCAGGTACACGAGCTGCGGTGAATGAGGTTCGAAGCGGG
Source organism: Acidimicrobiales bacterium (assembly GCA_963662455.3). Taxonomy (GTDB): domain Bacteria; phylum Actinomycetota; class Acidimicrobiia; order Acidimicrobiales; family Aldehydirespiratoraceae; genus VXYK01. The sequence continues at coordinate 1,321,534 of OZ224042.1, forward strand.
CCTCGAACAGCGCTGCGAGGTCATAGTCGACCGCCTCACCCCACAGTTCGTCGAACCAGTCCCGGACCTGCCCGACGACGTGGGGGGAATAGTTGCCGAGGTTCAACTCCAGGTTGGTGGCCAGCCCCGCATACGTGAAGTTTGACGACCCGGCGACCACTCCATGGGAATGGTCGCTGACCAGGAACGCCTTGCCGTGGATGAACCGGCCTTCGAGCCGACGCACCTGGACCGTGTCTGATTGAAGCCACTGCACCAGTCGGCGGGTCGCCGCATCGACTTGCGCGGTGAAACCGAGGTGGTCCCGCTCGATGACGAGGTTCTGCTCATGGCCGTCGAGCGCCCGGCGCAGACGACTGTGTTCGGCCCGCCGGGGATGCACCGACTCTGATCGCAGCGCCCTGCGCGGGTTCTCCGGCGGAGTCGGCTCCGCTCCCAACAGCAGCCGCACACCGTTGACTTGATCCAGTGAATCGGCCAGCAGCGCATAACCGCCGACGTTGAAGTAGGCGGTGACGACATCGAGGGACGCCCCGCCGACGAACCCGGTGGCCGCATGGGAGATGAACCCGGAGAGCGCCTCAGACACTGTTCGGCCATCACGATTTACGACGAACTCAGGCTTCATACTCCCATTCATGCCGCTACTCCGAGCCTAGAGTCAAAAGTAATTGCAATTGCATGAAATCTCTGTAACATCGGCTTCATGGAAGATGCTGGCCACCACGCCACCGCAGGGCAGAACGACTTCAATCCCGGCGAGCGCGCGGCAGTGCCGCCCCATCTTCGTCCCCTCGAGGAGAAGCAGGCCGCGTTCGAGGAGTTCGAGAGGAACTTTCCTTGCGGCAGATTCCCGCCGGGAAGCTCGACCTCACTGCTCGAGGAGGAACGCGATGCGCTCAGGCACCTGTACCCCGGTTCGCTCGTAGACCTGGGAAGGCAGGGAATCATCAGGATGCGGGTGTTCCGCGACGACGGCACGTCATACTTCCTCCCCGAAGACGAAGAGGCAGAGACCTGAAATCCAGACGCATCCCCGCAGTGCTCGATGCATGGCCGCTTGTTCGCTTCTGGGCGGGAGATACGCTGGTCCGAGCAGAGGTACATGAACTGCTGAAGGATCCCTTGCCAACCATTGTGTGCAGCATCAACCTTGGTGAGGCCCACTACGTCATTTCCCGACGAGCCGGTTTTACGGCGGCCGACGAGATCTGGAACTACTTCTGCCACAATGCCCAAGTCGAGCCGCCGACGTTGGAGGTCACATACAGCGCCGCGAAGCTGGCGCTGACTAGCCGCCTGCCGTGGGCTGACGCTCACGCTGCCGCCACAGCGCTTGCTTTCGGCGCGGAGGTATGGGCGGGGGACAAGCACCTGAACAAACCCGGACCCTGGAAGCGAAGAGACATGCGCAAATTGGGGGCCAGCCTTCGAGATGGCCGCGACAAGTAGTTGAACGCTGCTCACGCTGTGAGTCTTCTGAAGTGTTGCAGGACCGCCGCGTGGCGGTCGGAGTAGTCGACGGTTTCGCTGAAGGTCTCGTAGATCACCGCCAGGTCGTCTTCGTCCAGCCCGTAGAGGCGGGCGACGCAGGCGTCGAGTTCGCAGACGAGGTCCTGTTTGACGGCTTCGTCATTCGCGGAACCAACCGGAACGCCAACCTCAACCGCCCACTCCGCGAACCTCTCATCTACCGCTGCCAACCGCCCAGCAATCTCAACAACCCTGTCTCTCACCGGGTGCCCCTCACCCGGATCGGGAACTGATATCTGGTTGATCTGCCCGAACGACATGACCAGTTCAACGGTTCGCCGGGTCTGCCAGTCGCATGGCATCGAGCTCAGGACACCCAGCAGATACGTCTCGTCCGCAGCGGTGCCTTCCACATGGAGCAGAAATGGTGCCTTGTGTACCAAGACCCGATCACCCGGTATAAGCGCAGCGATGAGAGTACGAGTGTTGGTGGGATTTGTGACGTCGCGGAATGCGATTCGTGGACGCCGGCACGGAAGGGTCGTCGGATCATCGGTAATCGTCTCTTTCTGTTCAGCGAAGGCCGAAGAGCGCGTGCGCCGTTGTGACAGTCGCTTCTCTTGAAGCACAGCGATCATGGCCTCGGCCTCGGCGCTGTCGTAGTACACACCGGTATCGGGATCCCAGATGTTGAACGAACTGCCCTTGTAGACGGGCCAAACCTCGTTCGGGTCGAGTGAGCGTTCGTCATTGCCCGAGTTCCCCGATTCCACGGAAGCAGGCGAGGACGGCGTCGCGTCGCTCATCCCACTGTCCCGGCCGGCCGAACGTGTCGTAGACGACAGCGATGTCGTCCTCGTCGAGTCCGTAGAGGTGAGCGACGCAGGCGTCGAGTTCGGCTAACAACCACGCCCACGCCCCCCCCCCCCCGCGTCTATTTCTCCAACGGAAGCACCCGCTTCGGCAGCCCAATTACCGAACCGCTCGTCCCGGGCGGCAAGTTGAGCGGCGATCTCAGCCACACGGTCTCGAACGGGGTGTCCCTTCCCAGGGTCGGGGATCGACAGTTGGCCGATCTGTTCGAATGTCATATTGAGTTCAACAGTCCTGCGGACCTGCCAATCACATGGCATCGAGCACAGGACACCAAGCACATACGCCTCGTCGGCAACCGTGCCCGCAGTGCGCAACAGGTAAGGAGCGTGATGCACGATTACCCGGTCACCCGGTACCAGCGCAGCGAGAAGACTGCGGGTGTTGGTTGGATTCGTGACATTACGGAATGCGATTCGAGCATGCCGGCACGGAAGGGTTGTCGGATCGTCGGTAACCGCATCGTCCTGTTCTGAAAATCCTGAAGACTTGGTTCGACGTTGCGACAACCGCTTCTCCTGAAGCGCTGCGATCATCGCTTCAGGCTCGGCGCTGTCGTAGTACACGCCCGTGTCAGGCTCCCAAAGGTTGAACGAAGTGCCCTTGTAGACGGGCCATGCACCGCTCATGGCCGATCCTCTCGGGCCGCGGCCCCGTCGTCGTTCATGAATCGGAACCTGTCGTGGGTGGCGTCGAACTCGCGGACCGGGCGGAAGCGCCATCGTCGTTCACGAACTTCTCCCGGTCGTGGGTCGCGTGGAACTCCGCGACCGGGCGGAAGCGCCATCGTCGTTGATGAACCGGTGTCTGTCGGTGGTCGAGTTGAAGTCTCCCTGTACCGGACGGAATCGCCAGCGGTGTGTGTGTGTGTGTGTGTGTGTGTGGATCCGTGCCGTCGAAGCGGGGATGGCTCTTGATCTTGCGCCATACCCGAAACGCGGGACGAGTGGGGATCTGAGGGAACGCGGCAGTATTCGACCAGCGCGTGAACTCTGAAACTGGGATCAGCTCGGGTTTGCCGTCCACCAACTCGTGATATTGGGACAGTGAACTCGCGGGTCCTGGATAGATGGCGACGTGGGGTTCGTCGAGATCGCCGTCAAAGCCACCCCCTCGGCTCAGCTCTGCGGTTGAGTTTTCGGACCGCGACGAGCGCGACCGTGTAGCGCCCGTCGACGCCGTCGAACGCCCACTGCCTGGTGTTGAGGCAGGTGACGACCGAGAGGATCGGGTGACCGCCACCAGCGCCACCGTGTAGGAGTTGTGGACCCCCTCGAACACCCAACCCCTGTGGTTGATGACCGTCGCCACCGACATCCGCGTCGGACACCCCCCCCCCCCGCGATTCGCGCGCTGTCGGCCGTTATGCCCACGACCTCGTTGCGCCAGTTGGCCATGCCCGCGTCAGAAACAGCCGAACGGGGAAGCACTATGCCGAGCCTCCCGCCATCACCGCAGAGTGCGTAGTTCGCCCAAGCGAACGCCTTGTACAGATCAGTCTGACCTGATCCGAGATTCGGGAAGGTGGCTCGCAGCACCTGCTTCAATGCTTCAGCCCGCGTGTGCTCATCGTCGAACTCGGCTGCCAGGTCCGGGCGGGCGTCCTCCAGGGCGTCGATCCGCTCCCGTCGCTTCGCTACCGGAAGCGCTCTGACTCCGGGCAGGTGCATCCCCCACCAGACCTCGCGGTCCACGACAACCTTCTCCCATGGCGGATTGCCGAGCAGGCAGTCGAAGCCGCTTCTCTCGGTTCGGGAGAACACTTCGGGCCATGTCGTCGGATAGTGGACCGGATTGAGGCGTGTTATCGATTCCCGAACCTCCGGCTCATCCGCCAGCGCGGCGACACTCTCCGGGCTGAAGTCGAAGTCGCTGTGGATCTCGATTGCGCCGGCACGAACCGCGGTGGCCACATCGAACACTGCCCTCACCGTAGAGACCGCCTCACGGGTATCGGCCTGCGCCGCTCGCGCCGCTTCGATCTCGGACTTGTCAGCATCGTTGAGACGACCGAGCCTCGCCAGCGGATCCAGACACTCGTCCAACAGTTCCTCCAACAGGTACACGAACAGCGGCGTCTCGGCCCTGCTTCCTTTGGGTCGGACCGCCGCGGCCGCGTCAGCTAAAGAGGCCGCGCCCGTCAGGCTGTCGCCTTGGACGAGGTTGTGGTCGAGGAACGACAACGGCAGACCGGCAACGAAGGTGTGTACCCAGATCGCCAGGCGGGCCAACTCGACAGCGACACCGTTCTTGTCGACCCCGTAGATGCAGTGGCGGGCCACTTGACGGCGCAGGAGGGAACCCCTCTCGATCTCGGTGCTGTCAGCCAGATCGCCCAGAGCCCCGAGCGCGGTGTCGCGCAGACGATTCAGTTCCGCAGTTACCGCCGCAACAGGATGCAGGGTGAGCCAAGCCGACAGCCGGGCCTCGATGCGGTCGACCGCTGCCACCAGGAAATGGGCCGAGCCCATGGCGATGTCGGCACAACGGAAATCGAAGAACGCCTCGGCCAACGCCGCGTCGTCACCGGACTCGCGCAGCGCGTCCAAGCGTGCGATGTGATCGTCGAGCGCCGGCTCCAGAGCGTTGTTGAGCAGATGCTCGACCGCGAAGGGCTTGGTGAAGTACGAGCCGGTCGCCTTACGGACACCGGAGCGATTGTGGAAATACACCTCGCCTGCCTGCACCTCCACATCGTCGTCAGCAGAGGCGGGCACGAAATTCTCCTTGCCCTTGACGGACTTGACGGCCAAATCGTCCTGTGCAACCGACAGCTTCGACTCCAACAACCCCTCGTAGATGGTACCGAACTCCCGCACCGACAGCGAACGGAAGTCCACAGGGCCGACGCCCTCGGGACCCTCGTCCACGAGCACCGCAGCCAGGGCCGGACCGAACTCGGCGTTGCTGAGCTTGATCTCGGCGATGGCCGCCCCCGACGGACTCACCTCAGGATCACAAGAGAACAGTCCGCCGTTGTAGGCCGGCACACCCCAGTCGCGGTTGCCGAGATTCACCGCATCCCAAAGTTGGCACACGTCATCCCACAGGTCGGTGGCGCCCTCGTCGTAGTCGGCGAGTCCCCTGTGGTGATCCTCAGCCAGCAGACGGGCTTTACGAGACAGGGAGTGATCGGCGTATCGGCCGTTGGAGCGGTAGGGCAGCAGGTCCTTGTCCTCGGCATAGGCCACGAACAACACCCGGAACAGGATCACCATCACCTGCTCATAGGCTCCGACGAGGTCGGCTTCGCTCAAGCCGTCACTGCCCGATGCGGGCGAGAGTCGGGCGGCCACTGCTCTGGCCAGAGCAGGCACCGTTTCGTGGTAGACCCGCTCACGCAGCCGAACGGCCAACTCAGCGACATAGTCTTCCGACTTCTCTAGAATCTGCTGGAGTGTGCCGCCTTCGTCAAGGGCCTCCGCAGAGAACAGCAAGTGGAGATAGCCCGCGAACTCGGTGGGAACCAACGCCAGGTTCAGTTCCACGAAGGTCTCGGCGCGGCCCTTCCGGCCCACGCCGGTGTCAGGACGGGCGGCGTAGAGGCGGATCTCCGACGACCGCGTGAGGATCACCCAGTCGACCCGTTCCTGATCTGCCAGAGCCAGCGCCCGAGACACCGGCGAGGCGCTGTCGAACCGGCCCGACGGCGCCTCGAACGGCTCGTCGTCGTCACAGAACACGGCCACAGCGTGCTTGCGGTTGTTGATGGTGAGCATCTGTGCGTTGGTGGCCAGCGTCTCGATGCGAAATCCCAGACCCTCAACCAACCGACGCCCCCTTCGGCCCAGCAACGCTGACGCCTTGCGAGTGGCCGAAGCCCAGTCGGACCGGGTGGGAACACCGGCCCTGAGCTCCTGGGTAGCCAACAACCCGACGTTGCGCAGGCCAGGGAACGGTGAGTCCAGTTCCGAGGCGGCCGCCAGAAGGAAGCGGGTGGCGCCATGGTGGCTCGGTTCGCTCAACGCGACCTCGGCCAGCCTCTCGACCTGCGACACCTCAAGGTCGTGATGCACCAGCGGCGGGTCGCCCACCGGGCCGCACAGCGACACCCGCTCCCCTTCGGTCGTCGGGTAGAACGCCACGAGCAGCACCGGACTGGCGCGGCCGGCCCTCCGCTTCGACCATCCGTCGCGCAGGTCCGCGGCGGACGGCCGCCGCGTAGCGTGGACCACCGTCACCTCCAACCCGCTCGGCGCGTCCTGGACGAACACCCCGCTGGGAACGAGCGCAGACGGAAACCTCTCCGGCGCCGCCCAAGTCGTCGGATCGCGGTCAAGGAGGAAGTCGTTCACGAACCGACGACCTTAGCCAGATCCCAGTGTTGCCGCTCAACCGGCTCTGCGAATCGGTCGCAACAAGCGCCGACAACCTGCCCGATCGTCACACCGGCCCCCCACCGGCGGATCCAGGCCCTGGAGCCGGGGTCAACTCTGGCAATTTCGATGCTAAATGGTGATCTTGGCTGCCTTCTGCTGTATCATGGTCCGCAGCAGGCGACAAGTCGCCGCATACGCAGAATTCAGACTTCCCCCCGATCCGAGCGCAGGATTCCTGAACCGCAGGGAGGAAGCTAGTAGTGTCTTCTATCGAAGAAGAACAGCAACGAGTAGCGATTTTCGAGAGGCTGGCCGAAAAACTAGGCCCTGAACAGGCGAAGTACATTATGGAGAGCCATCCACCAGGCGGCTGGGAACAGTTCGCCACCAAACAGGACCTCGAGAGGTTCGCCACCAAAGAAGACCTCGAGAAGGACCTCGAGAGGTTCGCCACCAAGGAGGACCTCAAGGCTCTCGAGGCATCAACCAAGCTCAACTTGGAAGTCGGCCTCAACACGGTCCGCTCCGAGATGAGGGAGGGATTCGCTGCTGTCCAGTTGGCCCTCGCCCAGGTGGTCGAACAGTCGGCCAAAGCCTCTGAGCGGCGGGCGAGCGTCTTCTATGCGAACTTCTTGACGCTGCTGGTCCTGTGCGTCGCCATCGTCAGCGTTGTGGTCAGCCTCAACTAGAGAGGACCGGCGGTCGGGTGGGAGCAGCACTGGTCGTGAGTCGCGCAGCCCCGGATCTGTCAGCGGCGGCGGCGGATGATCCAAGCCAGTATCTCGCTGAGCAGCGCGCCCGCAACAGCTGAAATCACGATAATCAACCACAACGGCGCGCTGCGATCTATGAAGAACCACCGGACCGGGGTGTTGTCAGTGTTCTGCACAACGAAAGCGATCAAGGCCACAGCCACTGCCGCAGCACCAATGAACTTGCCGAGACCGGTTTTAGCCCTTCGCTGATCATTCGGTTCCTCAGACATCCCCACACCTTCCTCCGGGTGGCCAACACCATCTAATCCAAAGCATAGAGCTATAATCCAAAGCATGGAGCGCGGCACGGCTTCAGCGCGAAAAGCATGCCGTGAGAAGCAAGACCCTGGAAGCAGAACGAGAGGGACGACGATGCGGATACTCATCAGCGGCTCAACCGGATTGATCGGAACGCGTCTGGTCGAAGCGCTCAAACCCACGGTCCACACACCGGTTCGCCTGTTGCGCGCAAGTCGCTGCGACGACACCGAAGCCGTTCTCTGGAACCCGGCGTCGCAAGAACTTGCCGAGAACGCTCTCGAAGGCATCGACGCGGTGGTTCATCTAGCCGGAGCACCCATAGCCGAGCGACGCTGGAGCAACACTCAAAAGACCCGGATCCTCGATAGTCGAACCACGACAACCGCACTGTTGGCAAACGCAATCGCCGACTCGGCCGACCCTCCGTCGGTGTTCCTGTCGGGGTCGGCCATCGGTTTCTACGGAGACCGCGGCGACGAGACGCTCAGTGAGATCAGTTCGGCTGGTGAAGGATTCCTTGCTGATGTCGTTCGTGCCTGGGAACAAGCCGCGGACCCGGCAAAAAAATCCACAAGGCTTGCATATCTGCGAACCGGGGTGGTGTTGGCACCCGAAGGCGGCGCCCTGGCAGCCCAACTCCCGTTCTTCCGTCTCGGAATCGGGGGCCGCATCGGCGACGGGCGTCAATGGCTGAGTTGGATATCGATTCAAGACATGGTCGATGGCATCATCTGGCTCTTGGACAACGACGTCAGTGGACCCGTCAACATGACCGCGCCCAATCCCGTCACCAACGAAGAGTTCACTGAATCCCTCGGACAGGTACTGCGCCGACCAACGATCCTGCCGACGCCTAAAGCCGTCATGTGGGCCAAGTTCGGGCGGGAACTGACCCGACAGCTGCTGTACGCGAGCCAACGGGTCGAACCCGCGGCGCTGTTGGCCGGCGGCTACAAGTTCCGGCACACCGGACTAGCCGAGGCTCTCAGGAGCGTGCTCAAAATAGCTTGAGTTCCTCATCAGACAGTTCAGAACCGGGCAGGCTGAAGCCGCCCGAGTCGCTTGGGCCCCCAGAGGACGCAGGACCATAATCGTCCAGGTCGACGTCGCTCAGACTGTCACCGCTCCCACCAGACTGGCTGCGCGCCGCTTTCACTGCCAGACGGTCGGCGATGTCGTTCCATTTGTTGCCGGCGTGCCCCTTGACCCAATAGAAGGAGACTTCATCGGGTGCGCTGCGGTAGAGATCGATCAGCGGTTCCCAGAGGTCCCGATTGGCAACCAGTTTCTTGCTCGAATTTCGCCAGCCACGATTGAGCCAACCGACCCACCAGCGCTCTTCGAAACACTTGACCACGTAGGTCGAGTCGGAAACCACTTCAATCGGGCGCCCGACGACACGCAGCGCTTCGAGCGCTGCGGTCAGTTCCATTCGCTGGTTGGTCGTCACCGCCTCAGCACCGTTGGCCCAGGAGCCGCCGGGCACCACCCAACCCCAACCTCCGGGGCCGGGATTGCCCAGACAGGCACCGTCTGTGAAGACCGTCACTGCATCATTCGGACTGCTGCTGGAAATACTGATGAACCTATTCTGTGGGTTCGGCACGCAACTTCCACCCGAAGCTTCAACCAAAGCACGAAAGTGCTGCGAGAATAGACGCATATGGCCGACTATTTCTCCCGTCAACTACCCGACATCGACCCAGACGAGACCATCGAATGGATCGATTCTCTTGATGCAGTCCATGCCAGTCAAGGCCAAGCTCGGGCCCGTTACCTGCTCGCCAAACTCTTGGAACGCTCAAACGAACTCCAAATCGGTGTTCCGCCCACCACAAGCACCCCCTACATCAACACCATCCCCGCAGAATCGCAGCCGTTCTTTCCCGGCGATGAGAAAATCGAACGGCGCATCCGTGCGATCATCCGTTGGAACGCTGCGGCAATGGTGATACGCGCCAACAAGACCGCCGACGGTATCGGCGGCCACCTGTCGACGTTCGCGTCGAGCGCGGCGCTCTACGAAGTCGGCTTCAACCATTTCTTCAGAGGCAAAGAAGACGGACTCCCGGGTGATCACGTGTACTTCCAGGGTCACGCAGCTCCCGGGGTCTACGCACGCGCCTTCCTTGAAGGACGCCTCAACGAGCAGCAGCTCGACAACTTTCGCATGGAGGTCGACGGGAACGGCCTGTCGAGCTATCCGCACCCCCGCTTGATGCCGGACTTCTGGGAGTACCCCACAGTCTCGATGGGCCTGGGTCCGATCAATTCGATCTACCACGCCCGATTCAACCGTTACATGCACCAACGAAAGATCGACGACACCTCGCAGAGCAACGTCTGGAGCTTCCTCGGAGACGGCGAATGCGACGAACCCGAGACCCTGGGCGCGATCTCGTTGGCCGGACGCTCTGACCTCGACAATCTCAAATGGGTTGTCAACTGCAACCTGCAGCGCCTCGACGGTCCCGTCAGAGGCAACGGAAAAATCATCCAGGAACTCGAAGGCGTGTTCCGCGGCGCCGGCTGGAACGTTATTAAGGTCATCTGGGGCAGCCGCTGGGATGAGTTGCTGCACCGCGATGTAGACGGAGTGCTGCTGAACAAGATGGCGGAGACGGTGGACGGCGAATACCAGCGGTTCGCTGTTGAAGGCGGCGACTACATCCGCGAGAATTTCTTCGGACCAGATCCAAGACTCCGCAAACTCGTCGAACACCTCAGCGACGACGACCTCAAAGAGCTCCCCCGTGGGGGACACGACTACCAAAAGGTCTACGCCGCCTTCAAAGCCGCCTCTCAGACCATCGGGCAACCAACGGTGATCCTCGCCAAGACCATCAAAGGCTGGACCCTCGGGGAAGGGTTCGAGGGACGCAACGCGACCCACCAAATCAAGAAGATGACCAAGGCGCAACTTCTGGAACTGCGGGCCAGGCTCCGGATGGAGGACGAAATCTCTGAGGAATCCCTTGAGGACGGGATTCCACCGTACTACCGTCCACCCCCAGACTCAGAGGAGCGCGGGTACCTGATGGAGCGGCGCCGTGCACTCGACGGACCATTGCCCAGTCGCATCGTACGCGACCGCCGACCGCTCAAACTACCAGACGAGACACCTTTCCTCGATCTCCGGAAAGGTTCTTCGGGACGGCCGGTCTCAACCACGATGGCCTTCACTTCAGTCTTGCGAGATCTGCTCAGGGACAAGCGGTTCGGTGATCGGGTGGTGCCGATCGTTCCCGACGAAGCCCGCACTTTCGGTATGGACTCGTTGTTTCGCGAGTTCAGGATCTACGCCCCGCAAGGCCAACTCTACGAACCCGTCGACCACGATCTGCTGCTGTCCTATGCTGAGTCCGAAGACGGACAAATCCTCGAAGAGGGCATTACCGAGTGCGGTTCCACCGCTGAATGGATCGCTGCGGGCACTGCCTATGCCAATAGCGGCGTTCCAATGTTGCCGTTCTACACGTTCTACTCGATGTTCGGTTTCCAACGGGTTGGAGATTCGCTCTGGTTGGCGGCGGACGCGCGGACGCGCGGATTCTTGATGGGCGCCACCGCCGGGCGCACCACCCTGCTCGGCGAAGGACTGCAGCATCAAGACGGCCACAGCATGCTGTTGGCTTCCACTGTCCCATCGTGTGAGGCGTACGACCCAGCCTTCGCCTACGAACTCGGAGCGATCCTGCGCCATGGTCTGCACCGCATGTACCCAGAAGGTCGTTCAACCGACGGCGAAGACGTCTTCTATTACATCACCATCTACAACGAGAACTACGAACAACCACCACGGCCGGACCACGTGCAGGACCATGACATCACCGACGGGATCTACAAGTTCGACGACGGCCCCGACGGGGCTGAGCGCCGTGCAACCGTCCTGTTCTCAGGCACACTGAACTTGGCAGCGCGCGAAGCCCAACAGACTCTGGCCGACGACTACAACATCGGCGTTGAACTCTGGAGTGTCACTTCCTACAAACGGCTCCGCGCCGACGCGCTCGACGTTGAACGCCGCAACCGGCTGTCGCCCCACGAACCACGGGAGTTGTGCAACGTGGCACGTAGACTGAGCGACAGCGAAGGACCGATCGTGGCCGTGTCGGATTGGATGACCCTGGTACCCGACCAGATCGCGCGTTGGACACCCCGCCCGCTGCATGTCCTCGGAACCGACGGATTCGGCCGTTCCGACACCAGGGAAGCTCTTCGTCGGTTCTTCGAGATCGATGCCGGCAACATCGTGACGGCAGTGTTGTCAGCAATGCTTGAGGAAGGCGCCGCCACCCGTGAAGAAGTGAGCCGCGCCATCGCCGATGCAGGGATCGACCCCTACCGTCCCGACCCGGCCCATCCGGACACCGGTGCCTGAACCCGGCCGGCACTGCCGCGGCACGCTCGTGGTCAGCGGCGACCCGGACGCCGACGATCTGGTCAATACCGATCCGCTGGCGCTCATGATCGCCATGCTGCTCGACCAGCAGATCCCCATCGAGTGGGCTTTCGCCTCACCCCTGCGACTGGCCCAGAGGCTCGGCGGCGCACTCGACGCCGCCGAGATCGCCGCGATGGACCCGGAGGAACTGGTCGCGGTCGCCGCTGCGAAACCCGCAATCCATCGCTTCCCGGCCATGATGGCACGCCGAATCCACAAGCTGTGCGAGCACCTTGTCGACGAACACCAAGGATCTGCCGCCTCGATCTGGGCAGATGCGAACAACGCCGATGTGCTCTACGAACGGTTGTTGGCAGTGCCTGGATACGGTCCGGTCAAGTCCCAGATTCTCATAGCCGTCCTGGCCAAGCGTTTCGACTGCAGACCAGACGGTTGGGAGGCCGTTGCCGGAGTCTTCGCAACCGAAGACCTCCGCAGTGTCGCCGACCTTGGTGACCCGACCGCGCTCGGGAGGCTCCGCGAGAAGCGCCGGATCAACAGCCAGTAGATCCGCCCTGAACCGAACCGCGCCGGCGGTTGCGCGTCACCCGACCTCGGAACGCAGTCGGTTGCGTTGGCGGTCCAGCCAGCCGAGGACCACCGCTACGGCACGGGGGTCGTGGCGCAGGTGATGGCTGGCTCCGTCGATGATCCGCAAGTCTGCAGAACCATGCGCGTCGGCAACGGCACGGGCGTCGAGCACCGGCACGACATCATCTTCGCTGCCGTGAATCAGCAACAGCTCACGCGGCGACAGGCGCGTCGCCGCTTCGCTGGCATCCACGGAACGCAGTTGCTGCGACCAGTCACCGAAGTCGTCCGGAAAGGCGCTGTCGCGGATCGCTCCCATCTCGCGTGCGAGCACCAACAGCTTGCGGGGGCTGCGTGCCCAGTCGCTGAAGTCCGCCGGCAACGACACGGCGCAGACGCCTCGGATCGTCTCGTCCGCTGCGCCAGCCTCGACCGCCAGAGCGCCGCCTGTACCGAATCCAAGAAGCCAGACGCCGTCGCAATGCACTGATTCACGCAGGAACGCGATCGCTCCCTTGAGGTCCCGCAACCAGCCCTCCAGCGAGAAGTCGCCACCAGACTTTGCGATCCCCCTGCTGGAGTACGCAAGCGCGGCCCAACCGCATTCAGTGGCGACCCGATCAGCGAGACCGGGAAAGCTTGAAGTCGAGTTGATTCCACCACCGGCCTCAGCCGGGAAACCGTGCGCGATCACCAACCCTGGTTGGGCTGTGCTGTGATTCTGGGAGGGTCGAGCGAGGTGGGCTTCCAACTCGATGCCATCAACCGTGAAGCTCCTGTCCACTAGTCCGGCAACCCGCTAGTCAGACGGACCGCAAGCGGTAGCCGCGGTTGCGGGCTTCGGCAAGGGTGTCGGGTCCGAACGCCAACGCATGCTCGCTGTTGGCGAGTTCTTCGATGACAGCGGTCTCTGTCACCTCGTCGAGGTCGTAAACCACCTGAACCCGCTTGTCGCCCAGAAAGCGGCTGTCCTGAAATCGAGCCGGTCGTTCCATGCAGGAAACATAGCGGCAACGACAAGAATCAGCGATTCACACGGAAAAACGAGAACCGTCCCAGAGCCGCGACAGCCCTGGGACGGTTCTTGAGTATTGCTTGAAAACAATGTTTGCTGGAAACCCGGGGAGTGGTGGCACCTTGCGGTACCGCACCAGGCGTGACATATTCCCGGTCCACCTGGCCCCAGGGGTGGAGCCGGCTTGGTTTGCGCCAGTAGTCCAGCAGCTGTTCTAGCGGCCAGCCACCTCCAAGGTCACAGATCTTCTACACACTGCGGGACCACCTCCTTTCTTTGGTGCCAATAGTGAAGCACAAAAGCAGTCAGGTGTGTGGGATATTTCTGCGGTTCACGAGTCGTCGACCTCGTCGCCGACGGCGCCGATCGCCGTCAGATACTTCATCTGGAGGTCGAGCACGCAGACCACGTCGACCGCTTCAGGACCGCCGACAGCCAGCGAACGGGCCACGATCGCGTCGATCGCTGCATCATGGGGGGCAACCGCTCCATCGACTCGGACCTGATCGGTGGCCAGCTCCTCACCATGACGCGAGGCCACCCCTGCCTCTTGGAACCAGTCGAGATGCCAGCGCAGCAGCATCTTCAGGTCTTCGAAGGAGATCCGGGCTGTCACCTCGTCGGGAAGCCGTTGGGCGATCCATTCCACCGCGTCGTTGAGGTCATAGACGGCAGGGCTTCGTTCGGTCTCCAGTTCCGCAACCGCTTTTCCGACGGCCACGAGAGCGATCAGGATGACGGCTACCGCACCGACTGCGAAGAAGACCCAGACCAAGCCGCGTCACCCCCGCCAGTGCCCGCTCAGATCCCGATGCGTTGGGCGAGCAGTTCACGATGGTAGGTCGGATCTCCGAACAGCAGCTCAGAACTCTTCGCCCGTTTGAAATAGAGATGGGCGGGATGCTCCCAAGTGAACCCGATTCCACCATGGATCTGGATGTTCTCCGCAGCGGCATGGAAGTACGCCTCTGAGCAGTAGCTCTTCGCCAACGACGCGACCTGGCCCAGTTCATCGTTCATCTCAGCCGCACACCATCCCGCGTAGTAGGCGGCGGACTTGGCCGACTCGACCTCCAGGAGCATGTCGGCGCACTTGTGCTTGATGGCTTGGAAGGATCCGATCGGGCGACCGAACTGGACACGGACCTTGGCGTATTCGACCGACATGTCGAGACACATCTGCGCACCGCCCACCTGTTCAGCCGCGAGCGCCACCGCGGCGAGATCAAGCACTGTCGCCAAGACATCCCAGCCGGCGCCGTCTTGGCCGATCAACTCCGCAGACACGCCGGAGAACTCCAGCTTGGCCTGCTTGCGCGTCTGGTCCATCGTCGACAGCGCGGTCCGGGTGAGGCCGTCGGCGTCGGCGGCAACGCTGAACAGCGACACGCCGGCGTCGCTGCGGGCAGCCACCAGGATCAGATTGGCGGTGTGCCCGTCGAGCACATACATCTTGGTGCCGTCGAGGGTCCACGAACCGCCGTCGTTCGATGCCTGCATGGTGATCCCAGCTTCGTCCCAGCGGCCGTTCTCCTCGGTGAAAGCGAGCGTTGCCCGGGTCTCTCCGGCGGCGATTCCCGGAAGGTGTGCGTTCTTGGCGTCCTCATCGCCGCTGTGCAGCAGCGCGTTGGCCGCCAGCACACACGATGAGAAGTACGGGGCGCAGAGCAGCGCCCGACCCATTTCCTCGAGCACCACGATCTGCTCGACGAAGCCGAACCCCTGGCCTCCGTATTCTTCGGGTACAGCCAGTGCCTGCAGGCCCATCTGCTCAGCCATCTGGCTCCAGACCGCGTCGTCGTAGCCGACCTCTGTGTCCATCTGCTCACGCACGGCTGTTTCCGGCGACTTGTCTTCCAAGAAGCTGCGGACGAACTCACGCAACTGGTCCTGCTCTTCTGAGAATGCAAAGTTCATGCGCTGCACTCTACGACCCCACCACCACAAGTCCAATCGGCCCAGTCACGCCTGATTGCTGTCCGCCTACAGCGAAGGGCGCGCGGACCGACCTTCGGTCTGAATCGGTACAGCGGCCACGCCCGCGAAATGCAAGCTCATCGTGGGGGTCGTCGAGCGTGCCGGCGGGCACCTCGGGCACATGGTTCGGCTCGCCGCGGGAACACCCAGCGGTCGTCGCCATGCGCAGGTGCGGGGGCTCACGAACAGCACGCTGGATTGTCGAAACAACAAACTCGTCGCCATGCGCAGGTGCGGGGGCTCAGGTTGGTGCGAATTGCCACACCGACAGAAACACAGACCCGCAGATAGAGACGGTCATCACCACGATCGCCGCGATGAACGCCCAAACATCTCTGCTGCGTCTTTCCGAGAACTCCGCGAAACGTGTGTCGTTCGCCGCGAACTGCACCTTGACCTCAGCGAACTGTTCCTTGACCTCAGCGAACTGTTCCTTGACCTCGGCGAAACCCTTGTCCATCTTCGCGTGGGCCTCGGCGAAACCCTTGTCCATCTTCGCGTGGACCTCGACGAAACCCTTGTCCATCTTCGCGTGGACCTCGGCGAAACCGGTCTGTGTCTTGAGGTCGAGGTCTGCAAGGTCGCGTTTGGTGGCAAACTGTTCCCATCCTCCGGGTGGTTGCTGTGCCATGAGGAACTCCGCTTCCTGTGGGCCGATCGCCTTGGCGAGGTTGCTGTAGATTTCGGATCGCTGTTGCTGTGTGAGGGCCACTGTGGGGTCTCCGGTCTGATTCGTGTGCCGTCGATTCAGGGGGGAAGTGGCTTCGCCACAACCGTAACACCAAAAGCAATCAGAGACAATAAACCCATCCGACATGCTCCTGACCCGCAGGCCTCGGTCGGGTCAGCGGGAACCAGCCCGACGCCTGACTCCGGTGCTACAAGTCCAATCGGCCCAGTCTGGCCTGGAGCGGTTCGCCTGCCTGATCGACCATGTGGGCGAGGTCGCAGACAGTCTGGGTTCCGCTGCCCGCCGTCGCGGCGCTCCGCGTCACCAAGAACCGCCGGTGGGCTCCGATCAAATCGGCTGTGTCGTTGAGGCGGACCATGTCGGAGCGACTCGGATTGCTGGTGAGTTTCACCTCGATGGCCCAGAGTTCCTGCCGTACGTTGACCACGAGGTCAATCTCGCGACCGTCAGCGGTGCGCAGGTGCGAAGCTCTGAAACGTGTGCCTGACTGTTGCAGAGCTGTCAGCACCTGCTCGATGACATGCCCCTCCCAGCTCGCGCCCACCATCGGATGGCTGAGCAGTTCCGAGGCACTGCCGATGCCCCACAAGCTGTGCAGCAGGCCGCTGTCGCGCCAGTAGACCTTCGGTCGTTTCGTGAGCTGCTTGCGAACATTGCCATGAAAGGCGGGAAGACGCCTGAGCAGGAACGCGCCTTCCAGATAGTCGAAGTAGTCGTTCACCGTGTGATAGGAGAGCCCCAGGGCGCGACCGGTCTCGCTGGCGTTCCACTGCTGTCCATGTGATGTCGCCAACATTTCGAAGAGGCGCAGGGTGGTGGGAGCCGTGGCGGGTAGCCCCCACGTCGGCAGATCGCGCTGCGCGAGCAGGTTCAGATAATCGTGCTGCCAGTCGGGAAAGCCTCTGCCGTGGAGCACTCCACCGTCGGCGAACCCGCCGCAGTGCCAAAGGCGCTCGCGGGCTTCACCGGGCAATTCCAGCCAGGACAGAGGCGCCAACTCCACCACGCTCAAGCGACCGGCGAGCGACTCCGAAACGTTCTTCATCAGAGACGGCGCTATCGAACCCAGTAACAGGAAGCGTCCACAGATGCCGCGTCGGGCATCGATGGTGCTGCGTAGCCGACCGAAGATCTCAGGGGCTGCCTGGGCTTCGTCGATGACCACAAGACTTCCATCTCCGGCCATCTGGTCCCATTCGAGATCCAACCTCAAACGGTCGGATTCGAGCTCCATGTCGTAGTAGCGGCCCCTGAGTGATCGAGCGAGCGTGGTCTTGCCGCACTGACGCGGACCGACCAGCGCTACCGCCGGGTAAGAGGCGAGGCGGCGCTGCAGCAGCGATTCGTGTTGATCTTCGGCGATCCTCCGTTCAAGCATCGCTATCCAGAGTAGCGGTGATTTCTATTTTTTATGGTTGTTTCTTCTATTTTCCGTGGCCGATTCTTCTATTCTCACCGAGGGACAGAGCATCACCGTCGCCGGCTACACCATCACCCTGCTGTCCGACGACGGCGAGACGCACACCGTGAAGATCTCCAGAACCAACACAGACAACGTCGGCCAAGGGCTCTAGTCGGGCAGTTCGCTAGTTTGAAGCACCATGGGGGCTCAGGTTGGTGCGAATTGCCACACCGACAGAAACACAGACCCGCAGATAGAGACGGTCATCGCCACGATCGCCGCGATGAACGCCCAGACATCTCTGCTGCGTCTTTCCGAGAACTCCGCGAAACGTGTGTCGATCGCCGCGAACTGCACCTTGACCTCAGCGAACTGTTCCTTCACCTCAGCGAACTGTTCCTTCACCTCAGCGAACTGTTCCTTGACCTCAGCGAACTGTTCCTTCACCTCGGCGAAACCCTTGTCCATCTTCGCGTGGACCTCGACGAAACCCTTGTCCATCTTCGCGTGGACCTCGGCGAAACCGGTCTGTGTCTTGAGGTCGAGGTCTGCAAGGTCGCGTTTGGTGGCAAACTGTTCCCATCCTCCGGGTGGTTGCTGTGCCATGAGGAACTCCGCTTCCTGTGGACCGATCGCCTTGGCGAGGTTGCTGTAGATTTCGGATCGCTGTTGCTGTGTGAGGGCCACTGTGGGGTCTCCGGTCTGATTCGTGTGCCGTCGATTCAGGGGGGAAGTGGCTTCGCCACAACCGTAACACCAAAAGCAATCAGAGACAATCAACCCACTCGACATGTCTACCTCGACTCGGCCAACACCTCACAGAAGCCCCAGGCGGTCATCGACGCGATGACCGACTACTACGAGACGACCAACGCCAACGTCCACCGCGGAAGCTACGAGCTCGCGGTACGGGCAACAGACGCGCTCGAAGGAGCCCGGGCCAGAGTCGGGGCCTTCATCAACGCTGAACAGCGACACGCCGGCGTCGCTGCGGGCAGCCACCAGGATCAGATTGGCGGTGTGCCCGTCGAGCACATACATCTTGGTGCCGTCGAGGGTCCACGAACCGCCGTCGTTCGATGCCTGCATGGTGATCCCAGCTTCGTCCCAGCGGCCGTTCTCCTCGGTGAAAGCGAGCGTTGCCCGGGTCTCTCCGGCGGCGATTCCCGGAAGGTGTGCGTTCTTGGCGTCCTCATCGCCGCTGTGCAGCAGCGCGTTGGCCGCCAGCACACACGATGAGAAGTACGGGGCGCAGAGCAGCGCCCGACCCATTTCCTCGAGCACCACGATCTGCTCGACGAAGCCGAACCCCCGGCCTCCGTATTCTTCGGGTACAGCCAGTGCCTGCAGGCCCATCTGCTCAGCCATCTGGCTCCAGACCGCGTCGTCGTAGCCGACCTCTGTGTCCATCTGCTCACGCACGGCTGTTTCCGGCGACTTGTCTTCCAAGAAGCTGCGGACGAACTCACGCAACTGGTCCTGCTCTTCTGAGAATGCAAAGTTCATGCGCTGCACTCTACGACCCCACCACAAGTCCAATCGGCCCAGTTCCGGTCTCCTTGCCCGGCCCGCGATAGGTTGCGGCCGTGGGCAAACGAGTGTGTTTGGTGTTGGGTCTGCTCGCTGGGCTGTCGGCACCCGCGGCGCCGGTTGCGGGAGTAGCGGGTTTCGGTGACGTCGAACCAGAGCGCTACTACACCGCGCCCGTCCAGTGGTTGGTCGACGACGACATCATCGAAACTGACAATTCCGCCTGCTTTGCGCCGAATACCACTGCGAACCGGGGCGACACCGGCCTGTACATCTGGCGCATGCGGGGACAACCAGGTGCACCGCCTCACCCGTTCGAGGACGTCACCGACGAAGACCAGAACAAAGCCGTCTCCTGGATGTACGCCAACGGCATTACCGATGGCAAGAGCCCCTCCGCGTTCGCCCCGGACGACACCCTCACACGCGGCGAAGTCGCCGCTTTCCTGCACCGCCTTTCAGGCAGACCCCACGCCACAGGCCACCCGTTCACCGATGTCACGGCGCCCTGGCAACAACAGCCGGTCGCCTGGATGTTCCGCAACGGCATAACCACCGGCACCGGCCCCACGACTTTCGCTCCCGATGAACCTGTCACCCGCGGCCAGCTAGCCACTTTCCTGTACCGCTACAAGGGGGAGCCTCCCGTCACCATCGACCCCGCCAGCCCTGATTGCAACGAATTCACCGCTGTCGCCGCAGGAGACGAGCATTCCTGTGGGTTGCGCACGGACCAGACCATCGCATGCTGGGGTTCGAACAACTACGGCGAGTCCAACCCTCCGCCCGGCCGGTTCACTGCCGTCAGCGCCGGCGGCGGTCATTCCTGCGGACTGCGGACCGACAACACCATCACTTGTTGGGGCGACAACAACTCTGGTCAGTCCAACCCTCCGCCCGGCCGGTTCACCGCTATCGCTGCCGGCAGGCAGCACTCCTGCGGACTCCGCACCGACAACACAATCGCCTGCTGGGGCGACGAGCAACACGAGAAAACAAGCGCACCGGCAGGACAATTTTCAGCCGTCAGCGCAGGCTCGTTCTATTCTTGCGGGTTGCGCACCGACAATACCGCCGCCTGCTGGAACAGGCTCGACGCTCCCAGAGGACAATTCGTTGCCATGGATGTGGGCGGCCATGCCTGCGGGATTCGCTCCAACAAATCGGTCACCTGTTGGGACGCTAACGGTCGAACCTATGCGCCGATCGGGCACTTCACCGCGATCACCGCAGGCTGGAACCATTCCTGTGGTCTGCGCACAGATAACACGATCACCTGCTGGGGAAGGAACTACAATGACCTGACTAACGCACCACAGGGTCAGTTCAGTGCTGTCGCAATGAGTGACCGCCATTCTTGTGGACTGCGCACGGACAGCACCCTCATCTGCTGGGGCGACGGCACTAACGGTCGAACCTATGCGCCGAGCGGGCACTTCACCGCTATCACCGCAGGCTGGAACTATTCCTGCGGTCTGCGCACCAACCAGACAGCCGCATGCTGGGGTTGGATCGGCGGAAATGCCCCTGCACCAAGTGGCACGTTTAGTGCCCTCGCCTCCGGGTTATACCATTCGTGCGGGTTACGCACGGACCGCACAATTACCTGCTGGGGGTCGAACCACTCTGGAGAGTCCAACGCTCCAGCGGGGCAGTTCATCGCCGTCACTGCTGCCGCGAGGTATTCCTGCGGAATACGCACCAACCAGACAGTCACTTGTTGGGGCGACGACAATAGCAGTAGGGCCGACGACTATAGCAGTAGGGCCGACGCGCCTGGCGGGCAGTTCAAGACGATCAGCGCCGGGGATTTTCCCTGCGGAATACGCACCGACGATACGATCGCATGCTGGGGACCGGAGTCGACATACTTGGGAGCAAACCCACCGCGACAGAACGCGAAATTCAGCGCTGTGAGCGTCTCGCGTTCACCTCAGTACGGTGGATCCCATGCCTGCGGGCTGCGCACCGACAAATCGATCACATGCTGGGGGTCGAACTACTTCGGGGAATCCAACCCACCGATAGGTCAGTTCACATCTGTTGCTACGGCCGATGCCCTTTCGTGCGGACTGCGCACCGACCAGACGATCACATGCTGGGGATACCGAGGCGGCTCGTTTCCCTACCCTGGGCAACCGTACGAACCCGACGGGAAGTTCACCGCCATGACCGCGGGGGGACATCACTCATGCGGGATACGCACCGACGGTACCCTCACCTGCTGGGGCTTTGCACTCGCCGTACCCATGCCGAACGGCGTGCGTCATACTACGGGTGAAGGTTGGCCGAATCCCGATGATTGCCGACCATTCGGTGGAGGGCATCTAGCACCGGGTTTCTCGCAACGCGGGACAGTACAGACCACAGGAACCGTGCGGGTCGCGGTGCTGTTCGTGGACTTTCCCGATGCTGAGGCGGAGTATTCGACGCGGCACGAGTCCCGAGAGAGTCTGCTGTATGCCGAGCAGTACCTCGAGGCGGCCAGCTACGGAAAGCTCGACATCGAGTTCGTTCCACTGCACCGATGGCTCAGAGTCGAGAACTACTACACCGACTACTTGGGCAGCTTCAACAACGAATCCGAATCGATTTCGGAAGCCGCTGTACGGCTAGCCGACCCCGAATACGATTTCAGCGGGATAGACGTTGTGATGACCGTCGGACCCAGCACCCACTTCGACGGCGCGAACGCCGGAGGTCAAGTAACGACCAACGAAGGCATTCTGGCCACCAACCGAATCAACATTCCCTCCCGGTCGATCATCTTCTTGGGCGACGGCACGCTCCAGGAGTGGGGGCATGCTGCGGCTCATGAACTTGCGCACAATCTCGGCCTTGCGGACCTCTACGACGCCAGCGGTTCGCGAGCATCCAGAACCGCCGACGTCGCGGGATGGCCCTCAGCGGAGTTCGGCCTCATGGGTTTCAGAGTCCTCCTTCCCCCCGAATACGGCTATCGCTTCGACGGCGGCGAGATGCTGGCATGGAACCGCTGGTTGTTGGGCTGGCTCGACCCCTCCCAGATCCGTTGTGTCACCGAACCCGAAGCCATCGTCGGCTTGACTCCCGTCGCCAACCCGGGCGACGGAACGGCAATGGCCGCAATTCCGCTGTCGGGAACCGAGGTGATCGTCGTCGAGAGCAGACGCCGACTCGGCTACGACTCCGATATTTCGCACCGACTGCCCGAAGGGGTGTTGGTGTACACCGTGGACGCGGCCGTAGCGACCGGCGCACTACCGATCAAGGGAGCGAACGAGACGACCACCGAATTCAACACACAATCTCCGTATCTCACCGAGGGACAGAGCATCACCGTCGCCGGCTACACCATCACCCTGCTGTCCGACGACGGCGAGACGCACACCGTGAAGATCTCCAGAACCAACACAGACAACGTCGGCCAAGGGCTCTAGTCGGGCAGTTCGCTAGTTTGAAGCACCATGGGGGCTCAGGTTGGTGCGAATTGCCACACCGACAGAAACACAGACCCGCAGATAGAGACGGTCATCACCACGATCGCCGCGATGAACGCCCAGACATCTCTGCTGCGTCTTTCCGAGAACTCCGCGAAACGTGTGTCGATCGCCGCGAACTGCACCTTGACCTCAGCGAACTGTTCCTTGACCTCAGCGAACTGTTCCTTGACCTCAGCGAACTGTTCCTTGACCTCGGCGAAACCCTTGTCCATCTTCGCGTGGACCTCGGCGAAACCGGCCTGTGTCTTGAGGTCGAGGTCTGCAAGGTCGCGTTTGGTGGCAAACTGTTCCCATCCTCCGGGTGGTTGCTGTGCCATGAGGAACTCCGCTTCCTGTGGGCCGATCGCCTCGGCGAGGTTGCTGTAGATTTCGGATCGCTGTTGCTGTGTGAGGGCCACTGTGGGGTCTCCGGTCTGATTCGTGTGCCGTCGATTCAGGGGGGAAGTGGCTTCGCCACAACCGTAACACCAAAAGCAATCAGAGACAATCAACCCACTCGACATGCTCAAGCTGCGGGCACATCCAAAACATCGGACGTAGCCGCTGCTGGACGTGCTCCGAATGCGAGACCACCCACGACCGCGACGAGAACGCCGCAATCAACCTCGCCCGATGGAAACCCGAAACAACTGGGCTAGTCGAGCCCAGGCGTGTCCCCGCCTTAAGAAGCGGGGAGGGGCACAAACCCCGAACCGGCGTACAGACCCGCACACTGCGGGCAGTCGGACAGCCGCGTGAAGCGTCCCCGGACGCAACCCCGCAACGGGGTGCCGCGTGATGCTCACCAAAACGCATCGCACGGCAACGGTTCGGACCGATCGTGGTGGTATAGGATCGTGGTCATGGCGCATTTCACCGAGATGACATTGCCCCCCTTTATCGCCTGTCGGCAGGTGCCCACACCCGACGACATCGACGACCCCACGATCACCAAGGCCGAAGGCGTCGTGGAACTCCCCATCCACATCGACTGGTCCTACGCCGGACCGTTCGATCTCGATGACGAATGGGATCGGCTGCACCTTTACCAGTTGGTGCTGACCGAGGGCCTCGAGGACGACGTCCGTTTCTATATCCGGCTTGACGAGCTGTTAGCCATGTGGGAGCGGATCTGGTTGTCCCAGCATGTCGTGGAGGCATGGGAGGTTTGGTTCGACCGCCGCGGCATCACCAGGTAGACCCGCCAGTGCTCACCCCCCTGCAGGCCGAGGTGCGCCGCATCATCGGTGAACTCGGCCGCCAGCAGGAATTCGCTCTGGGCGGCGGAGCCGCTCTGATCGCCCACGGCATCATCGACCGGGCCACCCGAGACCTCGACTTCCTCGGGCCAGCCGGTACCGTCGTCGACGGTTTCGTCCACCAGGTCGAACGCCACCTCCGCACGCTGTCGTTCAGCACCGAGCGGACCTTCGAGTACCCCCAGCTAGTGCGGCTCAAGG
Source organism: Acidimicrobiales bacterium (assembly GCA_963662455.3). Classification (GTDB taxonomy): domain Bacteria; phylum Actinomycetota; class Acidimicrobiia; order Acidimicrobiales; family Aldehydirespiratoraceae; genus VXYK01. The sequence continues at coordinate 1,345,726 of OZ224042.1, forward strand.
TCAGCCACGACGGCGAGGACTTGTCGATCGACATCGGCGTCGACTATCGGTCATTCCCCGTCGTGGACACTCCCGAAGGGCTGCTGATGCACGAACATGACCTCGCCGGCGACAAGCTACTGGCGTTCTGCCGCCGCGAGGAGGTCCGAGACCTCCACGACCTCATCGCGCTGGAGGCCCGCCACGGGGTCGCCGAGATGTGCCGACTCGCTGCGGACAAAGACCCCATGTTCAAATCCGCCTGGCTCGACCGAGCGCTCGAAAGCATCGAAGCCGACCCCCGGTTCACAACCCACCACGCAGTAATCGAGCGATGGCGAAACGAGATTGCTCTGCTACCGCCAGTACACGAGGAACCGGACTTCGAGATCGACTTCTAGGCGAGGCGGCCGCCGTGGCTGTACAGGGTGGGTGAGGGGTTGAACTGCTGGAATTGGCAGGACCGGGCCTCGGCCGTCCGGCCGCCGACAACGTCCACCGATCACGCCACCCGAACATGAAGGAGTTGCGGGCGGAACGAGCGATTCGGGTGCTGTTCGCATTTGATGCTCGTCGGGCCGCGGTCCTTCTGATCGGTGGCAACAAGAGTCCCGACGATCCGGGAAGTGCAAATTGGAACGACTGGTACGACCACTACGCGCCGGTCGCCGATGATCTCTACGACACACATCTCGACGAGCTTCGACACCAAGGACTTATGTGATGCCAAGCACCAAGAATTTCAACGCACTGCGAGACGAAGCGCGCCGGGACCCTGAACGCGCCCGTCGAATCGACGGGCCAAGCAACGAGCCGTCGGCGAGATCGTGAGCTTCCGCCTCGCCGAGCTTCGCAGAGTGCTCGGTGTGACCCAGGTCGAACTGGCAGAGATGATCGGCAAGTCTCAGTCAGCCGTCTCGCAGATCGAGCACGGAGAGATCGGCCTGTCGATCGAAACACTCCGGTCGATCGTGCATCAACTCGGAGGCGGGGTTGAGATCGCTGCCGTGTTCGACGACCGTCGAGTCCTGATCGACGCCTGACGTCCACGTCGATTCAGCGAACCGCGAACTTTGGTCGATCAACGGCTCGGTAATTTCTCCTATGGCCGTAGTGCGAAACCGAGAGCGCTCGTAAACTGGGACGCATGACGACGACTCCGCTGTTTGAGATCGACGGCCTTCGGGCCTGCACCGTCGAAGGCGGGGCCGAAATCCTCAAAGGGATCGATCTGCAGGTCGGCGTCGGAGAGGTCCACGCGCTCATGGGACCGAACGGTTCTGGCAAGAGCACGCTGGCAAGCGTGATCCTCGGCAGTCCCGAGTACCAGGTCACGTCCGGTTCGATCCGCTTCCGGGGCGAGGACGTCACCGAATGGCCCACCGACGTGCGCGGCAAGGCCGGGCTGTTCCTCGCCTTCCAATACCCTCAGGAGATCCCCGGGGTCTCGGTTCTCAACTTCTTGCGGCAGTCGCTGTCGGCACGCAAGGGCATCGACATGTCCGTGCTCGAACTCCGCCTGGCCATCATGGAGTGGATGGACCGGCTCGACATGGACTCCTCGTTCGCTGAGCGCTACGTCAACGAGGGATTCTCCGGCGGCGAGAAGAAGCGCAACGAGATCCTGCAGATGGCGATCCTCGAACCGGAGGTGGCGATCCTCGACGAGACCGACTCGGGGCTCGACATCGACGCGCTGCGGGTGGTCGCCACCGGCGTCCAGGAGGTCCGCTCGGAGCGGCCCGAACTCGGGGTGCTCGCCATCACCCACTACCAGCGGCTGCTCTCGGAGCTGGAGCCTGATCGTGTCCACGTGATCATCGACGGGCGGATCGCGCAGTCCGGTGGCCCGGAACTCGTGCAGGAACTCGAAGCCGAAGGCTACGAGCGGTTCGAGGCCTGAGACCATGACTCTCCGCTCAACCGTCAAATCCGACTTCCCGCTGCTCGACCAGCAGTTCCACGGCCATCAGCTCGTCTACCTCGACTCGGCCAACACCTCACAGAAGCCCCAGTCGGTCATCGACGCGATGACCGACTACTACGAGACGACCAACGCCAACGTCCACCGTGGAAGCTACGAGCTCGCGGTGCGGGCAACAGACGCGCTCGAAGGGGCCCGGGCCAGAGTCGGGGCCTTCATCAACGCTGAATCGAACTCCGAGATCGTCTTCACCAAGAACGCAACCGAGTCGATGAACCTCCTGGCCCACTGTTGGGGTGAGCACGGTCTCAAGGCAGGGGACGCAGTGGTGATCAGCGAGATGGAGCACCACGCCAACATCGTTCCCTGGCACATGCTGCGGGCCCGAAAGGGCATAGAGCTGCGTTGGATCCCAGTCGATCAGTCCGGCCACCTTGATCTCAGCGACCTCGACCGGCTCCTCGACGGGGCCAAACTGCTGTCGGTGACGGCCATGAGCAACGTGCTGGGCACACTCAACCCGATCGCCGCGCTGGCGGAACGGGCTCACGGCGCCGGGGCGCTGATGGTCGTCGACGCCAGCCAGTACGTTCCCCACGTCCCCACCGACGTGCAGGCGCTCGGAGCGGACTTCCTGGTCTTCACCGGTCACAAGATGCTCGCACCGATGGGGATCGGCGTGCTCTGGGCCCGCGCCGAACACCTCGAAGCCATGCCGCCGTTCCTCGGCGGCGGAGAGATGATACTCAACGTCACCAAGGACGGTTTCACGACCAACGACGTGCCCTGGAAGTTCGAGGCGGGAACACCGATGGTCGCCGAAGCGGTCGGCCTCGGCGCAGCCGTCGACTATCTCAGCGACCTCGGCATGGACAATGTCCGCCAACACGAGGTTGAACTGACCGCATACGCGCTGCGGACGCTCACCGAACGCCACGGCGGGAAGATCACTGTTCACGGTCCGGCCGAGCCGGCGGAGCGCGGCGGCGTGATGTCCTTCGCCTACGGCGGCGTGCATCCCCACGACGTGGCCCAGGTACTCGACCAGTCCGGGATCGCGGTGCGGGCCGGCCACCATTGCGCCAAGCCGCTCATGGACGTGCTCGGCGCCAGTGCCACGTCGCGTGCCTCCCTGTACGTCTACAACGACAAGTCCGACCTCGACAAGCTCGCCGACGCCCTCAGCGCGGTCGACGACATCTTCTCGTTCTAGGAGACCACAAGATGATCGGACTCGAAGACCTCTACCGCGAGATCATCCTCGACCACTACCGGACACCCCGCAACCGCGGCGAGCTCGAGACCCCGCCGGCGCGCCGTGCAGAGGGCTTCAACCCGCTGTGCGGCGACGAGATCATCGTCTACCTGCAAGTCGACGACGCAGGCGTGATCGACGACGTGGCGATCGGCGGCCAGGGCTGTTCCATCAGCCAGTCGTCGGCGTCGATGATGTCGGTGGCGGTGAAGGGCAGGACGGTTGAAGATGCCCGCCGGCTGATCACGGCCTTCAAGGGCCTGATGTCGATCCACGAGACCGGGATCGGCGGAGACGGCAGCGAAACCGGCATGGAACTCGACGGCGCCTCAGACGACATCAGGCTCGGCGACCTCGAAGCACTGCGCGGCGTGGTGAAGTTCCCGATACGGATCAAATGCGCCACGCTGAGCTGGAACACACTCGCCCAAGCACTCAACGAAGGCTGACCGAACGACGACCGGCGTCAGACTTCGTGATCGGGACGGACTCGGGAAGTGGCGCCCCCCCACAACCACGTTCCCGCTCCGCCGACCAGCCGGGACCCGCCCCGACGACCAGATCGACCTCATCCTCAACAGCACCCGATTCACGATCTCCAACCCCGACGCCGTTGCGAACCTGCGCAGCTACGGCATCAACCCGTCGATCATCAACTCCATCGTCGCGTCCCTCGACGACTGGACCATCACAGCCGACGTCCACCTCGACCACTACGTCATCAAAGCGATCGCTCCAGCCGGTGACCCCGCGACAATCGTCACCCGCACCAACGAAGCCGTTCACGCCTACATCGCACACATCCAACAGGTCCACCACCTAGACCCGTTCATATGCGGCCCGCTCCTCGCCGGCGCCTCACTGTGCCCACAATCCATCGAGGTAGTCTTCCCCCCGCCCGCCACCGACAGCACCTTCCCACGTTAGGTCTGTCGTCTCGCCGACAATCCTCGTGCGCGCCTCAGCCACGACACACTGAGCGAGACACCGCTATTCGTTAACCGAAGCAGTAGGTCTGGACTCGGCCACGATCTCAAGACGGCCCTCAATACGTGCCAGCCGCTCACCGTTCGACACTACCTGCGATTCGAGCCTGTCAACGCGGGCCTCGAACTTCTTCTCGAACTTGTCGATCCGGGCCCCGACCTTGTCGATCCGGGCCTCGAACTTGTCCTCAAGCCGGCCAAAACCCCGCTGCTGATGCCAAATCAGACCGACCAGCGACAGCAGCACCGTTGCGATCTGTGCCACGCTCCCTACATCCATACCCCTGACATTACCACCGCCGCCAACAGTTCACAGAGAACTACTGCCACCAGGCGTGACGGCGACACCATCACACCCCGCCAATTTCCGAAGAGCCGGTTTCATGGCGTGCGGTTGCGCCTGGGGTAGGCTGGCGGCACAGCACTCCGACCGAAAGAGGGATACTGGTGAGTCAGGGAATGAATGCTGATCTGCCCGGACTGTCGGCAATCCGGCCGTGGCGCAGGCTGCTGTGCGGAGTCTTGGCGGTCGTGCTGGGCCTGCCGCTGCTCGCCCTCGCCGCCACCGACGCGACGGCACAGACCGCGCCGACCGCCAATGCCGGCGGCAACTACGAAGTCCCCGCCGACTGGCCTCTGCTGCCGACCGGCCTGACGACGGGCGACACGTTCCGTCTGATGTTCACCACCTCGACGACCAACCACCCTCCCACTTCGAGCGACATCGCCGCGTACAACACGTTTGTCCAGAACCTTGTCGCCACCGGGGGCCATGCCGGCCTCCGGCCGTTCAGCTCGCTGTTCAAGGTGCTGGGCTCGACGTCGGCGGTGGATGCCCGTGACAACACCGACACCAACATCAACTCCGACGGTACAGGTGAACCCATATATTGGGTGAACGGCGCCAAGGTCGCCGACGATTATACCGATTTCTACGACGGCGACTGGGACAGCACCAGTCAGAAAAATGAAGCCGGCAGCAACGGCATCGGCGGCAATATCTGGACCGGCAGCCGTACTGACGGCACCAAAAGCAGCGGTTTCGCGTTCGGTAATACTAGTGTAGCGGCGGCCCCGGTATCGATGGGTCGTCTTGGCTTTAGCGCCTATGCCCTTACAGCCACCCACCCCTACTACGGTCTCTCCCCTGTCTTTGAGGTGGGGGCCGGCCCCGGAGTTTCGGTTACGCTCCCCGGTTTTGACGGGGTTCCACGCCGTGACGGCACGCTGCTGGTGGAGGAAGGCACGGGAAGCGTCGGGATCGCGTTCACTGTGAGTATCGATGCCGCGCCCACTGCTGATCTTTCGGTCTGCTTGAATGTGGAAGAGACGGGCGGCAGTCGGTTGGACTCGACGTCAACGGGCGTGCAGACAGTCACCATCCTGGCCGGCCAAACCCAGATCGCCCATACGGTCCTCTGGACTGACGATGCCGTTGACGGCGCGGACAGCTTCGTGACGGTGTCGGTGCTCAACCGGTCGCACAGCGGCTGCTCGAGTACCGGCTACACGCCGTCGATAACGGACCCCTCCGCGTCGATCTTCGTCCAGGACGACGAACAGACCGTGGTCTCCTTGACTTCGACTGACCCGGTGATGGGCGAAGGCGACGCGTCGAACACGGCGACGGCGACGGTGATGCTGAGCCGCCGCCTCTCCGCCGGCGAGATCTTGGAGGTCCCGCTGTCGCTGACGACCACCACCGGAGCGCGCCTGCCCGACGACGCCTCGCCGGACTTCGCGGTGGCTGCCGCGGGAACGGGCGTGACCGTCTCCGGTTTGGACAGCGTTGCCCCGACGATCGTCTTCACCGGCCACGACACCGACACGGTGCAGTCGGCCATGGTGACTTTCACGCCGGCGGCGGGCAGCGACGACGGTGACACCACCCATGAGTTCATCAGCGTCGCCCTTGCCTCAGACAGCGTGCTCGGCGCCGGCACGGGCACCAGCAACCTGGGCGGCGGGGCCGCTCGGCACGCCACCCAGTTCGCTGTTGGGTTGACATTGCAGGACGACGACTCGCTCCCCGCTGGCGCCACGCTGTCGACGAGCAGTCTCCGCATCTCCGAGAACGGCGGCTCGGGCACCTACACGGTCGTGCTGGACTCGCAGCCGACCCACACCGTGAGAGCCATTATCACCAATACGGTGCCGGGCGCTGCGACGCTGGACACGACCCTTCTCACGTTCACCACCGCCAGATGGAACATTCCGCAGACGGTGACGGTGACGGCGAACGACGAGGCAGGCACCCACCGCAACCGCAGCCTGGCGCTCTCCCACCTTTTGTCCTCGACCGACAGCGACTACAGCAACCTGACCTTTGACGTGTTTGTCGAGGTGGCGGACGCACCCAAGGTCGACGCCTTCGAGCCGTCGGGGTTCAAGCGCAAGACGGGCTACGAGGACGCCCCGACGGCCCGCCCGCCGGTGCCGCTGTCGCAGATCGCCCATTTCCGCCGCGACACGCTGGTGTACGAGCGGCTCGACTATGCGGTGGCCGTCTCGAACCGTCCGGTGGGCAGCCCCGTCACCGTGACCGCCACGGTGACCGACTTCAACAAAGTGGGGTTGGCGCTCGGGCGCGACGGGTCGCTGAGCCAGTCGCTGACGCTGACCTTCTCAGACCGCGAGCCGACGGACGGCTCGTGCTCCACAGACGGCGCCGACCTCAACGGCGACACCTCATGGCGGTGCTGGCGGAAGGTCTGGCTGGTGCGCAAGATGCCCGGCGCCCAGGCGGGCTGCACCGACATCACCCACACGGCTACCGGCGGCGGCGTGCGCACCGGGGTGGCGATCAACTCCATCCGAGCCCAGATACCCCGCCGGCAAGGACCCTTCGAGCTGCCGTGCCAGTTCGTGGACCTCTCCGCCTATCCGCCGCTGTCACCGGAGTTCACCGTCATCAACAGCAACCGTCCCATGCGAGCCGAAATCTCGACGCACCCCCCCCCCGGCGGAGTCGCGCCCGAGCCTGCCCCCTCATCGCCTGAGCCCGCGCAGGAAGATTCGATGGCGGGGCGCGGCGCGAGCCCGGTGTTCGAGGGCGAGCAGGCGACGCTGAGCATCGATCTCGGCCGCACCCTGAAGGCCGGTGAGACCGCAGAGCTGTCGCTGGCGTTCACCGGCGCGACGATCGGCGACGACTACACGCTGTCGCTTCCCGCCGACCTCAACCCCGGCGTGACCGCAGCAGCCGACGCCCCCCTCACCAGCCGCAACCCGGTGCTGGAATTCAGCGAAGGGGCACGAACAGCAGTGCTCGTCGTCACGGTGCTCGACGACGCCGTCTACGAGAACGAAGTCCTGACGGTCTCGTTCGGGCAGTTGCGCCACAGCGTGAAAGGCGCCGAAGACCGCCTCTCCACCCCGACAGGCGACATCGCCCTGGCGTTGATCGACACCACCGAACCGCCGCCGGAGCCCCCGCCGCTGACACCACAACCAGCACCGCAACCGCAACCAGCGCCGGTGGTCGAGCCTGTCACCTTGACGGTGTCAGACGCCGAAGCGACAGAAGGCCGAACCCTCGACTTCGTCATCACCTTGAACCGGGCCTCACAAGCACCCGTCGAGATCACCTACACCACCCTGCGCGGAGAAGCCACCGACGACGACTACACCCACACCGTCGGCACCATCACCATCAACGCCGGCGAAACCCGCAGAACCGTCCACATCCGAACAACAGCCGACGACATCAACGAACAACCAGAACGAATGATCCTCTACCTGGCCTCCGTCGACGGCGCTGAACCAGACCGACGCAGCGCCACCGGCACCATCAACAACAACTGACCAACCCGACACAACAAACAGGGACGACAGAAGCGCGAAATATACGCCTGCGCCGCCGCGGGCGCTGCGGTTCAGGCGCCGAGCTGCTCGACGCGCTCCAACCAGGCTCGGTCGTTGCTTGATATGCCCCCTGCCGCGTGGTCAGTGATGGCGACGTCAACCCGGTTGTAGACATTGCTCCACTCGGGATGGTGAAACAACCTCTCCGAAACAAGCGCCACCTCGGCCATGAAACCGAAAGCCTCGATGAACCCGGCGAACTCATAGCTGCGGCAGAGTCGATCCCCGTCACGTCGCCACTCGGGAAAATCCCTCAACAGATCAGCAATCTCATCGTCGGTCAACAGAGTTCCGGCCATGGCAACAGTCTGCCCCCCCAAACCGACTCAGGCGAACGGATCAGCGAACGGGTCCGAAAAAGGATCTGCAGGGAGCCCCGACGACGAAGCCGCCGCGGCCTGCGAACCACTCCAACGCTCGTAACCGGTGTCTTCCAACTCACGGGCCAACTCCGCGCCACCGGTCTGTTGAATGCGACCCCCCGCAAAGACGTGCACCGTGTCGGGCCGGAGCTGCTCGAACAACCGGCTGTAGTGGGTGATTGCGAGCACTCCCACGGAGTCCTCCTCAGTCGCCGCCTCCACACGAGCGCCCACCAGACGCAGCGCATCGAAGTCGAGGCCCGAGTCGAGTTCGTCGAGGATCGCGAAACGCGGGCGCAACACCCCGAGCTGAAGCGTCTCATTGCGTTTCTTCTCGCCACCGGAAAGATCAACGTTGAGCGGTCGCTCCAAGAACTTCTCGTCGAAACCGATGCGTTCGGCCTCAGCACGCATCGACGACTCGATCTCTTCGACGTCGTCGCTGGTGCTCGCCGAAGCCCGCAGCAGGTCGCGCAGCGCAACCCCGGGAACCTCCGTCGGGTACTGCACCGCCAGGAACAAGCCGGCGCGGGCCCGCTCCCAAGCCGGCAGACCCAGAAGCTCAACGCCGTCAAGACGCGCAGAACCTCCGAGCACCTCGATACCGGGGCGACCGGCCAACACATGGGCCAAAGTCGACTTTCCCGAACCGTTGGGCCCCATCACCGCATGGACCTCACCCGAAGCCATCGCCAGATCAACACCTGTGAGGATCTCTTTGCCCCCCACACGGGCCCGCAGGCCCTCGATCACCAGTTCACTCATCAGCACCCCCCGAAGTTGCCGGGCCACGCCGGCGCGCAGAAGGCTCGGACCCCTCCGAAATCAAGATCCGGACCATGCCGTCGACCACCGACACGTCATACACCGGCACTGCACGGATCGCGGGAAGGGTTTCGGGCTCACCGGTGCGCAGGTCAAACATCGCCCCGTGGCGCCAACACTCAAGCAGGCACTCCTCGGCATCGACATACCCCTCCGACAAAGAGACGTCCTCATGGCTGCACACGTCGCCGATGGCATAGACATCGTCCTCGATGCGCACCAGAGAAATCTGGCGCCCCTCCAAGACCACCCTGCGCGCCGCGCCGTCTTCAAGCTCTTCAAGGGCGAACAACACGTGAACGCTCACGACAGGACCCCCTGTTGCGCTTGGAAGCTCAGTTTGGAGTCGATGGCAGATCGCAGGGCCCTGCGCACGCCCGGCACCGGCAAAGACTCAAGCACCTCGTCGAGGAAGCCCGCCACGATCAAGCGCTCCGCCTCGCCGGTCGGAACACCACGGCTCTCCAGATAGAACCGCTGCTCGGCATCGACGGGCCCGACCGCCGAAGCATGGCTGCAGCGGACATCATTGTTCTCGATCTCAAGGTTGGGCACCGATTCGACCCAGGCGCTCTCACCGAGTTTCAGATTGCGGTTGGTCTGGAAGGCATTGGTCCCTCGAGCATCGGGACGAACCCGGATCAGACCCGTGTAGATACTGCGGGACTCGTCGCCCACGACACCCTTGTAGAGCAGATTGGAGGTCGTGTCCGCGGCGACATGGTCCTGATAAGTGCGAAAATCGAGTCCCTGCCCACCATCCCCGAAGTACAGCGCCAAAAGATCGCAGTCGGCGCCCCGCCCGACCAGGCGGACATCGCAACGGGTACGGGCATAGCCGCCACCGAAAGCCGCGGTGGAGGCAGTGAGCGAGGCGTCGCGGCCGGCCCTCGACAACTGCGACGAGAACTGCCAAGTGCCCGAACCGAGCTGCTGAACGTTCAGGTACCCCAGCCGGCCCGCGGCGGAGACGTCGAGCTCGGCCACCGGGCAGACCAGCAAGGCGCCGCTGTCAGAGGTGTGGTGATCGAGAACCTCCGCCTGCGCATCGGCGCCGACGTCGACAACCAGCCGAGGGAACGCCGCGACCCGCTCGCCCGCGACATGGTGCGTCACCACGATCGGCCGCTCCAACACCACACCGGCCGGCACACGAATCAGAACCGGATCCGCGGCGAAGGCATCATTGAGAACCGTGAAGTAGTCAGAAGCCCCGGCAGCCACCGCTCCGAGCAGGTCAGACCCCTCATCAACACCCGCAAGCGGACCGACATACACACCCGCAGCCACAAGCTCATCAGCTGCTTCGACCGAGGTGATCCGCCCGTTGACCGTGCGAACCACAGCCGCCGAGTCGATCTCGAACCCGAGCGCCGGAGCGTCACAGTCCTTCGACGCCGGCGTGAAATCAGCCAGGTCGAACTCACCGACAGCGCTGTAGCGCCACTGTTCATCGGCCACGTCCGGCAACACCGCTGCGGCAAAGGCCTCAGCCGCGCAGACCCGGCGGTCGACGAGCCATGCCGGACCGGCCAAAGCCCTTGCGGCATCAGTTGAGAAGTCAGTCATGGCCCTGCCCGATAAAAGACGGCCCGAGGGCCCCTGAACACGGGCAATGCTACCGTCTACACCGGCTGAACAGCACTCCAACGGCTACGGCCACGCCCAACAGAGCACCCCACGACGCAACAACACAACAACAGGCCCACCCGGATCCAACACCCCCAACAACAAACGCGCGCCCTGTCAGCGTCGGCGTCGTCGGAGAAAGCGACCCCGACCTCGGCGCGCCGCCTTCTGCTGCTCCGCCTCGATCTCCTGCAGCACCTCCGGCGCGGCATCGTTGATGATGTCCTCAGCGGCATCGAGCAACGCGGCGATGCTGTCGTCGCTGCCGAGGCTGGTGGGTTCCTCCGGAGTGGCCGGGGTGACCAGTGACCCGTGGCTCCAATTCACGTCGGCCATGCGCCGAGTGAACTTGGGGCAGTCATCGGGGCAGCGCCAAGGCGCTTCAGGCGCCAGGTCGAGGTCGCACTTGCGGACCGTGTCGCCGTTGGCGTACGTGCGGGATTCAAAGTATTTGCAGTCCTGTCGCATCGGCATTCCAACATTGTCGCGCAACAATCACGCCGCGTCACTGACCCAACGTCGTTGAAACCGACTCAGCCGACGCTTCCCTCCATCTGCAGTTCGATCAAACGGCTCCACTCGACCGCGTACTCCATCGGCAGAGTACGCGTCACAGGCTCGATGAAGCCGTTGACGATCATGCCCATCGCCTGTTCTTCGGTCAGCCCACGACTCTGCAGATAGAACAACTGCTCGTCAGCCACCCGGCTGACTGTGGCCTCGTGACCGATGACGGCATCACCTGAACCCACCTCCATATAGGGGTAGGTGTCGGAGACCGAATCCTCATCGAGGATGAGAGCATCGCACTGCACGTGGCTCCTGCAGCCGTAGGCATCATCCTCAACTCGTACCAAGCCCCGATACGAGCTACGGCCACCGTCCTTGGATATCGACTTCGATACGATCTTGGAGGTCGTCTCCGGCGCCGCGTGGGTCATCTTGGCACCGGTGTCCTGATGCTGGTTCGACCCGGCATAAGCAACAGAGAGCACCTCACCGGAGGCTTTGGGGCCGGCGAGCACGACTGCGGGATACTTCATGGTCAGCTTCGAACCGATGTTGCCGTCGATCCACTCCATATGGCCTTCAGCTTCCACGTAGGCACGTTTGGTGACCAGGTTGAATACGTTGTCGGACCAGTTCTGGATGGTGGTGTAGGTGACCCGCGCCGACGGCTTCACGATGATCTCGACGACTGCTGAATGCAGCGAGTCGGAGGTGTAGGTCGGTGCTGAGCAGCCCTCGATGTAATGCACCTTGGAACCTTCGTCCGCGATGATCAAAGTGCGCTCGAACTGCCCCATGTTCTCGGCGTTGATGCGGAAGTAGGCCTGCAACGGCATGTCGACCTCGACGCCCGGGGGCACATAGATGAACGAGCCCCCCGACCATGCGGAGCTGTTGAGAGCAGAGAACTTGTTGTCGTTGGGCGGGATGACCTTGCCGAAGTACCGCCTGACCAACTCGGGGTACTCCCGCAGCGCAGTGTCCATGTCGCAGAAAAGAACACCCAGCGCCTCGAGGTCCTCGCGGTTGCGGTGGTACACCACCTCAGACTCGTACTGGGCGGTCACGCCGGCGAGATACTTGCGCTCAGCCTCGGGGATGCCGAGCTTCTCGTAGGTGTTCTTGATGGACTCGGGGACGTCGTCCCAGTCGTCGCTGAGTTCTTCGGTGGGTTTGATGTAGTAGTAGATGTTGTCGAAGTCGATGTCGGACATGTCCCCGCCCCAGTGGGGCATCGGGCGATCACCGAATCGTCGGTACGACTTCAGGCGGAAGTCGAGCATCCACTGAGGCTCTCCTTTGAGCAGGGACATCTCGCGCAGCATCTCTTCGTTGAGCCCCTTCTTGGGCTTGAAGACGTAGTCCTCCTCGTCGCTCCACCCGAGCTGGTACTTGCCGAGATCAACGCCTATGCCGGTGGACGTCCCAATTTCGGTGGACGTCCCAATTTCGGTGGATGTCATAGTGGTCGCTCCTAGAGGTGCTGCTCTATTTCTCCTACACAGATAGTAACAACTACCGGACACAACGTCTACAACCTGCGCTGTTCGTCTGTGCCGTTGGTCCAATCGATACGGCGGTCGTTCAACGCGACGGTCGACCGATGCGGCGAAGTTCCGAAGAGTAGTACCGGGTGCGACGGATGTAGCTCTCAGCGTTTCGGTCGTTGGCGCCCGCCTCAAGAGCGTCGGGGCGAATTCGTGCCGGCACACCTAGAGCCATCGCCAAGGCGGGTACAACGACCTTGGCCGGCACCAGCGCAGCAGCACCGACGAGAGCCTCAGGCCCTATCACCGCGTCATGCAACACCACCGAACCGCTGCCTATCAGTGAACGATCAAGGATCCGACATCCCTCAAGATGGGCGAGATGCCCGATCGTCACATAGTCACCAATGACGGTCTGATGCACCTCGGTGCAGTGCAGCACCGCACCGTCTTGAACCGACGAACCCCGGCCGATGCTGATCACGTTGTCATCGGCGCGTATCACCGCCTGCGCCCAGACCGAACTCTGTGGACCGACGATTGCACTGCCAATGACCGTCGCGTCAGGATGGATGTACGCGTCGGGATGAATCTCAGGGACACGGTCACCAAGAGCGTAGATCGGCATCAGACCGGCTCGAAACGACCGTAACCACCGCGGAAGAACAGTAAGGGCCCATTGTCGTGCTCAGTCGCGAGCCCCCTGACCAGACCCACGACGATGTGGTGGTCACCACCGTCGTGAACGGCGTGGAGTTCACAATCGATCCAGGCGACCGAACCGTCGATGACCGGCGAACCCGTGATCCTCGTGCTCCATTCGATGCCGGCGAACTTGTCCTCGGCCCTGCCGGCGAATACCCCGCACACATCGGCTTGATCATCGCCGAGCACGTTCACGCAGAATCGGTCCGCTGCTGACATCTTCGCCCAAGTCGCGGATTCCCTGCCCGGGCAGAACATCACCAGCGGCGGATCCAGCGAGACGCTGGCAAAGGACCCTATGGCCATTCCCGCAGGACCATCATCGGTAGGAGCGGTCACCACAGTCACGCCTGTAGGGAAGTGACCGAGCACCCGCCGGAACTCACTCGACTCAATATGCATGGGATTCCTTGTGCATGGGATTCCTCGGACGGTCAAACGTACTGCCTGCTGCGGCCGCAGAAGGTCAGGGTCTGACCTTCTGCGGCCGCCAACACACAGCCCACACCGATTTCAGAGCCCCGCTCACCAAGTCGCTGCACCATCTCGTCGACCGAGCCGTCGTCGTGGGAGGGGTCGTGGTGGAACAACACCAGGGTTTCAACTTCGGCCTGACGGGCGACCTCGAGCGCGTACTCGGGTGTGCTGTGCCCCCAACGCTGTTTCATCAACAGTTCATCGGGCCATAGTTGCGCGTCATGGATCAAAAGGTCGGCACCATCGCACAACTCAAGAACCCCGTCATCAACATGGCACGGATCGTGGATCGGTTGTTGATGATCCGGGACATAGGCGATCGAGAAGCCGTGGAGGGTGAGTCGGTAGCCGTTGGTTCTGCCAACATGAGGCACCGGTCTCGACATCACCGAGGCCGGGTCCAACGCAAACTCACTGTCGCAAACATCAAAGAAGTTGACCGTAGCCGAAAAGTCTGCGATCCGGACAGGGAAGAACGGCGGGGCTACGAAACGGTCGAACGCCTCGGCAAGCGACTCCGGCGGTTCGGCTGAGCCGTAAATGTTCAACGTCGTCTGCGGACGCAGCAACGGAAGAAAGAACGGCAGGCCCTGAATGTGGTCCCAGTGAAGATGCGTAAGGAGTGCATTCACCGTGAGGGCGTCATGCTGTTCAATTACTCTACCCCAAGGGTGGAGCCCCGTGCCGAGATCCAGGACGATCGGGTCGTGGTCGGTTGTCTCCACCGAGACGCAACTGGTATTTCCGCCGTAGCGCTGCACCGTGGGGCAACTGCACGGCGTCGAACCACGCACACCGTGGAACGACACGGCAACAGGCGCTTGTGAATCCCCCATTGGCTTTGAACCGTACGCGAGCCGACAAGCGTCGCACACCGAGTGTGACAAATGTCGCTTCTGTCAGCGTGACCGTCAACTTCTCGTGTGCCACAGTTGACGGGTGCCCAGCCCGCAGTCCGCACCGCTCCCAGACGGTCTCGTAGCCGTAGTCAAGAAGGACTGCCCCACCTGTGTGCTGGTGGCCCCAGTCCTGACCGACATGGCTGAACGCGCCGACATCACAGTCGTCACCCAGGACGACCCCAGCTTCCCCCGAGCCGCGCACTGGGTAGTACACGACGACGACCTGGCGATGTCGTGGCACAACCAGATCGAGACGGTGCCCACACTGCTCCGAGTAGACAACTGTTCCGAAGCCGATCGCACAGTCGGATGGTCCCGCCGGGAGTGGGAGGAGTTGAGCGGACTCGACGACCTCGGAACCGACCTTCCCGACTTCAGGCCGGGATGCGGCTCACTCAGCGTCGATCCCAACCTCAGCGACGAGCTCGCGGTGCGTTTCTCCGGGTCGACACTCAAGAGCCGACGGATCGAACCGGCTTCTCTGGAAGACGACATGGAGGCCATGTTCGACCGCGGACTCACCGACGGAATGCCCGTGGTGCCCCCCACCGAGGCCCGCGTTCTGCGGATGCTCGAAGCCACGAGCCGCGCACCCGACGAGATCGTGGCCGTCGTACCACCCGATCTGGTCGAATGCTCCGTCGAGAAGGTCGCCGTCAACGCGGTGATGGCCGGATGCAGGCCCGAATACCTGCCCGTGGTGCTCGCCGCGGTCTCCGCGGCCTGCACCGACGAGTTCAACATGCACGGACTGTTGGCCACCACCATGCCGGTAGGGCCGATCCTCATCGTCAACGGACCCGTCCGAACCGAGATCGGTATGAACAGCGGCCTGAACCTGCTGGGACAGGGCAACCGCGCCAACGCCACGATCGGTCGGGCCCTGCAGTTGGTCGTCCGCAACGTCGGCGGGGGAAGACCGGGCGGCGTCGACCGCGCGACCCAGGGCAGTCCCTCGAAGATCGGGTTGTGCTTCGCCGAGGACGAGGAGGGCAGCGCATTCGACACTTTCGCCGAGTCCCGCGGCTTCGACCGCGGCGTCTCCACAGTCACCCTCTTCGGTGGAGAGGGGCCCCGACTCATGTTCGATCAGAAGTCCCGCTCAGCCGAATCACTCACCAGGCACTTCGCCGAGATGCTGCGCGTCAACGTCAGCCCGAGGATCGTCATGCAGATGGAGACCGTGATCGTGATGAGTCCCGAGCACATGGCCCGGTACCGAGACGCCGGCTGGGACAGGGCCCGCTTGTTGGCGGAACTCGAAGCGCTGCTGATGATCGACGGCGACGACATAGTCGCCGGCGCCGACGGAATCGAGGAGGGAATGCCGACATTCCTGGCCGGTCATCAGCTACCCAAGTTCCCGCCCGGAGGCATCCATGTCGTCCACGGAGGCAGCCGAGCCGGCCTGTTCTCCTCCACCATCGCCGGCTGGGTAACGGGCGCAACCGGTAGCGTGACCGTCACAAAGGAGATCACTCGATGACTGTTGTACTGGATCCCACCGCTGAATTGCGGCCGGAGAAGCGTGAGCGCGTCGCTCGACCCGAGTCTCTCAACGGACTCACGGTCGGACTGCTCGACATCTCCAAACCCCGCGGGGACGTCTTTCTCAACCGGGTGGAGGAGAAACTGACCGGGCTGGGCGCCGAGGTGAAACGCTACAAGAAGCCGACTTTCACCAAGCCGGCCCCTGTCGACCTGCGCCATGAGATCGCCGTGTCGTGCGACGCGGTGATCGAGGCGCTCGCCGATTGAGGCTCCTGCACGACGTGCAGTGTGCACGACATCAACGACCTTGAACGCAGGGGCATTCCAGGAGTGTTCGTCGCCACCGTCGAGTTCGCCGACGGCGCGCAGCAGCAGAGCAGGAGCCTCGGTGGTGACATAGCCCACGTCCTGACCGAGCACCCCATCCAGGACCGCACCGACGACGAGATGGTCGCCATCGCCGACCAGGCGATCGACGCCCTGTTGAGCTCCCTGACCGGCCCCGGCTGACCGCAAGCCGGCGCCACCACCAACCCGCACGGGGCGAATCACTATTGGTTCTCCGTTCTTGACCCCGACAACCGTGGCCGACGACCAGGTCGTAACCGTCTTCTGCGGCGAATCAGTGTTGGTTCTCCGTTCTTGACCCCGACGCCGACGGACCACCGTTGATGTATGCCGTCCGGTAGCCGCAGCTCCGCACGCCGGACCACACCACACCCCGACACGTTCCGCTGTGTAGCCCGCAGACAACATCACTTGAGATACCGTATAATGTAGCCTACAAGCAACAAGCCAGCAGTTCGGATGGGATTGTAGCGTGCCGACTACACAGCCAAAACCTCTACGTCGACCCAGCACAGCGGTCATGTCGCCTCACAGACTGGGACGCGCCATCAGACAAGCCCGCACCGAACTCGGCTGGACCCAAGCCGAACTGGCAGACAGAACCGGTGTGGCGCGAGCACAGATATCAGCAATCGAGACTGCCCGCGCCAACCCCAAAGCAGCGACACTGATGGAACTGCTGCGGGCGTTGGACTGCGAAATAGAGATCCACCCCATAGACCGTTCACAGTTCAACCTCGACGACCATTTGAAGCAGCATGACCGATGACCGACCTTGACGTGCTGATCCACGGTCGGTTGGCAGGAACAGTCTCAGAGGCCCGCGGCAGACGGGCGACGTTCGTTTACAGCGACGAATACCTCGCCTCGGCGTCGCCTGTGCCGCTGTCGGTGAGCATCCCGCTCGGTGAAGGCCCCTACGATGTCGAGGCGTGGCTGGACGGACTGCTGTCAGACAACGACCAGGTGCGCCGAAGGTGGGCATCGGACTACGGCACCACATCCACAAGACCGACCGTGTTGTTGGGGACACCCGTCGGGCGCGACTGCGCCGGAGCTGTTCAGTTCTGTCGACCCGCCGACACCGATGCGGTGATGAACAGAACGGGTGTGCTGCATCCTCTTACCGAACCGGAAATAGACGCGATCATCGCGGATCTCCGCACAGACGCGACAGGATGGAACAAGAACCGTACACACACAGCGTTCAGCCTCGGTGGAGCCCAGTCGAAAACAGCGTTGCGGTTCGACGCTGGGCAGTGGTCGCTCCCCGCCGGAGCCGCCTGCACGACCCATATCCTCAAACCTGCTGCTGTGAGGTTCCCTGATCTGGACGTCGTAGAGCATCTGTGTCAGCAGGCCGCACGCAACCTCGGTATCCGAGCAGCCTCCACGGAATGCGTCTACTTCGGAGACCAACGAGCACTCGTCGTCGCGCGCTATGACCGCGCCCGGCTACCCGACGGAGAATGGCGTCGCGTCCACCAAGAAGACATGTGCCAAGCGCTCGGCGTTCCACCCGACCAGAAGTATCAGTCAGACGGTGGTCCGGCCCCCAGCGACATAGCGGGCCTGGTGCGTCGTTACTCAACGAACCCTGAAGTTGATGTCCGTCAGTTCCTTGACGGGCTCATCTACAACTGGTTGATCGTGAACACCGACGGACACGCCAAGAACTACAGCTTGATGATCGACGGAGGCCAAGTGAGGTTCGCTCCGTTGTACGACCTGTGTTCGATACTCCCCTACAAAGTGTTGGACGGCAGAAGGCTGCATGTCCCGAAGTTGAAACTGGCGATGAAGGTCGGCAAGGACTACACGCTACGAAAAACCGGCAGCTCCTCGGCATGGGCACGGGCAGCTGACCAGTTGGGTGTCTCGTTGTCAGACACAGCGGACCGGATCGGTGATCTCTCGGACCGGATCGTTGATGCGTTCACCGAAGCTATCGACACGCTGCCGGCCCAAGCCAGGGCGTTGTCTTGCGTCGCTGACCTGCGTCAAGGGGTTGCGTTGCGGAGCGTCGAGGGGGTGAACGTCTCGCAACGAGCGGCGAAGACGCCGCAGAAGCCCCCCAAGAAACGTTCGGTGTCGGCTAGAAGTTCCCCGCTGAACCGTTGCCCCCACATTGGAGTCAGGTCGCGTGAACGATGCAAACTCACAAAAGGACACGAATCGGCGCACCGCTACCAGTAAGAGCACGCGCAAACAGGTGACCGACCTCGCGGCGCAACGCTGTGTCTTCCGCTCTTGTTCGCTGCGCTCACGGGCCGCTCGGGCCACGGCCTCGTTCGGTCCCTACCGTGTCGTTCCGCCTATTCGCTCGACCTCTAAGCCGAAACTGCTGCTCTGTCTCGTTCTCAACCTGCGCGAGGTCTGCGTCACGGCCGGCGAAGCCGGATAATGGCCGGACTAGCTACGTGTATTCGGCGTACTTCTGCAGGTGGCGGACCGGGCGGCTCAGGGCGTCCTTGCGGAAGGGGTCGCCGAGCTCCCTGGTGGTCATGACCTCGATCACCGTGGTCTGCCGTTTCGTCATCTGATCGTCGACCGCCCGCTCCAGCGCCGGCCCGACGTCATCGAGCTGGTCGACGCGGACACCGGTCGCACCCATCGCGTCGGCGATCTGCGCGTAGTCCTCGCCACCCTCGAGCTCCCCGGCCACGAACCGGCGACCGTAGAAGTCGACCTGGTTCTTCTTCTCGGCGCCCCACTGGCGGTTGTGGAACACCACCGCAGTGACGGGAATGTCGTGGCGCACCGCGGTCATAACCTCGACCATGCTCATCGCCCAGGCGCCGTCGCCCGCGTATGCCACCGCGGGACGGTCATCGGCCGCCTTCTTGGCGCCGATGACGGTCGGCAGCGCATAACCGCAGTTGCCCCAGCTCATGGCCGCGAAGAACGACCGTGGCTCCTCGAAGCGCAGGTAACTGTTGGACACCGAGTTGATGTTGCCGATGTCGGTGGACACCATCACCCGAGCAGGCATCGCCCTCTCCAGTTCGCGCAGGACCTGGCGGGGGTGCAGCCAACTCCCCTCCTCGGCTGCTGCCTGTTTGATCATGTCGATGCTGAAGTCGTCGGTCTCCTCGGTCCAGTCGTCGAGCTCGGCCTCCCAGACGGACTTCTCCGCGCGCATCGTGGACTCCCGCTCTGCGCGGTTGTCGTCCGCCACCAGCGTGCGCTGCGCCAACCGCTCGGTCAGCGCCGCCGCGGCTGCACCGGCGTCGCCGCAGATTCCGACGTCGATCCTCTTGACCAATCCGAGCATCTTCGAATCGGCGTCGACCTGGATGATCTTCGCATCGGCCGGCCAGTAGTCGAGACCATGCTGGGGCAGGGTACCGAACGGCCCCAGGCGGGTGCCGAGCGCCAGCACCACGTCAGCGCGCGCGATCAGCTTCATCGCCGCTTTCGAGCCCTGATAGCCCAGCGGCCCGCACCACTGCGGATGGCTCGCGGGGAACGAATCGTTGTGCAGGTAGCTGTTGACCACCGGGGCACCGAGTCTCTCGGCCAGAGCGACCGTCTCGGCCGTGCCGTCACCCATCACCACGCCGCCACCGCTGACGATGACCGGGAACTGTGCCTCAGCCAACAGGTCCGCCGCCTCGTTGAGCGTGCGCTCACCCCCGGGGCCGCGGTCCAGTCGCATCGGGGTCGGAACCTCCACGTTGATATCGCCGTAGAAGCGGTCACGAGGAATGTTGAGCTGCGTCGGACCCATCTCCGACATTGCCCGGTCGAAGCAGCGAGCGGTGATCTCAGCCATGCGGTGCTCGTTGTTGATGTGCCCCTGATACTTGGTGAACTCCTCGAACATCGGCAGCTGGTTGGCTTCTTGGAAACCGCCCAGTCCCATGCCCATCGTCCCGGCTTCGGGGGTGACGACGACCACGGGACTGTGCGCCCAGAAGGCAGCCGCGACAGCAGTCACGCAGTTGGAGATGCCGGGGCCGTTCTGCCCGATCACTACTCCATGGCGACCACTGACCCGGGCGTAACCGTCGGCCATGTGGGCGGCGCCCTGTTCGTGGACCACAGGTACCAACTCGATGCCTGCGGGCTCAAAAATGTCCATGGCGTCCATGAACGCGCTGCCCATGATGCCGAAGACGGTGGTCACACCGTTGGCCACCATGGTCTCGACGAACGCTTCGCTGGGGGTCATCCGGGTCATGCTTCCTCCTCCATTCCGAACCGGTCGTAAGAGCCTATAACTAATCTGCAAGACTATCTAGCGCAGAATCCCTCTCCAGACGGCGGATCCCTGCGATCAAGAGCTCCAGCAGATGATCGAACGTGTCATCGAGGTCGTGTTCGTGAGGATGCCCGTCACCAGACTCGAGATGGGAGAACCCGTGGAAGGAGCTCCGCAACCCGCGCGCCACGTGGACACGCTCAGCTTCGTCGATGCTGAAGCTCCCCAAGGACCGCGCGATGACCGCCACGATCCTCTCCACCGCCGCCTCCAGCTCAACATCACCCGCGCAGGGATGCCGGTCGGTTGCGGCATACAGACCAGGATGGGTCCTCACCACCTCCCGCCAGGCCCGCCCGATCGCCACGACCGCGTCGGGTCCCGACACGCCGATGGCTGCCTCGGTCAGCGAACGGGCGAGTGTCTCCCGACCTCTCAACGCCAACTGCTTCACGAGGTCGTCATACCCGCCGACATGGCGATACAGCGCCGGTTGACGAACACCGAGCTCGTCAGCCACCCGGGTGAGCGTGACCGCGTCGAAACCCTCGCTGTCTGCAAGAGCAGAGGCGCACTCGATGACCTGCGCCTGGTCCAGAGTCCGCCTGGGCAGTCCGCTCATGCGTTAGAAGCTATCACCAAGACGTTAGAGCGGGCGCAACCCGGAGGCCTGGATTGAGGCGATTACCGCCACGTTGACGATGTCGTCTTCAGAACAACCCCGCGAGAGGTCGTGCAGAACGCCGTCGAGCCCCTGCAGCAGAGGTCCGAAAGCGAGTGCCCCACCCAGCCGTTGCGTGATCTTGTAGGCGATGTTGCCGGAGTCGAGATCCGGAAAGACGAACACATTGGCTCTGCCGGCAACCTCGGAACCGGGAGCCTTGGCCTCAGCAACCGCCGGCGCCCAGGCGGCATCGAACTGCAACTCGCCGTCGATCTGCAGATCCGGCGCGGCACGCTGGGCGATCGCAGTAGCGCTGCGCACCTTGTCGACCCGCGGGTGTTGTGCGCTCCCCCTAGTCGAGAACGAGAGCATGGCGACACGAGGCTCCTCGCCGGACAGTTGAGCGAACGTGGCAGCGCTCGAGACCGCGACTGAGGCCAACTGCTGATCGTCGGGGTCGGGCAGCACCCCACAATCTCCGTAGACCATCGCGCGACCGTCGGGCAGCACCAAGAAGAAGCAGCTGCTCACCGCTTCAACACCGGGCGCGACCCCGAGCACCCGCAAACCGGCCCGCACCACCTCCGCGCTGGAACGGCTCGCGCCAGCCACACACCCCGCAGCCCAGCCCGTCTTGACCAGAGCCGCAGAGATCACCAGAGGATCGTCGACGTCGAGGCGACGGCCGGCCCACGGTCCCGTCTTCGCGCCGGCCAGTTCCTCCACGAGGCGCTCCGCGGGACCATGGGCGACCTCGGCCAGCGAGCCGAAGTCCCGACCCGCCACCAAGGCCTCGGCCAGACCCTGCGCATTGAGCCGATCGGCCGCCCCGACAGCCCGCTGGTCGCCTGCATCGGCCAGGACGATGCGCTGCGGGTTTGCCCGAGCGCTGCTGTACCAGTCTCCGAGAACGCTCACAGCGAAGCGTTCACTCGTCGAGGATGAATTGGTCGGGTAGCGAACGCAAGCCTGCTCTCGGTGCGTTCATCGCTCGCAGAACTCCGCCTAGCGGCCGGGCGAACAGGCGGGACGATACGGTAGCGACCGAACGAGGCCGTGGCCCGAGCGGCCCGTGAGCGCAGCGAACAAGAGCGGAAGACACAGCGTTGCGCCGGAGGTCGGTCACCTATCCGCGCAGCCACTTAGACGCGCTATTCCTCTTGGCCCTGCGTGTCAACGGTGTACCCCAGACCACTAGCACGCTTCCCGAGTTGATTCGATCGCGACGATTACATCGACCCGGCGTTCCAATAGTTGCTTCTCCAAGTCTTGATGGTCGGTCGCTGCAACGTGCGCCTTGTTATGCGCTTCAATCACCGCTGCCCATGCCTGCTCCGATTTCGCTTGGGCGGTCGCCGCATCGCGACACCCAGCGGAAGAGTCGCCTCCACAAGCAGACAACACTACCGTGAAGCCGATTGACGCGATCGTGGCAAATCTAGAGGTCACAGTCACGGCCAGTCTAGACCTTCACTCGCAGGTGATTCCGAATGAGTCGTTGAGACCTCGACAATGTTCTTTTTCTCGGGAAGTGGGAACCGCTGACGGCCCCAGCGACACCAACCCACAACAGCCATCCAGTAGACCGTTGAAGTAGCCACAACAGACACCAGAGCCATACCGGCCGAAAAAGAGGCGTTCAGAATCAGTGATTGTGTTACGAATATAACGACAGCAAATACACCGAAGACTGTCACCGCTTCGCGGATGCTTCGATAAGCGCCGTAGATTGTCACAACGTCTCGGGTGTACCACTGCCTGACTCGATGATGCCGCACCCTCGGAGCGTCCAAATCTCGCATTAGTGTGATGGCCCCCAGACTACTTGAACTGTCGTCAGTATGGCGGTACACGCAATGCCTGCTCCTATTCCGAGGCCACCCGTCAATCCCGCCGCAATCGCTCCGACAACCGCGCACTGCACTGCCACGGCCGTGCTGAGGAGAATCGTCTGAACTACATGTTTATGCCAGTGCCGGTGACAGTATTCCCGCATTACCGTAACGGTGTATGTGTAGGAAATCCACTGACCTGCCCTCCACTCCCGACCGACGCGTGTCTCATCGTCTGGGTAAGTGATGCAGTTCTCTTGATAATCCGCAGAAGCAGTTTCGACTTCAACCAGATCTCCCACTACCGGCATGTCTTGAAATTCGCTCGGCGCTGCGGCCAACGACACGGACAACACGATGACAGAGACTGCGGCTACCGCAAGCCTCCTCAGTATCCCAGTGCGGTCAAGATGCCACTTGCTTATTCCTCGGGGGGGGGGGGGGGGGGGGTATCTTTCGCACGGTTGTGGCCTCCTTACGGCTCATCGATTAGGTGCGCACGCCGATTGTAGACTTCGTATTCGTCGTGTCAAGTATCAATACGATTTTCGCGTCGTGAACAGGCGGGGGGAGGAGTCCATCGACGTAGACATCCTCCTCGGAGACACACGACGGAGGGCAAGCTCTGTCGGTGGTTGCGAAAATCAGCCCTTCCCTCGCCAGGGGATCAGCAGGTTCTCCAGCTTCCGCATGATCAAGTCGAGTAGGACCCCCATCACACCGATGACGATGATACCGACTACAACGACGTCCATGCGGAGCTTCTTCTGGGCGTCCCAGATCATGAACCCGAGACCCTCTGTTGCGGCCACGATCTCCGCTGCCACCAACGTTCCCCAACACACTCCCAACGACACCCGCACAGCGGTCAGGATTTCGGGGAGCGCATTCGGCAGAATGACCCGAGTGAGTACCTGCGGTCGAGATGCCCCCAGTGAGTAGGCAGCATGCACCTTGGACAATTGCACGCTCAACACACCGGAACGAGCACCAATGATCATGATCCACAACGCGGCGAAGAACAGAAGCGTGACCTTCGAGGTCTCCCCGATCCCGAACCATATAATCAACAAAGGCACGAATGCCAGCGGTGGTATCGGACGGAAGCCTTCCACGATCGGGTCGAACAAGCTCTTCAAGACACTCGAAAGACCCATCGCCAAACCAATCGGCACGCCAACGAAAACACCCAGCAGAAGTCCGATGAGCACCCTCTCCAGACTCGCCCAAGTGTGGGCTTGGAGCGTATTCTGACGCCATCCGTCGGTCGAGAGTTCATTGACCGCCTTCAAAACGTTGACCGGGGACGGCAACGTGCGGTGGTTGAACAACTGGCTGTACGAACAGTCCGGGTCAGCTTTGCATGCGCGAACCAGTTTCGTTTCCGAAAATCGGCCCTCGGGGCTTTCAATGCGGTCCGCGCGTTCGGCTTGCTCAGCAAACCCGCTGGGCATACCCCATTTGTGGGTCGCCGCCCACCAGACCACCAGCAACACAAGAACGCTGGCAACACTGATCAACACCTTGCTAGACACAGCGGAACCGTCGCCGAACGTTACTGTCTTGCGTTGCGTGGCACCCTGGGAAGTCGTGCGAAACCACGAACGCGAGAGGCGGGAGAACAGTCGTTGGCGCAACGTGCTCACCGTCCGTCCTCGTGGCCCATGATCTGTTCTTCCATCTCCCAGATGAGCGAAAGCACTTCCTCTCGTTTCTCAATGAACTCCGGGGAAGCTTTCAGCTCGCGAGGCGAAGCCGAGAGGCCGATCTTCGCAAACGGCAATTCGTAGGTGCGTTCAATACGACCTGGTCGGGGGGCCATGACAAACAACTGATCTCCGAGGTACAACGCCTCCTCAACGCTGTGGGTGACGAGCACTACGGTCTTGCCGGTGTTCTGCCACAGCTCGAGCACCAGAC
Source organism: Acidimicrobiales bacterium (assembly GCA_963662455.3). Taxonomy (GTDB): domain Bacteria; phylum Actinomycetota; class Acidimicrobiia; order Acidimicrobiales; family Aldehydirespiratoraceae; genus VXYK01. The sequence goes on from OZ224042.1 coordinate 1,371,090, forward strand.
CCTGCATCTTCTCGCGGGTGAGCGCGTCCAATGCTCCGAGCGGTTCATCCATCAAGATGATCTTCGGGTCGTTCGCCAGACAACGAGCGAGCGCGACCCGCTGCTGCATCCCACCGGAGAGTTCGTAGACGCGCTTGTCACCGAAACCCGCCAAGCCAACCGTGCCGAGTAGCCCGTCAACCAACGGTTTCGATGTTCTTCTTCGCTGTCCGTTCATTCGCGGCCCGAAGGAGATGTTGTCGGACACCTTGAGCCACTCGAACAACGCGCCTTGTTGAAAAACCATCCCTCGCTCCTGACTCGGACCTGTGATCGGAGCTCCGCCGAGCGTCACGGTTCCAGACGTCGGAGCGAGAAACCCCGCGAGAATGTTGAGCAGGGTTGTCTTGCCGCAACCGCTGGGACCGAGGAGCGTGAGCAGGCGCCCTTGCTCAAGGCTGAACGAGACATCGTTGAGCGCCTCCACCGGTTCGCCATTGGGCACCTCGTAGACCATGCCGACGTCGGACAGGGACAAGTTTGAAGTTTCATCACTCACGCTGCTCATCCTCAATGCGCAATTCCAGCATGTCAAGGAACCATCCCTGAATTCCGAACAGCAGCCCAGGGGTTCCAGACACTTGTCCTCAAACCCCTGGGACTGCTGATCCGTTCGTCGAGTCAGTTCACCGCTTCAAGATACGACGTGTTGATGAAGTCGCTGTAGTCGTTCAAGGCGTCCGGATTGCCCTCCGCTTGGGCCAGCATCGCTTCGTTGACACCGTCGCCACCGAACCAGTCTGCTCCAAGTTGTTCCGCTTTCGTCGGGAAACTGAACACGGACAGGTTCTGGACTGTGCCGTCGACATCGAGAGCTGCTGCCTGGGCGATAGTGGCAGTCTTGGAATCCGGGTCTGCTGCGTAGGCCGCGTTCGCGTCTTCTGTGACCTGCAGGAACTGCGTGACTACATCGCCGTGCTCTGCACCGAAACTCGCCGGTATGGAGACAACGTCGAAGACACGGATGCCCTCAGCAAGCTGATCGGCTCCTGTCCACAGTGTGTTGCCGGTCTCGAGCATGGAGAACATCGGCCCACCGAAGGCGCAGCCGACCTGAATGTCTCCTCGCTCGAACGCGGCAAGAACCGAAGCTCCATCCTCAGCACCTACAACATTGACGTCAGAGACATCCACACCAAAGTACTCGAGCATCTTGTTGAGCTTGAATTCCGTGACATTGCCAAGCGGCGACATGATCGTCGCACCGACGAGCGCTTCGCCGGCGTTATCAGCGGTCAGACCTGCGTCAGGGTGTGCGACACAGTTGTCGTTGTCAGCGTACGACACAGCGATTGCGACGAGTTCGAACTCGGAACCGGCGGTGACTGCGTTCACGAACGGTGTCAGGCCCTGGGAGTAGGCGATGTCGATGTCGCCTGATTCCATGGCACGGCTCATGTCGTTGCCATTGCCGAACGTCGTCCAGTTGACGGTCAAGCCCAACTCTTCGTCAAAGGTCTTCTCGAGCTGTGCCACCTGATTCGGGGTTGGCCACTCCGAAAAATACGCCACGTTCAACTCGTCAAGACCCGACGAATTGTCGCTCATGTCGTCGCTGTCGTCGCTCATGTCATCGCCGTCACCGGTTTGGACGGGAGCGGTTGTACCGCCACCTGCGCCGTCGTCGTCGGCCGAATCGTCGTCGCCGCAGGCCGCGGCAATGAGGCCGAGCACCATAAGCAATACCAATAGTCGCTTCATTTGATTACCCTCCAATGGATATTCGTGGTCTCATGTTGAGACCTTCAGCCAACCGCCCACGCGGTCGAGCACTTGGTCGACCCGCGCAAGCAGGTCGTCGATCACAGCGGCGTCCGCCACCAGCGGCGGCGCAACCGCCAACATTGCAGCACCTCTGGAGTCGGGCCGGACCAGAACACGCGCCTCGCGCACGAACCGTTCCAGAACACCGCCCGGCAACAGTTCGACGAACTCAGAGTCGGTGAGGTCGACACCGGCGGCACGTCCGCGCATCAGCTCCACGGCACAGAAGAAGCCTGCGCCCCGCACGTCTTTGACACAGTCATGAGATTCCATCAACGCACGCAGACCACCGATCAGACGTTCCTCATTGGCCAGCACGCCGTCGAACACTCTCTCGTCGCGCATGGCGGTCATGTTGGCCACCGCCACCGCGGTAGCTACGGGATGGCCGCCGAACGTCGCCCCGTGCACGAACATCGCAGAGGGCGAGTCCCACACCCGGTCGACCAGCGGGTCACGTACGATCAGACCCCCGAGCGGCACGTACGCGCTGGTGACACCCTTGGCGAAGGTGATCATGTCGGGAACGACTCCGTAACGCTCGCTGCCGAACCAGTGGCCGAGACGCCCGAAGGAGTTGATCACCTCGTCCGCGCAGAGCAGCACGCCGTAGGTGTCGCAGATACGCCGCAGTTCCTGCCAGTAGCCGTCGGGGGGGACCAGCGCTCCCCTGCCGTTCTGGACCGGCTCGGCGATCACCATGGCCACCGTTTCGGGACCCTCAGCGAGGATCGCCTGCTCGACGGCGGCGACACACGGCAGTTCGGAGGCGGGCACTGCCCGGCCGAGACAGCCGAGAGTGTTGTCCACATGGCGCACGAACCCGCCGAGCATCGGTTCATAGGGATCACGGAAATTGGGAATGCCCGTCACCGCCAGCGCACCGAGGGTGGTCCCGTGGTAGGCCCAGCGGCGGGCTATCACCTTGTGGCGACTGGGCTCGCCGTTCGCCAGGTGGTAGCAGCGTGCAAACTTGAGGGCCGACTCCACCGCCTCCGAGCCGGAGTTCACGAAGAACACCCGGTTGAGGTCCGCGGGCGCCACCGACGCGATCAGCGACGCCGCCTCGATGGACGAGGGGTGGGCGCAGCTCCAGTTGGGACTGAAGGCCAGTCTGTCCATCTGCTCGGCCGCAACCGCGGTCAGGTCGCTGCGCCCGTGACCGAGGTTGGTACAGAACAACCCTGAGAGCCCGTCGAGGTACTCGTTGCCCTCGCTGTCTGAGACGTAACAGCCTTCACCTCGTTCGATTACGAGCAGGTCATCACTGCGCCACATGTCACCACGCGTGAAATGCGGCACCAAGTGGGCTTGAGCCTCGGCTCGAATCTCCGTCACAGAACTCCCTCCCGGTAAAATCGGTTACACGTTAGCACGGTTTCGTTAGGAGGTCTAGCGTAACTGTGACAGTGACTAACTGAAGGTCCGAATGCTCGATCCTCTTCCGAGCTGTTGCAGATCCTGGAGTGGTGTATAGTTACCTTATGCGGCGTATACAGCTATATATGGATGAAGATCTCGACCACGCTCTCACAGCCGAGGCAGCACGAACTGGGCGAACTCGTTCCGAACTGGTCAGGGCGGCCGTTCGCCACTCTCTCGACCGTGCCCTCAGCAGGTACCCTGACCCAGTCGATGACCTGATCGGTTCTGTTGACATTGATCCAATCGACGACATCGACGCGGTCGTCTATCCCCGGTGAGATTCGCTGACACATCGTTTTGGGTTGGCTTGCTGCTTCCCCGAGATCGGGGTCACCACGATGCGAGCGTCTTGTGGACCAGGGACAACGAACCCGTTCGCACATCAAGTCTAGTTCTGGGGGTGCGCTGCTGTGGCCTGTATTCTATCTATATCTGTATTATACTGTATGTATGGAACGCCGCAGGTAAGAGGGCTGTGTCCCCCAGCGAACCGGCGACACGCCACTAGAGTCCGGCGGCGCGCCGTGGTCCGGTCCGCGGTCGCGGCCGGCTTGTCGTTGGCTGTGCTGGCGGTTGCGGTGTCGCCTGCGGTAGGGCAGAGCCCCGAGGGTGATCCGTCGCCTCCGCCAGGCCGGCAGACGTCTGACGGTGATCCGTCGGCTCCGTCGGACCGGCAGAGTTCTGAGGTTGCTGAGGGTTTGCCGCCGGATTCGCTGGGGCCTGGCGGCGCGTTGGGCCTGGACCCTGATCTTGGTGACGGGTCGCTAGCGGCGGGGGTGGTGTATCCGAATCTGGGTTCGCAGCTCAGCGCGTTGGCGGTGGCGAGCGCTGCGGGCGGCGAGTCTGCGCTCGGCGGTGCGGCGCTGCCCGGCGGTGCGGCGGTGCCCGGCGATGCGGCCGGCGGTGCGGCGGTGCCCGGCGATGCGGCGCTGCCCGGCGGTGCGAACTCCACATTGGGCGGTGAGCCTTTGCTGCTCACGGTTCAGTTGGACGGCAACCGCGCCGACGTTGTGGACTTCTTGGCGGACAACGGCGTGTCGCCGTCGAACGTGGTGGGCGATTACCTCGAGGTGTACGTGCCGCCTGAGCTGCTCGGCTCGCTGGCGCAGCAGACCGGCGTGTCCCGCGTGCGCGAGATGCCCCAGCCGTTCAAGAACCAGCACGCGGCCACCGTCGAGGCTGTCAGTGATCACGGTGCCGCGGCTTGGCACAAGAGCGGCTTGACTGGCGGCGGGGTGAAGGTCGGCGTCATCGATACGCTCTCCAATGTCACCTCCAGGGACGGTTTCACCGGTCTGCGCGCCCTGCGCGGCACGGAACTGCCGTCGACGGTGGTCGGCCGCTGCTACACCGATGTCGGCACGCCCACCAGCGACTTGGCGAACTGCGACGCCGCAGGCGGCTCCAGGCACGGCACAAAGGTTGCCGGGGCGCTCATGGACATTGCCCCCGACGCCGAACTGTACGTCTCCAATCCGAAGACGTGGGCCGATCTCCAGAGCACTGTGGAATGGATGCACAGCCAAGGGGTCACAGTCATCGTTTACTCGGTGGGCTGGTCGTTTCACGGTGCTGGCGATGGCACGTCGCCGATCACGCCGAGTCCACTGAACACGGCGAAGTGGGCTGCCGACAACGGGATCATTTGGGTCAACTCAGCCGGCAACTATGCAAAGAGGGGGTGGCTGGGCGCGTTCGCCGATTCTGATGACGACGGCTACCACGAGTGGGACGGCACTGGGAGCAGCGCCGACGAGGCCCAGAGGTTCTGGCTGAACGCAACCAGCTACATCTATGTCAACATGCGTTGGGACGATGTATGGGGCGGTTCGACCAAGGACCTCGATATCGAGGTCAGATACTCGGCCACCATCGATGGGGCGCAGTCCGTCGTCGCCACAGCCGCCGACGTTCAGAACGGCGGCTCGACGGACTACCCATCGGAGAGATTGCGCCTGACTGTGGCGAAGACAGGGTATTACTGGGTCCACGTGAAGAAGAAGGCCGCGAGCGCAGCGCCCTCGTGGGTGCAGTTCTTTGTCTACAACCGGCAGATCGACCATTACACCGCGGGCGGCAGCGTCACGAGCCCTGCCGACAGCTCGAGCCCGGGGGTGCTGGCGGTCGGCGCCGCGGGCAAGACACGGGACGGCTCCTTCGCCATCAAGTCGTACAGCAGCCGCGGGCCCACCCCCGACGGACGCACCAAGCCCGACATCGTCGCCCTCGATTGCGAGCCTGCCCCGGACGAGAACAGGACCTTCTGCGGGACGAGCCAGTCGGCGCCGTTCGTCGCGGGCCTCGCCGCGCTGGTGCGCGAGCGCTACCCCGCCTACACCCCCCAGCAGGTGGCCGACTATCTCAAGACCAACGCAGCAGACCTCGGCGCCGCAGGCGCTGACAACACCTGGGGCCACGGACTGGCCCTGCTGCCATCCGACGGCCTGCCACCGACGATCAGCATCAGCGGTGGCGCCGAGGTGGTTGAGGGGTCGGCGGCTGAGTTCACGCTCACGGCTGATCCGAAGCCGCCTGCTGGTCTGCCTGTCACCTTCAGTGTGGCCCAGGACGGAGATTTCGGTGTCGCTGCAGGCACGCGGACGGTGACGGTTCCGGTCAGCGGCAGCGCTGTGTTCTCGGTCGCGACTGTCCGCGACACGGTGATCGAGCCTGACGGTTCGGTCACTGTCACGGTCGAGGCCGGCGCTGATTACACCCCGGCGTCGGCGCCGTCGGCGACTGTGGCTGTCACGGATGGCAACGGGCCGCCGACGGTTTCGGTGACCGAGGCTTCAGCGATGGAAGGCGAGCCGTTGAGGTTTGAGGTCAAGCTCAGCCATCCCTATTCGGAGAGTGTCGGTGTGGTCTACATCACTGTCGGCGGCAGCGCGGCCGGCGGGGCCACGTCAGGTTCTGATTTCGAGATGTCCAACGATTGGATCGATTTCTTGCCGCTGGAGACGTCGAAGATTGTCGAGGTTCCGACGCTTGAAGATGATCTCGAAGAAGGCGAGGAGGTTTTTGTCCTCGAACTGCCCTATCTGGAAAACGCTGCCAACGATCGCGCCTCAGCCATCGGCACCATCACCGATTTTGATGATGCAGCGCCGGTGGTGAGCATCAGCGGTGGCAGCGATGTCGCTGAGGGCACAACTGCGAGTTTCACGCTTGCCGCGGTTCCTGCGCCGTCGGCTGATCTGCCGGTCAGCGTGCTGATTTCCGCCGCCGGAGAGTTCGGCGTCGTCACCGGCGTTCGGTCGGTGACCATTCCGGCGAGCGGCAGAGTGATGTTCGCGGTCCCGACGGTCGGTGATTCGGTCGACGAGACAGATGGGTTCGTCGCGGTCGCGGTGCGCGGCGGCAATGGCTACAGGGTGTCGAGCATTCATCCGTCGGGCAGGGTCGCGGTCATGGATGCTGACGGACCGCCTTCGGGGGCGTCGGTGGTGAGCATCACCGCCGGGCCAGATGTGACCGAGGGCGGCGACGTTGAGTTCACGGTCACGGCGGTTCCGGCGCCGGCGGCTGATCTGCCGGTGACGGTGACAATCACCGCGGACGGTGATTACAGTGCTGTCACGGGGACACGGAGGGTCACGGTCTCGACGGGCGGCAGTGTGTCGTTCACGGTCGCGACCTCTGACGACTCGGTTGACGAGTTGGACGGTTCGGTCACCGCCACAGTCAATACCGGCAGCGGCTATACCGTGTCCAATGCTCAGGGGGCGGGCACGGTCGCGGTGTCCGACGATGACGATCCGTCGATACCGGTGGTGGGCATCACCGCCGGGCCAGGCGTGACCGAGGGCGGTGACGCTTCGTTCACCCTCACCGCCAGCCCTGCGCCGGCGGCTGATCTGCCGGTGACGGTGACAATCACCGCGGACGGTGATTACGGTGCTGTCACGGGCAGCCGGACGGTCACAGTCCCGACGGGCGGCAGTGTGTCGTTCACGGTCGCCACTACTGACGACTCGGTTGACGAGTTGGACGGTTCGGTCACCGCCACAGTCAACGGCGGTAGCGGCTATACCGTGTCGGCCACTCAGGGGACAGGCACGGTCGCGGTGTCCGACGATGACGATCCGTCGATACCGGTGGTGAGCATCACCGCCGGGCCAGGCGTGACCGAGGGCGGTGACGCTTCGTTCACCCTCACCGCCAGCCCTGCGCCGGCGGCTGATCTGCCGGTGACGGTGACAATCACCGCGGACGGTGATTACGGTGCTGTCACGGGCAGCCGGACGGTCACAGTCCCGACGGGCGGCAGTGTGTCGTTCACGGTCGCCACTACTGACGACTCGGTTGACGAGTTGGACGGTTCGGTCACCGCCACAGTCAACGGCGGTAGCGGCTATACCGTGTCGGCCACTCAGGGGACAGGCACGGTGAATGTGTCTGATGACGACGATGCGCCGACCGGGCCGGTGTTGGGTGCGCAGTTGGAGGCTGATGTGCGCAGTTATGCGGCGGAGGTTCATCACGGGGCGTTGCACGTGACGCGTTGGAAGCGTGTTTTGGAGGCGTTCGGGTTGGAGGATTATGCGGGTTTGGTGCCGACGACGCTCGACGAGGCGAGGGTGCATGTGGACATCGGGCGGCCGCGGTGGGTTCCGGTGCTGGCCCATATGGTGGCGTTGGACGCGGTGAACCCGCAGCCGCCGCCGGCGCGGGGGAGTGTGCAGGTGGATGCGCAGGTTTTGGCGACGGCGCGCAGCAAGGCCGCCGAGACGTATCGGGGTGTGAAGCACGTGAACCGTTGGAAGCGTGTGTTGGAGGCGTTCGGCGATAGTGATTATCCCGGTGTTGAGCCGTTGACGGCTGCGGGGGCGCAGGTGTATGCCAATGTCTGGTCGGGGTGGGATCAGGTCGCCGCGCAGTTGAGGCTGATCGAAGCCGCCGCGACGGCTGATCCGCCGCCGGTGGTGCCTGTGGTGAGTATTTTGAGTTCGGCCGGCGGGACCGAGGGTGTTACGGTCAGTTTCACGCTGACCGCCGCTCCCGCCCCCGCAGCGGATCTGGACGTGGACGTCAGCGTGGTCACGTCGGGTGATTTCGGTTACGGCCCGACACCGGTCACGGTGACGATCCCTACAGGCGGCACCGCGACGGTGAGCATCGCCACGACGGGCGACTCGACCGATGAGCCCGACGGGACAGTGACACTCACGGTCGACGCGGGCAGCGGTTACACGGTCGGCGCGAACGCGTCAGGATCCGTGGACGTGACCGACGACGACGACCCGGTCGCGCCCGTCGTCATACCGGACCCGCAGGTGAGCATCACCGCCGGGCCAGGCGTGACCGAGGGCGGTGCTGCCAGCTTCACGCTCACCGCGGTCCCTGCGCCGGCAGCGGACTTGCCGGTGACGGTCACAGTCTCCCAGAGCGGAGCGTTCGGGGCGTCCACGGGCTCCCGGACGGTCACGGTCCCGTCGGGCGGCAGCGTGTCGTTCACCGTCGCCACTACCGACGACTCAGTTGACGAAACCGACGGTTCGGTCACCGTCACGGTCAATACCGGCAGCGGCTACACCGTGTCGAACACTCAGGGGGCGGGCACGGTCGCGGTTGCGGACAATGATGTCCCGCAGGTGAGCATCACCGCCGGGCCAGGCGTGACCGAGGGCGGTGCTGCCAGCTTCACGCTCACCGCGGTCCCTGCGCCGGCAGCGGACTTGCCGGTGACGGTCACAGTCTCCCAGAGCGGAGCGTTCGGGGCTGTCACGGGCTCCCGGACGGTCACGGTCCCGTCGGGCGGCAGCGTGTCGTTCACCGTCGCCACTACCGACGACTCCGCAGACGAGTTGGACGGTTCGGTCACCGTCACGGTCAATACCGGCAGCGGCTACACCGTGTCCAACACACAGGGAACAGGCACGGTCGCGGTGTCCGACGATGACGATCCGCCGATACCGGTGGTGAGCATCACCGCCGGGCCAGGCGTCACCGAGGGCGGTGCTGCCAGCTTCACGCTCACCGCGGTCCCTGCGCCGGCAGCGGACTTGTCGGTGACGGTCACAGTCTCCCAGAACGGCGCGTTCGGTGCGCCCACAGGCCCCCGGACGGTCACGGTCCCGTCGGGCGGCAGCGTGTCGTTCACCGTCGCCACTACCGACGACTCCGCAGACGAAACCGACGGTTCGGTCACCGTCACGGTCAACGGCGGCAGCGGCTACACCGTGTCCAACACTCAGGGGGCGGGCACGGTCGCGGTTGCGGACAATGATGTCCCGCAGGTGAGCATCACCGCCGGGCCAGGCGTCACCGAGGGCGGTGCTGCCAGCTTCACGCTCACCGCGGCCCCTGCGCCGGCAGCGGACTTGCCGGTGACGGTCACAGTCTCCCAGAACGGCGCGTTCGGGGCGCCCACAGGCTCCCGGACGGTCACGGTCCCGTCGGGCGGCAGCGTGTCGTTCACCGTCGCCACTACCGACGACTCCGCAGACGAGTTGGACGGTTCGGTCACCGTCACGGTCAATACCGGCAGCGGCTACACCGTGTCCAACACACAGGGTGCGGGCACCGTCGCGGTGTCCGACGATGACGATCCGCTGATACCGGTGGTGAGCATCACCGCCGGGCCAGGCGTCACCGAAGGCACCAGCGCTTCGTTCACGCTCACCGCGGCCCCCGCGCCCGCAGCGGACTTGCCGGTGACGGTCACAGTCTCCCAGAGCGGCGCGTTCGGTGCTGTCACGGGCTCCCGGACGGTCACGGTCCCGTCGGGCGGCAGCGTGTCGTTCACCGTCGCCACTACCGACGACTCAGTTGACGAGTTGGACGGTTCGGTCACTGCCACGGTCAATACCGGCAGCGGCTACACCGTGTCGAACACGCAGGGTGCGGGCACCGTGAATGTGTCTGACGATGACGATCCGCCGATACCGGTGGTGAGCATCACCGCCGGGCCAGGCGTGACCGAAGGCACCAGCGCTTCGTTCACGCTCACCGCGGCCCCCGCGCCGACAGCTGACTTGCCGGTGACGGTCACAGTCTCCCAGAGCGGCGCGTTCGGGGCTGTCACGGGCAGCCGGACGGTCACGGTCCCGACTACAGGCTCGGTCACCTTGACGATCGGGACTTCTGATGATTCGGTTGACGAGTTGGACGGTTCGGTGACTGTGACGGTGAACACCGGCGGTGGTGGTTACACGGTGTCTAATACGCAGGGAACAGGCACCGTGAATGTCGCCGACAACGACGATCCGCCCCCGGTGAGTTCGGTGACAGTGTCAGTCGAGGACGCTGCGGGTTCTGAAGGGTCATGGGCCGTTGATTTCACGGTGAGGTTGTCAGAGGCTTCGAGCGAGGAGGTGCGGGTCCGGTTCACGACCTGGAACTGGCGGGGCCTGACAGGCCGCGCCCACATGTGGCTCGACTACCAGACCCGCGACTACACAGTAGTGTTCACGCCCGGCCAGACCGAACAGACCGTGACCGTGTGGCTCATCGACGACTACCGCTCAGAGCCAGACGAGTACTTCACCGTCGAACTCACCAACCCCCGAGGCGCCACCATCGAAGACGGCAAAGGCGCCGCCACCGGAACCATCACCGACGACGACTAGCCCAATGCGTGTTCGCTTGTGCGTCCATAGCTCCCATGCTCGCAGCAACCCTTGGAGCCTGCACGAAACCCAGGGTGAATCAGCCTGGTTTCTTTGACCGGCATCCGCCTTGATGTCCGTGGCTGAGAACGCACCGGGCGTTGGCGCGAGGCATCCATTCACGACAAATCAGCAGCGGTCGCGGATCAGGCGCATCCACCGCGAGGAAGTCGTTCGACGGAGCGAACCCGCCGAGGTCGTCGTGCGGTTCGAGCATTTCGTCTCTCACCACCGCCGCCGGCACCAGGTCGGTCAACTCGACTGTTTGGTTGCGGTAGGTGACATAGCCGGACAAGAACAAGCGTCTGTGGGTTTCTTTGGTTGTGCTGGGCGATTTCTTGATGGTCTTGCCGATCTCGGTTTTGCTGGCCTTGGCCCCTAGTTGCACCACAGCCGACAGGTACCGGCGTTCGGTCGCTGTGATGTCGTACAACGCCGGAATGTTCACTTTCTGTTTCACGACGTCGCGGGCGATGTCCACAGCTTGTTCAACTGCGAGCCGGTCGATGACACGGTTGGGTGCATCAGCTAGTTTCCATGCTCGGTGTCCGATCACCTGCAGTCTGTACGGCGATCCGTTGACCGCGGCCGCTGCGGTCAGCAGAGCGGGTTCGGTGATCTCGCCGTGAGCGTCGTTGATGGTATGACGAAGCCCGGCCAAAGCATCCGCGTGGTCCAACTCTGGGAGCCTGTACGGCTCGCTTCTTTGCAGGAACGTCATCTTTTTGTCTTGGAGGATCGTGTACTGCATTTCGAGCAGGCCGGCGCCGATGAACGCTAACGGCAGTTCCGCGCGGCTTGTGATGTGCTGCAGGTCGTTGGCCAGTCGCCGCAACTGGTCCTTTTTGCCGGTGTGCAGTTCGTCGACGGTCAACAGAACCGACGTTTGGTGCTGTTGCGCCGCGTCCGCTAGGTATGTGAGCTTCTGGCGAAGGTTCATCGCTGCGGATTTGCGGGTCTCGGTGCGTTGACTTTGCAGTGGGCCTAGTTTGAAACCGGCGGATCTGCCGGTTCGTTGGTCACCGCGCAACTCTTCGACGTCAAGCGCCGGGTAGCGGTCCGGGATGTGGGACAATTCGCTTCTCAACCGCCCCAGCAGATCACCTTCGTCCAGGTCACCGCCTGACGACGCATCCAACGATATGACCACCCAGCCGTCAGTAGCCGCTCGTTGTTCGATCTCGTTCAACAACGCTGTCTTGCCCGAACCGCGTACTCCCATCAAGATGCTCGCGAACCGTTCGTCGCGCGGCCCAGTCGCCAGGCCCTCGCTCAAGTCGGACAACAGGCCGTCGCGTCCGACGAGCCGTTCAGGGGTCTTGCCGAACCCTGGAGAGAACGGGTTCGGTTTGCCTTGTCCAAGTCCGGCGCTGCTCACAGACACACACTACACAACTCCGGCTAGTACGACACAACTCCGGCTAGCACGACACAACTCCGGCTGCGCAATACCGGCACGGTCAGCGTCGCCCCCGACAACTCAACACCGTAGTGGGGTTCGTGCAGCACCCATCGGTGGTGAACGCCGGCCTGAACTAGCTGCGCAGAGACACGCCGTCGCGTCTGGCCACCGTATCGATGCACGCTTGGCGGACCTCGGCCACTTCGGCATCGGTCAAGGTGCGATCGTGAGCCTGGAACCGCAGGCGGTAGGCCAGGCTCCGAGTACCGGTCTGCAGACCCTCGCCCCGATAGACGTCGAACAGTTCGATGTCGGTCAACAACGCTCGGCCCGCCTTGCGCAGCAAGCTCTCAACCGCCGCGGCAGCCACCTCATCCGGCACTTCGAAAGCCAGATCGATATCGCTCGACGGGTACTTCGACACAGGGCTGTACTTGCGGTTGCTTCGAGGGCCGGCGAGCAGCTCACCCAAGTCGAGTTCAAGCCACGCCACCCTCCCCGCGACGCCGTAGTTGTCGAGCACAACCGGGTCGACCTCGCCGACCACTCCCCTGACGCTTCCGGCAACCCAAACCTCAGCAGAGCGCGTGGCGTGCAGACCAGGGGGCGAGGCCGAACGCAGGACAACGTTCGGCAGACCCAACTCCCGCTCCAACAGATCAAGCACCGCCACCGCCTCGGGTGCTTCGGAGCCGGCCAGCGCGACAGCGACGTGCTCGCGTTCGTCTGGAAGCAACTGGCCCGACAGTGGCGGCAAGTAGACATGATCTATTTCAAACAAGCGCACTTCGGCACAGCGGTGGGACTGGTTGTAGGCAATCGCTTTGAGCTGACCCGGAAGCAGCGAAGTACGCAGCACTGACTGTTCGGCAACCAGCGGGTTGGACAGGGTCACTCCATTGTCCGCAAGGCCCGCTCTCAACAGGTCGCCGGGCGCCAGGAACGGCATCGGGAAGGTCTCGTCACATCCACAACCGACGAGAACCTGCCTGACCAACCGGCGGCGGACCTGGTAGTCGCTGAGACCTCCGGGAAGTTCTCCTTTGGGCACGGTTCTGACGATGTTCTCGTAGCCGTGCAGACGCGCCACCTCTTCGGCGACATCAGTCTCGGTTTCGGTGTCCCAGCGCCAGGTGGGAATCGTGACGGCCAGATCCTCAGTGCCGCTCTCAGACACAACAACATCGGCGCCAAAACCGATGGAAGACAGATACCCCGCCATTTCAGACGCACTCAATTCAGTGCCGAGCAGACCGTTGATCTTGGCGCTGCGAACCTTGAGCGGTGTTCGATCAGGGGTGTTGCCTGCAACATCTACGAAACCGGGGGCCGCAGTGACTCCGAGCCCAGCAGCGAGTTGGATGAAGCGCTGCATTGAGCGATCAACATTCTCGCCCCAATCGGCGCCGCGTCGGAACCTGCTCGAAGCCTCGCTCACCAGATTGAGCCGTTTGACAGTGCGCGAGATCGTGGGCGGATCCCACCACGCCATCTCCAACAGCACGTCGGTCGTCTGCTCGGAGACCTCGGTGGTTGCTCCGCCCATGACTCCAGCCAAGCTGATGATCTCGTCTGAGTCGTTGGTGATCACCCCGTCGTTGGCGATGAGTTCACGTTCCAGGCCGTCGAGGGTCGTCAGCGTCTCACCGGGCACAGCCCTTCTCACCCGCAGATGACCATTGGGGATCGTGGCCAGATCGAAGGTGTGGTTGGGTTGACCCAATTCGAGCATCACATAGTTGGAGATGTCGACGATCGAGTTGAGCGGGCGCATTCCCGCCAACATCAGCCGGTCAGCGAGCCACTGCGGCGACGTCCCCACGGTGATTCCGCGCAGCACAGTCGCAACGAAGCGGCCGCACAGTGTCGGATCAAGAATCTCGACTGTCAGGAGTTCGTCGGCACTGTCTCGACTAGCAGAGGCCCTATCGGCAGAGCCGCCCTCGGAGCAACTGCGGGTGTCGATGCTGTAGTCCGGGTAGGAGAAGTCGACACCGAGCGCGGCGGCCAGATCGCGCGCCACACCAGCCACCGACATGGCGTCGGGCCGGTTGGCGTTCACCTCGAGGTCCCACAACACGTCGGGCTCCAGACCGATGGCAGCCCCCAAGTCCATTCCCAGTTCCGCTTCGGGAACCACGCGGTCGTTGAGCACGAGGATTCCTGCGTGGTCGTCGCTCAGACCCAACTCGGACCCCGAGCAACACATGCCGGCCGACACTTCGCCGCGCATCTTCCGCTGTTGAATCTCCAAGCCGTCGGCCATCACGGTCCCCGGTGCGGCGAACGGAATCAGATCACCGACAGCCATGTTGAAGGCCCCGCAACACACCTGCTGCGCCTCTCCGTCGCCGGCGTCGACATCGACGAGTTGGATCTTGTCGGCGTGCGGATGCTCTCTGAGATCAAGCACCTTCGCCAACACGACCCCATCGACGACCTCGCCGATGAGAGTCATCTCCTCCACGGTCAAACCGAGAGCGCTGAGGGTCTCGCTCAATTCGACCGGATCGCCGTCGATGTCCGGCGCGAACTCTCGAAGCCACGACAATGTCACTTTCATGGGGTCACTTTCATGGGGTCACTTTCATGGGGTCACCTTCATGGGGTCACCTTCATCAGAACTGCCTCAGAAACCGAACGTCGTTGTTGACCAATTCACGGATGTCGTCGAGCTCATGGCGCATCACCGCCAGGCGGTCGATGCCGAAACCGAACGCGAACCCCTGCCACTCGTCGGGATCGATGCCGCAGTTGCGCAGAACGTTCGGATGGACCATTCCGCACCCGCCCAATTCCAACCATGTCCCGTCGGCGCGGGAGATGTCGAACTCTGCACTCGGCTCAGTGAACGGGAAGTACGAGGGACGCAGCCGGCTCTTCACGTCGCCACCGAAGAAGGTGTGCACGAACTCGTCGATCGTCCCCGCCAGATCGCCCATCGTGATCCCCCGGTCGACCACCAGGCCCTCAATCTGATTGAACGCTGGGAGGTGGGTCGCATCGGCAGTGTCGGTTCGAAACGTCCTGCCCGGTGCAACGATGTAGATCGGCGGCTCCTGACTCTCCATCGTGCGGATCTGGACCGGAGAGGTATGCGAACGGAGCATCACCTCCTCAGGCTCGCCCAGATCCACGAAGATCGTATCGAAACTGCCGCGGGCCGGATGCCACTCAGGAATGTTGAGCGCCTCGAAGTTGTACCAGGCAGACTCGACTTCGGGGCCCTCGGCAACCGTGAAACCCATCCCCACGAAGACGTCCTCGAGTCTGTCACGGGCCTGGGTGACAAGATGGAGCGAACCGCGTCGTGCGGTCCGGCGGAATTCGGTGAGATCAAGCCTTTCGGCCTCGAGTTGCTCGCTCAGAGCGGCTCTCGCCAGCCGTTCACGGGCAGCACCGACGGCATCCTCTATCTCAGCGCGGATCTCGTTCAGTGCCTGTCCGGTGGTTCTGCGCTGTTCGGGGGCCAACGACCCGATCTGCCGTTTGGCGAGGGTCAGCGCGGACTTCTTGCCCAGGAACTCGACGTCGAGTTCCGCCAGCGCGTCAAGGTCGGCGACTTCGGCCAGTCGGGCCTGCGCCTCAGCCGCGGTCGAGCGGAGCGTCTCAATCATCAACCGAACAGGTTACGAGACGGGCCGACGCGTTGACTCCCAATATCTGGGAGACTTCGTTGCGTGACCTTCGAAGTTCGAGACAATCCGACGCGTCGACGCTACGAACTGGTGGTCGACGACCGCATCGTGTCGATCGCCGACTACCGGATCGACGGCACAACGCTGGTGGTGCCCCACGTGGAGACGGACCCGTCGATGCGGGGCCAGGGGATGGCCGACGAACTGATGCGGGGGATGCTCGACGACCTGCGGGCCAACAGCAGGACCATCCTGCCCTTGTGCGGATTCGCCGCCGCCTACATCCGCGATCATCCCGAAGACGCCGACCTGCTGGCTCCTTAGCCCGTGGCCCGAGCGGCCCGGCGAGCGGAGAGCAACGTCTCGTCAGCAAGAGGGCTGCCCACTACTCACGAGTCTGCTGATTGTTGCTGGCCTGGAAGGCCAGCAACGTTCCCGCCATCGCCACGTTGAGTGATTCAGCGTTGCCGGGCATCTCTATGCGGACCCGCACATCAACCAGCGGATCGATGGCACGGTCGAGGCCGCCGGACTCCGAGCCGAGCACTATCGCCAAAGGCCCTTCGAGCACTCCGCTGTCGTGCGGCAGCCCCTCACGCACATCGGTGGCGACTATCTTTGCTCCCGCGGCACGTAGCCGACGCAACATCTCATGCACGTCGTCTCCGCGCACCACAGGCACCCGCAGTACCGAACCAGCCGAGGAGCGAACGGCCTTCGGTCGCCACGGGTCCGCACCACCGGCCACCACCACGCAGGCCGCGCCAGTCGCGTCGGCGACCCGGATGAGCGTGCCGACATTGCCCGGATCGGCAACTCCGACGAGCACCAGTGCGAAGTCGTCGGCGCCGAAGCTGGTAGGGACCTGAGCCTCCGGGCGTTCGATCACCGCCAACATCGGCTGAGGAGTCACCGACGGAGCCAACCGCTCGAAGACCTTGTCCCGCACCACCAGCACCTCAGTGGAGTCGTCGAGGCGCGAACACAACTGTGATCTGTCGAAGTCTCCGATCCCGCGTTCTGGGACCACGACCGTGGTCGGGCGTATTCCAGCGTCGAGTGCCTCGCCGACCGTGCGATCCCCTTCAAGCACAGTCTCAGTGGGGTTCGCGCCCGGCTGATCGATGAGACGCCGCAGTTCCACGACTCGGCGATTGCTCGGACCCTTGACGGGGTCTCGGTCCATTCCGGGCGGTGTGTCGCTCGCTGTCTGATCCGAAACGCCGTCAGGCGTCGGCTAGTGCTCCGTTGGCGGTCTCGACGAGCACCGTGAACGTGGCAGGATCGTGAATCGCGGTCTCTGACAGCATTTTGCGGTCAACCTCGATCTCCGCGGCCTTCAGACCTGCGATGAAACGGCTGTAGGAGGTGCCGTTCTCGCGACAGGCCGCGTTTATCCGCTGGATCCACAGTTTGCGGAACTGGCCCTTGCGAGCACGGCGGTCGCGAAACGCGTAGTTGCCCGCGTGCATGACCGACTCGTTCGCTGATTTGAAACTGCGCGAACGGTTGCCGTAATGACCCTTCGCCCGTTCAAGGACGACCCGGCGACGTTTCTTTGAATGTACAGCGCGTTTAGCTCTAGACATCGTTAGCTCTCTTTTCTTGTGAATGCGTCTTGGGTGTGGCCGCAGCGGGCACGGCCCTGTGGACACAACCCTCGTGGATACGACCCAGTTGCTGCGTCAGATTCCGAGGTCGCGGATGCGTCGCTCGTCAGCTGGGGACACCGATGCAGGTCTGCGGAGTTGGCGCTTACGCTTCGGCGACTTCTTTTCAAGAATGTGGTTCTTGTTTTTGCGACGACGTTTCAACTTGCCTGATCCGGTGCGTTCGAAGCGGGCTTGCGCACCCTTATGCGTCTTCATCTTGGGCATATTCGATTTCTCGGTTTCTAACTTGTTGGGAACTCATCGGCGACGGAACCGCCTCGAGTTCACTCGGTTGATATTCGCTGAACAGTTTCAGGATCGGCCACTGCGACCACGGCCTCGGCTTCGGCTTCGCGCATCTGTTTTTCGTGACGGGCTTGGGCCCGTTTGTCGGGGGCCAGCACCATCACCATGTTGCGGCCGTCCTGGCGAGGATGGAACTCAACCTTGCCGACATGGACCACAGCATCGGACACCCGGTCAAGAATCTGACGACCCAGTTCGGGATGTTGCATCTCTCGACCTCGGAACATGATCGTGACCTTGACCTTGTGGCCCCCGCCGAGGAACTCGACCACCTTGCGGGTCTTGGTGTCGAAGTCGCCGGGCCCGATCTTGGGTCGGTACTTCATTTCCTTGACCGTGAGGTTGGAAGACTTCTTCTTGGATTCTTTGGCCCGCTGGTCAGCTTCGTATCGCCACTTGCCGTAATCCATGATCCGGCAGACCGGCGGGTTGGCCTGCTCTGCCACCTCAACAAGGTCGAGGTCTGCGGCCTGAGCGATGCTGCGCGCTTCGGATAGTGATGTGATGCCAATCTGTTCGCCGTTCTGTCCGACTAGCCGGACTTCTCTGGCGCGGATCTGTTCGTTGATCCTCGGCTCGTTGTTCGGCGGTGCTATCGCCCTGGACTCCTCGTGAGCACGAAACCTCCGTCGTGTAGTGGATACCGGAATGTCGACATCCACGACACACTCACCTGGAGTTTGCCGAGTAGTCGACCTGGACGCACGACACCGCCGAAACCGGCGATCTGTGGCCAGGTGGAGGGCTTTCGAATAGTGAAACCCCCACTTCCTGTTCAAATTGTCAGCGGTAGCATAGCAGCATGAGTTCATTATGGACACCCGGCGGGGAACACCCCGTAGATCGCTCAACCCCGTCGGGGACTGCGCATAACGGTTCACCGTCACCCGATGACAGTTTTGATGACGAGATCGCGGCCGCGTTGCCAGAAGGAATGAGCCTCGCGGACCTGAGCCCCGAGGAACGGGCGAGAGCTGAAGAAATGGTCAAAGAAATGGCCGATGCCCGCGAACGGTTGATCACCACCCCCGCGGCCACCATCGTCGCCAACCACGCAATGGGCCTCTACGAACTAGCGGCTCTCCACCTCTCAGCACAAACACCCGACTTTGCTGAAGCCACGGTCGCCATTGACGCCTTGAACGCGATCGTCAGTGGTCTTCAGGGTCGACTCGGGCAGGACGAACCCTCCGTTTCGCATGCACTCGACCAGATCCGTATGGCTTTCGTGCAGATCAAGAGCCAAGCGGACACTAGTTCCGAATAAACGTTGCAAAGACCGCAGTCGGGGATGCCGGCAGGCTCAGAGGCCGAGCGAACAGGCGGAACGACACGGTAGCGACCGAACGAGGCCGTGGCCCGAGCGGCCCGTGAGCGCAGCGAACAAGAGCGGAAGACACAGCGTTGCGCCGCGAGGTCGGTCACCTGTTTGCGCGTGCCCTCAAGGAACGATCTTGGCTATCGGCAGTTCCACAATGTCGCTAGCCCCGTGATCGCGAAGTGCGGGGATCAAAATGTTGATCTCAGACTTGGCGACAACAGTCTCGATCGCATAGCCGGCGCCTCGAAACAGCTCATTGACCGTCGGAGCCTTCATCGAAGGCAACAGCCCGATTACTCCATCGAGGCGGTCAGCAGGCACGTTCATCTTGACCAGCACCTTGCCCCGCGCATCGAGCACACCCTGCAACAGTGTGTTTATCTGTCGCATGGCATGCGCCTTCCCGGGATCAGCAAACGACACCGGATTGGCAATCAGTTCCGTATAGGACGTACACAGCGTTTCGATGATGCGCAAACCCGCAGCACGCAGAGCCCGCCCTGTCTCGGTGATATCGACGACCAGGTCGACGATGTCCGGGACCTTCGCTTCGGTGGCTCCATAACTGAGCCGCACATCGGCATCGACACCGGCGTCTTTGAAGAATCGTTGGGTGATCGCAGGATATTCGGTTGAAACCCTCACACCATCCGGAAGATCAGCGACCGATTGCCAAGGCGAATCTTGTGGCACAGCCAAAACAATCCGGATCGGCCGTGAAGTCGCTTTGGAATACTTCAGTTCCCCGAGGCTCTCAACGTTGCTGCTGGTCTCTTCGATCCAGTCTCTCCCGGTGATCCCGAGATCAAAAAGCCCGTCAGCCACATACCCCGGAATCTCCTGTGGTCGCAGGATCCGAACCGAATCGACACGGGGATCGGCGATCGACGCTCTGTAGGCCACAGCCGACGAACGCTCCACACCCAGGTCGGCGGCTGCAAAGAGTTCAAACGTCGCCTTTTCCAGCGATCCCTTCGGTATAACCAGTTTCAGCACCACGCAGAGGGTAGCGCCACGCCGTGCAACTAGGAGGTGATCTTCACCATATCGATCCGCACATCATCACCCAGCAGAAGGATCCGTTGCATCCGCGCTCGCCAAATTTCGTTGATTGTTGCCGCACCAGACCCGCGGAACAGCGGAACTCCGTCGTCTCCACCCATAAGAGCCGGTGCAAGGTACACCACATATTCGTCGACCAACCCTGCCTTGTGGAAAGAATGAGCCACTGTGGGGCCGCCTTCCACCATCAACTGCACAACTCCAGCGTCTCCGAGATGGTCCAGCAACTCATCGAGGGACCGGTCCCATTGAAGGCAAGGGTGGACCTTCGCACCTGAGGGTGCCGTACCCAGAACCACACGGCGAGGATCACTCACCTCAGTCGGGTCGACGGTTCGGTCCCCACCGGGCCAGTGGCGCACCCTCAACGATGGATCGTCGCTCCGAACAGTGCCCGCACCCACAACAATCGCGTCCGAGACTGCTCTCAGGTGATGGACATCGGCCCGTGCGGCCCTTCCGGTGATCCACTTCGACGTCGAGTCGGGTGCGGCCACGCGGCCATCGAGGGTTGTCGCCAGCTTCAGCACCACCCACGGCCGGCTGGTTCGACGATGATGCAGGTACGGGCGCAGTTGCGTGTCGACCTCTTCGGCCCGCACACCAACGGTGACTTCCACGCCACCTTGACGGAGGCGCTCGAACCCACTTCCGGCGACCAACGGATCGGGATCTTGGATCGCCCCGACAACCCGGGCAACGCCGGCGTTGATCAACGCTTCGGTGCAAGGGCCGGTGCGACCCGTGTGATTGCAGGGTTCGAGCGTGGTGTAAACGGTGGCGTCCAGAGTCTGCGACGCCGAGTGCAACGCCATAATCTCTGCGTGGGCTCCTCCGTAAGCCTGGGTCGCTCCTGAAACAACCGTGCCGTCAGACTGAACGAGCACAGCCCCGACCCACGGGTTGGGAGCGCTCCGGTGCCGAGCCTCTCGGGCTGCCTGTATCGCCAGCCCCATAAAATGCTCGTCCTGCTCCATCTGCTCCACTTCGCGGCCCTCCCTAGTTGTGCGGGTGCGGGTCGGAGTTGTCGACTAGGAGCCGAACCGCGTGAGGGAGCACGTCAAGGACCGCTTCAAGGGTTTCGATGCATCCCTTCGACGATCCTGGGGTATTGATGATCAAACTTGAGCCGAGTGTTCCTGCCACACCCCGACTCAGTCTCCCTAAGGGATTCACTGATCGCATCACCTCAGCCAACCCCGGGGCTTCACGCTCCAACACAGCGCGGGTGCCCTCGGGGGTCTGGTCGCGAGGACCGAAGCCTGTGCCACCGGTAGTGACGATCAGACCGTGGAAGCCCCGCGCCGCAAGTGTCAGGGTTTCGGCCACGAGACGCTCGCCGTCTTGGGTCACGGTCCGTTCCACGACTGTCCAACCGGCTCCGGTCAAGCGAGTTTCCAGAGCCTCTCCGGAGCGGTCCTCGCGGGTACCGTACACTACGCCGTCTGAGACTGTCAGGACTTTCGCCGACAGAGGCGCCTCGGTCGAGTCGTGGTCGTGGGGGGAGTCGTGGTCGTGGGCCATGCCACGACGATATAAGCGCATCGCCGCGAGGCGTCTCGACTAGGAGTCTCCCCTGCGAGTCCAGACCGACCAGAACATGCCGTCCCGGTCCGAGGAGGGTACCGCCATACCGTTCGACTGCAAGGTGAAACCGAGCGCAGCGAGTTCGCCGCCGGTCGCGTCGACGACCTCGGTGGTCTCAGCAGCGTTGAGAGTACACACGCTGTAGACCAGCGTTCCCCCCGGCGCCACAAGCGGTGCGGCGCTCCCCAACAGTCGTCGCTGCAAGACGGCCAGGGCGCTGACATCGGTGGGTCTGATCCGCCAACGGGCGTCCGGGCGGCGGCGCAGAGCTCCCAGACCCGAACACGGTGCGTCGACCAGAGCAGCGTCGAACGTGCCGCGCGGAAACGGCGGTGCGGCGCCGTCGGCCACCACGACCGCAACTCCGGTACCTTCGAGTCGACCGCGGTACCCCAGGCGGTCGACGTTGCCTGCGATCAGACCAGCGCGGCCGGGATGCAGGTCCACCGCGACCACCGACGCTCCCCGACCGGCGATCTCTGTCGACTTTCCGCCCGGGGCAGCGCAGAGGTCCAGCACCAGAGAACCGGGTGCGGACGGGACCAGTGCAGCGACCTGCTGCGAACTCTGGTCCTGGACATAACCGTCCTCGCGACGCTGACTGCGCGCCGGAAGGTTCATTGCGCTCAGAGCATCCACGGCTCGCTGTTCACCCAGTTCCTCGATCAACAGCGTCACGATCCAGTCCGGATAGCTCAACGCGACTGCCTGGCTCGGATATTCGATACCGGCCGAAGCCGCGGTCGCGACCTTTCGCAGAACGGCGTTGACGAGCCCGCGGAACCTTTTCGGGGTCGCCTGTACGGTCGCCGACACCGCGGCGTGCGGTGGCGTGCCCATCTCAATGAGCTGATGTGCGCCGATGCGGAGGGCGGCGCGCGCGATCGGAGGTGGATCGGTCATAAGGAACCGGTCCACGACATGGTCAAGAGCCCGCTTGCGTCGAGTGGACCCGTAGACCAACTCGGTCACCAATCCCCTGTCGCGAGTTTCAAGTTCTGTCTTTGCGAGCATTCTCGGCAACAGAACGTTGGCGTAGGCGCCGTCCGACTCGATGCGAACCACAGCGTCGATCGCGGTCCGGCGGGTGTCTGCGGACACCGGCGGCCCAGCGGATTCAGAAGAGTCTGTCATGTGCCTCAGTCGAACCGGTCTTCAGGGGTGAGCTTGGCTCCGTTGCGCCAGGCGGATGCAACTTGACGTGCCCGACCCTGCGCCTGTACCTCAAGCAACTCGATCAGCCCCTCGCCCGTCGCCACGAACTGTCCGCTGATCGATCCGGCTGGTGCGTCGAGTGGCACGCCGACAACCGGGGCATCTGCCGGTGCGGTACGCCAGATCTTGAAATGTTGGTCGCGGAAGCTGGTCCAAGCGCCACCGACACGCACCTGTCGGTGGATCTCGACAGCCGGTCGTGTCCAGTCGATGTGGCGGTCCTCAGCGGAGATCTTTGACGCGTAGAGGGGATCGCCGAACTGCGCCTGCGGTTGGCCGAGCCCCTCTGAGAGCGCCTCGATCAACAATTGGGTTCCAAGGATCACGAGCCGGTCTCTCAAGGCGTTGCAATCCTCGTCGGGGTCGATCGGTGTTTCGGCTGTCTTGTACACGGCGCCGGTGTCGAGGCCCTCCTCGAGGGCCATCAGAGACACGCCGGTGACTTCGTCGCCGGCAAGTACGGCCCGTTCGATCGGTGCGGCTCCACGCCAACGCGGCAGCAATGAGAAGTGGAGGTTGACCATTGCCAACTCTTCGAGGAGCGCTGCCGGGATGATCTCACCGTATGCGACCACCACGCCGAGGTCGGCGCCGACCTCGGACAGGTCTTCGACATCGTCGCTCACGTCCAGACCAAGGTCGAGCGCCGCGGCCTTCACCGGGCTCGGCAACAACGTCGCGCCGCGTCCTCTTCGGGTGTCGGGGCGCGAGACCACCAGTAGGATCTCGTATCCGGCGCGGCACAGCGCGCGCAGAGGCGGCACCGCGATGGCGGGCGTGCCCAGGTAGACGATGCGTTGAGTCTCCGCCGGTGGCGGAATGGTCACGGCAGCCTTAGACCTTGATTCGCAGCTTTGGGACTTGCAGTTGCAGCACTCGCTGTTTCAACGCTCGAATTCGAGGCGCTCTGTGATCCGACGCCTCGCGATGTCGGCACGGCCTCCGCCAGTTGCAGGTCGCGGATCGTTCTCAGCGCGGCCTTGCGGGTGTCGGAGTCGAGCCGCTCAATCAGCAGGGTGCCGTCGAGATGGTCGATCTCGTGTTGGAACAGCCGGGCTTCCAGTTCATCGGCTTCGAACGACATCTCGTTGCCGTCGAGGTCGCGGCCGACCAGATGGACCGTCTTGGGGCGGACTATCTCCCAGGACAACCCCGGAACCGACAGGCACGCCTCCTCATAGAGCCATTCGCCGTCGGACTCCATGATCTCGGGGTTGACGATCACCTGCGGTCCTTCGCCCATGTCCCAGACGAACAGCCGTTTCTGCACCCCTACCTGGGGTGCCGCAAGCCCGATACCCGGTGCTTCGTACATCGTGTCGATCATGTCGTCGGCGAGGCGCACCAGCGCACCGTCGATGTCGGCGATCCGACGCGCACTCTGGCGCAACACCGGATCCCCGATGACACGAATGTCGTAACTGCCCACCCGCTCAGGCTAACCGAAAGATCCACGTCACCGGTGTTGAGCGTGCAGTACGGTCGAGGCTGTGGGAACGGCGCACTATTTCGATGGTCGGCTCGCCCAACGTGGCTGTCGCAACAGCGACAGCCCTCTACCAGACACGCCGCACCGACTGGACCTCCTAGCGCGTCACTGCGCTGGTACGTCACGGGTTTGTGACGCCGCGAAGTCCCCAGACGGCGCGGCGCGCGAGACCGCCGGCGCCTCACTGCGCTGGTACGTCACGGGGTTTTGCGACGCTGCCTGGTCTTGAACCACTGCTTGGTTTCAGGCTCGGAGGGGGTCGACTTCAATCCGGAGGCGATCAACGGGACGGGGAGTGGCCCTGAGAGCGTCAAGGATCCGATGATGATCGTCGGCTTGCAACAAATATCGGCCGTTCGAGGGCCCCAAGGCACGAACATCGTTCCGATTTCCGAGCGCATCGATGAACTCGGCGGCGCCCTTACCAGAGACGAGCGCCTGTGCCCCGTACGGAGCGATCCCCGCGGATTTTCGTCGGTCCCGTTCTGCTACCGCCACTATCGAAGGGTCGCCCCGCACTGCTGCCCGTACAACCTCGTGTTCAGGTTGACGGGTCTGCAGCACAAGGCGGCGTCCGGTGTTTCTAGGGCCCAACAGACGAGCCGCCCTCGCCAGCAGAGCCATCGCCTGTTCCACAGCTCTTTGGCGTGGCGCCAACAATTCTTGGTCAAGATCCAGGAAGGCAACCAGATCAGCCTCTGTGAGGCGATGCAGAACTGCCTCGGTTCCGATCACCACACGAGTCGTCGGTTGCGAACTCGAGGACGCTGTGACCTCGTCGACCGCCTCACCGACGAGCGCCTCCAATTCCTCTTTGGCCCTGCGCACCCCAGCTCGAAGGTTCTTCAAAGAAGTATTTCCGCAATGGGCGCAAACCGGAGGGCGAACTTCGTTGCCACAAGGTGAGCGAAGCTCGAAGTCCTCGAGCAGCATTGGTACGGTGCCGTCGAGGTTGCGCACCAACTCGCCACACGCTGCACAGGAAAGCAGCCGTGACCGGCCCCTGCGATTCAGAATGCAGACCACCCGCCCCGCACTTCGGAGCAACCCACCAATACCTTCCGAGAACAACCCGGCTTTCGCGGGATCCTCACCTCGGCGGTCAAACACTTCCACAAGCGGCCAGCCGTTCCTCTCACCAGCACGGCCGGGCCGCAGCAAAGGGCCTGAACGCAGAGCCTCCAGCGAAGGCACCGGGGAAGCGAGTACCGCCGGCACGCCACGACGACGAGCCCGCTCCAAACCGACCTCCCGTGCGTGCCAGGCAGGCGTCGACTGCTCAGCATGCGACTCGTCGTGCTCGTCGAAGACCACCACAGCAGAAAGTTGCGGCACCGGCATCCAAGCCGCGGAACGAGTTCCGACCACCGTCGCACCACTAGATGCCACAGGCCACTGCCGAGTGCCCGACGCTACCTTCACACCAGCGCGACGCAAAGCAGTCCCCAAGCGACGGGCCCGAGCAGAATCAGCGAGCAGCAGCAACGCATCGCCGCGCCGACAAGCTTCAAGAGCCAAAGGAACGTCGTCGCTGCTCGGAGGAGTCCTGACCACCGCGGCGCCGCGTGCTCCAGCCAACTCGAAAGCCTGCGAAAACACATCAGCCGGGCCGGACGGCACCTGTTCCCGGCTCGTTGCCAGAGGCACCCCGGCAAGCATCGCAGGCGGTGAAGCAGCACGCAGGAACTTCACTCTGCTGCCGGCCCAACGCCAAGCTGCCCAGGAGGCCAGTTCCATCATCTCAGCACTGGGACCAACACCGCTGAGCGCCTTCAACGGCGCCAGATCCACACCCTGTGCCGGTTCAACATCAACAGCGCACACCCAAGCACCCAAGCGTCGCCCGGCGAGAGACACCCGCACCATCGATCCCACGCTCAGTCGGTCCGAGCGACCGTCCCTGTGCCACGATTCGGGGACCAGATAGTCGAATTCTCTGTCGATTCCCAACACATCGGGAATAACCCGCACAACCTTGCGACCGGTCTTCGTCAAAGTCATCCCCAGACCTCGCCTGAACCAGCAGCAGGTGTCGGTTCGATCTCCGGGGCGCTCAGAGCCCCAACGCTGACTTGAGATCGTCGACCCGGTTCGTCTGCTCCCAGGGGAACAGGCCGTCGTCGCTCGAACGGCCGAAGTGCCCGTACGCGGCGGTCTTGCGGTAGATCGGACGACGGAGGTCGAGATCACGAAGTATCGCCGCTGGGCGGAGATCGAAAATGTCGTCGATGGCAGCGTCGACGGCCGCCTTGTCGACAGTCTCGGTGCCGAAGGTGTCGACAAGGATCGAAACCGGGCGAGCCATGCCGATGGCATAGGCGACCTGGACCTCGCAGCGGCTCGCGGCTCCGGATGCGACCAGGTTCTTCGCCACCCAGCGGGCCGCGTAAGCAGCAGACCGGTCGACCTTCGAAGGATCCTTACCCGAGAATGCGCCGCCTCCGTGGCGAGCCATCCCACCGTACGTGTCGACGATTATCTTGCGCCCGGTGAGCCCACAGTCCCCCACCGGACCACCGACAACGAAACGGCCCGTCGGATTGACATAGACGTCGTAGTCGTCATCGGCGAACTCCCCAGGAATGACCGGAGCAATGACATGCTCGATCAGGTCGGGACGAATCATCGTGTCGCGGTCGATGCCGTCATTGTGTTGAGTGGAGACCAGGACGGTCTTGAGCCGGACAGGCTTGCTGCCCTCATACTCAAAAGTCACCTGGGTCTTGGCATCCGGGCGAAGATAGGGAATCGTGCCGGTCTTGCGGACCTCGGCGTGGCGTTCAGCCATTCGATGGGCGAGGTGGATGGGCAACGGCATCAGCTCCTCGGTCTCATCGCAGGCATAGCCGAACATCATCCCCTGATCGCCGGCGCCCTGCACGTCGAGTGCGTCTCCTCCGGCAACCCCCGAACGAACCTCCTCAGACGCGGCGAGGCCCAAAAAGATGTCCGGCGACTGATCGTCGATCGTGACCATCACCCCGCAGGTGTTGCCGTCGTACCCGAAGGCCTCACGGTCGTAACCGATCTCCTTGATCGTCTCGCGTACCGTGCCGGCAATATCCACATAGGCATCGGTGGTGATCTCGCCGGCCACGATCGCGAGTCCAGTGGTCACCATGGTCTCGCAGGCCACACGACTCATTTCGTCCTGCGCCAGCATGGCATCGAGAATCGAGTCGGAGATCTGGTCTGCCATCTTGTCGGGATGGCCCTCGGTAACGCTTTCGGAAGTGAAGGTCCAGCGAGTCACTCTTGCTCCTGTGAATTGTCGAATCGGTTGAGGGTTTCAACTGCGGCATCGAGTACGACACGGGCCACCTCGCCCTTGCTGCACAGCGGCAGGCGCCGGCGGACTCCGCCCGCCTGGAGCACTACGACCTCATTGGTTTCATGCTCGAAGCCCACACCGGGCTTGGATACGTCGTTCGCCACGATTATGTCGAGGTTCTTCTCGTCGAGTTTTGCTGCCGCGTTGTGCTCGATGTCGTCGGTCTCAGCAGCGAACCCGACCAAGACCTGCCCGGCGGTTCTGGCAGCGCCCAACTGGGCAAGAATGTCGACGGTGGGCTCGAACTCAACGCTGAGCGTGCCCTCATTCTTCTTGAGTTTGCGATCCGCTGCCCTCCGGGGCCGAAAGTCGGCGACAGCGGCGGCCATGACGACCACATCAGCTTCGGGCGCCTCGATGCTGCAGGCTCGGTGCATCTCATCGGCAGTCGACACGGTGACGACGCGAACACCGTTCGGGGCAGTCTCGGCGTTGGTGGTCACGAGTACAACGTCAGCACCACGTTCAGCAGCGTTTCGAGCCAACGCATGTCCTTGCCTGCCCGAGGATCGATTGCCGACGAATCGAACCGCATCGATCGGCTCGCGGGTCCCCCCCGCGGTGACGAGTACTCGCTTTCCGCCAAGATCGTTCGGCGCCAACAGACTCTCGACCGCACCCACGATCGACGCGGGCTCGACTAGACGCCCCGGGCCCGAATCGCCTCCCGCCAGCTGACCGCTGTCTGGACCAACGACATGCACACCACGAGAACGCAACACTTCAATGTTCTCCTGCACAGACACCTGCTCCCACATTTCAGCATGCATCGCCGGGCAGATCATCAACGGTGCCCTCGTAGCGAGAATCGTGGCGGTCAACAAATCCGCTGAGCGTCCTGTGCGAATATCAGAAATGACCCGGGCGGTTGCGGGCGCCACGAGCACCAAGTCTGCATTCCGGCCCATTACGGTGTGCGGAATCGGGGTCTGCGGATCATTGAACAGAGAGGTGCGGACCCGCTCTGAGGCCAACGCGGAAAACGTGGCCTCACCGACCATCTCAATGGCGCCTTCAGTCAGCACCGGTGTGACATGGGCCCCCGAACCTACAAGACGGCGACACAATTCAACCGCCTTGTAGGCAGCGATCCCGCCGGTTACGCCGAGGATGATGCGTCGACCCGAGAGTGTGGTCATGCCGCAGACACTTCCATAAGCTCAGGTCAAGCGAAACTCGGGTCAGGCGCCCACAGGTTCCGAAACGTCTTCTGCCTCCGCGTCCGGACTGATGTCGACCGCCTCAATCTTTTGAGCTGCGATCTCTTCAAAGGCGATCGACAGAGGCTTTTTGGCTTCAGACACAACTTGGGGAGGCACCGACGCTCCCGTGCCTCGGCTGAGTCGACCCAGATAGTCGGTGATTTCACGGCTTCGCATGGCCGAGAGTGTGACCAGACGGAATTTGGAGCCGACTTTCCGTTCGGAGTCGACTTCATCGTCTGAACAAACTTTTTCAAGGAGAACCTCAATCGAGGGATCCATCATCGTGCCGTAACCGTCAGCCATTGTGCCTTCTCCAGAGATTTCAACGAACCGTGCCGTCCAGGTCATGGTGGTCGACCGGCTTACAAGCGTAGCAGGGGCACTAGCTCCCGCGACGCTCGTCGATCAACGCTTCCAACTCTGCCAACGCTCGATCCAGGTCATCGTTGATCAGAATCGTCGCACCAAGTTCGTGGGCCACCGCCAATTCGCTGGTGGCCTTGTTCAGGCGGGCCTCAATCATCTCCGGGGAGTCTTTGCGACCGACCAGACGAGCCCGCTGAGCCTCACGGGAAGGAGCGTCGACGAAAACGACGAGAGCGTCAGGAAAGCGCCGTCGGATCTGCTGAGCCCCGTACACGTCAATCTCATAGACAAGGTCGTGTCCCGGGGGTGGCTGCACTGCTGGAGTGCCCTGGCGATAGTCCAAGAAGTCCACCCACTCAAGAAACCCCCCCGCCTCTATGTGCCGGTCGAAGAACTCCCGATTCGTGAAGTGGTACGCCTCCATGGACTCGCCGGGACGCCGGGGACGCGTCGTCCAACTGCGCGACAGCCAAAGGCGGTGATCCCTGTCCAACAACCGAGCTGCCAGCGTGCCCTTCCCGACCCCCCCAGGGCCGGAGATGACGATCACCAACGGGTCAGAGACCGTGACCACTGGTCGATCAACCAGCCCCACGGCAAGCCGGAACCACCTGACAGACTGCTCAGCCGAACCTTTCCAACAGGTCGGCCCTCTGTTTCTGTCCAAGCCCTCGAAGCCGGCGGTTCTCAGCAATGCCTATATCTGCCATGGCGCGTCGAGCCTTGACTTTTCCCACTCCGGGAAGCGACTCGATCACCGACAACGTCTTGGTCTTGGCAACTATTTCATCGTTGTCGGCTTCTTCGAGAACCTCGGCGAGGGTCAAAGACCGCATCTTCAACTTGTGCTTCAACTCTCTACGGGCCTTACGGGCTTCTGTCGCCTTCTTCAATGCTTCGGCTCGCGCTTCGTCTGACAGCTTCGGGGGTTTCGACATGGCAGAAACGATAGAGGGCGAGAGAAAATAAGGCAATCACTCCAGAAAATACTTGACGGTACAGTGCTTGGCGCGTGCGGCTAGTCGTGCGCCGATCCCACCAGATCGGAGAGGTTCGCCACTCCCCGGCGATCGCACCAGTCCTCAAACTCACCGAGGATTCGCCGTGGCGCCCGCGGATCGGCGAACGTGGCGGTACCGACCTCGACCGCCGATGCACCAGCCAACAGGAACTCCACGACATCGACTCCGCTGGTCACACCGCCGACTCCGACGATCGGCAACTCCGGGATCGCCTCGTGCACGTCATAGACGGCCCTCACCGCCACTGGCCGCATGGCTGCACCTGAAAGACCTCCTCGCGCGGCGCCCAGTACGGGCCGACGGGTCTCAGGATCAATCACCATCGCCAACAACGTGTTGGTCAACACCACAGCCTCAACTCCGGCGGACTGCGCAGCCGAGGCGATTTCGACAATGTCCGCCGTGTTGGGACTCAGTTTGGCCCAACGAGGTCGGCCGCACGAAGCAGTACTCTCAACGGCTTCGAACGTGGCTCGGGCACAGTGGGAGAACATGCGACTGCGGTCTTCGAGATTGGGGCAAGAAATGTTGACCTCAACCGCCGCCACGCACGACGGCGCCCCCGACAATTCGTCGGCTGCTTGTCGGTACTCGTCGATGGTGTTTCCCCAGATGCTCGCTACAACGGTTGCGCCAGTGGCCTGCAGTGGCGGTAGTTCATGCTTCAGCCAGTAAGGCACTCCCGGTCCTTGAAGTCCGACACTGTTGATCATCCCGGCTGGTGTTGGATGCACTCGAGGCGCTGGATTGCCTTCCCACGGCTTTGCCTTCATCGACTTGACCACTACGGCGCCGAGCTCGCTGGGCCGCAGGTAACGAGCGAACTCGGCTCCGCAACCGACAGTGCCTGAAGCGGTCAGAACAGGCGCTTTGAGAACCACCGAGCCCACCGACGTAGACAGGTCGGTCATTGCTCACCCACCGACTGTTCACCCACCGCTCGGCCAATCGAAACCGCCGACGGCGTCGAGGCATCCGTCCCTTTGATGGTATTCCTGAAGACTTCGAACCCGCAGTGGGTACCGCGCCCAGTCCGCCAAACCCTCAACGGCTGCCATCGCCGCGGCGGCTGTAGTCAACAGCGGCACATTCGCCAACCCTGCAGCAGTGCGTATGTGCGCTCCGTCCGCCCGAGGACGGCGTCCCCGAGGAGAATTGACGACCAAATGCACATCGCCGCGTTCAATCAGCTCAACGGCATGGACACCCCCGCTCTCACCAAGCTTTGAAACGACGGTGGCCACCTCAACGCCGGCGGCCTCCAACATTGCTGCGGTCCCGCTGGTGGCGACAATCGAGAACCCGAGTTCTCTGAAGCCGCGGCCCACTCGCGCACCGAGCGTCTTGTCGCGGTCCGCCAGCGACATGAACACGGTGACATCACCAACGCCGGCCTGTGGTAGACGAGTACCCGCCGAGAGTTGCGACTTCATGAACGCCAAGCCCGGTGTCAGATCGATTCCCATCACTTCGCCGGTGGAACGCATCTCCGGGCCGAGCACCGCGTCGGCTTCGGGGAACCTGTTGAACGGAAGCACCGCTTCTTTAACTGCCACATGACCAGAGTTGCGACTTTCGGCAAGCAACCCTTCAGCGCGGAGTTCGCCCAACGTCGACCCGAGCATCACTCTGCCGGCTACCTTCGCTAACGCAACACCTGTTGCCTTGGCCACGAACGGCACGGTCCTGGAAGCCCGAGGATTCGCCTCGATCACAAAGACCTGGTCGTGTTTAACCGCGTACTGCACGTTGATCAGGCCCCTGACGTCGAGGGCCGCGGCAATCTTGGCGGTGTACTCTTCAATCAGTTCAACGGTTGAGGCGTGCAGAGTGGCCGGGGGAATCGAACAGGCGGAGTCTCCACTGTGCACGCCGGCCTCCTCAACGTGCTCCATCACCGCACCGACGACAAAATCTCCGAGGTGGTCCCGTACAGCATCAACGTCGACTTCGGTGGCGTCTTCAAGGAACCGGTCAATCAACACAGGACGTCTGGCGGACAACCCGCCTTCACGGCCCAAAGAACCGAACCCTGCCAACTCGGCCATCGCTCTACGAAGGTTCTCGTCGTCGTAGACGATTTCCATGGCCCGCCCTCCGAGCACATAAGACGGTCGTACCAGCGCCGGATAGCCGATACGGGAAGTGATCTCCAATGCCTCGTCGGCAGTCCTGGCCGTGCCGCCCGCTGGTTGAGGAATCTCCAGGCGGCTGCAGAGTGCGTTCCACTGCTCCCGATCCTCAGCGGCGTCGATCGAGTCCGGTGATGTACCGGCGATGAGTTCCGCCGGCAGCTGACCGGCCAGTTTCAGAGGCGTCTGCCCCCCCAGAGAAACGATGACGCCGCGGGGTCTCTCACTCTCGATGATGTTCATCACGTCCTCGTAGGTGAGCGGCTCGAAATAGAGGCGGTCCGAAGTGTCGTAATCGGTTGAGACCGTTTCAGGATTGCAGTTGACCATCACCGTCTCGAACCCGGCGTCGCGCAAAGCGAAACTGGCATGCACGCAGCAGTAGTCGAACTCGATGCCTTGACCAATGCGGTTCGGTCCCGAACCCAGGATGACGACCCGCTCGCGCTCGCCGGAGCGGACTTCATCGGTGTCTTCGTAGGTCGAATAGTGATACGGAGTTTCTGCGTCGAACTCCGCCGCGCAAGTGTCGACGGTCTTGAAGGTCGGCCTGACACCGAGCGCAAGGCGCTGTTTACGCACTTGTGCTTCAGTTCTGCCCCACAGATAGCCGAGTTGGCTGTCCGAGAACCCCAGTTGCTTGGCTCGTTTGAGGTCACGCTCTCCGACGTTGTCGAGAGTGCGCGTGGCGAGGTGGGAGCGTTCCTCGGTAATGCTCAACATCTGATCAAGGAACCAACGATCCACGCCGGTCGCCTCATAGACCTCATCCACCGAAGATCCCCGCCGCAGCAGCGCTTCCAACTGAAACGGACGGTCAGGTGTGGCGATTGAGGCCGCGGCCAGCAAGGACTGGTCGTCAAGTTGATCAAACACCGCTTCGCCGGGGTCGCAGTTGAGCCCGAAACGTCCTTGTTCGAGTGAACGCAGTGCCTTTTGCAACGACTCCGGAAAGGTTCTACCGATGGACATCACCTCACCGACGCTCTGCATTGAAGTTCCCAAGGTGCTCGTCGTGCCCGGGAACTTCTCAAACGCCCAGCGCGGCACTTTGGTGACGACATAATCGATCGAAGGCTCGAAAGAGGCGGGTGTCTTCTCGGTGATGTCGTTGGGTATCTCGTCGAGGGTGTACCCCACCGCGAGCTTGGCCGCGATCTTGGCTATCGGGAACCCGGTTGCTTTCGAAGCCAACGCCGAGGAGCGGCTCACACGCGGGTTCATCTCGATGATTACCTGACGACCTGTCTCGGGATGGACCGCCCACTGCACATTCGAACCGCCGGTCTCGACCCCGACTCGACGAATACACGCGAACGAACCGTCCCGCAGTTTCTGGTATTCGACATCGCTCAGAGTCTGAGTCGGCGCCACGGTGATCGAATCACCCGTATGCACGCCCATGGGATCGAAGTTCTCGATAGCACACACCACCACGCAGTTGTCGTGGCGGTCGCGCATCACCTCGAGTTCGTACTCTTTCCAACCTGCGATTGATTCTTCAATGAGAATCTCCGAGATCGGACTGCACTCGAGTCCGTAGCGGGCGATCTTCTCGAACTCTTCAAGTGTGGAGGCGATACCGGTACCCCGACCGCCGAGAATGTATGCAGGTCGGATGATGACCGGCAGACCGACTTCGGCGACTACACGGCGCGCTCTATCCATGTCGTGGGCGATCCCCGATCGGGCCGTCTCCAAACCGATCTCAGTCATTGCCGACTTGAACAGGTCCCGGTCCTCAGCGGTGGCTATGGCCGTGGCATCAGCGCCGATCAGTTCGATGTCGTGCTCGTTCAGAACTCCCGATGATTCGAGTTCCATCGCCAGGTTCAATCCCGTTTGTCCGCCTAATGTCGGAAGCAGGGCCATGGTTCTGCCGGGATTGTCACGCTTCTCCTTTTCAATGATCTTGGCAAGGACCGCAACGTCAAGAGGCTCAACGTAGGTGGCGTCGGCAAAATCGGGATCGGTCATGATCGTCGCTGGATTCGAGTTGGCCAGGACCACGCGGTAACCCTCCTCTTTGATGGCGCGGCAGGCTTGAGTACCGGAGTAGTCGAACTCACAGGCCTGACCAATGACGATCGGGCCCGAACCGATTATCAGGATCGAATCGATGTCGTGTCTACGCGGCATTATGCAGCCGAGCCCGTCGTGTCCATGAGCCGCTCGAAATCCTTGAACAGGTAGCGGCTGTCGTGGGGCCCCGGCCCGGCTTCAGGATGGTACTGAACGCTGAACACCGGAAGGTCCCTGTGGAACATTCCCTCGAGGGCGCCGTCGTTGAGGCACACGTGCGTCTCCACGACGTCTGGAACCGAGCCGGGCGCCACTGCGAAGTTGTGGTTCTGGCTGGTGATCTCGACTTTGCCGCTGCGAAGGTCCTTGACCGGGACGTTGCCGCCGTGGTGGCCGAACTTCATCTTGAAGGTGCTGCCGCCGAGCGCCAACGACAGGACCTGGTGCCCGAGGCAGATCCCGAAGATCGGCAGGCGACCGATCAGTTTCGGGAGTTCGTCGACTATCGGGCCGGCCATCTGCGGATCCCCCGGGCCGTTGGACAGGAAGACCCCGTCGGGATCCGCAGCGAGCACCTCGGCCGCTGGTGTATCGGCGGGCACGACCGTCACCGTTGCCATAGCCGACAGGTGACGCAGCATCGTGGACTTGATGCCGAGGTCGTAGGCCACGACCCTGCGCTGCGCACTCCCGACCGTGTAGGGCTTGTCGGTGGACACCAGCCCCACCAGGTCGACCCCGCTCGTTGTCGGGTCTGACTTCGCCGCGGCTTGCAGCGCGGACGCGTCTGCCTCGCCGAACGCTCCGGGCATCGCCCCGAAGTCGCGGATATGGCGGGTGAGCCGCCGGGTGTCGACCCCCGCGATGCCGGCGAGGCCGTGGCGACGAAGAAAGCTGTCGAGATCACCCTCCGAACGCCAACTGCTGTGCCGACGGGCCAGATCGCGGACGACGACACCCCGACAGAACGGCCTGCGGGCCTCCTCGTCTGCGGCGTTCACCCCGTAGTTGCCGATGTGCGGGTAGGTGAACGCGATGATCTGGCCTGCATAGGAAGGATCGGTGATCACCTCCTGGTAGCCGGACAGAACCGTGTTGAACACGACCTCGCCCGAGGCGACGCCGTCGTCTGGGGCAGCACCGATGCCCTCACCCTCGAACACTTCCCCGTCCACCAAGACCAGCCGATACGGGCGAATCGGGCGGGAACCGCTCATCGCTGCGCTACGCCGTCGACAACCACGGCCTCTCCTCTGTAGATCGTGTGGCGCACTCTTCCCCGGAGTCCCATCCCCTCATAGGGGGTGTTGGAACTGCGACTCGCCATGTCTGCTGCAGAGACCGTCCACGCGGCGTTGGGGTCGATCACCGCGAGGTTCGCCGGACGACCCTCGACGATTAGTCCGCCGTGGTCGGCGGTCAGTCCGGCAATGGCCGCCGGCCGCCGCGACATCGCCGCGAGAAGAGACTCGATCGGCATGTCGAGATGGGTGTTGGCGACCGCGAAGGCCGTTTCGAGCCCAAGCATCCCCGGGGGGGCGTCAGCGAACGTCTGCTGTTTGGACTTGGGAGTGTGAGGCGCGTGGTCAGTGGCTATGGCGTCGATTGTGCCGTCGATGAGACCCTCTTTGACCGCGGCCACGTCAGTTTCGACGCGCAACGGCGGGTGGACCTTGAAGACCGGGTCGTAACCCGCGCAACATGCGTCGGTCAGAGAGAAGTGATGGGTCGCGGCCTCGGCGGTGACCGGGAGCCCCGAAGCCTTGGCAGCACGGATCATCGAGACCGATCCGGCGGTCGACACGTGCTGGAAATGGACACGGGCGCCGGTGAGACGGCACAGCGCGATGTCTCGCATCACCATCAGCTCCTCTGCTTCGGACGGCTGACCGGGAATACCGAGCCGACTCGACCATGCGCCCTCATGCATGAATCCGCCGCTGCTGAGAGACTCGACCTCGCAGTGCTGGGCCAGAACGATGGTCTCGTCGCCGCAGAGGTGCTGCAGCGAACTCGCATATTCCAGCGCTGTGCGCATCAGCCTGTCGTCCTGCACTCCGCTGCCGTCGTCGGTGAAGATCCGCACACCGGCACGGACGAGTTCCGCCATGGGTGAGAGCGCTTCGCCGCGGCGACCCACCGAGATCGCAGCCGAGGGAACCACGTCGCAGACCGCTGTGGAACCGAGGGCCTGCACCTCGCTGACCACCGGGACGCAGTCCATCGCCGGATCGGTGTTGGGCATGGCAACCACCGCCGTGAACCCTCCGAGCGCCGCGGCGCGCGCACCGGTCTCAATGGTCTCGGCCTCCTCGTTTCCAGGCTGGCGGAGATGAACATGCAGATCGACGAGTCCCGGTGAGACGACACAGCCGCCGGCATCGAGGGAACTGTCGGCGCTGAGTCCCGAACCGACCGCGAGGATCGTGCCAACATCTCCGACCACCACGTCGGCACGTCGGGAACCCTGCGCATCGACCACTGTCGCGCCGCGGATCGCCAGAGTCCTCATGCCACCGCGCTCTGCTCTTCGACGAGGTCGAGGCGCGAACCGATCAGCACGAACAGCACCGCCATCCGCACGGCGACACCGTTCGCAACCTGCTCGGTGATGACAGCGTTGGGGCGGTCAGCGACCACACCTGCGATCTCGACGTCCCGGTTCATCGGGCCGGGGTGCATGATCAACGCGTCGTCCCGCAACCGGTCGGCACGCGCGGTGGTCAACCCGAACTCGTGGTGGAACTCTCTCAGGGTGGGAACCGCGGCATCATTGTGGCGCTCGAGCTGCATCCGCAACAGGTAACAGACGTCGATCGTCCCGACCACCTCGTCGAGGTCGTGGGTGACCCTCACCGGCCAGCCTTCAAGACTCGCCGGCAGCAGCGTGCGCGGGGCGACGAAGACCACTTCTGCTCCCATCTTGGAGAACCCGACGGCGTTGGAACGCGCGACCCGCGAATTCTTGATGTCGCCCACGATGGCGATGCGCTTGCCGTCCAATCCTCCGAGATGCCGACGCGCGGTGAACAGATCTGCCAGACACTGGGTCGGATGCTGGTTGCGTCCGTCACCTGCGTTGATTATCGAAGCATCAGTCCATTCACGCACATTCCAGGGCGCGCCCGCACCGAAGTGGCGTAGGACGATGCCGTGGATGCCCATCGCTGAAATCGTCTCTATCGTGTCGCGCAGCGACTCGCCTTTGCTGAGCGACGAGCGCCCTGCATCAAACGCCATCGTGTCCGCTGAGAGTCGGCCGGCAGCAGTAGCGAAACTGACTCGGGTGCGAGTCGAGTCCTCGAAGAACACTAGAGCAACGGTCTTGCCGCGAAGCGCCGGAATACGTGGGATTTTGCGTTCGCTCACTTCGACGTAGCGCTCGGTGAGGTCCAACAAGTACTCGATATCGTCACGATCCAGGTCGTCCATCGACAAAAGGTGCCTCAGAGCCTTCACAAGACCTCTCCCAAGTCCACGCCGTCGCTGTTGACGTCGACCATCTCCGCTCGTCTTGTGGGCAGGTTCTTCCCTACGAAATCGGGGCGGATCGGAAGTTCGCGGTGACCGCGGTCGACCATCACCGCAAGTTGAATCGCCTTTGGTCGGCCATAGCTGTGAATCGCGTCCAGGGCTGCGCGCACGGTCCGTCCCGTGTAGAGCACATCGTCGACCAACACAATGATCTTGCCGTTCGGGTCGACTGGGATGGCAGTGTACGCTTCAGAGACGATCGGACGAAGATCAAAATCGTCACGGTGCATGGTGGCGTCGAGGCTGCCGACAGGAACTTCGGCGCCTTCAATCTCGCCGATGGCGGTGACCAGGCGTTCAGCAAGGTTCACTCCGCCTGTCTGCAGGCCGATCACCACAAGGTCTGCACAACCAGAGTTGCGTTCAAGGATTTCATGGGCCATACGGCGGATCGCTCGAGCAACATCAGTTGATGTCATCACCTGCGTGGTGGCTTGGAATGCACCCCTTGAGTGCGGGTCAGCCATTCGCCGTTCTCGCTCTGCCACCAGACTCTCCCGTCCATTCGAGCCTCACAGGACCCGTTTCATGGTCGGAACTTGAAGGTATCACAGGTGTTGGGAGACGCCACCGACGAGAACGAGGATTTTCGAGACCCGCAGGAGTCATACTCGGTTGGCTCGGCGGACGAACGCGGCGGGCCTCGAGCCGCTCTGCGGACGCAGTGGCACGAAACCGCAGCGGCCGGCCAACCTCACAGACTCGGCGTTGCTGATCCTGATCTCGGCTATCAGCGCCGTGAGGGGACCCTCCAAAGCCCACTCGGCCAGCAGGTTCACCGCTCGGGTGGCTATTCCGCCACCCCTTGCCGGGGCTGTCAACCACCAGCTCATCAAAGCCGCCCGCCTCGATTTGTCGAACCTGTACAAACTCACCTCGCCGAACAGCGAGTCGCTGACAGGGTCGGCAACAACGAGATCCAAAGCCAGCCCGGCGCGGCGGCGGAGACCGGTTCTTGATATCCACTTGCGGGCATCTCTCAGCGAACGTTGCGTGGACAGAACCGAATCGCTCAGAATTTGTGGGTCCGTCCAAGCCTCCACCAGGTCCGCAGCGTCCTTCAGTTGCCACCGACGAAGGCGGACCATGTCGCATTGCAGGTCCGGCACATCAAGAACGATCGCCGACCCGGTCACCGCTACGGCCTCGTCTCTCAGCCTTCATCGGGGACAGGCCGCGCTTCGGTCGCCACGGCCCGCAGCACGCCGTTCAAGAAGCGGGGCGACTCCTCACCTGAGTACAGCGTCGCGAGCTCCACTGCCTCACTCAGCACAACACCCGTCGGCACATCGTCTCGTCGTGTCAATTCCCAGGTCGCCATACGTACAAGGACACGATCGACCACAGCGAGTCGATCCACGGTCCAGTCCAGTAAATGAGTGCCGATCCGCTCATCCAACTCCAATAATTCGCAGACGACTCCCTCGATCATCTCGCGTGCATACGCCTCTGGTGGCACGGGTTTGGACCGCAACGCCTCCTGCAGCGAATCTCCGGTGACTTCCATCTCATACAACAGACCCAGTGCTTCTTCGCGGGCCTCTCGACGGCTGCCGATGCTCAAAGGAAGTCCGTTCACGCGCGGCTGAGATATTGACCGGACCGGGTGTCGATCCTGACGCGTTCGCCGGTTTCGATGAACAGCGGGACCTGCACCACCAACCCGGTCTCCAACGTTGCCGGTTTGGTGCCGCCTGAGGAACGGTCGCCCTGCAGACCCGGTTCGGTCGCTGCAACCGTCAATTCGACTGCAGCGGACATGTCCGTGCCGATGATTTCAGTTCCGAACATCAACAAGACGGCGCTGGAGCCGTCGACGATGAAATCGACTGCGTCGCCGAGTGCGGAGGGAGCAACGCTCATCTGTTCATAGGACTCGTTGTCCATGAACACGTAGTCCTCGCCATCGCGGTACAGAAACTGCATCTCGCACTTGTCGATATTGGCCCGCTCGACTTTCTCACCGGCACGAAATGTGCGTTCGACAGTTCCCCCGACACGCAAGTTGCGCAGGCTCGTTCGAACGAAGGCATGGCCTTTACCGGGTTTGACATGCTGAAAATCGACGACCTGGAAGAGTCCGTCGTCGAGATTCAACGTCATCCCGTTCTTCAAGTCGTTGGTAGTGACTACAACCAATTCGGCTCCTTGGGATACTTGGTCAACGGGCGGCAACCGTTGTCAATGACAACGACCATGTCTTCGACTCGCACACCACCGTATCCGGGGAGATAGATCCCCGGTTCGACGGTGATTACTTGGCCGGGCACAAGGATAGCGGTACTGCCGCGGCGTACCGCCGGAAGTTCATGGATGTCGAGACCAACACCATGCCCGGTTCCATGTGTGAACCCTTCCCCGTAGCCTGCGCTGACAATGAACTCCCGGCAGACCCTGTCGATTTCACCCGCCGTCACCCCCGGGGCCACCGCGGCGACACCCTCTGCTTGGGCTCGAGTCACGATGTCGTGGATTTCCACAGCCCGACCGTCCGGCCGTCCAACGACGAAGGTCCGGGTCATGTCGCTGCGATACCCCTCGACCAGTGCCCCCACATCAACCACCAGCAGATCGCCTGCGACAAGACGCCTCGAACTCGCACGGGCGTGGGGCAACGCCGCGTTGGGGCCAGAAGCCACGATCGTCTCGTATGCCGGACCGTCCGCACCCGCCCTGCGCACAGCGTCTTCGAGCAGTCTGGCTATTTCACGTTCACTGATCCCCGCTACGAACCACTCCTGACAATCACCGAGCCCTTCGTCGACAATGTCTGCTGCGGCCTCCATCCGGACCAGTTCCGCTTCGTCTTTGATACTGCGCAATTCCGCGATCAGACCAACGGTCGCGGTCAATTCGGCGTCGAGAGCGTCGGCTAAAAGACGCTGATCCGTCCACACGATCCGATCAGCTTCCAGAGCAACCCTGGGGATGTCCCCCAGGCATTCGGCCACAGCTGTGACCCGTGCCGAGTCGATGCACACCTGAGCGTCGGAACCTGCCGAGTCAAGTTGGGCGGGGGCTTGGTCCTGATACCTGCGGTCGGTGATCAACACTGCGTGGTCCTGGGAGATCACGAGCGTGCCGGCAGAACCGGTGAACCCGGTACACCAACGGATGTTGGTCAGATCCGTGACGACCAGAGCCTGGACTCCTTGTGCCGCCAAGGCTCGTCTGGTGCGTTCGATGCGTCCCTTCACGCTCAGCGGTGGCAGGTCCGGGGGTTGCTTTCGCCGGGAGCGGCCGGAGCCGGGGGGTCTTGCAGACATGACTAGAGCTTGGGCGGCGGTCCGCCGCTCATGACGCGAGCTGTGCTGCTACAGCTTCGATCGCCAGGCGGTAGCCGTCCGCGCCGAAGCCGACTATCGACCCTGTAGCCACCGGCGCTACGACCGAAGTGTGCCGCCAAGCTTCACGAGCATTGGGATTCGACAGGTGGAGCTCGACGATGACCCCCCCGAAGGCCGCCAAGGCATCGTGGATGGCCCACGACGAATGCGTGAACGCGCCCGGATTGATCACGATGGCTGCAACCCGACCTCGGGCTCGGTGGATCGCTTCAATCAACTCCCCTTCATGGTTGGACTGAAAATGTTCGACCTCCAATCCGTGTGCCGCCGCAGTAGTGGTCGCTTGAGCGACATGGTCATCGAGGGTTCGAGTGCCGTAAACCTCGGGTTCTCGTGTACCCAACAGATTCAGATTGGGCCCGGACAGGAGCAGAACAACACAACTCATGAAATGCCTCCAGTCATCGCAGCGTGTCCAGAGCGTCGCGCAGGACAGTCGAGTCGATTCCGGTGACCGCTTCGACCCCACCGGGACCGTCCAGCACCAACGTGACGCCTTCGACAGCTTTCTTGTCACGCTTGAACAACTCCAGGAGCTTGTCGCTGTCCAGTCCTTGAGGCAACCGGCAAGGCAGACCGTAACCGCTGAGCACTCGACGATGCTCAGCCATCCGCTCGTCACTGATACGTTCCAGGCGTCGGGCGACTTCGGCCGCATAAGCGATGCCCACCGCTACCGCCTCACCGTGGCGCAGGTCGTATCTGCCCACGGTCTCGATGGCATGCGCAAGCGTGTGTCCGTAATTCAGAATCGCTCGTCTGTCGCCTTCCCGCTCGTCTGCGGCCACCACATCAGCTTTGATCTGCACGCATGCGGCCACAACATCGACGTCGATCGTCGGGCCGGTCGGCGCGCTCGGAACCGAACCGAGGAAATGGTATTTGGCGACTTCGCCCAAACCACTGCGATACTCCCTCTTCGGCAGGGTCGTCAACATCTCGGTGTCGCAAATCACCGCGGCGGGTTGCCAGAAAGCACCTACCAGGTTCTTCCCTTCAACCAGGTTGACCCCCGTCTTGCCTCCGATCGCCGCATCGACTTGCGCCAACAATGTGGTTGCAACGTTGATGAAGCGGACACCACGGTGATAAACCGCCGCCGCGAAACCACCGACATCGGTGACGACGCCGCCACCCACTGCCACCACCACATCAGCACGAGTGAACCCTGCGACCGCCATCTTTCGGCATATGTCCTCAACCACACTCATGGACTTTGCCGACTCCCCCTGTGGAACCGTGATCGTGAGTGTCTTGACACCGCAATCGACTTGCCAGGGGATCGAGTCCTGAGTGACTACTGCCACCCGTTCAGCCCCGTCGGGGATCAATGCAGCGAGCCGTTCCCGTGCTCTTGGGCCAACGTGTACCGGGTAGCTGCGACCGCTCAGTTCAACATTGATCACCGGCATTGCGTCGGCCTCGGGATTTGATGTGAAACGTCTTGTAAACGCGCCGCAACGATGAAGTCGACACAGTCCGTGACAGCTGTATCAGAGGTGTCAATCCGGATGTCCGCGACCTCCTGGTACAGGCCGGCGCGTTCGACGACCTTGACTCGCAGGGCACGCTCAACATCATTGCCGGCCAACAAAGGTCTTGTTGCACCGTCGCCGACCCGACGGGCCAACACTTCCACCACAGCATCGAGCCAAACAACCAGAGCACCCGACCGCTGCAATGCGATCCTGTTGGATTCGCTGGTGACCACACCCCCTCCAGTGGAGATCACCGCTGGGGCGCCGACGAGTGCGCTGTGCAGAGCATCGCTCTCAAGAGCACGGAATCCAGACTCGCCGTCAGCCGAAAAGATCTCTGGGACAGTCATCCCGCTGCTCCGAACAATCAACTCGTCAAGGTCGACATGGTTCATGTTCTCCCGGTCCGCCAAAGCGCGACCGACCGTCGACTTTCCCGATCCCATGGGACCGACCAGGATCACCGAAGACGACGACATGACAAAAGGTTACCGGACCCACGCCCCCACAACCGGGGGTTTGACTATGCACCCGGAAACGACTCGACGAAGAGGACGACCGCCATGGTGGCGCAAGCCAGGGCAGGACCGAAGGGGAAACTCTGCGCCAAGAGTCCTGCGGGTTGCTCAGCGTCGGCTTGCGGATCAGCCAGCACAGACCGTTTGAGCTTCTTTCTGGCAACACCGAGCGACAGGCCGCCGATCAAGCCGAGAATGCTGGCCATGAACTGAGTCCAGAACACCAAGCGGAGCACAAGCAGCAAACCCCCCTGCATGATTCCGGCTGCCCAACCCAGGTTGAGTCCGAGCAGCAAAGACAACTTGACGTCACCAAACCCCAGACCCCGTGGTGAAATCAAGTGCACCACCAACATCAAACCGAAATAGGCGAACATTCCAAGCACCCCGAACCCGACCGGACTCAGGTCGCCCGCGGCGAGCCCTGTGGTGAGCATCGCTGCCAACGACAACCCCAACGCCGAGAAGACCAGCCGATCCGGAAGCCTGTAACTGTAGAGGTCCACCACAGAGAGCGCCGTCAACGCTGTGACCAGCAGAAGCGGCGGAAGCAGGGGCCAACTCCAACCGAATCGCAGAAACACAACAACCCACAACACCGAGGTTGCCGACTCCACCGCTGGATACATGACGGAGATTCGGTTGGCACAATACCGACAGCGGCCTCTCAGCACCACCCACGACAGCAACGGAATCGTCTCGCAGAGCACCAACCGGGCCTTGCATGAACCGCACCGGAAGCGAACCGACAGAGCCTCATCGCCAGCGGTTCTCCCGACCAGCCCAGCGGTTCTCCCGACCAACATCGTCACAACGCCACCGACGATCAATCCGCCGCACGCAGTGAGGGTCACCGCCCCGATCATGGTTCCGCCTCTCGTTGTCGCCGTTCGCGTCGTCTTCGGCGCGCTCCGCCTTCGACCAACCGAACCTAACCGTGTCGCAAGGATCGACGCAACAATTTCTTCGCCGGCGGTCTCGTCGACCGGTTCCGGCTCGCCCGACGGTTCAAGTCAAACGAGCCGACAGTGCTGAGGTCATGGCATCGACAGGCGCTGTTCGTCCCGTCCAGTGGGTGACGGCGATCGCTGCTTGATGAACCAGCATGGACAGTCCGTTATGAGCATCGACCCCCGCTGCGCCGGCGGCAGCCAACCAGGCGGTCTCAAGCGGGTTGTAGACGATGTCGACGGCGATCTGGCCTCGACGCAACAACGCAGGACTGCACGGCACAGCTGTGTCGGTACCCATGCCGACCGTGGTGGCATTGACCACTATGTCTGCTGCGGCAATGTCGGCCGGGTCGGCCACCGCTCCCACAGAGCCGGCCAAGCGCGCACAGACCTCGGCCCGCTCCAAGGTGCGGTTGACAACCAACACTGCAGCTGCACCAGCTT
The DNA here is from genome assembly GCA_963662455.3 of Acidimicrobiales bacterium. GTDB lineage: Bacteria > Actinomycetota > Acidimicrobiia > Acidimicrobiales > Aldehydirespiratoraceae > VXYK01. Next base: position 1,415,952 of record OZ224042.1, read on the forward strand.
GCGCGCAAGCTCGGGTGATGGCCCGAGCCGCGCCACCAGCGCCCAGAACGACGACTGTCTTCTCTGCGACTGTAGCGTCGGCGTCTTCGAGCAGACCCGCAAGAAATCCTTCTCCGTCTGTGTTTTCGGCACGAATCCCTCCGTTGGCTGAAGGGACCAGACAGTTCGCTGCTCCGAGCGCCGCAACTGCATCCGACACTTCGTCCGCCGTTCGGGCTGCCGTGTCCTTGTGTGGAGTCGTGACCGACAAACCAGCTATCTGCAAGGTTCGCATTGCCTCCAGCGCCCGTGAACCCTCACCGGCCGGAACCCTAAAAGGCACCGACACCCAGTCGAGTCCAAGTGCCGCGAACGCCGCGTTGTGCAACACCGGTGAGAGCGAATGCGTCACCGGATCGCCGATAACCCCCGCAACTCTCGTCGCGCCGGAGAGCCCGCTCATCGGCAGTACCCGAGTTCCCTGCACACCGCTACCGCCGCGTTGTGGTCGTTGAGGCTGGTGGTGAATGTGTGGGCGCCGTCTATGCCACCGTGGTCGGTGCGCGCCCAGAACAACAGGTCGGGGTTGGGATCTGGTTGCAACGCAGCACGCAGAGCCGCCTCACCCGGAGCGGCGATCGGGGTCGGCGGAATCCCCGTGTTCAGGCGCGTGTTGTACGGCGAGTCGACGAGCAGGTCAGAGGCAGTCAAACCTTCGGTGAACGGCTTGTTGAGCGCGTAATAGACGCTGGCATCAACTCCCAACGACTCGCCTCGCAACAGGCGGTTGTAGATGACCCTCGCCATCTGGGGGCGATCAACAGCCACCCTCGCTTCTTCTTCAATCAATGAAGCAACAGTGATGATCTGATAGTCGGTCAATCCGAGTTCGTAGATTACCGGATCCCTTCCGACCTCATCGAGCAGAGCACTGAAACGATCGTCGAAGGTACTGCTCATTCGTTGAATAAATCTAGCTTCATTGATGAGGTCTTCCTGGGCAACGTCGTAAGTGGCTGGGAAGAGCAGGCCCTCGAACCACGAATATTGACCGATGTCGTCGGGAAGGAACCTTGACACGTAGGCAGGGTTGTTCAAAGCTGTCGCTATCTCTTCACGATTGAAATGAGGATTCAATTCGATCAGCAGGTCAACGATTTCATTAACCCGCAAACCCTCGGGAACCGTGAAGTTCGCGAACACCTCGGGTTTCGGACCAAGGTTGAGAACGTTGTTCAGTTCGGCGTAGGGCATGTTCATGAAGAGTTCGTACTCACCTGCCTCGAACGAGGGGTCGGCATCGCAACGCAAGAACCCTGAGATCGTGATTTCACCACCATTGGGACCGTCGCAGCGAAGCCAAAAGCGAAAGACGGTGGCGTTGTCGACAACTCCGGCATTGTCGAGATTGGTGGCTGTCTGGTTGACCGCCTCACCAACCCCGACCGTAAAAACAACCGGGTCTCCAATGGGTCCCGCCGGAACGATCTGCCCGTCGATCCAATCATAGATCCACCCGCGAATCGTCGTAAACGAAAAGAATACGATCACCACGACACCGAGCAGACGCAAGAATCCGCCCCAGCGACCTCCGTAGCGGACCCAATTCCGATCCTCAGCGTCGTAACGGGGATCTACGAGCGGGTCAGCGTCGGGGTCGTCCTCAAAGACGTATTCTACGCCGTCAGTGTCGTACCCCGCCTCAATCGACAAACCCGGTGGTGCATCGTAATCGGGTAGCGCAAAGGGGACTTCCCTGCTTTGTCCGGGCTCTGCCGATTCGTCTTCGCAGATCCATTCGTTGTCATTGCCGACGGGTTCGGGGACGAGACCCTCCGGATCGTTCTGCACTGGAGCCTCGACCAGGTCCTGGGATTCCTGCTCAACCCGACCGAGCAGGAATCCCAGAACGGAGAAACCAGCCTTGCGGGGGTCTTCGTCAGCCACGGGGCATTCCGGCATCAAGCCACGACTGCAGTATCACGGCTGCGGCGACTTTGTCGACCACGCGGCGGCGAGCCTCGGCTTTCATCTCTTGTTGCATGAGGAAACGCTCCGCAGAAACCGTGGTCAGGCGTTCATCGTATGCAACTACTTCAAGCCCGAGAGCGTCTTTGAGCGCGTCCGCTTCGCGCAGGTGCTTCCTGGCCATCGGCCCAAGCGATCCGTCCATGTTGTACGGGACACCGACCACAATGATCTCGGCTTCCCATTCGCATGCCAAATCCGCCAGTTCGCCGTGTTCGCGGCGGCGGTCTCCTCGCCGTTTCAGCACCTCTATCGGCGTGGCCAGCGATCCTCGGGAATCGCTGACCGCTACACCGATCCGTTTCGAGCCGAGATCGATCCCGATGGCTCGCATATCATTGACGGTTCGCGGCGGCGCGGGCCTCGTTGAGGGCGTCGTCGAGCGCTTCGGCTCTGGAACCTCCAGCCACTGCTATCTGGTCTGCGGGCCTGCCTCCGCCACCGATGGTCTTTTTAGCATCTTCTATGAGTTCACCCGCGTTGTAGCTGCTGTCCGGGTCGACGGCTGCAACCAGCGCCGCTCCCCCGCCGTCCAGTTCAGCGCCCAGCACCACAGCCTTGACTCCTTCATGGTCGCGAACCGACACCGCGAGATCACGAAGCCCGTTGCGGTCCGTCCCGTCAACCCGCGCGACCACTACACCGTCGAGTGCCCCCCGCGCCAGTGTCGGCGCTCGGGCGATCGCCATCCTTGCCTTCAACCCGGCGATTTCGCGACGCAAAGACTTGGCTTCGGATTGGAGCCGCTCCACTCCTCCCAGCAGGTCGTCGACTGGAACGCTCAGGGTTTCGGCGGCCACGGCAGCATTTCTATCAAGCAGACGGAAGGAGTCGATCGTTGCTAGGCCGGTCAGTGCCTCAACGCGACGAATGTTGCTGCCGATCGAGGACTCCGAGATGATCCGCAACGGTCCGATGTCACCCAAGGCACGCACGTGTGTGCCGCCACAGAGTTCAGTCGAGTAGGGGCCCGCCTCGAGCACGCGCACGACATCGCCATACTTGTCGCCGAAGAAGGCTGTTGCTCCGAGTCGTTGAGCTTCGTCCATTGTCGTCTCGAAATGCCGGCACGCAGAGTTGGCCAGGACCTCCGCATTGACGAAGTCTTCGATCTCGGTGATCTCGCCGAGAGTCAACGCCTGGTAGTGGCTGAAGTCGAACCGAAGCCGATCAGGCCCCACATGGGATCCTTGTTGCTTGACATGGTCGCCGACGATCCTGCGCAGAGCGGCGTGCAACAGATGAGTGGCGGTGTGGTTGCGACGAATCAATTCACGGCGATCGTCGTTGATGGCAGCTTTCGCTTGTTGGCCCGCTGCCACATCACCGACCATCGACTCAATTGCGTGTACTACGAGCCCCGGCGCGCCGTAGCGGGTGTCTTCAACCCGAATTTCGCCGGTTTCGGTGCGAATCGTTCCAGTATCGCCGACCTGACCTCCGGATTCGGCGTAGAACGGCGTGCGATCCAACACCACAACATCGTCGTCGACATGAAGGACTTCGGCGATCGTCTCGGTCTCGTCACGGCCTGTGAACCCGGTCTGTCCATGTTGTTCAACGAGTTGAACGAACATGCCCGTGTCATGGCCCCCTGTTTCCCCACGGGCTGCTTTAGCACGTTGTCGCTGTTCTGCCATGGCTGCACGGAATCCATCGATATCAACGGTCAGACCACGTTCGTCGGTGATCTCCTCAGTGAGTTCAACAGGGAAACCGTAGGTGTCGTGCAGCAGGAAAGCAGTAGTTCCCGGTAGGGCCGTGGCAGCACCAGGGCCTTGGACGTCCAGTTTGGCGAGTTCGGCGTCGAGGATGGCTTGACCTGTACGCAGCGTCTCCCGGAATCGTCGCTCCTCGCGATCTATCACGTCTCTTATGAACTGATGGTTCTTGAGCAGATCGGGGTAGTCGTCACCCATCACCTTCACCACACGGTCAACCATCCGACCCATGACCGTGGTGTCAGCGACGTCGGTTTCTTCGACGCCGAGTATGTAGGAGTGGCGCACCGCCCGGCGCAGAATTCGACGCAACACATAACCGCGTGCCTCGTTGGATGGAAATACCCCGTCGCTCACCAGCATTGACGTGCTGCGGGCGTGATCGGCCAAAATCCGCAACGAAACCAACTGTTCTTCTGTTGCTTGTGCGATGTCAACGCCGGTTATTCGAGCAGCGGTCCGCAGCAGGGAGCGGAGCTCGTCGGTCTCCCATACCGACTCGACCCCCTGGAGAACGGAGACAGTGCGTTCCAGCCCCATTCCAGTATCGATCGACGGTTTCGGCAAGGGAGTCTTGGAGCCGTCGCTCTGCTGTTCGAACTGCATGAACACGAGATTCCAGATCTCGATGAAGCGATCTCCGTCGCCGTGTTCGGGACCGCCGCCTCTCCCGTACCGCGGACCCTTGTCCCAATAAATCTCCGAACACGGCCCGCAGGGACCGGTGGCGCCCATCTTCCAGTAATTTTCTTCGTCGAGACGCTGCAGGCGCCCGGGTGCTATTCCCACTTCATCAAGCCAGACCGCCGCGGCTTCGTCGTCACTGAGATGCACAGTGACCCAGAGGCGTTCTGGGTCCAACCCCAAACCGTCGACGACGAATTCCCACGCCCAGGCGATGGCTTGGGACTTGAAATAGTCGCCGAAACTGAAATTGCCCATCATCTCGAAGAAGGTGAGATGGCGACTGGTGCGGCCGATCTCATCGAGGTCGTTGTGTTTGCCGCCGGCCCTCACGCACTTCTGGACGGTCACCGCGCGGTCGAAGGGTGCGGCTTGTTCGCCGGTGAAGTAAGTCTTGAAAGGGACCATTCCCGCCACGGTGAACAGCAGGGTCGGGTCGTGCGGAATAAGACTCGCGGACGGTTGGTGACTGTGGCCGCGCTCGGAGAAGAAAGAAATGAAGGCGCGACGAACTTCGTTGGCTTGCACCCGGCGGAGTCTAGCGTCGCTGCGTCGGCGCTTACCGTCCGCCGCCCCACTCAGACGTGCGTTGTTCTGTCGGTCCGCCCATCGCCGCACTCGGCCACACGGATGCGGTGGTCCAACAGACGCCGCGCACGCCTGCGTCAGACGGTTCAGGAGGTCGCCTCAGAAGTCTTGCACAGTTCACGGTTGTTCAGAAGACGCTTCTTGCCCTGGTCGTACCTGGTGGTTCCGATCGTTGAGTAGACCTTGCCTCGCGGGTTGTCGATCAGTCGCTTGTCCTTGAAATCATCAGTCAAGTCTCGGTCGTTCGTGTAGAGCAGGCGAGCGCCTGAGACCACGGCCAACGCGACGATGTGATGATCGTTGGATCGACAGGTGGCCGATCCGCGAGGAAGCGATCTGAGTTGATTCGCCGTCTCGTCAACCTCCTCGTAACTTTCAGGGTGTTGTGTCAGTCGTCCACTGAGCCGCAATTCTTGAAGCCACCGACGCACGCGTTCGCCCGCTCCGCTCAACTCGTCTTCGAGCGCAGAACCCCCTACAACCAGCGGAACTCTGCCACGTTCGACAGCGAGTCGGAATTCCCGACCCGCTTCGGTACCGCCCTGATCCCAGAGTTCGGGAACGACGTTCACGTCAATGATTGCGCACACTGTTCAGAATCCGACGGAACGCTGAAGTTCGTCCAGGAAGAACTGCCGGTAACCCTGGGGGGCTCCAGTGACGTTCCCTGACACGTCGATGGAGATCGAGTGGAGCGCAACATCGAGGCCGCGCCTCTCGAAGTAGACCAGAGCGACGTCAGCGGGTCTGAGCGGATGGGTCTCGTCGGCGACAGCCATGCGTACTCTGTCGATTATGAAGTCGCTGTGAGTCTCAACAATCAACTGCCTGGGCTTCTGGGGGGTTGAACTTGCAGCGACATCGCAGAAAAGGGATCCGACCGCTGCTTGGGCACTCGGATGCAGATGAACCTCCGGCTGCTGCAGGAGCAGCGTCGTTGGTCCATCGACTTTCAGCAACTCGGTGACGAAGGGCAGGACCTGGCTTATCCCGTACCCGACATCGACCAAGTTCCGGAACGGACCCTTCGCGTTGTTGCTGAACTTCCGCACCTGCAACTGAAACGGATCGGCATCCGTTTTTCCGAGGTGTCGAACCCGCACTTCGTCGAACAGACGGGATTCTCTGCCGAAGCTCTCAAGCCCTTCCTTCAGAGCCTTCCAGGCGTCAGGTTTCCTGAGTGCGAGCTGTGCCAAGAAACTCGGGGTGTTGTCACCGAGTGAATCGGCCACGGCAAGATCATAACTGTAGACCCTCTGTGGCTGAGACCTGACGGGAGCGCTCGCGAATGGACGCGCCATCGTTTGACGACGGGGCGGAAAACTACCGGGTACGTGCCTGAACAATTCTGATCCGAGCGTCTCTAGGTCTTCTCTCGTAAAGTCCCTGGAATCACCGATCCGGACTATCTCCTGGGTGTCATCGGGTCCTCGGTTGAACTGTGATTCGAGGGCGAACAGGAGGCTGCGGACGGGCGGGATCCGATCGTAAGCGACACGGGGTGATGGTTCGCCGGGCACCCTTCGATCGCGGTACTCCCATTCGCCGTCGGGGCCGCCGAACTTGAAATTGTCGATGTAGTTGCTGCGTAGATCTTGATCGACCCAGTAGGGCCCCCGTTCCAGACGCCTGCTGATCGGGACCGGGGCGGACCATTGCGATTCGAATTTCACGGTGACCTTGGTCGATCCCGAAGAAGACCGACCATTGCGCGCCGCGCCCCGGCCGTTGGACTCGAAACCCGCCTCGAACACCTCGGCCCGACCTCCGCGAGCGCCGCGGTGGTGCGCGATCTCTTCAAAGCTGCCCAAGTCGCAGGGATCTTCCTTGAAGTCTGGGACACGATGGTCGTAGGCGACATCCCACAGAGCGCGGACCATCGCCATTAGAGAGGTTTTGCCGCTGCTGTTCTCCCCGATGAGCAACGTGAGCGGAGCCAAACGTGCGGTCTGCGGCTCATCGCCGAAACAGCGGTAGTTGCGAATTGTGATTGATCTCATTGCTCATCGGCCCATGCGGTAGTCGACTCAACGCTATCCCAGTCGGTCAGAATCCCAATTATCCGGGCTCCTGATTGCCCGCATGTCGGCTGTTTCCAGACGGGGCAACTCCGGGTCGAGTTCAGTCGATCGTGTCAGTGGCGGATGCGCGCCGGGCGGTGACGGTGCGCCTCGCTGTCCGCGACGAACTCCGAGCGCAGGTCCTGTTCAGTCTGGCGCATCGTTTCGCTGCCCTCCTGGGCCGCATCGCGCAGATCCGAGATCAGGTCTCTGGTCCGGGCCGCGGCGCGTCTGCCGACGTCGGTGACGCCTTGCCGGACCTGCTCGGGAGTGTAGCGCTCGACCGCGCGGCGAAGCCGCTTCTGAACGTAGAGCGAACTTCCGAAGCCGAGAGTGAAGCCGGTCGCGGCCCAGAACGTGCGTTTCATCGAACCGTCGACCTTCTCGACCGTCGCAGACCCCGTGAGCGCGTCGAGCCGCGCTGACTGTGCGCTGTGCTTGTCTTACGAGCAGTGATCGCCTTACGGGAACGACCTCTCCGCAACGTCAGCGTGGCTCTGCCCGCGCCCTTGACAATGGCAGCGGTCTTGATGAGCGGAGGCGTCAAGACTCTCTGGGTCAGCCGCGAGGCGACGTCCGCTGTCGCCACTACCCGCTCGACTCGACCGATCACCTCATCGACCCGTTCGAGTTCGTCGCCTGCCTTGGTGACGGTTGTCCGCAGGTCACCGAACATGGGAAGACTCTCAGCACGCAGTTCGTCGATCGTCTCGCGGAGTTGGCGCAGGGTCGCGACCAGTGCCTGCACGGCGAACACAAGGATCACCACCACGACGAGACAGACGATCGTGACCACAACCGCGGCTAGATCAACCGCGCTCATGGTGTACCTGGCCTGCAGCCGGCTTTCTCAGATTCTCTGGTGACCACGCCCCACACGCCCGACACCCTAGTGCCACCGCCGTGACTCCGGAAGCAAAGACCAGATCTCAACGGTCTTGGTGGTCTTCGGGTTCTGGTGGGTGGCCGGGCCAGAACTCTCTGAGCCGGGCCTCGCGGCCGTGGTTCGTCGGTCGATAGAACACCAGATCCTCAACTTCTGAGGGTCGGTAGTGCTGGGGGGTCCAACCGGACGGATCGTCGTGGGGGTAGAGGTATCCGTCGCCGTGTCCGAGGCTGGCGGCACCCGAATAATGGGCGTCTCGCAAATGGACCGGAACCTCACCAGTCCCCGACCGTCTCACGGCGGCACGAGCAGCACCCAGAGCGGCAGTCACCCGGTTGGACTTCGGGGCGGTGGCCAGATGCACTACGGCATGGGCCAGGTTGAGTTGAGCCTCCGGCAGGCCGACGAACTCGACCGCGTGGGCGGCAGCGTTGGCGACGAGCAGCGACTGCGGGTCGGCCATGCCGACGTCCTCAGATGCCAGGATCACCAGCCGTCGGGCAATGAAGCGAGCGTCCTCTCCCGCTTCGAGCATGCGCGCCAGCCAGTACAGACCCGCGTCCGCGTCGCTTCCCCGAATCGACTTGATGAAGGCGCTGATCACGTCGTAGTGCCCGTCGCGGCCGTAGCGCACCGCCTTGGCGTCGACCGCGGCCTCAGCGTCGGCGAGCACAACATGGATCGGACGACCACGATCGGCTGCCAGCGCGACAGCCACTTCGACACCGGTGAGAGCGTGGCGGCCGTCGCCTCCGCTGCGGGCCCCGAGATGGGCGACAGCGTCCTCGTCAGCAGTTGCCGACTCGATCTCGAGCCCTCGTCTGATGAGTTCTGCAACAGCCGGCTCGTCGAGAGCATGGAGCCGGAACAGAGTAGACCTCGACATGAGCGGCGGGTTGACCTCGAAGTGGGGATTCTCGGTGGTCGCCCCGATCAGCACGATCAGCCCCTCTTCGACCGCCGGCAACAAAGTGTCCTGCTGGGCCTTGTTGAAGCGGTGGACCTCGTCGAGGAACAGAATCGTTCCCATCTGCTGTTCACCGAGCCGCTGACGAGCGCCCGCAATGACCCCACGAACGTCCTTCACCGAAGCCGCCACCGCCGAGAGCTCCTCGAAGCACTTGTTCGTGCTGGTCGCCACCAGACGAGCGAGCGAGGTCTTGCCGGTTCCCGGAGGGCCCCACAAGATGACAGAGGAGAGACGATCAGTCTCGATCAGGGCCCGCAGCGGACGACCAGGGGCCAGAAGATGCTCTTGGCCGACGACATCATCGAGGTCACGGGGCCGCAGCCGGGCCGCCAGCGGCGAACGACTCTTCAGATGCTCCCGGGCCGCCTCAGAGAACAGGTCACCGCTCACCGCGGGGCGCGCAGGCCCAGCTCGCGGAGATGGGCGTCGTCGATCGGGGAGGGGGCGCTGGTCAAAGGGTCCGCTCCTGACTGGGTCTTGGGGAAGGCGATCACTTCACGGATGTTGGACTCGCCTGCCAACAGTGCCGTCAGTCGGTCGATTCCGAACGCGAAACCGGCGTGGGGCGGCGCCCCGTAGCCGAACGCGTCGAGCAGGAAGCCGAACTTCCGCTGTGCGTCGGCGGGTTCGATCCCCAAACAGGCGAATACCTGGTTCTGGATGTCACGGCGATGGATCCGCACGCTCCCCGATCCGAGCTCCCAACCGTTGAGCACCAGGTCGTAGGCTTGCGAACGCACGCCCAACAGCGCTTCGCCCCGCTCGCTGAGCAGTTCGGTGTCGTCGGGATGGGGCATCGTGAACGGGTGATGGGCCGGAAGCGGGGAACCGTCGGCAGCGAACCCCTCAAAAAGTGGGAAGTCCACAACCCACAGGTAGTGCAAGCCGCCTTCGTTGACCGGAGGCCGACCGAGCTCGAGTCGCAACAACCCGAGCACGCGACGAACCAGACGGCGCTCATCAGCAACAAGGAACACCATGTCACCCACGCCCGCCCCCAACGCGGAGATGACCGCGGTGGACTCTTCGGCGCTCAAGAACTTGGCAACACCGGCGTCGAGGACCGCCGAACCGTCACGTTGCGCGACCTTCATCCAGGCCAGGCCCTTGGCTCCCCAACGCCGGCAGGTCTCAACGAGAGAATCGACCTGGTTGCGGCTGAGCGCTTCGGCGCCTCCAGGCATGCAGACCCCCTTCACGCAGGGCGCCTGAAATACCCTCGCCTGCGTGTCGGCGAAGATCGGGGTGAGCTCGACGAGCTCCATCGCGAAACGAACATCGGGCTTGTCGGAGCCGTACCGCTCCATCGCATCGAGCCAACTGATGCGCGGGAACTCCGTCGGCCTCACACCGGTAACCGCTTCGGTCGCCCCGGCAACCGCGGCGGAGATGAACTCGAAGACGTCTTCTTGGCCGACAAAGCTCGCTTCGGCGTCGAGCTGCATGAACTCGAACTGCCGGTCGGCGCGAAGGTCCTCGTCCCGTAGACAGCGAGCGATCTGGTAGTAGCGGTCAACGCCGCCGACCATGCAGAGCTGCTTGAATAGCTGGGGGCTCTGCGGAAGCGCGTAGAAGCTCCCGGGCTCCTTGCGGGACGGGACGACGAAGTCTCGGGCGCCCTCGGGTGTCGAAGCCACCAGCATCGGCGTCTCGACCTCGATGAACCCCTGAGACTCCATGCCGCGGCGGATCGCACTGTTCACCTTGGCGCGGATCCGCAAGTTGCGCTGCAGGCGGGCCTTGCGCAGATCCACGTAACGATGACGGAGCCGGATCGTCTCATCGACCTCGGTGCGCTCATCGAGGGGGAACGGCGGCGGCTCGGCCACCGAGAGCACCTCGACTTCGTGGATCTCGATCTCGACCTCTCCAGTGGCGAGCTCCGGATTCGCGGTGTCTTCGGGGCGCTCACGGACCTCGCCCGTCATCCGCACCACATACTCGCTGCGAAGATCATGCTTTCCGTCCACCACACACTGCACGACACCGGTGTGGTCGCGCAGGTCGATGAACACCAGGTGCTCACCGTGCTCACGCCGACGGTCGACCCATCCGCAGACAGTGACAACACCGCCGATGTCAGAGGCGCCGACAAGGCCGCACATGTGAGTGCGCATCGAGGTTGAGAGGTCCATCACCGTGTCCGTTCCCTGATCAGTTCGTCTACGAGCGAACTCTGCTCGACCCGGCGCTGGCTGCTGTCGCCCATGTCACGCAAAGTGACCTCGCCCGCAGCGAGTTCATCTTCACCGATGATAACCGCGAAGTTTGCACCGGAACGGTCCGCCACCTTCATCTGGGCCTTCATGGACCGCCCTCCGTAGCTTCGATCTGTTGCGATACCGGCCTGGCGCAGGCGATCACAGACTCTGAGCGCTTCTGTCCCCCCTGTGACATCGACCACGAACACATCGACGGCACTCGCAGGCGCAGCGAAGACCCCCTCCGCGTCACAGGCCAACAGGATCCGGTCGACACCGAGGGCGAAACCGATCCCGGGTGTGGGCGGACCGCCGAGATCCTCGACCAGACCGTCGTAACGGCCGCCGCCGCCGACCGCGTTCTGCGCGCCCGCCAATCCGGGGGCCGCGAACTCGAACGCGGTGCGCGTGTAATAGTCGAGGCCCCGCACCAAGCGCGGAGAGATCTCATATGCAACCCCCACAGCGTCGAGACCGGCGCGCACCGCGGCGAAGTGCGCCGCTGACTCATCGTCGAGGAAATCGACCATCACCGGGGCTCCGGCGATGACAGAGGAGTCCTGTTCACGTTTGGAGTCGAGCACCCGCAGGGGGTTGCGTTCGACCGTCACCTGCGACTGTGTCGACAGACGGGGACGGTTCTGTTCCAGGTACTCGACAAGCGCCTGCTCGTAGGCGTGCCGGCTGCCGCAGTCACCGGGGCTGCCAAGACTGTTGAGCGCCAGTTCGATCCGGCCCAGACCCAACGACTCGAAGAAGCGGACCCCCAGAACGATCACGTCGACGTCCGCCTGGGGGTCACCGGTCCCGAGAACCTCGACGCCGACCTGCGTGAACTGACGATAGCGACCCGCCTGGGGTTGTTCGTAGCGGAACTGGGGCCCCTCGTACCACACTTTCCACGGTGGTACGGGCCGGTGCTCGGAATAGGCGCGACAGATGCCCGCTGTCAGTTCCGGGCGAAGCGCGAGCTGCTGGGGAGGGTCTCCCTTGTCGAAGAAGTCGAACATCTCTTTGGTGACCACATCGGTGGACTCACCGAGCCTCTTGAAGACTCCGACATCCTCGAAGACAGGAGAGACGACTTCCCCGAATCCGCTGTGACCAGCCTGTGATGCGAACTCGTCGACGAGAGCGCGCAGGCGCGTCGAGTCAGGAGCAAGGATGTCGCGGGTGCCTTTCGGGGCACGGAACGTCGGCTCAGCCACAGCGGGTCAGGCTACCCGTACCCGACCCGTTGTTCCCCGCCCTTGGTCACGCAGTTCACGCTCCGCTGTGCCGTTCGGGCCACGACCCCGCTCCGACACTGCCCTGTTCGAGAGCAGTCCTCACGGTCTCTAACGTTCAGGTTGTTTTCGTCCGCTCTGAGCCGGCGCCGCTCTTGGAACAACACGGAACACGTCGTAAACCGCCTCGACCACCAGCAGTGAGGACAGCACCGAGTCGAGCTGGCTCAAATCAGCGAGTTCAAACTCGAACTGCATCTTGGCGGTGGCGTCGTTGCCGGTTTCTGCCTCCACGGCGGTGACATTGAGCCCGTGGGAGGAAAGCACCTTCGACACATCGACCAACAGTTCCGCGCGGTCGAGCGCGTGGACCTCGATGGTCGTGGCGAAGTGACCCTCGTGTTCGGCATCCCATTCAACTTCGATGAGACGATCCGGTTGACCTTCTTGCAGGGTGGCGGCGTTGAGGCAGTCCGTGCGATGAACCGACACGCCGCGGCCCCGGGTCACGAACCCCACGATCTCGTCTGGGGGAACAGGAGAACAGCACCGCGAGATCCGGATCATGATGTCGTCGAGACCCTCCACGTGCACTCCCGCCGATCCCGCAGCACGGCGCTTGCCCCCGACTCGGGTGCTGACGGTGGAAGGCAACCGAGGCTGCCCTTTTTCGGGAGCATCCTCACCTCTCATCTCCCGGGCGAGGCGATCCGCCACCGTGCGGGCGGCCACGTGTCCTTCCCCGATCGCCGCGAACAGCAGATCCTCGTCGGAATAGTTCATCTGCTCGGCGACCTCGGCGAAGACTTTCTCCTTGAGGATCCGCTGCGCCGGCAAACCCTCACGGCGCAACGCCTGAAGCAGATCGTCACGACCCTGCTCGATAGCGTCGGAGCGACGTTCCCTGGTGTACCACTGCTTGATCCGGTTGGCAGCGCGCCGGCTGGCAACGAAGGTCAGCCAGTCTCGGCTGGGACCAGCCCCTTCAACCTTCGAAGTGAAGATCTCCACGGAGTCCCCGGACCCTAGCCGAGTATCGAGAGGCATCAGCCGCCCATTGACTTTCGAACCGACACAGCTGTGCCCGACATCGGTGTGGATGGCATAGGCAAAATCGACCGGGGTGGCTCCCACCGGCAGTTCGATCACCTTGCCTTTGGGGGTGAACACATAAACCTCGTCCTGGTCAAGGTCAAGCTTCAGGTTCGACATGAACTCCGACGGGTCGGAGGTCTCCGACTGCCACTCGACGATGCGGCTCAACCAGGCCATCTCGCTGCCCGGCTCCTCGTTCTTGTAGTCCCAATGAGCCGCCACGCCATGCTCGGCCCGTTGATGCATCTCTCTGGTGCGAATCTGCACTTCTATCGACTTGCCCTGCGGACCCACCACCGTTGTGTGCAAAGACTGGTAGAGGTTGAACTTCGGCATGGCTATGTAGTCCTTGAACCGTCCCTGGACGGGTCGCCAGGTTGCGTGTATCGAACCCAACGCGGCGTAGCAGTCCCGTACCGAGTCGACGATCACACGGATGCCGACCAGATCGAAGATCTCTTCGAAGGTCCGACCCTTGACCACCATCTTCTCGTAGATCGACCAGAGGTGTTTGGGGCGGCCGTCAATGGTGGCGACGATCCCGAGCTCAGCCAAACGGGCCTGCACGTTTCCGAGAACCTGAGCCAGGTACAGATCCCGCTCCGGAGCACGCTGCGCCAACATCTGATCAATCTCCGCGTAGCGGCGAGGATGGAGAGCCGCAAACGACAGATCCTCAAGTTGTTGTTTCAGATCGGACATGCCGAGGCGATGAGCCAGCGGAGCGTACACATCAAGTGTTTCTCGGGCTATTCGTTCCTGCTTGAACTCAGGTAGAGCAGCCACAGTTCTGAGGTTGTGCAACCGATCGGCGAGCTTGATGATCAGCACCCGCAAGTCTGAAGCTATCGCCACGATCATCTTGCGCATGGTCGCAGCTTGCTGCTGCTCTTTAGTGTCGTACTTGACACGATCAAGTTTGGTGACGCCGTCGACGATGTCTGCCAGGTCAGCACCGAACTTCGTTTCGATCTGTTCCAGGCCGACGGTGGTGTCTTCAACTGCGTCGTGAAGCAGCGCTGCGGCCACGGTCACGTCGTCGATGCCCTGGTGCGCGACGATCGTGGCCACTGCAACGGGATGGCGGATGTAAGGCTCACCGGATTTACGGTTCTGTCCCTCGTGGGCGGTGTGGGCCAACTCGAATGCCCGCTCGATCAAATCTGTGCCCGCCTTGGGATGGTGGGCACGATAAACGCTCAACAACTGCGTGATCTCCGCTGAACTCGGACGATTGGCCGAACGGCGCCACGGCAGAACTCGGGTGACGGTTACCAAACTCAGTCCCCTCCGAACGCGAGCACAGACTCGACTCTGAAATCACTCAATAGCGAGCGGCCGGACAGGGACTCGAGCTCAATGAGCACGACGATGCCTGACACCGTGGCGCCGGCAGCGCCGAGCAGTTTCGCCGCTGCATGAGCAGTACCGGCTGTGGCCAGGACGTCGTCGACCACCAGCACCCGGTCACCGGGTCCGACCGCATCGGTGTGCATCTCGATCGTGTCGGGACCGTACTCCCGGTCGTAGTTCGCCGAGACGGTCTTCGAGGGGAGCTTGCCCTGTTTGCGGATCGGGACGAACCCGACCGAGAGGCGCTGCGCGATCGGCACGCCGAAGAGGAACCCGCGGGACTCAATACCGGCAACCTTGGTGACCTCTTCGCCCGGCTGTTGGTTCAGCCAGGGGGCGACCATCGCACCGGTCGCCGCCTCGAAGGCATCGGGGTCTCCGAGCAGCGGCGTGATGTCCTTGAAGGCGATCCCGGGTTCAGGAAAGTCCATGACGTCTCGGATCAGGCCGGTCATGACATCCATACTCGTCACCGTATCTCAGATCAAACGCAGCCGGACGAACCAAGTGTGTGTCAGCCCTAGGGAGGTTGGATGACGTTTCCGTAGATTTTCTTCGACTTGGATCGGCTTCCCGTGCCCGATGTCAATCGCCCCACTTGACCACGGCGTCGATACCGAACCGGGATCTTCCAAACGCTCAAGGCATTCACGGCCCGGAATCATTGCAGCAGCCGATATGTCTCAAGGTGCCGACGTAGTCGTTGACGGTGTGGTGGTGGTTGACGCGACAGTCTCGGATGCCACGGTGCGTAATGTCCGCGCGAGGTCCTCTAGAGTCTCCAGCACTCCCCAAGCCTGATGCATGTCGCCCAGACTGTCGAGTTGATGCGATTCAGCGACAAGAGCAGGCCCGACCTCAAGATTCTCCTCAATCACTGTCACCGCGCCTGTCTCTGTCGCGCCGGCCTCGTCCGACAGAACCCCTGGCTCATCGACTACAGAAGTTCCCTCAGCAGTGTCGTCTACCAATACGTCCCAAACGCCCTCATCAAACCAAAACAAATCTGAGAATGGAAAAATCGCCTTATCCACAACTTCGCCACTCGGGTTCCTTAGTTCTCCAGTTACGCCATCCCACATAAAACCGGCGACCACAACCCGTGGTGTCCCTTCCAACACCTGAGAAACCAACTCCGAGGCCACATTCACACCAGCGAAAACTTGAACATCAATAACGTCACCAATATCAATATCGCCCTTGAAGACTTCAGTCACGCGAACACGATAAGCCCAATAGTTGTAGTCATAAGCAGGAGGAGGTTGATTCTCGATCACCGAACGACGCATTCTTTCAAGTTCCCGCCAAACATCCTCATCCGCACCCTCACCTTCAAATCGCTGCTCCAGTGCATCTATTTCGGCCAAGGCAATCGAAACTTCGCTCGAGGTTCTTGATCGATGTTCAGAAGTATCAACCTCGGTCACACCGGGAACGATCTCGAAAAGATATCCCGCAACGACAACACGGGGTATATCCAACGCATCTTGGGCACCCTGCAACAGACCAAAATCTATGTCTTCTGGCCCGTGGGTTGAATTCAATAGATCAGTCAAATACCCGCTTGCTACCTTGACCGTGAAGGGCGAAGAGTCAGCACCACCGGGTTCAGGATCGTCTTCGGCCCCTATAAGCGAAGACTCAGCATCGACCTTTGTAAGCGAAGAGTCAGCATCACCAAGTTCGAAACCTGCCCGATCGTCGCTAGAAGACGAACACCCGCTCGCAACAAAACACCCGACGACGACAACAACCAGCAAGAACCGGAAGCGATACTGACTGAACCACTTCAACCTTGCAGACATCGTCACTCCTTTCTCAATGTTCATGTCTTATCACCCGGAGCGGGAGGAGGAGGAGTCGGAGGAACAGTCGCGAGGTAGTCACGAGTCCCGGACTCGGAATTGGAAGGACAATCGTCGTGCTCACCGACGCTTCAGCGCTTCTTCTTTTTCTTCCTTGGTCGGGGGGGAGCATGACTGGGCCTCACGCGGTCGGCGGTGGGGCGCGCCGCGACCGCACCGAGCGCCGCGTCATCATCGTCGACCATGCGCGTGCGGTCACTGTCTCCGGACCGCAGCCGCACCTTGCGCGCAAGCGCTGAGTTCTGCTCCTCGCGTTCCTTCATCCAAGCCACCAACGTCGAAGCCACGAATATCGAAGAATACGAACCCACTAAGATGCCGATCAGCAGGGCCAGCGCGAACTCCTGGAGGGTCAGCGCACCAAGGAAGAACGAACCCACCACCAGCATTGAGAGCACCGGCAGGACCGAAGTGATCGAGGTGTTGATCGAGCGCATCAACACCTGGTTGAGGGCCAGGTTCATCATTTCGGTGTAGGTGTAGCGCTCAGTCGGCCCCAACCTCCGCCCAATCTCACGAACCTTGTCGTAGACGACGATCGTGTCATAAAGCGAGTAACCCATGATCGTCAAGAAGGCGATGACAGTCGCCGGTGTGACCTCGAACTGGAACAGCGAATAGAAACCGACCGAGATGATGATGTCGTGAGCGACCGCGATCAGCGCACCCACCGACATTCTCCACTCAAGTCGGACCGCGATGTACAAGGCAATAATGACGAAGAACCAAACGAGAGCGTTGCGGGCCTTTTGGGTAATTTGATCACCCCACGACGGACCCACGGTCGTAACTGAGACTTCACCGACAGCCACACCTGCGAGGGCTGCTAGAGCCTGTGTGACTTCCGCGGTTCCCTGCGCATCGTCAATGTCGGCACGAACGCGAATGCTGTCGCTGCCGACTGTCTGGATCTTGCCTGCAGCCGCGTCGGTGCCCGCAAGCGCATCGCGTGCCTCAGCCACTGAAGCCTGAGGCGCCAGCACCTCCCAAGAAGTTCCTCCCTCGAATTCAATTCCCAGGTTCAACCCACGGAAAGCCAGAGAACCCAAGCTGACGATCACCAGCACAGCCGAAGCGATCAGGGCTCGCTTCCAGACAGAGGGAAAGTCGAACCGCTGCTCCCCGCGGTACAAACGCAGCAGGATGTTCATGAGTTCACCTGCGAGGTGCCAGAACCCGGAATACCGAATCGATTCGGGTGTTCACTCATCGATTCTCGGCGGGCCATGCCCCTGATTACTGGACCCATGAAGAAATAGGTTGCTATCAGATCGAGCACGGTAGCCAAGCCTAGGAACAGTGCGAAGCCTCTGACCTGACCGACCGTCAAGAAGTAGAGCACCACTGCGGCAATCAAACTGGCGACGTCGGCTTTGACGATCGTCGAAAAGGCGATGGGGAAAGCCCGTTCCACCGCTGAACGTACCGTCCGACCAGCGCGAACATCTTCTTTGAGGTGCTCGAAATAGACGACATTCGAATCAACCGAGACGCCGATCGACACAATCAGGCCGGTTACGCCGGCCAGTGTGAGAGCCAGCCCCTGCGATTCGCCGAGCCAGGCGACAATGGTCCACAGCAGAGCCCCAGAAATCGCCAGGCTGGCTATGGCGACGACACCCAAGAATCGGTAATACACAAGGAGGTACAGCGAAACCAGCGCCAAACCGATGATCCCGGCGACTATTCCAGCGTCAAGGGCGTCTTCGCCCAGCGTTGACGAGACGATCCGGCTTTCCTGGGGGGTCAACTCGACGGGCAGGGAACCGAACCGCAGGACCAACGCCAAGTCCTTGGCTGCCCGCTCGTCCATCGAACCACCAGAGATCACTACCTGGTCACGTTCGAAATTGGAGATTCCGACAGTCGGTGCGCTTGCCACGACTCCGTCGATCTCAACGGCGACCCGACCGACCAGCTGCCCTGTCGCTGGGGAACTGCCAGTCGGCGGACACACCGTGGTTCCTTGGGCACATTGCGCGGCGAGGGCGTTGAAATCATCGATTCCCGGCGACCCGGACCTGAAGGAGATGTTGACCACCCATTCGGCGAGTCGCAGTCGTGCCGAAGCCGTCTCAAGAGCTTCACCGGTCAAACGGCCATCGGGGCTCTCCTGCTGATCCAAGAGCAGGGGCGCGGGACCGAGCAGATAGCGGACACCCAGTCCGGCACGGTCAACGGCAACCATGCACTCGTCCGCGTCCGCGTCGGGGGTCGGAGCGTCGAACAACTCCGCTGAAGCTTCATCATCTCCTGCTGATCCTGCTGACTCCGGTGCGCACAAGGAGATGCTGAAAGGGTCGAAAGGATCATCGCCGAAAACCTCCTGCAGCAGCGGACGGAAGCGGAGCTCCGCAGTCTGACCCACTAGTTCAATGGCCCGCTGCTGATCTTCCACGCCTGGAATCTGCACCAGGACAGTCGACCCCTGGCGACTGATCTCCGGCTCACGAACACCCAGGCCGTCGACCCGGTTGCGAATGATGTCGACCGCTTGATCAAGCACATCATCGGCGATCTCCGAACCGTCGTCGTTCGGTTCAGGTTCGAGCACCACCGAGGCTCCACCCTGGAGGTCGAGCCCCAGCAGAGGCTCGTTTCCGGAGATGACCGTGTAGACAACGCCCGCAAGAGCAACGACGACGACGCTGATCACGAAGGTGAGTTGACGACGCATCCAGGGGCGTCAGTCCGCACCGTCGCTACCGGAGCCGGCAGCGTTGTCCACCTGATCGTCCTCATCGTCAGACTGGGAAACCACCTGGACGATCGACGACTTCTGGAGCTTCAGCTCGACCTCAGGCGCCACTTCCAGCCAGATGACACTGTCTTCGACCTCCGCTACTGCACCGAAGATACCGGAGTTGGTGAGGACCTCGTCGCCCTCCTGCAGGGAGTTGAACAGGAGACGATGAGCCTTCATCTTGCGCCGCTGCGGGGCGACCATGAAGAAGTAGGCAAAACCTAAGACCAACGCGGGAAAGATGAGTGATTCCATGCATGCATCCGTATCTGGAGAACTGACTCGGGCAAGGCTACCGTCCCCAAACGCCATGAACGCGGCCCCGGAACATCTCAAATTCCCGAGCCTCGATCGCATCCGACATCTGCTCCATGAATCGAAACAGCCAGGCGAGGTTGTGAAGCGTCAGAATCCGCGGCGCGGTCGGCTCCCTCGTCACCAGCAGGTGCCTCAAGTAGCCGCGGGACCAGCGATTGGCCGGACTCTCCGGCCAACAGACGTCGAGCGGTTGATCGCTGTTTGAGAACTCCGCTCGGCGCAGGTTGAACCTGCCCTCGTCGGTCAGGACCGTACCGTGGCGGGCAAGACGCGTCGGCAGGACGCAGTCGAACATGTCGACTCCACGCGCCACGGATTCGACGATCCCGACGGGGTCGCCGAGTCCCATGAAATATCGTGGCTGGTCGCTCGGCAGCAGCGCGATGCAAGCGTCGAGGCCGTCGAGCATCTGCTGACGGTCCTCCCCCACCGACAGCCCGCCCACCGCGTAACCGTCGAAGTCCTCGGCTACCGTCCGTTCAGCAGACTCGATGCGCAGCGCTTCATCGGTTCCACCCTGGACTATCCCGAACTGGCTCTGCCGCTGCGCGGCGAACCGATGCTCCAAGAAGGCCCGGCGCCCCCTGCGGGCCCACAGAGCCGTGCGATCCACCGCTGACCGCAGGATCTGACGCTCAGCAACCGCTGAGGGGCAGACGTCGAGCACCATCTGGATGTCCGCCCCGATCAGAGCCTGCACATCGACAGCCTTCTGCGGCGTCAGCCGGTGGGTCGACCCGTCGTACACCGATCTGAAAGTGGCGCCCTCGTCATCGATCTGAGGTTTCAACGAGAAGACCTGGAATCCACCGGAGTCGGTCAGAACATGGTTGTTGAAGTCGGCGAAACTGTGTATCCCGCCCAGATCAGCAATGACCGCCGCTCCGGGACGCAGCATCAGATGATAGGTGTTGGCCAGAATCACCTCGGCTCCGAGAGCCTCGAGGTCCTCTGATGCCAGGTGCCGAACCGCGCCGCGCGTTCCCACCGGCATGAACCGCGGCGTCGTGAACTGTCCACGGCCCGTCGTGACCACACCTGTGCGCGCCGCTCCGTCACACGCTGTTTCGACAAGGGACGTCTTCACACTGTCAGACTACGCAGCTAAATTTTTCAAGCGGTGCGCTCACAGAGCATGGCGTCGCCGAAACTCAAGAACCGGTAGTCGTGGGCGAGGGCTTCAGCGTAGAGCTCCCGCCAACGAGGACCCACGAAGGCGTCGATCATGCACAGCAGAGTCGAAGCCGGGAGATGGAAGTTGGTCATCACCACGTCGACCACCGACCAGTCGAAGGGGCGTCGAATGAACAGGCTGCTGCGACCCTCGGGCCGGCCGCCGCGTCCCCAGGTCTCGAGCGCTCTGACCACAGTCGTGCCGATCGCCACGACCCGGTCCGCCGAACGAACCAGCCGCTGCGTGCCCTCGGGGATCGAGTACCACTCACTGTGCATCGAATGGTCGTCGAGGCGGTCCACTGATATTGGCCTGAACGTGTCGAGACCGACTGCCAACTCGACCGTTGCGACCTCGACTCCGTTGGCTGCGAGGCCCGCGAACACAGACTCGGTCAGGTGCAGACCGGCGGTGGGCGCCGCGGCTGACACGGGCCGTTCCCCGAAGACGGTCTGATAGCGCTCAGGATCGGGGATCTGCTGGTCGATATAGGGCGGCAACGGCGCCAACCCGACTTCGTCCAAGACGTCGAGGAGTCGGCGATCACCAACCTCGGGTGAAACGATGCGCCGTCCCTCGCCGAGATCCTCACCGATCACCACAGCCATCGCATCGTTGGCTACAACCGAACCCTCCCTGAGCCTGCGCGAAGGTCGTACCAGCGCCTCCCAGCGCCGGTCGTCGAGCTGTTCCAACAGGAGCACTTCAACAGCGCCGCCACCGGACCGGCGAAGCGGAATCCTCGCCCGGAGCACCCGGGTGTTGTTGACGACCACGAGATCTCCCTGCCTGAGCAGCTCCGGCAGATCAAAGACACGGCGATGCAGGATCTCAGTGGAGCGGTCGACCAGCAGACGCGCCTCGTCGCGCCGTGGGAGCGGGGTCTGGGCGATCGAACTGCTCGGCAGTTCATAGCCGATGTCATCGCGGGTCTGCGGCGGGGGATCCACTACACCTAGTCGGATGTGGACGCATCGGCGCCGGGGTCGTCGAACAACCCCGGCGCCGACGGCGGGCCGACCTCCGGGACAGTCATCTGCAGATGCTCGAACGCGGCCGGGGTGGCGACGCGGCCCCGCGGAGTGCGCATCAGCAGGCCCTGTTGAATCAGATACGGCTCGTACACATCCTCGACGGTCTCGGACGGTTCGCTGACTGCAATGGCAAGCGTCGACAACCCGACGGGTCCCCCGCCGAACCGCCGACAGACCGCATCGAGCACGGCTCGACTGGCTTTGTCGAGACCGAGTTCATCAACGCCGAAGAACGCCAGGCCGTCCGCGGCTACATCTGCATCGATATGTCCGTCGCGTTCGACGTCTGCGTAGTCGCGTACCTGGCGCAACAGCCGGTTGGCGATGCGGGGAGTCCCTCTGGCACGGCGGGCGATCTCCCACGCACCCGCCGCGGTGACGTCGACACCGAAAATCTGAGCCGACCGCACGGCGATGGACTGGAGATCGTCAACGTCGTAGAAGTCGAGGCGCGCGACCAGACCGAAACGGTCCCGAAGCGGTCCGGTGATCAAACCCGTACGGGTGGTCGCGCCCACAAGGGTGAAGCGCGCCAGTTCAAGAGGAATCGAACGGGCGGCCGGGCCCTTGCCCAGGACGATGTCGATCCTGAAGTCCTCCATCGCGGGGTACAGGACTTCCTCCACTGGGCGCGGCAGGCGATGGATCTCGTCGATGAACAGAACGTCTCCGTCCTCGAGTTTCGACAGAATCGAGGCGAGGTCGCCGGACCGTTCCAACGCCGGACCCGAAGTGACCAGCAGATGCGACCCCATCTCCGCAGCGATTATGTACGCCAAAGTAGTCTTGCCCAGCCCCGGCGGACCCGCGAACAGCAGATGGTCGACGGGATCACGACGTTTCGAGGCAGCGCCGAGAATCACCCGCAGGTGACTCTTCAGTTCTGTCTGGCCGACGAACTCAGCGAGACTCCGCGGCCGCAACCCGGGCTCAGCGAGCAGTTCGGCATCGGTCTGTGTCTCGCCCGGCGAGAGCAGGCCCCTTCCGGGCCCGGACTCGTTGAGGAGCTCCTCGCGCATCTGCTCAATCCCCCGATGCAAGGCGACGCAGAGCGTCTTTCAACAGCGCGCCGGCATCGCCTTGCGCGGGCGTCTCCACGAGCACCGCGTGGATCTCTTCAGGGCCGTAGCCGAGGCTCTCCAACGCGGCTCGAACATCACCGTGGGCCGCCTGCGGGGCCGACGCATCCGCTCCGCCCCCGTCTCCGGGAGTGCCTGTGTAGTCGCCACTGGGAACATCGAGCCTGCTCTTGAGTTCCATAACCAGCCGGGCGGCAGTCTTGCGCCCCACTCCGGGCACCAGGCACAGCGCTGCCAAGTCGTCTCGGGCCACCGCAGCGCGCAGCTCCGCGGGACCATGAACCGACAAGATGGCGAGTCCCAGCGCCGGGCCGACTCCGTGAGCGCTGATCAAAGATTCAAAGATGCGTCGTTCGTCGATGGTCGCGAAACCGTAGAGGGTGTCGCTGTCCTCACGCACCGCGTGATGCGTATGCACGAAGACCTCGCTGCCCGCAGAACCCGCAGACACTGCGGTCGAGGGAGTCACCTGCACCCGGTAGCCCAAGCCCCCGACCTCTATCAACAGCTCTGATTCGGAGGTGCGGTCGAGCAGCTGCCCCCTCAAAGAACCGATCACCGCCGCGCTCCCGCGACACGGCGCGAACCCGTGTGGGCGACATGGCACAGCGCCACCGCGACAGCATCGGCGACGTCCGCCGGCTTCAGGCGTTCCGGCAGACCCAACAGAGTCTGAACCATCTGAGAGACCTCTTCTTTGTCCGCGCCCCCCCAACCGGCCACAGCCTGTTTGACCTCATTGGGTGAATACTCGACCACCGGGCAACCTGCCGACACCGCTTCGACCATGACTATCCCGCTGACCATGCCCACCGACATCGCGGTCAGGGCGTTCTGTTGAAACAACACCCGCTCAACAGCGACCACATCGGGGCGGAGTTCACCGATCAGAGCCCGGATCTCCCGTTGAACCTCTGCCAGACGTGTGGGACGGTCGAGGCTCCGGTCTGTTCGGATCACCCCTGCCGCGACTGCCCTGGGTTTGCGGCCGTGCTCGACGCAGCCGTAACCGCAGCGTGAAAGACCAGGATCGATTCCGAGCACGAACATACGTACGACTCTAGTCGCCGGGTCGAGTCGAGCGCGGCATACCACGGCCTGCGGTCGCTGGGCAGTGCCACCGACGAGACTCAGCCGGCTCGAAGCGACTCCACGAGGTCTGCGGCGGCTTCAGAGTTGTCCTGAACATCTTGAACATCATCAAGGTCGTCGAGCACATCGATGAGGTTCAGCAGCCTCTTGAGCTCACCGCCGTCGGTCATCTCCACAGTCGACGTGGGCAGCATCGTCAGATCGGCGAACTCAACCGGCACCTCGGCCCCGTCCAAAGCATCACGCACCTCATTGAGGTCGCTCGGCGCAGTGATGATCCGCCAGGCTTCGCCTTCGTCGACGATGTCTTCAGCGCCTGCGTCAAGGGTGAGTGTCATCAGTGCGTCTTCGTCGACTGAGTTTGATACGAGCACCACGCCCTTGCGCTCGAACTGCCATGACACCGCGCCGGGTTCGGCCAACGAACCACCGTGTTTGGTCAATGTGGAACGGACTTCGCTCGACGTGCGGTTGCGATTGTCCGTCAGGCATTCGATCAGCAGCGCAATTCCGCCCGGAGCGTACCCCTCATAGGTGATCTGCTCGTAGCTGACGCCTTCAAGCTCGCCGGTACCGCGTTTCACGGCCCGTTCTATCGTGTCGAGCGGTACGGAGTTGTCACGCGCCTTCTGGTACATGGTCCGCAGCGTCGGATTTGCATCGAGGTCACCGCCACCGGTGCGGGCTGCAACCTCCACCTGCTTGATCAACTTGGCGAAGAGTTTGCCGCGTCTAGCGTCCGCAGCGCCCTTGCGATGCTTGATCGTCGCCCATTTGGAATGACCGCTCATGAAAGAGAATCTACTCCCTCGGCCTTGTCGACGCGCGCGACGGGATCCTGTTGTCGGCAACGTCACCGATGCCGGCCTGTGACAACCAACGACGGTGGAGACGATCGTCACCGGACAGTTCCGGGTGAAACGCCGCAACCGTGACCGGGCCTCGACGGCACAGCACCGGATTATTGTCGACTTCGGCGAGCACCTCGATGTCGGCGCCCAGCCGGACCACTACCGGAGATCGGATGAACACCGCATGAAACGGCGTGTCCAGACCGATGACTTCAATGTCAGTTTCAAAACTGTCGATCTGACGGCCGTACCCGTTACGCGCCACGGCCATGTCCAGAACACCCAGAGCATGCTGGTCGTCGCGTCCGTCGCAGATCTCTGAGGCCATCAGAATCATCCCTGCACAAGTCCCCAGAATAGGCAGGCCCTCAGTTGCTCGTGCCCGCAACAACTCAAGCATCTTGGAACGTTCAAGCAGCATCGACATCGTGGTCGACTCACCGCCGGGCACCACCAGGGCATCTACTTGCACGAGCTGGGTCGATGTGCGGATTTGGCGCGTCGCGCACCCGAAGGACTCAAGGATCGCCGCGTGGGCGGCGAAGGCACCCTGAAGTGCAAGAACTCCAACAGTCGGTGCTACCAACCCCGTTCGGCCAACTTCGTGTCGAGTTTCGAGATCTCCTGGCCGTCCATGGCATCGCCAAGACCTGTAGAGACCTTCACCAAGATCGTGGGATCCTGATAGTGGGTTGTGGCCTCCACGATGGCTGACGCCATTTTCTCAGGACTGGCGCTTTTGAAGATACCGGAGCCGACAAAGACCGCTTGGGCTCCAAGTTGCATCACCAGCGATGCGTCAGCGGGAGTCGCGATACCACCCGCGCAGAACATCGGAACCGGAAGCTTCTGAGTTTCGGCGATCTCTTGAACCAACGGGAGTGGCGCTTGCAGTCGTTTCGCCCAGTCGAACAGTTCTGCAGAGTCTGCTTTGGTGATCCTGCCGATGTCGCCCACGATCGAGCGCAGGTGGCGGACGGCTTCAACCACGTTGCCGGTACCGGCCTCACCTTTTGAGCGGATCATGCAAGCACCTTCGCTGATGCGTCGCAGAGCCTCACCCAAGTTGGTGGCGCCACACACGAATGGAACCGTGAAAGCCCACTTGTCGATGTGGTGGGCTTCGTCGGCCGGTGTCAACACCTCTGACTCGTCGATGTAGTCGACGCCGACGGCCTCGAGCATCTGTGCTTCAGCAAAGTGGCCGATACGAGCTTTGGCCATAACGGGTATCGAGACCGCTGCCTGGATTCCCTGGATCATCTCCGGGTCAGACATGCGCGACACCCCTCCGTCCTTACGGATATCAGACGGGACTCGTTCAAGGGCCATCACCGCAACTGCACCAGCGTCTTCGGCAATCTTCGCGTGATCAGCATTGACCACATCCATGATGACGCCGCCCTTGAGCATCTCGGCCAATCCCCGCTTCACGAGCGTTGTCCCGGTCTCACGCCTGCTGTTCTCTCGCATGCAAACCATCTTAGAAGCGTTGCGGTTATTCCCGGTCTTCTATTTTTCGGGCGCGGGCGGCCTCGAGTTGTGCGGTTGCGTCAACGGGATCGAACGTGGCGACACGGGCCTCGGGGAACTCGGAGCCGGCAGACGACGCGAGAATCAACCACGTAGCACCCGGTTGCAAACCGATGATCTCTCCGTTGGCGGTCCTCAAATCCCAAACTGGCGACTGCGGCGAACGGCTCCAGGTGCCTTCCACCATCCGGCCTCGCGAGAACACCTGAACCGGCCCGGTGCCGAAGGAACGCGCTTCGGGTGACTCAGAGTCAGCGGGCGACACTTCATAGACGACTTGTGCGACCACCACATTGACGGGGGCGATCTCCACCTCTCGGCCGACGCTGAAGACCGTGTGCAGGGTTCCGTCCTGAACCCGTACCCAGCCGGCAACAGCCGGATCCCACAGATGGCTGACCTTCCGTCCGAAACTGGCTTGATAGGCGATCTCCACGCCGCCGATCTCAGAACCCGCACCTTCGGGCAGTCCGCCGTAATGCAAGATCGGAGAGGGCACACCGGAACCACTGGTGTCAACCGATTTAAGCTCAACCCAGAGGTTGTAGGGAACACTACGGGAATCCAGGCGAAAATACGGATCCTCGCGACGCAACGCGCCGGCGTCCACAAACACCCCTGCGTCCGCTGCCCTGCTGATTTCCAGCAACGTCGGGGGGTTGGCGCCCGAGAACACCAGCGTCGGCCTTCCAAGTCCGACGAACAAGTCTACATCGGTGGTTCTGGCCGACCGAACAGGTCCTGCTTGAGAAGGCACCCGAGACTGGAACAGTGCCGCGAAACGGGTCTTGAGCCCTTCAATCAACACCTCGTAGACAATGTCGGCTTCAACGAGCCCCTCCTGTGGCCGTGACCGACCGTTGTTGTTGTCGATCTTCACCACCAACGCCGGTGCGCCGGCAGCTGTCGTGTCAGCGGCTCGAAGTCCTGTGTAGGGCGCTGAGGGGGCGTCGACAGTTGCGATCACGGTGACCGCTGAAGTCTCCGGTGTGACCGTTGAGGTCCCGACAGGCTCAGTGCCGGGGCCCGGTTCAACTCCTGAATCAACGACCTTGACAGTCTGTTCGCTTCCAAGACAGGAGACACCAGCCAACACCAACACCGCAGCGGTTGCCACCAACCCGACCTTGATTCGCGTCACATCTCTCTCAAAGCATCTACACGGTCCTGTAGTCGTGGTTGGATCCGTGGGGTGCCGTCAAGTGGTCCGATCATCCACAAATGTTCGGTAGCACGCTTAGTGCCGACACCGCCACCCCGCGCCGCCCGCTCGAAAGCACCAACCAACGCGGGGGGATATCGAGTCATCAACACACCCTGCACATCCATGCGAGCGAGCCGAGTGCTGTCAAGTTGAGCCCGGCGCAGCGGGTCTGCCAGCGGCCCAAGAAGTGAACCGGCCAGAGCCAGGGTCGTCGCCGCGTGGACACCGGAACCCAACTGGGCCAGTTGTCGCGCCACCACGGCTTCGAGCTCCAGACGGTCCAACTGGCGCAACGCCCCCGACGTGACCACCAAATGCGTGTTCTTGGCTCGACCCAGCACCGCCGCGTCCGGCGCTCGTGAATCAACCGAGTACAAACTCGGTTCGGCAATCCCATGACTCGTACACAAGCTTGCCACCAGGCTCTCGAGCCGCGGTTCCATCCCCGGTCCAAGCGGTTTGGCATCGAGAGTGCGAAGGGTTGCCTCGGGAGCACGGAGATCGAGTACGAGAACTGATGCGACTGCAACGACAAGGCCCAGAACCACCCCCACGACGATCATCGACCCATGGGGCCACAGCAGCGAGACAACCGCAGCGACGACCGAACCGACAACAACTGCCGGCATCAAGAAAACCAGTCGGGGGGCCGCTGTGGGCATGGGATTGCTCTCCGCAAGATCGGTGGTCCGCGGTGAAGAGGCCGCGAGTGGGTTCGTCACCGGTAAGAATACCGGCGCCTGAGCGCTCTCAGCGTCTTGGGCACTCTCAGCGCCGGGTCAACTCAGCAGTGCTTCGTACCGTTGGAGATAAAGATCAGCGAGTCGAGCCATGGAGAATTCATCGGCTCGTTCATATGCTGAAGCGACGAGGTCCGCGGCCGCCTCCGGGTTTCGCAGCAGTCCGCCGACCGCGTCTGCCAACGCTTTGTGGTCACCAGTGGGGAACAACAGCGCATCACGGCCATGCCTGGCTACGTTGGCATAACCGTCGAGATCGGACGCGACCACCGGAGTTCCGGCTGCCATCCCCTCAAGCAACACAATCCCGAACGACTCACCGAACAAAGACGGGGCGCAGAATACGTCCGCTCCGCGAAGCCTGGCGATCTTCTCCGTCTCGGCAATCGGCCCCAACCACTCAAGCCTCGGGTCACCGCCATATCGGGTCTGCAGCTTCTGCATCTCGGGTCCACTGCCTGCGATCCAGACGCGGATATCGGCTGGAAGGAACTTCACTGCTTCGAGCAGGACCTGCAGTCCTTTGCGCTGCTCATGACGACCAACGAAAAAAACAGTCGGACACTGCGTCGGGTGAGCCGGACTCTTCTGGTACCGACTCACCTCCACCCCGTTGAACAGAACCTGGTATTCACCACCGAGATGTTTCATCGCTAGTTTGCGGGCATCCTCTGAAACGACCACACGGTCATCCAAACGACGAGCCAGGTATCGCACCGCCTTGGGCATCAGTTCATAGGACAATGACCGGCCCGCGGCATGGAAGGTTCCAATCAACGGCGCCGGGCGGGTCAGCAACGCGGTCATTGTCGGACCCGGCGCAAGCGGTTCATGCAAGTGAACGACGTCGAACGCTTCATCGCGCATCGCTCTGACAACCCGCAACTGGGCAGAGGGATCCGGCGCCACCGGAGCGATCGATCCGTTGGCTGAAGCCGGCAGGCTCAAACCGAGGGGAGTAACGCCTGCGTCCGGGGGTGGTCCGTCGCAAGGCGCCAGCACGCGTACCGCGTGTCCGCGGTTGCGCAGCGCTCGTGCCAAAGCCAACACCTGGGACTGAACCCCGCCGGGCATCGTCAAACTGTACGGACAGATCAATCCTATCCGCATCAGACGTCTCGCAGATGGTCGGGCAACGGCAGGCCCAACGCCTCATAATCGCTGGGCCAGTTCGGAGAGAGCATGTGCCATTGCTCAGGTGCCTGTGAGATCAGATATTCGAAGTCTTCAGCCAAGTCCTGAGTGACCCTCTCAACGTCTTGGCGGAGTCTGCCGCGCCGGGTCGTGTCGAGAGGTGGAGTGGAAATGGCATGGCGAGTCCTGCCGCGCCAGTACACCGCCGAGGGAATCAGCGGCGAACCAGTCCTCAGTGCCAGAGTCGCAGGGCCTGCTGGAAGCGTGGTCCTTTCGCCGAAGAACTCAACGGGAACCCCGTTTCCCTGGATGTCCCGGTCTGCCAACAAGCACAACACCTGACCCTGTTTCAATGCCTGAATGCTGCGGCGCGCCGCGTCCGGTCCGAGAGGAACGATATTCATCCCCAACGACTCGCGGAACCCGACGAACCAATCGAACACTTCGGGCGGTTCGAGCGGCTCAACCACCGCGGTGACCTTGAACTCAGGTACTGAAGCCAACCACCATGCCGCCCATTCCCAAGTCCCGAGGTGAGGTAAAGCCAGGATCGGTCCCTGACCACGGTCTACCGCCGCAGCGATCTCACCAAACCCTTCGTACCCGAATCGCTGGTCGATCTCCTTGATCGGCACGCTGGGCAGTCGGAAACTTTCGGCGTAGTAACGGGCATACCACTCGAATGTCTTAGCGACACGTCGACGCTTCTCCCGGCCAGAGACGGACCGACCCAACACCCGCTCCAGATGGCGTGCCACAACCAGTCGTTTCCGTCCGGCGCCGGCTGAAACGGCGCCTACTGCACGTGCTGCTGCGTGCTGGGCGGCAACTGGCGTGTAGCGGGCCAACAGCGACCCCGCCCGATAGGCGGAGACCGATACCATGTTCAGCCTTCGCGCAGTGCCCGACGTTCCCGCATCCGCTGAGCCCAAGCCGACTCGTTGCGTCCACGCGGGCGCCGGCGGGGCTGACGACGGGGCCGCCGAGCCGGAAGCGGCCGGTCTACTGAGGCCTGCCGCCATACTTTGACGAAACGCTGCAGCGCAGTGACCGCGGTGAGCGCGAGCATGATCCACAGAATCGGTATGAGGACCTCAGGAAACAGCAGAGCCAAAGCGAGCATGATGACTCGCTCGGCTCGTTCCATGATCCCGCCTTTGGCTTCGTAGCCGAGCGATTCAGCCTTGGCCCGCTGGTACGAGACAAACATTGCCGCGGCCATGACTGCCACCGGCAACATCATGATTCGACCCGGCTCGGTGCTCGCCAAGTGCCAGGCGACGCCACCGAACAGCAAAGCGTCTGTCAAACGGTCCGAGACCGAATCGAAATAGGCGCCTCGGTCTGATCCGGAGTCAGCGGCTCGCGCCACTGCTCCGTCAAGAGCATCGGAGATGCCTGTGATCAACAGAAAAAGTAGGCCTATCCGTAGATAACCCGCGCCGATCGTCGCCGCCGCGACTGTGGCCGTGACGATCCCGACGATCGTTACGACATCGGGGGTGACACCAGTGCGACGCAAACTGTGACCGATCGGGGTAAGGCTGCGGTCAACAGCTGTGCGCCAGTTTCCATCGAACATGAAACGCTCCTCGCGGGGACGTTTTCACGATAGCAGCACGATGAACCCGATCCCAGGGCCCACGACCAACGGTGAGTCATCGCGCTTGGTTGCGGACACTGGTCCAGTCTTCAGGATTGGTCTCGACGAACCGGTCGATGATCTCGCCGTCGACACCGTCCACCAACACCAATCCCCGACGAGTCGGCGAAGGTTCGTTGCTGTAGAGGAGCACCCGCCAGGTCGGACGACTGCGCAGGCCCCGCCATCCGAGTTGTGCCGAGGCGTGCCCGACAGGGAAACCCACGTCGCGTGCGGCTGCCTGCAGCGCCTGCTCCTCGTCGAAGGAGAGGTCCCAGCCCCCCTGGGCGTGATAGAGCCCGACCGCGATCAACACGATCCCCCCGACGAGCACACCGTTGTTGACGAAAGAGTCGTTGAGGACCGGCGTATTCTCGCCGACGGTGAAGCGCGCGAGAATGCACGCCGCGCCGATCAGCGTGTACAGCACCGCCGGGATGCGTCGCCTGCTGTTGTTGGGAAAGAGGTACGGCTCGACGACCGCGCTGGGGTCGAGATCCGAGGGAAGCGAGTCACGGACGTCGGCATCGCGCTGCGTTCGGTCTTGGGCCGCTTCAGCGGAGTCGTCGTTCACCGGATTGAGCCTAGCGATGGCCCGCTCCTTTGGAACTGAGCCATCGGGGATCCCAGGATGGTTCGCGGGGTCCGCGCAGAGAGTCGCCCTGTGGTATTTTCTGGGATGCCGACCCTGGATCTGTCGAGTCGAAATACTGCTCGGCGGTCTGGTTGGTGCGGGTCGGCGTTGTGTCTGGCAGCGGCGTCGTTGGTGGCCGCGCCGCCTGCCGCTGGTGTCGCTGGATATGGGGATGTTGCTACGGACCGGTACTTCACAGAGCCGGTTCAATGGTCGGTCGACAACGACATCACCGGCATCGCCGGGAACTGTTTCCTGCCCGACGCGCCGGTGTCCCGAGGTGAGACAGCGCTCTTCATCTGGAACATGGAGGGCCAACCCGCAGCCAAGGCCGCCCATTCGTTCACAGACGTGACCACTGACGCCCAGAACCCGGCGATTTCATGGATGGCAGAGACCGGTGTCACGACCGGGACCTCCGACACAACGTTCTCGCCTCAAGACACGTTGACGCGGGCGCAACTGGTGACGTTCCTGTACCGCTACCAGGGCGAGCCCGACGTGACGGTCGATCCCGCCACACCGGTGTGTGACCCAGCGAACCCGGGAGACTCAGAAGCCGGCCCAGTAGTTGACCCGCATGCCGCATGCCGACCGCAGGGTCCGACCTACCTGACTGCCGGTTTCCCGCTGCCACAATTCGCTGCCCCGTCCTCCGGTCATGTCGACATCACCGTGTTGTTCATGGATTTCCCAGACGCACCAGCGACAACCACGCCGAACTCAGAAATCCAGTACGGACTTCCCTATATGGAGCAGTACCTCGAAGCCGCGAGCTACGGACGACTCGATCTGGACATCGACATCGTGGATCGCTGGTGGCGATCTTCGGTGAGCTTCAACGACTACGTAGACGACGACGCGGCCGGTGCCACAGGCCTGTATCCGGCCGCCGGCGCAGAGTCGGTTCGACTCGCGGACGACACCTACGATTTCTCTGACACCGAGATTGTGATCACCGTGTTCCCGAGCGCCCACTTCGTCCGCGGTCTCGCCTTGGGGACAGCCCATGCCGATGGCAACACGCTGTCCACCTTCAGGATCAACACGCAACCGAACACCGGTTCAGGTGCACCGGCCAACTGGGGCCTTGTCGCCGCCCACGAGCTTGCGCACAACTTCGGACTGCTCGATCACTACCCCTACGACGAGAGGCTCCACACACTCCCGGCACCGCCTGCGGGGATGACTTGGACGTATGTCGAATTCGGCCTTCTCGGCTTACGTGCGAGGTTCCCGTCTTCACAAAACCTGTGGTTCGCGACACCTGTGGAGATGCTCAGTTGGACCCGTTGGCAACTCGGCTGGCTCGATACTTCGCAGGTCAGATGCGTCGACCGAGCGCGCAGCGAGCTGAGCCTGAGTGCCGTTGCCCAACCTGGTGCGGGGACAGCCATGGTCGCAGTGCCGTTGAACGATCACGAGCTCATAGTCGTTGAGAGCCGCCGCAAGCTCGGCTATGACGCCGCCGTGCCCCCGACAAGCTCCTCGGGAGCTCAGCCGAGGCACGGTCTCCTTGAAGAGGGAGTGTTGGTCTACACCGTCGATGCACGTCTAGAGACGGGACAGTTGCCACTGAGAGTCGCCGGCGACGACGGGACGAGCCAAGTCGACGACTTCCCCGTCCTCACTCTCGGCGAATCGGTGAATGTCCGCGGCTACACGATCACGGTGATCGCCGACGACGGCGACACTCACACCGTCCGGATCACAAGGACGGGCTGAAACGAGCCGGCACTCGGGCACAGCTCCGGTCTCTGAGGTCTTGGAGAACCGTATTGCGGCACGGTGCCCTTGTGCTACGGCCATGCGGCGACGAGTTGGCGCCAGGTGTCTGAGAGGGTCTCGGGCATCACCCGCACATTGGCGACCGAGGTCATGAAGTTCGTGTCGCCCGCGAAGCGCGGCACGACGTGAACGTGCAGGTGGTCGGGCACACCCGCTCCTGAACCACGGCCGAGGTTGGCGCCGACGTTGATGCCGTGCGGCTGATAGGCCGCGGTCACCGCCAGCGTGGCGCTGCGCACGGTCGCCCAGAGTTCGTCGTGCTCGTCGCCGGTCAGATCTCCCAGAGCTGTGGCCGGCCGGTAGGGCACCACCATCAGATGGCCTCGGGCATAGGGATAGATGTTGAGCAGCGCGAAGCAGAACTCTCCGCGCCAGACGATGCAGGTCTCTTCGTCGGGCAGTCCGCTGTGAAGGATCGCCTCGAACAACGTTCTGCCCTCGGGCACCACCGGGCCGTCGGCAACGGCGCCTTCGGCATCCGGAATGCGCCATCCGGCCCAGAGACGCTCAACCATGGCGGGGTCGAAGCTTCGCGACCGTGGGCACGACAGATCAGGCCGGGGCGGCGGCTTCGGCCGCCAGCATTTCAACGAACTCGGCTACGGGCACGTCCCGTTCGGGTGCGTCGTGCCCGCGGCGGTTGACGCCGACCGTGTCGTTGAGCGCGTCGTCGTCACCCACAACGAGGATGTACGGGACCTTCTGGACCTTGCCGTTGCGCACACGCTTGCCCAACGGCTCAACGGCTCCGGTCACCTCGACTCGAACACCGGCGTCGACCAGGCGCGCGGCGACGGCTTCGGCGTAGTCATTGTGAACCGCTGCCACCGGCAGGACCAGCGCTTGAACCGGCGCCAACCATGTGGGAAAAGCACCGGCATAGTGCTCGAGCAGGACCCCGAAGAACCGTTCCACCGACCCGAACAGAGCCCGATGGATCATCACCGGACGCTTGCGGGAACCATCAGAGGCTATGTATTCCAAGTCGAAGCGTTCCGGCAGGTTGAAGTCGAGTTGGACGGTCGACAGCTGCCATGAACGCCCGATCGCGTCACCCACGTCGACGTCGATCTTGGGGCCGTAGAACGCCCCGCCGCCCTCATCGATGATGTAGTCCAAATCGCAGGCTTCCAACGCTTCGCGAAGCCCCTCGGTGGCCTCGTCCCACAATTCGTCCTCACCGACCGACTTGTCCGGCGGGCGGGTCGAGAGCTTGGCCACGAAGTCGTCGAACCCGAACGCACGGAGCACGCTGAGCACGAAATCGAGCAGCGACACTAGTTCCGTTGCGATGTCTTCACGGGTGCAGAAGATGTGGCTGTCGTCCACGGTGAACCCGCGACTGCGCATCAACCCGTGTACCGCTCCTGACAGTTCGTAGCGATACACCGCACCCAACTCAAACAGGCGCAGCGGCAATTCCCGGTAGCTGCGTTGGGAGGAACGATAGATCATCACATGGAAGGGGCAGTTCATCGGTTTCGGAAAATAGGACGTGCCGTCCAGTTCCATCGGCGGATACATCGAGTCGGCGTAGAAGTCGAGGTGGCCGGAGGTCTCCCACAGCACCGACTTCGCCAGATGCGGCGTGAACACGAAGTCGTAGCCGCCATGTTCGTGCCGCAAACGGCTGTAGTCCTCCATCAGCTTGCGGACCAGGGCTCCTTTGGGATGCCACACAGCCAGGCCGGGGCCCAACTCCTCGGGCCAGGACAGCAGGTCGAGTTCGGTGGCGAGGCGACGATGGTCGCGTTCGGCCGCTTCGGCCAGCATCTGCAGGTGCCTCTTCAGTTCTTTGCGCGAGGACCATGCGGTGCCGTAGATCCGTTGCAACATCGGTCGGGTCACGTCACCCCGCCAGTAAGCCCCGGCAACCGACTGGAGCTTGAATGCACCGAGTCGGCCAGTGCTCGGAACATGAGGACCGGTACACATGTCACGGAAGGCGCCGTCGCCGTCGACATCGCCGTTCGCGTAATAGCTGATCGATGACGCGTCCGCGACCTCGCCAGTGTCATCGCTGGTTGCCGCGCCCGACAGGACCCGTTCAATAATCTCCGCCTTGTAGGGGTCCGAAGCAAAGAAGATCCGGGCTTCGGCTGCAGAAAGTTCGTGGCGCACGAACGGTTGGTCAGCAGCGACGATCTCCCACATCCGTGCCTCTATCCGTTCCAGATCATTCTCCGAAAGTGCTCGGGCGTCGGGTAGTTCGACATCGTAGTAGAAGCCATTCTCGATCACTGGACCGATGGCCAGTCGGGTGCCGGGGTACAGATCGAGGACCGCTTGAGCCATTACATGGGCGGTCGAGTGACGGATGGTGCGAAGTCCGGTCTCGGACCGCGGCGTAACCAATTCGACCTTCGATCCGTGGTTCAGGACGACGTTGAGATCCTGTTCGACCCCGTCGACAACCGCGGTCAATGCTTCAGAAGCGAGTCGAGGGCCGATCGATGCGGCCAGGTCAGCAGCCGTCGAGCCGGTGCCCAGCCGTCGCTGCGACCCGTCGAGCAGTTCCACGGAGATCAAATCAGACATAGGCCACCAACGATACCGGCCACGGTCGTAGCGAGGCTTCGACTTGGGCCGCGTTGTCTCACCTGTTCGCTCGGCCTCTCAGGTGTTCTTGGAGGGCCGTACCTGCCCGGTCAGGTTACAGAACGACACCGATTAGCGCTGCCGCTGAACCCACTCCCCTTCCGGCTGCCGCAGCTTGGTCAATCACTTTGAGTGCCGCCGGGACGTCCAAGTCATCGTCGAGGTGCGCTCTGACTTCGTCGAGCACCGCTTCACCGTCACCGGCTGCGCGCCATTGTTCAAGGCGCTGCGCCGCGTCTGACATCAACTGATCGCTCCAATTCCAGGGGCGGCGATAATGATGCGCGCATAGAGCCAACCGAACAGCCATCGGGTCGTACTGGGATCGGAGCTCATGGACGAACACCAGGTTCTGGGTCGACTTCGACATTTTGCGACCGTTGAGATACACCATCGACTGATGCAGCCAATGCCTTGCGAACGGCTCTCGAGTTGCCGCTTCGCTTTGAGCCCTGACGCACTCGTGATGCGGGTACAGCAGATCAATCCCACCTCCGTGAAGGTCGATCGACGCTCCGAGCTCACGCAACGCCAGCGCCGTGCATTCGATGTGCCATCCGGGACGACCCGGCCCCCAGCGCGATTCCCAAGAGGGCTCACCGGGGGCGGACGGCCTCCACATCAAGAAGTCCAGGGGATCACGTTTCTGGGGATCATCGGGATCCTCGCGCCACTCCGACCCGAGTGTTTGCATGCGTTCACGGCCCAGAGAGCCCAGAGACCCGAAGTCTTCGGCTGCGCGGGTGTCGAAATACACGCTGCCGTTGACGACGTAACCCATTCGCCGCCCAAGGATCGTCTCGATCACCCCTCTGATGTCGGGAATGGCGCCGGTGGCTCTGGGAGCGGACCAAGCCGGGAGCACGTTGAGGGCTTCCATATCGTCGTCGAATCGAGCCGTCTCCCCGAATGCCAGATCGAGATAGTGGACCCCGCGCCGTTCCGCCGCGGCGAGGATGTCGTCGTCGACGTCGGTGATGTTGCGGACACAACGAGTCTCGTGCCCCAGGTCGCGCAGCCGACGCTGCAGCACGTCGTAGGTGACGTATGTTGCGGCGTGGCCCAGGTGAGTTGCGTCATAGGGGGTGATTCCGCATACGTACATCGTCACGACCTGCCCGGGAGTGAACTCGACAGTTGCGCCCCGGTGCGTGTCGTAGAGCCTCATCGGCTCAGAGAATGTGCGGTTGCCAACCGTGCGGGCCGTCGTCGATACCCGAAAGTCGCAATGACAGTGCGTTGCCCATGCAAACGACCGCCTTGCCGCGAAGTTCTCCGAAGCACACTGCAGGTGGTCTCTGCAGCCGCGTTCCACTGTGTGGCTGCCACCACGACTTCACCCTCAGCGGCCCCGAGGTCGCCGACGCTGTCAATGTGCAGTTCTTTGGGCTGCCATTCGTCGATTGCCGAATCCCGCGCTCCCACAGCGCGGTGCTTTGAGCGGGATCCGGTTGTGGTCTCATGCCCTGCCGAAGCAAGCCTTGCTGCCAGAGCCGTGCCGACGGGACCGGCAGCGCCCAGTGATCCGATGTGCATCAGTGTGAGGGTACGGAGGGTACGGTGCTGTTGAACACTCCGGCACTCCGCGAGCGTTGTCTCCCGCTCTTGTTCGCTACGCTCACAGGGCCGCTCAGGCCACGGCCCCGCTGTACGAGCCATTCGGGAGTGGACAATCTATGACCTATCCGCTCGGCCTCCGGGCCACGCAGCAGCAAGGGAGAATCGTGGGTCTACTGGACGGAAAACGAGTAGTGGTCACCGGCGTCCTCACCGACGCTTCCCTGGCGTTCGGTGTGGCCGCCCGGGCGCAGGAGCAGGGTGCTGAGATCGTGCTGACCGGTGCGGGCCGAGGCCTGCGGTTGACGCAGCGGACTGCCCGCAAGCTGCCGACTGAGGTCGAGGTGCTCGAGTTCGACGTCACCGAGCCGAGCCATGCACAGAGCCTGCGCGAGGCCCTCGAAGCAAAGTGGGGCCGGGTCGACGGCGCCCTCCATGCCATCGGCTTCGCTCCCGAAGCCTGCCTCGGTGAGGATTTCATGGGGGCTCGTTGGGATGACGTGAAGGTCGCCATCGAGATCTCGGCCTATTCGCTGAAGCTGTTGGCCGACGCGGTGGCTCCACTCATGACGAACGGAGGTTCGATTGTCGCCCTCGACTTCGACGCGACGGTCACCTGGCCCGCCTACAACTGGATGGGCGTCGCCAAAGCAGCCCTGGAATCGACCAACCGCTACCTAGCCCGTGAGCTCGGGCCGTCCCAGATCCGCTGCAATCTGGTCGCCGCGGGGCCGATCCGGACGATGGCCGCCAAGTCGATCCCCGGGTTCTCGGCCTTCGAGGACGTCTGGGACGAGCGTGCGCCTCTGGGCTGGAACGTCGGGGATTCCAGCGCCGTCGCGGAGGCGACGGTGGCTCTGCTGTCCGACTGGTTCCGCGCCACCACAGGTTCGATGATCCACGTCGACGGCGGCTACCACATCATCGGCGCCTGACACCGGCATGAGTCGGCCGCGTCGCTGAGGACAGGCGCCCCCGACCGGCGCCGACAGCCCCTCAACAACTAGGAGGGTGACGTGTCCGACATCCGTCTCAGAGGCTGGACAATTTCCCATCACCATCGGTGAGATCACCTCGAGTGGCGGCGGCAGCGGACATGATCGGACCGGTGACGAAGTCCGTATCGGCAGGCAGTAACCGACAACGGGCACTTCGTCACCACGGGGTCTTAGACCTCCTGGTCGGTCTCGTCGCGGATGTCGCCGACCAGGGCCTCCAGTACGTCTTCGAGGGTGACCATACCGAGCAGTTGTTCGTCGGGGGTTTGCACGAGAGCCGCGTGGCGACGGTGCAGCCGCATCGACAACATGAGATCCCGCACCGGCTGGTCAGGACCGACTATGAGCATCCGGCGGATCATCTCCAACGGAACCTGGTCAAGATGTGAAGAGTCACTGCCGTCGAGGTCACCGAGACGCAACAAATCCTTCGAGTGGACAAATCCGACGATGTTGTCCGGACGGATGCCCTGCATCGGAATCCGACTGTGCCCCGATGAGGCGACGATCTCTTCGATCTCGTGGACCGATGTGGAGCGCGGCACCGAGACAATCGCATGCGCCGGCACCATGATCGACCCGGCCGTGTGATCTCTGAACGCCAGCGCGCCGGCAAGCAGATCATGCTCGGCGTCCTCGATCTTGCCCTTTTCGAGCACGCCCTCAAAAAGGGTGTGGAACTCGTTCACGGTGAGCGCCGTGTTGATCTCATCCACCGGCTCCGTTCCAAGCATCCTGACGATGCCGTTGGAGACGGTGTTGAGCGTCCAGACCACCGGCCTGAAGACCGCCAAGTAAAGAGCGTGGATCGGCGCGATCACGCGGGCGACGCGTTCGGGATTGGAGATAGCCAAATTCTTGGGGAGCATCTCCCCCACCACCATGTGTGCTGTGACAACGAGTCCCATGGAAACCACGAACGAGACCGTGTGGAGCACCCCGCCGGGCAACTCTACGAACGTCTCGACCACTGACTCGATCAGCGAGGCCACCACAGGCTCAGCCACATAGCCAAGACCCAAAGACGCCATAGTGATTCCAAGCTGAGCGCCGACGAGCTGCGGCTGCAGGTCCTGAACGGCCTCGAGAGCAGCCGAAGCGCCGGCGTCGTCTCCGCCTTGCGCCATCGGTTCCAACCTGGTGACTCGACTCGCCAGCAAGGCGAATTCCGCGGCGACGAAGAAACCGTTGACGGCGATCAACAAGACAGAGACTGCCAGGAGGCCGACAGTCATGATGTGCTCTTTACCGGGGCCACCACCCGCACCGAGGCGACGCGAAGGCGTTCCATCGCTACAACTTCGAGGCGCCACCCATCGACTGTGCACATCTCGCCTGTGTCGGGAATGTGCCCGAGCCGGTCCAGCACCAGCCCCGCGAGTGTTTCGTATTCGCCTTCGGGCATCACAAGACCAGTCGCTTCGCGAACTTCGTCGGGGTGCAACGAGGCAGGGACGACCGTCGAGCCGATCGCTTCCACTTTGGTCAAAGCAGCGGACTGGTGGTCGTATTCGTCGTCGATCTCTCCGACGATCTCTTCAAGCACGTCTTCCAAGGTGATGATCCCCGCGGTGCCGCCGTGTTCGTCGATCACCACCGCCAGCTGCTGCCCGCCTTCGCGCAGATCGACTAGCAGGTCATCGAGGGCACGGGCTTCGGGCACTGCAAGAACCGGCGCCATCAGAATTTGGACCCGGGTCGTCTCACGATCTTTCGGCGCGACGGTGTGAACCGACTTCACATGGACTACACCGACGACATCGTCGAGACCGTCGCCCATCACCGGAAACCGCGAGTGGCCTGTTCTGACTGCCAACGAGACCAGCGAGTCGATGGTCGCGGTCACATCCACAGTCACCATGCGCACTCTCGGCACCATGGCATCGTCGGCGGACTTGCCGGCCAGACGAATCGACCGGGTCAGCAGCTCGACCTCCTCCGCATCGAGCGTGCCCTGCTCGCCCGATGAGCGAATCAAATGCTCTATCTCTTCGCGGTCGCTTATCGACTCGAGCTCATGGGTCGGTTCGACTCCCAGCGAGCGGGTCAGGCGCGCGGCGAGCCCGTCGAGCAGCGCCACAACGGGTCTGGCCAGAATGCCGTACACCGCCGTCGGTCGGGCCAGCAGCGAAGCTGCTTCAAGGGGATGACTCGTGGCCAAAGACTTTGGGACGAGCTCACCGAGCACCATCTGCACCACCGTGGCGATCAACAACGCCAGTATGATCGACCACGCCTGAGAATCAGACCCGGCAACTCCTTCAAACAAAGGTTCAATCGCCGAAGCGACCGCTGGTTCTGCCACCGCACCCAGCAGCAGCGACGTCACGGTAATGCCGAGTTGAGCGCCTGACAGGTGATAGGAGAGCCGGCTCGAAAGGCGTTGAACCTGCCGGGCCGAGCCGCTCTGTTTGGCACGCTCGTCAACTTTTGTGCGATCAACTGAGACCAACGCGAATTCGACTGCGACGAAACCGGCGTTGGCCGCGATCAAGCCCAGCGCGGCGAACAGCCGTAGGGCGGTGGATATCACAATCTCAGAATGTAGCCGTAGGTTGTGACGATGCCTGCTGTGCATTCTGTGTGTGAGTCGGTGGGACTCTCCAGGATCGATTCACGGCCGACGCGACCCTCTCTGTCGAGTCGCTACCCCGAACCAACCCGCGGTATCGATCCAGACGACTCGAAGGGTTGGCTTCGCAGAGTCTGGCCCGTGGTATGGCGGCAGAAGTACATCTTTGCGAGCGGCATTCTCTTCGGGTTGTCGGCCACGGTCGCCACAGTACTGGTGCCTCTGGCTGTGGGGCGCGGCATCGACGCCATCACTCGCGGCGACAGTCCAACACCGTTCGTTGTCGCTCTTGTGGTTCTTGCGGTGATGCGATTCGCTTTCGGCTTCGGGTACCGCTTCGGGCTTTTTCGGGCTGCTCACCGGATTGAGAACGATCTTCGCAATCTGATCTTCGCACGGCTCACAGAGTTGTCCTTCAGCTACTGGGACCGGGTCCGGAGCGGCCAGATCATCAGCCGTGCCAACACCGATATCCGGTCGATTCAATTGCTTTTCGCTTTCGGGCCGCTGATGGCAATGCAGATCGTCCTGCTGATCGCGGCTCTGCTGGTGATGTTGGTCACAGACGTCGCTTTGACGGTCGTGGCTCTGGCAGGCCTGCCGCCGGTGTTCGTCATCGGTGTGAAATTGCGGAGAAAGATCTTTCCGCTTTCCTGGGTTGCCCAGGCGCGCCAAGCCGAAGTAGCCGCAATTGTTTACGAGAACATTCAAGGCGCTCGTGTCGTGAAGGCTTTCGCGCAGGAGAAAGCCCAGGTGCAGTCCCTGGCTTTCGCGTCCTATCGGCTCCGCTGGGTCGGCGAGGAGGTGGCAGACACGCGGGCTCGTTATGCGCCGGCGATGGAGGCCCTGCCGCGGGCGGGTCTGGCCTTGGTGCTGTGGTATGGAGGCGTTCAGGCCATCAGCGGTGACATCCGGATCGGTGACCTGGTGGCTTTCAGCACTTACGTCGTGCTGCTGGCCACACCCTTGCGGATGGTCGGATTCATGCTTCTGCAGTGGCAGCGGGCCGCGGCTGCGGCATTGCGTGTGTATGAGATTCTTGATGAACAACCTGCTGTGGTCGAACCAGAGGATCCGCTGTCGCTGAAAGAGCCCCTGGGTCGTATCGAGTTCGACGACGTCACTTTCTCATATCCGGGTTCGGATGGCTCACCAGTACTCGAAAGCATGAGTTTCGTCGTTGAACCAGGAGAGACGATCGCCATTGTCGGCCCGACCGGATGCGGAAAATCGACGATCACCCGCTTGATCCCGCGCTTCTATGACTGCGACTCGGGCGTGGTTCGTGTCGACGGGTTGAACGTGGCAGAATTGTCTCTGCGGGATCTGCGCACGGCGGTCAATGTGGTAACCGATGATCCGTTCTTGTTCGACACGAGCGTGTACGACAATGTCGCGTTCGCCCACCCGGATGCTGAGCCCCACGTCGTCGACGCTGCCGTCGCCGATGCTCAAGCCACTGGGTTCGTTGCCGATCTCCCCGATGGTGTTCTGACCGAGATCGGTGAGCGAGGGTCTACTTTGTCGGGGGGTCAACGCCAACGAATAGCCCTGGCACGGGGTTTGTTGACAGATCCGACCGTGTTGGTGCTCGACGACGCCACCAGCGCCATCGACGTGGGAGTGGAGCAGAAGATCCACGAAGCTCTCAAACAGCGACGTTCGAACCGCACCACGATCCTCATCGCCCATCGACTGTCGACCATCGCATTGGCAGATCGTGTGCTGTTGATGGATCAGGGACGCATCGTCGCGCAAGGCGACCACTACGAGCTGTTGTTGAGCAATCCTGCCTACGCCTCAATTCTTGCCGACACCACCACAGACACCGCACGGGCAGACGGTCCCGGTTCCTCGAACGGTTCTGGTGCAGATCACGAAGGGACACCGTGATGTTCGCTTCAGGCGGCGGATTCGGCTCACGGACAGGGGCTCCCACATCGCTGCAAGCCAATGCCGCAGCAGGGCTTCCGCATGCTGAGGTGCCCGGCGATCTGCGAGAAAGGGTTGTCGAGGTCCTCGAACACGAACCAGACCACACAATCGCTGAGGTTCTGTGGAGTCGGGATCAATGGGACCGGAGGCCCTTCACCCTCGCCCGGTTTCTTTGGCCTCACCGGTTCCGGTTGGCGGCTGCGATCGTCTTGGTGCTGATCGAGACAGTCGCTCTGCAGACGGGGCCGATCCTCACCCAGATCGGCATAGACGACGGTGTCCGCCAGAACCGGCGCGACGTTCTCGCTGCTGCTGCTGCCGTGTATGTCGCGTCGGTGATCGTGGCGGGAATGCTCGGTTGCGTACGAGTCTCCTACACAGGACGTCTCGGCGAGCGCCTCAACGACAATCTGCGGATTCGCGTCTTCAGCCATATGCAGCGCCAAAGCGTCGATTACTACAACGAGGA
The DNA here is from genome assembly GCA_963662455.3 of Acidimicrobiales bacterium. Lineage (GTDB taxonomy): Bacteria > Actinomycetota > Acidimicrobiia > Acidimicrobiales > Aldehydirespiratoraceae > VXYK01. The sequence goes on from OZ224042.1 coordinate 1,459,703, forward strand.
GAAGGCAGGAGTTCTGATCACCCGAATGACTTCGGACATTGAAGCGCTCGCTGTGTTGTTCCAAGAGGGAATCGTGAACCTGATGGTCCAGGTCTTCACGCTGTTGGTCATCACCAGTGCGCTGTTCTTCTATGACCCTCTGTTGGCATTGATCACGCTCGCAGTTGCCGTGCCGCCCACACTGTTGACTTCACTGTGGTTTCGCGATGTCTCGGCTCGTTCGTACCTTGTGGTGCGCGACCGCATTGCCGCGCTGCTTGCCAACCTCTCGGAGTCGCTGGCCGGTATCCGGGTGATCGCCGCCCACAACCGCAGATCAACCAACATGGCGATGCACAGTGATCTGGCTGGAGCGCATCGCGACGCAGCGGTGGCCGCCGCTAAAGCCAACTCCACTTACGCCCCAGCCACTGAGTTCGTCGGTATCTGCACGCAGGGAGTGTTGCTTGGAGTCGGCGGCACGATGGTTGCCAACGGACGGATCAGCATCGGCGAAATGACCGCTTTCCTGTTGTTTCTCACATCCTTCTTTGCGCCGATCCAAACGCTTGTGCAGTTGTACAACTCGTATCAACAGGGTGGCGCGGCCATCGTCAAGCTCAGGGAACTGCTGGCTGCTGAACCGTCGGTCGACCAAGCCGACAACGCCTATCCCCTACCAGCGGTCCGAGGCGAGATCGAGCTTCGCAACGTCACCTTCGCCTACGACGACGGCCGGGATGTGCTTCACAACGTTTCGCTTCGCATCGCCCCTGGTGAGACGGTGGCGTTCGTGGGCGAGACTGGTGCGGGCAAATCGACGGTTGCAAGACTGTTGACACGGTTCTATGACCCTCAGTCCGGTTCAGTAACGATCGACGGTCACGATCTGCGTGCCGTCGACATCACCAGCCTGCGCTCCCAACTCGGCGTGGTGCCCCAAGAACCCTTCCTTTTCGCTGGGGTCGTGCGTGACAACATCGCTTTCGCTCGGCGCAGTGCGAGCGACAGGGAACTCTGGGATGCGTTGCGGGCGGTGGGTGTCGACGATCTCGTTGAACGCCTGGGAGGACTTGATGCGGTTGTACACGAACGGGGTGCGTCTCTGTCTGCCGGAGAGCGGCAATTGTTGGCCTTGGTTCGTGCTTTTGTCGCCAGACCCCGCGTGTTGATCCTCGACGAAGCCACCAGCAACCTCGACCTCGCTTCAGAGTCGCGGGTTGAGCGGGCCCTCGACGTGGTGTTGGAGGGTCGAACCGCGGTGATCATCGCCCATCGTCTGGCTACTGCGCGCAGAGCCGACCGGATCGCGGTGATTCATGACGGGGAGATAGTCGAGCTAGGATCCCATGAGGACCTCGTGGCCTCAAGGGGCCGGTATGAGGCCATGCACGCGACTTGGGTCACCCACGGCGGGGCGAAATGAGGCTGATTTGAAGAGTCCACAGAAGCACAGGAGCGGGGTGGGCCAATGAACGTCGACCCTGGGGTCATCGCGGCTGCTGTGGCGGTAATCGCGGTGGCGTCGTGCGTGCAGGGTTCAGTCGGGTTCGGTTGCGGCCTGCTGGCGATTCCGGTTTTCGCCCTGCTCGACCCGGACCTGGTTCCGGGACCGATCTTTGTAAGCAACGCAGTCCTTACAACTTCCACCGCGCTGCGAGAACGCAAAGACATTGATTGGTCGGCAGTCAGATGGGGAACGGCGGGGCGCCTTCCGGGGACTGTCGTCGGTTCGCTGGTGTTGGCGAGCGCGACCGACACTAGCCTGCAGTTGCTGGTTGCAATCGTCATCTTGGTCGCAGTGGTGCTGTCGATGGGCCCGATCAGAGTTCCAACCAACGCCGTGACGCTGGTGGGCGCGGGCGGTTTCTCCGGGTTCAGTGCCACTTCGGTCGGTATCGGCGGGCCGCCGATGGCCTTGTTGTTGCGGAACCGCCCGGGACCGCAGTTCCGTTCAACGATGGGCATGTACTTCACTGTCGGGTTGTTGATGGTTGTACCTGGCATCGCGCTGGCCGGTCGGCTCGGGGTCGACGAGTTGATCGTCGGAGCTGCTCTGGTGCCCGGCGCGGTCGGAGGATTTGCTGTGTCAGGACCGTTGCGCAAACACGTCGATGCCCGCGGTCTGGGTCCGATTGTGCTCTTGGGCGCGACTGCTGCGTCGGTTGCTCTGCTGGTGCGTGTGTTCACATGACCGACACCGTCGACACCCACTCGAGCGTCGACGGTGTTCTGGAGTTGCGTGGAGTGCAGTACACGATTGACGGGTTCGAGATATTGCGTGACATTGATTGGAGCGTCGAGGAGCATCAGCATTGGGTGGTTCTCGGCCCCAACGGCTGCGGGAAAACGACTCTCATGCAGATTGCTTCGATGTGGTTGCATCCATCGGCTGGGGAGGTGGTAGTGCTCGGTCAACGGCTCGGGCACACCGATGTTCGGGCGCTGCGATCACGTATCGGGTTCTGCAGCGCGGCTCTGGCCAAGATGCTGCGTCCGCATTTGCCGGTGATCGACGTTGTGATGACCGCTCTGAACGCGGCGTTGGAACCCTGGTGGCACGAATACAGCAGCGATGACCGCACCGATGCACAACTTGTACTTGATCGAGTCGGAGCGGGTCGTCTCAGCCGGCGGCGTTTCGGTGCGTGTTCTGAAGGTGAGCGACAACGGGTGCTGGTGGCGCGTTCGCTGATGACCAATCCTGGGCTGGTGCTGTTGGACGAACCAACAGCCGCGCTCGACCTCGGGGGCCGAGAACAGTTCGTCTCGATGCTCGATGACCTCGCCGGCGATCCCGCCAATCCCCCGATGGTGTTGGTGACCCATCACGTGGAGGAGATTCCGGAACACTTCACTCATTGTCTGCTGCTTCGCGACGGACGAACCCTGGCTCAGGGCCCGATGGCTGAAATCCTCACCGACGATCTGCTCAGTTCTTGTTTCGGTGTGCCCCTCACGATTGAACGGCGAAACCGGCGTTGGACTGCGTGGACGAGTTGATGACAATCACCACACCGGATTCGATCCTGATCGTCGGCCCCTTGACGACCGCCTGGTTGGAGATGCCAAGAGCAGCCAGAGTGGGAAGGTCCGCATCCACAAGCGGGTACTTCAAACCGGTGGTGGTCACGCCTTTCGCTGTTTCTCCCAGGGAGTGAAGCGCCAACGCCTCGCCCGCGGCCAGCGGAACCCTCAGTTCTCTTCCACCGTGCACGACCCACGCTCGATGCTCCCCCACTACCGCATCAATGTCGGCTCGTCGCCACCGCTTCGATGCCAGAACCAACAAGTTTGCGAACTGATGGTCGAGACGGCCTCCGTCGCTGAGCACGACATGGATCCGTTCAACTCCGCTGTCTATTGCCGCAGCCAGGGCCAGTTCAAGATCCGAGCAGTCCTTGTCTGTTGGATGTTGTTGAACCTCAACCCCGGCCGCGGTCGCCGCGGTGAGTGTGGGCCCGTCCACAGAGTCAAGGTCGCCGACCACCACGTCGGGCAGCCTGCCTGCACGCAACAACACTTCGAGACCCGCGTCGGCTGCTATCACAAGGTCCGTTCGCGGGGCGGCCTCAACGGCTCTGAACGGTGCTCCTGAGGCGACTATCAAGGCGCTGACGGCAGCACTCATCAAGTTCCCAGCAACAGCAGCAGACCGATCACTGTGTACGCAACCATCACAAACAGCATCGGATACTGGGACCGCAACGCCGTTTCGCGTCGATACCGGCCGATTGCCAGGTCGTGTGCCGCGGCCACTGCGGCCACATGCCCGACCGCTATCGAGCCAGTCTGAACCCAAGCGATTCCGCGAGGGTCGATCAGCGTCCAATTGATCATGTAATCCCTGGTGCCGAACAGGTCCCAACCATGGCCGAGGGGATCAGACAGCAGGTTGATCAACACTTGTCCGTCCAGCACGAGAGTACTGAAATAATGGGCTATGGCGTAGGCCGCCACGATCGGCAACAGCGTCGGGGCGAACTCCTGTGCCAGTTCTCTGGTTGAGTCGCCGGTGACGACGGCCATCACTTTGACTGCCGACATGTAGAGCAACGCAACGAACGCGACGATCACAACCAGGCCGATCGTGTTGAACCCCGAAGATTCCCAACCGGCGAGGTCTCCGGTCAGATCAAGCCAGATCGAACTGCGAGTGAAACCGTCGAAAGTCGTTGCTCCCAGCACCGTCAGGATGAATGCGACGCTGCCGAGGCTCCCGCCTGTGGTGGTGAGCCCTGAGAGCGGGGTTCTCAGCCGTAGTCGGCGACCGTCGTCGCGACAGATCGGGGCTATCAGCGAGAGTTTGTGGAACAACACCGCAAAACCGTCAGCGGAGCGAACCCAGCCACGTCCGAACACGGACGCGCCGACGAACATCACAGCAGAGTAGGCGGAGATGAAGACTGCCACGGAACGGGGTGAATCGGTGCTGTGGTAAGCGAGTTCAAACCATAGGTACGCCGCGATCAATGCCACCGCAACCCAGCCACCATGTCCGTTGCCGATGCCGTTGTTCACCGACGGGACCGATGACTTGCCGATCCTGGCCCTCAATGACGCTGCGACGTCAGCGATAGTGACGTACGGGTTGAACACGCTCCAAATATTGCCGAACAGCACTGAAAGAAGTTGCAGCCCCACCCAGAACCAGATCAAAAAAGCAGTCGGGGCAATGTTGACCGCCGTGGTGGGCTTTCCCCACCAGGCTGCGCCGACAAGAACTGCAAAACCGAGAACCCCGACGAGTTTGCACACCGCCTCCAAGAACCTTGCGGGAACCGACGCCAAAGAGGCGAGACGTCGACCGGGCGCGGCGGCGGCCAGTCGTGGCTTCTCCCAAAATGTTCCGAGCGCCACGAACGAAACGATCACCGAGAACGCCGCGGCCCAGGCCATCTGCCAGGCCGGCAAAGGAAGATCCGTGCGGCTTGAAGTGCCATGGGCCGCCACAGGTTGCGCCGCTGTCAGCAACCACGCACCCGACAACAACCCGAGGAGCCGGCGACGGAGCATGACTGGCAGGGTACTCCGGTTCGACAGACCCGAACGACGCGGTAAATGTATCTCTGTGACCGAACCGCCCAACGACGAATACGACGGCACGGCCGAGCCGCTAGCGGCGTGGCTGACCGGACGTCTTGACGACGTGGGCCACGTCGAGGTCGGCGTGTTCGGTCGACCCGGTGGCGGCTACTCCGCGGAGACGTTGATCGTGCCGATCACGGTGACGACATCCTCTGCAACCGAGGAGCGCACCATCGTGCTGCGCCGTGAGACGCCTGAACCGCCCGTCTACCCGGTGCAGGTCCAACTCGACAACGAGATCGAGATCCAGTGGCGGGTCATGTCTGCGCTGGCCGCCCATGCCGATGTCCCCATCGCTTCGCTGATCGGATACGAGACCGACCCCGCGGTGCTCGGCTCGCCGTTCTTCGTCATGGACTTCGTCGGCGGAGACATCCCGCGAGAGGATCCGCCCTACATGTCGACGGGGTTCTATGCGCAGGCCAGTCCCGCCGAGCGCGAGCTCATGGGCTGCAGGTGCCTGGACGTCATGGCCGGTGTACATGCGGTAGACATCGAAGAGGCCGGCCTCGGTTGGCTGACCGACAGCGACGTCAACGACGGGCGCCGACAACTGAAGATCTGGCGCGACTACGCAGAGAGGGAACTTGACGGGCGGCCCCACGAGTTGATGTTGGAGGCGTTCGACCGCGTGGCCGAGGAACTTCCGAGGACTGACACGACCGTGCTCACCTGGGGAGACGCTCGACTCGGCAACGTGATCTGGCAGAACTTCCAACCTGCGTGTCTGACAGACTTCGAGGCAGCTGCGCTGGCGCCCCCGGAGATGGATCTCGGCTGGTGTCTGATGTTCGAGCAATGGTCCCACGCGCTCGCCGGGGTCGGAGTGTCGGCCGGTGTGCCCAGTCTGCAGCAGCAGGTCGAGCATTACTCGACGGTGGGCAACCATGAAGTCACAGACATCGGCCCCTGGGTGCTGTTCGCAGCCGCCCGCTACGCGGCGATCGTCGTGCGGATCATGAACCGCTGGGTCGACCGGGGACTGCTCGACGCAGACCAGACCGTGTATCTGGACCCGATCGCCCCGGTTCTGCGACCTCTGTTGGACGCCTGAATCCTCGCGGTGCCCGAAGCCGCGAGAAGGCTCGACCAAACTGTTGGACATGGCTCGTGGTATCCGTCCCGCGGCGGGCAGTCAAACGATGACCCTCTGCTTGCTGCATCTCTGCTTGCTGCATCTGTGCTTGCTGCATCTGTGCGTCGGCTCCTGTGGGTCTGATCAGATTGTCTTCGAGTGGCTTTGATGATACTGTGATGCCTGTAAGCCACTTCCCCCCTGACTCGACCACAACGAATTGGATGGGAGACCAGAGTGGCCCTGACAGGGCAGCAGCGAGCCGAGATCTACATCAGACTTACCGATACGACAGGTCAACACATATACTTGGCATGAACATTACTTGGAGCCGTATAACACGACGTTGCATTACACGGGGTATTTTCGGTTGATCTGGTACGGTGGCAAGAATTACGGAGTTTGGTCGGTTAAATCCACACCCATGTCATACGGCTATGGGGTTGCACACAACTCTGAGGCCAGTTTCATACAATCCTGAACGATGAAGTCTGTTGGGCGAAAATTTCTTGTCGCTACAACTACGGTCCTTTTAGCGGTGGCCGGTGGTTGCTCGTCCGACGGGGACCAGCCGGTGGATCAGAGCCGGAGGCCCGGCAACGCGGCTGATGGCTACCCCTTGGAGAGGGCCTTGGTCGCGTGTATTCAAGACAACGGTATCGACTCGGAGTTGCGGCCGGACGGGGGTGGGCAAGCTCTATCGGTGGTTGCGACAAAGCATAGTGTAGATGTGTTGGGCTGGTTTCCAGTTGTGGAGTTTGCGGGGCATGTGGTTGAGGCTGTCTTGGATGAGCGCGAGTTGTATGGGGTTCAAGTTGAGGTTGGTTCCTTTGGGAAGCCAGCGTCGTAGCAGCCCGTTGGTTTGTTCGTTGCTGGGTCGCTGCCACGGCGATCTCGGTTGACAGAAGAACACTTCGATGTCGAGGTTCGCTTCGATGTCGGCCCAGCGGGCCATCTCAGAGCCTTGGTCCCAGGTGAGGGTCTTGAGCATCTCGACGGGTTGACGCCTGAGCGCGGCGGTTACCGCGGCGGCTGTGTTGTCGGCGCTGTAGCCGTCGCTCAGCGGGACTACCAGGGTGTGGCGGCTGACGCGTTCGACGAGCGTGGCGACTGCTGAGGCGTTGTTCGCGCCGATCATCAGATCGCCTTCCCAGTGCCCCGGTTCGCTACGGTCGTCTGCACCTGAGGGGCGGGCACTCAAAGGCTTGTAATCACCCAGCACGCTGCGTTTAGCGGCTTCGCGGCGGCTGCGGCGTCTACGCCTGCGCCGACCGCGCGGCAGCTTCTTCCACGAACCCGCCTCGAGGCCGCTGTTGGGATGGTTGGCGTAACAAGCCCGGTAGATCGTCTCCGCGCACACCGTGGGCAAGCCCCTGGCGTGCAGGTCCGCAGAGACCGCGTGAGGCGACCAGTTCTGCTTCAACCCATCAGCCACCTCCTCAGACAACACCTTGTCACAAGCCAGCTTCGGAGTCTTCGGCCGAGCCGCGTCAGCGGCTGCTCGCCGGTGAGCACGACCCGCCCGATAACAGCCACGGCCGCCGCCACGGTCGAGTTCTCGATACACCGTGGACCGGTGACGACCCAACCGATCCGCCATCTCGTCCACACCCAACTCCGTCGCACACATCGCCTCGATCCGCGTCCGCTCACCGAAACACAAACGCCGTGCCATACTAGAAACCTCCATCGGTCCGGTTGCTGACTAGTCACCGGCCATCATGGCCGATTTGTCGCAACCACCGATGGAGGCTGCCGACCCCGTTTTTGGGTCCGGTTGTTATGAGAGTTTCTTCTGGTTGTTGTTCGCCCATTGGTCTGCGTATTGGGCTGGTGTGAGTGAACGGACCGTGTTCAAGAAGTTGAAGCGTCGCAGTGTTGCGTTTGTGGCCGTGGTCGTCTTGTTGCTGGTCAATCTCGCCGGTCCAGCGTCAGCTGGTTACCGGGAAGGCAGGATCGGGTGCCAGCGCGGGTACGATCTGTTCACAGAGTCCTATTCGGGTGGCTCCTACGTTGTGCACCAACACTACTTGGAGTCGTATAGGACGAGGGAGTATGACAATGCGAGGTTCGCGTTTACAATCTGGGTCGGCGCTTCGAGCCGCTACACATGGTCAGTACAAGCCACACCTTTGCTGGCCGGCGGTGCCGGCTGCGGCTAGACACGTACGATGAGATGCGCTGGATGGAAGCTTCTCGTCGCTGCGACTATGGTCTTCTTGGTGGTGGCCGGTGGTTGCTCGTCTGACGGGGACCAGCTGGCGGATCAGAGCCGGAGGCCCGCTAACGCGGCTGATGACTTCCCTAAGCGAAGAGCGTTCGTCGCGTGTATTCAAGACAACGGCATCGACGCAGAGTTGTTGCAGGACGGGGTAGTTGAATACGACAGGAACGGCACGCTGTCGCGGGAGGAATCGCGTGCATTGGGTGACCTGTGCCATCAGCGTCTCGAAGACGAGGGTTTCGTCGTCAACGAGGAACCGAGCGACGAGTCGACCGAACGCAGCTACAACGCGTGGGTGGCTTTCCGCGAGTGCATGATCGATCAAGGAATCGCTTTGGGAGAGTTGGTCAGCTTCGAGTCTTACGCCGCGAATCCCGACTCTGTACGCGATCTCATCAGCGCTGCGTTTCGCGAGAATTTAACAGCGTTCAAGGAAGCCTATGACAAGTGCCCTTCGCGACGCGGCTTCATTGGTATCAGCGTCGTCGGTGAGTGAAACAGGCTGGATCGGCGTGGTAGCGCGATCTTCTTTCCGAGTGCTGCTGCTGGCGCTTGTTGTGGCGTCGGCGGGCGGGGCCGGGTTCTGGGCGGACCAACAATGACGATGTGTCGAGTCGCAACAGCGGGTGGAGCACTGCTCGACGGTGAGCAACCATGAGGTCACAGACATCGGCCCCTGGATACTGTTCGCCGCCGCCCGCCACGCCGCGATCGTCGTACGGATCATGAATCACTGGGTTAACCGAGCCCTGCTCGACGTAGACGAGGCCCTGTACCCCGACCCGATCACCCCAGTGCTCAAGGCTCTATTGGAAGCCTGAATCGTTTCGGTGCCCGACGCTTCGAGGCGGTCTAACAAATCTGTTTGACAAGATTGATAATCATAGTTTATAATTCATCGAAACTAACCATTGAGCGTTTGAAAGCAGGTTCCGACCGTGTTCAAGAAGTTGAAGCGTCGCAGTGTTGCGTTTGTGGCCGTGGTCGTCTTGTTGCTGGTCAATCTCGCCGGTCCAGCGTCAGCTGGTTACCGGGAAGGCAGGATCGGGTGCCAGCGCGGGTACGATCTGTTCACAGAGTCCTATTCGGGTAGCACCTTGACTCTGCATAAACACTACTTGGAGTCGTATGGTACGAGGAGACACAATGATATGTGGTTCGGGTTTACAATCTGGGTAGACGCTTCGAGCCGCTACACATGGTCAGTCCAAGCCACGCCATTGCTGGCCGGCGGTGCCGGCTGCGGCTAGACACGTACGATGAGATGCGCTGGATGGAAGCTTCTCGTCGCTGCGGCTATGGTCTTCTTGGTGGTGGCTGGCGGTTGCTCGTCTGACGGGGACCAGCCGGTGGATCAGAGCCGGAGGCCCGCTAACGCGGCTGATGACTTCCCTAAGCAAAGGGCCTTCGTCGCGTGTATTCAAGACAACGGCATCGACGCAGAGTTGTTTCAGGACGGGACTGTTCACTACGACAGGAACGGTACATTGTCGCGGGAGGAATCGCGTGCATTGGGTGACCTGTGCGATCAGCGTCTCGAAGACGAGGGTTTCGTAATCCATGAGGAACCGAGCGAGGAGTCGACCGAACGCAGCTACAACGCTTGGGTGGCTTTCCGCGAGTGCATGATCGATCAAGGAATCGCTTTAGGAGAGTTGATCAGCTTCGAGTCGTTCGCCGCGAATCCCGACTCTGTAGGCGATCTCATCAGCGCTGCGTTTCGCGAGAATCTCACAGCGTTCAAGGAGGCCTACGACCAGTGCCCTTCGCGACGCGGCTTCATTAGTATCAGCGTCGTCGGTGAGTGAACAGCTGAATCGGCGTGGTAGCGCGATCTTCTTTCCGAGTGCTGCTGCTGGCGCTTGTCGTGGCGGCGGTCGGGGGCGGCTTCTGGGCGGGCCAGCAATTCGGTGGCGAAGTCGACAATGTCGAGAGTGAGACGCCAGAGCCGGTGACGGCTGCGGCGCGCACAGGCACGCTGGGAGAGGAGTACCCCGTACCGATCAGTCTGGAATGGACCCAGGATCTGTCGCTGCCCTTCCTGGGAGACACCGGGGTCGTCACGGCTCTGAGCACCGACTCCGGCGGTTTCTACAGCGTCGCCTCGGGGTCGGCGGTCGGCACGGTCAATGGCGAACCGGTCGTCGTCATCGAAGGGGAACACCCGGCGTATCGTCTCATGGAGCTCGGTGTCGCTGGAATCGACGTTGCACAGCTTCAAGACCATCTGGTATCAGCTGGTTTCTTGGCCGCTGCCGATGCCGTCGGATCCTTCGGGCCGACAACGGCGCAGGCCGTTCAAGAGTGGTGGGAGACGCTCGGCGTCAGCGACCGCGACACCGTGCCGAACGGAAGCATCATATTCGCAGGCGAGCTGCCGAGACTCGTTTCCACCGACCCGTCGGTTAGGGTCGGCGAGTTCATCGCGACAGGTGCTCCTTTTCTTGTGGGTGTGTCTTCGACCCCGGTCGCAACCGTGACACTGACCGAGATCCAGGAGAATCGCTTCTTGGCCGAGGGAGCGACGTTCTTGGTCAGCGACCCGACCGGAACCGAGGTCGAGATGACGGTACTCGGAACTCAGATTCGGGACCTGGCGACGGAGATCGAGCTTGCGCTGCCGCCCGACGAGTTCGACGGATGGACGAACTTGACGTTGTCGCCGGGGAATCCGGCACGGCTCAGTGGGCGAATGGTCGTGACACCACCGATCAAGGGGACGATCGTGCCTTCGGCGGCGCTGGACGACCTTGCAGGTTCCAATGCGACCGTTCACCTAGCGAGCGGCTCAGCGGTAGACGTAAAGGTCGTCGCCGTTGTCGGCGGCCAAGCCATAGTCGAGCCGCTCGACCCCGGCACAGTGGTAGTGGTGGGCCGGTGAATCCGCCCGCAGAGCCGAGCGCCGAAGCACGCTGTCTCCGCTTCCGATTCGATCCCACCAGCGACTGGTTGTTCAACGACCTCGACATTGAGTTCCACGCCCGCTCCGTCTCGGCGGTCACCGGGCGATCAGGGTCCGGCAAGTCGACTCTACTGAGCCTCCTCGGTCTCCTGTTGTCGCCCATCGGAGGGCAGATCGCAATCGCTGGTCACCGAACGGAGACCATGTCGGACTACTCCAGGTCGATGCTGCGGGGAACCCACATCGGTTTCTTGTTTCAAGACGCCCTGCTCGACCCGACGCGCACGGTGTTGGACAACATAACCGAGGGAGCACTTTTCGCCGGGTTGTCGCCTCGCCGGCTCCGGGCACGAGCTCGGGACCAGTTGCGGGAGGTGGGTCTCGACACCGACCTTCTGTCTCGACGCCTGCCTGCGACCATCTCGGGCGGCCAGGCCCAACGGGTCGCCTTGTGCCGGGCGCTGATCAAGCAACCCACGATCGTGCTCGCCGATGAACCCACCGGGAACCTCGATGCTGAGAGTTCCGGCATCGTGATGGAAATATTGGGCAACGCTGCCCGGGCGGGTGCGGCGGTGATCATCGCGACCCACGACGACGCCGTGATCCAACACGCCGACCGCGTGGTGTCCCTCGACTGACAGACATGACCGACCAGCAGCACAGTCGCCGAATCAGTCTGGTCAAACTGACCCGTGAGGCGCTCGCGATCTCAGCAGCGCGGCGCACCGCGACCGCAGTCGTGATGCTGATCGCCGCTGTCGGGGCGTTCATTCCGCTCGCCGTCAGCGCCCAGGCCCAGAAGGCACGATCCGATGCACTGGCGGCCCTCGACCGCCCAGAACAACGGATCGTCAAGATCACCGACAGCGAGTTCGCTCAACGAAGCACGACCCTCGACCCGGCGACAGTCTCGCAACTGCGCGAACTGTCCATCGTGGACAACCTGATCGCACTCGGAACAGTCCAGGACACCAGACCCGCCGAAGGCTGGCCGACCAGTGAGCGGATCCCAACGGTCGACGTCCTGTCAGTCGGCGGGGGTCAGGACGATCCGTGCGGCTCGGTTCGGCTTCCCCAAACGCATACCGGCTCGCCCCGCACGTTGCATCTCGCACTTGAACCCGCCTTCATCGCAGTCACCGGCCAACGACGAACCGAAGCGCACCCGTTCGCCGATCCCGGCACAGCAACCCGCAACATCTGTGACTGGACCGCCGCCCGACAGGTCCTGATACTGGTCGACGAACCCGCCTCGGTACAACGGCTGATCGACCTCATCCCCTCCTTCGGCGGCATCAACCTCACCGCCTCAGTGCCAGACGATCTCGATGCGCTTCGACGAGACGTCGCCACCGGACTCAGTGACTCCGCCCGACAACTCAGGAATCTCGCGATGCTCGGTGCAGGAATCCTGGTCGGAGCGACCACCTTTGTGACCAACACGACCCAGACCCGCCACATGGCACGACGACGAGCCCTCGGCGCTACCCGCTCAGACATGGCCTTGCTCATCCTAACCCAGGTTGCGGTGTCGGTCACGGCCGGGCTTCTCATCGCGGCCACCGCTTTCGCCGTTGGCGCTTCAAGCCTGCACTATCCCATTGACTGGTCACTGATCACAGCGGTTGCCATCACCATCGGTCTGACGAGCCTTGTTGCGTCTCTCCCGGTGGCCTCCATCGCCGCCAACCGTGATCCTGCCAGAGTTCTCAGAGTTCCCTGAGCGCACGCGCAGATAGGTGACCGACCTCGCGGCGCAACGCTGTGTCTTCCGCTCTTGTTCGGTCGCTACCGTGTCGTTCCGCCTATTCGCTCGGCCTCTAAACCTGTACTGAGTCGATCTTGCTGCGCGGGAACTACGAATCCTCACGGTAGGAGGGGTTGGCGACGGCGAGTTTGTCGAGGGTGGTGGCCCACAATGCCTCGGCGAGTTCAGTTCGGCGGTCGTCGTCTTCGTATTGCGGCATGCCTCCGTACATGGGCGACACGCCGGCCACATCGAGGTGCACTGAGCAGTCGACGAAGGGGTTGTCGCGAAACGCCGTACGGGGGTTCGCCATCTGGCGGGGTTCGTCGAGCAGACACACCTTGCCGTCGTAGCTGATCGTCAGATGCTCGAACGGCTTCTCGACTCTGATCTCCAGCCCGCCGGCGCGCATCTCGTCATTGCTGGTGATCTCCGGCCGTCCGTATATGAAGCCGACTCGGCCGTCGGGGAGATAGATGCAGACTGTCATCTCGGCGTAGCCCTCGTTGACCCGGTTGCCGATCCTGAACCATGCGCCCAGTTCCCGCTGGAGGTCGAAACCGTTGAGGTACATCGACTCGTTGTAGTTGGAGACCGGATCCGGTTCGTGGGTGTATTCGTCCTCGGGCTCCAAGACGGTGACAATCTTGGGTGTACTCATCGGTTCAGCCCCCGGAGCTCTGCTCGCCCGCCGAACTCTGCTCGCCCGCCGAGAAGACGGCACGCAGATCCTCGAGACCGGCCGGAAGCTCGATCGGCGGGTCCGGCAACTGCTCGACGCCGCGATCGGCGAGCCGGCGCTTCATGGAGTCCATGTCTTCGCTCCACGAACGCGGGTCGCCCATCATCACTTCGTACAGCTCGACGCCGTCGGGGCCCGCAACGAACGGGCCGAAGGAGGCTCCGAGCGGCAATTCGATATGGCCTCCCGGGCCCAGTTCAACGTCACCGCAGGTGAAGGAACCGGACAGGACCGTGAGCGTGTGCGGGCTGTAGTGCCCGTGGTGACGCACGATCATGCCCGGATCCCAACGCGCGAACAGGGCCAGGTAGAGCGGATCTACAGAGAACGCCACCCATTTCTCCCACACATGGGACTCCGAGCCGTCGGCGTTGCGCTGGCTGCGCACCGCGATGAACGGAATGTCACCATCGTCGATGCTGGTGAAAACGGGTTCCAGTCCCGCAATGCGCGGTGTGTCGCTCATCAGCGGTCTGCGCCGCGCAGTTTTAAGCGAGCGCCGCTTCGAGAGCCTCTACAGAAGGAGCGAAATAGTACGAGCCCGAAGCCGGCGTGGAGTAGTCGGTGATGGCGTCGAGCGCCTGGCCACCGCTTCCGTACATGGCTTCCATGCGCTCACGCATCGGCGCCTGAGTCTTGCAGAAGCCCATGAAGTAGAGCCCGACGGTGCCCTCGTGGAACGCATAGGGAGTGGACCGGCGAACCATCTCGCCCCGCTTGGGTGTCGACTCGTCGGCGGTGGCGCCCTCGCGCAGCTCGACGTGGGACAGGTGCGAAGTCGGCGCCTGAGTGTCGAGCTTGACGGAGTCGGCCTTGGTGCGCCCGAAGGTGTTCTCCTCCTCTTCGAGGGAGAGCGTGGCCCAGTAGTCCATGTCGTGTACCCAGCGCTGGGCGATGCAGTAGCTGCCGCCCTCGCCGGGCCGGCCGTCATCGACGATGCCTCGGTCCTTCTGGTCCTCAGGCTCGGGGTTGCCGGTGCCGTCGATATGCCCGGTGAGGTCGAGGCTGTTCTTGTAGATGAACGTCGGGGTCTCGCGGGCCACTTCGAGATGGCCTGCGGTTGCTTTGCGGAAGGTGTGCTGCACCTCCCAGATCAGGTCCTTGTCTGCGTGGTGGAGCCACATGAGGAACTCTTCCTGGGTTCCCTTGGCGACGCGGGAACCGTCGGGGGACTCGTAGCCGGGGTACCCCTGGAAATCGTCGGTTTCGATCCCGAGGTCGTCGGCCAGAGTCGGACCGACGAGAACGCACAGGTTGACACCTTGCGCTTCGGCGTCGGCAAGACTGTCCTTTATTGCGCTCTTGATGAGACCGAGATCGGCGTTCTCGGTACGGCTCATGTGTACGTACCACTGGTACTTCTGAAGATCCATGAGGATTGCGGGCTGCGAAGTTGCCATTTGGATGATTCCTCTGTCGGTTAGCGGTGATTGACGATTCTGAGGCTAGACGATTGCGGCCCCCGTGAGACAAGGCAAGTACCGGAATTTGCGCGTTCCGCGCACACAGGTACAGTGCGCATTCTCCGTGCGCTGAGGTCCAGGCTCGGTTGCGCAGGTCCGTCCGCGGTCTAGGTTGCTGGTCCGACGACGCTGAAACCGTCCTCGCTGAACCCGACTTCGACGCCGCGATTGATCGAAACCCAGTCACGGGCCTCGAGGTATGGGCGGAAAGTGCCGGCGATGGTCTGTTCGTCGTCTTTGGTCTTGGGACGCTGAATCTCGTAGAGGTGCGGGAACTCGAGCCAACCGCAGACCGTGTCCCAGAGGCGCAGCGCCGCGTCATCGAGGGGCGGGTCCACCAGAACCGGACCGAAGATCGTCTGCTCGCTGCCGTCGTCGTCCGCAAAGAACAGGGTCGGCACTCCATAGCCCGACGCCGCGACAACCTTGTCGTGCTCGGCTCTCACCTCGTCATGGGTGGTCGGGTCCGTGATCGCAGCGTCGACGATCCCGGGGTCGAGTCCGATCTGCTCCAACAGGCGGCGGGCCACGTCGGGCTCGTGGGGCTTGTTGCCGTCTTCGTGCAAGGCTTTACCCGCCGCCGCGTACCAGGCGTCGAGACGGGCCATGTCGACGCGCCGCAGAGCCGCGCCGATGCGCATCATCGACCAGCCGTAGGACCATTCGCGCTCCCACGGGTGTTTCTTGCCCTCGACCCTGTTGATCTCCTCGAGGCTGAAGAAACGCCAGTTGATGGTCAGGTCGGTCTGTTCGCGTACCGCCCGTATCCAGCGTGATGTCTGGTAGGCGTACGGGCACATGACGTCGAAGTGGAAGTCCACGCAGGTCGGTCGATCCATGGTGAAACCATATTGCATGTCACCGTCCGGGCCACCGAGGCGCGCTGTCTCCGTCTGCCTCGGTTGCCGTGAAGGCGCCATTGTGGGTTATTGTCCAGCGCTGACCGACGATGATCGCCATGAAAGGAACCAGGCCATGGCAGAAGACTATTACAGGGTGAACTTGCCGGAGTCGGAGATCCCCACGCAGTGGTACAACGTGATCCCGGATCTTCCCGCACCTCCACCTCCGCCCCTGCATCCAGGAACTCTGGAACCTGCCGGGCCCGAAGACCTCGCCCCGCTGTTCCCGATGGCGCTGATCCTTCAGGAGGTGAGCAGCGACTCCTACATCGACATCCCGGGCGGGATCCTTGATGTGCTGCGACTGTGGCGGCCGAGCCCGTTGTTCCGGGCCCGCCGACTCGAGAAGGCGCTCGACACTCCGGCGAAGATCTTCTACAAGTACGAGGGCGTGAGCCCCGCGGGTTCCCACAAGCCCAACACGGCGGTCCCTCAGGCCTATTACAACAACGCCGAGGGCGTGACCAAGCTCACCACCGAGACGGGCGCAGGACAGTGGGGCAGCGCCTTGGCGTTCGCCTGCTCCCAGTACGGCATGGAGTGCGAAGTCTGGCAGGTGGCGGCTTCCTACCGCCAGAAGCCGTACCGCAAGACGATGATGGAACTGTGGGGCGCGACGGTGCACTCGAGCCCGTCACCGGTGACCGAATTCGGTCGTGAGCTGCTGGCAGCGGACCCCGACCATCCCGGTTCGCTCGGCATCGCCATCTCCGAGGCGGTGTCGGTGGCCGCAGCCGACCCCGCGGTTCGCTACTCGCTGGGCAGCGTCTTGAACCACGTGTTGATGCATCAGACAGTCATCGGCGAGGAGGCCCTGCGCCAACTGGCGATGGTGGACGAGACCCCGGACCTGCTCATTGGTTGCACCGGTGGAGGTTCGAACTTCGGTGGTCTGGCGCTTCCGTTCCTGCGCGAGAAGCTCGCCGGCAGCATGGCGCCGACGATCCGCTGCGTCGAGCCGGCTTCGTGCCCGACTCTGACCAAGGGCGAGTACCGCTACGACTTCGGCGACACTGCCTGCACGACTCCCCTGTTCAAGATGCACACTCTGGGTCACGGGTTTATTCCGCCGGCCATCCACGCGGGGGGATTGAGGTACCACGGCATGTCGCCTCTGGTATCGCACATCCATGACCTGGGGCTCACAGAGGCGGTCGCCATCGGACAGAGCGAATGCTTCGCGGCAGGACTCCAGTTCGCTCGCACAGAGGGGATCGTGCCCGCTCCTGAACCGACCCACGCCCTCGCTGCGACCATCCGGGAAGCCTTGGCGTGCAAGGAGTCCGGGGAGTCCAAGACGATCCTCACCGCGATGTGCGGCCACGGACACCTGGATCTCTCTGCGTACGAGTCCTACATCTCCGGGGCCGTGAGCGACTTCGACCTCTCCGATGAGGCCATCGCTGCGTCCCTCAGCAGCGTGCCGGTTCTCAGCTGAGACGCCGAGCGGGTTGATCCCATGACAACTGCGGAACAGCGGGGCCGTGGCCCGAGCGGCCCCGTGAGAGCAGCGAACAAGAGCGGGAAGTGGAGCGCAGCGAACAAGAGCGGGAACCAACCGAGGCGGCTCGGCTGGGTCAGGCCTTGGGGGTCAAATTGAACAACACCCGGGTTCCTCCCGGAAGTTCTGATCGTTGGCGAACATCGAACCGCTCGTTGATCTGCGCCTCGATCACGCCGAGCGTGTAGGCGTCATGGGTGCCGGCGCGCTTGTGGCTCTTGAGTTCCTTCACCATCCGGTCTGATTCGGCAGGCACCTCCAGAACCACTTCGGTGTCGAGGTCGATCAGAAAGTCGAAGATCGCCGCGGTCGGAACGTTGTGGGTGAGAGCCAGGTGGTGGATCACCGCCAGCGCTAGTACCAACTCGGGTCTTGAACGCTCGGTGAGCGGTGGGCGTTCGGTGCCGCGCCAACCGATCCCTGGGGTCGGATCGGCAAGGTTCACGACCAGCGGAATGATCCCCTCGGTGCCGTCTTCACGTAACGCCCGGTACAGGCGGTCCACCACGAGCGCGTCGGCGTCGAGAGCCAGCACCACATCGGCGCGTTCAACCGCGATCCGGCTGAACATTCCGTCGTTGGCGCCGATGTCCCAGACCTGTGAACGTTGTCGTTGCGCCACGACTCCACGCACGAAGTCGGCCTTGCTGAGCAAGTCGTTCGATGCGTAATGGCTTCGCTCCGAGTAGTCGGCCCACTCAGAGTCGGACCGGTTCCAACTCATATTGTCGACCAGCTTGCGGAGCCGGTCGACCAAGCCGATGTAGATCTTCTTGTTGTATCCGGCCCGTTTCAGGTCTTTGACGGTGTCTGCGGATCCTCCGCTGAAACGTCGGTCAGCCTTGGCGTGCAGCCACACGTGAGGGATCAGTCCTCTGCCGGCGTGGCGGCGGCCCTGCAGCACCCGTCGCGCCTGTTCCGGGGTGATGCCGTCGACCGCTCCACGCATCCATGGCTGGTGTGGGAGGTCCTTGTAGGCGGTGAACATCAACGGGTACAGGAACATCTGACAGAACTGCCGGTAACCCCACCACGGTTCGCCTGTCCGGTGGGTCTCGAACGAGCCGATGTCGATGAATGTCGGTTTCGCCCCGACGAACTGGACGTTGTAAGGGGTTGCGTCCTTGCTGGTCATGTCTTCGTCGATCGCGGCCCGCAGGAGTTTGAGGGTGAGACTCGCCGCGTCCTGCAACATTGAGAACGACCACTCGTGGGCGTACGTGATCACGTCGATGGGCCCATGTTCGAGCACCAAGGCCCAGTCAGACCCTTCCGATGTGTCGGTTTCGACCACCTCGCTGCTGACCAGGTCTCCCGCCTTGCACGCTCCCCGATAGAAACTCGTGGCAGTCAACGCGGCGAACTCGGCTGCCGCGACCTCGTTGAGACCTCGCAGAACACGGTTGCCCTCACGCCAGACACGGGAGTTCGGATCACGGAACGATCCGCTGTCGTACACCGACTCCGGGCCGTTACCCGGGGTGATCACTGGGTGATTTCGTCAGGCTCGCCGACTTCTTCAGAGACTTCTTCAGAGTCGTCTGTCTCGTCGTAGATCGGGGTCTCGTTGGAGGACTTGTTCCTGCCGAACCCCAGCTTGGAGAGCACCGCGCGGCCCGCGACCGCAATGCCGGCTCCGCCTGCTGCGACCGCGCCGATGATCGCGCTGCCAGATGCCGGGTCCAAATATGCGCTGATCATCTTGCTGCCGCCCCTTTCTGGTCCCCGAAACCCTACAGGCGCACCAGAGCAAGCGCCATCGCCAAACGATGCGCCGTCCTCAGCAAAGACGCAACCCCGGCCGTTTGCCGAGGCATTGACGGTTCCGGCTTTGAAGAAGCCTACAGGCGGCGGAGGCAATGTCAAGCACCTACAACCAAACAGTTGCTCAACGCCTCACGCGAGAGCGGCTCAGTTCGTACCTGGCGGAGACCGGCGGAGAGCTTCGAGAAGCGCTGGGTCTCTACGACTGGAACATCCGGGCAGGCGCAGCCATGCATGAGGACATCGGCCGTTTCGAGGTGGTATTCAGGAACATCGTCGCGGACACGCTCGTCGAACACGGCAAGACCAGTGGGTGGGAAGGCCCCTGGTATCACATCACGAGTCGATTCACCGTCGGGACTTGAACCTTGAACACGAATATTTGTTAGAAAGCATTGGTTGGATGTGTGCCGACAGCAGGTCTTGGATCAAGGACACGAGCCGGACCCCGAGCGTCTTGGCCGCACGACCGAGGTTGGAAAGGTAGCGGGATGAAAGATCGCGACGAGTGGAGCTCGGGAACTGATCTGGTTGGGCCGGTGGGGTGATGGCACCGCCGGTTGTACTGATTCACGGGTTTGCCACCTCGACTGAGCGGACCTGGCGGGAACCTGGTTGGTTCGACCTGCTCAAAGACGCCCGTCGTCGTGCCATCGGTATCGACCTGTTGGGTCACGGTGAAGCACCGAAGCCCACCGAACCCGAGGCCTACGACGACCTGGTGACACCCGTGTTGGAGCGGTTCCCCGACTCGCCGGCCGATGTGATCGGCTACTCGCTGGGAGCCCACACCGCGCTCGGCATCGCCATGTCGTATCCAGAACGCGTGAACCGGCTGGTCCTCGCCGCGATCGGGCGCAACGTAGTCGACTCCGGTGACAGCCGGCCCTTGGAAGGCAACGTGGAGGCCCGATTCGAGTCACTGATAACCGCTCCGGGCAACGACTCCGAGGCCCTGCGCGCCTGTCTGGCACTAGAGCGGCGGCCATTCACTGTCGAACAGTTGGGGAAGGTTCAGGCACCTTGTCTGATAGTGATCGGAAGCGAGGACTTCGCTGGGCCTCCCGAGCCGCTCGCCGATGCGCTGCCGAACGCGACCATCAAGACAATCCCGGGCATCGACCACTTCGGACTCCCCAAACAGTTCGGTTTCATCGACGCCGCCCTCGAGTTCATCGACGCCGTCCCGCAATGGGACTGATCACCCGCTGACCGGGCCACGGCGCTGGTTCCATGTGCGGCAGCGCCGCGCGTCGGTCACACTTCTGGTGTGAATACGTTGCTGTGGCGAGTCGTTCATCTGCTGGCGCTCGCCACCTTGGCGATCAGCCAACCGCTGCTGGGCATCCTCGGCGAGAACCCGACGTTCTTCACCGCCCACTCGAGTTCACCGGGCCAGATTGTGGTGCTCGCGATCACGGTCGCGCTGGGTCCGGCGCTCGTGCTCAGTGCGGTGATGCTCGCCGGGCACGCACTCTCGGATCGGCTGGGGGACAACATCTTCCGGGGAGCCATGGCGGCGCTCGCCTTCTTGTTCGTCATCCAGGTGGTGGACGTGATCGGTGGATCGGCCTGGTTCGTAGCGACGATCGCCATCGCCGGCGCCTACGGGCTGATGACGCTGTATCTGAAGCACGACCGGGTTCGCTCAGTCGTGTCGGTGTTGGCGGTTCTGGGGCCCTTGGTTGTCGTCCATTTCTTGTTCTTCTCGGCAACGAGCCGTGTCGTCTTCCCCGACGACGTCGAGGCGGTGACGCTCGAGACCCTGCTCGGGGCCGACCTCGAGGCCGGCTTCGCCGTTTCGGGAGGGCACGAAGACCAACCGGACAACGCTGCATCCAACGGAGCAGAGTCACCCGGCGCCGGCCGGGACGACTCCGACAACGCCGTGGTCAGCGACGGTACCGCTGGGCAAGTGTCGCTGGTCGAGCGACTGAACGAACGGTTTCCGCCGATCTATCTTCTCGTGTTCGATGAGTTGCCCTGGAACTCGCTGCTTGACGAAGCCGGACATATCGACCCGGTCCGCTATCCCAATTTCGCGCGTCTAGCTGCGACCTCGCACGTCTTCGAGAATGCCACGACGGTCGGTTTCACAACGGAGCGGGCTGTGCCGGCACTGCTTGCGAGCACGCTTGAGGCTCAGCCGGCGCCCGTCTATTCGATGTATCCCAACAACCTGTTCACCCTGTTGGGCGGGGTGTACAACGTCTCATCCTGGGATCCTCTCGTTGATCTGTGCCCTGATTCAGTGTGCAACGGCTCATCCCCGGAGCAGGTCCTTGAACTGATCGCAGCCGAAGACCAGACCCCGGCGACCGCCGCGCCGGTCACGCCAGCTGCAGCCTCGACGATCCCATCTGACACCACCACGAGTCCTCCGCCTTCAACCACCGCGCCTGTGCCTGCGCCGAGGAACGACGCGACAGACTCGAGCGACGAGGGATCATTGACTCTCCTGTTCGAGGATGCCGCGATCGTGTTCGGGCATCTCGTCGCGCCGGAGGGCATGGACTTGGGGCTTCCGTCGATCGGCGCCGGATGGGGCAGTTTCGGACGAGGTTCGACGACCCCCACAACCCCGACCGCTGCCGGCACCACCACCCAGAACGTCACGACCACTACACCAGACACCACAACCAGCTCTCAGGCAACGACCACAGCCACTCAGCCATCATCGGGCAGGCGCCAAACCACGACCACACTGCAGATCGCCACCGACGCGGCAATCCCCGGTGGGACCGACCCCGTCGACCTCGAGCGCATAGCCGCTGAAAGAACGGCATTTCTCGACAGCCTGATCTCCCTCGACAACCGCGTCTCTGATTTTCGAGGAGAGGTTGCCGAGATCGGGGCAGGTGATCTCCCCCGCCTGCACTTCATGCACACTCTGTTGCCGCACGTGCCTTGGCGGCTGAGACCGGACGGCTCAATCTATGCCGACATCGGCCTCCCCGGATACTTCTCGAAATGGGACGACGACGAGGCCAAGGCCAGGTTCGGACAGCAACGCCACCTTCTGCAGCTCGGCTTCGCCGACCGACTGCTCGGGGAGTATCTGGATCGCCTCGAAGCGGTCGGCGACTTCGACCGCGCCATGGTGATCGTCGCCGCGGACCACGGAGTCTCCTTTGTCGCTGGTGAGCGGTCGAGAGGAGTGGGCGATATGAACGTGGGGGGTATCGCCGGCGTTCCGCTGCTGTTCAAAGAACCCCGCCAGACCAGCGGGACTGTCCAATCCCAGCCCGTGCAGTTGGTCGACGTCGTGCCCACGATCGCCGCGCAGCTCAATGTTGATGCACCATGGGATTTCGCCGGGCGTGACATGCTGCGCGTGCAGCCGGCGGCAGACCGTGCTGTTGACGGGATCGGCGGTTCGGTGAAGGTGCCGCAGGACTTCCCGACGATCACCGAAGAGCTGGCCGCCGACATGCACAAGGTGTTCGGCGACGGGACCTCGGGAAGCCTCTACGGACTCGGCGGAGCACACGACCTCATCGGCGCCGCGGCGCCGGACTGGGCGACCAGCCAATCCGCACACTGCTGGGTCAAAGAACGGCCCACAGCGATTCCCGAACCTGACGGGGCGATCGGCTACGTCTTCGGGTCAATCGACGCACCGCCGGGCGCGTCGATCGCCTTCGCTGTCGTCGTGGACGGCATCGTGGCCGGTACCGCACGGTCATTTGAAGACGGCCCGGCCCACCGGGTCTTCGCCATCGGCGATCCGCGGTACTGGCGGGGCGAGGGCCCAGCCGTCGAAATCCACGAGATCATCGATTCCCGCCTAGCCCCGATTCCAAGCTGTTAGTTGTGATGGACACAGGGGTTGGCAGCTCCGTGATTGAATGAGCGAAAGCGCCACCCCACCACACTGCGGGCATCTCACCGTTGTACGGCCCCCACTCGCCCGCGCAGCTAGAATCGCAGGGTGACGGGAGCGACCACTAGATGCCTGTAGCAACATTCGGGACCCTGGGACTCATCGCCGAGGTTCCTTCTGCTGCTGTCGACGTTCCGATCGTCTACCTGCACGGCTGGGGCCGCTCACGGCGCGATTTCGCGGCTGTCGCCCGCTACAGGCCTGGAATGTCGCCTGACCTTCCCGGTTTCGGATCGTCCGTGCAGCCGTCCGAGGCCATGGGTTCGAGGGGCTACGCAACAGTGCTCCAAGAGGCGGTCACCGAATGGACCGGCTCGAAACGAGTGCTCCTCGTCGGTCACTCCTTCGGAGGTCGGGTGGCCCTGCAGATCGCGGCGGCCGCGCCGGATTCCGTCTGCGGGTTGATCGTTTCGGGTACGCCCCTGTTCCGGGATCAGACGAGCCGCAAACCGCCTCTGTTGTATCGAACGATCAGAAAGCTCAACAGGTTGGGGCTTGCAAGCGACTCGCGGCTCGCCTCCGCCCGGAAGAGGTACGGGTCTGCCGATTATCTGGCTGCTTCAGGTGTCATGCGGGAGACACTCGTCAGAGTCGTGAACGAGTCATACGAGACCGAACTGGCCGAGATCCGATGCCCGACCGTATTCGTGTGGGGTCGAAGCGACGCCGCCGCGCCGATCGAGGACGCCAGACGGGCGCAGCGGATCGTCGACGGGTCGATCCTGAAAGAGCGGGACTGCGGCCATGACGTCCACCTCGAACATCCCGGGCTCTTCGTTGAGATGATTGATCGGTTGGTGTGCCGGTGATCCCAGTTCTGCTCGCCGCGGCCTCGGCGTTGGTGTGGATGCCGAAGTGGTGGCGCGTCGCCCAACGCGAGCACTACCTGCCGGGATCGGTCAACTCAACGCTGTTCCGCTGGCTGGAGACCACCCCGGTGCCCAACATGGGGCTGGCCCTGGGCGGGCTGGTCGGCGCAGCCGCGACGATCGCCGTGGACGACCCCGCGCGGATCTGGCCGACTGTTTCCGTTGCGGTGATCGCCGCGGCAACCCCCATGGGGCTGCCTCTACGCGGCAGGACGTCGAAGCTGCGTTTCACTCGGCGCATGAAGACCACCGCTGGTCTGGCGGTGCTCATCTGGGGTGCCGCATTGTGGTTGCTGAGCGTCTTTGCGACCACCTGGTCGGCCGCGGCGATCTGCTCGGTGTTCGGATTCGTGGCGGTGGACGCCGCTCTGGCGGTCGCCGTGCCTTTGGAGTCGCGGCTCGCAAGGCGCTTTCAACGCAGCGCCGGAGAGCGTCTCGCCGAGGTGGGTCCACTCGTGGTCGCGATCACCGGCTCCTATGGAAAAACGTCGACCAAAGAGCATCTGGCGTCGCTTGTAAGCCCGGTCCGCCCCACCGTCGCCTCGCCCGCGTCGTGGAACAATCAAGCGGGACTGTCACGGGCTGTCAATGAACATCTGACTCCCGCCACGGAAGTCTTCATCGCCGAGATGGGCACATACGGCGAAGGCGAGATCCGGGGGCTCTGCGGTTGGATCAAACCCGAGGTCGTGGCGATCACCGCGATCGGGCCGGTCCATCTCGAACGCATGGGGTCAATCGACAGGATCGTCGCCGCGAAGATGGAGATAGCAGAGAACGCCGAGACCGTGGTACTCAACGTCGACTCGCCGGAGTTGGCCGGACAGGCCGATCGGCTTGCCGGAACTCACCGGGTGATCCGCTGCTCGGGCAGTCGGGACAGCGTCGCCGATGTTCGTGTGTCGGTTCACGAAACCGGCAGGGGGCTGCACCTCGACTACTTCGCTGAGTCCTATCCGCTCGGATCGCTTCACCCGTCGGTGCGAAGATCGAATGTTGCGGTGGCCGCGGCCCTCGCGGTCGAGGCCGGCGTGCGGACTGATCGTCTGGCGGCGCTGATCGTGGCCCTCGAAACAGGGGAGCACCGCGCGGGCGTCTCGGTTGTTGATTCGGGTGTCACGATCATCGACAACACCTTCAACTCGAATCCTGCCGGCGCCAGAGAGGCGCTGACCACGCTGTTGGAGCACAGCGACGAGGGCCGCTCGGTGGTTGTCACTCCCGGGATGATCGAACTGGGGTCGCTGCAGGACCACGAGAACGCCGAGTTCGCCAGGCTGGCAGTTGAATCCGGCTGCGAACTCGTCGTCGTCGGGCGGACCAACCGCAGCGCCCTGCGCCGTGGTGCGTCTGTGGTTGGCGGTATCGTGGTCGAGGTGTCGAGCCGTGACGCAGCCAGGGAGTGGGTCCGCCTCAATCTCGGAGCAGGTGACGGTGTTCTCTGGGAGAACGATCTGCCCGACCACTATGCCTGAAACACCAATGAATACAGAACCCAGGAGGCCGAGTTGAAGGTCGCAGTTGTATTCGGGGGGCTGTCGCCAGAGCACGACATCAGCATTCTGACCGGACTGCAGGCGGCGCGGTTGCTGCGCGATGCCGGCACCGACACGAGCCTCTTCTACTGGACGAAACAGGCGAGGTTCGAGGGCGTGCCCGCTGATGCTGAGGCCAAGGACTTCGCCGGACCCGACCGAGCGGGTTTCACCCCTGTCGATTTCACCATTCCGGGTGGATTCGCCGAACGGGGCCGAAGACGGAGCCGACCACTGGACGTCGATGTTGTGTTGAACTGTTGCCACGGGGGTCCGGGCGAGGACGGCAGCTTGGATTCGCTGCTCCGTCTCGCCGGGATTCGTGTCACCGGGCCCAACGCCGGATCGTGTGCTGTTGCGATGGACAAGCTGGCAACCACTGCAATCGCCGACGCTGTGGGCATCGACACGATCCCGAGCGTTCCATACGAACCGGGCGACGACTTCGCTGCTCCGTTCGGTCCGCCGTGGGCGGTCAAGCCGCGCTTCGGCGGCTCATCTGTCGGCGTCGAGGTCGGAGTCGGCGATGTTGCGACGATCAAGGCGCTGTCGCAGGTCGCCTCGGCGCGTTCAGGGCTTGTGGTGCAGCCGTACCTCGAAGGCTGGATCGACCTGAACATCGCGGTGCGCACCTACCCCGGGCTGCAGGTGTCGGCCATCGAGCGGCCTTTCGCAGACGGCGTCTACGACTACGCCACCAAGTACCTCTCAGGTGCCGAGGGGATGGAGTCTGCCCCCCGTGAACTGCCCGCCGATCTGCCCTCGGCGATCAGTGCAGCTATCGAGGGGGCGGCTGAGACTCTCGCCGGGACGATGCAGATCAGCGGTGCGCCCCGCGTCGACTTCATGTGGGACGGCGACGGTACGGTCCTGTTGAACGAGATCAATCCGATCCCCGGCGCCTTCGGGTTGTACCTGTGGTCCCCGATCGGGGTCGACCGAGTGACATTGCTCACCGATCTGCTCGCCGAAGCAGCGGGTCGACCCGTGTACCCCGGTTCGTGGAACACGACGAGCGACGGCGCGGCACTGCGGGCGGCCGGCGATATAGCCACCAAACTCGGCTAGGCGATCCGCGATCAGCAAGGGAGCCACATTCATGAACAGCGGAGTAGCATGAACAGCGGAGTAGCTCGTCTCGACAGCGGGGTTTGGGGAGTTCGTGTGGCTGTCGGGATCAAGGTCGCGTTGGCTCTCGCCTTCGTCGTCGCCTTGACGGTTCCCTTGGACCATCTCGAGGGCAAGGGCATGGGTTTCCGTTTCCCGCTGTTCATGCTTTCGGCTGTGGTGGTTCCGATCGCATGGCGACGACGCTTCGCTCCTTATCCGGCGACCGCGGACGCACTCGTCGTGCTGCCGTTCCTGCTCGACACGCTCGGCAATCTTGTGGGTTTCTACGACAGCTTCGCCGCGACAGACGACGTGCTGCACACGTTGAACTGGGTGCTGTTGGTGTCGGCCTTCCACGCTTGGCGGTACCGTCGCATCGACTCTGCAAGCGAAACATCGAAAGCAGAAGCCTGGTTGCTGGGAGCCGGAATCGGCGCGTTGGCCATCGTCGGCTGGGAGATCGCCGAGTGGATCGTTGCTGAGACCGGTGCCGGAGGCGGACTCTCGCTGACCTACGACGACACCGTCGGCGACCTGGCCCTGTCAACCGTCGGCGGCACGCTCGGCTCGCTCCTCGGCGTCCACTACTTCAGCCAGCGCTGATCGCAGCTCCGCTGATCCCCCGTACAGTCAATCGAACTGAGACATCAGACCAACACTGAGATATCAAACCAACGACGAGGTGGCCTCAAATGAGCGAGACGAAATGGACTGTTGACGACATCGCTGACCAGTCGGGCCGGGTGGCGATCGTGACAGGAGCCAACACCGGTCTCGGCCTCGAAACAGCACGAGGCTTGGCCCGTAGCGGCGCGTCGGTTGTGCTGGCCGTGCGCAATCTGGAAAAGGGACAGGAAGCCATCGAAGCCATCCGAGCCGACCATGGCAGTGCCAGCCTCGAGTTGCAAGAACTTGATCTGGCGTCTCTGGATTCAATCCGTAGTGCCGCTGCGGATATAGGCAGACGATTCGAACGAATCGACCTGCTCATCAACAACGCCGGGGTCATGTACACGCCCCGGCTGAAGACTGCGGACGGCTTCGAGATGCAGTTCGGCACGAATCACCTGGGTCACTTCGCGTTCACCGGTCTCGTCCTGGAACGCATGCTGGGTGTGGCCGGGTCACGGGTCGTAACGCTCAGCAGCGTCGGTCACCGCATTCTTTCGAAGATCGACTTCGACGATCTTCAATCCGAACAGCGTTACAACCGGATCGCGGCGTACGGCCGCTCAAAGCTGGCGAATCTGTTGTTCACCTACGAACTGGAACGCCGACTCCGCTCAGCGGGCGCCGAGACTGCTGCTCTGGCTGCCCATCCGGGAGGATCGGACACCGAACTCGGCCGCCATATTCCCGCAGGCCGGTTCTTGACGCCCATGTTGAGGGTCATGGCGCAGAGCGCCGCGATGGGCGCCCTTCCGACGTTGCGGGCAGCAACTGACCCCGCGGCGCAAGGCGGGCAGTACTACGGCCCTGACGGGTTTCAAGAGCTAAGGGGACACCCGATACTGGTCTCCTCCAGCGACCGCTCCCACAACGCCCATACCCAGCAGAGCCTGTGGACTGCCTCCGAGGAACTCACCGCCGTGCAGTTCCCCGTCTGAGAAGATCCCGTCATCTGGGCGTGTGCGCTACCGTGGCTGGTCATCCCTACACGCGGCGCGCCCGGTCTGCAATCCAATCGGCCGCCTCGTTGATGGCGCTGTCCACGCTGTCCGGTGGACCTGAAGGGTCGATCGCAAGAGTATGCACAAGTCTGTGCTGGGAGGGCGAGCCGCAGGTCAGGGGATCACAGCCGCGGCTGGAAGCTTGGGCGTTCCAGCAGGTCAGCGCCTATCTGCTAACGCCGTTAGCAAGAATCCAAGCGTCAGACTTGTAATCGCGTGCTTTCGTCTTGTACGGTGTTGATGTGACGATTGTCCGCCATCATGTTTCGCACCGGGGCCAGGTAGCACTCCCTGCGGAGACCCGTCGCCGATGGAACCTTGCCGACGGCGGACCGGTCGAGATCGCCGATCTTGGTGTTGCAGTCCTAGTCGTCCCCGCAGCCGGCGACGGGCTGCGCGGCCTGCTCGCCCAGTCAATCGAAGAAGCGGGCGGCTACGCGGCACTCGCCGCCGGCGTCGCTGCCCAAGATCCCGATTTGGCGTGAGCGTCCGTGGGCGACACGGTTGTTGTAGATGACCACTTGCTGCTGGCAGTGCTGTTGGGCCGGGAACCCACGGCCCTTGGACTGAGCGGTTCCCGCATCGCGACGACGGGTTTGTGGTATCACCGAATGTGCCGGGCGGTGACCGACTCGACGGTGGTCGGCTCAATGTCACGACGTCTGTCCGGGCTGGCCCCTGCCGCGGCCTCAGCGGCAATCGCGTCGGTCGTGCGACTTCCAGCCGACATCGAGATGGTGTCGTTGCGCACGTTGGGGTGGCCGATGGCTGAACTGCTGTCGGGAGGATTGCGGCTGAACCTGTTGTCGCTGGAAGCAATCGCCGCTGCACGCGTTATCGACGCCGAGATATGCCTCGCCGAAGCCGACCGCAATGAAGCGCTGATGGACGCCGCACGCACACTCGGGTTGAGCGTGCGCACAGTCCAAGCCTGAGCCTTGGTCGCGGCCACCGTGCAGATCGCGTCCGAGGCGCTCACCGCGGTGCAGTTCCCAGTCTGAGATTCTTGACCGGAACACGCTGTCGGGTCCCGACAAGAGAACCCGCTCGGTATGCGATCCGATCAGCCGTCTCGTTGATGGCGCTGTTCACGCTGTCCGGTGGACCGGATAGGTCGATCGCAAGCGTGTGAAGAAGTTTGTCGGCGTGGCGGACTGCGACGGTGCGTTCGGGAAGTCCGCCGTCGGCGAGGCAATAGATCAGGACTCCCTCGCGTAGATCAAGAGCAGTCGTGTAGGCGAGCAGTTGGTAGTAGTCGTTCGTGCGGGCTCTCGCATCGGAGGTCAGCTTGTACTTGATGTCGGCAACCAGCACGTCTGTGCCCTGCTGACGGAATACAAGGTCTGGGAGCATTCGCACCTTCCGGCCGACGCCGAGGTGGACGGTGCTCTGGCTGCGAACTTCGAGCCGGCCCCGCAGCGCACGGCGGAGTCGCTGGGTCACGAAGTCTTCGAACAGCTGGTTCATGTCGACAAGGAACGAAGACGCTGATCGGTCGCCGTGCTGGTCGACCAGGGTCAGGTTCGACAGCAGGAGCCGGGCGAGGCGCAGTGCCGGCTCATAGTGGGCGTTGAGACGGGTGAACAGCAACCGGTCAAGGTCATCGGCCCGAACAGGGGCGTCCGACACATCCTCAAGGGCGGCTACCTGTTGGAGCAGCCGTCTACGATCCTCGGCTTTGACTCCCGGCACGCGCACTGCGAGTCTGGCTGCTGCCTTCACGTAGCGGTTCTCGAGAATGTCGGGCGTGTACTCGTCGTAACGGCACGCCACCGGCAATGGGACGCCCGCCTGACGGAACTGGGACGCCACATCGATTCGTCCGCGCAGCGCGACCAGCCGTTCTTCTTCGGGCCGGTACGAGCGCAGCAAGCCCCGAGCAAGCGTGTTCGCAAGTGTCCGGGCGAAGAACGCGATGATCGAGGGCAACAGGTCTGTGCTGGTGGTGTAGTCGAAGGATTCCTGTCGCCACGCTTTGGGTGAGAGTCCCACTTCGAGCAGGAGGAACAGGTTGTCGGGCCGAATCTTGGGACGGATCAGGATTCGGAGATCGTCGACGACGAGCGTGCCCACCATGTTCTGAGCCGTCAGCGAATAAACGCCGGGTTCCTCGGTCAGTGCAACCGCGACCGCTCCGCGCCCGACCGCATTGAGTCGCCTCGCGGCACCGGCCGAGAGCGGAACTTTCGTCGACCCGTATTCGACCAGCTCAATCGGATCGGACACTAGCCCGCCGCGTCCCCGTCGCCAGCAGCATCGGAACCGCCATCCGCAACGGAACCGCCATCGCCATCAGAACCGCCATCCGCAGCGGCGTCACCGTCGGCATCGGGTCCATCGGTCGCTTCGGGAGGCTTCTCGAGGGACTCCTCCACCTCGATTTGGTCTCCGGTTCCTTCGCCTCTGCCGGAGCTCTCGAGATAGCGCTCGTGTACACGGTCGAACTGGAACTTGTCGATCAGGTCGCGGTCACCGAAGAACTGATCCTCGATGGAGGGCCTGATGTCGTACTCCCAGATGCGCCGCACCTCTTTGTCGTCGAGGCCGGATTTCATGAAGTGACTAGGCCCCAGACAAAGGTGTGATCCCCCCAACTCTTCTTCGAGCTCATCGTTGACCTGCGCGACCATCTCTCCCACCCAAGCCGGCTCGTCATGTTCTTGCAGCCAGCGATCAAGCAGCCCTTGGATCGGTTCTTCGTTGGGAGAGAATTGAACGAAATGGAAGCGGCGCCGTAGCGCGGTGTCGACCAACGCGATGGATCGGTCGGCCGTGTTCATGGTTCCGATGAACCAGAGGTTCTTCGGCAGTTCAAACTCGCCTTCGGGACGGTAGAGGGTGGACACGCTCTCCTCGCGGTACTCGAGCAGGAAGAGCAACTCTCCGAGAACCTTCGGAAGGTTGGCTCGGTTGATCTCGTCGATGATCATCACGTGCGGCCGGCCCGGAGCCTCGGCTGCCCTCTCTGCCATGATCGCCAGTGGGCCGGGCTTGAGCCGATAGACCAACTCGCCAGCCTCGCCCTCTTCAGGTCGATAGCCCTCGAAGAAGTCCTCGTAGGAACTTGACGGATGGAACTGCACCAACGCGCGACGGTTGCTGTCCGGAGCCAGAGCCTCCGCCAACGCTTGCGCAAAATACGTCTTGCCGGTGCCGGGCGGACCGTAGAACACCACTTGCCGTTTCGTCTTCAAGCGATCGACAATGACGCTGAGAAAACTGCGATCAATCAGCAGTTCATCGGCGAGCTCGCCGAGGATGTCGCTGTCTTCCTCGGTCTCGGATTCGTCGGGTCGTTCGAGATACCAATAGAGAAACCTCGACATTCCCCAGGTGTCACCGGGAAAGAACGGCTCAACGCGTTCACGAATCGACTGGTTCGCAGCAACTTGGATCTCGCCTGGAGAACCCGTCGGCTCGTCCAGTTCGA
The DNA here is from genome assembly GCA_963662455.3 of Acidimicrobiales bacterium. GTDB lineage: Bacteria > Actinomycetota > Acidimicrobiia > Acidimicrobiales > Aldehydirespiratoraceae > VXYK01. The sequence continues at coordinate 1,491,590 of OZ224042.1, forward strand.
GGTCTCTGAGCATCGCTTGTTTCCCTTTGACACCACTGTATGGAAAAACCGGGATGTAGGTCTCAGGGTGCGTGATCGCGAGGAGTTTCATGATGACCGATTCCCCGAGCCCGCTGATGCGAAGATCATCGTCAGTGAGCATGTAATCGATCCGCTCAGCATCCGGGTCCTCTCCCCAACACAAGTGCTGGATCGCGTCGAACATCCGTTGCCGTTCCGCATCGCTTGCAGCACCGAAGGAGCGGTTCAGCTCAGGCATCGGACCCGGGCGGCCGTAGGCTCCCGTGTTCCAGATTCGGCGAAGCTTGCTCAAGTCGAACAACGCGTCCGGGGCGAGCAATTCTGCGAAACCTCGTCGTTCCGAGCGGTGCTTCTCATCGGCCGGAGTCGGATATCCGCTCTCCACACGATACTCCTCAACGAACGGGGACAGCGGATCATCTGTACTGGGAGGGCCAACTGGGACCGGGAGCGGTTCGCCTACCGCCAGGTTCAACAACTCGTCGTACAGCGGCTTCAAGAGTTCAGCGACCTCGACAACCGTAGCCGCGAGGTCGACTTCGGCGAATTGTTCCCGCTCGAACCATCGTCCATAAACGAACTCCGCCAAGTGGGCCCCGCCGAGCCCGACATCCTCGCCGATATACGAGGATGGCCCGCCGAGCACGCGACACCCTGGATAGTCCGCTGACTCAAGGATCGGCGCGACCTCTTCGCGCCAATCCTTGCCCTTGCGTATCAATCCTGGTCGCAAGGCCACTGCAGCACCACGGTTCGTTACCCATACGCGGATCCCCAGGCCCGGCGCCTCCCTGCTGAACCACTCCACCCAAAGGTCCCCTCTGGGTCGGCCTTTCCTCCACTCGACTTGGGGCTTGCTGTATTTCAGCTCACGTCCGAGCGCCTCAGAGACCTCCTCAACGAGCCAATCTCCCCAATAGTCCGCGATGGTCACAAGCGCCCGCGCGTTGGTCTCTCGCTCCTCTACTGGTGCCGATTGATCAAAGCCGAACACCGCTCGATCCATGAGCACCTTGTCGAGGAACATCCACGTCCCGTCTTCGCATTCGTCCCACCAGGCCGCGGTCATCTCGAACTCGCTGTTGTCGGTCGAAACCTCACGAACTCCCTCCAAGAAAGTCCGGTAGCGCTCGACTGGATCGGAGGGCAGGCTCGTCCCGGTCAAGAACTCGACGAAAACCGCACCACTCGGCCAGATCACCGGCCAGAGCTCATGATCTGCAAGGCCCCAGAAGTACGACAAGATGAAGGGCACGTTGGCGAGTCCTGGTGAGGCACCCTTCTTTATAGTCCTTGCATAATCGGCGAGCGCCCCGACTTTGGCGAAGGCTTCTTCGTCAGATTCGGGAACTCTCAACGATTCGACCAGCAGTCTCGCTACCCGGTCGGGTTCGTCCGCGCGTTTGACAAGGATATTCAGCGTCATCTGACCGATCGTTCCCTTGAACCCGACCGCCGTTGGCGCCCATTTCTGCGTACCCTTCTTGAACGACTCGAGGTCACCCGTTCGGGCCAGTTCATCGAGCAGTTCAAGCGCCTTAGCCCCGCTCGAATGGAACTCGTCCCACGTTGCCTTGGCCTGTCGATTCCCCCGCTCGTCGGCAACGAGCCGGCTGGCGTGCGCCTCATACCAGCGGCGACGAAACTCCTGTTCACGGCCGACCCGTTCTACTCCGCTCTCAATCGCTGTGGATTCCATGGTTGCGCCTCTCTACGGGTTCGGTAGGCCCGGTCCTAGTTCCAACTGACTCGACATCTTCGTGCGCTGCACATCCTAGACAGGGTGTCTGACAGCAATCGCTGACAGCAGCAGGGCAGCGGGGCGTGTGGCCGCTACTGCGGTTGGGCGTCTATTGGTGCTGATTCTGGCCGGCGGCGTCCGCTGCCGTGAACGCCGGCCGCTTCGGCGTGGAAGAGCCAGGGCGAATCAAGCCGGCTATTCGCCCAAGGCGAACGGATTCAGGAATTGGCGACCCCATAGTTGATCGCGTTCGGCTGTTGTCAAGCATGCGAGATCGCAGACCTCATTCCAATCGCGCCTGATCACCGCGATCTGATATTCGAAGATGCCGCGCGCGTCATCGGGGTCGAGGTGATAGCTGGCAGCGTGCTCGGCGCATCTTTCGACCTGGCTGCTCTTGGCGCCGTCGGTGCCATATGCCATCGCTTGGCTGGCTTCTCCCCCGGTGCGCAGCTGCGGGCATATGTCATACGCGGGCGTCAGCGCCAGCGTGTTGCCGTCCCAGAAGGCAGAGTGATTCTTCGCATGGTCGTCTGTGTTGCTGGTCAAGATGTTGAAGATGATGCGGGAGAACAGTTCGCGCAGCGTCGCGTCCGGGTCGACGAAACGAGCCCGGATTTGGTCTGCGAGGTCGACATAGGTCGCGTAGCGCCCCGCCATGCCGAGTGCATCGTGCAGGTCGAGGATGGTCGCCGCAGAGACCATCATTCGACGTCCGCCTCCTGGTGTGCGGTCGAAGCGGTCCACGAGGAGCACGTCTCGGCCGGCGGCGGAACCCATCTCGACTGGTGCGACATCGATGCCGGCTCTGCGTGCGAGTTCCATCGCAGCGAATTCGGCCTTGACGACAGGGAAGCTGTCGTTTGAAGAGCTGAACTTGGCGATCGTCTGCCGCGCTCCCTCCGCGAGCGTTACCTTTGGGCGGGCACCGCCGACCGAAGTGCCGTGCAGCAGTGCTCGTTCCAACGCTGGTGGCAGAGCAAGTCCCTCTTCGACGCAGCGGGCGGCATAGCAGAATTCGTTGAGCGTGGCGTGCTCCCCGCTGCGAGCGATGTACTCCGAGGGCGACGGTTGGAAGTCAAGCGCTCCGATCCGATCGGAACCCGAGTTGAGCAGATATCCGAGTTCTGGCAGGTCTTCATGCTCGCGGCGGTGCTGGTGCTGGATCACCCTGCGCCCCCATGCGTCCGGCGCAGCGTCCGCTATGCATCCCGGCAGGTTGCCTGAGGTCGGCATTATCGGTCCGGTCTGCAGCGGCAGGTCCGGCAGATACAGCGCAACGGTGTCTGGGTTGTCCAGGTAGCTGCGGCCATAGGTGAACGTTGCAACCTCGCCATCGGCGTCAAGGCGGCCCGCCACGACCGGCTCGGAAGCCTCTGGGAGCCAAGCCCAGACGAAGACGCTGCTCGGGTTGAGCAGCGGATCAGAAATCGTCATGAACAGCTCGATGCCGCACTCTCTCGGGAAGCACAGCGAGCCGAGCGTCTACCAGTTCTGACTCCCGACGCAGCGTTGCAGCGTCGTCGCTGAACAGTCGCACACCCACTATCGAGGCTGCCTCGAACACCGTGCCAAGCGCGACCGACTGGTCGCCGCGCTCCACCTTTCGCATGGTTCCCTCGGACACGCCGACTCGTTCCGCGAGCTGCGCGACCGTCCATCTGCGCTCCCGCCGCCCGAGCGCAATCCGGCGCCCCAGAAGGCGTGCAGCATCCGCCGCGACCCGGCTGATCGGAACTCCTCTTGTCATGCCAACAATATATTACTGTTTAGCTCATTTAAACAACAAAATAATGAGGTTCACATCTGGGTGTTCGTCAAGGCAGGCTTCGGGTGGGCTTGCGGGCCGCTACTGCTGTTGGACTTGCTGTTGCTGATGGTCTGAGGGCTGAACTGCGGTGGGGGCGCTCAACGGACCGCTCGGCTTGCTCACCGGTTGGGCGGGAGCGCCGTCGGCCTGTTTGGAGATCAACACCTCTGCGTCGACCGCGGCGACCCCGGAGCCTGTGAACACACCCCGGACCGGAGGCACGTCGCCGTAGTCGCGACCGCAGCCGATCACCACATGACGCTCGCCGGCCTCGCCACCGTTGGTGGGATCGAGCGCCCACCAACCCCAACCGGGTACTGCGACCTCGATCCAGGCATGGGTCTGCACGCTCACCAGGTCCGCGTCCTGTGCGTCCAGCGCGGTCTCGTCGGCGGCGAACAGGTAACCCGACACATAGCGCGCCGGCACATCCACGCTGCGCAGCATCCCCAACGCCAGGTGGGCGAAGTCCTGGCACACCCCGGCGCCCCCCTCGATCAACTCCGACAGCGTCACGCCGATGTCGGTGCAGTCCTGCCGGTAGAGCAGCGCCGACCGCACGTCGGCGATCACCGCTGAGACCATCGCCGGTACCGATTCGGCGCCCGCAACCGCTGAGGCGGCCCGCTGTTCGACCACGTCGCCACTGACCCAATCCACATGCTGCGACGGGACCAGGTACTCGAGGTGCGCTGAGCGGAAGTCCTCCTCATTCAGCGCTGCGGGGTCGGGAGCGACCGACGGTGTCGAGCGCGGCGCAGTCTCCACCTGCGCCTCCGCCGACAACTCCAACTCAGTGTGGGGCGTACGGACACCAAGATGCTCCACGACGGTGCCCCAATAGTCGAGGACCGAGAGCACCTTCTGCACGGGGCGTGACGTGAGCTGGTAGGAGAGCACCCTCTGGTGTTCATCGTCACGGGGTCGCACCCGCACCTCGTTCTGCGATTCGGTCACGGCCTCGGAGTAGCGGAAGTGCATCCTGTAGGTGATTCCGAGCCTCACCGCGAACACTCTCCGTCAACCGCTTCGATCAGACTCACGACCCCGCTCCCTCACTGATCGCGCCGGGACGCAGATACTGGGAGCGAGGTGCAGCCATGGTCTGAGGCGGAGCGATTCCTTCCTGAACCTCGTTGGCCGCTGCGGCCAGCTCCTTGCCGAAATCCAACAACGCGGGCACCGGCGCCGAGGCCATGGCCTCGGACAGGTCGCCGAACTCCAGACGGGAGCGCAACAGGGCTGTTCTGCGGCGCGGTCGATCCAACGCCGTGGCGCCCGAGGCCAGGCCGGCGAGACACTCCTGCGCGCGGACCAGGCAGGAGAACACCGAACGGGGAAGGTCGTCGGCGTGCAGCAGGTAGCGCACCACCCCGTGGAAGTCCGGGGAGCTGCCGTGCTGACGGTGGTAGGCCTGCAGCGAGCTGGTCAGACGCAGCATCCGTCCGGCGTCCAAAGAGCCTCGGGGGTCGCTGTGGCTGGCCTCGAGAAGTCCCACCGTGAAGATCGACCGCTCCAGCATCCGGCCCACCAACACGAACGCGTGGCCCTCGTCGCGCCGCATGCCCTCGTTGAGCACCCCGGAGATGGCCAGGCAGGCCCGCCTGACCATCAGCAGCACCTCGTGCAGATCGCTCGGCGTGTTCTCGTGGCCGAGGAACGGGAACCTGAGGTAGAGCCCGTTGGCCTCCTCCCAGAGCTCGATCGGAATCCGGTCCCGGACCGAGCGGAGGTTCTCGCGCACCGCGACGATCGACGACACCATCGAGCCGGGATTGTCGCGGTCAGACAAGAGGAAGGCGACCAGTTGCGGTCTGCTGTCGAGCGGGCCGACCGCTTGCAGTTCGTCGGTGAGACCCAGGGTCTTGACCAGCAACTCGCCCTCGGCGCGGGCTTCATCCGCGCGCAGCCCGGTGATCGAGTCCGCAGCGTAGCTGAGGCACCTCGAGATCGTCTCAGCACGTTCGAGGTAACGTCCCGTCCACAGCAGCGCCTCAGCGTGTCGAGCCAGAATCATGGCGAATCGTGGGCCAGCACCCAGGTGTCCTTGGAACCGCCGCCCTTCGATGAGTTCACGATCAACGACCCGCGCCGCATGGCCACTCGGGTGAGACCGCCCGGAAACACCTCGGTGGTCTCGCCGGTCAGAATGAATGGCCGCAGATCCAGATGCCGGGACTCCAGACGGTCGTCTGCGAAGGCGGGCAGCGTGGAGAGCTGCACCAGCTCCTGCACGATCCACTCGCGTGGCTCAGCCTCGATCCGGGACCGGGCCGCTGCGAGTTCCTGCTCGCTGGCGTGGGGGCCGATCAACACACCGGCGCCGCCTGATTCGCCGACTGGTTTGGCCACGAGTTCGTCGAGTCTGTTGAGCGCCTCAGCCCGCTGGTCGGGGTCCCACATCGTGTATGTCGGGACGTTTTCGATGATCGGCTCGGCACCGAGGTAGTAGCGGATGAGGTCTGGCACGTAGGGGTACACGGCCTTGTCGTCGACCACGCCGTTGCCCATGGCGTTGCAGACCGAGACGTTGCCTGCGCGCAGCGCTCCGAGCAGCCCCGGTACGCCCAGCGCCGAGTCGGCCCGAAACGACACCGGGTCCAGGAAGTCGTCATCGATCCGCCTGTAGATCACGTCCACTCTCACCAGTCCCTCGATGGTGCGTGAGTAGACCGTGTGGTCGTCGACCACGAGGTCGCGGCCCTCCACCAGTTCCACGCCCATGGAGCGGGCGAGGAAGGCGTGCTCGAAGTACGCAGAGTTGAAGATCCCCGGCGTCAGAACGACGATGTGGGGGGAGTCGCCGCCGTCGGGCGCCATCGACTCCAGGGTGGTGCGCAGCATGGGCCCGTACTGCTCGGTGGGCTGCACTGCGTGGTCGTCGAACAGCCAGGTGCAGACCTTCGCCATAGCCGCTCGGTTCTCGATCACATAGGAGATCCCGCTGGGGTTGCGGAGATTGTCCTCCAGCACCCGGTAGCGGCCGTCCGAGCCGCGCACCACATCGATCCCTGCGATGTTGCAGTGGGCGTTGTGCGGAACTTTGATGCCTACCGCGTTGCGTTCGAAACCCTGCGAGGAAACCACCAGCCAGCGCGGCAGCACTCCGTCGGCCAGGGCCTCGCCGTCGCCGTTGTAGAAGTCCGCCAGAAAGCAGTTGAGAGCAGACACCCGCTGGCTCAGACCGCGGGCCAGTTCGTCCCACTCGGCTGCGGCGATCAGGCGGGGGAAGAGGTCCATCGGCCAGATCCGCTCGGTGCCCTCCTCCTCGCTGTAGACGGTGAAGGTGATGCCCTGACGGCGGAACTCTTCGGCGACGAGCTTCTCGAGGCGCCGCAGTTCGGTGACGCCGAGCCCGCGGAACCGTTCGACGATCCGGGTGTAGGAGCTGCGGACCGACCCGTCGGGTTCGAACACCTCGTCGTAGGCCCGGCTCGCGTCGTATTCGTCCAGCAGCCCAGACGCCGTTTCGCTGAACCCGTTTCCGCTCACGGCCGCCATGCTAACCGCTCCACCTCTACGGACAAGGAATGGCATCGACGGACTCCCATCAACGATTCATCGACACGACGGGACGGAGGGTTTCCACGGCCAATCTCGCCGGGATGGATCAGATCTGGCTGTCTCCGCACGTTGCGGAGGCATGGCGTGTCCGTGTGGCTTGAACGCGTGCGAGCGATGTGTGCCGACCTGCACCAACTCCAACCGTTCGCCACCACCTCTGCGGTCGCCCTACACGCTGATGCCCGAATGGTTGGCGAGTTCCTTGAACCCAACAGCATCGACGCGGTCATCACCTCACCTCCGTATCCGAACGAGAAGGACTACTCGCGGACGGTACGCCTCGAATCGGTGCTCCTCGGCTACCTCAGCAGCCGCTCGGATCTTCAGGCTATGAAGAAGGGGCTGGTAAGGTCCAACACCCGCGGTGTCTACCGCGGCGATGCCGACGATGTTTGGGTGCAAGACGACGCGGAGGTAGATCGCATTGCTGCCGCGATAGAGACGCGCCGCATCGAACTCAACAAGGACTCGGGGTTCGAGCGCATGTACCACCGGGTCACCAAGCTGTACTTCGGGGGAATGGCACGTCACTTGATTTCGTTGAGCCATGCGCTCAAACCCGGCGCTCGCCTTGCGTACGTGGTGGGCGACCAGGCCTCGTATCTGAGAGTCATGATCCGCACCGGTCAACTCTTGGCCGAGATCGCGGAGCGGGCCGGGTACGAAGTCGAGTCAATCGACTTGTTCCGCACCCGCCACGCCACAGCCACACGCGAGCAACTCCGCGAAGAAGTACTCGTGCTGAGATGGCCCGGCGCCGAGACCACCGCCAGCCACCGATGAGACGCTCGCCGACCACAGCCATAGGACTGGCCTGAGGTGTCCACGCCGAGCTTGGCGCAGCGGATAATCGAGAGCCTGTTCACCGAGCGCTACAGTCCAGGTGACGAACAAGTGATCTTCACGCGGGACGATTTGGTTCTTGCCGCAGCAGCGCCCACACTTCGGCACCGAACCAACCACTGACAAGACCGACTCTGAACTGGCTCCCACCAGATCATCTACCCGACACACCACTGCGGTACCGTCCGCCGAATCCGCTCGGCCTCTTAGCGAGACTGTTCGGGCGCGTGTCGCCAATGATGCTCGTGATGCGTTGGTTCGCTGGGGCCTGGCCGGCAAGCCAAGCCCTTCACCGAGACATGGCCCGTGCAGATGACCAGTCCGTCTTCGCGTGCGTGTTCTCTGATGAATGAGCTGATCGTTTGCTTGATCGTTGCCATCGCTACACGGTAATCGCGCCGATCCCGCACCCAACTTTTCGCTTGCGCTGGTTTGGCAAGACGATGTTGGTTGCCCCCGCACGGCTAGACCTTTGACGGCGCTCTACGCCGCGCGGGAGTGATGATGACGCTGTTCGGAGCGGGCAGAGTCAGAACCTCATCTGTTGGACTTGGGCGGAGAGGCCGCCGTCGAGCACCCAGAGTTGACCGGTCGCGTAGCGGGCCTCGTCGGAGGCGAGCCAGAACACGAGGTTGGCGATGTCGGCGGGTGTGCCGATCGTGCGGAGAGGGTGGACGAACGCTGCTTCGGCGCGTGCGGCGTCGGAAGCGACGCCGTCCGGGAAGAACTGTTGAAGCATGGGGGTGTCGATGTAGCCCGGGCAGACCGCGTTGACACGAACACCCTCCGGTCCGTGGTCCACGGCCATGGCCCTGGTGATCATGTGGACGGCTCCCTTGGTGGCGCAGTACGCAGCCAGCTCGGGGTCGGCGATGTAGCCGTCGTAGGAGCCGAAGTTGATGATCGATGCGCACTCGGACCGACGCAGCAACCGGAGCGCATGCTTCGACGTCAGGAACGTGCCGGTCACATTGACGGCGAAGATCCGCTCCCACTCCGCCAGGGACGTGTCCTCGACTGTCTTCTCGATCTCGATTCCGGCGGCGTTGACGACGATGTCGAGGCGGCCCCGCTCAGCGGCGACGTGTTCGATGCCGTCGAGGACCGCCGCCTCGTCGGTGACGTCGAACGCCAGGAACTCGCCCGACGCGGCGGTATCGCCGATCGTGCCATGGTCGGTGAGGTCGGCGGCGTACACGGTTGCGCCCTCTCTCTCGAGCCTGTCGCAGACGGCGCGGCCGGCGCCGCCGCGTCCGCCGGTGACCAACGCCACGCGGCCCTCCAACGGCGCCGTCACGACAGCCTCCTGTAATGGTCGAGCACAAGCCCGTGGAAGTGGTGTACGGCATGCTCGGACAGACCCGAGCCCGCAGGATCGTTCACGATTCGCCCCTGCGAGAATGCCGGGGTCTCCATCCCCCGCTGGACGGACTCGACCAGGCCGACGTCTTCGACCTGGAGCACCTCATCGAGGTAGGCGATCGACTCGCGCTCGGAAGCGTCGGGTTCGGCTGTCTCGAGGAAGAAGTCATAGGTCTCATAGGTGAGGCTCGGCCCGGCGGGGATGATCTTCAAGACGATCATGTTCTGGCGGCCGGGGTAGCGCATGATGCACGTGTTGGGCCAGAGCCACCAGACCGCGTGGTCGGTGACGGTGGCCCCGCTGACGTCGTAGGCGGTGTTGGCGGACTTGCCCGCCTCGGCCATGTGGCTGGAGTAGATGCCGTGAGTGGTCACCTTGTAGGTGTCCATGTCGACGAGCGAGACGAAGTCCTTGTGGGCGACATGGCAGTGGTAGCACTCGAGGAAGTTGTCGACGACGTTCTTCCAGTTGCTGTTGATCTCGTAGTTCAGCCGATGGGCGAACGTGAGTTGCGCGACGTCGGGCGCCCACTGCGCGATCTCGGCGCCCAGCGCTGCGGACTGCACCGCGAGCGGCTCGGCGGTCGGATCGAGGTTGACGTAGACGAATCCGCCGAACTCCTCGATCTGCACTTGAGCGAGGCAGACGTCAACGGTCGCGAAGTCGTGGAGGGCACCGGTGTGGCGCGCCGCTCGCAGTTGGCCGCTGAGGTCGTAGCTCCAGCCGTGGTAGGGGCACACCAGGTTGGCGACCGTCCCCTCCCCCTCGACGAGGTGGTGGGCCCGATGCTGGCAGACGTTGTAGAAGGCGCGGAGCCCCCCGGCCCGATCCCGGACTGCGACGATGGGCATGCCGGCGACGCTCTCCGTGACGTAGGCGCCCCCGCCGCGGAGCTTCTCCGCGTGGCAGATCCACTGCCAGGACGCTCCGATGATCGCCCGCTGGTCGGCCTCGAACCACTGTTGCTTGGTGTAGGCGTCTGCGTGAAGCGACAGGGAGGAACCGGGGTCAGGTGTCCAACCTGCGGCGATGTCGACGGACTGTTCCGAGATGGTCATGACTCCTCCAGTGGATGCAGCCGACTCGTCGGGCGTTCGGGTCGCCCGAGTGCGCAGAGACGGTGCAGACAGTGCCCGGGGCGGGACTTGAACCCGCACAGAGGTTGCCCTCCCGGGGGGTTTAAGCCCCCTGCGTCTACCGATTCCGCCACCCGGGCTTCACTATAAGCTAACGCTTGCATCAGATTGCCACCAACTGCCCGTGCCGGCCTTCAGTATCAGTTGACGCTTCTGCTCCCTGTCCGCTGGAACTGTCGATTGCCAGCCAGAGAGCGGCCCGGATGCGATCTGCCCGTGCTCCGCTGAGGCCGTTGCCAACAACGATCCCTTCGATCATGTCGGACACGACCGCAGGCCACGGCCGACCCTTGAACTGCACAGCGATTGTCGGTACACCAGCGCGGCGTTTGATTGTTCGATGGACTCCTTCAATTCCCGGTGGGGAGCGAAAACAAGGCACGATGAGCCCACGCAGCCTCGCCGCTCGGCCCAACGTCCGGGCTGCGGCGGCGAACGTCAACGATGAAACTTGCATGCACCAATGCTGACACCGGGGTGTGACACTCAACAAAAGTTGTGCCAAAGTGCAGTTTCATGGAGACTCCTGTCGAGCGGAACCGCGCACAGCAAGAAGTTGTCGATCTGCTCGGAGCAAACCGCGTTGACCGGCCCGTGTTCGACACAGCCCTGCGCGACGACTTGCGTGAGACGATCGAACAGGGCCTCGAGCCACTCCTGGATCGCGCCCGGAAGATCGACCACCGACTCTGGATATCGAAACACACGCTCGCACAGGTCCTGGGATGCGAGACGAAGTACCTGGCCGAGGCAGAAGAAGAATTCGGATGGAACGTCGCAAACGCTCGAGGCACCATCTCCCACAAGGCGATAGAGTTGTCGATTCATTGGCGTCGAGAACCAGAACCGCCGACACTCGTTGACGAGGCGATGGGCCGTCTCATCGAGTCAGACCAAACGATTGCCGTCTGGTTGCAGAAGATCGGTGAGGCCGAACAGGCCGAGTTGAGGGCAGAGTGCGTAGACCGGGTTGTGAAGTTCATGGAGTGCTTTCCTCCGTTGAAGACCCGGTGGCGACCAGTCACCGAAAGCAGGCTCCGATATGAAGTTCACGATCAGTTCGTGTTCAGCGGCAAGGTTGACCTCACACTTGGACACGCTGAGGGGAACCGGGCAGGGAAAGTGATAATCGACCTCAAAACTGGGGGATTCTCGCCGCAGCACCCCGAAGATCTGCGTTTCTACGCCCTCATCGAAACCCTTCGCCTGGGCACTCCGCCCCGGCTGACTACCAGTTACTACCTCGACCGGGCCGATTTCATACCTGAAGACGTCACCGAGGAGGTTCTGTTCGCGGCGGCGTCCCGCCTCATCGACGGGACTGCAAAGATTGTCGAACTCCTGGGCTCTGAGCGCGAACCGAACCTCCTCGCGTCGACGCGCTGTCATTGGTGCCCGGTCCGCGACGACTGCGAAACCGGCATACGCTTCCTTGAACAAGACGACGAAAGCTCGGGCTGGTGAGATGAGTTTGGAGCACTTTCGGAATCGACACCGGCTGGCCGCCGCGATTGCTTGTGGGTTGGTGTTGGCAGGCGCTTGTGCGCAGGACAACGAATTGACCGAACCGAGGCCGACTGCGCCCCGGGTGACAACAGCCCTTGATCAGCCGGAGTCCGCGGGTTCGAGGGACAACCCCCCGACAGCGAGCGGACCGTCCGCAGACGACAACCCGTCGAGCTCCGATGGTCCAACGGCAACTCCTGATGGCAATGTACACAACGCCGGCATCGCCTTGGAGCCGGTCCTCACTCTCGATGAACCGATTGATATGGCCGTGGCAAGTGGCGACCCGATGGTTTGGATCGCGGAGAGGGGTGGTCGGGTGCTGCGGGTGGATCTGGCGGGCCAGAGCGTGGTCGAGACGATCTTGGACATATCAGCTGAGACCAACCCCCGAGCAGAGCAGGGACTGCTCGGAATCGCGGTCAGCGATGACTGGCTGTACACGAATTTCACCGACCTCGACGGCGACACCCGAATCGACGCCTTCAAGCGTGACGGCACTTCGTTGAGCGGTGAGCGCCGAACGATCCTGACCCAGTCACAACCCTTCCGGAACCACAACGGAGGAGATCTGGCGATCGGCCCGGACGGCCATCTTTATATCGCTTTCGGTGACGGAGGATCTGCCAACGATCCATTCGACCACGGCCAGAACTCTGCGACCTGGCTGGGGTCTGTTCTGCGGGTTCAGCCGACGCCTACGGAAACCGAGCCGTACTCGATCCCAGCCGACAATCCCTTCGCGGTCGCGGCGAACGCCGAGAGCAGCAATGAAGGCGCCCCGAGGGGATCTCCTGAGATTTTCCTTACCGGTGTTCGCAATCCTTGGCGTTTCTCATTCGATCGGGGCACGGGCGACCTTTGGATCGCTGATGTCGGCCAGAACGCCTTTGAGGAGGTGACCGTCCTGCTCGCCGCCAACGGTGGAGGGGTCGGAGCCAACCTGGGTTGGCGTCTGCGCGAGGGCCTGCACGAGTTCAGAGGCGACGAACCACCCGGCCATGTCGACCCTGTGTGGGAGTACGGTCGTGACGATGGTTGCAGCGTGACCGGCGGTTACGTGTACCGGGGCTCAGCGATTCCCGAGTTGGTCGGCTCCTATCTGTTCGGTGACTACTGCACGTCGCGTCTCTGGGCCGTGCAGATCTCGTCGGGCGAAGTGGTGTTTCGGGATTTCGGTGTCGCTGTGCCCGATGGTGCACTCGCCTCGTTCGGTCAGGATGCCGACGGCGAACTTTACGTCCTGTCGCTTGAAGGTCCCGTTTCTCGCGTCGTTGAAGGTTGACGTTGGGACTTCCGCGGCGGGGCGGGGGTGCTGGGGTGGGCTTCAGCGGCCGCTGACGGTTCATAGGAACCGCTTCCGGCGTCGAGCGCCTGAAGCCGGTGGGTCGACACCAACACGATCGCCGCGGTCGACAACAGCAAGCCGAACCCGACGAAAGCCTGTCGAGGTCCGATGATCTCTACGGTCTGCCCCATGAAGAGTTGGCCCAGCGGACTGGCCAACAACAACACTGCCAGATAGACCGAGAGCGTACGTGCCCGCACGTTTTCGTCAACTTGCAGCTGGATCGCCGTGTTGAGTGTTGAAGCCGATGCGATATGCGCCATCCCCATCACGAACATTCCAGCCAATGCCACCGCGAACCACGGAGCAAGCGCCATCGTGGTGATGCCGCAGCCGTACATCAGTAGTGCAGTTCCTTGGATCCGCGAACGATCCGACCAGCGTGCCGTTTCAGCGACAATCGGCGAAGCGACGACGGCTCCGACACCTGCTGCTGAGAGCATCCAACCAAAACCTCTTTCACCTTGGCCGAACACGTCCTCAGCGAGCACGATCGACATCTGCTGAGCGGTGATGCCGAAAAACCCGATCAGAGCGGCCAGAAACACTGCCGTAGAGATTCCGGGCTTCGTCCGCACATACGCCACTGCTTGAGCGAATTCGCGCAACGGACGCATCCGCCCGTTCGGTTCAACTTCAATTCGCGGTAAGCGCAGCGAGATCAGTGCCACTATCACCGAGAGGAACGAGATCGCGTTGATCGCGAACGCCCATCCTGGACCCCATGCGGCGATGGTCAGCCCCGCCAGCGACGGCCCCAACATGCGTGACATATTGAACTGGGCGCTGTTGAGCGTGACAGCCGACATCAACGTGTGGTGGGGCACCAACTCGCTGACAAAGGCTTGCCAGGCAGGGAGATTGAGCCCACTCGCCGTGCCTGCCAGAATCGAAACGACAACGTAGGCGCCTGGAGACCGGACGTTGCCGAACCACATACCGACGAAGATCGCCGCAACAACTGACTGCATCGACTGAGTCGCAATCAGAATCGACCGACGGGGACAACGGTCCGCCAGCGCACCGGCGAAAGGGCAGAGCAGAGCAACGGGCAGCAACTGGGTGAACCCGGCGAATCCGACCCAAGCTGCGCTTCCTCCGCTGAGGTCATAGACAATGAGGGGTATCGCCAGAGCCTGGAACCAACGTCCGGTGCTGGAGATGATCGCCGAGATCCACATCAGGCGATAGTTGCGATAACGAAGGGCTGCGAAGGCGCCGGCTCCCGTATCTGCAGCTTCACGCATCCGGCAAGGCTACGGAGCCCAGTTCCCGATCGTGGACGGCCACCCAACGTGGACCGGCGCAGATCGTGGACGGCCACCCCGAACGTGGGACCGGCGCAGATCGTGGACGGCCACCCCGAACGTGGGACCGGCGCCGATTCGTGGACCGATCGGTGGATTGGGCTGACGGCCTGCCACAATAGGTGCCATGCCCTTAGTCACTACAGAAGTTCACGACCGCGTAGCGGTGCTGACGCTCAACGACCCCGACAAGCGAAACGCCATCACCTTGGCCATGAACGAGGAGATCGTCGCCGCGCTCGACGATTGGGAGTCCGATGACGGTATTGGCGCCGTGGTCGTGACCGGCGCCCCTCCGGCCTTCTGTGCAGGCGCAGACCTCGGCAATCTTCGCGCCGAGCAGGGGCCCGAAGGCATGCGCAAGATCTACGAGGGCTTCCTGCGCATCGCCCACAGCACGATGCCGACCGTCGCCGCGGTCAACGGCGCCGCGGTCGGGGCCGGGTTCAATCTGGTGCTGGCCTGCGACATCGTCGTCGCAGCACGCCAGAGAGCCCGTTTCGATTCCCGGTTCCTGCAGATCGGGCTGCATCCCGGTGGCGGGCACACCTGGCGCCTGCGCTCGATCACAAGCCGGCAGACCGCGCTGGCGATGGTCGTGTTCGGCGAGGTCGTGCGCAGCGAGCAGGCCCTCGACCTCGGCCTCGTCTGGAAAGTCGTCGACGACGACGACCTGCTCTCGGAGTGCTTGACGCTGGCAGCACGCGCCGCTGCACAACCCAAGGAGCTGACGGCTCGAACCAAGGCCACGATCCTGACACTCGACACCATCAGCGAATCGGACCAGTCCGTCGAACACGAACTCCACCCTCAGCTCTGGTCGATTGGCGAACCGGCCTTTCGGAGCCTTGTCGAGAACCTCCGGAAGCAGATCAGATCCAAGGACTGAGCCTTAGAACGTGCGCGGATTGAACACCGCAGGTGCGCCGAAGCCTGTCGTCTCGCGCTCTTGTTCGCTGCGCTCACGGGCCGCTCGGGCCACGGCCTCGTTCAGCCACGACCGTGTACAGGATCAATCCGCTCGGCCTCTTAGTGGAGACTGAATCTGAGGTCGAGGTCGACGAGACGACCGGGCTGATCAGACGCTGGCCGTCCCGCCCATATCCGGTCGGGCCGAGGACTCTGGCCGCTGTCCTCGACCAACCGATCAAGAATTTCCCCGAACGGACCGCTCTGATCGACCACGAACGCCAGTGGACTTTCGCAGAACTGGATCGTTGCGTAGACCAGGCAGCCTCGGCTTTGACTTCGCTGGGAGTGGGGCCGGGCGACCGGGTCGCCTGGTCACTGCCGAACTGTGCCGAACTGCCGATCGGGTTCCTTGCTTCCCAGCGTCTCGGCGCAATCTGGCTCGGCGTCAACACCAACCTGGCTGCGCCAGAAAAGACTCATCTCCTCAACGACTCAGAGCCGACCCTGTGGGTCGCAACAAATGAGTTGGCAGCACCGGTGGTCGCGTCATTGGACACCGCCGGGCCATCCGTGATCGACGTGTCCGAATACAACGATGCAGTCTCGACCGCGGACCCCGCAGACGCTCCCAGCCCCCGGATCGACCCACATGCGCCCGCGGCGATCGCCTACACCTCGGGCACCACCGGCACGCCCAAGGGTGCGGTTCACAGCCAGCACAACCTCCTGTGGCCGGGGTTGATCACGCTGGGCACCCACCCGCCCGAGCCGACCGACCGTCAGGGCACTCCGCTGGCCCACACGATCCTCAACATGTTGATCCTCGGTGTCGTGTCGGCTTGGACACGGGGAACGACAGGCGTGGTCCTGCATCGCGGCGATCCGGAGGGCTTCTGCGCGCAGGTGGCACGCCACCGGCTCACAAGGACCACTCTGGTGCCCGCGCAGATCCACGACCTGCTACACGACGACAGTGTCGATCCAACCGACCTCGCCTCGCTCGAGTCGATCCTCGTCGGCGGCGCCGCGACTCCGGCCGACACCCGCCGGGCCTTCGCCGAGAAGTTCAATATCCGGGCGCTGATGGGCTACGGGCTCTCTGAGGCGCCCACCGGGATCGTGCGCGAGACCATCGACGAGCCCGTGGACGACTCAGCGACCGGTTACGCGTTGGAACTGCTCGAAGTGGTGATCGTCGACGACGCCGACCGGGAGCTGCCCGTTGATGAACCCGGAGAGGTCTGTCTGCGTCCCGCGGGTACGGGACCGTGGGCCGGTTGTTGGACTCCGACTCTCGGCTATTGGCGCCGCCCCGACGCGACCCGGGAGCTGCTTCGAGGCAGCATTCTGCACACCGGCGACATCGGTGCGCTCGACCGCAACGGGCGCCTGACGGTCAGCGGCCGCCGCTCCGACCTGATCCTGAGAGGCGGGGCCAACGTGTCGCCCAGCGAGGTCGAGAAGGTCCTGCTCGACCATGCTGGCGTGGTCGACGCGGTGGTCTACGGCATAGCCGATGAGCGTCTCGGCGAGCGGGTGGCCGCGGCGATCGTGGTGGCCGGGTCGCAACCGGATCTGGCTGAACTGCGCGGGCACCTCACCCGACACCTGGCTCGCTACAAGGTCCCCGACCAGATTCACGTGCTCGACCGGCTGCCCCGCAACTCGATGGGCAAGGTCCAGAAATCCGAGCTACGGGCGCTTGCTGAGCCACTCTGCGACTAGATCGGAGGAACGCTCGTTCCAGTCCTCGACGGTGAACCCGTAGCGAACATGGTCCTCCCATACGCCGTTGATCTCCAGGTACCTGACCGCGGTTCCCTCGTCACGCAGTTTGAGCTTCTCGACGACCCTGCGGCTGGCTGAGTTCCGCGGCACGATCGACACCTGGATCCGGTGCAGGCGCAACTCCTCGAAGGCGAACCGGGCAAGCACGACCAGCGCCTCGGGCATGTAACCGTTGCCTGCGATGGCCTCGTCGATCCAGTAACCCACGTAACAGGACTGAAAGGGGCCCCGCTGGACCGAGTTGAGATTGATCTCACCGGCGAACGCGCCATCGACGAAGATCCCGAAGCTGTGGCCGGACCCCCGCTGCCGTTCACGCCGGCGCGCCGAGCAGCGGTTGGCGAAGGCTGTGCGGTCCTCGACGATGTCCGGCGCCCCGCTGAGACGCTGCGGTTCCCATCGGGTCAGCCAGTCCCGGTTGCGACGACGCACCTCCTGCCAGGCACCGAAGTCGTTCACTTCCAGGGGCCGAAGCCGCACCCGACGGCCAGACAGTGACCCCGGTGCCTTCATGACCTGGACTTTAGCATCGACCAACGACCCAAAGCAGGTTCACGACCGAAGCACAGGACTGGGCATCGGGTCACTCAGATCCGCGTGTCGAGGACAAATTCCAAGAAATTCAAGATTTTTTGCAACAAAACCCTCCCAGGCGACAAGTAACAGGTGAAGACACACAATTCAGTGGTGCCATGCCATCTGAAAATTGTATCCCGACCACCTATCCGACGAGGAAGGCAACCCAATGATCCCTAGGTGTGACAACCACGGAGGACGGAGGCGGCAATGCCATCAAGCGGACCACCTTTGAGACAGTTCGTCAACGACCGGTCCGCCACGGCGATGCCATGGCTTCTTTGTGGCGCAGCTTGTGGGTTCGGCCTCACGGTACTTTCTCTCAGTCTTGCTGTCGCTGCCGGATTCGCCCTATTCGCCGTGGGAATGGTGCGTCGTCGCTCTGACGCGTACGGGATGTTCGCTTTCGGGTTCGGTTTAGGATTCGCAGCGTACATGGCGTTGGCGATCTCTATTTCTCTCCTTGGCGACAGTCCCAGCTTCGGGGAAGGCCGTTCCTGAGCAAACTACTAGTGGTCACGCGCGTTAGTTTTGTGGCTGTTGTTGGTTGGGGTGGTATGTCCATTTGAAGGGTTTGGCCCTGTTGTTGTAGTCGTTGACGTAGTCGTGGATTGCTCCGGCGATTTCGCTGGTGTGGTTGAACTCGGCGGTGTCGAGGAGTTGTCGGGTGAGGATGGAGAACCACATCTCGATCTGGTTGAGCCAGGAGGCGTGGGTGGGGGTGCGGTGTAGGAACACGCGGTGGTGGGCGTCGAGGAACTCTTCGACTGCGGGGGTTCCGTGGGTGGCGAGGTTGTCGACGATGCAGTGCAGTTCGAGGTGTGCGGGGACTACAGAGTCGAGTTCGGCGAGGAACGCCACAAAGTTGTCTGAGCGGATCGAGTCTGTGGGCGCGGCGAGGACTTCGCCGGTGGCGCACTCGAACGCGGCGAACAGCGAGGCGGTGCCGTTGCGGCGGTACTCGAACTCCTGTTGGGCAGGCCGCCCCTTGGGGCTCGCCACCGACGCGGGCTGTGCCGCGGCTTGCGCTGCGCGGGTGGGGTTAGTCCGGCTTTTGGCCTGTATCCCGGTCTTCTCATCGACGCTGAACACCGCCCAGTTCTGCGGCGGCTGCAGATAGAGCCCGCAGATGTCGGCGGCCTTGTCGTCGAAATCGGGGTCATGGGAGGTCATCCACGACCGGACCTGCCAAGGCTTGAAGTCCATGGACTTGCAGATCCGCCACACCTGCGAGTCTGAGATGGCGATACCTTTGTCCTCGCGCAGGATCCGGCCGACCTCGGGCATCGACATGCGGGCCTTGAGCCTGCGCCCGCCGAGCTGACCCGCCTCAGGCGGGCGCGTCGTGATCGTCTTGACCAAAGCCAGCCTCTCAACAGGCCCATACACCCGCGGCCGGCCCGACCGCGGCTTGTCCAACAACCCACACAGACCCTCCGCACGCCAACGGCGCCGCCACACGTCCACCTGGTTGCGGTTGAGGTCCACCACCTCTCCGATCACCGGCGACGACAACCCCTCAGAGGCCATCAACACCACCTTGGCCCGCTGCCAGTCACGCAGCGGCGTAGTAGACGCAGCAACCCGCGCCTCCAACACCACCCGATCCGCATCCGACACTTCTAAAACCTTCGGCAAAGTCATAACCCGACCCTAACACAGCAACACCACTAACGCGAGGATGCACTAGTCCAGCAGGGATAAGACGAGGCCGTCGAGGATGTCGCTCTCGGAGACGAGGCATTCTTCGAAACCGAAGTAGCGCATGACCCTCACCAGGATGCACATGCCCCCCACGATCACATCGACTCGGCCCTCCTCGAGCCCCGGGTTGTGGCGTCGGTCCTCACGCGATTCGGTGACCAGCGTGCGGTACACGTCCTCGACGGCTTCTTTGCTCAACCTGAAGTGGTGGATCTGGTCGCGGTCGTATTCGGCCAGCCCGATCTCGACGGCAGCGGCCGCCGACACTGTGCCCGCCAGCCCCACGAAGGTTCTGGCCTGCAACGACGCGGGAATCAGACGGGCGACGTCATCGAGATGGGCCTCGGTGATCGACAGGCAGGCCAACAGCTCCTCGGGCGCGGGAGGATCCGACTCGATGTACTTCTCGGTCAACCGGACACACCCGATGTCGACCGACAACGCGGCTTCGCACTCGGTGAACCCGCAGGCGAACTCGGTGGAGCCGCCGCCGATGTCGACCACCAGGAACGGCCCGTCGTCGGGATCGAGCTCGGCGGTCGCCCCGGCGAAGGACAGCCTGCCCTCCTCCGGACCGGTGAGCAGCTCGGGACGGCTTCCGACCGCCGCTTCAGCGGCGTCGAAGAACTCGTCTCGGTTGACAGCATCGCGGGCCGCCGAGGTCGCGGTGATGCGGACCCGTTCAACTCCATGGCGGTCCATCACCCGGCGGTAGCCCTCGAGGCACTGGACTGTGCGGTCGATCGGCTTCCCCCGGACCTCGGTGAGCAGCTTGTGGTCCTCGCCGAAAAAGCGTGAACCGGCCCCCGCAGCGAGCACGACCGCTGCCGTCGTCACCACATCACGGTCGGGGTCGCACAGCGCCGACAAACGAGAACGCTGAGAAACTCATCAAGACACTGCCGTCACCACCGCAAAAGCCATAAACCCAATTGCAGCCATTATCATCAGAACCCTAGCGCCCCTTTCATGCCCTCTCCGGGCTACTTCAAAAGCGGTAGGCACCAGCAATATAGACACACAAATAGCCGCAAAAACTGAATAAATATAGAGGCTGCTACGGTCCCTCGGCGGCCCGTAGCTGTTGTTTACCCATCTGTCCCAGAAGACATAGATAGCAACAGTGGTGAACACTAACGCCGAACCCGCCACATCGCCCCAACCCAGTTCTTGTTCCTCTTCCACATCGCCGGGTTTATCTGTGTCGTCGCCAGCGTTCTGATCGGTCGCGCTGGATGGTTTCTCTGCCCTGTTGGTCATGATGACACGCCCCCTATTCGAGGTTCCGGTGTTCACCGCGGAACACTAACCGACTACGGTGGCGGTTGGCAAGCTCTATCGGTGGTTGCGACAGAGCATAGTATAGATGTGGGCGGCTGGTTTCCAGTTGTGGAGTTTGTGTCGCGTGTCAAGGTTTTTATGACAGGTCGTAGTTTGGTGTTTGACCTGAATGTGAGAGAGGGATTTGGTGGTTCGTCGGTCGGGGAAGTCGTTGGAAGACAAGTTGAGGATCGTGTTGGCGGTGTTGCGAAACGAGGTCACGATCGCGGAGGCGTCGCGTCGGGAGGGCGTGTCGTCGATGTCAGCCCAGCGTGCCATCTCAGAGCCCTGGTCCCAACTGAGAGTTTTGGCCAGCTCGGCGGGTTGTCTCCACAGCGCAGCGGTGACCGCACAGGCGACGTTGTCGGCGCTGTAGCCGTCGCAAAGCGGCACTACCAGGGTGTAGCGGCTGAAGCGTTCAACGAGCGTCGCGACGGCGCTGGCGTTGATCGCGCCGATCACCAGGCCGCCTTCCCAGTGCCCGCCTTCGCTGCGGTCGTCCGCGGTTGCGGGGCGCAGCGCCAAGGCTCGTAATCGCCCAACACGCTGCGTTTGGCGGCTTCGCAGCAGCTGCGGCGTTTACCGTGGGCATTTCCACAGAGACCGCGAAAACTGCGCCCAGTAGACCCACGGCGTACACCCCTCGGTAACAGGGTCGAGCGACTCAGAAAATTTCAACGTGTATTTTGTGTAATCGTAAGTTGGCAACTGAAGAACAACAGGCAACCCAAAAGGATTCACCTTCGGCTTCGGCGGTACCGTGGTAGTCGTGGTGTGGTTGGCGGCACGGTCGTGGTGGTCGTGGTTGGGGCGGTGGCCGGGGTCTTGTCATCTTCGTTGGCCCGCTTCAACGCGTCGCAATAGACCTTAGACAACGTCACATCGGCCACAAAACTCAAAGCATTGGCATTGAAAAAAGATCTGACAGTTTTGAGGAATTTGCGTTGTTCGTTTGCGTGTTTTGCTAGCGAAATCCCACCCCCAACTGCAGTACGTTGGTTCGTGTAAGTACACGCCACCAAATTGATTACGTTTGAACCAGGAATATATGAAATCGTTTTGACTGCTAAGTCACCACTCGCTTCTACTCCACTCTTTAACTCGTTATGAAACTCAGTCCAATCACGTATAGCTCGACCTTTGAAAGTGAGTGAGCGTATAAGCACGCTACAATAAAACACAGGGGTAATCGTATCGGAGCCATACCCACTCACATAACTGCCACGCGGACACCCAGAGGGATGCTCTGGGTTACTGGGCGCTTTGCAACCTGGGCCAGACTGGGTGCTTACCCATTCGACTGCAACAGTGGAATAGGGCCGGTTCACCGACTGCTTCTGGGCGGAGATTGCGTGAACATCACCGAAATAGACATATACACCCCAGCGAGTAGAAGCCCAGTAATGTGCATGGTATGTCACTAAACTTGGGAATTGTGCCCTGTACTCACCCGTTGGACATGGTGCGTGACAGGCTCCATTGAACCAATCTTGACCTGCACCGCAACGCGACACGCAGGAACCGTTGACCCAACGTTCATCTGCTGTGCAACGCGACACGCAGGCTCCGTTGACCCACTTCTCGGCTGCTTTGCATCGCGACACGCAGGCACCGTATCCGTGGGGGCCTGTGACCCACTTCTCGGCTGCTTTGCATCGCGACACGCAGGCACCGTATCCGTGGGGGCCTGTGACCCACTTCTCGGCTGCTTTGCATCGCGACACGCAGGCACCGTTGACTCGGTGTTGACCGGTGGGGCAAGGAGGAGGCGCGCATGGTGGGGTTGCTGTGACCTTGTGGGTGGTGTGCAGGTTCGACAGGTCGCCGGTGTGGACCCAGACAGTCTCGCCGCACGCCTTGTTCGTCGGGTGCGTGTGACACTCATTGTTCACGAAGTGACTGCCGTGCCGGTGACACGTCGCAGTAACAGGCCCGACAGGACGAGACGTCGTGGTCGGAGCCTGCGTCGTCGTGGTCGGAGCCTGCGTCGTCGTGGTCGGAGCCTGCGTCGTCGTCGGCGGAGCCGTAGTCGTGGGAGCCGTGGTCGTGGTCGTGGTGGTGGGGTAGACGCACCGCCCTCCGGTAACGGTCCCGCCGCTGTTTTGGCAGGCATGCACAAGCTCACACACCGCTTTCCAGTCGCCGGCAAACGAATCGCAATGATGCGCCGCGGCTGATTCCTGCTCGAACAACGGCGGGTCAGCCGCGAGCGGCACCAGCACAGACGCGCACAACGCCACCACAACAACCACAAGCACACTCGGCTTGAGACGCCTCCCCTGCTTCGATAGCTTCAACCAACGGGACGCGAAACTCAAACGGCTCTTCATGGCCGTCAAGTAATAATGCTCAAAACCCAAACCCCCTACCAACCCCCCCCCCCCCCCCCCCCCCCCCTGTCAAGCCGAACAGTGAAATTTTTCCTCGACAAACAAACGACCGCACCCATAAAACGTCTGTCCACCAGGCTCAGCAGTGCTGTCAACAAACTGGGGCACCGGTTACCGACGGCACGCTGTACATGGCCTCGGGACACCAGCCACACGCCACGGTTAGGTGCCCGAGCGGGCCATCAGCGAAACAGGCGGAGCTTGCGGAGATCAGTAGTCGAGTTGGCCTTGCAAGCCCTCGACTGCCTCGATGAACTCTTCGACCATGTCCAGAACGACCGTGCTCGCGGACTTTCGCTGGTTCATGTTGCCGACCACCTGCCCGACAAGATAGTTGGCCAACTTCTCCGCTCCGGACCCCGTCTGGTGGGCTGCACGATCGATCCGTCGTTGAGCGGCAGCGGTGAGGATCGGCTGCAACGGCATCCCCAGCGGGTCCGGGGTGTCGTCCCGCTCCCATTCCTGAGTCCAGGCCGACTTCAACATCCGCGCGGGTTTGCCGGTGAGCGACCGTGACCTGACCGTGTCAGCCGACGTGGCCGCGAGGAACTTCTCCTTCACGACCGGGTCCGTTTCCGCCTCATCAGTGGTCAGCCAGACCGACCCGCACCACACGCCCCGGGCACCGAGCGCCATGGCTGCAGCCATCTGTCGGCCGCGGCCGATACCGCCCGCTCCCAGCACCGGAAGCGACGTTGCATCGACGATCTCAGGGATCAGCACCATGGATCCGATCTCCCCGGTGTGACCGCCCGCCTCCGAACCCTGCGCGACGATCAGATCAACGCCGGCGCGTTCGTGCGCCTCGGCGTGTGACGCTCGACCGGCCAGAGCGCCCACCCTGCGGCCGGCCCCCTTCACAGCCTCGATCATCTCTTCGGGTGGTGGCCCCAGAGCGTTGGCCCCAAAGCGGTCCGCTTGGTAGGGCTTGTCGCCGACAGCGTCCTCAATCCATTCGAGATTGATCTCCAGTGCTTCTGTTTAGCCTGGATCCACCGGCGCGGTGGGGTGTTGGGGGTTGGGGCGTCCACTAGAAAGGCCTCCTGACATGGGAGAATGCTGTTGTTTGAGACAGGCATTTCAAACATGTGAGGTTCCCCCCTAATCGTCAGTTCGCGTGAGGTTGTTGGCGCGTGATGCGGGTGGGCTAGTCCAGCAGGGATAAGACGAGGCCGTCGAGGATGTCGCTCTCGGAGACGAGGCATTCTTCGAAACCGAAGTAGCGCATGACCCTCACCAGGATGCACATGCCCCCCACGATCACATCGACTCGGCCCTCCTCGAGCCCCGGGTTGTGGCGTCGGTCCTCACGCGATTCGGTCACGAGCGTGCGGTACACGTCCTCGACGGCTTCTTTGCTCAACCTGAAGTGGTGGATCTGGTCGCGGTCGTATTCGGCCAGCCCGATCTCGACGGCCGCGGCCGCCGACACTGTGCCTGCCAGTCCCACGAAGGTCCTGGCCTGCAACGACGCGGGAATCAGACGGGCGACGTCATCGAGATGGGCCTCGGTGATCGACAGGCAGGCCAACAGCTCCTCGGGCGCGGGAGGGTCTGATTCGATGTACTTCTCGGTCAACCGGACACACCCGATGTCGACCGACAACGCGGCTTCGCACTCGGTGAACCCGTAGGCGAACTCGGTGGAGCCGCCGCCGATGTCGACCACCAGGAACGGCCCGTCGTCGGGATCGAGCTCGGCGGTCGCCCCGGCGAAGGACAGCCTGCCCTCCTCCGGACCGGTGAGCAGCTCGGGACGGCTTCCGACCGCCGCTTCAGCGGCGTCGAAGAACTCGTCTCGGTTGACAGCATCGCGGGCCGCCGAGGTCGCGGTGATGCGGACCCGTTCAACCCCATGACGGTCCATCACCTGGCGATAGCCCTCGAGGCACTGAACGGTCCGTTCAATCGCTTCGGGCGCTAGTCGTTTGGCAGCATCCACGCCTTGACCAAGGCGGGTGATGGTCATCTGCCGTTCCAGGGTCGTGGATCCATCATGAACCAACAGGCGTGTTGAGTTGGTACCGCAGTCGATGGCGGCAGCCGGACCACTCATCGCAGCACCGATTCGTTAACGTTGCTGCTGCTGGGCTTGCCGTCCGAAAGTGCCGCGGGCGCCAATTGTTGAGCGACCCAGCGGCCGACCGGGTCGTCTCCCCCGGCGAGATACCAGGCGTAATGGGCGTGGAGGCATTTGACGCCGCGGCGTGTGCCTCCCACTCCGCCACTGGGCCGAGGACCACAATGAGACGCTTCGACAGCCGAGTCGCGTTCTTTGGCGTAGAGGCAGTGTGCTCTTGCGAGTTCGTCGGGATCGACTGCCTCTTCGGCCTGCCTTACTCCACCTGTAGATTCAAGGCGACCGACGGCGCGGCGAATTTCTTCTCCCACCAACCAGTAGCGGGTTGGCATCGGGCGACCGTCGCTCAACAGAGGGGCGTTACGAATCACGACCGGATCGCCCAACTCATCAACGACAACTATCTCAAAGTCTCCTTCAGGCTCCCGCCCCAGCAGCTCTGCCACCCGCTTGCGTGTCGTCGGGACGTTCACCGCGAACGGCGTAAGAGGCGACGCAGCATCAAGAACACGACAACCACCGCAGCCAGCGTCGCTACCCGTTTCATAACCGGCCCGCCGACGGCGTCGATCAGGTCGATCGCCTCAGGTTCCGGCATGTTGATTCTGCGAGCCCCGCTGCTGGGTTCGGTTGCCGTTTCAGCCGAGGCCCCGCTCGGTGGGGCGGCTTCTGCTTCTGGCGCAACTCCGGCCTCATTCTGACTGGGATCCTCGCTGTGTCCCCCTTCTGTACTGTCGTTCTCGTCCAACGTGTCTGCCTCTTCGAGCATGTCGGCGAGGTTCTGCGCGAACTGATCCATCAGAGTCGTGCTCACGTCTGCCATGACACCGCGGCCGAACTGAGCGAACTTCCCGGTGATCTTCATGTCTGTGTCGACGTTGACCCTGGTGATCGAGTCGGACACGGCCTCCAGCTTGGCAGTGATCAGAGCGCTGGCGTTTCCTGCTCCTCGAGTGTCGCGGCCCTTGCCGCTCAAGGCAGCCTTGTAGTCTTTGTCGTTACGCTCCACGAAATTTGCCGCACCTTTGAATTGGGCGGTGATCGGCCCTACCTTCACCTTCACGAAGCCGCGGTATTCGTCGCCTTCGACTTCTGTGAGTTGCGCACCGGGCAAGCACGGGGCGATCCTCTCCAGGTCGGTCAACACAGCCCACGCTTCATCGATTGGCCGAGCCACTTCAAAAGTATTGTTCAGGTCCATTTTTGGAGGTCCTCCACGGTGTCTACGTCTGTTGAGTCACCGTCACAGGGTATCGACTCAACCATCTCCGGGCGCTCCCGCCAAAGACTGCGTGCTCCTTCGTCTCCTGATACAGGCAGCGACGCCCACATTGCCGCGGACAAGCGAATCGGAGGGCGGTTGCCTTCACCGAAATCCGCGGCCGCGAAGTCCGCTCCGCTGTCCCTGACCACTTCCCAGGCTCTCACGCCGACACCGGGTTGATCACCAAGACCAACGACAATCGCCTTGTGTCCCCTGCCGGCAGCATATGCAACCGCGCCCCGCAGCGAGGTCGCCTGACCGTGGTCCCAATGCTCGTTGTGAATGATCGTCACATCTTCGGGCATGACGTCTATGAGGTCCACGCACCCAGAAACAACGATCACCTCATCGAAGCCGGCTGCCCGGGCTGCGTCGACTGCGTGGCGCACAATCGGCTTTCCTCTGACCTCGGTGAGAAGTTTGTGGTCCTCGCCGACAAAGCGCGAACCGGCCCCGGCTGCAAGCACGACTGCCGCCGTTGTCACCACATCACGGTCGGGACTGGAACCAGTCTGGGTGCTCACTGTCCCAGTGTGGCAGCACTAAAGGGCAGCCGTGCGTCTAGCGTGTCGGTAATGAGTGATTCCGTCGATCCCGCATCTCCGCCAAGCATGTCCGAACCTCGGTTGGTTCGGGTCAACCTTCTGATCGCCGACGCTGCCCAAGTAGCCGATGGCAAGCTCTACATCCTCGGTGGCGGGCTCACAGCGGTCGGCCCCCGCCCCCAGCCGATGGGAGTTGCGATCCGCATTGAGGTGCCCTGGGACCGCGCCAACGTTTCGCACGAATGGCGGATTGATCTGCTCGACGAAGACGGACATCCGCTGATGATCGGTGAGCGGCCGCTCGTGGTGCAGGGCAACTTCGAGGCCGGGCGACCGGCGGGGTTGCGTCCCGGCACGCCGCTCTGTGTTCCATTGGCGATCAACTTCCCGACGATTCCGGTGACCCCCGGCAAGAGCTACACTTGGCAACTCTCGATCAATCGCTCGACTCACTCAGACTGGCGTCAGAGCTTCTTCGTTCGGCTCCCC
Source organism: Acidimicrobiales bacterium (assembly GCA_963662455.3). Lineage (GTDB taxonomy): Bacteria > Actinomycetota > Acidimicrobiia > Acidimicrobiales > Aldehydirespiratoraceae > VXYK01. Next base: position 1,519,297 of record OZ224042.1, read on the forward strand.
AAGCAGACCGGCTCTCCCAGTACGCCGCCCTCAAACCGCTGATCGAAACACTTGAGGGCACGTCTCCGAGCGATTCGGCATCTGAATTGGTGAGCCTGCGCAGGCCTCCCCAACGGTCCCCGTCAGCGGCATCGCCGCTGGTCGACACTAAACCCGATACTCGGCCAACAACGAGCGCGAGCAGACGGCGAGTACGTCGCGTCGAAGCGGGGGGTACTCCCGCTCTTGTTCGCTGCGCCCACGGGCCGCTCGGGCCGCGGCCCCGTACCGCATGCGACGCGTTGTCCCACCTGTTCGCTCGACCTCCAAGCCGACCCATCAATGACAACATCAAGATCTACGAGACCTCAGAACGTGCGCGGATTGAAAATTGCGGGTGCGCCGAGGCCTGTCGTCTCCCGCTCTTGTTCGCTGCGCCCACGGGCCGCTCGGGCCGCGGCCCCGTTCAGTCGCGACCGGGTGCGGGGCCGGTCCGCCCGGCTTCTCAGCCGTGTATGGGGCCGTCGGTGGCCGTCAGCGACTCAGCGTCGCGTCCGGTGCGGCGCGCGATGATCTCCGCAGTGATCGACACGGCGGTCTCTTCGGGGGTCCGAGCCCCGATATCAAGACCGATCGGCGAGCGCAGGCGAGCCAGTCCGGCTTCGTCGACACCGGCTTCGATCAATCGTCTGGTGCGGTCATCGTGAGTGCGCCGACTCCCCATTACTCCGATATAGCCGACATCGGTCGCAAGCGAGGCCACCACCGCGGGCACATCGAACTTGGCGTCGTGGGTGAGTATGCAGACCGCGTCGCGTTCGCCTAGTTCGTATCCAACCTCACCGAGCAGCCGGTTCGGCCACTCGACCACGACCTCATCGGCCATCGGGAAACGGGTCTTGGTGGCAAACACCGCCCGAGCGTCACAAACCGTGACCCTGTAACCCAGCACTTTGGCCACTCGTGCCAGGGCGGCCGTGAAGTCGACCGCTCCGAAGATCAGCATTCTCGGAGGCGGAGCGAAACTCTCGATAAACACCGAAAGCGCTTCCTCGCGTGCTTCTCCGTGCAAGCCGTAATGGCGGATTCCGCTGCGACCAGCGGCCAGTTCGCCTCGGGCGTCGCGGGTGACGACCCGATCAAGGTCAGCGTTGCCGAGCGTTCCCGAATCGGCGTCGCGCCAAACGATCAGCTTGGCGCCTAGAGATTCACCTTCTATGACAGAGGCCAACGCAACAGGCGACTCTGCTCTGATGGAGTCTCGGAGTTGTTCGAACAGTGATCGGTCCTCTGACATCGAAATGCCTACCAGTCAAGGGGTTCGATGAACAGGTGAATGGTTCCACCGCAGGTGAGGCCCACCTCGAAGGCCTCGTCGTCGCTGTACCCGAAGGTGACCATACGACGTTCACCCGCTGCCAGCACGTCGAGGGCTTCAACAACCACCGCGCCCTCCACGCAGCCACCCGATACCGAGCCGGAGACCTCACCGTCTCGGTTGACCGCCATCGCCGCGCCGGGTTGGCGTGGCCCTGACCCTTCAAGATCAACAACGCGCGCCACGGCCACGGCCACCCCTGCGCTACGCCAACGGTCCAAATCGTCGAGCAGTTCTTTCATCGCTGGAATCCTACGGGGATTGTCGGGCGCCGCTGAGAGTTGCCGAGCACAAGTTCGGCCAAGTCCCGCAGTGAGTCGAGGCAGTGTCCTTCGACGAAGTCGTCCACATGCGGCAGAGCAGCCGCCATGGCCCTCGCCAAAGGCTCATATCCCGGCGAAGCCTTCAACGGGTTGACCCACACCACACGGTGGGCAACACGACTGATGCGCTGCATTTGGGTTTCCATCTCGGAAGGTTCTCCGCGGTCCCAACCATCTGAGAGGATCACTATCGTGGCGCCTCGTGCCATGCCTCGACAGCCCCACTCATCGTTGAAACGACCCAAGCCCTCACCGAGGCGAGTGCCGCCTGCCCAGTCCGTGACAGCCAGCGAAGCGGCTTGCATCGCTCTATCGGGGTCCCGTTGCGACAATTCTCTGGTGAGCCGGGTCAGGCGAGTGCCCAGAGCAAACGCCTCGACCTTGGTGCGACCCGCCACCGAGGCGTGCACGAAGCCGATGAGAGCGCGGGCGTAAGGTTCCATCGAGCCGGAGACATCTAGTAGCAGCACCAGGCGCCGGGGTTGTCGGGCAGGGACTGTGCGAGCGATCTCGGCTGGTTCACCAGCCGATCTCAGCGCTCGTCGCACAGTTCTTCGCATGTCGAGAGTACCACGAACTCCATTGGTGCGAACCCGTCGTCGGCTTCGCCGGCACGCTCCCATGAAGGAGATCGTATTCATCAAGCGCCGCGACTCCTCGAGTTCTTCGTCTGAGTAGTCCGCGAAATCTTTTTGCCCCAGGGTCTCGGCAGCGCAGTAGCGCACGATGATGCCGTCTTGGTCGTCTTCGCCTTCCACGCCGTCGGGGGGCAACTGTTCGGGGTCGTCCATGGCCATGGTGACGGGCAGTGGTTCTTGGGGCGGGCGCCATACCAGTCCCGATTCCGCACCGCCCCAGTAGGCGACGAACAGCCGATTGAATGATTCGACGTCTTCTGGGCGATGCACCAACACCGCCCTAGCTGTCCAGTATGTCTCGTCCGGGTCGGCGAGGTTGATTTCGGTGAGTGCTTCGGTGAACAAACGGGAAGTCCCCAACGCCACGGCAATACCGCCACGGCGCAGGACTTCAACGAACCCGACGGCCGCAGACACCGTCATCGGCCCACCCTGTACACAGCCTGTGGCATCGGTATCACCCGCGTAATGCGGCAAGGAGGGCTTCAAGACCGTGGTCCTGAACTTTCTCGAGATCTTCGCGGTACTTCAGCAAGGTCGGAAACGTCGCCTCCACCACGTCGGCAACGAGTTCGTCGGCTCCGAGCAGGTCCAGCGCACGCGCCCAATCAATGGTCTCAGACACGCCGGGCGGCTTGTACAGGCCGACTCGGCGCAGCGCCGCAGCTGCCTCGGCGATTTGTGCTGCCAAGCGTCGGCTCACTGAGGGAGCATGGAGCCGAATGATCTCGATCTCGCGGGCTGTTTCGGGGTGCGTCACCCAGTGGTACAGGCATCGTCGTTTCAAGGCATCGTGAACGTCACGAGTGCGGTTCGAGGTGACTATCACCACCGGCGGTTCGACAGCCGAGAAGGTTCCGATTTCGGGGATGGTGATCGAATAGTCGGCCAGCACTTCAAGCAGAAAAGCCTCGAACTCATCATCGGAGCGGTCTACTTCGTCGATCAGCAGCACCGGTGGGGGCCCGGAGTTCTGAGCAATGGCTTCGAGCAGCGGTCGGCGCACCAGGAACCGTTCGTCGTACAGTTCATTCTCCAATGCTGCGGTTTCACTGGTTTCGGCCGCGCCGGTGGCTTCAGCGGTCCGCAGATGCAGCAGTTGACGGGCATAGTCCCATTCATATACCGCCTGGTTGATGTCAATGCCTTCATAGCATTGGATTCGCAACAACTTGCCTCCGATCCAGTCGGCGAGCACTCTTGCAACTTCAGTTTTGCCTACACCGGGTTCACCCTCGAGCAACAGCGGCCGCCGTAGACGCAACGCCAAGTAGACCGCGGTCGCCAGTCCTTCGTCGGGGAGGTAACGATTCGCATGCAACGCTTCGCTCACCTGCGACACCGATGAGACGCTGCGAGGATCAGTTCTGTCAGCCATTGGTGGAACCTTGGACTTGTGCCCCTGATTTCGTCACGAGCCGGCTTCAGTGACGGCCGACCAGACTTTCTGCGGCGACAGGGGAATGTCAATGTGCCTGACTCCGAGGTGGCTGAGCGCATCAATCACGGCACTCTGCACGGCCGGGGTGGCTCCAATGGCTCCGGACTCGCCGATGCCCTTCGCCCCGAGGGGATTGTGCGGGGTGGGCGTCTGCATTCCTACGAGTTCGAACATTGGCAGTTCAGCCGCGGAAATAATTGAATAGTCCGCAAAGTTGCTGGTCACCGGGTTGCCGTCTTCGTCGTAACACACCTCTTCTAGAAGCGCTTGGGCTACGCCCTGTGCTGTTCCGCCATGCCGTTGGCCCTCGACTATCAAGGGATTGATGATGGTTCCCGCATCATCCACGGTAACCATGCGCTTCAGCGCTACTCCCCCGGTCTCGGTGTCGACCTCCACAACTGCCACGTGTGTACCGAAAGGAAAAGTGGCTTTGCCGTTGAAGTCGTTTTCGGCGACTAGTTGTTCGTCGGTGGCCGCGGCGGCGATTTGGGCCCACGACTTGGTGACCGCGGGGGTGCCGGACACGTGGAACACGCCAGAATCGGTGTCGAGCACCACATCGGAGACCGCTGCTTCGAGCAGGTCGGCTGCGATCTCTTTGGCTGTGTCGACGATGGTCGCCGCGGCGTTGAGCACTGCGGATCCTCCGAGCTGGGTGGAGCGGCTCGCCAGCGTGCCTTCACCTCTCGGGATCTTGTCGGTATCGCCTTGGACCACTTCGATGTCGTTGACGTCGAGACCCAGTTCCTCCGCAGCGATCATCGCGAAGGTGGTGGCGTGGCCCTGTCCGTGCGACAAAGAACCCGAGTACACGCGGGCTCTGCCGGATCCAGTGATCTCAATCCTGCCGTACTCATTGCCTCCCGGCGCCGGCCCCGCGGTTATTTCAACGTAGTTGGCGACGCCGACGCCTATCTGTACAGGGTCCTCGGCGGCTCGGCGAGCAGCCTGGTCGGCTCTCAGTTCTGCGTAGTTCGACGCTTCCAACGCCTTGTCCAGCGCTACTTCGTAATTGCCGGTGTCGTATTCGCTGCCCACCGCGGTGGTTGCAGGGAAAGCATCTGCCTCGATGAGGTTTCTTCGTCGTAATTCGACGGGATCGAGCCCGACTTCTGCCGCGAACAGGTCGAACATGCGCTCTATGGTGAGTGTCGCCTCAGGACGGCCCGCGCCCCTGAATGCCTCGGTAGGAACAGCGTTGGTGATTATTGACCGTGCTTGAGTTTCGATATTCGCGATGTCATAGGTCCCTGGCGCCATCGACATCGTCAGAACAGGCAGTACAGCACCGATGCGGGTATAGGCGCCGGCGTCCATCAACACCTCCAGCCGGTAATGCGTGACGTCACCCTCTTTGCTGCCACCAAGCGCAGCCTGATGAATCTGTGCTCTTCCCGGCCCGGCCGCGATCAGATTCTCAGTGCGCGTCTCAAGCCATCGAACTGGTCGGTCCGAGACGCGCGAAAGATGCGGGATCAGCACTTCTTCGGGGGTGGGCCCGACTTTGGCGCCGAATCCTCCTCCCACGTCGGGAACGATTACATGGACGTCTTCAGGCGCTGATCCATACACCTGGACAAGCGCTCCCTTGGCGAGGTGCGATGCTTGGCTCGACAAGAAGAGCAGTAGCCGACCATCGGTCCATGACGCCGCAGCGGAACGCACCTCCAGGGGTGCAGCAGACATACGCGGATGGACAACGCGTTGTTTGACGACGACCTCACAGTCGTCGAAGAAGGAATCGTCGCTTGTTCCGGTGGCCATCCCCATGTCGGAGAAGGTGAGCGCGTTGTTGGTTCCATGGCTCTCGTGTACGACTACCCTGTCGGATGCCGCGGATTCGAGATCTGTCACGGACTCGAGCGGATCGATGTCGACGAATACCGTTTCAGCCGCGTCCTGACCGGCGGCGCGTGTCTCAGAGAGCACCACAGCGACTGGTTCGCCGACAAAACGTACATGGTCGCGAGCCAGCAACGGCCGGTTCAGGAGTACCGGAGCGAACATCGGGACGCGCCCTGGCAGCACCAGGTCGAGGTCTTCACCGGTGAGCACCATCGCGACGCCAGGCATTGAGCGGGCATCGTCGGCGTCGATCCCGATGATCTTGCCGTTGGCCGCAATCGATCTGACGAAGGTCGCATAGAGCGCCCCGTCAAGTCTCGGGTCGTCCAGATCGGCTGTGTAAGTCGCTCCTCCGGTTAGGAATTTGGGGTCTTCTCTACGCAGAACCCTCGTCCCGATAATCGTCATTGGCCGCGCCTCCAGATGTCTCGTCCAAAGCAGACGTTTGCCTAAAGCAGATGTTTTGTCCAAACCAGATCAAACACTAACGCGGCACGACATTAGAACGAGCGCGAACAGGTGGCCAGTACATCGCGTCGAAGCGGGGACACCCCCGCCCTTGTTCGCTGCGCTCACGGGCCGCTCGGGCCACGGCCCCGTACCGTACGGGCCGCGTTGTCCTGCCTGTTCGCTCGGCCTCCCAGAACGTGCGCGGGCAGGTGATGCCGCCTCGCGCTGACACCAGTGGTCTTCCGCCCTTGTTCGCTGCGCTCACGGGCCGCGTTGTCCTGCCTGTTCGCTCGGCCCCTCAGTTGGAGCCTGAGAAAACGCAGCCTTTCAGACCAGGAAGGGAATAGACCTCTTCGCCGGGTTCCACGTAAGGTCCATAACAGCGCGCTTCGTGACGCAGACCCTCGTCACCGATGATGCCTTCGATGTCGGCGTTGATCTCGTCGATCTCGGCTTGGAGGGCTGCGCGCTCAGCCTTGACGGTCTCGAGTTCGCTTCGCTGTTCCAAGTAACTGTTCACGGAGGGCTCCACCAACACACCCGCTAGCAGCGAGAACGCCGCTACCAGCAGGAATAAGACCTTCTTCACTTCGTTGATCCCGCTGTCGCTGTTGAAGCGCCGAAGGCGGCTGCTTCGCCGAGTTGCTCTTCGATACGCAGAAGTTGGTTGTATTTTGCCACCCGATCAGACCGTGCAGGCGCTCCGGTCTTGATCTGACCACAGTTGGTCGCAACTGAGAGGTCCGCTATTGTCGTGTCCTCGGTTTCGCCTGAACGATGCGACATCACCGAGGTGTAGCCGTTGCACCTCGCAAGGTCGACCGCTTCGAGCGTCTCGGTGAGCGACCCGATCTGGTTGACCTTCACAAGAATCGAGTTGGCGGTGCCCAACTCGATTCCTCTGGCCAAACGTTCGCAATTCGTCACAAACAAGTCGTCACCAACGAGTTGGCAACTGGAGCCGATCTCGGATGTGAGCGCCGCCCAACCATCCCAGTCGTCCTCGGCCATGCCGTCCTCGATTGACACGATCGGATATTTCTGCGCCAAGGACACCAGCTCGGCAACCATCTGATCACTGCTGAGCCGCCGATTCTCGCTCGCCAGTTCATAACATCCGTCGTGGAAGAATTCCGTGGATGCGATGTCCATGGCGATCGCCATCTCTTCGCCGGGGATCAAACCGAGGCGTTCGATGGTGTCGACTAGCAGTTGCACAGCTTCTTCGTTGCTCCCCAGACTGGGGGCGAAGCCGCCTTCGTCTCCGATGCCGGTAGACAGTCCTCGTTCAATGAGTATTTTTTTCAGTACGTGGTATGCCTCAACGCCCCAGCACATCGCCTCGCTGAACGATACCGCGCCCACTGGCATCAGCATGAACTCTTGATAATCGATGTTGTTGTCTGCATGGGACCCGCCGTTGAGCACGTTCATCATTGGAACCGGCAGTACATGAGCGTTCGCGCCGCCGATGTGACGCCACAGCGGGATCTCCATTTCGTTGGCAGCAGCGCGCGCCGCTGCCAAAGAGACGCCCAAGATCGCGTTGGCGCCGACACGGCCCTTGTTGTCGGTGCCGTCGACTGAGATCATCGCCCGGTCAAGGCCGCGTTGATCTACGGCATCGCGCCCGACCGCGGCTTGAGCCAGCTCGCCATTGACGAAACCGACCGCTTTGAGCACTCCCCTGCCGGCCAGACGGTCACCGCCGTCACGTAGTTCGACAGCTTCGAACGCACCCGTGGAAGCACCACTGGGGACCATGGCTCTTGACAGAGCCCCGCTGTCGAGCCCGACCTCGACCTCTACTGTGGGATTGCCCCGGGAGTCGAATACCTCCCGGCCATGGACACGTTCGATGATGCTCACAAGCAACCTCTTGCCGGTGGGGGGACTCTTCTGTGCTCTGCGGGAAGCGCAGAGAACCAGATCTTATCTGATGTCCACAGGTAATTGAAGGGGTTGCGCCTTCTCTCGACAGGACGTCAGGCTACCTGCTCGCCGTTTATCCATACGGCTCTCACTTCAAGATTGTCATCCAGTGCGACAAGGTCTGCTTTCGCGCCGGGTTCGATCACGCCGACGTCGGACTCTCCAATGAGTCGGGCCGGAACAGTTGAAGCGCTCCTCAGCGTGTCGTCCAGTGGCTGACCACACTGGTCGACCATGTACCGTACTGCGGCGTCAAGCGTCAGCGCGCTCCCGGCTAAACCGCCGTCGGGAGTGCGGGGGGCGCCGTCAACAAGCCGGATTGTTGTTGCGCCGAGCGTGCCTGCCATCCATCCGGAAGAATCTGATACCAGGACGGTCCTTTCGGGGCCTTTGGCTCGAACCGCTACTTTCAGTATGTCGGGATGGATGTGATGTCCGTCGGCGATGAGGCTGATGTATACGTCGTCTCGAGCCAACGCGGCTGCTGTGAGTCCCGGGTCGCGGTGGTGGATCGGCGTGGTCGCATTGAAGCAGTGCGTCAGCAGCGACACGCCGGCGTCGAAGGCCTTCCGCGCGGTCGCGTGGTCGGCGTTGCTGTGCCCGGCAGCAACGACGATCCCGCTGTCAGTCAAGCACTTGACGGCATCGGCCACCCCGGGTCGTTCCGGGCAGAGCGTCACTATCCGAACAGTCGCCGGCAACGATCGGCACCACTCCAGATCGATCGGGCCCACCGGGATGTCGGTGTGCGCTCCGGCCAGTCGTCCCAGCCATGGGCCCTCAAGATGCGCTCCGAGCACCCGCGGGCCGTGGCCGGCGCGAGCAAACGCTGCGACGCGTTCAAGCCAGTCGGCATAGGCGTGGAGAGGTCGGGACACCAGCGTCGGAAGCCACGAGGTGACACCGCTGCCGGCGAGGGCGGCGGCCAGCTGCGGCCATTCCTCGTAGGGGCTCGTCGCTAGATCGACACCGGCGAATCCATTGACCTGGATGTCGACGAAACCCGGTGCAAGGTACTCAACATCCGTCGACCGCTCCACTCGGCCGACACGCTCTATGCGATCCTCGACAAAATTGACTTCAGCTGTGTCAAGCCAACCTGCAGAGGTGAGAACCCGAGCAGCCGTGAGTGAAGTCATCGATCGCCGACGACCGGGGCAACTCGTGTGGCCACCATGTATTCGTCGATGAAGTCAGCGAATCTCGCCGCAATCAGATCCCTGGCAGCGTTCCTCCCGATGCTCCCGTCCAAGTATTCGGCTATCGGGGATTTCCAGATGCTGCGACCGATGGCGAAACCGCGATATCCTTCAACTCCAGCGGCGGCGTGGAACCATCGCGCGATCTCGTCGGGTTCCGCACCGGCGCCGAGGATGAGGATGGGCGGTACTTCGCCGTCGGAGGACGCGGCTTCCGAAACAGCGGCTGCGGCGACCGGTGACTCCACGCCTTGCAGCTTCCACAAGTCTGGTGGACCGAACCGGCAGGTTATCTCTGCTACAGCAGCTGGAAGCAACACTGGAAGCATCTCGTCGCGATAACGCTTCGGGCCGCCTTGCAGCAGAGCCCGATCATCATCAAGCGGCGGCACGATCAGCTCCAGGAGCAGACTTGAACCGGTGGAGTCACAAAACTGTCGAGCCTGTTCCAGCACGGCCGAGTTGGCGTCTTTGAGTTCAGCGGAATCGCTCGGGTTCCAGCGCAGCAGCACCTTTCCCCATCCAGGCGGGCCGACGGAACTGATCAGGGTCCGCAGGTGGTGCTCATCAAGCAACTCGAGCTTGCGCCGGCCTGAGATTTCGAGCGCCAGAGCGGTGGTAATCGCCTTTGCCCGGGCTGCCTCGACAGCCGCTGCACCACACTCCGGGTCTATGAGGACTGATACTTCCCCCACCTGACCGAACTGGTGCTGCGCCGATTCGGCGGCATCTACAATAACCGTTTTCGCATCGGCAAGAATCTCCCACTGCTCGGGTGTTACCGCATCGCCGGCGAACAACTCCTTCGCAGTGGATGCTCTGTGGTCGAAAGCCAGCATGAACATGGGCTGAACCTGTTTCGAAGATCCAGAAGGTCCAACAGCACCATTGACCGATACGCCACGAGGTTCGGGCGTTGAAGACACAGTCAGGGCATGGAGTGCAGCGCCTCGCGCTCCGGCCAACTGGCCCAGGGTTCCCAACCGGATTTCGGGCGCGTCGCGAAGCGGGTCGAGCTCTTCAGCCACCTTGCGGACAACAGGATCAAGCAGCTGCCGGCCGGATTCGCTGAGACCTCCACCGAGGACAATCGTTTCAATATCAGCGGTCAAAGTCAACGCCGCCAGAGTTCGAGCCAAAGAACCCACACAATCGCTCCATGCTGCTACCGCTGCCGGCTCGCCGTCAGCGGCTCGAGCAGCCACCTCTTTGGCTTCAAGTCTGGCTTCAAGCCTTTGGTCAGAACCGATAATCCGGGCATACGCATTCTCAAGCCCGCAAGCCGAGGCGAGCAACTCAGCGCATCCCCGCCTCCCGCAGCTGCACGGAGTGTCGCCGCCGTTGAGACGGATATGCCCGATCTCGCCGGCGCAGCGCGTGGCGCCTCTCCAGAGGCGGCCGTCGACAAGCAGTGCCGCCGCCATACCGGTGCCCACCGGAACAAAGGCTCCGGAGTCCGCGCCTTGTCCAGCTCCTATGGTGAACTCTGCGAGCGCACCCGCGTACACGTCGTGCTCAACCTCGACTGGCAGCCCCAACGCGGCTTCCAGTTCAGAGCCGAGGTGGAGGTCTGTCCAGCCGAGGTTGGCTGAGAATTTTGCGCTTTTGGTTGTCGGATCCACAATGCCTGGAATGGCCAAGCCCACTCCGCAAACGCTGACACCGGCATCGGCGGCTCTGTTGATCAACGTTTCTGCGACCTCTCGGACTTCTCGGACAATGCGGTCGGCTCTGACCGATCCTTCATGTCGCCATCGCATCGGCTCCCCGACCACCCCGAAGGCTCTGCCCAACACCGCTTTTATTTCGGTTCCACCAATATCAATCCCGATAGCGGTTACCGGTTCACCGATTCGGTTCATCCTCAACACACCTCCCAAATCGGCATTTCCCTGCCTCCAAACCGAACACGAACATCTCTTGTAGTTATATGCTTGTTTTTAGCTTATCCGCAATAGAAACAATCATTCTGCTTGCCTCATGCTACCCACTAACCACCGTCTGCAACCAACCGTGAACAAGAACGCGTCGGGACAGGAACCTGGTCGATCAAGCCATCCCTGCCGTATAGCTGTCATATGCCCCAACCCCGCTCTCGACGTGACCGCGTCCGCGTCCAATTTCACACCAGGTGACAACATCGCAGGAGCCGACATCACGATTCGCGCTGGAGGCAAGGGAACGAACGTCGCCTGCGTGGCTTCGGACCTCGGCGCCACCGCGATCTTGGTGGCGCCGCTCGGAGGTGGAACCGGCGAGGGCTTCGAGCACATGCTGGACCCCAGAGTCTCGCTTGAACGCGTTTCCGTGAGCGAAGCGACCCGACTCTGCCTAACGCTGGTCGACCACGACACTGTCAGCGAGATTCGAGGCCGAGGCCCCACTCTCAGCGACGACGAATGGGGCGCATTCGTACAAGCCGCTCAGGATGCCTGCTCATACGCCGATGCAGCGGTGGTGAGCGGAAGCTTCCCGCCGGGCATCCCTGCCGGCCGGACGAACCAACTCGTTTCATTGTTGGACTGTCCCAGAATCTACGTTGACACCAGCGGAGCGCACCTGGCTGCAGCCGCCGACTCATCCAATACAACCATCGCGCCGAACTTGGAGGAGTTGAGCGCCCTGGTGGGCTTCAGGTCTGAGGCCCCGTCGGGACTGTCCGACCGATCCCAGCATGCTGCTCGTTGGGTAGCCCAACTCCAGCAACGCGGCACACTCCGCGTGCTCGCGACCCTCGGCGAGTCCGGGGCCGGACTGTTGTCAGGGGGGCTGTGGCATGTTGCTGCACCCCCGAAGGTGTCGGGCAACACAGTAGGTGCTGGAGACGCTGCCCTCGCCGCGTTCATCAAAGCCGAAGCAACCGGACTGTCACCGAGCTCTGCTCTCGTGAGCGCAGCCGCCACCGGTGCAGCAGCGGTGGCTCAAGCAGTCGCGGGGCGCATTCAACCCGAGATCGTCAAGCAATTCGAATCACGGACCACACTGTCCAGGACCGCCCTGACGGACGCGATCTGAGAAGAAGCAGAACCGAACCGTCGAACCGTCTACGAAGGCTGCTCTCCGTTGGTCTCTCTGCTGGTCGACTCCGCGTTGGTCTTTCTGCTGGTCGACTCCGCCACGACCAACTCAACGTTGTGCGACTCGAGCGCCTCACAGAAATCGTCGGGCGGATAGTCATTCGTCAACAGGATGTGTATATCGCCGAGGCTGCAGATCCGAGAGAACATCGTCTTGCCGAGCTTCGTCTGGTCGACCGCCACAATGCACCGGTCGGCCGACTCGACCAACACCCGATTGGTCGCAGCCTCAGCTTGATCGTGGGTGCTGGCGCCCAGTGCAGACACACCGTCGGCTCCGATTATGCAAATGTCAAGGTTGAACTCAGCGATGGCCTTGTCCGCTAACGGACCGACCATCTCATAGCTGCGGCTGCGAACAAAACCACCGGTGGCCACAAGCGTGTGCTGGGGCCACCGGGCCAGTTCCGATGCCACACTGAGGGAATTAGTGACCACCTTGATCGGCGGACCGGGCCCCAGAGCCTGTCCGACTTTGGCCAGGGTGGTCCCGCCCGACAATCCTACTCTCATGTCCTCGGCTATATAGGTCGCCGCAGCATTGGCAATCGCGCTCTTCTCGTCCTCTTGGCGGGATTCCCGGTAGCGGAGCGGAAGTTCGTAGGCGAGTTTCGTCCGTACCGCACCGCCATGCGTCCGTCGCAAGATCGCATTGAACTCCAGCAAGGCCAGATCCCGGCGGATAGTGGCTCTTGAGACGCCCAGTGATTCGCTCAACTCCGTGACTTCAACCTCATCGTTGGCAGCCAAGGCAGCGATTATGGCACTTTGCCTCTCTCTAGGATTCATCAACGGTCAAAGCTATCAAGGGCTGTCAAGAGTTGAACCGGAGTCTCTGTCAAACAGGTGGATTTTATCAAATACGAGTGATATCGACACTGCGGAGTCTTCAGCCGGAGCTTCACTGGGATCCACTGTCGCCACGAACGCAGAAGAGGAATTGTCCCCAGCATGGTCGATGTCGTTGAGGCGGAAGTGTACCTGGACATCCTTGCCCAGGTTCTCGGTCAACGTGACGCGGCCTTCAAGGTACCCTTCGCCCGGGCCGGAAACGAGAACGTGCTCTGGCCGTGCCCCGACTCGTACGGCGCCTTCGCATCCTCCGAACCGTTCAGGCAACGGCATTTCTGCGCCGCCGACCATGAGCCGGTCCCCCACGACCGAACCGGCGAACATGTTCATAGTGGGTGCACCTATGAATTGGGCGACGAAATCATTGGCCGGATGCATGTAGAGCTCAGATGGAGGTGCGACTTGCTGGACGACGCCTTTATTCAACACAACCACCCTGTCGCCCATGGTCATTGCCTCGGTCTGATCGTGGGTGACGTAGATCGTTGTGGCGTTGAGCCTGCGCTGCATCTGCGAAATCTCCGCTCTCATCTCCACCCGGAGTTTCGCGTCGAGATTGGAGAGCGGTTCGTCCATTAGAAAGGCGGCAGGCTGGCGAACGATGGCTCTCCCCATCGCCACTCGCTGCCTCTGACCACCGGACAACTCACCAGGTCGGCGATCCAAATAAGGATCCAAGCCAAGCAGAAGCGCCACCCTCTCCACTGCCTCGGCACGCTCTGCTTTGGTCATCCCGCGAATTTTCAATCCGAACCCGATGTTCTCAGCCACGGTGAGGTGGGGGAACAACGCGTAGTTTTGGAAGACCATGGCCATATTGCGTTCGCCGGCGGGCACGTTGGACACGTTCGACCCTCCGATGAGCAACTCACCGGAGCTGGCGTTCTCCAAGCCGGCGACGATGCGAAGCAGAGTGGTCTTGCCGCATCCGCTGGGGCCGACAAGCACAATGAATTCACCGTCAGCGATTTCGAGGTCGACTTCTGACAACGCCGGCGGGCCGACGTCAGCGAAGCTCTTGCTTACTGCATTAATTGATATTGATGCCATAAGTTCCTATTTCGTTGCTCCCACGGTTAAACCTTCGATGATCCGCCGGGACATCCAAAAGTAGAGGATGATCAACGGTGCCAGCATTATCGTGACGCTGGCAAAAAGCCCGACCCAACTGCCTCCGTAGCGCATGGAGCCGTACGTGTTGAGCAACCCTACACCGATTGTGTGTTTGCTCTCGTCATAGGTCAGAGTCAACGCCAACAGGAACTCGTTCCAAAGCCCTACGGCCACGATCAGCGAGGTCGCTACCATTCCAGGTCGAACCAGCGGCAGCATGACGGAGAAGACCCGCATGGGACCCGCACCCTCCATGATCGCCGCCTCCTCCAATTCACTGGGGAGCGAACGGAAGAAACCCGTCATCAAAAAGACCGCGAACGGGATGGAGACTCCTACATAGGTCAACGTCAATCCCCAAAGGCTGTTGGTGAGCCCGACTTCTGACAAGCCGACGAAGAGCGGGATGATGATGGCGTGGACCGGCACTCCGATACCGAGGGCAAAGAAGCTGGTATACAGGCTTGCGCCGCGAAAGTGCATCCGTACCAGGCCGTAGGCCGCGGGGGCGGAAATCGCCATCGTCAGCGCGGTGCCACCCCCCACAGTCACCAGGCTGTTGACTGTGGTGCGTGCCAAATCCAGCAAGTTCCAGGCATCTTGGAAATTCTCGGTTTCGTTGCTGTCGGGAAGCGCCCACAGATCCCTGAACACGGTGTCGTTGCGTTTGAACGCTGCCAACACGATCCAAACCAGCATGGCCAAGCTGAACAGCACCCACAGCCAAATGAATGCGCGGCCGATGCTCCGACCAGTCGACGCAACCCACCGCCCTGCGAGCCTCCTGAGCACGGCAGAGCCCATCAGAACTCAACACCTCTGCGATGCATTATCCGACGAGTCAGGAGAATCAACACACCCACTAAACCCACCATCACCACTGCGATCGCGCTGCCTTGACCGAGAGCAAGAATCGGACTCCGACTACCGAGAGCCACCACATAGATCTGCACTGGCAAGGTCCAAGTGGTTGCCGACGGATCGGTGCCCGAGCCTCCGAAGGCGTAGATGAATTCGAATGTCTTGATTGAGGTGATCACCCACAGCACTGCCGCAACGCTGAGTACATCCCAAGTCAACGGAAGAGTGACCTTAAATAGTTTCTGACGCGAGTTCGCCCCTTCCAGTTCGGCTGCTTCATAAAAATGCCTCGGGATTCGATCAACTCCCGCCATCAGGATCGTGATGAAGAAACCTGTGTAGATCCAGACGAGGCCGGCGACTATGGAGCGGAAGATCAAATCAGGCGCGAGCCATGCTCTCGTGACTCCTTCAAGTCCGATCGTCTCGAGAAACCCGTTGAGCAGTCCGTTCCGGGGAGCCAACAACACGCCCCATGCAATCGCAAGGGCAACCGGCGGCACAATGTTGGGAAAGAACACCGCTGCTCGAATGAATCGCCTCGCACGCATCTCTCGCAAGAGCATTGTGAACAGGAAAGCAAAGAAGAAGACTGCAAGCCCGCCAACGACGAGAACCGTCAAAGTCCGGTTGAACGACCCTCGAAAGGTGTCGCTGTTGATCAAATCGCGGTAATTGTTGAGACCCACGAACTCGGGGCTGTCTCCAACACCGCGCCACTCTGTGAAGCTGATC
Source organism: Acidimicrobiales bacterium (assembly GCA_963662455.3). Taxonomy (GTDB): domain Bacteria; phylum Actinomycetota; class Acidimicrobiia; order Acidimicrobiales; family Aldehydirespiratoraceae; genus VXYK01. Next base: position 1,535,123 of record OZ224042.1, read on the forward strand.
CACACCGTGGCCACAGTTGGAGCCATAATGATCGCCAAGTACACGAGCAGTGCAGGAGCAATGAAGGCGCCGGCGCGGCGCGCGTCTTGCTGCCGATGCGGAGGGGTTGCAACGCTGGACACCTCCATCACTCCTGACACATCTAAAGGCCCGCTACTTCGCTTGGCATGTCTCCCTAGCCTGCCCAGTACTCCGCTGTCCGCGAGGCGATTTCGTCAATGAACTCGTCTCCGCTGATTGATCCGAAGAACAACTGGTCGTCAAGCGGCAGGAAGACCGTCTTCCAGTACTCCGGGAAACTACCCTGCACACCATCGTAAGGTCGATGGAACTCAGAGTTGGAGGCGAAGATGGCTCCCGCGTCTTTGATCTCAGGCGGTGCTGAGACATCGTTTCGCGGTGTCAAGTTCTTCGCCACGTCGGCGATTCCAGCGATCCGGTCACGGTTGAGGGCGTAGGCAATGAAGTCTCCGGCAGATGTAGGAGAATCTGCAGCCTCCGGAACCACCCAACCGATCAGATACGACTCTGCAGACGAGTGACCGCCCTCAGTCAATGGGAACGACAAGAGTCGATAATCAAATCCCTCACTGGCATATTCCGCTGTCTCGGAGGCCAACCAGGTGCCGTTGATCATGAACGTCCCGTTGCCCGAAGCCCACTCCTGCTGCGCCAACGGGTAGTTGCTGCCGTCATAACCAGAAGCAAGTGCGCCGGATTCTACAAGTTCGACCAGGTCGTCGACGGCTGCGGCAATGTCATCAGAACGCCATGCTTCCCCGGTGCGATCCGATGCAGCTTCATAGAACGCTCCGGGACCACCGTGGCGTACGATCAACCAATACAGCCAGTAGGCATTGTAGAAGTCGATGAGACCATCGGCCTGTACGGCATTCTCTCCGGCTGCGATGCTGGCCGCGACGAAGTCATCCCAAGTTTCCGGTGCTTCGATTCCGAGTTCCTCCAGACGATTGCCATCGTAATGAATGCCGGATGATATAACTTCATAAGGAATGAAGTGCGGTTGACCATCAATCGCGTAGACGTCGAGGAATCCCGACGGCACGACTTCGCCGACCGTGGAGCCTTCACCAGGAATCTCTTTGTTGAGCACAGAAGCAAGGGATCGAGTTTCACCACTGTTGATCAGGGCGCCGAACAACGGCTCGGCCTCAAAATCAATCAAGTCGACCGGATCGCCTGCCGTCAACGCAGCTCTCACACTCGTCAGAACTTCACGGCCACCCCACAGAACGTCGACGTCTATACCCGTGTCAGATTCAAAGGAGTCGATGATTCCTTGGAGCACCTTTTGTTGCGGCTCTTCTCTATTCCACATTGAGAAGTAGCGAATCGTCTGGTCTTCGTCTTCTCCGTCAGAGGCGACTGCACTCCCGTCGTCTTGGTCACCGCTGCCGGCATCGCTGTCGGCATCGCTGTCCGGAGCTGGCGTCGTGGCCTCGCCGTCGGAGTCGTCATCATTGCCGCAAGATGCAGCAACAAGCGCCAACCCCAGCAAAACCACGACGAAAACCAACCAACGTGGATGCCTTCGGCTTTGATTATTTCTCATATTTCCTCCCTAATTGGGTTTTATTTTGTGTGGGTCTTGTCTGCTGAATTCTTCTTCAAGATCCTGCTTAGGCAGCGCCTCGAGTATCGGTCAGGACCACTGAACGGGTCAGGTGTTTCGGCACGGTGGGATTGATGCCGCGCGCTTCGGCCAGTGCAACGCCTAGACGTTGCACCGCGACCAGAGAAGCGATCGGATCGCACTCGGGCCAATGCACAAAGGCTCCGGTGGCGCTCACGCTTTCAATCAGAGCTTCATCCCTCGGCCCGAATCCCCACAACACTGTCGTGGCGTCCGCTACCGAGATGGGTCCGTGACGATATTCCATCGCTGGATACGATTCGCTCCACAGCCCTGCCATTTCGCGTAGCTTGAGAGCTGCCTCGTTGGCGATGCCGAAGGTCCACCCAACACCGACGAAAACAAATTGGCGGGCTTCGCTCCAGACACTGCTGGCCAGATCAATATCAGCACCAGAGATCGCGTCCTCGACTGCGGATCGGGGGTTGTAGCCGACACTCATGAGCAGGGTGATCAACGCCGTAGTCGCGAATCTCGTCTGAACCACCGACTCTTCGTCAGCGAACGGCAGAGCCAACACCTCGTCGACAAGGGGCGCCAAGGGGCCGTCGCTACTAGCGGTGACGGCTATTTTGGTCTTTGCTCGAGTTTGGAGCAGTGCGTCAAGGACCTCGGTGGTAGTACCCGACCGGGATACGGCGATCAAGCAGTCCCAATCCCGCGGGGGAATCAACGATGCTGGGAACACATCTGTTTGCCCCGAACCTTGAGCTTCTCTGTAACTCGCATAGCTCTGTGCGACGTATAGCGACGTACCGCACCCGATGACTCCGACCCAAGCACCGCGCCCAGGCAACCGCCGAGACAGAGTGGCAACTGAGTGATCGGTCCAGACTTCTGGTTGCGACGAAATTTCCTGGTCAAGATTATACATCTCACTCACCCTACTAGCGTTCTCAGTAGTTAATCAAGTCAAAACGATCACTTTTTCAATATAATTTTGCTCGAAACAATCATAAATTAAAATCGTCCGATGAAAAGGCCCGCGCTCAGTGCGCCACGAGCTCCGCCGATCGGGTGACGTCACGCGAAGCCGCGTGCGGAACACTCGAAGCATCGTGTCGGCGCTCGACTTCCCGAGGAGACCGTAGATCAGCCCCTCTCAAGCTCTCATCAACAGATGGACCCGAAAGCAGGGTTCGGTCCGCGATTCATCTGCAACACGCGCCCAACAACCCCACGCGAACCGGCGCCTAGTCAAATGATGACGCGGCTGTCAGCGTAAACTGCGCTGCGCTTCGGATACTAGTGGTACCGCTGTCATCATCAGTGATCACGACAGTCACCGTGTTGTCCACAGTGCCGTCGTCACCGTCGTCGCTGGGCTCGACACCGCCGGCCACAGTCGACGCCGGATCGTTCAAACCACCCAGCGTGACAGTCGCCGTCTCGAAAACACCCTCATCAACACTGTCATCGACCGCGGTGAACACCAACACCGCCGTCTCAGCACCAGCACCGGTGAAAACCACCCGAGGAGACAACGAACCCGCACCACCAAGCGTCACCCCGGTGTTGAGCCCATCCCCGGCCCCGAGTCCCAGAACATAATCACCGACAGCCACACCAGCCACCCTCAAAGGCGCCACCACCACCTCACCAGCAGCCAGAACCCGACCCAACGACACCACAACCCCAACCCCGACAGACGGATCAGCCTCAGACACCGTGCCGCCACCACCCAACGACACCACAGTCGGATCATCATCAACCACCGTCAACACCACATCAACAGGAACTTTCACGCCGCGGCCGCCCGACACGACCGCCGACACAGTCACGAAACGGTCCCCGCTGTCGGTGCTGTCGTCTTGAGGATCGAGGGTCACCGTGCCGGTGCTCACTGTGGCGCCGGCAGCGAACGTCAACACCTTGCCATCAGACAACACCGCCGCGTCGCCGGTCGCTGACACCGCCAACTCGACGACAGTGTCAGAAGCCCGGTCCAACGACGCGGCCACGACCACCACAGACCCCGACGACTCAGAAACCGACACCGAAGACAACACCAACGACACCACCGGCAACGGATCATCATCAGTGACCGTCACCGTGGTCTCAGATACAGCGCCGAGGTCATACGAAGCGCTGTTGACGACAGCCAAAACGATTGTTTCGTCAACCTCGTCGATGCTGTCGTCGACAACAGTCACAGCAATGTCCGCGGTGCCCGACGAGTCCACGAACACCGTGCCGGCAAGGGCCGTGTAATCATCATCGGGCGCAGCGGTGCCACCAACACTGTAGGCAACAGCCACGCTCCCAGACGACGGCGCCGGTGACACCGTCACCGGAACCGTCACCGAACGCGACCCCGACGCCTCACCGGCTGTGTAGACAGCAGACCCCAACGACACCACAGTCGGATCATCATCAACCACCGTCAACACCGCATCAACAGGAACTTTCACGCCGCGGCCGCCCGACACGACCGCCGACACAGTCACGAAACGGTCCCCGCTGTCGGTGCTGTCGTCTTGAGGATCGAGGGTCACCGTGCCGGTGCTCACTGTGGCGCCGGCAGCGAACGTCAACACCTTGCCATCAGACAACACCGCCGCGTCGCCGGTCGCCGACACCGCCAACTCGACGACAGTGTCAGAAGCCCGGTCCAACGACGCGGCCACGACCACCACAGACCCCGACGACTCAGAAACCGACACCGAAGACAACACCAACGACACCACCGGCAACGGATCATCATCAGCGACCACGACAGTCACCGTGTTGTCCACAGTGCCGTCGTCACCGTCGTCGCTGGGCTCGACACCGCCGGCCACAGTCGACGCCGGATCGTTCAAACCACCCAACGTGACAGTCGCCGTCTCGAAAACACCCTCATCAACACTGTCATCGACCGCGGTGAACACCAACACCGCCGTCTCAGCACCAGCACCGGTGAAAACCACCCGAGGAGACAACGAACCCGCACCACCAAGCGTCACCCCGGTGTTGAGCCCATCCCCGGCCCCGAGTCCCAGAACATAATCACCGACAGCCACACCAGCCACCCTCAAAGGCGCCACCACCACCTCACCAGCAGCCAGAACCCGACCCAACGACACCACAACCCCAACCCCGACAGACGGATCAGCCTCAGACACCGTGCCGCCACCACCCAACGACACCACAGTCGGATCATCATCAACCACCGTCAACACCACATCAACAGGAACTTTCACGCCGCGGCCACCCGACACGACCGCCGACACAGTCACGAAACGGTCCCCGCTGTCGGTGCTGTCGTCTTGAGGATCGAGAGTCACCGTGCCGGTGCTCACTGTGGCGCCGGCAGCGAACGTCAACACCTTGCCATCAGACAACACCGCCGCGTCGCCGGTCGCCGACACCGCCAACTCGACGACAGTGTCAGAAGCCCGGTCCAACGACGCGGCCACGACCACCACAGACCCCGACGACTCAGAAACCGACACCGAAGACAACACCAACGACACCACCGGCAACGGATCATCATCAGTGACCGTCACCGTGGTCTCAGATACAGCGCCGAGGTCATACGAAGCACTGTTGACGACAGCCAAAACGATTGTTTCGTCAACCTCGTCGATGCTGTCGTCGACCACAGTCACAGCAATGTCCGCGGTGCCCGACGAGTCCACGAACACCGTGCCGGCAAGGGCCGTGTAATCATCATCGGGCGCAGCGGTGCCACCAACACTGTAGGCAACAGCCACGCTCCCAGACGACGGCGCCGGTGACACCGTCACCGGAACCGTCACCGAACGCGACCCCGACGCCTCACCGGCTGTGTAGACAGCAGACCCCAACGACACCACAGTCGGATCATCATCAACCACCGTCAACACCGCATCAACAGGAACTTTCACGCCGCGGCCACCCGACACGACCGCCGACACAGTCACGAAACGGTCCCCGCTGTCGGTGCTGTCGTCTTGAGGATCGAGGGTCACCGTGCCGGTGCTCACTGTGGCGCCGGCAGCGAACGTCAACACCTTGCCATCAGACAACACCGCCGCGTCGCCGGTCGCCGACACCGCCAACTCGACGACAGTGTCAGAAGCCCGGTCCAACGACGCGGCCACGACCACCACAGACCCCGACGACTCAGAAACCGACACCGAAGACAACACCAACGACACCACCGGCAACGGATCATCATCAGCGACCACGACAGTCACCGTGTTGTCCACAGTGCCGTCGTCACCGTCGTCGCTGGGCTCGACACCGCCGGCCACAGTCGACGCCGGATCGTTCAAACCACCCAACGTGACAGTCGCCGTCTCGAAAACACCCTCATCAACACTGTCATCGACCGCGGTGAACACCAACACCGCCGTCTCAGCACCAGCACCGGTGAAAACCACCCGAGGAGACAACGAACCCGCACCACCAAGCGTCACCCCGGTGTTGAGCCCATCCCCGGCCCCGAGTCCCAGAACATAATCACCGACAGCCACACCAGCCACCCTCAAAGGCGCCACCACCACCTCACCAGCAGCCAGAACCCGACCCAACGACACCACAACCCCAACCCCGACAGACGGATCAGCCTCAGACACCGTGCCGCCACCACCCAACGACACCACAGTCGGATCATCATCAACCACCGTCACGGGCAGATCCACAGCCCCCCCGAAATCCGCGTCCTCCGACGACGAGGCCAGGAGCACTGACGCCGCCCGGCTATCGGCAGGGTCGTCTATATCGTCGTCCATGCCGGTGATCGTGACCGTCAGCGGCTTGTTCCAGTCGTCCGGATGAAACACCAGCGACACCGGCGCCGCCGTCACCGGACCCGCCGTGTCAAGCGTCACGGTCACCCGATGAGCGGGCTGTGACCTCAAAGCAACGGTGAACTCACTGGTCAGGCCCTCCTTCACAACAACCCCTTCGGGCAACGCGTCGACAACCAGCCCAGCAGCGGAAGCGCCGGTCGGGGAGTTCAGCCCCTTCGCAGCATCGCCGGCTACAGCAGCGGTGGGCGGCGATGCGAGTGCACTGATCTGTGTTCCTGTCAGGATCGTACCGTACACGCGCACATCGTCAAGAAGACCTGAGAACCCACGACCCAGAGCAGAGACCGGCAGATCAAAAGATTCGGCCAGAACACTTCGACGGACGCCGTTCACATAAAGTTCAGTGGTTGTCTTTGTGCCGACAAAAGTCAGATGCACCCAAGTGTCCAGCGGTGTCGTGTAACCGAAATCTATGTCTTTGTCACGTGAGCGGGTTAACCCCACCCTCTGGCTGGTGCCGTACTGCTCCAACTTCACCAGCCATCTGCTACCAGCCGCTTCGAACAGTATTGACTCGGCTGTGTCGGCAGTGCGCTTGACCCATGCCGACGCGGTCCAACCACACGGAGAAACAGCAATGTTGTCAGCGTTGGTCCGCATCAAATTTGCATTTGCACCGGAAAACTCCAACGCACCGCCATGTCGCCCGCCTGCATTCCAATTCGCGCCCGCCGGCGGCGTTCCCTGCACCGTGCCCGGTTTGGTCGCCGAACCTGAGTCGGCTGCGGTCGAACCGGTAGTCTCGTCGAAACGCCAGTGATGCACTGGATCACTGTTGCAATGCGACGTGTAGACCTTGGCCACCTGCGCGGCGTTGAGGGCCTCGTCCCAAACTTTCAGTTCGTCTAAACGTACTCTCGGAGCATGCTTTTCAGTGCCGATCGAGCGTAGGGGCAGGGGCATCGACACCGATACAAAACCCTTGTCCACGCCGTTGACGTACAGTTTCAACAAGTTGTTGTTCGCAACGAAGGTGAGATGCACCCACGTGTTCATCGGCATCACATACTCGAAGTGATGGTGTGTGCCCGCAGGAGTGGTGAGACCCACCTTTTGGCTGCCGCCCAACTCGAAGTGAATGTAGCTGTAGCTACCCGTAACAGGATCCCGGGTTTCCAGCATTACGGCGTTGTCGCGTTGCGCGGTGCGTTTCGCCCACACCGAAACGGCCCACGGCGGCTCAATCGCTACACCACCAAGTTCAATCTGGCCCGAATCTCCTTCTATACCCCACGACTCGCCGGCGATAGCGTCATCATATACTGACACTCGGCACCAAGAAGTATGTAAGCCATGCAACCCCTGCACCTTTTCCTCTAGAATGTTGTATATACAACCAGCTTGAGAATAATTATATACGCCAATCGGGTAACTGAACTTGTCGAAGGTGTAATGACGTGAAGGCTGGCCGTCGTCGACGCGGGTCCGCGAAGGAAGCCCGACGAAACCCGGTGGCCGTCCGATCCTCGTGAGACGCTGCAAGAAGTCAGAGGTAGTGTCCCCAGGGATACCAGTGTTCCATGTACGGTCCGCGACAGCCGCCCGCCCTCTTTCAAAGTGCTGCTCGAAAAACTCCTCCGTTGCCCACCAGTTCCGGTCCGCCCAAACACCTACCCCGAACCCCAGTTGTTTGGCTGCTCTGTTTGATGTTGCTGCTGGAGTCCATTTTTTGTACAAGTGATCCGGGTTCAGCCAAAGAGGATCTCCGTTGTTCGGAGTCAAGTAAAGGCCCTGCTGAGCGACTGTATTGACAATATTGTAGGGCTGAAAGCCCGGAGATTTCAGCGCGTCTTTCTCCCATATGAAAACAACTACGTCGCGATCCAGACCCTGTTTCCGAGGAGCCAAATGCTCAAAACCGTTGTAGACCATCGAGGTCTTGCCGTGTTGCTTGACGACAGTGTTCATGTCGTTGATGAAATCCAGCATCAGATCACCAACGTTGTTCAAATCGTTCCTGGAATTCACGTACTTCCGTACACGTCCGCAATTATTCAAATTCGGATGCACTTCGTCGGCGCCGAGATGCACATACGGTCCGCTGAACCACGGAAGGAACCGATTGAGCATTTCATGCACCCTGGCCACCGCCGTTGCAGACGTCATGTCTATCACCGAGTTAGAGGAGTTGTTCGGACGGGCGGTGTTCTGACTGCAAGCTTCAGGATCCTCAAGGTCGGGACGATCGTGTCCGAAACCGATCCCGAAATGTTCAGATATAGCAGCAGCGTGGCCCGGGAAATTAAACCTCGGCACCAACGTAATGTGGTGTTCTTTAGCGAAGTCGTCTATCCGCTTTATCTCCGCTTGCGAATAAGCCTTCGAGTCGACAGCCAAACCTACGTAATCCTCATGCGGCGAATACAAACGGAATGCGTTAAATTCAGAAATAATCAGCATGAAGTTGTTCATCTTCATCCAAGACATCTGCCGCAGCAGATCTAAAATATAGTCGATCTCCCAATACTTGCGACCCGCATCGATATAGACATGCCGCATCACCTCATCAGGCCAATCCGATATAGTTTGAGCCTTCACAGTCCGTTCGTCATCAGAACTCACAAGAAGCTGCAACAGAGTACGGCTCCCATAAAACAAGCCCGTTGAAGTATTGGCCCGTATCCGAGCCTGATCAGTCACTTCAAGCTTGTAACCCTCAGCACCCAACGCAGAATCCTTAGAATCAAAATATTCAAGGTAAATATCATCGGCGCCGGGCCTCGACGACGGATTCGAAGAAACAACCGTCAATCGCAGATCCAGACCCGTCAGATCCTTGATGTCCGCCTTGATCTTCGCCGCGACCTGGGCCATGGTCCGTGTCGACAACCCGACGAAGCCCGCGCCCGCGGAACTGTCGAAGCGGTGTACTCCACCATGCGCAGCCGGCCAGACGATCCGCGAGGTCGGTTTCAATGTGAAAGTCCGCTTCGTCAAGCTTTTCGACAATACCTGTGACCGCACCCGCGGGACCGTCTCAGGATTCGCGACAACCCCGCTGCCGTCATCATCAACAACATCCACCGCGACCAACACATCGTCGAGACTCCCGTAACCCGGGGCGGTGGACGACGGATCCAACGTCACCGTCGCAGTCCGTACAACACCAGCGTTCTCGATGCTGTCGTCCACACCCGTCACCGTCACCACCTGAGGCGTGTTCCAAGTGTTGGACCGGAACACCAACGACGACGGCACCGCTGTAAGCGCCGACGACGGGGCCGCGCTGACCGCTACAGTCACCGCGTTGGCGGGTATCGAACCCAGCCTCACCGTGAAAGCATCAGTCCCGGCCATCTCCGACACCACGGTCCCACCACCCGACTCGACCACGACCAACTCCACAGCGTTGCTGTCGGTGATCGTGACCGTGGTTTCAGGCACCGTGCCGGGGTCGTAACCGGCTCTGTCGGTGACAGTCAGAATGATTGTTTCAGCACCCTCAACCAACCCGTCGTCAACAACAGTCACAGTAATATCGGCTCTGCCCGACGTGCCCACAGTGACCATGCCGGTAAGCGTCGTGTAATCAACACCCCTTATGGCGGTGCCACGAACACCGTAAAAGATGTCCACATTCTGAGACGGTCTCGGCGCCACCGTCACCGGAACCGTCACCGTACGCGACCCCGACGCCTCCCCGGCGGTGTAGGCAGCAGACCCGAACGACGCTCTCAGAATCTCATCATCACTCACTATCAAGGTCACATCAGCGGGGTTCTCCACACCAAGACCACCCGATGCAGACGCCGACACGGCCACAGTCCGGTCAACTCCGACGACACTGTCTTTTCGGGGAGTGAGAGTCACCGTGCCGGTACTGGTCTTGGTACGAGCAGCGATGCTCAACGTCTTATTCTGCGACAGCACCGCCGCGTCGCCGGTCGCTGACACCGTCAACGTAATGTCAGCTCCGGAAGGCCGGTTCAGGGTCGCGGTCACCGTCACCGCAGCCCCGGACTCAAACACCGGATTCGACCCCAACACCAACGTCACGATCGGCAACCGATAATCATCATCGTTGATCCTGATCCTCGCCGTGTTGTCGACCGTGCCGGGGTCACCGTCGTCGCTGGGCTCGACACCGCCGGCCACGTTCGTCGCCAACATCGAACCGTCCAGATCACCCAACGTCACAGTCGCCGTCTTGAAGGTGGCCTCACTGACATCGTCATCAACCACGGAGAACACCAACACCGCGCTCCTAGCACCAGCACCAGTGAGAGTCACCGAAGGAGACAGCGTGTCCGCTCCGTCAAGCGTCGCCCCAACATTCAGCCCAGTCCCGGATTTGAGTGCTAAAACGTAATCTTCAACAACCACGCCGGCACCAGCGACGCTCAAAGGCACCTCCACCGTTTCACCCTCAACCAAATCCCGATCCAAAGACACCGTCAACTCAACCAAAATAGTAGGATCGGCTTCAGACACCCGGCCGCCGCCGCTCAACGACACCGCTAAAGGAGGCGGCGTTGCGAGTGCTAGGATCTCTGATTCTGGCAGGACTCCCCGGTACACACGCACATCGTCAAGAAGACCTACAACATGACGACCCAGTCTAAAGACTGGCAGATCAAAAGATTCGCTCAAAGCACTATGACGGACGCCGTTCACATAAAGTGTAGTGGTGGTCAGGCTGCCGACCAAGGTCAGATGCACCCAAGTGTTCAGCGGTGCGGTATAAGCGAATGTGAAGTCGCCCTCACCTACTTTACTTACCCCCACCTTCCTGGTGTTGTTGAACTGCTCCAACTTCACCCTCCATCCGTTATTGTCTTGCGGTTCGAACAGATACGATTCGACTGTGTTGGCAGTGCGCTTGACCCATGCCGACGCGGTCCAACCACACAACGAGGAACCAACAGATCTGCTGGTCCCGGTCAGCACGTGATCACCTGTACCGCCAAATCTCAACGCACCGCCATGTTGCCCGTCGGCGGCCCAAGTCGGTCCCGTCACCGTGCCCGTGTTCCCATCCGAACCTGAGTCGGCTGCGGTCGAACCGGTAGTCTCGTCGAAACGCCAGTGATGTATCGGTTCGTTAATGTTATTGTTGCAATGCGACGTGTAGACCTTGGCCACCTGCGCGGCGTTGAGGGCCTCGTCCCAAACTTTCAGTTCGTCTAAACGTACCCTCGGAGCAGTTTCCTTATTATTATCAGGAACGCTTCTAGTGCCGATCGAGTGTAGGGGCAGGGGCATCGACACGTTTAAAGTATCCTTGAGCACGCCGTCGACGTACAGTTTCACCGTTGAGGCATCCCCAACCAAGGTGAGATGCACCCACGTGTTCACCGGCATCACATACTCGAAGTGATGGTGTGTGCCATCAATATCGGGTTCGGTGAGGCCCATCTTTTGGTCGCCGCCCAACTCGAAGTGAATGAAGCTGAACCAACCCGTAACAGGATCCCGGGCTTCCAGCATTATGGCGTTGTCGCGTTGCGCGGTGCGTTTCGCCCACACCGAAACGGCCCACGGCGGCTCAATCGCTACACCACCAAGTTCAATCTGGTCCGAATCTCCTTCTATACCCCACGATTCGCCGACGATAGCGTCATCCTCATATACTGACGCTTGGCACCAATTGCTGCTTACGCCGTGCAACCCCTGCACCTTTTCCTCCAGTCTGGCGACACAAGCTCCTGGGGCAGGATTAAAGTAGCCGGCCGGCCATTCTGTCGTCTTGTCGAAGGTGTAATGGCGTGAAGGCTGGCCGTCGTTGACACGGGTCCGCGAAGGAAGCCCGACGAAACCCGGTGGCCGTCCGATCCTCGTGAGACGCTGCAAGAAGTCAGAGGTAGTGTCCCCAGGGATACCAGTGTTCCATGTACGGTCCGCAAAAGCCGCCCGCCCTCTTTCAAAGTGCTGCTCGAAAAATTCGTCCGTTGCCCAGAAGTTCTGGTCTGCCCAAGCACCTACCCCGACCCCCAGTTGTTTGACTGCTCTTTCTGATGTTGCTGCCGGATTCCATCTTTTGTACAAGTGATCCGGGTCCAGCCAAAGATGGTGTGGACTGTTCGGAGTCAAGTAAAGGCCCTGAGAGTAGACTGTATTGACAATATCGTAGGGAAGAAAGCCCTCCTTTCTCAGTATGCCTTCTTCCCATATGAAAAGAACTACGTCGCGATCCAGACCCTGTTTCCGAGGAGCCAAATGCTCAAAACCGTTGTAGACCATCGAGGTCTTGCCGTGTTGCTTGACGACAGTGTTCATGTCGTTGATGAAATCCAGCATCAGATCACCAACGTTGTTCAAATCGTTCCTGGAATTCACGTACTTCCGTACACGTCCGCAATTATTCAAATTCGGATGCACTTCGTCGGCGCCGAGATGCACATACGGTCCGCTGAACCACGGAAGGAACCGATTGAGCATTTCATGCACCCTGGCCACCGCCGTTGCAGACGTCATGTCTATCACCCAGCTCGGGGTGATATGGGCCTGAAAGGTCTGCTGACTGCAAGGCTCAGGATCCTCAAGGTCGAGACGATCGTGTCCGAAACCGATCCCGAAATGTTCAGATATAGCACTGGCGTGGCCCGGGAAATCAAACCCCGGCACCAACGTAATGTGGTGTTCTTTAGCGAAGTCGTCTATCCGCTTTATCTCCGCTTGCGAATAAGCCTTCGAGTCGACAGCCAAACCTACGTAATCCTCATGCGGCGAATACAAACGGAATCCCTCCGCTTCAGAAATATGCAGCATGAAGTTGTTCATCTTCATCCAAGACATCTGCCGCAGCAGATCTAAAATATAGTCGATCTCCCAATACTTGCGACCCGCATCGATATAGACATGCCGCATCACCTCATCAGGCCAATCCGATATAGTTTGAGCCTTCACAGTCCGTTCGTCATCAGAACTCACAAGAAGCTGCAACAGAGTACGGCTCCCATAAAACAAGCCCGTTGAAGTATTGGCCCGTATCCGAGCCTGATCAGTCACTTCAAGCTTGTAACCCTCAGCACCCAACGCAGAATCCTTAGAATCAAAATATTCAAGGTAAATATCATCGGCGCCGGGCCTCGAGGACGGATTCGAAACATGAACCACCGTTTTCAGATCCAGACCCGTCAGGGCCTTGATGTCCGCCTTGATCTTCGCCGCGACCTGGGCCATGGTCCGTGTCGACAACCCGACGAAGCCCGCGCCCGCGGAACTGTCGAAGCGGTGTACTCCACCATGCGCAGCCGGCCAGACGATCCGCGAGGTCGGTTTCAATGTGAAAGTCCGCTTCGTCAAGCTTTTCGACAATACCTGTGACCGCACCCGCGGGACCGTCTCAGGATTCGCGACAACCCCGCTGCCGTCATCATCAACAACATCCACCGCGACCAACACATCGTCGAGACTCCCGTAACCCGGGGCGGTGGACGACGGATCCAACGTCACCGTCGCAGCCCGTACAACACCAGCGTTCTCGATGCTGTCGTCCACACCCGTCACCGTCACCACCTGAGGCGTGTTCCAAGTGTTGGACCGGAACACCAACGACGACGGCACCGCTGTAAGCGCCGACGACGGGGCCGCGCTGACCGCTACAGTCACCGCGTTGGCGGGTATCGAACCCAGCCTCACCGTGAAAGCATCAGTCCCGGCCATCTCCGACACCACGGTCCCACCACCCGACTCGACCACGACCAACTCTGCGATGTCGTTGTCTGCTATGTTGATCCTGGTCCTTGGTTGATCACCGGGGTCGTAAACGGCTGAGCCGGTGACAGTCAGAATGATTGTTTCAGCACCCTCAACCAACCCGTCGTCAACAACAGTCACAGTAATATCGGCTCTGCCCGACGTGCCCACAGTGACCATGCCGGTAAGCCCCGTGTAATCAACACCCCTTATGGCGGTGCCACGAACACCGTAAAAGATGTTCACATTCTGAGACGGTCTCGGCGTCACCGTCACCGGAACCGTCACCGTACGCGACCCCGACGCCTCCCCGGCGCTGTAGGCAGCAGACCCGAACGACGCTTCCGGGGCGATATCAGACAACGCTTCGATATCACTGGCACTGAGTTCGGTGTCATAAACACGAATATCGTCCAACACGCCGCGCACACCATAGAATCTGCCGTCCCTACCAGCGCCGATGGTATGAAGCGGCAAATCGAAACTCTCGTCGACGGTCGCCCGTTCAGCCCCGTCGACATACAGAACAGTTTCAGAACTGTCACCCACGAAAGCCAGATGAGTCCACGTGTCTCTGACAACGGTGTAACCAAAATTGTGGAGTGTGCCGTCAATACTCACTGCAACGGAACGGTTCGACCTGTGACCCTCAAGCCTTACTTCAATCACGGGATCGTCCGGGTTGGTTTCCCTTACGCCACTGAACAAATTCGACGCATTAGTGTCTTCGGTGCGTTTAACCCACAAAGCCGCCGTCCAACCATCTGAAGCGCTCAACGATTCAGCACCAACAGACACGAAGTTATGACGACCAGTCGGATCTAAAGGAGACACGGGAGTGCCGGCACTGAATTCTAAAGCACTACCCAGCCTGCCCTTCACCCGCTCGGCGCCATTAATAGTGCCCGGAGCCGAGTCTCTGCCCGTATCAACAGCCACAGAACCAGATAACTCATCAAAAGCCCAATAATGCACAAGATCATCAGAGTTGGAATCCCTGTCATCATCCAATACCCCCACCACGACAGTCGTGTCGGCGAACAACTGAACCGCTGGATCCGACGACGACGGATCCAGCGTCACGGTAGCACTCCGAATTTCTTCTACGTTCTTCGTGGAATCGTCGACACCAACAACCGTCACCGTCTGCGCACTGTTCCATGCCGCTGGAAGGAACTCCAAAGAATTCTGGACTCCGGGTGTGGTGGTGTCAGTGTCAGCTACTGTCACTGGACCTGTCACCGTCACCGTCACCGTCACCGTATGCGTAGGCTCAGATTTCAACGCCACCGTGAAACTGTCCATCCCGCTATTCTCTGACACCACCGTCGCTCCCTGTGATTCGACAACCACCAACCCTTGCAACGGGTCGTCGTCGTCAGTGATCACGACCGTCACCGTGTTGTCGACCGTGAACACGTCACCGTCGTCGCTGGGATCGACACCGCCGGACACGTTCGTCGCCAACGTCGAATCATCCAGATCACCCAACGTGACAGACGCCGTCTCAGAGGCGCCCTCATCGACGCTGTCGTCGACCGCGGTGAACACCAGCACCGCCGTCTCAGCGCGGACACTTCTAAAGGTCACCGAAGGAGACGACGTGCCCGCTCCGTCAAGCGTCACCCCAACATTCAGCCCAGCCCCGGATTTGAGCGCCAGACCGTAATCAGACACAGCCACACCCGCGACGTTCAACGGCGCCACAACCGTCTCACCCGCAGCCAGGGCCCGGCCCAACGACACCACCACATCAACCCCGGCAGACGGATCAGCCTCACTCACCGTGCCGCCACCGGTCAACGACACCACCGTCGCATCATCATCAACCACCGTCAACCTCACCCGAGCCGTGTCCGCTATGCCACCGCCCGAGACGTCCCCAATAACCGTCACGACACGATCCGGCGTGTCGACATCGTCGTTTCGGGGTGTGAGAGTCACCGTGCCGGTGCTGGCCCTGGCGCCGGCCGGGATCGTCAACACCTTGTTTTCCGACAACAACGCCGCTTCGTCCCCTGAAAACAACGTCACAGTCAACTCAACATCAACATCAGAAGCCCGGTCGAGTACCGCGGTCACAGCCACCGCGGACCCCGACTCAGAAACCGACAACGACTCCAGCATCAACGCCGCGACCTGCAACACATCGTCGTCAGTGATCACGACCGTCACTTGGTTGTCGACCGTGTTCTCGTCTCCGTCGTCGCTGGGATCGACACCGCCGGACACGTTCGTCGCCAACGTCGCATCATCCAGATAACCCAGCGTGACAGTCGCCGTCTCAGAGGCGCCCTCGTCGATGCTGTCGTCGACCGCGGTGAACACCAGCACCGCCGTCTCAGCGCCGGCGCCGGTGAACGTCACCGAGGGAGACGACGTGCCCGCGTCCGCCAGAGTCACCCCGGTGTTCACACCAGACCCGGATTTGAGTCCCAGAACATAATCGTCAGCAAACAAACCACGATTTTGGAACGGCAGCAAACTTTCAGAAATTGTCAACGGCGCCACAACCACCTCACCCGCAGCCAGGGCCCGGCCCAACGACACTGTGAGCTCAACCCCGGCAGACGGATCAGCCTCGCTCACCGTCCCCCCACCGGTCAACGACACCACCGTCGCATCGTCATCAGTGATCGTGATCGTGGTTCCATATACCGTGCCGAGGTTGTAGGCAGTATCGTCGGTGACAGCCAGAACGATCGTTTCGTCAACCTCGTCGATGCTGTCGTCGAGCACGGTCACAACAATGTTCGCGGTGCCCGACATGTCCACAGTGACAGTGCCGGTCAGCGTCGTGTAATCAACAGAAGCTGCGGCGGTGCCACCGACACTGTAAGCAACAGTCACAGTGCTCCCAGACGACGGCGCCGGCGACACCGTCACCGGCACCATGACCGTACGCGACCCCGACGCCTCGGCAGCCGTGTAAACAGCAGACCCGAACGACACCACCGTCGCGTCGTCGTCTACGACTGTCAAGGTCACCTCAGCAGGATCAGCCACACCGCGGCCTGCGGTCACGGTCGCTTTGACGGTCACCGTCCTGTTCCCGGTGTCGGTGTCGTCGTTTCGGGGTGTGAGGGTCACCGTGCCGGTGCTGGCCTTGGTTCCGGCCGGGATCGTCAACACCTTGCTGTTCGACAGCGTCGCTGCTGCGCCCGTCGACGCCACCGTCAACACGACGGCGACGTCGGAGGCACGGTCGAGCACCGCGGTCACCGTCACCGCGGACCCCGACTCAGAAACCGACATGGTGCTCAACTCCAGCGACACGACCGGTGCTGCGTCGTCGTCGGTGATCGTGATCTGCGTGTCGGTGACCGTCAACCCGCTGACAGCGCCGGTCACCGTCACAGCCTCTACGGCCTCGTCTAAAGCATCATCAACCGGGGTCAGCACGAAAGACCCCGTCCCGGTCGAGGCCCCTGCGGGGATCACCACGTCGAACGCCGCCACCGCCGTGTAGTCCACAGAAGCCGTGGCCGTGTCAGAGGCCTCACCGACGGTCACCTCCACAGTCTTGGCAGCAGCGAAAGTCACCGAACCCGCCAACGTCGCGGTGACCGTCACCGTCGGCGCCGGATCAGCGTCCTCAGCAACAGTGGCCACATCAACGCTCAAAACCACGCTGCTGGGGGTCGCGTCGTCGTCGGTGATCGTCACCGTCGCCGACGACTGCGACGCGTCCAGAGTCGCGTTGACCGGTGCCGACAGCACCACCACGAAAGTCTCAGCAGGCTCATCGACCATGTCCTCGATCGTCGGCACCTCGACTGTGACAGACGTGTCGCCAGCGGGGACCGTCACGCTCCGTGCCGTGGCCACCGCCGTGTAGTCCACATCAGCAGTCGCCCGGTCCGTTCCACCCGAACCGGTGCTCCAAGACACAGACACGTCGAGGCCCGACACCGCGTCCAACGACACTGTCAACACCGCCGCGGTGCCCTCAGTCACGGTCACCGCCGCGACCGACAGCACCGGCGGGTCGTCGTCGTCAGTGATCGTCACCGTCACCGTGTTGTCGACCGTGTTCTCGTCTGCGTCGTCGCTGGGATCGACACCGCCGGACACGTTCGACGCCAACGACGCCTCGTCGAGGTCGCCCAACGTGACAGTCGCCGTCTCAGAAACACCCTCGTCGATGCTGTCATCGACCGCGGTGAACACCAACACCGCCGTCTCAGCACCAGCGCCGGTGAACGTCACCGACGGAGACAACGTGCCCGCGTCCCCCAACACCACCCCAGTGTTCACCCCAGACCCGGATTTGGATCCCAGAACATAATCAGACACAGCCACACCCGCGACGTCCAACGGCGCCACGACCACCTCACCCGCAGCCAGGGCCCGGCCCAACGACACCGTCAACTCAACCCCCGAAACAGCAGCCTCGCTCACTGTTCCCCCACCAGTCAACGACACCACCGTCGCGTCGTCGTCCACGACTGTCAAAACCACCGCGGCAGGATCAGCCACACCGCGCCCTGAGGTGACCGTGCCCGACACGGCCACCGTCTGGTCCGCGGTGTCGATATCGTCGTTTCGGGGTGTGAGGGTCACCGTGCCGGTGCTGGCCTTGGTTCCGGCCGGGATCGTCAACACCTTGCTGTTCGACAGCGTCGCTGCTGCGCCCGTCGACGCCACCGTCAACACGACGGCGACGTCGGAGGCACGGTCGAGCACCGCGGTCACCGTCACCGCGGACCCCGACTCAGAAACCGACATGGTGCTCAACTCCAGCGACACGACCGGTGCTGCGTCGTCATCGGTGATCGTGATCTGCGTGTCGGTGACCGTCAACCCGCCGGTCGCGGTTCCGGTCACGCTGAGGGTCTCTGAGGGTTCGTCCAAAGCATCATCAACCGGGGTCAACACGAAAGACCCCGACCCGGTCGAGGTCCCCGCGGTGATCACCACATCAAAAGCCTCCACCGCCGCATAATCGACGGAGGTGGCGGTGTCGCTGTTCGCACCGACGGTCACAGTCACAGTCTGATCGACGGTGAACGTGACCGAACCCGCCAGAGTCGCGGTCACCGTCACCGTCGGCGCCGGATCCACGTCCTCAGCAACAGTGGCCACATCAACGGTCAGGACCACGCTGCTGGGGGTGGCGTCGTCGTCGGTGATCGTCACCGCCGCCGTCGACTGCGTGGCGTTCAACGTCGCGTTGACCGGACCTGACAACACGACCAGGAAAGTCTCAGCAGGCTCATCGACAGTGTCCTGCACAGTCGACACCTCGACCGTCGCAGACGTGTCACCCGCGGGGATCGTCACACCCGTCGACGCGACGGCCGTGTAGTCCACCGCAACGGTCGCCTGGTTCGTTGCCTCCGTGTCAGCAGCAGTGTTCCAGTTCACGGTCACGTCACGGCCCGACACCGCATCCAGAGTCACCGTCAACTCCGCGGCGGTGCCCTCGACGACGGTCACAGGCGCGATCGACAGCACCGGCGGGTCATCATCGTCGGTGATCGTGATCTGCGTGTCGGTCACCGTCAACCCGCCGGTCGCGGTTCCGGTCACGCTGAGGGTCTCTGAGGGTTCGTCCAAAGCATCATCAACAGGGGTCAACACGAAAGACCCCGACCCGGTCGAGGTTCCCGCGGTGATCACCACATCAAACGCCGTCACCGCCGCATAATCAGCGGAGGTGGCGGTGTCGCTGTTCTTGCCGACGGTCACAGTCACGGTCTGATCGACGGGGAACGTGACCGAACCCGCCAACGTCGCGGTCACCGTCACCGTCGGAGCCGTCCCGCCGTCAGAAGCCACATCCTCAGCAACAGTCGCCACATCAACGCTCAAAACCACGCTGCTGGGGGTCGCGTCGTCGTCAGTGACCGTCACCGCCGCCGATGATTTCGTGGCGTCCAACGTGGCGTTGACCGGTGTCGACAACACGACCAGGAAAGTCTCAGCAGGCTCATCCACCGTGTCCTGGCTGGTCCGAACCTCCACCGTCGCAGACATGGTTCCAGCAGGGATCGTCACACCCGTCGACGTCACCGCCGTGTAGTCCACCGCAACGGTCGCCGGGTTCGACCCCGACGTGTCAGCAGCAGTGTTCCAGTTCACGGTCACGTCACGGCCCGACACCGCATCCAACGACACCGTCAACTCCGCGGCGGTCCCCTCGACCACGGTCACCGCCGCGATCGACAGCACCGGCGGGTCGTCGTCATCAGTGATCGTGATCTGCGTGTCGGTGACCGTCAACCCGCCGGTCGCGGTTCCGGTCACCGTCACAGCCTCAACCGCCTCGTCCAGAACATCGTCGACCGGCGACAGCACGAAAGACCCCGACCCGGTCGAGGTTCCCGCGGTGATCACCACATCAAACGCCTCCACCGCCGCATAATCAGCGGAGGTGGCGGTGTCGCTGTTCTTGCCGACAGTCACCGTCACAGTCTGATCGACGGGGAACGTCACCGAACCCGCCAACACCGCGGTCACCGTCACCGTCGGCGCCGTCCCGCCGTCAGAAGCCACATCCTCAGCAACCGTCGCCACATCAACAGCCAGGACCACGCCGGTGGGGGTCGCGTCGTCATCAGTCACCGTCACCACCGCCGACGACTGCGACGCGTCCAGAGTCGCGTTGACCGGTGTTGACAACACGACCAGGAAAGTCTCGTCAGGCTCATCGACCGTGTCCTGGCTGGTCCTGACCTCGACCGTCGCAGACGTGTCACCAGCGGGGATCGTCACACCCGTCGACGCGACGGCCGTGTAGTCCACCGCAACGGTCGCCGGGTTCGACCCCGACGTGTCAGCAGCAGTGTTCCAGTTCACGGTCACGTCACGGCCCGACACCGCATCCAACGACACCGTCAACTCCGCGGCGGTCCCCTCGACCACGGTCACCGCCGCGATCGACAGCACCGGCGGGTCGTCGTCATCAGTGATCGTGATCTGCGTGTCGGTCACCGTCAACCCGCCGGTCGCGGTTCCGGTCACGCTGAGGGTCTCTGAGGGTTCGTCCAAAGCATCATCGACAGGGGTCAACACGAAAGACCCCGACCCGGTCGAGGTTCCCGCGTCGATCACCACATCGAACGCCGTCACCGCCGCATAATCAGCGGAGGTGGCGGTGTCGCTGTTCGCGCCGACGGTCACAGTCACAGTCTGATCGACGGGGAACGTCACCGAACCCGCCAACACCGCGGTCACCGTCACCGTCGGAGCCGTCCCGCCGTCAGAAGCCACATCCTCAGCAACCGTCGCCACATCAACGCTCAAAACCACGCCGCTGGGGGTCGCGTCGTCATCAGTCACCGTCACCACCGCAGACGATTTCGTGGCGTCCAGAGTCGCGTTGACCGGTGTTGACAACACGACCAGGAAAGTCTCGTCAGGCTCATCGACCGTGTCCTGGCTGGTCCTGACCTCGACCGTCGCAGACGTGTCACCAGCGGGGATCGTCACACCCGTCGACGCGACGGCCGTGTAGTCCACCGCAACGGTCGCCGGGTTCGTTCCCTCCGTGTCAGCAGCAGTGTTCCAGTTCACGGTCACGTCACGGCCCGACACCGCATCCAGAGTCACCGTCAACTCCGCGGCGGTCCCCTCGACCACGGTCACCGCGGCGATCGACAGCACCGGCGGGTCGTCGTCATCAGTGATGACGATCTGCGTGTCGGTCACCGTCAACCCGCCGGTCGCGGTTCCGGTCACGCTGAGGGTCTCTGAGGGTTCGTCCAAAGCATCATCGACAGGGGTCAACACGAAAGACCCCGACCCGCTGCTGGTCCCCGCGGTGATCACCACATCAAAAGCCTCCACCGCCGCGTAATCGACAGCGGTGGCGGTGTCGCTGTTCGCACCGACGGTCACAGTCACAGTCTGATCGACGGGGAACGTCACCGAACCCGCCAACACCGCGGTCACCGTCACCGCCGGAGCCGGATCCGCGTCCTCAGCAACCGTCGCCACATCAACACTCAAAACCACGCCGGTGGGGGTCGCGTCGTCATCAGTCACCGTCACCACCGCAGACGACTGCGACGCGTCCAACGTGGCGTTGACCGGACCTGACAACACGACCAGGAAAGTCTCAGCAGGCTCATCCACCGTGTCCTGGCTGGTCCGGACCTCCACCGTCGCAGACGTGGACCCCGCAGGGATCGTCACACCCGTCGACGCGACGGCCGTGTAGTCCACCGCAGCAGTCGCCGGGTTCGTTGCCTCCGTGTCAGCAGCAGTGCTCCAGTTCACGGTCACCGCACGGCCCGACACCGCATCCAGAGTCACTGTCAACTCCGCGGCCGCGCCTTCGACGACGGTCACAGCCGCGATCGACAGCACCGGCGGGTCGTCGTCATCGGTGATGACGATCTGCGTGTCGGTGACCGTCAACCCGCCGGTCGCGGTTCCGGTCACCGACACAGCCTCAACCGCCTCGTCCAGAACATCATCAACCGGCGACAACACGAAAGACCCCGACCCGCTGCTGGTCCCCGCGGTGATCACCACATCAAAAGCCGTCACCGCCGCATAATCAGCAGCGGTGGCGGTGTCGCTGTTCGCACCGACGGTCACAGTCACAGTCTGATCGACGGTGAACGTCACCGAACCCGCCAACACCGCGGTCACCGTCACCGCCGGAGCCGGATCCGCGTCCTCAGCAACCGTCGCCACATCAACACTCAAAACCACGCCGGTGGGGGTCGCGTCGTCATCAGTCACCGTCACCACCGCAGACGACTTCGACGGATCCAACGTGGCGTTGACCGGACCTGACAACACGACCAGGAAAGTCTCAGCAGGCTCATCGACCGTGTCCTGCACAGTCGACACCTCCACCGTCACAGACATGGTTCCAGCAGGGATCGTCACACCCGTCGACGTCACCGCCGTGTAGTCCACCGCAACGGTCGCCGGGTTCGACCCCGACGTGTCAGCAGCAGTGCTCCAGTTCACGGTCACGTCACGGCCCGACACCGCATCCAGAGTCACCGTCAACTCCGCCGCGGCGCCCTCGACCACGGTCACCGCAGCGACCGACAGCACCGGCGGGTCGTCGTCATCAGTGATCGTGATCTGCGTGTCGGTGACCGTCAACCCGCCGGTCGCGGTTCCGGTCACCGACACAGCCTCAACCGCCTCGTCCAGAACATCATCAACCGGCGACAACACGAAAGACCCCGACCCGCTGCTGGTCCCCGCGGTGATCACCACATCAAAAGCCGTCACCGCCGCATAATCAGCGCTGGTGGCGGTGTCGCTGTTCTTGCCGACGGTCACAGTCACGGTCTGATCGACGGGGAAAGTGACCGAACCCGCCAGAGTCGCGGTCACCGTCACCGTCGGCGCCGGATCCGCGTCCTCAGCCACCGTCGCCACATCAACAGCCAGGACCACGCTGCTGGGGGTGGCGTCGTCGTCAGTGACCGTCACTGTCGCCGATGATTTCGTGGCGTCCAGAGTCGCGTTGGTCGGTGTCGACAACACGACCAGGAAAGTCTCAGCAGGCTCATCAACGGTGTCCTGCACAGTCGACACCTCCACCGTCGCGGTCGTGGACCCCGCAGGGATCGTCACCGTCGTCGACGTCACCGCCGTGTAGTCCACCGCAGCGGTCGCCGGGTTCGACCCCGAACCCGCGGCGGTGTTCCAGTTCACGGTCACGTCACGGCCCGACACCGCGTCCAGACTCACTGTCAACTCCGCGGCCGCGCCTTCGACGACGGTCACCGCGGCGATGGACAGCACCGGCGGGTCGTCGTCGTCGGTGATCGTGATCTGCGTGTCGGTGACCGTCAACCCGCCGGTCGCGGTTCCGGTCACCGTCAAAACCTCTACGGCCTCGTCCAGAGCATCGTCAACCGGGGCCAGCACGAAAGACCCCGACCCGGTCGAGGTTCCCGCGGTGATCACCACATCAAAAGCCGTCACCGCCGCATAATCAGCAGCGGTGGCGGTGTCGCTGTTCGCACCGACGGTCACAGTCACAGTCTGATCGACGGCGAAAGTCACCGCACCGGCCAGAGTCGCTGTCACCGTCACCGTCGGCGCCGTCCCGCCGTCAGAAGCCGCATCCTCAGCAACCGTCGCCACATCAACGCTCAGGAGCACGCCGGTGGGGGTCGCGTCGTCGTCAGTGACCGTCACCACCGCAGACGACTTCGACGCGTCCAACGTGGCGTTGACCGGACCTGACAACACGACCAGGAAAGTCTCAGCAGGCTCATCGACCGTGTCCTGCACAGTCGACACCTCCACCGTCGCAGACATGGTTCCAGCAGGGATCGTCACACCCGTCGACGCGACGGCCGTGTAGTCCACCGCAGCAGTCGCCGGGTTCGACCCCGACGTGTCAGCAGCAGTGCTCCAGTTCACGGTCACCGCACGGCCCGACACCGCATCCAAAGTCACCGTCAACTCCGCGGCGGTCCCCTCGACGACGGTCACCGGCGCGATCGACAGCACCGGCGGGTCGTCGTCGTCAGTGATCGTGATCTGCGTGTCGGTGACCGTCAACCCGCCGGTCGCGGTTCCGGTCACGCTGAGGGTCTCTGAGGGTTCGTCCAAAGCATCATCAACCGGGGTCAACACGAAAGACCCCGACCCGGTCGAGGTTCCCGCGTCGATCACCACATCAAAAGCCGTCACCGCCGCATAATCAGCGGAGGTGGCGGTGTCGCTGTTCGCACCGACGGTCACAGTCACAGTCTGATCGACGGTGAACGTGACCGAACCCGCCAGAGTCGCAGTCACCGTCACCGTCGGAGCCGTCCCGCCGTCAGAAGCCACATCCTCAGCAACCGTCGCCACATCAACGCTCAAAACCACGCCGCTGGGGGTCGCGTCGTCGTCAGTGACCGTCACCGTCGCTGTTGATTTCGTGGCGTTCAACGTGGCGTTGACCGGTGTCGACAACACGACCAGGAAAGTCTCAGCAGGCTCATCCACCGTGTCCTGCACAGTCGACACCTCCACCGTCGCGGTCGTGGACCCCGCAGGGATCGTCACACCCGTCGACGCGACGGCCGTGTAGTCCACCGCAACGGTCGCCGGGTTCGACCCCGACGTGTCAGCAGCAGTGCTCCAGTTCACGGTCACCGCACGGCCCGACACCGCATCCAGAGTCACCGTCAACTCCGCCGCGGTCCCCTCGACCACGGTCACCGCGGCGATCGACAGCACCGGCGGGTCGTCGTCGTCGGTGATCGTGATCTGCGTTTCGGTGACCGTCAACCCGCCGGTCGCGGTTCCGGTCACGCTGAGGGTCTCTGAGGGTTCGTCCAAAGCATCATCAACCGGCGACAGCACGAAAGACCCCGACCCGGTCGAGGTTCCCGCGTCGATCACCACATCAAACGCCGTCACCGCCGCATAATCGACGCTGGTGGCGGTGTCGCTGTTCGCACCGACGGTCACAGTCACAGTCTGATCGACGGGGAACGTCACCGAACCCGCCAGAGTCGCAGTCACCGTCACCACCGGCGCCGGATCCACGTCCTCAGCAACCGTCGCCACATCAACGGTCAAAACCACGCCGCTGGGGGTCGCGTCGTCATCAGTCACCGTCACCACCGCAGACGACTTCGACGCGTCCAGAGTCGCGTTGACCGGTGTCGACAACACGACCAGGAAAGTCTCAGCAGGCTCATCGACCGTGTCCTGCACAGTCGACACCTCCACAGTCGCGGTCGTGTCACCCGCAGGGATCGTCACACCCGTCGACGCGACGGCCGTGTAGTCCACCGCAACGGTCGCCGGGTTCGACCCCGACGTGTCAGCAGCAGTGCTCCAGTTCACGGTCACGTCACGGCCCGACACCGCATCCAACGTCACCGTCAACTCCGCGGCGGTCCCCTCGACCACGGTCACCGCCGCGATCGACAGCACCGGCGGGTCGTCGTCATCAGTGATCGTGATCTGCGTGTCGGTGACCGTCAACCCGCTGACAGCGCCGGTCACCGTCACAGCCTCTACGGCCTCGTCTAAAGCATCATCAACCGGGGTCAGCACGAAAGACCCCGTCCCGGTCGAGGCCCCTGCGGGGATCACCACGTCGAACGCCGCCACCGCCGTGTAGTCCACAGAAGCCGTGGCCGTGTCAGAGGCCTCACCGACGGTCACCTCCACAGTCTTGGCAGCAGCGAAAGTCACCGAACCCGCCAACGTCGCGGTGACCGTCACCGTCGGCGCCGGATCAGCGTCCTCAGCAACAGTGGCCACATCAACGCTCAAAACCACGCTGCTGGGGGTCGCGTCGTCGTCGGTGATCGTCACCGTCGCCGACGACTGCGACGCGTCCAGAGTCGCGTTGACCGGTGCCGACAGCACCACCACGAAAGTCTCAGCAGGCTCATCGACCGTGTCCTCGATCGTCGGCACCTCGACTGTGACAGACGTGTCGCCAGCGGGGACCGTCACGCTCCGTGCCGTGGCCACCGCCGTGTAGTCCACATCAGCAGTCGCCCGGTCCGTTCCACCCGAACCGGTGCTCCAAGACACAGACACGTCGAGGCCCGACACCGCGTCCAACGACACTGTCAACACCGCCGCGGTGCCCTCAGTCACGGTCACCGCCGCGACCGACAGCACCGGCGGGTCGTCGTCGTCAGTGATCGTCACCGTCACCGTGTTGTCGACCGTGTTCTCGTCTGCGTCGTCGCTGGGATCGACACCGCCGGACACGTTCGACGCCAACGACGCCTCGTCGAGGTCGCCCAACGTGACAGTCGCCGTCTCAGAAACACCCTCGTCGATGCTGTCATCGACCGCGGTGAACACCAGCACCGCCGTCTCAGCACCAGCGCCGGTGAACGTCACCGACGGAGACGACGTGCCCGCGTCCCCCAGAGTCACCCCAGTGTTCACACCAGACCCGGATTTGGATCCCAGAACATAATCAGACACAGCCACACCCGCGACGTCCAACGGCGCCACGACCACCTCACCCGCAGCCAGGGCCCGGCCCAACGACACCGTCAACTCAACCCCCGAAACAGCAGCCTCGCTCACTGTTCCCCCACCAGTCAACGACACCACCGTCGCGTCGTCGTCCACGACTGTGATCGTGGTTCCAGGTATCGTGCCCGGGTCATAAGCAGCGCTGTCGGTGACAGCCAAAATGATTGTTTCGTCAACCTCGTCGATGCTGTCGTCGACCACGGTCACAACAATGTCCGCGGAGCCCGACGTGCCCACAGTGACAGTGCCGGTGAGCGCCGTGTAATCAACAGAAGCTGTGGCGGTGCCACCAACACTGTAAACAACAGCCACATTCGCAGAGGGTCTCGGTGTCACCGTCACCGGAACCGTCACCGTACGCGACCCCGACACCTCCCCGGCTGTGTAGACAGCAGACCCGAACGACACTTCCGGCGCCGCATCATCGTCATCAACCACCGTCAACACCACATCAACAGGATCCGCCACGCCGCGACCGGCCGACACGACCGCCGACACGGTCACGAAACGGTCCCCGCTGTCGGTGCTGTCGTCTTGAGGATCAAGGGTCACCGCGCCGGTGCTCACTGTTTCACCAGCAGTGATCGTCAACACCTTGCTGTTCGACAGCACCGCCGCCGCGCCCTCTGATGACACCATCAACGTGACATCGGTGTCAGAGGCCCGGTCCAAAGCAGCGGTCACAGCCACCACAGACACCGACGACTCGACCACCGACGACATGCTCAGCTTCAACGACGCGACCGGCACCGGATCATCATCAGCGATCACGATCGTCACTGTGTTGTCAACAGTGTTCACATCACCGTCGTCGCTCGGTTCGACACCGCCGGCCACGTTCGATGCCGGATCGTCCAGATCACCCAGCGTGACAGTCGCCGTCTCAGAAACACCCTCGTCGATGCTGTCATCGACCGCGGTGAACACCAACACCGCCGTCTCAGCACCAGCGCCGGTGAACGTCACCGACGGAGACAACGTGCCCGCGTCCCCCAACACCACCCCAGTGTTCACCCCAGACCCGGATTTGAGTCCCAGAACATAATCAGACAAAGCCACACCCGCGACGTCCAACGGCGCCACGACCACCTCACCCGCAGCCAGGGCCCGGCCCAACGACACCGTCAACTCAACCCCCGAAACAGCAGCCTCGCTCACCGTCCCCCCACCAGTCAACGACACCACCGTCGCATCATCATCAGTGATCGTGATCTGCGTGTCAGTCACCGTCAACCCGCCGGTCGCGGTTCCGGTCACGCTGAGGGTCTCTGAGGGTTCGTCCAAAGCATCATCGACAGGGGTCAACACGAAAGTCTCCTCCCCGCTCAAAGACCCCGCGTCGATCACCACATCAAAAGCCGTCACCGCCGCATAATCAGCGCTGGTGGCGGTGTCGCCGGCCTCGCCGACAGTCACCGACACGGTCTTGTCCACAGCGAAAGTCACCGCACCGGCCAGAGTCGCGGTGACCGTCACCGCCGGCGCCGGATCCACGTCTTCAGCAACAGTGGCCACATCAACGGTCAGGACCACACCGGTGGGGGTCGCGTCGTCGTCGGTGATCGTCACCGCCGCCGTCGACTGCGTGGCGTTCAACGTCGCGTTGACCGGACCTGACAACACGACCAGGAAAGTCTCAGCAGGCTCATCGACAGTGTCCTGCACAGTCGACACCTCGACCGTCGCAGACGTGTCACCCGCGGGGATCGTCACACCCGTCGACGCGACGGCCGTGTAGTCCACCGCAACGGTCGCCTGGTTCGTTGCCTCCGTGTCAGCAGCAGTGTTCCAGTTCACGGTCACGTCACGGCCCGACACCGCATCCAGAGTCACCGTCAACTCCGCCGCGGTGCCCTCGACCACGGTCACAGGCGCGATCGACAGCACCGGCGGGTCGTCGTCATCAGTGATCGTGATCTGCGTGTCGGTCACCGTCAACCCGCCGGTCGCGGTTCCGGTCACGCTGAGGGTCTCTGAGGGTTCGTCCAAAGCATCATCAACCGGCGCCAACACGAAAGACCCCGACCCGGTCGAGGTCCCCGCGGTGATCACCACATCAAACGCCGTCACCGCCGCATAATCAGCAGCGGTGGCGGTGTCGCCGTTCTTGCCGACAGCCACCGTCACGGTCTGATCGACGGGGAACGTGACCGAACCCGCCAACGCCGCGGTCACCGTCACCGCCGGCGCTGGATCCACGTCTTCAGCAACAGTGGCCACATCAACGGTCAGGACCACACCGGTGGGGGTCGCGTCGTCGTCGGTGATCGTCACCGCCGCCGTCGACTGCGTGGCGTCCAGAGTCGCGTTGACCGGACCTGACAACACGACCAGGAAAGTCTCAGCAGGCTCATCGACAGTGTCCTGCACAGTCGACACCTCCACTGTCGCGGTCGTGGACCCCGCAGGGATCGTCACACCCGTCGACGCGACGGCCGTATAGTCCGCCGCAGCAGTCGCCGGGTTCGACCCCGAACCCGCGGCGGTGTTCCAGTTCACGGTCACGTCACGGCCCGACACCGCATCCAACGTCACCGTCAACTCCGCGGCGGTCCCCTCGACGACGGTCGCCGGCGCGATCGACAGCACCGGCGGGTCGTCGTCATCAGTGATCGTGATCTGCGTGTCGGTGACCGTCAACCCGCCGGTCGCGGTTCCGGTCACGCTGAGGGTCTCTGAGGGTTCGTCCAAAGCATCATCAACCGGGGTCAACACGAAAGACCCCGACCCGGTCGAGGTCCCCGCGGTGATCACCACATCAAAAGCCTCCACCGCCGCATAATCGACGGAGGTGGCGGTGTCGCTGTTCGCACCGACGGTCACAGTCACAGTCTGATCGACGGTGAACGTGACCGAACCCGCCAGAGTCGCGGTCACCGTCACCGTCGGCGCCGGATCCACGTCCTCAGCAACAGTGGCCACATCAACGGTCAGGACCACGCTGCTGGGGGTGGCGTCGTCGTCGGTGATCGTCACCGCCGCCGTCGACTGCGTGGCGTTCAACGTCGCGTTGACCGGACCTGACAACACGACCAGGAAAGTCTCAGCAGGCTCATCGACAGTGTCCTGCACAGTCGACACCTCGACCGTCGCAGACGTGTCACCCGCAGGGATCGTCACACCCGTCGACGCGACGGCCGTGTAGTCCACCGCAACGGTCGCCGGGTTCGACCCCGACGTGTCAGCAGCAGTGCTCCAGTTCACGGTCACGTCACGGCCCGACACCGCGTCCAACGACACTGTCAACACCGCCGCGGTGCCCTCAGTCACGGTCACCGCCGCGACCGACAGCACCGGCGGGTCGTCGTCGTCAGTGATCGTCACCGTCACCGTGTTGTCGACCGTGTTCTCGTCTGCGTCGTCGCTGGGATCGACACCGCCGGACACGTTCGACGCCAACGACGCCTCGTCGAGGTCGCCCAACGTGACAGTCGCCGTCTCAGAAACACCCTCGTCGATGCTGTCATCGACCGCGGTGAACACCAGCACCGCCGTCTCAGCACCAGCGCCGGTGAACGTCACCGACGGAGACGACGTGCCCGCGTCCCCCAGAGTCACCCCAGTGTTCACACCAGACCCGGATTTGGATCCCAGAACATAATCAGACACAGCCACACCCGCGACGTCCAACGGCGCCACGACCACCTCACCCGCAGCCAGGGCCCGGCCCAACGACACCGTCAACTCAACCCCCGAAACAGCAGCCTCGCTCACTGTTCCCCCACCAGTCAACGACACCACCGTCGCATCATCATCAGTGATCGTGATCTGCGTGTCGGTGACCCTCAACCCGCCGGTCGCGGTTCCGGTCACCGACACAGCCTCAACCGCCTCGTCCAGAACATCATCAACCGGCGACAACACGAAAGACCCCGACCCGCTGCTGGTCCCCGCGGTGATCACCACATCAAAAGCCGTCACCGCCGCATAATCAGCAGCGGTGGCGGTGTCGCTGTTCGCACCGACGGTCACAGTCACAGTCTGATCGACGGGGAACGTGACCGGACCCGCCAACGTCGCAGTCACCGTCACCAACGGCGCCGGATCCGCGTCCTCAGCAACCGTCGCCACATCAACGCTCAAAACCACGCCGGTGGGGGTCGCGTCGTCGTCGGTGATCGTCACCGCCGCCATCGACGCCGCGGGGTTCAAAGTGGCGTTGACCGGGGACGACAACACCACCAGGAAAGTCTCGTCGGGCTCATCGACCGTGTCCTGGGTGGTCTGCACCTCCACTGTGGTGGACATGGTCCCCGCAGAGATCGTCACGCTCTGTGCCGTGGTCAACGCCGTGTAGTCCATCCCAGCGGTCGCGGGGTTCAGCCCCACAGCATCAGCAGCAGTGTTCCAGTTCACGGTCACGTCACGGCCCGACACCGCATCCAACGACACTGTCAACTCCGCGGCAGTCCCCTCAGTCACCGTCACCGCACTGATCGACAACACCGGCGGGTCGTCGTCGTCAGTGATCGTGACCGTGGTTCCAGGCACCGTGCCGGGGTCATAGGCAGCATCGTCGATGACAGCCAAAACGACTGTTTCGTCAACCTCGTCGATGCTGTCGTCGACCACAGTCACAACAATGTCCGCGGTGCCCGACGCGTCCACATCCACAGTGCCGGTCAACGCCGTGTAATCATCAACCGGTGCAGCAGTGCCACCAACACTGTAAGCAACAGTCACACTGCTCCCAGACGACGGCGCCGGTGACACCGACACCGGAACCGTCACCGAACGCGACCCCGACGCCTCGGTAGCCGTGTAGACAGCAGACCCGAACGACACTTCCGGCGCCGCATCATCATCATCGGTGACCGTCAACACCACATCAACAGGATCCGCCACATTGCGGCCGCCCGACGCGACCGCTTTGACGGTCACCGTCCGGTTCCCGGTGTCGACATTGTCGTCTTGGGGTGTGAGGGTCACCGTGCCGATGCTGGTCTTGGAACCGGCTCTGATCGTCAACGTCTTAGCACTCGACAGCACCGCCGCCGAACCGACAGCCGACACGATCAACGTGACGGCCGTGTCAGAAGGCCGGTCCAGCGTCGCGGTCACGTCCACCGCAGACCCCGACTCAGAAACCGACAACGTGCTCAACACCAACGACACCACCGGCAACGGATCATCATCAATGATCGTCACTGTCACTGTGTTGTCGACCGTGTTCACGTCACCGTCGTCGCTGGGATCGACACCGCCGGACACGTTCGTCGCCGACGTCGAATCGTCCAGATCACCCAACGTGACAGTCGCCGTCTCAGAAACACCCTCGTCGACGCTGTCGTCGACCGCGGTGAACACCAGCACCGCCGTCTCAGCGCGGATACTTCTAAAGGTCACCGAAGGAGACGACGTGCCCGCTCCGTCAAGCGTCACCCCAACATTCAGCCCAGCCCCGGATTTGAGCGCCAAACCGTAATCAGACACAGCCACACCCGCGACGTCCAACGGCGCCACGACCACCTCACCGGCAGCCAGGGCCCGGCCCAACGACACCACCACATCAACCCCGGCAGACGGATCAGCCTCACTCACCGTCCCGCCACCGGTCAACGACACCACCGTCGCATCATCATCAACCACCGTCACCGTAGTTCTAGATACCGTGCCGGGGTCATAGGCAGCATCGTCGATGACAGCCAAAACGACTGTTTCGTCAACCTCGTCGATGCTGTCGTCGACCACAGTCACAACAATGTCCGCGGTGCCCGACGCGTCCACATCCACAGTGCCGGTCAACGCCGTGTAATCATCAACCGGTGCAGCAGTGCCACCAACACTGTAAGCAACAGTCACACTGCTCTGAGACGACGGCGCCGGTGACACCGACACCGGAACCGTCACCGAACGCGACCCCGACGCCTCGGTAGCCGTGTAGACAGCAGACCCGAACGACACTTCCGGCGCCGCATCATCATCTTTGATTATGACCGTCACCGTGTTGTCGCCGTTGAGGTTGTAGCCCATCCCGGGGATTAACGTCATTACGATCGTTTCGTCGTCTTCTTCGATGTTGTCGTCTGCGACAAGGATCGGGATGGTGGATAAAGCCTGCCCTGCTTCAACTAGGATCGTCCTCACCGTGACCGAATCGACCGTGTCTCTTGTTATAGAAACGACCGTGTTCCCTGTGGAACCTGTGCCCGGATCGGTTGAACCGAACTTGAAATCCGTGTCCGGGTCAGAGGTGCCGGCTACCGAAAAAGAGACGAGTATGTCGTTTGTTGGTGCTGGTGATACTTTGAGGGGCACTTCCACATAGTTGTTGCCCACGGTTTCTGACACGGAAAGACTCTTCGAATCGAACGACGCTTCAAGCACGCCGCGGCTTCTAGTGGTCACATTCGGGTTTGGTGTGCGACCGCGGTAAATGGCTTGGATTTCTTGTGGATGCAGAGCCCTGTCCCAAATTTTCATGTCGTCAAGTTTGGCTTGGAGAACGACACGGTCTTCGAAACCGATAGATTTCAAAGGCAAGGGGATGACAGCGTCAACAGAGCCGACAAGCTCACCGTTCTGCCATAGCTGCGTCGTGGTTTCGTCAGCGACGACGGTGAGGAGCGTCCATAGGTTCAGCGGTAAAGCATAGTCGAATGTGTGATACTGATATGGTCGGCTAGCGCGATTGACGAAACCGACACCGCGCTTGTCGTGTGATTCGAGTTTTATTGCACCATTCGGCGAGTTCAACAGGATTGCGTCTGGTTGGTCGCCGGTGCGTTTAACCCAAACCGATAAAGTCCAAGGATCCGCAATATCGGCAGCTCCGAATTCCACACCGGCTAGGGTCAACGAACCTGGCCGGTTGCTGAAGTCGAATGCACTGCCCAGCACGGCGTCGTTGTCGTCGACATGAGGGTGCCGGCTTTCAATCCCGACCAAAAATCCGTGGGTGTCGCCGATCTGGTCGAGTACAACCAGATTATCTTGCGTCTTGTCTTGCGTCGTAGGTTCGTCACCGATGATTCTACGCAACCGTTCGTCGTCGAAGGTCCAGTAATGAACAGGCCCTGAGTGTTGCGTCCGCACACGTTTCGGGATCACGAACCCTGGTGCAGAACCAATCACCCTCAAACGGTTGTAGAACGCTTCCAGCGTGTCCGGGACCGGGGTCGGGTTCCATGCACGGTCAGCCAGAACAGACAAAGGACGGTGCAGATGCATGTTCACGAACTCATCAGAGGCCACCAACGCCAAATCCCCCGACACGACAAGACCCGCACCGACCTCACCCACAGTCGCCGCGCGCGGCGTCGAGTTGTAAACGTCGAAAACACTGGGGGTTTGGAGTTGAGAACCCAACACCAGATGATGCCCGTCCGGCCAACGCTGAAAACTGATCGTTTCCGCATGATCCGTTCCAGCAGCGTCACAATCCGTGGATTGAGAACCGACCAAGCCGGCATCCAAGGTGGAATACGAACTCATGAACATTTCAGAAACCGTTCGCAAACCCTCAATTACGTGAGCACTATTAGCCACAGTTTCTGGCAACCAGGCCACTGCCTCATCCAGCGTGGAAGAAGCTATGAGCGCAACACACTCACTATCGCTTACGGCGTCGACGGTCGGGTTCTTGAAACCTGGAACGATCGCTACGTGATGGCGCATCGCGAAACGTTGCAGCTCAGCAATTTCATCCGTTGAGTAAGGCTCGTCGACAGTCGCCAACCACGAAACCCCGTCAAGATCGCCAACCGGCGCAGCCGGATCCAGGTTGAACAAAAGACTCAGAGTGTTCAACTTGTACCAAGACATCTGCCGCACAACATTCTTCAGATAAGGCACACTGAAACGTCTGCTACCCGTATCCAAAACGACCATCCTGGCCGAGTCGGACTCCGATGGTTTGTCACGAACACGACCCTGCGGCACCGACACGCCATCAAAACCCGACATAAGCTGCAGCAGACTGCGTGAGCCGTAAAACACCCCTGTAACCGAATTAGCGACAACAGTGACCTGATCACCGACAACCAGTTCGTAACCCTCAACCGACAAGCCCGGGTCTGTGCTGTCAAAAATGTCCAGCACAATATCTCCTGGCTGCGCATGAACGATCTCGTCACGTGGCACCACAGGCAGATTCAAACCAGTCGACGCTGCAATATCACCAGAAATCTGTCGGCCGACTTGACACAACGAACGTTGCGCTGACGTATACACGCCAAATGCCTGCCCCGTCTCTTGAACCGACCGTTGATACCAAGGCCTCAAACTGTTGCTGATCTTCAACACCGTCTCATCGTCTGCGTTCAACGCCACAGAAAAGAAATCATCTCCCCAGTGCCTGTCACAATCACCAGCAGCCACCACGATACGCGAGGCTTCCGACAACGAAAAGACCCCTGACCCCGGCTCCCAACTGCTGAGCCGTGGGATCACCGGCGCGCTCTCATTCGTCAACCCGAAACCAGCCGTCACAGACGCCCAAGGACTCGCCCCCGCGGAAGTTCTGGCTCGAACCATCACCACGTGGTCCTGACCATGCACCAGCCCCCGAAACACATAGCCGCGGACCCGAGAATCCAGACTCACGGGTTGTGACGACCATCCACCACGCCGATAACCAACCTCATACCCCGAAACAGGCACCCCGCCGTCTGTACCCGGTGCAGACCACTTCAACAGTATCTGCTCATCGCCGGCGACCACCGACAAATCCCTCGGAGCCGAGGGCGCAACCACATCCCCGACAGCTTCAAACCGCACCTTCGCCCACGGACCCACACCCACACTGTTGCGAGCACGAACCTGCATCTCGTAGCCGTCACCGACATCCAAACCCGAAACTGAGAATCGGCGATATGAAGCCGACAGCACCACCGGATCAACCCACTCCCGAGCCCCCTGCACCACTACTTCTTGTTCTTTGAGTCGTCGATAACGGATTTCGTACTCCGACACCTCCGCTCCGCCGTCTGTACCCGGCGCCTCCCACGACAAAACCGCGAACTGACCACCGGGCGACACACGCAACTCCCGCGGTTCAGCCGGTGCTGAAAACTCTCCGGGCGTGGAACTCACCTCCACCCAACCACCTGCACCCACAACGTTCACAGCTCGAACCCAGAACTCATACACCTGCCCGCTCACCAACCCAGAAACCCTGTACGAATCAACCAATGGATCCCGATCAACATAACTAGCCCACGCCCCAAGCCCAGACTCACGCCAACGCACCTCATAACCAGAGACCTCACGACCGCCGTCTGAAAGCGGATCGGACCAACTCAACTCCACAGAATCAACCCCTGGAGAAGCCACCACATCCAACGGTGACCCCGGCGCGCCCCCAACAGACCCGAAAGAAGCAGAGAGTGCGGCAACCTCCTCAGCCGACAACGCCCGACCATACACCCGCACATCATCCACATCGGCCACAACACCGCCCTCGCCGCCAGAACCCGCTCCCAAACGATGCAACGGCAACCCGAAAACACGACTCAATGAATCCACGAACACGCCATCCGCATACAAGCTCACACCCGAAGAAGAACCAACAAACACAAGATGCACCCACTCGCCCAACGGAGCGCCATAAGAAAAAGCCTGACTCTGCCGGCCAACCCCCAACCCCAACCGTCCCGAAGACGAAGGCACTTCCAACAACAACCTCTCATCACCTTCACTGGAAACACCGCTAAACAACGCAGTGCCACCCACTTTTGAACTCAACCGCCTAACCCACAGACCCGCAGTCCAACCCGAAACACCAGAAACAGCATCCAAACCTAAATCCAAGAACCCGTCACCGCTCAAACGCAACCCAGCACCCACACGCCCCACATCCAACCAAGAACCCCCAACCAACCGCGGAAGATCACCAACACCCTGAGGAGCATCCCCAACAGCCCCATCCAACGCCCAATGATGCAACGGCGCCCCCAACACCACAGCACCAACAACCGAAGACCAACCAACCAAACCCGGATCACTGCGCTGTCCCACCCGGAACTCATAACTATGCCAAGCCCTCAAACCCGACACCACCACCGACATCTCAGACACACCCCGGGTTGCATCTGAGGCCCGAGGGACTGTCTCATCCCACAAAACCCACTCCGACGCCCCATCCAACCTGTACTCAACTTCAACACCATCATGTTGTGCATCTGAGCTACCAGGCGGCATCACCCACGACAACAACACACTCTCAACCCCCGACACCGCCGACAACCCCACCCACGGCAACTCAGAACCCTGAGCTTCCACCTCAACAACAGGACTCGGCGCCTCAACAACCCCACCAACCTCAACGGCCTCACCAGCCACCGACCCACCAGCCTCAACAACCAAACCCGGCCCAAAAACCTCACCGGCCTCAACGGCCTCACCAGACCCGCTGTTCATCCACAGCGACTCAGGATCCGGCGCCTCAACGGCCTCACCAGACCCGCTGTTCATCCACAGCGACTCAGGATCCGGCGCCTCACCAGCCTCACCAGACCAGCCGTTCACCCACGGCAACTCAGAACCCGGCACCTCAACAACAGGACTCGGCACCTCAACGGCCTCACCAGCCACCGGCCCGCCGGCCTCAACAACCAAACCCGACGCAAAAACAAACGAGACAACAAAGGCTCGGCACAAGCGCCACCGACCGGTCCCGGCCACCCGCCTACCAGGCACGACTACAAACCCCCATAAACACCACACCCAACAATCCATCCCCCATCAACGGGGGGGGGGGGGGGGGTAAGCCAAAAGGCAGACCCGAACCAAAAGTCCGACACTTCGGCAAAAAACCGATCGACTTTGGTACGTCAGGCACATAGGAGACCGAACCTTCAAACGAACTTACCACCAATTTCACCTACCAGTAAAAACAAACTTCCGAGGCCATACAATCCAGTATTTCTGCACATAATTGAGCGATCTTTAGAATATATGCACATAACTACATGGCAACTGATAAACACTTAATCATACATAAACAAATTTTCCAAGTCAATACATTTTTGAACCAATAAATTTTTGAACCCAAAATCGCCGAGTCGCCCGACTCGGAACCCTCACCGTCCAACGCTCAAGCTTCAAAGCCCAGCCCAATGGTCACCGCCTGAACTCACCAAGCGCCCCTGTTCGGCCATACTCTTAGAGGCCGAGCGAGTAGGCAGGACAACCCGGCCCGTGCAGCGCGAGGGCGTGGCCCGAGCGGCCCGTGAGCGCAGCGAACAAGAGCGGAAGACCGCTGGTGTCAGCGCGAGGCGGCATCACCTACCCGCGCACGTTCTCAGATCGTCAGACCATTTATCTGCCGTCTTGGCCGTACAGCTTTAATTTGAGTGTGTCATCCAGTGCGATCAGCCCTGCTTCTGCACCGGGATGGACTACCCCGATGTCGGACTCTCCAATAAGGGTGATCGGGTCAAGTCACACGCTGCTGCGAGTGCCTCGACCATCACAGAGCTCCATCATCCGCACCGACGCGACGCGCAGAGCTGTTTCGGGGTCAATGTCAAAGCAGCGAGACAGTGCAACCACATCAAACAGCAAATCCCCGATCCTGTCATCGGACCCGCTTTCGCCGATCGACCGCAATGACTCGTTGATTCTTGCAATTGTTGCCTCTGCGCCTCCAGCAACACTCAGACCGACACCCTCTGACCTTGCTTGAACTTTGGCGGCCAGCATCAACGCTGGAAGCGTCACAGGTATTCCATCCATTGGTGAGACGCGGCCCTTCTCGTCACGTTTGATCTCTTCCCATCTACGCGCCATTTCATCGGCGTCCTCAGGACCCCGGACGCCCTCTTCTGCCAAAGCGCCGAACACGTGGGGATGACGTGCCACCAACTTGTCGTGGACACTACGGGCCACATCGCCAACAGTGAAAGACCCACGTTCTGAACCCAGTCGGGCGTGGAAGAAGATCTGATAAAGCAAATCTCCTAATTCTTCAACAAGGTGGGAGTCGAGATCAGCATCGATCCCGCCATCGCTGAACCCGGACCCGGCATCCAGGGCATCGAGGACTTCGAGGACTTCGTAGGTCTCTTCGAGCAGGTGTCTGCGCAGTGATCCATGGGTCTGCTCCCGGTCCCAAGGGCAACGCTCACGCAGTTCATGCACCAGTTCTTCGAAACGGACAAACTCCCCCGCTATCGGAACATCGAACTCAGGGATCCACAGCGAGGTCAGGTGATCGGCTTCAACGCTCCTGTCCAGGTCATCCCAGGCAACTTCAAAAATCGATTCGTCCGCTGAGCCCAATCGCTGCAACACCACAACCGAGTCCGGCCCCTCTTCAACGGACAGCTTGATCCCTGACAGCACAGAGCGCCCGTGGCAGTGAGCGACCAGCAACGGGCCGGTCTGCCCCGCAGCGGCCAACGCAAAGTCTTGACCGTCCACGAGCCGTGTTCCAGTTGATACGGGATCCACCCCGAGCCGAGCCCAAGCAATATCCAAGAATGACATTGCCGCCAGAATCTCCACCGCCGCCCGGCTCGACGCGGCCGCGTCGCTCAACAGTTCCACAGTGCGTTCAAGAACCAGCGGAGAACCCGGCACGGCGTAGAGCAAGTCACCGTTCGACGCTTCCAAGATCAACCGCTCAACAATCGCACCATACACAGCCTCGTAAGTGTCACCGGATTCATATTCGCTGTCGAAAGCGGCCGCTTCGGGCATGATCCGTGCTGCTGGATGTCTGCGGGTACGCAAAAAGCAACGTGGTGCTGATTCGATTGCAGCGCGGGTTTGGCTTGTAACGAGCGCCTCGTCAGCCGGACCAAGGCCGACGACTGTAATCGTTCCCATGACCCGTCTCAGCTCTGCGAGCCGTCAACCTGCGCAGAGTCGACACCCGCAGCGTCGGAAGACCCGGACTCGGTCACTGCAATCGCATTCGCGACCTCTCCAAGGGTGCGGTCGAAGACCCCGAAGCGGGGATCGACGCTGATCTCACGGTCGAACAACCCGGCCCGCAGCCCTTGAAACTCCGCTTCATGGCCGACGAGAACGAACGACGTGACCTGGCCGACCGAAGCCACCGAGTCATCGGCTGATCCGCAGGCCGCGCCGGCCAGACCCAGAGCCGCCAGAAGAGCCAGGAGAGGAAGGAGGCGGGGGCGGTTCGTGTCCACAACTCGTGCAGGCTACCGGGTTGAGACCGATGGACCCGCGTCGACGAGCAAGTCGGCCATGATCGCTGCGATCTGCTCGACGACCGGACCGCGCTTGGCGTGGAGCGGAAGCCGGATCTCGCCGGTTCCCTCCTTGTAGACCGCGGCGTTGCCGGCGCCCTTCGAGGAGTAGAGCCGTTGCAGACGCACTTGTCTGCTGTCCGACAAGGCAACCGGTGACAAGCGAGCCACGTAGTCAGGACCGCCGAACCCTGGACCCGCAGAAACAAGTATCTCCCGCACACCGCTTCGCACACACTCGACGCGCAACCGGCCTACTCGCAACAGCGCCTCCGCCGGGGAAGGTATCGGGCCGAAACGATCAAGCCACTCAGCGCGCACATCGTCAAGCATCTCCTGGGTCTCCAACGATGCCAGTCGCCGGTACGCCTCGAGTCGACTCGATTGATCGGTCACATAGTCATCGGGCAGATGCGCATTATCGGGCACATCGATAGTGATCTTCGGGGGTTCAGCGGGTTTCTCGCCGCGCAACTCAGCTACAGCTTCGGTGACCATCTGGCAGTACAGGTCATAGCCGACTGCAGCAATATGGCCGGACTGGCCTGTGCCCAACAAGTTGCCTGCACCACGCAGCTCAAGGTCTCGCATGGCGATCCGAAATCCTGAACCCAACGCGGTGGACTCCCCGATCGTCCTGAGTCTCTCATAGGCCTCCTCGCTCAAAACTTGGTCCTGCGGGTGGAACAAGTACGCGTAAGCCCGCTGTCCGGATCTACCAACCCGCCCACGAAGCTGATGAAGTTGACCGAGACCGAGCAGGTCTGCCCGATCGACCACCAGAGTATTGACCGTGGGCATGTCGATGCCCGATTCGATGATGGTGGTACACACCAAGACATCGTATCCGCCGTCCCAAAAGTCGATCACAACCCTTTCAAGGGTTCCTTCATCCATCTGTCCGTGAGCCACAGCAATCCGCGCCTCGGGAACGAGTCGACGCAACGATTGCGCCACATGGTCAATGTCCCTCACCCGGTTGTGCACGAAGAACAGTTGGCCTTCGCGCAGCAGTTCGCGCCGGATCGCCTCAGCCACTGCACGTTCAGAGTACTCGCCGACATAAGTGAGGATCGGTTGACGATCAGCAGGCGCCGTGTTGAGCACAGACATGTCACGGATACCCGCGAGACCCATCTCCATGGTTCGCGGGATGGGCGTTGCGGTCAGCGTCAACACATCGACCTCGGCGCGCAGAGACTTGATCCTCTCTTTGTGTTGAACTCCGAATCGCTGCTCCTCATCAATGACCAGCAGCCCCAGGTTCTTGAACGCAACATCGGCTGAAAGGAGGCGGTGGGTGCCGATCACCAAGTCGACACTTCCGCTTCGTATCCCGTCGACGACCCCCTTGGCTTGGACGTTGCTGAGAAAGCGGCTGAGCACCTCGACCCTCATCGGGTATGGAGCAAGCCTCTCTCGAAACGTGGCGTGGTGTTGTTGAGCCAACAGTGTGGTAGGCACCAGTACCGCTGCTTGGAAACCGTCGAGAACCGCTTTGAACACGGCTCGCAAGGCAACCTCGGTCTTCCCGAAGCCGACATCGCCGACGACTAGGCGATCCATCGGCGTCGGACGCTCCATGTCTTTTTTTATGTCCATGACGGCTTGCAGTTGGTCCGGCGTCTCCTGGTACTCGAAGGTGCCCTCAAGCTCGCTCTGCCAGGGGGTGTCGGGAGAGAACCCGTGCCCTGAGGTGGTCACCCGAGTCTGGTAGAGCACAACCAATTCTTGGGCGATCTCAGAAACCGCGGAACGAACCCCGGCCTTGCCGGCACGCCAATCCGCACCTCCCATCCTCGAGAGTCTTGGAGTTTCGCCACCGCTGTAGACACGGATCGAGTCGATCTGGTCAGACGGCACATACAGCCGGTCCGTGCCTCGGTACTCGAGCAGCAGATAGTCGCGTTCACTGCCGTTGACTGAACGTGTGACCATTCCACCGAAGCGGGCGACGCCGTGATGGGCATGCACGACATAGGAACCCTCGCGAAGATCGTCGAAGAATCGTTGGGCGTCGCGACGGCTTCTCCGAGCCGGACGGTGAGTTCGACGTCGGCCAGTCAAGTCGGTCTCAGACAACACTGCCAGCTTGATCTCGTGGAGTACGGCACCCCGTTCGAATGGAACGACCACCAAATGTGCGCCCGCTGTCGAAAGGTCGGAGTGGGCAGCAGCGGGAGCGATTTCGATGCCGTGCTCAGACAGCAAAGCGGCCAAGCGTTCGGCGCCGGCAGGGCTGTCGGCAGCAACCACAACGCAATACCCGTCGTTCAGCAGTTGCAGGACTCGAGACACCGAAGGTGCTATATCACCAACAACGGGCGCCCAAGGCGACGACGCCACCGTAGCAGTGCCGGGGCGGTCTGCGACGGGCAGCATCGTCAGTATCGCGGCGTTGGTGCCGGCCAACATGCGCTCGAACGGGAGATGCAACCTGTGGAGGTCGTCTGCATCGACATCCCAGGTCTTAGCCAACGAGGCCGCCAAGTCTGCTTCTTCGGCTTCGATGTTGGCGGCACGATCACGAATACGTCGCGGCTCGACCAGAATCACCCACGCATCCGAACCAAGCAGATCCGGCAGTACCGCATCGCCGCCAACCAGCCACGGCAGCCACGACTCCATCCCGTCGAACAACTCGCCATTGACGACTCGATCCCACTGTTCACGGCCCCAAGGCTCATCAACAAGCAACTGCTGAGCCCGTTGCCTCGCTCCGCTGTCGGGTCGAAGCTCTCGACACGGATAGATCTCAACTTCAGAGACAGGGACCGTTGCGCGCTGATCAGCAACAGAGAATTCGGTCAGCCGCTCAACCTCGTCACCCCAAAGGTCGATCCGTACTGGCCGGTCTGTGGTACTTGGAAAAACGTCGACGATCGAGCCTCGCACCGCGAACTCGCCGCGATGTTCGACCTGGGGCTCCCGGCGATAACCGAAGTCGACAAGCTGCTGAGCCAAAAGCGTTGAATCGACCACATCGGAAATTCCACAAACGACCGGATCGGTCACAGCCTGCGGGTCGAGTCTTTGGAGCATCGCACGCGCTGAAGCCACCACCACCGTCGGAGTAGTGGCGGGATCAGTCAGCCTTCCTAGAACTCGGAGCCGTTGTCCCATCGTTTCGATGGATGGACTCACCCGCTCGAACGGCAGCGTTCCCCACGCAGAGAACAGCGCAACTTCATCTTCACCAAGAATCGCTGCCATGTCGTTGCTCAACCGCTCGGCTTCATTGTGAGTGGCGGTAACCACC
Source organism: Acidimicrobiales bacterium (assembly GCA_963662455.3). Lineage (GTDB taxonomy): Bacteria > Actinomycetota > Acidimicrobiia > Acidimicrobiales > Aldehydirespiratoraceae > VXYK01. The sequence goes on from OZ224042.1 coordinate 1,578,539, forward strand.
AAGAACGGTCGGCGTTCGGAAGACTCTGTCAAGCCTGCCAACATCAAAGCTCGAGCTGCCTCGTTGACTACGAGCACCGCGTCACGACCGGAGACTGCAGAGTCGACGCAGGGTTCTGAAGCCAGCAGCGATCTAAGCGAGCGAAGGTTCGCAACCGGGTTCGACATGGGATTCAGGCCCGGTTGAACAAGTTCATTGCCGCTTCGAGATCGTTGTCGAGGAGGAACTCGACGGCATCCGCGGCACGGGCGACAACGTTTTCCAGTTCCGGCCGTTCGCTGCGTGCGGGGCGTTTCAACACATAGTCGCGGGGCGTGACGGTTCCTGGCGCCGGTTTGCCGACTCCGATGCGAAAGCGAGTGAACTCGCTGCTGTGCAGATGGGAGCGAATCGACTTCAAGCCGTTGTGCCCGGCCAGGCCCCCACCGGTTTTTACTTTCATTCGGCCTACCGGAAGATCGATCTCGTCGTGGACTATCACCAACCGCTCCATGCCATCGATGCCGTACCTTCTCACCAAGGGCGCCACAGCAGAACCTGAATCGTTCATGAAAGTCTTGGGGACCGCAACCGCCAGCCGCTTCTCACCGAGACGCAACTCAGTCGATTCTGCGCGGTCACGGCGTCCGGCGCCGAGTTTTCCGTTGTGGCGCTCCAAGAGTTCGTTGATCACCCAGACACCCGCGTTGTGCCGAGTCGGTGCGTACTCGTCTGTCGGGTTGCCGAGCCCGACCACGAGCAGGTCCGCGGGGGTGTCTCTGCGTTGTTTTGAACGCTTGGCTGAAGAGAGGCGGGCCATCGCCCAGTCGCCGCCGCGCTGTCAGTCGTCGGCGTCGGCGTCGTCGACGGTTCCGGTGTGTTCTTCATCGCCGGGTTCGGCGCCGGCAGCGTCAGCAGCCGCCATTGCCTCGCGTGTAGAACGAGTAACCAGCGAAGTTGCAACCGCGTCGTCCGGATCAGTTGATGCCACAACTCCATCCGGGAGGGTCAATTCACCGACTCTGATGGAATCGCCGAGGGTGAGGCCGCTGATGTCGACTTCGATTTCGTCGGGTACATCGGCCGGCCTGGCGGAGACGGTCAGTGTGTAGAGCGTCTGGTCGACCATGCCGTTGGCTCGGGTGACTTCAAGAGCCTCACCGACGAGGACCAGCGGCACGTTGACTTCGATTTCTTGGTCGGTCGTGACCCGCAAGAAATCAACGTGGATCACATCGCGCCGTACTGGGTGACGTTGAAGATCTTTGACGATCGATAGCTGTTTCTCGCCTTCTATGTCGAGCGTGATCAGCGCGTTGAGTCCCGCATCAGTGCTGAGCGCCAGACGCAGTTCGGGCCAGGCGATGCTGACTGAGACGGGTTCGTTGTCGAGTCCGTACACGACTGCCGGGATACGACCTTCGAGGCGGAGGCGGCGTGACGCTCGGGTGCCTTCGGTACGGCCACGCGTGGCGTTCAGTAGCAACTGGTCAGACATGAGACTTGGGTTCCTGATCTGGCAAAATCAACTGGAGACAAAACTGCGGGTTCTACGCGAACCGGCAAGTCAGGCTAACGGCGCATCCGGCGATCCCCAAGCTTCGCGGCCATAATCATCGAAACATGACCACTGCGGCGTCGCCACGACCACCGCCGACGGTCAGAACGAGCGCGAACAGGCGGCAAGTACGTCGCATCGAAGCGGGGGTACTCCCGCTCTTGTTCGCCGCGCTCCACTCGCCGCTCTTGTTCGCCGCGCTCACGGGGCCGCTCGGACCACCGGCTGGCCGCTCGGGCCACGGCCCCGTTCGGTCGCTACCGTGTCGTTCCGCCTGTTCGCTCGGCCTCTCAGCCCGGCAATACGTATCGCAGGTGGTAGTCGCCCCACAGGTGCAGGAATCGTCAGGCGAGGTGGTTGCCGGCGAAGATCTCGCTCACCGAAGTGTCCGCGAACACCGCAGCGATGGCTCTAGCGATTATCGGAGCGACCGAGAGAACCTGAATATTGTCGATCTGCTTGTCCGACGGCAGCGGCAGCGTGTCGGTAACCAGAACAGTTTCAATGGCGGCGTTCTCCAGCCGGCCTATCGCTGGTCCTGAGAAGACCCCGTGGGTTGCCGCGGCGATGACCTTCTCGGCTCCGTTGGCCACCAGCAGGTCGGCGGCCGCGCAGATGGTGCCGCCCGTGTCGATCATGTCGTCGATGAGTACGCAGACGCGGCCCTCGACCTCGCCGATGATCTCTTTGGCCTCCACCGTGTTGGCCTCTACGGTCGAGCGCCGCTTGTGGACGTAGGCGAGGTCGGCTCCCAGCAGGTTCGTGTAACGCTCTGCGACCTTCATCCGGCCCGCATCGGGAGACACAACGACGACATCGCCGTCGATGTCTGAGAGGTATTCGACCAGCACCGGCATGGCGGTCAGGTGATCGACGGGACCGTCGAAGAATCCCTGGATCTGACCTGAGTGCAGGTCGACTGACACCAGACGGTCAGCGCCCGCCGCGCTGAAGAGGTCCGACAGCAGGCGGGCGGTTATCGGCTCACGGCCCGAGGCCTTGCGGTCCTGGCGACTGTATCCGTAGAACGGGATCACCGCGGTGATCCGCTTGGCGGACGCCCGCTTGGCCGCATCGACCATGATGAGTTGTTCTGTGATCGCGTCGTTGATCGAGTGCCCGTTCCAGGGGGTGTGGGTCTGCACGATGAACACGTCAGCACCGCGGATCGACTCGAAGTACTTCACGTGGATCTCGCCGTTGGCGAACTCGGAGATGTTGGGCGTGCCGAGCGGCACCCCCAGTTCCTTGCAGATGTCGGTGGCGAGCGACTGTGTCGCCCTGCCGGCCACGACGTGTAACTTCTTCTTGTTGACCAGTTGCATACGGTTCCAGTCGTGATTCGGCGTCCTGTATCGGCAGTGTAGGGGTGCCCGACGGCGGTAGCCGGGATTCTGGCTGGCCCGGCAGGACTCGAACCTGCAACATCCGGAGCCAAAGTCCGACGTTCTGCCAGTTGAACTACGGGCCATCGCATCAAGCGACGGCCTAACGGTACCGTTCGGGCGATACTCCCCACCACAGAATTTCCATGAGGTTTTTCGTTCTAGGCCGGTAGCGTCGGCGGTCGTGGGTTCACTCATCAAGAAACGTCGCAAGAGAATGCGCAAGAAGAAGCACAAGAAGATGATGCGACGAACGCGCCACCAACGCCGCAAGTAACGCGGAGTCGTTTGCGCACAGACCCGATCTTGTGATTGATACATCACTTCTACCATGATGTGATTCTTTCGATACATGTACCTCAATGTGATGAATCAATCACATCTGATATACTCGTGGAATGGACGCGATCCCCTACTACGGAATGCGTTCCCCACAGCGCATCAGCAGGGCATTGCGCGACGCGCGGCAGCGCCGGGGAATGGCACAAGCCGATGTCGCCATAGCGGCCGGCATCTCACGGGAAGCCGTCGCGCGGCTAGAGAGCGGCAAGCAGGGGATGCGCACAGAGACGCTGGTGTCAGTGTTGAGGGCACTGGGAATGGAGTTGGTCTTCTGGCCGCGCTCGATGCCGATCCCCGAGCCGCCAGAACGTGATCGGCATGGCTGACCTGCAGGTGTACATCGACGGAGACTTCGCCGGCGAAGTCACAGCGGGCGCGGGCGCCAACGCCGTCTTCGCCTACGCTCCCTCGTATCTCAGGCAGGGTCGCGCGACGCCTCTGTCGCTCAGCGTGCCGCTGATCGGCGGCAGCCACGCCGTGGGCGCTTGGCTGGACGGGCTGTTGCCCGACAACGACGAAGTACGCCGAGAATGGGCGCATGCCAACGACGCCGCCGACACTCGCCCCATCACCCTTCTGGGAACACCGGCAGGACTCGACTGCGCGGGAGCGGTGCAGTTCTGCAGGCCAGGCAGGGAGGAGTCGCTGGGTCGCGAAGGCGGTCTGGAAATGCAGACCCACAGCGACATCGCCGCGTGGGTCCGGCAAGCCCGCCACGACTGGCATGGGAGCGGCCCCATAGGAACACACGGGCAGTTCAGCCTGGGCGGCGCCCAAGCGAAGTACGCACTGCACCGCGAAGCAGACGACTGGGCGGTCCCGTTCGGCGATGTGCCCACGACACACATCATCAAGCCGGGCATGGCAGGGCACGCGGACGCTGATGCTGTCGAGCATGTCTGCTTGCGTGCCGCCCGTCTGATCGGCCTTGACGCGGCACGCACAGACCTCGTGCGATTCGAGGACGAACGCGTCCTCGCCGTCGAACGGTTCGACCGCGCACGACAGGGTGACCGTCTCGTGCGGGTCCACCATGAAGACCTCTGCCAAGCGCTCGGCGTGCCGCCCGACGACAAGTACCAGGCCGACGGCGGGCCCTCGCCTGCTCAGATCGCCGACTTGTTCCAGCGAGAGTCGACCGACCCCGCCCTCGACACAAGACAATTCCGAGACGCTCTGATCTTCAACTGGGCAATCGCCGCACCAGACGCTCACGCCAAGAACTACAACCTGCTGATCGAGGGCGGCGATGTCAGACTCGCGCCTCTGTACGACGTCATCTCCTACCTGCCGTACACCACCGAACCACAATCGAAGATCCGCACCGCCATGCGCATCGGACGCGACTACACCCTGCGCAAAGCCGACCGGCCCGAAGCATGGGAACGGACCGCAGACACTTTGGGCCTCGACCGCGACGAGACACTCCGGCGCATCGACGAGATGATCCGCGACATCCCTTCGGCCGTGACCGACGCGGTCAGGGACCTCGACGATGACGATCGCACAACAACCTCCATCAAGGCACTGAGGGAGCGGGTCAGACAGCGTGCGAGCAGTCTGCTGGAGAAGTTCGCCAGACCAGCCCAGCCCAAGAAGCACCCGGCCGCGCAACCCAAGCAGTCGCTCGCGGCCTACAACTCCACAAGACGAGTGATCCTCTGCCAAGCACCACTGCCCGGCGACCGCGGAACGTGTCGCCGAAGACTCACGACACAGCGGTGCCCCTTCCATCCCACAAGCCCCGGAAGCGCCGCCGTTCACAGGTGATCCGCGGCCTCATCGACCGCTCGGCGATCAGGGATCAGCGTCAGATCCCCACGGGGCAGGCCAAAGCTGCATTCGCGACTGGATCACCGCGACGACTGTCGAGAAAGATCCATGCAACACTTCGGCGTTGAGTGCAAAGAACCGGAAAAACCCGCTGTCCCGCTTTTCGCGTCCACCCGAAATGAAGTTGCCGACATGACGAATCGGATCGTTGCACCCGATCTAATCCACCAGCCCCGCCAACCGAATGGACCATCGTTCTGACACACGACGCCACGAACACGGACCTCGCAAATACCGTCCTGAGCGCTCTACCCGCCGCTGGCATCGATAGCAGTCCTACCCCCGACCGCGGTCGGCTCGTCAGCACCTACCGAGCACTGGTCAACCTGGCGATGGGAACAGCCATAATTCTGGCTCTTCGAACCCACGACATCACCGTGAACTTCGGGGGCAACATTGCGGTCGACCATGTCGACATCGAAGTGCGACGAGACGAGATCGTCGGCCTGATAGGCACCAACGGCGCAGGGAAATCGACTTTCATGAACGCCGTCGGCGGATACGTGCCTTCAGTCGGCACCGTCGAGCTGATCGGCCTCGACATCTCGGACCTGTCCCCGCCGAGACGCTCGCGTGAAGGTCTGGGACGGACCTTCCAAGCGGCGACTCTCTTCCCCGAGCTGACCGTACGCGAGTCCGTGCAGGTAGCGCTCGAAGCGCGGGAACGGTCCTCCTTCGTCAAGAGCGCCCTGTTCTTGAACGGGCCCGCGGAACGACGCAAACGAAGCGACGCGGACGACCTGATCGGCTTCCTCGGCCTCGGACGCTACGCCGACAGCTTCATCTCGGACCTCTCCACCGGAACCCGGCGCATCGTCGAGATCGCCGGGCTGCTGGCCGTCGACGCCGAACTGCTGTGCCTCGACGAACCCACCGCGGGGATCGCGCAACGAGAGACCGAGGCGTTCGGTCCCCTGATCGTCGAGATCCGCAAAGAACTCGGCGCGGCGATGCTGATCATCGAGCATGACATGCCCCTGATCATGAGCATCAGCGACCGGGTCTACTGCCTCGAGTCCGGTGCCGTGATCGCCACCGGAGAACCCGAGACCGTGCGCAACGACCCCGCGGTGATCGCCAGCTATTTGGGCACCGACGACCGCGCCATCGAACGCAGCGACCAGTGAACCCGAGTTGGGGAGCACCGCAAGTCTCCCGGACGCTCAGCGCTCAACTGGGGTAGGGTGTAACCGGAGGTTGGCCATGCCCCTGCGTTCATCTATACGACGGAAGCCATTAGCGGATGAAACTCAGAAGCGGTTAGCGGCCGCTTCGGCGGAAGATGATGGTACTGCCGATCCCGAAGGCGATCTCGCCTCGGAGCGGCATACCCGCCACTCAAGCTCCGAAGAGTTTCTGGCCTCCTTGAAACAGCGGATTTAAGCCGCCACAGTGCCCACCCATGATGAGACCGACTCGTTTCGTCGCGATTTCGCGAGGCTGAATTCGACAGACAAGCAGCGGTTTCTCTCCGTTCTCGAGGCATTCGTCGCCGACCTGAGTGCTATCGAAACGGGTACACGCAAGAACTTCCGTTCCGGACTGAGGGTCGAAGGCGTGAAAGGGACCCGCGGAGTGTTTGAGATGACGTGGGCACCCGATGGACGAGCAACATTCTCGTATGGCGAACCGGTCCAGGAGGGTGGGCGCCATGTGCAGTGGCGCCGGTGTGGGACACACTCGATTTTCCGGAACCCGTGAAAATCCCTAAACGGAAATTTCACGACTCAAGACTCTGCAAGTTGGTCGGCACGATTCCTCATCGCGTGGGGGTTGCGGCGGGTCCGGCAATGGTCGGCGCGCTAGACGACAGGCTGTCAGGCTGGGAATGCCCCGAAGGGTCTGTTTGCGTGGCTGAAGGCGCGGAGGGCGACCATTACTGCCGGTTCTGCCGAACACGGCGGGAGTACCGGGAGCTAGGCGTGCAGTTCCCGTCTTGACTCGCACGTTCACGAGTCGCGTCCGAGGCGTCGCTGAACCTCTTATCGTTGCTCGGAGGCGTGACTCGGCCAGCGAACGATCCACAAGACGCCGGAAGCGGCTCCTCGGCAATATTAGAAACGTATGCCCGCATCTTATTGAGATGGATCTCGTCGAGAATAATGTCGGCGGGTTCGCGCTTCATTTTCAACCCGCATTCGAGACGCACGTCGGCACGCTTGACTACACCTGCATGCGGTGCGGCCTTCGAGTATCCGAGCATGCGACTGAGATGCTCGGCCGCCGACTGGAACGATCATTCCACAGCGACCCCGCCGGTACTATCACTCAGCTGCGCGAGGATCAGGCCAAGACCACCAAGCTCATCGAGAAGCTCAACCGGCGCGGCGGTGCGCCCTAGCCGATTCGCCGCGGCGACGGACGCCAGATCGACACCGGCCGCACCGCTAGATGCTCTTGTCAGTCCCGTCGGAGCGGGTCCAACCGCAGGTGAGGTGGACAGGTAGAAGAAACCGTCGTCTCCCAGAGGCGCCGGATCACATTGCAGCAGTTCGCCGTTCGCTATGCGGGTTAGGTAACGCTCAACGATGATCGGGTTGATGCGAGCGAGATGGTCGTCGTGGCGTGCAGCGTTCGCCGCAGCCACATCCACTTCGCTGCTCAACGCCCTCAGTTCAGCAAAATACTCATCGCGGGCGCGTCGGATCTCCTCCAGCGACGGCCAGTCGCCACCAGCTTGCCCCCCCCCCCCCCCCCGCAGATGCCCCGCTCGGGCTGGAGTCATAGAACAGCCTCAGCAGGCTCGCGCAATCACCCCGTGTCGTGCCGGACTCGACTCGTTCCATGATCGCGTTGAGGCTGTCGAACATCCTGCCGTCGAGTTCGTTGGCTGCTTCGATCAGCCTGTCGAGGAGCCGCTGGTGGGCGTCTCCCTCGCGGGTGCCCAGAGCGACCATGTTGTAGAGCGTGACCTTGTTCTCTTGGCCGATGCGATGGATGCGGCCCATCCGCTGTTCCAACCGGACCAGCGACCAAGGGATGTCCCAGTTGACCAACACGTTCGCTACTTGCAAGTCGATCCCCTCGTTGCCTGCGTCGGTGGAGACGATGACCTCGAACTGACAGTCCATGAACCGTTTCTGGATCGCTGCCCGTTCGACGTGGTTGTCCGCACCGGAGTAGCGCTCTGCTGTGAAACCGGTGTCCTTGAACGCTCGGATGAGCCAGTCGGCGGTGTCGGCGTACTCAGTGAAGACGACAAGTTGTTCGCCGGAGCCGGGGCTGATCCCGTTCTCGTTCAGGCGCTGGATCATCGGCTCCCACTTGGAGACGTTCAACTCGTCCAACGCGAGCCGGTCAGGGTCAAGCATCGGCTCCAACTCTGCGAGCATTTCGCTGATCGCTTGCTTCTCGGCTTTGGCGTCTACCGATGCGGCGCCGACTACCTGCTCTTCGTTCGCGTCGTCGTCATCGTCGGTGTCGGCATCGGACTCGGCTGCTGGAGTGTCACCCGTTCCCATCTTGTCGGAGCGTCGGCGCAGAGTCTCTGCCAACGCGTAAAGCGACGAAGCGGCCCTCTTGCCGTAGACCATTGCAGCGAGCGTACGCCCCTTCACAGGGAAGTACGTCAGGACTAGATCCTGCGCCCGGTCATAGAACCGCTGCTCCGTCGGGTTCATCTGCACTTTGACGTTGACAGCTTCACGCTCCTTGAACAGGAGGCTCTTGGTGTCGTAGTCGACCAGTTCTTCTTTCATCCGCCGCAAGAAGTGCAACGGCCCCGGAGTCAGCGGAGTAGTGCTCCTGGGTTCCTGCTGGTCGGAGCGTCGGCGTTTGGGCAGACCGCTGCCAGGTTCGCTGCTCGTGGGGAACACATCAGGATCGACAAGATGCAGCAACTCCCGGAAGTACCACTCGTCGCCCCGGTGCGGTGTAGCGGTCAAGAACACTGCATGAGGCACCCTGGCCGAGAGTTCCTTCCCGACCCTGTGGAACGTTTCTGCTGTGGGGGTCATCCGGTGTGCTTCGTCAAAGATGACCGCATCCCATCCAGCTTCATCGGGGTGCAGGGCATCCCGAAGCGGTTTGTTCATAGCTGCCAGGTTCAACGAAACGATCCACAAGTCGTCGTCGGAGCCGGCGAGAGCACGCTGACGGATCGTTTCGGCGGTCACCTCCCGCAAGTCCTGCCCGAAGAAGCGCCTGAAGTCAGCCTTCCACTTGATGACCAGGTGCGCCGGGCACACAACCAACGCACGCTTCGCAAGGCCAAGCCGTTGGGCTTCACGCAGCCACAGCCCCGACATGATCGTCTTTCCCGTGCCCGGCTCATCAGCCAGCAGGAACCGCAGCAGCGGCTGGGTCAGCATGTGACCGTAGACGGCGTCCATCTGATGCGGATACGGCTTCAGCGTCGTGGAAGCCAGCACCGTCGAGCGAGCCGACCGCACCGCCCCCAGCATCCATTCATTCCACAACCCTGCTAGCACCACCTCGGGTGATGCCGCCCCGTCCTCCTGAATCACCTTGATATTCTCGACCTGCGCGGACGTGAGCGACACCTTGCGAAGCTCGCCAGCACTCGCATCGGTCACATACAGGTCTACGCCGTCAGAAGTCGGCACGAGCACGTCAACAACCACGAGCCCCGCCTCACCGGGCAGCTGACACCGCTGACCACTCACGATCTGATCAACGCGAGACCAGTGCTCTTGCGTCGAGGACACTACTGAGCCTCCCAGTTATCGGCGATAACGACAAAAGGGGCTGCTCTACGGTCGGGTGGGTCGTAGGGAGAACAAAGAACAGGGTCGACAGCGGGGTCTTGAAAGGGGGAGTCCATAGGAAGCGAACTTACGTTACTACGCCGGAGTGACGTTTCTATGAGAACGGGGTCGTCGCGCAGCCCAGGCGCTGCGGTTCCGACCCCACTCCAATCATTCGTCGGATTTCTCCTTGGAGTCCTCGTGGTCAGGCGCGACTGGCTGGACGCACTGGACCGTGCAGGAGTCGGCCACGACGACGCTCGTTGGCCCTTGTCTCGCTAACTCAAGTCGGGGTCGTGCTTGAAGCCGTCGAACGCCACCGGCGTATCGGCGAGAGGCAATTCGGTTGTCCCGCGCGCCACCCCGCTGGCGCTCTTCGAGGTCGCGCTCCAGCCGACCGACAGCCGGCGTGTGGAGGGAGCCTCACCGACGAAGACGTCAAGTGCGCTCTTCCATTCCAACCAGTCCGTCTCGCTGCCAACGATGCCCTTGCGGTTCTCTTTGGCGAACGACTGCAGTTGTTTGTCGCGGAGCGACCCGGGCTGCATATCAACTCCTCAGGTTGTTCGCACCGCGTAGCGCACCCGCCCCATCGCGTGATGTCCGAAGACATCTCCGCATGAACCTAGACTAGCTCCTTGAGCAGAGTTGAGCCCTATGCAAAGTAAACGGACCAATGTTTGATTCGCTGCGATCAGTTCTGCGGTTCCGCAAGCTGGAGTTCAACGCTGCACAGCGGCGGCTCAACGCTTGCGCCAATGTCGCAGACCTTCGGAGGTTCGCAAAGAAACGACTTCCCGCCGGGGTCTTCGACTACATCGACGGAGGCGCCGAAGACGAAGTGGCCCTCGCGGCCAACACGGGTGCCTATCAAAGACTGGGCTTCTGTCCCCGAGTCTTGCGGGACGTCTCCGCAGTCGATCCCTCAGCCATGCTGCTGGGGCGACCGACACCACTGCCGCTGGTGCTCGCCCCCACCGGATTCACCCGCATCGCCGATCCGCAAGGTGAACTGGCAGTGGCACGGGCAGCGGCGCGCCTGGGCATCCCCTGCACGCTCTCAACAATGGGCACCAGATCGATCGAAGAGTTCGCCGCGGCCAGCGACAGCGTCACCTGGGCAGGAGAGGGCGAGCGCCGTCTGTGGTTCCAGGTGTATGTCTGGAAGGACCGGGAACTGCTCGCCGACATGATCGCCCGCTGCGGCGAGGCCCGCTACGAGGCGCTGGTCGTCACCGTCGACGCGCCGATGCTGGGACGAAGGGAACGTGACGTGAGGCGCGGGATGGAACTCCCGCCGAAACTCGGGCTCGGCACCATAGTCGACGGGATGCTGCGGCCCGCGTGGACCTGGCAGTTCCTGCGCAACGAACCCATCGTCTTCGCCAACGTGACATCGAGCCGCAGAGGCGACGACGAACCCGACGGCACCAGCGCAGTCGTGCTCTCAGAACACATGGCGAAACAGTTCGACCCGGCGCTGTCATGGGACGACATCGACTGGTTCCGCTCACAATGGGACGGCAAACTGATCGTGAAGGGCGTGCAGACCGTCGAAGACACCCAGTTGTGCGTCGAGCACGGCGCGGACGCTGTGTGTCTGTCGAACCACGGCGGCCGTCAACTCGACGGGGCCCCAGCACCGATCGACCTGGTGGCGCCGTGCCGTGGAGCCGCCGGTGGCAGCATCGAGATAATCGCCGACGGCGGAGTGCGGCGAGGCTCAGACATCGTCAAAGCCCGTGCTCTCGGCGCGGACGCGGTCATGGCCGGGCGGCCGTACCTCTACGCCCTGGGCGCCGCAGGCGAACTCGGCGTCGACTGGCTGCTCGACTTCTTCGACGGCGGCATGCGCCGTACCATGGCTCTGTGCGGTGCAGTGTCGGTTGAAGAGCTGGGGCCTGACCTGGTCACAAGACTTGCCTAATCACAAAACTGAAATGAGTAAGGAGACTCCAGTGCCACGAAACAGTGCCATGCCCGCGGACCTCGTCGCCTACGCGGCGGCTCACTCAACCCGGCCCGACGAAGTCCAGCAGGCCCTGATCGCGGCCACCAGCGAAAGGACTGAGGGCTTCGCCGGGATGCAGATCGGAACCGACCAGGGCGCGTTCATGACGCTGCTCACCACGGTTCTGAAAGTCGAGTTCGCGGTGGAGGTCGGAACGTTCACCGGGTATTCGGCCCTCTGCATAGCGAGGGGACTGGCGCCCGGCGGCCGTCTGCTGTGCTGCGACATCAGCGAAGAATGGACCAGCATCGGCAAGGAGCACTGGGAGATGGCCGGCGTAGCTGACCGAATCGAATTGCGAATCGCTCCGGCAATCGAGACCCTCCGATCCCTGCCACCCGAACCGAAGATCGACCTGGCGTTCATCGACGCCGACAAGACCGGCTACATGTCGTACTACGAGGAGATCCTGCCCCGCCTGTCGCCGCGAGGGGTGATTCTGGTCGACAACACACTCTGGCACGGAATGATCCTCGAGGGCTCTGGAGCCCAGGACCCCGACACCGAGGCACTGCGAGCCTTCAACGACCACGTGGCCGCCGACGAGCGGGTCGAAGCCGTGCTGCTCACCATCGGCGACGGTGTGACCCTGATCCGCCGCCACTGATCCACTGGTCGTTAAGAAGCCGAGCAACGCATTTTCCCGTCTGATGCTTGACACTGCTGAGGATCTGCGGTAAGCATAGAACATCAGCAGCAGGAGGTTATCGATATCATGTCGTTATTCTATTTTGACCAAACTCGTGGAGGGCGGCGCGTCCTCCAAGTGATCGCCGCGTTGGTATGTGCCGCCAGCTTGTCAGTGTCCACAGCGGGCGTGGCACAAGCAAACTCACGGTGCAATACCAACGACCACACACACGGCGCACTTTGGTGGAAGCGCGTCGACGCCTTCGATTGGCACAACCAACAGGTCGTTCCCTATGGATCTCTTCACGATCACGAGAACTCATCGCCTGTGTGGTGCAATCATGAACACGACGAACCGTAAGGACAACGACTAGACTTCGGAGTGCTTGGTTTGGGATGGGTTCGACAATCAAGATTCAGATTTGATGAGATTCCCTGCGCGTCGGCGGGTATGGGTGCTAGCGGTTTTATTGCTGGCGGGAGTTGCGTGTGCCCAGTCCGTCGCCGACTCAGAGGGAGCAGTTGATTCTGGGGCCGCTCGGGAGCCGAGCGATGTCGCGCCGATTAACTTCGACTTCAAGACGAGCGAATCGTTGGAGGAATGTGTGGAGCAGCGGACGGGCTTTGACCTCGCAGACCGCGACCAGATAGCAGGCGAACTGAGCAACGGGAACTTGGCTCCTCTATACCTTTCAGTCGATGTGGCGTGCCTCATCCGCGAAGGAGGCGAGGTGCCACGGTCCATTCGCTCGTCCCTGCTTGACGACAACAGTGTTCTCCGAGCCTTGGCGCAATGCTTGGTTTCGGATCACTCTTGGAGTAGATCCGAGGACATTCTTGATGGTGTCGGCGGGGCCGTCGCTCCTAATGCAGGGGCAGCCGACAAGATGCAAGCTCTGCTGGAGTGCGGCTTCGAAGAACCGGAGTCCCTTGACGACGATCTTTTCGCGAACGGCTGAGTGGGGAACAAGGAGATTGCCGTGGGGCAAATTTCGGGGCCGGGATACCGGCCCCGCGCACTGTTCACTGGGGTCGCGCTAGGTCTGTTGCTCATCCTCGTTGCGTTATCGAGTTGTTCCCCTGGTGGGGATGGTGAAAATGACCAAGCCGCGGCATACGAGTTCCTTGGGCTCACCAAGGAGCAGTATCTCAACGAACGCGTCGATTTGTTCGATCCTTCGCCCCTGATGACAGCACTCGGAGTGCTTCGGGAGGACTCTCGGGCGTTTGCCCTGTCCACCATGCTGCGCATCGAGGATCTGACCGAGCGGTGCATGGCTGAGCGCGGCCTCCTCTACTACCCTCATGTTGTTCGCGACGATCTTGGCGATACATGGCTCCCAGCGATGTCCCGTATTGAGTTCGCGCGTGCTCACGGGTTCGGATCTGCACTCCAGCCGGATGAGGATCTCAGTGATGCTCTAGTACAAGACGATCCCAACGACATCCATTTGGAAACTCTGGATACCGAAGAGCGCCGGATTTGGGAGCATGCATTCTACGACAACAACGGGTGCCGGTTCCAAGCCCATGAGTCGATTTGGGGAGCACAGACGGCCACACTCACCGCGCTGCAAGACCAATCCTCTCGCGAAGTCGGCTCGCATGTTGATGTTCGCCGAGCTGCCAACGACTATGTGGTTTGCACGCGCGATGCCGGTTACCCGTGGCTCAACAATCCGTGGGCATCGCGCCACATCGGTGTGGAGACTGCACGACTCGGAGTCGTCGGTGCGATTCAGAGCACTGAATCCACCGACAGGTTGGGTCTGTCCCTTGAGGAGGAGCAGGACGCCGCAATCGCGAATCTCGAATGTCTGTATCCAGCGGAACTGACGCGGCGCTCTGTCCGCAACGCTGTGGAGTCTCGTATCGTTGACGAGAACGCTGAACTGCTGGCCTCACTGCGCCGCGAGATAGCCTCGCGATGACATGCACGAACGGCCCCGAAATATATAATGACAACATTGTGGACACTCACAAATCGTGGCGTCTGGCAGCGCTGGCTCTGGCACTGGCGCTACTAGTCGTACTGAACTTGGCGGTGTGGCTGTTAGCCGAGACGACACGCGAAGGGCCTGAGACCACCGCGAATCAAGCGCAGGCTCAACTGGACCCGCCCACAGCGACCGTCGAACTGAAGAACTTAGTCGAGACCATGGTGCTACGCTGCCGCTTCGACGCAGCCGACGTGATCCGGCACACCCTCTCCGAAGCGCGGCCTCTTCTTGGAACACCCGTCGTCACATCCGTCCATGCGTCGACCGGGGATACTCTGGTAGCAGGCGACGTGCCTTTGACGGTGTCTGGCAGACCGGTGATTGTCCTGCCCGGCAGCTTCCCGGCTTTTCGGGACCTGAGAACGGGAGATGTGGGTCCCGACATCCAACAGCTTCAGGAGGCTCTTGCGGACCTGCAGTTCGGGGCGGGTGGCGAACAGGGCGTCCATGGACTCCTTGACGAGCGGACTGCACAACTCGTCGACGACCTCTACGGCGATCTTGGCTACCAGCCTGCCCGCAACACCGGCGACGACCCTGATCTCGTTCTGCCTGCCGCCGAGGTAGCTATTGTTTCGGACTTGCCGAGCACGGTTGTTGCGTCTCCGCCTGAGGTTGGGAGCGTGCTGGCACCGGACACTTTGATGTTTGTGGTCTCCTCGAGCCGGCTCGTGCTCGACTGTCCGCTCACGGCGAGCCAAGACCTATTGGTGAACGAGGGGTTGACGGCTGTGATCGACACCCCTGAGGGTCCGCGGCTCACCGGCACTACCGAGCGGCCTACAATCGGCGAGGGCGACTACGCACCGGGATCCACGATCGAGGCCATGAGTCGTGTACGAGTTCTGCTCGCGCAGGACGCGCCCGCCTCGCTGCTGGGCAGCACAGCGCGCGCGACTGTCCGACTCCGCGGCAGCGAAGATCAAGTGTTGTCTGTACCTTCGACCGCGCTGGCAGCCCATTCTGACGGCACTGCCTCGGTAACCGTCCTCGACGAATCGGGCACCAGTGTGCCGGTCCCGGTGACCGTCGGCGTCTCAGTCGGCGGATGGGTCGCAGTGGAAGGCGAAGGTATCGACCCGGGCGACACAGTGCTGTTGGGAGACTATCCGGGACTGGTGGTAGACGACGCAGGCGCAGTTGATGAATGACACCGCCCCGTTTGTCTGCGAACTGACCGATGTGAGCTTCACCTATCCGCCGCCTCACCGTGTCGTTGCTCTCAGAGGTGTCAGCTTCAAGGTCGCCGAGGGTGAGAGCGTGGCGTTGCGCGGTCCGTCTGGTTCGGGGAAGTCGACTTTGCTAGCCCTGCTCGGAATGCTTGACGTGCCGACTGCCGGCGAGTACCTGTTCAGGGGCCTCAGTGCTGCCGACCTCGGGCCGCAGAGCCGTAGCCTCATACGCGCCCATGACGTCGGATTCGTGTTCCAGTCATTCCATCTGATTCCCGGGCGGGATGTCGTCGACAATGTAACCGCGAGCCTGCTGTACATAGAGCGGAGTCGTCGGCGCCGTGAGCAGCGCGCCCGCGAGTGCATCGAACTCGTCGGACTCGGCCATCGGTGCCGACATCTCCCCAACGAGCTGTCCGGTGGAGAGCGCCAGAGAGTGGCGATAGCTCGAGCGCTCGCTCCAGGTCCTTCCCTTGTCTTGGCTGACGAGCCCACCGGCAACCTTGACTCGGCAACGGGCCAGGAGGTACTGCGACTGCTACGCGAGTCCTCTGAGGCGGGTCTGGTGATCGCCACTCACGACGACGCAGTGGCTGAGACACTGGACCGCACCGTCGCCGTGCGCGACGGAGAAATCCGGTCGGGCGGGTAGCGGATGGACAAGATCCTCTTACGGTCTTCGACACCGGTGCCAATAGGTGGATTGCGCCGCAAGTGACTCTCATCAGCGCACTCCGAGAGGCTGCCCTGTCGCTCGGGGCAAATGCCACGAGATCACTGGCGAATGCGGCAATCATCATGATCGGCGTGGCAATGTCCGTCGGTGCCTTGGCCGTGGGAGAATCGGGACGGCGCGATGTAGTCCACGAGTTCGAGCAGATGCGCTCTACCGAGATAACGCTGCTCGAAAGAGCTCCGGTGAGCGCTGCCGACCGGGATTTCCCGCCTGACTTGGACCAGAGACTAAGAGATCTCGGTCCAGTCGCTTCGGCTGGCATCCTCATCACAACTGAGCCCGTCGATGTCGCGCTCCGGTGGAACATCCATGTCGGACGAAGGCTCACCGTCTACGGAGCCGAGCCCTCCACCCTTGAAGCTCTGGGCGCCAAGACGCTGCCAACCGTCGACTGGCGGGTAGACGACTGCGAACGCAAGGGCTTGGTAGGAGTCGAGGCTGCCCGCCGGCTGGGCATGGGCGTAACGTCCTCAGATCCGGGAACGCTTGACGTAAACGGCCAGCCCTTGGCCATAATCGGCACGGTGCTGTCCGCGGATCTGTTGCCGGGTCTCGTGGACGGTATCACGGTCCCCGAATGCACGGCGCGCCAGATGGGCCTCGCCGTCGTATCGCGCAAGGTGGTCGTGCGGGTGCACCGCGGCGCGGCAGAGTCGGTGGCACAGGTCGCGCCGCTCGTCGCTCGGCCGTGGAACCCCTCCAGTCTGGTCGCTTCGTATGTGCCCAGCCCAGAACGACTGCGAGGAGTGGTGGAGCGTTCGACCCAACGCACCGTCCAGTTTGTCGGGTTGGGAGTCATGGTGCTCTCAGCTCTCGTTCTGTCGGTGACTACCGGCGCAGCGGTGTCTCAGCGCCGCGCCGAGATAGGACTTCGACGTGTCTTCGGCGCCCGGCCCAAGGACTTGTACTTGCAGATTGTGCTCGAGTCGTGCATCGTAGGACTGTCCGCCGGCTTGGTGGGCACGACCTTGGGAATGGCAGGTACCGTCATTGCCGCGCTCGTGGCCGGATGGGCCGCGGCCACACCCTTGTACGCGTGGCTGGCCGGGCCGATGGCCGGCGCAACCTTGGGAGCGCTGGCAGCGATCGTACCCGCCCGGCGGGCATCAAAAGTTGAGCCGCGGGCCGCGGTCGAGAGTACTCAGGCTTAATCGAAGGGGCTGATCACGGTGAGGGTCGGTTCGACGTCCTCGGTTGCCTGGTTCCAGCGCAAGCCGATGCATCCCCGCCGATGGCCGTCGGTGCTCATCCAGTTGCCGAACCCGGGATCGGTTGCCGATACCACGATCTTGACTGAACCGTCAGTTTCATACTCTGCGGTGTGCTTGTTGACCGTTACCGGCAACCACCGATGATCCAGGCTCTCCATCCAACGGTTGTCGACCTGAAAGTTCCAGTAATAACACTCGGGAGGAACAAACTCGATCAGCAGCGCCTCGCCTTCGGCCAGGTCATAAGCACCGTGATAGAAAATCTGGTCCGGGTCACCCCAGGCACCTTGGGCGGGACCTGCCTTGGTATGCATCCCGTTGGGGCCTCGGCCATCAACTCATCAGCCCAACCGGTGAAAATCTGCGAGCAACCGGCGACGAACATCGTCGCTCCCTGCAATTGCCTGCCGAACCGTGTCGGACTCATCGGCGGCGGCAACTCGTCGTGGTCCAGGCATTCAATGCGCAGAGTCGGCAACACCTCTGTGCTGCGGTCCAGAAAAAACTGGCGTATCGCCAGCATGCCCGGTTCGGGATCTGTTTTGACCCCGTTGTGGTCGTGAGGCGGGAGACGACAGGCTTCGGCGCACCTGCGGTGTTCAATCCGCGCACGTTCTGATGATCGGGAAGCGGATGTCGCCCCCTTCCACGAAGCTGGCCAAACCTCCCCTGGTCAGACGACTCGGGAACCGGAATCCCTCGGCTCTGTCGAGATCGGATTCAGAACGCTCGTTCCAGGCTTCCCCCGAAACAACTCTGTCGTGGAGTTCGCCGGTCGAACCGTCGCTAGTGGGGTCGGTCACTCTTCGGCCCCGGACTCGGACTCGGGAGCATCATCGGACTCAGTTCGAGGGTTCGATTCTCCTTTGGCTTCGATTGTCTTGTGCGCAACGGATTCCACTGTCTTGTGCGCAACGGATTCCACATTTCGGTGCCAGACAGTCTGTTGAGGGAAAGGAATCTCTATTCCTGCCTCATCTAGGGCGACCTTGAGTCGTAAGCGAAGCTCTCTTTCCACCGCCCATTGCTTGGACGGCTCGGTCTTGACCACCAAACGGAGGGCGACCGCTGATGAGCCAAGGGCCTGAACGCCCCAAACTTCGGGGCGCTCCATCAGTTCATCGCCACCCCATTCGTCGTCTTCCCACAACTCGTCGCCGACGCGCTGGATCACCTCACGGGCCAAGTCGAGGTCCGTGTCGTAAGCCACTTCCACATCCAACAGGGCACGAGACCAGAGCTGGCTCGAGTTGCCGACTCTGGAAATAGCGCCGTTGGGCACATGCCAGACCGTTCCTTTCACGTCGCGAATGGTCGTCGAGCGCAGAGACACCTTCTCGACAGTGCCCGAAGCACCACCGACATCGACGATGTCGCCGACGCCGTACTGGTCTTCGATCAGCATGAACAGCCCCGACAGGAAATCTTTGACGATTGATTGAGCCCCGAAACCCAGCGCCAGACCACCGATACCGGCACCGGCGATCAATGGCGCCAAGTCAATGTCGAGTTGGCCGAGGATCATGAACAGGGCCACCATCCAGATTGCCGCAACACCGACGCTTCGCAGGACCAGTCCAATGGTCTCAGCTCTCGCTGAGGCGCGTTTCAGTTCCCTTTGCTCCATCAATAATTTGCCTGGTCCACGTTCCCGCAGAGTTTGTAAACGGGGGTCTGCCGGAGAATTAGCGATGGACTGGGCAAACTTCAGGATCGACCTCTGAACGATTCTCGAAACTATCCAGGCGAGGAGCGCGATCAGCAATATTCGGATCGGTCGGTCGAGCAGCCAGTTCGCACCGATTGCGAGGAGTTCATTGTCGGTCCATTCGTAAACCTTTTCGCAGATGTAGGAGCCCTCGGCTCCGCAGACATCGAGCAGGTTTTCGGTCTGTGCCAGCAAATTTGTCATGGCTTGAGACTAGGGGTGGCACGCAGGGTTTGCGTGACTGCCAGACACACCGTCAGTTTAATAACTGCAAATCATATCTTTTAAATATAATTTAACTGTATGCACCAGTTTCGTATGGGAGAATCAGCGCAATTGCTAGGAGTCAGCGTCGACACGGTTCGTCGCTGGGCAGACCAAGGCCGGGTAGAGACACAACGCACACCGGGCGGGCAAAGAAGAATTCTGGGGACAGAACTAGCGCGTCTAGCACTGGAACTCGGAGAAACGCCGCTAGACGAAACCCACGCGGTGTCGGCACGCAACCGATTCCCGGGACTGGTGACTCGAGTGGTTCGCGACACCGTCATGGCTCAAGTCGAGATACAAGCCGGACCTCACCGGGTGGTGTCGCTCATCTCCACAGAGGCGGCGAACGACCTGGGTCTTGAACCCGGTGTCAAAGCAGTGGCCTCCATCAAATCAACAGCAGTCATAATCGAACGAGCCTGATGGCGCTGATCAGGCTGAAGACTCAAAGGCTGATCCTGCTGATGGCGGTGGTGTGCGCTCTCGGTGCATGTTCATCGAACAACACCGAACCCGTGATCTTCGCTGCATCGTCTCTGGCCGCGGTCACCGACACTATCGACGTCGCGCTCGAGACCGAGGGCAGCGCGGCTCCGCCCGAATGGGTATTGGCGGGAAGCTCAAGACTCATCGCGCAGGTCCGTGACGGAGCAAGACCCGACATCATCATTTCAGCGGACGCATCACAACTCGAACGGATACTCGACCACGGTTACGTAGTCGTGGACGAGCCGCGGATCTCCAACCGGCTGGTACTGGCAGTGGCCGACGGCAACCCGGCACAGATCAGCAGTATCGACGACCTGAGCCTCGGCGCGCCGTTGATCGGCCTTTGTGCACCCGAAGTGCCTTGCGGAGCAGCAGCGCAACGAATCGCAACTGAGTTCAACGTCGCCTTGCAACCCGATACCGTCGAGTCCAACGTCCGTGCCCTGGCACACAAACTCCTCAACGGAGAGTTGGACGCCGCCCTCGTCTACGCCACCGACGCACTCAGCCTCGACCTCCGAACAATCGCTGATCCCAGAATCGCAGGGCACAACGACTGCTCTGATCCAGCCGTCACCCACTACGGAATCGCTGCGCTCGCGGTCGCCCCTGACGACGAAACGCATCCGCAAGATCTAGTCGAGCGTTATCTGTTGACCGAAGCTCTGCAACAAGGCGGTTTCGAATTGGGACTTTGTGCATGAACCGCCCACAGCACACCCCCGTAACGCTGCTGGTGCCGGCAATCCTGGCCGTCTTGGTGTTGGTTGTGCCACTGCTGGGTCTGTTGCAGCGCGCTCCCTGGTCGTCCATGGGGTCTCGACTCGTCGACGACACGGTCCTCGAAGCCGTCCGAGTGTCGCTCATCGTAAGCTTCAGTGCTGCTGGACTCTGTTTAGTGTTGGGTCTGCCCCTGGCATGGGTTCTGGCCCGAACCGATTTCCCGTTTCGCCGGCTGGTGCGGGCCGTGGTGTTGTTGCCCATGGTGTTGCCACCGGTTGTGGCTGGTACCGCCTTGCTGATCGCGCTGGGCCGTCGTGGTCTCGTCGGCCAATGGCTCGACAACTGGTTCGGGGTGACCCTTCCTTTCACAACTGCGGGCACGATCCTGGCAGCGACTTTCGTGGCTCTGTCGTTCTTTGTGACAACAGTCGAAAGCGCTCTCACCGCGCAGGGACGCGATCTTGAAGAAGCCGCCGCGGTCAACGCAGCTGGACCGTTAACGGCGTTCTTGACTGTCACCATGCCATCGATTCGCGGGGCTGTCGGTGCTGGGTTGGCGCTCTGTTGGGCTCGCGCACTGGGTGAGTTCGGAGCCACGATCACCTTTGCGGGAAACCTCGGCGGACGCACCCGCACGTTGCCGCTGCAAATATTTCTGGACCTCGAATCCGACCCTGAATCCGCGGTGGCGATCAGTGTGCTGCTCTTGGCGACGAGCCTGGGAGTGCTCATTGCACTGCGCGGCAGGTGGTTGACACGATGAGCGCAGCGGCGCCTTCAGCGCAGCCGGGGCCCCGAATCGAGGTCCACGGTGTGGTTCGACGCGAAGATTTCACGTTGACCCTCGATGTTGTCTTCAGCAGGGGGACCACGGCTGTTGTCGGCCCCAACGGCGCCGGAAAGACCACTCTGCTGCGCCTTGTTGCGGGTCTCGAACGCCTCGAAACTGGAGAGCTCGTGATCGACGGACGGGTCGTTGACAATGCGGGGTCGATCTTCATGGCCGCGCATCAACGAAGCGTGGCGATGGCGTTTCAAGATCACCGCCTTTTCGGGCATCTGCGGGTGGTCGACAACGTGGCCTATCCACTGCGCCGAGCCGGTTTGAATCGGACTACGGCCCGTGATCAAGCCGCTGACTGTCTCGCATCGGTCGGCCTTGCCGAAGTCGCAATGTCCAGACCCGCACAACTGTCGGGCGGTCAACGCCAGCGGGCCTCAATCGCCCGGGCACTCGCCACGCCGGCTCAGGTGCTATTGCTCGACGAGCCGCTGGCCTCAGTCGACGACCAGAGCCGCGCGGCACTGCGAGACCTGTTGATCAACACCGAACACCGCACTGTCGTGTGGGTGACCCATGACCCCGACGACGCTGAATTCGCCGACACCACCCTCACCCTCACACCGAACAACGTCGCAACCCTGGACTGACTCCGCCTCGCATTACTTTTGCACAACCTCAGACGACCATCGACTACCTTGATCCGCCGGCTCCGTTCCCTCTCGACGGCAAACCTCGGCAAACCTCAACGCGAACTGGCATCGCAATGGGCTTGCAAGAACGTGCGGGTCAACGCCACCGCTCCTGGATGGTTCGAAAGCGAGACGACCGCTGAAATGTTCACCGACGAATCAGCGGTTGCGTTCATAAACGTCGGATCACCCATGGGACGCCACGGCAAACACCACGAACTGGACAGCGCTCACCTCTTTTGGCC
This sequence comes from Acidimicrobiales bacterium, assembly GCA_963662455.3. GTDB lineage: Bacteria > Actinomycetota > Acidimicrobiia > Acidimicrobiales > Aldehydirespiratoraceae > VXYK01. The sequence goes on from OZ224042.1 coordinate 1,601,010, forward strand.
TCCGGCGAATCCAGTTTCGCAACCGGTGCCATCCTCCACATCGATGACATCTGGGCCGCCGTCCAATCCCAAAGTTGTACACGGAGCCCGAGCCGTCAGGGACTCGGAGCCCACCGACAGCCGTCGCCCGCATCACCTGGCTCGACGGGGAGTGTGCCACGTTGCTGAGGACCGTTCGGAACCGAACCATGGTATTCGGACTGGACACTTGGAACTGCGGCGGCGGTGGAGCACACCTCCTCCCCCAAAGGATGCGCACCACCGCCCCGCGCTCACGGAGCCCGTGGACCCCAGAACTCGCAGACCAGACCGACATGTGACGGATGCAACATCATCTTGGGCCACAATGGCCCCAGCGTCAAGCGAAACCACACCCGCCGATGTCAAGTGAGGTTTTCAAGGTCGACGAGGCGACACGAAACCCGGGGTTCAGTCGCCGGTCGCACGAACCGGGCACCCATCACCCCGTGGTCGTGAGTGACCGGCTCGATCCAGTTCGGGACGCCCGGGTCGGAATGGGCAACGACAATGCGCACGATGGAACCGTCGCGCACCGCGTTCTCCTTGTCGATGTACCCCTGACCCGTTGCATAGTTGGCGAGATTCTCCATCCAGTGATTGCACAACTGGAAGTTCCAATGCTGTGTCTGCGGTTCCTCGAACTCGATGACGAGAGCCTTCCCCTGCGGGACCCGCCAATAGCCGAACTCGAAGATGCGGTCATCGGGGGAGCCGCCGATGCGCTCGTACCACTCCTTGGTGTAACGGGTCTGGTTCTCGCGAGTGAGCAGGTCACGGGTCCATCCGCCGTAGTCGGACTGCAATCCCAAGACGAGTTGAGCTGCAACGGCGAGCCGCACGGCCATGTCCTCAGGTTCGGGAGTGAGCGGTCGGGGGTGCTCGTCGAGGCATTGGATCTGCAGCCGTGGCCGCGCCTGGGTCGTCCGGTCGTCGTAAACCACCCGGCCCATCAGTTCACGGGTGGTCGGCGCCATCGACATCCAAGCCGACCCGTCCGCGGGTTCTTCGACCGACAAGACGAAATCGACGGTGCCGTCTGCGTCGGCGAAGTCGGTCAGATACGCGGTGTGGGGGGTGAGCGCCATGTTGGGGTTGAAGACCTCCAGTTGGTCTTCGGCATCAAGCCCGACGGCCGTTGCCCCGACATCGTCCGGCACCGGCGGGCTCCATGCTGACAAATGGGTGTAGACGTCTCCTGCCGTGCCGGTTATCCGGTAGCGGTACTTGGGGTTGACGGCTTGGACGATGTGGTCCTGGTTGGGTGACTGCACGCCCATGCCTCCCTGCATCGGCGGAGGAATAATCCCAATCCGTTGCGGTCTGGTACCGGGAGTCCGCTGCTCAATCACTCGGGCGTTGGCCATCAACATCATCCGGGTCAGGTATCGAAACCCCTCGACACGATCCTGCGGGTCGCCGTCGGGGGTCTCCCGAATGACGATGCTGCCTGCAGCTTTCAAAGTGTCGCAGAAATCTTCCCAGGCCCGTCCGTCGAGCAGCCGCGCTCGGCGCTCGTCGTCTGTCTCATTCACGTGTGCCCCCAGCCGCTGACGGTTCATGTCTCACTGCGCCAGAGCATCGCGGAGAATCCCGATCAACGGCAAACCGCCTGAACTTCCGCCCGTATGACTACAGGGAGTAGTTTGGCTACGTTGACGGATTCTCTCCACTAACACTGTTGGGCCAGCAACTTGGGCCAGCAACTCTGGGCCAGCAACTCTGGGCCAGCAACTTGGGCCAGCAACTCTGGGCCGACGACTCTGGGATCGAAAGGACGAGCAGGGCATGGACAATCTTGATCTTGGGAGCCTGAACTACTGGGCGATCATCGTGGCGGTGCTTTTCAACCAGGTGCTCGGCGCGGCGTGGTACACGGTCTGGGCCAAGCCTTGGATGGCCGACGTCGGCCTCAGCACAGACGACATGGAAGCGATGAAGGGAACCCCCAGGCAGTGGTACCCCTACTTCATCGCTGTCGACGCCGGGCTTGTGTTCACGATCGGTCTGGCACTGCTGGTGCAGGGTCTGGGTGCTGACGGCGCTGCGGAAGGCCTCCTCGTCGGGGTTCTGGCCGCGGTCGCGTTCATCTTCACCTCGAACGCCATCAACTACGCCTTCGAGGGCCGTGGCCTGCGGCTGTTCGCTATCAACAGCGGCTACCCACTGATCTCCTACAGCGTCATCGGGATCCTCCTGGCCACTTGGAGTTAGCCCGCCTCAAGCACATCTATCGCCACGCGTGACATCGCAGTAGTGTGGGTTTGTGGGACCGTGGTTACTGGCGATCGCGATGGCCCTGGTGCATGGGCTACTGGCCGTCTTCCTGGTCTTCGGTGCGCCGGTAGCAGCACACAAGCCCTTGGTGATGCGCTGGTACCTCGCGATGCTGGTGCCGACCGCCGCGGTGAACATCTTGTCGATGCCGTGTCCCTTGACGGTCTGGGAGAAGTACTTCTGGCGCCTCGCCGGGGAAACCCCCTACCGGGGAGGTTTCATCTCGCACTATTTCGTGGAGCCCTTCCACTCCCCCGGCCTCAGCCCCGGCGGCGAGACGGCGCTGCTGGTCGCAATGGTGCTCTGGTGCCTCCCCTGGCTCCTCTACCCCGCCGTGAACCGCCTACGCCGGCCGAACGACTCGGTGAAAATCGAGCCGGACACCAACCCTGAGGTCCTCCAAGCCGGCGATCACTGAGGTTTCACCCAAGCCCTGCCGACAAGTCGTTGGGGCACGAATCACTCTGACAGAGCGTTGCGGAGGAACGGCACACGGCGGACTGGAGACCAAAACGAATGTCTATCGAGGCGTGAGCTTGTTGCTCAAGGAGATGCACTCATCGGGCGCTCGCCGTGCAAGGCAGGAATTGATCGCCTTGCACGCGAAAGCGCCACTTGCGGTGTCTAGGGAAGGCTAGAAACGTACGACCTGGAGATGGTTCACACCCAATACTTCGGGAACACGGCTGTGGTGCTCCGTCCAAACCGCAGTTGTGGGGGACAACATCTGGAGAATCCAGATGATCTTGTCGTAGTCAGTCTGGAGGTCACGCTGCAAGATCGGTTCGTGGTGTGCTACGCGATTTCGTAGGGTGCGAAGTCTGTCGAGTTGCCCGTGAAGTTCATGTCGGTTCGGTTGGGGCTCGAAGAGCCGGTGCAAGTTCGTGCGCCAGAGCTGGGCTTCATAGCCCTTGGCGAACAATGCCACCCAGAAACCGAAATTGAGTTCAGCTACCACACGGCCAGCGGTAAGTTGCTTTCCCGCACCTTGGATCGCGCGTTTTCCGCTCTTCAATTCATTCTTCTTGAGCAAAGTGGAGTCGTCGAACCAGAAGTCCCCGTGGCTATCAGTCAATATGTTGTTGACTGCGTTTCGCAAAGCGACCTCAAGGGTCTGAAGCGGGCCGTAGAAGGCACTCCCGAGCGCGACGTTCCGTGCGTACATGCGCATAGCATCGCTGTGATTACCCGAAGCGAGTCTCAGGTACGTTCGGAGCCTCTCAGCAGAGAAAGACTCACCGAGCGCCGCGAGGGAGGTTCCGTCATACTCAAAGCGCAACGACGTGCGTGCCACCGCGGTCTCTGATATGGTTTCTCTTGTACGCTCCATGTGGGCCTCTCCCCTCGGGTGACGCTCCTGGTTGCAGACAACTCAGGGCTGGGTGTCACTGTTGTCAGCGACACCCAGCCCGGCTCTTTTTGCTATGGATCCGTTGGGTCCTCGCCGTCCTCGCCATACACCATGTCGAGAACAAGCTTTGCGAGTTCCAGCCATTGGGTGCGTTCCGAAGGTGTGAACGGTTTATCATGCGGGAGCTTAGCCTGAATCCACCGATTGGGGGACTGTGGGGTGGGTTGGTGGTGGTGTGATTCGTCCTGGGTTTGGTAGTGCCTGTTTTTGTTGAGTCGCGGCCTGAATCGCACTGGGTTTGGTGTGTTGGGGCGTGTTGGGTTCAGGGTTTGGGGTTGGGTTTGGTTGGTGGCGCTGGGTGTGTTGGGCGGCGCCGGGCCCGTGGGGTGGTGTGGGTTAGCCGGAGGGTCCGGGCAGGTTTCGTAGTTTGGTGAGGGTGGTTGTGAATTGGGTTTGCCACCGCCAGCGGGCGGGGTATCGCAGGGTGGGTGTGCCGGATCGGTTGGCGATTACGGCGGGCAGCGCGGTGAGGCGGGTGCGGCGGGTTTGGTTGGTGGTGGTCGGTGTGTTGGTGAGGATGGCGGTCCAGTGGCCGATGTTGTGCGCGAGTGCTGCGCAGGCGAGCCATGCACAGTTCGCTGGGTAGTGCCCGGAGGGGACGTGGTTGAGCCCGGAGCCTTCTTTGAGGTCGCGGATGGCGAGCTCGACGACTGCGTGGTTGCGGTGGAACTGGTCAGCGGCGACGGTGCCGAGGTCGTCTCTGTTGGTGATGAAGGCGTGGTGCCGCCAGTTGGGCCACAGCCGTTGCTGGGCTGTGTCGGCGAGGCGGGTGCGGCGCACCACCAAACGGACGCTGCGTTTTTGTTTGCCGCGGCCGGTGCTGTAGACGGTTTCAGCGACCTGGGCGTAGCCGCCTTTGGGGTAGTCGATATCGATCCAGGCTTTGTCGGGGATCGACTCGATAGCAGCGCGAACAGCAGAGTTGAGCGACACGGTGATCGACCATTTCACGTTGTGGATGTCCAAACGGTCGATCAGCTTGCGGGACCAGAACCCCGAATCGGCGCGTACCGCGACCGGCCCGTGAGCACCCGCGCGTTTGAGGTTGGCTACGAGCTCGTCGACGAAACGCAGAACCCCTCGCGATGACGAAGCGGAGCCTTTGCGCAGCCGCGCCCCGAGCACCTCAGAGGTCCCGGCACGCACAGCCAGCAGCGGGTGGTAACCCAACAATTTGGTGTAACCGTATCTGGCGCCGTGCTTGAGTCTGCCGTGCACCTCACAGATCGTGGAGTCCAGATCAACCACCAACGGGCCTGAACCGGGGCCTGCACCGAGCCGCCAGGCCGCCGCTAAAGCACGCGAGGCCACCGCTTCGAGCTGACGGACGTGACCAAACGTGAAGCTCCGCAGAAACGTTCCCACCGTCGACGGCGCCGCGGGGGCGAACCCCAACACCGCGGCGGTGCGACCGGCGCGCAACACGTCGACATGGTCGATATGGGTCCCACCCGCCAGCATCGCTGCCACCACCGTCAAAACCTTGCGGGCCGGGTTCGGAGAACCAGTGTCCACCCACCGGTTGATCAACCCCCACAGACCCAAACGAGTCATCAACGTGGCAGCCAGAACCAGACCCGCGTTCGCGACCAGGCCCCCATGATCAAACGTTGTTGCCAACCGGTCCAACCTGCGCGATGATACAGACACGAAAAGTGCCTCCTGTTTTTGTGACGAAAGTGACTATTTGTCATCACAATCATCGCAGATCAGGAGGCCTTTTCCGCGGACGCGCCCACACCAACAACCCAACCCCACCGGTGGATCCAGGCTTAGACAAGAGTCCCCCTAGACGAGTAGTTCCAAGGGGTGGGGGTCCACCATTTGGGGGGTGAGGGTGTCCATGCTCGGGGTTTCCCATAAACCTTGATCTTGGAGGACCTTGGTATGAACCCGGACTTGGACACCCTCGTGACTGCACTGTATGTGCGGATCGACGATTTGTTGGCGTCAAATCCCCATTGGGCGCCGCAGCGGCCTGTTGTGGGGATAGCGCCGAGGTTGTCGGACGCGGAGTTGGTCACTTTGGCGGTGCTGTCGGCGTTGTCGGGGTTCGATTCCGAGGCCCGGTTCATCCGTTACGCGACAGCGCATTTGAAGCCGTGGTTTCCGTATCTGCCGCAGCGGTCCGGTTGCAACAAGCGTCTGCGCCGCAGCGGCGAGTTGATGAAACATGTGTTGGGTGCGTTGGCCCGGGACTGCCCGTCGTTTCACGACGACGTGTGGCTGGTGGACTCGACCCCGGTGGAGTGCGGACGCAGCCGCGACACCGTACAGCGTTCTGATTTGGTGGGTTGGGCCGCCTACGGCTACAGCGCGTCGCACTCAAGGTGGTTCTGGGGGTTGCGCCTGCACCTCATCACAACACCTTCGGGACTGCCGGTCGCTTACGCGCTCACCGGCGCCAAAACAGACGAACGCGACACCTGTTTGGACATGATCGCCCACGCCGACATCGCCCGGCCAGGCCAGACCCTCGTCGCTGACAAAGGCTACCGGCGAGCCGGTTTCGAGGACGAACTCAACGCCGCGGGCATCGAACTGATCGGGCCCGCCACCAAAACAGAACCAGCCAGACCCGCTCAGCGGTTCTTGAAACCGCTGCGCCAGATCATCGAATCAGTCAACTGGACCCTCAAATCCCAACTCAGTCTCGAACGCCACCGCGGCCGCACCAGACAAGGCGTCGCCGCACGAATACTGCAACGACTCCTCGCGCTCACCGCAGCCATCTGGCACAACCAAACCACCCACCAACCCGGACCCGCACGATCCCTCACCGCCTACGACCACTGACCCCTTGGAACTAATCATCTAGCAGTGGATCAGGGTGTCCAGTTGGCCGGTCCAACGCTCGCTCCGACCCGTCCTTCGCGGCAGGCTGTTCACGGTGGCAATATTGAGCATCCGCTATGGCTCAGCTTTGGTGCGCCCTGCGACCCATCAATTGACGTGCGTCCAGTCTGTCGAATCATTCACCTTGCTCGCGCATCGTAGGGCGTTGCGGAGGAAGGCGAGCTGGAGGTGCATCAGGTTCTCGGCGACTTCTTCCTGGGGGGTCATGTGGGTGACGCCGGACAGGGGGAGCACGGTGTGGGGGTGGCCCACTTCGAGCAGGGCGCGGGACAGTTGCAGGGTGTGCGCTGCGACCACGTTGTCGTCGGCCAGGCCGTGGATCAACAGCAGCGGCGCGACCCCTCTCGCATCGTCAACCTGCGCCGCGTCGAAGAGGACGTCGCTGCGCTCGTAGTTCTCGGGCTCGGTCTCGGGGTGACCCAGGTAGCGCTCGGTGTAATGGGTGTCGTACAACCGCCAGTCGGTCACCGGTGCTCCGGCAATAGCCGCATGGAACACGTCGGGGCGGCGCAGCACAGCCAAAGCCGCCAGATAGCCGCCGAACGACCAACCCCGAATCGCCACACGGTCGAGGTCGAGGCGGGGATTCAACTCGGCCATCGCCTGCAGAGCCTCGATCTGATCGTCGAGCACCGGGCCGGCCAGATCGCCTCGCACCTCCCGCTCAAAGGCCGGTCCCCGACCGGGAGTGCCGCGGCCGTCGGTCACCAGCACCGCAAAACCCTGATCGGCGAACCATTGCGAAACGTAGAACAGCGAACGAGACTGCTGCACCCGCTGCGCGTGGGGGCCGCCGTAAGGGTCGAGCAGCACAGGTAATTTCGTCTGCGAATCCGCTTCAGAAGACTCGTTCGGCAACAGCAGAGCGGCCGCCAGTTCACGTTCACCGAGGCGATGCAACGAAACATTGAGATCAACATTCGGCGCCTCGCTCCGGCTGGCGATCCGTGCCACAGCACGCCGGGGATGACGAACCTCGACCCCTGCACCATGATGAGCCAGGCTGCGGTTCACCCGTACTTCGGTTGCACCGCCGACCACCGCGCTCTTGATGCCCGGTGTGTTGTCCCACCAGCGAAGTTCGCCATTCCAGCCCACCGTCGCAACCTGTACGGAAGTCGGCTCCCGACAAGCCGTGATCACGATGCCGTCGTCCCCGGCATCGATCACGCTTCGCACCTGCACCCCGTCGCCGGTCAACGCCACGCCGTCGACGCACAGACGCCGAGCCGGCGCTCGATCCTCAACCGTGACCAGCCGCCCGTCGAGCAGCACGGGAGTTCCGGCGATCAACTCCACCCAATGCTCATCGACCACCTGGTAGCGCTGGGAGCACCCCCCTGTCAGCGGGTCAACGTCCAGCACGCCGAGACTGCGCTGATCTCGGCTCTGCACCGTCACCAGAATGCCGTCATCCGTCCAATCCGCTCTGGCCAGATACTCCCAGGGGGCGTTGCTGTCGCCGGGCACACCCGGAGCCGCGGAAACACCCGACACACCGCTATCACCGGGCACAACCGGAGCCGCGGAAACACCCGACACACCGCTATCACCGGGCACAACCGGAACCGCGGAAACACCCGACACACCGCTGTCACCGGGCACAACCGGAACCGGGCGGGGTCTCCAGTTCACGTCGACGCGGCTGTTGTCGAGACCGACAATGGCCAGGGCCACATCGGCATTGGCGCTACCCGCTGCCGGGTAGCGGATCTGCGTCGGAGACTCCTGCGGGGTTACCGGTGCGCTGATCCACCAGGTATCGACCGGTGCCACGTCAACTCTCTGGACCAGAAGCGCATCGCTGTCGGGTCCCCACCAGAACCCCCGAGTCCTCCCCATCTCCTCAGCCGCGATGAACTCTGCAGCGCCCCACGAAACGGTCTCATCCGATTCGCCGATCAACAGGCGGTCCCCTGCGTCGGTCACCAGCCGAAGCTCACCACCCGCAACGTAAGCGACCTTCTCGGTGTCGGGCGAAAGCCGCGGATCGAAAGCACCTCCGGCGGTGTCGAGCACGCGTACCTCGCCACTGAGCAGATCGACACGAGCAATCTGCGATCCGACGGCAACAACCGCAACCGTCAGATCACGGTCGGCATCAAAGGAAACGATGCCTTCGGCGGACTCCCGGGCGCGCTCGCGACGGGCCCGCTCCGCCGCCGGGAGGTCAGATCGATCCGAGCCGAACTCCGCGGCGTCAACCACGACTCGCTCGATGCCGTTCGCCACGTCGAACTTCCACAGAGAATTGACCGGGTCGGTCGGTCCGCTCGAACGCAGAAAGGCAACCCGCCCACCATCTGCAGAGACGCGGATGTTGCGGGGAGCACCGAGCGTGAAGCCCCGTGTCAGCGCATGGCGTCGAGGAAAGGACCCTTGGCCGGCCACCGGTGCTGAACTCATCTGCGTATCCTTGCGGATGCAAGCGGCTACCGCACGGTCTTGCTCCAGCTGTCATCGCTGAAGTACCCGGCACGAAGGCCCAGGACATCCCAACATGAACCATGACACAGAACGCACCGAATCGGCCGAGGACACAAGCCGAAAGGCGCATGGGCATGTCCGACCGACCATTCGTTGCCTCCTGGAAGATCTCCGGGGAACCATTGGAGCCGGAAAGATGCGTGAAGCGTTGAGAACCGCGGAGGCCGACCTCAAGGCCGACGCGCGATGCCTACATCGAGGGAATCGAGATCATCGGGCTGTGTGGTGCCCGCGTGGTCGCTCATCGCGACTACGAGGATCTGCCGGTCTGCGACCAGTGCAATGAAACACTCGCTCTGCTGCGGCGCCTTCGCGACGCGGGCGAGTCTCGTTGAGAGGAACGGTTCAGAGGAGTCCAGCGGCGCGGGCCGCGCGCTCGCGACGACGATCATCTGCTGTCGCAGCAGCTTCGCGACTCTGGATCGTTGCCGCCGCACGCTCTTGGAGGATTCTGACAATCTCCTCTCCGGGGACTCGTAGGTGTTTGCCGACTGTGAAGGACTCGATTCGACCCTCGTCGCACATTCGAGTCAGGTGCGTACGAGACATTCCAAGCGCCTTGGCAGCCTCAGTCGAACTCAGCGGCTTGCTGGTGCTGATCGCGGCGACGACATCACCATGGGCAAGCGTGTACAGGGCGAACATGAGTTGATCCCTTACGGGATCTGGAAGAGCGCTCAGGTCTAGTGTTCCGTTGTCAGCGGCGTCTTCGGCGATGCGGTTGAGCAGGCTGAGGTCGTCAGCAGGAAGCGATGCAGGATCAACAACGTTCAAAGGAGAGTTGCGCATGAGTCCAACTTTCGTGTTCCATTATAACTGGTGTAAGTGCAATATCAGCAAGAAGTTCGATAACTCTACGTCCTCGCTTTGGATAAATCCACCCCAAATCTCGCCGATCAGTCACCGGCAGTGTGCTCGTGCGTATCCTTGCGGATGCAAACGCTGATCACACGGAGGCATCATGGAGCAACACCAGGGAACAGTCCGCTGGGGGATCTCCTCCACGGGCAATATTGCCGCCCAGTTCGCTGACGCGTTCAGCAAAGCCGAGGGTGGAAGGCTTGTGGCGGTCGGTTCAAGAACGCAGGACAGAGCCGCTCAGTTCGCGGCCGCCCATCAAATCCCCCACGCACACGGCAGCAACGCCGACATGCGGCATCGACGTGCCCGGAACCCTCACCGCCCGAGTTGAGGGAACCGGCGGCTTCGTCGAGTTTCCGGCGCCTGCACACGCCACCGACACTGTCATTGTGCAGAGCGGGCCCGAGCGTGAAGAGATCAAAGAAAAACCTCCGTCACTGCACTATCAGGTGGCCGAAGTCAACCGTTGCCTCGCCGCAGGCGAACGACAGAGCCCGCAGATGCCCTGGGCCACCAGCCGAGCGATGATCGCCGCCTGCGACGGGGTGCGGGCCCAACTCGGCGTGCGCTACCCGAGCGACTGAGGACTTCCGGCGTACACCACTTGGACCACTTCGGACTCAGAATCAGCGACCAGCACGCCGCGCCCCGCAATGTTGGGAAGCTCGAGCCGGGCGGGGAGGGAGACACCGAGGATGTCTCCGTCGATCGGGTCGGGCTTCAACAGGATCCCGACCCTCGACGAACGAATCTCAGCAGCCCAATGACCATAGGCAGACCGATATCGGTCCGGCCGCACAGACGCCACGATATGCACGCCCGGCGGCGGCGAAGCCACCAGGAGAGCCAGATGACCGTCGGGGTCAGCGATGTTCAGGCAATCATCGATCAACACGATCATCGGGCCGGACGAAACCGCCTCGGCCAAGGACTCGAGACCTACCGGGTCACGCCCCAGACGAGTAGCGAGTTCGTTCTCCGAGCGTGAACCGTCACCGACGATCACACAGCTTTCGCCACAGACCGCGGCGACAGCGGCCAGAGCGTTGGTCCGCCCAGAACGCGCCGGACCCAGAATCAGCGCGTGTTCGCCACGATGGAGCCGCAAGGGACTCAGGTCGAGGTCACGGTCCCCTACCGCCACAAGCAACTCCGTGGCGACAGGCCCAACCTCGCCGGATGCTCCGGCATCGCTGGCGGCAATCACCGCAGCGAGCACTCCAACCTCATGAGGCGCAACCGGCGGAGGTGCGGAGTCGCCACGAGCCAGTACGGACTCCGACAGGCTGGGCGCATCTCTGATCACCTGGGCGACCGCGTGGTCACCGGCGCGCAGCACCCGCCCGCTGGGGAACGATTCAGTCGACTCCTTGACCCCGAACCGCAGAGCATCAGAGGGGTCGCCCACCCGGTGCAGCAGAACCGTGCCGACGGTTGCAGCCATCGCCGGAGGCAGATCAGCCCCGCGCCGAAGCGAAACGGCCACCGTCACACCGACAGAGGGCCCGTCGGCCCAGATGCGTTCCAGTGCTTCGTGTACCGCCTGCTCCCGGACCGGATCATGGGCCCGACTCAGACCACCGAGGTCGTCGACCACCAACAAGATCCTGGCCGAGGGCCGGTCGTCGGCACGGCGGCGCACGATCTCGTCGTCCAACCAGCGGAGCAACCGCACACGCAGCTCCTTGGCGGTGGGGGCAGCAACTGTTCCACAATGCGCCAGAGCAGCCAACGGACTGAGTCCGCCGGCGTCATGGTCGATCACATACACGTGTGGAGCTTCGTCTCCGGCGCAACGGGTCACCTCCAGCACCGCGGTCCCGAGGGTGGTCGTCGCACCCGCGCCCGGAGCGGCGACCACCGCCAGATGACCGTCATCGAGCGTCCAGCCAGACACCGACTGCCGCTGTTCATCGGGTTCGTCCACCAACAGCCAACCCGACGGCCCACACGGTTCGGCCGCATCGGCGAGCCCTGCGCGGGACACATCCTCCGGCAGCGCAGGAGGCCATGGCGAACGCGGCGCCACCCCGCCGACACTGGCGTGGGCAGCACGGACAGTCGCCACCAGACGTTCAAGATCAGTCGGTCCGTCGAGTTCTTTCGACGCCTCCCCGCCACCGCGCACACAAACGCCGGCCTCCTTCGTCGAACGCCCGGTCGACAACGCCGACTGAAACGGGATGATCTCACCGGGGCCGAATCGGGCAATCGCTCTGCCCGGCCTGCTGCGGGGTATACCGGCCGCGTCAGCGGCATCGATGATGTCGACCGACTCGCGGGGATCGCTGACCCGCAGCGCTATCCGACAGGTTGCGTTGGCACGGATGTCGTCGGTCACCACACCGGCCGGGCGCTGCGTGGCGAGCACCATGTGGACACCGAGGCTGCGCCCGCGCTGAGCAATGCCGACGAGTGAATCCAAGAACTCGGGAAGGTCGCCGGCCAGCGATGCGAACTCATCGACCACCACCAGCAGCCGGGGCAACGGCTCAAACGATGATCCTTCCCTTTGCTGCACCGCACTCCGAGACCGGAACGCAGCAAGATCCTCAGCGCCAACCTCCCGCAGGCGGTGCTCGCGATAACGCAACTCAGCTTCCAGACAGCGCAGCGCACGGGCGCCGAGCTGCTCGTCGAGATCAGTCACGAGCCCGGCAACATGAGGCAGGTCGGCACAACAGTCGAACGCTGCGCCGCCCTTGTAATCGACGAGCACCATCGCCAGGTGCTCGGGGTCGGCCCAAGCCGCCAGGCTCGCGACGAGTGACCGGAGCAACTCCGACTTTCCCGAACCGGTCGTGCCCCCGACCAGCACATGGGGGCCGTCAGCGATGAGATCGAGCACCACAGGGCCCTGCGCATCCGCACCGATCGGCCCTGCCAGGTCGGCCGTGCCGCTGCTGCGTCGCCAGCGGCGCAGAATCTCGTGGTGGTCGTCACCGCTCACACCGAGCAGACCCAACAGGCCGCACGCCACCGGAACCCCAGCACCGACCAGCGGCAGTTCAGGATCATCAAGTCGAGCCAGACGCCGAGCCGCCCGCTGAGCCACCGCCTCCTCAATGCCCCAGCCCAGCACGCGTCGCCCACCGCCGTGCTGACGGGGGTCGACTATCTCCACACGACCCGGACCTTCCGCGGTCACCACCAGATCACAGCCCGCCGGAAGACGATGAGCGTCGTCGACCAGGACGATCGCTGCGGTCCGCTCGCTGCCGAGCAGCCGACGACCGACCGTCGACCGTCCCTGAAAAGGATCCGCTCCGTCGATGACCGCGAGAATGGCACGATCAGCGGCCACCGCCAGCAAGGCGTCGGCCGCGCCGACCTCGACTGTGGAGACAACAGTCGCGCCCCTCCGAGCCGTGACATGGTCAGCGGTATGGGGAAGCCAACGGCACCAGTCCCAAACCGCTGTGTCATCGGCGCCGACCGCCACCGCCAGGTCCGCCGGCCCGTGATGCACCGCTGCCTGCAATACAAGAGACCTTGCGACAGCAAGCGCCGCGCTGCGCTCACCGACCAGACCGACGACATTGCCCGGGGACAGGTCCACCTCGACCGCGACGTCGCTCATCGGCGGCAGGTTCGCCAAAAGTGCAACGGCGCTGTCTGCCGGTGGCTCGCCCCCTGCGGTGATGAGCGTCGGCGAGAACGCTTCGTCGGCCGCGCCGACGGCGACACGGAAGGCGTCTGCGTGGCCTGGCCGACGCTCCCAACAATGCACCGAAGGACCTTCGGCGCGCCTCACAACTTCAGCGGGATCAGGATGCAGTGCCCGCCGACGCTCCGTCTCCGCGACCCGGCTCACCGGCAGCGCCGCCGCCAGGCCGGCCAACTGCTCGTCCAGTTCGGCCAACGCTCGGCGATGATCGCGCCGATTGCGTCGCCGCCGCTCCCACCAGGTTCCGATCGTGATCACCGGTCCGAGCGCTGCGAAGACCGCGAACAACGGACTCAACAACAGCGCTATCACCAAGCCCGCGATGATCGGCAGCACGATCCCCGCCACGGACAATGCCTCGCTCTTGGCCGACTCAGGCGCTTCACAAGGCGCGTTGAGTCCGGGAAGATCCACATCAGGAAGCTGACGAGGCGGACGGTTGAAGGGGATCGTGCCGCCAGAAGCGCCCAGTGCGGAGGTGACCGCCACTGGTCGATCGTCCACGGCGGTGCGCACCACTAGGCGGGTGGAGCCGATGCGCACGATCCCGCCGACGGGAAGAACCGTCCCGATGCCCGGAGGCACCGAATGCCCGTTGACGGACGTGCCGTTGCGCGATCTGTGGTCGATGATCTCATCGACCGAGATGCTGCAGTGACTGCCCGACACTGCCGGATCGTCAAGTTGCACGTCGGCGCGGGGATCACGCCCGATCAGGGCCGACCCCGACAGGGGGAACGGATAGGCCACACCGGCCCGGACGCCGCCGACAATGGCGAGCGTCCGGGCGGTGGGGGTGGCTGAGGTCTGGTCCGGCACTGTTTCCAGCACCGAACCTTCACAGAGAGCAACAGACGACAACGGTGCGTCGAGGCTCAGAAGTTGTCCGTCAAGAATCGCAGGTCCGGAGACTCCAAGCGCGGACAGCAGGTCTTCAACCGGTGCGTTCGGGTCGTCGATCTCAAGCTCGGCGACGCGTTCGCCAACTTCGGAACGGTGAACGATTCGCACGTTGGGCCTCCCACGCAGACAGTCGTGTCAAGGAGACCCACATCCCTTCAGACCGTGTCGAGCGCACTGACACCGGCCTGGAGCTCCCGAGTGATGAACGAAGAGTGCTCACCGAGCGCCTCGGCCAGATTCATCAGGTTCGGACGGAACTCCGTATTCCAGAGCTGATGGAACCGATCAGCCCGGTTGCCCTGCCAGGTAGTGCCTTCAAGCCCGGACTGGATCGCCCGAATCACGTCCTGTACCGCCTGCTGCTGCCGAGCAAAGTTGCCGGCCAACTGCTCCATCTGTGACTTGCTCATTACCAGCATGTCGCCCGCCATGTCTGTCCTCCTTGGTCATTCGGTTCAACAAGGGGGAAATTGAAACGGAGAGATCCGCCGGATCAAAGGATTGCAGAGATCAGTTTGAAAAGCAACTTAATAATACAAGAAATATTGAAAACTGAAAAAGGACAGCGTCTCACCTCGACAGTTCACGCTTGACCGCTCCAAGCGGATCCGCCTTGAAGGATTGCACCGATTCTTGATGCGCGGCGAGCGCCTGAAACTCCTGACCGGCACGCATGGCTGAACGCCCCCCCGCCACGTCGAACTGACGATGAACCATGCGCTTGTGGATCTGAGCCAGGTCAGTGGGAATCTTCGCTATCCGCTCCGCAACAGCGAGCACCGCAGCCTCGAGCTCTGCGGCCGGATAAGCCCGGTTGGCCCAACCGGTACGGGCCGCTTCAACCCCGTCGATCGCATCGCCGGTCAACATTGCCTCCATGGCATGGCGCAGACCCATCAGCGGCTCGTGATACTGCCAGTCCGGCGGCGAGGCCACCCGCACCACCGGGTATGAGATCTGCGCATCGGCAGCCACATAGACCAAGTCACAGGCCGAGGCCAGCTCGGTCGCTCCGGCCATGGCGTACCCATGAACCTGGGCGATCACGGGCTTCGCCAGATCCCAGATCGAGAACCAGCCGTCGGTGGCCTGGCGACTCCAGGCCCCGTCACCGGGCGCGGAATGATAAGGGGTCTCGTCCATCAACGGGCCGGCGAGGTCGTAACCCGACGAGAAACAGACACCGGCGCCCCGCACGATGGAGACGTGCACGTCGGTGTCGTGGTCGTGTTCCTGCAACGCCGCGAACAACGCGGCTCGCAATGGTGTGGATATGGCGTTGCGCTTGTCGGGACGGTTCAACGTGACATAGCGAACATGGGTTGCTGCCGCTTCAATCGTCACCAGATTCTCACTCATGAAATTCCCTCACTTTCAGCGAAGTCTCCTAACCCTGTGCGCTGTGGCCGGACACCGTGTCTCGGCTGCCGGTCATGTCGGCGGCGATTTCGAGGCCCTCATCGGAATCGCTGCGCACGATCAACCCGGTCACCCCCGCCGGTACCACCTCATCCCAACGGCTCCGGCAACGCTGTGCGGACCCGAACAGTGAACCCGCATCGATGTACTCTTCTGGCACCGCGGCGATCGCCTCGTCCTTGCGCCCCGCCAACCACAGATCCTGAATCCGTTGAGCCGCCTCTGGGAAGCCCCGCCGGGCCATCGCCTCCCTATGGAAGTTCTTCGACTCGCTGCCCATACCCCCCACATACATCCCTGCCAGGGGTTTCTTTGCCTCGATGGCGGCTTTCACATCGTCGGTGACCTCTATGGTCAACCCCTCCATGATGTCGAAATCATCGGGACGGCCACCACGACGAGTCCAACCCCTCTCAAGATTGGGACCGTGCACCTCCCATCCGTCGGACCCGTAGCCCATCGGCAGCCAACCGTCGCACACCTCGGCAGCCAGGGCGGTATTGAGCGGCGCTCCCGCGGCGATCCAGATCTCGATTTTGCCGGCCGGATGCAGGATCGACTTGAGCGCCTTGCCCTGCCCGATCGCACCCGGCCCCTCATATGGAAGCGAGATCTCGGCGCCGTCGTGGCGCACCGGCCCCTCACGGGCTATGACCTTGCGCATGATCGCCACATAGTCACGGAGCCTGTTGACCGGCGACCCCCACGGCTGGCCGTACCAACCCTCCACGATCTGGGGTCCCGACACACCCAGACCGACAATGACCCGACCGCCCCCTGCCAAGGCGTCGACCGTCATTGCTTGCATGGCAGTGGCCGCAGGGGTGCGGGCCGCCAGTTGCACAACTCCGGTCGCCAGCTTGATCCGGCTGGTATGAGCGGCCAGAAACGCCAACGGAGTCAGGGCATCGCAACCATAGGCCTCAGCGGTCCAAACCGAGTGATAGCCGAGCCGTTCAACAAACTGCACCCTTTCAACGGGCACCTCAAGACGCGCCGCACGATAAAGGTCGAGTCCCAGACCGAGTTTCACAGTTCATAACTTACGAGTCATGTGGGTAGCGTGCGCAATTGATGTCCACACGCCCGCACAACCCGGACACCGGCTCACCGCCAATCCGGACAGCCGAGACCAGTGACTGAACCGGACACTCTGTGGGGGCCTCGGCATCGCCCGGTCATGACCGCGCTGATCTCGATCATCGCCATCGCCTCCTACAACAATCTGGCAGCAACCGCGGTCCTCCCCGACATCGGCAACGACCTCGGCCGCATCAACCTGTTGCCCTGGGTGATCACCATCGAGTTGCTGACATCGGCCGTTGCCGTGCTCGCCGCCGGTCCGGTCGTCGACGGCGTCGGGGTCCGCAGGACCTTCCGGTTCGCGGCGGTCGGGTTCATGGTCACCTCGGTCATCGTCGCCGCGGCCCCGTCGATGCCTGCTCTGATCGTGGCCCGAGCCGCCCAGGGAGTGTTCGCGGGCGGAGTCATGACAGTGGCCACCGCGGGGATCGGTGTTGCATTGCCGGCAGCGCTTCGGCCTCGAGCATTCGCTGCCATTTCGACCGTGTGGGGGGTGATGGGTGTGGCCGGGCCCGCGGTCGCTGCTCTGCTGGTGGCGGTCGCCGACTGGCGCGCCACCTTCTTGGTCAATATTCCCGTGGCCACCGTCGCCCTGCTGTTCGGCTGGACCGCCCTACCCGACCGACCGAGCGCCGAAGCCGCCGCCGGCAAGAAACAGATCGACGGAGTGGGCCTCGTCCTCGTCACGATCATCACCGCGGCCGCTCTCAGCCTCACCGCCACAACACCTTGGATCACAATCGCAGGTGCTGTGACCATTCCCGTCGGCGTCGTCCTCTACCGCCTATGGGCGCGGCACACCCCAGAGCCCATCCTGCGGCTGCCCCACCTGAGCGCAGCGCGGTATCGCAGTGTCCACCTCACCTCTATGGCGGTCCTCGCCGCAGGGGTCGGGGTCAACTCGCTGCTGCCGCTGTACGTCCGCGGTGTCCGCCAGCAGAGCATCACCGTCGCCGCCTTCTCCGTTCTGTACATGACCGTCGGCTGGACCGCCGGAGCCTGGCTCTCAAGCCAACTTCAGGACCGTTGGCGCGGCGAGACAGTCAGTCTGATGGGTTCCGTGATCGCCTTCCCGGCGACGGTGGCGATCGCTGTGGTCGTCCACCTCGACGCAGCACTGCCGATCGTGTACCTGGCGTTCATGTGGCTCGGGGTCGGTGTCGGGTCGATCACCTCCACCGGCGCCGCACTGCTCCAGAACCGCACCGAACTGGCGGAGATGGGACGCCTCAACGGCACCCACCAGTTCCTCAGGACGGTCTCGCTCACCATCGGCATCGCCGCAGCCGCTACGGTCACGCTCACCGTGGTCGATCACCGGGCAGGCGACGTCGAGGCAGTGCGCGAACTGCTCAGCAACAACCCCGATACCATCCCCGACGGCCTGGTCAACGCCTTGGGCGACGGCTACGCCTGGGCCGCCACAGCTGCCGCGGCCATCGCCGCGGTCACCATTCCCGCGGCCCTGCACCTGTTTCGAACCCGCCGTTCAATCACAGAATCTCCCCGCCACCGGGGTTGACGACCGGAATACAACATGATATTTTACCTGTCATGCTTTGTATCAACACTCCACGTTGTGGAGTGTTGATACATTTGTATCAAAAGAATGCTCATAGTCCCGTTAACCGCCGTCATGCTCGCAACCCTGCTCGCAGTCGCCCCGACCGGCAGTACCGACGTTCCGGTTCTGTCGACACTGCAAGCCGAACCAGCCGACGCCCACACATACCTAGAGGAGACAAAGGTCTACGTCACGCAATGCGACGACAATGGAGTGTGCCGCTACGTCCAAAAACTCAGCCCCAAACGGCACTGGCACGGCTGGGAGGAAGTATGCCAAATCGTTGCCATCTTCGCTGGCGGGGCAGTTGCCACGGCTGCCAAATGGGCTGTCCGCATAATCGGGAGAGGAGCCTCGGCAGTAGCAGTCGTCTATGAGCGGGTTTGCCAGTCTGTTGAGAAGGTCATCTGGGCACTGTAATGTGCATGGACAGAAACAAACGGAGGTCAAACATGCTTGCCCGTTACGTGAACTGGCTGGGTCGCGAGCCGAGAACATGGTCCGTCGCCGTCGGGACGATGGTGTTCATCTGGATGTTACGGTTTGTCCCGCTTTGGGTAGCAAACATGTTCATTGGCGCATGTCTGATCAATGTCGTTGCCGTGCTCGTTCATGAGTGCTCGAAGCGCCGGAATCGGAATAAGGCGCAAACCGAACAGGTTCTCACCCGCGGCGGGGAGTGACCGGCCACAAGTATGTCAACCATGCTTATTCGATGCCGCGCACTCGCGGCTGTTGTCTTGTCGTTGGTGCTGGTCAGTTGCGGTGGCGGCAGCGGGGTGTCGGCCTCGGAGTGCCGCTCCGCTGCTGCTGCTCAAGCTATAGCCGAGGACGCGTACGTCGCAGCGATCACAGCCCATGACGAAGCCCACGCAATGGGAGACGTCGATCATCCCGACAGCGACGACGAGACGTTCACCCGACGGGTCGACCTGATCGTCGCCGCCGAGGCAACCCGACGCGCCTGCCAGTGACAGTTGCCCTAACGGTCGACTGGCACGCTGCACTCGCCGTGGACGTTCCCGCGACCGCCCCATAGCGCTGCGGTGGCGGTCGCTGTGGTCGTCCACCTCGACGCAGCACTGCCGTTCGTGTATCTGGCGTTCATGTGGCTCGGGGTCGGTGTCGGGTCGATCACCTCCACCGGCGCCGTACTGCTCCAGAACCGCACCGAACTGGCGGAGATGGGACGCCTCAACGGCACCCACCAGTTCCTCAGGACGGTCTCGCTCACCATCGGCATCGCCGCAGCCGCTACGGTCACGCTCACCGTGGTCGATCACCGGGCAGGCGACGTCGAGGCAGTGCGCGAACTGCTCAGCAACAACCCCGATACCATCCCCGACGGCCTGGTCAACGCCTTGGGCGACGGCTACGCCTGGGCCGCCACAGCCGCCGCGGCCATCGCCGCGGTCACCATTCCCGCGGCCCTGCACCTGTTTCGAACCCGCCGTTCAATCACAGAATCTCCCCGCCACCGGGGTTGACGACCGGAATACAACATGATATTTTACCTGTCATGCTTTGTATCAACACTCCACGTTGTGGAGTGTTGATACATTTGTATCAAAAGAATGCTCATAGTCCCGTTAACCGCCGTCATGCTCGCAACCCTGCTCGCAGTCGCCCCGACCGGCAGTACCGACGTTCCGGTTCTGTCGACACTGCAAGCCGAACCAGCCGACGCCCACACATACCTAGAGGAGACAAAGGTCTACGTCACGCAATGCGACGACAATGGAGTGTGCCGCTACGTCCAAAAACTCAGCCCCAAACGGCACTGGCACGGCTGGGAGGAAGTATGCCAAATCGTTGCCATCTTCGCTGGCGGGGCAGTTGCCACGGCTGCCAAATGGGCTGTCCGCATAATCGGGAGAGGAGCCTCGGCAGTAGCAGTCGTCTATGAGCGGGTTTGCCAGTCTGTTGAGAAGGTCATCTGGGCACTGTAATGTGCATGGACAGAAACAAACGGAGGTCAAACATGCTTGCCCGTTACGTGAACTGGCTGGGTCGCGAGCCGAGAACATGGTCCGTCGCCGTCGGGACGATGGTGTTCATCTGGATGTTACGGTTTGTCCCGCTTTGGGTAGCAAACATGTTCATTGGCGCATGGCTGCTCAGTGGTGTTGCTGTGCTCGTTCATGAGTGCTCGAAGCGCCGGAATCGGAATAAGGCGCAAACCGAACAGGTTCTCCCCCGCGGCGGGGAGTGACCGGCCACAAGTATGTCAACCATGCTTATTCGATGCCGCGCACTCGCGGCTGTTGTCTTGTCGTTGGTGCTGGTCAGTTGCGGTGGCGGCAGCGGGGTGTCGGCCTCGGAGTGCCGCTCCGCTGCTGCTGCTCAAGCTATGGCCGAGGACGCGTACGTCGCAGCGATCACAGCCCATGACGAAGCCCACGCAATGGGAGACGTCGATCATCCCGACAGCGACGACGAGACGTTCACCCGACGGGTCGACCTGATCGTCGCCGCCGAGGCAACCCGACGCGCCTGCCAGTAGTCGCCCCGACCGGCAGTACCGACGTTCCGGTTCTGTCGACACTGCAAGCCGAACCAGCCGACGCCCACACATACCTAGTCGAGACAAAGGTCTACGTCACGCAATGCGACGACAATGGAGTGTGCCGCTACGTCCAAAAACTCAGCCCCAAACGGCACTGGCACGGCTGGGAGGAAGTATGCCAAATCGTATCCATCGTCGTTGGAGGCGGAGTAGCTGCCAAAGCTGGCAAATGGCTTGCCCGATTCGCGGGATCGGTGGGTGCGGGCCTAGTAACGCTCTATGAGAGAGTGTGCCAGACCGTTGAGAAGGTCATCTGGGCACTGTAATGTGCCTGGACAGAAACACACGGAGGTCAAGACATGCGTGCTCGTCTATTGAAACTTGCTCGACTCATGATCCTGCTAGATAAGCCATCCCGAGAGTGGCCCGTGTTTGTGGGGGTAGTTATTTTTGCCCTTGCACTTGGGGTCGCCCCGAGTTGGGTCGGTCTCCCGGTCATTGGTTTCTTCATCATTATGCTGGGAGTGGCGTTCGTACATGATCGTCGGGCCAAAATCAAACGGGTCGCAGATGATCCTGAACAGGTTCTCCCCCGCGGCGGGGAGTGACCGGCCACAAGTATGTCAACCATGCTTAAACGGAGGTCAAACATGCTTGCTCGTTACGTGAATTGGCTGGGTCGTTTGCCGAGAACATGGTCCGTCGCCGTCGGGGCGATGGTGTTCATCTGGATGTTACGGTTTGTCCCGCTTTGGGTAGCAAACATGTTCATTGGCGCATGGCTGCTCAGTGGTGTTGCTATGCTCGTTCATGAGTGCTCGAAGCGCCGGAATCGGAATAAGGCGCAAACCGAACAGGTTCTCCCCCGCGGCGGGGAGTGACCGGCCACAAGTATGTCAACCATGCTTATTCGATGCCGCGCACTCGCGGCTGTTGTCTTGTCGTTGGTGCTGGTCAGTTGCGGTGGTGGTGTGTCGGCCTCGGAGTGCCGCTCCGCTGCTGCTGCTCAAGCTATGGCCGAGGACGCGTACGTCGCAGCGATCACAGCCCATGACGAAGCCCACGCAATGGGAGACGTCGATCATCCCGACAGCGACGACGAGACGTTCACCCGACGGGTCGACCTGATCGTCGCCGCCGAGGCAACCCGACGCGCCTGCCAGTAGCGGTTCCCCCGCACCGTTAGCTGGACGACAGCTTTGTCGCCGACTTGCCTGTGGGCCTCCACAGCGCCGCTGTTCGGCGAAGACGGATGAGGGGCTCTTGGGGCAACCGCGCTGATTGCTGAAACGACGATTCCGTGTGCGCCAAACCTTTCCCGCATCCGCAAACACCGCACTCGGTCTCAATCGGGCGAATCGCTTGTGGTGGTCAGGGCGACAAGGCGGTGATCGGGGCTACCGCTACTCCGTCACGTCGCTCGTATCCGTAACCGGTGGCCGTAATCACCAGGAGTTTGGATGGAGGGCCGATCTTGTTGACATCAAGCAGACCGCGGAGACGCAACAGGGACCGAGCTGCCTTGTCGATCCCCTCGGCACCTCCCAATTTCACTTCAACGGCAATCCAGGCACCGTCAGATCTGCGCTGGACGACCGCGTCGACTTCCAAGCCTCCCTTGTCGCGGTAGTGGTGAACCGTACAACCGATCAGACTGGAACTGTCGCCGCGCGCCGATCAGGTCCTCTCCTTTCAGCAACCTGGCCAGACTGCGCCGAACCTCTACCTCGTTCAAGGTCGCGATGCCCAACCTCCCCCGCGGCCTGCACCTCTTTCGAACCCGCCGCCACCACATCAATTCGGTCCGCTGAGGTCTCGGGTCGTTCCCGACCTATGTTGGTCAGCGGAACCGAGCCAACACTGTTGACGAATTCTACCTCGTTGGGTAGATTTCTACCTATGGTGTTGAGCATCAAGAACGCAAAGGCTGATCAGTTGGCCCGAGAGTTGGCCGAACTAACCGGAGAATCCATCACCACCACTGTGGTCAACGCCCTGCATGCACACCTCGAACTGGAGCGCCGGCGCCGACGAACACGAGGCTTGGGCGACATCGTGGAGCGGTTCAACAAGTTGCCAGTGCTGGACCCGCGCAACCCCGACGACATCGTCGGCTACGACCGACACGGCCTGCCTTCGTGATCGCGGTCGACACTTCAGCGATCACTGCGCTGTTGTTCGGTGAAACCGGCAGCGAGCAGATCGAGCGACTACTGATTGGCGCCCCATGCGCAATGACCGCAGCAACTCGAGTCGAACTCGGCATTGTGGTCGAATCCCGTACAGGCGCCGAGGGAGTGCAACTGCTTGAAGAACTCCTTGACCGTGTCGAGATGCAAATCGTTTCTGTCGACGCCCGGCTCGCCAATGAAGCGCTCGTGTGCTGGAGACGTTTCGGCAAAGGCAGACACAAGGCAAGTCTCAACTTTGGTGACACGTTCTCCTATGCGCTCGCCAAACAAATTGGTTCCCCGCTGGTATTTGTCGGCAAGGACTTCACCCACACCGATGTGATGCCCGCGTGAGTCCCCGAGCGCTAGCCTTCGAGGAGTGAAGGCGCTCAGGTTCAGCCGCAAGGAAGTCCGCTATGTGGCGGCAATGGCGGCATCGCGCTTACGACCCGGCGCCGGCGCGGGAGTTGGGCCGCTGTCGCTCGTCGAAGACGACCCACCCGAACTGCCAGGCGAAGGATGGCACCGTGTCTGGCCCCGTCTCTCGGGGATCTGCGGCAGCGATCTGGCAACCATCGACGGTCACTCGTCGCGCTACTTCGAAGACTTCGTCTCCTTCCCGTTCGTGCCCGGACATGAGATCGTCGGCGAGTTGGCCGACGGCCGTCGAGTGCTTATCGAACCGGTGCTGGGCCACGCCGCCCGAGGCTTCCCGCCGCCCTTCGACGGCGCCGCACCCGCAGACGGCAACGACTACCGGCACCTGACCTGCGGCCACCTCGAGCCCGGTCTTCAGACAGGGTTCTGCGCAAGCACCGGCGGTGGCTGGGCAACCGAGTTCGTCGCCCACGACAGCCAACTCCACGACGTGCCCGAGCAGATGAGCGACGAGACCGCGGTGACCGTCGAGCCCGTGGCCGGAGGCGTGCATGCCGCGCTTCGAGCCGGCGTTGAAGATGGCGACACGGTGGCGGTGATCGGCGCCGGCCCGATGGGTCTGGTGACTGTGGCAGCACTGCGCAACTTGACCGCGCCCGGGTCGATCATGATCGGCGCCAAATATCCGGGGCAACAAGATCTCGCCGCTGAGTTCGGGGCCGATGTGGTGAGCTCCCCCGACGAGCTTGGTCGAGCGGTGCGACGAGCCACCGGCTCCTTCATGGTCGGTCCACGACTCTCCGGTGGTGCCGATGTGGTGATCGACGCGGTCGGATCAGCCGAATCGATAACTGAAGCAATCGGCTTGTGCAGGCCGAGAGGCCGTGTGGTGCTGCTGGGAATGCCCGGAGTCATCGATGTGGACCTGACGCCGGTGTGGCATCGCGAGACAGAACTCGTCGGCAGCTACACCTACGGAAGCGAACAGCTGCGGGACGGACGCTCGATCACGAGCTTTGAGGCGGCCGTCGAACTCGCCGCCAGAGTGCCGTTCGACAAGATGCTGTCAGCGACCTATCCACTCGACCGTTACCGCGACGCCCTGACGCACGCCGCCGAAGCCGGGAGTCGCGGCGCCGTCAAGATCGCTTTCGATCTTCGCAACGAAAACCGCCGCGGCCTGCCGAACGACTGACTGAAACGAGCACGCGACTCGGTGGGGCAGGTCGTTAGTTCGCCTCCGACCCGACAGAATGGACCAATGGCCAAGATCAACCTTGACGACGATACAACCGCGGCGCTGACGCTCTTCAACGAGTACGTAGCTGCTGATCGCGAACGCATCCAGCGCGAGAAGAGGTTGAAGAAGGCCGAGCGAGCCAAGGACGATGCCGCGGCGCTGGTCAAGAAGCTGTCCAAAGGCGGGTCGTCAAAGGAACTGTCAGAAGCCGAAGCCGCTTATCGCGCCGCAGCCGAGACGTGGAAAGCCATGCGCGACGGCAAGGAACCACCAGAGGATCCCCAAGACACCGAAGCAACATCTGCTGAACCAGGAACCGCTGCTGAGACCAAGCCTGAAGCCGAAGCCGGGGTCGAACCTGGAGCAGAAGCCGGGGTCGAAGCCGAACCCCAAACGGACGACAGGACCGAAACCGAGCCTGCGACAGAACCCGAGGTCCCCGCCGAAGCCGAAACCGAGCCGGAAGCAGAGGCCGAACCAGAACCCGAGACAACCGCCGAACTCGAGCCGGAAGCCGAAGCCGAGGCCGCCGCCGAAACCACCGCTGAAACCGAGCCTGAAGTCGAACCCGAGCTGGAAGCAGGGGCAGAGATCGAAGTTGAAACCGAGCCCGAAGCAGAAGTCAGCGCCGAGTCCGAAGCAACTGCGGAGACTGACGCCGACGAAGAAACCGAAGAAGACACTGCGCCTGGAGAAGACACTGGGTCCGAAGCCGACGACGAGTCAGAATCGAGCGGGAAACCCGCCGAATAGACCTTGAGAGGCCGAGCGAACAGGTGAGTCGACGCGGCCCATACGGTACGAGGCCGTGGTCTGAGCGGCCCATGAGCGCAGCGAACAAGAGCGGGAGCGGCCCTGCTTCGACGCGACGTGCTTGCCACCTATCCTCGCAACCCCTGAGCCGACGAGGTCCATGTGACCTCGAATCGGCTCGAGGGTTAGGCTGGCCGGGTGACGCTGGCCGTTTCCTTTCCCGACGAACTGCCGCGGGGCTACAGCTGGACCGCGGATGAACCGGTCTTCGATCCGAGTGTGCACCTTCAACTCGAAGAACCGTCGTCTATCACCACGCTGAAAGAACTCGGCTACAGCGACGACGACATCGCGCCCACGGCCACGCCGATGGCAGTGTCCACACCGTTCAGGGTCTTGTCCAAAGAAGGCGCTGAGGTACTGCTCGACGTGGCGCGCAAGCTGCGGGTCCACGAGCGACGCGCCGGCAACCGCATCGAGAACGCGGTACGGGGCGGGTGCTACCGATCGCGTTGGTTGAGAGACTTGTGCTTCAGTCCCGACTTCACCGAACTGATGAGTTCCATATTCGGCATCCCGGTAGCGCCTCACACGATGCCGGTGCATGTCGGTCACATGAATTACGAACCCACTGCTGAACCGGACCAACCGGTCGACAAGTGGCACCACGACACCGTCGCTTTGGACTACGTGATGATGGTGAGCGACCCGGCGGAGCTTTCCGGAGGCCGATTCGAGTGGTTCCACGGAACCAAACACGAAGTCGCCGAGTTGGCCGTTCGTGGCGAGACACCGCCGCGCGAGCGCGTCGTGGTCCCCGACTTCGCAGGACCCGGTTACGCAGTGGCGCTGCACGGAAACATGGTCGTGCACCGCGGCGCCGAACTCACCGCGCCCGCCGAGCGGATCACCATGGTCAGCGGTTATGTGAGCCTCGACCGGAACTCGGACGACCAGACCCGCACCCGCGACCTCATCGGTATCGACGACCCCGAGGTCCTCTACACCGAATGGTCCCGCCATGCGGCTTGGCGGGCGACCGGGCGCCTCAACCAGCTGGTTGAAACGCTGGAATTCGGAGTTGACGCTGAAACCGCGGCCGCGGCGCTCCAAGAGGCGATCGTCGACGTGACCCGAGCAATCGACGACATGCGCGCAGGCCCGCGGCCGGCACTCCACTACGAATAGCTGCCGCGGCCAGTACGCCACTCAGTTGCCAAGAACGGCCGACGCGAAAGCACGGAGTTCACGCGAAACGTCGGGACCGGCCGGGGTGTACATCACTTCGGTGATACCGGACTGCGCGGCAGCACCGTCGAGCCGTCGCTGCCGACGGCCAGACCCGTCTGTGGTGGGACCAGACGCCTGTCGACCTGTTCTTCAACACCACAGACTTCCACGCGCAGGTCGCGACCCGCACGCGCACCGAACGATTCGGCGGTCACGACGTTCCTTTCCTTGCCTGTGGCGACTTGGCCGTGTTCAAGACGTTCTTCGATCGCCCCCAAGACTGGGTGGATCTTGGGCAGATGGCCGAAGCCGGCACCCTTGACGTTGAGAGTGTCGTGGCTGAGACAACACACCACCTCGGCGTCGATGATCCCCGAGTCCAGCGTCTACGCGAACTCGCTTGACCTGAAGCGACCGGCTAGTTCGGGTGCATGCCGCCGTCGACCACCAGCACTTGGCCGGTCATGTACGACGAGGCGTCGCTCGACAGGAACAGGGCCGCGCCCACCATCTCGTCGGGTTCAGCGCAACGGTTCAGAAGGGTCTGAGCGGCCATCGACTCAGCCGCACCCTCACCAAGGTTGCGCACCATGTCGGTGTCGACCGGTCCCGGCGCCAGAGCATTCACCCGAACGCCGTCGCCGGCAAGCTCACCGGCAAAGGAACGGGTGACCGACAGCAGCGCCGCCTTCATCGATGCGTACATCGACAGGCCCCGAGCGAACTGGAACGCCCCCACCGAGATCACGTTGACGACCGCACCGTGGCCCGAGTCTCGGAGATGGTCCCGGGCAGCGCCGATGAGCAGCGCCGGGCCCCGCAGGTTCACCTCGAAGGACTTCTGCCACATGCCCGGATCCTGGCTGCCGACCGGGGCGGCCAGGGCGTTGGCAGCGTTGTTGACGACGATGTCGATCCCGCCGAAGCGATCCACGGCCGCACCGACGATTCTCTCGGCGCTGTCGGCGTCGCCCATGTTGACCGCAATCCCGAGGGCGCCCGCCCCCATCGACTCCAGATGGGCCTGAGTCTGTCGGCAGGCAGCTTCTTTGCGGCTCGCCACGACCACGTTCGCACCTGCCGCCGCGAACCCTTCAGCAACCGCACGCCCGATACCGCGTGTGCCACCAGTGACGACCGCAGTGCGCCCCGCGAGATCGAACAGGGACCGTAGCTTGCCCACATCCATGACCGCCGACCCTACCCGCGGTAGCTCGTACTAACTGCCAGCAGTTCGCTAGGTGCGCAGAGCCGCGTGGAGCAGGGAGAAGAAGTGGTCGCTGGGGTAGTGGGTCACGATGTCGACGTTGGGCTCGCCGCCGCCGAAGCCGAGTTGGTCGACCTCCATCACCCCGCGTTGTGGACCGTCGCCGACCATCACGTCGACGTGCAGACGCGTGGTCGTAGCCACACCCGGATCGATGGCATGGGCCATGGCTATCGGGTCGGGGAGGTCGTCTCCTGCCAGCCCGTTCTCCACAGCGAACCTCCGCACCACCTGCGCGATGTCGACCGCGAACTTCGACAGCGGAGTGCCGATGGCCTTGATCGCCTCGTGGCGGTCGGCGTCTACCACTGCTGACGCGACCGAGACGTCCCAACCCACGAACTCGATCGGGAAACCGGCACGGGTCACCACCGCGGCTGCCTCGGGATCGGCCCAGAAGTTGTACTCCGCCATGGCCGACACGTTGCCGGGTCCATGGACTCCAGTACCGCCCATCACCACCACCCGGCCGACTGCCTGCGCGATCTCAGGCGCGAGCAAGACCGCGACAGCAACATTGGTCAACGGACCCAGAGCCACCAGCGTGATCTTGCCGGGGGCGTTCAGGATCGTTTCCACGATTACTTGCGCGCCGCGCCCCTCAGCAGGCACTCGGCCTGACAACGGGTAGCCCGCGTCGCCCATCCCGTCTTTGCCATGGACGTACTCTGCGGTCTCGAGCGAGCGCATCATCGGCGATGCGGCACCCGCATGGACCGGCACATCGGCACCGCACAGTTCCACCGTGTACAGCGCATTCTGCACCGCTTGGTCCAGTCCCACATTGCCCGACACCACGGTGATCGCCTCGACGTCTACCTCTGCATGTCGCAGGGCCATCACCAAAGCAACGGCATCATCGCTGGCTGTGTCTGTGTCAATCAAGAATCGGCGCACCCGCCGAGCTTAAAGGCCGAGCGTATTGATCCCGCACACGGCCGCGTCGAGCGAGGCCGGGGCCCGAGCGGCCCGTGAGCGCAGCGAACAGGAGCGGGAGGAGACAACAGGTCTCGGCGCATCCACGATGCATGTTCTTGGACCGTCCCTGAAACCCGCGTGTTCAACCACACTGCATGCAGCTGAGAGCGCAGAAATCGCTGAGGGTTCATACGACTCGGCACCGGTAGCCTGTGGCCCCATGAGCGACGCAGTGAACGGTCCCTATCCCCATGTCGCGAAAGCAGACCTGCCGGGCATCGAGCGGCGCATCCTCCAATATTGGGCGGCTAATCGCACGTTCGAGGAGTCGGTCCAGCAGCGCCCGCTAGATACCGAATACGTGTTCTACGACGGTCCGCCGTTCGCCAACGGACTCCCCCACCACGGGCACCTGCTTACCGGGTACGTCAAGGACGTGGTCCCCCGCTACTTCACAATGAGGGGCCGCCGGGTCGAGAGGCGTTTCGGTTGGGACTGCCACGGCCTTCCCGCCGAGATGGAAGCCGAGAAGGAGCTCCCGGTCGCCGGCCGAGCCTCGATCATCGAGTACGGCATCGAGAAGTTCAACGAATACTGCCGCACCTCGGTTCTCAAATACACCAGGGAGTGGGAGAAGACCGTCACCCGGCAGGCCCGCTGGGTCGACTTCGACAACGACTACAAGACCATGGACCGAGACTACATGGAATCGGTCATGTGGGCCTTCAAGCAGCTCTGGGACAAGGGGTTGATCTACCAGTCGAACCGGGTGCTGCCCTACAGCTGGGGTGCCGAGACTCCCCTTTCGAACCACGAGATCCGACTCGACGACGCCACCCGTCCCCGGCAGGACCCGGCGATCACCGTGGCGTTCGAACTCGACGACCCGAGCGGACTGCCCGGTTCGGACGACACGGATGCTTACCAGAGAGTGTCGATTCTGGCCTGGACCACAACGCCGTGGACACTGCCGTCGAACCTCGCCCTCGCAGTGGGACCGGACCTCCGGTACGCGGTCATGCGAGACGCTGACGGCAGCCGCTGTGTGCTGAGCGAGGCCGCAGTCGAGTC
The DNA here is from genome assembly GCA_963662455.3 of Acidimicrobiales bacterium. Taxonomy (GTDB): domain Bacteria; phylum Actinomycetota; class Acidimicrobiia; order Acidimicrobiales; family Aldehydirespiratoraceae; genus VXYK01. Next base: position 1,631,090 of record OZ224042.1, read on the forward strand.
CTATGAGCGTCAACTCAGCGACGCGACCCATGTGGGGACCATCGACGGGTCCGAACTCGTCGGCCGCAGCTATGTGCCCCTGTTCGATTTCTTCGCCGACATGGCAGAAGTCGATCCCCAACAGCCCCATCACGGCAGTAACCGTGCCTTCGTCGTCCTCAAAGGCGACTTCATCGACACCTCCGAGGGCACCGGGGTCGTACACATGGCGCCCGGGTTCGGCGAGGACGACCAGCGGGTGGCGACCGAGGCGGGCATCGGCACGGTCGTGCCGGTCGACGATTCCGGATGTTTCACCGGGGAAGTCACCGACTGGGCGGGGATCAACGTGCTCGAAGCCAACGCCGGGATCATCAAAGCGCTGCGCGACTCGGGCCGGCTCGTACGTCACGACAGCTACACCCACAACTACCCGCACTGTTGGCGCACCGACACGCCGATCATCTACAGAGCCATGCCCAGCTGGTACGTGAAGGTCACCGACATCCGCGATCGGCTGCTGGAGACCAACCAGGAGATCAACTGGGTGCCGAGCCATATCCGCGACGGACGGTTCGGGATGTGGCTGGAGGGGGCGAGGGACTGGTCGATCTCACGCAACCGGTTCTGGGGTTCGCCGATCCCCGTGTGGGTCAGCGACAATCCCGAGTTTCCGCGCATCGACGTGTACGGCAGCCTCGACGAACTCGAGGCCGACTTCGGGGTGCGTCCCGACAACCTCCACCGACCCTTCATCGACGAGCTGGTGCGTCCCAACCCCGACGACCCCAGCGGCCGCTCGATGATGCGGAGGGTCCCCGAAGTCCTCGACTGCTGGTTCGAGTCCGGCGCCATGCCCTTCGCCCAGGTCCACTACCCGTTCGAGAACAAGGAGTGGTTCGACGAGCACTTTCCAGCGGACTTCATCGTCGAGTACATCAACCAGTCACGCGGCTGGTTCTACACGCTGCACGTGTTGGCCACGGCGTTGTTCGACCGACCTGCCTTCCAGAACGTCATCTGCCACGGAATCCTGCTGGCCGACGACGGAGCCAAGCTCTCCAAGAAGCTGCGCAACTACACCGAGCCCGAAGACATCTTCTCCAAGCAGGGGTCCGACGCTCTGCGCTGGTACTTCATGTCGTCCAACATCGTGCGGGGTGGCGATGCACGCATCTCCGACCAGGCGATAGACGATGTGGTACGCCAGGTGATCCTGCCCATCTGGAACGCCTATTCGTTCTTCACGCTGTACGCCAACGTCGAGAACTACCGGGCGACGTTCCGCACCGACAGCACGGAGCTGCTCGACCGCTACATCCTCGCCAAGACCCGCGACCTGATTACGCGGACCGAAGCCCGCATGGACGCCTACGACCTGTCGGGAGCGGCGACGGAGATCCGCTCGTTCATCGACGCGCTCAACAATTGGTACATCCGCCGCTCCCGGGACCGTTTCTGGGGCGTTGACGGCAGCGGGGCGGACGTCGGCGGACTCGACACCCTCTACAGCGTGCTCATCACGCTCGTGCAGGTGACAGCACCTTTCCTGCCGATGGTAAGCGAAGAGATCTGGCTGGGTATGACCGGCGGCGACGATACTGTGGCACCGTCGGTGCATCTCTGCGACTGGCCGTCGCTCGACGATTTTCCGGCCGACGACGCGCTCGTGGCCGCGATGGACCGGCTTCGAGACGTCGCCTCCACAGCTCTGCGGTTACGCGAGAACGAGGGATTGCGGGTGCGGTTGCCGCTCGCATCGCTCACTGTCGCAGGCCGTGATGCAACCACGCTCGAGCCTTTCAGCGAACTGCTCGCCGATGAACTCAACGTCAAGTCCGTACACGTCACCGACGAGATCGGGAGTCTCGCCACACTGATTCTGCGACCCGACGGGAAGGCCCTGGGACCCCGTCTGGGTTCTGCGGTGCAGGCTGTGTTCGCGGCGGCACGAAAGGGCGAATGGGAAGCTCAGGGCGACGGTACCGTTGCCGTCGCCGGTCAGGTACTGGGCACCGACGAGCACGAACTCGTGCTCGAATCCCCCGAGGGCGTGGTTGCGGCTGCTCTGCGCTCCAACGATGCGGTGGTCAGTATCGACACCCTCCTCACCCCGGAACTCGAAGCCGAAGGTCTCGCCCGCGACATGGTCCGTGAGATCCAGAACGCTCGCCGAGCCGAGGACCTGGTGGTCACCGACCGCGTCGAGGTCTTCGTCACAACCGCTTGCGAAACCGCTCTGGCGTCACTCAAAGAACATCGTGGCTATGTGTCTGAACAGGTGCTGGCCACCGACATCAGCACCGCCGCCTCTCCAGACAGCCTGCGCGTCCACGAGACCACGATCGACGGCGAACCATTCTGCTTCTCGCTGCACACGACCCCGACCACCTAGGCGACAGACATGGAACGCTTGGAGTTCACCGGCGGAACGGGGGCGAAACTCGCTGGAGTCCTGCATCACCCGCCTGATGGCACCGAGACAGTCGGCACAGCACTGCTTGCCCACTGCTTCACCTGTTCCAAGGACCTGTTCACGACCACACGCATCGCCAAGGGTCTGGCCAACGGCGGATACCTCACGATGGCTTTCGATTTCACCGGACTCGGCGACAGCGGCGGGGAGACGGCGTCCACGACTGTTGGGACCAATGTGGCTGATCTCACCCAGGCCGCCGTGGCGTTGATCCGGCGCGGCGCCGGGCCGTGCGTGCTCGTCGGCCACAGCCTCGGCGGTTCCGCCGCGGTCCTGGCTGCGTCGCGCCTGCACACCGTGACAGCGGTCGTAGCAGTCGCCTCTCCGGCCTCGGTCGTCCATGTGGAGAACTTGTTCGATGCCGAAGCCCTCAAGCAGATTCGCAGCGATGGTCAAGCCGAGGTCAAGATAGGTCCAAGACCGGTGACGATCGGCAGAGAGTTCCTCGACGACCTGCACCGACACGATGTGACAGCAGCGGCAGCCGAACTGGACCGACCCATGTTGGTGGTACAAGCTGGAGCGGACACCGTGGTTGGACACGACCAGACTGAGGCACTTGCCCGCGCCGGTTCGGCGACGCTGCACACCGTCGCGGATGCCGATCATCTGTTCAGCAGCCGGGAACACTCCGATGAACTCGTCGGGGCCGTCGTCGACTGGTTGTCTGTCAACCGCTCCTGACCAAATGAACGACGTCCGCTCCCTCATTGTTCCCAGCAAAGGGCTTAGCGGAAGCGGATTTTCTGGATGTCGAGGGCGTCCAGGCCTTCTTTGCCGTCCTGCCTGAGCCAATCCTCTTGACCCAGCCACATGGGGAGTAATGCCTCTTCGATGTCGGAGGTCAACCGATTCCCGGCGAGGCTCCTGACCAACGCCGGAGACAGCTCGCCGAGTGCCCGGAGCGCTAAGAGGCGGGCGTTGCCAACGGTCCGGGTGGCCTCGAGCAGAGCGTCGACGCAGCGATGCCGTTGAAAGATCTGAGCTGCAGTTGGGGCTCTGATGGCGTCACCGTCCGCAAGCCAGGAGACAAGCTTGTTTCGGAGGTCTTCTGACAACTCATCCACAGACGCGATCGCATGCAATGCCACGAGAGGCTCTGCATCGACGAATCTGTCGAGCAGCAGTTCGGGTTTGCTCGCCATGCCCTGACCCATCCCCCATACAGCCGCCGCTCTCAATTCGCTCGGGAGGCTTGATCGCTCCGCTATCTCGGCAAGAGCTTCGACAGCAGCGTCATGCGGTAGTTCAGACATCGCGAGCACTGCCTCCATTTGCTGATCGACTCTGCTTGCAGGATCCAGAATCTGCTGCGTGATCTTGCCGATCCACTGATCGGGTTCAAGTCGGGCCAAGGCAACATGCGCTTCAAGCCGGATCCTCCAGTCCACCTGGTCGTCTTCGCCAAGCCGGTTGAGAACACCGACATGCTCACGACGACCCGATACTCCTGCCGCTTTGACCGCCGCGTACTGTTCGACGTCGTCAAGTGAGTCCAAGGCAGCGGCCAAGTCCCATGAGTCACCGGGGCACACCGGGTCTGACTCTTGTTCAACAACCCCCGCGAGGACTCTCTCGCCTCCTTGGAAGAATTCACCGGGCTTCGAATAGACAGCCTTCGGGTCCGACCAGTTCTTCCACTGCCAATAGCGTTGGACCCTGCCGTCCGTCACCTTGTAGACAATCCGGCGTTCATTGTCGACGTGGACGAATTGCCCTGGTTTTGTTGGAACCCAACAAGGCCATGTCAGCGTGACTTCAGAACCCTCTGACGCCGCTTTTGGAGCGGACCGCTTGGCGCTGTTGATGCTGGACCGAAGCGCGTCTGTCGTGAAGAAGATCACAGGGCCGCAACGAGGCGGGTCCGAGTTGATGTCGGCTAGGAGGAACGCGAACAGATCTTCGCCGTGCATCCCGCCCGTGTCCCATTGACGGTCTGATGCGTCTGAGTGGGAGAGCATGATCCTGAGTTTCGACTTGGCCCGTGATTCGACCCTCAGCCCACATCGCACGCACAAGAGATCGGGGAGTCGCAACCGCTTGACCTTTGTCTGCCACACCTCGTTGGCCATGGCATAGCGTTCGAGTTCAATGGGTGAGTGCGCGAACTCCGCTTGGAGGCGGTCGGCTACGGCCGCAGTCCCGACGGCGCCGACTGATACGAAACGTGCAAAGTCAGCGTCTTCTTTGAAGCCCACACTCTGACCGTTCTGAGCGCATACCGGTCGGAGTGTACGGGTGGATTCCCCGAACCTGTCACTCCGGGTGGGTAAGGTCGATGGCGTGAACAAAACAGCAGCCATCGATCTGCCGTGCGCGGTCTCAGTCAAGCGCAGCGACCCCGTCTACATGGCACACGCGTACCTGACCAAAGTTCCAGTCACGGGAATCCTGCCGTTCATCGAAGCGTTCACCAGTGAGGGCGACACCGTGCTGGACCCCTTCGCTGGATCCGGGATGACCGGAGTGGCCGCGCTGATATCAGGAAGACGGGCAGAGCTGTGCGACGTGTCGGTGCTCGGGCGGCATATTGGAACCAACTATGTGAACCTGGTGCCTGAAGAACACCTGCGAAAGCACGCCGAAGAGGTTCTGACTCGTGCCGCAGAGCAAGTTGGTGATGTGTACGGGGTGCCGTGCGAGATGTGCGGTCGCAGTGCTCGGGTTGCCAAGACAGTCTGGTCCGTTGTCATGGAGTGTCCCGATTGCGGCCAGGGTTTCGACTACTACCGCAGCTTGGAGGCAGCGGACTGGAAGAAGGCGCACATGTCATGCCCGGAGTGCGAGAGTCCCGTTTCCAGCAGATGTCGGCGCCTGGATGAAGTTCCGGTTGTCGACTCGATCGTGTGCGAGTGTCATCGGACTCAGATCGAGCAACCACATCAGCCTCCGCTGGTGGAGGCTGACTCGAACGGACACTGGTGGCCGGATGTCTCAGTCGACGAGTCCCGGCAGATGTACGTTGCCTCAGCCTTGGGCCGCCACGGCCTTACCTCTGTGGCGTCGTTCTACTCCCGTCGAAATCTCTGCGTCTTGGCCGCTCTTTGGGCAGAGATAGAAGAAGTAGCCGACGAGGATCTGCGCGCGAAACTGCGCTTCGCGTTCACGGCCATTCTGACAAGGGCAAGCAAACGGTACCAGTGGTCGCGTCAGCGTCCCTTGAACGCGGCGAACGCCAACTACTACGTCGCTCCAGTGTTCTACGAATGGAACGTCTTTGACCTCTTCAACCGGAAGGTCGAAGCCGCGATCCGCTCAGACCGCTGGATATTGGACGAACGCCGTGAACGCGTGAGCCCCCCAGCGGGCGAAGGCTGCGAGGTCGCCTACCACCGCGCGAGCGCGACAGCCCTACCTTTCGATGACCACTCCGTCGACTACGTGTTCACCGATCCTCCGTTCGGCGCCAACATCTTCTACTCCGACATGAACCTCTTTCAGGAGGCTTGGATGTCGGAGTTCACCGACCCGGACGAGGAGGCTGTGATCGACCGGGTGGACACCGGCGCCGCGAGAACGGCTGACCGCTATGAGCAGATCATGGTCGGTGCGCTGCGCGAGTGCCTCCGGGTCTTGAAACCAGGAGGTTTCATCACTCTGCTCTTCGGCAACAGTTCCGGCAAGATGTGGCAGCTTCTCCGACGGTCCATCTCAGCCGCGGGGCTGGAGGTCGTTCCCGAACTCATTGCATTGCTCGACAAAGGCCAACGATCGGTCAAGGGACTCGCTTCGGGTTTCGAGAACACTGCCACACTCGACCTGATGCTCACGCTCAGGCCCGCTCAGGACCCGCCGCCAGAACTGATCGAACCCACTCAGGAAGACTTGGAGCAGCACATCCGCAGGCAACTCGCCGAAGGCCGCGACCTGAGCCCCAGCCTGCTCTATCTGGAACTGCTTCGCCACGGTTTCCGATCCGACTGGAACCTCGATCGACTCAACCTGCGAAACGTGACTGAGATCATCCGAAGCACGCAGCACACAGTCGACCACCGCAGCGCACTAGTAGTCAGTTGACGTGACGTAATCGGCACGTGATGCGAGGAGAACCCGCTCCATCGCTATTAGGTTCGCTCTGGGTCGCCGTTCGATGTACTTCAACTAGGTCTAGTTGTCGAGTCGGCGGCCTTCCTCCACGAGATTGATCTCCCAGATCACCTTGGAAAGGGCGTCACCCGCGGCGATCGTTGGGAACCGCAGGGGGTTCTCCTGGGTCACTGTCGTGGGAACCGGCGCCAGGATGGTCCACGGTTCGGGATGGGCGAACTGCACCACCGAATAGCGGTCACCCTGCTGGCCCTTGCCCGAAACGACCCGATGGAAACCCGGCGGGATCGCGCCGTTGGTCAACCGTTCGAGCATCAGACCGGTGTTGATGATCGCCCCGTCGTCCGGCGGCACCGCATCGATCCAGCCGTCTTCGACTCGGACCTGCAAGCCGGCTGCGGTGGCGCGGGGCAGGGCGGTTATCAGATTGATGTCGGCATGCTCGGCAGCCCACGCATGGGACTCGTCGGGCGCCTGGTCCATCGCCGGGTAGTGGATCGCCCGGGTGAGATTGGCACCGTCGACGAGCATCTGCTCGAAGAACGATTCGTGGAGCCCCAGACCGACCGCGATTATTCTCGACACTCGAATCTGCAGCGCCACGACCGTGTCGTGGAAGTCGAGCAGCAGTTCGCCGATCCCGGCGATGTCATTGTCGGGCAGTGTCGGCGGCCCGTAGCGGAACGGGTACTGGACACGGAGCGGATGGCCCTCGGGACGTGAAGCGCTCCAGTTGACCATCTCCTTGAAATCGGGCACATCGGCGATCGCGGCAGTCTCCACAAGCAGTCCGGTGTACCCCGTCTGGCCGTTGCTACCAGGGACTATGTATTTTTCCTTGCGCTCTTGGGGCAGGGAGAAGAACTCTTCGAGCTTCCCGTAGACCTCATCGATCATGTCGACGCTCATGTCGTGCGACACGTAGACGAACCCCGTGGCCAGGCTCTGCATCACCCCGTCGACAACGCTTCGCCGCGCCGCGCGGTCGCCTTGTTCGAAGCTCAACAGGTCGACATCGAGGATTTCCATCCCGAGAAGTTACTCCAGACCACTTCGACGGCGCGCAGATCGAACCTTCGACTGCAGAATTCTGCCGGCTGACCAGACAAATGGGCAGGCCAGAGGATTATCGCGAACAAGGGTTGACGCGTCTGTAATTTCACTGCTGTAATTGTTGGTCCGCGACTGTCAACGCAGTCACGGTGAGGACGGTGCCGAGCCGGAACCACTACCCCCTCCAGCTTTCTCCTCCTCCGGCACGGAAAGGTCAGACGATGGTGATGCAGCAGGATCGGCTAAGCGCCGTACAGAGCACACCAGCAGCCTCAACCGTCACCACCAAGATGCGGGTACGCAAGCGCAACGGCACGCTCGAGCCCGTAGACGTCAACAAGATCGTCAACGCGGTCGCCAGAGCCACCGAAGGACTGCACGGCGTCGATCCCATGATCGTGTCGACCCGCACCATCGCCGCTTTGGCCGACGGCGCCACCACCCAAGAACTCGACGAACTGTCGATCCGCACGGCTGCGGGTCTGATCGTTGAAGAACCCAACTACTCCAAACTCGCTGCTCGGCTGCTCTCGACCTATATCGACAAAGAGGTGCGCATCCAGAACGCCCCTTGGTTCTCCGAGTCGGTATCGCTCGGCCATTCGCTCGGACTGATCAGCGACGAAGTGTTCGAGTTCGTAGGCGAGCACGCCCCGGAACTGAACGCCGCCATCGACAGCCAACGAGACCGCAACTTCGAGTTCTTCGGAATCCGCACGGTTTATGACCGCTACCTGCTGCGCCATCCTGAAACCCGCAAGGTCATCGAAACTCCCCAGTACTTCTTCCTGCGCGTCGCCTGTGGACTGTCAGACAACCCCGAAGAAGCCGTCTACTTCTACGATTTGATGTCATCGCTGGCCTATCTTCCCTCCAGCCCCACACTCTTCAACTCCGGTACGAAACATCCGCAGATGTCAAGCTGCTATCTGCTCGACTCTCCGGAGGACTCCCTCGAAGGGATCTACAAGCGTTACACCGACATCGCTCAACTTTCGAAATTCGCCGGCGGGATCGGTGTTGCCTGGCACCGGGTCCGTTCGAAGAACAGTCTCATCGTCGGCACCAACGGACTGTCCAACGGCATCGTGCCTTGGCTCAAAACCCTTGATGCTTCTGTCGCAGCAGTCAATCAGGGGGGGCGTCGCAAAGGCGCAGCGTGTGTGTATCTAGAGGCATGGCATGCCGACATCGAGCAGTTCCTCGAACTACGCGACAACACCGGCGACCACACCCGCCGAACGCACAACATCAACCTCGCCAACTGGATCCCCGACCTTTTCATGGAGCGAGTCAAGAACGGCTGGAAGTGGAGCCTTTTCGACCCCAAGAAAGTGCCTGGACTGATCGACACCTACGACGACGAATTCCGTGCACTGTACGAACAAGCCGAAGCAGACGGTCTCCAAGAGAAACAAGTTGAGGCCCGTGAACTGTATCAACGCATGATGAGGGCACTAGCCGAAACAGGCAACGGTTGGATGACCTTCAAAGATTCCTCCAACCGCAAGTGCAACCAGACCGGCCCCGGGTCGACCGGCGACAACAACTCCCGTGACCGGGTTGTACACCTTTCCAACCTCTGTACCGAGATCCTTGAGGTGACGAGCCAGTCTGAGACGGCGGTGTGCAACCTCGGCTCGGTCAACCTCGGAGAGTTCGTCACCACGATCCCTGCCGACGGGCAGCAGCCGCTCAACGGCACGTATGATTCCAACGGCGCAAAACCCGATGGACTCCCTGCAGCACAAGCCGGCCCAGGCAGTGTCAAAGTGATGGATTACCAACGGCTCGGACAGGTCGTACGCCAGGTCGTGCCGTTCCTTGATCGCGTCATCGACATCAACTTTTACCCAACCGAAGAAGCCGAAGCGTCCAACCATCGCTGGCGACCCGTCGGTTTGGGATTGATGGGTCTACAGGACGTCTTCTTCAAAATGGGCCTCGCCTTCGATTCACTCGAAGCACGCGATGTCTCCCGCCGAATCAGCGAGGAGATCTACTTCAACGCCCTGTGGGCCTCAACAGAGTTGTCGCAGAGCAGCGGAGCGCATTCGGCTTTCGCCGATACCCGAGCGGCAAACGGTGACCTGCAGTTCGACCTGTGGGGTGTTGAACCGTCTGACCCCGAGCGCTGGAAGCCCTTGCTCCAACGCATCGAACAGCACGGATTACGCAACTCGTTGATGATCGCGGTCGCCCCCACCGCAACTATCGCTTCAATCGCTGGATGCTACGAGTGCATCGAGCCTCAAGTCTCCAACTTGTTCAAACGAGAAACGCTCTCCGGAGAGTTCATGCAGATCAACCGCTACCTCGTCGCAGAACTTCAGAGTCGGGGTCTCTGGGATGCCGAAATGATCGCCGACGTCAAGAAGGCGGAGGGTTCGGTACAGTCGATTGACCGGGTACCCGATGATCTCAAGATGATCTATCGCACCGCTTGGGAAATCCCCATGAAGTCTCTTATTGACATGGCTGCTGACCGTGGCGCATTTATCGATCAGAGCCAATCGCTGAATCTCTTCATGGAGTCCCCGACCATCGGAAAGCTGTCCTCCATGTATATGCACGCCTGGGAAAAAGGCTTGAAAACTACCTACTACCTGCGGAGTCGGCCAAAAACACGCATCAACAAAGCCACCGCTGCACCCGGTCCATCCACAGGCGGTAATCCAACTGACGGCACCGTTGACAAAACCGCGTTCACAGATGCCGAAGCTCTCGCCTGCTCGCTGGAGAACCCCGAAACATGCGAGGCGTGCGACTGATGGCTCTAGCGAACGACCTCGACTTCGCCACGGACCCTGCATTGCCCGATGCAGCGTCACCCAATGCGCCATCGCCTGGCGACAGCTACGCCGGGCATTGCGCCACACCGTCGAGCGCCGACTCCAACATCTTGGATCCCGGCTTCAACTTGACGTTGCGGCCTATGCGTTATCCGCAATTCTTCGAGATGTACAAGGACGCGATCAAAAACACCTGGACCGTCGAAGAAATCGACTTCTCCGATGACCTCACCGACCTTGACCGCAAGTTGATGCCCGCCGAAAAGCATCTCATCAGTCGACTCATAGCGTTTTTTGCAACCGGCGACTCGATCGTAGCCAACAACCTCGTTCTCAATCTTTATGAGCACATCAACTCACCTGAAGCGCGGATGTATCTTTCACGCCAGCTCTACGAAGAGGCCCTCCACGTTCAGTTCTACTTGAACCTGCTCGACAACTACATCCCCGACGTCGACGAACGAACCGCTGCCTTCGCGGCTATAGACAACATTCCCTCGATCCGGGCGAAGGCCGAGTTCTGCTTCAAGTGGATGGATTCTGTGGGTTCGGGTCCCCTGGTGACCGCCGAGGACCGCAAACGGTTCTTGATGAACCTGGTCTGCTTCGCCACCTGCATTGAAGGCCTGTTCTTCTTCGCGGCGTTCGCCTATGTCTACTTCTTGCGTTCAAAGGGCCTTCTCAACGGTCTGGCCGCAGGCACCAACTGGGTGTTCCGCGACGAATCGATGCACATGAATTTCGCCCTTGAGGTGATAAACACCGTGCGTTCCGAGGAACCTGAACTCTTCGACGCTGACCTCGGTGAACGCATCACCGCCATGCTTGAGGACGCCGTCGACGCCGAGTACATGTTCGCCCAAGACCTTCTAGGTGAAGGCGTGCCGGGGATGTCCACTGCCGATACCCGCAGTTATCTCGAGTATGTGGCTGATCAACGGCTCGCTCAGTTGAATCTTCCACGGCGTTTCGGTTCCCGCAACCCGTTCGCTTTCATGGAGTTGCAAGACGTGCAGGAACTGTCGAACTTCTTTGAGCGGACGGTCTCGGCTTATCAAGTCGGTGTTGAGGGCGAAGTCTCCTTCGACGAAGACTTCTAACCCAACCCGTTCGGACATCCCCCGACGCGGAACCCCCGACCCTCCCCCAGTGTTCACGGTCGGGGCGGTGCTCCCGATGCTGCTGGTCGCTCCGCTCAGCTGCGCGTTGCCGGTCGGTGAGTCCTCCTTGAACCACCTTGCCGTCAAGGGAATCGGGATGGGTCCCGGAACGCCCTACGCCATCACAATCGCGGCCGGGCATCACGACAATGTCGTCGCTGAGCCGTACCTAATCTCGTCTGCTCGACAACGCCGGAGGGACCTCGGTGGATCTGTTCAAGCTCAACGATCGACCGAACCGCCGTAACCGGCGGTTCGGGATGCGCCCGCAGCCGAACCGAGGCGCTGCAACGGCTTTGCACGAGTCGATGGTGTCGGCGTGAACTCAACGGGCATCTTCTTTATGCCTCCAATGAAATTGGAGCGCAAATAGTCGAGGTTCCCCGCCAATCGAATATCAGGCAGACGCGTGGCGACGCCTTTGAACATCAAACGGATCTCCAGCCGTGCAAGGTTGGCGCCAAGACAGAAATGAGGTCCGCCACCCCCGAATCCGACATGGTCGTTGGGTGTGCGCTCAATATCGAAACGCCAGGGGTCATTGAACGCCCGCGGGTCACGGTTGGCGGCAATATGCCACATCACGACCTTGTCGTTCTCTTTGATCTCTACTCCCCCGACCTCGTAGTCACGGGTGGCCTGACGACGGAAGTTGAGTACCGGTGAGGCCCAACGCACCACCTCATCGGTCATGGTAGCCGCGTAACGATCAGGATCTGAACAGTATTTCTCCCACTGGTCAGGGAACTGGAAGAACCCGTTCATGCCGTGTGTGATCGAGTTGCGGGTCGTTTCGTTGCCTGCCACACAAAGCATCAGGAAGAACATGTCGAACTCGGTCTCGGTCAGTTTCTCTCCGTCGATGTCAGCAGAAAGCAGAGTCGTGATGATGTCGTCTGCGGGTTGATCACGACGTGCTCTCTGCAACTCGTTGGAGTATGCGAAAAGCTCTGTGGAAGCGGCGATCAAATCATCCTCGTCGGCCACGAAGTCCGGGTCTTCAGATCCGATCATGGCGTTGGTCCACTCGAAGATCTTCGATCGGTCTTCCAGCGGTATTCCCATCATCTCAGCTATCGCCTGCAACGGAAGTTCTGCGCTGAGGTCGGTCACGAAGTCGGCGCGGCCCTGCTCACACACTCCATCGATGATCATGTCGGTGCGATTCAGCAGGTAGTCCTCTAACAAGTTGATCATTCGCGGCGTGAAGCCGCGGCTGACGATCCGGCGGTAGCGCGTGTGTTTGGGAGGGTCCATCGACAGCATAAGCGAATCGTTCTGGAATTGCTGCATCGTGTCGGAGTGGTCCGGTTCGGTCATTTGGGTGCCTCGGCGATTCGATGAGAACACTTCGGCGTTGCGGTTGACTTCTTTCAGGTGCTCAAGGCGCGTGATCGCCCAGAAGCCGGGGCCTCTGCCACCTTCATCAATCCAGTGGACACCAGGGTCGGTTTCACGCAGTCGCTCGAGCATGCCGTGATGTTCTTGACGCTGAAAAGCATCCATGTCCCACAAATCAACGTCTTCAGTGACTGTCATGCTCTCCCTCGCTTCGCGATTCTTTCTTGTTGCCTGCCTGCGTGACACGCTAGAGCTTCTGGTCCGCCCAACAAAATCAGACCGCTGGTGCGACTGTCGGTTCAGGACCGACATAGCGGGCGCTCGGCCGCATGATCTTGCCTTCGCCGTGCTGCTCCACCACATGAGCGGACCAACCAATGGAACGGCTGACTGAAAAGGTGGGAGTAAACATTTGGCGGGGCAGGCCAACCAGCTCCAAGACGACTCCAGCCCAGAACTCAACATTGGTGACGATCCGCTGGTCGGGTCGCCACTCCGACAACACGGCCAGGATCTGGCTCTCTATTCCTGCGGCTCGTTCCACGAGATCTCCCCCGAGACGCGTCGCTGCCTCTCTTAGCACCACCCCACGTGGATCTTCAGCGCGGTAGACAGCGTGACCGAACCCCATGATCTTGTCGCCGGCGTTGAGACGAGCGCGGATCCAGTCAGCAGCCGCGGACGGATCACCGATCTCGTCGATCATCTGCATACACCTGCTCGGCGCACCACCATGCAACGGACCGGTGAGTGCCCCCACCGAAGCAACCAGCGAACCGGCCATGTCAGCTCCGGTGCTCGCCACCACTCGACCCGTGAACGTCGAAGCGTTGAATCCATGGTCAAGCGTGGCTACCAGGTACTGTTCAACAGCCCGTTCAGCCTCAGCGCTGGGGATCGAATCAGTCACCATTCTGAAATAGTCAGCAGCATGGCTGATCGAAGGGTCCGGATCCACCGGCGTCAAACCCTGGCGCCGACGATAGTGGCGGGCCAGGATCGTGGGCACAATCGCCGCGAGGCGCAGGGCGTCGCCGTGGATTTCCTCATCGCTGCGGTCAAGCATCGGACCGCGGGCTTCGTGGTCACCGACTGCAAGGATCCCGATCCGGAGCACCGCCATCGGGTCGGTCAAGAATTTTGAGCTCTCGTCAAGGAACCGCAAGGTCGGTTCGGGCAGTACTCGCAACGGGCCAGGATCTACCCGTGGCGATTCGGGGGGGAGCACACCGTCTATCTGCAACGTCCAGACGTCTTCGAGCGATCTGTTTCGGGCGAGTTCAGCGGCGTTGTGCTGTCGGTAATGGAAGAACCCCTCTTGGCCCCTCACCGCGCCCAGCATCGTGTCCGCCACCGCCAAGCCTTTGAGTCCGGGGGGAGCGATTTGCATGGGTCCTTCTCCTTCGGCTTGCGATGTTCGTGGCGTGCGGTGCGGTCAGAACTTGATCACGATCCAATAATCCGCTTCTTTTCCGCCGTGTTCAATATGCCGTGAAGCAAAACCGAACGACAACATCGTCTCAGCCACGAACAGTGGTCACTCCAAGGGACCGACACCGACGTCGAGCAGACGATCCACGGCGACGGTCGGGCTTATCTCTTTAGCCACGACCGCGGCCTCCAACTCCGCTTCGTGTGCTGCGAAGGCGCTATCGGACAGGATCCGGTCCAGCAGCCGCTCACGGACCATGTTTCGCATCCAACTGAGTATCTGATCTTCGCGGCGTTGGTCTCGCTCCCCTGTTTTCGAGAACAAACGACGATGCTGTTGCACAAGGGTCCGGATCTCATCGAGCCCCTCACCGCTGAGCGCGGAACAAGTAACCACAGGCGTGCTCCAGTTCGGGCTTTGCGGCGCCAACAAATGCAACGCTCGACGATAGTCGGCCGCAGCGAGCTCGGCCCGTTCGACGTTGTCGCCGTCGGCCTTGTTGATCGCTACGAGGTCGGCCAACTCCAGTACACCTTTCTTCATGCCTTGCAGTTCATCTCCAGCTCCGACGAGCATCAGCACGATGAAGATGTCGACTAGGGAGTGGACCACGGTTTCTGACTGCCCGACACCCACCGTCTCAACGATGACCGTGTCGTAACCGGCGGCTTCCAACACCAGCATCGACTCGCGTGTCGAACGCGCCACTCCTCCGAGAACACCCGACGACGGAGCCGGCCTGATGAAGGCCAGTTCGTCGGTGGACAGTTTCGACATTCTTGTCTTGTCGGCAAGGATCGAACCGCCGCTTCGCGAACTCGAAGGGTCTACTGCCACAACCGCGACCCGGTGGCGTTGAGAGGTGAGGCTCGTGCCGAACGCCTCGATGAAAGTCGACTTGCCTACACCGGGAACACCGGTGATCCCGATCCGATCGGCGTTGCCGGTGTGGGGCAGAAGCACTTCAAGCAACGCTGCGGCTCGCCGACGATCCTCCGGTTTGGTCGACTCGACGAGAGTAATGGCGCGTCCTATGGCACTTCGATCACCGGCAACAACGAGTTCAGCGAGTTCATCGGGCATCACAACAAGTCGAGGAGCTCTGTTGCTGCGTCGGCAATGACTGTTCCCGGCGGGTGGACAGCCACCGCTCCCATCTCCAACAGAGTGCCGACGTCGTCTGGGGGGATCACTCCGCCGACAGTGATCTTGATATCCGCGCGGCCGAGCTGTTCCAGTTCAGCGATCAACTCAGGCACCAGACTCAGATGGCCGGCGGCCAACGACGAAGCGCCCACCACGTGGACGTCGGCTTCAACAGCCTGACGTGCCACCTCAGCCGGGGTCTGGAACAGCGGACCGACGTCGACGTCGAAACCGAGGTCAGCGAATGCTGTGGCGATCACCTTCTGGCCGCGGTCATGGCCGTCCTGGCCCATCTTCGCCACCAGGATGCGGGGACGACGCCCGCGAGCCTGCGCGAACGCCTCGACCCGTTCCCTGACTCTGCTGATGGAATCGTCTTGCGCACCCATCTCGGCTCGGTACACCCCCTCGATCGTACGGATCTGAGCTACATGACGACCGTAGACGTTTTCTAGCGCATCGCTGATCTCCCCCACCGTTGCTTTTTCGCGCGCCGCGTCTACTGCAAGAGCCAGAAGGTTGCCCTCACCGCTCTGTGCGGCCATCGTCAGCGCAGCGAGGGCAGAGTCCACGCTCGTCTGGTCGCGCTCGGCTCGCAGCATCGCGAGCTTGGCGATCTGGGAGGCTCGCACATCGGCGTTGTCGATCTTGAGGACGTCTACCTCCCCGCGAAGACCCGACCGCGGATCGAGCCGGTACTTGTTGACCCCGATCACAGCCTGAGCCCCGGAGTCGATGCGGGCCTGGGTTCGTGCGGCCGCCTCCTCGATCCGCATCTTGGGGATCCCCGCTTCGATGGCTGCGGCCATCCCGCCGATGCCCTCGACCTCGCTGATGTGACCCCAGGCGACTCTGGCGAGATCGCCGGTCAGCCTCTCGACGTGGTAGCTGCCTCCCCAAGGGTCGACCGTGCGGGTCGTGCCGCTCTCCTGTTGCAGGAACAATTGGGTGTTGCGCGCTATGCGGGCGGAGAAGTCGGTGGGCAGTCCGAGCGCCTCGTCGAGAGCATTGGTGTGCAGCGACTGGGTGTGGCCCTGCGTGGCCGCCATCGCCTCCACACAGGTACGAACGACGTTGTTGTAGACGTCCTGGGCGGTGAGGCTCCAGCCGCTGGTCTGGGAGTGCGTCCGCAACGACAGCGACTTCGGGTTCTCCGGACCGAACTGCGACATCAGTTCAGCCCACAACAGTCGGGCCGCGCGGAGTTTCGCCACCTCCATGAAGAAGTCCATGCCGATACCCCAGAAGAAGCTGAGACGGGGCGCGAACGAGTCGACCGGGAGACCCGCCGAAATCCCCGCCCGCACATACTCGATCCCGTCAGCGAGCGTGTAGGCGAGCTCGAGGTCAGCGGTCGCTCCGGCTTCTTGGATGTGGTAGCCCGAAATGGAGATCGAATTGAACTTCGGCATCTGCTCCGACGTGTAGGCGAAGATGTCGGAGATGATCCGCATGCTCGGCGCCGGAGGGTAGATGTAGGTGTTGCGGACCATGAACTCTTTGAGAATGTCGTTCTGGATCGTCCCCGTGAGTCGGCGCGGTTCCACTCCCTGCTCCTCCGCAGCCACCACATAGAGGGCCAGTATCGGGAGTACCGCACCGTTCATCGTCATTGAGACGCTCATCTGGTCCAGTGGGATCCCCTCGAACAGTTGCCGCATGTCGAGGATCGAGTCGATCGCAACGCCGGCCATTCCGACATCGCCGGCCACGCGGGGATTGTCGGAGTCGTAGCCGCGGTGTGTCGCCAGATCGAAGGCGATCGAGAGCCCCTTCTGGCCTGCAGCAAGGTTGCGGCGATAGAACGCGTTGGACTCCTCCGCGGTTGAGAACCCGGCGTACTGGCGGATGGTCCACGGCTGGTTCACATACATCGTCGGGTACGGGCCGCGCAGGAACGGCGCGAACCCGGGCAGGGTGTGCGGGAAGTCCAGTTCGGCGGTGTCTGCGTGGGTCGCGACCGCGCAGACGTCGATCCCCTCCGGTGTCGCGCTGAGATGCGCCCGCCCAGCGGCGATCTGCTCGCTGCGCAGCCCGCTGAGTTCTCCGGAATCGAGGTCGACCGTCGTGAAATCGGGGATCACGCTCATCGCTTCACCGTAGCGGCCACACCCTCGCAGGCGGCAATGTCGTGTCGCCGCACCCGGGGACTACGGTCTTTGCAGAATGTCTGAATCTCGTGCACACCAACGAACACGGAGCAGCGACCGTCGCGGCGGCGATCGAGCCCCACCTCCGCAAGGCCCTCAACCAACGGGGCTAGACGCAACACACGTTGCTGAGCTGACGGACACCGGCCATCATGGCGGATATGTCGCAACCACCGATAGAGCTTGCCCTCCCCAAAGGCACCAACCTCAACATCTGCCCCATACAACTCGCGCTCATCCAAGACAGCCTCAACCACATGCCCCGCAAACTCCACAACTGGAAACCCGCCCAACACATCTACACTACACTCTGTCGCAACCACCGATAGAGCTTGCCGTAGCCCATCGTTGGGTCGGGAAGGTGATTTCTGGGCAGGTGACAGTTTCTTGTGGTGAGAAACGGGACCATTTCTTGGCGGCTTTGGAGTAGGCGCTGACTCTGAGTTTGTAGGTGCCGCCCTCGTCGCCTTGCCAGGTCGGGTTCGTGGAGGTGACGTTCCGTCTCTTGTTGCTTCCTACTTCATGCTGGGGAAGCCACTCGACCTGGTACAAGCTTGCGCCGTTCACTGGATCCCATCGGGCTTCAACCACACCGTGCGCGTTGCACGAAGCCTCGAAATCTTGGGGAACGAACCTCTCACAGGCGACAGACGAACTCACCCACGGCGAGAAACGTACATCCACAGTTCCGTCACCAGCAGCCGAGAACACCCGCTCCCGGACACGAACCCGATACGGCTTGCCTGATTCAGGCTCGCCCCAGGCCCACTCCAGGCTGCTCAAACCAACCGGTCGAGACGGAACCGTCGTCGTAGTCGTGGTGGTTGTTGTCGTAGTCGTCGTGGTTGTGGTTGGTGTGGTCGGTGGTTGCAGGATCTGGATGTCATTGTCTTTGACGGTGACTGCCGCTGGGCTTCCCTTGACCGTGTAGCGGCTGTTGGGCACGACCCGCACACTGATCGTCCCGTCAGGTTCAGTTTGGTCGTCGTCTGTGGTGGCGACACCCAAGAAACAAGCGGCCGCTTGTCGGCACAGTGACCGTACGAACCCCGCTGCTGACCCCGAAGCTGCCTTGCGTGGACACCGACACAACAACATCGTAGGGCTGTTTTGGCGCCGGTGCCACCGTAACTACCGAATCCGCGCCTTGCTGTAGGCCAGCAAACCCAACTGGGCGCCACTCGACACCCTCACTCCACCCTGAAACGCGAAGAGCCCAATAACGGCGATCCGTCTCCAGCATCTACGATGCACGGCGTGTTCTTAGAGTCGCACCAAGTGAACCGAATATACACCCTATTACGAGTTGCGCCAATGAAAACAGAGGGAGAAATAGTAGAACAGTCAGAAACGTGAATTCAGAATTTGCAAGACTAACTATTGTTGCTCGAACAATTATGATAAATCCCGTTAGTAGTACAACCATAATTGTGGTTCCAAGTACAGAATGACTCGAAAAATATCCTAAAATGCAATGTAATACAATCATATATAAAATGGTCAGGTAGTCAGGTATCGGAATCAGCATCCATAAAATTATAGCGATTCCTGTAAGAACTAGCTGAGTAGTTCGCTCTCTATTTGATAATTGTGATTGGAGGAATGAGATCATGACGTTAAGATTGCTCCACAATCATCAATAACGCCGCTCGGGTCAGATAATCCGGCTTTTACGAATGCAAATAGGGAAACCATGCATTTGATAGTGGCTGGTACGTTCATAGCTTTGAGGGCGGGGAGGTAATAGTTCTGGAATGTTGCCTTTGTTGTTTTCCGGTCTTCCCAACGGCTTGCCGAGGTCTGTCGAGTTAATCTGCTGGTGCCTAAATTTGGATCAGCACAAGAGCTAGAATCACAAGTACGACAACAATATTTAAGAAAATAATTGATTTTCTCGCGGGCCGCATCGTTCGAGCCTCTCTAGAAAAAAACTTTCTATCCGAGCGGCCATTTCGTATAGTCCAACCAATCGAAATAAACATATATGCAAAGATCAGATGAAAAGGAAACACTAAACAATACACCATGAGAGTACTATCAAGTGAAAACTGTGAATCTGTGATATTATCCAATATGTATCGGAAGATGTTCGCAACAGAGCCAAAACACACAAGCACTATTGTAACTTTCCACTTAGTGTATTTCGCTAAATATCCGATCACAATTCCTAAAAAAATAAAATAGATACCACCTAGAATAGTTGGTAGTTCTCCTGCAAAGAAATACGAGAGTCCAGCGACTACGAGGTGGCTATTCTGTTGTTTATCCGGTAGTTGTGAACGTATGAAATCCACCATTATGCCACTACTGCCTCGCAATCATCGATAATACCACTGAGACCATCTGCTTTTGAAAAAACAGCCATAATCAGTGAGATCATGCATTTGATTTTACCTGGTATGTTCATGGCTTTGAGGGCGGGGAGGTAATAGTTCTGGAATGTTGCCTTTGTTGTTTTCTGGTACCAGTGGTTGGTTGCCTGGTATGAACATTTCCAACTTGACTGGCTGTGGGTTTTGCATCCCTCGTAGAAATTGCCGGTGTTCAAGCCGATCATCACGCCGTAGGTTGGGTCCGCCCGACTTGTAGATATGATGCTTGTGCTTGACTTCTTGATCACGTTTGTTTTGATTTCAATGAACCGGCAAATGTACTCCTTGTATGTCTCACCGCTGTCACCATCGGACACTTTCCGGACCCAACAGCTGTTCGTCCGGCGTCCCTGTGGTTGCGGCCATATCGACACATCATGTCGACACGGAACCTCTGAAGCAGTGCATGAAACGTGTGCATCAGCGGAGGTTTGACAGGTGACAGTTTCTTGTGGGGAGAAACCAGACCATTTCTTGGCGGCTTTGGAGTAGGCGCTGACTCTGAGTTTGTAGGTGCCGCCCTCGTCGCCTTGCCAGGTCGGGTTCGTGGAGATCACGTTCCGTCTCTTGTTGCTTCCTACTTCATGCTGGGGAAGCCACTCGACCTGATACAAGCTTGCGCCGTTCACTGGATCCCACCGGGCTTCAACCACACCGTGCGCGTTGCACGAAGCCTCGAAATCTTGTGGAACGAACCTCTCACAGGCGACAGACGAACTCACCCACGGCGAGAAACGTACATCCACAGTTCCGTCACCAGCAGCCGAGAACACCCGCTCCCGGACACGAACCCGATACGGCTTGCCTGATTCAGGCTCCCCCCAGGTCCACTCCAGGCTGCTCAAACCAACCGCGTAGGGAACAGTCACAGCCCTGCCGTTGACCTCGATCTCGAAACCCCTCCGAACAGAAAACGACTGCGTGGTCGCCCAAACAACCACAAGACCACCAGCAGCACAACTAACATCCACATCAGTCGGAGCGGCCAACGGCACCGAACCCGCCGGTCGAGGTGGCACCGTCGTGGTTGTCGTGGTCGGTGGAGACAGGATGTCGTTGTCTTTGACGGTGACTGTCGCTGGGCTTGCCTTGACCGTGTAGCGGCTGTCGGGCACGGCCCGCGCTGTTATCGTGCCGTCAGGTTCGTTGTTGCGGTCATCAACGGTGGCGACATCCAAGAAATAACGGCCGCTTGTCGGCACAGTGACCGTACGGACCCCGCTCCTGACCCCGAAGCTGCCTTTGGTCGACACCGACACAGCAACATCATAGGGCTGTGACGGTGCCGGCGCCACCGACACGACGAACCGGGCCGGGCTGCCCTCAGAAACACTGCTGTACAGATACCCCGAAACAGAAACCGACGGTTTCACAACCGGCGGCACCGTAGTAGTCGTCGTCGTGGTCGTAGTCGTAGTCGTGGTTGTTGTTGGGTGGCGCGGTACGCAGCCAGGGTACGGCACCCAGATCTGGCCTGCCGGGCAACGCGACACGCAGGCACCGTTGACTCGGTGTTGACCGGTGGGGCAAGGAGGAGGCGCGCATGGTGGGGTTGCTGTGACCTTGTGGGTGGTGTGCAGGTTCGACAGGTCGCCGGTGTGGACCCAGACAGTCTCGCCGCACGCCTTGTTCGTCGGGTGCGTGTGACACTCGTTGTTCACGAAGTGACTGCCGTGCCGGTGACACGTCGCAGTAACAGGCCCGACAGGACGAGACGTCGTGGTCGGAGCCTGCGTCGTCGTGGTCGGAGCCTGCGTCGTCGTGGTCGGAGCCTGCGTCGTCGTGGTCGGAGCCTGCGTCGTCGTGGTCGGAGCCGTGGTCGTGGTCGTGGTGGTGGGGTAGACGCACCGCCCTCCGGTAACGGTCCCGCCGCTGTTTTGGCAGGCATGCACAAGCTCACACACCGCTTTCCAGTCGCCGGCAAACGAATCGCAATGATGCGCCGCGGCTGACTCCTGCTCGAACAACGGCGGGTCAGCCGCGAGCGGCACCAGCACAGACGCGCACAACGCCACCACAACAACCACAAGCACACTCGGCTTGAGACGCCTCCCCTGCTTCGATAGGCTCAACCAACGGGACGCGAAACTCAAACGGCTCTTCATGGCCGTCAAGTAATAATGCCCCCCCCCCCCCCCCCAATGTCAAGCCGAACAGTGAAATTTTTCCACCGGACAACTCGCCGCACCCACAAAATGGATGCTTACCAGGTGAAATAGCGCTGCCAGAAAGCGGGGGCGTCGGTTACGAACATCGCACTGCGGAGGGCCGCACGAACCCGTGCTCGCTCTACGCTTCACAACCCGAGCGGGTTATCACCAACAAGCAGTCTTCGCGGAACTCAGTAGTCGAGGTGGCCTTACGCCGAGGTCCGCGTGAAGCCGGGTCAGGGCCTCGACAACGTCCATGCCCTGATACCAGAACTCGTCGACACCCGCAGCCTCCAGATCTGAGCGCAGATCACCAGGCTCGCCCGCGAGTATGACTCGCTGCGCTCCCGCCTCCCGCAACGCCAATGCCGTGGCCGTGCCCCGCTGCGCGTACACCGCGTCGGTTGAACAGACGATTGCAACCGAATCACCGGACCCGCTGAAACGAGCTTCAGCCTCCAACGGCGAATGAGACCCAGGCTCGTGCGCTCCCGAACAGACCACGCCCCCCACGGCCAACAGGTTGGACACCCAGGTGCTGCGTGCGGTGTGGGTAGCCAGATCTCCGAGCGCAGCAATATGAACTCGGGGACGCTCGCCGGTGGCCAGCAGATGACGGTCAGCGGCGTCGCGCAGTTTCTCAAATGGTTCAGCCAGTCGACGCACCGACAGACCCGCCGCCCGCGACGGGCCGAGTTCTCGAGACTCTTGAGGTTCCAGTCCCGAGGGTGGTTGATCTGACTGGTCTGTCAGGTCCGGATATTCCGACACGCCGGTGAGGACCTCGTCACGTCTGTGGAGGGATTCGAGTCTCTGCTGCCACGAGCGGTCGACAGCTGCGTACAGAGAACCGTCTGCAATCGCCGCTTCGATCCCACCGGCAGCTTCCAGGGCCACAAACTCCTCCCATGCCCGGGCCGCGAGCCGGTCGGTCAAGGACTCGACGAACCAGGATCCGGAGCTGGGGTCGATCACCCTGGCCAGATGCGACTCCTCGATCAACACCGCCTGGGTGTTGCGGGCAAGACGTCTGCCGAGTTCATCGGGTGGGCCGACAGGTTCATTGAACGGCAGCACCGTCACCGCGTCGGCGCCGCCGACTCCGGCCGCGAAGGCTGCTGTCGTTGCCCGCAACATGTTCACCGAAGGGTCTCGGCGGCTGTACACGGCCCTGCTGGTGACTGCTTGCTGCAGTTGGGGTGCGGCGTCGGGGTCGACTCCGCAAGCCTCCAGGACCCGCGCCCAGACCTGTCTCGCGGCACGCAACTTCGCCATGTTCACAAATTGGTCGACGCCGATGCTCAACCTGAAGCCGATGGTGTTCGCGCCAACGAGGGGTTCAACACCGAAGAACTCCAGTCGGCGCAGGTAGGCGACCGCAGTGGCGATGCTGTAGGCGAGTTCTTGTGCCTCGGTGGCGCCCGCCTCCGCGTAGCGGGTCGAGTCGACGCTCAATGTGCGACCTGACCGGAGTGACGGCACGAGCGAAGCGGCCACGTTCACCACATCGTCTGAGTCTGCGATACCGCCTCGCGGCACTTCGCCGATGGGGTCGAGCCCGAGCCAACTCTCGGTTGAAGTCAGATTGCCGTGCTGTTGGACGACTGCAGCCAGCGCACGCGCCGCGTTGATGTCGGCGTGTGGAGCCAGGCAAACCGCAGCCGAGTCATACAGGATCCCTGCCGTGGCCCGCTGCATCGAATCCAAGGTCCAGTTCGGTGATGGTCCAAGCAACTCGACCGAAGTCACTCCTCGTTGGAGTTCTTCAAGGATCGTGCGACTGCAAGCGTCCGGGTCCTCCGCATTGAACTGTTGACGCACATCCCAACCACGCTCGAGGCGCGCCTCGTCGACTGGCACGAACTTTGCGAACTCTCGGGAGTCTGCTGCGGTGTAGAGCGGCTGAATATCGATGCCGTCGCTAGTCGTCGAGACGAGCACTTCATCAAAGGATCCGCCGCGCAGCACTTTCTCGACTGAGGCTGCCCAGTCCGAGGTGTCACTGGTGCTGAAACTGACGTCGAAGTCCAATCCGGTCACTGCATCCATCCTGCGATTGCTTTTCTGTTTTGACACGCGGGCCATGAAAACAATTATCGTCGTTGTCATGCGGATCAGGCCGCATCGAATGATCTGGGGGATCTCATGTCGAAAAAATGGCGAATTCGCGTGTTGGCCGTACTCCTTGCTCTCGGTGTCGTCGCCTCTGCCTGCGGGGGCCGGGACGGGAGCGACGACTCAGCGTCTGCAACACGCGACGGAACTGACGATGTGGCAGCTGACACCACGGCCACGCAATCCAGCGCAGACGAGTCGAGCGGGGCTTCAACTGATGAAACCGCAACCGACGGCTCGGCGACCGGGGATGCGTCCGAAGAATCTGCTGACGAGATGCCCGAAGAGGAGCCGATGCCGGCCGTTGACTGCAGCGTCGAGCTTGAAGCCACTGAGATCGGCGTCAGCGAAGACACCATCACCGTGATTGTGATGGCCGATGTTGACAATGCCCTGGCTCCGGGCCTGTTCCAAGGGGCAGTCGACGGTGCCCGAGCTTGGGCTGAAGACGTCAACAACCGCGGCGGAATCGCCTGTCGCCAAGTTGAGATGGTGTTCCACGACACGATGCTGAACCCCACCGAGACGGTGAACGGTTTCTTGAGGGCCTGTGAATCGGCTCTTTCATTGGTCGGGACGACGGTTCTTTGGGGTCTCAACGTCGACGACCTCAACAGTTGCCCCGATTCCGCCGGCAACCCGACCGGCGTGCCCGATATCGCCTACATCACCACTGAGCCGGCACATCAATGCTCAACAACGAGCGTGCATGTCAGTCGACCCGGTTCATCGTGTCCCTATGATTCGGGTTTGCGTGATCACACCGCCAATATCGGTGCGGCCAAGTGGTTGAACGAACAAAGCAACGAACCGCTCCACGGCGTTTACCTGATCCCCGCTGATCTTCCCTCGACAGTGTCCACCGCCCTGCCGCTGTTGTTGGCGCAAAGAGAGACCGGCGTCGATATCGAACTCGCCTTCGGTGTGGCCGGAGCAGCGACACAAGCCGAGTACGCGCAGTATGTGCAGCCCATGCGCGAGCTTCAATCCAACTATGTTTACAACGGTTCCAATGACCAGGCGATGCTCAAGATGATCAAGGAAGCGAACGCTCAGGGTCTTGACACCAGCGAAATCACTTGGCTCTGCACCCTTTCGTGCTACACGACCGATTTCTTGGAACAGGGAGGCGATGTCGTCGAGGGGACCTACCTGTGGCTCTGGTTCCTGCCCTTCGACGAATCGGACACCAACGACGAACTAGCGAAGTTCATGGGCGCAATCGACGACCCGTTCCCGGCTGCTTGGGCTGCCGGCGCCTGGGCCGGTGGTGTCCTCTTTGAACAGGCAGTCACCCGAATCGCTGAACGCGACGGAGCGAACGCCATCACCCGACAGGCGCTCCTCGACGAGCTTGCCACCTTCAACAGCTTCAATGTCAATGGTTGGTGGGCCGACGCGGATCTGACCCGTCCGAACACCACAGCGGAGTGTTTCGTTTTGATGCAGGTCCAAAACGGTGAGTACGTACGGGTTCACCCTGCTGAACGGGGCGTTATGGATTGTTCTGACGGCAACGTAATCCCTGTTCAGTCCGATCCGGCAACCTTCGAAATGGACAACTAGACACAACGCACCGAACGGCTTTCGGCCAACACGAATGAAAACCCTTGAATTTCGCCCCTCGTTGCTGATCGCGCTCAGTGCCGGGCTGACCTTGCTGGGATATGTCTCCTGGCAAGGTTGGGCCGGCCGCTCCATCACTGCTGACAGCTTCATCGTGGCAACCGTCTCGGGACTCTCGATCGGTTCGCTGTACGCGCTCTCAGCGGCCGGAATCGTGGTTGTCTACACCACCACCGGCACGTTCAACTTCGCTCATGGCGGTATAGGCGTGTTCAGCGCCTTTCTGTACTGGGAGTTGGTCGACAATCGCGGCGGTCTCGGGCTGCCTGGCTGGCTGGGCCTGCTGATCGTGGTCCTGCTGATAGCCCCGCTGATCGGGGTCGCCCTCGACATGGCGGTGATGCGCCGGTTGCGTACCGCTCCATTGGTTGTGCAGTTGATGGTGACCGTCGGCTTGATGGTGTTTTTTTTAACTCTCACCGGCCTTGTCTGGAAAGCCGACCAGATCCGTTCGGTCCGTTTCTTCTGGCCGGGCGAGGGCTTCAACATCGGTGATTTTCGAGTTACTTATCACCGCTTCGCGATGATCGTCATTGCCGCGGTCATCGCCGTCGTCTTGCGTCTGTTGTTGTTCCGGACGCGAATCGGTGTGGCCATGCGGGCCGTTGTCGACAACCGGGAGCTCACCGCTCTCAACGGTGCGCGCCCTGGTGTGCTGTCGTCTTTCGCCTGGGCTCTGGGCTCATCGTTGGCGGCACTGGCAGGGATTCTGATCGCCCCTGAAACTGAGTTCAATCCCGCCAACCTCAACGACTTGATGCTTATCGTGGCTATCGCTGCGGCGGCTTTCGGTCAGATCCGCAGCCTCCCTCTGACGGTCACCGGGGCGCTTTTGATCGGTCTTCTTGAAGCGCACAATCGTCAATGGCTGTCGCACGGGGGCGATTGGCGCTTCGCCGGCAAGGGCATCGCGCCGATGGTTCTGTTTCTGGTGGTGTTGGCTTTACCGCAGTCGCGCCTCGCGGTGGGACGTGCGGTCAATAGTCTGAGACCGGTCGAACGGCTCACGCATTGGCGCGAAGGCGCTTCGGGGGCGTTGGTCATCGTGGCCGTGGTGATCATCCTGGCCAACGGTTGGCTTCATTTCGGTATTTGGGATCCGGGAAGTTGGGATCAGGTAGGACTCAACAACGGCATCGCCGCGATGGTGTTGGCGTTGGTGGGGTTGTCGCTGGTGCCTTTGACTGGATGGGCGGGACAGGTGAATTTCGCGCCGCTGGCTTTCGCAGGGTTCGGGGCATACGTCTATCTCCATATCGGCGGAGAATCCGGAAACCTCTTGTGGATTCCTGTGGTCGGACTGCTCTGCGCTCCGCTGGGAGCGGCGGTTGCGTTGTTCGCGGCCAGACTCAGCGGTCTGTACCTGGCCTTGCTGTCTTTGGCGTTCGCTCTGCTCATGGGCAAGCTCTTCTTCCCTCATCCGGACGTGTTCCCGCTCAAGCAGGGCAACCAGTTCAACAGCCTTCAACTGTTCGGATTCGGTTTCGATACTCGTTACCGGTTCTTCGTGCTGACAACGGTGGTGTTCTCGTCGGGGATGTTCGCGCTGATCCTGCTCCGTCGCTCGCGATTCGGAAGGCGCTGGGTCGCCATGCAGGATTCTCAAGCTGCGGCTGCGACTGTGGGTGTCAATGTCTTTGCAACCAAGGTGATCGTCTACGCCACATCGGCGAGCCTCGCCGGCATGGCCGGAGTGTTCTGGGCTGTCAGCAAAGGATCGGTCGATTCGGTGAGGGATTTCGATCTTCTGACCGGTTTTGAAATTGTGCTGCTCATGGCCGCGGCGGGTCTGGCATTCCCCGTGGCCGGGTTGTTCCTGTCTTTCAGGTTTGTGGTCACAGCGCTTGCCACCCGTTTGGATGCGACCGGCAACGTCGGGTTCATGGTTTGGATGCTCGAAGATTTCCTGGCGAAATTCGGGCCTGGTCTGTTGGCGATCGGCATGGTCGTGAATCAACGAGGCGCGATCTTTGAGATGGGGAGAGGGTTCGCGCCCATGTTGCCGTGGCGTCAAGACGCCCGTGAAGACCTCGCAGCCGAACGAGCTGAGAAACGCGAAGCAGAGATCACTGGTCTGGGCCTCGACGAACCGTTCACGCCGGAGGCGGTGCTGGCGCTTGACACTCGACTTGGAATCGTTGATGAGGTGACCCCGGCGGAGGGATACTCGTTGGCAGTGGCCTCAGGAGACGACAATGGCTGATCGTGCTGGTCGTAGTGCCGGGAGCGGAGAAACCGTTCTCGCTACGGACGGTGTGAGCGTCCGCTTCGGTGGACTCCGGGCACTTTCGTCGGTCTCGGTCTCAGCTTCTCTGGGAACCGTCTCAGGTCTTATCGGTCCCAATGGAGCGGGCAAGACCACGTTGTTCAACGTCATCACCGGCCATCAGAGCCCTGATCAAGGACAAGTCCTGCTCGACGGCGCAGACGTGACCCGCTTCGGTGTCCACAAACGGGCCCGTATGGGGATTTCCCGGACCTTCCAGAAGCTTGAGGCCTTCAATTCCCTGTCTGCTCGCGAGAACGTGCTGGTAGCCGCTGAAATGACCCCGCGAAGGTTTCGATCCACCGCAGCAACAGCGACCGACGAGATCCTCGAACGAGTGGGTCTTGTCGATGTTGCCGGCGTCACTGTGGGCACTTTGCCAACTGGAATCGCGAGGCTCGTCGAGTTGGCCAGGGCGCTTGCTGCGAAGCCGCGGGTGCTGCTGCTCGACGAAGCATCGTCGGGATTGACCGAAGAAGAAACGGTGGCGGTAGGGGCTCTGCTTCACGATCTGGTCGCTGACGGCGAGTTGGCCGTCCTGCTTGTCGAACATGACATGAGTTTCGTGATGAGTGTGTGCAGTTACATCCATGTTCTTGATTTCGGCGAGATCATCGCCGCTGGATCTCCTCAGCAGGTGCAGTCGAACGAGCAGGTGCGAGCCGCCTATCTCGGAGTGCGTACATGACCCCCGACCACGATCCCGGCGAACGCGTCGACCTCGACCACGCTGCTCCTCTGCTCGAGTTGTCAGCGGTCCGCGCCGGCTACGGAATCATCGATGTTCTGCACGGTGTCGACTTGCGTGTGGAACCCGGCCAGGTGATGGCCCTGTTGGGACCGAACGGGGCCGGCAAAAGCACGACCCTGGGTGTGGCCAGCGGCCAAATCCGACTTTCGGCGGGTCGTCTGCTGGTTGCCGGGCGCGAGGTCAACGGAGTCAGACCAGACGCGTTGACCCGAGCAGGCGTCTGCCTTGTCCCTGAAGGACGGGGCATCTTCCCGAATCTGACCGTCTCGGAGAACATTCGGATGATGACCTACTGCGGCGCGTCGTTGAACGACGTGCAGTCAAAGGCGTACGGGCTCTTCCCTCGCTTGAGCGAGAGACGCAGGCAAGTGGCCGGCACTCTGTCCGGCGGAGAGCAGCAGATGCTGGCAATGGCCAGGGCGATGGCAACAGATCCTGCGCTGCTGATGCTCGATGAGTTGTCGATGGGACTTGCTCCAATAATCGTCGAGGAGTTGTATGAACAGGTCGGGGCATTGGCTCGAGACGGGCTCTCGATCTTGATTGTCGAGCAGTTTGCGCAGACCGTACTGGGAGTTGCTGACACGGCTGCCATCATGCTGCATGGACGGGTGAGCAGGGTCGGCCGACCCGCCGAGATCGCTGAGGAACTGACCGCTGCCTATTTGGGCATGAAATCCGGAGGAGAATAATGACTGCAGAAAGTCCGCGCCTGGAGGAATTCCAGCAACAAGTCGACGAGCTTCGGCTCAGCGGGGGGCGGGCCAACCCCGAGCGCACGCTAGTCCGCATCAGTGTCACGCTGTTCGTGATCTCGTTGATTATTGAGATCTTCGCTTTCTCCGAATCCCGGGGAACTACCAACTCGTATGAACAGACCGACATGGTGATTTTGGCTCTCCTGGGCGTGGTCGTGGCTTTGGGCGGCGTCGCCTTGTTCGTGCGTGCTTCTTTGACCCGCTACTTCCGCTACTGGCTGGTCCGGCTGGTTTACGAGGACCGTGCCAACACCGACCGCATCGTCGACGCGATCGAGGCGTCACGCGACTGAATCCGACCCGCACGCCATGGGCGGCTAACCGTTCAGTTGGATCTGCAGGGCTTCCAGCGATTCGATGAACTCTCCGACCATGTCCATCACGACGGCGCCCGCGGACTTTCGCTGGTTCATGCTGCCGACTGTCTGGCCGACGAAGTAATTCACCAACTTCTCAGCCCCGGACCCGGTGTGGTGCGCTGCACGTTCAATTCTTCGTTGCGCGGCTGCGGTGAGGATCGGCTGCAGAGGCATGCCGAGCGGGTCGGGGGTGTCTTCGCGCTCCCATTCCTGTGTCCATGCCGACTTCAACATCCGCGCGGGTTTTCCGGTGAGGGACCGTGACCTGATCGTGTCCGCCGATGTAGCGGCAAGGAATTTCTCTTTCACGACCGGGTGGGTTTCGGCCTCGTCAGTGGTGAGCCAAACCGACCCGCACCACACGCCCTGCGCGCCGAGCGCCATCGCCGCGGCCATTTGACGGCCACGTCCGATACCCCCGGCGCCGAGCACCGGAAGCGGAGTGGCGTCGACTATCTCAGGGATGAGCACCATGGATCCGATCTCGCCGGTGTGGCCTCCCGCCTCCGAACCCTGCGCGACTATCAAATCGACTCCGGCACGTTCGTGTGCTTCGGCG
Organism: Acidimicrobiales bacterium; assembly: GCA_963662455.3. Lineage (GTDB taxonomy): Bacteria > Actinomycetota > Acidimicrobiia > Acidimicrobiales > Aldehydirespiratoraceae > VXYK01. The sequence goes on from OZ224042.1 coordinate 1,661,622, forward strand.
TGTGCAGCCAGACCGGCGAGCGCGCCCACCCTGCGACCCGCCGCCTTCACTGCCTGGATCATCTCCGGAGGCGGTGGACCCAACGCGTTCGCCACGAACGCCGTCCGTCTGGCCAAAGCCACCTCCAATTGCGGAGCTGCCGCGTTCGCGGAGAAGGGAGCTGCTCCGGTGCGGTCCATTCCCCCAGGCGACGTGCTCTCACTGAGTGGCATCTCCGGCACCTCGTAGCGAGCAAGGATGTCTTCAACAAATTCGGAGTGCTCCGGCGGGATCATTCTGATCAGGTCCTCGGTTGTGAAACCCCCTGAGTCGTCACCGGCATAGCGAGCCGGGATTATCAAATCGACGCCGTAGGGCTTGTCGCCGACAGCTGATTCGATCCAGTCAAGGTCGGTCTCAAGTGCTTCTGGTGTATGACCAACAGCTCCCAGCACTCCCATTCCGCCTGCCTTGGAAACCGCCGCCACCACGTCTCGGCAATGACTGAACGCGAAGATGGGAAACTCAATATCGAACATCTTCGTGATGTCGTTGCGCATCAGCTGATCCCCTGTCGATTCTTCTCGATGACCTTCTCGAGTGCCTGCTTTCACACCTAGCGACGATACTAAGCGTGCGCGGGTGGGTGATGCCGCCTCGCGCTGACACCAGCGGTCTTCCGTTCTTGTTCGCTGCGCCCACGGGCCGCTCGGGCCACGGCCTCGCGCTGTACGGGCCGGGTTGTCCTGCCTGCTCGCTCGGCGGCTAAGCGGTCGGCGGCGGTTCACAAGCGTTCAGCTGCCTGGCTACACTGCGGCGCATGAGCACACCGGAAGTCGTGATCGTCGACGCCGTCCGCAGCCCGATCGGCAAGCGCAACGGCGAGTTGTCCACCATGCACAGCATCAACCTGTTGGGCGATGTTCAGAAAGCGATATTCGATCGCACCGGCATGGACCCAGTCGAGGTCGGCCAAGTCGTGGGTGGATGCGTCGGCCAGGTCGGGATGCAGACCATGAACACGGCCCGCAACGCCTGGCTCGCAGCCGGACTCCCCCTCTCGGTCGCTGCTACCACAGTCGACGCCCAGTGCGGATCGAGCCAACAGGCGACAAACCTCGCCTACTCGCTGGTGAAGTCCGGGGTTGTCGATGTGGCATTGAGCTGCGGAATCGAGTTGATGAGCAGAATCAAGATGGGATCAACGATTCCCGACCCAGCCGAAACTGGAAGGCCGGTCAACTCCCGCTACTGGGATCACTACGAATGGACCTCACAGTTCGAGGGCGCCGAACGAATCGCTGACAAATGGGGTCTCAGCCGCCTCCAAGCCGACGAGTTCGGGTTGCGAAGCCAAGAGTCGGCAGCCAAAGCCTGGGGTGAAGGTGCTTTCGATTCGCAAATCGTTCCCATCGAGGCACCGGTCTCAGGCGAGGACGGTAAACCGACCGGAGAGCACACCACAGTCCGCACAGACGGGGGCCTGCGCGAGACCACTGTCGAAGCTCTCGCCAACCTTGAGCCGGTTGCCCGTGAAGATGGAGTACACACCGCTGGTTCGTCCAGTCAGATCAGCGACGGTGCCGGTGCAGTGTTGATGACGACCCGCGAGAAGGCCGACGGACTCGGTCTGAAGCCGCTCGCCAAGATCGTCGACACCTGCCTCGTCGGTACTGACCCTGTGCTCATGCTGACTGGACCGATCGACGCGACCCGGAAACTTCTCGCGGACAACGGCCTGGCGATCAACGACGTCGGCCTTGTCGAAATCAACGAGGCGTTCGCCTCAGTGGTGTTGGCGTGGGAGCGGGAGCTGTCACCTGATAGCGACACCGTCAATCCCAACGGCGGGGCTATCGCCCTTGGTCACCCCCTCGGCGGAACAGGATCGATTCTGATAACCAAGGCGGTACACGAGATGCAACGCAGCGACATCGAGTACGGCATCGTCACTATGTGCTGCGGTGGGGGTCTCGGGACTGGAACCCTGCTGCAGAAGCTCTAGGCGCAGAACCTGGGTGACGAGCGGCCGCGCGGCGCGCCTGTGTCGGCGTCCAGAATCGCTGCCAGTGTCCGTCGTCGTAGGGAACCGAACCCAATCCGGTTTGTTTGTCAGGCCAGTCGGCCGGTTGTTGGGCCAGCGGGTCGGGTTCATCGTGTCGCCAACCCAACCACAGCAGATGGCGCCTGCGGGTGAACTTCCACTCCCCGTCGATTCGTACGTACAGGTCTTCGTATTTGATCAATTGCTGAATGAAGCCTTCTTCAGCGTCGTCGATGAATCCGTGCGTCCATACCGTGCCCCGCGCCTCCAGCCTGTCGCATCCACCTCCACGTTCGGTGGTCCCGGGATCAAACTCAATCTGGTGGTTGGCCACTAGGAGAACGGCTATGCCGATCCGGCTCAGTGATTCCGCGAAGAAGGCTCGTGCTCCGGGGGCGCCGTCTCCGAATTCTCCAAAACGCGCGTCCGGGCGGTAGAGCGAAGCCAGCAGGTCGAGGTCTCGTCGATCCACGGCATCGGCATACGCGAAGACCAGTTGCTGGATCTCACCGCGCGCCACAGCCCTCTCGATTGCGGTCATTTCACCCACAGGACCCACAGTAGTCCGCTTGTCGGGGTTCGAGTCGCTCAGCAGCCGCAACAACGCGGTCCAGGAGACCGTCGACAGTCGCGACAGCGAAATCCAGAAAGACTAAACCTTGTGGGCTTGGTTCGGGATCGGCTACCACCCCCCAACTGAGATGGCATTCGGGTCCGTCGTCACGAAGCACGAACGTGCCGTGATACAAGTCGAGGCCGGTGACCGCGCCCGTGACCGAGTAGGCCCTCCGCCACGGCGGCTCATACGACAGCACTGTTTCCACCAGGGCGCCGGTCGGCATCGACTCTTGCAGGCCCAGATGTTCAGCCATGCGCGGCACTTTGAGGTGCAGTACTGCTCCGGCGCCGTGCGGTGCTGGATCACCTTCGAGGACGTATCCGTCAGCTGCCTGCTCAATCGAGTCGTGCAACACTTTCCAGGTGTGTTCGCGTGGCGCTCCGACGTGCCTCTCGAGCGATCTGGACAGATGCCTTCTCTTCATGGATCAACGCCCTCGAACCGACATGGCATCCACTATCTCATCACGGAATTCTGGTTTGCAGACGATGAGACCCGGTGACCAGGGGTCAACCTTGTTGAACCAGAGCTCACTGCCGTCAAGCCGACATGCAACCAGGCCGGCGGCTTGAGCCACCGCAGCGGGCGCGCACACATCCCATTCATAGAGTCCACCACCATGCACGTATGCGTCCACTTCACCGCGCACGACCGCCATGGCCTTCACCCCCGCCGAGCCGACTGCCAAGACTTCCGCGTCGAGCGCTCGTTGCAGGACCAACCCGTCAATGTGACGACGCGATCTAGAGACCAGCACCCGAGGTTGGCCTCCGACCCGTGACATGACAGGCGCCGGTTCGGGTTCGGTCGCCCAAGTCGTCTCCCATCCTGGCACTGCCACAGCTCCCGCTGTCGGCTTATTCCCTTCAACGAGAGCGACATGCACCGACCAGTGGGCGCTCCAGCCGAAATTATTGGAGCCGTCCAGTGGGTCCACTATCCAGACACGGTCGGCGGTCAGGCGCGACTTCAGGTCGTGTCCCTCCTCGGAGAGCACCGCGTCTCCCCTACGATGCTCAGCCAACTCCCCGACTATGAATTCATGCGCAGCCCGATCACCTGCATACTCGAGTGTCGACCAGCCTCGTTGGGTGCGCTCTGATTGTTGAAGCATCCGCTGCAACAGCTCGCCGGTCTGTGAGGCGATACGAAACGCCAAGGCGTGATCCGACGAGTCAGCCATTCAAGGGACTCAGAATGTCCAGGCCGAAACGCTGTCACCAGCAGCGATCTGTTGCGCACGAGCGACTATCTGCTCCGCGAATTGAGGATGGGGAAGGATGTAGAAGCTCTCGTTCTCAATCGCTTCGAATACTTTGTCGGCAACTTCGCTGGGCGGGATCCCTGAAGCAATCAGGTCACGCGCAGCCTCGCGGGTGAACTCGCTCTCTTCGGTCGGCTCTTCCAGCGACACCAAGTGTTCGGGCATGTTGCGATCCGAGTCGGCTATGCGTGTTTGCACGAATCCGGGACACAGAACCGAGACTCGTAGGTTTGTATTCTCCCGGGTTTCAAGTGAGAGAACTTCGCTCACTGCAACAACACCGTATTTCGCCACTGTGTACGCCCCCAGCGACGGCGTCGGAAGCAGACCGGCAATCGAAGCTGTGTTCACGATGGCGCAAGGTTCACCGTGGGCGATCATGGCCGGGCCGAAGGCTTTGATTCCGTGGACCACCCCCATCAGATCGACTCCGATCACCCAGCCCCATACCCCGATGTCGTCGGCTTCGAGCACTGGTCCTCCGCCCGCTACCCCAGCGTTGTTGAACAGCACGTGCACGTCTCCGAAACGTTCGTTGGCAGCCGCCGCGAGTGCTCTGACGGAATCATTGTCCGAAACGTCAGTCCGAACGCCCATGACGTTCATGCCCGCTGTCTGGAATTCTCCGACCACCGAATCGAGTGCCGTGTCTTCGATGTCGGCAATGACCAGGTTCATGCCCTCGTTGCCCAGCCGTGTGGCCACCCCATGACCGATACCGCTGGCACCGCCGGTGATTACAGCGGTTCTTCCTTTGAATTCGCGCATACGTTGATCCTTGCATCTAATTCCACAGAAGCGGAAGCCGAGTTGTTGCAGACCTCAATCGTCCGAACCGGCCGGGCTGTTGAGTCTGTGCAGCGAAACTGCGTAGTCGCCACCGCGGTACGGATCCTGGTGCCAAGTCGCCCAGCGCTCCTGCAGCGTCAAACCGGCGGTGCCGGCGTGACGGTCGTAGTCGTTGAGCCTGAGTCGCCCGAGCTGAAATCCGGCCAGTAGAAGCCCTCCGGGTTCAAGATGCAAAGCCATGTTGGTCAATACTTCCTGTTCCGTGCCCGGCGCCAGGAAGATCATCACGTTGCCGGCCATCACGACCATGTCGAATCGTCGACCCAGGTCCACGTTGCAAAGATCGCCTTGAATCCAACTCAAGCTCGGTGCTTTCGATTCGGCTCGGGCGAGCATGCCCGGGTCGAGGTCGACGCCGACAACAGCCAGGCCTCGTCGACGGAGCTCGATACCGACACGGCCTGTTCCACACCCCGCATCGAGCACCGCTGCTCGATGACCGTATCCGTGCAGTTCAAGCAGCGCCGACACCAGGTCGGCTTCGCCGTGGACGGACTCGCCCGCGGCCTGCATCGCTGCCCATCTGCTGTCGTAGTCGGCGCCTCCTGCCACGTCGTTGCGGTAATTCCATCGGCTCACGCAGCAGCTCTCCTGATCGCCGTGCAACCATACAGTCCGCTATTGCACACGACACTTGCACAGCTTCAGATATATCGGGCTTGAGCGATAGAGTCGAGTGCGTGACAGCTAGAAGTCGTTACTTTCACCGCGCACCCGTATCAGCAGACCAGGGAACTCGTCGCCGGCTGATATCTGGTTGTCTGTTCCTTGGAGTTTCGCTGACGTTGTCCACATCCGTCGCCTTCGCGTCGGCAAGTTCAGCACAAGATCAAGTCGCGAACCGAATTGAATGCAGCAACGCCACCGATGATTTCGCCCTGCTGTGCCTGGCATTCGACATGCTGGTTGACAATTTCGTTGATGGCGTGGTTGTGGCCGACTTGGCAGAAGCTGCCAGACAAGGCGTCGTGGACGCCGATCTTGCCAACCGGATAACTGATCCACCTGCCTGCGCGTTGCCGGCGCCCGCCTTCGAGGCCATGTGCGCCGAGATCGACAGGGTAGTGGACACCCGCGCAGCTGCTCTCGCCGCCACCGACGCGATGCTGGCATCACTCAACGAGCCGCGGACCCGGCGGTTGACACCGGCACAGCAACAATCATTCGACGACACCTTGAACTCCAGTCCAACCAGAATCGGGATCGGTATCGAGCATGCGCTGCTCGACACGGACGGCAACCCCTGCACGACTCCCGGCGAGACCTGCCGCATGGTTGTTTCAGAGGTGTATTCGTCGAGTCCCGCCGAGTCGGCCGGACTGCTCGTCGGTGATGTGATCGTCGAGTACGGCAAGGTCATCGCCGACCATCGATGCGAGAACCTGCGAAGCCTGGATTACGGCCACGAACAAGGTCAGACCGTGTGGGTGTCGATCGTCCGGGACGGCATGGCTTTCGATTACCGAATGAGGACAACGGTTGTCAGGGATCCGGTTGCATACAGCGAAGTTGTCGACGGCAACATCGGATACATCCAACTCGACAAGTTTGCGAGAATGTCCAACGAGGAGTTTTCCAAGCATCTGTCGAATCTGCTCAATGCGGGGGTGAATGCAATCGTCGTAGACCTTCGCAACAATCCCGGTGGATACCTGGATGAAACGAGCAGCACGGCTTCTGAGTTCCTTACCGACGGCGACTTGATCTATCGTGTCGCCTCCGTCCACTTCAATGAACCCGGCACTGCAAGCGGTGACGGGGCCGCTTCAGATGCGGTCGCCTTTCCGATGGCCGTAGCTGTGAACGGCCTTTCGGGTTCGGGTTCGGAACTCTTTGCTTTGGCCATGCGTGGAAACAACCGGGCAAAGATCGTCGGCACCGCGACATATGGCAAGACCACAGGCCAGGTCAGTCAGGCGGTGAGGTCTTCCGACGGCACGTTGTTGGGTGCTGTACAGGTGACGTCGCTGCGATTCTGGGGGCCTGGTGACACCAGTGCCGGGGGAGGGATCCAACCCGACACGGTCACATCGATTTCGGATTGCGCACATCCCATCGGTGTTGTACGCCGTGTCATCCCTTCGTTGCATCCGCGGGTTTCAGCGGTGGCGATCACGTCGGTTCCGGCTGGGGCCGCCTACGTTTCAGGCGATACAGTCACCGTCTCGGTCACCTTCGACGCTCCGATCACGGTCGATCCCGCTGACGGGACTCCTTTTCTTGAGCTGCAGGTCGGAAACGAACAACGTCCGGCCACCTATGAGTCCACGTCAACGACCGGCACTACCAGCGTTGTTGATTTCGAATACACGATCGGAGACGACAAGGACCCTGACGGCATAAGCATCGAGCAGGATTCAATCAACCTGAACGGTGCGACAATACGCCACAGCGGTGCGTTCTGGGACGCAGTCCTCGACCATCCCGGAACAGCTGGAGATGCTCGGCACGCCGTTTCAACCGTACCCGACCCGATCACAGCCGACCCTGCGCCGGCCGACCTCTACTTCAGCGACATCTCGCAAACGCCTTTCGTTGAAAACATCAACTGGTTGGCTGAACAACAGATCACCCGGGGCTGCGGACCGGACACCTTCTGCCCGCACTCACCAGTGACACGGGGCCAGACGGCCGCCTTGCTGAGCCGGGCACTGCAACTGGACGCCGCCGACCAAGACTATTTCACAGACGACGACGACTCGACGTTCCAAGACCACATCAACCGCCTCCGACAAGCCGGAATCACCCGGGGCTGCGGACCGGACACCTTCTGCCCGCACTCACCAGTGACACGGGGCCAGATGGCCGCCTTGCTGAGCCGGGCACTGCAACTGGACGCCGCCGACCAAGACTATTTCACAGACGACGACGACTCGACGTTCCAAGACCACATCAACCGCCTCCGACAAGCCGGAATCACCCGGGGCTGCGGACCGGACACCTTCTGCCCGCACTCACCAGTGACACGGGGCCAGATGGCCGCCTTGCTCCATCGAGCCCGTGACCTCATCCCGGCTGCCCGTCGACAGGCTCCGTGACTCCCCCGACGAAGCGATTTCCGGCACCAACGACAGGTGATCTCATCGCTGGGGTCTCGGTCGCCCTGGTGTTGTTGCCGCAGTCACTGGCATACGCGGAGATTGCTGGTGTTCCACCGCACGTGGGGCTGTTCGCTGCGGCTCTGCCTCCCTTGTTGGCCGCGCCGTTCGTATCGTCGCCCTACCTCCAAACAGGGCCCGTAGCGCTTACTTCGTTGTTGACCTTCGGCGCCTTGTCGGGTCTTGAAAGCACAGGAACCGTTCCCTATATCGAGCTTGCCGCCCTGCTGGCGTTGATTGTCGGAGTCACTCGTGCGCTGCTCGGTCTATTGCGAGCAGGCATCGTCGCCTACCTCATGTCCCAACCCGTGCTGACTGGTTTCACTGCCGGCGCGGCGATCCTGATCATTGCTTCACAAGTTCCTTCCATGTTCGACGTCGATCCGGGCACTGAAGGGGTTCTCGAACAGGCGATATGGGTTCTTTGGCGACCGAACCGCTGGGATGTCACCGCGATCGTCCTCAGCGCGGCCACGGTTCTGGTGGTTCTGGCAGCGCGACGCATTCACCGACTCTTCCCCGGCGTGTTGACAGCGGTCGTCGTGGCCGTGTTGTGGAGTGAAGCCGCAAACTATGACGGAACGGTGGTCGGCGACCTCCCCGGGGGCTTCATCACCTTGAGTCTCGACCTTCCCTTCAGTCAGGCCCCGTCGCTGTTGCTCGCTGGGATCGTCATCGCTCTGGTCGGCTTCGCCGAACCCGCGTCCATCGCTCGAACTTTCGCCACCCTGGACCGCACCGGATGGTCGGCGAACCGGGAGCTTCTCGGCCAGGGCGTGGCCAACATCGCCTCGGGAGTCTCGGGTGGTTTTCCTGTCGGCGGCTCCTTCTCCCGTAGTTCGTTGAATCGTTTCGCCGGAGCGAGGACGCAATGGTCAGGTGCAGTCACCGGAGCTTTTGTTCTGGCCGCGATTCCGCTGTCGGCGGCGCTGGAGTCTCTGCCCACGGCGGTCTTGGGGGCCATCGTGCTGACCGCGGTCTACCGGCTCATCGACGTGGGAGCGATGTTGAGGACCATGGTTGGTTCGAGACTGCAGGGACTCGTTGTCTTCGGCACTTTCGCGGCGACTTTAATATCGGCGCCAAACGTTGAGCGCGGCGTTGTCGCCGGTGTGTGTCTGGCCCTGATCGTCCATTTGATTCGCGAACTTCGTGTTGACCACACCCACGAAGTCGAAGACGACACTCTGGTCCTGCGACCCCGTGGCGTGATTTGGTTCGTGACCGCTCCTCATCTCGAGACTCGTTTCATCGCCGCCAGAGCTGAGCATCCGAACCTCGCGAACCTGCGGATCGACTTCGCCAATGTGGGGCGTGTCGATTACGGGGGTGCAGCTACTTTGGCCGGACTCGTGGACGACGCCGTCTCGGCGGGCCTCAACGTCGACATCGTCAACATTGCACCCCACGCGAAACGCGCCGTGTCCGCCCATCTCGGAGGTCGTCATGGCGTTCCCAGTCTTTCAGAGTTGCCCGACGACGAACGGCATCAATGGCGGCTCCGCCGAAAGCCGCGGCGCCGCTGAGCTCTCAGCCCTTCACCAGCTCCGCGATGAGTCGTAGTTCTTCAGGGGTTCTTGCAGCCACGTTGAGCATTGTGACCGGACTCTCCTCCCATGCTTGGAGCCGGTCGCGAATCCGGTCAACCGATCCGACAAGCGAAATCTCATCGGCGAACTCGGTGGGGACCACAGCGATCGCTTCGTCGCGCCTCCCCTCAAGGAACAGGTCTTGAATCTTGTGGGCCTCTTGTTCATATCCCATCCTCGCCATCAACTTGGTGTGGTAGTTCTGCCCTCTCGCGCCCATCCCACCGATGTAGAACCCGAGCGAGGCCTTGGTGGGATACAGCGCTTCCTCCACATCGTCGTGGACGCGCATGGAGACATTGACTGCGATCTCAAATCCAGGTTTGGCCAGTGCCAGTTCATTGGCGTAGACCTCGGGTCTGAACGGTGAGTAGTACAACGGGATCCAACCATCAGCGATCTCCACCGTCTGGACGATGTTCCTCGGTCCTTCAGCGCCGATCCATATGGGGATCTCGCGCAGTGGGTGGGTCATCACCTTCAACGGTCTTCCCAAGCCTTCTGACCCTGCGCCGTGGTAAGGCATCTGAAAGTGGTCGCCTTGGAACTCCATGGGTCCCTCACGTCGAAAGACCCGGCGTATGATCTCCACGTATTCGCGGGTACGGGCGAGGGGTTTGCGCGAGGGCATTCCGTACCAGCCTTCGACAACTTGAGGGCCGGACACGCCGAGCCCCAAGATCGTGCGTCCTTCAGAGATGTGATCGAGGGTGACGGCATGCATGGCGGCAGCTGTCGGCGTGCGGGCTGAGATCTGCACGACGCCTGTGCCTAGTTTGATTCGCTCTGTGTGGGCTGCGATCAGCACGAGTGGGCTGAAGGCGTCAGAACCCCACGACTCAGCGGACCAAACCGCATCGAAGCCGGCTCTCTCTGCTTCTACGCTCAGTTCCACCAGGTTCTCGGGCATGCCACGACCCCAGTAGCCCCAGACCAGTCCTAGATCCATCACCGATTCCTCCTCAAACCCTGCCCAGCTAGTCGACACCACGCAACTTAGTGCTTCGTGCTCAGTGTCCTGCAATCAAGATCAGCGCCCGACAACCGGATCCTCGATGAAGTCGAAGCGCTCCATCACCGTCAACGCGGTGTGTCCGGGCCCGATTCTCACAGGGATGACCGAAGCCGTCCCAGCTGAGCATCGAGATGCGGCCGCGCGGCGTCGAACCGCTCTGCGTCGTTACGGCGACCCCGAAGAAGCTGCTCACATGGTGTTGAATCTGGCTCTTCCCTCGTCGTCTTACGTCACCGGCACAACAATCGCTGTCGACGGCGGACGAACGATGAAGAACGACTGACCGGCAGGCGCCTCGTCCTGCCTGCTTGAGACCTCCAACACCACAGTGCTCAAGGAACTCTCCCACTCGACACCGGCTGACACCCCTTGCGCAACTTCTGCGTGTGCGGTTGTTCCGGTAAAACTGGAACAAATGGCAGTGTCCCCGCAGGTTCGCGTTCGCTGATTGGTAGCGTGGAATCTGTTCATTGCAGTTGTGTGACAAAATGGCCGGCACGTCGCGATCATTAGTTCCCCCCCCTCCCAACCACCGTCGCCCATGCATTCGCGTGGTGGCCGCGGCTCTCGTGTCATTGATGTTGGCTGCTTCCGGCCCCGTCGCCGTTGCACAGAACAAGACGCCTGACCAATTGCGCGAGGAGCGAAGACAGAACCGAGAGCTCGCTGCAGAGAACGATTTTGAGATCGATGTGCTCGACGCTGACATCGACTCTTTGGAAAATGCTGTCGCCACCCTGCTTGAAGCCGGCGACAGCGCCCAACAAGCTGTTGAGGCGGCAAAAAGAAAATACAGCGAAGCGGTGTCCGAGCAAGCCGGAACAGAGGCGAGGATCAGCGAGTTGGAGATCAGGATCGCCGAGACCGAGGAGTTGCTGCGAGAATCGGTGCTCCGTGCCTACCGCTCGTTCCAAGGGCCCAACAGCGAGCAGACAGCGTTGAGCTCGGACCCGTGGCAACACGCTCGTAGCGAGGCCCTGCACAACTTCGCCAACCGCAGCACCGAGAACGTCCTTGACGAGTTGCGAGGCCAAAGCGAAGAACTCGAAGCGCTCCGCGAAGAAGCCCGGCGCGCGGTCAGTGAAATCGAGGCGATCCGCAATCAGAGCCTCGAGAGGCAGGACGAGTTCGACAGGCTGTTGGCCCTTGAACGCAGAGCACTCGAAGACCTCGGCACCCGCAAGGATCTCCTCCTTTTTGAAGCAGAACAATACATAGACACCGATGCAGCACTCTCCGCGCGAATCACGGCTGAAGTGCGAAGACTCGAGGCACTGCGCGCCGCGGCTCTACGGCGAACGAGCGGGGTGGCGATCCCCTCCAACGCACCGGTCGAATTGACGACAGTCTGGGGATTCGTCGTCAACGTCGAGATCGCCGATGATCTCGAAGGCCTGCTGGTCGCCATGGAACGCGAGGGATTCACCCTCGGCGGCAGCGGCTACCGCACCACCCAACGACAGATCGAACTGCGCCGACAGCACTGCGGGACTTCGGACTACGCGGTGTACCGGATGCCGTCGTCACAGTGCCGTCCTCCCGTCGCCCGACCCGGCAGCTCGCAGCACGAAGTGGGATTGGCCGTCGACCTCACACACGACGGCAGGTTGATCAGAAGCCGCAACACGGCTGTGTTTCGAGCCCTGTCGCGAATCGCTCCCAGCCACGGCTTGCACAACTTGCCCAGCGAGCCCTGGCACTGGTCGACCACCGGTACCTAGAACGAGCGCGAACAGGTGGCAGGTACGTCACGTCGAAACGGGGGGTGCTCCCGCTCCTGTTCGCTGCGTTCACGGGGCCGCTCGGGCCGCCGGGGGACCGCTCGGGCCGCCGGGGGACCGCTCGGGCCGCGGCCTCGTACCGTATGGGCCGCGTTGTCCCACCTGTTCGCTCGGCCTCTCAACGTCGCACTGGTCGACCACCGGGATTCAGTGCCGCCACCGCTTCAGCGGGGCGTCCCGCGATCAATCCGTCGACTCCCCTTGAGAGAAGGTCGGCATAGAACTCGCTGGTCTCAACCACGTCGGTGCCGCTCAACCAGACCCACACGAATCGGCCCTCGCTGTGGATCTGGTCGGTGAGTTCCCTGGTGACTACTTCGACTCCCTCAAATACCAGCGGCACCTGCAGGACACGGTGCCGAGCATCGAGCGGGGTTCCCGACAAGTACCATGCGAGCATGGTTTCGAGCCCTGGGCTGGTGGCCACACCGGGTGCAATGTCGTTTAAAGCAGCCAGCGCTCCGTCGTCGAAAGAACTCACGATCACCGACTGCCCGCGTCCCAGTTCGGCGATCTCAGCAGCCAGCACCTCAGCGGCCGCGACACCGGTGCCGGCATCCTCCTGACCGTCGGGGCCCCGCTGGATCTTTATTTCGACGTCGAGCACGTGGTTCGGGAACCGTTGCGCCACCTCTTTGAAGGTCGGCACTGAGAAGTCGTCTGCTTCAAACCCCGGAGGTGGTTCGACTTCGCCGGTGCGCACCCCGCGATGGACGTAGCGGTCAGCGGGAAGGGTCTGGTCCCCCCAGTGGCCGCGGACGAACCAGTATGCGTTGTCGAGCGCTTGGATCTCAGCCAGCGTCATCTCAGCGACTCGTCCCGTGGTTTCTGTGGTCCGGTCGACGGTGTCGTCGTGTTGCACGATGAGGGCACCGTCAGCGCTGAGCTGGACATCGAGTTCGAGAATGTCAGCGCCGTCAGCGGCTGCCTGGGAATACGCGTAGATCGTGGAGTGTGGATAGTCCTGATCGCCGCCTGCATGGGCGATTACCAGGGGTCGGCCGAGTTCAAGGAGTTCATCGAGAGTCGATGCATCCGGTCTCGGGGCTTCGGTCGTCGTTGCAGCTGCCGAAGCTGTTGTGGTCGTTGCAGCCCGCGGTGTCGTGGTCGTCGTCGACACGTCCGGCCCAGCAACGGTCGTGGTCGTGCTCAGCGACGGTGCAGACGATGTCACCGATTCCCCCGGACCGGAGGTCTCTTCACTGTCGTCGCCGCTGCCTGTGCAACCCACGGAGAACAGCACGGCAATCAACGCCACAACACTGGGACAGCGTCGTTGCGCCATCGAGGCTCCGTTCTCGGGGTTGTTCAGAGTTCTTGGGGTTGTTCAGAAAATACCATGGCCCGGGTACGTTCCAGCGAGTCGATGCACTCCTCTACAAGTTCGAAGACGACGTCTGCACTGCGTTTCACCCTGTTCATGGATCCCACGATCTGACCCACCGGGTTGAACGCAACCTGTTGAGCCTTGTCTGGATAGCGGCCGCTTCTCACCATCGCTTCCCGCACGGCCATCATCTGCAACGGCATCCCCAGAGTCTCTGGAGTGTCGGGCCGTTCCCACGCCTCGGTCCAGTCGTTGCGCAGCATTCGACAGGGTTTCCCGGTGTATGAGCGCGAGCGCACAGTGTCTTTGCTGGTTGCATCCAGATACGACTGGATCTGGGCAGGGGATCCTGCTGCTTCTTCAACCGCCAACCACAAGGAGCCGGTCCACACTCCCGCCGCTCCCATGGCCAGAGCAGCAGCCATCTGACGACCCGATCCAATCCCGCCGGCGGCAAGCATCGGAACCGGCGAGATCGCCTCGACGACTTGGGGCCACAACACCATCGAACCGATGTCCCCGGTATGGCCGCCTCCCTCGTATCCCTGCGCGATCACAAAATCGAGGCCGGCAGCAGCGTGGCGGCCCGCTTGGGCCGGCGTGCCGCAGAGCGCCCCGACGGCACGGCCGCTCGCTTGGATCTGTTGAATCAGGTCTGGCGGCGGGGTACCCAGAGCGTTCGCCACCATTACCACGTTGTCGTGGCGCAGGATCTCTTCGACTTGAGGAACCGCGGTTGCAGCGTTCCAGCCCATCAACCCGCTACCGAGCTCCTCGTCGGGAGGCAGTTCGGGAACTTCGTGCTTGTCGAGCATCTCTTTGACGAACTCGAGGTGTCCGTCGGGAATCATCGACTGGAGCTGCCCGGTCAACTTACCGAGGTCCATCTCTTCAGCGCCGTCGTATTCGGCGGGCAGAACGATGTCTACGGCATAGGGCCTGTCGCCAATGTGCTCATCAATCCATTCGAGCTCGATTCTGAGCTGTTCGACACTGAAGCCGACCGCGCCCAAGACTCCCAACCCACCGGCCCTGCTCACCGCGACCACAACGTCACGGCAGTGCGTGAACGCGTAAATGGGAAACTCGATACCGAACCGTCGTGTCAAATCGTTCTTCATGCTCCAACCGTATGCAAACTGTTCGCGCCGGGCCTAATCAATCGGTTTGCAGCGCTGGGACCACTTGATTCACGGTGAGTTCAAGAGACTGCCAGGCTGAGTCGATCGGCATCCCCCCCACCAGCGGATGCAACGAGAGCGAACCGGTCTGACGAACCCGCTCCACTGTCTGCTCCGGTGTCAAGAACTGGTAGATCCCTTCGGCGCGCAGCTCTTCTTGGTTTGTGGCATGGGTGTGGACCGCGGAGGTCTGCCCGGGTGGTTGCCACGAGTCGTAGACGGAAGCTTCGAGCCAGAAATGTCTGCCGAGTTTCGCCCAAGCCTCGTCAGGGTCGTCGACCACGTGAATCATGGCCACCTGCTCTGGTGAGATGCAGAACCCCCGGGTACCGTGCCTTTCGCATTCGGAGTAGTACAGCGCCTCGACTTCCGGGTTGGGGGCCGGTAGTTGGAGAGGCAGACCGAAACGGGCCGCTCGCTTCGCCGCGGCCGGGGCTGAGCCGCCGATCATCACCATGGGATGGGGGCGGGTGTAGGGCATGGGACCAACTTTCATGGTCTCACCGTTGTATTCGAATTCCTCGCCTGACCAGACCTTCTTCATTGTTTCGAGTGCATGGTCGAGGAGCTTGCCGCGACGTCTCCAGTCTTTTTGCACAGCCGCGTATTCAGCCGGGCGGTAGCCAAGCCCTGTCGTGATCGAGATCCGGCCTCTGCTCATCAGGTCGATCACCGCCAACTCTTGTGCCAAACGCACCGGATCGTGAAGCGGCACCAACAACGCGGTGATCGCAACTGACAGGTTCTCGGTGCGGTTGAGGATCATCGCCGCGTTGAGCAGCGGTGTCGGGCTCCAACCAATTTCGGTTGCTTGATGCTCCTCGAGGCTCACCATCGCGAAACCGTGCTTGTCGGCGTGTTCGGCCAGGTCGAATCCGGCACGGTAGCGGTCACTCATGTGTGTCGGGTCGGTGGGGTCCGGGTGCATGAAATTGAGACGCATCATCATGAAGGCCACAGCAAGACACTCCTGTCTGGTTGAATATGGTCTGGTTCGGTACTGACTCGCTCTTGAGCGCCCAGTCTCGTTCTATCTGCAGGCGCAGCCGCAATCGGACCGGGGAGAACAACTTGATGACCTTCGGCCTGC
This sequence comes from Acidimicrobiales bacterium, assembly GCA_963662455.3. Taxonomy (GTDB): domain Bacteria; phylum Actinomycetota; class Acidimicrobiia; order Acidimicrobiales; family Aldehydirespiratoraceae; genus VXYK01. Next base: position 1,677,458 of record OZ224042.1, read on the forward strand.
TTTCGGCGCCGACCGCCGCGAAGCAACGAACCCTCCGACCCTGTCGGCGGACCAGACGGCCTCAACCATGACCCGCCCCCGGTCAGCGCATACCTCCATCGAGACGCAGGATGGCTCCGGTGGTGTAAATGCCGGCGTCGCCGGCGAAGTAGAGGGCGGCGCCAACGATCTCCTCGGGTCGACCAACGCGTCCGAGCGAGATCTGGTTGCCGAGACCCGCAATCATTTCGGGTGGCCATGCCTTGGAGATGTCAGTTAGGAACGGGCCCGGTTGGATGCAGTTGACCCGAACTTCGGGTCCGTACGCCTTGGACATGCTCTCGGTCAGGTTGTGGAGGCCCGCCTTGGCCATCCCGTAGACGACTTCGCCCGGTGACGGCTTCACGGCTGCGATTGAACTGACGAAGACGATCGAGCCTGATCCGCGGGTCTTCATCCGATCCGCGACCAGAGCGGTCAATCGGAACGTTCCCTTGAGGTTGACGTCCATGACCTTGTCGTACAGTTCTTCGCTGATCTCTGCGATTGAAGGATAGAGGGGCGACATTCCGGCGTTGTTGACCAGGATGTCGATTTCCCCGAATCGTTCGTAGGCCGCGTCGGCGAGTCTCTCCACATGGTCCCAGTACCCCACATGGCACTCCAGTGGCAGGGCCTGCACACCGAAAGCACGGGCTTGGGAGGCTACCCGTTCGCAATTGTCGAGCTTGCGGCTGGCGATCACGACATTGGCGCCGTGTTCAGCGAACGCCAAAACCATTTCGCGCCCGAAGCCTCGGCTGCCGCCGGTGACTATGGCGGTGCGCCCACTGAGGTCGAACAGTTCAGTCGCGTGTGGCATGGCTCTGCCCTCCAGTCTCGGCATTTTCGTCTTGGCGGGTAATATCGGGGGCCGGCTACGACAGTATGCACCTTCGGCCACAATGAAAGCCTCTCGAAACGATGAAGTTCTCTGTTACGTATCCGCTCGTCCATCATCGGGACAACCCCGAACTATTGACGAAACAGAACTTGATCCGATTCGCCCAAACCGCTGAGCATGCAGGTTTTGATGCCATGGGTTTCACTGACCATCCTGCGCCTACCCACCGTTGGCTCAACGCCGGCGGCCATGATGCGCTCGACCCGTTCTCGGCACTCGCATTCGTGGCTGCGGTCACCGACCGCATGCTGTTGATCCCCAACATTGTGGTTCTCCCCTATCGCAACCCCTTCTTGGTGGCGAAGTCGATCGCGACGATCCACGCGTTGAGCGACCGAAGGTTCGTGTTGGCTACCGGCACGGGTTATCTGAAAGGCGAATACAAAGCGCTGGGAGTCGACTTCGATGAGCGCAACGAGTTGTTCGATGAAGCTGTCGAGGTTTTGCGCGGTGTATGGACCCAAGATGATTTTGCCTACGAAGGCCGCGGCTTCTTGGCTTACGGGCAGACTGCCAACCCCAAACCCGGCAGGGTTCCGATCTGGATCGGTGGCAACAGCAAGCTCTCTCGTAGGCGGGTCGCAGCAGTGGCCGACGGCTGGGTTCCGTTCCCGGCGCCAAGAGCGCTGGCTCACACAACCAGGACCCCACCGTTGGAGACCGCCGACGATCTAGCCGGGATGCTTGACTATCTCTGGCGAGTCCTTGACGGTGAGGGTCGCGACAGGTCCGAGATCGACGTCTGTTTCGGATCCTTTGCGGGGGGTTCGCCGGCTGACGACTCCTTCGATGCTGAAGCCCAGATCGCCGGACTGGCCGAACTGGCTGCGTTGGGCGTCACCTGGGCATCGGTAACCCTGCCGGGAGACTCGATCGACCGCTCCGTCGAGGCTCTGCAACGTTACGGCACCGAAGTGATCGCCCCGTCCAGGGCGGGTTGACCCCTTCGTAGACAACCATCTGAGCAGGCGCCGTCCAGGTGTCCGCCCCGAGCAGTCTGCGACGCGGGCTGAACCTGGTCGACGAGCAGCTCCGTTCGGCGTTCGACCGAGTCTTCGGGCATGCCGCCGATCGAAGCTCACCCAGATAGGTCCGATGCCGCGTCGTCCGCTTCCTCGATCAGGTCAAGATGCCGTCCGCAATAGGCCGTCGGGTCGCGCCGCCGGGGTTCTGGGTTGCGAAAATCAGAATACAGGCCCGGACGTGGGCGCCGAACGGTCGGCGAGTCGCCCCGCAGCGGGTCTGACGGGTAGTTCACTCCGGTTCCTTTTGGTTCTGCCAATTGTTGGTCTGCTAATTGAAATTCGGTTGTAATCTCTCACACCATGACAACGAACGCCGAATTGCTTGAACGTTACAGAGCGGTCCTGCCGTCGTATGTGAATCCGTTGTACGCCGAACCGATCTCAATCGAACGCGGTGAAGGCAGTTACGTGTGGGATGTGGAAGGCAACCGTTACCTGGATTTCTTCGGCGGCGTGCTCACCACCATGGTCGGGCACAACAATGCCGGCGTTGTGGCCGCGGTGCAGGAACAAGCCGCCAAGGTCATGCATACGTCGACGTTGTACCTCTCAGAGCCGATGATCGAGTTGGCTGAACAGATCGCAGCCGTTTCAGGGATTCCCGACGCCCGAGTTTTTTTCACCACTTCGGGCAGCGAAGCCAACGACACCGCGATCTTGTTGGCCACCAGCTATCGAAAATCAAATCAGGTGCTGGCCATGCGCAACAGTTACCATGGTCGTTCGTTCACGGCTCAGGCGATAACTGCGCATTCTTCTTGGTCGTCCACCAGTCTGTCGGGCTTGTCGGTGAACTTCATTCAGGGCGGTTACCGACTGCGCAGCCCTTTCGGCCATATGGACGATGAGGACTTCACGAACGCCTGCGTCGACGATCTGGTGCAGATAATCGACATGATGACTGCCGGGGATGTTGCGTGTTTGATCGCCGAGCCGATTCAGGGTGTCGGTGGATTCGCCACCCCTCCGGACGGTTTCTTCGGCGAACTCAACAAGGTGCTGGCCAACCACCAGATCCTGCTGGTGGTGGATGAAGTGCAGACGGGTTGGGGTCGGACCGGTGAGCACTTCTGGGGTTATCAAGCCCACAATGTTGTGCCCGACATGCTCACCTTCGCCAAAGGTGTCGGCAACGGCGCCACGCTCGCTGGGATTGTGGCCCGCGCTGAGATCATGGACACCATCAGCGTGCTCTCGTTCAGCACCTTCGGGGGCAACCCGCTCTCGTCTGTGGCAGGTTCGGCCACGCTTCGCTATGTGCTCGACAACGATCTGCAGAACAACGCCCTGTTGATGGGACAGAGACTGACCGCCGCTCTGGCGCCTGTGGTGCAGAGGACTCCGTGGATCGCCGAACTGCGCGGCAAGGGTTTGATGCAAGCCGTCGAGACTGTTCATCCCGGTTCGATTGAACCTGACGCCCACCGTGCCGGCGAGGTGTTGGAGGGCTGCAGACGCAGGGGGCTCCTCGTCGGCAGAGGCGGGCTCTACGGCAATACCATTCGCATCACGCCAATGCTCGATGTCAGCACTGACGAGTTGGACGAGGGAGTCTCGGCCATCGTCGAGACAATTGAAGAGATCGACTGAACAGACAGGCCATTTCCATGAAGCAGATCCAGCACCTCATCGACAACCAGTCCGTCGCCGGTACATCGGGACGGACCGCTCCAGTGTTCAACCCGGCGACCGGCGAACAGACCGCAGCGGTGTCTCTGGCTTCGACAGCCGAAGTCGACGCCGCGGTTGCCTGTGCCGAGGCGGCTTTCGCCGAGTGGAGCGGGGTGAGCATCGCCCGGCGAACCAAGTTGATGTTCACGTTCCGCAACCTCGTGGTCGACAACGCTGCCGAAGTAACCGCCCGGCTCACTGCCGAGCACGGCAAGGTCACCTCGGACGCGGCTGGAGAAGTAGCTCGGGCCATCGAGAACATCGAGTTCGCGTGCGGGCTTGCCGAACATTTGAAAGGCAGCCACAGCGAGGGCGCTTCCACCGGTGTCGATGTCTATTCGGTGCGGCGTCCACTCGGAGTGGTCGCCGGGATCACCCCGTTCAACTTCCCGGCGATGGTTCCGATGTGGATGGTTCCCAATGCTGTGGCATGCGGCAACACGTTCGTGTTGAAGCCTTCTGAACGAGACCCCTCTGCGCCTCTGTTCATCGCCGAACTTTTCTGCGAAGCCGGTTTCCCGTCGGGTGTTCTCAACGTCGTGCAAGGCGACAAGGTCGCCGTCGACGCCTTGCTGGCTCACCGTGACGTCAAGGCTTTGAGCTTTGTGGGGTCGACTCCGATAGCCCAGTACGTGTATCAGACCGGCAGCGCCAACCACAAGCGGGTGCAGGCTCTCGGCGGGGCCAAGAACCACATGATCGTGCTTGCGGACGCGGACATTGATTTGGCTGCGGACTCCGCTGTATCGGCTGCATACGGTTCTGCGGGGGAACGTTGCATGGCCGTTTCGGTAGTCGTCGCGGTCGGCGATGTCGCTGATCCGCTAGTTGACGCGATCAAGGTTCGGATGGAGAAGCTGACGATCGGCGTCGGCACCGATCCAGCTTCGGAGATGGGGCCCTTGATCACTCGTGCTCATCGTGACAGGGTTGCCGGGTATGTGGCTGAGGGGGAGGCCTCGGGCGCCTCGGTGGTCGTCGACGGCCGTGAGGCCCAATTCGACAGCGACGGTTTCTTTCTGGGTGTCACTCTGCTCGACCACGTAACACCGGACATGCCTGTCTACCAAGACGAGATTTTCGGGCCGGTACTCAGCGTGGTACGGGTGGACACTTATCGTGAAGCCGTCGAGTTGATCGCCGCCAATCCGTGGGGCAACGGCGCAGCGATCTTCACCCGTGACGGTGGCGCGGCACGCCAGTTCCAGCAGGACGCGGACGCGGGCATGGTGGGCGTCAACGTGCCGATTCCTGTGCCGGTCGGATACCACTCCTTCGGCGGTTGGAAGGACTCAGCTTTTGGTGACACGACCATGTACGGTCCCGAGGGCATCCATTTCTACACCCGTCCCAAGGTACTCACCACTCGTTGGCCGGATCCGGCCGGCAGCGCTGTCAACCTGGGTTTCCCGACCAACGAGTAACGCGTCAGCCTTCCGCTGGTCCCGGAGTGCCTTCTCTGGGCCCGGGAGCGCCTTCTCTGGGCCCGGGAGCGAACGTAACTGGCAGCGAGCGCCAACCGGTGACGTTGGACGAATGGAAGCGCACTTTGGCGTCGTGGTCGACCTCGTAGTCGGGGATTCGTCGCAGAATCTCCTCGACTGCCACCTTCCCCTCCATGCGAGCCAGAGCGGCACCGAGACAGAAGTGCGCGCCGTGTCCGAACCCCAGGTGCCTGTCCGGCCGTCGGAAGACGTCGAACTCCTCGGCGGTGGGGCCGAACTCACGCTCGTCGTGGTTGGCCGCCCCGATGAGCAACAAAACGGAGTCGCCCTGATGCATCCGCTGCCCGTGCTTCTCAAAGTCACGGGTGAGGGTTCGATGCATGTACTGGGTCGAGTTGTGGTAGCGCAGCACTTCCTCGATCATGTCGGGGACTAGTTTCTGATCCGCTGCGACCGCAGCCTTCTGATCGGGATGACGCGAAAGCAGCTCCATGACGTTGGCCACCATCTTGGTGGTCGTCTCGTGTCCGGCGATGATGAACAGGATGCAGAAACCGAGGAGCTCCTCATCGGTGAGCTCCCGCCCGTCGACCTCGAACCCGACGAGATCATTGATGAGCCCTGATCCTTCACCGGCCTTGCGTTTCGGCAGGTCCTCCATGAAATAGCTGACGAGACCGAGCATCCCGTCGGCAGCCTCGCGCGGGATCGCGAACACCCCGTCCTCGCGGATCATCACCTTGTCGCTGTTGGCCCGCAACGCCGGGCGGTCCGCCGCCGGCACACCCAGTATGGCTGAGATCACATCCATCGGGAAGGGGCTTGTGAGGTCGCTCACCACCTCGGCTCGGCCAGATTCGATGACTTCATCGAGATAGCCGGTGAAGATCCTGCGGATCTCGGCTTCCATCTTCGCAACGGTGCGGGTGGTGAACACCCGGCTGACCAACTTGCGCAGCACGGTGTGTTCCGGCGGGTCGAACTCGATCATCTGATTGAACCCAGTGCTGTGGCCTATGGGCCGACGATTCTCGAGCGCGATCCCGCCGGCAGACGACAACAACCCTGTATCGCGGAAGCCCTCCATGACATCGTCGAAGCGGCTCAGCGCCCAGAACTCGAGCTCAGGATTCCAATAGGCGGGAGCCTCGTCACGAAGCCGCCTGTAGGTGACGTACGGATCATCATGATGCGCAAACCCGAACGGATCGTAAACAAGCTCAGTCACCCCAAGACCGTAGCCAACCCCATCGCAAACTTCGATTCGCGACCAGAGCGCGGTCAGAGGGACTGGAGGGACTTGGTGATCTCGACCACGGCCTCGCGGCCGTCGCCGAAGAGCATCAGGGCGTTGTCGGCCGCGAACAGGGGATTGGCGATCCCCGCGAAGCCCGGGCTGAGGCTTCGTTTGATCACCACCACGACGTCGCTCTTGTCCACATCGAGAATCGGCATTCCCGCAATGGGGCTTGACGAGTCGGTACGAGCCACAGGGTTCACGACATCGTTGGCGCCGATGACGATGGTCACGTCGGTCTGCTCGAAGGTCGGGTTGACGTCGTCCATCTCGACGAGACGCTCGTAGCTGACTTCGGCTTCAGCGAGCAGCACGTTCATGTGGCCCGGCATCCGCCCGGCAACCGGATGGATACCGAACACCACCTCCACACCACGGTCCTGCAAACGCCTCATGAGGTCCCGCACCGCGTGCTGTGCCTGGGCCACCGCAAGCCCATAGCCAGGGACGATCACTACTCGCTCAGACGACTCGAGCAGCATCGCCACATCGTCAGCAGAAGTGGAGCGGACCTTGCCTGCATAGACGTCGTCGACGTCGTTGCCGCCTGCTCCCGACGGCGCGGGACTGAACATGACCGCCAACAGTGTTCGGTTCATGGCCACGCACATGATTCGGGTCAGGATCAGGCCGCTGGCTCCCACCAGCGATCCGGCGATGATCAACAACGAGATGTCGAGCACGAAACCAGCTGCCACCGCAGCCATCCCTGACAACGAGTTCAGCAATGCAATCACTACTGGCATGTCGGCCCCACCGATCGGGATCACCACCATCAGCCCGAGAACCGCCCCGACCCCGACCAGCAGCCACAACCACAGAGCATTCTGTGCGTCGATGACCATCAGCATACCGAGAACCGCCGCTGCCACCGCGCCAAGGGCGCTGAGCACACTGATGCCTTTGAACCCCGACCAGCGCAGCGCTTCACGGAGCTTTGCGAAGGCGACGAGACTCCCGGTGAACGTCACCGCACCGATCAGCGACGCCAGCGCCGCTGACGACGACAGTCGGGAGGTGTCGGTGGCCAGATCAACGGCCTGGGTGTAAGACGCAGCCGCAACCAGCACCGACGCACCCCCACCGAACCCGTTGAACAACGCCACCAGCTCGGGCATGGCCGTCATCTGAACCCTGACGGCGAGCAGCACGCCTAGGACCGTTCCCAAGACCAGCCCGCCGACGATCCATTCGAACCCGATGATGGCGTTGTCGCCCAACGTGACCACCACGGCGACCAGCATCCCCGCCGCGCCGCAGGCGTTGCCGCGTACCGCGGTGCGGGGCCTGCTGAGCCGTTTGAGGCCGAGGATGAACAGCACTGCTGCAACCAGGTACCCGAACGTCGCCCAATCCTGGTTCACGAGCCGGCCCCGTCGTCGCCCGCGTCTTTGACGACTGCGTCTTCGGCAACGCCGCGACGCCGTTTCGGACCGAACATGTGCAGCATCCGATGGGTTACCAGGAAGCCGCCCACCACGTTGATCATGGCCATCGTCACCGCAACGAACCCCAGGACCGTGGCGAAGGTTGAATGCTCAGCACCGGCGGCCAACAGGGCGCCCACAATGGTGATGCCCGAGATGGCGTTGGAGCCAGACATCAGCGGGGTGTGCAGCGTCGGAGGCACTTTGGTGATCAGTTCCACGCCCAAGAACATTGCCAGCGCCAACAGGGTGAGTGCTATCAGCAGGTCCACGGACTCAACCTTTCTCAAACTTTCTCGAGCGCAGCGATTACATCTGCATGAACGACCGCACTTTCGTGGGTGACCAGCATCGCCGAAATGATCTCGTCATCACTGCCAAGGACCAGCTCTTTGTCCGGGACCAAATATTCCAAGAACGCTACGAGGTTGCGCGAGAACATTTGGCTGGCGTGGCGGGCACACCTTGAGGGCAGATCAGTGGGCCCGAGCACGGTCACACCGTTGTGTTCCACCGTTTCGTCAGTTTCGGTGAGTTCGCAATTCCCGCCTCGCTCGGCTGCGAGGTCGACCAGCACGGTCCCTGCGTCCATGGCATCCACCATCTCTGCAGTGACGAGAACGGGTGATGAACGGCCGGGCACGGCCGCCGCGGTGATGACCACATCGGCGCCGGCGACATGCGGCGTCAACATCTCCCGTTGCAGTTCCGCGGTGTTGTCACTCTGGGTGGGTGCATAACCGTTGATGCTCGAAGGCACGTTGGGTCCCGCTGCTGCTGAGAGGTCCAGATCCACCGCTCGAGCCCCGATCGAGCGGATCTGTTCAACGGCTTCCGGGCGGACGTCATACGCCTCCACCACCCCTCCGAGTCGGCGAGCCGTGCCTATGGCCTGAAGGCCTGCCACACCGGCTCCCAGTACCAGTACCCTCGCCGGGGCGAGCGTGCCCGCTGCGGTCATCATCAGTGGAAACATCTGCGGCAAGCGGCTCGCCGCCAGCAGAACCGCTTCGTATCCGGCGATCGTCGCCATTGACGACAATACGTCCATTGTTTGGGCTCGGGTCACCCGCGGCACTAGATCCAAAGAGAACGACGTGACACCGTCGGCTGCATAGCGCTGCGCTCTTCGTGGTTCCCATCGGGGGTCGAACACGCCTACAAACATCGGTACTCGGTTTGTTCCGGCATCTGTTGTTCCGGTACCGCTGAAGGGGTAATCGGCGGGAGCATCGCTCACTGAGACGACCACGTCCGCTGGTGCTGCGGGAGGGCCGCATCGTTCGACGATGCCTGCACCCATCCGAATGTAGGCGTCGTCTTCAAAACCAGCGCCCGATCCGGCACCCCGCTCAACGGCCACATCGAAACCTCGTTTCACCAATACGGCTACGCCGTCGGGAACGAGTGCTACGCGCTTTTCTCTGGGTGCTGACTCTCGCAACAGTCTCAGCCGCACAAGCCCAAAAGATTAGCAGGTCGTTTCGGTACTAGCGCGCAACGCGCGCGACACTTGCTTGATGCAAGGACTGATCCTCGAAGGAACTACCGAAGACTCTGTGCGTTTGTCGACAGATGTGGAACTTGCCCGAACCGATCCGTCGCCTCGCCAGGTGCGTGTGGAAATCAAAGCGGCCGGGGTGTGCGGATCCGATCTGAGTTGCGTACACGGCAAGTACTACATGCCGACACCGCTGGTGCCGGGCCACGAGGCCGCCGGCGTGGTCGTGGAGACGGGCTCAGCGGTCACCTACTGCGCTGTCGGGGACCATGTCATCTTGTCGACTTTCAGCAATTGCGGTCACTGCGCGGACTGCGAGGGAGGCGACCCGGGGAACTGCAGCGTTTCCATGGGCAACCTCACCCAGCCCTACCGTGAAGGCGACCAGCCGCTCTACAACTTCGCGGGGATCGGCGCCTTCGTGCAGGAGACGATCGTAGGCGAGAACCAGTGCATCCCGATCCCCGCGGAGATGCCCCTCACCGCCGCGGCGCTGATCGGCTGCGGTGTCATCACCGGCACGGGCGCGGTGTTCAACCGGGCACGGCTGCAGCTCGGCGACACCTGTGTGGTCATCGGCGCCGGCGGTGTCGGCCTCAATGTCATCCAGGCAGCCAAGCTCTGCGGGGCCAGTCGGATCATTGCTGTGGACCGGGTTCCCGAGAAGGAGGCGTTCGCCGTGGATTTCGGAGCGACCGACTTCATTCTGGCTGAAGAGGGCGTCGACGTGATCAACGAGGTCAAGAAGATGACTGGCGCGGGCGTCGACCACGCCTTCGAGGTGGTGGGTTCAACAAAGCTCCTCACCGACTGTCTGGCGATGACCCGCCCGGGCGGCAACATCTGCGCGGTGGGAGTGCCCGATCTCACTGCCGAAGTCACCTACCCGTTCCAGGCTCTGCACCAGAACAAGAACCTCCTCGGAATCCGGGCCGGTGGCGCCCGTCCCCGCAAGGACTTCCCGATGCTGGCCGACCTCTACCTGAAGGGCCGACTCAAACTCGATCAGCTGATCAGCAACACCGCCGGCCTCGACGGGCTCCAGGGTGCCTTCGACGCCATCAAGACCGGCACCGAGGCCCGCACGGTCCTGCTGCCCAACGGCTGAGAACCGCCGGCGGAGTTCGCCGAGGGCTTCCACGAGTCAAATCAAACTGTCGGTTCGGCGCATTCTGCCTGTTCCGCAATGATGTCGGGCACCTCTAGCACCTCGGGGTCGATCTCGTCTGGAGTCCCGGCTGCATACAGGCCTCGAAGAGGTGGGGCGGTTCGACGACATGGTCATCGACGGACACCACCGTGCAGCGCACCTCCGCCGGTGGCGGGTCCGGCAGGAAGAGGTCGTCGTGCGATGCCGGAGTCTCGCCGTAGCAACTCACAGGTCAGCCAGAGTAACCATCTACGCTGTGGGGGTGAAAGTTCTGGTGATGGGTGGGACGAACTTCAACGGCTTGGCGCTGGTACACGAACTTGTGCGCCAAGGGCATGGGGTGACCGTGTTGAACCGCGGCCGGAGCACCGCTGAGATACCGGATTCGGTCGGCCGTCTCATCGCCGACCGCAGCCGAGCAGACACCGTCCGAGCTGCACTCGCCGGGACCGAATGGGACGTGGTCGCCGACATCACCGCATATCACCCCCAAGACGTCGAGCTGATGATCGATCTGTTCTGCGGCCGGGTCGGCCACTACCTCTTCGCTTCTTCGACGGTCACCTATGCCCGAGCCGATGTGCTGCCGATCACCGAGAGCCACCCCGACGACCGCAGCGACCGTCAGAACGAATACGGACTGCACAAACTGCTGTGCGAGGACCTCTTGTGGAAAGCCCACCGCGAGCACGACTTCCCCGCCACCAGCGCGGCCTTCTCCATGGTCTTCGGGCCGCACAACATGATCGAAGCCCGCGAGCAACGCATGTTTCGCCGCATTCTCGACGGCAGGCCGGTGCTGATACCCGGCGACGGGCAGACCCTGCTGCAGCTCGGCCACGTCGACGACCAGGCGACGGCGCTCGAGCAGATGATGGGTCGCAGCGAGACGTTCGGCCGCCGTTACAACCTCACCGGCAACACGGCCATAACCCGCAACCACTACGTCGCCGCCATCTCGGCGGCCATCGGCAGGGCCGCCGATGTGCGTTACATCCCGCATCCGGTCATGGACGCATTGTGGAGCGGCGAGCAGCTGCTCGACGTCGCTGCCAATACCGGCGTTGGACTGCAGACTCGGTCGACAGTGCGGGCGTCGGGCAGCGCCAGAGTGTCCCGCGGTGCGCAACGGTTCCAGTTGGCGCAACTCGTGCAGCACCTTGCGCCCAATATTCATCACTGGAACTCCAGCACGGTGTTCTCGATCGACCGTCTCCGCGGCGACATCGGCTGGGCGCCCCGACACTCCTTCGAGTCGATGGTCGACCACACCTTCGGCTGGTACAGCGACGCTGGTCTCGCTCACACCCAGACCGTCGACTGGGGTTTCGAGGATTCGATCCTGGCCGCGCTCACCGGCCAAGGCGCATAACCCGACGAACCCACGGACAACCCCGACGAACACAAACGGACCGTGCGGAATTATGCAGTTGGGGCAACGGCTGATCTATCGTTTCGGGCATGGCGATAGACGGGCTCGATCTCATCTCTCCGGTTCGCTACGGCGAGTCGGGCCAACCGCACCCGCAATGGTCACAGCTTCGCAAAGAGCCGTTGCAGTATTTCGAGACGGAGGATCGTGAGCCGTTCTGGGCTGTGACCAGACACGCCGACATCATCGAGATCTCAGGTCGTCCCGAGGACTTCTGCAACAGCAACGGGATCGTGGTGTTGTCCCACGAACAAGTGGAGCGACAGGCCGCAGGCTATTCGGTCCAGATGAAGACGATCATCGAGATGGACCCTCCCGACCATCGTATTTTTCGCAAGGTGGCCAGCGGTTACTTCACGCCTAGAGGTATCGAGCGGCTCGACGAGATCGTGGAGGCCAGCGCCCGCACCGTCTTGGCCGGTCTCGGCGCCGAAGGCGAAGCCGACTTCGTCGAGAACATCACCCAGAAGCACCCTCTGCGGGTCTTGGCGACAATCCTGGGGATCGAACCGCATCAAGAAGAGCAGTTGCTGGAACTGACCAGCCAACTGCTCGCCGGCGACGATCCTGAACTCAGGCGCCCGGGCGATGATCGCCGCGAAGCCAGCTCCGAGTTGATGATGGAGTTCTTCAACATGTTCAACGCCATCATCCAAGACCGCCGTGCCAACCCCCGCGACGATCTTGCCGGCATGCTGGCCAACGCCACCTTCGACAACGGCGAACCCTTGGGAGACATCGAGACGCTCGGCTACTACCTGATCATCTTCAACGCCGGGCACGACACCACCCGCCATTCACTGACCGGAGCGTTCCAGGCTTTCCTCGACAATCCCGACGAGTTGAGACGCCTGCGTGAAGACCCGAGCCTGCTCAAGTCCGCTGTGGAAGAGGTGGTCCGCTACACAGCACCGGTCAACTACATGAAACGAACCGCAACCCGCGATCTCGTCTATGACGGACAGGAGATCAAAGAGGGTCAGATCCTTGCGCTCTTCTACGCTTCAGGCAACCGCGACGAGACCGTCTTCGAAGACCCGCACCGATTCGACATCGGTCGCAGCCCCAACCGGCATCTCGGCTTCGGTTGGGCGGAGCACTACTGCCTGGGCGCCCATCTGGCCCGGGCCAGCATCAAGGCACTGCTGGCGCAGATGGCGTCGCGGATCGAGTCGATGGAGCATGCGGGCCCCGCGGAGTACGTGGCGTCGAGTTTCGTGGTCGGACCCAAGCATCTGCCTGTCCGCTACAAAATGTTCGACCGCTGAGGCGTGAATCACAACCGACGCCGGATTGTGGTTGCTGGTTTGGAATCTCCGCGACGCTCCGCTTGGCAATCCGGGCCGATGTGCCGTTACGATGCGCTCAACTCACCCGGTCTTTCTCCAGGAGGCGCCGAAGATGGCCAAAAAATACCTTAAAAAGCCGATCGCGGTTCTAGCCGCGCCGGCCCTGGTCTGGGCACTGCTCGCATCGCTGACCCTTTCGGCGGAGGCACACACTCCGGCGCCGGTCAGCACTGAGAGCTTCACGCTCACGATCCTGCACAACAACGACGGCGAGTCGAAGCTCCTGCCCGACGAGGACGCCGGATTCCCCGGCGTGGCCCGTTTCGCGGCTCAGATGAAGCAGATGCAGGCCGCTGCGGAAACCGACGGCGACGGAGTGATCACCCTCACTTCGGGCGACAACTTCCTGGCTTCGCAGGAACTCGGCGTCTCCTTGGCCAGAGAGGGCGCCCTCTACGATTCGATCGCTCTCAGCGGTCTCTACGACGCCATGGCTCTGGGCAACCACGACTTCGACCTCGGCCCCGAGGTGACAGCCAGGTTCATTGAGGGGTTCACACCGTCGATACCGTTCCTGTCCGCCAATGCCGACTTCTCCGCCGAGCCCGTGCTACAGGCGCTGGTCGACGACGGCAGGCTTGCAGCGAGCACGATCGTCAAGACCGGCGGGCAGAAGATCGGGGTGATCGGCGCGGTCACACCGCAGCTCCCCAACATCTCCTCGCCTCGCAACGTGGTGATCTCCGACGTTCTCGCCGCAGTGTCGGCCGAAGCTGAGTCGCTGACCGAGCAGGGCGTCAACAAGATCATCCTGGTCAGCCACCTCCAAGACGTTGATGAGGAGATCGAGCTTGTGGCCTCGCTGACCGACGTGGACGTGGTCATCGCCGGGGGAGGCGACGACCTGCTGCGCAACGAGGGCGACACCTGTATGCCCGATGACGAACCGGCCGGCCCCTACCCCACCCTGGTGACCGACTCCAACGACGTCGAGGTGCCGGTGATCACCGCGCCCGGGGGTTACCGCTGTATCGGCGCTCTCAGCGTGACCTTCGACGGTGACGGCAACATCGTCGACAGCAGCGGCCGCTCCGTCGCTGTCAGCTTCGACGTGACACCTGATCCGGACGTGCAGGCCGACGTGGTCGAACCGCTCGCGGAAGCCGTGGCTGAAGTCGACGCCGACGTGATCGGCGCCAGCGAGGTGGACCTCGACGGTCGCCGCGCCATGGTGCGCACCACCTCCACCAACCAGGGCAACCTCCACGCAGACGCACTGCGAGCCACCGCTGCCAACCTCGCGGACTCCTTCGGGATCGCAGCACCCGATGTCGCCATCCAGAACGGCGGCGGCATCCGCAACGACGCGGTGATCCCAGCCGGTGACATAACCACCGGCGACACCTGGGACATCGCCCCGTTCCGCAACTTCGTGGTGGTGCTCGAAGTTCCGCGTGAGACGTTCCATGTGCTGCTCGAGCAGGCAGTAGACCGGATCCCGGGTGCCGGCGGCCAGTTCGCGCAGGTCTCAGGGTTCACCTTGTCCTACGATCCGACTGCCACCGCCCGCGAGACCGACCGCGACGGCGACTGCTCGCTCATCGGCGACCCCGGATCCCGGGTGCGCGATGTGGTTCTTGATGACGGAACCGTCATCGTCGAGGACGGGGCTGTGGTGCCCGGTGGTCCGGTTGGGCTGGCCACCATCGACTTCCTGGCCGGCGGCGGAGACTGTTATCCGCTCGCTGACCTCGAGTTCACCAAGATGGGCGTCAGCTACCAGCAGGCCCTCGCGGACTACATATCCGCCGACCTGGGCGGGGAGATCACCGCGGCCGACTACCCGGTCGGCGGCGACAACCGAATCGTGGCACTGACTCCCGAACCGGAACCGGAGCCGGAGCCGGAGCCTGAACCTGAGCCGGAGCCTGAACCTGAGCCGGAGCCGGAGCCGGAGCCGGAGCCGACCACGGTCACCGTCGTTCGCGGGGACACTCTGTGGGGGCTCGCCAGGACCCATCTGGGTTCGGGCACGCGTTGGAGGGAGATCCTCGAGTTGAACATGGGCAGGATCCAAGCCGACGGACGGAGTCTCACCAACTCGAATCTGATCCTGATCGGCTGGATACTGGAACTCCCGTCCAGCTGAGGTGGTTCGCCTAGAACGTGCGCGGATTGAACATCGTGGGTGCGCCGAGACCTGCCGTCTCCCGCTCTTGTTCACTGCGCTCACGGGCCGCTCGGGCAACGGCCTCGCTCGACGCGGCCGTGTGCGGGATCAATCCGCTCGGCCTCTTACTCCTTGGGAGGGCTCGATCGAGCCCTCCCAAGGGGTGCTCGTACACTGCGAACTGTTGAACTGTTCTAGTTTGGCAACGTGCAGACTCACCGCAGGAGACAACCCGTATGAGCCGCCCAGACAGTGCCGATCAAGAGATCGCCGATGAGCTCGTCTCGGTGGTCGCCACTTGGGTCGATCGCGAAGTTGTTCCCCGCGCGAGCGGACTCGAGCACGCCGATGAGTTCCCCCAGGAGATGTTCGACCAGATGTGCGAGTTCGGCCTCTTCGGAGCGACCATCCCCGCCGAATACGGAGGCCTCGGGCTGAGCGCAAAGACCTACGCCCGTCTGATAGAAGAACTCAGCCGGGGATGGATGAGCCTCTCGGGGATCCTCAATACCCACAAGATCGCCTCGGTCATGATCGAGCGATACGGCACCGACGAACAGCGCTCGAAGCACCTCCCGAGAATGGTCGACGGCCACTACCGGGCTGCGTTCTCCCTCTCAGAGCCCGACAGCGGCAGCGATGCAGGCGCGCTCCGTTGCAAAGCCGTCAAAGACGGTGGCGAATGGATCATCAACGGCACCAAAATGTGGGTGACCAACGGTGAGCGGGCGTCGCTGGTGATGCTGCTCGCCCGCACCCCCGACGATCGAATTGCCTGCTTCATCGTCGAGAAGGAACCAGGCAGCCAATTCGAGGGGATCCGAACTTCGAGAAACATCCGCAAGCTGGGTTACAAGGGTGTTGAGACGGTTGAGATGAGCTATGTCGACCATCGGGTACCAGACGCCAACCTTCTCGGAGGCCCAGAAGGCCTGGGCAACGGGCTTCGCTACGCTCTGTCGGCACTGGAACTGGGCCGGATCAACATTGCAGCGCGCGCCGTCGGGGTCGGCCAAGCCGCCTTCGACGCAGCCATGAAGTACAGCCAGCAGCGCGAGGCGTTCGGCAAGCCGATCTTCGAGCACCAAGCCATTTCGTTCAAGCTCGCCGAGATGGCCACGAAGCTCCAGGCGGCACGACTGATGACCTACGACGCTGCCGAGAAATACGACTCAGGCCATCGAATAGACCTCGAAGCGGGCATGGCGAAACTGTTCGCCTCCGAGACGGCCTTCGAGATCTGCACCGATGCTCTGCGAATCCACGGCGGCAACGGATACACCCAGGAGTACGACGTCGAGAGGTATTTCCGGGACTCTCCGCTGATGATCATCGGGGAGGGCACCAGCGAAATCCAGAAGATGGTGATCGCCCGCAATCTCCGCGAACGCCACGCAATCTCGTGACCGCCGAAACGCGGTTGCTTCGAGCACCGTCATGCTCGGTGCCAGACGACCCGGGATGCCTCGGTTCAACGAGTTGCTAGAAGGAATCATGCGCCGGCAGTGACCTGCTGCCCGACAGATCAGCGGACCCCTGAAAGCCACAGAGGCGGCCGGCGGCGTTGATCGAGTTCGCCGCCTAGCGGCCGGCGCGGTAACGCCGTGGGTCGTTCGGGTTGTCGGCGGCAGCAATGCGATCGGTCACGTCGGTCAACTCGGCGCGTGCCTCACGGCTGTAGCGCGGATTGGGCCTGACGACGTCTCCGGGCAGGGGCGGCAACCCGAACGAGGAGTAGACGACCTTGCGGGGTCGCTCGACCGGCGGGTGTGCCCGGTGCAGGGTGTCGCTGCAATGGACCGTGACGTCGCCTTTGCTGGTCTCCAGCATCCTCGGTTGAAGATCGAGATTCGGGTCGCGCCCGGTGGCCATGGTGTTGGCCCGATGCGACCCCGGGATCACCCCGAGCGCGCCGCTCACCCGATCAGCTCCGGTGACGCTGATCCCCGTGGTCATTGCGTTGCACATGTAGGAATGGCGACCCTGGCCGCAGTCCTTGTGCCAGGGAAGGTCCGACAGCCCCTGCACTATGCCGAGCGGCTTGACCAGACCTTCAGCACCGCCGTTGTGCCGATGACCGTCACCGGTCAATTCGGTGAGCCACTGGTAGCGCTCATCCTGCACGATCTCTCGCAATGCGGCCGACTTCTCCAAGAAGAACAGGATGCGCACAGCCTGGTCGACCCCGTCTTTGTCCTTGGCCCACCAGGATTCGCCGTCATCGGGGGTTGCCTTCGCGATCCACTCATCAATGTCGGCGCCGACGGTGTCCATCTCGTCTGGCTCGAAGATGCCCGTGAGGTGCAGGAACCCGGCCTCGCTCAGGAAGTGGGCCATCTCTTCACGGTCATCGTCGATCTTGAAAGTCCGGTTCAGGTCGAGTTCGTCGCCGTTGAGATCCTCAAATGTCACATCGCCGGTCTCGTGGACCCTGCGCCCGTCGAGCAGGGCTCGAAACGCCGGCTCCCAACCGATCCATTCGTTGATGTTGCCGCTGGTCAGTTTCACCCGCGAGGTCATTGCCAAACCCATGGTTGACTGATGGTCCTGTATCAGGTCCGACAGGGCGTCGGCAGGCATCTCAGCGGTCACGCCGGCGGGCTCATCACCCTCCTCGAGTGCCAACGTGCTGCCGTTCGCGCGCAGTGTGACTGCACGATCGTCTACGCGCAGGTTCACCGGAGGAAGTTCCTTGTACGTCACGCCACGACCAGCCAGCGGGCCGTGTTCAGAGATTGCCTGGGGCAGCAGCGAATCGAACACCTCGTCGCGTTCGAGGTCGCGAACATCGTTCTGCAGGCGGGAGCGGCGGTCAATCGACATGGCAACCTTCTTCTGGCGATTCTTCTCAATGGGTTGAGACTAACCGCCCAATCGTGCCTCAAGTCAGCACCGAACCGCCACTTTCGAGCCGTTGAGTCAACATCGCCGCGAGACGCTCACGGTGATGACGAGCATCGCCGGACGCTGTCTGGTCGAGTTGAGCACGCTTGAGATAGAGATGAACCTCGGATTCCCAGGTGAAGCCGATACCGCCATGTACCTGCAGGGCGCTTTCGGCGACCGAAACCCCCGGTCTGTGCCGCGGCCCACACCCGTTCGATCGAGCATTCAGCGCTCAGTCAGCGCTTACGCAGTGCAGGAGGTTCTCGGAACTCCGGAGGTGCTGATCGGACTTGATGTGTTCGCCGAGCACCGCTACCCGTGAGGCAGCAACTCCGTCAAGACTCGGTGGTCTGGTCTTGCTCCTGGGTCTGGTCTTGGTCCTTGGCTTGATCCTGCTCGTCCTGATGCTCAGCGGGTTCAGCCGCAGCCCGGCGGCGGGCACGGGAACGGACAGGGACCACAACGAAGCGCGTTAAGCCGATCACTACCAACGCGGCGGCGGCCAGCACGACGAGGTCGATCTCGGCGAGCGGTTCACCTGCCAGGCTGACGACTCCTGCTGCTCCGAATATCAACGCTGCCACGAGTGAGACCAGGTCAGCAGACGCAATCTTGTGTTGTGTTGAACTCTTCGGGGTTGTGTTCTGGTTCATGATCTCTCCTCAGCGAAGGTGCGTCGGGTAACGCACGACTCGGACTCTTCCCACCCCAACCTCAACATTGACGTTGATGTCGTAATCACTGTGGGTGGCGTGGTTGACCTCTAGGTCTATGCCCTTGAGTTTCTTGTAATTGATAACGTCGACGCGTTGGAGCTCATCTGGAACCTGTCCGCAGAATGCTTCTGCTCTCCGGAAGTCGGGGATCTCCTCATCGACGCCGTAGGTGTACTCGGCATTGACGCAGTAGAAGCTTCCATTGTTGATCCTCGGCAGTGACACATTCCTGAAAGTCACCTTCTCACCACTGCGTATTTCGCCCGCTCCTATACGTGCGTTGGTCCTGACTCTCAGATCCGCTGGGATCTTCAGGGTGACTTGACCGGCGGTCAAAGCGATGTCGCGGTTGATCCGTCCAGTTGATTCCAATGAGTCTCGGTCCAGCGATCTCAGGTCCACGACAAGGTTGCCGATTCCATGTTTGACTTCACGTTCCCACGAATCGGCGTTTCGAGGCACGGACTCGACATCGCCGTACCCCGACCACCAGGAGACATCGCTACCCGAGAAAACGACCAGTGGCACAAGCAGTAGTACTCCGAGCACCATCAGCACCCAGTTCCGTCCGATAAAGACCGACACCAACAGCGCGGACGCAACAACCAGTACGGCAATGGCAAAGAACTCTCCGAGAAGCACCCGTTCGACGTCCAGCCGATCCAACAGGATTGCGCCCCCTGTGAGCACTGCCAGCGCGGCGAGGGTCAACAGAGTGACCGTTGATTGACCGCGGCGATGTAAACGGCGCTCGGCTCTGCGCTCTCGCCGACTCATTCTTGGTTCTTCTGGTTCGTCGGGCAACCCGTCGTGCATCTCATCGCGCAGGGTTGCCCCCGGCCACTCCGAGCCGAACGCCGAGGGAGGAGACGGCACCGTTGCTGTGGTCGGCACAGCAGTCGGTTCGGCCGGAGTGTCCAGGGGGGGCGCCGACCGGCGGGGCCAAAAGACCAGCCCTATTCCGGCGACAATCAATGCAAGTGCCAGATATGGCGCTGTGCTTGACACTCTTGTGAACACTCCAAACACGTCGCGGCTCAGGAATGCGGTCAGGACCAGACCCGCAACAATCAGCGCAACGGATGTGAGGTTTCGGATTCTGCGGGGAACGCCGCTTCGCAGGGAATCGGCAAGGATGCTGCCCGAGTCGGCGGGTGGCACTATCAGCCAGCTCACAAGGTACAGCGCCATTCCGACTCCACCAAAGAAGGTGAGGACAATGAAGCCGATGCGGACGATGACGGGGTCTACGCCGAAGAACTCTCCTAGACCTCCGGCTACACCGGCGACTAGTCGGTCATCGCGGCTTCTGCGTACCGCGGGCCAGCCGAACTTGCGTTTCCCTGCGGGCGCATGGTCGGGTTCGGTTTCTTTCGGATCGTTGGATTCTGTCTGCTCGGAATCGGCAGACTCTGCTACCTCAAGGTCGTCGGGTTCTTCGGATTCGGATGGCGGGTCTTTGGTCATGGGTCCATTGTGAACGCTGCCGATGCTGGAACAAATGGGGGATGACCCTGATCTTTCCCTGAGCCAACCAGAAAAATAAGGGTTGTCCCCCATGTGATCGACGAACACTTCGTGTCATCATCAAGACCATGGTCTGGCACAGAGGGGCTTTACCCACACGATCAAACCGAGACCGGATCATCGCCGGCGTGTGTGCGGGGATCAGCGACCGTCTCGGCATTGACGTGACCATCGTCAGAGTGGCTTTCGTTGCCCTGACTCTGGCTTGGGTCGGTGTCTTCATTTATTTGTTGGCTTGGCTCTTGTTCCCACAGGACACGTCAACTAAACCTTCCAGCGCAGCGATTCCTGCTTCTACGGTCACAAGGCGTGCTATCGGGCTGGCATTGACTGTGTCAGGCACGGTGTTGTTGGCACGTCACCTCCGAGTCACGTTGCCCGATGCCTTTATTTGGCCTGCTCTCTGCGTCGCTTTCGGTGTTGGTGTGGTGGTTTGGAGGGTTCAACCGATTGCTTCGGTTGGGAGGACGTTCGCCATTCGAATGACTGGAGGCACGATTCTGGTTGCCTTCGGAATCGGTGTGTTGGTGGCGGCCAACGTTTCGCTGAGGGTCGTGATCGACGGGTTGTTGTCGACGGTGTTGGTCGTGGGTGGGCTGGCGTTGATCCTCGGTCCTTGGGTTGCTGTGTTGGCGCGCGACCGGCGAACGGAGCGGCAGCAGCGAATTCGTGCCGACGAGCGCGCCCAGGTTGCAGCACACCTGCACGATTCGGTTCTGCAGACGCTGGCGTTGGTTCAGCGTTCAGACGATCCGGCTCACATGTCGGCTTTGGCGCGACGCCAGGAGCGGGAGTTGCGAAGCTGGTTGTACGGCGAGAAACACGGCG
Organism: Acidimicrobiales bacterium; assembly: GCA_963662455.3. Taxonomy (GTDB): domain Bacteria; phylum Actinomycetota; class Acidimicrobiia; order Acidimicrobiales; family Aldehydirespiratoraceae; genus VXYK01. Next base: position 1,698,744 of record OZ224042.1, read on the forward strand.
AGAAACACGGTCCCCAGCAAACCACGGTTAGAGTTGCTGTCGAACATCTCGCTGGTGTCGTTGAGGATCGTCACGGGGCGGTGATTGATGTGGTTGTGGTCGGTGACGCCAAGCTCGACTCGGCGATGGAATCTTTAGTGGCCGCGACCGGTGAAGCCATGACCAATGCCGCGAGGTGGTCGGGCCAGTCCGATATCGGTGTCTATGTCGAAGCGACCGACGAAGGAGTAGAGATTTTTGTTCGTGATCGCGGTGTCGGTTTCGACCCTGAAACGGTCGGTGAGGAGCATCACGGAATCCGTGATTCGATCCATGGGAGACTTCAACGGGTTGGCGGTGTCTGCGAAATCATCAGCTCCTGTGGCCAAGGCACCGAAGTCCGCCTCTGTTTGACCCGCAACTGATTCAGGCCGGCCTCCTTCAGTCCCTAGTTGAGCTTCTATGTCAAGCCGGGGTGTGGTTTCTTGTTTGGAGGTCGTTTTGGAGGCAGGTCCAGACTCGGTCTGAGATGCGGCGTTTGAGTGCTCGGATGGCTTCTCGTTTGGTTTTGCCGCGGTCGAGGCAGCGCTGGTAGTAGGCGCGTCCTTCGGTGTCGGGGCGTGATATTTGGGCGATGGCGGCGATGTGGAGGGACTTGTTGAGTCGGCGGTTGCCGCCTCGGTTGAGCCGGTGGCGCATGACACGTCTTGAGCTGGCCTCGATTGGGGCGGTGCCGTTGGCTGAGGCGAAGCGGTTCTTGGTGCTGTAGCGGGCGGGGTCGCCGACTTCGGTGAGTATGTCGGCGGCCCCACTTCCCAAAGCTAGTGCTCCAGGCTCCTAAATTCTGCCGCCGCACCACGAGAAGTGTCAACCGCAATATCGGAATCGGGAGCGAAAATCCCTGTATCACGTCGAGCGCGGGGACAGGCTATTCGAATTCGGAGGATCGGGAGCCCAGGTTGGTCGCGTTCTCGGAGACCGTGCGTCGGGTGGCGTCGTCGAACCCGTCGTCGTTGCGGGCGCGGACTTCCAGGGTGATTTCGACCTCCGGGCCGAGCCGGGCGGTCACGTGTTCGGCGATCTCGCCCAGCTGCCTGATGCAGCGAACCGGGTCCAATTGGAACTCGGCGTAGAACTCCGTCGGCCCTGAAGTGGCACCGGTTGTGCCTTCGGCTGAACCATCGGGTCCACGGCCGTCGGCTTCGGCGTCGGCAGCACCGCCGGCCCCTTCTTCTGCCGGAGCACCGGCATCGGGTTCGGGGTCTGCGGGCGGGGGCAGACTCTCCGGACGGATCAACAGGCCGCTGTGTGTCGGAGTCACATGCTGCGCTGTGCGGACGCCGAGCCAGCGTTCACCGTCGTGCACGTCGGCATAGGCGAAGGTCGTCTGCTCCCAGTCAAAGTCCGCCACACCGGTCGAAAGAGCGTCGGCCATCACCTCGAACGATCCCAGCCTCGGCATGTGGCAGAAGCGGGCGTATGTCGACCAGAGTTCTCCGACAGCCAAGTCTCCGCGGTCGGACCACAGTTCGCCGCGGTCGATGTCCATACGCACCCGCACGCCGCTGTATTTGGAGATGAGCTTCTCCTCGCTTCGCAGCTTACGACTGGCACGAACCGCAATCGTGTCCTCCCCCGCAGCACGGCTCGTCTGCCACACGATCTCAGAGGTCCCTGGCAATTGCTCCGGGGTGAGGAGCAGGTTGAAAGTCTCCGCGATTAGCGACTCGACCTGTTTGCGGGAGTCGTCGAGTTTGGTCTGCGCCTGGCGGAGTTGATACGCAGTCAGTTGCAGGTCGTCGCTGCCGTCGACGATCGAGCGCCAGGCGAGGTGGGCACGGGCCGCATCGAGCAGTTCGCCGACGCGGTTGGTGCCCGGTGCAACGAACACCAGCAGATTGCGGTTCAGCCGCGGCCCGGCGTCTCGTTTGGAGAGAATCGTCGCCGCCATCTCGATCGCCTTGGACTTGTCGTCGCCTGCGGAATGCGTGAACTTGGGCGCCAGCACAACGAGCCGCACGCCGTCGTCGTTGTCGGGTACGTCACCCGGACCTTCAGCGAATACTTGCACCGTGTGGAAATCTCCGCGGTCGCGCTGCTCAGCGACCATTCTCCGCGCCAGATCCTCGGCATCGCGCTCGTCGTAGTTGGAGGCTCTGTCCTCGGCGATCCGGGTGACGTTGGGAACAAGCGAGTACCAGTACTGGGAGCCGTCTACATACAGGTGCGTCGCCCGGTCCGAGAGCCGGCGCAGTGCGTCGGAGAACTGGCCGAGGGACTCGCCGGGTTGCGCGCAGCCCAGTACCACCGACTTGACGTCGACGCCGCGTTTGCCGTCGGGCCGCGGCGCAGAACTCATGTACACGGTGCGCGCAGCCCGACGGGTGGCCGAGATCCGTCCGAAGTGGGGAAACTCGCTGTCGATGTGCAACGGGAGAGCGTTCTCACCGTCCACGTCTGATTTGATTACCGGGTCCCAGCCCTCGTCGAGGTACTTCTTCATCTCGCTCACCAACGGACCCGAGTCCATCGGCAAACTTCCCGGCATGATCATGAGCGATCGGTCGTCACGCTGCCACAGCTGCGATATCACCAGCGCCATCAACCTCAGCACTCCCCTGGTGCGTTGAAACTTCTCGAGTGCCGACCAGTCCCCGAACAGGCGGTCGAACAGCTCCGGATGTATCGGATAGGAGAGTTCCATGCGACGCCGGTACTCGCCTTCTCCGACTCTGGGAGGGAACTCTTTGGCGTGCTTGCGGTACATCTCGCTGAACGCCCGGATCACGCCGTCCCGGACCTTGGCCTGCTCGGCGGTGATCGGGTCGAACAGGCGACGGCGCACGATCTCGAAGGATTCGTCGGGCGATGCCGGCTGCCATTGCGCCGCCTTGCGGGCCACGACGTTCTTGAGCCTCTCGAGTGCCGTGCGCCCCTTGGGACCGCCGGTCTCGATGTCTGATGCCGGGATCGCGATCAGCACCACCACATTGGGCACAGCCGCTGCCGCTTCGGTCAGCGCCTGCGCGAACGTGAACTGCGTGTCGAAGTCGCCTCCGGCCGGTCGAACGGCGTTGGGGCTGGACCCGTCTGGAAGTTGGCGAGCGTAGGCCACCCACTCGTCGATCAGTACGACCGCAGGGCCGAACTGCTGGAACAGCTTGACCAGTGCAGCTCCCGGGTTGGTGGCGGCTTCGTCGTCGGCACGCACCAGTTCGTAGGCTTCCCGTCCGCCGAGTTGGTAGGCGAGGCGACCCCACAGGGTGTTGAGACGAACGTCAGGTTCGGGATCCTCGGGTGTAGCCGGTTGGATCATCTGCCCGACGAGGACTGACCGGTTTATCTGTTCTGGAAGCGACACTCCCTGCGCGGCCAGCACGTCACCGATACCGGGCATTTCTGCGGCCGGTTCGCCCGAGGCCAGGTGGTACAGCGCGATCATGGAGTGGGTCTTGCCGCCACCGAAGTTGGTCTGCAGCTCGATCACGGGGTCGCCACCCTCCCCGGAGAGCCGGCGTGCCGCTCCCGCGAGCATCTCTTCCAGACCCTGCGTGAGGTAGGTGCGGGCGTAGAAGGCACGGGGATCCTGGTACTCCGCTTCTGCGGTGCCTTCCAGCACGTCGTATAGATTGGCGGCGAACTCGGCCTGCTCGAAGCGTCCGGACGCGACGTCACCGTGTGGAGTGATGATCTCCCGCCACGGGGTCAGCCCGGTCTCGGGCCGGCCCTCTGCGGGTTTGGCTGCGGTGCGGCGGCGCTCGGAGCGGGACTGCTCGTCCACCATCTGGCGCATGAGGTCCTGCCGCAGGCCGCGTATCTGGTGTCGTTCGGTTGCGTTGCCGAACGACTCGAGCACTCGTTCCATGGAGTCGAGCGCCCGAACGGTGTCGTCGGTGGACACCGACTGTTGATGCGCCCATTTGTTGCGGGCGTCGGACACTTCGAACACCATCGAGCGCACCCCCGTGGGAAAGCCGTGGCCGAACACTTCGTTCCAGGTGAGTTTGATACCTGTCAACAGGAACGCGGCATCGTCGGTGGAGGGTTCGCGCAGCGGATTGTGGAGCCTCTGGTTGACGTTCTGGAGCCAGTCGTCGCCGTAGAACCCCTGCCACGTCTCTTCGCACTTCGGTCGCAGCCCGTCGCGCAGAAGGTCGAGCGCCTTGGCGATACGTTCCGTGTTGGCCATCACCATGGGCATCTCCGTTCGTCAGCCGGAATCGTTGGATTCACGCCCCACACAATGCCACGAACCTGAGACAAACAGTCAGTTGACCGGATCGGCGAAGATCGGTGTCAGCTTGAGTTCGAGTTCCACAGTCTGTTCGTCAAGCAACGAACTCCGAATGGGTTCGTCCGGGAACACGTCAACGGAGAAGCCGGAAGCCTGCGCTCCCATCAATTGGTGGACTACTCATAGTCTTCTGTTTCACCGCCCGCCAAACCCGCGAGACGCTCAAGGTCCTCGCGTGAAACCATCTCGATCACGGCCCGAACTGCTTTGCCGGGCCCGGTGAGCTCCTTGAGCGCACGGTCGCCTGCGCTGTTGCGAGCGGGGCGGTCGGTGGTGAGGAGGACCAGCCGGGTCTCGGGATTCTTCGAATGCAGCACGGATGCTTTGCCGAGCGCCTTCCAGAGTGTGTCGGTGCGGCGAAGGCCCGGGCGCTGGGTCACGCTGAACGCCCCCGACACGTCGAAGCACCAAGGCTGCCCCTTCTGGTCGAGAGCCTTGAAGTTGACCTGCACGCCACAGCCCTCGGAGACTTTCTCATCGATCACCCTGAAACCACAACGGACTAGGACCGCGAGTGCCATCTCCTGGGCTTTTCGGCCCTCCTCCCCCGCCCGAGCCTGGAAGTCTTCGTTCACAGAGTCTTTGTTCTCAGGGGATGTGCTGCGATGAGCTTCAACCTGGCTTCCGTTCTGCGGTGCCGAGGCGCCGAGAACCTGCTCGGAGAAACTCAGTTGACCTTTGCGTCCCTTTCGACGCGGAGCCGCGACCGACCAGTTGAGCGAGCCGGAGCGCTCGGGTGGTGCCTGCCGCTCTGCGGCGATGCGCTGCTCAGCGGTGTCTATGTATCCGGCGTCGGTGTCGAAGCCGACGTAGTGGCGTTGTGAGCGCACGGCGGCCACGGCGGTGGTTCCGGACCCTATGAACGGGTCGAGCACCAAGTCGCCCCTATAGGTGTAGAGCTCGATCAGACGCTGCGGCAACTCCACCGGGAACGGCGCGGGATGGCCCACTCGCGTGGCAGAAGCGGGGGGGATCTCCCACACGTCGGTTGTGGCTTCCATGAACTCGTCGACATGCGCAGTGCTCACTGAGGGCAGCCCCTCATCGGCGCGCACCGCGGCCGGCCGCGCCCGGTCGAGGCGCCCTTTTGAAGCGATCACAACCCGTTCGGTCAGATCTCGCAGAACCGGATTGGCGGGCTGTTGGAAGCTGCCCCATGCACAACTGCCCGTCGCACCCCGCGCCTTGAGCCAGATCACCTCGCCGCGCAGCAGCAGCCGCAGACGGTCCTGGAGTATCTGCACCACATCAGCCGACAATGATCGATACGGGCGGCGCCCCAGGTTGGCGACGTTGACGGCGATGCGACCACCGGGTTCCAACTTGCGCACGCACTGCGCGAACACGGCCTCCAACATCTCCAGATAGGCGATGTAGTCGGCCGGCACATGTCCACAGCCCAGCGCTTCCTCGTATTCCTTGCCTGCGAAGTAGGGAGGCGACGTGACTACGAGCGCTACCGAGTCGTCAGCGATGTCGCCATGGGCATCCATGTCCCGCGCGTCGCCCTTCCAGAGTGTGTCGACGCGGGATGGGGAGACGACATCGTCTCGGCTGCTGATCTCCGGTGCCGGGAACCGGTCATAGAACGCCGACGCGTCGTGCCCCTCGCGCCGTCCGACTCCGAAGTTGGACGTGGACGTTCCCTTACGGCGCCGATCCGACGTGCTCATGCCGCAGCGGACCTGTCGGTACGGCCAAGACCACTAAGGGACGACGGCGAAAGACGAGCAAGAACCATGCGTACAAGCTACCCCGACCGTGTGGCACTGGTGGGGAGCCTTCCGCTCAGATCGTTCTGCCACTCAAATCCCGAGCCTCCCAACGAGATGTTGGCCTCAATCGGACCACAGGGAGTTGATGGGTCGCATGTGGAGGCGGTCGTCGAGGCTGACGCAGTGTGTGCCGGTATGCAACAAGATCCCGGCAACGAAGGACCCGGGGTTGACCGCGTCGAGTTTGTTGCGCAGCCAGCGGAGATTGTCGATGTGGCTGAGCGCGGGGGAACTCGTCGCCTTGATCTCCACCGCAACCACCTGCCCGTCTTCCCCCTCGAGGACAAGGTCGACTTCGTGGTTCTGCCGGTCGCGGTAGTGCCACAGATTGCGGCCCTTCGGGTCTGCGCCGAGTTGACGGATGATCTCGTTGACGGTGAACGATTCGAGAAGCGGCCCGGTTGCGGGGGATGTGGGCGACGCAAGCGCCTCGGGTCCCAGGCCGAGCAGGCGGGCTGCCAGTCCCGTGTCGGTCAGGTGGAACTTGGGGCGACGGGCTGCCTTGGGCCAGAGACTGCGGGACCAGGCCGGGATCTCGTGCAACAAGAAGACCGTCTGGAGCCAGTCCAGGTAGGAGGCCGCGGTGGGATGACTGATCTCCAGATCGCGCGCAGCTGCCGATACGTTGATCTGGTTGCTGGTGAGCGCTGCGGCCCATCGCAACAGAACGGGAAGCGACGCGGCTTTGCGGATGTCGACCAGCTGCGCAACATCACGCCGGACCACAGTCTCCACATAGCTCTGCAACCAGTCTCGGCGCTCATCGGGGTCGCTGTCGACGACTGCGGGATAACCACCTCGACAGACCAACTCCAGGTAGTCGGCTTTGGCGAGGCTCTCTGCCGGCAGCGGCCCGGGATCTCCCTGGAACCAGCGGTCGATGACGTCGGCGCGGGTTCGGGCCAACTCGGCTTCTGAGAATGGCCACAAGCGGAAGAGTTGAATTCGCCCGGCCAAAGATTCGCTGATATTGGGGACCGTCAAGAAGTTGGTCGAACCAGTGAGCAGAAAGCGCCCACGGGCGGGATCTGCGTCCACCAGTTGTTTGATGGAGCGGACGACCCGGTCTCCGCCCAGTTGGACTTCGTCGATCACGAGCGGACGCTGTTGGCGGGCCAAGTAGGTCATGGGGTCGTCGAGCAGCGCTTGACGGTGGATCTCGTCGTCCAATGAGACGTATGCGCCCCCGCGGGCTTCGACCAGCAGTTGGGCAAGTGTGGTCTTGCCGCATTGGCGGGCTCCGTGGAGCACCACGACGCGGGAACGTTCCAGCGCCCGCTCGAGCCGCGGTTGCAGATGTCGGTCGACGGTGTCCACATGGTGACGCTAGCCCAATTTAGATATTGCCCTCAAGATAATTACAAATTCGCCTGCCCGTTAGTTGCAAAACTGCCGGACGTGGAGTCGGTCGCTGCAGACCTGGTGAAGGGTCTAGCCCTGATCGTTCACGAGTATTGGTGAGCGGGTTGGGTGTGCGTGTTTTGGTGTGGTTTCGGGGTTGGGGTTTCGGGGTTGGGCTGCGTGTGGGTTGTATCTGGCTTCGCGCGACAGGTTCTGAGTTTTTTCAAGCAGCATCGGGCAGGGTTGGGGCGTGTTGGGGCGCGTCGGGTCAGGGTGGTTCATAGGCTGTGTCGGGTCGGGGTGCGAAGAGCCGGTTATGGGGCGCCGGGGTGGCAGGCGTGCAGTAGTTGTGGTGTTGCGGGCCACCAGTGGAGCAGCCGCAGGGTCCATTTGCGTGAGGAGCGCACGAGCCTCGCGGGTGCGTGCCATAGCTGCCAGCGGAGGCGTTTGGGGGCGGCTTTGGCGAGGGGTCCGTCGAGGCGGAGTTGTTGGAACCATCTGATGAGCGTCAAGCTGAACGCGACCATCGCGGCCCAGGCGGTGTTGGCGTTGTAGTCGCTGAAGGGCATGCGGGCCAGGCCGGAGTCTTTGAGGTCGGCGATGGTGTTCTCGATGCGGGCGTGGGCTCTGTGGTGGGCGTCGAGTTCGGCGGGGTCGCCTGCGGCGTCGGTGTAGAACCCGCGGTAGCGCCAGGCGCCGGAGTCGAACAGGGTGCGTTGGGCTCCGGGGTGGCGGGGCTCGCGGCGGGTGATGAAACGGGTCTTGTCGGGCCAGTCGGAGAGGTCGACGAAACTGGTGAGCTCCGCGACCTGGGCGCGTTCGGCGGGTTCGCCTCGGGCGTCGAGGGCGGACTGCCATATTTCGGTGTCGATGCGGTTGTCGTCTATAGCGGCTGTTACCTGGTTGTTTGAGCGTGCTGTCATGAAGAACTCGGTGTTGCGGTCCCGGCAAGCAGCGGCGATATGGATAGAGCAGCCCGCGGCGTCCACACGCAACTGCAGCCGCCTGACCGCCAACTCTGCGTCGTCGTGTTCGCGGTGCCCCGCGGCGACCGCTGCGGGGAGCTGCGCCACAGCAGCGTCGAGCACCTCTATGTGGTCGCCTATCGAGTTCGCGGCGGCGTTGCCGGGCCGCAGCATGACCGCCAGCGGCTCGCCGTCGTCGGTGACACACAGCATCGGATGGAACCCGAACCCGCCCTTGAAATGCGCCGCCGCTTGAGCCTTGTTCTCAGAGTGCACCTCCACCAAAGTCGAGTCGATGTCCAAAACCACCGGAGACGACCCAGACACGTCGCCGCGGCGCTCCCACACCCCGGCGCGCACACCAGCCACCGCCGAAGCCAGACCCTCCAACACGTCAGGCCCCAAACCCCTCAGTGTGCGGTACAGAGTCGAATCAGACGCCACCTCCCCAAACAGCACCCGCTGGGCCCTCAGATGCTCAATATCCGCGCACGCCTCCCCGCCCCCGGCGAGCATCAACAACAAATGCACCAACACCTTGCCCCGGTCATGGACCGGGGCCCGCTCACCAGCCGCCGGAACCGCCGCCGACAACGCCTCACAAAGCCCCAAACCGTCAGCGAAACGCCCCAACACGAACAAACCCGCATGCGCCGCGACCTGCCCACCACCCCCCGTCACCCTCACATCACAAGTGCTGCTAACCTGCATCTCGGAGATGCCCCTTTCTGTGGAACCGAAACGTGACTTACAACACACATCGTCCCACACCAAAGGGGCTTTTCCGCGGACGCGCACCCCTTCAACGCCACACCCCCATGAACGATCAGGGCTAGCAAGTGAGTGGAGGGGCTGGACCGAGCGTGTTGGTGTAGGATTGTGGTCATGGTTCTCAATGCTGGGCTGAAATCATCGCCGTGGATCGCGTGTCGCCCGGTGGCCACACCCGACGACATTGACGACCCGTCGCTTGTCAAGGCTGAGGGTGTTGTGGAGCTCCCGTTGCACCTCGCTTGGAGCGGCGAAGGCCTCTTCGACTTGGACTAGGAGCCGCAGCGCCGCTGGCTGTATGAGCGGGTGTTGACCGAGGGGCGCGCGGAGGACGTCCGGTTCTATGTGAAGCTCGACGAGCTGTTGGACATGTGGTCACGGATGTGGCTGCCGCCGTACGTCGCGGAGGCGTGGCGGCGCTGGTTCGACCGCCGCGGGATCAGTCTGGAGTGCTGACGCCTCTGCAGGCCGAGGTCTGGCGGATCATCGGCCGACTCGGCAAAGACCATGGTTTTGCTTTGGCCGGCGGAGCCGCTCTTATCGCCTACGGGGTCATTGACCGTCCCGCCGCGATCTCGACGTGTTCGGGCCCAGTGGCGTGACTCGGCGGCAGCCGTCGCTGTACAGGGTGGGTGATTGGTAGGGTGTGATCTTCATGATCGTGCTTGACTCTGCAACGCTTGGAGATGCTGAAGTTGTGCGCAGCGCTGTTGGGGCGGAGATCGCATACCTCGATGCAGCAGGGGTGTGACAACCCGCAACCGGGTTCGGGTTCGGGACGCAACGACCGCTGCTGCTCATGGTGAGAACATCTGCGCCTGGACCGGTGTTGCGGCGGCGGCGCTCACTTGGAGGTTGGGCCAGGCGGTGATGAGTGTGTTGTAGGCGCCGGCTTCTGTGGTCCAGCGGTTGTCGTTGGCTTTGGCGTACAGCACGTAGGCGAGTTGACGGGCCCTGTCGGCGTTGCCGCCGAGGGTGTGCAACAGCTCAGCGGCTTCTGACTCTGATCTCTCCAACGCAGCGACGAGGTACTGCAGCACCTCCCAGACGGTGAGACGGGGGTCGTCTACCGGTGACCAGTCCGGGGCCAGATCACCGCGTTCGAAGAGACGGAACTCGCCCCGGCGAGCCTCGCCGATACCAGAGGTTTCGATACCAGCCAGCGACGTGTTCTTGGCCCGGGCGACGCTGTCGGCGTCTCCTGAGGGTCCGGGGTCGTAGCCGTGCTGTGAGAACCAGGCGAGCGCGAACCGCGTGTCGGTGTCGAGCTCTGCTTCCTCCCCGTCGAGGATCTCACCGAGCACGTCGTTGATGATCCGCAACGCCACCGACACAGACATCGACGACCCGTCGGCCTCCACCACTCTGGCGTACCGCGAGAACACCTTGATCCCAGGCCCGATAGTGGACTGGGCCATGTCAACCGGCGCGACATTGCCCGACTGCAACAACCGCACGGCTTCGGGCAGTTCGTTGCGAAGCGCAGCGATGAACTCTCCGCGTGTGGCCAGCGAAGCCGACACTGCTCGGGGACGGCACGCCAGGACGATCGACGACGCCAGAGCATTGCTCTTCGACGCCACCAAACGATTTCCCCACTCGGTGCGCATCGGCCAAGTGGCGTTGACCTGCAGACCCGCATCCAGCACAGCTTGCAGGAACGTGTCCCAACCAGTCGTGCGAACCTCGCCGTCCTTCGATTCGGTCGCCTTATAGGCGTAATAGATCGTCGCCGGAACCTCGCTTGGCTGGCTGTGAGCGACCTGAGCCATGAACTCAGCCATACCAGACTCGAAATGCTCCTCAGCCTGCTCCTTTGAACCGGCGCGGTAACGATTCGCGATCAACTCCTCCGCCTTCGGTGTCAACAGCGTCGAACACTCAACCGGCCACACATCACCAACATTGCGCCGCAACCACACATAGAAGAAATCAGACAGATCCGCGTAAGAGATGTTGTCGTAATACGGCGGATCAGTCGACAACACAGCGCCCGAACATTCTTGAACCCTTGCTCGCGCATCCCGTTGAGTGGCATTACCGTCATCACCCTCAGGCAAACCTCGCAGTGCGTTTGCGACCGTCTTGGTTACGCTGGACCAACTCCCCGATGAGTTACCAAGAGGATAATTCTCGACAAAATCCCAAGACATAGGAATCGCTTGGCGCGCAAAGACGCTCCGATCATGCCCTCTGTTGGCGGCCCATGTGCAGATCGTTGAGTTTCGATTAGTGAGACCATCGACCACGAACGCCAGATAGGTCACAACAGCATCGGCGTAGGCGACAGCACCTCGTCCACCGTCGCGTAGCCGTGTCTGGTCGTCGGCCAGACCGGCCGCCGTAGCATCCGCCAGAATCCCTTCTCTCACCTCACCCAGCAGATCCGAAAACGTCGTCAACGCCACCAACTGCCGCGCCGAGAACAGATCCTCCAATCTTCCCATTCCATACCCCGGCGTCTGAAAGTTCCGGTGTTTCGTAGGCATAGCGCCAAAAGAAACCTCTGGAACGTCCACATCGATGCTCTGATGCTCGGCGGTTGCGGGAAGGTATTCGCGGCCTCGTTTACCTTGAGCCACCACCGCGATCATCTGCTCGCTCATACAACCTGCCAACCCCTCAGCCCTCACATACGGCAACGACATAGCCGAGCCCGTGGCGACACATGTTCCCCCACCCCTGCCGATTGTGCGTTCAACTGCTGGTTCGCCGCCTTGACGGATCTCATATGTGATGGTCTGGGTTTGGCGGTCGATGATGGGCTCGACCCAGACTTTGGGTTTGCCTGGTCTGTTGGCGAGCGTCCATGACGCGACCAAAGGGACGTGGCCCGACCAAGACGGGTCAGGCGAGGTCACGGTCCGCGCCCAGATCCAGGCGATCGGTGTGAGCTTCTCCCCGTCGGGACCCGTCGCATCGGGATAGAGATGCCCGATCCGGTCTTGTGCTTCGTCACGCATCCACTGGCCGTAGGCTTCCACATCAGCAGCCAGTCCCTGTGCCCGCTCCCAAGTGTTCAGGGTCTTCTCGATGCTCGGATGAACCGGTTCCATCCCCGCGAACCTCGGCGGGATCTCGATCATCGCCTTGTTGATCAACACCGCCACCGGATTCAAATCCCCCGCAAGCGCCTTGAGTCCGAGCCGCTGCGCCTCCAACGGGATCGCTCCGCCTCCGGCGAACGGATCAAGAACCGGTGGCGGCCCGTCCGGGAAGCACCGGTCGATCTCAGCTTTCGCTTCCGCCAACACGTCAGGATCATTGGAGTTCTCCCACACCACCAGCCGCTCAAGTATCCCGAACAGGCGTTGCCGCTCCGTGTCCTGCTCCTCCGGTGTCAACGACTCGTCACCGGACGGATCATCCACCAACGACGCCCAGATCACCGCCCGAGTCGCAGCCAACGGCCGACGAGCCCACCACAGATGCAAAGTCGAAGGATGCCCATGCCGAATCGACTTCTCCCTCGACGCCGCCGCATTGACCGCCGCCAACGGCAAAGCCACCTCAATCAACTTCGGCCGCACCCCACTCCCAATCACCACCCCCACCGTAGCCCACTGTCGAGCTGTCGACTCGATACCCCATGTCCAGCAATGGCAACGCTCGTAGCTCTAGTAGCGTTGTCCACGTGCCTCATTCGCTCCACTGAGGACGGTTTCCGCGGCAGATCGGAAACGGGCCAAGTCTCCATCGAAGAGTCCCGCTGACAGCGGCGGCCACGCGCTCCCCGAACGGAGAGCATCGTCAATGAAGGTCTGTTCGAACCGCGCGTGCTGGGGGTGGGCAGGGTTTCTTTGGCGTGCCACGCCAAACGGACTTCGCCTTGGGGATCGCCGGCGGTGAGCAGTCCCCGCAGTTTCGAGTCGCCGTGTTCGTTTAGCCGTTCATGAGCTGAGATCAACAACCGCCGCACTCGATACAGGGGATCGTCTTTTCGGCCGCGATGGCCGAGCGTGTCGTTTTGGACCCGGCGGCGCACCTCGTCGACAGTGTTGTCAGCGAAACGGACCGCATGGAACGGATCGGCGACCTGGGCGGCGTCGGGTAGTGCCACATCGAAGACGTGCCGGTAGGTGCCGGTCAGGTCCCAAGGTTGCCCACCCAATACCATCGCGCCACGCTTGGGGTTGGTTCAACAGCCAGTCTGTGGCCCCTTTAGCGTCGCGGCCCGCCACAACATCGAGCAAGCCGGCCGCTGTTCACGTCCACTATCTGGGTCGACCAACCGCGGTGACGCCGCGGGCCTTGCCGCCCGAACAGGGTCTCATCAAGCCCCAACGCCTCCACCGAACCGACGCGGGCAACATCAGCGGCCAGCAGTGCCTCGCCCCAACAGGTCACCGCGTCGTTGGCTGTGTGCCAGTCGCACCCCAACACTGCTGCAACATCAGCGACGGTGCGGCCGTCGCGGCCCACCGCGACTGTCGCCCACCGGCCCGCCCTCGTCGTCAACGCCGAACGAGGCGGGCCGATCTCACAGTCCTGTTCGGTGACCGTCCCCGCCGCGCACTCCGAACTCGCGCAACGCCACCGGCGTTTGTGCCACACCAGCCGCGCCAGCCTCCCGAACGCCGGGAGGTCCGCCAACACCACCAGCCGCTCCCCGTCAGACCACAACGGTCTGCCGCAACTCTCGTAGCCCGGTCTCGGTGCCCGCCGTCGCACATGCACCCCCAACGGCTCACCAGCCTCGTCGTCAACGCCAAGCACCTCCACGTCACCCAGTCCAACCAACAACTCACAGACGCGTGCAGGGTCAACTTCCACAGGGATCCTCCAGTTCCTCGGCTGCGGTCAGCACCGATTCTGGAGGGTCTCCCGCGTTCAGCCGCGGACCCTCACCCCACCGACTCCGACCTCAAACGCGGAGAGCCACAAATCAGCATGTCGGCCGAGATGAAATTCTCTGGCGCAGAATACACTCGGCTCATTTCGTAGACGGTCGAATCTCGACCGCTGCGTTCAAAGATCCTGAAATGTCGGTCGATATAGCTCGGCTCCGTCGAGACATGTCATTGACGCTTGAGAATGGTGTTGGCGTTGCCTCATTTTGTAGCGCAGTTGCATACGACAATGGACAACTAGTCTCCAGTAACCCACTTGAAGACAATCAAGCTCATGCACTCGTCATTGGCAACAAACCGCGACGCGTGAGTCTAGAATTTTGTAACTCGTCAACATTTACTTCTCGCGAAACGAATCAGGTTCCGTATTCGCTGAGGCGGAAGACATTCGTTGTCAACAAACGCTTGGCCGTCGCTGTCGCAGGATCAGTCCTACACATCCGACGGTTCTTGGTTGCACTGTCGAGCCGATTCAGCGAGGAGTCAGATCTCGGAATGCGTGCCTCCAGACCCATGGCCGACCCAATGGCGTCCAACTCGCCGCCATTACCAACCTTGCTGTCCGTCCCCAAGACGAGCCATCGCTCGACGATGTCATTGGGGGTCATTCCGAGGCCGTCGTCTCTGAGAACGAGAAGCTGCTCGGGGCGGTAGTAGTCGGCCTCGACGCGCGTCGCATACGCGTCATGAGCGTTCTTGAACAGTTCGCTGATGGCGGTGGGAATACCCGCGATCTGCTGACGGCCGAGCATGTCTACCGTCCGGGCGCTTGTCCTGAAGTTAGGCATGATTGCAGCCTGCCTCGCAGACAGGCTCATTCGTCACGTTCCGGCTCGGGTCTGGACGCGTCCCGGCATCGACGACGATTCCCGCGAGATGACTCGTGATGCGTTCCCCGAACTGCTGGGCGAGCAGCGCAGGGACCGCGTTCCCCACTTGCCGGGCCTGCGAGTTGAGGTTGCCGGTGAAGACAAAGTCGGAGGGGAACGTCTGCAGACAGGCGGCTTCGCGCACGCTGATGGCCCGATCCTGCTCTGGATGCCCGAAGCGTCCATTTGAGTAGCTGATGCACCTGGTCGTCAGCGCCGACGCCGGAGAGTCCCACCTCAAGCGGCCATAGACATCGGTGAAACCCGAGAAGCCGGACTTGCGGCTGGCTGGAAGTAGTCGAGGCGGCAGATTCCTCCAGCCACCTCCAGGAGGAGTCGCGCGGATCCGCTGCAGATTGAGCGGTGACAGGCTCGCCGCCCGGTGATTCGGCACGAGCGGGTGGGACTCGCCGGCTGAGATCTGGGGCAAGTCGCCTATCCAGTCGGCCACAGTGGCGTAGCTCGGTCGTTGGGTACCGGGACCGCGGGTCTTGGCGGGAGGGTCGACGCGGCCGAGCAGGCTTGCCACCAGCACCAAGCGTGCTCTCCGCTGTGGCACACCGTAGTCCTGCGAGCGGACGACACCGTGGCTTGTGCGATAGCCGAGTTCTTCCAACATGCGAGTGAATTGCAGGAAGATCTTCCGGCCGGCGCTCCCGTCTCGTAGACCCGGAACGTTCTCAGCGAAGATGAACTCGGGGCGGTGCCGCCGGACGAATCGCAACAAATCGTTGAGGAGGGCCAGCCGCTTGTCGTGTGGCTCAGCCTCGCCCCTCCGCTGCTGGGAGAATGGCTGACACGGGGCGCAGGCGTTAAACAACACCGGATGCCCCTCCAAGCGGTCGACAATCCCGTCGAAGGACTCCTCAGACACTTCCTCGATGTCAGCGCACACGAACTCCGCCTCCACGAAATTGGCGTTAAACGTTCGTGCCGCATCGCGGTCGTTGTCCAAGCCGAGCACGATCTCAAGCCCTGCAGCCCGAAGACCGGCGCTTGCACCGCCGCACCCGGAAAAGAAGTCGAAGACCTTGATCGGCTTATCCAGATCCGGCGAACGTCGTCGCCTCCGCTCGATCGTCATAGCGCTAGTCCCTACCTGCCGAGAGACGGTCCGCGCCAACCGGCCACCTCCCGTAGGTCTCGTTCATACCTCCATCTTATGTCGGTATGTGACAGTCGAAAACGAACACACGTATGTACTAAACGATGTATTCACAGCGGGCCGACCCCGCTAGAGGGGTACGACCACCACGCGGCGCAATCGGTTGCGAGCGCGACAAGTGGCCCATCGGGGCTCGCTGCACAACGTGGAGCCGAGCCGGCACCGCGGCACGCAGCGCGACACGCGTAGCACAGTGAACCGTAATATGGTAGTTACGAAAGGAGTCAGGCCCTGACACTCATTGATGACCCCCGATTCAAGGTTCCGTTGTACACCATCGGACAGGCAGCGCGGATCGTAGACGTTCCAAATTCGACGTTCGCTACTTGGGCCAAAGGGTATCTTCGGCGCCCACCTGACCGGCCAGACGTGACGGGACAACCCGTACTCACATGCTTGACGCCTTCAACGCGCGAAAGTCCATCCATCCCCTTCGTCGGCTTAGCCGAAGGGCTAGTGCTCGCTGCGATTCGCCGCAGCGGCGTACCGATGCAGCGGATCCGGCCCGCTTTAGATGAACTGCAACGTCAGATAGGCATTGATCATGCCCTGGCTTCTCAACACCTGTTCACCGACGGCGCTGAACTTCTGTACGACTACGCCGAGCAGAATCAAGCGGAGGGCGAGGGCATAGACACGAAAACCTTGATCGTCATCCGCAATGGCCAACGAGTGTTCTCAGAAGTCATCGAACAGTACCTCCAACTGATCCGCTATGGCTCTGACGGGTACGCCTCCGTCATCAAGGTTCCCGCTTACCGCGACGCAGAAGTCGTCGCCGATCCTGGACGGTCGTTCGGTTCTCCTGTCTTCGAGCGCGGCGGCGCGAGAGTCTCCGACGTGCTTGAACGCTTCTGGGCCGGTGAACCCCTACGTGAATTGAGTGAAGAGTTCGGCGTCCCACCCCAACAACTTGAGGATGTCGTTCGTGTCACATCCCGACGGGCTGCCTGACCTCTTCCTTGACCGCAGCCTGGGACGGATCAAAGTCCCCGAGTCTTTGCGCGCCGCTGGACTCCGACTGGTCACATTGGCAGAGCACTATGGGATCCCAGCCGACGAGAAAATTGCCGACGAAGACTGGCTCAAGTTGGCTAGCTCCCAAGGTTGGGTGGTGTTCATGAAGGACACCCGGATTCGCTACAACCAGAGAGAGCGCGATGTGGTGTTGGCATACTCAGTCCGCTGCTTCTGTCTGTCCAGTCAACAGCTCAAGGCCCAAGAAATGGCAGACCGCTTCCTGGGCAATCTGAACAGCATCACCCGTGCTTGCCAAGAGACAGGCCCATTCATCTACGCGGTCCACAAAACCAGGATCGAACGTCTCTCCCTTGGTTCGCGATCTCCGTCCGACAAACAGTAAGAGTTGTTTGTCAGGATGGTGCCGCTGGAGGCATGAACCTGAACATGACATCAGTTCTGGCCTTCCAGTTCCGCCCCTCCCGCCGGATCAAATCTGCGTCGCACAGCCGATTGAGATCACGACTCAGGGTCCGGGGACCGGTCCGAGCGTAGAGCGCGGCCAGGGCCGGGGTCAGGAGGATCAGTTCGTCTCGGGCCACAGACTCGAACGGCGGCATGGCGTGAACCAGGGCGCGTTGGCGGCGCCGATCCGCCTGACCGACCCTGATTGACATTGCTCCTGAATGGTTCTGATGATACGGTATTGTCCATAAGCCACTTCCCCTGAACTCAACCACATCGACGGGAGCCAGAAGTGGCACTGACCGAGCAACAACGCACTACCATCTACAACAGCCTCGCCGACACGGTCGGACCACAGGAAGCAGAGTTCCTCATGGCACAACAACCACCCGGAGGATGGGAACAGTTCGCCACCAAACAGGACCTGCACACCGCCTTCGTCGAACTCAACGCCAAGATAGATGTCGGGTTCGCACAGCTCCGCGAGCAACTCGCCGAACAGTTCGCCGCAATCGAGACGCGGTTCGCCGCGATCGACACACGGTTTGCCGCAATCGACACGCGGTTCGCCGAGTTGTCGGATAGGCGTGCCAAAGACATCTGGGGTTTCGTCGCAGCAGTCACCGTGATGACCGTCTCCGTCTGCGGCTCGGTCTTCATGGCCGCCTGGCAGTTCGCGCCGTCCTGACACAACACCAGCGAGGGCCAGCCGGGCAACGGTCGATCAGGACGGTGCCCCTGCAGGCATGAAGGCGAACATGACAGTGGTATTGGCCCTCCAACTACGTCCCTCCCGAAGGATCAGACCTTCATCCAACAGTCGGTTGAGGTCGCGGCTCAGAGTTCGGGGACCGGTTCGGGCGTAGAGCACAGCCAGGTTCGGTGTCAGAACGGTCAGCTCGTCTCGAGACACAACGTCGAACGGCGGCATTGCCAGAACCAGGGCGCGTTGGCGGTCGCCGGCTTTGCTTGTAGGGAAGCGATCCATTGTCTCATTCACATAGTTCCTCCAAGAGACATTCAGCTGCTGTGCATGCACGAGGTCGACCTGCTCTCGCAGGCCGTCCACCAGCCCCTGAGCGGCGTACGTCACGAAACTGCCCGTCGAACGCGACTGGCCAGCGCCCTCCAATTCCCGGTAGTACTGATCACGGGTGAGGTTGTAATGGTTGGACAGCAGGTGTGCAGCCAACAGGGGTACCTGTCCAGATCGGGCCAGGAGCGTGTACTCCAACAACCGGGCGGTACGCCCGTTGCCGTCTCCAAACGGATGGATCCAGGCAATGTAGAGATGGGCGTAGACCGCTTGGACGACTGTGAGGGCGAAATCAGTCTCAGGGTCATCAGAAACGAAGATGTCGCTCTCCAGCCACTCAGCCAGTCGCTGCGTAAGATACGGGCAATCCTCGGCGGGTGCGCCGCGGTACTTCCCAACCATGACTGAATGATGCCGAAACTTCCCTGGCACGGCATCTGACGTCTGCTCGATGGAGTCGAGAACAAGTCGGTTGTAGTCACAGATCGAATCAGCGGTGACGGGACCGAGCGACCCGTTCGCAATCTGCATGTCAATGTCGGTGAGGGCATCGAGAACATTACGCACCTCTCGCTCTTGGTATGCCCGTGAAGGAGGCGCGGTGTACTCCCCACGGTAGATCCCGGCGACCTGCTCCTCATCGAGGGTGTTCCCCTCGATAGCCGTCGTGGCTTGGGCGCCCTTGATCAGTGCGACCTCGCTCAAGTGCCGGGCGACGCTCGGAGTCAACGGGGTGTTGGCGATTTGCTCGCAGACTGCCCGCGCCTCACCCAATAGCATCCATGTTCGCGGCGGTAGGTCGTTCACGTCCGTGGCTTTGAACGTGATCCACGGATGCGACTCTTCGTAGTCCCTCATCGGCTGAACTCTACTAATAGACCCTTAGTTTGTCCTACATGTTGTCCATATCTTTGTCTCATTCGTAGTCGGCGCCGACCAGGCTCCAGCGCATCGTCAACACTCTTCAGACCGTTACGGCTCAGGATCCTCCACACCGTCGACGCCGGTACCCCCGGTACGCGGCCCCCAGATACACCGGCCAGCGCCGAGTTCTGGTGCGCAATCGACATATCCGCTCCTCAACACTGGCCGGCGTGCGCTTCGGCGACCGATGAGGCCGCGAGGACCGGTCCACCAACCCGGCCTCGGATTCGGATCACATGAACATACGATAAGGATAGGTTTTCCTTGGCAAAGTGGGCACATTCGCGATAGTACGAGCAAGCCGCTTTGAGTAGCTGATTGTCACAGGTACAGGATTGTAAAGGGCATCATTGTTCCAATCCATCTTTGAGAGCGCAAGCAGTTCGGAAGCAATCTGCTCCAGTGGACCTCGGCCCATCTGCCGAGTGATCAGAAGTGGCGATGGGATGCTCTTACCCCCTTGGTAGTGGCTGTCGCCTCTCAGCGCCGCGGAAGGCGCGTTCCCTGCCACCCAAACGAGCGCCGAAGTTCCCGAAAGGGGGAGCATGGTGCCTCGCCGTACGGGGTACCCGTGAGGTTCACTCCTTCTTTGAGGGTCTTCCGAACCCTGAAGCCAAACTCCTCGCCACCCCACGTCGGTGGTCACCTGTATGCACTCCGTCTCCTTCACCGCCGCTAACGCGTCGGACACGCCTGCTAGTTCATCATCTCTGAAAGTTGTCGTCTTGTGGACGACTACCCGTTGAGGAGTTGAACCTCCGTTGCGCCGCCGATACAGACTCATGCTCCGCGCGAGCACTGCTCGCATGTCTGCACGGCTCAGGTACGGGTTTCGCCGTGCATCTTCTGAATCGTCGAGCGGATCCCGAGCGTCATAGGCGACGAATTGCATTCCACCCCCGTCAGCATCAAAGACCTGCGAACAGCAGGTGACGAACCTGGCCTCTTTCGGGTCGCCGCGTAATGCGTACGCCAAACCAATATGGGCACTATCTGGTGGAACACCCGCTAGTGGAGCAAGTCTCCACGGCGTACCTCCCGCCTTGACATACAGCGCTATGGCCAATCGCCATGATCTAGACGCCAGGTACTGAAAGCCGAAAGTCCGGTCGTTGATCACCTGCGTTGGGATGGCCAACTCGGCTCCAATGGCTTTCACTTCGTCGTGTGCATCGAATCCTTCGCCTCTCAGTCCAGGTCCCCAACCATCCGGAAGGTGGATAACAGCAACATCAAACTCGTGTCGCACTGTTTCGAGTTGCCGTATTCGTTCGGATATGGCTCGGCGGACCCGGTCCGTTGGTGACCCGCTACCTAGTTCCTCCAGCCGTGACGGCCATGTGAGTTGAGCAATTTTTTGGGCTGGAACAAGTGGCACGCCAAACAACTCTTCGAACCCCGGGTAAGGCAACACATAATCACGGCGATCAGAGGGCTCCTGCGCTTCGTTCAGACTCCTCAGAACGGATTTCCGGCCTCCTCTGCCAGCTTCCGGGCCAACGATCGCAACCCGAACCTCATCCGTATGTGCAGCCAATGAGTTCTTGCTGTATGGGCCATGGTTCACCAGACCCCTCAAGGGGTGGGCGTCGACTTTGGACGGATTCACCGACGAGAACGCCAATAATGGCTCACCAAGAGGTGTGTACGGAGCCAACCGTCCAGGGCGCTCCGAAACGCTCACCGTGTGCTCCCTGCTTGAAAGGAACCCGGGCTACTCCATGCTGTCGTCCACGAGACGCGGAAAACAGCGTTAAGTCCTTCTCCGCGGAAATGATGGGCAGCCAAATCGGTCTCGGGTTCCGGAGCGATGAGCTTTGCCCAAGCGGCGACGATGTCGTGCCACTGAGCGTTGTATCGACGGGCCCAGCGCTCTCGCCGCCAATCACCAGCAATATCCTTTGAACTACGTCCCGAGAACGTCAAGCCTCTGCCACCAAGGGACTCATCGGAAGCATCGTCCGTATGCTCCTCTACACGGTTACGCGGGAGATCAACCCAGGTGTAGGGCTCATAAACGAACCACCATCGGCCTTCCCATAGCTCAAGACGGACGCGGATGGCCTCATGGAACGGGCACTTGATGTCGGAGACGGTCCCCGTAAGGTCACATTTGTATGCACTCCGCAATTCCTCCAACGACTTGCGGTATTCACGCGCTGTGGCATCGTCACGGTGTCCGTCGGGTGGACACACGAGCACCGTGTGCCCGCGCCGTTGAAGAATCGGGCGTAGCGGTCTCTGCCGAGCGACTGCTCTGGTGAACGCCTCATAGATCAATCCGCGATCTAGAGAATCCTCAGCACAATTGAGGCTTACCGTACCGCCCAACCTTCCACCTACCGGAGCGAATGCGCGCTCAATATCCGCATCGGCGCCAAATGCTGTCAGCGTCCTTCCGCGTGAAGCCACGGTCGTCCAGACCTCGGCAGCCCTGACGAGCTTTCGTGCCTCCACAGTAGTGACCGGTTTATCCAGCACTACTTCTCTAGCTTCGGTGGGCAGTTGGAGCACTTGCAACGCTGAACACCTCAAAGCCGGGAACATCTCGACGGGCTTGGTCGGAAGCGCCACGGGCACAACAGTTGGCCCCGGCCGCAAGTTAGACACATGCTTCTGTAGAACATCGTCGAGATCAACCTCACGTTCAATATCGCCTGCGAGTTCGTCGAAGTTCTCCGAATCGACAACATGAGCCTCGATCCCGCGCTCCTCTGCCTCCCTGAGCAGGTTCAAGACCCTCGGGTTCAATGTCACTCCTGGTTGAGAAACCCACCAGAGTCCCGACGGCATTGCGCCATCGACAGATATGGCATCGTCCAGGGCATCCATAACCGAATCGTCACGACCGCTGTAGCCGACCACCACCAGACCGAAACTGCCCAACACCTCAACAAGAAGCCGACGGAGTCGCTCGTCTTGGGTCTGGAGCTCTTGGGCCGTGTTCTTCAGATGCTCAGACTGATAGTCGCCGTGGAGCTTGAGTAGCAGCGGCCATGAAGACTCGCGAACACACCGCTCGCCTCGCTCTACGGAATCGAGAGAGCTCACGACAAGGTGCGCTTGGCGCTCGGGTGGGAGTAGATCGTCGGTGATGGTCACCGTCCGTTCGATGAGTGGATCAAAGTTCGTGGTGAACAAGCATCTGGTTAAACCACCCGTGACAAGCGACGCGAGGACATGATGAGCGAAAGAGGCAGTGCCTCGTTTCACAGAATCTTCGATGTACGAGCGGCGGTCACTCGCTTCCGGAAACGTCGCTTCGAACGCCGTCGCATATTCACCCGGGTCACCGGCCGGCGGAAAGCCACGAGCACCGTCAAAATACGCGGTGATACGCTCGTTCCAAAGCGGATCGCTTAAGTCAACCTCTTGAGGGGAAGTTTTCGTATCTGCGCAATAGATGCGAGTCTTGAAGTCGGTGATCATGTCCGAACCTGTCGCCACTCCGGCCGATGCCGACGCACCAGCTCCAAGCAGCCAAGCAAGCTGCGATGCCCTACACCCAAAGGATCGGGCGAACTCAGCGCTTGTGACATGGCTAACCACGACGCAAGTCCTCAGCGACCGGATACAAGCGATCTGCGCGTCTCGTTCTCTGCCATTTCCAAACGAATTCGGCCCCTGCCGTTGCAGACCCTCGCGCAGCGACAACGGCAATGTGCCCGCTCACTTGCGAACGGATCTGAGATTGACTCTTCGGAATAGAACCGACAGCGCACTCGGACACCGCTCCAAGGGTCCCCCTTTCATCGACCAGCGGTGCAAACCGCCGCCTACACGGTCGGAGCATCGCGCGGAGCTGTTCATCGTCGTTGAGCTGAATTCGGAAGGGACTCACAAGTAGCTCCCATGTAATTTCGCGAATGTGATTCTGAGCCACCGTACCCGCGCCGCGCCTACGCGTCTACCGGTCTTGCTGAAGGTTCCGGGGGTTTCGATGTGGTTACGGAGGGCGACACCTAGCCGTGGCTAGTTCAGGACCAGACCGCCAGATATTTCCGCAGCGACTTCCACCGTTTTCTCCACCAGAAGGGCCGGTCATTCGCTAGGTCCTTGAAGTTCGTGGTGGGAATCATAGGTACTAATATGAGATCTTGTCTCATGTGCTTCTCACGTTCTACTATTACTACCGCTAAAAAAGACATTCAGTACAGCTTGTTGGATTAAGGTGCTATTGCTACTAGGGACATGATCTGATACCTTCGAAATATGACCAGCGATCCACTCAACGAAGATCGAGCGACGACCTTCGACACCATCGATTCTATCGCGCAGGTATCGCGCAGGCACGGGTCGTTCCCGCTACGTCGGGACTTTATCCAACAAAAAGAGGGGCGAAAGGCTATCGCCGCACCACTCGCTAATTTCGTCTCCGCCGGTGACAAGACTGCACTGCTTCTCTACCTCCTCGCGCTAACCAAGGCCAGTCACGAGCCTTGGAATGTCTCACTCCACTCAGCCGTTTGGGCTCGTGCCCTTGGACTACCCGACCCCACGGAGACCACAGCTCGCGGGAGGGTATCCAAGGCTTGGACCCGACTTGTCGAACGCAAGCTCGTCGCCCGCTCACGGCGCAACCGACAGGCCGAAATCACTCTGCTGATGGAAGACGGAAGTGGGAAGCCCTACTCGCCTCCCAAGAACCACTACATCAAAATCCCTCTAGAACTGTGGACTGATGGCCCTGACCCCGAGTCACGTTGGTATCTAGACCTGTCACTGCCAGAACTGAGTTTCTTGATCATCGCATTGAGCAATCTTGACCAATTCGCACTCCCAGTGGAACGCGGACCCGACTACTACCACATATCGGCCGACACCCTGCTTCGCGGATCTCAGGGCCTTAGGAGGAAACAACTGCTAAGCACACGACGACACTCAATCAAAGCACCGCTCGCACCAGAGGGATTCGCCTTTGAGCACCTATACACCCTCAAAGCTCCATTCGGGCCGCGCGGCCGAACCAGTATCAAGAAGATCTTCGCGCGATGAGTGCCCAAGCGTTCATCGACGTATCACAGCGCACACCCGTCCCACGTGCGACTCGAGTGCTATTTCTCGATGACTCAGGCAAGCCATCGCGAGCCGATGGAACGAAGGCGGTTGTCATCGGAGGGTTTTCGATCCCATCCGAGAATGTTCCTTCTCTCAGCCGCAAGATCGCTGGTGCCAAGTCCCGCTTTTTCCCTAACCACGGGGACCCCGGAAAATGGGAGTTGAAAGCTAAGCGGATTATCCCTCGGAATCCATGGAATCGATCAAAGAACCGAGACTTCGTGACTGAAGTCATACGCATCCTCGGAATACTCGAGTGCACCGCATACACGGTCGGTATCGACAAGCACAAGCTCCACCACCCCATGACTCTGAACACGACGATGCCGCTGCAACTCCAAGCGATCGTGGAGCACTTCTCCGTGGAGTGCATACATCTGCGCGAGACAGGGTTAATCGTATCAGATTGGTCGAATCACGCTCTTGACGCCCACGCGAGCGAGTGTGTAGCGACGTTTGTCATCTCAAGAAATCTACCCTTGCACCCCTGCGTCTACTATGCGAACTCCAAGACCTCGCATGCGATCCAAGTCGCTGATCTCGTGGCCGGTATTAGGCGCCGATCACTAGAAGGTGACACCAATCTCAATCCGATTGACGCCAAGCTAGCTGCGATACGCAGCCTGCCTGCTCACATCGCCGCCCGAGCGACCACCCACACGGGCCGCGCGTACACCAACACGATTTCTCTGATCTGAAACAATCAGCTATTGTCACAACGGAAGAGAATTAGCTACTATTGACCCAGCCTGACGGTCCGGCTAGTAGGCGCAAGCTGAATGCAGCCGACATACCGCTGGCGACGGGACCCCGGATCGCACGGGGTCCCATTTTTATTTTTGAACCAACTACTCGTTCGCGGCCCTCCGACCTGGGGTCACCAACTCACCGAGCCCAGCAGGGCCTCAACCCCCACCCAGGGACCCTGAAAAAACTCAGGATCTGTTGCGCGAAGTCAGATGCACAACATTGAGTCGCGGCTTGAGTCGCACTGGGTTTGGTGTGTTGGGGCGTGTTGGGTTCAGGGTTCAGGGTTCAGGGTTCAGGGTTCAGGGTTCAGGGTTTGGGGTTGGGTTGGTGTCGCTGGGTGTGTGCTGGGGCGCGTCGGGTCCCTTCGGGGGTTGGGGTTTAGCCGGAGGGTCCGGGCAGGTTTCATAGTTTGGTGAGGGTGTTGGTGAATTGGGTTTGCCACCGCCAGCGGGCGGGGTATCGCAGGGTGGGTGTGCCGGATCGGTTGGCGAGCACGGCGGGCAGGGCGGTGAGGCGGGTGCGGCGGGTTTGGTTGGTGGCGGGTGTGGTGTTGGTGAGGATGGCGGTCCAGTGGCCGATGTTGTGCGCGAGTGCTGCGCAGGCGAGCCATGCACAGTTCGCGGGGTAGTGCCCGGAGGGGACGTGGTTGAGCCCGGAGCCTTCTTTGAGGTCGCGGATGGCGAGTTCGACGGTGGCGTGGTTGCGGTGGAACCCGTCAGCGGCGACGGTGCCGAGGTCGTCTCTGTTGGTGATGAAGGCGTGGTGCCGCCAGTTGGGCCACAGCCGTTGCTGGGCTGTGTCGGCGAGGCGGGTGCGGCGCACCACCAAACGGACGCTGCGGCGTTGTTCGCCGCGGCCGGTGCTGTAGACGGTTTCAGCGACCTGGGCGTAGCCGCTGTCGGGGTAGTCGATATCGATCCAGGCTTTGTCGGGGATCGACTCGATGGCAGGGCCTGTCAGGTCTTCTGTGTAAGGGGGGTGGTTTGAGATAGTTGTCCGGGGCTGTTCGGCTCCGGGTTTACCGAAAGGATCATTGTGAGTGATATTCATCGAAACGAAGTGCCGGGTTTGCCGGTTGAGGCGGTGCCTCTGGTGTCTGGGGAGGTGTTGGATTCTCTGATGGAGAGGGTTCACTCCGAGGGTGCCGATCTGTTGGGGCCTGACGGCTTGTTGTCGCAGGTGACCAAGGCCGTGTTGGAGCGTGCTCTGGCTGAGGAGTTGGCGGATCATCTCGGTTATGAGCGCGGCGACCCGGCCGGGGTCGGGTCTGGGAACTCTCGTAACGGGTTCACACCCAAGCGTCTGCACACTGATGCGGGGACTGTGGATCTGGACGTGCCCCGGGACCGTGAGGGCAGTTTCGAGCCGAGGATCGTGGCGAAGGGCCAGACGCGTCTCGACGGGTTCAACGACCGGATCGTCGCCTTGTACGCCAGGGGCATGACCGTTCGCGATGTTCAGGCCCACCTCAAGGAAATCTACGGGGTGGAGGTGTCCCATGACCTGATCAGCCGTGTGACCGACGGGGTTTGGGAGGAACTCGAGGCGTGGCGGTCCAGACCCCTCGACTCGGTGTATCCGGTGGTGTTCATCGACGCGTTGATGATCAAGATCAGAGACGGCCATGTAGCTGACCGGCCCGTGTACCTAGCTGTTGGCATAGACGCCGACGGGCGTAAAGACATTCTCGGCGTCTGGATCGGCGACTCCGACGGAGAAGGCTCCAAATACTGGGCCGGTGTGCTCGCAGAGCTCGCCAACCGGGGCGTGGCCGACGTGTTGATCGTCGTGTGCGACGGCCTGCGCGGCCTGCCAGACGCCATCGAGGCGGCCTGGCCCAAAGCCACCGTGCAGACCTGTGTGGTGCATCTGCTGGGGGCCTCTGGCCGCTACGCCTCCTGGAAACACCGCCGAGAAGTCTCAGCAGGTCTCAAAGCCGTCTACACCGCCCCCAGCGCAGACGCCGCCCGAACAGCCCTCGACGACTTCGAGGCCGGCATCGGAGCCAAATACCCAGCTATCGTGGCGCTGTGGCGCAACCAATCCGAACAGTTCATACCGTTCCTCGACTTCCCCCCAGAAGTCCGGCGGGTGATCTACACCACCAACATGATCGAGTCGGTCAACTACCAACTCCGTAACCTCACCCGCAACCGAGGACACTCACCGCAACCAACGCTCAGCGCTCAAACTGCTGTACCTCGCCATCAGAAACATCAACACCAAAAGAGGAGGACCACAAGGAACAAACACACCAGGATGGACAGCCTGCATCAACCAGCTCGCCATCCGCTACCCAGGCCGACTACCACTCGGCTAACATGACCACCACCACCCCGCCTTACACAGAGCATCTGACAGGCTCCGATAGCAGCGTTAACAGCAGAGTTGAGCGACACGGTGATCGACCATTTCACGTTGTGGGTGTTGAGACGGTCGATCAGTTTCCAAGACCAGAACCCCGAATCGGCGCGTATCGTGACCGGCCCGTGAGCACCCGCGCGTCGCAGGTTGGCTACGAGCTCGTCGACGAAACGCAGAACCCCTCGCGATGACGAAGCGGAGCCTTTCCCCAGCCGCGCCCCGAGCACCTCAGAGGTCCCGGCACGCACAGCCAGCAGCGGGTGGTAACCCAACAATTCGGTGTAACCGTATCTGGCGCCGTGCTTGAGTTTGCCGTGCACCTCACAGATCGTGGAGTCCGGATCAACCACCAACGGGCCAGAACCGGGGCCTGCACCGAGCTGCCAGGCCCGCGCCAGGACCCGCGATGTCACCGCTTCGAGCTGGCGGACGTGACCAAACGTGAACGACCGCAGAAACGTTCCCACCGTCGACGGCGCTGACGGAGCGAACCCCGACACGCTGCCAGTGCGCCCGGCGCGCAGAACGTCGACATGGTCGATATGGGTCCCACCCGCCGGCATCGCTGCCACCACCGTCAAAACCTTGCGGGCCGGGTTCGGCGAACCAGTGTCCACCCACCGGTTGATCAACCCCCACAGACCCAAACGAGCGAACAACGTCGCAGCCAGAACCAGACCCGCGTTCGCTACCAGACCCCCATGATCAAACGTTGTTGCCAACCGGTCCAACCCGCGCGATGACACAGACACGAAAAGTGCCTCCTGTTTTTGTGACGAAAGTGACTATTAGTCATCACAATCATCGCAGACCAGGAGGCCTTTTCCGCGAACGCGCCCACACCAACAACCAACCCCACCGGTGGATCCAGGCTAAGCACCTCCACGTCACCCAGTCCAACCAACAACTCACAGACGCGTGCAGGGTCAACTTCCACAGAGATCCTCCAGTTCCTCGGCTGCGGTCAGCACCGATTCTGGAGGATCTCCCGCGTTCAGCCGCGGACCCTCACCCCACCGACTCCGACCTCAAACGCGAAGAGCCGCCAAAACGCGGCATGGCGCAGAGTGAGTCCGCGAGGGCTGTAGACTCCTGGTGTGCCTTTCGAGGCACCGAAGCAATCCCGACCTCCACCACAAGAAGGTGCTGTCATCAGCTCCACACTCTGCCTTGGCGTGCGCTTGAATGCGCAATACAATCCGCCTACCTATGGCTGACCAGAGTCCGTTGCCAGAGTATGGCGAGCCCCCTGTTGTTGAGGTCGCCTTGGCGGTCGAATTCAAGCAGTCGGTCAACTTTACTGCTCTTGACTTGGGGCGACTTGCCAAGGCATGGGAGGACATCCTCCCATGTGCCGAAGAGCGACCTCTCCTACCTCGGATGGGTCTACCTTCAGAGGATCTTCTTGACACCCTGTTTGAGATCGAAGAGACAGCGAGCAACCCGCCTCGTCTCTGGC
This sequence comes from Acidimicrobiales bacterium, assembly GCA_963662455.3. Classification (GTDB taxonomy): domain Bacteria; phylum Actinomycetota; class Acidimicrobiia; order Acidimicrobiales; family Aldehydirespiratoraceae; genus VXYK01. Next base: position 1,727,769 of record OZ224042.1, read on the forward strand.
TCCAAAACGACTCGGGCGACCGTGTCGTCCAGATTCAACACGACCGTCTAGTTGTCAATTGGCGAAAAGGTGATCACGGAGGCGAGTATCCACGGTATGACACGATCCGCGAGTCGATGCAGGATTCTTGGTCACGACTGACAACTGTATGCGCCGAACTCGGCCATAATGAGCCCATACCGTTTCTGTGCGAAGTTCAATACATCAACCGATTAGGTGCAGAACAAGGGTGGTATTCGCCTCAAGACACTGCGCGTTTGATCGTTCCGTGGCGAGGTATGGAAGACGATGATTTTCTACCCCAAGACTACCTTAACGGAATTAGCTTGCACTGTCACTTTCCGGAGGAACGGGATGGTTGGTTGACTATCGACGGATGGACCTCGGATGAATCCGGAACAAGGGTCATGACTTTAGGGTTAACATCTCGTGGGAGAGCGCTTTCAGACGATCTGGGTAGTGCCCTGGATTTCTTGGATACGGCACATGTCTGGATTGTTCGAGGTTTCACCGCAGTTACTACTTCAGAAGCACACAAGATTTGGAGGCGCACTCGATGACCACTGTCTGTTGTCCCACAAGCCAAGGATGGTCTAGCGAGGGTTTAGGATGGTCACGTCACCTGAGGAAGGGCGCGTCCGAAACCGTTTCGCAACCCCTAACACGCGTGCACCAGATACGAAGCAGTGTCCTAACGCAACCGATTTTTGATGATTTCTTGAAGCAACTCTATACGCAGACTTGGTTTGGTGAAGTTTATAGTCGGCTGTGCAGATTCCTCTCGTATAGTGAAGATTGGAATGGGTATGGGGAAAAAGCGATCAGCGAACGCTCTGCGATCGGCACAATAATCGTACTGCACCGAATAGGCATAGGTGGACCAAGGCCGGTGGTTGTTCCAGTATATGACGGGGGTATCCAGATCGAGTGGTATCACAACGAGTTTGAAATCGAGGTTGAAATTCCACCTTATGGCCCCGCCTCCGTATACATTGCGCGCCCTGACGGCAGCAAGTTCGAAGAGGTCGTGCAACAGATGGACAACCCTATATGGGATGAATTGCATGAAACCATCACAGAACTGAAGGCTGCTGGAGTTGGATGACAAATCAGCATGTCGGCCGAGATGAAATTCTCTGGCGCAGAATACACTCGGCTCATTTCGTAGACGGTCGAATCTCGACCGCTGCGTTCAAAGATCCTGAAATGTCGGTCGATATAGCTCGGCTCCGTCGATACATGTCATTGACGCTTGAGAATGGTGTTGGCGTTGCCTCATTTTGTAGCGCAGTTGCATACGACAATGGACAACTAGTCTCCAGTAACCCACTTGAAGACAATCAAGCTCATGCACTCGTCATTGGCAACAAACCGCGACGCGTGAGTCTAGAATTTTGTAACTCGTCAACATTTACTTCTCGCGAAACGATCAGACTGTTCGTTGTCGGCATCGTCACTCGCGATCGCTGACTCCTCGCCAGACTGTGACGACTTGGGTGCGGCTATCGGCGGTGCTTTGGGGACGAACGCTTGGAGGTCTTGAACAACTTCGGCATAGTACACGACGGTGGCCTCAACCACCGAGTCGATGAAGCCTGGTTTGCGTTTGCTCACTCGGCCCTCTCCCATCTGCGAATGGAGCCGCAAAACAAAGCGCGCTGGGGGTTTCTTGTCCGGGCCGATGCATGCCAGCGGATTTTCGCGAAGCTCGGCCAACGACGCGGTGACAGGGTTCTTGGTCGCTTTCGGGTATGCATCAATCAACAGGGCCTCCGGGGCATGTTTCAGTTGCTTGACGAGCCAGACCACACGCGCTCGTGGAGTACGCTCGTCGGGAGCTTTGAGCCGTGTGCTCAGGGTGATCCTCCTCGCTCGCAGGTTGACCGCAAGTTCTATATCGCCGATGGTGTCCGGCACTCTCAGTTCACCGCTCAGAATCCCTGTCTCGCAAAGCGAGTCGATGAAGTCTTTGCTGCGAAGGCGCGGGTCGTGCTGATGCGTTCTTGGGATGACTTCGATCGCGTCGGCTCCGGTGTCAACGCTCAGCCTCATCGCCGCGACACTGAGCAGTTGATCCCAGCGTTGACACACATCGGCAACGTCGGGATCACGTTTTGACAGACGATCCTCGAACGCTCCGTCCCTGACAGACACCCAGCCCGTCCCCATGTCGGAGAACTCGACCACACCCGAGTTCGGATGCGTCAGATAGCGGATCAACTCTCCGAGGATCCATGCCTGCTCCGGGTCTTCGACGCCCCGATGATGATGTTCCTTGATCGCCTTGGAGACGATTTTCGCCCACGAAACATGATGCAGATCGGGACCGGACCTGCCTCGCACCCGGACACCTTCAGTCGGATGCACACCGGGCGACGGCGCAATCTCGTTGGAGATAGAGATCACAGCACCCACACCGTTGGCTTTCGCCGCTTCCATGTAGGCGCTCAACTGGTCTGCGCTCAGCGCGGCCGTCCCAGTCTTCACTTCAAGGTACGCCTCGAACAAAACGTTGTTGCCTTGCAGCACACGAATCAGGCCGTCGGGCCGCAACGAGGTTCCATCGGAGGTTTCGCAGGTCGGTTGTATGTACGCCTCAACCTGCGCACGTCTCCCAACTCTCGCGCCGAACATCCCCAACACCACAGTCGCGAACGGTCGCACGACTGTCATTACCGCCAGCAACGCGGAGGTGGCACGGTCTTCAGCCTCCTGCCTACCTCTGATTCCCGCCACCGGAATCAGCCTCGCTTTCTCACCGTGACTCATGACTTACCTCCAAGAAAGGGCGGGTCGCGCCACCAGATTTCTTGCAAGACCCCGCCTCGTTGATCCCCGCCACCGGCAAGGCCGCGTCGATCAGTTCGGCCGCACACACTCACGCCTGGTAGAGGCCCCGCTCAAGACCGCTCACCCTACCCACAACCCGGCACAATACTCCGCCGACATCGTCCGCCGTCCCCACCCCTGTCAATCAGGAACTCGCGAGAAGGTCAAGTACACCGAAGCGAAGGCATCGGTCGGCCTCCGAGTCAACAAATTCGCCAACTCCGAGGGTACCCGCCTCGGTCACCGACAACAGCAGATCGGGGTCGAGGATGCCGCGGCCAGAAGTTCCGTGACGTTGGAAATTGATGGGCTAACCCTTCCAGAGGAAGCTGATCGGTAGTGCCCATATGCGGTCGGAGAGCACGAATGCTGAGGGCCCCGTGTGCAACACGACGCCGGCGAGCAACTGGTCACCGAGATGATCGCGCAGCCACATGAGGTGACGTGCATCGTCGCGGGAGGGCGCGGCAGTGGCTTTGATCTCGAACGCCAGCAGATGCTGGGAGTCCAGTTCGGCGATCACATCTATCTCGTGGCGACCGTGGTGCTGTCGAAGGTGATACAGGCGACAACGGTGCTCGCTGACTGTTGCTTGTGCCCTCAGATGGGCCACCACCATGGTCTCAAGGAGACGCCCCAAAAGGTTGCCGTCTCTCATGGCCATCTGGCTGTTGGCACCGGTCACTGATGCCAGAAGCGACGGATCGACCAAGAACCGCTTGGGCGCCAGCGACAGTCTCTTGAGTCGGTTCGACGTCCAGGCAGGCAGCTCGTCAATGATGTGCAGTCGATCCAACAGATCCAAGTAGCGCAGCACAGTGCGACGGTTGATACCCGCCGCTTCGCACAGGGTTGCGTCGTCGGTGATACCGGCCGAGTTGAGCGCGTATGCCTCGAAGAACCGGGCCAACCGGGCATTGTCGTATCTGTCGCCGGCGATCTGGGAGTCGCGCGTAACGATCTCCTCGATGTAGGTGTCGAGCCAACTTCGGCGGGCTCGCTCTGAGAGATGCAGCGCGGCCTGAGGGAACCCGCCACATACGGACTGCTCAATGTAGTAGCGAAGATTCGGGTTCGCCGTCACCGTTGAGCTCTGATCTGCGCCGACGGCCAACTCGCCTCGTGCGATCCGATCGACTAGCGGCACCTCGGGCAGGCCGAGGCGCTCCCCGACTGTCATTGGATAAACCGCTGTCCGGGTGACCCTGCCAGTTCCGGGCCAGGTTTCGGTCTCAACTTCAGCCCGGATTGATCCCGTCAAGATGAACCTGCCGGGTCTGGGCTCAGTGTCGCAGGCCCGTTTGACCGCACCCAGCACCTGGGGTACCTCTTGCCACTCATCAAGCAGCACGGGCTCAACCAGGCCCTCAATCGCCGTGTCGGGGTCGGCCGCTACCGACAGCGCCTCAGCCGGGCGGTCCAACCGGATCACGGTTCGGGCATGACGCTGTGCGGTAGTCGTCTTACCCGAACCCCTCGGCCCGACCAGCGCCAGCGCGGGGAGCTCCTTGAGGAGATCGGACACAAGCGGATCGACCAAACGATCGAGGTACTCAGCCACAGAACCAGAGTACCGATAATTGACAGGGTTTACTACCGATAATTGACATATATTTGTGCCTCTATTCGACACCACGGCGAAATCCGAGCCGGACTGGATCTAGTCGATACATGAAGCAACCCCGAAGCGGAAGACCCCGCCGATCAGCCGGGAAACGAGACCAGCACCGAATCATCCGAGTGCTCACCGAAGGAGCGGTCACCGAACCCGGCTGCCTCGCGCAGTGGGCCCGTCGCCACGGACACGCGACAACGTGTGCAGTCGGCAACCGGAAGGTGTTGTTCTTCAAGTTTCTCAGCTGGGTCGGTAAACGTCTCGGCGGTGCTGGATCCGGTGAATCACCACCATCTTGTCGTCTTCGGAGATTGTATAGATGATGCGATAGTCGCCCCTCCGGGCAGACCAGAACCCCTCAAGCTCTCCAACGAGAGGTTTCCCCAGCCGGCGGGGGTTCTCGGTCAATGGCCCGGAGATTGCGGCCATTGCGGCGTCTTTCACCTTGTCTGGTACCCGAACCAGGTTGCGCATCGCCTCAGGCGTGATCCTCGCCTCATACACGGGGTCGCCTCAGAACTCGTCGGGGAGCGGCAGATGCTTCCCTTCGGCGGCTTCTCGAAGCGACCTGCGCAGCGACTCGACCAGTTCCCCATCGCGCATTATGTCGAGAGTCTCCTCCAGCGATTCGAGATCGTCGGGACTGATGAGAACGAACGATGGGCGACCATTGCGGGTCACAAAGATGCGATCGTGCTGACGCTCGACGCGGTCGGCCATCTCAGAGAGATGCGCCTTTACTTCGGAGAACGGGAGTGTGTCTGTCACATGCATGAGCATAGGTCATAATTCTGACCTGACAAACGGATCAGCTAGAAAACCAGGTTGTTCCTTGCGGGTGTCGTCACTCCGTGCTGACGCTGGTGGATTCCTCGGCTGACCCTCTACTTTTCTTGAAGTTCGGGGAAGTAGGTGGCATAGAATCCCCGGTCCCGGGTCAAGAAGATGTCGGCATTCGCAAAGGCGTGAGCGCCGATCAGGAAGTCGGTGATGATGCGTTTCCTCGATCCGCCCGCCTGCCGGTACCGCTTCCACCGCAGTCCCGCTTCGTAGGCTACGGCCGTGTCAATCGGAGAGACCGTCGCATTGATCTCCCGCAGTGCCCTGTCCAGTGGGGAGCGGTCACCAAAAGCCGGCACAAGTTCTGAATAGACGACATCACAGACCAAGACGGCTCCTCTGTCGTAGGCACCGATGAGCCATTCAGAGGATTGAGAATGGTGTGGTGCGCCGGACACGAAAACATCTAGCAGGACGTTGGTGTCAACAGCCGTGATCATCCCCGAATCTCGTCGAGGTAGGAGTCGACGTCACCGACGTCGGCAACGCTGTCAAGTATTCCACTGACCCTCTCGACTGGATGCTGGGCGGCCGACCGCTTCTGGATCAGCAGGCCGTGTTCTGTCGGCGTTATCTCAACTTCGACATCCTTGTTCATACCGAAACGGTCCCTCAACCGCTTGGGGATGGTGATTTGTCCACGTTCGGATATACGCATGTCTTGCCCCGTATGAATTTCAGTCAACAAATATCGTACCAAGTAGCAGAGCGTCGGGCTTGTTCCGTCACCCGGGTCAGTGCGGGGGCAGCGACTGGGCCAGGAGATCCGAGACGTTCAGGGGGATGCTGGTCTGGGCTTCGTGCATCGTCACGCCCTCGAAGGGCCTGACCAGGTAACGGACCTCGGGTTCGGCGTCGGGTTCGTCGGGGACTGACACAACCGCCAACCGCCACACATCGGGACTGCACTGGGCCTGCCCGACCTGGGTCTTGCTGACGCTGATCTGCTCGGTGCCCGGCAGATGGCCCTTGACCTCGATCAGGTAATAGACCCCAGCCACGGGATCGAACGACAGCACGTCGTAACCGGGGTTGCTGTGCTCCTTTTGCTCAGGTCTGCGGCCCAGCGCCCTCTCAGCCTTCATCACCGCAGCGACGGCACGCCGGTCGGTCTCCATCTTGTCGGCGGTGGCGTCGAGAACAGGCGGACTCCCCTGCAGTTGATCGAGCAGGCCCTGCGGGACCACGAGCGCGGCCCCGACCACAGTCGGCGGGCCGTTGTGGAGGTTCTCCTCCAGCGCAAGATCGGCACGACGCTGCGCCAAACGAGCCTCCAGTTCCTCAGCCCTAGCCCGAGCCCTCCCCGAATTCAGACGAGGCTTGCCCCCAGCGAGTTCCTGGGCCTTGATCTCCTCGGCTCGCAGGTCCCAGTAGCGAATCTCAGCTTCCAGCCGCTCCCTCACCGCCTCTGCAACACGAGCAACCCGGCCGGTGACAACCGCACGAACCTCCTCGAAGTGTGGCGCCGCCATCTGCTCGATCGCCCAATCACGCGCACCGACCTCAGCCGCGTGGCCGGCCCAATCGAGATCAACCCGCCCATCGAGCAGGCCCGCTTGCTCCTCGGCCAGAGGCGCATAGTTGAGATAAGGCTGACCGCCCGGGTCGCCGACGTTTCCGTACCGGTCGATCTCCACATACTGGACCCTCCGAGACACCACCTGACGACTCCCGTGAACGAGGCGTCCATCGGTGATGGAATGGTCGAGGAACACCAGCAAACGGGGCTCCACCGACGGATTCTTGGGGTCAACCAGAATCGCTCCCCGCTGAAGGGTCTCGCCGTGGTCGGCGGAAACCTTGCGAAGCACAGCGGTGAGCAGCGGACTCCCGGGCGACACGAGTTCAGCCGGGACTCCAATCCCTTGACGAGCACTCGATTCACCAGAATCAGAACGAGACAGATCAGGCGCGATGTGGGCCTTGTCGAACGTCACCCGGTGGTAACGGTCGTGCACCGCCCCGAGCGAAGGGTCAGCGGCGGCACGCACCGCCACCGGCACGCGGGTGATCTCGAAGCGGCCGTGCTCACGGCCCGTGATCCGCCCGCCGTAGTGGCACAGCGCCGTCGAGAAGAACGTCTGCACGAACCACGGCGACAGCTTGCGGGCCTTCGCCTGCGCCATCGTTCGGCGGATCTCATCGTTGGCAGCCGCATCGGCAAGGCCCGACACCAGCGCCCGCTCTTCCAACACACCGTTGAGCTGGGTTCCGATGTCGCCGTCGATCACCTCGTCCATCCAGGCCCCGTGCGCCGGGTCAGCGTCAGAGCGAATGGCCCGCATCAACAAATCCCTCAGCGAGACATTGATCTGCGAGTCGCCGAGCACGTCGTAAACCTGATCGCCGAACACGCCGCGCTGCTGCTCGATCTTCTCGAACAGGCGCTGGAACACCTGACCCTCCCGAGTCTCGTGAGCGACCAGGTTCCACATGTGGCAAGGCCGATTCTGGCCGATTCGATGGATCCGCCCGAAGCGCTGCTCAATACGGTTCGGGTTCCAGGGCAGGTCGTAGTTGACCATCAAGTTGGCGACCTGCAGATTGACACCCTCACCCGCCGCATCTGTGGCCACCATGACCTGAGCCGTCGGGTCCACCCGGAAACGGTCCTGGATCGCCCTGCGATCATGGCGCTTGATCCCGCCGTGAATGACGACGACCGCCTCTGGGCGGCCCAACTCAGCGGCGATCCGCTCCTCCAGATAGGTGAGCGTGTCCTTGTGTTCAGAGAACACGATCAACTTGGGAACGGTTCCACGCCCGACAGAGTCTTCCCCGTCAGCGCTGAGACCGGCCCCGACCGCGAAGCGACCGGAACGCAGCAAGTCCCGAAGCTGCACCCATTTGGTGTCCTCACGGCTTGTGCGGACTCCGTCGGCCAGCTCGACCAGCACTTCCAACTCCGCAACCTCCGCCGCAAGCTCATCAGCGGTCCCCGCAGCGGTGGCAGCGTCGATCACGATGCTCTCCAACTCCTCGAACTCATCGTCGCTGTAGTCGTCGAAATCAAAATCCTCCAGATCGCTGATCCGCACGCCACGGGGCAGATCAACCACAGGAACCGGATCGCCCGACGAAGCCAGACGACGCAGTTCGGACTCCTGTTCTGCCAAACGGTCCCGGCGGCGGCGCAACGAGTGATAGATCGCAGCCGGGGACGACGCCAACCGACGCTGGAGACCCGCCAGGGCGAACCCGACCATGATCCCACGACGGTCGCCCCCCTCCTGCATCCGCTGAGCCCGGTTCATACCGGTCCGCACATAGTTCGTAACCGACTCATACAACTCGGCCTCAGGCGCCGACAGCTCGAAACTCAAACTGTGGGCATGGCGCTGAGGGAACAACCGACGGCCCTCGAAGGTACGCAGGTTCTCCTTCACTATCCGACGCATCACCTGTGACGTGTCAGGCATCTCCGGCCGTTCGTCGCCGTCGCCCTTGTTGCCGCGTCCTCGCAGCCGGCCTTCGAACATGTCCGGATCGACCAGAGTCATGAACGCCAGGAAGTCGTCGTCCTTGCCGTTGTGGGGAGTGGCCGTCAGCAACAGCAGATGCCGAGTGCGCTCCCGCAGCGCCTCACCGAGGATGAACCGCTTCGTGCGGCGCAACTCCCCGCTGTAACGGTTCGCCGACATCTTGTGGGCCTCATCAACAATCACCAGATCCCACTGCGAACCCTTGACCCGCTCTGCCATGTCCTCAGACCGAGAGAGCTGATCCAGCCGGGCGATCAGAAGGTTCTTCTCCGCGAACGGGTTGCCCGTGCGGGAATCCTCGACCGCGGCACGCGACATCAACTCGAACGACAGTCCGAACCTCTGCCACAGCTCGTCCTGCCACTGCTCCACCAGGCTCCCCGGCGCCACGATCAGACAACGGACCACGTCACCGCGCAACATCAACTCACGGATCAACAGCCCCGACATGATCGTCTTGCCCGCACCCGGATCGTCCGCCAGCACGAACCGCAACGGCCGCAGCTCGAGCATCCGGTTGTAGACCGCATCGATCTGGTGCGGGTAGGGCTCGATGTTGGACGTGTCGACCGCAGCGAACGGATCGGCGAGATGAGCCTGCTGCAACCGCTGTGCCTCCGCCGCGAGCTTGAACATCGCACCGTCGGCGTCGAAACTCCATCTCCGCTGCTCCGGCTCGGCGAAGCCCTCCAGATCGCCCTCCCCGATGATCCGGTCGCCCAACCGTCCGTCACCTGTGCGGTAGGTGAGGGTTGCCGAACCCGGCCCGTGCATCTCCACGGCCACCACCGTCACCTCGCCGTCGGCGACCACGCCCGCCAGTCGCATCCCCGCGACCAGACCGTCGAACGCAAGCGTCACCGGCTTGCCACCTCACCCTCGCCCTCAACCCATCCACGCATCGCTCAGCCTCTCATTCCGACCACCCCGAATCGTACACTTCCAGACGTACAAGGGCTTCTCCGCCTAGGCAGGTCACATTTCGGTCGGTAAGCGCAAGCGGCTGGTCCTGCCGATGGCCTACGGACATGACGGCGAGCATCTCAGGACTGCAACCCCCGGACAACCACCACACCACCGCTCCAAGAACGCGCGGCGGCTACGGTGAGAGCATGGTTGCCGCAGCTCCAAGAGTCGTCATCGTTGATGACCATCGACTGTTTCGAAGCGGGGTGCGGGTCGAGCTCGGGGATCGAGTGAAAGTCGTTGCTGAGGCCGACGACGTGGCCTCGGCGGTAGCGGCCATTGAACAGTGGCGGCCCGATGTGGTGCTGCTCGACGTCCACCTGCCCTCGGGTTCGGGCCGGGAGGTCATCGAAGCGGTCGCCTCTGCCCAGATCGACACCCGCTTCCTGGCCCTGTCGGTGTCCGACGCGGCAACCGATGTGATCAACGTGGTACGGGCGGGCGCCCGCGGCTACGTCACCAAGTCGATCTCGGGCGGCGATCTAGTCGAGGCGATCATCCGGGTGAGCAACGGCGATGCGGTCTTCTCGCCCCGTCTGGCAGGATTCGTGCTCGACGCCTTCAGCGCCGGCAGTGCCCCGGCCGACGAGGACGCCGATGATGACCTCGACCGGCTCACCCCACGGGAACAGGAGGTCCTCAGGCATCTGGCCCGCGGCTACACGTACAAAGAAATCGCCCGTCGGCTGTCGATCTCGATCAAGACGGTCGAGACGCACGCCTCGGCGGTGCTCCGCAAACTCCAGCTCTCAAACCGCAACGAACTCAGTCGCTGGGCTGCTGCCCGACGAATCTGGTAGTGCCGGCCGGTCGCTGGGGGACTGACCAGCGAGGCGACACCTTTGGTCGGCGATGGGAAGGGGGACCTTGCCTGCTGTATGGCGCAAGCTACCTCAGCGATCCTCAGATCTGCTGTCTTCTAGCGAACAGCATGACGATGATGAGCGCCAGAATCAGCAGAGCCAACAGAGCTTGAAGCAGACCGACAAGAACACTCGTCGAACTGGGATCCACCGCCTCCGCAATGAAGTCCGAAACAACCTCTTCGGCTGCCCCGCCGGAATCGACAGCAGAGACCGTCAATGAACGAAGCGTCGTGGTCGGAACCACCACCTCCTCAGAGGAAGGCTCATCAACGGCCGCCACCGGCGCTGGTGGGAGCGTCGTCACAGGTGTGTCCACTGACATCGAACCCTGCTGGCTCGGATCATTGTCGAGAACGACACACCTGACCTTGGCCGGACCACTGATCACATAGTCTTCCGAGGGCTCGATGGTCAGAATCACTGCACCGTCCGGCTCGTCTCTGGGACCATCGAGCGTTGGCACCGCATGGATCGCGGACGTTTCACCTGCGCGGATCCACACGGTCTTGGCGCCGCGGTCTGCTGACCCGACAAAGTCGCCGTCACGCTCAACCACAACCCCGACCGCCAAATCGGCTTCAGGGGCGCGGTCAGCGGCAATGCTGAACAGGGCGTCCTCACCCTCGACAACCGCATCGCACTCGACAACGCCATAAACACCGATCCGAACCGGATCAACGATCACATCGGTTGCCTCATCTTGAAGCGGAGGCGGCGTCGTGGTCGTTGTTGTCGTGGTCGTCGTCGTTGTCGTCGGAGGCAACGTTGTGGTCGTCGGAGGCAACGTTGTGGTCGTCGTGGTGGGTGTGGGTGGCACGACCAGCTCCCGCGGCTCATCGATTTGCTGAACCACAACCGGCGGCTGGACAACCGGCGGCTGGACAACCGGCGGCTGGACAACGACCGGACGGACGGGCTGGTCGTCATCGTCAGCGACAGCCACCGTGGCTGCACCTCGTGTGGCAGACACCGTGTAACCGCTGCCAGTACCGACGACAGTGGCAGTCACCGAACCGTCGGCTTCGTCGGTTCCGTCGTCGGCCGTGGAGACCGTGAGGGTTGCTCTACCGCCGGTGGGAACCGTGACCCTGCGCAACCCAGTGACAGCACCGAAATCACCTGTGGCCGAAACCGTGACAGTGACATCGAGGTCCGCCGACGGAGCCGGGGCGGCGGTGATCGTATAGATCGCATCGCCACCCTCTGTCACATCGCCACCCGCGGTCACACTCACCTCCGGCGTTTCCCGCGGTGCAACCGTAGTAGTCGTAGTCGTAGTGGTTGTAGTGGTTGTAGTCGTGGTTGTAGTGGTCGTGGTCGGCACTGTCTGGCGCACCAACTCAGGAAGCGGCCGCTTGGTGCCATACACCAGAACCACCGGACGCCCTGCGTCCACCGCGCCGTCCTTGACCCACTGGAACGGGAAATCCGTGGTATAGGCGCTCAGGTGAACGTCGCCGAACCCTGAATCAGAAAGACACTTGGCCGGAGTCGCGGGGACGGCAAGGCACTCCACCGAGGTGGGGACCGAGAACCGCGTCGAACTGCTCCCCTTTCTTATGGTCGCCGACTGCCAAGCAAGATTTTTTTCTGCAACAATTCCGTAGTTCCGTGAGACGTAGAAGCCAAAGTTCAGATCAGCGGTCGCTGGTTCACTGAGCGAGAAGACGAACACCGCCGGCTGGCCCACGACAATGTGGGTCCGCTCAACCGTGACCCAATACTTCACGTCAGTCTGTGCATCCGCCTGCCTGTGAGAGAACAATACCGCCAAAAGAAAAACGCCCCAAACCAACATCACCACGAGCATGCTGCGAAGTACTTGGGCGACTCTCTCTGAGCTGACCATGGAGCGCCCTCCTAAAGGACCTTCGGCCAAATAACCCTCGGTACTGAGTCATGCCCGTATGTGCTGATATTTCCGCAGGAAGTCTACTGAGAACCCTGAGAGAACCAACACCGACTGTAACGACCCCACGCTAGCCGCTACGGTGGGGGCCGCTACGGTGAGGGCATGGCCTGCCGCCAGCCCCCAAGGGCAGACAATCCACACCAGCAGTACAACGATCATGCTGCGTAGTGCGGGAAGCAATTTGGCAGGAATGAGGATCAATATCAGACTTATTACGGACATTCAGCCCAAAAACTCCAATATTGAGGTGCTTTAGTATGTGGCATGATCAACGAGTCACCACATGAGCGGACCACTCGAAGACAAGGTCTCTATTGATCACGGGCGCTCGAACCCGTATCGAAGCCCGCCCCAAAACGAAACAGCCGATCTGTGATCCCTCTCGACGGCCCGTTCTATGACCAACTCGTTGTTGGACAGGAACTACCACTCCAACCGACGGTAACTATTGACGAAGGCAAAGCCGCTCTTTATCAATCGCTGGTCGGTGAACGCCTGTCCATGGTTCTCGACTCTGAAGTAAGCCGAACCGTCACTTCGCAGACATCGCGGCCGGCAAGTCCGGGTCTGGTGATGCAGTTCTCTATCGGCCAGAGCACCACGATCAGCCGTCGGGCCATAGCAAACCTGTTCTACCGCGACGTTCGACTGCTGCGGCCTGTGATGATCGGCGACTCGATCGAGACCAGGGTGACCGTTGCCGCTCTGGCCGACGGTTCGCACCAACCCGGGAGGGCACGGCGCGGCAAGGTGCTCATCGATGTTGTCACCTACGCCAACGGCGAACCCGCAGTGGTCTATCAACGCTGTCCGATGCTCCCCCAACTCGACGATGACACCGCGCCCGGCCACAACGACGACTTGGGCACAAGCAGCGATCTCGACCTCGGGTCATACGTCGAGTTGGTACCGGAATGGAACTTCGCAGCCTTGGGACCGCCCAGCGAGTGGAGCGTCGGCGAGACGATCATTGATCCCACCCGAGACGTGATCGATGGAGCCACCTCCCTGGTGCGCCTGACCCACAACCTGGCGATGATCCATCGCGACGCCGAACAGTCGCCCTACCCCCAGCGACTCGTCTACGGCGGACATGTCGTCGGACTCGCCCAAGCGTCGTTGTCGAGAGTGTTGCCGGGCATGGCCACCGTTGTCGGATGGCACCACTGCGACCACACCGGCCCGGTGTTCGAGGGCGACCTGCTGTCGTTTCGCCACACGCTGCTCGACTTGACACCCGCCTCGCAGGGCCGAGCCCTCGCAGTGCAGGTAGAGGGCTTCGCCCACCGCCCCGAAACCGACGGGTTGCCCGAAACCGGCAGCGAAGGCGTCAAAGTCCTCGACTGGACTCTGATAGCCGCCGCACCCTGAAGCAGACCGAAAGCTGATCGATCCGTTCAGGCAAGCTCCCACTCAGCGTGTACATCACAGGCCGCAAGCAGATCCATGTCGGTTGCGACGCTAGTTCCGGCTGTGGTGGGTTGGCCATTGCGTCGACCATGCGGGCGACGAACCGCACACCCATTGGCGACAGCTCGTCGATTCGTCGTTTGACGACTTCGCGATCACTCACAAGGCCAAGCGATGCTCTATGAGGTCGACGAACGACGGGTTGAGTTCGATCCCGACCCAGCGGCGATTGAGGTTTCTTGCCGCTAACAGCGTCGTGCCTGATCCGGCGTAGGGGTCGAGCACGATGTCGCCGGGCTCGCTGGTGATGCTCACGCATTGATTGGCCAGCGTCATAGGCATCACCGCAGGGTGGTCATCGACTCCGCTGTCGCTGCGCCGACGAGGCTCGGTATTGACATCCCATACCGTGCGCAGCCTGCGCCCGTTCGGTCCACGGACGGCGTCCGTGTCGTAATAATAGTTCTCGCTCTTGGACAGCAGGAAAACGGTCTCATGAGCCTTTGTCGGACGATCGCGCACCGACTCAGGATGCGCGTTGGGCTTGTTCCAGACCACCTCAGAACGCACCCACCACCCAGCGTCTTGCAACGCGAATGCCAGACGCCAGGGAACCCCGATCAGGTCCTTGGGTTTCAGACCCTCCGGGGTCGCCGGGCGCACGCTCATTGCCCGCGCCCTGTTCTTCCGGTCGGGCGCTCGATAACGGCGGTTGCCCGATGTATAGCTGTCGCCCACGTTGAGCCACACCGTGCCGTCGTCGCTGAGGACGCGGCGCAGTTTGTCGAAGGTCACGACGATGCTCTTGAGGTAGTCTCCCAACGCATCGTCGCGGCCGATCTGGTCCTTCATTTCGTAGTCGCGCAGCGACCAGTACGGCGGAGAAGTAACCACGGTGCGAATGCTGCGATCCGGCAGCAGATCGAGACCATCTGAAGCCGCCCCGCATATCAGCAGAGACTCAGTCAATTCAACCTGCGGCACTCCGTCGCTCGAGTTCACACGTCGATACGGGCACGCAGCAACAAGTCCAGGCAGGCGCATCATCACCTCCGACGGTACTTCGCGCCACACCCTATGCGGGCGACCCCCGTCAATTGATTGCAATAGTCGATCACTCACAATGACTGACGTTAATTGCGGACTACGACAGCGCTGTACGCGCGGCACTGTCGATGGGTGACGGCTCTGACCCCCGCCCCCCTCGTTTACACTCGGGCTCAACCAACGACCAAACTCTGCAAGTCAACCCGCAGCAGGCGTCTCGGGCGAATCCTCGGGGCCGAAGGGCGCGAGACAAACCAGGGCCGCGGCGTCGCCGACGAGTTCAGACAGTTCATCGACGAAGCTCGAATGCGCCGGCAGGACCTTGTTGAGAACGATCACGAAACGAGCCGGCGGAGGACAGTCCTTGCGGGATCCCTGATCGCTCAACAGCACCGCTGACAGACGAGCCGGCGTCAACACATCAGCAGTTGAGCACCCGGCGGCCTCCGCGACACGCTCCGGGCGATGACACCGCTCAGAGATCACCGCGCCGAGCGCCGCTGCACCCACACAGACAACCAGGGCCGTCGTCTTGGAGGGAACAACCGGCTCATAGTCGAGCGGGGCTTTGAATGGCATCCGCCGAGAACCGTCCGCTTCCACCACGACATGGTCGGCCAGACCGAACCATCTGTCACAGACCTGAGGTGCCACACCGAGTGCCTTGTGCCCGGCAACGGCCCGCCAAGCCAACACCACCCGCCGACTTGCCAACGCGCGCTTCAGCACGTCGTCGGTGGGAGCCAACAGCGGCTCATGCCCACCGGTTCGGTCACACCCCATCTTGGTCGTGGTGGTCAGCACGACCGTGCCGGCGAGTTGCGCGCCGAGAGCGAACAGCACCGTCGTCTTGCCCCCTCCCCCGACGAGCGACACCAACTCGTGGTCACCCAGACCGAGAGCGTCCGCGATCTCGCCGATCATCACCGGTTCAGCCATAACAGAGCCCACCCTACGACCCGTTCGTACGGTGGCCCAACAAACCTCAGGGATGGTCACCGGGTTGAAGTGGTTATATCAAAGCCTTAAAGTGACTACATGAACGTAGGGATACGAGAACTCAAGGCACACCTCTCAGAGTACGTAGGCAAGGCCGCCAGAGGGGAGAACATAGTGGTCACAGACCGGGGAAAGCCCGTCGCTCAACTTGTCGGCCTCGGCGGATCGTCAATGCTCGACCGTGGAGTCGCCGAAGGCTGGATCACTCCCCCGTCGAGAACGCATCTGACTCCCGCGGTGCGTCATCCAGCACAGCGAAGCACCACCGACGTTCTCTACGAGGACCGCGGATGACACTGTACGTCGACACCAGCGCATTGCTGAAGCGCTATGTCTCCGAACACGACTCCGACGTAGCCGAACAATTCATGGCAGCGGATCCAACGCTCGTGACCTGCCGTCTCACCGAAGTAGAACTGCGGCGCAACCTCACACGGCTTCTCGACAAGGAAGCGCTTCTCAGCGCCCGCCGACAAGTCCAAGCCGACCTCAACGCTTTCGCACTCGTCGACATCGACGCCACCACCTGCAACGCCGCCGCCCTCATCGCCGAGCAGACCCTGTGCCGCTCGCTCGACGCGCTGCACGTAGCGGCAGCAAGACGAACCGGCGGTACAACCACGTTCCTCACATTCGACCAACGCCAAGCCCAAGCCGCTCGATCCGTGGGCCTTGTTGTCGTCGGCGCGTAGGAGAACCGCCCCATCAGAGCCTGCCCGAGGACGCTCCGAAGCTGTGCGAGGGTTGCAATTGGCGGGTGGATCTGGTTTCATTGAGGGCGTGAATCGCATCACCGCCCTGCTTCTTCTCATGTAGGCGAGCGCCACATACCGGCGCTCGCCGAACCCCTCGTGCCTCGTGCCGGGGGGTTTCGTGCTTTTAAGGCACAGACTCGAGACCAAGCAACAGACCCCCAACCACCCCTACAAAACAGCAGACGCAACCAACCGCAACCACAAACAACCGCAATGGCCGACTCACGGCCACCCACGATGGAGACCATCATGACCAGAATGCCGTTTGAGAAGTACCGTCCGTTCCCGACGGTTGAGCTTCTCGACCGCACCTGGCCGACTCGACGCATTGAGAAGGCCCCGGTGTGGTGCTCGGTCGACCTTCGTGACGGCAACCAGGCCCTCGTCGACCCCATGGACTCCAGCCGCAAGAGGCGGATGTGGGACCTGCTGGTACAGATGGGTTTCAAGGAGATCGAGGTCGGATTTCCGGCCGCCTCGCAGACCGACTTCGACTTCGTGCGTGAACTGATCGAAGGCGACGAGATCCCCGACGACGTCACCATTCAGGTGTTGACCCAGGCCCGGGCCGACCTCATCAACCGCACATTCGAAGCGATCGAGGGTGCGCCGGCCGCGATCGTGCACCTCTACAACTCGACATCGACCACGCAGCGTCGTGTCGTGTTCGGAACCGACCGCTCGGGCATCATCGACATAGCCGTCAACGGCGCCGAAATCTGCCGACAGGGCCTTGAACGGTCGGGCAACCCCGAGTCGATCCGCTGGGAGTACAGCCCCGAGAGCTACACCGGCACCGAGCCGGACTTCGCCGTCGAGGTCTGCGAAGCGGTCATGGACGTCCTCAAACCGACCGAGGAGAACCCGCTGATCCTGAACCTCCCCGCGACCGTGGAGATGTCGACACCGAACCTCTACGCCGACATGATCGAGCAGTTCGACCGCATGATCCGAGACCGGTCCACAGTGCTGCTGTCACTGCATCCGCACAACGACCGGGGCACAGCCGTGGCCGCCGCGGAGATGGGCCTCATGGCCGGAGCCGACCGTATCGAGGGAACCCTGTTCGGCAACGGCGAACGGACCGGCAACGTCGACCTGATCACGATCGCCCTGAACCTGTTCACCCAGGGCGTCGACCCGACGCTCGACATGAGCGACATCGACGAGATGCGCAGGGTGTACGAGTTCTCGAACCGGATGACCATCGATTCACGCCACCCGTACGTCGGCGACCTCGTCTACACCGCCTTCTCGGGCAGTCACCAGGACGCCATCAAGAAAGGCATGGCAGACATCTACGACGTACGCCCCGGCGAGGAACTGAGGGGCGACTACGACACCTGGGACGTCCCCTACCTGCCGATCGACCCCCGCCACCTCGGCCGCTCCTACGAAGCCGTCATTAGAGTCAACAGCCAGTCCGGCAAAGCCGGAGCCGCCTACGTGCTGTTGCACGAGTACGGGCTCGACCTGCCCCGGGACCTGCAGATCGATTTTTCGAACACCATCCAGCAGGTCACTGAAGACACCGGCACGGAGATCACCTCCTATGAGATCCACCGCCGATTCATGTCCGACTACGTGGAACCCACCAGCCCCCGGGTCGAGATCATCGGTCACCGCGCCACCAGCGACACCATCGACAGTGGACTCACGACCCTGGAAGCGAAACTCATCGTTGACGGCACCGAGCGCATGGTCTCAGGAGAGGGAAACGGCCCGATCGACGCTTTCGTGAACGCTCTCAGTTCCGTCGGCCTGTTCAAAGGCAAGATCGCGGACTACACCGAGCACACACTCGGCCTCGGGTCCGACGCCACCGCGGCGGCCTACGTGGCAATCGATACCGGCGCCAGGAACCTGGTGTGGGGTGTGGGGCTGCACGAGTCGATCGTCAGCGCCTCGCTGCGAGCCATCGTCTCCGCTGTCAACAGCAGTTTCAGGGAATACCCGAACCGGACTCACCATGTCGGCCGGCATGCTTGAGTGATGGAGCAACTCCTCTGGCACCACGACCCGCCAAGACTACTCCGCTCACCTGTCCTGGTCGCCGCTTGGGACGGCTGGTTTGATGTGGGTGGTGCCGCAACCGGTGCCGTGGAGGCGATGCGAGGCACTGATTCCATCCATCTCGGGAGCATCGACGCTGACGAGTTCTTCGACTTCAACGAACACCGGCCCAACTTGCGAATCGGTCCGGACGGCCGACGAATCGTTGAGTGGCCTTCAAACGACGTGCACTGTTCAACGCTCGACGACCGGGACAGGGACTTAGTGCTTATTGCCGGAGTCGAGCCCCATCTGCGTTGGCGAACTTTCGTCGACGCTGTCATCGAAATAATCGAACGGCTCGACGTGAAGCTTGTGGTCACGCTCGGAGCCATGATCGCGGAAGTTCCCCACACTCGCCCGCCGACGATCACCGGCTCGACCACCGACATCGAACTCGGCGAGCTGCTGCGCCTGGATCAACCTTCGTATCAGGGTCCGACTGGGATTGTGGGAGCCCTCCACCAACGCCTCGATGCGGCGGACGTACGCGCGGTGTCGCTGCGAGCGAGCGTTCCCCACTACGTGTCGGGCGCTCCCAACCCCAAAGCGTCTCGTGCCTTGCTCGAACGTTTCGAGCGGGTGACCGGCTTGCCGACACATTGGGCGAAGTTCGACCAAGAAACCTTCGATTGGGAGTCGCGGGTCGACGAAGCGATGCAAGGAAACGACGAGATCGTGCAGTACGTCCGCGCTCTCGAGCAGCGTTACGACGACCAGGCAGAGTCGAGCCTCCCGACTTCTGAGGACCTCGCAGCCGAGTTTGAGCGCATTCTTCGGCGACACGACAACGAATCACCAAGCTGAACCACACGAACCGAGATGTCGCATCACCGGTGCCCTGACTGAATCAAATACCCGAACTAGTTGGACAACTGCACACAAACGCGGCAGTATTCCGGTTTCAACGGTCCACTTTCAGGGGAAGCGCATGAAGTCAATTACCTTGGCCGTCAACGGCACCGAACGAAACCTCGAAGTGGAGCCGCGCACCTTGCTGGTGCATGCGCTACGCGACGAGTTGCGGCTGACTGGAACCAACATCGGATGCGACTCAAGCAGTTGTGGCGCCTGCACCGTGCTGCTCGACGGTCGGTCGGTCAAGTCCTGCACGATGTTTGCAGTGCAAGCCGACGGGGCCGACATCACCACCATCGAGGGCGTCGCAGACGCCGACGGCACGATGAATCCGATGCAGCAGGCGTTCCATGAACACCACGCTCTGCAATGCGGTTACTGCACACCCGGAATGGTGATGGCGGCGATTTCTTTGGTCGACGAGTACCCCGACCTTGACGAAGGGGGCGTGCGCCACGGGCTTGAGGGGAACCTGTGCCGCTGCACCGGCTACCAGAACATTGTGAACGCTGTGCTCGCTGTGGCCGGCGCGGGTTCCAAAGAGGAGTGAATCATGACCATGACCGATGATCATGCGACCCACATGGGAAACCCGCGGCTGCGACGTGAAGACCCGGCTCTGCTAACCGGCGAAGCACGATTCATAGACGACATGAGCTTCCATGGCGAGGTTTGGGTCGGGATTGTGCGCTCCAGCGAAGCTCACGCCAGGATTCTCGGCGTCGACGGCAGTGCAGCGCTCGGGATCGAGGGTGTGGCCGAAGTGCTTTCGGGTGCTGATCTCGCGCCGTTGTGGGGTGATGGTGCATTGCCGTGTGCTTGGCCCGTCACCGACGACATGCGCAACCCCACTCACCTGCCGGTTGCCACCAGCGTCGCTAAGTATGTGGGCGACGCGGTGGCTGTGGTGCTCGCTGACTCGCGTTACGCTGCCGCCGACGGTGCGGCTGCTGTACTGGTCGACTATGACCCGTTGCCCGCGGTTGTCGACATCGAAGCTGCGGTCGCGGCCGATGCCCCGCTGGTGCATGAAGATCTTGGCACCAATGAGAGTTACACTTGGCCGTTGATACCCGACGCCGACGCCGTGAACGAGGCTTTCGCCAACGCTGTCCACGTGGTGAGCGAACGTTATGTTCAACAACGGTTGATACCAGCGCCGATGGAACCTCGCGGAGTGATTGCTGCGCCAGGAGTGGCCAACGGCGAACTCACCCTGTACTCAGCCACGCAGATCCCGCACATTCTCAAAGTGATGACTGCGTTGACTCTAGGCATCCCCGAGCACAAGGTTCGAGTCGTCGCTCCCTGGGTCGGTGGCGGGTTCGGTTGCAAGCTCAACGTCTATGCCGAAGAGATTCTGTGCTGCGCGTTGGCGATGGACAGAGGCGTGCCAATGCGTTGGACCGAAAGCCGCAGCGAAGCCGCAACCGCCACGATTCAGGGCCGCGGCCAAGTACAGCACATTGAACTCGCCGCCGATGCCAACGGCAAGGTGCAGGCGGTGCGGGTCAAGCTGTTGGCCGACATGGGCGCATATCTGCAGTTGGTGACGCCCGGTGTGCCGCTGCTGGGCGGGTTCTTGTATCACGGCTGTTACGACATCGCCCACTATTCGTTCGAATGCACTTCGGTGTTCACCAACAAGACGCCTACTGATGCCTACCGAGGAGCTGGACGCCCCGAAGCCACTTACGCGATTGAACGGGCTATGGATTCTTTGGCGGTTGCCGTGGGCGTTGCCCCCGAGGAGATCCGGTCCCGCAACTTCATCGGAGCCGATGCTTTCCCGTACGAGTCCTGCGCCGGGCTCACCTTCGACAGCGGCGACTACCAGGCGGTGCTCGACAAAGCTGTGGAGATGGCAGGTCTCGAGGGCGTGCGTGCAGATCAAGCACTTCGACGAGCGGAGGGCTCCAACCGTCAGATCGGCGTCGGGTTCTCAAGTTACGTGGAGATGTGCGGTCTCGCTCCGAGCCGAGTGCTGGCGTCGCTCAACTACGGTGCGGGCGGGTGGGAGGCAGCGACCGTGAGAGTGTTGCCGACCGCCAAAGTACAGGTGATCACCGGTTCGACGCCTCATGGTCAAGGCCATGAGACGTCCTGGTCGATGATCGTCGCCGACAAGCTCGGCATCGACCCCGACGACGTCGACGTGCTGCACTCCGACACCGCGATCAGCCCCACCGGTCTCGACACCTACGGCTCCCGGTCACTCTCGGTCGGCGGAACCGCGGTGTTCATGGCGACCGACAAGGTGCTCGACAAGGCCCGGCTGATAGCCGCTCACCAGCTCGAAGCCAACGAGGACGACCTCGAGTATGTCGACGGGGCGTTCCAGGTCAAGGGCACACCGACCGCAGCGGTTCCCTTCGCAGCGATCGCCTTCGCGGCCTTCACCGCCCACGACCTGCCCGACGGCATGGAACCCAACCTTGAAGCTCACGCCACCTATGACCCGCCGAATTTCACGTTCCCCAACGGAACCCACATCGCTGTGGTGGAGGTCGACACCGAGACCGGCGACGTCGACATTGTCGACTATGTAGCTGTTGATGACTGCGGCAACCAGGTCAACCCGATGATCGTCGAGGGGCAAGTACACGGAGGCGTACTGCAAGGTGCTGCCCAGGCACTGTATGAAGACGCTGTTTACACCGAAGACGGCCAGATCGTTACCGTCAACCTGGGCGACTATCTGGTGCCGTCAGCTGTTGAAGCGCCTGTTTATCGGCTGGCCAGCCATGTGACGCCGAGCCCTACCAACCCGATGGGGGTCAAGGGCATCGGCGAAGCGGGCACGATCGCCGCCACACCAGCGGTGATCAACGCCGTGGTCGACGCTCTGCGACCGATGGGCGTCACCGATATGGCGATGCCCGCTTCACCCCAAACTGTTTGGAGAACTATTGACGAGGCCCAAGGAGGTGCGTCGTGATTCCCGCAAGTTTCGACTATGAGGTGGCCGAATCGGCCGAACACGCTGTTTCGCTGCTCACCGAGCACGGCGACGAAGCCAAGCTCCTGGCCGGTGGACACAGCCTCATCCCGATGATGCGCTTCCGTCTTGCCACACCGACGGTGCTTGTTGATGTGGGGCGACTGGACGATCTGCGTTACATCAACTCCGACAACGGAACCATCTCGATCGGTGCGCTGACCCGCCACAGCGAACTCGAGCATTCGGCTTTGCTGGCGGAGTCGTGTCCATTGCTGGCGTCGGTGGCGGCTCTTGTCGGTGACCCGTCGGTGCGTCATCGCGGCACCTTGGGCGGGACTTTGGCCCACTCTGATCCGGCTTCTGATCTGCCTGCCGCGGTGCTGGCGTTAGGAGGAGTGATAGTGGCTCGCGGTCCCGGTGGTGATCGTGAGATCGCCGCCACTGACTTCTTCGCCGGTTATTTCGAGTCGGCGCTCGCCGATGACGAGATGATCGTCGAGGTGAGAGTCGCGGCAAGCCCCGGCGGTTGGAACTATCAGAAGTTCAACCGTCGAGCGCAGGACTGGGCGATCGTGGGCGTAGCGGTGGCCGAGGAGGGCGCCGGGGTGAGCCTGGTCAACATGGGTTCGACCCCGGTGCGCGCATCAGCAGTCGAAGCCGCGGTCGCAGCAGGCGCCTCAGCCGCCGATGCCGCAGCGGTGGCAGCCGACGGACTGCAACCACCGTCCGATCTCAACGCCGATGCAGACTATCGCCGACATCTGGCGCGGGTCTTCACACAACGAGCCCTCAACGCAGCAGGCGTCGCCTAGCTTCAGCGTCTCTGCCTCTGTGCCGCTCAGGTTCAGCCGTTTTGGAGGCCGAGCGGGTTGATCCCGCACACGGTCTCGTGACTGAACGGGGCCGCGGCCCGAGCAGCCCGTGATCGCAGCGAGCAAAAGCGGGAGTGACTCGCTTCGACGCGACGTGCTTGCCACCTGTTCACGCCCGTTCTTGGCCAAGCGGCGAGCGGCGATCTACGCTGACGTTCCATGACAGAGGCATTCCATCTGGGCGAAGAGGAGATCCCCTGGATCAACACCGGCACAGGCGTTGAACTCAAACTCGTGCAGGCCGATATCGAGGCAGGTCTCTGGATCGTGCGCAACCGTTTCGTGCCCGGGGTGGTCGTCCAGAAGCACAGACACACCGGTCAGGTGTACGGCTACACGTTGACCGGCGCCTGGAAGTACGCCGAATACGACTACACCAACCGTGCCGGTTCGTTCCTGTATGAGCCCGCCGGGTCTGAGCACACACTCACAGTGCTCGACGACAACTCCGAACCGACCGACGTGTGGTTCCAGATCTACGGCTCCAACCTCAACCTCGACGCCGACGGCAACGTCGAGTCGATCACCGACGCCGAGGGCATCTATGCCGCATACATGACCATGTGCGAAGCCCAGGGCCTGCACCGACCCAACGTGCTCACATGAGTCTGAGCCCCACCTCCGCCCTCATAGGATTGACCAATGGCACGAATTGATGTTGTAGACGGCGAAGGGCTCGAGCGGGAACGGTTGCTGATGATGCAGCCCGACGTGGCCAAAGGCATGTGGGTGTTCGCCAACGCGGTGTATGAGAAGACCTCGCTGCCCGCTCGGCTGCGCGAGATCGCCCGACTCCGTGTCGCGGTCGCCAACGGCTGTGGAGTGTGCCTCAACACCCGCTCGCCGAGAGCCGCCGAGCAGGGCCTCGACGAGGACGCTGTGCAGGAGGTGATGTCGTGCTCCATCGGCACGCCGCCGGCAATCGAGGGGTTGACCGAGCGTGAACGGCTCGCCGGTGAGTTCGCGGACCGGTTCGCCAGAGACCACCACTCGATCGACGACGAGTTCATGGCCGAGGTCCGCAAGCACTTCTCAGACGTGGAAGTCATCGAGTTGACCGCCCTGTGCGCCATGACAGTCGGCAACGGACGGTTCTTGGCGGTGCTCGACATCGCCGTGGACGACGACGGTTTCTATCTGCTGCCCGAGGGCGCCGGCTGAACCACCGTGCCAACCTTGATCGAATCCAGCGACGGCGTCCAGGTTGCGCTGCATGACCTCGGCGGCAACGGCAAACCGCTGCTGATGCTGCACGCCACCGGTTTCCACGGTCGCTGCTACCGCGCCGTCGCCGAACACCTCACAGACCACTTCCACGTCTGGGCTCCGGACCTGCGCGGCCACGGGGACTCGATCACGCCGGCCGACACAGACCTCGGTTGGGCTTCGATGGCAGACGATGTGCGGGCGGTCAGCGAACACCTGGGAGTTGGTTCATGGGCGGTCGCCGGCCATTCAATGGGCGGTGCAGTGGCCGCCAAGACCGCCCTGCTGCATCCCGGCCTGGTCTCGGCGGCCTGGGTGTTCGAACCGGTGATCTTCCCGCCGGGCGCGGTGACCGCGGCTGACCGCGGCAACAGGCTCGCGGAGACTGCACGGCTTCGTCGACACGACTTCGATTCGTACGACCAGGCCGTCGAGCGCTACACGAAAGCCGCCCCGTTCGCGCTGGTCAGCCGCAGCGTCATCAGAGACTACGTGGTCGACGGCTTCTTCGAGACCGACAGCGGTATAACCCTGAAGACCTCCGGGGAGACCGAGGCGCGCCTCTTCGAAGGGGTCGACCTTGATCTGTTCGAGCAACTCCGGTCTGTGGACGCCCCGTTCACGGTGGCCGTGTCCCGAGACGGTGGCCCCCCCTCGAGTGTCGCCGAGCAGATAACCGATCAGTTGCCCAACGCCCGCAGCGTTACTTGGCCCGACAACACCCACTTCGGTCCCTTCGAGGACCCCCGGCGCGCCGCCATCGAAATCCTCGCCGCGGTGGCCTGAACTGCAAGACGTCCTCGGTGCGTCCTCGGTGCGTTCCGGCAGCACCGGCGTTCACATGGCGAAGGAGCCGTCGTCTCGGACTTTCCAGGCTGCCGCCGCGATCGTGCCGCCGTCGACAGGGATCGATGATCCGGTGACGAAACTCGCCATATCGGAAGCCAGGAAGACGACCACCGCAGCATTCTCGTCGGTGGACCCCATACGGCGCAGCTGCGTCGGCTCCAACTAGACCTCGGTCAGCAAACGGCACTCGCTGTGCGCATCAACCTGTTGGAGAGCCGCGGACCAGACCTCGGCAGGCCGGCAGTGGATCGCATCATCGGCTCACGCCACCACAACATGAAAGAACTCCGGGCCAGCGAGGGTGGAGCGTTGCGGGTGCTGTTCGCCTTCGATCCGCGGCGTCAGGCTATTCTGTTGCTCGCCATCTCCCAGGGCTGAGATCCCGCTACTCCATACAGTGTTCGAGCAGCTCCGACAACTGTTCAAGCTGCGCGTCGTCCAGTGAGGCGAGGAATGACTCGTGGACCCCGATCATCGCCTGGACCATCTCGTCGACAAGTTCCGTTCCTTGTGGCGTGAACTTGATCCGGTGTGAACGGCGGTCCCGGTCATGGGGGACCCGGACCAGGTGGCCCTCGTTGTGCAGACGGTCAACCCGGTTCGAGATCGTTCCCGGACTCGAACGTAGCGCTTC
The DNA here is from genome assembly GCA_963662455.3 of Acidimicrobiales bacterium. Classification (GTDB taxonomy): domain Bacteria; phylum Actinomycetota; class Acidimicrobiia; order Acidimicrobiales; family Aldehydirespiratoraceae; genus VXYK01. The sequence goes on from OZ224042.1 coordinate 1,753,902, forward strand.
AGCGATCTCGGTGATCGAGGCGCCCCGCTCACCGAACCGGCGGATCACCGCCAGCGTCCGAAAATCGTCACGGTTGGCGATGCCCTGAGCGGTGTAGGGGCGCAAGGCCCTCTGCTGGCGCGCCGCCAAGGCATCGGACACGAACTCGAGTTGGACACCGACGCGAATTCGTACGCCGTCGATCTCGGCGCTCAGACTCTCCCATGTGTGGTGCATCTTCCTCTCCCTCCCGTTGGAGCTCAGGTCAAGAATACTGATTTGCTCTTGACAACCCTATCTTACATGGTACGTTATTCGTATGTACAACATTATTCAGACCTCAAGGCACTTTGCGGTGACACCCATCGTGCTCGCGCTCGTTGTCGCAGCCCTCCTCGTCGCCGGATGCGGTTCAGACGACGAAGCACTCTACGAAGAGACCTACGACTCGTACTTCAGGTCCTTCTCGAGCGACTACGACCCAGCCGACTCACTCGCTGACCTGGCCGAACAGTCCGAAGTCGTGACGAAGGCCACTCTCATCGACGTCGAGGAGGGCCGCCTCTTCGCTGTAGCTGATCAGAAGCCCGAACTGGAACCGAACAAACCAGTACCTGCCGAATTCAGCGTACAAGTCAACATGGTGTTTGAGGCCGACGACGGGACCCGTTACTTCGTTCAGTTACCTAGGCCCAACGATTCATCAGTCGCCCAAATCCGTTCGGTGATGCCGATCGGTGCCACCAGCGTCATCTATCTGCAGCCTAACAACGATCCCATCGTTGACGGGAAAGGCAGATGGTTCAATGTTCGTGAGGACGGCAACGAATGGTTCTTCACTACCCCGCAGGGTTGGATCCTCGACCATCCCGAACGCGGAATCGATTTCCCCCTAGAAGGAGCCCACCACATGTTCGCCGAGATGCCGGCACCGACCGACCCCCTTGACGACTGGCTCCCCGAACAGACGACCCAGCAAACCCAAGACCTCCTCGAATAACCCTGGGTCGTCGATTCAGTCGTCGCGGAGGACGTCTACGTCGTGGGGGTGGCTCTCGCGCAGGCCGGCGCCGGTGATCCGCACGAGGCGCGTGCGGTGCTGCAAGTCTGCGAGGCCAGCAGCGCCTGCGTAACCCATACCGGAGCGCAGACCTCCGGTCAGTTGGCCGACGAGTTCTGAGAGAGGCCCGGCGTAACGCACGCGGGCCTCCACTCCCTCGGCCACATGCTTGCTGCCGGCCTGCCCGGTCCCGTAGCGGTCGCTTGCACGTCCGCGCATCGCACCTGCCGAGGCCCGAGGCGCGCCTCTTCGAAGGGGTCGACCTTGAACTGTTCGAGCAACTCCGGTCTGTGGACGCCCCGTTCACGGTGGCCGTGTCCCGAGACGGTGGCCCCCCCTCGAGTGTCGCCGGGCAGACAACCGATCAGTTGCCCAACGCCCGCAGCGTGGTCTGGCCCGACAACACCCACTTCGGACCCTTCGAGGACCCCCGGCGCGCCGCCACCGAAATCCTCGCCGCGGTGGCCTGAACTGCAAGACGTCCTCGGTGCGTCCTCGGTGCGTTCCGGCAGCACCGGCGTTCACATGGCGAAGGAGCCGTCGTCTCGGACTTTCCAGGCTGCCGCCGCGATCGTGCCGCCGTCGACAGGGATCGATGATCCGGTGACGAAACTCGCCATATCAGACGCCAGGAAGACGACCACCGCAGCATTCTCGTCGGGGGACCCCATACGGCGCAGCGGTGTCGGTTCCATGCCGTCGATCATGGCGCCGCTGGCCTCAGACAGAGCGCGGTCGGGTGGCGCGCGTCCTCGATGTGATAGGTGCCCGCAGGCGTGGGGCTCACTAGTTCACCTGCGGGCAGATCGGGATCAGCACGTTCTGCGACCCGTGGAACCGATGCAGACGATCGGGGAACGTCTCACCGTCTACCAGCACGATCCAACGCCAGTGCGGATTCACATTGTCGGCGTTGCGGACAGACACCCTGAGGATTATCTCTTCACCCTTACATGAGTATTTGGTGAAGTTGAAGGTGACGCTCTCGTTAGCGGAGTACGACCGCTCATCGTTGGAGTTGTTGTCTCCCACGATAAGCGGTAGGCCGTCGCTGACACCCTTCTGGGTAAACGTAAGCATCTCGACCCTGACCTGCAACCCGCCTGCCACCTGTCTGCCCGCCCGGATGGTCACTCCGGCGTGTTGGAACGGGATACCGTCTTCGATGGTCGCACCACTATTCGACGGAACCTCGGTAGCTTCCAGGAAACCGAAACCGCCGTTGGCTTTCATCCAGTGGGGCGGTATGGGCGTGCCTATCGCTTCGACCGTGACCGGCCAGATGTCACCCCGACCGGCTGCTGCTGCTTTCGCCTCGTTGAACTGGTCGGCGGTGCGGTGGAACAGCACCTGGCCGTCGCCGCGGTCGCGGTAGATCGGTACCGACACGTAGTCCTGGGTGCCTCCCGACGACTCCTTCGACAGGAAGTTCGGCGCGGAGGCGGTGGCTATCAATGTGGGCTCCTCGACGGTGACGATCAGCGACCGGCAGCCGAAATGGATGTTGTAGGCCGCGTACTGGTAGCAGACCCGTTCTACCCACCTGGCGGGTTGCGCGGCCCGCTGAGGATGGTATGTGACGTAGACGTAGGAGATGTCGTCCTCGGCCACACGGGCGAACACGATGTCGTCTTTGCCGTCCACCTCGAAGGTGATGTTGCGGTCGCCGGACACCACGTTGTCGTCGATGCTGGACCCGCCCCAGGCGAGCGTGCCCCCGCCGAGACCCCAGAAGAATCCGTCCGCCGTCTGGGAGTGGGCGGTCACCGACGAATAGTCCTTGGCCCCGGTACCGGCGGGCATGACACACACCCCGCCGCTGTGGTCGATGTTGTCGCCCTCTGTCAGCGGGAACGGGTCCCCCGTGCAGGGCGACTCGTCGGACACGATCCGGATCTCGCGGGTGAGCGACGCCCCACCGCCCGTCAGGGGGCTGATCGTCGCCCGGATGAACTCGTCGCCCTCGACCACCTCGTCACCGATCACAGTTATCACGACGCTCAGATGGCTGGGAGGCCCGTTGAGGGGGTTGACTTCGATGCATCCCGTACGATTGAACGACGACCAATTGTTATAGCCGGGACCGAACGGTAGCCCGGTCGGTGGCTGCTTGGGCGGATCGTAGGTGGCCGCCGTGCCGGTCCAGTCCTGACCGTACGTGGCCGTCCCGGAGAAGCACACCTTATAGTTGGTGCCCGGATAGTGGGCTTCCACCGCGACCTGATAGTCGGTGCCGGTGTCGCCCTCGGTGACCGTGGAATAGTCGGCGGAGATCCGCGGGCCGCTGGGCTGCGCTTGCACCGCGGCCGGTGTCGCCAGCGCCGCCACGCAGGCCACGGCTGCGATCCGTCCGAGCCGCGTCAGTTTGCGCCAACCCGCCCCCCCCCCCCCCTTTGCGCAGCCGGAAGTTCCTTCCAGCGGTCCGGCGACGGGGCGGTGGTCAGTACCCATGGGTTCACATATACCACACCACCAGAAATTATGCAAGGGAAATCATGCAAGACGGCGCGTAAGAACGAGGACGGGACAGAGGCACTCTTGACCTACCACTCATACTTCCGATCGTTCTCAAGCGACTACGACTCCGCCGACTCGCTCGCTGATCTGGCCGAAGATTCCGATGTCGCGACGAAAGCCACCCTCGCAGACGTCGAGGAGGGTCGAATCTAGGCGGAATCCAACACGAAGCCAGAACTCGACCCCGACAAACCAGTGCCCGCCGACATTCATGTTGAGATCAACCTGGTCTTCGAGACGGCCGACGGTACCCGTCACTACATGGGACTCTTCCGACCGAACGACTCCTCGGTCGCGCGAATCCGCTCGGTGATGCCCACCGGCGCAACAAGCATCATCTATTCGGCACCCAGATCCAGACCTACCGAACACAACAGCGGCAGAACATTCAACGTTCGCGAGGACGCCAACGAAACCCTCGCCGCGGTGCTCTGAGGCGAGCCGAGCACTCAGAGAAGCTGTCGGTGGAACTCGAGCATGTCTGCTCTGAACAGTTCAGGTTGGCCCTCAAGACTGCCGATGGTGGCTCCGGTGGTACCGAATCCCTGTTTCAGGGCGAACACGAACAGGTCAAAGTCGACCAGTGACGGGTCCGGCTGACCGGTCCTCGGGTCGAACATCGCACCGTCGTCGTCGAGCATCACGGTCGGCGCGCTCCGAGCGACCCGCGCCTCGGAGATGACATTGGGTTCTTCGATCCGGTCGAAGCTGTGATGGGCGCCTGGGACGACTCGGACCTCGGCGTCGGCGCCACCCATCCGCATGGCGTTGATGTGTCCCTGAACCTCCTGGACTGAGCACCACTCATCGCGGTCACCGACAATCGCCCGTATCCGCGTCCTTCCGACCCGCGGCTCGCGGAGCTGGTGCCCGCACCACGGATACACCGCATAGACCGACGCTAAGGAAGCATCGGGTGAACCCACCGCATCGGCGAACTGGCGGCACGCCGCGGTCAGCACGGCCGAACCTCCCCGGCTGTGCCCCTGTGCGGTGATTCGCTCCGGATCGATCTCCGAACGCTGCTGCAGCGCTACCAGGGTCGCGACCACGTCGAACGCGCTCGCCGCGAAACTGAACTGAGTCTGGTTGGCAACGGTCGATGAGACGGTCCGAACGCCGAACGGGTCGATCACGCAAACCGCGAAACCCTCGTTGAGCAGCGTCGCAGCATGGGCTTCTATGTTCTCTCCGACGCCCAGGCTGCCCGGCGCCAAGATGACCGCAGGCGACAATCCTTGTGCGGCAGGCAGAAAGAGCTTTGCGTCGATGTCGATCGGTTCGCAGGATTCGGGTGCGGTGACTGCCTGGTAATAGTTGGTCGGGTTCGCCGACCTGACAACCATGTTCTCGCCGGGTCGTCCGGAGTAGGTCACATTACGGTCCCGATATCGATCCGTTTCGGTCATCTCCAGCCTTCCTGCTGATCCTGAACCGCCAACGCTATGGCGCGCTCGCCGCTATGGCACCTCGAATCACATGGCGCCTCGAATCACATGGCGCCTTGAATCACATGGCGAAGGAGCCGTCGTCTCGGACTTTCCAGGCTGCGGCCGCGATCGTGCCGCCGTCGACAGGGATGGATGATCCGGTGACGAAACTCGCCATATCAGAAGCCAGGAAGACGACCACCGCAGCGTTCTCGTCGGTGGACCCCATACGACGCAGCGGCGTCGGCTCCATCCCGTCGATCATGGCGCCACTGGCCTCAGACAGGCTCCGGTCGCCTGGAGTCGGGGTCATGTCCGGGGCGATGCAGTTGACCCGGATGCCGCGCCCGCCCAGTTCAAGGGCCAGAGACTTGGTGAACTGCTCGACGGCCGCCTTCATCGCCGCGTAGACCGCGAATCCGGGGGCGGCGTGGTATGCCTCCACGGAGGTCACGTTGATTATCGAGGCGCCATCGTTCATCCGGTCGACTCCGTAACGCACACAGTTGGTGACGGTGGAGAAGTTCTCGGCGATCAGGACACCCTCCCCCTTCGGCGACACCCCCGAATACAGCGAGTGGAACCCTCCCCCGGCATTGTTGACCAGCACGTCTATTGCCCCGAGCTCGGTGACGACACTGCCGAGCCAGCGGTCGACGCCCGGGGCGTCGCGCACGTCGAGTTCGGTGGCGTGGCAGCGGCGGCCGGTCGCCTCGATGGCTGCGGCCACCGACGGCAGCCTGTCGCCGTGCATGTCGCAGATCGCGACGTCGGCACCGAACCGTGCCAGCGCCACTGCGGCAGCTTCCCCGATGCCCTGCCCGGCACCGGTCACAACCGCGACTCGATCCGTCAACAACACACTTTGAGGGGTAACGGTCATGGAGATCACACCTTTCACGAAGCACCGACCGACACCAGACAACACGCAATGCCGACGATCCGCCAAAGCCTAGAATCAGAACCAGTGAAACTCGATCCTCGTACACCAGTGATTGTCGGGGTTGGGCAGATCACGCGCTCCTTCGCAAACGACGACGAGGTCGCTCAAGCGGCAGACTCGGTGGCGTTGATGGCGCAGGCAACCGAAGTTGCGTTGGCCGATTGCGGAGCAGGCCCGACGACGGTCGGCGCGAGCGGAACGGGAGATTGGCGCTCAGCGATTGACACCATGGCTGTGGTGGGCGGACTGTGGCGTTACCGCGACCCTGCCGCGTTGGTTGCAGCCGAGTGCGGTATCGAACCCTCACGGACCATGCACTCCTCATTCGGCGGCCAGATGCCGATTCATTTGCTCGGCGCGCTCAGCGATCTCATTCGCATCGGCGAAATCGATGTCGCAGTGGTGACGTGCGGGGAGAACAACCTGTCGCGACGAGCCCGAAGGAGGCTGGGAATCAACGTTGTTCGGCGAATCGAAACCGACACCGGCGGACTGGCGGGTGGAGTGGAGAGCTTCGGGGCTCCTCTCGCCATGGGCGACGCCGCGGCGATTGAACGGGGCGCCGATCTGCCTCGCAACAGCTACGCGGTTCTCGACAGCGCCCTGCGCTGCGCCAGAGGCGAGACTCTTGACGGATCCCGAGACAGGTCTGCGTCGCTTTGGGCCGGGTATGCCGCCGTTGCCATCGACAATCCTCACGCCGCTGATCGCCGAGGCATGGACGCGGCACAGATCCGTGAACCCAGCGACGACAACCGTTTCGTGAGTTGGCCTTACACGAAAGCGATGTGCGCAAACAACAACGTCGACCACGGCGGTGCCATCGTGATCGCCAGCACCGAAGCCGCCGACAGCTTCAGCGTCAGCGTCGATAAACGGGTTTACCCCCGCCAGTGTGTGCTCGGCAGCGACACCGACAGCCTGATCAGCCGTTATGGAGCCTCTACCGCCCCCGGCCTTGCCGCTGCGGGTGCAGCGTTGAAGACAATGGTCGGCGACCTCGACGAAATCGAGCACCTCGACCTCTACTCATGTTTTCCGTCGATGGTGGCGCTCACGGCAGAACTGCTTCAGATCAGCACTGATCGTGCGCTCACGGTGACCGGAGGGCTGGCCTTTGCCGGCGCTCCGCTCAACTTCGCCGCAGGTGAAAGCGTCATCGGCATGGTCGATCGGCTGCGCGACGACGCCGGTTCAGTGGGCCTGGTGCAGGGCAACGGCGGTCACGCATCCAAACACGCACTCGCCACCTACTCGACGACGCCACCTCGCCAACCACACCAAACCATCGTCGTTGAGCACAATGCGCCTGTCCGGCAACCCGCCGACCCGGACACAAGCGGCGTGGCGACACTCGACGGAGTAACCGTCGAATACGAACGCGAAGGCCCCACGCGAGCCATCGGTCTGATCCGCTTCGCCAACGGCGCCCGGACCTGGGCCACAAGCACCGACCCGAGCCTCATGCGCACCTGCACCGAGGTCGAATGCGTCGGCAAGCCGATCGAAGTCGCCTCCGGAACATTCAGCCTCTGACGCCCATGCCGCTGAGAGGCCGAGCGGATTGACCCCGCACACGGTCGCGACAGAACGAGGCCGTGGCCCGAGCGGCCCGTGAGCGCAGCGAACAAGAGCGGGAGACGACAGGTCTCGACGCACCCGCGATGGTCAATCCGCGCACGTTCTGAGGGGTTGCGCGGATGGGTGACAAGTACGTCGCGTCGAAGCGGGAGACAACAGGTCTCGGCGCATCCACGATGTTCAATCCGCGCACGTTCTAGCTGCGGGGGATGCCGTGGTAGGGACGGCCGGCGTCCTTCCACTCGGCGTAGAGCTCGAAGAACTGCTCACCGAACGGACTGAGGTCTTGCAGGGGCATAGCCGCACGGCGCACGGTGAAGTCCATGGGGGCGAGCTCGGCGGCGGTCGCGAACCAGTCGACCGCTGACGGCTCACCGCAGCGACGCAGATGAACTGCAATCCGAAAAGCCAGCCGAGCCTCGATCTCGCCGGCGTCGAGATCGGGAATCTCCGTGGCGGCGTCTGCGGGAAGCTTCCCGGAACGGACCCACTCCCGAACTCGGTCCAGGTGCTCATCGGGGCGCACACCCGTGAATTCGAAGAACTTGTCGGTGCCGACCTCAGCTGAGTTCGGCCGGGCGATGGCGCCGTCCTCATCGATCCAGACCACCGTGGGCACATTGCTGACCGCATACAACTCGGCGAGCACATGGTCCCGATCAAGCAGAACAGGAAACGAAATGCCCTCGGTGAGGGGCCGAACATCGTCGGCCGACTCGTCGAGCGCCACCCCGATCACCATGAAACCGCTGTCGCTCAGTTCATCGTTGAGTGCCTGCCACCCGGGCAGTTCAAATCCGCAGCCTCACCAGCTTGCGAAGGCCACCAACAGCCTCTTGCGGCCCGCGAACTGCTCCAGCGAGTGATCCTCCCCGTCGAGGTCGGGAAGCACGAAATTGGGGGCACGACGCCGGCTGAGCGCATCGCTGCGAGTCTGGGACGGCACGCTCAAAGCCACGAGATCGGTGTCGTCTACAAGCATGGAACTGACGCCGACGGCCGTCGCAGCGGCGCGAAGATCAACGCAGTCACCGTGCAGCAGGTCGGTCTCGGTGACCGGTATGCACTCGCTCTCTCGACACAGACCCTGCGGTTTCAGTTCCCAACCGAGAACCTCTTGCAGCGATGTTCGGTCGACAAGCACCAGGTCATCGACACAATGGCCTTCTACTTCAAGCGATTCATGCGGCATGAGAACCGTAACCGTCGACATTGAATCCCCCAGCGGCTGATTGATTGGCTCAGGGCTGGGAGTCTTGCAGCTTCGCGCCCCGAACGCCCCATCGGACGCCTCACGAATCTGGATCGCCGGATAGGGTTCGGAACATGTCATCCGTAGTCCAACTTGAACGCAACACCACCACCGGAGTCGCCACAATCCGGCTCGACCGACCCAAAGTGAACGCCGTCAACGAAGCGATGCTCGACGAACTCGACGCTGTCTGCAACGCCCTGGCCGACGACCGCGGGATCCGGGCCGTCGTGTTGACCGGAGGATCCCGACACTTCGCAGCGGGCGCCGACATAGAACGGTTCCCGACCTTCGACCGCGACGCCGCACTCTCCTTCTCACAGCAGTTCAACAACACCACGCTGAGCATCGAGGCGCTGCCGCAGATCACCGTCAGCGCAATCAACGGCTACGCCCTCGGAGGCGGCCTTGAACTCGCTCTCGCCACCGACTTCCGTGTGGCTGCGCGCAACGCACAACTCGGGAACCCCGAAGTTCTGCTGGGGATCATCCCAGGCGGCGGGGCGACGCAACGGCTCGCCCGGTTGGCCGGCGTCACCAAGGCCAAGGACCTGGTGTACTCGGGCCGTGCGATCGGCGCCGAAGAGGCCCTGGCCTGCAACCTGATCTCAGCGATCTTCGAGCCCGACGAAGTACAGGCCGAGGCGACCAGGATGGCCGAGGGCTATGCCTTTGGCCCAGCGTCGCTGCGACTCGCCAAGGCAGCCGTGCTGAGCGGCTACCACCTGCCGCTCGACGAAGCCGTCAAGATCGAGTCGGAACTGTTCGCGGACTGCTTCAACACCGAAGACTGCGCCACAGGCGTGCAGAGCTTCCTGCAGAACGGACCCGGCAAGGCCTCCTTCACCGGTCGCTGAGCGGCCCATCGGGTTGCGTTCCGGTAATTCACAACGAGTCCGGAGAGGGTCAGGCGACGTCCATCGACCGCAGACGCAGGGTGGACAGCACGAACGCAACGAGCACCACGAGCGTCAGTACAACAACAGCGGCAGTCGACGAAAGGTTGCCGAGATACAGGTCGACGCCTGTCTGCTCAGCCATGATCGACCGGGTGTAACCGCGGATGGCGAGCCTCTCGCTCACACTGCCGAGTCCCGCCACCAAGCCCTCCCATATGAGGATGTACCCGATACCCCACACCACGGAGTTCTTCAACAGCAGACCAAGCAGCATGAACACCGCGGAGTAGGCGAGACTTCCCACTGCACAAGCCAGAATCGTGGCCCACACCAATTCAGACCCGACATTGGCGATGAACGCCGCCGCCGTCAAGGGAACGAGAGTCAAAGGCAGGCTGACCGTCACCGAGGCCAGCCAGGCCCCGACAACCATCGGCCAACGGTCGATCGGACGCAACCACAGATAAACCAGTGTGCTGTCCTCTCTGAGGTCGCCGAATGCCGCTGAAGCGAACACCAGAGCAACGATCGGAACCACGATCGTGAAGCCCAGATTGGCCATCAACTCGGTTCCCAGTTCGAGAGCTGACTCGACCGGCTCGTCGTCGCGGACGGTGCGTGAGACCAGCGCCACAACCAACGAGACAACGGCCCCGACACCGAGCAGAGCCGCGACTCGCCCCTTCGAGAGCAACTGACGGACAAGCAGACGATGCGTGATCACGATGGCTCGCGGAGCAGGGACGTAGGTGTTCATCGCCGCTCCACCAGATACCTGAAGACAGATTCGAGGTCGTCGTCTGTCGGGACCAGCTCCCGGAGCCGGATTCCGAGTTCAGCCGATACCGCAGCGATGTTCCGGCCGAACTGATCGACGTCGAGCGTGTCGATCAACAGGGTGTTCTGCCGCACGGAGGCCCCGTCGACCAGGCCGCGCCCGATGAGCTCTGAGGCGAGCCTGCGCGCATCGTCTGACAGCACCCTGATGCGGTGGGGACGGTCGTCCATCAGGTCCCGCAGGCGCCGGTAGTCGCCGGACGCAACCAGTCGCCCCTGCGCGATCACGAGCACCCTGGAACCGATCCGTGCGACCTCGTCGAGTACATGGCTTGAAACCAGCAGGCACTTGCCGCTGTTGCCGAGGTCGTGGAACAGGCCGATCATGCGGTTGCGCTGAACCGGATCGAGGCCGGTGAGCGGTTCATCGAGGATCAGCAGGTCAGGATCGTTGACCAACGCTGCGGCCAGCTTCACCCGCTGCCTCATTCCCTTGGAGTAGTCGCCTATCCGTTTGGGGTCCTCAGGATCCAGGTCAACGTAGGCCAGGCTCTGGCGGGCCTGGGCCGCAGCGTCGGCGACGCCGTGCGTCCTGCCGGCGAACTCGACGAACTCGAATGCGGAGAACCGCTCCAGCAAGGCGTCCTGCTGGGGAGCGAGCCCGATCGTGCCGCGCACGTTGCGATGCTCACGTGCATTCTCACCAAGCACCCTCACGGTGCCCCGAGACGGGGCGGTAAGGCCGCACAGGATGCGAAACAGCGTCGACTTGCCGGCACCGTTGAGTCCCAGCAGGGCGGTCACGCCGGGACCCACCGTGAAACTCACGTCGGAGACCGCGATCACATCACCGAATGCCTTGGTGACGTTCTGCACGTCAACGATCGGAGCGACAGGCCGGGGGGGGGGCGGTGGAACCGGTGACGTAGCCGGAGAAGACTCGGACACAGCCATCAGGTCGCCTTGAGCGTTCGGTACTTGTACCCCACAATGCAGGCACCAGCCGCGAACCAAGCCGCGGCACCGAGAGCCACCACTGCCGTGTCAATCTCCAACACCGACTGGCCTTCCCCGAGGATCCAAGTCGCCATTTGAGCCGCCGTGCCCAGAGGATCAAGAAGTCCGTATACGTCTGAGAACTCTGCTGTGTCTACGAGGATGCCACTGACGATCGCCCCGCCGAAGATAACCAGAACAACTGTGACACTCGCGAAAGCCCGGCGATCAGTCACGCTGGAACCCGCCATTGAAACCGCCGCCATGACAACCGATATCACCAGGCTGCCCGCAGTCAACTGCAAGAATACTCTGAACCATTCCACAACTCCATCGGGTCCGAGACCCACCACCGTGTATCCCAGCAAGGCGATCAGCACCGGCCCGAGCGCAATGATCATCATCACTGCCAGCACAGCCAAGACTTTGGCGCCCACATACGAAACCCGAGTCAGTGGTGTCGACAGGTACAACGAGAACATGCCGTCGCGGCGGTCGCGAACCAGAGCCTCGGGAGCCACCATCGCCGTAAATACCAGAATCGCAGTAACCGAGTAGCCGAACAGATCCGAATAGTGGGCCGGCGGTCCCAGATCACGGGCCAGTACGGCGAAGCCCACGAAGACCACAGCCGGCACAACCGCAATCACCACCATGATCACCGGGAAGACCTTGTGACGGGCGGGGCGACCCAAGCCCAAGATGCTGCGGATCGTCTGCCAAGTCAACGAACGGACTGCACCGGCCACACCGGATCGGGCACCTTCGTACTTGCGGTAACCCCGGTCGTAGATCTCGGCGCCGTCCGAACTCGACTTTGCGTTGCTGTTCACGACGTCCCCAACGAGAAGAGATCTTCGAGACGACGCCGGCGACGCTCGATACGAATGACTCTGGCGTTCGCATCGGCAACTGCGTCACGCACCAGGTCGGCGACCAGATCGGCGTCGGGTCCTATTACTTCCACGCGAGACGCCACTTCGCCGTGACGGACGTCGAGGCCGGACTCAGACAACTGGCTCACCACATCGTTGAAGGCATCAGGCCGATCAGCAATCTCTACCAGTTCGATCACTACGCCCTGCTCATCTCCGATGAGGTCGGTGAGCCGCCCCTGAGCGACGAGTTGGCCGGCGTCGAGGGCCACGATGTGGTCGCAGATCCGTTCGACCTCTTCAAGCAGGTGCGATGAGAGCATCACATCGATTCCGTATTCACGGCTGACCTGACGGATCAGCGACAGCATCTCGTCGCGCTGTACCGGGTCGAGCCCGTCGGTCGGCTCGTCCAACAGCAACAGTGAGGGATCGGAGGCAATGGCCTGAGCAAGCTTCACTCGCTGGCGTTGACCAGTAGACATGGTTCCCAGGGCCCTCGCCCGCTCCTCCCCCAGCCCGACCAGCCAAAGCGCATCGCTGGCACGGCCCCTGGCTTCGTTGCGAGGCATGCCTCGTACTTCAGCCATGTGCTTCACAAAGTCCGAGGCGGGCATGTCCTCCGGTACAACATTGCGCTCCGGCCCGTAGCCGATCTGCGCACGCAACTCTGCGCCGTCGGTTCGCGGATCAAGTCCGAGGACCCGTGTTTGCCCTGCGGTCGGCGTTCGCAGACCCAACACCAGGCTCATCAGTGTGGTCTTGCCTGCGCCGTTGGCCCCCACCAGGCCGGTCACGCCGCTGTGCACGTCAACGTTGAGCGAGTCGAGCGCACGATATTCACCGAACTTCATCGTCAGACCGTTCGTCGTGATAATGCTCATCGGACCTTCACTATACGTTATTTGACGGGCAGTACGCGGATTGACTGTAGCACGCTGATTGGACGGGCGAGGATCAGACGAGCAACGCGTCAGTCATGACTTCAACGACCGCTGGTCCTTCGTAGGCTATTGACTCAGCAATCGCCGAGGGCAACTCTTCGAGTTCGGTGACCCGAATGCCCTTGGCCCCGCAGAGTTCAGCTAATTGCCCAAAGTCCGGATTGTGCAGCGACGTCTGCCAGACATCGAAATCGGCTGCTCGCTGCTCTTTGGAGATCTTGCCGAGTTCGTTGTTGTTCATCAGCACATGGGTGATGTTCATGCCGTACTTCACCGCGGTGGTCAGTTCCATGGCGTACTGTCCGAAACCCCCGTCGCCGGAAACGGACACAACCGGCCGGTCTGCGTATTCCTGCCGGCTTCGGGTAGCAGCCCAACAGCCCATAGCTGCGGGCAACGAAAAGCCGATCGATCCGAGGTAACCCGACATCAACACGGTTTGTGCCTGCACTTCGAAGTAGCGGCCGAAAGAGTAGGTGTTGTTTCCGACGTCCACCGGCATGATGGCGTTGGCCGGCACACATCTGCTGAGTGCATCGAACAACGCTGCCGCGTTGATCCCTGCACCGCGGTCGTCTCGGCGACGGCCGGCCTTCTCGTTGCGCCAAATCTCCCAGCGTTGTGCAACTTCTGCTGCAGCACCGCTACGGGTGGTCCCTTCTGCGGAGAGTCCCGAAGCCGACCCTTCCAGTCTTTCACGCAGAGCTTCGGCGACCACCCCGACATGTCCCTGCACCGGAACCGTCACTGGATGGAAGCGGCCCAGGGCCATGGGATCGAAATCAACCTGCACGATCGGTTTGTAGTCGGCGATTCCTGTGTGATTCGCGAACGACACCCCGAACGCCACGATCATGTCGGACTCGTTCATGAACCAACTCGCCACGGGAGTACCGGATCGGCCGAGGACTCCTACCGCGAGGTGATGCCGATCTGATATCAAGCCTTTTGCTTTGAAGGTGGTGGCGACCGGCGCATCGACGGCTTCAGCAAAAGCGACGATCTCGTTGATACCGTCGCGCGCACCGTTGCCGAGGATTACCAGGGGCCGGTCAGCGGCTGAAACCGCTTCGGCGGCTGAGCGCAACGCCTGTGTCGGCGGGGCTATTCCACGATCACCGCTACGACCCTGCGGAGATCCCGCACGGGCGGTCTGTGGAGCTGCAAGCACCTGTACCTCGTCGGGCAGCACCAAATGAGCCACGTCGCGTTCAACTATCGCCGTTTTGCATGCCAAGGTCATCAACTCACCATGGTCAGAGGTCGCCTGCACAGTTTGGGAATAGCGGGCGACGTCAGCGAACGCCGCGGCGAGGTCGGTGTCTTGAAAAGCGCCTCGCCCGCGGACTCTGCTGGGAACTTGACCGCATATCGCAAGCACCGGCGCCCGATCTGTCTTGGCGTCGTACAGTCCGGTCATGAGGTTGGTCGATCCAGGGCCGGCGATCGCGAAACAGCATGCGAGCCCGCCGGTGAGCTTGCCGTAGGCGACCGCCGCGAACGAGGCCGCTCCCTCATGGCGGACACCGATGAAGGAGACGTCTCCACGCTCCTCGGCAGCACGTAACGCATCGGCAAATCCGAGATTCGAATGTCCGACCATCCCAAAGACGTGTGTAACGCCCCAGTTGACCATCGTTTCAACCATCACATCAGAGACACTTCGCGGACGCACTGTTTCGACGGGCAACGCAACATACACAGCGTCGTCGCGGACCTCTGTGCGAAACGCAGCAGGGGCGTCGGAGAATGCGCCGGGTGGTTTTCCGTTCTTGGGCGAGTAGTCGTAACCGTGCCAGGGACAGCGGAGCCATCCCCCCTCGATGGATCCTTCGCCGAGCGGACCGGCCTGGTGCGGGCAGGCGTTGGCCAAACAGCCGTAGCCGCCTTCGGGGGTGCGGGTTACACAGAGGCTCTCGTGACCGACAGTGACCGTGGAGACCCGGTCTTGGGGCAACTCTTCAAGACCCATGAGCCGGTGCCACGAGAACTCGCCTTGTGGTAGAGGAGGTTCCTCGATCGACGGTCGCTCTGCAGTCGGATCGTTCACTTTGCTGCTCCTCCGTAGGCGATTCCGGTGAGTTGGGCCATGTCCGAGTCGAAGGTGGTGAGATCGTCGGTGCAGAACTCACTGAGGTGGGTGTGTCCGCACGCGCGCGCCAGTACTCCCATGAGTTCGGTGCTCGCAGAAAAAAACCGTTCGAGGCGGTGCGCTGCCTCTTCTACGGGAAGGCGGGCCTGCAGTTCAGGTTTTTGAGTGGCGATCCCCACCGGACAGTTGTTCGTCGAGCATGCTCGCATGCCGATGCAACCAATGGCTTGCATGGCCGAGTTGGAGACGGCCACTGCGTCAGCGCCAAGCGCCAGCGCTTTTGCGAAGTCGGTGTGGGTCCTGAGCCCACCTGTTACGACCAGGGTGACGTCTCGGCGGCCCCGAGAGTCGAGATGTCGTCGTGCCCGTGCCAGAGCTGGAATCGTCGGCACTGAAATATGGTCGCGGAAGACCACCGGTGCGGCGCCGGTTCCCCCGCCTCGGCCGTCGAGGATTATGTAGTCGACCCCGATCCGGAGTGCCGCGTCGATGTCGTCCTCGATGTGTTGGGCCGACATCTTCACCCCGATCGGTATGCCACCGCTGACTTCCCTGACTTGTTCGGCGAACCGTCGATAATCGTCTTCGCACTCGAACTCCACGAACGTGGACGGGGAGACGGCATCGGTGCCCGGTGTCAGGCCCCGGACCTCGGCGATTCTGCCTTGGACTTTGATTCCCGGCAGATGCCCCCCTGTGCCTGTTTTGGCGCCTTGGCCGACTTTGAAGTGAAAGGCCTGCACATCGGCGACCTTGTCGATCGACCAGCCGAACTTCCCGCTCGCCAACTCGTAGAAATAGCGCGAGTTCTCAGCCTTCTCCTCGGGCAGCATTCCGCCTTCCCCTGAGCAGATCCCGGTTCCTGCCAGTTCTGCCCCGCGTGCCAGCGCCACTTTGGCTTGTTGCGACAGTGCTCCGAAGCTCATGTCGCTGACAAACATCGGGATTTCGAGGTGCAGCGGTTTGTCTGCGTTCCTGCCGATGGTCACCCCAGTTCCCACTTCCACATCATCGAGCAGGGGTTTGCGTGCCAGTTGGGCTGTCACGATCTGGATGTCATCCCATTTTGGGAGCAGGTTTCGCTCTACACCCATGGACACGACTGGTCCGTGGTGGCCGAGGTAGTCCAACCCTTCGTTGGCCAACCTTCTGATCAGCCCCACATGAGGTTCAGCCGGTTCTCCGTGGGGATCTTGGTATACGCCTTGGTAGGAGTCCCTGTCGAAAGGTTGAGGATGTTCTTTTGCCCAGGCTTGGATCTCGTCGAGGTCGACCAATAGATCATCGCCTTCAACCCACGACGCGAACTTGGCGAGCCGCTCGGTGTTGTCGTAACTCGACACGCCTGTATGGAAGACATAATCCCATCCATGGAGTCCGCAGACCAGGTTGTCACCGCTGACCGAACCGTCTGCCATCAACGCGCCCCGGTGCAGACAGCGCCCGTACAGCACCGAGTGGTTGTCGTCGAAACGTACGATCACCAGATCCACCTCGTCGACCAGGGCCCCGACCGGTTCACGATCAGGTACCTCTGACCAAGTAGCGATCTTCACAGGGCGCATATCTGCTCCTCCATCGTCCAATCCAATTCTAGTCCCACAGAATCGCACCACTCTGTCACGTTCTGCTCCGGAACTCGCACAAACTCGAGTAGCCGCTCAATCTCCCGAGACGGCCGGTCGTGCTTGGCTTGGGCACGGCGGGGACAGAACTTCCCACTGCGGACAGCCTCAGATGGCATCGCTTGAGATGTCCGGGTTAGTCGTCGTCGGTGATGGTTCCGGTGGCGGTGCCTTTGCCGTCTTCGATGGTGGCGCCTCGGGGGTTGGTGAGCTCGACGGTGAAGTACTCGTCTGGCTCTGAGCGGTAGTCGTCGATGAGCCACACGGTCACGGTCTGTTCGGTCTGGCCGGGCGTGAACACTACTGTGTAGTCGCGGGTCTGGTAGTCGAGCCACATGTGGGCGCGGCCTGTCAGGCCCCGCCAGTTCCAGGTCGTGAACCGGACCCGCACCTCCTCGCTCGAAGCCTCTGACAACCTCACCGTGAAATCAACGGCCCATGACCCTTCAGAACCTGCAGCGTCCTCGACTGACACTGTCACCGAACTCACCGGGGGCGGATCGTCGTTGTCGGCGACATTCACGGTGCCTGTTCCCTGCGTATTAGACACCGTGTAACCACCACCGCCGGTGTTCACCGTCACAGTCACCGAACCGTCCAACTCGTCAACCGAATCATCAGAAGTCCCGATCGTCAAGGTGACCGAGCCTGTAGTCGGGACTGTGACCGTGCGACTGCCCGTGACAGCCCCGAACGCGCCGCTCTGGGAGACTGTGACCGTCACCGGCAGGTCAGCTGTCGGCGCGGGGGCCGCGGTGAGCGTGAACGAAGCGCTGGTGCCTTCGGTCACGCCTGGCCCGGCGGTGATGCTCACCACCGGTATCGGCGGATCGTCGTCGTCGGACACCGCGACGGTGCCCGCACCCTGTGTGTTGGACACGGTGTAGCCGCTGCCGGTATTGACCGTGGCGGTGACCGAACCGTCCAACTCGTCAACTGAGTCGTCGGTAGTGGCGACGGTGAACGACACGCTGCCGCCCGACGGGACCGTGACCGTCCGGGAGCCCGTGACAGCCCCGAACGCTCCGCTCTGGGAGACTGTGACCGTCACCGGCAAGTCCGCTGCCGGCGCGGGGGCCGCGGTGAGCGTGAACGAAGCAGCACCGCCTTCGGTGACGCCTAGCCCGGCGGTGATGCTCACCACCGGTATCGGCGGATCGTCATCGTCAGACACATTCACGGTGCCCGCACCCTGAGTGTTCGACACGGTGTAGCCGCTGCCGGTATTGACCGTGACGGTGACCGAACCGTCCAACTCGTCAACTGAGTCGTCGGTAGTGGCGACGGTGAACGACACGCTGCCGCCCGACGGGACAGTGACCGTCCGACTGCCCGTGACAGCACCGTAATCACCGTCGGCGCCGACGGTCACGGTCACCGGCAGATCCGCTGCCGGCGCAGGGACCGCGGTGAGCGTGAACGAAGCGTTGGTGCCTTCGGTGACGCCTGGCCCGGCGGTGATGCTCACCACCGGTATCGGCGGATCGTCATCGTCGGACACCGCGACCGTGCCTGTTCCCTGTGTGTTGGACACGGTGTAGCCGCTGCCGGTATTGACCGTGGCGGTGACCGAACCGTCCAACTCGTCAACTGAGTCGTCGGTAGTGGCGACGGTGAACGACACGCTGCCGCCCGACGGGACCGTGACCGTCCGGGAGCCCGTGACAGCCCCGAACGCTCCGCTCTGGGAGACTGTGACCGTCACCGGCAAGTCCGCTGCCGGCGCAGGGACCGCGGTGAGCGTGAAGCTGGCAGCACCGCCCTCGGTGACGCCTGGCCCGGCGGTGATGCTCACCTGCGGGACATCATTGTCCGCAACCGCGACCGTGCCCGCCCCCTGAGTGTTGGACACGGTGTAGCCGCTGCCGGTATTGACCGTGACGGTGACCGAACCGTCGGTTTCGTCTGCGGAGTCGTCGGTAGTGGCGACGGTGAACGACACGCTGCCGCCCGACGGGACCGTGACCGTCCGGGGGCCTGTGGGCGCACCGAACGCGCCGTTCTGGGAGACTGTGACCGTCACCGGCAAGTCCGCTGCGGGCGCAGGGACCGCGGTGAGCGTGAAGCTGGCAGCACCGCCCTCGGTCACGCCTGGCCCGGCGGTGATGCTCACCTGCGGGTCCGGTATGACGACGGGCGCGACCGGGTCGTCGTCGTCGGTCACGTCCACGGATCCTGACGCGTTCGCGCCGACCGTGTAACCGCTGCCCGCGTCGACCGTGAGTGTCACTGTCCCGTCGGGCTCATCGGTCGAGTCGCCCGTCGTGGCGATGCTCACCGTCGCGGTGCCGCCTGTAGGGATCGTCACCGTGACCGGCGTCGGGCCGTAACCGAAATCACCCGACGTGACCACGCTGACGTCCACGTCCAGATCCGCTGCGGGGGCGGGAGCGGCGGTCAGCGTGAAACTGACCGTAGTACCCTCGGTCCCGCCGGCCGAACTCAAAATACTCACCACAGGCACCACCGGCGGCGGATCAGCCGTCGCGGCGGCTTCGATCAGCCTCAACTGCGCGGCGACCTGATCCCAACCCGACCAGACATTGGCATACACCTGCGCCCCCGCAGCCGTCAACGGCTCCAGATTGGGGTAGTCCCCGTCGCCGAACGCCTCCAACACACGCTTCCAACGGTTCACGTGCTTCACACCCCGATACGTCTCGGCGGCCTTGCTGCGCGCCGTCGCCAAAACCTGCGCATCGACCTGCACGCTCCCCCGCGCCGGCGGCGGCTGCGGGTTCACCGCGTCCAACGCCACCATATGGGCCAGCACCGGAACCCACCGCGGCCGCCCGATGTCCACATGCACCCTCGCCTCGTCGAGCGTCGTCGGCACCAAACCCGCATAATCCTCCAACCCGAACGCCTCCAAAACACGCTTCCAACGCGTCACGTGCAACACCCCGTGATGAACCTCCGCCGCATAACTGCGCACATCAGCCTCCAACTGCGCACCCAGCACCGGCCCGGTCGGCGCATCATTGTCGGCAACCGCGACTGTGCCCGTCCCGTGCGTGTTCGACACCGTGTAGCCGCTGCCGGTATTGACCGTGGCGGTGACCGAACCGTCAGACTCGTCAACCGAATCATCAGAAGTGCCGATCGTCAAGGTGGCGCTGCCGCTGGTGGGAATGGTCACTGTCCGCGTCCCTGTGGCGGCCCCGTAGTCACCGTCGGCGCTGACAGTCACGCTGACCGGCAGATCAGACGCCGGTACGGGGCTGGCGGTGAGGGTGAATCCGGCATTGGCGCCCTCGGTGACATCCCCGTCAGCCGCGATGCTGACCACCGGCGCGTCATCGTCGTCTGACACCGTCACCTTGGCAGCGCCCTGAGTATTCGACACTGTGTAACCGCTGCCGTTCATCAGCGTCACCGCGGCGAAGCCGTCGACCTCGCTGACCGAGTCGCCGGTCGTGGCGACGCTGAGCGTCACACTGCCAGACGTCGGCACGGACACCGACCTGAAACCGGACGCGACCCCGAAATCGCCGTCAGCCGAGACCAGCACACTGACGCTCAGGTCAGATGTCGGCGCGGGGGCCGCGGTGAGCGTGAACGAAGCGCTGGTGCCTTCGGTGACGCCTGGCCCGGCGGTGATGCTCACCACCGGTATCGGCGGATCGTCATCGTCAGACACATTCACGGTGCCCGTCCCGTGCGTGTTCGACACGGTGTAGCCGCTGCCGGTATTGACCGTGACGGTGACCGAACCGTCCAACTCGTCTGTGGAGTCGTCGGTAGTGGCGACGGTGAACGACACGCTGCCGCCCGACGGGACCGTGACCGTCCGGGGGCCTGTGGGCGCACCGAACGCGCCGTTCTGGGAGACTGTGACCGTCACCGGCAAGTCCGCTGCGGGCGCAGGGACCGCGGTGAGCGTGAAGCTGGCAGCACCGCCCTCGGTCACGCCTGGCCCGGCGGTGATGCTCACCTGCGGGTCCGGTATGACGACGGGCGCGACCGGGTCGTCGTCGTCGGTCACGTCCACGGATCCTGACGCGTTCGCGCCG
This sequence comes from Acidimicrobiales bacterium, assembly GCA_963662455.3. Lineage (GTDB taxonomy): Bacteria > Actinomycetota > Acidimicrobiia > Acidimicrobiales > Aldehydirespiratoraceae > VXYK01. Next base: position 1,774,885 of record OZ224042.1, read on the forward strand.
ACCGTGTAACCGCTGCCCGCGTCGACCGTGAGTGTCACTGTCCCGTCGGGCTCATCGGTCGAGTCGCCCGTCGTGGCGATGCTCACCGTCGCGGTGCCGCCTGTAGGGATCGTCACCGTGACCGGCGTCGGGCCGTAACCGAAATCACCCGACGTGACCACGCTGACGTCCACGTCCAGATCCGCTGCGGGGGCGGGAGCGGCGGTCAGCGTGAAACTGACCGTAGTACCCTCGGTCCCGCCGGCCGAACTCAAAATACTCACCACAGGCACCACCGGCGGCGGATCAGCCGTCGCGGCGGCTTCGATCAGCCTCAACTGCGCGGCGACCTGATCCCAACCCGACCAGACATTGGCATACACCTGCGCCCCCGCAGCCGTCAACGGCTCCAGATTGGGGTAGTCCCCGTCGCCGAACGCCTCCAACACACGCTTCCAACGGTTCACGTGCTTCACACCCCGATACGTCTCGGCGGCCTTGCTGCGCGCCGTCGCCAAAACCTGCGCATCCACCTGCACGCTCCCCCGCGCCGGCGGCGGCTGCGGGTTCACCGCGTCCAACGCCACCATATGGGCCAGCACCGGAACCCACCGCGGCCGCCCGATGTCCACATGCACCCTCGCCTCGTCGAGCGTCGTCGGCACCAAACCCGCATAATCCTCCAACCCGAACGCCTCCAAAACACGCTTCCAACGCGTCACGTGCAACGCCCCGTGATGAACCTCCGCCGCATAACTGCGCACATCAGCCTCCAACTGCGCACCCAACACCGGCCCGGTCGGCGCATCGTCGTCATCAGACACATTCACCGTGCCTGTCCCCTGAGTGGCCGACACGGTATAGCCGCTACCGCCGTTGACTGTGGCGGTGACCGAACCGTCCAACTCGTCAACCGAGTCGTCAGAAGTGCCGATCGTCAAGGTGGCGCTGCCGCTGGTGGGAATGGTCACTGTCCGCGTCCCTGTGGCGGCCCCGTAGTCACCGTCGGCGCTGACAGTCACGCTGACCGGCAGATCAGACGCCGGTACGGGGCTGGCGGTGAGGGTGAATCCGGCATTGGCGCCCTCGGTGACATCCCCGTCAGCCGCGATGCTGACCACGGGCGCGTCGTCGTCGTCTGACACCGTCACCTTGGCAGCGCCCTGAGTATTCGACACTGTGTAACCGCTGCCGTTCATCAGCGTCGCCGCGGCGAAGCCGTCGACCTCGCTGACCGAGTCGCCGGTCGTGGCGACGCTGAGCGTCACACTGCCAGACGTCGGCACGGTCACCGACCTGAAACCGGACGCGACCCCGAAATCGCCGTCAGCCGAGACCAGCACACTGACGCTCAAACCGGCCGGCGGCAGCGGAGCAGCCGAAACCGTGAAACTCGCAGCAGCCCCCTCGGTGACACCGATGCCGCCGCTGATGCTGACCTCCGGCGTCACGGCCTGTTCCTGGACAACGACCGTGACAGAACCACCGGGCGCGACACCCTCGGACACCCCCGTGGCGCCCGGCGCCCGGCTGCCCGTCCCGAAAGAGATCGTGATCGGCGTATGCACATGGTCTGAGTCGGCGCGACCCCAGAAGACCAGCTCGGCGACCTGACCGCCGGCGCCGATCGTGACCTCCGACTCCGCGCCGTACGCCGTGCGCGACACCGCCGTCCCCAAATCGGCCGCGTCGGCAAGATTCCAGCTCTCATCGACCGGCCCGCCCGAGACCGTGACCGGCACACGGACGAACTCACCGGCCCTGAGCCTGCGGCTCAAACCGATCCGCAGCACCGTCTGTCCGTCGTCCTCAGAAACAGCGCCGTCATCGACCGACAGCGACAGACCCACCGGCAAAGCCCCGTCGTCGTCCGCGACAGCCACAACAGCCGAGCTAGCGTTGCTGTCCACTGTGTAGGCGGCATCCGCAGCGGGCGCGTCGAACGTCGCGGTGATGCTGCCGTCGCCCTCGTTGACTGCGTCGCCCTCGGTGCCCACGGTCAACGCCGCCGTGGCCGCGCCGGCGGGGACCGTCACCGTCCGCGCGCCGACGTCGCCGCTGACCGCGAACGCGCCGCTGTCCACCACAGTCACCCCAACCGGCAGATCAGCCGTCGGAGTGGGGCTGACGCTGAGCGTGAAACCCGCGGCAGCGCCCTCAGTGACATCGCCGTCAGCCGAGATGCCGACGACGTACTTGCTGTCTGCGACAACCACAGACGCCGACGCCGTTGACGCCGGGGTGTAACCGGTGCCGGCCACGACCGTGACAGTGACCGAACCATCAGGCTCGACCACCGTGTCGCCGACAGTCGCGACCGACAGCGTGGCGCTGCCGCTGACCGGAACCGTCACTGTCCGCGTGCCCACAACAGCACCAAAATCACCGACCTGGGCCACACTGACGGCAACAGGCAAACCAGCAGACGGCTTCGGATCAGCTGTGAGCGTGAACTCAGCCGCCGACCCCTCAACCACACCGGCGCCACCGCTGATGCTGATCGTCGGTGTCAGGCCGTCGGAGGGCAGCAGGGCCAGTCCGTGGCCCCAGGTGTTGTCAGCGCCTGCGGCGCCGAGGTCTGCTGCGTTGGTCTTGAGATAGTCGGCCACCTGCTGGGGGGTGTAGGCGGGGTAGCGCTCGCGCACCAGCGCGGCGAGGCCCGCGACGAACGGCGCCGACTGGCTCGTCCCGCAGAAGCTCCTGATCTCGCTCTCGCCCCTGGCAGGCTCGCAATCGAGGGCGACGATGTCGGGCTTGGTGCGTCCGTCGGGGGTGGGCCCGCGGCTGCTGTACGACTTGATGGCGAAGATGCCGTACCGTGTCTTGCCCGCGGCGCCGACCGCCAGCAGCCCCGGACTCGAGCTGTCGGCAGGGCTCGCGATGCTGCCGCCCGCGGTGTAGTGGTCGATCTGGCTCGAGGATCCGAAGACTATGAACTGCACCCACGAGGGCGCTGCGCTCGCGGCCTTCTTCTTCACGTGGACCCAGTAATACCCAGTCTTCGCCGCAGTCAGGGGCAAGCCCTCCCATGGGTAGTCCTTCGAGCCGCCGTTCTGAACGTCGGCGGCTGTGGCGACGACGGACTGAGCCCCGTCGACGGTGGCCGAGTATCTGACCTCGATATCGAGGTCCTTGGTCGAACCGCCCCAAGCATCGTCCCAACGCATGTTGATATAGATGTAGCGCGATGCGGGCAACCAGAACCTCTGGGCCTCGTCGGCGCTGCTCCCCGTGCCGTCCCACTCGTGGTAGCCGTCGTTGTCGGAGTCGGCGAACGCGCCCTTCCACGCCCTCTTTGCATAGTTGCCGGCTGAGTTGACCCAAATGATCCCGTTGTCGGCAGCCCACTTCGCCGTGTTCAGCGGACTCGGCGTGATCGGCGACGTGCCATTGGCAGCACCGTGAAACGACCAGCTCACCGAGTAAACGATGACTGTGACCCCTTGGCTGTGCATCCACTCCACAGCGCTCTGGAGATCGGCCCACGTCTTCGGATTGGAGACGTACAGTTCGGCGTCGGGGGCAATGTCCATGAGCGACCCGGCAACCACTGTGCCGTGGTCGTTGCCGCCTGCGGCGTCGCAGTTCGCCAAGTCGCTGGTGGGCCTGCCGACATCGGTGTAGCAGCGGCCGACCACCGTCGACGGCAGTTCCGTGCCGCGCAGGGCGCGCAGACCGGTGAAACCGTCCTTGGAGGTGACAGCGGTGGGTATATCGACGACGCCGACCTTCACCCCGTCGCCGGTGAAGCCGCTCCTGTGCCAAGCCGCGGCACCGTGATCACGGACGGCACCGGAGGCGACTGTGGACTGGTTCTTGAACGGCTGGGGCATCTCGCGCACGCGGGACACGCCGGTCTGCTGCGCCAGCGAGCCGAGCAGCCCGGGCGGCACGTACACCTCGAGGTAATCGCCCACCACGTTCGACGGCGACACGCCGTTGTCCGCCAAGAAGTCCACAACGTCGGCGCGGTTGCCGTCCAACTGGACCGTTAGCAGCACGGGCTCGCCGCCCAATGTGGAGTTCGCACCGCCGAGCGCAGACCCGCCGAGCGCAGACTCGCCGCCCGCAGCGCTCGCCACCGCCAACGCGCTGAGTTGCGAACCCAGATTCGGATACACCACCCCCGCCGCGAGCGACCCGTCACCAAGATCAGGGTCCAGGCCCAACGCGCCGCCAGGCCCCAGCGAATCCGGCGGCAAACCCTCGGTGACGTCGGGACTCTGCCGGTCCGACGGAGCCGACGGATCACCGCCGGAGCCCTGCGCGGCCGCGGGCGACACCGCAACCGCCAGCACAGCCAACGACAAGCCGACCGCGACCGCGGACCGGGCCACGGCGCGCCGCCCGCACCTCATCGCGTCAAGAGATTTCTGGAACATCGAAGCGTCAAGAAGCCCCCGAAACATCCGCAATCGAATCACCGCTCCATTACATGATCCAACAGGTACACGCCGCAATTATATATTGGGCTGCCCCGGTCCATCAACCCCAGAAACAATCTCACACACCACACGACAAGGGAACGTCCAAATGTCCCGCTGTGGCCTCCTCCCGCCTCGCGTTGTGGAACGGTCAGGACTTGGCCGCAGACTTGGAGGTAAAGGCTTGCGGCGACTACCCCGACGCCCAATGATCGCTCATGACTCGACATGCTCGACCTCGGCCGTCTGCGTGCTCCTGAGCCCGTTGGCCGCCTTCGGACACCACCGAACCCTCGACTGTGACTCGTCTGCATGCTCCGGGTCGGCTCCGGAGGCTGCTGGTACTCGGTCTTGCGCTTGCTGTGCGATGTCGTGATATGGCTTGGGAGCGTCAGTGAGGCAACAAGACGAACACGCACGCGCAGCGATAGCCTCGTTGGAGCCTTGCGAATCCTCTCCCTAGTGAACTGGAGCCTTCATGAGCGATTCACCCGTTTCTTCTCAAACCGCGGCTCTCGCCGTTGAAGCCACGAAGATCTACGGGGAGGGAGACACCGAGGTTCGAGCCCTCGACGGAATCGACGCGCACTTTGAGCGGGGCAAGTTCACAGCCATTATGGGGCCTTCGGGTTCGGGCAAGTCCACGCTCATGCACTGCCTGGCAGGTCTGGACACTTTGAGCGACGGGCAGATATTCATTGGTGCTACCGATCTGTCGACGTTGAGCGAACGGGATCTGACCCTGCTGCGCCGTGACGAAGTTGGATTCGTTTTTCAGGCGTTCAACCTGGTGCCGACTCTCTCGGCGCTGGAGAACATCACTTTGCCGATGGACCTCGCCGGAACCGACCCCGACCAAGCCTGGTTGGACGAGATCGTCGACACCGTGGGGATGTCCAACCGTTTGACCCACCTGCCGAGCGAACTGTCCGGTGGACAGCAGCAGCGGGTGGCGGTGAGCCGGGCTTTGGCTAGTCGGCCTGAGATCATTTTCGCCGATGAGCCCACCGGCAACCTTGATTCCACATCCGGCACAGAAATTCTGCAGTTCATGCGAAGTGCGGTTGATGACTTCGGGCAGACCATTGTGATGGTCACCCATGACCCACTCGCTGCGGCTTACGCGGATCGGGTGATTTTCTTGGCCGACGGCAAGGTCGTCGACGAACTGCTCGACCCGACCGCCGAGCAGGTTCTCGACCAGATGAAACAGCTTCACTGATGATCTTCACGCTTATCCGACGCAATATCTCAGGTAAGCCTTTCCGCTTCCTGCTCACCTGTTCCGCGGTCACGCTCGGGGTGATGTTCACGGTCGGGGTTTTTGTCTTCACGGACGGGTTGCGCGCCACTTTTGGAAATATCGCCGAGGACATCGGCGGGGAGACCGAGTACGCAGTTCGATCCGAGGTGGATTTCGGCGATCGTGAACTCGTCGGCGCGCCGCTCGGTGACGACATCGTGGAGTTGCTCAACAGCATCGATGGTGTCGTTGGTGTGCAACCTCAGATTCTCAAGCTTGCGTCGATCCCAATCGACGGCAACGGCGAAGCCGCCAACACCGGGGGTGCTCCCAATATCGGGGTGAATTGGCCTGATCACGGTTCTGGTTCCCAGTTGTATCTGCAAGCAGGCCGCCGACCCCAGGGTCCTGGAGAGTTCGCTCTCGACACCGACTCCCTTGATGCGGGCCACTTTGTCATCGGTGAAACTTACACTGTCGTGAACCCAGCAGGACCGGGGGACTTCAAGCTTGTAGGTACCTTCAATTTTGCTTCACCGGACGAGAACGCTCTTGTGGGAGCAAGCCTCGTGGCTTACGAAACAGCCACTGCGCTCAAGGTCATCAACCTCGGAACCGGCTACGACCAGATCACCTTCGAGACTCGCGGTGCAGATGCGGTCGCCAATTCGGTGGCCGCTGCTCTGCCAGCCGGGGTCGAACTCGTCACCGGTGAACAACTCGTCGAGGAGCAGACCGAGGAGTTCGAAGACTTCATCGGCACTTTCCAAACTGTCATGTTGGTGTTCGCCTTCATCATTTTGGCGGTTTCGGCCTTTGTGATCTTCAACGTCTTCACAATCCTTATCGGTCAGCGCATACGAGAACTCGGTTTGTTGCGGGCGATCGGCGCTAGTGGACCCCAGGTCACCCAGGCTTTACTCGGGGAGGCACTGTTGGTCGGTATCTTCTCAACCGTGGTCGGCACCGCTCTCGGGATCGGCTTCGGTTGGGGTTTGCGCTGGGTTTTGGGGCTGCTCGACTTCGGTCCCAGCGGAAACGAACTCCTGCTTGAACCATCAACATTCGTGTGGGGTGTTGTAGTGGGGATCGGTGTGACTATGGCCAGTGCCATCGCCCCGTCGTTGCGGGCCCGCCGAATCAGCCCGATGGCTGCACTGCGTGAAGACGCCAGACTGTCTCGTCACGTTCCCGAAGCAAACTTGGCGGCAGGCGGGTTGGCAACGATCGTCTCGTGGATGGTGGTGCTGATCGCCATCGTCAGCGACGAGTGGACGTGGATCCTCGTTCTGGGCGCGATCGGGGCTGTCGGCAACGCCTTCGGTGTTCGACGACTGGTGCCGGCCCTCGGGCGTTACGCAACTCTCGGGTTTGGTCTAGTGCTCATGCTGCTGGCGCTCGTACTTGATCTGGGGACCACCGCCGTATTGGCTCTGGTGGGTGTCGCGGCGCTCACAATTTTCTTGGGCGTCAATAGTGTCACCCCGATCCTGGCTCGGCCTATGAGCCATTTCATTGGACGCTGGCCGTTGGCGATCCTGTTGGGGATAGCCGGTGTTGTGACTGTTCTGGGGGGAATTGGTGCAACACTCGTTGCTCTGTTTCTGGTGCTCTTATCGGTGATTGATCTGGTGTCTGATTTCGATGGTGCCGGCATCGGCGCGTTGCTCGGTTCGCTGGCGTTGGTTCCGTTGGCATTATTGGTCGTCATGGTTGGTGTGCGCGGGGTCGACGCGGCGTTCATTATGGGTTGGAAGTTCCGTTCGGTCGCTGCGGGGGTCTTGCTGTTCTGTATGGGTGCGGTCGGCACGATCATGTTGCTGACCGGTTTGGTTGCGATTATGACCGCTGATTGGTCTTCGGTGATTTCTGTGCCTGTCGGTGCTGCGGTTCTGGTGGCAGTTGCCTGGTTGCGGCGTTGGCTGCCTAGGACGCTCAAGTCAAACGCTCGCATGGCCCGCGAGAACGCTGGCCGCAACCCGAGACGTAGCGCTTCAGCCGCCGCGGCTTTGATGATCGGCCTGGCTCTAGTCAGCACGGCCGCTGTTGTCGCGGCTTCATTCAAAGCTACTTTCGCTGATGTTCTAGAGGAGTCAGTTACTTCTGACTGGTTTGTGTCGCCTGCCGGCGGTGGGGGCCCGGATTCGTCGATCAGCCCTGCATTGGCCGACAATCTTGAACAACTTGAAGAGGTTGGGACTGTGGTCCGATACCGATTTGCGTTTGAGGCGTACCGGACAGTGTTCGACGACAGCATCCGAGATTCTTCGGCTACTGATCTGGCGACCTCGATCGATCATGTCGACCCCGATTTTGTTTCCCTTGATGAATCGCTGCTCAACAGCAACAGCATTTGGATCCATCAGGACATGGCCAACGACAACGGCTTCAACATCGGCTCCACATTCGATATTGAGTTTCCTGACCTGAGCACCGAGACCGTTACCGTAGCCGGGATATTTACCGATTCGAGCATTTACGGCAACCGGGTGATCTCTTTGGAGTTGTGGGAGGACAAGTTCCCCACCAGCCAGGACCAGTTCATTTCGATCACTGTTCCAGACGGTGTTGATGAAGAACGAGCCCGAGCGGCGTTGCAGACTTACACTGACGACTATCCAACGCTGAACGTCGACACCCGCGATGAGTTTCAGGATCGCCAATCAAACCAGATCGATCAGGCTCTATTGGTGATCAATGTGTTGTTGGGCGTTGCGATAGTGATCGCCCTGCTTGGAATTGCGATCACTTTGGCGTTGTCTGTGTTTGAACGGACCCGTGAGCTCGGGCTGGTACGCGCGGTTGGTATGACCACCCGGCAGATGCTGCGCATGGTGCTCTTCGAGGGCGCGATCATCGCGGCTTTCGGTGGGGTTCTGGGCATCTTGTTGGGGACGGCCTTCGGCAGCGCCGCGGTGTCGGTCATGCCCGACGATTTCATACGCGCGCTCGACATACCGGTCGTCAATCTGTTGTTGTATCTGGTCGTCGCCGCCGTTGCGGGCATCGCCGCGGCGATCGTTCCGGCCCGCCGCGCGGCCCGTCTCAACGTCTTGGACGCCATCGCCCAAGGCTGACCGGTTCCACTGCGGAGTTTGCATGCTCCTCAGTTCATGCAGTGCTCCAATAGCACCGACAACGTCTCGCATTGCGATTCATCAAGCGCCTTGAAAAACGAGTTGTAAACCTCAATCATCGCTTGGGTCGTCTCTACTACCAGCTCTTCGCCCTGCGCTGTGAGAGTGATTCGGCGCGAGCGGAGATCGCGCGCGTCGGGAATCCGTGTCAGATGTCCCTCATTGTGCAGACGATTGACACGATGCGAGATCGTGCCGGGGATTGCTTGCAGAGTTTGAGCGATCTCGGTGATGCTGGTACCGTGAACTCCGAATCTTTGGATCACCACCAGCGTACGATAATCGTCACGACTAGTGATTCCTTGGTATAGGAATCGATTCAAGACTTGTTGCTGGCGCAAAGCGAACGCCTCGGACACGAATTCCATTTGGACACCGACACGAACCCGTGGGTCGGTTATATCGGCGCTGAGTGTCTCCCAGTCGATCCCCTTCTGTTCGTTCATTCCGCTCATAAAACCTCCACGAGGATCGTACGTCAAGACGAAAGTTAGACATGAATCACTTGACGACTGCATTGTTGTTTGTGCGAATTATCTACTATAACCCATCAGTTATAGCCCATTTTCACCCAACCAACCGTCCAAGCAACACTTGACACTCATACTGCTCACGCTCGCAGCCGTGGCCGTCCTGGTTGCCGGATGCGCTTCAGAGGACGAGGGACTCTACGAAGAGACCTACGACTCGTACTTCGGATCGTTTTAAGCGAGTACGAACCAGCCGACTCGCTCGCCGACCTGGCCGCTCAGTCCGAAGTCGTAACGAAGGCCACGCTCGTGGACGTTGAGGAAGGGCGACTGTACACAGAAGCTGAGCGGATTGATCCCGCACACGGTCGCGACCCAGCGAGGCCGCGGCCCGAGCGGCCCGTACACGCAGTACACAAGAGCGGGAGACAACAGGTCTCAGCGCATTCACGATGTTCAATCCATGCACGTTCTAGACGCCAAACGAGCGGACTGCGGGGCTGGGTGGGCGGCTCAGTCGTCGCGGAGCACATCTATGTCGTGGGGGTGACTCTCGCGCAGACCGGCACCGGTGATCCGCACGAGGCGGGTGCGATGCTGCAGGTCGGCGAGGTCAGCAGCGCCTGCGTAGCCCATACCGGAACGCAGGCCACCGGTCAACTGACCAACCAACTCAGCGAGCGGCCCGGCGTAGCGCACGCGGGCCTCCACTCCCTCGGCCACATGCTTGCCTGCGGCCTGCCCGGTTCCGTAACGGTCGCCGGCACGCCCGCGCATGGCCCCGGCAGAACCCATGCCGCGGTACGTCTTCCACATGGCGCCATCGACCAGTTCAAGCTCCCCCGGCGCCTCGTCCACCCCGGCCAGCAGGTTGCCGAGCATCACCGCGTCGGCACCGGCGACAAAGGCCTTGACGATGTCGCCGGACGCCACGACCCCACCATCGGCGATCAGTGGAACCGAGCGCTCACGGGCAACCTGAGCGCAGTCATGAATAGCAGTCATCTGCGGCATTCCGGCGCCGGAGACGACCCGAGTGGTGCAGATGCTGCCCGCTCCGACTCCGACCTTGACTACATCGGCACCGGCATCCGCCAATACTTCCACGCCCTCGGCAGTGACCACGTTCCCGCCCACAACTACCACGTCCGGCCAGCCTGACTTGATTGTCGCTACCGCATTGACGACGCCCGCGGTGTGTCCATGGGCAGTGTCGACGACCAGCATGTCGACACCGGCAGCAACCAGAGCCTCGGCCCTTTCGTTGGTGTCATTGACCCCGATCGCCGCGGCCACCCTGAGCCGCCCGGCGTCGTCGAGGGCGCTGTCGGGATACTCGATTCGCTTGGCGATGTCCTTAACGGTGATCAAGCCTGCGAGGACCCCGTCGTCGTCGACCAATGGGAGTTTCTCGATCCGGTGACGGTGCAGTACAGCCACCGCTTCTTCGAGATCGGTTCCGACGGGGGCAGTGACCAGCGGTTCGGCTGTCATGAAGTCGGTCACTGGTTTCGAGTACTCGTCCGCGGTGCAGAAACGCACGTCCCGGTTGGTCAGGATGCCGACCAAACGCCCGCCCGGTTCGCATATCGGCACTCCGCTGATCTTGTGGCTCGCCATCAACTCCTCGGCGTCGTTGAGCGTGGCATCGGGAGAGAGGCTGATAGGCGAGCCGATCATTCCGGCCTGGGCCAGTTTCACCCGTTCGACCTGGTGGGCCTGCTCCTCGACAGTGAGGTTCCGGTGCAGCACACCGATCCCACCTGCTCGTGCAATGGCGACAGCAAGGGGCGCTTCAGTGACCGTGTCCATGGCCGCGGACATCAGCGGCGCTCGCAGTTCGATTCCCGCGAGCATGGTGGTCAAGTCCACGTCAGCGGGAAGCACTTCACTCCAACCAGGCACGATCAGCAGATCGTCGAAGGTGAGGGCTTCGTGACCAGCGAACACCTCGTCGTTCATCGTTCAACAATAGACGCCCAGCACGCCGAAACGCACTTTAACCACCAGTGCTGAACGACGGAAGTCCTCAGCATCGGCAATACTGCTCCAGTGGATGGGATCATCGGGAAGAGAACGACCACCCAAACCCTCGTGCGAATCCTTCAGCACACGATCCTCGTAGTCGTTCTAGCAGCCTTGTCGGCCTGTGGAGACGACAGCTCCAGCAGTTCACCAACCACCAGCGACGACTCGCTCGGGACCGTGACCGTGGCTCCCGGGGACGCTGTACAGATTCGCTCGCTCAATTCCATTACTGGCGATGTTGCTTACCTGGGTATTTCTAATCAGCGGGGTGTCGAGTTGGCGATCACTGACTTCGGCCAGGTTCACGGCTTTGATGTGAACCTGGGCGCGGGACTCGACGAGTTCTGCTCCAGTGACGGCGGGCAGGCCGCGGCTCAAACCATCGTCGCGGACCAGGACGTGGTCGGTGTGATCGGCACAACCTGTTCCGCTGCGGCTACCGCAGCAGCACCGTTGATCACCAGCGCGGGGATTGCGATGATCGCCCCGTCGAACACTTCCCCGTTGCTCACCTCAGACCTGGCAGGCAATCCCGGTCCCAACTACAACCCCGGCTACTACCGCACCTCGAACAACGGCCTGCACGTGGGCGAGGCGATGGCTCGTATGGTCTACGAACAGCTCGGGTTGACGACGGCTGCCGCTATGCATGACGGCGATCCTTACACTCAGTCGATAGCCAAAGCCTTCGCTGAGAGCTACGAGGGTCTCGGCGGATCGATCACAGCTCTCAGCGCCATAAACAAAGACGACACCGACATGGTGTCGATCCTCATTGAGATCGCTTCGGGAAACCCCCAAGCACTGTTCTTCCCCATATTTCAGCCTGCCGGAGACTTGGTCGCCGACCAGGCGCCAAGAGTATCGGGTCTCGAGAACGTGACATTGCTAACCGACGCGGCGCTGCTCATTGACGGTTTCATGTCTTTGCCACAGTCAGAAGGGGTTTATATATCAGGTCCGGACACGAGGTTCGGCAGCAAACCCAACCAAAGCACAGGCAAAACAGCCACCGAGATCCTTGCGGTTTATCACGACACTTACGGAGAAGCACCCAGTGGCGCCTACTGGGCTCATGCATACGACGCCACCACTCTGCTCCTCGAAGCTGTCGTCGCAGCCTCAGAAGTCGTCGACGGCGCCCTGGTGATCGACCGAGCAGCCATTCGGACCCATCTCAACGCTGTGAATGGCTATCAAGGCGTGATCGGCTCAATCGAGTGCGATGATTTCGGAGACTGCGGTGTCCAAGAAATCACTGTCATCCACCACCTGGACCGTAACGATATTGAGGCCAGCAAGGACAACGTCGTGTTTGAGTTCTCGGCCCAGAGCTCGGGTTGACTCCCCAGGGTTCGGGTCAACTCGCTGATGGTGTGTCGGCTACGGCGTCGCTGATGGCGTCGAGGATGGTGTCGACCTCGCCTGAGGAGACGACGAGAGGCGGGCATATACCCAGCGCAGTGCCCATGGGGCGGACGATCACCCCGCGTTCCAGCAGGCCGTTCCAGACGGCCATCGTGTCGTAGCCGAGTTCGGCCGCCCACACTGCCCCGATCCCACGGCAGCTCTCGATGGTGCCGTCGTCGGCAAGGGCTTTCAGACCCGTTTCCAGCTGAGCGCCGATATCGGTCGCCCTTGCCAAGAGGCCTTCGCTGTCGATCAGATCGATGTTGGCGACAGCCGCCGCGCACGACGCCGGATGACCCGAATAGGTGTACCCGGTGCGCAGAATGAAGTCTGGGTCCTCCATCTCGGCGCACAACTCACGAGACACGATCACGCCCGACAACGGCTGATAGCCCGAGGTCACCCCCTTGGCGAAAGTCATCATGTCGGGGACGACCCCGAACCGCTGCGCGCCGAACCACTCGCCAGTCCGCCCGAATCCGCAGATGACCTCATCGAATATCAGCAGCGAACCGTGGAGGTCGCAGAGTCTCCGAAGCGCCGGCAGATACCCCTCGGGAGGTGGCCACACCCCTCCGGCGCCCTGCACGGGCTCGGTGATCACCGCGGCGATGCGCTCTTTATGGTCCGAGAACACCCGAGCCACCGCCTCGATGTCGTCTCGGGGCACCTCCACAAAATGGGGGACCAGGTCGCCCCATCCCTCTCGGTTCAAAGCGATGCCCTGAGCGCTCGTGCCTCCCATATTGGTTCCGTGATACCCGCCCTCACGGCGGATTATCACCTGACGGTCGGCGTCGCCTCGGCGCTGCATCGTCAGGCGTGCCAATTTGAGGGCGGTGTCCACGGCGTCGGATCCACCGAGTCCGAAGAAGACGCGGCCATCGGGATGTGGTGAGCGCACCCTGACCGATTCTGCTGCGGCATCAGCGGCCGGGTTCGTGAACGGGTTGAAGGTGTTGTAGCACTCGAGCTCGCCCATCTGGGCGACTACGGCATCAATGATCTCGCGGCGTCCGTGACCTGCCTGGCACAACCAGAGGTTGGCGAGACCGTCGATGTAGGACTTGCCGTTGCTGTCAAAGACACGCGCCCCCTCGCCGCGCACGATCGAGATGTAGTCCCCTGCGGCCTTGGCCGGTGAGGCAAACGGGTGGAGCAGTGCTGGAGTCATTCGGTTCCCCTATCGGCTGGGCGGGCGGGACGGCGGGCGGGCGGGACGGCGGGTTGTTGGGCGGGACGGCGGGTTGTTGGGCGGGACGGCGGGCGGGCGGGACGGCGGGTTGTTGGGCGGGACGGCGGGCGGGCGGGCGGGCGGGACGGCGGGTTGTTGGGACGGCGGTTTGGCGCTCGGCCAAAGATAACGCAAGCTCGCCGCTCATTGGGCGACGGCGAACAACAAGATTGAGGCGGTGGCCAACCCGGCGCCGACCCACTGCCAACGCCAGACCTTCTCGCCGAACACCCGCCAAGCCAGAGTGATCGTCACCACTGGTGCGAAACCGATGATCGCCGCGACCACCGCTACATTGCCCCGTTGATACGCGATCACGCTGCCGATGATGGCGCCCGCATCAACAAATCCGACCAGCAGACCGAAACGGAGAACATCGGCCCGCAGAGGCGCCATGGGCCTGAACGTTCTGGCAACAAGCGGGATCAATAGCACTGCGCCAGCTTGAACTATGAAGGCCGGCATGGCGCCGGCGTCCGGATCGATCTGACCGAAACACAGGCTGGTGGCGCCGATCAGGGCACCCGTGACCACCCCCAGGCCCAACGCCGGGCTATGGCGGACGGAGTCGATGGACGGAAACTTGCCCTCGGCTACGACCAGCACCACCGCCGGAACAGCCACCAGCACTCCCAGCAGTTCCAAACCGGCTAGAGCCTGACCCGTCAAGGGTCCGACAAGTGCCGGCACGACCAGTCCGACCACCCCGATGACCGGTGCGAAAATCGACATCGGCCCCCGCTCCATGCCCAGGTACAGCAGCGGGCGCGCCAACGAGAAGAACAAGATCGCTGCAAGCGTCCAGAGCAGGTCGTCGACGCTGACTGCTTTCGGCTGAAAGATCAGCACATAGACGCCGGCCACGATTCCGCCGACGAGCGAAGCCACCCAGGCAATCGCTATCGCCGCACCCGTGTGGCCCGTTCGACGTCCGCCGACACCCGCGAAGAAGTCACCGAAACCCAACAGAGCCGATGCCATACCGGCGAGCAGAACAGACAAGCTCTCAGCCTAGGTCTCCTGACAGGTGCGGGCAGGTCGGTGTCTTACCGCTGACGTGGCAGAGACGGTTATCAGTGTGCCGGAGCCGGGTTCGCCCTCGACGATCGCTGTGCCGTCGGCGATCAGGCTGAACCCGTCGGGGGCAGCAGGCCACAACACGCAGACATTGGGGCGGGCGATCGCATTGGCGGCCGCGCTCCGTCCCACAACGGCGGAGATGGTGCCGTCGTGGGCGACATCGACCGCTACATGAAGGCTTGGTGCGGTCACCCCACCAAGCAGGACAGAGGTAGTGCAGGTCCGCTGGAGATCCGTCCTGTTCGCGAGTCCGTTGTTTACACTCGTGACTGAGTTCTCAAGTCAACCGATCGGAAGATACCTATGGTCGTCGTAGGGAATGAGGAGGTCCTAACCAAGATCGATTACATCGCGGCAGCGAGGGCACTACCGCCCTCGCTCAAGAAAAAGTGTGAATCGCTGCGTCCGATCTCGTACGAGTCACCCGCATTAGCCGACGACAACCTGCAGGAGGTCCTCGAAACCTACGTCAATGGTCTGTCGTACGCCTTGCCGCCCGGTGTGCTCTACCGGGCCTCGTCTCTCCAGACGTTTCAGGATCACTGCGTAGTCCCAGCATGGGACTCGACTGCGATAGACCACTTGACGTTCGCCCAGACGGTCGCCACTTCAGCGAACCCTTCGTCCTTCCTCCACGGAGTAATGAGGAAAGACGCCGTGTTCCCCGCGATCCACTCGTGGCTGGTGCATCCAGTCACCGCGATCGAGAAGTTGTCTGGCAGGGAACTCGCGGATGTTCTGAAGATCCAACAAGATCCACCGTTCGCGCTGGCTCGGATTTCACGAGCGGGTGCAGCGTCTTTCGGTGTTGAGGTTCGAGTTCCAACAGCCGCCGATGCCGTGCTTGGCAATCACATGCGCGATTGGAACGCGGCTGGAATTCCGGCAGGTCAGGAGTACCTGGATCGAGATGTACCCGGAGCCGCGGTGGAGGCAGTCCTGTGGGTCCGGTAACTTCTTTCGACTCAGCCTCTCGGCCCGCTCTAGTCCACCACGTCCTCGGGCGGATTCTGGCAGCGCGAACTTGGGAGGGGGATGCGACAACGGACCTCGCCCAACAACTCATCGACTCCATCAAACCCACTGATGCCGCAGAGCTTGGTGGAGCTGTCGGGTCCGCTATCGCACCGCTGCGCGGCTCAATCGAAAACTTGAAGCAAGCGATGGTGGTTATTGAGGCACTCGACCTTTACGAGGCAATGCCCTTCATCGTGGAACACCTGGAGGGAGGGCGACCCCCGGTAAGGGAGCCCGCGCTACTAGCGGCAAGATATGCAGCTCACCCCGGGTCCTTGCCGGGATTGCAAGCGCTCATCCAAGCGGGACTCCCGTATGCGGGCTTGAGCGACGCAGACCGCACGCTGGTTCACCACCTGACGGCTACCGGCAAAGCCACCCGGGAAGCTACCGAACCTCGAGTCGAACCGTTGCGCGCGGCAACGTACTCTGCCCTTCCTGGAGCAGGCCGATACGGTTCCGATCCAGTAGCACCGATCGTCTACATCGCGCCCGACGCCGGTTCCGTTCTTGACGTGTTCCGCTTGATGGTCGATCTGCGTCGAGTCGGGGTTAGGGCCCGACGCCTACCTCAACGCAAACAAACCGAGCCGCGAGCAGAATGGTTTGCCTCGTGGTCCCCCATAATCACTAGCGGAGAAGATGGATGGTGGTCCCAGCGACAGAACGTGCGGATCAAGTCAGCCGGGAATCTGACTCGTGCCACACGCCGCAAAATCGTGCAACGCGTCGCGAGTCAGTTCTCCCTTAGAGTAGCAGCACAACTGCAGTCCAAAGACGCCCTGTTGGACAGCCATCCACTTGACCCCGAAGTATTCTTTGGTGGCCGTCTTGATGGTAGAGAAACTGTCTTTCTAAGCGGAATCAGACGTCAACGGCTAAGTAGAGTCGGGAAGTCCTATCAGAGGCTGGCACCTCGGTATGTGAGAGGCACGTACTACTGGGATTTCCCGCAGGTAGTTGGATTTCGTGTACTCATGTTCCTAGTGTCAAATTTTGGGAACCGCCGCGACTACCCTGCTACGGCAGCAAGTTTCGTTGACCGGGCGCACGGCGAACAAAAGTCTCCAGGGGCAATCACCAAGGACGGACGGATCTTGTGGGAGGAATCACCGTCAATCTATGTAGATGACTCTGGACAAACGGTGCACGAGGCACTTGGTATCCGAAACAATGTCCTAGCCAAGTTTGCAGTCGGGGGTGCCACAGAAATCAGCGTTCCCGCGTTGCTAGAACCGAGCGTGCATACCTCCGTACACCCGAGTGTTCAATTCGGCACGCCCGTCGTAAAAGGTACACGGATCCCTGCAACGACTGTCGCTCGGATACTCCGCGAGGCACGCCTAGAAGAACTCACACCAGCCGAAACAGAGGAACGCGTGCAGAACATATACCCAGGTATCGAACTTGCCGAAGCACAGGATGCGGCTCGGCTGGGTGAGCTGGTGCTGGCTGCATCATGAAGGTGCTGCTTGACCAGACATTTCCAGCGTTGATCGCAACGCGATCGCGCGACGGGCACCAATTGGAGCGCTACGACAACCACTGCGATGATCTAGGCCTTATCGAGGCGGCTGCAGATAGGTATTTCGATGTCGTGGTCATGCTGGGAACGTCCGTCTTGGCAGACGAGATCCTTCTCGACAGATGCGCTGAACTCAAGATCGCTCTTGCAGCAACCGCCGAGGAGGACCCCGCCATCGGCGTAATTCACGTGACCGCAAACCTGCGAGCACTAGCCCAACGAGCGTCACCGGGTGTAATTCTGGTAGTCAAGGCACGTGAAGTAGCCATATACCTTTCTCAGCCGAACCTTTCTCAGCCCATCTGAGGGAGCACAAGGGTGCTGGCGTTCGAGCCTTCGGCGAATCAGCGCCGGTTAGTACCGCAACTGTCTCGCACCTCAGTGGAAGTAGGAAGGGGTGCTAATTGTTGCTCTGTGTCACTGAGCCGAGCCAGATGGACTTGCCGGTGGTGGCCAGGGTGGTTTTGTGGGTTTCGTAGGTTGGCATGAGGCGGGCGACTATCGACCAGAACTCGGGGGTGTGGTTGGCTTCACGGAGATGGGCCAACTCGTGCACGAGGATGTAGTCGATGAGGCTTGGGGGGAGTTGGAGGGTCGCCCAGTGGACATTGATGTGCTGCGAGTCGTCCGAGGGACGAGCAGAGCCCCAGCGATAGCCGAGATCGCGGACTTCAACCGTGACCTCGGGTTGGCCCAGACGACGAGCCCAGGGGCGGAGTCTGCGCCGGAGCCACTGGCTGCCCACTTCTGTGTACCAGCTACGCATCAGCTCGGCGCCATCGGCGACATCTGAGACATCGAGGCGGAATCGCCCTCGTTCCAAGCGGACACCTGTGAACTCTCCCGAGCCGGTGAGGGTGAGCCGGTAGCTGCGGCCCAGGTAAGCGAAGCCCTCCCCTTCCACGAACTGCTTCACAATCGGCGGACCGGTCAGAGCGTCTTTGTCGGCGAGCTTGCGGTACACCCACGGCCGCTTGACTATAACGAACTCCTCAGCCCGCTCGACTGTGGCGCTGAGTGGCGCTTTCAGAACCAGCGATGCGTCGCGCTCGACGATGATCTCAATCGTCTTGCGATCGCTGGGCGGAGCGATCTCGAGCACCAGGTCACCGACTACCAGTGTCTCCAGGTCATGGATCGGGACTCCAGCGGAGTCAATCATGGGTTCGTCCGGCGCAGCATCCGAGCGCGGTGAGCTGACCGGTGCGGACATCACTTGAGGCGCTGCTGGTTGGCTTTGGCGAGGGCGACTATTTCGACGGACAATTCGTCGAGACTTTCCCACTGGAACAGACCGCTGTCGTCAAGGGAGCGTTTGATGGCCTTGCGGTGCCGTACTTGTCGAGCAGGTTGTCATACCAGTCGAGGGTGCGGCGTTCGATGTCGGTGAAGTGCTCGGCCACGAGCCTTTCGATCCGGCTGCGGAGCACGCCGATGACCTCGTCGGGAGCATCGGCCTCTGACATTGCTTCGAGGCTCTGACGGGCTGTCTCCAACAGAGATGCGTCAATGGACTTGAGTGACTTCTTGACCTTGGTGCGCTCCGACTTCATCTGTTCGATTTCAGCTGGCGTGGGGGTGCCGTCCTCATCGTCAGGCTCGTCCTCATCGTCGGCATATTCGGCAGCTCTGATCTCGGAATCCAGGCCGGCGAGCGCGGCGGCAAGCGCGGCCCGCTCAGCCAGTGAGGGTCCGGCCAAGAGCTTGACGGCGATCTGATCCGCCACCTCGGGGGCGTTCTTGTCGTCCCGGCTCGCTTCGGCGGTGGTGAGCCAGGCCTCGATGACTGCCTTGTAACCCCGACTGACCGCAGTCTGGAGTTCGTGGACGCCGTCCTCCCACCATGTGGCAGCAATGCCCGCTGCGTCGAAACGGTCCATGCCGGCAGCGGACATGGCGGCGGTGAAACCTTCGACGAACTGTCGTCGCAAACCGGCGAGGCCGGCCAGACCCGGCATCTCGCGCAGCATTGATTCGGCAGAGACAGCCCACCACTGATGCCACGGGTTCGACGCGGCTCGCTCGGCGACCGCGCCCTTGATCAACCGATGAGCATCCGACTGTTGTTGCTGCTGCTGAGAGAGAGAGAGAGAGAGAGAGAGAGATTCGTTTCGGAAATCAGCGAAATCGTCGCCACGTTCAAAGAACAGATCTGTACTCGCAAGTCCGACCCGTTCCAACAGGTCCGCGGCAGCGTCGATCTCAGCTATGGGCACGCCGCCGTGGAGGTGGGCGCGCACGTCGTGGGGTTCGGGCGGTGGGGAGTTGTCGGCGTAGCGGCGGATGTTGCAGTTGAAGTCGTTCTCTGCCAGCTCTTCGATGGCGACGGTCCTGGCGAACCCGTCCACGTCGGCGAAGTCCCGGTATGCCGCGGTTATCTTCTCCTCATCGCGGGGGCGGAGGTGATTCTGGGCACGGCCCTCGCCGTAGTCGCGATCAGCGTTGATGAACAGCACCCTGCCCTGCCGCTCGGGCGGCTTCGAGCCCTTCGCCCGCAGGATCAGGATCGCGGCGGGGATGCCGGTTCCATAGAACAAGTTCGGGCCGAGGCCGACAACCGTGTCGAGCAGGTCGTCTTCGATGATCTTCTGCCGGATATCGCCTTCCGCACCGCCCCGAAAGAGCACACCGTGGGGCATGACCGTCGCCACAATCCCGTCGGGTCTGAGCACAGCCAGCATGTGCTGCAGGAACATGAGGTCGGCCTTCTTGCCACCCTCGGGGGTGTAGCCGTAGCGGAACCGCTCAGCGTGGGTGAGCGAGCCCTTGTCGTAGTTCTGACTGAACGGCGGGTTGGTGATGACACGGTCGAACCGCTTCAGCTCGCCACCGCTGGTGTGCTCGGGACTGGTGAGCGTGTCGTTGTTGCGGAGGTCGGCGTCTCGAACGCCGTGCAGCAGCATGTTCATCTTCGAGATCGACCAGGTGGTGCCGTTGTTCTCCTGACCGGCGAGCACGAGATTGGCTGGACTGCCGCCGTTGTCGACCACGTGGTTGCGGGCGTATATCAACATCCCGCCCGAGCCTGAACACGGGTCGTAGATAGCCATGCCCTCCTGCGGGTCGATGAGGCGCACCATCAACTGCACAACGGGGCGGGGTGTGTAGAACTCTCCACCCTTCTTTCCCGCGGAATCGGCGAAGTCACGGATCAGGTACTCGTATGCGGCCCCCAGCAGGTCGGGGAACTCGAAATCCTCGTTGCGAAGCCGGTACTTCGAGAAGTGATCGATGAGATCACGCCACTTCCTGTCCGAGACTGCCGTGTTGCCGACCCGCCGGCTGAAGTCGATGTGCTGCAGCACGCCCTCGAGCGACTCCGGATTGCTCTGCTCAAGAGCGCCCAGCGCCTTGTTCAGTCCATGGCCCACCTGTTGATGCAGTTCGTCGAGCAGATACGACCAGCGCGCCTGGGGTGGCACGAAGAAGACGTTGTAGAAATCGGCGTCATCGGCCCGTTTCTCGGCTTCCTCCTGCGAGCGACCGTCCGCAAGCTGTTCCTTGATCACCCGCTCACGCTCCTCGTCGAACACGTCGCTCGCCCGTTTCAGGAACAGAGCACCGAAGATGTACTCCTTGAACTCCGACGCGTCCATCTTTCCGCGCAGGATGTCTGCTGCCTTGAAGAGATGCCGTTCCAGTTGGGGAAGTGTGAGCACCCGACGAGAGTAACCGGTGCGGTCGCTGTCATACCCAGTGAGCAATATCAAGCTCAGGCCTCTCGCCGCCCGAGCCACCCGAAAGAAGGAGGGCAGCCACAACAAACCGCATAGAAAGCCCCCTCCCATGCACGGACAAACAGGACGACAAGGGCCTCCAGACTCCACAGAACCCCGCATCTACGTCGCGTGCCTCAGCGCCTACAACAACGGCCACCTCCACGGCTGCTGGATCAGAGCAGCACAAGACCCCGATCTGATCTACGACGAGATCCACCAGATGCTCGCCACATCACCATCACCCCAGGCCGAAGAGTGGGCCATCCACGACCACGAGGGCTTCACACCCCACGACATCTGCGAAACAGAGGACATCCGCAACGTCGCCCGCCTGGCGACCGATCCCAGTAACGGCTGACCTTGACCACGCCTGACCGGGCACTTCGATTCACGCCGACTGTCCAAGGTCAGGTCGGGGCAAGTCTTGGCGCGCGTAACCGGTACCGTCGAACAGAATAGGAGAGTCGAATCCGGAGACCCGCAACCGATCGGCGGCGGCTGGGCCTTTGGGACCGGCAATCGTCAACTTGTCGGCCAGGCTCGCTGCGGCCCGAGCTTCCTCTGGCCGGCTAGTGCAGCGGTGGGCCGTCAAATAGAAAGAGAAAGTAGCCGGCCGATCATGACGGCCCAACTCGGTGAATGCACTCATGTGAGCAGTCCTGCGTCTTGGAGTTCGGAACGGACCTTTGGAATACGGTTGCGGTAGCGACTGAAGTTCTTGGTGTCGTACTGAACGCGACCAGCGACCACACTGGGGTGCACCTCATATCGCAACGAGGCTTCAAGAATTGCCGGCACCGATGCTGACTTGATCTGGAAACCGCTCGGGAAGAGCCACGCTGAAGCTTGGGCATCGGCTTCTACCTCGTCTGGGTGGTTCCGAGGCACTGTCAAGTCGTCGTCAAGAATCGTGTCGGTCTGTGAGTCAATATGACCGAGTGTCAGGTGGGCACACTCATGGAGCAGAGTGAATAGAAGACTGTCGAAACGGTCTCCCCGCGTGGTCAGCCCAATTACCCGACGGCCGTCGGGGCAGAGAGTCACGGCGCCATCCAGCTTTCCACCTCGAAGACCTTGGGCGAACACCAGACAGACACCGCAATCACTGAACAGCGCCGGTAGTCCCGGAAGTCCTCCTGGGCCGTCCACGAGCAGCCTGGGAAGGCGCTCCGCGAGTGCCTCCAGCGCGTTCACGTCATAGTCGGCAACGGTCTGATTCTCAGCAACTCGCCGAACATGGCCGAGCCACGCTGACTGCTCAATGCTGATCGGGTCGGCGGAATTCGAACGCCTCGCCGCTAGTGCAAACTCTGGATCACTGTCGAGAGTCTCGATCTCAAGCAGTTCGCACACTGACGCTTCGGTTGCATCGAGATCGTCGGTTCGTGGTATCCAACCGCGAGACCTCACCTCCGCCAGCGGAATCACCTCGCGGAGTCGCGCTCGCCGAGCCGTCGGGCTCGGATGATCCCGAGCGGCCTTTTCGCGCAATCGGTGAAGACGATAGGCGCTCTGAAGGTTCAGCCACAGCTCCGGAGTGGTGCCGAGGGCTTCAGAAAAAGAACAGGCAGTCTCGGCAGTGATCGCCTTCTTCCCATTCAGAATCTCCGACACAGCCTGAAGCGGACGGTCGATGATTCCCGCGAACTCGGTGACAGTCCATCCGCGCTCGTCGAGTTCATCGCGGAGGTACTCGCCCGGTGGGAACACCTCAGCAGGAGTGTAAGTCGTGGCCATAGCGCTGAATCTCCTTCCTAGTGGTAATCGACAATCTCGACAATGACGAGCAAACGAGCTTCAGCATCGGTCTCGATCCGAAAGGTGAGCCTCCACTGATCGTTGAGTCTGATCGAGTGCTGACCGGCACGGCCCCCTTTGAGTTTCTCAAGACGTAAAGCCCTGTAACTCCGAAGGTCGGACTCAGACGCAGCACTGGCGATCAACCCCATCTTCTTACGAAAGGCCTTGGTAACGTCCGGCCCGATTCGGGGAAGCACAAACTCGGTCTCTTCGTACAGTCGTCGTAAATCGTCATCCTCAAACTCGAATCTCATGTTTCAGCCCTTCACCCTATAGGTGAAGCATCCTGTACCACACGATACGCACGAGAAATCTAGAGACTGCCCAACAAGGCGAACAGTGCGAAGCTCTCTACCCGGTGATGATCGCCGCGGTATTGGCTCACCGACGTACACCATTCGGTGGCGAGGGTGTTGACTTGGCGCTCAGGCGTGGCACAATTGTAGCCATATCGAGCGAATCACTCCGCACGGTACGGGACCGTTTCTCGGAGTTCATCGAACGGGTCGGCGCCCACCACGAACGCGTCGCCATAACGCGAAACGGCTCACCTGCAGCAGTACTCATGAGTCCCGAAGATCTCGAGTCGCTCGAGGAGACCCTGGCCGTGCTTGAAGACACCCAAGCTGTCGAAGAGCTCACTGAAGCGCACCGCTCGTACCTCGAAGGCGACGCGACTCGCGGAGTCGACGCTGTCCGGGCGCTGCTGCGTTCATGACCAACGAGCCGTACGAGATCGTCGTCACCCGCCCAGCAGCCAACACAATCTCAGAAGAACTCCCAGAAGCAGTCGCCGCCGCCGTGGTTGAGTTGATCACCGGGGCGCTGCTCGAAAATCCCCAACGGGTCGGCGTGCCGCCGCGAAACGAGTTGGAGGGACTGTGGAGCGTCCGTAGAGGCACGTACCGCATTCTCTACCGGATAAACGACGCCGACGAGAAGTAGTGATCCTTCGCGTCGCCCATCGCCGAGACGCATATCGATCAAGTTGAGCGACAGTAGCCCGTCACCTGCTCCCCGCCCGCCCGATTGTGCTCGCAGCGCGTCCCTCGGGCGGATGTTCGTTAGTTCTGGGAGCGGGCAGGGCGATGTCTGACGGCGGATGTCACGGCGACGGTAATCGGTGTGCCGGGGCAGGGTTCGCCATCGACGGTTGCGGTTCCGTCGGCGATCAGGCTGAACCCGTCGGGGGCCGCAGGCCACAACACGCAGACGTTGGGACGGTCGACCGCATTGGCGGCAGCGCTACGACCAACAACCGCGGAGACAGTGCCGTCATCAGCGACATCGACCGCTACGTGAATAACCCGGGGTCGGCCGTCCGCGCCGGTGGTCAGCACATAGGCAGCGGGTCCATGTTGTTGCGCGACAACGGCCAGGTCGGTTGGTTCAACGGCAAGACTCATATCCCAACCGTAACGGCCAGATGTGCAAGCTTGCCGTTCGGGTTTGCTGTTACAGCACGCTGATCGCAGCGTGCTGGCTTTCACCTTCGACGGCCGTGTGGCGGCTTCGGCCGGTGCCGCTGCTCGGCTCGGCGTTGTTGTCTGTTCAGGTGATGCAGTCGCAGTGGCGCCGGATCATCGAGACGCTGCATCCGGTGCTGACAGCATTCGCACAGCATGCTCGAACCCATCATGACCTGCAGGAAGTCGCCCTCCTCGGGGAACCTGCGGTAGCGGTTGACCCACTCAGCGACCAGTCCATCGCGGAAGTGTCTGGGGTCCACCGGCACGAGTTCGATGTCGGACACCGCCAACACCTCAGGGTTGATCCGCCCTTCGTCCACGACCATCTTCCCCAACTTCGACGCCAACTCTGCTTGGACATCCGGCCGCAGATGCACGACCAGCAGGTCGGGATGGTCCAACCCCTCACGGAGGCCCATCGTGTACGTCCAGCCGTGCTGGCCGTGTTCTCGCACCTGGGTTATCGCGAACCCATGCACGTCGATCACCAGATCGTGCATCCGCCCGACCTGCTCTTCGTTGTATCCCTCGCATCTAATACACATGCTGACACCTTTACACAGGTGTATGACATTGCACAACATGAAATATATTGATAACGCTCTTACGACAGAGGCCCGAAGGCCCATGGCCCAGATCAGCGGATGTTTCCCGTGTGCGCCGGTTGATCCGCTCAACGCGGCAGAGGTCCCATCTCCGGCGCAGCCGAGATGGCCTCGTCCGTCAAGCAACTGAGCCCTAGGATTTTCGCGATTTCAGCGCATGGATTTACAGAACAGAGTTGCAGAACCGTAGCCAGGTCTGACATTGGGACCGACCAACGTCGGGAGCGGTTCAACCACGTATGCCGTCCTAGTTCCCGAACCTAAGTCGGGCCTGATCTTGAAAATACTCCTCCCCCGAGTTTAGAACAACAGCTCCCCCGGACATAGGGAAACAGCCCTCTGGGCCGCCGGACTAAACTAAGGATGAACATAGTATGTAGCCACTGTACAGGTAGGTAACTTAGTACGCCTAGTCCATGAGCGGGGGAGTCCAACCGGCTGGGACGCCAAGGTCGGTAGTGTCGTCAGTGGCGACCGAGGACGCCGGGCATTCGTAGCGCCTACTTCGGTCACTGTGACCGTCCGGGGCAGCGCCAAAACTGGCATCGTGAGTCAGGTTGACGCTGCTCCCGGCGGTCTCGCACCACTGACTCTAGGAGCGAAATGTCTCAACCTGCAAAGAAAAATCGGGGAATCGAATATGCACCGGGTATCAAGGGTAAGTACCTCTACCGGGTGCGAGAGGCATACGTAGCGGGCCCCGCCGCGATACTGGTCCGAGGACGTCGCGTTGGCGCGCTGAAACTTGATTTGATCCTTCGTGGACTCGCGCTCCTGCCCGAACACGCTGGCCGCAGACCGGCCGGTCATGTATTGAGGCTTCGCGGTCAACTCAACTATCGGGTGCTCCACGACTTATGTCGCGATCCAGAGCGATTCACTGATGATGCATTACACAGCGCTGAGGATGACACCGCCATTATCGAAAAGAAGAGGACCTGGGTGCGAGAACAACTCCAGGTACTGGAACAACTAAAGCTTGTGGAACGCTCGACCGATCCTCAAGGTCGAAGGCCCGATATCACCGTCTTGTGCGACCGCGGTGACGGAGAACCCCTTGATGATCCTGGTGCTTCAGCGTCTACAAACGACGGCTATCTCACGATTTCGGGAGGCGTGATCTCATCGGACTACTATCGAGATTGGGGAGCGCCTGAGGTCGTAGCCTACTTGTGTGCCATGACGGCAGACCGGTTCGCCCTCCATCGCTCATCCAAAGGTTCGGACAAACTGTCGCAACCTGGATCGGCTACGTGGTTTCGCCAAGCAGATTGGTTCAATAGCAGGAATCCCAATCTCTCTCGGCCGAAGGGTCATACGTCATATCCGTTCTCAACCACCACAATCCAACGGGGTCTTCGATCACTGTGTGATCAGGGTCTGATTGAGGCGCGGCTAAGGACCACCGACCCAGTAACTGGACAGCGGTTTGTCTCGGGCCCAAGAAAGATCTACAAGAACCGCTTCGCTGACGAACGCCAAGCAGAGGTAATTGACCTCGCGTTACACGTTGCCGCAAGCTAACGCGGTCCCTAGCGTGCTTCATTCTTGCAACCGCATCCCAACAATCCCGTTCTTGACTTCATTCGTACCCCGCGACGGAGCCGAGCCGGATGGATTTGCCGGTGGTGGCCAGGGTGGTTTGTGGGTTTCGCAGGGGAGCATGAGGCGGGCGACTATCGACCAGAACTCAGGGGTGCGGTTGGCTTCGCGGAGATGGGCCAACTCATGCACGAGGATGCAGTCGATGAGGCTTGGGGGGAGTTGGAGGGTGGCTGCTTGGCAGCGGGGACCGGCAAGAGTCAACATGTCGGCCAGACTCGCCTGCCCACGGGGCACGGGCGGTCCCGAACAGCCGCTTCGCGTTATCGGTGGAGACGATACGCACTCTGAAGGTTGAGCCACAGTTCCGAAGTGGTGCCGAGAGCTTCGGCGAAAGAACGTGCTGTCTCCGCAGTGATCGCCTTCTTTCCATTCAGGATCTCCGACACTGCCTGTGGCGGACGGTCGATCCTTCGTGCGAACTCTGCGACGGTCCATCCGCGCTCGTCGAGTTCATCTCGGAGGTACTCGCCCGGCGGGAACACCTCCGCGGGAGTGCAGGCCGTGGTCATGGCGCTGAATCTCCTTCCTAGTGGCAATCGGCTGTCTCGACGTTGATGAGCGAGCGGCCTCCATCGTCGGTATCACTGACTGCCGCTTAAGAACGCGCGCAAATAGACGAAACGGGTCTTGGAATGCTTCGATGCAACCTTGGTCGGTGAACGGCAAAGCTCCAGGTCATAGGATCGAAGCTGTGCTTGGAAGCATTTGACGTTCCCGAAGGCCAGCATCTATTTGCGCGTGCTCTTAATGATTTTTTCTGATTTGTCATCATATTCCAAGGGTTACTGTCACACCCTGTGTTTAAGGTTGTGTCCATGGAATCAACTCCTGTCTCCGGTCTGTTGGACCCCGCTGGTGGTGTCGGCTGCGGCACTGTCGGGTCGGTGTGTGTCGGGCGTGTTGATGAGGTGGGGTTGTCCGATGGGGCGTTGCGGTCGCACCTGAAGGTGTTGGGTCGTGCGGAGTCTCGGCTGGCGGCGATGAAGTCGAGGGCGTTGGCTGAGGTGGGGCGGCGTCACAGCAAGGGTGATGCGCAGCGCTTGCTTCGTGACGAGTTGCAGGCGTCGGGTCGTGAGGCCAAACGTGATGTCGAAACAGCGGCTCGGTTGTCGGAACTGCCGACCACGAGTGAGGCGTTGGCGTCTGGTGAGATTCCTGTGGGTCACGCTCGGTTGATTGCCCGAGCATCTTCTGAGAGCCCGATTGACGAGGCGTTGCTTGTCGAAGCAGCCGGCAGTGAGCCTCTTGATGAGTTCACCCAGACCGTGAAACGTCATCAACAAGAGATGGCTGACGATGACGGGCAGGCTGTGTTGGATCGTCAACGCTCCAGACGCAAAGCCAGGATCTTCGAATCAGCCGAGTCGGGCATGTTCGTGCTGTCCGGTGAGTTCGATCAGATCACCGGTGCGCGTATCGCCACCGCGTTGACCGCCAAAGAACGACAGTTGTGGCACCGCGAAGACCCCAAGGCGCGTCGTACGCCCCAGCAGCGGATGGCTGACGCGTTGGCCGAGTTGATCTGTCAACCCGCTGGTGACCGCAAGTCAGCGGGAACTGATCTGTTGGTGATCGCCGATTTCGATGTGCTCAAACAACAACTCGACAACCCTCGGTTGGCGGACGGTTCACCGATACCGATCGTTGAACTGCACCGCCTTGCGCTGGAAGCCAACCTGTTGCCGTCGATCTTCGACACCAAAGCACAAGACATGTGGCTGGGCCGTCGGTTGCGTACTGCTACTGAAGCTCAACGGGTCGCGTTGACCGCCCGAGACCAGCACTGCATCGGCTGCGGGGCCAACCCGTTGTGGTGCCGAGCCCATCACATTGTCTGGTGGTCAAAGAACGGGCCCACCGACCTCGACAACCTCGTGCTGGTATGCGACGACTGCCACCACAAGATCCACGACCACGGCTGGCGAGTCCACCGAGACCCCGACACCGGAAAATACCACCTCCAAACCCCCCACGAACCCCAACGGGGCAGCCCGCGCCAACCGACTAAGTCAAGCCGAATAGCAGGAGAGCAACCAAGCGGCGCAACCAACGCAGCCAAGCCGAACGCCCCCAACCGGACATCGCCGTCCGGCAACCGAGACCCACTCAGCAAACGCAGTCCGGACGACCCAAGATCAAACGCCCCCGACCAGACATCACCGACCGGCAACCTAGACCGGCCAACCGGAGACCAGATAGACGAAGTCAAGCCAAGCAACCCGACCACCCAAACCGAAACAGGACCGGTCAACTCCAATGGACACGCGCTCAACCCGAGCAAGACCGATCCGAACCGAGCAAGACTCGACCAAGCAAGACCGAAACAGGACCGGTCAACTCCAATGGACACGCGCTCAACCCGAGCAAGACCGATCCGAACCGAGCAAGACTCGACCGAGCAAGACCGGACCGGACCGGACCGAACCAAACAAGAGCCGACCGAACAAGACCTGACCCACTCAGGCCGCACAGCAAAGCGCAGCAACCCGGCAACACCCAACCGAGCAAACCCCGACCGAGCGGGACAACCCGATCCGACCCGACCAGCGCAACTGAGACCAGAAACCGGAAACCGAGCAGCAAGCGCAAACGACCCGACAACCCGACCGGCTAAACCCCGACTCCGCAAACCCGACCGAGCAAGACAACCCGGCCCAGACCGAGCCAACGAACCGGGACCAACCCAAGCAACACCTCAGCCCAGCCAACCCGAGTAACGCGGGACAATCAAAGAAGCGCCGGAAGCAACTCGACCAACACGGAAATCGATCGAACGAAGCCGAGCAACGCCGAACA
Source organism: Acidimicrobiales bacterium (assembly GCA_963662455.3). GTDB lineage: Bacteria > Actinomycetota > Acidimicrobiia > Acidimicrobiales > Aldehydirespiratoraceae > VXYK01. Next base: position 1,804,426 of record OZ224042.1, read on the forward strand.
ACCCAGAGCAGCCAAGCCGACCAGGACGAGACAGGGCTCATCGGTGAAGGGAGCGCCGATGAGCCCAGGATCAGGGACGGAAAATCAGGCCTCGGTAGCTGGGGGTGAAACCGGCGGACTCGAGTCGGGCGGCCCAGCGGGTCTCACGCACGGCGGTGCCGTCGACTTTGGATATCTCCAAAGAACGCAACCGTTTGCTGGTCGCCAGGTCTCCCAACGCCTGAAGCCACGCATCGTCCTGGTGTGCCGCCGGGAAGGTCACGAGCGAACGGCCGCCCCGCTCCAGGATCGCCATGCACACCCCGTCGCGAAGCACCACAAAGGCACCAACCGCACGGGTCGGTTTGACAGAAGACTCCGGCCACGGCAACACCGAACCGTACGGCTGTGCCGGATCGGTCGCTGCCAGCACAATCAGGTCGTCACCGGAGCCGTCCTTGCCCTCGGCACCAGAGTCGCTGCCGAGTGCATCATCCACGCGGCCCAGACCACCGTCGAAGCCACCACCCCTACGAGCCGAACCGCCGCCAACGCCACCACCCACACCAATACCGCCGCCAACGCCAGCACCCCTACGAGCCAGACTGTCGCCGACGCCTCTATTCCCAGGACGCAGACCGCGCAAGCGGTCAACGGCCCCCGGGGCTGCGAACTGTGCAGCGCCGAGACCGGCAACGAAATACCCTCGCCTGACCTCGCCGCGTTCCTCGAGCAACCGCAACAGCGGATACAGACCCGCAAACCCCCCTGCAATTCCTTCGCCGCGGGCCATCTCGCGAGTCAGTATCCCGTAACGGTCCAGCAGTTGCCGAGCCTGGGCGTAGGCAGTCTCGGTCTGCGTCGGTACCGGCTCCCGCATCGGGGCGACCAACGACCAGCGCCCCGCCCCTGTCGCCGGACCCTGCCGTCGCAGAGAACCCGGCCGAGGACGCCCCCGACCGCTCCGCGACGCAGCACCACGCCCGGACACAACACCACGCCCGGACACAACACCACGCCGCGACGCAGCACCAGACCCGGACACAACACCACGCCGGGACACAGCACCAGACCCGGACACAACACCACGCCGGGACACAGCACCAGACCCGGACACAGCACCACCCCCGGACACAGAACCAGACTCCGACACAAAACCCGACCGGGAAGCAGAACGACGAGAGAACGCCGGTTGGTCCGCCACCAGAGCACGAACCGGGGCCAGGGTGTCGTTGGTCACCTGACCAGCCCAAACGAGATCCCACAAACCCGCCAATACAGATTCCTGGTCATAATCGACACCCGCTTCGGCAACCGCCGCAACCAGATCCCCCCAGAACGACGCCCCGCGTTCACCCAGATGAGCCTGCAACGCCGCATGAACGGGCTCCGCGGAGAAATCACCTGTTTCACCCAACAGGAATCGAACCTGGTCCCGGAATATCAGACGAACCCTCGGATCGCGCGAACCCGACCCGGCGGCACCGACCCAGACCAGCTCACCGGTAGCACACAGGGCATCGAGCTGGCTCGGTTGATAGTCCTCGACTCGACGGCTCAGAACCTCCGACTCCAACACCGATGCGGCGATCGGCGCACCCTGGAGTTGGGCTACAACCTCGGCCAAGCCGTCAACCCCCCGCCGTGGAGCGGTCGATCCCTGCCAAGCACCAAGGAACCGAGCGAGCGTCTCGGACTCAACCGGTTCGATCTCGTTGCGCAAGGCAACCAGCGAACGACGGCGAAGCAGGCGCAGGACGTCGACGTTGCAGAATTCGCGTTCACCGCTGCCCCGTCGGAACTCGCCGCGAACAACCTTCCCGTCAGCCACAAGCCGCTCAAGCGCCTCGCCGACTTGGTCCACTTCAGCCCCGATCCAGCGGACAATGTCGCCGGCCAGGAAAGGACCATGGGTTCGGCTGTAGCGCAGACACAGATCACCAAGCGGGTCGACAGGGCCATCAGCGACCGAACCGACAACCGGACCACCAACACCAACCCCGACCGGGTCGACAACCGGACCGCCACGCGGATCGACGACCGAACCGACAACCGGACCACCAACACCAACCCCGACCGGGTCGACAACCGGACCGCCACGCAGATCGGCGACCGAACCGACAACCGGACCACCAACACCAACCGCGACCGGGTCGACAACCGGACCACCAACACCAACCCCGACCGGGTCGACAACCGGACCGCCACGCAGATCGGCGACCGAACCGACAACTGGACCACCAACACCAACCCCGACCGGGTCGACAACCGGACCGCCACGCGGATCGGCGACCGAACCGACAACCGGACCACCAACACCAACCGCGACCGGGTCGACAACCGAACCGCCACGCAGATCGACGACCGAACCGACAACCGGACCACCAACACCAACCGCGACCGGGTCGGCAGGCTCAGCGAGATGATCCGTCGACACAGCTACTCCCGCTCCGTCACGCAATCGGGCCGCATCGTCGCTCGCCGCGAAGCGTTCCTGGCCCGCAACAGACACCTCTATCACCCGCTGCTCCCGGATCAGCTGACGAATCCAAGCATCGATGTCGGCGTCGGCGACCGCGCGAGCTTCCAGTTCCATCCGGCTGAGCGGACCGAGCATTCGGAGTTGATCATGGAGTTCGTCTGCGTCACGGGCGAGATACGCCTCGGTGAGGCGCTGCAACTCCAACTCGACGTCACCGAGCACCTCCGGGTCGAGAAGTTCCTGCAACTCCTCGTCACCGAGCAGGTCGGCCAGCAACTCCCGGTCCAGTGCCAACAGCGCCGCGCGACGCTCCGCCAGCGGCGCGTCACCTTCATACATGTAGAGAGCTATCCAGGAGAACAGCAACGAACGAGCGAAGGGCGAGGCGCGGGGCGTCTCGACCGAAACCACCCGAACCTGCCGACTTCGCAGGTCGGTCATCAACTGGCGAAGACCCCCAAGATCGAAAACGTCGTCGACGCACTCCCGGGTCGCTTCCAACAACATCGGGAACGTCGGAAACTGCGCCGCAACCGCCAGCAGATCCGCGGCTCGTTGACGTTGCTGCCAGAGCGGAGTGCGTTGATCCGGTCTGCGCCGCGGCAACAACAGGGCCCGAGCCGAACACTCACGGAACCGCGAAGCGAACATCGCCGTGCCGCCCAACCCCGCAACCACCACATCGGAGATCTCCTCGGGATCGAACAGCAACTCATCGACACTGAGTTCGTCGAGAGCATCGGGAAGACGCATCGCAATGCCCTCGTCACTCCACATCATCTCCACGTCAGCGCCCCACGCTTCGGTCAGGCGGGCACGTATCGCCACTCCCCACGGTGCGTGCAACCGGGCGCCGAACGGCGTCAGGATACAAACCCGCCAATCACCGATCTCGTCGCGGAAACGCTCAACCACAACCGTTCGATCATCAGGAACCGCACCAGTGGCGTCAGCCTGCTCCTGAAGGTAGGCGACGATGTTGCGCGCGGCCAGTTCGTCGAGATCATGGCGGGCGCGCAGACGGGAGATCGGGTCGGTTTCCGCACGGATCTCACGGGTGAACTCTCCAACCGCCCGACCAAGTTCGCTTCCACGCCCCGGCCCGTCACCCTTCCAGAACGGCATCTTGGCAGGTACACCCGGTGCGGGAGTCACCACCACACGCTCGAAGGTGATGTCTTCGATCCGCCACGCAGAAGCTCCGAGTAAGAAGACCTCCCCGGCCCGGCTCTCGTGGACCATCTCCTCGTCGAGTTCCCCGACCCGAGTGCCGTCGGGCAGGAACACACCGAAGGCACCACGATCAGGAATCGTGCCCGCATTGGTCACGGCCAGGCGCTGTGCGCCCTTCCGGCCTCGCAACGTCGAGGTGGCACGGTCGTACACGATCCGGGGTCTGAGCCCTGAGAACTCCTCGGAGGGGTAGACCCCGGACAGCAGATCAACGATGTTCGCAAAGACCTCCGAGGACAGTTCACTGAAGTTAGCGGTTCGTCGCACGACTTCGAGCAGGTGGTCGAAGTCCCAGTCGTCCATGGCACACATGGCCACGATCTGCTGGGCCAACACATCAAGGGGGTTGCGAAGAAACCTCGTGTGCTCGATCAGGCCCCGCTTCATGCGGTCGACGATCACCGCAACTTCAAGCAACTCGGCACGGTGCTTGGGGAAGATCTTGCCGCGGCTCGGCTCACCCACCTGATGGCCGGCCCGCCCGATCCGCTGCAGACCAGACGCAACCGAGCGGGGAGAACCAACCTGGACCACCAGGTCAACAGCTCCCATGTCGATGCCGAGCTCAAGGGTCGAAGTCGCCACCAGCCCCCGCAGATCACCTCGCTTGAGTTCCTCTTCAACCTGAAGCCGCCGCTGAGGGGACAACGACCCGTGATGCGCCTTCACCAACTCCGGCTCAGCCGCTGAGTCCACCGAGCCTGCTGAGTCTGACGAGCCTGGCGTGTCCGCCGAGTCCGGCGTGCCTGGCGTGCCTGGCGTGCCTGGCGTGCCTGCTGAGTCTGGTGTGCCTAGCGTGCCTGCTGAGTCTGGTGTGCCTGGCGTGTCTGGCATGCCTGCTGAGTCTGGTGTGCCTGCTGAGTCTGGTGTGCCTGCTGAGTCTGGTGTGCCTGCTGAGTCTGGCGTGCCTAGCGTGTCTGCTGAGTCTGGCGAGCCTGCTGAGTCTGGCGTGCCTAGCGTGCCTAGCGTGTCTGCTGAGTCTGGTGTGCCTGCTGAGTCCGCCGCTTCATCGGCCAGTTCGTTGAGACGAGCGGCCAAACGTTCACAGAGCTGCCGGGCGTTCGCGAAGATCAGTGTCGAGTTGTGCTGTTCCACCAGATCGAGCAGGCTCGGATGAATCGAGGGCCAGATGCTGCGATAAGCCGGTCTGGCGCCCGCAGGGTCAACGGCAACCGCAGAGGGCTCAACCGCCTCCCCCAGCGAACCCATGTCCTCAACAGGAACAACCACTTCAATATCGAGTTGCTTGCCGATTCCCGCGTCGATCACCGTGACCGGGCGCAGCTGGGACGTCCCGTCTTGTGCAGCCGTCGAGCCTCCGAGGAAACGCGCGATCTCATCGAGCGGTCGCTGGGTCGCCGACAGGGCGATCCGCTGAGGACTGCCGACGGTCAACTCTTCGAGTCGCTCAAGCGACAGCATCAGATGCGCGCCGCGTTTGGTTCCGGCCAACGAGTGAATCTCATCGACGATCACGTGCTCGACGCTGCTCAGGGTCTCCCGTGCACGGCTGGTGAGCATCAGATACAGAGACTCCGGAGTCGTGATCAGAATGTCCGGCGGCTGACGGACCAGTCGACGACGCTCCGGCGCGGGAGTGTCGCCCGTGCGGATCGCCACAGTCGGAGAGTTCACGCTGGTTCGGTTGCGCCGAGCCGCCGTCTCAATTCCCCGGAGCGGACCACGAAGGTTCTTCTCGACATCGACCGCCAACGCCCGCAGCGGAGACACGTACAGCACCCGGGTGCGGTTCAGAGGATCATCGGGAACAGGCTCAACCGAGAGCCGGTCGATGGCCCACAAGAACGCGGAGAGGGTCTTGCCGGTTCCGGTGGGAGCTAGGATCAGCGTGTGGTCGCCCGCGGCTATCGCCGGCCAACCCCGGCGCTGCGCCGCGGTGGGTTCAGCAAAAGCCTCCGTGAACCAGTCCCTGACAGGTGCCGAGAAACGCTGCAGCGGATCGACCATTCCCGAGACGCTAGCCATCCGGACCCAGCTTCTTCTCGCCGCACCCGGCGCGTCTGGACCCACCTGGACCCACAGACCACCAAGACACCAGATTGTCAGATTGTCAGATTGTCATGGAAACTGCAATGCTCCCCTGCTCTAGACTGCAGGGTATGGACGACTACGAGTCTCCGGAATGGCACCCCGCTTTCGAGGAATACTGCGAAACGATCTACGAACTCGAAGAAGACGACCTCGACGTGATCCAAGCGAGGATCGCCGACCGACTCGAGGTGTCGCGTCCCTCAGTGTCTGAGATGGTCAAGCGCATGGAAGTCGAGGGTTTGATCAACATCGCCGAGAGGATCACCCTCACCCCCAAAGGAATGCACCTTGCCGAGACGGTTGTTCGGCGTCATCGACTCGCCGAACGATTCCTGACTGACGTACTGGACCTGACCTGGTCACAAGCCCATCAAGAAGCCGGAAAATGGGAACACATAATCTCTCCTACCGTAGAAAAAGCGATGATGGCCCTGCTTGACGAGCCAACCACTTGCCCGCATGGCAATCCCATTCCCGGTTCAGCCTACGAAAAACCCGAACTGGTGGCGCTCAACACCCTCGACGTCGGTGCATGCCTCACCATTGAGCGTATAACCGAAGAACTCGAGTTCACCGAAGGAATGCTCGACTTCCTTGAGCAGTCATCAATCGTGCCCGGTTCAACTGGTCGACTCAGCCGAAAAACCCCAGACGGCACTTCCACAGTCATCATCGACGGAACCCCCGTCGTGGTAGGCGGATTCGCTTCAACTCGAATCCTGGTCAGCACCAGATCTGCGGGTCAGCACTGACTCCCAGCGAGGACGTCACTCCGTAAGGGCACGAAACTGAGCCAACAATTCATCGATGCGGTCTTGTGCCGCCGCCCAAGCGGTACGTTGCGGAGGATCGGCAGCCAAAGCCTCCTGCGACAAGCGGAACTGACGATCCAGTTCAACAAGCAGGTCTACAAGTGTGTCAGGGAGTTCATCTCCAAGAACAGGAGGATCCTCGGAGTCTCCAATGTCGTCAACAACCGGGGATCCGTCGGAGTCGACCAACCCGGGGCGGTCCTCCACTCCCTCGCCACCTACGCCGTCCACACTACTCACATCGCCCACAGCAACCCCGACCACATCGGAGAAGTCCTCCCCAGGAAACAACTGCTGCAACGCCTCATTGAGATTACGACCAATACCGATCTGCTGGGTCTCGCCCACGATCGCGGCGATCACAAACTCCAGATTCGGCACACTCGTACCCTCCGCCGACACATACAACGAACGCACCCACAAAATCGAGTTGTCAATCGGCAGAAGCACCAGATCACTGAAATCAACCTGTGAACCAACCTGGTCCAACAAGGTCAACTGGGTGGTGATCTCCTGAGTCTGGGCAATACCCGACGCCACCAACACCGGACCCGGCGCAGTTGAATTAGTCAACTCGTAGGTCACTAGACGAGAGGAACCGTCCGCGCGGGTCTCGCCCACCATGAAGGCCTCGAGTTCTTTACGGTCATCGTTCTCGTCGAACGGCACAAAAGACCGAAGCGTGACGAACGAAGGATCATCCTCTCCAGGCAACTGCAGCAACGTGTAGTAGGGACTCACCCGTTGTTCACGAAAACTGACGACCCCCTGCTCGTCGATTTGAGACTCCAAAGTCCCGCCGGCCAAGACCGAACGGCCCGGATCCTGGGCAACTGCCCAACGCTCAGTGCCCACAAGCAAACTCACCGGATTCTCAATCTGATAAGTCGAGTACATGTTGGTCTGAACCCGGAACAGATCCTGCGGATAACGCAAATGATCCTTCAATTCATCAGGCATCTCAGAGAAGTCGCTGAACAGACTCGGGAAAGCCGATCGCCAAGCCTCGATGATCGGATCCTCAACTGGCATCACGTAGAACGACACGTCACCGTCATATGCGTCGACCACGGCTTTCACCGAGTTGCGCACATAGTTGAAGCGCGGCCCGGACAACCCGCCCCGCTGCAGTCTGTCGTTCTCGGAACGCTGCGCATACGGGTACTTGTCAGTCGTCGTGTAGGCGTCGATCACATAGTGGACACGACCTTCAAGAATCACCGGATAAACATCGCTGTCGTACTTCAAGAACGGGGCGAGCTTCTCCACCCGGTCACGCACATCCCGCACATAGATCACACGAGTATCGCTGTCGACGAAGTTGGAGATCAGCGGCTCAATCTGACCGAAACGCAACGCAAACGCCACCTGGCGAAAAACCCCGCCCAACTCGACCCCGGCCGAGCCACCATAATTCCCAAGGACGTCCCCGCCATCGTTGGCCACGTAATCGACCTCATCAACCGTCGTGCCCACCAACGAGTAACCACCCATGTCCTCGCCGTGATAGATCTGCGGAACATCGAAATCCAGTTCGATCGAGTCATCGACGTCATTGGTGATCGTCGACACCAAGAAGTCTGGGCGACCTTCGTCTGTTGTCGCGTTGGCACTGGCCATCGCCAAGCCATAACCATGGGTCACACGGACATGGCGACGCTCCCAATTTGCTGTGTCTTCCCCAGCCAACTCGCGGGCACCCAGAATCACCTGACGCAATTCACCGTCGACCATGTAGCGGTCAGTGTCAAGCGTCGGTTCAAGCGCTCCAGTACCCGGCAGCGCATCTTCACCGAGAAACCGATAAAAGCCGCGTTCAGCCTGGAAACGCTCAAAGGTCGGATGAACGGTGAGCGGATCAAGCACTCGAGCATTCTGAATCGTCACGGCGTTGTTGCGGATCTGCTCCGGAGTCAACGACTCGGAATAATCAAAAGGGCTGACGGCCATTTCCTCAAGACCGAAAGCCTGACGGGTCGCCTTGATGTTGCGTTCCGCGAAATCTGCTTCACGGGCGGTTTCGTTGGGATCAACCTGAAACCGTTGCACAAACGCCGGATAAATCCCACCCACCACAATTGCCACAAACGCCCAAAGACCAACAGCCAGCACAGGAAGAGTCCAACCCCGCCGCCATAGATTGACCACCAACAAGACAACAGCGCACAACGAAATGGCAATCAGCAGATACAGCGCCGGAAGCTGCGCGTTGACGTCCGTATAGAACGCGCCGTCAAGCACACCACGAGTAGAAGTCGTCAACTCATAGCGAGCCAGCCAATAGTCCAAAGCCCGGATTAAAGCGAGCACAGCCAAAATCACTGAGAGATGCACCTTGACTATCGATTTGGCACGTTCACCTCCGATCACGCTGATGCGAACCGACCCGTTCAAATAATGAGAGATGGCGGTAACGATCAGCATGATCACGAAAGCCGCGAAAGCCCAACCGACCACATAGCTCAGGAAAGGGAGTTGGAAAATATAGAAACCGAGGTCCGCACCGAACTGGGCATCGGAAATTCCGAACTCCTTGCGGTTCGTGAAAAGCAGCCATTCTTCCCACTGGCTTGACACGCCCGCAGCCGCCATCACCGAAAAAACCAGCGAAACAGCCGTTCGCACCAAGAAATAATGCCCCCCGACCACAGCGTGGTACCGGGAGATCATCTCTTCTTCGGGCCCCGGAGGCCTGTGCGTAGGCGCCGCACGGTCCGAGATGAACAGATTCAACCACATCAACACGAAGAAGAACGCGCCGAAAATGAGTGTCAGGATTATCTTGGCACCAAGCACTTGTCGCCACACCGAAGCTCGGTCAAGCGCATCGAACCACAGATAATCAGTATAAAAACTGGCTACCCCGCGCAGCGACAAAAGACCAATGAACAAGACAGCCACCGCACCCAAGGCAACGAAACGACCGTTGCGGCGGAACCATCGTCGTCGTGGATTAAGGATATCTTCGACTTCAGCCATCAGCAGGAAGGCTAGCAGTCAAGCGGCCTATGCCACCTCCAAATAGCAGATGCACTTAGGGTGCGATGGAGGAAATCGGTCACCTGTCGGGAACTTCTCTCCAGCAACCACTTCGCCTGCAAGAGCATTGTCGGCACAATCAGCACCACAAGAACCGTTGGAGTCGACCACCCAACGCACCGTCCGATTCGCCTTGTCTCGACGGGCTGTATCAATCTTGACCAGCCCGTCGACGGTTACGGTAGCCGCCAACGCAGCGTCATTCAGATGCCTCGAACGGACTTCGCGATACAACGCTCTCACCGCATCAGAAAGTTCTTCTTCGCCATCAAATTGCTGGGCGATACCTGCGATCCGCCGACGCATCGGCTCCAGAACAATCATGTGGATGTTGGCCAGCGCCGCCGACAGGTCAAGGTCTGATGCGCCACCGAGCCTGCTGCACTGCTCACGGAGTGCTCCAACAGCAGCTTCGTCATAGCGGGAATGATTTCCGTCTTCCTCGAAATCGGTCATCGCTGCTGCCCCGCTGCGACGAATTGCATCAAGCAACGAACCCTGCTCCTCTACTAGCACCCGCTTCATCGCTTTCGCTGCCGCTTGCGCCGCACGTTGGCGAACAGCATCCGGTGCCGGCTGGGACTCGGGCTCGGGCTGCGACTCAACCTGTGGGTCGGTTTCGCGTTCCGGCTCGGTCGGTCCCCTTGACAGGCGCAGTCGGGCGAACACGTCCTTGGCGTCAGAGTCCGACTTCAGGCTCAGATCTCGTTCCGGCTCAACCACTGACTCCGGCTCAACCACTGACTCCGGCTCAACCACTGGCTCCGGCTCCCGTTCGGCGCCGGTGTTGACGCTGAGAGCGTCGAGATGATCCAAAGCCTCCATCTCGCCCGTCGTGAACGTGTCAATAATCGGGCCGGGAAGCGGAGAATCAGACACTTCAGACACCAACGGATGCCCCGCCAACCTCCCTGCCTCAATTTCGGATTCAAGATCATCAATGGTCGGTGTCGGCTCAGAAGAGATCCGCAGGCCGGCACGATTCGCCGCGGAACGGGCCTCGGGTACCGAAGCAACAAGATCCTCGATCGCGGTGTCGAGACTCGCTTGAACCGTGGCCAAAGAATCCAACAAACGATCCCGAGCAGCTCGAAGCTGTTCAATCTGGGTACGGCCGGTCTGGCGCTTCCGAGCGAGATCACGCAGCATCCGCTCTCTTACCGTCTGCGCCTCGCTGACCATTTCGCGGCCAAGACTGCGGCTCTCCTCAACGATTTCCTCTGCCTCAAGGCGCGCTGTCGCAATAATTTCAGCGGAGTGGGCGTTCGCCTCGCCAACAACCGACTCAGCCGCCGCTCGTGCCTCCCCGCCGATCTCCTCGGCTTCGCTTTCCGCCCTCTCAATCCTGCTCGCCGCCGCGTTGTGAGCTGCCTCAAGAACGCCGCTCACCTCAACCCCGAGCATCTCTGTCGCCCAACGGGCATCAGACTCGCTCCGACGAGTCTGCTGGATCTCTGTCATTCTCCCGGTCAGTTCGATGCCGAGCCTCTGCAGCCGACGGATCTCCGATGCTGCTGATTGGAGTTGGACGCGCACCTCCGAAGGGTCGAAGCCGCGTCTTGTGATCGGGAAAGACATCGACTCGAGCCCGCCGGCATCGAAGGACCCGACGCTGTGAGGGTCGTCAACGGATGGCGCGCCCACTGACTCAATATCAGCCGTCTCAGTCACGCCCCATATCGTAGGACCCAGATCAACACCAATGGGGAATACTGCCGTTGAACCACCTCGCGGGGGCTTCATCGATCAGAGGACGATCCGTCGAGGGTGAGGTCGTCGGTGTCGCCACCAAGTTCGGCAAGAACATCAATCGCCTCTTCAAGGGTCGACACACCAAAGACCTTCATACCACCGGCTTGAGACTCCGCAGCAGCAACCAAACCCTCAGGAACAATAAAAGCAACCGCCCCAGCCGAACGAGCCGCCACAGCCTTTTGAGCAACCCCACCGACGTTGCCGACAATGCCACCCACAAAGATCTGCCCCGTTACCGCGATCGTCTGACCACCAGTGAGTTCACCCTCGGTCAACAAGTCGATGATCGCCAGCGAGAACGCTAGTCCGGCCGATGGCCCGCCCGTCGAACCAGTGTCGATCTCCACATCGACAACCGACGAATCCTCAACACGCGAGACGACCTCGCCAATACCGATATAGCCGCCCTCAACCCCTTGAGGGTGCTCACCCCAAACGACCGGAACTTCAAGAACCTCACCAGTCGCGTCGTGTTCAACTGTGACAACCCCGCCCTCACCGGGAACCTTGCCCGTCAACTCGTCACGGAGCGATTGAAGCGAACTGATCGCCACACCATCAACGGCAACGATCACATCACCGACCATCAACAGACCATCAGCCGGGCCACCATCGACAACGACGTTGAAACCAACCCCAGTCTCCACGATCGGAACACCCAAGAACTCCAAAGCGACTGTCACCGCATCATCTTTGGAACGGCTCATCATCTCAGAGTTTCGAGTCCGATTCTCCTCAGGAGTTCTATCACCCAGAATGTGCTCAAGCGGACGCAACTCGAACTCATCGTTGAACTCAGACTCAATCCAGTCGAACACCGACACATCAAGATCAACCGAAACAGTCGTGAACAGGAACTCACCCTCCGGCTCAAACACAGGCCGGCGTTCAGCCGGCGCCATCGACCCGTCGCGGATCTTCACACGATCGCTGACAGGACGAGCCGACCCCGGCTTGGTGACAGCCGCACCCTGATCAACAAGGGCTCGCCCAGGAACGATCTGACCAAAAGTTCTGGCCGGAACAACCAGAGACCCCCCGAACAACACAACTCCTGCCAGCAGACCCAGAACGCATCGTTTCCACCACGAGCCGCGTTTCGGTTCAGGCTGCAGCACGCTCTGTTCGTCCACGGTCACCGAGCCCTGGTCGTCGATCGGTAGCATTGGAGTCGGCGTGGGCACTTCAGTCATCAGTCATCAGTCATCAGTCATCGTGTTTGTATTCGTTGTAGCGACGGAGGATCTTGTTGGAAACGAACAGGCAACCATCCAAGCAGCCGTCTGAGCAGCCGGCCGAACAACCAACCGAGATGCTCGTACGGATCCTGCGTACTGTAGGAATCTTGCGACAACCCGCACCACGACCGGTCGTGGGTCCCAACGCATACGTTCGACTCTGGCAACGTCTTCGTTCTCTGACAGTCCTCGCAGCGATAGTCATCGGATTGGGCATCGTCTTGGCAGTAGTGATCGGTGTCATAGTCCTAGGACTGGCCTTCTTGTTGGAAAATTCGATCTCCTGACAACCATGACAACGAACGAAGCCGCTCAACGACGTGTAGAAGCCGCGCTCGCCGGTTACCGAGGTGACCGAGAAGCAGCCGTAGCAGCCCAGAACGACCACGACCCGAAAGTGCGCATCGCCGCGCTTCGTTCACTTTCGAGGCTACAAGCAATCACCCGACCACAACTCAACCAAGCCCTGGCCGATCCCGACCCGACGGTGCGCATCGCCGCACTCGAAATCGCAGCCAACCACACATTCCCCGACATCGAACACCTTCTCAACGACACAGACTCGATGGTTGCCGAAACCGCCGCGTGGGCATTGGGAGAACGCCAACAAGCCGGCGACACGATCATTGGCGGCCTATCAAAAGTAGCCATTGAACACCGCGATCCACTGGCTCGAGAAAGCGCCGTAGCCGCGCTCGGAGCGATCGGAGACGACCGAGGTCTCCCGGCAATCCTTACAGCCACCCACGACAAGGTGGCTGTAAGGCGCAGAGCCGTCATCGCGCTCGCCGCCTTCGAAGGCGCAGAAGTGTCAGACGCCTACCGAAGAGCACGCCAAGACCGCGACCGCCAAGTCCGCGACACAGTCGACGAACTCCTGGGGCCCGCCCCAGCGAACTGAGAGGCAGAGCGAACAGACGAGACAACGCGGCCCATACGGTGCGAGGCCGTGGCCCGAGCGGCCAGCCGGTGGCCCGAGCGGCCCCGTGAGCGCAGCAAACAAGAGCGGCAAGTTAAGAGCGTGCGCGGATAGGCGAACGCGTCTTGGAAGATTCTGTTTCGACTTTGATCGGTGGAGGCAAAGCCGCAGGTCAGGGGATCGCAGCCATAGCCCGGAGTTCGGGCGTTCCCGCAGGTCAGCGCCTATCCGCGCTGCCTCTAAGCGCAGCGAACAAGAGCGGGAGCGCCCCCGCTTCGACGCGACGTGCTTGCCGCCTATCCGCGCAGGTTCTTGGGACTGTCAGAACACATTCACCCGCGCACTGCAACAGACCCGCAACCTGCCCCTACTCACCTAACCCCCAACCCCGGGGCTCGGCGCCCCCCAGACACACCCCCAAACGCCACCAACACCCCAACCACCCGCTCACCAACACCCCACCGGTGGATCCAGGCTGAGAATCAGGCGCCCGGTCCGTACCAACTGGTGTTGTACTCCAGTCTCCGGCAGAACCAAGTCGAAGAGTCAGCGACAGCTCGACGCTCAGCGATCGCGGTTGTCGCTGCTACCAGCCTTCATGAACATCGTTTGAACCGACGCGTAGTGCTCAATCACCTGACCCGCGCCATACGCAACTGCTTCCAGCGGCGACTCCACCAGCTCAACCCGGACATTCGTCTCACGCGACAACCTACCAGCCATCCCTTTCAACATTCCGCCACCACCGACAAGGTTGATACCCTGCACGATGAGATCTTGAGCAAGCTCAGGAGGAGCCTGAGCCAAACAGGACAACACCGAATCGACCATCGCCGCGACCGGTTCCTCTATTGCCCGGCGAATCTCTGTCGGGGTCAGAACAATGGTCTTAGGCAACCCGCTCATCATCTCACGACCACGAACCTCGGCATTCACCTCGTTCGCGGTGGGGGCAGCAGAACCCAACACGATCTTGATGTCCTCAGCAGTTCGCTCCCCGATCGAAATTCCATACTGGCGACGAACATAAGCCTGTACCGCGCTGTCTATATCAAAAGAACCGATCCGCACCGCCTCAAGCGCGACCACCCCCCCAAGCGAGAGCAAAGCAGTCTCGGTGGTCCCACCACCAATATCAACAACCATGTTGCCGATCGGTTCGTTGATAGGAAGCTCCGCGCCGATCGCAGCCGCAACCGGTTGTTCAATCAGTTGCGCCTCCGCGGCCCCCGCTCCTCTCGCAGCGTCAGTCACAGCCCGCCGTTCAACCGCAGTAATCGCAGACGGCACACAGATCACCACCCGGGGACGGTTGAGACGACTAACCCCCACCCGCTGCAACAACAGGCGGATCATTCGCTGGGTCACATCAAAATCAGTGATGGCGCCTTGGCGCAGTGGACGCACCGCGACGATATGACTGGGAGTTCGACCGATCATCTGCCAGGCCTCGCGGCCCGTTGCCAGTACCTTCTTGGTGCGACTGTTGACCGCGATGACCGAAGGCTCGTTCAAGACGATGCCTTCACCACGGGCGTACACCAACGTGTTGGCCGTACCCAGATCGATCGCAAGGTCACGTGCCAGGACTCGACTCCTCGCCAGAACCCGGATCCACCGGGTCTAAAGGAACGATCCCGGTGGGTTGTTCAACCGTAGCCGAGCCATGCCGGGGAGCAAGTGCCCGCAAATGCTCCTCAAAGCTCGGCGGAGGCGTCGTGTGGGCACGATGCCACAACCACAGAACCAACGAACCGAGGATTGCCAACACAACCGCCGCAATAAGAAAAATAACAGCGCTGCTCATGAGTCGAGCTTCGTCAGATGTTGCGCCTCAAGCCCCCACGACTCACCGTCAGCCCAAGTTTCTCGCTTCCAGATCGGCACCGACGCCTTAAGCGCATCAATCCCAAAACGCGCCGCTTCAAACGCCTCGGGACGATGAGGCGCCGAAGCAACCACCACAACCGCCGACTCGCCCAGATGAACCACGCCCACACGATGCAACAGCACGATCCTCCCCAAAGCAGGCCATCGCTGCCGCATTCGCCCAGCAATCGCTTCTAGTTTCAGCACAACGTAACGACCATAGGCTTCGTATTCGAGCCGTTCAACACCGTCTCTCCCCTCGGCATGGTCTCTGGCTGTACCACTGAACAAGACAACCGCGCCACAGCTGGGAAGCACCGCCCAGTCGGCGGCCTGAGAGACCGGAAGCACTTCATCAGTCAATCCCAGCCACGAATCGGAGTCGGTCGGTGCCAACAGCATCCCCTTATGGTACGGCTCCAACCCTGCCTCCGTCACGCGCCGGCACGACGGACTCTGCCGATACGACGCAGCAACCAGACCAACACCCCGACCCCGCACGCCACACCCAGGGCCGCAACAACCAACGCCAACTCCTGGCGCCTACGTGCGGGCACCCGATCAAGAGGACCCGGATCGTGCGAAACTACCCAAGCCTCCTCATTGGAGAAGCCCGGTTCCCAACCGAGGGCTCGGAGGCGGTCACTGGCAATCACCCACGGGTGCGAAGTGTACGGGACCACCCCCGGCGGGAAGGGTGCAAGACCCGCACGCGAACGGACCGTTGCCAGACCCCTCACCATCCACAACGGCGCACGCAGCCTCGGTTTGGGCCCTTCAAGCTCACGAAGCGCTCCAGGGGAGATCCAGCCGTCGGGAGCAACATTCAAGGGGCCGTCAGCACGGCACGCAACGGCAGTAACCACCGCACTGGCCAAATCATCAACATGCAGGCACTGCACGGGTGGGTCACCATCCGCGGCGACCCCGAGTCGAGCAGCGTGAAGCACACGGGCAAGTTGACTCAAACCCGCCTCAGCAACGATCGCTGTCGGACGAAAAACCGAAACCGCTGCCTGTGGATGAGCTTTCCTCCATTCAGAAGCAGTCTTCTCAATATCGGCTCTCACGACAGCCCACGAAAACTCCGGGTTGGGACACAACGGAGCATCCTCGGTGAGCGGCACCGGATTTGCGGTCCAAGCACCGTACACCAACGCCGTTGACAACAACACGACATGGCCGACCCCACAATCCGCCGCCGCGTCGAACAATCGCCTCGCGATCAACAGATCCACCTCATCGGCAACCGGGTCCGACTCCTCAGGAGTGCCCCGAGAACTCAGATGCACGACGGTGTCCACACCACGAAAAAGGTGCCGGAGGTCTGCTGACTCCAAATCAAGTTGTCTAGTCTCGACCTCAGGCGGCGACCAAGGTGGGGGCGCATTGTCGACTGCCAACAGAATCGACGGCCACTCGGCAGCCAATGCCGATACGACCCGCGCACCAATACCTGCCCCCGCATCCGTCACAACAATCTTTTTCATCGACTTCATATACACCCCTCAACCGACACCCGACAAGCAGCAACAACGAGGATACGCACCTTCACACACCTACGATGCCTCCATGACTGACCCGCTACCACCCGACGGCGAATCGTTTGAAGCGCTCCTCGGCCAGTTCATGAACATGCTGTCCGGTGCGAATGACCCGTCAGGCAAATCAACTCGAGACCTGGCCCGCAGCATCGCCACCGGCGGCAAGTCCGAACACAACATCGACCCCGTGGAACGATCAAAGGTCGAAGAGTTGGTCCGCGTCGCTGAGTTGCGAATCCAAGCAGCCACCCGGTCGGCTCTGGCCGGCAAAGGAACTCTGCGAGTCGAGGTTGTGAATCGAACGCAGTGGGTCGACAACACCATCGAACATTATCGCCCGTTAATGGAGAACATCTCTTCGGCGATGTCGCGCTCAATGCCCGCCCCCCACGATCTCGCCGACCTCTCCGATGACGACCCGATGCGTCAGATGGTTGCGGGTCTCGCACAAATGCTCGAGTCGATGCTGCTCACCATGACCACCGCTTCAATGGTCGGTGAACTGGCGCGTGTGGCCTTGGGAGGATTTCACCTGCCCGTGCCACGCCCGGCGGACGCTCCGCTGATGGTGTTGCTTCCCAACCTCGATCAATTCGCTCAGCAATGGTCCCTCGACCCCGACGACCTGCGGCTCTGGGTCTGCCTCCACGAAGCAGCCACCCAGACTGTACTCGGAGTACCACAAGTGAACCGAAGACTGAACGGCCTGCTGGCACGTTATGCCGACGCCTTTGAGCGTGACGCCGACGCGCTTCGTGACAAGCTCGGCGCATTCGACCCCGGCGCGGGTCCAGAAGCCTTTTTGGAGTTGAACAGAACTCTCGCAGACCCAGAAATGATTTTCGGCGCGATTCGTTCCGCCGAACAAGAAGCGCTCAACCCCGAAATCACCGCCCTGATCGCGGTCATCACCGGCTACGTCGATCATTTGATGGATCAAACAGGCGGGAGCATCATCGGGTCATACAACATGGTCACCGAAGCGCTGCGGCGACATAGGGCGCAAGCCGGCGTTGCCGACCAGATCGTTGCGCGCATCCTGGGCTTCGAACTCGACCAGAACCAATTCGATCGCGGCACCGCGTTCATCGAGGGCGTCATCGAGCGGGCCGGAACCGACGGACTCGACCGGCTGTTCGACAACCCCGACCATCTGCCCACACCAGCTGAAGTTGACGCGCCGGGACTATGGCTGGCACGCATTGACCTGCCCTTGAGCTGACTGCCCTGTCGACTCGGCCCGGTTGACGGGATCATCTGCGGGGCGGCGTCTCGTCTGATTCTTCTCCAGAACCAGTCTTCTTGGAACTGGACTTCTTGGAACCAGGAGGTGGAGTCGGGTCGACCTCCACACCATCTACCTCCACACCGTCTATGGACGAGACGTACGATGTGCTCGCGTCCCAGACCCGGCGGCTTGAATAGTCGCTAGTACCCGCGGGAGGTGCAGGTTGTGACGCACGAAGGTCATCATCAAAATCCAACGGGTCGCCTCGACGCGGGTCGCTTCGACGCATTGGATCCGAAGGCGACGACGCTCTCGCCTTGAACGGCCGCGGCAGCCGAAACAACCGACCAGGACTGCCGAACAGATAAACCAGCAGAGCCACCCCGCCCACCGCGGCGACCAGGCCTGCACCGACTGGAATACTCAAACGGATCACCACCGGCAACATCGCCCCGGTCGCGAACGCCAACTGGAAACGAGCTTCGAAACGCGCGAAAGAACGCCCGTAGTCGGCAACAGGTGCATCGCGTTGAACCAACGAGTCGAATGCGAGCTTGCCCGTGCCCGCCACGCCCGTAACCGTGCATGCAAAGATCACCGTGCCGAACAAACCCCCCGACAGAGCCGCGAAGAGCGCACCGACCACAAGCACAGAGATCGCGCAAAGCAGAATCTGTTCTTCAGACAAACGCCGTCGGAACGCAGGTGCGAAACGCACCCCACCAAGAGTCCCCATCACAGCGAACAACCCCACAACCGCAAAATGCCAGACCGGTGATCTGGGATCACCGGTGATGTCTATGTCACGCACCGTCGCGGCAGCACCACCCAGCGCAGCCCCTTCAGTGCTGACATCAAGACCATCCTTTCCGCCCCTCAACTCGAACATCAACAACATCGTCACAAACCCGACGACCCCTCGAACGATCATCATCGACGTTGCAGCCAGAACGATCGTCCTCTCCCTCAACTCCTTGCGTTCCGACCGCTCAGGAGGGACCGATGCAGCTACAACCGACGGGATTGCAAAGGCCAACAGAGTTGCCAGCACGAACCCGACCAACCCCACCGAAGCGGCCGCTGCAGGACCCCCGAAAATACTAAAAATCCCAGCTGAACCCGCACCCAGCGGACCTGTGATCGCGCTGATCAACGCTAAACGGCTATTGGCGGCCACCAGATCGGAATCAGAGGAAACCAAACGGGGAACAACGGCGCTCTTCGAAACCGAATACCCCTTCTGCAACACGAGCACACCGAAAATCTCCGGAAACAAGAACAACGTGTCGACATGTCGAACAATAAGAAGTGCCAGAACAGCCCGACCGATCGTCGTAACGATGATCATCATGCGACGACCACCGGCTACACGGTCGATAGCCGGACCAATCAGCGGTGTCACCACAGCGAACGGCGCCATAGTCAACAACAAAGCCAAAGCCACGCGCCCCCGCGACTCTTCCGGGCTGATGGAAAAGAAGATCGACCCCGCCAAGGCCGCAGCAATGGCCCCGTCAGCGGCTGCGCTCATCGCATGCATACGTGCCATGCGCATGAACGGCGTCACAACGGCCCGGTTCGAACTGCGCCTGGACGTTAAGCGGGCGAACGGTCGTCGGTCGTCTGTAGTCACATAAGCATTCTGAGCGAAGGAACGACCCCTGTCACGGAATCAAGCAGCAAAACATCGTGTTCGTAGGTTAAAACTTGCCGAGCCGACACCAAATCGAACCAACCCAAAGCATCAACCTCAGGATTCGGCTCGAATTTTCCGCTGATCACCCGCATAGTCCAATACACCACCGCTTTACGACGACCACGCCCGTCCACATAACGAACCAGCGGTAAACGTTCCGAACGCTCACACCGAAAACCGGTCTCTTCGCGAACTTCTCGCCATGCCGCCCTGCCCAAAGTCTCACCGGGGTCGAGTTTGCCCTTGGGAAAGGACCAGTCAAGACGAGACGGTCGATGGATCAACAAAACTTCACTCAACCCGTCGTGGTCGCGAAGCACCACACCGCCGGCAGCCCAAACTTCGACCTTCGGATACTTTCGCGACAGCCGGTCGTAGAGATCACCCACGGGCCCGGATCCTCGCAAGTTCCTGGAGCGTTTCGTGGACATCGACACCGACAGTACCGCTCAGACGGGTCCAGACCCCGGACCCGTCGAGGGACCACGCCAAACAATCGTCTTCAAGATTAGCGTCGAGCACCTCAAGGAGTCGATTCTCCAGATCCGGACTTCCCATTTCAAGAAGCACTTCAACCCGCCTGTCCAGATTACGACGCATCAAGTCAGCGCTACCGATATAAGTGCGGCTCTGCCCAAGCCCCGCACCGTTCGCGAAATGGAAAATTCGCGAATGCTCCAAATACCGTCCCAAAATCGAACGAACCCTGATGTTCTCCGACAAACCCTCCACGCCCGGACGTAAACAACAGACACCCCGCACAATCAGATCAATCACAACACCAGCCTGAGACGCTTCATACAGCCTGTCAATCATCTCCGTGTCGACCAGGCTGTTCATCTTCAGGATCATCCGCCCGGATCCACTGGCAATCTCCGCATCGATCAGCTCATAAAGACGCGGACGAAGCATCTCCGGCGCCACCAGAATCCGTTCATAGTCACGGGCCCGGCTATACCCCGTGAGGTAGTTGAACAAATCCGCAAGGTCGTCACCCACCACCGGATCCGCCGTCAACAACCCAAGATCCTCATAAAGACGGGCTGTGCGATGGTTGTAGTTGCCAGTCCCGATGTGGCAGTAGCGACGGATGCCCTCCGCCTCCTCGCGCACCACCATGGCGATCTTGGAATGAATCTTCAAACCGACGATGCCGTAAGCCACGTGAACCCCCGCCTGCTCGAGTCGCCGAGCCCAACCGATGTTCGCCTCTTCATCAAAACGTGCCTTCACTTCAACCAATACCGCCACCTGTTTGCCACGCTCAGCCGCATCGATCAACGCATCGATGATAGGGCTGTCACCAGACGTGCGATACAAGGTGAGTTTTATCGCCCGAACCGATCCGTCACGGCTCGCTTGACGCACGAACTGAACGACTGACCTGCTGAACGACGAATACGGATGATGCAGCAGAACATCCCGCAGTGTCAGAACATCAAACAGGTTGTTCGGCTTGTCCTCCCCGGCAAGCCCCTCTTCGGTTATGCCGCGCCAATGCGGCCATTGAAGCCCCGGATCGATGTCGGCCACCGCGTTCAACGACGTCGCGTCCAAAGGAACCGAACTCGTGTAGACGTCGACCGGTTCGAGATCGAGTTCCCGGATCAGCAGCTCAAGTGTCTGCTGCGACACCGACGACGCAATCTCAAGACGAACAGCACGCCCGAAACGCCGCCGACGCAACTCGATCTCCACCGCAGCAAGCAGATCTTCAGCTTCTTCTTCCAAAGTCAAGTCTGCGTTGCGGGTGACCCGAAACGGTACCGACTCAACAATGTCCATACCGGGAAACAACTGATCGAGATGCGCTGCCAGAACCGATTCAAGCGAAACAAACCGCAAACCCTGATCCAACGAAATCCATCGTTCAAGCGTGTTGGGTACTTTCACCCGCGCAAACCGCTTCTCGCGATCCGCCGGGTTGCGAACGACCACCGCCAAATTAAGCGACAGATCCGAGATGTAGGGGAAGGGGTGACCAGGGTCGACCGCCAACGGTGTGAGGATCGGAAAAATGCGCTTGCGGAACCGGTCGGCGATCACGTCACGCTCATCGGCGGTCAGATCAGTGAACTCCAGCAACTCAATACCCATGTCGTTGAGAGCAGGCAGAATCTGAGTGGCGAAGATCTTTTCTTGCCGTGAGCCGAGTTCAAGAACCACCGAACGGATGTCTTCGATCTGTTTGCGGGGAGCGCGACCATCGGGACCGGCCGTCGAGATCCCCGCAGCGATCTGATCATGGAGCCCAGACACCCGAACCTGAAAGAACTCGTCAAGGTTGCCGGCGAAGATCGACAGATAACGGACCCGTTCAAGCAGCGGGACTTTCAGGTCGGCTGCGAGTTCAAGGACCCTGCCATTGAACGCCAGCCAACTCAGCTCACGGTTCAACACCACAGTGGCGTTGACGTCCCAGCCACCGACCCGGACATTCACATCGGGCCGTCCCCAACAAGCAGAGACGCACCCAGTGCACCACTGGAATCCCCCTTCTCAGCACTCAGGACCGGAACCACCCGCGCCGCGAAGGTACGGCTCGCCAGCCGATCCGCGACATCGCCTCGGAACGCCGGCCCGAGCCTCTCAGCCATCCCGCCGCCTAAAATGATGATCTCGACGTCAAGCAAGTTGACAACCGACGCCAGTGCCGCAGCCAACGCTTCAGCGGCTGTGTCGATCAAACGGACAGCAAGCTGATCGCCCTCATCAAGAGCCAGTCTCCAAAGCTTGGACTTGATCGGGCCGTCACCGGCAAGCGAAACCAGCAGAGAAGACTCGCCGCGCTCATCTAGAAACCGAACCCGCCGCTCAAGGGCTGAACGGCCTGCATAGTCCTCAAGTTCACCTGAGCACCCAACGTTCGATATTGCCTCGCTCGTAATCGCCTCGTTCGTTTCAGCCAGAAAATCAACGAAGGTGTGACCGATCTCGCCTGCCAAGCCGTGCGGTCCGCGGCGCAGTTGCCCGTCGAGCACCAAACCTGCACCGACACCAGTACCCAGAAACACGCCGACAAGGTCGTCCACCCCACGACCGGCCCCGAGTCGGTGTTCAGCAAGCGTCGCCACGTTGCAATCGTTGTCTACAAAAACCGGGCGTTGGTTCAATCGAGCAGACAATTCACTCGCCACATCAACAGGCGAAGTCCAGCCGAAAAGATTGCAGGCCAGCGGAAGCACCCCACTATTCGGCGCAACCGGACCAGGCACACCTACCCCGACACCAACCGCGACACCATCCGGATCGACCGCGTGGGCAGCGACACTGATCGCATCAAGAATGGCCTGAGGCCCTCCCTCGGTCGGAGTGGGCGCCTTGTATTCGCCACGGACTTCGCCGCTCTCAACGAGCACGGCCAAGATCTTGGTTCCTCCAAGGTCAACGCCGATCGAAGCCATTGCAGTCCTCCGGACAGTCCTCCAAAACCTGCGCTTTGGTCAAGGGGCCGCCACATCGTCTTCCGGGTAACCAAGATCCCAGTCAACAACAATACGTTCTCGTTCTCCGTCACGGTTGACCCGCTCACGATTTCGTCGAAACTGTGGATCATGGGGTGGGAGGAGCAGCAGCCTGGCGTTGACGCGGTCACGGAACCCGTCCATGAACTCACGTTCGCCGAACACCGCGCGGATCTCCCAATGCGGGGCCGTAGGCCCGAGGTACACAATCATCGCTTGGCCTACAGGCGACTGGTCGTATTCGGCTTCTGTGGTATCGGTCATCACAGCTCCTAGGACTTGAATCCGTGCTGGTAGCCCAGCAGTGCGCGTGAAACAGCGCAGAGTTGATCTTACCGGAGCAGAACGAACGCTCTACGCTCGTTACCCGGTGATTACTTGGAGGGCGGCGACGACTCCCCGTCTTCGGCTCCCTCAGTCAACCCGGACTTGAACTCTTTTTGTGCCTGGCCGAGCGAGCGGGCCAACTTCGGCAATTTGGCCCCACCGAACACCAGCAGGACGATGAGGAGAACGATGATCAACTCAGGCGCCGACGGGACAGATATCAAACCGTACATGCGCTCACCTTAGCTGACGATGAGCGGCTTCAGGCCAAGAGCGCGCGCAAATTGGAGACGCAGATCTTGGGAGATTTGCATCAACCATGATCCGTGGCGATGATCCGTGGCGGCAAAACCGCAGGTCAGTGGATCGCAGCTATTACCGGAGATTCGGTCGTTTCCGCAGTTCAGTGCCTATCCGCGCGCGCTCTAAGCCCGAGCCGCCGCGGCCTGTGCCAAAGCCCGTTGACGGCGCACCCGGCGCCGTTCGCGCTCGCTCTTACCACCCCAAATTCCGAACTTCTCACCGTTGCTGAGCGCGAACTCGAGGCATTCGTCCTGCACGACACAACCGCGGCAAACCTCTTTCGCCTCTCGCGTGGAAGCTCCGCGTTCTGGAAAAAACAGATCCGGGTCGACACCGAGACAGTTGGCGTAGTCCTGCCAGAACATCTCTTCAGCTTCTATCTCAATAACTGTCATGGGACCCCCGCGACACTAGAACGCGCGTTGCTAATTTGTTTACTTCTGTTCAGCTGGTAGCGATGATGGAATTACACCACTGTGATTCCACATTGTAAAGCCCACGAGTGACATTTCAAGCTGAAAATTTCAGAATCACCCATTCAACCGGCGCCGGATCAACGTCTCGCATGGACGACACTGCGCCGATTGTCGACAAAATCGTGGAGCACGTAGTTGCCGAGATCCTGATTGGACGTAAAGAACGCCCGACCACCGTTCAACCGAGAAATCTCAGACACGAAACTCCGCAGATACGGAGTCGCATCCAATACGAAAGTATTGATGCGGACGTCCTCGCGGGTGCATTTCACCACTTCCGCCAACGTCAGGTCGACCGTGGTCCGCGACGGCGGATAGTTGAAGTACGGCTGGCCTGAACTGGTGATGTGCGCCGTCGGCTCGCCGTCGGTGATCATGATGATCTGCTTGGTTCCAGATTGACGGGCGAGCATCTTGCGGGCGAGCTGGAAGCTGTGCTGCATGTTGGTGCCGTAGACGTAGTCCCACGAGAGCTGGGGCAGAGTGCTCGCGTTGAACTCTCGGGCCACCTCCGAGAACGACACCATGCCGAGGAAGTCACGTGGGTACTGAGCCGATATCAACGAGTGCAGCGCCATCGTCACCTTCTTGGCGGGAAGGAAGTTGTCGCGCATCGCCATCGACATCGACACGTCGAGCATCAACACCGTCGCTGATCGAACCTGCTGTTCGGTCCGTTCGATCTCGAAGTCGTCGGGGTGGAGGTGAACCGGGACACCGCCGCTGGTGCGGGAGATCGCATTGCGCAACGTCTGCGGGATGTCGAGATTGAAGGCGTCGCCGTACTCGTAGGGCTTCGTTTCGTACTCTCGTTCGTGCCCCAGCCCAGCCTCCGACAGCGGATGCTGACCCATCATGTCTTCGGACATGCGCTTGAAGATCTCCTCGAGCGCACCATGGCCGATCTTGCGAATGGCCCGCGGCGTGAGTTCGTAGCGGCCCTCGGAATTCTCGATGAGTCCGGCCTCCTCCAACAGGCGCGCCAACTCCGCCATCCGTTCGAGGCTCTCGGCCGACTCTTCGCCGAGCAGGTCCCGCGCACGGTCGATGTCGACCTCCGCCAAGGCCCCGGGGTTGTTGGCGCCGCGCAGGAGATTGTCGAGTTGATCGATGTCTCCGAGCTCTCCCATCATCTCCATGGCCGAAGACATGTCGAGCGGGTCGGCGCCCTCGAAGTCGTAGGACTGGTTCCATCCCATCTGCGGGAACTGGTCGCGCAGACTCCCTGCGAGCTGGTCCATCTGCCAGCGCAGATCCATGTCCTCCATCAGCTGGTCGCCGAGGGCTTGCAGCTGCGCGCGCTGCTCCGGCGTCATCGAATTCATCATCTGCTGGGCCTGGGCCATCCGCTGCGCCATCACCTCGAGCAGCTCGTCGAGTGATCTCGGATTCTCCGGGAAGAAGTCGCCGAAACGCTCCATGAAGCCGTCGAAGTCGGGTACCTCGCCGTTGGCCCGCTGTTCGAGCATACCGTTGAGTTCGGCCAACATGTCCTTGAGGCGACCCATGTCCTGCGGTGACATGTCGTTGACGCCCTCGGCCATCTGGTCGAGCTGCTGCTGCATGAGCTGTTCACGCAGCCGGTCCATGAGCTCCTCGAACTGCTGCTGTGCCTGCTGACTCTCGAACTCGTAGCTCTGCAGGCCCCTGACCTTGCCTGCCAGGTCCGGCGGAAGCATGTCGAGTTCCATGTTCTTCATCGTCGCTGAGTCTCCGGCGAGTTCCGAACGCCGTTCGTCACCCGACGCGCCCGCCTGCTCGACCATGTCGCCCAGAGCCCTGCGCTCGGTTTCGACCACCTCGTCGAGCGCGTCGGAGATCTCATCGAAGACGCCGCCGAGGTCGTGCTGATCGAGGATCTCGCGGCGCCGCTCACGCAGCCGGTCGAGCATCTCGCGGATCCCTTTGAGGTTGCGTCCATCGCGGTCTGTCATTCCACCCTGCATGATCCGGCGCAGAGCGCTGTTGACGTCGCCGTGGTACAGCAGGTCGTCGGCCAACTCGTCGAAGAGGCGGTCAGCGTCGAGTTCGAAGGCGCTCTGTGTGCCGTCCCACGCCGAGTAGCGGAAATGCGGTGGTTTGCGACGATTTCGGCGGCGTCGCCGACGGAGGACCATGGCGAGACCCTAACCCGTCCGGACACCCCCACACCCAGCCGCCGCTTGGTCGCTACCTGCCGTGATCTTGTTAACGTGGCTCGAATCGGTCAGCGGACCCGAAACCGACTAACAACCATTGCGATGGCAACGCTGCACGCGCCCATCGAATGATCCCACCGACAGGAGAAACAGCAATGCCAATCGACCCCGACGCCGTCGGCAACACCAGCGAACCGTCCGAATTCACCTGGTCCTCGAGCGACAGCCTGCTCTACGCCCTCGGGGTCGGCGCGGGTGTGACCGACCCGACCGGCTTCGAGTTGGAGTTCACAACCGAGAACACCAAGGACGTACAACAACTGGCTCTGCCCACCCAGGTCGTGGTCATGGGCGCCGGCAAGATGCCCAAATTCGGCGACTACAACCTCGCGGCCCTGCTGCATGGCGAACAGGAGATCGAACTGCACCAGACCCTGCCGGCGGAAGGCTCGGCCATCGGCATCGGCAAAGTGGCAGCCATCTACGACAAGGGCAAAGCCGCTCTGGTACGCCTCGAAACCACTGTCACCGACACCTCCGGAGCACCACTCTGGACCAGCCGATCCGGGCTGTTCATCTCCGGTGAGGGCGGATGGGGCGGCGACCGCGGGCCGGCAAGCGACTGGGCGCTTCCCGAACGCGGTGCCGACACAGTGGTCGGTTACGACACCCGCACCGACCAGGCCCTGCTGTACCGCCTCAACGGCGATCGCAACCCGCTTCACAGCGATCCGTCCTTCGCGGCAATGGCGGGGTTCGACAAGCCGATCCTGCACGGCCTCTGCACCTTCGGTTTCACCGGGAGGGCGTTGCTGCACGGACGCTGCGGGGGCGACACCAGCCGGTTCGGGTCGATGGGCGGGCGCTTCAAGTCTCCGGTCATACCCGGCGAGCGGCTCGACGTCCACATGTGGGATGTGAACGGTCGCACCCTGTTCCAGACTCGAGTAGGCAACCGCGTCGTCTTCGACGCCGGCGTCTTCACCACCCGATAAGCTGTTTCCTGCATAACCAGACCGACCTTGCAACCAGATCGGTGAAGGACTACCGTCATTGAACCGCACCACGTAGAGATCGGTACCCACATGACGAAACGAACGAACCGTGATCTCCGATCTGAATTTCGCGTGATGTACCGGGCTGTCCCCCCACTGGTCGCGCTAATCGCAATCGTAGGTGCTGCGCTTTTTGGTGTAGCCGTGGCCAACGAGCTGACACCAACAGATTCTTCAAGCGGAACATATTCAATAGATTTTGGTCCCGAGCGAGCCAAGTTTTGTGCCAAGGACGGCATCATGGACCATATACAGCACAGTTTCAATAATACAACCGTGCAAGGATACATGACCCCCGAAGAGGCCGTCCGAGCATATGAAGCCGACATCCGCCGGACCGCTGTCCCAAGCTCTCGTTTAGAGCAGAAAGCTGGAAAAGTGGTGTTCGACAAGATGACAAATCTGTTGGCCCCGTCACGAACGTTTCAGACGACAGTGTCTCGATCTGTAAAATTTGATTCGGGTACAGTCTATTTCTTCGACAAACCTTCCGATAGCAATGGCGTACTTGAAGCCCGCGTGGTTGTAGGAAAAGTTGAAGAACGCTGGGTAGTTCTTGAGGCATTTCGCTGTGCATCCACAATCGTTTCGGACTGGGATCAATTCAAGGAACTGCGAACTCAGGAGGTATCAAAATGACCGTGCGGATATTCTCAGTCTGCGCGCAAAACACTGCTATGCTTGTTATCGCATTCCTCGCTGGCTTAGCAATCGGTGCGTGGCCACCAGTCGACGCACACACCGCTGTTACATATTTCCCTAGGACATGGGACAGCGACCCCAGTTACGCTTTCGGCCAATTAGAGGCACCGTTCAACACCACCGGAGCCAAGTATGCTATCCATTCGGGTGATAACCCTTGGAACGGTGTCTACGGTAGTACACTTGACTTTCGATGGTCTGGCAAAGAGAACCCGCATGTATTTTGGCAAGGAAGCGGTTGTGCTACCGCCCCATCCAACGGGCTTTGGATCATTACAGACGATCTACCCAACCTCGCAACCGAGAGCACATGCGTAAGCGGTGACACTATTATACGTTCTGTAATCCGGTTCGACAATGTCGGAACCACTTGGTACATGGGAGTTGATTCTTCGGTACCTTCCGGTCAGATTGACCTGCGCTCGGTAGCAGTCCACGAATTCGGCCATTCCGCAGGGTTTGCCGGTCATTTTACCGAGACATCAATCTGCAGCGGTTCAACGCGTCAGACCATGTGTCAAGGAACGCCTGCTGGTACTTCCTATAGACGCACCCTAGAAACTCATGACAAGCACACTTTTGTATCGGCATACCCGGCAAACTAAGTGATCAAGATTGCACTCAACGCTACCTACCACTTCAACAAATTGGATCAACTCACGGGAAAGAAATACGAGGAGTATTCTTGCAGCGTTTCTTTGATTACTTGCTAGTGCTCACCACAATTTGGGTAATTTTCTGCTTAACCGCTTGCGGAACTGACAACGATTCTGATGTTCCTGAAGACACTGAATATAGTATTCCACCAACGATTAGTCCCGCTGTTCAAGAAATAACTGAGGATGCCTACCTGACTCCCATCAAATTTCCAGATTGTCGGTGGCAAGAAGATATCGACCTAGACAATGCTGAGGGGGAAGGTTACCCAACAGCTCACGAGTCTCTCACTGCTCTCAACGATCTCTATTATAACGTTTTTGTGCTTGTCGACCCGAACAGTGAAACCGTGACCTGGCAAGTGAACGACGCGAGTGGCACCCTAGCAGGCAAGATCACTGCACACCGATTCGATTGGGGCTTGTGGGGTGTGGAACGCATTGAATTCTGTTTGCCAAGACAAATAGTGGCAAAACTCAACCTCGGGTAACG
The DNA here is from genome assembly GCA_963662455.3 of Acidimicrobiales bacterium. Lineage (GTDB taxonomy): Bacteria > Actinomycetota > Acidimicrobiia > Acidimicrobiales > Aldehydirespiratoraceae > VXYK01. Next base: position 1,833,886 of record OZ224042.1, read on the forward strand.
TCAGGGCGATGTATGTTCCTGCGGCTGAACACACTGGGCAGATCACTGCGTGGCTTGAGCGCGAGTTGGGCGGCAGAGTCGTAGACATCAAGCAGCAGCCGCGCTGGCGTCCGGTGTGGTTCGCCGACCTGGAGCGTGACGGTGAGACCCTGGAACTGTGTGTCCGGGCCGAGCGGTCCGACATGCCGTTGATCTTCCCGCTCGAACACGAGATGCGTTTCCAGTCGCTGCTGGAGGAGCGCGGCATTCCTGTCGCCGCCGTTCACGGAATGATCGATACGCCCCATGCCTACGTGATGGACCGAGTCGGGGGCCAGGAACACTTCCCCGATACGCCAAATGATGAGCGGGCAGCAGCAGTCGACGACTACCTCGGGCACCTGGCACGACTCCACGCGCTCGATCCGGAACCCTTCGCCGCCGCCGGAATCACCCGGGCAGAGAACCCTGCTGAGTCAGGGACTGTGGGCCTGGCACGCTACGAGGATGTCTACAGATCCCAGAAGGTGCACCCGGACCCGTTCCTGGAGTTCTGTCTCGGTTGGCTGCGGCGCAACCCGCCAGACTCCAAAGGACGGGAAGCCCCCATCGTGTGGGACTCGGGCCAGTTCCATCACGCCGACGGCAGGATCGTGGCCCTGCTCGACCTGGAGATCGCCCACATCGGCGACCCCATGATGGATCTCGCCGCCTGGAGGATGCGCGACACGATCGTCGGCTACGGCGACATGGCAACGCTGTACTCCCGCTACGAAGAATTGCGGGGTGAGCCAATCGACATCGAGGCCATTGCGCACCACCATTTCGTGTTCACTCTCACCAACCAACTGGCTTTCAGCGCCGCCATCAAAGAGCCCCCGGCCAACTCGGACCTCATGACCAACCTGCAATGGTGTTACGAGACCAACCTCTTCGCCACCGAAGCACTCGCCGAGATGCTGGAGATCGAACTGCCCCAAGTTGAGATGCCGGAGCCTGCAGACTCCCAGGCGTCGGCAAGCCATCAACACCTAGTGGGCATGCTGCGCTCGCAACGGATCGATGACGAGGTGCAGCGCCACCAGATCCGTACCGCTTTCCGGCTGGCCCGTCACCTGCAACGCATCGACCAGGTCGGCGACGCCACCGCGCAGGCCAACCTCGACGACATTCACCGCCTCGTCGGCCACAAACCCAGCGACTGGCGGGAGGGCGAGACCGAACTTGAGCGCTTCGTGCTCGCCAACGCCGACACCAGCGTCCACGACGAGGAGTTGGTGAAGTTGTTCCATCGCCGCAATCTGCGTGCCCACATGCTGTTGGGACCGCCGGGTTCGGCGATGACCCGTCATCACCAGATCCAGACATTCGCCGCCGGGACCAGGAGTGTGAAGTGACCGATGAAGATCTGTCGGTGGCCGCATGGCGGGAATTCTGTGAGGCCATGGCCGACGCCGGAGAAATGGTGCTCGAACCCGGCGTACCCGAACATCGCAACGTTCGGGCCGAGGGGATTCGAACATTGAGCCGATATCTCACGTTCGCATTGGAACGGTGCCTGGAGCGGGGCGACCCGACCCGGCCTGCTTTCGTGGATGTGCAGACCCCGATTCGAAAATACATGGGCGACAACCCTGATCAGACCTATTTCTCTGCCGTGGTGAGCGGCGACCGTACTTATCGCATCAAAGCTTCCGCAGCGGGCACAGTGGCAGTTGAGATCGGCGTGTACGCCGGGGACTTCGGCTCCAACAGCGAGGGCAGACGGCTGGTCAGCGCGGTGGAGGACACCGCCTTGCAACTCAACGCCGACGGCAACTACGAACTGCTGTTGACCCCCGACCCGGACCCCGGAGATACCAATCAACTGCGACTGGACCCCGATTCCTCCTCGGTGCTGATCCACACCTACTTCACCGACCTACAGGTCCGGCTGGCGCACCCCCTACCGACGATTGAAGCCGTTGCGGCGCCCGAACCCGCACCCATGCTCACCCCCGAGCACCTGAAGCAGAAACTGGAACTGGCCGCGCTGCATGCCGTCGGATCGTTCCGCTGGTGGGGGCAGTTCGCATCTCAGGGGCATCAATTCGCGCCCGTCAACACCTTCGCCCCCCTGCCCGACGGCGGCGACATGCACACGCCCGAGAATGTTCGCTACTTCTCAGGCGACTGGCAGCCCGGTCCCGACGAAGCACTGCTGATCGACTTCGACCCTTCAGCCGGCGCCGACTACTGGGGAGTCGTGCTGATCACCCACTGGGGAGAGACCGTCGACTGGATGACCCGCCCGACGGTCATCAACCACGAGACCGCAGTGCGACGCCAAGACGAATCGGTGCGTGTTGTAGTCGCACACGAGGATCCCGACGTCCCCAACTGGCTCGACACCGCCGGGCATCCCAAGGGATCGCTGAGCCTTCGCTGGTTCCGCTCCGACGCTCCGGTACCCACGGCTGCGTCCCGAGTCGTGGCTCTAGGCCGAGTCGCCGCGCTCGACTAGTGCATCCTCGCGTTAGTGGTGTTGCTGTGTTAGGGTCGGGTTATGACTTTGCCGAAGGTTTTAGAAGTGTCGGATGCGGATCGGGTGGTGTTGGAGGCGCGGGTTGCTGCGTCTACTACGCCGCTGCGTGACTGGCAGCGGGCCAAGGTGGTGTTGATGGCCTCTGAGGGGTTGTCGTCGCCGGTGATCGGAGAGGTGGTGGACCTCAACCGCAACCAGGTGGACGTGTGGCGGCGCCGTTGGCGTGCGGAGGGTCTGTGTGGGTTGTTGGACAAGCCGCGGTCGGGCCGGCCGCGGGTGTATGGGCCTGTTGAGAGGCTGGCTTTGGTCAAGACGATCACGACGCGCCCGCCTGAGGCGGGTCAGCTCGGCGGGCGCAGGCTCAAGGCCCGCATGTCGATGCCCGAGGTCGGCCGGATCCTGCGCGAGGACAAAGGTATCGCCATCTCAGACTCGCAGGTGTGGCGGATCTGCAAGTCCATGGACTTCAAGCCTTGGCAGGTCCGGTCGTGGATGACCTCCCATGACCCCGATTTCGACGACAAGGCCGCCGACATCTGCGGGCTCTATCTGCAGCCGCCGCAGAACTGGGCGGTGTTCAGCGTCGATGAGAAGACCGGGATACAGGCCAAAAGCCGGACTAACCCCACCCGCGCAGCGCAAGCCGCGGCACAGCCCGCGTCGGTGGCGAGCCCCAAGGGGCGGCCTGCCCAACAGGAGTTCGAGTACCGCCGCAACGGCACCGCCTCGCTGTTCGCCGCGTTCGAGTGCGCCACCGGCGAAGTCCTCGCCGCGCCCACAGACTCGATCCGCTCAGACAACTTTGTGGCGTTCCTCGCCGAACTCGACTCTGTAGTCCCCGCACACCTCGAACTGCACTGCATCGTCGACAACCTCGCCACCCACGGAACCCCCGCAGTCGAAGAGTTCCTCGACGCCCACCACCGCGTGTTCCTACACCGCACCCCCACCCACGCCTCCTGGCTCAACCAGATCGAGATGTGGTTCTCCATCCCCACCCGACAACTCCTCGACACCGCCGAGTTCAACCACACCAGCGAAATCGCCGGAGCAATCCACGACTACGTCAACGACTACAACAACAGGGCCAAACCCTTCAAATGGACATACCACCCCAACCAACAACAGCCACAAAACTAACGCGCGTGACCACTAGCGACCGCATCTCTTCGATCTTCCGGCGGCGATGGCAGCCGTCGAGATGATCGTTGACGATGCCGGCCGCCTGCATCAGGGCGTAGCAGGTTGTGGGTCCGACGAAGCGCCAGCCCAGTTCCTTGAGCGCCCTGCTCATCGCCGCCGACTCGGCCGTGGACGCCATGTCTGCAACCGCCGCATGATCTATCCGCGCCGGCCGGGCCGCAGGTTCGGGCTCGAAGCTCCAGAAGAACGCGGCCAGCGAGCCGTACGCCTCCACCGTGTCGATGGCCGCGCCGGCGTTGTTGATCGTCGCTTCGATCTTGCCCCGGTGCCGAACGATTCCGGCATCGCCGAGCAGTCGTTCCACATCAGACGCATCGAAGCGCGCCACCTGTCCGAAGTCGAAGCCGCAGAAAGCTGAGCGGAAGTTCTCCCGCTTGCGGAGGATCGTCAACCAGGAGAGGCCCGACTGGAAGCCCTCCAGGCACATCTTCTCGTAGAGCCGCACATCATCGAGGACCGGCACGCCCCACTCCCGGTCGTGATACGCCGAGTAGTCGTCGTGCCCTTCTCCCCACCAGCAAGCCAGTGTTCCATCGGCCCGACGCACCAAACCGGCCTGCAATCCATCATCACTCACAGCAGAACCCACGCGGCAATACTCTAACTGACCCCCGGGTCTTAGCTTGGATCCACCGTTGTGGTGGGTGTGTGGGGTGTCCTCGTCCGCGGAACAACCCGACGCGACCCCAACCCGCCACCAGCCCGCGAACACCACGCTCACGAAAGGCCAACCGGTGGATCCAAGCTTAGTATTTACGATGATGGTCGCTCTTTCGCTTCCCCAGACCTTCTTAGCCGAACGATTCCCCCAGAGCCGAATCGTTCCGCTAAGCCGAACGAACAACTGCGTTTACCTCGTCACCAACGATGACGAATCAGTTGTTGTGAAGCTGTTGACCGACAGCGACATCCCAGTCGGCTATCTTGCCGAGGTCAGCGAGGTCATCGCCCGGCGACTCCCGACCCAGACAGTGCGCGAGATCTACGGAGACCGCAGTGCCGGGCCGTTCGAGGTGGTCGTTACCGAGTACATCAACGGCGTCGATCTGGCAACAGTATTGGAACGCGACGCCGCGTCCCCATTAGACGGAGCGGCCTTGTCCTCGTTCCTGGTCGACTTCCTTCAGGCCATGGCGGATGTGCCGCCGCTAAGTCCTGGATTCGGACTCTACAAGCGCACCGCACCGACGTTCGGTACCCACAGGGAGTTCATCGAGCATTACGCCCATCGTTACTGGAGCCGATCACGGTCGTTCTTCGACAATCGTGTCCAGCGCACGGTCGACCAGTTGATCGATGGAGGGTTCGCCGGCGCGACGGTCGATAATCAACCCTTTGGGGTTGTCGCAATCGATGCAAACCTGAAGAACTTCATCAGGACTTCCGACGGGTCGTTCGCGGTTCTGAACGTCCCGATCGTCGGCCTGTCCTCACCTGCACATGCAGTTGCTGCGATCAGCGTCCACCTCCGCCACCATCGCGAAAGAGACCTGTTTTTCGACGAGGTCGCCCTCCGTCTTCCCGACGTTCAACTCGAGTTCGTTCCCCACTTCGAGCTATGGAACATGCTCGGCATTCTTTCGTTCTACGCAGACCGCCACCCGGACCGTCCAGAGACCTGGCGGAACTTTGCCTCACCCAAACCGCTCCGCGACGACCTCACAGCACATCTTGAGCAGCACTTTATTTGAGGATGGAACTGTGATTCTGACTGGACACGCAATTGCAACGGCCGTGGCAAGGCTCACAGGGGCCGCGTGAATCGATGATCTTCAACGATTCTTTCTGGCACACAGTTCCTGCAGGCAGGCCATGACAGCCGCCGCAGCGGTCGAGTACGTCCAGCAAATGGCCGATAACCTTCCCCACGCCATCGTCAAGTGGAGCAGAGACAGCCTAGTTGGATATCGTCTCATGGGCCGTGAAGACATCTTGAGCGAGGCGGTGGATTACTGCGCTCCCTACTTCGCGCAGCACACCACCGAAGGGCGCAAGGACAGAGCAGAACCACATTGTCTGATAGCGGGGATAGCACCGACGGCTTTGATTTCTTGGGCCATGGACGATCTCGCTGAGTCAGTGCCGGTAATCGAGCGGCCTCGTCTACGGTGGAGTGACCATCAGGTCGGTGAATGGCGGGTCCTCTGCCGCTTCCGAGACGATGTACTGCTCGACATCTTCACTCTTGGACCTCATTTCGATGCAACGTTGATCGTCGACGCATTTCTGCCGACTCATCTTGGCCTAGTTCGTCTTCTTCGCAATCGATTCACCAGCAGCCGTCTGGGCGCCGGCAGCAATCTTCTCCACGGCGGAGTAGTGAACATCGAAGAACACGGACTGCTGCTACTCGGCGAGAAGGAAGCCGGCAAGACGACTCTGATCTGCGAGTTGCTCGATCGTGGCGTTGCGGGCTTCGTCTCCAACGACCGGACAATTCTGAGCCCCGACGACACACTCTTCGGGCTCCCGGTGGCGGTTGGCGTTCGGGCTCCGACTATTGCTCGCTATCGGTCCTTGGCCAGTTCACCGGCTTCACTGTTCTCACATCGTCTTGGGTTGGACGCCCCTGGAACAAGGACTTATACCGTTAGCGACTTCGTTGGATGCTTCGGCGCGACGATTACCTCCGAGGTTCCACTCGGGACCGCTGTCCATCTAGTTCGGAGTGACGAACGTGGTGTAAGCCTCACACCGCTGAAAGGGGACCCCGCTGAACAAGTAATAGCGGATTGTGTAATGCACGGACCTGACGGCAGCCAACCGTTCTGGCCTTCGGACAACGGTTTGCTCCCCGCGCCAATATCGAAAATGTACCGCTTGGGAGTCGGGAGAGACGAGCTAACCGGAGCTGTGGACGCTCTTTTGTCTCTCATTGAGCAACTGAAGGAATTCTGCTGCGAAACGAACCTGCTTCTCCAAGCCGGCGCAAAGCGGATTTCACAGACCGCTGATGCCGAACAACTCGCATCACGAAGATCATTCTGCAGAACTGCCGCAGACTCAGTGGGCACCAAGTGGAGCGCAGGCCCGAAGTAGCCAACCTCATCAGCTGCGGCCGCGGAACTGGGCCTTGGTGCCCGCTCCGTCCTTGTTGAGACGCTTCATGAGGTGGAGGCCTTCGAGAATCAACTCTGTGGCACTGGCCACCAAGGCCGGCGATTCGGTTTGGCCCTCGTCTGACAACAGGGCCTGAACCGGCGAAATGAACGCCGGAATCTGCTCGAGCATCGCCGCGTACGCCTCGTCGGTGACATCCTCACCGGTGTCGACGACAAGGTCGCCCTCAAACGCCTCGACCACCGCGAGATGGGTGTCGGTCGGCACCCGCTGTTTGAACACTGCGAGCACCGCGGCACGTACGAGGTTGTTGAGAATCTCCCCGTCACGCCCCTCATCGAGAGTCTCCATCTCGACTTTTCCCGCGGTGGAAGCGGGCAACGCCTCGAGGTCGACTATGCGCGGCACGACATGGCTGCCACCGGCTCGCAGGGTGCGTCGCACCGCGTTGGCGACCATGACCTCCTCGTTGGCGATCGACAGCCGAACCGACACGCCCGAACGTTGCGAGATGTGCTGGCTGGCCCGCGCCGCGTGGGTCAACGTCGCCACGATCTCGCTCATGAACGACGGCACCGACACCTCGACGTCGCCGGTGAATGCGACGTCGGCCTCCTGTTCGACGATCGCCATCTCAGTGTCGACGTCGAGGGGGTAATGGGTGCGAATCTGGGAGCCGAACCGGTCCTTGAGAGGCGTGATGATCCGACCGCGGTTGGTGTAGTCCTCCGGGTTCGCCGACGCCACCAGCACCACGTCGAGCGGCAGCCTCACCTTGTGGCCCCGTATCTGCACGTCACGTTCCTCCAACACGTTGAGCAGACCGACCTGGATGCGCTCGGCGAGGTCGGGGAGTTCATTCATCGCGAAGATGCCGCGGTTGGTGCGCGGCACAAGGCCGTAGTGGATCGTCAGCTCATCGGAGAGGTAGCGGCCTTCGGCCACCCGGATCGGATCGACCTCACCGATCAGGTCGGCGATGGAGGTGTCGGGCGTGGCCAGTTTCTCCCCCAGCCGATCATCACGATGAACCCATGAGACCGCGGTGTCGTCACCGTGCTCTGCTATCAGGTCGCGTGCATAGCGTGAGATCGGGTTGTACGGGTCGTCGTTGATCTCGGATCCCGCGATGATCGGCATCCACTCGTCGAGCAGGCCGGTGAGGCCGCGGATCATGCGCGTCTTGGCCTGTCCCCGTTCACCCAGGAAGATGATGTCGTGGCCTGCGATCAGAGCATTCGCAAGCTGTGGGTTGACGGTGTTGTCATAGCCCATCACCTCACTGAACAGCGGCTCACCACGGCGAATGCGCTCGATGGTGTTGACACGCAGTTCCTGGCGAACAGGTATCGACTCCCATCCACTGTCACGAAGCGCTCCTAAAGTTTCTGGTCTCAACATGCCTGGACAATACACGGGCAACAAGCCGGACGAACAAGCCAGACCCGTCCACAGTGCGATTCAGAAAGTCGAGCCTGGCCCAACGGTACGCTCCAGGAGATGGAACTGACCGGCCAGTGGCGCGCCACCCCCGCCAACGATGAGATGCGCCGGACATTCAACCGGCCCGAACTCGACGATCGCGCCTGGTCGCAAATCACAGTCCCCGGCCATTGGTCGAGCCATCCGGACTTCACTGAAACCCGGTCTGTGCTGCATCGAAAACGATTCGAACTCAAGGCCCCGGCCACTGGGCGCCGTGCTTGGCTGTGGCTCGACGGCATCTGCCAACAAGGCGATGTCTGGCTCAACGGTCACTACGTCGGAACCACCGACGGCTACTTCATCTCCCACGGTTTCGACGTCACCGAGCACCTCAAAGAACGCAGTGAACACTTACTCGCCATAGACGTCGCCTGTGCCCCGTACAACCCTGCACGCAACTCGTTGATGGGTGCGCTCATCGACCCGGAACTATCCGGGACAGCCGACGAGAATCCCGGCGGAATCTGGCGGCCAGTCCGCATTCGTGAAACCGGGAGCACCGCAATCCTCTACTCCCGAACCGTGTGCCTGAACGCCGAGGAACGCAGAGCAACACTCGCCATGCGTTGCGTTTTCGACACCCCGCTAGCCGGACCAGTCATATTGCGAACCCGAGTCGCAGGCCACGAACACGAACTGCGGCATCCCGCCGCGGCCGGTCAGAATCGGGTCGAATGGACAGTCGAAGTACCCGAGCCGGAGCTGTGGTGGCCACACATGCTCGGCGAGCAACCGCTGTACAACCTGCGCTGCGAACTGCTCATCGACGGCGAGGCCTCCGACTCATACGAGAAACGAATCGGTTTTCGTTCCGTGCGGATGCGGGACTGGATACTCCGAATCAACGGCGAACGACTCTTCGTCAAAGGTGTCGGCATGCTGCCGACAACAGCCCGCCCGGGCGACGCCGGCGCCTCTGAAGTAGCTGACGACGTGCTCGCCGCCAAACGCGGGGGCCTTGACATGATCCGCCTGATCACCCACATCGCCCGCCCCGAGGTCTACGAAACCGCCGACGAGGCCGGCATGCTGCTGTGGCAGGACATGCCACTGCGAGGGCAGATGGCGCGTGGCGTTCGCGCTCAAGCAACGCGTCAAGCCAGAGAGGCAGTGGACCTGCTGGGCCATCATCCATCAGTAGCCTTGTGGTGCGCCCACGACGAACCGTTCAAAAAACCCGACGCCCCTGCAGCGACGCCGCCGATACTCGGCCAACAAGCACCCTCATGGAACCGCACCGTCCTGGACCGTTCGGTTCGCCGCGTGCTCAGCCGCACCGACGGTTCTCGACCGATAGTCACACACACCGCCGTGCCACCTGCTTTCCCCGACTTCGACGGCACCACCAGCCATCTCTGGTTCGGATGGCATCACGGCAGGGCCGCTGACCTCGCCTCGGCCGCAGCCCGGATCCCCCGGATGACCAGGTTCGTAACCGCCTTCGGAGCCGCCACCGTAGAACCACAGAACCCGCATCTCGAGCACCCCGGCGAATCTGCTCCGCTCACCGCTCGCCGGCCCGACCTTGACTGGGACCAGATCGCCGAATCAATAGGAGCACCCAAGGAGTCCCTGTTGCACCTCGTAGCGGTCGAACAAGCGCACAATGCGCAGGACTGGGCCAGACGCACCCGTGTTGCACAAGCCGAAGTCATCAAGACCTCCATCGAGTTGCTGCGTCGGCTCAAGTACCAGCCAACCGGTGGCTTCTCGCTGTTCTATCTAGCCGACGCAAGCGATGCGGGAGGTTTCGGGGTGCTCGACCGCAGGAGACGTACCAAAGTCGGTTGGCAAGCCCTGGCCGATGCTTGTCGTCCCGTCATCGTGGTCGCAGACCCAATGCCCGCGACGCTCTCGGGGGGGGAACAGATCGACTTGGCTGTACACGTTGTGTCTGACCGGCGTGCTCCCATACCCGACGCGCGAGTACGAGCCACGGTACGGGCCAACATCTCTGGTGGCGGATCGACGATCGTCTCCGAGCAGGCTTGGAGCGGGACAATTCCTGGGGACGACTGTTCGCTGATCGGCAGAGTGAAGGCCGTAGTGCCGGGGGTTGCGAACGAACTTGTCGTCAGTCTCAAGTTGACTGCGGAACCGTTGACCATCAGCAATGAATACCGCAGCCGGGTTCACGACCTGGTCGTATAATCTTCGGTTCGGTAGAATTTGTCAGGCTGGCCCTGCAATCGCACTGTGGGACTCGGGCCTCGAGCGCCGCGACGTCATACGTTGGCCCTGCCCATTGCACCGACCCTCGCCGACGCACTCAAAGGAGTCCGCGAAGTGCCACTGGACAGCCGAGCAGCACGTCAGGCCGGGGTTCTGTGCGGTGAAACCGACACAGTCGACGTCGTCGCTGTCGGGGCTGGGCGTCGAGGAACTGTCGAGGTGTTCGCATCGGACAGTGGCGATCTGAGGCGCCCGTCGACCGCGGTCGACTCAGGCGCGCGCATTGTATGACGTGTGAATATCAGCCAGACGAACGGGCGGCTGCTTGGAACGGCAGCGTGGAATGTACCATGAGCCGGTGGACCAGATCGAGCCTGTCGAGCATGCGCCTGCATACGGATGGGTAGCTGCCTCTTTGGTGTTGTACATCGTTGCAGGAGTGATCTTCAAAAGCCCGGTGCTGAACTGGATAGTCGGTCCGCTCTGGTTGTTCGGAACACTGTATCTGGTGCCGACCGCGATTCGTGTCCTGCGGCGCCGGGTGGTCGATCAGTGAGCTGGGCTGCGCATGAGTTCGAGAACTACTTCATCCAGCGCCACGTTGGAGTCAAGGCATCTTTCCTCGGCGTGGTTCTCGGCACACAACTCCCGGACCTGTTCACCAAGGGCTTCGTTTATTCTGCCGACGATCCGGCTCAGTTCCATCGGGGCTGGCCCGGGGTGGGTTTCACGCACTCGCTCATTTTTGGTCTGCTCTTTGCGGTTCTGATCCTCGCCGTCACCCGTAGTCGAAGTTGGGCGGTCGGTGTGCTGATCGGCGACTGGGCCCACGTGATGACCGACTTCGCCGACTCTGCTGGAACCATGGTGTTCTTCCCGTTCTCCTTAGAACCAGTCACCATCAACATGTGGAAGCACGCTGCAGTCGAGGGGGCGCACGGAGATGCCGCCGCCTACTACTCCAGCCTCGGCGGCGTGTGGGACTTGTTCTGGCTGGTAATGGTGCTGCTCTTCGCGCGCCGCGCCCTGGCACCCTCCTATTTCCGCGACGTCGTGATCCCCGCCGATCCGAAAGTCTGGGGTTGGCTGCACAGGCGTCTGCGGATCGGCGAAGGGGGGCTCCTATTGCTGTACTGGGGGTTCATGTTCTACGGTCTCGGACGGTTGGTCGCTTGGTTCATCCACGCTCGCAGCTCTCAAGCCGATGCCCCCCTCGACCTCTCCTGGGGCGGTCCTTCGTGGGTGGCAGGCAATGACCTCTCCGATGCCGGAGTCGGCGAAGTGCTCCTGCGTACAGGGATCGGCGGTGTGCTGTTCACCTTGTTCGTGATCGTCTGCTGGAAGCTGTTCATTCACCGGTTGTGGCTGCGAGGCGAAGACCCGCCCCACGTGGAGCGGGGCCGCGGTCTGAGCGCCGTCTTTTCCCGCGACCATGTCTGATGCCGCCAAGATCCGGGTAGCCACCTACAACATCCGCAATATCCGAGCTCTGGACCGGAGTTCGTGGTGGTGGCGGCGGCGCAACCGACTCGGGGAGGTGCTGAAGGGTATCGACGCCGACATCTGGGGGTTGCAGGAGGTGTACCGCGCTCAGAACCAATGGCTGTGCGCCAACATTTTCAAAGACGATTGGGATTGCCGGGGCCAGGGTCGGAACCGCCGGGGTGGCGGCGAGAGTTGCCCTGTCTGGGTGCGACACAACGGCTTGGAGATCACTGCTGCAACCACCCGTTGGTACGGCGTCGGCCCCACTCAACCGGGCGCCCGACTCCCTGGCGCCCGGTTTCCCCGCTTGGCTACTCTGGCCCAGATCCGGCCGTGCGCAGGCGGTGACCCCTTCATAATCGCCAACACCCACCTCGACGAACGGTCTGAGAGACGACGACTCGAAGCCTCAGAGCAGTTGGCCCGATGGCTCAAAGCCGACTACCACGGACGGCCGGCGATCGTGGTAGGTGATCTCAACTGCACCCTTGAGGAGTCCCCGGTCGAGCCGCTGCTGGCACTGGGTCTGCGACCGGTGCTCAACGCCGACAACGGACCCACGTCGCACGGGTTTGGAAGGAACTCGCAAACTTCCCAGATTGACCACATCTTCGTTTCGGAGCACTGGCGGGTCCACTCGGTCGAGATTGTCCGCCAAGCAGGGCATGCCTCGGACCACTGGCCCGTCACCGCGGTGCTCTCGAGTTGAACCTGCCCAGTTCGCCGCAGTCTCAAGTTGACTGCGGATCAGTTGACCGTCACCAACGAATACCGAAGCCCGGTCCACAACCTGGTCGTCAGGAGGGGTTGACGCGTTGAGCGACCTGGATCGCTGATCTAGCGTCGGTGCGCGGCGAGGTGTTAAAATCCGGCGATGCAGAAACTTCTATTGCCCATAGTGCTGGCGGTCTCTGTGGTGTTGGTGGCATGCGAGCCCCACGAACTCGCCTGGTGGAGCAGCACTGCTGAAGATCTGGAGCAAGACGACTACAACGCGGGTTGCGAGCACGACATGGAGGCTTGCATTCGGGCGCGCGAGAGGCTGACCACCGCCATAGGCGACGACTACGGACCGACGCCCACTACTACGACAACCACCAAGACCACGACCGCACCCCCGTCCCCGGTCGGCGGGTGGCGCTCGGTCTCGGCGGGCGAGGACCATTCGTGCGGCGTGCGCGCCGACAGCACCGTCACCTGCTGGGGCGACAACAGCTTCATGAAGGCAGATGCGCCAAGCGGCGAGTTCACGTCGGTCTCGGCAGGCACGAGACATTCTTGTGGCGTGCGCACCGACAGCACTGTCACCTGCTGGGGTCGCAACAATGACGGGGAGGGAGATGCTCCTGGCGGCGAGTTCACATCCGTCTCGGCCGGCAACAACTATTCATGCGGTGTGCGCGCCGACAGCACCGTCACCTGCTGGGGCCTCAACAACCGCGGTAAGGCTGACGCTCCTGGCGGCACGTTCACGTCGGTCTCGGCCGGCCATGGCCATTCGTGCGGTGTGCGCGCCGATGGCACCGTCGCCTGCTGGGGTCGCAACAACCATGGGCAGGCTGACGCTCCTGGCGGCACGTTCACGTCAGTCGCGACGGGCGAGGACTACTCGTGTGGTGTTCGCACCAATGGCACCGTCGCCTGCTGGGGCCTCAACGACGACAGGCAGACCGACGCTCCTGGCGGCACGTTCACATCGGTCTCGACGGGCACGATGCATTCGTGCGGTGTGCGCGCCGATGGCTCCACGACCTGCTGGGGTCTCAACGACAACGGGCGGACCGACGTTCCCAACGGCACGTTCACATCGGTCGCGACGGGCGCGATGCATTCGTGCGGTGTGCTTACCGATGGCACCGTCGCCTGCTGGGGCAACAACGACGGCGGCCAGGCTGGCCCACCTGAGTGACCCGGCGGGGCCGCGGCACATACGGGCTGGGAAGTGCTTTCAGATCCACGGACATCTTGAAGCGGAATACATCATCTTTGGCAGCGGCAGACTCCCGGGAGCAACTCCCGGGAGCGAGGATACCGCAAAGGCAGGGATCTCACCGTAGCCAGGTGACCGATAGAGAGATACCGTTCACCGAAGCTGGGCGACACGAGAGCGACATTCATGGCGCAGACCGACATGCTGCAAACCGATACCGGGCCGAAACACGAGGTCGCTCCTGTCCGTCGACGACCGAGGCAGCTCCCGTGGCCATTGAACCTGTACCAGTCCGCGATCGGCAAGAAGTACGCCATGGCGATCTCGGGCATCGGGCTTCTCGGATTCGTCGTCGTCCACATGATCGGCAATCTGCACCTCTACGAGGGCCCGGTGCAGGTGCACGAATACGGAGAGGCCCTTCGAGATCTCGGCGGACACCTGGCCCCTCGCACCTTCCTGCTGTGGGTGATGCGCCTCGGACTCATCGCCATGTTCGCGATCCACATCCACAGCGCCTACTCACTCAGTCGCATGAGCCTGAAAGCCGACGATTCGTACTCCGGCAAGCGCAACTACACCGCTGCCAATTTTGCCAGCCGCACGATGCGCTGGACCGGCCCGATCGTGCTGCTGTACCTGCTGTTCCACCTCGCTGACCTCACCTGGGGCTGGTGGCTCGGCGACGGGTACGTGCGCGGCGACATCTATCACAATGTGGTCGAGTCGATGAGCTCGCTGCCCGTCGCGATCATCTACATCGTCGCCAACGTTGCGCTGGCGATCCACATATTCCACGGCACCTGGTCGATGTTCCAGACCCTGGGGATCAACAACCCCAAGTTCAACGATCTGCGCCGCGGCATCGCCGGAACCCTCGCCGCGGTGATCCTGGTCGGAAACCTGAGCTTCCCGATCGCTGTTCAAGCGGGCCTGCTAAACGAGGACAACCGCTCCGTCCCTGTCGGAGAATTCAACCCCGACTCACACCCCGACGCGGCTCCGGCCACACCCTCCGACAACAACGCCCACAACGCCAACCCCTCTCCGGCCACGCCGGACACCAACCAGCACACCACCGCGGCCCCGGCCACGCCCGGCGAAAGCAGAGAGAGCTTCTGATGGTCATGCTTGACACCGGCTCACAGACCGCCATCAACACCACCGCGGCTCCGGCCACGCCCGACACCAACAACCCAGCCACCGCGGCTCCGGCCCACGCCCGGCGAAAGCCGCGCGGCTCCGGCTACGCCCGGCGAAAGCACAGAGCCTTCTGATGGTCGTACTCGACGCAAAGATCCCCGACGGGCCGATCGCCGAGAAGTGGGACAACCACAAGTTCTCGGTGAAGCTGGTCAATCCCGCCAACAAACGCAAGTTCGACATCATCGTCGTGGGCACCGGTCTTGCCGGGGCGTCCGCGGCAGCCTCGCTCGCCGAGCTCGGTTACAACGTCAAAGCGTTCACCTTTCACGACTCGCCGCGCAGGGCCCACTCGATCGCTGCTCAAGGAGGCATCAACGCCGCCAAGAACTACCGCAACGACGGCGACTCGGTGTACCGCCTCTTCTACGACACAGTGAAGGGCGGCGACTACCGCTCGCGGGAGGCCAACGTCCACCGCTTGGCGCAAGTGTCGGTCGACATCATCGACCAGTGCGCCGCCCAAGGAGTGCCCTTCGCCCGGGAGTACGGCGGCCTGCTCGCCAACCGGTCTTTCGGCGGTGCCCAAGTCAGCCGCACCTTCTACGCCCGGGGACAGACCGGTCAGCAGTTGCTGCTCGGCGCCTACCAGGCCCTGGCAGCTCAGATCAAGGCCGGCAAGGTCACGCTCTACAACCGTTCCGACATGCTCGACGTGGTGATCAAAGACGGAGAGGCATGCGGCATCATCACCCGCGACATGCTCACCGGCGAGGTCCACGCACACAGCGCCCACGCAGTCGTTCTGGCCACCGGGGGCTACGGCAACGTCTACTACCTGTCGACCAACGCCATGGCCTGCAACGTGACCGCGGCGTGGCGGGCCCACCGCAAGGGCGCGCTGTTCGCCAACCCCTGCTACACGCAGATCCACCCGACCTGCATCCCCGCCAGCGACGAGTTCCAGTCGAAGCTCACCCTGATGTCTGAGTCGTTGCGCAACGACGGACGGATCTGGGTGCCGCGCCAGATCGACGACACCCGGTCCGCTGCGGACATCCCCGAGTCGGAGCGCTACTACTACCTCGAAGAGAAGTACCCGTCGTTCGGCAACCTGGTGCCCCGCGATGTGGCCAGTCGCAACGCCAAGACTGTGGTCGATGGGGGCCGCGGCGTCGGCCCCCTCAAGAACGGGGTATACCTCGACTTCGCCGCGGCGGTCGCCCGCGACGGGGTCGAAGCAGTGCGGGAACGCTACGGCAACCTCTTCGACATGTACGAGCGCATCACCGGCGAAGACCCGTACAGCCTGCCCATGCGGATCTACCCTGCGACCCACTACACGATGGGCGGACTCTGGGTGGACTACAACCTGATGACCACCGTGCCGGGGCTCTACTGCCTCGGTGAAGCCAACTTCTCTGACCACGGCGCCAACCGGCTGGGCGCCTCGGCGCTGATGCAGGGACTCGCAGACGGCTATTTCGTGCTTCCGTACACGATCGGCGACCATCTGGCCCCCAAGCTCGGCGAAGCCCCGGTGCCCACGGCAGACCCGGTCTTCGTCGAAGCGCTCACCGAGGTGGACCGGCGGACCAGGGGCTGGACCCGGGTGAAGGGTACCCGATCCGTAGAGCACTACCACCGCGAGCTCGGCAAGATCGTCTGGGAGTACTGCGGGATGGCCCGCAACAAGACGGGTCTGGAGAAGGCGCTGTCCGAGATCCCCGCGTTGCGCGAGGAGTTCCGCAGGAACGTCAAGGTGCTGGGCAGTCCCGACGGGGTGAACCAGCAGCTTGAGAAGGTCAACCGGGTCGACGACTTCATGGAGTTCGCCGAACTCAAAGTCCGTGATGCGTTGCACCGCGCCGAAAGCTGTGGCGGCCACTTCCGCGAGGAGTCGCAGACTCCCGAGGGCGAGGCCCTGCGCGACGACGAGAACTTCGCCTACGTCGCTGCCTGGGAATGGCAGGGGCCTGATGCCGATCCGGCGTTGCACAAGGAGCATCTCACCTTCGAGAACGTCCACCTCACGCAGCGCAGCTACAAGTAGGGGCCACGACATGAGCACGCAGGAAACCAGCAGCACCCCCGAGACCGCAACGCTGAACATCAAGCTGAGGATCTGGCGTCAGGACGGGCCGCACGCTGAAGGATCGTTCCTCGACGTCGACGCCGACCAGATCCCCACCGACGCCTCGTTCCTAGAAATGCTCGACATGGTCAACGAACGGCTGATCGAGGACGACATCGAGCCCGTCACCTTCCCCCACGACTGCCGTGAAGGGATCTGCGGAACCTGTGGGGTGATGATCAACGGCCAGGCCCACGGACCCGAAAAAGCAACCGCCACCTGCCAACTGCACATGCGCAAGTTCAGTGACGGCGACCAGATCATCGTCGAACCGTGGCGGGCCGCCGCCTTCCCGGTGCTGAAGGACCTCATGGTCGACCGCCGCGCCTTCGACCGCATCATCGAAGCGGGCGGGTACATCTCCGCCCCTACCGGCACACCCCGGGACGCCAATGAGATCCCGGTCCCCAAAGAAGTCGCTGACACCTCAATGGACGCCGCGGCCTGCATCGGCTGTGGTGCCTGCGTGGCGGCTTGTCCGAACTCGGCGGCTCAGCTGTTCACCGCAGCCAAACTCGCCCACCTCAATGTACTCCCGCAGGGTCAACCCGAACGATGGAAACGCACCGAGGCGATGGTCGAGACGATGGAGGACTACTTCGGTTCCTGCACCAACCACGGTGAGTGCCATGAGGCATGCCCCAAAGAGATCCCGCTCGACTTCATAGCTTTCATGAACCGCGACTACATCAAGTCGAAAAGCAAGAACCGCAGTCTCGCCAGTCAATAGTTCTGGTCCTCCGATCCAAGAGGCCGGGCGGATTGATCCCACACACGGTCGTGACTGAACGAGGCCGTGGCACGAGCGGCCCCGTGAGCGCAGTGAACAAGAGCGGAAGACAACAGGTCTCGGCGCACCCACGATGGTCAATCCGCGCACGTTCTACGCACTGACCCGCCGATCTGCAAGGCGGTCGCATCGGTGGCGGCGTTACTTGACGAGTCTGCCTATCTGTGAAACAGTGACCAGTGTCACACTTCGGCAGATCGGTTGATTCCGCTCGGTTGAGGCAACCGCCTTGACCCCTCAACCGTTCTGCCTGTGACAGAAGGGAGGAAGCGCACGACGAAAGCAGGTGTTCGGAATACCGATGCCCTGCACTCTTCTTGCCATACGAACCCACGTTGCACCGTGGACGGGACCGCTCCCACAAGCTTCTCGCGCCCGATACGCCCAAGAGGCGACCGGAGAAGCGCTTAGAGAGAAGATCCCAAGGGCCGCAGCAACGTGACTAGGACCTCTCTTGAGCAGGCGAGGCGTCCCGCCTGGGACGCCTCGCCTGTAGTTTTGGCCGCCTGCGGGTAGCTTTGCCGACGTGCCTGCAGTGACTCAGACATGACAACCGACACGACAGAGTCCCCGCGCAGCTCGGCCCGCCGGTACGGGCGCTTCGTCGGATACGGGCTGCTGATGGGGGCAGCCGACGTAGTTCCCGGCGTTTCCGGGGGAACGATCGCGTTGGTTCTGGGGATCTACCAACGCCTGGTCCAAGCAGTCCGCAACGCTGCAAAGACCCTCTTACCACTCACAAAAGGCGATCTGGGGGAGGCTTGGGCAGGCTTTCGGTCACTCGATTTCGGCTTTCTCATCCCACTGGGAATCGGCATCCTGGTGGCCGTGGGATCGCTGGCCGGCCCGATCGAGACACAGCTTCACGACAACCCCGAAGAGATGGCGGGACTCTTCCTCGGCCTGATCGCTGCTTCGACAGTGGTTGCGCTACGCCTCATCAGCCGACCGACAACAATGCATTACGGGCTGATGGCCGCAGTCGGAGCAGTCGTGTTCATGGTGCTCGGCTATCAGTCCGGACCGGTGTACGACCCCTCTGCGATCATCTTGGCCGGGTCGGGGGCGCTGGCCGTCTGCGCCATGATCCTTCCGGGCGTCTCCGGTTCGTTCATCTTGCTGATGATCGGCATGTACAGCACCGTTATCGGCGCGGTCAGCGACCGTGACCCCGCTGACATCCTCTTGGTCGGGCTGGGCGCCGCTTTCGGCCTCGCCGTGTTCTCATCGGCACTCGGCTGGATCATGGACAAGCATGGAGATCTGGTGACGGCAGCCATGATCGGGCTGATGCTCGGTTCGCTGAGAGTGTTGTGGCCCTGGCCCAACGGGGTGGGTGTGATCTCGCGGCGACATGCAGACGTCATCGACGGCACTGGGCTGGCTTGGCCGACATCAAGCGAGTTGCCCGCACCGGCGATCCTTGCGGTTGTGGCTGGTCTCGTCGTACTCGGCTTGGCAAAGGCGAGCGAGAACCTCCTCGCGGAGGAACACAGTTGACGTTCCCCGTCGTCTCCTGGCACGTTCTATCCTGGCTTGCGTGAACACGGGCTCAGCGACGAGTGACATGAGCGAGGTCGCGTCTGCGCAGTGGATTGAACAACGCCGACGACAAGTTGCCGAACTAGAGGTCGCGTCTGAATTGACGCTGACAATTGAGCAACGGATCAGCGGCAACGACGAAAGTACCAACGACGAAAGTACGTGGCATGTTGTGATCGAGGGGGGACAGATCACGTTCGGTGCTGGTCCACACCCGAATCCAACGCTGACCCTGACAGGTTCACGATCCACTACCGACGCCATCCGTAGCGGTGAGAAGTCGGCCCAGCGGGCTTTTCTGGACGGTGGGCTACAGGTCGGCGGGAACATGACGACGCTTCTGGAAAGCCACATCCAACTCGAAAAAGTGGCCGCGTTGCTGGCGGCAACTATCTGAGGAACTTGCTGGTGGTGTTGTCGGCCAGGACCTTGCCGCCTGTTTGACACGTCGGGCAGTAGGCCACCGTGTAGCGCCGGTACTCGACCGAGCGCACCACCGCTTCGCATGAGGTGCACGGCGACCCGACACGGTGGTGGACTTCGTTGGGCCGATCCGCCGAACGGCCAATCTCGTCGAGCCTTCGTTCGAATTCCAGGTGCCGGTCGATCACCGCGACCGTCGCCGCGTGGAGTCGGCCTACTTCGTCGTCACCCAACTTCGAGGTCATAGCAAAGGGCGAGAGCTTCGCGGCATGGAGAATCTCGTTGGCGAGGAGCCGGCCGACACCCGCAATTCGGCGTTGGTCGCGCAGGAACCCGTGTACCCGGGTGTTGTCGGATCCAAGCGCTGCCACGAAGTCGGGCCGGCTGATGTTGCTTGCTTCAGGCCCGAGATGATCAACCGGTTCCTGGGTTGTCGGGTCGCCTGAGACGAGCCAAACGCCCGCTTTGTGCCCAGTACCGGCCTCGGTGAGCAGCAACGCTGTGCCGTCGGCAAAGACCCAGCGGGCCATCCCCGAACGCGGCTTGCGCGCTTGTTCCGGATCGGGGCGGAGGCGCCCGCCCTGCATCAAATGGAGCACGAACGTGAAGTCGTCGAAATGTAAGAACAGGTACTTTCCTCGGCTGCCCGCTGCGGTCAACGAAAGACCGTAAACCTCAGGTGGTGAAGGTGCGCAGGTCTTTAGTGCGCTGGGATGAAGCGGAGCGAACGACGCCAGCTCCGCACCCTTGCATCTGCGGGCCAGCCGTTCGGCGTGAGCCACGATCTCAGGCAACTCCGGCATTGGGCCAACCTCGAGCGCCTACGGATCCGGTGTCGAATCGCTGCGGCGCAGACCCCGAAGTCGCCATTGCGGAATGCGGCGTTCCTTATCGGCTCCCGGCTGCTCCAGGTCCACATCGGGCCTGTGGACCACACCGACACTGCCCTCATACAGTTGGTCGGGCTTGGCTTGGCCGCTCCAGACGACCACTTGGGGGAAGGCGATAGTGATGGACTCCGCTGCGAACGCCTGATGGATCGCGACAACCAAGTCGTGGCGAGCGGACAGCTCGGAGGGAACATCGCCGGCGTGCCGATACAACACGGTGAAGCCGATGCTGGAGTCGCCGAATCCGTCCAGGTTCACCCATGGTTCAGGATCGGACAGCACCCTCGGCACCCTTTCCAGGGCCTGGTAGATCACCTCAGTTGCCAACTGGAGGTCGGTGTCGTAGGCCACGCCCACCGCCAACGAAACTACGGCGCACCGGTTCACGCGTCAGATTGACGATCGCGGCATCCACAACGTTGGCATTGGGGACACGGATATGAGTGCCGTCGAGGCCGCGAATTTGCGTGGTGCGCGAGTCAATGTCCTCGACCACCCCGATACGGCCTTCGAGATCGACGGTGTCACCAACGGTGAACGGCCTGCGTGTCTGGAGGATCAGCGAGGACACAAAGTTGCCGACTATCCCCTGGAGCGCCAGCGCCAGCACCAAACCACCAAGACCCAAGGCCCCGAGTAGCGGGCCGACCCTCACGCCGAGACTCGTCAGCGCGTACGACAGGCCGACAAGAAACACCGCATAGGCCATCAGGCGCCCGGTAATGATCGCCGCAAACCCGGCCCCGAGGCCGCGTGAAACGACCCTGCGCAGCACTCTGGAGACGACCACCGCCAACATCACCGAGCCGATGAGCACCGCTCCGGCCCTGATCCAGTCCCCGCTAGTCAGGGGGTCGTCCAGCAGCGCTGCGCTGTCGGACTGGGCCAACACGGCCACAAACCAGGTCATTGGCGATCAAGTCTGTCATAGCTGATCGCGACGGTCCAGGACCGGACCGAGTGCGGTCAGACTCCGCTTCGGGTCAGATCAACCCGAGTTCGCGGACCGTCTCGCGTTCTTCTGCCAGCTCGGCGACCGAAGCATCGATACGACTTCGGGAGAACTCATTGATGTCCAGACCGCCGACGACTGAGTACTCACCACCTTCGCAGGTGACAGGAAACGACGACATCAATCCGGGAGCAACGCCATAGGAGCCGTCGGAGGCGATCGCCATCGAGACCCAATCCCCCCGCTCAGTTCCCAGAATCCAGTCGTGGACATGATCAACCGCAGCCGAAGCAGCCGAAGCAGCCGACGACAGACCACGCGCCTCGATGATCGCCGCCCCGCGTTGTTGAACAGTCGGAATGAACGTGTCAGCAAGCCAAGCCTGATCACCAATCGCTGTCGCCGCGTCAGAGCCGTCGACCGTGCAATGGAAAATATCGGGATACTGAGTAGCCGAATGATTGCCCCAGACAGTCATCTTCTTGATGTCGTTGACGGGCACGTCCAACTTGTGCGCCAACTGAGCCATGGCACGGTTGTGATCCAGCCTGGTCATGGCGGTGAAACGATCATCAGGCACGTCCGGTGCGTTGTTCATAGCGATCAGCGCGTTGGTGTTGGCCGGGTTTCCGACGACCAGCACTCTCACATCGTCAGCCGCGTTGTTGTTGATCGCCTTGCCCTGCACGGTGAAGATCGCGCCGTTGGCTTCGAGGAGGTCTTTGCGTTCCATGCCTTTGGAACGGGGGCGGGAACCAACCAGCAACGCAATGTTGGCTCCCTCGAATGCGTTATTGGGGTTGCCGCTCTGAGTGAGGCCGGCGAGCAGCGGGAACGCTCCGTCGTCGAGCTCCATCGCCACGCCCTCCAGGGCGTTCATGGCCGGCGGTATCTCGAGTAATTGCAGGATCACCGGTTGGTCCGGGCCCAGCATGGAACCGCCGGCAATCCGGAACAGGAGGCTGTAACCGATCTGGCCGGCGGCACCGCTTACAGCAATGCGAACAGGATCATTCATGGGCATGTCTGGAGTCTCCGAGTGCAAGAGATTGGCACCGCGCGCAACGTTACCAGCGTGGTCTCCAGCCAAAGCGAATAGTGCCAGATTCTCCCCGCCTCAACGACTCGACCGCGCGCCGCAGAAGGGTTGCGGCGTGTTGTCGCCCCTCCTCCTTCTTCGCAACCCAGCGGTCGCCTATTTCGACCAATGCACCGACCGTCGCATCAACCATCGCAGAACCCGGGTCGGGTCGACTCCTTCACCGGTCCTTGAGACCGTCGGCCAAAGACCGACCGGCCAGGAGCCGGCTAGTTGCCATCACAATTGCGAGCACGATCCCGATCAGCGCGATCGCAGAACGCAGGGCAACGAGCAACGACTCCGCTGAAACGGTCAGGTCCGACCACCAGGTCAGTGCTGCGGTGATCACAACCCCTGCAAATGTCGCGACGCAGACCGACAGAGCGACTTCAACTGAGAACATCAGGGCCGTCTCGGTTCTCGTGAAACCGAGCGCGCGCACCAGCGCTACGTCCGTACGGCGAAACCAGAGAGTGAGACTGACCAGCAGACCGACGACAATGCCCACTGGCAACCAAATGAGTCGCTCCCAACGAAGCTCAAGTTCCTCGTACGGGTAAGTGGTCAACGCCCCCCAGTCCAACATCCGGGCCGACACGAGCGGACCGGAGCCCGCAAGCAGAGCGGAGGCCAGAGCATTCCCCTCTCTGGACGCGTTCGACTCAAACTCGATCCAGCACTCGCCCATCGAATCAACCGGCGCGGTCTCGTAGAGAAGCCAACGGCTGAACCGTTCAGATCGTGGGCCGTCGAGGACGCCGACGACGCGTGAAGTATCGCTTTCTCCGTCGATCGACACAATGCTCCCCGTGGCCAGGCCCAACTCTCTGGCGGTGGTGGCGCCCACGTATACCGAGTCACGTCGCGCATCGGCGTCGAGACTTCGGTCCGCAATCAGTTCATCCTTGAGTACTGCAAGGAGGCCGGGCGAAACAGCGGCGCGTTGAAACCCGACCCCCGGTAGAGCCGACACCTCAGCGGGAGCCATCGTGCGCAGCGAACCGGAAGCGGCCACTCCGATCACGTCCGTCATCGCTTCGCAAGCGGGTCCGGACACAACGCCGGACGAATCGGACGCGGCAGGGCGCACTATCTGAACATCACGTCCCGCATCCACCTCCGTGCGGTTCCGCTCGATGAGCGCGCCGACACTGGCCAGTTCAGCCATCATCGAACCGACCACGGCAACCAGCATGACAGCGGTGATCGTCAAACGACGGGCCGGCATCGACCAACGCTGACGGCGCGCCTCGTCGAATACGACGCGGATCATCTGGAAGAACCCGCAACCTCGGTACGGCCGTTGGCGATTCGAATCTGGGTGGTGCACCGCGCGGCAACGTTGGGATCGTGTGTTGCGCAGATCAAAGTGGTTTCCGGCGGTTTCGCGTCCAGAAGCGAACTCATGACGCGTGCAGTGTTGGCGCTGTCTAGTTGGCCTGTCGGTTCATCGGTGAGAAGCAGTTTCGGTCGAGTGCAAAGAGCACGAGCGATACCGAGTCTTTGAAGTTCACCTCCCGACAATGTGTACGCCGGCATTCCTGAGAGTTCACCGATCCCTAGTGCATCCAACCATGTCGTTGCTTGCGCGACCGCCACAGACCGTTTCGTGCCTCGCGCTCGAAGCGCGAGAACGCAGTTGTCGACAACCGTGCGTCGGCCGAGGGCATTGGTTCCTTGAAATACCCATGCAACCGACAGTGCGTCCAATCTCGACTTTGTGTAGCCTCTTGATTGACTCCATCTGATTGATCCCTCGCTTGGACTGACAATTCCACCGAGAATGGTCAAGAGCGTCGTCTTGCCCGACCCCGAAGGCCCCGTAAGCGATACCGTGTCTCCACTCTGGACAGAGAGGCAGACATCGTTCAGGATCAAAGGACCATCCTTTGCATATCGATGGCTGACTTCGCGAAGTTCTATCTGCACGGGACGCTGCTCTCGCTTGCGTCGGCAAGATATTGCGCCCCAACGAGACCGGGGTCGTGATCGAGAAGTGTGCGACCGGCCTGTGAGCCTCGCACGCTGACTCGAATTTCTGTCTGTCTGTCCGAGCCGTCCACGCGCAGCAAACAGGTCGCGCCGTCAGCAGCTACAGCAATTGCCGACGCCGGAACCGAAAGCACCTCGACGGCAACCGAACGCTGGATCTCAACCTGCAAGTCTGTCGTGTCAGATTCGAGTCGACCGGCTAGGACTTCCCTATCAGCTGCCGTGTCGCCTTCGAGCGCAAAGGTATGATCGACTCCTGGAACCCTCATCACCCAATCATCATTGGTGAGGTCGATTCCATCCTCAACGATCACACGGGCCGATTCGACCACCCGCTGCGCCGTGAACAGGAGATCAGATCCCACGAGACTGTCGCCTACGCTCACGACAACCTCAGCCACGACGAAGTCATCACCCGGCGCGAGCCACAGGAACCAACTCGGGTCGAAGGTGGACAGTTCATCGGCCGGGACGTTGAGTCGCTCGTTCATCTTGCGAATGGCATCCCGCGTTGCCGGGCCAACTCGTCCACTGACAGCGGTATCTGAATCAAGAAATCCCGCAACCTTCAACGTACGCTGCAATTCCGCGACATCGTCACCCTCGGAACCGATCCCAAGCTGCCGATAAAACGGCCGTTCGCTTCGAAGGAGGCTCACACTCCTGTTGTTCACTGTCATTAGGGGCAAAACTGTAGAATTCTGGTCAAGTTCGCCCGACACGGATTCGATAGATGTCACGACACCAGCCAGGGCCGGCGATGCAACAAGTGTTTCCACATCTTCCCATTCAACAAGCAGGCGCCCAACCGTTCGATATTGGATTCGCTCCAGATCTGGAGTTGTGGTGAGCCGTCCCCCTTCAGCATCAAGTTCGCTTACTTCGTCAGGTGCCCAGATCTCCCAAATCACAACTCCGAGGACCAACCCGAGGAGCAACGCAAAGAATACTGAGACGAGGGAAGGCGGCTTCGGGGATCTTCTCATAGCACTCCTTGTGGCAATTAGCGGTTTCGGGTTAAGGGCCGCGCTCATCCAGGGAGGGATTCAAGGACAACTTTGTCGAGACATTGATCATAGATAGCGGGCGCCCTCTGATATGCGGCATCAAGTTCTGCAGGCGAAGAGCCGCTAACGCCTACACCTTCGCCACGAACGCAATCAGCAACAGCTTCGTAGAAAGTTGCATCGGCATCTGGATCAGCATTGACATCAGCCCATGCCAGTTCAATCTCATCGAAATGCTGCGACCGGCATTCGCCATGGTCAGAATCGAACTTCGCCTGACCTTCTGGTGTATCGGGGTCGATTGTCGAGTAGCTGAAACCACCATCGAACTCCGAGTCGAAAACGCGAATTCCCCGATCCTCCAAACACCCGACGAGCGAAAAGAATGCTTTTTCGTATTCTGCGAGAGTCAATTCCCCGTCCGCGAGCAACTCTGCCTGCTCTGGACTCGTCGATCGTAGTAGCGCTCCGAACTCCCGACTGCTGTTGTCGGGCTCATCGCTGCAGGCAGCGCCGAGCAAACCCAGCAGAACAACCAGCACCGACGCTAACCATGGCCAACTCTGATTCCCACCTCGCGATATCCTCCATGTCGAGAAAGCCATCACAGCCACCATCCAGACGACTGCCAGTGATTGGTTTCCCAACTCTGAGCGCGACTGATGGAATTATCGTGGACCTTGCTCTGCCAGTGCCCCCACTGGTTCGATTCAGCTCGACCGCTGCCTTGGTAGTGCTCCTTCCAATTGATCGTGCAGTCGTTTGACGAAGCCACGATTGCGTCACACCACTTGGTCGCCGTCGGCCCCGGCGCCTGATCCACGTAGTACTTGACATCTGCGTCAAGGTATCCACATCCTCCATTGTGATCGATCGTCAAGGAGGTTGAGTAAAACGTGCCCAAGGCGGCTCCCGCCTGGTGAGTTGTGCTGGACCAGACGCAACCCTCAAATGAGAAACTCCTACTCGCGGAGGTCGCTGGAGACGCTCCTACAGCGAGGAGAGCCACAACCATCGTGGCCGCAATAACCGCTCGCGTCTTGACGAGTCGGCTCCGAATCGTGACGTTCCCTTGAAATCTAGCCATTTGCATCCTTTGACATGTTGTGCGGGAATAATGCGAACAACAGAACTCGGCACGGGCCGGTCTTCGATCGGTGCAGATTCCGGTCTCTGTCTGTTCACCACTAGGTACTTGCCCGCTGGAGTGCTCGCGCCGCGCGGAAATTTGAAATATCTTGGATTTCCGCGCGGCGGGCGGGGTTCAGGAGGCAAGTACTTGGTGAGTCCCGGGGGCTGTCCCCGGGGCCTTGGGCCCCAACTGCGGATGGTCGGCGCCCTAGCCCTGACAGTCCCACCGGTGGATCCAGGCTAAGACACACAAGAAAACACACGCCTGACCCGCCCACGAATTCTCGTGGACGATCAGGGCTAGTTGTCGGTTCGTGTGAGGTCTGCAACAGTGCGGGTGTTGCCGATCCAGGAGTCGTACATGACGCTGTAGGCGCCTTCGACGGCGACCAGTTCCTCATGAGTTCCCTGCTGGACGATCCGGCCCGCGTCGAACACAACCACCAGGTCGGCGCGCTCGGCGGTCGACAGACGATGGGCGATCGAGATCATGGTGCGGCCGACCGCCAGACGGCTCAGCGCGGCGGCCAGCGCCTCCTCGGTTTCAGGATCGACGGCTGAAGTCGCCTCGTCGAGCAGCAGCAGGCCGGGGTCGGCAACCTGGGCACGGGCCAACGCCACGAGTTGTCTCTCCCCAACCGAGAGGCGGCCGCCCCTCTCACCGACGACTGCGTCAAGGCCGCCCGGAACTCCGGTGAGCCAACCGGTGAGGCCGAGTGCCTCAACAGCCGCCACTGCATCGGCGCGCGTTGCGTCGGGGCGGCCGAAACAGATGTTCTCCCCTATCGAAGTGTCGAACAGGAAACCGTCCTGGGGAACCATCCGGATCGTGCGCCGACGCGCTGCGGGATCGACGGTGGCCAGATCAACGCCACCGACCAGGATCTGGCCCTCGGTGGGGTCAGCGAGCCGTGTCAACAGACGCGCCAAGGTCGTCTTGCCGCTGCCCGTCTCACCGACCACCGCGACGTTGCTCTCAGCGGCAATCGACAGATCCACGTCGTGGAGCACCTGCTCGGCGTTGCGGTAACGAAAACCCACAGCGGCCACAGTCACCGACAACGGGCCCGCGGGCAGCTTCACACCATCTTCGGGTTCCTCAACCTCGATCGGCACATCCAGAACAGACAGGATCTTCCACCAACCGGCCAAAGCGGTCTGTGTCTGGTCCATCACCTCACCAACTTCAGCGATCGGATGCAACAACAAGTTGACAAGAAACAAGAACGCCACCAACTCACCAACGCCGACATCGGTGGCTCCACTCCACCAGACACCGACGCCGACCGTTGCCGCCAAGGAAAGCGACGAAAAGAAATCAACGACCGGAAGCATCCCGGCGAACCAGATGCTCGAGCGGAGCTGAGCCCCGTACTGACGGTCCACCACACCACCAAGACGATCACGCAGCGCCGCGTCGTAACCATAAGCCCGAATTACCGGGGCGCCAGAAACCGCCTCTGAGACCTCGCCGAGCGTCTCGGCCACCCGCGTCCTCACCAGGCCGTAAGCCGCGAACTGACGAACCTGCACCCAACGCAGGAACGGGATCAACGGGAGATGGCAGACCACGACCAACAACGTCAGCTTCCAGTTGTACATCGCCATCACCGTCAAGGCGCCGGTGACGATCGAACTGTTGATAATCCAACTCAACGCTCCCCATTGAGTGAACTGGGCCAGCGACTCAACATCAGAAGTGACTCTGCTCACCAGCACACCGCGTCTGCTGCCTGTGTGGTCGGCCATCGAAAGCTTGTGGATGTGTTCAAAGGCACGGACCCGCAAACCCAGAAGCAGTGCCTCGGCCGCCACCACCAGCCGAATATGAGTGATCCGCGACGCTGCTAGAACCACAAGCACAATTCCAAGCGCCAGAGCTGAAGCCGACAGCACGAACCCAGGTCGGTAACCACCCTCACCCAACAAACCCTTGTCAATCACCTGCTGAACCAGAATGGGGACGACGAGACGGCCGGCGGCCGCGGTGAAAGCCATCGCCAGGGTCACGCGAAGGCCCGACTTGAGTTCCGGGCTGATAGCCAACCCACGGCGCAGCACAGTCAAAGCGCCGACATCCGGCGCAGCTCTGCCATCGAGCAACGCAATGGCCTCCTCAACCCCCGAAGCCGCCGTGTCACCACCAGGCCCAACCGAAGCCGCTGTATCACCGGGCGCAGCCGGAGCCCCGTCAGCTTCCTGTGGACCCAGAGAATGTGTGGGCTCAGGCATGTATATCGGCCTGTTCGTACGACATCACCAGCGAGCGGTAATCCTCACGCTCCAGGAGGTCGTCGTGACGACCAACAGCCGCAACCCTGCCGGCGTCGATGTAGGCGACCCGATCAGCCAACAGGATCGTGGAAATCCGGTGGGCGACCACAATGACCGTGGTGTCGAGGTTGTGACCCAAGTTGTCGAGTATGCGCGCTTCCACAATCGGATCGACCGCGCTCGTAGCATCGTCGAGCAGCAACAACTGCGGTGAGCGAGCCAGAGCACGGGCCAGGGCCACACGCTGCCGCTGCCCACCTGAAAGAGTCTGACCACGTTCACCCACCACCGTCGCCGGACCCGAAGGCAACGAAGCCACGAACTCGTCGGCTTCGGCGAGCCGCAACGCACCGACGACATCCACTCCGTCTACACCCATCGCAACGTTCTCCGCAATCGAAGAGGCGAACAAGAACGCCTCCTGAAACGCCAGAGCAACCCCTCGTGACAATTCCTCTGAGGCAAGCTCGTCAACGACCACCCCGCCGATACTGACACTTCCGCCAGACGGTTCAAGCAGACCCGCCAAGGACTCGAGCAACGTGGACTTCCCTGAACCCGTCGGCCCCACCAGTGCCAACGTTTCTCCCGCATCAACAACAAAAGACGCTTCTGAAAGCGCACGGTTACCACCGTAAGCGACCGTCAGTTCGTCGACAACCACCTCAAGGGGACCCTCGGGCAGCAGAGCCGACCCGCTGCGGTCTTGGACAGGGTGCGCCATCACCCGATCAACCCGCTCGAGGGAGACCACCGAACGGGGCAGTTCTTCAAGGAAGAACCCCAGCACTCGCAACGGCGTCGTCAACAGCCCGAACAATGTCGCCGCCAACACCAGGTCTCCTTCGCTGGCGTCACCGCTTGACACCAGCGAGGCGCCGACCACGATCAACACAATGATGCCGACGTTGGGCAACGCATCAATCACCGGTTCGAAGTCGGCCCGAAGACGACCGACTCGCACCCTCCATTCCCGAAGACGATCAGAGGCTTTCAGCATGCGTTCAACTTCAGCGGCTTCACGACCGAGCGTCTTGACGATCACCGCACCATCAAAACTCTCATGCGCAATCGCAGACACATCACCGACCTGCTGCTGGGCGAGGGCCGCCGGCTCCTCCACCAACGACGTGTACTTCTGGCTGATCACCACCAACGCGGGGAGAAGGATCGCCGCGATGAGGGCCAACAGCGGATGGATCAAGAAGATGCTGACCACCGAGACGATCACCAGCAGAACCACACTCACCGAGAACGCCAGAGGCTTGAGCACGACCGTGGCCGTCTGCACGTCGATGTCGGCATGAGCGAGAAGTTCCCCGGTCGGTTTTGAACGGTGGAACCGCAAAGGCACGTCGAGGTAGTGCCACAACAACCCGCGCCGCCAGTCCCGCTGAGTGCGGAATTCAGCCATCGACAGAAAAAACCGGCGGGTCACAACGCTCACACCACGTAGCAGCGACACTCCAACCAACGCGGCCATCGCCCACCAGACCGTGCTCCCCGAAACACCTCTATCGGAAGCAGTTCCCGACAGAGCACCGCTCTCGAAGGCCGGGACGATCAACTCGTCGGTAACCCAGCGGAACACCCAGGCGCCGCCGACTGCAGCGAACACGAACACCATCGCTCCAACCATGGCAACAGCGTGAGGTCCCGGATGGGCACGCAACGACCGGGCGATCAAGCGCCCGCCGCGACGCCAGATGTGACCGTCAACGCCTGGAGACTCGCTCACCGAGCACTCACCCTCAACCCGATGGGCAGGATCGGGTCAGAGGTGTCAGAGTCTGTCGACGATCGCCGACGCGAACTCTGAGCACTTGACTTCAGTCGCTCCGTCCATCATCCGGGCAAAGTCGTAGGTGACGACCTTGTCGGCGATGGTGCTCTCAACCGCGGCGACGATGTCGTCGGCTGCGTCCTGCCAACCGACGTGCTCAAACATCATCACTCCTGACAACAGCACAGACGACGGGTTGACCTTGTCTTGACCCGCGTACTTCGGGGCGGTCCCGTGGGTGGCCTCGAACACACCGTGACCCGTCACATAGTTGATGTTGGCTCCCGGGGCGATGCCGATACCACCGACCTGGGCAGCCAGCGCATCGGAGAGATAGTCGCCGTTGAGGTTCATGGTGGCGATCACGTCGAACTCGACCGGGCGGGTGAGCACCTGTTGCAGTGCTATATCGGCGATGGCGTCCTGCACCAGAATCTTGTCTCCCGGATCTCCGCTGCAGTCATCCCAACCCACAGCCACATCAGAGAACTCTTCACGGACAAGTTCATAACCCCACTTTCGGAAAGCCCCCTCAGTGAACTTCATGATGTTGCCTTTGTGAACCCAGTGGACCCGACTGCGGTTGCGGCGCACCGCGTACTCGAGCGCGGCGCGTTGCAGACGCTGCGAGCCGGTCTTGGAAATCGGTTTCACGCCGATTCCGCTGTCTTCGCGAATCTCCCAACCAAAAGCGTCGTGCAGCAGTTCCATCATTCTTCGCGCCTCGGGAGTGCCCGATTCGACTTCAAAACCAGCGTAGATGTCTTCGGTGTTCTCGCGGAAGATCACCATGTCAACCAACTGCGGATTCCGCAGCGGCGACGGCACGCCCGTGAACCAGCGCACCGGGCGGAGGCACACGTAGAGGTCCATGATCTGGCGGATGGCGACATTGAGGCTGCGAAAGCCGCCGCCGATCGGTGTCGTGAGCGGGCCTTTGATACCGATCAGGTGCTCGCTGAAGCTGTCGATTGTCGCTTCGGGAAGCCAGTCGCCGGTCTCGTTGAAGGCCTTCTCTCCGGCGAGGACCTCGCGCCACTCGATTGTGCGGCCGTATTTTGAGGCTGCCGCGTCGAGCACCATCTTTGCGGCCGGCCAGATGTCGATTCCCGTTCCGTCGCCCTCGATGAACGGGATGATTGGGTTGTCCGGTACGGCCAACGTGCCGTCTGATCGCATCGAGATCTTGTCTGCCATGGCGTTGACTGTACCCGCCGAGCCACAGGTGCCATCAATTCTCAGCGGAGTCCGAGGACGGTGAGGAGGGCCTCGTCGACGCCCCAGAGTTCTTCGGGCGTGAGGTGGCCCGCCAAGTCTCCCAACCGGGAGGCGTCAACGGCACCGATCTGCTCGACGAGCACCCTGGTCTTCTGCTGACCTAGGTCTATTTCGGGCCGGAACGAAGCGGCTCGTGCAGATTTCGATGTGGGGGCCACAACGACGACCGACCGAGGAAGCAACTCGTCAGCCTGGATCACCACACCGAAACGATCTCCGTGCTGCTCGTGCCCAGTTCCCTTTGGAAGTTTGAACCGGAAGACATCACCGCGGAGCACGCATCGACTCCATCAACTCCGCTACCGCAAGCATCTCGGATCGATCAAGCTCGTCGGCTTCAAGCCCTGCCGCTTCAGCGGCCAGTGCAGCGCGACCCAGTCGCCGCCCCGCCGCCTCGACCAGCGCGGAACGAATCGCCTCCGAGCGGCTCAAACCAGACGCCTCCAGGACGCGCAGCGCCTTGGAGGCTTCATCATCAAGCCGGACCGAGACCGCAAATGTCACCCTGTCAACATATCACATATTGCAATACAAACACCAATGGTCTGATGATTTCGGGCTTGAGCGCCGGCCCCTGTGTGATGGCGAAATGAGCAGGCTATGGTGAAATGAGCACAAGCATCATCTGTCGCTATTCAGGAGGCTCGCGATGAGATCAAAGTTCGTGCCGCGCATGCTGGCGGTCTGCGCTGTGCTGATGCTGGTGGCAGCGGCCTGCGGCGGCGACGATGACGGCGGCACGACCAGCACCACGCTCGCTGCGGACACAACCGAAGCACCAATCGAGGAACCTGCACCGGTCGCCGACGACTTCGAGCTGGTCATCGGTCGAGTGATGCCCGAGACGGGTTCGGCGGCGTTCCTCAATGCGCCGATGATCGTGAGCATCGATCTGGCTGTGGAAGAGATCCAGGCCGCAGGCGGCAATGTGCGGCTGTTGACCGGCGACAGCGCCACTGATCCCGACGTAGCGCCTGAGACCGTCAACCGCCTGTTGGGCGAAGGAGCCCACGTGATCGTGGGGGCCGCCGCGTCGGGGGTGTCGCAGTCGTTCATCCAGACGCTGTACGACGCTCAGATTCCGCAATGCTCCCCGTCCAACACGTCTCCGTCGTTCTCCACTCAGCAGAATGCCGGGTTCTATTTCCGGACGGTCCCACCCGACCAGGCCGCCGCGCTGATCCTGGCCAACCTCGTAGCCACCGACGGCGCCACCAACGTGGCCATCCCGGCGCGGGCTGACGACTGGGGCAACGCCCTGGCTGAGCTGTTGGCCGACAACTTCGACGGGCTCGGCGTGAACTACGAGATCTTCTCCTACGACGAGGACGCGGCCAGCTACGATCCCACCGTTGCGGCCATCGAAGCCATGGGTGCCGACGCGGTGGTGCTCATCACCTTCTCCGAAGGCGCCCAGATCATCCGGGGGCTGCTCGAAGCCGGGATCCCGCCCGGCGCCATGTACGGCAGCGACGGAATCTACGACCTGCATCTGCCCACCACGGTGGATCCGGCGAATCCCAACTCGCTCAACGGTTTCGTGGCCGTTGCAGCAGGGGGCAGCGACGAGTACAGCAAGGAGTTGAGCACCCTGACCGACGGCAACGTCATCTACGGGGGCCAGTCCTATGACTGCGTGATCGTGCTGGCGCTGGCAGCTCTTGCGGCTGGTTCCACCAATGGCCCCGCCATCATGGAGCAGGTGCTCACCCTGACCAGCGGTGGTCAGAAATGCTCCAGCTACGCGCAGTGCGCCCAGTTGATCGCGGATGGCGTCGACATCGACTACGACGGCATATCCGGCCCGCTGGAACTAGACGAAGTCGGCGACCCCAGGTTCGGCCGGTACCTGATCGCCGAGTTCATCGACGGTGAATTGACCGTGATCGACAGCCAGGACGCCGACCTCGCCGAACTGGGCTGAGCCGGCCAGCGAGTTCAGCACCAGCGCAGACAGCGTTCCAGGACAGCACGAACGAGAAGAGGCCCGACGCAGCGATCCCCGGCAGCACCAGCGGCACCACGATGTAGCGGAGCCGGCGCCGGCCGTCTGCCCACCGGGCGGCGATCAGAACCGCGCGAGGGTTCCGAGGTAGAGGTTGACCACTTTCGGGTCGTCGAGCAGTTCACGGCCCGTTCCGGTATGGGCGTTGACGCCCTGGTCCAGAACATAGGCCCGGTCGCATACCTGCAGGCAACGATGCGCATTCTGCTCGACCATGACCAGCGACACTCCGTGTCCGGTTATGTGCGTGATGCGCTCGAACACTTGATCCTGATAGGCGGGAGAAAGGCCCGAAGATGGCTCGTCGAGCAGCACGACACGGGGATCCATCATCAGTGCTCGAGCGATGGCCACCATCTGGCGCTCACCTCCCGACAGTCCATCGGCACGTTGACCGCTGCGATCGGCAAGCAGGGGGAACAGATCGGCGACCGCTTCGAATCGCTCGGCGAACCGTTCAGGCGCCTGGAAGGCGCCCATCTCCAAGTTCTCCCGGATCGACAGCCGGGGGAACACATTGTCGGTCTGCGGAACGAAGCCGACACCACGAGAGACGAGTTCATGGGGCCGGCGCCCGGTGATGTCTTCTTCTTCGAAGCGGACTGTTCCAGCCCGGACTTCCACCAAACCGAAAATCGCCTTCAACAGGGTGGACTTGCCCGCGCCGTTCGGTCCGATGATTCCGACGATCTCGCCGGGGTTCAGCTCCAGCGAGCAGCCGTTCAAGATGTCGACACCGGGGAGGTATCCGGCCACCACGTCCTCTGCTTCCAACAGGGTGCTCACGATGACTCCCCTCTGTCTGAAGGGCCGGTAGACCGACGACGTCGACCCAGGTAGGCGTCGATGACCAGTTCGTTGTGGATGACGTTCCACGGAGGCCCTTCCGCGATGATTCGTCCCTGCGCCAACACCACCACCCAGTCGCTGATCCCAGTCACCACGTTCATGTCATGCTCGATGAACACCACGCTCATTCCCTCCGCTGCCAGCAGGCTGATGTGGTGCATCAAAGACTGGGCCAAGGCGGGGTTCACCCCGGCCATGGGCTCGTCCAGCATTATCAGCCTGGGTTCGGTCATGAGCGCCCGGGCAACTTCTAAGAGCTTGCGCTGTCCTCCCGAGAGGGTGCCGGCCAGTTCGTCGCGCATGTGGGTGAGGCTGAACTGCTCCAAGAGTTGCTCAGCGCGCTCGGTGTTGTCCCGCTCCTGGCCGCGCCAACGCGACCGGAACGGGGCCGTCCACAATCGTTCCCCCGCCTGGCCGGGCGCGCCCAGCAACATGTTCTCGATGACGGGAAGCTTGGCCAGCGACTTGGTGAGTTGGAACGTCCTCACCATCCCCTCCCGAGCGAGCCGGTCAGCAGACATCCCGGTCGCCGGCTGTCCAGCGAAGGTCCAGTGACCGCGATCGGCCCGATCGAATCCGCAGAGCAGGTTGAACAGGGTGGTCTTGCCTGCTCCATTGGGTCCGATCAGCGCGGTGACGACTCCCCGTTGAACCTCGACATGGTCGACGTCCACCGCAACCAGCCCGCCGAAACTTCTTTGAACGCCCTCAACGGTCAAGATGGGGTCGGGTTTGGCGACGCCGGGTTCAGACCGAACCCTGAGTATGGGCTCGATCTCATCGGCGGGCGCCGCATCGGTCGCCTGTGGTTCGTCAACTGTCATCGATCAGCATTTCTGTGCGGTTGCCGACTACCCCCTGGGGTCGGAACAGAACGAGCAGGATGAGTGCCAGACCGACCAGGCCGACGCTGATGACGCCTTCAGTTCCGGCGAGAAAGTCTGAGATCGGGTTCGGCAGCCAGGACTCGGCAGCCAACTGTCGCAGGAAGGATTCGATCCACTCCCGCAGGAACCAGAACAGAATCGCCCCGATGACGGGCCCGGTGCAGGTGGCTGAACCGCCCAGCAGCAGTGCGGTGTAGGTGAAGAAGGTGACCTGGGGGCGGAACCCGTTCGGGTCGGCTCCAGAGGTCTTGACCACATCGACAACCCCTGCAAGACCGCCGATCACACCGCCGATGACCAGCGCCTGCATCTTGTAGGAGAAGACGTTCTTCCCGAGGCTGCGAGCCGCGTTCTCATCCTCCCTGATGGACTTGACGACTCTGCCCCAGGGGCTGCGCACGATCAAGAACACCGCCAGGCTGGCCAGTGCCACCAGCGTCCAGCCGACGGTGACGACCCACATCTGCTGGCCGGAGAACGCGAACGTGCCGACTCCGTAGCGGTCCTGGGGCCCGTCTGCATACGGGTTCAGGCCATAGAAGGCACTCGTGTCGACGCTGATGCTGAGCGGTCCTCCGGTGAGGTCGATGGCATCGGTGGAGCCGATCAGCAGGCGCAGTATCTCAGCCGCGGCGATCGTGACGATGGCGAACAGCACGGCTTGCAAACGCAGGGTCGGGACACCGAGCGCCAGGGCCAGCGCCACACTCAGCGCCAGCCCGACTCCGATCCCCACCCACAGCGACCAGCCGAAGGTGGCCACCGAGACGCCGGTTCCGTAAGCCCCGAGGAGCATGAACCCGACCTGCCCGAAGTTGAGCAGTCCCGTGTAGCCGAAGTGGACGTTCAGGCCGATGGCTGCCAACGCCAGGATCACCGCTTCGGGTCCCAGCGCGGCCCGGGCCGCATTCCCGAAGATGATGTCGAACTCCATCAACCCACCCGTTCCCGTATCCCGAAGAGGCCCTGCGGACGTATCAGCAGCACCAAGACGAGCGCGGCGAGGGGAACCACGAACTTCAGTTCCGGTGAGATCCAAAGGGTGCTGATCTCGGTGGTGAAACCGATCAGCACCGAACCGACAACCGCGCCGTATGCCGTGCCCAACCCTCCGAGCTCAACGCCGGCAAAGACCAACAACAGTAGTTGAAACCCTAGGAACGGATCGATATCGGCGTCGAGGCCCAGCAACACGCCTCCAAGCCCGGCCAGAATCGCGCCCATAATCCAGACGATCAGCACCACCTGGTTCACGTTGATCCCTGCTACCTGCGCCAGATCCGCGTTGTCGGCCACCGCCCGGGTGGCTTTGCCGAATCGCGTGAGCTGGAGCGTCAGCGCCACGGCTGCGAGAACCACAGCGATGATCGCTACCGAAGCCGCCTCGCGCGGGGTGACCGCCCAGGGGCCGAACTCCCAGCGGTCTTGGACCTGATAGTCGGTGAACGGTCGGGGTTCGGCGCCGAAGAACAGTTGGATGGCCTGGCGACCCGACAGCGACAGGCCGATGGTGATGACGACGAGCTGGAACACTCCGAGCCGTCGTGCCCGCAACGGACCGAACAGCCCGGACTCCAGGCCCGCGCCCAGCGCGCCGCAGACGATCAGGGCCAGAGCCGCGGCCGGCACCAGGTTGAGTCCGCCCCATGAGGTGTTGAAGTACCAGGCGATCACCGCGCCGAAGGTGACCAGTTCGCCGTGAGCGAAGTTGACCAGTCCGGTGGTTCCGTAGATGAGCGACAGGCCGACTGCGCTCATGGCGATGATCATTCCGAGCTTCAACCCTGTGAAAGCCCTCTGGGCGAAGCGCTCCGTGAACGGCGTGGTCGCAGGGGCCTCGCCGACCGCGAACACCACCGCCCGTGACCTGCCCTCGACCACCGTCGCCTCGCTGGTCGCCTCTTGACCCTCGCGCAGCCTGGTTCCGTCAGGCAGGGTGTCTTCATGCAGAGTCACCCGATAGCTTCCTGCGTCGGGAACCGCGATCGACCATCGGCCCTGTGCGTCGGTGACGCTGCGACCGATCTCCACACCGGACTGATCGCTGGCAGTGATCTCAACTCCGGCGAAGTACTGGTCGAACCCGAGCCGGATAGTGCCCGCCAATGTGGTTTGGACAGTGCTGTCGCTGTCACCATCGGAGTCGCTTTCATGATCAGACTGGGCAGCCGCGGGACCGGCGCAACAAAGAACTGTGTAGAGCACGAACCCCAGCAGTGCTGCACCTCTCCGCATGACCGCCACAATAGTGAGCCGCAATTGTCAGCGCGCCCAGTGGACCGTCTCGGGGCAGAACGGTTCAACCGCACCCTTGCCGACGAGTTCCTCTACAACTGCAAGCTCCGACCCGGATCCGAACGCCGCATCCGCCTCAAACACCCGATACACGACTGCAACTGTCACCGACACCACACCGCTGTAGTCGGCCCATCGGCATCACACGCCAACAACCTCACGCGGACCGACGACTAGGTGCAGCGAACGACGACCGGTAGTCACTCGGTGACAGCACGCAGACTGTACGCTGGGCGATTACGGTGGTCACGTGTTGTTCAAGAAAATCTCCGGTGCCGTTCTCGGTTCGCGCGGGATGCCCTCAGCCATGCGTTCCCAGCAACGCGATTCACTTGCGAGGGCGAAGCCAGTCGGCCTGTCCGCTTGTCAGGACGTGGCTACGAGAGTTTGCGCTTCGTCGAATGCCTCTTGGAGGCGCGTTCCGACTTCAGAGCTGAGCGCTGCCAGGGCCGGGCGGCTCATCCGGCCCTCCGGGGCCCTGATCGGTGGTCCAACCACGATCGCGGCTCTGGCCCTCTCGGGGAACTTCGCGCCGGCGGGCAACGCAGCCTCCGTTCCCGCGATCCCCACGGGAACGATCGGGGCGCCCGTCTTTGACGCCAGATACGACATACCGTCGAAGACTCCGGTGACCTGACCACCGCTCTGGCGGGTGCCCTCGGGGAAGACCAGCACCATCGCGCCCGAATCGAGCATCGCCCGAGCCGAACGCATGGCTTCCCGGTCCGCTTCACCACGCCGCAGAGGTATCGAACCGAGCGCCGCGCAGACCCATGCACTGATCGGATGCACAAACAGCGATTCTTTGCCCAAGGCCCGCAACCGGCGTCTGGTGCAACCCGAGAAGAGCGGGGCATCGAGGTTCGAGCGATGAACCGGCGCGATTATCACGGGACCGGCAACGGGAATATTCTCCGACCCTCGGCACTGCAACCGGAGCCACCGCCACAACAACGTTCGAATGAGAAACCGGATCGTGTAGTAGAACGCCTTGGACCTACGCTGGAGGCCAACCTCCAAGGCCCACTCCATGCTCTTGGCTTCCCGCGGTACCTTACCTTCTGACATCTTGGACCTACCGCCGGGCACTCGCGGGCTGTTGACTCATGGCGAGAGTCTGGCACGGAGTCACGCACCGCCCAACTGAGACTTCAGATCATGGCAGTCTTACGTGCCACGGTCGATTCGCCCACGGCTTCACCAACCCCACCAACTTCCAAGCCCGAGTGACCGGACGGCAACCATCAGCAGAGTTTGCCCCTTGGCTGCCTTCGGTCTGCTCTAGTGGAGGAATTGTCGTTCGGCGGTGAAGACCATGGAGACACCGCGTTCATCGGCGGCAGCGATCGTCTGGTTGTCATTTACCGAGCCACCGGGTTGCACGATTATCGCTGCTCCGGCGTCTGCGGCTGCGTGGATGCCGTCGGGGAACGGGTAGAAGGCATCGCTGGCACAGGCGCCGCCTCGGGCTCGGCCGTCCGCCTTTCTCGCGGCGATCTCCGCAGCTTCAACCCGGTTCTGTTGACCGGCTCCGATCCCCCAGGCCACTCCCTGGTGGGCCAGAACCACTGCGTTCGACTTGACATGACCGCAGACCCGCCAGGCGAAGGCCGCGTCGGCAAACTCAGCCGCAGTCGGTTCGCGCTCGGTCACCACCCGCCAACCAGCCGACGGCGATGCGAAACACTGGTTCTGTTGAGCCAGGAACCCGTCGGTGATCTGACGCAGGCCGACACCGGACGCCGACGACGCAGGCGGAGGCTCTGCGCGCAGAACACGGGTGTTGCGGCGCTTGGCGACCAGGCGCTCGACAGCTCCGTCTGCATAACCCGGCGCAATGACCACATCAGCTTGAGCAGCCGATTCCATTGCTGCGACCGTGGGTTCGTCGACGATTCGATTCACCGCCACGATTCCGCCGAACGCGCTGCGAGGGTCGCACTCGGCCGCACGCCGGTATGCGTCGGCTAGGTTTTCACCGACGGCCGCGCCGCAGGGGTTGGCGTGTTTGATGATCGCTGCCGCGCAGCTGTCGGCGAGCTCGCCGAGTTCGTGGCTCAAGCGCCACGCCGCATCGGCGTCGAAGATGTTCAGGTAGCTCAGCGGCACGCCCGAATACTGTTCGATCTGATCCCACATGCTGGTCTCGCCCATCGAGCGGTAGCGCGCCCCGCTCTGATGCGGGTTCTCTCCATAGCGGAGAGAACCGGCGCGTTCGAGGGCCAGGTGGATCGTGGGCGGAAGCGGTGTCGGTTCCGATTCGCTGCTGTCGAACCAGCCGACGATCGCAGCGTCATAGGCGGCGGTATGCGCAAAGGCTGCTCTGGCCAGTCGACGGCGGGTGTCCCCAGACAAACCTGAGCTGTGAGTATCGCCACAGGTACCACTGCGAGTACCACCGACAGCAGATGAGCCGGTGCGGTTACGGCGGAGTTCACCAAGAATCAGCTCGTAGTCCGCTGGATCAGTAGCAACACCTACGTACGCGTGGTTCTTGGCGGCCGATCGCAGCAGTGTCGGCCCGCCAATATCGATCATCTCGATTCCAGGCTCGGAGCGGAACGGATAGAGGTTGCCGACCACCAGGTCGATCACTTCGATCTTGTGGGTCTCGAGATCGACTCGATGCTCGGGGTCTTCCCGGTCCGCGAGGATGCCCCCGTGAATCCGGGGATGGAGCGTCGCCACACGATGCCCCAACATGATCGGCGACCCGGTGTAGTCCGCGACGTCGGTGACCGGTATGCCCGCGGCCGATATGACCTCCGCGGTGCCGCCGCTCGAGATCAGTTCCCAGCCGAGGTCGACCAGGCCTCGGGCGAACTCAACGACCCCCGACTTGTCGAAGACGGACAGAAGCGCACGACGCCGACCCGGAGCACTAGTCATCGCCCGAACCTAGCAAGCCGCAAGTCCGCCGAGTCACAGGCGGGCGACAATGTCGGCCATGAGTTCACCCGCCTCGGTCGGGTTCTGCCCGACACGGACACCGGCATCGGTCAGCGCCTCGATCTTGGCAGCAGCGGTACCCCGGCCTCCGGAGACGATTGCACCTGCATGACCCATCTTCTTGCCAGGCGGAGCGGTCACCCCGGCGATATAGCCGGCAACGGGCTTGGTCATGTGGTGCTTGATGAAGTCAGCGGCTTCCTCCTCCGCTGTTCCGCCGATCTCGCCGATCATCATCACCGCGAGAGTCTCAGGGTCGTCTTCAAAGGCCCGCAGACAATCGATGAACGACGTACCGGGCACGGGGTCGCCGCCGATGCCCACACAGGTCGTCACCCCGACATCCTTCTGCTTGAGTTCATGAAGAGCCTGGTAGGTCAGCGTTCCAGAACGGCTGACGATTCCAACCGGGCCACCCGCTCTGGCAATGTGTCCAGCCGTGATGCCTATGTTGCACTTTCCGGGGCTGATTATCCCCGGACAGTTCGGACCGAGCAGCAGCACATCGGGGAAGTCCCGCTTCAAGGCGTTGTAGAAGTAGACCTCGTCGTGGGCGGGTACTCCTTCGGTGATGGCAACAATGAACTTGACGCCACCCTCAGCGGCCTCCAGCACCGCGCCCCGCACTCCCGGGGCGGGAATGAAAATACAGCTCGCAGTGGCACCCGTTGCCTGCACCGCCTCAGCCACACTGGCGAAAATGGGTACACCATCGACGTCGGTGCCTGCCTTGGTCGGGTGGGTGCCGGCAACCACCTGCGTGCCGTAGTCACGGTTCAGAAGGCCGTAGTAGCTGCCCTGTGAACCTGTGAGCCCCTGATATACGACCTTCGTGTTCTCGTCGACGAAGATACTCATTGTCGGTTTCCTTTCTTCGTCGCCGGCTCAGCCGGCAAGCTCGACCACGCGGAGCGCCGCGTCGAGCATCGTCGGTTGCATCATCAACTCGTCGGTCAGGTGAGGTTCCAGCATCGCCCTGCCCTCGTCGGCGTTGGTGCCGTCGAGCCGGATCACGATCGGGGAGTCGATCTCGACGCGTTGCATCGCTTCGAGGATGCCGGCGGCGATCTCCTCGCCGCGTGTGATCCCCCCGAAAATGTTGATGAATATGGCCTTCACGGCGGGGTCGTTGTTGATGACCTCCAAAGCCCCCGCCATGACGTCGGCATTCGCGCCGCCGCCGATGTCCAGGAAATTGGCGGGACTTCCACCAACCTGATTGACCACGTCGACGGTGCTCATCGCCAGACCCGCTCCGTTGGCGATCACACCGACCGAGCCGTCGAGCCCGACGTACTGCAGTCCCTTTGCGTGCGCTGCTTCTTCACGTTCATCACGGCTCTGGGTGGCGTCGTACTGACGGTAGTCGGGATGGCGGAACTCGCTGTTGCCGTCGAGGGTCACCTTGGCGTCGAGCACGTGTACAGACCCCTGCGGAGTCAGGATCAGCGGGTTGATCTCAACAAGGTCGGCGTCTCCCTCGGTGTAGGCAGCGTAGAGCCCCAACAGAATCCCAACGGTACCCTCAACCGCCGCGTCGGGCAGGCTTGCGGCCGACACCCAGTCCCGGCACACCGCCTCGGTGAGCCCGTCGAGCGGGTCTATCCAGATCTTGGCGATTGCCTCCGGATTCGTTTCGGCCACAGTCTCGATCTCGACACCCCCTTCGGCCGAGAGCATCCCGAGGTGCTTGCGGGCCGAACGATCGAGTGTGAAGCCGGCGTAGTACTCCTCGGCGATGTCTGATGCTTTCTCGATCCAGACCCGCTCCACGATGTGGCCTTTGATGTCGAGCCCCAGGATGTCGTCTGCGTGTTCGCGCACCGCCTCGAGGTCGGCGGCGTACTTGACGCCTCCCGCCTTGCCGCGCCCGCCGGTATGGACCTGGGCTTTGACCATCACCGGAGTACCGAGCCGCTGCGCGGCTGCAACCGCCTCCGCGACGGTGAAAGCTGCTTCACCAGGAGAGACCGGCAGTCCGTAATCAGCGAAGAATTCCTTTCCCTGATGCTCAAAAAGATCCACTGCACCTCCAAGTTCGTGTTGATTCAGACAATGTTCGGGTTGTTCATGCACTGTTCATGTGGACTCAGGCGATACTAGGCGGGTCCCAATGCAGTGACACAGTCCGCCACGAACAGACGCGAGGATTGAGGATTAATGCCCGTCGCCCGAGGTCCGCAGATCACAGCACGAAACGTGTTGCTGATCGGATTCACAGCTGTGGTCATAGCGGCCTTGCTCTTTTTCATGGTTTGGCTGGCAACATCACAAGGGAACACCGAGATCGTGCTCGGCGACCGAGACTTCAACGCCGGCAGAGTCGAGGCTATGGCCCGTGAGATTCGGGAACGGGGTCCGATTCTCTACTCCGACGTAGGAAGCAACCGCCAAAGAGACATCATCGTTGCTCACCACGGCACAGACCCAGAACAGGGTTGGTCGGTGTTCGCGGCTCGACGCGCGGACGACCCTCGAGACTGTTTCTTTGCTTGGGAATCCGAAACAAGAGAGTTTTCCCTCACCTCCGCGGCGGGCAGCGACGTCACCTGCGACGAGGTTGCTGCCGATGCTGTGGGCACTGGACTGCTGCAGTACGGAATCGAGATTCGGGATGGCAATATCCACGTCCTGCTCAACGACGACAGCGATGCGGACAATGACGACCGTGACGGGGACGATTCAAAGTGAGTGGGATCAACCCGGGTCAGATCTTCTCCAAGGGGGCCAGGGACAGCAGCAGGGTCTTCTGCCCGACACCCGCAAAGTTCACGGTTGCCTCGGGACTGTCGCTGCTTCCGCCCATGTCGACAATCACTCCCTCGCCCCACTCGGAGTGACGAACGTCATCACCGATCTTCAAACCGAGCAACTCGGCGCCTTTGGGCGCGAAAGGCGACTTCGCAGCGGGACTGTCGCCCTGCAACGCCTCCTCGACGATACGTTCACGGTGCTCATCGAGGACCGGACCCCGACTCCACCGGTCGCTTCGGACCCCGCCGCTCTGCTCATTGGCTCGGCCGCCGCCGCTTCGGCCGAAGGTGCGCCCGCCGCTGGGGTATGAACGGTCGAAGCGGTTGCCCCGGCGCGAACCGCCGATCTCGGTGATCAGATCCGGGGGGATCTCAGAGAAGAACCTGCTGGGCGGGTTGTACTGGGTCATGCCGTTGAGCATGCGGCTCTGAGCGCAGGTCAGATGAAGCGACTGCATCGCCCTGGTCACTCCCACATACGCCAGACGTCGCTCCTCTTCGAGTTCTCGAGGTTCGCCCAAGGTTCGAACATGCGGGAGAAGGCCGTCCTCCATACCGGTCAGGAAGACGACCGGGAACTCAAGTCCCTTGGCCGAATGGAGGGTCATCAGCGTTACCAACGACTCGCTGTCGTCCATGTCGTCGGTATCAGTGACCAGACTGATCTGTTCCAAGAACTCGTCGACCGTCTCGAACTCTCGGGCCACTCCCAGCAGTTCCATAATGTTCTCAAGCCGGCCCTCAGCCTCGATCCCATGCTCGGCCTGTAGTTCCTCAAGGTAACCGGAGCGTTCAAGAGCTTCTTCGATGATGGTGCCAGGCCCC
Source organism: Acidimicrobiales bacterium (assembly GCA_963662455.3). Lineage (GTDB taxonomy): Bacteria > Actinomycetota > Acidimicrobiia > Acidimicrobiales > Aldehydirespiratoraceae > VXYK01. Next base: position 1,878,707 of record OZ224042.1, read on the forward strand.
GCGTCGAGTTCTCCGACCTCTGCTGTGAGTGTCAGGAACTTTCCGATTCCGACGGTCGCGGGGCCGCTGACACCCGCACTCCGATAATTCTGCAACGCTTGGGAGAACGACATTCCGTGAGCGGCAGCCCATGCATCGAGCTTGGCGATCGACGAGTCGCCCACACCTCGTCTGGGCACATTGAGGACCCGCTTGACGCTGACTTCGTCCGTCGGATTGACGATGGCCCGCAGGTACGCCACCGAATCTTTGATCTCGCGTCGATCATAGAAGCGGGCGCCACCCACCAACTGGTACGGAACCCCGACCCGCACCAGGTGCTCCTCGAGCACCCGCGACTGGCTGTTGGTGCGATAGAACACCGCCATCTCATCCCAGCGCATACCCTCATGGGCCTGCAGGCGGGCCAGTTCGTGGGCCACGTAACGAGCCTCGTCATGCTCATCATCGGCGTGGCAACGAACGATCCTCTCACCCCGTCCGCGATCAGTCCAAAGATCTTTCGGGACACGCCCCATGTTCTGGGCGATCACCGCATTGGCTGCGTCGAGGATGGACTGCGTCGAGCGGTAGTTCTGCTCGAGCACGATCGTGGTGGTGTCGGGGAAGGCCTTCTCGAACTCCAGGATGTTTTGCAGGTCGGCGCCGCGGAAGGCGTAGATGGACTGGTCTCCATCGCCGACGACGGAGACTCCCCGGTGCTGTCGGGCGAGCGTCAAGACGAGTTCGTTCTGGACCGAGTTGGTGTCCTGGTACTCGTCGACGAGGACGTGGGCGAAGCGTTCCCGCCAATGCTGCAGCACGTCGGGCTGAGTCCGGAACAACTCGACGGTACGCATCAGCAGGTCGTCGAAATCCATCGCCGCGGCCGCCACGAGCCGCCGCTGATACTCCAAGTATACGTCTGCCACACGCTTCGTGAGAAAATCCTCCGCCGCGTCTGCGTAGGTGCTCGCCGAAATGTTGTCGTTCTTGGCGGTCGAGATCGCAGCGTGAACCGACCGCGGCGTGAACCGCTTGGGGTCGATGTTGAGATCGCGGATCACGTAACCGGTCAACCGTCGGGCGTCTGCCTGGTCGTAGATCGAGAAGCGGCCCGGGTATCCGAGCCGGTCGGCATCCCGGCGCAGGATCCGTACACAGGCGGAATGGAACGTCGAAACCCACATCCTCTCGGCGACCGGTCCGACCAGACCGGCCACTCGCTCCTTCATTTCTCCCGCTGCCTTGTTGGTGAACGTGATGGCAAGGATCTCGAACGGCGACATGCCCTCGTCGATCATGTGGGCGATCCGGTGGGTGAGCACACGAGTCTTGCCCGAACCGGCCCCGGCCACAACCAGCAGCGGGCCTCCCCGATGCAGCACTGCGTCGTACTGGGCCTGGTTCAATCCCTCCAAGAGCGGCGACGTTTCGGGCATCGGCTCACCCTATCTGCGCGCAGTGACACGACAGCCGGCTGCAAGCGACTCAAGTCAGCGCGTCGTCCGTGAGCTTGTAACCGACGCCGCGAACTGTCACGATCCGCTTCGGGTCGTCCGCGTTCGGTTCGATCCTGGCTCTCAACCGTTTGATATGGACGTCGAGAGTCTTGGTATCGCCGACATAGTCATGACCCCAGACCCTGTCAATAAAAGTACCGCGGGCAACGACCCGCTCAGGATTGCGCATCAGCAGCACCAGAATCTGGAACTCTTTCAACGGAAGTTGCACCTGCACACCATCGACAGTGACTTCGTGGCGTTCACTGTCGACATGCAGTCCGCCGACCTGCAGCACCCCGTCCTCAGAGCCGTCGCCAACATCCGTCGACGTTTCACTGATCGCGACACGACGCAACAACGCTCTGATCCGGGCGATCAGCTCCCGCAGCCGGTACGGCTTCGCCACGTAATCGTCGGCACCCACCTCAAGGCCCACAACCGCGTCTATCTCTTCGCTCTTAGCGGTCACCATGATGATCGGAACAGCAGAATCAGCTCGGATCTCGCGGCAGACGTCAAGCCCGGACATTCCCGGCAGCATCACGTCAAGGAGTATCAAATCAGGTGAACTCGTTTTGAATCGAGCCAACGCTTCCGGACCGTCACGGGCGACGTCCACCAAGAACCCCTCACGTTGGAGCCCCACACGCAGAGCTTCCACGAAGGACTCCTCATCCTCCACAACAAGGATGCGCGTGCCTCGGCTGTTCATGACCCTCCACCATCGCCGGGCACGGCCGAAACCGTTGAAGTGCCGGCATCATCAGAATCTGCTTCGGGGTCTGGCGCTAACGGGAGTTCCATCGTGAAAGCTGCTCCCTCGCCCTCCGTCGACCTCACCGAAACACGACCAGCATGATTGGCTACTATGTGGCGCACCAGCGAAAGACCAAGGCCAGTACCACCGCTCGAACGACTGCGTCCCTGATCAACCCGGTAGAAGCGTTCAAATATACGGTCTTGGTCCTGACGCGGAATACCGATACCACTGTCAGTGACCTCCACCTCAACCCGACCGTGTACCTCTTGAACCACAACCGAGACAGCACCACCACCAGGGTTCGAGAATTTGATTCCGTTGTCCAACAGATTGAACACTGCCGAAGTGAGCTGACGGCGATCACCGCGCACTAGGAGATCCTCCGTCGGCATCTCGACACTGATCGTCACTTCACTCTGCATCGCCGCGACCCGCACCCGATCATGCGCACCGCCAACCACCCCCTGCACAACAACCTCAGAGAATTCAGAGTCTCTACTGTGTTCGATTCGGCTGAGTTCAAGCAGATCCAAAACCGTGCTGGAGAGCCGGTCCGATTCAACACGCAGGCGATTGGCCAATGAGTCGACCACCTCAGGATCATGTTCACCGATCAAGGTCTCGGCAAGCAGCGACACAGCACCGATCGGAGTGCGGAGTTCGTGGCTGATATTGGACACGAAATCACGCCGTATCGCGTTGTGGTGCTCCAAGTCTGTGAAATCGTGGATTTGCGCTATCGCACCCAAACGTTCACCCCGCTCGAGAATCGGTATCGCCCACACATATAAAACTCGGCGCGGCGGCCCGAACAGCGTGACAGTCTCAGAAACTCGTTCGCCGCTCGTCGCCGCGTGGATCAACTCGTCAATCTTCTGTGCAATCACGGCGTCGCCATGCCTGCCTTCGCGATACCACCTCGCCGACGAATTGCAAAAGGCGACCTCTCCGTCTTCATCAACCACCACAACCCCCCAATCGACTGCTTCGAGCGCGGCCTCATAGCGACGTTCGGGCGCACTCGACAGCTGCTGTGCCTCGCTGACCTCCAGAACAGCTTCAAGCCGCGTCACCGCGGCTGCAGGCGATCGCGACGCAGGCGCAACCACACCCGACACACGATTGGCGATACGGTCAAGACGCTGGTTGACGCTGTGCCGTTGCTGAACTCCGACCACGACCGCACCAAGCGCCGAGACCACGACCACTGACAAGACGAACAACAGTGCGCTCACGTCAAGCCGCTCAAATCAGATCTCTGCGCCGGCGCCGGCTCCACCAAATCCAGTCACACGAGCTTTGGCCCGCAGCGCGCCCGAATACTCCGGAAGCCAGCCATCGACCATGTAGCGGACACGTTCACCCATGTTCACCGCATGATCGCCGATACGCTCATAAAACCTGCAGATCAACGCCAACTGCACCCCCACCTGCATATCGAACCCCTGCTCACGACTGGTTTCGAAGATCGTCTCAATAGCATCGAGATGAAGCTCGTCGAGTCGGTCGTCAATATCATCGAGCGCGACCGCCAACCCGCTGTTTCCCTCGGCATAACTGTCAATCGCAAGGCGGAACAATCGAGCGGCTTCCTCGCTCATCTGAGCGAGCAGCCCACGAATTCGAGGGCCGAAGGAACTGCCGTAGACCCGTCGAGTGGCCTGGCAGATGTTGGCCATCAAATCCCCGGTGCGTTCGATCTCCGCGTTCATCCACAACGAAGTGGTGATTGCACGCAGATCCGAAGCCATTGGTTGTTGCAAGGCAAGGAGTTGATAACAGTTCTCCTCAAGCTCGACCGACAAGCCGTCGATCACGTCGTCGTCCTCGATTATTCGCTGCGCTTCAGCCAAGTCTCCGGACAACAACGCCTCAGTGCCGCGAGGGATGGTCTCACCCACGAGGCCTGCCATGCGAACTATCGCCTCACGAATCGACCCGAGTTGTTCGTGATACGTCTTGCGGAGTTCCTCGGTCACCATCTGCTCCTTGTATGGGTCTGTTCACACCGTAATGCCCGTATGCACACCGTAATGCTCCTACCCGAAGCGCCCGGTCACATAATTCTCAGTCCTCTCGTCGGTGGGGTTCGAAAAGATCTGTTGGGTCGAGTCGTATTCGACCAGAATGCCTGTCCGGGTATCAGACTCCGAGTCGACTTCCACAGAGAAGAACGCGGTACGGTCGCTGACCCGTGCAGCCTGCTGCATGTTGTGCGTCACGATCACAATCGAATAATCGTTCTTCAGTCCGTGCATCAACTCCTCGATACGAGTGGTGGCGATCGGGTCCAAAGCCGAACAAGGCTCGTCCATGAGCAGCACGTCGGGATCCGTGGCTATGGCCCGGGCGATGCACAGCCGTTGCTGCTGACCTCCGGACAAACCCAACGCATTATCGTCGAGTCGGTCCTTCACTTCGTCCCAGAGGGCGGCTTTGCGCAACGAATTCTCGACGATGTCGTCCATGGCCGGGCCCTTTTTTGCTAACCCGGCCACCCGAGGGCCGTAGGCGACGTTCGCCCAAATCGACTTCGGGAAAGGGTTGGGTTTTTGGAAAACCATGCCGATCTGGCGGCGCACCTCAACCGCGTCCACTCTGGGATGATACAGATCCACACCGTGATAACGAAGCGAACCGGTGACCCGAGCCGCCTCAATCAAATCGTTCATGCGATTGAAACACCGCAGGAGAGTGGTCTTGCCGCAACCAGACGGCCCTATGAAGGCAGTGATTTCGTTCTTGTAGACTTTGAGACTCGCGTCCCGAACAGCCCGGAAATCTCCGTAATAGACGTTGAGCTCCTCAACATCGAAAATCACGGCTCGTTCAATTTGAGCTTCGGTGCCTGCTGAAACCAAGGCTTCCCCGTCGGGTGGCTCAGCCGGCTCGTCGGTCACCGACATATGAAGCTCCTTGGAGTTCTTGTCTATGGGATCGGTCGGACCAACCATCGTCTCATGTCCGGTTGCCATTGTTCAGCCTCGCTTGTTCTCAAAATGGTTGCGCAACAGGATCGCGGTCATGTTCAACAACAACACGAGCACCAGCAGCACCACAATGGCGGCCGCTGCGGCCGCCGCAAAACCAGGGTCGCGCCCACGTTCACCCACCCATTCGACGATTATTATCGGAAGCGCTGTGAACTTCTCCCGCAATCCTGAAGTATCCCAAAGTTCCGGATTGCGGGTGAGCCCACCGCTGATCGCACCAACGAGTATCAGCGGCGCGGCTTCGCCGATCGCCCGCGACATCGCCAGCAACGTACCCGTCAAGATTCCCGGCGCCGCATAAGGCAAGACCTGCGTACGAACCATCTCAGATTTGGTGGCGCCGAGACCATACGCTCCCTCTTTGAGTCCGCTCGGCACTGATCGAACAGCTTCTTGGGCGGTAATGACCACGATCGGCAGTACCAGCACCGCCAAGGTCAACCCGGCAGACACTACAGATCGACCACCGGTGGCGTCGGCCAACCAACCAAGACCAAGGAACCCGAAGACTGTGCTGCGTTCAACAAACAAGAACAGGCCCAACAGTCCGTAGACGACGGACGGCACCCCGGCAAGATTTCTGATCACCAGTTCAATGATTGAAGTCCAACGAGACTTCGGCGCATACTCCTCAAGATATACGGCGGCGCCGACACCCACCGGGAAAGCAGTCAGCGCCACAAGAACACCGATCCAAACAGAACCGTACAGTCCTTGCTTCACTCCGAGTTCGGGGTCTATTGAACGAGACCGGAGTGATCCGTTCACAAAACTCCAGCCACGGGTAGACAATTGAGACCAACCGTCGGTGACGGTATCGAGGAGCAACACCGCAAGAACCAGCAGTGACACGACTAATGAAAGCAGGATCGCCGCTTTGAACACGTTTCCTGCAATGTCGCGTCGCTGTTGACTGAGAGCGGCCGCTCGGCCTTCGGCAACCGTTCCGATGGTGGTAAGGGTCACAACACCTGCTCAGTACTGCTCACGGACACGGGAGACGAACCGGTCGCCGATCAAGTTGAGTCCCAAAGTCAACAGAAACAGCACTAGACCCACAAAGAACAGGCTTTGAAAGGTCAAACCCTCGCCAACAACTTGATCGGTGCCCGAAGCCAGTGACGCCATTGCCGCAGGCATGGTAAGACTGCCCTCGTACGGCGAATACGTTTTGATCGCAGCATCGGCAGCACCACCTGCCATGAACACCACCATCGTCTCACCCAGCGCTCGTGACACCGCCACAATCAATGAAGCGACCAATCCCGAAACCGCTGCGGGCAACACCACCCTCAAGGTCGTGACCGCTTTGCGCGACCCCAACCCTGCGGATGCTTCGCGCAGCGATTTCGGAACTGCTGACATCGCGTCTTCGGAGATCGACGCCACCAAAGGAACCGTCAAGATCCCCACCCCTATTCCGGCAGCCAGCATCGAGCCGCGACCGCCTTCACCACCGATATGAGCCACGAGATTCGGTGCGATCCACAACAGTGCGAAGAAGCCCAGAACCACACTGGGGATTCCCGCGAGAATCTCCAGTATGGGCTTGAATACGGCCCGGTGAGACGGCCGGGCATATTCGGACAAGTAGACCGCAGCGCCCAGCCCCAGCGGAGCGGCCACGACCATGGCGATGAGGGTGGTCCAAAGACTTGCTACCAACAAGGTCGGCATGTCGTAGATACCACGACGCGGGAACCAGCCGAGTTCTCCCCAGGTCGCCGACCAGTCAACATCTCGGATGAAGACCCAAGCCTCAGAGAACAGCGCGTAGATGATCAGACCCGAAACAACCACCGAAGCCGACGCGGCGCCGAACATCACCTGACGGATCATCCGCTCCTTGCGCAACCGGCGCGGGGAACCCGCAAGTGCCTCAACACTCAGATCAGCAGATCTCAGTTCAGTCACCGTTCACCACACGAAAACTTTCAGACACGGTCATCTCCGTGAATCCTAAGAGTAAAGGGTTCAGCCGGTCCAAGCCGCACGAACGTCAGCCTTGGCTGCCTCAGTCAGTTCAACGTAGCCAACTTCGGCTACAGCCTGATCAAGGCCAGTGTCCATGTAGAAGTCGACATAGGCCTCGAGTCCGGGGTTCGCTGCGGCTCTACCGGAGTTGACGTAGATGAACAGTGGGCGGCTCAACGAATACTCACCCGAAGCGATCGTGTCCGGGGTAGCTGCTACACAGCCGCTGGAACCGTCATCCACATCAAGCAGCTTCACACCTTGAGCGCCGTCGGCGAATGCGAATCCAACCCATCCCAGGGAAGTATCAGATCCTCTGACACCCTGAAGGATCACGTTGTCATCACCCGAGGGATTGTAGTCAGGACGTGTGGTTTCGTCTTGACCACGCTCTTCCGCAATGTCTTCAATCACCAGTTCAACGTAGGTGTCGAAGGTTCCCGACTCTTCTCCGGGGCCGAAGATTCTCAGCGGTGCATCAGGTAGAACTCCTTCGCCGCCAAGTTCGACAGAAACAGCATTGGCATCCGACCACGAGTCATGTCCGATGGCTTCAGGACCGGTCAATGCGTAAAGGTCAGCGAAAGAGACACACTCAACAACATCGTTGGCGGCGTTGGTCATTACTCCGAGGCCGTCAATTCCGACCTGCAGTCCGACATAGTCGACTCCGTTAGCCGCACATTCTTCAGCTTCGCTGTCTTTGATCGCCCGCGAGGCGTCAGAGATATCAGACTCACCAGTGCAGAACAATGCGAAACCGTCACCGGTTCCCGGTCCGTCGACAGCAATCAAGACATCGGGATTGATATCGTTGAACAGTTCTTGGACGCGCAAGGAAATCGGCTCGACCGTGGAAGAACCCGAAATGAAGATCTCACCAGAAAGGGGCTCGGCAGCCGAATCATCGCTTGACGACGGATCTGAACTGTCGTCTGAGTCGTCGTCTCCACACGCTGATGCAACAAGTGCCAGGCTCAAGACAATCGCCGGCAACCAGGTCACACGCCTGAATCGATGCATACGGGTTCCTTCCCCGGGTGAATGGACCCGCGCCGTGCGAGTCTGCTTCTGGGGCCAAACTAGGAGGGTATTTCGAAATCGCACCTCCGGACGAGTTAACGAACAGTGAACACCCGGTAAACAATTCACCTGGCAGAACCAGGCCCTGTTATACGTCTCTGCTCTCTGAATCCTCGGTTGCTGGTCCAAGCGGGCGGGTGATCCCAATTCCCAAACAGCCTTCAATCCGAGACAGTCGCTCCCGAACGTCTCCCAAGCCAACGCCAAGAGCTTTCATGTCGGCCCGCAACTCATCACCAAGGACCCTGTGGTCGGCCCTCAACTCATCACCAAGGACCCTGTGGTCGGCCCGCAACTCGGTGGCGAGAACCTTTAGTTCGGATCGAAATTCGGATCGTGTGTCATTGTTGAGCTGAACCATGAGTTCGCGGGTCTTGGAGTTTTCACGGGATTGATGCCAAGAATTGCCGAGCATTGCGACGAACAACGTTGAGATCATTGCGAACAAGGCCGCTTCCATAACCAGATGCTAACCCTCCGGCCGAGTTTTTCAACTCAACAACATGATATTACATAAAATTATGTAATATCTAGGGAATCGATTCTCTCCAAGCGAACAAGCTCAATTTAATTCGGTTGACAATTGCGTTGATACTCGTCAACCTAGTTGTCGCCGGAGTTCCGGCCGCGGGACAAGGACCGACATGAGAGACATTCACCGCACGCAACCTCAGCCGCAAGCTGATGTCGCCGCGCGCGTAAGTGTGCAAGCGAATGTGCAGACGGTCATGCCGGCTTCCTGGTTTGCCACGAAGCCGTATCACGCTCTGCGGCCCTTCGGTGCTCCCTCCGGGTAAGTAAGCCCGACAACGGGAAGCACGCAGAAAGGCCGCTGGCAATCCCAGCGGCCTTTCTGCGTTGCCAGCCGAGCAGCAGAGCCAAGCAGCAGAAACTCACAACAGGAAACACGGAAGGGGACGGGGACATGTCAACCCTCGTCGGCATCACAGAACAACTCCAAACCGACAACACCGACTGGGAGACGCACGCGGCCTGCAAGTCGATCGAGGACGCCTTCAAGATGTTCTTCTCTGATGACATCGGCGAGATATCGGCAGCGAAACACGTCTGCGCCGAGTGCCCCGTGATCGCCGCATGTCTCGAAACAGCTCTGGACAGACAAGAACAGTGGGGAGTATGGGGAGGACAACTTTTCATGAACGGCGAAATGTCGGCCGTCAAACGCCGTCGGGGCCGTCCTCCCAAGGTCGCTCGTCCCGAAGATCTGATGCCGGTGGTTCCGGTGCCGATACACCTTCGGGAACGAGCCGAACGGCGGACCGCTTAGCGGCCGAGCGAATAGGCGGAACGACACGGTAGCGACCGAACGAGGCCGTGGCCCGAGCGGCCCGTGAGCGCAGCGAACAAGAGCGGGAGACGACAGGCTTCGGCGCACCTGCGGTGTTCAATCCGCGCACATTCTTAAGGCGCTGATCGACCACACCCCCAAAGAACCCGGGCAACGGATTACGCGAGCCTCGGTTCTTGGTCGGTCAGCGCCCGAGCAGTGGCCCGGCCCAGTGCTTGGAGCTTTCCGTGAAGTAACGTTGCTGCGGAGTCCCCATGCCCTTGTTCTGTCGATTCGCTGCGGTCATGCTGGCCGTTCTGTGCGCCGCGGCGTGCGCCGACGACCCGTCCGGCGAATTTGGTGATGCCGACAGAATCGATCTCAGCAGCGGAGGAATGCGTCCCCGGAGCACCGACGTCCAAAGCTCAGACGACAGTACCCCGACAGCGCAGACTCCAGCCATGGAAGGGTCCATTCGCGGTCTCGAGTTCAGTTCTCTCACCGACGACCATCAGGACACCTTCGCCAGCCATCTCGACAAACCGCTGGTAGTGAACTTTTTTGCCGCCTGGTGCAGTCCCTGCCGTGCTGAATTGCCAGAGTTTGAAACCGTTTACCAGGAACTCGAAGATCAGGTGAACTTCATCGGCATCAGCCGCGACGACTCCGTCGCGCCGTCTCTCGACTTGCTGGCCGAGACCGGTGTTTCATATCCGTCAGGATGGGACAGAGACGGTTCGCTGGTCACAGAGTTGCGCTTGCTCGGGATGCCCAGCACGCTGATGGTTGATCGCGACGGAGTAGTTGTGGAGCAGTGGACCGGCGTGCTCACCGCAGAAGGACTACGTCGCCTGATCACGGAGCACCTGCTCTAATGGAAACGAATTCTGACAGCAGGCCTGACGGAGATCTGCTGTCGGGCGTCCAGCGGGACGACTCCGGCTGCGCCCGGCGAAAGCAGAGCGAGGTCTGCTGATGGGTGTCTACGCCTTTCCGTTCGCGCTGGGACTGGTCGCTGCGTTCAACCCCTGTGGTTTCGCCATGCTGCCCGTCTACCTGTCGTATTTCTTGGGCGTGGACAGTGGCGGCAGAACCACCCGTCTAGCCACAATCGTACGCGGCCTGGTCGTGGGTTTGGTCATGACCGCCGGATTCGTCGCCGTTTTTGGTCTCTGCGGGGTGGCTTTCGAGACGATCATCAACCAGGGCACCGTGTTCGAGTACACGGGTTACGTCACGATCGCCGCCGGCGTGTTGATGCTTCCGTTGGGTGTCTTCATGGCTCTGGGCAGAGACTTGGTGCTGCGACTTCCGAAGCTCAACAAGGGAACCGACAGTCGGGACCTCTCATCGGTGTTTCTTTTCGGTGTGAGCTATGCGGTCGTATCGCTGTCATGCACCATCGGGTTGTTCTTGTCGTCGGTCACGAACTCGTTCACCACCGACGGATGGTTGGAAGGATTCGGCAACTTTCTTGCTTACGCGCTCGGCATGGGTGCATTGATCACTTTCTTGACCATGAGTTTGGCGTTGGCCAAAACCGATGTGGCCAAAGGAATGCGGCGGGTGCTGCCCTACGTGGGCCGTGGCTCGGGTTTCGTGCTCATAGCCGCGGGTCTCTACCTGATCGACTACGGATACTTCGAGATCCGGCTGTTGTCGGGCAGCGACTACTCGAGCCCCAGAGTTGATCGTTTCCTCGAGATGCAGGCAGCGGCCAGCAACTGGATTCAGGACACTACTCCCGAACGCATCGCGGTCATCAGCGTGCTGGGGGTGATCGGTGCGCTGATAATCGGCTGGCGTGATCTCGAGTCCGACCGGATCAAGCGTCTCAGCGTCACTTCGGGGTACGTCTGCAGCTACCTGATCATCGAGTTCCTGTTCAACCGGGGTGAGTTCATCTTCTTGCCGCTGCTCCGTTTCGTCGGCGGGTGGCCGCAGCGGGTCGTCGGCTGGTTCAGCGATCCGCTGCGTTTCGGGGTGCCGGTCGAGGCCCTGATCACTGCGCTGGTGGTTCGGCTCGTATGGCGACGAATCGCGGGCCGTCTCCACTCCCGACGAGACGAGCGCTTCTGATCGCGGTCAGGGAGCGAGACGTTCGATTGTCCAGTTGCCGGCTTCGCGGCGGTACCGGACCCGGTCGTGGAGACGGTCCGGGCGGCCCTGCCAGAACTCGACGCGATGCGGGGTGATCAGGTACCCGCCCCAGTGAGGCGGCCTCGGGATCTCATCGGGGTGCTGCTCTTCGAGTTCAGCGACGCGGGCTTCGAGTTCGGCACGGGAGGAGAGCACCGTGGACTGTTCGCTGGCACAAGCGCTGATCTGTGCGCCGCGGGGGCGGCTCGCGAAATATGCGTCAGATTCCGATTCGGAAACATGGCTGACCTCGCCCGCAACACGGACTTGCCGTTCGATCTCGCGCCACACCATCGTCAGTGCCGCACGGCCGTTGGCTTCGAGTTGCCGTCCCTTGGCCGACAGGCGGTTGGTGTAGAACACGAACCCGCGGCTGTCGACTCCCTTCAACAACACGGCGCGGGCATCGGGCCGACCGTCGGCGTCGACCGTCGACAGCACCATGGTGTCGGCAATGTAAGGGTTGACTTCTGCCCAGAGGTCGAACCATGCGCGGAACTGTGTCATGGGATCATCGGCGACATCTGAGGCATCGAGCCCGACGCGCCCGAACTCTTCACGCATCGCGGCCATGTCCATTGCTGGAGCCTACTGTTTGCGGGGTGAGCGCTAGTCGGATTGTTGCAATCGCGGGAATAGCGACGGCGGGGGTCGTCGGCGCCGCTTTTCGCTGGCTCATCACCGAGTCGATCGGCAACCCCTTGTGGACCTTGCTGCTCGTGAACAGCGTCGGTGCGTTCTTCTTGGGGGTCCTGTTACGCACCCATGCCGAGCATTCATCTATCCGGCTCTGTTTGGGTGTCGGTTTCTGCGGTTCGCTGACCACGTTCTCCACTCTGGTCGTCGAAATAGCCGAGCGGATCGACCATGGCCAGATCGCCAACGCATTCGGCTTCACGACGGTCACCGTCGGAGTCGGACTGATCGCAGTCATAGCCGGCAACCGCTTGGGCACCCAGTTGACGGGCAGACGCACATGACCCTCATGGCATTCGGCGCAGCGGCTCTGATCGGCACGCTGGCCCGTTGGCAACTGAGCACGCATCTGAGATCACCGCAAGGGACTCTCGTTGCGAACATTGCCGGATCGTTCGCAATCGGCCTGTTGCACACGGCTGGACCAGACGAAGCCATCATCGTCGGTATCGGCGGTCTCGGAGCGTTCACGACGTTCTCGGCGTTGGCCGGAGAACTCATTGAGATGTGGCCCCGTTCCCGCAAGCGCGCCGTGGCCTATGGCTCGTTGACCCTGATCGCAGGCGTAGTCGCCGCTCTGCTCGCCATCTCGCTGGCCTAGCCTGCTCTGCTGAACAAGGTTCCGCCAACCCTGCACAACCACCCCTGAGTTTGATCACGCCCCCGCGTGCCGAACCGCCCACGGCTTCACCGACCCAACAAACTCAGCAGCCCGAAGACTCCTGACAGAACGACCCACCAACCGACACCAGCAACCCCGTAACCCACATCCACGCGCAGGGCCAGAATATCCGCGAGTGCAAGCTCATCGTGGAGTTCGTCGAGCGTGCCGGCGGGCACCGCGGCCCCGTGTTCCAACTCGCCGCGGGAACACCCAGTGGTCGCCACAATTCGCAGGTGCGGGGACTCAGGTTGGTGCGAATTGCCACACCGACAGAAACACAGACCCGCAGATAGAGACGGTCATCACCACGATCGTCGCGATGAACGCCCAAACATCTCTGCTGCGTCTTTCCGAGAACTCCGCGAAACGTGTGTCGATCGCCGCAAACTGCCCTTTCACTTCAGCGAACTGTTCTTTCACTTCAACAAACTGTTCTTTCACCTCGGCGAAACCCTTGTCCATCTTCGCGTGGACCTCGACGAAGCATGCCTGTGTCTTGAGGTCGAGGTCTGCAAGGTCGCGTTTGGTGGCCAACTCTTCCCATCCTCCAGGTGGTTGCTGTGCCATGAGGAACTCCGCTTCCTGTGGACCGATCGCGTTGGCGAGGTTGCTGTAGATTTCGGATCGCTGTTGCTGTGTGAGGGCCACTGTGGGGTCTCCGGTCTGATTCGTGCGTCGTCGATTCAGGGGGGAAGTGGCTCGCCGCAACCGTAGCATCAAAAGCGACCAGAGACAATCAATCCACTCGATATGCTCCTGATCTCCAACAGCCTCGGTTGGGTCAGCGGGAACCGCCCCCGATACCTAGGGCTGCGGTCGGTTCTTGGATCGTCCGAACGAAGTCCGGGAGGACGGACACGCCAATCTGCTGACCTTTCACGATCATCCTGCCGGTTAGGCCATCGGCCAAGATCGGTCCGCCGACCGTGCGATAGTCGGGGGCGTCGTCCTTCGAGTCATAGCCACGAAGCTCTCGGATGGCCCACTCGCGCAACTCGATCGAACCAGCCTTCCCACCTAGCACGACACACTTCCGCAGGGTGTCTGCGAGTGGCTGCGACGTCAGCACGTCGCGCTCAATCTGCTTAAGAAGGGTCAGTTTGGTCATCAGTAGTACTTCCCGATGTAGGCGTAGGCCCTGTCGAAGAGGTCCTGATCGGTGTGGAGCTTGTACTTGAGCAGGCTCCTTCGGAGCGCCTTCTTCACCTCGCGCTCGCCGGCTTCGGTCCGCTGCCATCCTGGGAATCGGACCTGACGCACGATGCTGTCGATGTCGGCTACAACCCGGTCGACGATCAGCGGGGTGTCGGTGTTCTTCACCTCTTCGAACAGCTCCGTGAGAGCGGCCCTCCCCTGGTCCTCCTGGAGTTCCTCTGGTTCTTCGCGCTCCGCCTGGACCACGTCTTTGGCGAGGTCGATCAACTGCTTCAGGAACTCGACGGAGGCGAGCAGTCCTTGCTCGTGCTTCATCCGGAGGCTCTCCAACCGCTCCGACAACGCCACGAACTTGGGATTGTCGCTGTGTCGTCGAAGGCGGGAGGCGATCTTGATCTCCACCTCGACGGTGTTTCGCTCCGGGTCCTCGAGCAGATCTTCGAGAACTTCAGCATCCATCACGAGTGTTTCGAGATCGTCCCGTACTGTCTGCACGGAGACGTTCCTGTGGATCAGATCGATTGTCTTCGCTCCGAGTGAGTGCCAGAGCAGCCTCCCATTCCCCGACGGGGGCTTGAGAGAGTCGTAGACTTGGGCCAACCAGCGGTAGTCGGTCTCGATCGGAACCAATACCGGATCGGGTGACAGAGCTTCCCAGAGTCGGGACAACGCGCTGAAGTCCTCGGCGAACTCGTCCCGTCGGTTCGTGTCAGGCAAGCACTCCTGGGCAGCCAGCAAGCCCTCCCAGCCGAAATCACTGCGGTTAACGCCTTCGAACCACTGCAAGCACTTCGCCCTCGCCGGTTCAATCTCCT
Organism: Acidimicrobiales bacterium; assembly: GCA_963662455.3. Taxonomy (GTDB): domain Bacteria; phylum Actinomycetota; class Acidimicrobiia; order Acidimicrobiales; family Aldehydirespiratoraceae; genus VXYK01. The sequence goes on from OZ224042.1 coordinate 1,893,758, forward strand.
CCTTGAGCTCATCAATGTTCGAAATGACCTTGTCGATCGATGCCTCGTCGAAGTCGAGCGCTTGAGCAACGTCGTCGAACAGTCCGAGATAGTCGACGATCAGCCCGTGGGACTTTCCTGGAGCCACTCGATTCGTTCGACAGATCGCCTGCAGGAGGTTGTGATCCCGCAGCGAGCGGTCGAGGTATATGCACTGCAGGTTGGCGGCGTCGAAACCCGTAAGGAGCTTTGCAGTGACGATCAGGATCTTCAGAGGATCGGCCGGATCGCGGAAACGGTCCAACAGCGAGGCTTCCTCGTCCTTTGACCGCCCGAAGCGGTTCCGCCAGGCCTGCGGCGCACCTTGGCCAATGTTCATGACCACATCGCTGACCTCAACGGGCAACTCGTCGTCGGCGAGTGCATCGAGAGCGTCCTTGTAGAGGACGCACGCCTCCTGATCGACGGTCACGATCATCGCCCCGAACCCTTCAGGGGCGACCCGCTCGAGGAAGTGAGCCCGGATGTCGGCCACGACCGCCTCGACACGGGCGGGCGCCTTGACTAGGAGTGCGAACCGACCCGCTCGCTTGGATACCTCGGCTCGGTCCTTGTCGCTCAGGTCGTCAATCAGATCCTCGAACTCCTGGTCGAGTGCGGCGCGATTGATCCGGAGATCGACTGAGCGCGTTTCAAAGCGAAGCGGCAAGGTCGCGTCGTCACGAACCGACTCCTCGAAGCTGTAGCGATCGAGATACCCGCCCGGGTCCTCGACCGCCCCGAATGCGACGAACGTGTTTCGGTCTCGCGTATTGATCGGCGTGCCGGTCAGACCGAAGAGGAACGCGTTCGGCAAGGCGCTTCTCATCCGCAGGCCAAGGTCACCTTCCTGTGTTCGATGCGCCTCATCGACGAGAACGATGATGTTGTCTCGCTCGTTCAGCACGCCGTCGGCCTCGGCGAACTTGTGGATGGTGGTGATAATGACCTTGCGGGCGTCGCGCGCGAGCAGGCTGTGCAGCTGCTGCCTGCTACCGGCCGTGATCATGTTGGCGACATCAGCAGCATTGAAGGTGGCAGTGATCTGCGTGTCGAGATCGATCCTGTCGACGACGATCACCACTGCCGGGTTACCAAGCTTCTCGTGCTGCCGCAGCTTGTTGGCGGTGAAGACCATAAGGAGGCTCTTGCCCGAACCTTGGAAGTGCCAGATCAGCCCCTTACGGATCCTGCCTTCGACTACGCGCTGCACGAGCTTGTTGGCCGCTTCGTACTGCTGGAACCGGCAAATGATCTTGATCTTGCGGTGCTTTCGATCAGTGGCGAACACCGAGAAGTTCTGGGCGATGTCGAGCACGACTTCGGGTCGCAGCATCGACGAAACGGCGCGATCTACCTCCTGGAGACCCTGCCCGGCTTCCTCTTCGAGCCTCCATGGTGCCCACTCGTGAACGGGGAGTCGGGTGGAGCCGAACCGAAACTCCTTACCCTCAGTCGCGAACGAGAACACGTTTGGGACAAAGAAGGCGGGGGCGTGAATTTCGTAGTCTTCGTGGACTTGGGCAGCCCCGTCGACCCATGTCACCGCTCTGCGTACCGGTGACTTCGCCTCCCCTAGTACGAGTGGAAGCCCGTTGACGAAACCGACGACATCGAACCGCTTCTCGGGCCCGGCCGTGAATGTGACCTGGTTGGACACGATGAAGGAGTTCGTCTCAAGCTCGGTTGGGTTGAAGTCGATCAACTTGATCGTGACGTGTTCGTTGTTGGGACCGAACGGCATGGTGTGCTCACCCCGAACCCAGGACATGAACTCCTCGTTTGCTCCGACGAGTCCGCCACCGAGGACACCGCTGATCACCGCCCGGAGCTTGTAGATGACCTCGTCGGCACGCTCGGGTTGGGCCGCGATGTCGGGATTCAACCGGACGAGTGCACCCGCGAGCACAGACTCGAGCAGGACATCGGATGTTGACCGCTCAAGGGTTGGACCGTGTATGTATGTCCAACCCAGCTTGGTCATACGCTCGAGGACCATCGCCTCGACGGTGTTGGCCTCGTCAAACATCGTGGACTCCGTCTGGGCGTAACACCTTCTCGCGGAGCGCGGATATCAGCTTGCCCGTGGCGACTGCGTGAACCTCGCACAGTGTTTGCAGCTCGTCGATCTCCCGAAGGCGAGTCAGAAGCGACATGCTTTCGGCGGCTGTAGGAACGGGAAGCTCGTGTGAGGAAACATCCTTGCCGTTCACCTTGTAGATCCCGTTTGAAGACTTCGCCCGGCCCAGAAGTTTCTCGTGCACTCGCCTATGGTTCCAGAGTGCCGTAGCCAGGAACGGGTCGATCCGAGACTCATCAAATCTGAGCTGGATTAGGAGATCGGGGTAAATGCACGCCGGTTCCGGTTTGACTCGAGCTAAACCCGCTCTCCCCACGAGGCTCCGATTCCCGTTTCCACGAACGATGAACACATCGCCTGCATCGACTTGGAACTCGGGTGCCCTTGAACTCTGCTCGCACCATTTCTCGGTGTCTTCATCGGCGGTGAAACGTCCATCCCGCACGGCGGAGAGCTTCACGGACCGAACTGAATTGGGTTCTGAACTAGCCTTCGGAGATAGACCGTTCCGTGGTCTTCCATCAAGTAGATCTCCGACTCGAATATGAGGTACGGACCACCGCCCGCAGGATGAGTCCCAAGTAGCTTCGTCAATCAGTGCATCCCAGAGCGACTGCAATGCCGTTCGGATCTGCGCAAGCGCGTTGCTGTGGCTCTCAATCCCTTCCAATACCGTTGAGACCTCCTGCTGCACATCCAATGGCGGGAGCCCGAACTCGTACCTGGCAAGCTCTTGCCACTTCGTCCGTGGCGAGAGCGATCCCGCCGAAGTGCCGAGCGCGTGATCGAAGAAACCGTCGGATTGAACGATGTACGGCATGAACTCCGACAGCAACTCGTCAGTCACCGGTTCGAACACGAGGATGTCGCCAGAGCACACGCCATCGAAGGCAGGCACCGCTACCTTCCGCTGATAAGCGCGCCTCTTGCCAAAAGCACCTGGCCAGCCTTAAAGATCCTAGTAAAGCTCGTTCCGTCGGGGAGATCGTCGAGTTCGTGCCAGCGTCGGAGCGGCAGCGACTCTGAGTCGAGGTGCTCGAGACCCACGACGCGCGACAGACCGTCAATCTCGGGATCCTTCGTCGTCTCTTTGACTTGACGGACGACATCGCCGAAACAGACCCACCGCCAGCCCTCAGGGAGCGTTCGATTCCCCGTCATCACGAAGCTCCGACTTCGAGACGTTCGAACAGATGGTCAGCGGCGGACCGCAGTTCGACCGCCGACTGCCGCCAATCAGCGATTGAGCGCTCAAGATCGCGGTCGATTCGATCGTTTTCGCGCGTGACGTACAGCGGGATCGAGAGGTTGCTGTTCTGCTCGACGATGGCATCCAGGGTCTCGACCGCAGCGAAGCCCTCCTCCGATTCGAGCGCTTGGAACGTCCGCACGATCCGGTCTATGTGGTCGTCGGTCAGGAAACTCTGGGCCCGCTGACGGGTGACTTCGTTGACCGCATCGACGAACAGCACCTTGCCGACCCGTTCCGCTGGCTTCCTAGCGCGGCAGATCACGATGCACGATTCCATCGGCGAGTTGTAGAAGAGATTCGGTCCGAGGCCGATCACGGCCTCCACCAGGTCGTGGGCCACGATCCGTCGGCGCATGTCGTTTTCCTCGTCTCGGAACAGCACACCATGCGGGAACAAGATGGCGCAGCGTCCTGTCGCCGAATCCATTGAGGCGAGGATGTGCTGCCAGAATGCGAAGTCGGCCCTTCCTTGCGGCGGTGTGCCGTACCGGTTCCGGCCCCAGGGATCGGACGACCACGCGTCTCGGTCCCAGGCCTTGATCGAGTACGGAGGGTTGGCGAGTACGACATCGAAGCGCCTGAGTTGGTCGCCGTCAGTGAACGCTGGATTGGCGAGCGTGTCTCCACGAACGACATCGAAGTCTTCGATGCCATGGAGGAACAGGTTCATGCGGGCGATTGCAGACGTCGTGAGGTTCCGTTCCTGGCCGAACAATCGGAGCGTCCGGTGCTCCTTGCCTTGGCGTCGGAGCTCCTCTGCTGCCGAGAGCAGCATGCCGCCCGAACCACACGTCGGGTCGTAGACGCTGTCGCCCGGCTCGACCTCGAGAAGCTGTGTCATGAGATGGACCAGAGTGCGGTTCGTGTAGAACTCCGCGGCGGTGTGGCCAGAGTCGTCGGCGAACTTCTTGATCAGGAACTCGTAGGCGACGCCGAGCTCATCCTCAGGGACGTTGCCCAGGCTCAACATCACCTGTGAGTAGTGCTCAATCAGCTCCTTGAGCGTTGAATCGGGCAACCGTTCCTTGTTGGTCCAAGGGGCGTCGCCGAAGACGCCTTCCAGTCGAGGGTTCACCCGCTCGATCTCGCGCATCGCCTTGGAGATCGTTCGTCCGACGTCGTTGGCCGACTGTCGGAGGTCGGACCAGTGTGCTCCGGCGGGGACCTGGAATCGGTGCTGTTCGGGAAGGACGGCGTAGTCCTCGTCGCCGTGGGACTCTTCGAGCGCTGCCTGAAACTCCTCATCGAATACGTCACTGAGGCGCTTCAGAAACAGCAGCGGGAAGATGAACGACTTGTATTCACCGGCGTCAATGGTCCCGCGGAGGAGCGTTGCGGCACCCCACAGGTAGGACTCGAGTTGCGACTGGCTGATGCGGGCACTCACGCGATGCCCCGTTCGGCAAGGAGTCGGTTCAGGCGGTCCTCGGCGGCCCAAGCCGCGTCCAGGGCGTCCGCGAGCGCCTTCGTCGCTTCTTCGACTGACGGTAGGTCCACGTCGTCGGGCTTCGATATGTAGCCGGCGAGGTTGAGGTTGCCGCCCTGCGCGCGAATCTCGTCAAGCGTTGCGACGTGGCAGCGGCCTTCCTCGGGTTCGAACTTCTCGTAGGCCTCGAAGATCGTCTTGAGGTGCTCTTGTTCGAGCGCGTTCTGGTTGCGGCCTTTGCGGAAGAGGTCGGAGGCATCTACGAGCAACACCTTGGACTGGCGTGCTTCGGGTTTTCGCCGACGGGCGACCACGATGCAGGCGGCGAGGCCGGTTCCGTAGAACAGGTTCGGGCCTAGGCCGATGACGGCTTCAATAAGGTCGAGTTTGAGGACCTTCGAACGGATCTTGCCCTCGGCGCCCATACGGAACAATGCCCCGTGGGGCAGCACGACCGCCATGCGGCCCGTCGATGGCGCCATCGAGGTGATCATATGCTGCACCCAGGCCCAGTCTCCGTACTTGTTGGGTGGTGTCCCGGCGAAGTTGCGTCCCCAAGGATCATTCGGCCATGCATCCTCTCCCCATCCCTTGAGGGAGAACGGCGGATTGGCGATGACCAAGTCAAAGCTGGCGAGCTTGTCGCCAGTGAGGAAAGCCGGCTGGCGGAGCGTATCGCCGCGGACGATCTGGAAGTCCTCGGCACCATGGAGGAACAGGTTCATGCGGGCGATAGCGGCAGTGGTGAGGTTGCGCTCCTGGCCGAAGAGGTGTCCGAGCATGAGTCGCTCGTCACCGCCTGATTCCCTGACTTGCTGGAGGGTCTCGAGGAGCATGCCGCCAGTTCCGCAGGCCGGGTCGTAGACAGTGTCGCCAGCCTGAGGAGCGAGCATCCTCACCATGAGTTCAACGACGGCGCGCGGGGTGTAGAACTCACCGGCCTTACGGTTGGTGAGATCAGCGAACTTCTTGATGAGATATTCGTACGCGTCACCGAGCACGTCGTTGGGCACCACGGAGTTGCGTAGGTCGAGCTGGCTGAAATGGTCGATCAAGTCGACGAGCAGCTCATCGGACAAGCGGTCCTTGTTGGTCCACTGCACGTCCCCGAAGATGCCGTAGAGGGTGCTCGGGTTCGCCTTCTCGATCTCGCGCATCGCCCGCTGGATCGCCTGTCCGACGTTAGTGGCGCGCGTCCGGAGGTCCGCCCAGTGGCTCCCGTTCGGAATCTGGAAGCGATGCTGCTCTGGCAGATCGGCGTATTCCTCGTCGCCGTCCGACTCTGCGAGAGCTTCGGCGCGCTCCTCATCGTAGACATCGCTGATCCGCTTGAGGAACAGCAGTGGAAACACGTAGGACTTAAAGTCCGAAGCATCGACCGGACCCCGCAGGATATTCGCCGCTTCCCAGAGCATTGATTCGAGAGTTCGTCCCTTGCCGTTGGTTGCCAAAGTCAGCCTTCCGGTGTCTGATGCCTGCTCAAATCTAGGTCAAGGAGCGCTGTGGGCGTCGGCGTCAAGGGTTCGCTGGCCCAGGTTCGACTTCGTCGAGGAGTTTGTCCCTCTGCCTCTTGGCGAGGCTCGCGCGCACGAGTTCCTGTGCCTCCCGTGCGGTCAGATCCAGGAAGCCCGCCGGCCAATCCTCGCCGAGTCCGCCGTACACATTGACCTGCGGCTCGCGATACCGCGTGATGCCGTCATCGTTCTCTGCGAACACGAGCCCGACCAGGGCATGCGCTTCATCGGACTCATCCTGAGCGATCCGGTAGCGCAGCCGATTGACCAGATGCTCGCTGTGCGTCTCGAGCACGATCTGACGGCCAGACCGAGAGCAGGCGAGTAGGAAGTCTGCGAGGTCCTGCTGGAGCCGTGGGTGCAGATGCAGTTCTGGCTGTTCGAGAACGACCAGTGTGCCGGGCTCGGCAAGGAGGCAGAGGAGGATGACCGGCAAGACTTGACTGACGCCAACCCCCACAGAGGTCAGGTCTACTTCACGCTCAAGCCCCTTCGGCGTGACACTCAGTCCGATGCCGATCCGACCTCGATCCTCTGATCGCGCGTTCTCTGCCAAGTCGAATTCGCGCAGCCAATAGTTCAATGCTGCGTCGAGTCGGCATCGTTCACCGTGACCCGTGGGTGTCGGCATGAGCACAGTGCGCTTCGCTTGTGCGTGGAGCACCGCTGCGGAGTACTCACCGCGCACTCCGAGATCCAGCTTGGACGGGCCGGGGTCATACAGAACGTGAGGCGCTTCGCGGAGAGGTCCGAGATAGCGCACAGCCGTGCGGAAGAAGCGCTGGGAAGCAAAACCACAACGGGCAAGTGCCTCGCCCGCTGCCCCCGATTGCTCCACAAGGACTTCGTCGTCGATCCAGTGTTCCTCGCTCAACTCCTCGCGCAGCAGTTGCCGCAGCGTCGCCTCGCCCAAATGAACCATGCTTCGAGCGACCGACCGACGCGAATCAGCCGACAACTGGCCGATCTGTTTATACAGCACCCGGTCGAATGCATCGGCCCAAGCTTCGAATCTTCGGGGAGTCGAAAGCTCTCCGCTCGCCGTGGGTGCATCGCTCAAGGCGAGTGATTCGAGGTCAGTTCGGGCTTGAGCGATCGCTGCCTCTGAAGGCCTTTTCGGCGGTCCCTTCTCGGCAGCCTCAGCCTTCTGTTCCCGCAACTCCTCGCTCAGCAGGTCTTGCGCGGTATTCCACCAGACCTCGGCCAGCCGATCGAACAGGCCGACACGGCGAAGCAGGGAACGGGGCACTCCTCCCCCCAGGACAACGGCGTCGATGGCGCTAGATGCACCGGACTCCCAGTCTTGCACGCGCCCTGTCGCACCGATGGCCCGTCCACCCGGGGACGGCATACGGCCCCGTCTGCCAATGAAGCGTAGGCCAGTCGAGGAATCCAAAGCCGTCGTGAACTCACTGACGTCGCACGAAAGCAAACGGGTGACTTCGCCGCTGCTGTCCGGCCAGAGTGAACCGATCTCAATCTGCAGAGCGCTCAGGTGTGCGAACCCGCTCGTCAGCCCGTCCTCTACGTCAGCAGCTTCAGCATCGGTGATATAGGCCCGCCAGAGGAACTGGGTGAGTGGCTGCTCATCCTCGTCTGCCTCTTTCGAGAACCACCCGATCGGTGCACCCGCGTCGACCAGCTCAAACGCCACCTGCATCGGTTCGTTGGGTCGCGTGGTCAGAAAGTTGCGCGTTTCATCGAAGGTTCCGAGGCGGGCGAACTCGCCGTTCAGCGGGAACTCCGCTGTGCTCGTACCAACTCGCACAGCCTGCGTAACTGCCAAGATTGCTTGGAGCAGCGTGCTCTTACCCGAGCTGTTGGCGCCGACGACAACGGTGAGCGGACTCAGGTCGACCGACGCCTGCGCAACCGACTTGAAGTCTCGTAGCTCCATCCTTCGCAGTTGGTACGGGTGATTGATCATGCTGCTGTCCTCTCTCCGAGGAGATGAACCTCGTCAAAGCTCTCGTGATCGCCTCTGCGGACGGCGCCTGCGGATAGCAGACCGCGACGTGTGATGCCAGAGCGACCGGCAGGTGCTTCAGTTGAGACCTCGACGGCTAGGCCCCACGCAATCGCGGCAAGCTCCATGGCAAGATCAGACTCTGGGCTCGGTGTCGGGGGCTCTTGCGCGAGCATCTCAGTCAAGAGGTCGTCGGGAATCGTTAGCCCACGTGACCGGCGTGTTGACTGCCACTCCCCAAACTCCTGAACGACCTCGGGGCCGTACGTTGCGCAGTCGAGCTGGCCTCTACGCAGCAACTGAGGGTCGATCTCCCAGACGGTGCCGCCATCAATGAGTGCCGCTGTGCACTCCCGAGTCAGGGTGCGGAACACCGACCCTTCATCAACCTTGAATGCCCATCGGCGGTCACTCTCTCCAGTGAGAGCGGAACCGCTCCGAATCTCGTTGTCCTGGGCGCGGTCGATTGTTGGATTGCCGAGTGCAATTGAACTCAGTGCCTCGAGAGAACTCTCGTCCAAGCGGCCGACCAGACGATCGACCTGGAAGGTCCAAGCAACACCACGAAGGTCGGTTTGGACGACGGCGTCGTACGGCGCTCCGCTCGTGGAACTCGGAACGATGCCATCGACGCTTGTGGCGAGTTCCGGAGCGCTATGGACTAGCACGACCTCCACGAACTCACCTGTTGGGTCAACACCGACGACGAGGCACAGCCGCCGCGTCCCGGTTGCACCTTCCCGGCATGGAGGCTGCACAATGCGTATGTCGCCTCTCAAGATTCGACAGGTCGCACGATCTCTTAGCGAGCGCGTCGGTTCCAGATCTTGGCTGCGGCGGCGGGCCTCGACCGCAGATCGGACGGTGGCGGGGACTTCGGTCATGCCGTGCCCTCCTCCAGTCCCTCTAGCCCATCCTCAAGCTGTGCCAGCTCCTCGAGTAGTGCGCGCACAGCTTCTCCGTGGAGTTCTTCCGGTAACTCGGCGATGAGTTGACGCTGGACGATCGCGAGAACCTCGGACTTGCGGTCGGCGATCCACGGCCGCGAGCGTCCTGCGCGGCGGGCCAACTCCCCATCCGAGGTGTCTTGGCTCTTGCCGAACAGGACGACCCGGTGGGCGTCGTCGAATTGGGCGATGACGTTGTCGATCAGGGTTGGCATGGCCGCACGGTGGATCTCGATTTCTGGTGTTGACTGAGAGCGATAGTTCTCCTCCCCTTCGCGAAGGACCGTTGGCAGCCACGCTGTCAACGCGATCTCAAGAATCCTGCGAATGTCGGAGATGAGGATGCCCCCGAACTCGTCGAGCAACTCCGTGAGGAGGAGGTGCAGATTCTCGCCGTTATAGACCTTCGACTCGCGTACTCCACTCGGGTTGGACGGGATCCGAGGAATATGCCCAATGAGCGATACCGCCAGCCGGACCTCTGCATCTGTGAGGGAACGAGGGTCTCGGGCTAGGCCCCGAACTTGAACAAACCGGTCGGGGCCGAGCTGAACGGCATCGTACTCATCGCCTTCGAACGCTTTGTCGATTCGCCTCAAGAGCCGGTCGAGCACCGTCGTCGACCGTCGGTGCGTCAGTACTCTCCGGACCTGGAAAGCAAGCAGTCGCGCCAGAGAGTCCTCGTCCGTGGCGAGATCGAGGACGTACTCAAGCTGGTCCTCGCCGAGTAGACGCTGCAGGGTCACGTCCTGGGCGAGGTCTCGTAGCGACTCCTCCGACCACTCCTCGCCGTTGTTGAAGGTCACCGGTGGGTACCTGCGCGCCACCCGGCCACAGACGGCTAGAAGAAGCTCCCAAAACAGCGGCCCGATGCCGTCGCGGCGGCACTCCCGCCGGAGCTCGTCGAAGTTCACAGCCGGAGGGTCCGTCCATCTCGGCCCGGAGCGTAGACTCCTCCGGCTCATCGCAGGAATAGGTGTCGTCACAGAGAGACGATACGGGGACGACTACGCGAATTCGAAGGTTGATCCATCCGTCTTCATTCAGTTGACAGCGGCTGAAGTCGGACACGTGATCGTGGGCCGCGTGCGCGTAGGTCGACGGGACCGATGCGGAGCGCGCGAAGAGGGTGGCATTGGGGCTGTATTCGGTTGCCAGAACGACACGCCTGCCGGTCCCCCCATGTTTCGTGGAGAAGAGGTGACCGTCCTCCCGCTGGACATCTTCATGTCGCACACAGAACCAATGTCCTGGTCCGTAGAAAAACTCGGGTCCGAGCCTGCGTCTGATGCTCGTCCAGTCGTTGTCCATCCTTGCCGCCAATAGCGCCCGTCATCACCGACGTCACGTGCTCTCGAAGGACCGCCTCGTAGAGACTATCGGCGGGGTGGGCGGAGACCGCGGGGGAAGGGCCGGGCATGGACGACGGTGAGTTCCTTGTTGGCGCGGGTCAGGCTCGTGTAGAGGACTCCCTGCCTGCCGACGTTCTCGGGGAACACTCCAGGTTCGACGACGACCGCTGCGTCGAATTCAAGCCCGCGCGCTTCGTCTGGCTGCAGGATGACGATAGTCACCCCGTCCCGCGACCAGCTGTGCTGATGCCGGCCGCGAACCCAGCCGCGCGCTCGGAACTCGACCGTGAGCGGCCTCGGCTCGGTGGAGATTACAGCCACCATCCCCGTGTGCCGGTTGGTGAGGTCGATTGTCGCGTCCACAGCCGCAGACGTGCGTTCGTCCGCGGGCACCTTCGTAACGGTGGGGTGCGGCCCGTCTCGAAGCGCCAGCTCCCCCCGTTCACCGCGGGGCAGCAACTGATTTGCGAATCGGAGGATCTGCCGCGTCGACCGGTAGCCCATCCGGAGCATTTCAATGGTGCAGTGCCCGGTGTCGTCAGTCATTTCGAGATCCTCTGCGAGCGACTGCCAATCGTCCGCAGTCCAGTCGGATCGCCGCTGGTTCATGTCGCCGAACAGCGAGAGCGAGCCACCGGGCTCCAGCAGGGAACCAGTGAGAATGCGCCACTCCAGGTGGCGAACATCCTGCGCCTCGTCGACGATCAGGTGCCCGACCCGCTCACCAATGACCCTAGGGTCGAGCGACAAAGCAACCGTGGCAAGCATCGGGAGATAGCGGGCCCGCCCAGAGACCTCGTTCCAGTTCGGGAGACCTTGAAGCCAAGCAAGGATCTCGGGGTCGCCGATCTCGGACTCGCCGGCTTGTTTCATGGCCTCGACGACACGACGAACACGCTGGTCCATACGGCCCGACGTGGGGCGGTCAGCCATCGACTTCACAAAGCCGTCGATCGCCCTGCCGAGGTTCCAAGACGATTCGATCCGTCCAATGGGTCCCGGCCTAGGAATTGACCGGAGCCCGACGACTCTGCACAGCAGGGCGGGAAGACTGAGGACGCGGATCTCCGCTCCCGGCTCCTTCAGTTCAGCGATGACCGGCGTTACATGGTCGACGTAGAGATCGGACGGTCCGACGATCGCGACACGGGCGACCCGTTCAGACTCTCGCTCGCTGCTCGTGAGGTAGACGGCTCTATGGGCAGCAACGACAGTCTTGCCCGTGCCAGGCTGTCCCTGCACCACCAGTCCTCGGTTGCCGACGGCGGCTACAAGCTGGTACTGGTCGTGCTGCATCGTTGACAGAACCGCAGCCATGCGGCCCTGCTTCGGCATCTGCATGACCTTGACGACCGCATCGGCGGCACGAAGGTCTTCGAGGCGAGTCTCGACCTCTCTCGCGCTCTCACCTACGACTGGCCCAGACGGCTCGATTATCGGCGGTTCGTCGAGTTCTGCGGCCTCTGGTTCCTGCCGGGGTTTGTCCTCCTCGGTCGGTCGAACCGTCTGCCGGCGTCGCATCGGAGCTGTCGGGATCTCAAGGGCACGTGCCTGGCCCTCGAAGGGGTCCACGACACCGGTCTCGATCTCATCGGAATAATCGACGAGGTCGTTGAGTTGAAACACGAACGTTCGCCGCCCGGTTACGGATGACGCAATCTTGTGGCCTGATGAACGGCCCTCAAAATACAGGCTTGCAATCGGCGCAGCCCAGTTGACCGCTTCGAACCCGTCCTTCTTCACGCGCCGACCAGCGATGTAGAAGGTCTGGTCCATCATGTCGGAGTACGGGTGACCGTCCTTGAGCGCAACTCGGCCGATGACCGCAGCAGTCGCCCCGCGACCGATGCCCGGTCGAGGGAGCGAGGAGTTCGTCCAATGGTGACTCTGGACGAGGGCGACCTGCCTGACGAGGCGGGGCTGCTCGGCGAGCAGGCGTTCGATCTCGCTCACATACTGCTCGTTGACGGCGCGCTCGGCGTCCAGGACGGCCCGGTGGTCTTGATCGTGTGTCCTATCGGTCATTCGGGTATCACCTCTGCGACACAGACCGCAATCGTCTCGACGTGCATGTGGCCATGAATTCTCTGCTCGAGTCGTTCCTCGGCTTCTCGCAGCAGTCGGTCCTGAGTCGACCTCTGGGCCTCCTGGAGGTGAATCACCCCGGTACTTCCTCTCTCTCTCAGGGTTTCGATGCGACGCCCGATCTGGGCGACCTTCCGATTGTGGGTCTCCCGCAGGCTGATGCGTCGAGACTCAACGAGTGCTGTGTTCATCGTCTGGCGCCGATGGGACTCTTCCTCTTGTTGTCGCCGAATCAAACGCTCGGCCTCCCTGAGATGTGCGTCGAGGTCCGCGCCAATCCCCGCCTCGTGCTCTTCAAGCTGAGACTCCGCTAGCGCAGCCAAAACCGTCGACCCCACGGGCTCGCCCGTCAGGACTCCCGTGTCGAGGGCGACCGCCGCGGTCCAGAACTCGGCCGACGGTTGGAGCCCGTACCATCTGGCCAGAGCCACGAGTACGAAGTACGAGCCCGGCGTGACAGAACCGCTCCTGATTCGAATGTGACCGAAGCGCGCCTGGGATGAACCGGGGACGCGGAGCGCCGCTCGCACCAGCGGATCGTTGGCCGAGAGCAACCGCCGGCCAGTCTTGCGAGCGTGCTCCGGATCGAGGCAGAGCACCAGATCACGTTCATCGAGCATCGCTTTGGCCAGTTCGTCGATCTCGGTTCGCGATCGCTCACCTTCAGACTGCACACCTCGTAGGTGCTGCTCCATCGCTGCAGTGCCTCGGAGCGTGAGGAAGGTGCCGCCGCTGTCCACCTCGCAGTGAGCGCCAGGCGCGCCCGCGGCCCAATCGCGCAGCAGGTGGACCAGCTCCGGCTGGCCGATGTACCGGCCGGTCTTGAGGAGGTCTTCCTCCAGACCGTCGATCTCTGCTGTGTCGGTCGAGGACAGGAAGGAGGTTGCGGTTTCGACGTCATCGATGGCGAGCCGCTGTTCCTCAATCGCAGCCAGCGTCTCGTTGAGCCGGCGCACACGTTCGGGTTCTGTCAAGGAGAAGTCGAACATTGCGCGGCGCAGATCTCCCATCCGCGATTGGAGGATCGGCTCGAGCTCACCAATGGAGTCCGTGAAGACGCCGATCCTACGATGCACTCGTTCGATGATGTCGGACTCGATGGTCCCCGGTGTGTGGAAATTGAGGACGAGGATCTTCTCCTCGGTCTGGCCGAACCGGTCGACTCGGCCGATCCGTTGCTCGACCTCCATTGGATTCCACGGAAGGTCGTAGTTGACGACGGCCGAGCAGAACTCGAAGTCGAGACCTTCACTCGCGACCCGGCTCGCAAGGAGAACGTCGAAGTCGTGGGCGCGGAATCTTCGCATGATGTCGTGCCTGGCCTGGCGATCTACTCCACCATGCATGACCGCAATGCGGAAGTCCGGGCTCAGACGTTCACTCAGGTACGCAAGCGCGCGCCGTGAGAATGTGAACACAAGCACTCGTCGACCGCCTTCGACGATCGGTCGAAGATTCTCGAGGAAGGCATCGAATTTGGTGTCGACGTCGCCCAGGCTGCGAGCGAGCTCGAGGACCTCAGCGGGAGGATGCGTGATGTCCCATGGGGGATCGTCGTCTGTCCCATCGAGGTCTTCGTCCCCGAACTCATCCCGCCAGTTCAGGATCCGGTCCCGGGCTGCTGGAAGGCAGGTGCTCGCGAGGCGAAGAGGCATCTGGGTCGCAAAGCCGACCGGCAGCCGCAAAGCTCTGGACCGATTGATCTGCCACTGTTCAAACGCGGTGTAGAACTCGGCCTCCGGGTCGGTCCACTCGACGGGAATCAGGATTGCTTCCCTTACCGCCTTCCGATCTTGCACCTCGACTTTGCGCGTCCGGGTCACGACGGCGGAGAGCGCGTGGAGTCGACCGATAAGCCGTTTGGCTTGCGCGATCTGCGGTGCCGGCAAGGTCTCGCTTTGAAGAAGGGTCACCAGTTCGCGGTACTCCGGTCGGCCAGAGACGGCTGGGCCGAAGTCCATTGACTCAACGGCCTTCAGCCGCCGAAGGCGCTCGGCATTCGTGAAGTCGGGTTCGAAGAAGCTGGCGCTCAGAGCGTGGAGCACAGCGTTGGGCTCCAACTGCTGCTCTAGGACGAATCGGTTGTCGAACTCGCCGGGAGCTAGGAGTTGGAGCAGGCTGAAGAGGTCTTCGTTCCGCAGGTTCAGTGGAGTTGCCGACAGGAAGATCAGCGCGTCAGCCCAGTCGGACAGCAGCGCTCCGAGCGCGTGGCTCCTGGTTTCCGAATTGCGGAACGCGTGCGCCTCGTCGACGATGACCAAATCGAATCGCGGGGCGAGCTCGGCGAGGTCCTCGAGGCCGGACCACACTCGCAGCCGTTCGAGACTGCATACGCCCGCAAATCGCGATGGCATGCGGTCCTCGTCGATTCGTTCCAGCATCTCATCGAGCCGGGTCCGGTCGAGGTCTTGAAGCTCGTAGTCGAACCGCTCACGCATCTCTGCTCGCCACTTCGGAACGAGCATCGAGGGGCAGACGACGAGAACACGGTCGGCCTGCCGCCGGGCATCGAGTTCGGTCCAAACGAGTCCGGCTTCGATGGTCTTCCCGAGCCCCACCTCGTCAGCGATCAGGAGTCGGTGCGAGCCTGTCTCGAGAAATCGGATTACAGGACGGAACTGATACGCGCGGAAGATCGTCTTGGTGGCGCGAAAGGAGTAGACCGTGTCCGTGAGGTGCTCTCTGAGCTTCGCTCGAGTGAGCGTGGCCGCGAAACGGTCAGCATGGGCCGGTGGGCGGGCAATCCACTCGTGGGGATCGTCGTCTATCACCGGAGGCTGGAGACCGCGTTCAGGGACGGTGACGGTGCGTCCGTCGACGCGGATGCGGTACCACCACTGGCCGCGGTCGTAGTCGCGGCCGCGCACGAACGCCTCCTGGCCGGATCCCCGCGTGAAGGCGGGTGAGTCGACCTCGAAGAGCGGCGCGGCAATGTCGTCTGCGTCGTCCCACCAGGCGCCCATCCAGTCGTAGGCTGAGAGGAGCGGATGCGACTCCGCCGTCCAATCGGTCCGGGCGGGGGTGGCCGGGGCGCCGCCTTCGATTACGACCATCACCTCGACCTGTGCTCCGTCGTCGAACACGTAGACACCCATCGGTAGCTGAGCCCCATCGGCGTCGCGCCTGCGCGCCGCTGTCGAGATGGAAACCGAGTCCGGGACGCGTCCACCCACTACCAACATCCGATGGGGCCGCACGGAACCAACCTCATGATCTGCGTCCCCCACCACCGGGTGGTATCGCAAGTAGCCCGTCACTGTTTCACATAGTCCTCACACGAGCGTCCACGCATGGATGAAAGTTTGTAGGACAATGAAGTGCCAAGACCATTGGGACCGATCACGAAATTCCGACCTCCCTTGGCGAGATAGGCCGGAGAACCCTCCGCAAAGAACACCTAGTCCGGAGGGCAACGAACCGGTCAACTCGGAGCGTCGATCCTGGTGAGGCCGCCGAGGTGGGGGTGCAGGGCTTCGGGCATCTCGATCGAGCCGTCGGGTTGGCGGTAGGTCTCCACGATAGCGGCCCAGACGCGTGGGACCGCCAGAGCAGAACCGTTGAGGCTGTGGACGAACCGGGTTCCCTTGGTGCCCTCGGACCGATAGCGGATGTTGGCGCGCCTGCTCTGATAGTCGGTGCACCACGAGACCGAGGAGACTTCTAGCCAGCGGTCAGCGCCGGGAGCGAACACTTCGATGTCGAAGGTGCGGGTGCCGGCACCGCTGATGTCGCCGCAGGCCAGGTCGAGCACCCGATGGACCAACCCCAGGTCGCGTATGGCGCTCTCGGCACGGTCCAGGATCTCCATGTGCAGGTCGTGGCCCTGCTCGGGGGTGCAGAACGCGTACATCTCGACCTTGTCGAACTCGTGGACCCGCAACAGGCCGCGGGTATCGCGTCCCGCCGCGCCGGCTTCGCGCCGGTAGCACGAGGTGTGGGCCATAAGGCGCATCGGCAGTTCGTCCTCTTTGAGGACCTCTCCGCTGAACATCGAAGTCAGCGAGACCTCAGAGGTCGGAATGGCCCACAGGTCGTCGCGTTCGATGTGGTAGGCGTCATCGGCGAACTTCGGCAGGTGACCGCTGCCGACCATGGTGTCGGACTTCACCAGGGTCGGTGGCCGCACTTCCTCGAAGCCGTCGCGGTTGCGGTCGAGGCCGTAGGCGATCAGCGCACGCAGCAGCCGCGCTCCGTCGCCGCGGTACATCACGAACATCGAACCCGAGAGACGTACTGCGCGGTCGACGTCGAGTATCTGCATCTGTTCACCGATCTCCCAGTGGGGAACCTTCTGGTGATCACCGAAAGCGTCGGGGTCCAATCCGGAGTTTCGGACTTCGACGTTGTCGTTCTCGGTGAACCCGTCGGGAGCGTCGGGCGACGGCATATTGCTGACGTTGAGCATCAGTGTCCGGAGCTCGGCTGCCAACTGCTCGCACCGCTCGTCAAGGGCTTTCTCGCCGGCCCCCAGTGATCGACTGTGATCGGCCAGATCCCGCGCTTCGTCAGCCTTGCCCTGCGCGTGCAGCGCGCCGACCTGCTTGGAGGTCTGCCGTATCTCTGAACGAATATAGTCACGCTCGGTGGAAGTTGCTCGCAGCTGCGCGTCGAGGTCCACGATCTCGTCGATCGACGAGGTCGGCTCTCCGCGGCGTGCGACAGCTGACTTGACAGCTTCGGGGTCCGAACGGATCAGCTTGATATCGAGCATGGCCGTTGACGGTAGCGCCCCATCAGCGTCGTTCCGTCACCAACAGGGGGCCGAGCGGGATGACTCGAAACCCGTCCCGCCGGAACGAGGCCGTGGCCCGAGCGGCCCGAGCGGCCCCGTGAGCGCAGCGAACAAGCGCGGGAGACAACAGGTCTCGACGCACCCGCGATGGTCAATCCGCGCACGTTCCAAGAGGCCGAGCGGATTGATCCCGCACACGGTCGTGACCGAACGAGGCCGTGGCCCGAGCGGCCCCGTGAGCGCAGCGAACAAGAGCGGGAGACAACAGGTCTCGGCGCTCCTACGATGGTCAATCCGCTCACGTTCCAAGGGATCAAGTGGGGGCTTCGCGCGGGGGCTCGGGGTTCTCGTCGAATGCGCGCTGCACGTCGCCGAATGTCAGATCGCCTGTGACAGCAACCGCGCCGACATGTTCCGGTTTTGGAGGGGGTTGTCTGCGGGTTCTTCTAGCCGCAAGATCGGCTTCGCGGCGTCCGGAAGTGAAACGGAAGTACCGGATCGCGATCAACGCCCAGAGGTAGAAGCCCCCGATGACCTTCATCACCGCACCGGCAGCCTGTTGATCGTCGGTGGGAGAGATTCCCCACAGCGGATCGGCGTGGTCATAAGCGGAGTAGACGACGCCCTCGGCGAACGTCAACCAACCTGCGGGCACCGTCGGCACTATCGAACTGGCGAACAGGTAGACCATCTTGGCGGGTTCGCCTATCTGAAGCTCCGGGAGCGGACCCACCACACAGAACCACATCAACAAAGCCGAGAAGAACACCGCAAGATGGATGGTGTAGTGGAACACCCCGTTCTCGACCGACAAGTTCACGACCGCGCTCCAATGCGACAGGATCTGCAAGGCATTGAAGATCACCGCGGCCAGAACAGGCCGGGTGAGGGTTCGCAACACCCGCGAGACCGCGCCTCCGTCAACCACTATCAGCCGGGCCAGCCACTCCGGCGTCGCCAGCAGGAAGAGCGGCGGAACGATGAAGGCGATCAGCAGGTGTTGAGCCATGTGGACCGAGTAGAGGTACTCCTCGGCAATGTCGTGCATCGGCCAGTCCGCCGCGACCCACAGCAGGAGCACGGCAAGCGCGAAACAGCGTTTCTGTCGTTTCGTGACGACGGTCTGCCCGTCCGGCACCACCAGCGGACCGATGTGGCGCACCGCGTAGTAGCCGAGCGCGACGATCCCCGCGATCAGCAGCCAGACGGCGGGATGGGCCTCGAACTCCCAAGGCCCGCTCATTCAGATCACGCCCAGAACTCGAAAGCTGCAAGCGCAGCAACATACACACCCACGGCCAGCAGCAATCCCCCGACGAACAGCTTGGAGAAGATCGGGTTGTCGAATTTCAGATGCATGAACCAGGTCGCCACGAGCCAGAACTTGACGACCATCATCAGCAGCAGCGACGGGATCAGAAAACTGCCCCAGGAGAACACCGAGTCGAAATAGGTGAACACTTCGACCGCGGTGATGACCGCGAGGATCAGAGCGATCTTGACGTAGGCCCAGTCTGAGGGGTGCTCATGTTCTGAGTGCTCAGCGTCTGAGTGCTCGGCGTCTGACTCCGCGCTGGTTTCCTCCGCCGTGTCGGTGGTGCCTTCGTGTCTCGATGTGGTCGTGCTCATGGCCAACTCCAAACCCTCTAGGCCGGAACCAGATAGATGACAGTGAAGATGAAGATCCACACAACGTCAACAAAGTGCCAATAAAGACCTGCGATCTCGACGGTCTCAGCGTGTTTTGGCTTCAGCTTGCCCTGCCACGAAGCAACGAACAGCGACATCAGCATCACGATCCCGAGACTGACGTGGACCCCGTGGAACCCTGTCAGCGCGTAGAATGCTGAAGAGGCCGGATTGTTGGTGAAGCCGACTCCCTCACGCAGGAAGCTGGTGAACTCGTACACCTGCCCGCCGATGAACACGCCGCCGAGCATGCTCGTCGCCAGCAGCCAGACCCGCGCCCCGTGGTTGTCGCCTCGGGTGAGAGCCGAGAGGGCCAGCACCATCGTCAGCGAACTCATCAGCAGCACGAACGAACTGATCGAGGTGAACGGAATGTCGAAGACGTCGGTCGGGATTTTCCGGTTGTCGGGGCCGCTCCGTGTCTTGTAGAGCAGATACGTCGAGATCAGGCCACCGAAGAGCAGGCATTCCGAACCGAGGAACAGCCACATCGCCAACTTGGTGTTGGAGATTCCAGTGGAAGGTCCGTGATCGTCGTGGACCTCGGTGACTGCCGCATCAGCGGTTGCCGCGGTCATCAAGCACCTCCTCTGTTGTCGCCGGGCGCAGCCGGAGCCTCGGCAGAGCCGGCACTACCGACACCGGGCGCAGCCGGAACCGCGGCAGCAAGGGCAGTGTTGTCGCCGGGCGCAGCCGGAGCCTCGGCAGAGCCGGCACTACCGACACCGGGCGCAGCCGGAGCCTCGGCAGCGTCGTCGTTGTGGTCGTCACCGTCGGCAGCGTCGCCGTCGCCGTCGCCGTCGCCGTCACCACCGTCGTCGTGGTGGTGATCGTGGGGGGCGTCGGGGTCATCGACAGGCTCGAGGGCCCACGCAAACATGCCCATGCCGACCAACAACCCGCCGGGAACGCACAGCCAAAGGTTGAAGATCAGGCCATAGCCGATCAACGGCAGGCCCACAGCCAGCACCAGCGGCCAGAACGACGGCGCGGGCAGATGCACACCCTCGGCCGAACCGTCCTGGGCTGCTTCCTCGGCCGTGGCGATCTGCACGACCCTGCCGTCGTCATCAAAGCTGTATTTGCGGTGCCACCACTCATCGAGCCCGTCCACCGTGGGGACTTCATCAAAGTTGTGCTCCGGAGTCGGCGAAGGGATCATCCACTCGAGACTCCTTGCGTCCCACGGATCAGGGCCCGGGGGCGGCAGATCGGCCGCATCCCGCTTCGACTTCCAAATGTTGTGGAAGAAAACCAGGACCGAGACGGCGATGATGAACGAGCCTATGGTCGCCACCATGTTCCAGAACTCGAAGCCGAACCCGGCCGAGTAAGTGTCGATACGACGGCTCATCCCTTGAAGGCCAAGCACGTGCATGGGACCGAAAGTCAGATTGAAGCCGATGAGCATCAACCAGAAATTGACCTTGCCGCGTCGTTCGTTGAGCATGTAACCGAACACTTTCGGCCACCAGAAGTAGAGGCCGCCCATCAACCCGAGCACGCCACCACCGAAGATCACATAGTGGAAATGAGCCACGATGTAATAGGTGTCGGTCTGCTGCGTGTCGGCTGGGGCCAAGGCGTGGGTCACTCCGGAGAGCCCACCGATCGTGAACATCGCCACGGTTCCCACCGCGAAGAGCATTGCCGTGGTGAAGCGGATCTGTCCGCCCCACATAGTGGCCAACCAGTTCAATATCTTCACGCCGGTCGGAACCGCGATGAACATCGTCGACAGCGAGAACGCCGCCACCGAGATCGGACCGATCCCGGACACGAACATGTGGTGAGCCCATACACCCCATCCCATGAAGCCGATCGCTATACCCGAGAACACCATGAACGAGTAGCCGAATATCGGCTTGCGGCTGAATGTGGGGATCACTTCAGAAACGACGCCGAAGGCCGGCAAGACGATGATGTACACCTCCGGATGTCCAAATATCCAGAAGAGGTGCTGCCACAACAACGGATCTCCGCCCGCATCCGGATTGAAGAAACTGGCGTCGAACAGTCGGTCGAACATCAACAAGAAGAGCGCTACTGTGATGACCGGCAACGCGAACAGCAGCAGGAACTGGGTGATCAGCAGCATCCAAGTCAGGACCGGCATACGGAACAAGTCCATTCCAGGGGCCCGCATGTTGAGACAGGTTACGATCAAGTTGATGGCCGAGATCAACGAGGCGATGCCCGCGATCAGCAGGCCCAGTGCATAAAAGTCAACGCCATGACTCGGCGAGAACGTCAAGCCGCTGTTGGGCGAGTAACAGAACCAGCCGCAGTCGGCTCCACCGCCACCGACTATCCAGGAACTGTTCAAAAAGACTGCTCCCGACAGCCAAATCCAGTACGAGAGCGCGTTGAGCCGCGGAAATGCCACATCTCTGGCACCGATTTGGAGGGGAATCAAGTAGTTCGCGAAAGCCGCCGCCAAAGGCATGATGAACAGGAACACCATGGTCACGCCATGCATGGTGAACACCTGGTTGTAGACGTCAGCCGAAAGCACACCGCCGTTGGGTACCGCCAACTGCAGCCGGATCAACAGGGCCTCGATGCCGCCCACCACGAAGAAGACCATGGCGGACACGCCGTACATGATCCCGATCTTCTTGTGGTCAACGGTGCTCAGCCAGTCCCGCCATCCCCTGCCGCCCTGCGGCCGGGTAAGCACACCAAGGGGTCGTTCCACCAACGCCTCGGTACCGGATTCAAGCTCCAGGGGCCCCTCGGTCACAGGTTTCTCGGTGATGGTCATCTCACTCCACCTCTGTCGCCATGATCTGGGCGTGGGTCGGCTCGGGGCCGAGTGTGGCCAACAAGGCGATCACATCATCGATTTGTCGTTCGGACAGCCCCATGTCGGGCATGCCCCGCGGAAGCGAACCCTCCGGAAGGTCGTCCGCGTAGTTCTCCTTCACATCGTCGGGGTTGCGGATCCAGGCGGCGAGATCGTCGTCGTTGAGCGAACCGTCCGGGTTGTAGAGGTTGAACAGACCACCCGCGAACGTTGTGCGGCTGGCGAAGTGGGTCAGGTCCGGTGCAGATCCGGAGACGGTCTCGGCCCCGTCGTAGTCGTCGTCGTTGAAACCCCTGATCAGGTGGCAGCCGGCGCAGAAGTTCGTGAACACCTGCATACCACGGTACTCAGCAGGCTCTTCGTCGGTCGGCGGTGTGGCCTCAGCCCTCTGCGCATCGATCCAAGCCTGGAAATCGCTTGGCGTGACCGCAACCGCCTGCATCCTCATCCGACTGTGCGACAAACCGCAGAACTCGGTGCACTGCCCGAAATAGACGCCTGGTTCGTCGGCTTCGAGCTTCCACGGTGTGTACATCCCCGGCACAGCGTCCTTCTTGCCGTTCAGCGCGGGAATCCAGTGCGAGTGGATGACATCTCGCGAGGTGATGATCAGCTCTACCTCCTGGCCGGTGGGGATCACCATTTGGCCCGAGGTGACAATGGTGGCGTCAGGAAGATCCCGAGGGTCGTCGAGGTCTTCTGTGGTGATGTCTTGAGTCAAGTAGTAACGGTACTCCCACCACCACTGCTGGCCGACCACAACCACTCTCGGTTCCCATGTCTCAGACTTACCGTCGACTTGCACTTCAATGGCGTTGGCTTCAGTGCTGTTGATCGCAAGATGCGTGACCAGGGTGGCCACGGCGATGACAATCATGATGACCAGCGGGCCGAGAGTCCAGCCGATCTCCAACTTGTTGTTGTGCGAAACCTGTGCGGGGAACTCGCCCTCGTACACCTTGTCGGCCGGCACACGATTCTTGATCGCCAACCACAGAAGGGCTCCGCACACGAGCGCCAACACAACCCCGGCGACAATGAACACCGGGATCGCCAAGGCGTTGATCTGACGGGCCGTTTCGCTTCGGGGTTGGAAGGTGTCGAGCTCCGCGTCGCCGGCACAGCCGGCCAACACGAACGCGAGCCCCAGAAACAAAGCCTGCGGCCATCGGTATCGGCCCGCGGCCCGCGTGGACCCTGCAGCCCGTGCGGTCCGGGATCGGATCGGGAGAACCCGGTGAACGTGCGATCGCAGCGAACGAAAAGAGTCACTCACCTTCGTGTCCCTCCACAGAATCAGTGTTGTCTCGGTTCTCGTCTTCGTGATGTACAAAGTCTCGTTCCCCGGCGACCGTGGCCACGATCCCGCCCGCAAGCACCGCCACAGCCAACACCAGAACCGAACCGGCCAGAACGTTTTTGTTGATCCGCGGTCTGCTTGCGAACAACACTGCTATACCAACGATCAACACCGAGACAATCCCGGCAACCACCACCGATCCGAGTTTCGAGGTGGCCAACAGAATCCTGCTTGTAGCCAACACGCCCAATGCCACCATCGCCGCGCCCAACACCGGGATCTCGACAGGGGCCATGACCCGATTGCGCAGAACTCGGTTGGCTTCGGGGTCGCCCGTAGCCCTGTCGGCCCAACCGTCCATCAGCCATTCGACTGCTACCACCCCACAGATCACCAACCCTGTGACGAACACCGCGGTGTGCAGGACCAGCCCTACTGCCATGGCGCCGACCCCGAATGCGCCGACCACCGGCCAGAAACTGGCAGTAACCAAATTGTTGGTCGGGATCTGCTCAACACCTGCGTAGTGGGCCTGGGCGGAGGGGTCTGCGTCTCTGAAGAACACTAGGAACAAGGCCACCGTCATGGCGGTGGCGCCAAACCCCAGGAGCAGTGAATAGCCGAGGTGCTCACCGACACCACCCTTCCATCCCATTGACAGCGGACCCATGTGGTTGCCGCCTGTCGTGTAGCCGTACAGCACCGCGGCGGTCGCCAGTGTCATCCCGATCCCGAAGAAGAATTTGAAGCCGGTGGTGAACATCTGATCCCTACTTCGTTATATAGATGAGGTAGTAGACGATTGCCCACATGAACACGACCGTGTTCCAGAACAGGGCCGCTGACGAGACTGCCTCTGCTCTGCGGGGACCGAACTGGCCGGCCATTGCACGCACGAACGTGAACGCCACGAACACCACCGCAGCGATCAGGAAGACGATGAAGGTTCCGTTGACGACGAAGAACAGGAACTGGGCGTTGTCCGCAGCCAAAGCGAACCCGGTGTCGTTGATGATGAACCAGATCTGGTTGAAGATCGCTGCGCCGAAGAGGCCGGTGAGAGCCAAAGCAACGTAGGCGTTGACGCGGTCATCGGCATTGATCGCCTGCACTGCCCACTGAATTGTGAAGATCGACAGTAACAGGGTCCAGAAGATGAACCCTGAAGGCCCGAGTTCGACGACACCTTCCGGGAACCACTCGACTCCGGTGTCGCGGGCCTTGGCACGTTCATGAACGTAGATCGCGATCACACCGAAGAAGAACATCAACGCAGCCGCGCATGCGAACATGGTGCCCACCATCAGGCTGCGCGGCCGGGTGATCTCAGGGGCTGGAAGCCCGGTGGTGGCAACCATCAGACCTCCTCTCCATTCTCGCTCACGGTGTCCAGCAACGGAGCTTCAGACACGACACGCTCCGGTGGTTCTGAGAAGTTACCGGATGGCGGGGACGACGAGGTGGTCCACTCCAAGGTTTGGCCGCCGTAGGGGTTGTCATCGACCGCTTCGTTGGATCTCGTGGCTCCAGCCAGCGCTGCTACAGTTCCGAGGACGCCCAGCGCGATGAGCACTGCACCCACCGCAGCGACCACATTCAGCACCTCGATGAGGTTCTGGTCCGAAGGCACGGCCATCAGCGGCGCAGCACTGTCGGCCACTTGATACCCGAACGCCGGGGCTTCGAGGAAACCGCTGATGAAATCCGCAGCGCCGAGCAGAACCGCACCGGCCACGAGGTCGAACAGGATCAGGCGGCCCATCACGACCGGGAGATGACGACCGCTGATCTTGGGGGCCCAGAACCAGATACCGGCAATCGCAGCAACCACCGCGCCGTAAAGCACAAGGTTCATCACCGCGGTAAGCGTGGTCCGTCCACCCAGATCCCAAGGTTGAACAACTCGCGCCAGTCCGACGACAGTGCCGCCAAGCAGCAATGAAGCCGCCGCGACCGCTCCTATGCCATGCACGGACCAAAGCCCGGACCGGCCACTGCCACCGGCCGTTGCGTTGGTGGAATCTGCCGTTGTGCCAGCAGCTGCTGCAGCGCCTCTGTGTTTCGTGATCGTGTCGGTCGCAGCGCCAATGGAACCCAGCACTGGCAGCACTGCAATAAGTCCGAACACAATAAAGATGAACTTCTCGTCGTAGTCGTCCTGGAACGAGGGCTGGCTCCATCCTCCCACCGACAACAGACCGAACAAACCGATCAACATCACCGCAACCGCATGTTGCGTATGGCGGTGTTTCGCAACGACCGGTGCGATCTGGCCCAGTACTCCCAACACGGGAATCGCGAAGGCATAAACCTGCGGTTGTTCAACCAGCCAGCCGAGCTGCTCGTAAATAGAATCAGCAATACCGAACGTTTCTCTCGGACCGCCGTGAAGATCTGAATAAATGAGGACGAGGTTCGCGAGGGCAACCGGCAGGGTCAACAACCAGACGCTCGTGGTTACCAGCATCGACCAGGCGAACAACGGGACTCTCATCAGGTTCATGCCCGCAACTCGTAGCGAGACGACCGTCGTCGCAACACAGATCGAGGCCATCAGAATCGAGGCGATCACCAACCCGGTACCAACCAGGGTCAAGGCGATGGCGTCGTGCTCACCAGCCGATACGCCGTCAAGTGTGCCCCAACCGCCGCCGGCCACAACCGAGACCACAGTGATCCCCGCGCCGATCATGAACAACCAGGCAGCGCCATGGGCTGCTCGAGGGAAAGCAATATTTGTGGCACCAACCTGCATCGGCACCACGATCGTGGCTAGACCCAGAAACAACGGGGCCACGACCAACAGTGCCAGACCGAAGCGGTAGAGGCTGAAATACTGGAAGTAGTTGTTGACACCCCCGAAAAGATCGTCGGGTGACGAATTGGGTGACGAATTGCTGTTCTCGACAGCCAGAAGTGCTCCAACGATCGTTGCCGCCAATAAAGCCGACACACCGGACCAGAGCCACAGGCGGCCTGTGCGCTTGTGGTCTGTGGTGGTGAGGACGTCGAAGAGGCCGACAACTCGGGGCGGGGCTGCCGCCAGCGCGGTGTTCGCAACTGGTGGTGATTCGGTCATCGTCATTTTGGCAAATGTCCTCCGAGCGCCCCCGGCGCACAAAACCGCTCACTTCTGTCTGCTGATAGCTGAGTTGCGTTACCAGCCGACAATCCTACAGGGACGCGAGCATCACAATAGAAACCCGGCGGCAGGACTTTGTCGCACTCCGCTGCGAATCTGTTGCATCCCGCCGTGAATCTGTCAAATCCCACTGCGTACCACCTCATCGACTGCCATCGCCGCGAACAACAACGTCACATAAGTGATCGACCATCCGAACAATCGCATTGCCCGCTGTGGTTCAGGTCTGCGGAAGACTCCGACCGCCAATCCCGAGAATACTGCTCCGAGCAGCACCGCAGAGCACAAGTAAAGCCAGCCCATACCGGCTGTTGGCGCAAACAACAATGTGAGCCCCCAAAGCAGCAGCGTGTAAATCAAAATCCTGCTCGCAGTGGCTTTGAGGCTCACAACCACCGGCAGCATCGGCACATCCGCAGCGGCGTAGTCGTCCTTGTAGCGGATCGCCAAAGCCCAGAAGTGGGGAGGCGTCCACACGAAGATGATCGCGAAGAGCACCAATGCCGGCCAGTCGAGCCGGTTGGTGACCGAAGACCAGCCGACCAGAACCGGTACTGCTCCAGCGGCCCCGCCGATAACGATGTTGCTCTTCGACGTCCGCTTCAGCCACAGCGAGTAGACGAACACATAGAACAGAGTGGCCGAAACGGCCAGAACGGCCGACAACAAGTTGACGAATCCCCAGAGCCACGCAAACGCGACGATCTCAAGGACGAAGGCAAAGACCAAGGCCTGGGGTGGGGTGACTTCGCCAGTTACGAGCGGGCGACCTCTGGTACGTTCCATGAGGCGGTCGATGTCACGATCGATGTACATGTTGAAGGTGTTGGCTCCACCTGCGGCCAGCGCACCACCGAACACAGTGGCGACAATCAACCAGATCGAAGGGATCCCCGCATCGGCCACAACCATCGTGGGCACGGTGGTAATGAGCAGCAGTTCGATGATCCGCGGTTTGGTCAATGCCAAGAACGCGGCGATTCGAGACCTGGACCGGACCTCAGTAACGTCACTCACACCGGTCAGGTTAGGGCCCTCAACCCAAGACCATGCTGCCGGCGGCTCAAAGGCTGTGCAGTCACACGGACAAGAGCGCCGAACAAGGCCGTAACCTTTGATCGTGTCCTCGTTCTCGGCGTCGTTGCGAGCAGTTGTTGTTGGACCTGTCAGTCCCGCCCGCTACCGGTGCTGGACTCGCGGCGCGCTCTGGTCACTGACCGTGATCGTTGTGTCGGGTGGAGCAGTGCGCTTGACGGGTTCGGGGCTCGGCTGCTCAGACTGGCCGAATTGCGAAGAAGACCGATTCGTTGCCGACTTTGAATATCACGCCATGATCGAATTCGTGAACCGGCTGTTCACCGGGGTGGTGGCCGCGGCAGTGGTCTTGGCTGTGCTGGGTTCATTGCGACGCTCACCGCGGCGCGCGGATCTGCTGCGTTGGTCATGGGGGCTTGTGGCCGGCGTCGCTGCCCAAGTCGTGTTGGGGGCGATGCTCGTTCGAACCGGACTGGATCCCAGATTCACGATGGGCCACTTCTTGTTGAGCATGGTGCTGTTGGCCAACGCCGTCGTGCTTGTGGAACTCGCAGGGCGTGACGACCGTGCCGCACGCCGTTCGCGCGGGTCCTGTACCCCAGCGGCGCGAGTTGTCTCAGCGGTTGGTGCGATCTTGCTCGTCAGTGGCACGATCGTCACCGGTTCAGGGCCTCACAGCGGGAGCGACGAAGCCGAAGTCGCGCAACGTCTACCGTTCCTTGTGCGTGAAGTGACACGCATTCACAGCATCATCGCGTTGATGTTGCTGGCGGCGCTCCTGTGGTTGATCCGTTCAGCCCACCGTCGAGAACAACCCGAGATCCGTCGGCGTGCAGTGGTTGCGGCCGGCCTGCTCACAGCTCAAGGCGCAGTCGGTTATTGGCAGTATTTTGCTGGTGTTCCGGTGCTTTTGGTCGGTGTCCACATCACCGGAGCATCTTTGAGTTGGATAACGATCATCCGCCTGCACCTGTCGACGACCGTCGACCCTGGAGTTTCGGTCGGTTCGCCTGCGTCGCTCGCCGACCCGCTCGAGCCCGTGACATGACCGCTCCGGTCATTGTCCCTGAATCAGGGGTTGACTTGTCGGAGGATTTTGCGCGGCCGTGGAGAGTGTTGGTCTGGGACGATCCGATCAATCTGATGTCATACGTGACGTTCGTGTTCCAGAAGTTGTTCGGCTACTCCGAAGAGAAGGCACACCGATTGATGATGGAAGTCCATCTAGACGGCAGAGCCGTAGTGTCGTCGGGAACTAGAGAAAAAGCCGAGTTCGACGTCTTTCGGCTTCACGAGCACGGCCTCTGGGCAACCATGGAGAAGGACGAATGAACCGATTCCGTCGCGACGGTGACGTCGTCTTCATGGAGTTGCCTTCTGAAGAACAGGAAATGCTTGGGCAGGTGCTGTCGGATCTGCGCGAATTGCTGATCGCCGACACCGACAGTGCCTTGTTGAGACGGCTCAAGCCTCCCGCTCATCCCGAGGACGCCGAAGCTGAGATCTCGTTCAGGGACTTGGTTGACGGTGAACTTCTGAGAAGCCGTCTCGAAGCAGTCGAAATCGTCGAGTCGACACTTTCGAGCCATGAACTCGACGAGTCAGGGATCGCCGCGTGGATGCAGAGCCTCAACAGCCTCCGTCTCGTGCTAGGCGAACAAATCATCCTCACCGGC
Source organism: Acidimicrobiales bacterium (assembly GCA_963662455.3). GTDB lineage: Bacteria > Actinomycetota > Acidimicrobiia > Acidimicrobiales > Aldehydirespiratoraceae > VXYK01. Next base: position 1,922,778 of record OZ224042.1, read on the forward strand.
GTTGATCTTGACAGCTGCGATCTGTCTGACAGCGGTTCGGCAGCCCTTTACGAATGGATCGGCTGGCTCCTCGAACAACTCATCGCCGCCGCCGGCGGCGACTCCGGACCGTAGGACCTTGCCGCCGGGTCCGGCGTCAGGTGTCGGTGCAGTACCAGAAACCACCGGCTGTGCCGGGTCCGGTGTGCGCAGCGATCGACGGACCCACGCGGTACCGGACCATCTCCACCTCGACAGAGGCAGCCCGCAACCTGGACTCAATGCCCTCGGTGAACACCGAAGTGGCCGGATCAGCCAGGCACACGCCGGCCCTTATCGGTCGACCTGAAGCCAGGAAGCATCCAACGATCTGATCGCACAACTCATCGACGCTGTGCCCTAGTGCAACAACCCCAAGATCGCTTCCGTAACCCGAGAGGACTGCGAGCCCTTCGGGTTCGCTCTGTTCGCGTTCGGGCAGCAGATCCGTGTTGAAGCGACCGCCCCGACGAGCGAAGTCCAACACGCTGAGAATGAACGCCGTCCCGATTGCAGGGCGTATCCGTTGGACCCGCGCTACCACCTCCGCTGCCGATGCACCCGCTGCAACCGCTGAGGCGGCCTCCCAGACACAGCACGCAACGCCGAACGAAGCAGTGCCGGAGTCGACGACATGCACATCAACATCGATTGTTTCGGCCGCGATCCGTGCGCTGTTGACCGTTCCTGAGTATTCAGCACCAACATGCACCGAAACGACGTCGGTCGCACCCTGTTCGACAGCGGACCGATAGATCTCGCTGAACGTCCCGGGACTCGGCTGTGAAGTTGTGATCTCGCCGACACTTCTGTTGCCCGACAGCGACCAGAAATCATCGGCGGTCAGGTCGACCCCCTCGCGATATTCAACACCGTCGATATTGACGATGATCGGAGCGACCCGGACCCCGAGCCCAGCAGCGAGCTCCGGAGGCATCTGCGACGACGAGTCGGTGACAAGGGCTATCACGATCGGTCACGTCCCTCAGAGAATGCTGAACCTCGGCAAGCAGGACCATCTTGAGCCGATTGCGCGGGTTGAGCCGATCGCGTCGGTTCTCGGAGATTGAAGGCGTCCACAGTTCCAGCGCCGGGACTACCGGTTCGAGGTGACATGAGGCAGACCCCGTTGTGTAGACACTTCAGCTTGTGTAGACACTTCGACAGATCAGGACGGCATGACGAGACCCAGTACGTTGAGGCTTGGGGTCTACCGGTGAGCTTCAGCATCTGTCGACAAGACTATTGGCGGCTGTTAAAGAGCACTGCCTCCAACTTCGAACGGCGTCTCGAGCGGGGCCTCGATCAGCGCCATCGCGCGACGGCTCGCTGCTACCAGCATTCGGGGAGGACGAACGGACGGCTCATCCCAGTGCCGAGTCCAATGGCCGCAACGTCGACGTCCGCGAGCCGCTCGACGAACGACTCGTGCCGGTCGCGGGGACCTTCAAGCAGCTCCACACCAGTGGTCAGTACCACTTCCTTGCCGGCGATGAACGGGGTGGGATCGGGGAGCTCAGTGGGAGCGCAGGCAGCGATCCTTCCAACATCGTTGACGCGCCCTATCCGATCGGGTCTATCCAGGTCCCCGGCGGAATCGAGCCGATCTTGTTGCACCGCGACGCCGTCTCGGGCGGGGGTGCGTGATGGTCGCCACGGTCATCGGAGCCGACATGGATCTCGTAGGGTGATCGGCGCCGAACAACACCGCCCGATTCGTCGGAGTCGGCCTCGAGACCGCTCTACAGGAGCGCCGCGATCGCAGTACGCGAATCAAGAACCTTAGGATGGCACTAGCATCATGAACATCGAAACAGGGACCGTTCCCAGGGCCCGAGACCTGCTGCGAGCTGCCGAGGCGGCCCTGCTTGATGAGCGTCGCCGACTCGATGCCACCGAACTCTCTGCCCCGTCAACGCTGCCCGCGGGCAGCGGCCTGTCGGCACTGTGAGATCGAGATTCGATCACCATGAGCGTCACAACCCGGATCAAACGGGATCAACATGTTGTGTGGCACGGATTCACCCAGACGTCCTGCTACGACATCTCAACATCCGTCATCGTCGAGAGAGGAAGAGGGCAACCACCTCTCGATGTGGAGGACAACCGCTGTCCCGACGCTTTGGTGAGATCTCGTCGCTTCGGGTAGCGACCATTGGACACTGCGCCGCATCCACCCCGATACGCGTACGCTACGGGTTCAGACAGCGTATGCTGTCGGTCGGCCGGTTCGCTGGTCGGGCCCCGTTCGTCCAGCGGCCTAGGACGCCGGCCTTTCACGCCGGTAACACGGGTTCGAATCCCGTACGGGGTGCTTCCCACAATTTGCCGTTGTTCCCAGACGGCCCCGATTGCTCCCTAAATCCCCAGCACAACAGGGATATTTGTCAGATCCGCTGTTAGGGCGCGCGCAAATTGGAGATGCAGATCTTGGGAGATTTTGTATGGACCATGACGAACAGCGTTCGGGTTCCGACGCTTCAACCACTTACCGGATCCGGGTTCTGCTGTATGTCGGCAAACCCAACTTGGAACTCTTGTCCACCATCACTCCCCGCTAATTTCCGAAGAGCCGCATCAGTCCCTCTAGAAACTCCCTTGGGGAGACTATTTGTTTGTTTTTGGCGTTTATTGCAATAATATTGCACTAATATTTCACTAATAATGAATTAAACTGTTCGTTTACTGTAACCTCTCTGACTTGACCGGACATCCAGACTCTTGGAGCTTGACATGAAACTCCCCAACAAAATCTCATCTCGAGCATTTATACGCACTCGTATTGCCAGACATGCTGTAGATCGACTCCATAACAGCAGACAGGGTCCGTGGTTGCCACTAGCAGTCGTCGGCTCAAGCGCGGTCGTGATCCTGGCCAGTCTCGCCTTCGTGCTTCTCCCAGAGGAGACGGCTTCCGCTGAGTGCACACCCCCTTCTGGCAGCTATGTGGCCCCGTACGTTGTGCTGGACAGGTCATCTGTTGAGGTGAGCAGGGGCGAAGAGTTCACAGTCAATGTCAACTTGAGCGGGCATTTCAACTTGTGCTCCCCACATCATGGAGGAACGTACCGAATTCGGGGCGGGGAAGGTACAGGCCGCAGCGGATGGACGTACCTCGACATTTCAACCCCAACCGTCCATCTGCAACCGGGGGCGGACAGGTACGGCATTGTAAGTATTCAACGTAACCGTAATGGCGTTATTACCAACTTCGCGACCCCCAGCAGCCAAGAACTGATCAGCCTCACCAACGCTGATGTTGTCGGGGGCGGTATCACTGTCACGTTCAGGGCCCTCGACGACGGCTTCAATTACGAAAGAAGAGGTCGAATCCACTTTGAATTCCCCTATTGGCGAAGTGCAAGAGGGTCGGTCGGTGTCACGACCCGCAAGGGCCTCACGGTCGCTGATGTGAGGGTCATGGACACGGCACTCGACGAACACGGCCAACCGCGGGAACTTTCCTGCCATCGCAACCTCACACCCAACACCGGTTGCTTCAACATCCACCAAGGCAGCAGCAACCAGTACAAACTCAAGCTCACGAATCAGCCGGCACGGGGCGACACGGTGACTGTCACGCCCATCAGAACCCATGGCTGGATGGGGTTGACCTTCCAGCCGTCCAGCGTCACCTGGACCTCTGAGGACTGGCAAACGGAACACACGATCACCGTCACCACACCTGTCGTGTCAAACAGTCGTTGGGCCGCTACGAGACCGCCGACTTGGACGAGTTTCACAATCGAGCACCGATTCACCGGTGATTTTGACATAAACAACGCGAAGCTGCGCAGCCACAACAAAGTCCACGGCAGAGTCACAGAGCACCCGCCGCCGTCGCTGCGGTCACCGCAATCACAGACCCAACCCGAGCCGCCGACGCTGACACTGTCAACCACAACACAGTCAGTTGACGAGGGCGACCAAGTGACGTTCACGGTTACTGCTGACCCCGCACCCCAAAACGACGTCACAGTGAACGTGGGAACCGCACAAGAGATGGGAGAGGGCCTAAACTATGTCGGCAGCGAATCCACCGACCGGGTCACCATCACCGCCGGGCAGACCACAGCCACTTGGACCGTTACCGCCTACTCCGACACCGAACACCGCGCCGACGGCCGAATCGAGGGAAGGATCAAACCCGGTGCCAGCTACACACTGGGCGACCCGTTCAGTGTCAGTTTGGACCTGCTCGACGACGACCCGCCGCAACCAACACCGCAGTCGGTGCCGCAGTCGGTGCCGCAACCAACACCGCAGTCAGCGCCGCAACAGTCGGCGCCGCAACCGGCGCCAACCCGAGTACCAACACCGCAACCGACCCCGGGGGCGCTGGTGGTGTTGGAGCCTGTGATCCTGTCGGTGTCAGACGCCGAGGCGGAAGAGGGCCAGACCCTGAACTTCGTGATCAGCTTGAACCGGGCGTCGCCCACCACTGTCGAGGTCGCCTACAGCACCCTGCGCGGTGAAGCCACCACCGACGACTACACGTTCACCAACGGACGGGTCGTCTTCCGACCAGGCGAAACCCGTAAAACTGTTCACATCCAAACAACAGTCGACGACATCAACGAACAACCGGAACGGATGATCCTCTACCTGGCCCGCGTCGACGGCGCTGAACCCGACCGGCGCAGCGCCACCGGCACCATCAACAACAACTGAACAACACAGTGCCGGCGGCAACTCGGGGTTCGGCGATCCATCGAAGTCTTAAGAGGCCGAGCGGATTGATCCCGCACACGGTCGTGGCTGAACGAGGCCGTGGCCCGAGCGGCCCGTGAGCGCAGCGAACAAGAGCGGGAGACGACAGGCTTCGGCGCACCCGCTGTGTTCAATCCGCGCACGTTCTAAACGCCTCCAGTCGGAGACAAGTACTAGAGTCCGATTACCGACCTGTCTCGGTCCTAGACGGTGATCGGCCGCTGCTGCTCTGGTTCTGGGCACCTCATGGGACTGTCAGAAGCCCCCTTGTCAAGCGGCGAGTGTGAGAAGTTGGTTTCGGGTCTTTTCGTCGCGCCAGGGACCGTCAGAATTGACTGACACTCCCCACCTCATCGGCCGACATGCCAACATGTCGGTGCGAGACACTGGAAATCGAGCAGTTCGCTCATCCAAGCACTGGATCAGTCCGCCTGACCGAGATCGTCGAATCGGAGTTACCAGCGTGCGTCTCCCACCACCATTATTTGGCGTTCGGTACGGCTCGGCACCAGATCACGGGCACTTGCTTCAATGTTGAACGCGACAGGGTTGGGGTCGAGCTTGCGCGGGTCTTCGTAGTCGGCCATCAACGCGAAAACGTCTGTCATGGCCGCCGGGCCGAACCAGGTGCCCGTGACGGTCTCACCGTCGGCTATCCGGGCGATGCGCACACCCTGGCCGCCGCGGCCCTTCGCCAGCAGGTCGCCGTACGGTGTCGCCTTGACACCCCCAGCGCTGGTGACAGTCAGCACCACACCGTCGCCGAGCATCACGTCCGCGCCCACGACCTCGGCCCCGTCGAGTAATCTCATCCCGGCCACACCACCAGCACCCCGCCCCTGGTCGTTGATCGCGTCGACGGGCGTGCGCAGCACCTGGCCGTCAGATGCAACGAACGCGATGTCGACGCCGAGGGGCGCCCGAAACGCCGCGACAACCCGGTCGGCGCCTTTCAACGAGATCACAGTCGCCGACGATCTGGTGCCCATCACCTCGCCGAGGGTCAGCCTCTTGACCACGCCGCCGGCTGTCACCAGCACCAGGCGTTCGTCGCCGTCGGTGAGCAGCGTCAGCACCGTCTCGCCCTTGTTGAGCCCGAACTGCACCGAAGCGGGCACTCCGCGGGCACGGCCGGCGGCATCGGGCAGATCCTGCACCCGCACCGAGACGGCTCGACCCTCCGATGTGACCGCCATGATCTGCGCGCCTGTGGTGGTCATGGCGCGGGCCGCGATCAGATCGTGGCGGCCGACGGTCGCCCTGCGAGCGCCGTTGGTGGGGGCGCGGCCGAGATTGCCCGACGTCGACAGGGTCACCACACACGGTTCGTCTACGCCCACAGGCTCTGTTTCGTCAGGCGCGGGCTGTTCGTGTACCACGATGCTGTCGGGTTCGATGATCTCGGCCCGCCTCGGGACCCCGTGGGCCTCGACGATTTCGTCGAGTTCCTTGAGTACCAGGGTGCGGCGGCGGACCTCTGAGTCGAGCAGCTTGTGATACTCCGCAATGTCGACGCGCAGCCCGGTGGCCTCTTCCTCGAGTTCGAGCTTGGCCAGCGCGGTGAGCCGGCGCAGCGGCATGTCGAGGATGTGGGCTGCCTGGACGTCTGTCAGCAGGAACCGTTCGATCAGCCTCACCCTGGCTTCGGCCGCGTCCTGGGAGCCTCGGATGATGGCGACGACCTCGTCGATCGCGTCGAGGGCGACCAGCAGCCCCTCGAGGATGTGCAGGCGGTCCTGTGCTTTGGCGAGGCGGTACTCGGTGCGGCGGACGATCACCTCGAGGCGGTGCTCTATGTAGTGGCGGCACAGGTCGTGGATGCCGAGCGTGGTCGGCACCCCGTCGACCAGCACCACATTGTTGATTCCGAACGTCTCCTCGAGCGGCGTCAGCCGGTACAGGTCCTGGAGCGCTAGTTGCGGGTTGACTCCGGGTTTCAGGTCGATCTGGATGCGCAGTCCTTCCATGTCGCTCAGGTCGGCGATGCCCGCGATGCCTGCGAGCCTGCCGTTGTTGGCCAGTTCCTGAACTCTGCTGATCACCCGCTCGGGCCCCACGAGGTACGGCAGCTCGGTGACGACCAGCGCTTGACGGGAGCGGGTGATCTGCTCGGGTTCGGCCTTGGCACGGATACGGAACGAACCACGTCCGGTCTCGTATGCCTCGCGCAGGCCGTCATTGACCACTGTGCCTCCCGACGGGAAGTCGGGCCCGGGAAGTACCTTCATCATCTCGTCGATGGTCGGTTTGGGACGCCGCCTGGTCATCACCAGCCTGATCAACTCCGCCACTTCGCGCAGGTTGTGCGGGGCCATGTTGGTGGCCATCCCCACTGCGATCCCACTCGTGCCGTTGACAAGGAGGTTCGGCACCGCGGCAGGCAGAACCGACGGTTCCTCTCCTTCTCCGTCATAGGTTGCGCGGAAGTCGACGGTGTCCTCGTCGAGTTCGCGGACCATGTCCATGGCTGGGGCAGCGAGGCGGCATTCGGTGTAGCGCGATGCGGCGGGCGGATCGTCGAGCGAGCCGAAGTTGCCCTGCGGGTCGACTAAGGGAAGCATCCGCGAGAAGTCTTGGCCCATCCGCACCAGGGTGTCGTAGATTGCGGAGTCGCCGTGGGGGTGGTAGCGGCCCATGGTGTCGCCGACGATGCGGGCTGATTTGCGGAACGGTGTGTTGGGGCGGACCCCCATCTGCAGCATCGACCAGAGGATCCGGCGCTGCACGGGTTTGAGGCCGTCTCTCACGTCGGGGATGGCCCTTGCGGTGATGACGCTCAGCGAGTAGGCGAGGAACGACTCGCTCATCTCGTCGGCGACGGGGACGTCGACGACGTCGCGGGCGTAGCCGGAGTCGAATGAGAGTTGTCGGGGCATCAGGAGCCTCCCGTGGTTACCGTGGTTGCATCGGTTGCGAACGAACGTTCGTCAGCATAGTTCCGGGCACTGACAAGCCCGTGGAGCCCCTGGCTGCACTGCAACGGGCGCTCCGAGGAGTCCTGCGATCGTTGCGACACCATCATGTCACGCCGAGTCATGCGTGCCCGTAGCACTACCTGGCGCACTCGCTGCACCCGTTCTCTGACCCACAACGGCAACACATGTGATTTCCGGTAGTCAATACCGCTCAAAACCGGTGATCACTACCGATATTCGCATACACTGCCGATATGGCGCGTTATCTGCCCAGGCTGGTCGACGAACTTCTCTCGCAGTACCTCAAGGAACTGCCGGCGGTCATGCTGATCGGGCCGCGCGCTTGTGGCAAGACGACCACGGCCACCAAGCATGCACAGAGCATCGTACGGCTCGACTCCGATGACGCTGCCGCATTTTCTACCAGCCCGGATGCAGCCCTGAGCGGACGAGCCGAACCCGTCCTGCTCGACGAGTGGCAGGGAGTCCCGGAGGTGCTGGGCGCGGTGAAACGAGCTGTCGACACGGATCGCCAGCCCGGTCGCTATCTCATTACGGGGTCTGCGAGGACCGGCGCCGTCGACCACTATTGGCCGGGCACCGGCAGGATCGTGATTCTGCAAATGCATCCCCTGACGGTCGCCGAACAGCTTCAAAGACCCGTGCGGCCGTTCATCGACCGAGTGGTGGAAGGCGACCTTACGTCCGCTGCTGCGGCGCCGGCGTTGGACTTGCGTGATTACCTCCAACTCGCGATGCGAGGCGGTTTCCCTGAACCTGCACTGGAACTGGGAGAAACCACGGGGCGCGCCTGGCTCGAGAGTTACGCCGAGCAGGTGGCTATGCGGGACGCCCGGTCCTACGGCGGGGCGCCCGACTATGTTCGGCTGCTCCGCTACCTTGAGGCGTACGCGGTCAACTCAAGTTGCGTGGTCCACCAGCAGACGATCTATGACGCGGCCGGCGTCAACCGCAGGACAGCCCTCGGTTACGAAGCCCTGCTGCGTGATCTTCAGGTCGTTGACGAGCTGCCCGCATGGTCGACCAACCGGTTGAAACGCCTCAGTCGAACCCCCAAGCGGTACGTGATCGACTCCGGTCTGCTCGCGGGGATTCTCCGGGTGGAGACAGACGATGTGTTGAGTTCGGGCAACCTCCTCGACAACTTGATCGGCACGTTCGTCGTCGCCCAGTTGCGGCCTGAGGCACTCGTATCGAGAACGCGGTACCGGCTCGCGCACCTGCGCGAGCACAACGGTCGCCGAGAGGTCGATGTGATCGCTGAACTCGGAGGCGGGCGGATAGTCGGCATCGAGATCAAATCCGCGTCCCGAGTCGGCCAGTCTGATGCACGCCATCTGATGTGGCTCCGCGACTCGATGGGCGACCAGTTCGCGGCCGGAGTGGTGCTCCATACGGGACGTGACACGTTCGAGCTCGCGGACAGGATCGCGGCTGTGCCGATCTCGGCGCTCTGGGCCTGACACGAGCCAGGTCTGGTCGCTCCACCCCACGTTTAGACGCAGACGCAACATCCCGCCACGACCGAGGGACGTGTCAGCCTGATCCTCGAGTTGCACCAACGCGCGCCTCTGTTGCGCCGAGACGCCTGCCTTGGTTGCGCCGATACCACTGCAATAGGGTGCCGACATGCCTGAACTGCCTGAGGTGGAGACGATCCGCCGCCAACTCGAGCCGCGTGTGGTGGGAGCGGAGATCGTCGATGCCGGGTCGCACCCCTCGGCGAAGTTCACGCCCGCCGTCGGTGCTGTGGGTGCAGAGATCATCGCTGTTCGCCGCCGGGGGAAGTACCTGCTCTTCGACCTCTCCGGCGACGAGGAGTTGATCGTGCATCTGGGGATGACGGGTCGTCTCGCGGTGCGGGAGCCGACTCCCGAAGCGCTGGAGCATCCACATCTTCGGGCCTGGTGGGACCTCGATAGCGGTGGGCGGCTGACGTTCCACGACATTCGGCGTTTCGGGCGCATCCACCATGTTGAGCGCGGTGACCACGGCGGCATCCCCACGCTGGCTGCTCTGGGGCCTGAGCCGTGGGATCCGGCCTTCACCGGGCGGTCGCTGGCTGCCTTCGTGAAGCGCTCGGACCGCCATGTCAAGACCCTGCTGTTGTCTCAGCGCCCGGTGGCGGGGATCGGCAACATATACGCCGACGAGGCCTTCTGGCTCGCCAGGATCAACCCCGCGACCCGCCGGCTGAGCCCGCAGCGGGCGGAGCGCCTGGTCGAGGGCATCCGCACGGCCCTCGAATCCGGTGTCAAGTACGGCGGCACGACCCTGCGCGACTACGTGGACTCAGACGGCCAAGCGGGCACCAACCAACACGAGCTGCACTGCTACGGCCGCTCCGGAGAGCCCTGCGACCGTTGCGGCACCGTCATGCGCCGCCGAGTCATCGACGCCCGCAGCACCACCTGGTGCCCCACCTGCCAACCCCGCTGACCCGGGTAGGTCTCAGTTTCCGACTGTCAGGCACGCCGGCCCGGCCCGGCCGCACCTGCGGGTTCAGGCGAAGAACACACCACCGGCGATCGTCGCGCACACGGCCACCGCAAGGGCAGCCACCGTGGACACGAACACCCAAGTCTGTCTCGCGTTGTCCATTGACAGGCCCGAGATCTCCTTGGACAGGCCGGAGATCTCCTTGGACAGGCCCGCAATCTCGTTGGTCATGTTGGCGGAGAGTTCGGCGATCGCAGTCCGAAACTCGGCGGACAGCGCAACGAACTGCGCATCGACTCGCTCGAACTTGACCTCGGTCCATTCCTTCAGGGCCTTGAGGTCGTCTTTGGTGGCGACGTCGTGCCACGAAAAGGGGGGTAAAGACTCCATCAGCGTGTTCGCAGCCCCCTCTCCGATCTGCTCACTCAAACGGTGGAACAACTCGAGTCGCTGTTCCTCACTCACCGTCATGGCAACCTCCATCAAATCAATCGAATCTGGGGGAAGCTGCTGCCTCGACTTGGCAAGTGCTCAGACCCTACCAGAACCGAACTGACCTGGCAACGACCATGCACCGCCCGCCTCAGCGCCGCTGTCGGCGACGGTGCTCAGTTCGGCAGACCGCGAGACTCTGTGCGCTGAGCACGGGTAGGACGGAACGTCCCTGATCTTCTAGTGTGACGACCGCACACCGTCCAGAATGGAATCAATGAGCGAGACAGCGGTCAACAATCATGCGGGGTTCATCTGGTCGGTGGCGGATCTGCTGCGGGGCGTCTACAAGCAGTCGGAGTACGGTCGGGTGATCCTGCCGTTGACGGTGCTGCGGCGCCTGGACTGCGTGTTGGAGCCGACCAAGGAGGCTGTGCTGGAGCGCCTGGCGAGCCTGCCGCCGTCGCTGCAGAATCGTGAGCCGGTGCTGCAGCAGGTGGCTCGGCAGCCGTTCGTCAACACGTCGAGGCACACGTTCGGCACCCTGCTCGGCGATCCCGACAATGTGGCCGGCAACCTGCGGAACTACATCGCCGGGTTCTCCGAGTCGGCGCGTGACATTGTCGACAAGTTCAACTTCGACGTGCAGATCGACCGCCTCGACGAGCACAACCTGCTGTATCTGGTGGTGTCGAAGTTCGCCGACATCGACCTGAGCCCCGAGTCGGTCTCGGACCTCGACATGGGTTATCTCTACGAGGAGTTGATCCGCAGGTTCTCTGAGCTGTCGAACGAGACGGCGGGTGAGCATTTCACGCCCCGTGAGGTGATCCGGTTGATGGTGAACCTGCTGTTCATCGACGACGACGAGTTGTTGACGCGCCCCGGTGTGGTCAAGACGCTGCTCGATCCGGCGTGCGGGACCGGCGGGATGCTGTCGGTCGCTGAGGATCACCTGCGCAGGCTCAACCCGCAGGCTCGTCTGCGGTGTTCGGCCAGGAGTTGAACGCCGAGACCTACGCCACCTGCCGGGCCGACATGCTCATCAAGGGCCAGGAGGCGGCCAACATCCGTTTCGGCAACAGCTTCGACGACGACCAGCACTCCGGTGAGCGTTTCGACTACCTGCTGGCGAATCCTCCTTTCGGCGTGGAGTGGAAGATGGTGGCCGACTCGGTGCGAGGCGAGCATTCGGCTCTGGGCTTCGCCGGGCGTTTCGGGGCCGGCCTGCCCCGCATCAACGACGGCAGCTTCCTGTTCCTGCAGCACATGGTCTCGAAGATGAAGCCTTCGAGTGAGGGCGGCGCCCGTCTGGCGATCGTGTTCAACGGGTCGCCGCTGTTCACTGGGGGTGCGGGCTCGGGCGAGTCGGAGATCCGGCGTTGGATCATCGAGAACGACATGCTCGAAGCTGTTGTGGCCCTGCCCGACCAGCTCTTCTACAACACCGGGATCTCGACGTACTTCTGGATTGTCACGAACCGCAAGGCACCCCGCCGTCGGGGCAAGATCCCGAGGCCCCGATCATCACCGACCGCTCAGGAAACCCCAGGCCCGACCCCGACCTGCGCGACTACGAGAACATCCCGCTGCCCCCGGTGAGCGTGACTTTCGAGGACGACCCCGGCGCACGGCTCGAGACCATCGAGTACACCACCGCCATCGACGACTACATGGAGTCCGAGGTGCTCCCCTACGTCCCCGACGCCTGGCACGACCCCGACAAGACCAAGATCGGCTACGAGATCCCCCTGACCCGCCATTTCTACACCTACACCCCACCCCGCCCCCTCACCGAGATCAACACCGAAATCAAAACCCTAGAAGCCGAGATCCAAACCCTCCTATCCGAGGTCTCCGAGTGAGCTTGCCCTCTCATACGCAGACGCTGCCGTCCAGATGGCGACCGTTGAAATACTTCTGCGCCGAACCACCACAGTACGGGTTGAACGTGTCTTCGTCTGAGTACACAGATCACCCTTCCGGGGGTTTGCGACTACTCAGGACGACAGACATCAATGAAGACGGTTCGCTCAAGTCGGAGAACGAGGTCTATATCAACACCGAAGGCGCAAGTTCCGACTATCGACTGCCCGCCGGGGATCTGCTGCTGAGCCGGAGCGGAACCCTCGGGCGCTCCTTTCTCTGCACAACATCTTTGCCCCCATCCACGTTCGCTGGCTATCTGATCCGCTTCAGACCAAGGTCAAACGTCGATCCCCGTTACCTCAACTACTGCTCTCAGGCGACGTTCTTCGAAGACGGAGTCAAGACCAACGCCGTCTCTTCAACAATCGCCAACTTCAACGCTGAACGATACGGGAGCCTTCAACTTCCGTGGCACCCACTCCCCGAGCAGAGGGCGATTGCTGACTACCTCGATGCCGAGACCGCCCGCATCGACACCCTCATCTCCAAGAAACGCCGCCTCATCGACCTCCTCACCGAGAAGCGCACCGCCCTGATCACCCAGACCGTAACCCGCGGCCTCGACCCCTCCCCCCACTTCCGCCCCTCCGGCATCGACTGGCTACGCGACATCCCCACACATTGGGAAGCGCGACGCCTCAAAGACGTGGGCAAACTCGTTGGAGGGGCAGGATTCCCCGAAGCACTCCAAGGTGTGGGAGATGAAGAGTTACCGTTCTTCAAAGTCGGAGACCTGAGTAAGGCCAAGGACGGACTTTGGCTTGCCAATTCGAAACACACAATCAGTCGCGAAACAGCAACTTCACTTCGTGCTCAGGTCATCCCCAAAGGTGCCATCGCCTATGCCAAGATCGGGGCAGCTCTCTTGCTGAATCGACGACGGATTGTCGCCCAACCATCGTGCATCGACAACAACATGAGCGCCTACATTCCCGACGCGAGCCGAATAACGACAGAATGGGCGCTTTACACCCTGTTGCTCATCGACTTTGGACTCCATGTGAATCCAGGAGCGGTACCCTCCCTGAGTGAAGGCGATCAAGCCTTCCTTCCAATCGCTATCCCTCCGCTTGTCGAGCAACGGGCGATCGCTGACTACCTCGATGCCGAGACCGCACGCATTGACGCTCTGTCCTCGCGAGAGGAGTCTGTCATCAAGCTCCTACAGGAGTACCGAACCGCGCTGATCACCGCAGCCGTGACCGGCCAAGTCGCCGTCGAGACGTAGGTCCTCAACTCACCGCACCTGCTCTCAAGGGTTCAACCTCACTCGACTTGGCAACCCGACAGGCGAAACAGCCCGCACACGAACAACTGAGTGAACAATTCTTGGCTGTTTGTCACAGTAGTAACTCGGCAGACGATCCAGCCACCGTCCGCCGGAACGACACCGAGAGCGCTAGGTCCCCGCAGTTCACCAGAGCATCTTCAGCCAGTCGCCGCCTGTGCGCCGCTGGGGAAAGGCGCTGCTGGACGCCGATGTCGAGCTCATCGTCCAGGCTGAGGCGCTGGGGCTCGACGAGCACCTGATGGGGTTCCGCGGTGGAATGGAGGATACGACGGTGTGTGAAGTCCTAGGCTGCGCGAGTGCCTTCCACGCGAAAGAAGCCTCCCGGTGAATCCTGGCAAGGGGAAGTGGTGCGAGAGTTCCTCGCTGGCGATGAGGGGTCCTGGACCATCGTGTACCGCAGTGGCGACCCGTGCTTGTTCGCCGGATTTGCTCCGCTGTCTTCGGTGCCTGCCATTTTGGGGGATTACAACTGGGATGTCCGTATAGCAAGTGGCGGGCCATCACATTGCTGGTCCAGCGATGGCGAGGTCGGCTACGACCGTTCCTTCGGCGACAACGGGGTTGAGCCCATCGTCATCGTCCAAGACCACCTTGGGTGCCTCCCGCAGATGCTCCCGCATCTGCTTCAAGAGTTCAGTCTCTACCACAACTTGTGGCACGCCGATTGCGGAACATACAAGAAGCTTTACGACGACGGCACTGACGAGGTCGCCTGCGAGGTGAGCGACTCCCTCGTACGGGTGCGCACGAAGCTGTTGCGGCAGTTTCAAGCGGCTGCGCAGGTTGTGCTGGTCCGATACGTGGATTCGCTGATCACCACTGCCTCTTTTTGCGACGATCCTGTGCTGGAGCACGACTACAAGGGCGGCGACCACCACCTGCACCTGTCGGTACGGGGAAACGCACGCACGGGCGACTGGTCGTCTCTGCTCATTGGCAAGAAGCTGATACTGCCCCCACCCAGACCAGAACGCGGAGAACGTCCGTTCGGACAGCATGAGGATGTTGTCTACCCGGAGTTCGTCGTCGGCGAAACAGCGGAGGGGAAACCAATCAAGAACACCTGCGATCCCGACGCGCTGGGCAACAACTTCGGCCGCAACCCCGACGCCTTGAACTATGTCACGCCCGTGTACTTCGCTTCAGATGTGCTCGACCGCTACTACACCGACCCGAAATACGACGTGAGCGACGGACACCTCGCCTGCGGTGGGCTTTGGAGCATGAGGCTGGACAACAACCACCCCGACCATGTGATGGTGTGGCTGGGGGACCTCGGACGCGACCTGCCCGAACGCGAACGCCACCACTGGCTCGCCCACAACATAGTCGTACCCGAGGGAGCACCCAGCCAGACCGCTTTCAAGCGGCACATCCTGGGGGAATGGGCCGAAGCCGACTCCCCCGCATGGCGGCTCCAACAAGCATACGAGAGGTTCCGGGCCAGATGGGCCGCAACCTGGAGTTGGGACTTGCTCAAAGACCCCGACGAGGGCGAACCCGGGCTTCTCGCCAGCCTCCGCGTCCCACCCCGAGAGGGCGATACCGAGTTCTGCGATCAAGTTCACGCTATTCACAAACTGCTGGTCGAAAGCCTCAACACCAAACAGCTGAAATCGGAACTGCCGAAAGGTGAGGCCGGCGAGAGGTCCATCAGCCTGCTCGAACGATGGCTCGCCGACAAAGGGCATCAACAGCCAACACAGGACATCGGCTTCCTGCGGAAGATCCACGACCTCCGCGGTGTCTGCGCACATCGACCGGGAGCCAAGCGAGCAAAAGTCTTCCACAAACACTCAATCGACGACGACCGGCAGAAGGCGATAGCCGACATCTTTGAAGACGCAATCTCTTTCTTGAATTCCCTCGGCAAGATCCCAGGGCCGGACGACTCTCGAGGGTAAATTGAGCCATAATGCTGTCAACGGGGTAAGTCGTCGTCAGGCAGCGAACTGGAGCGGCTCAGAAAACCGCTCCGGTCACAAGGCAGACCCATTTCAATCGAAGTGCGGCGCTGCGGCCCAGCTACCACCGTTTAGCGTCGCGGGCTCAGCATCGTCACGTTTCTTCCTGAGGCGGCTTAATCACCGGAAGGTACCGGCAATGCATGTATCTGTCCAAGTCGCCTGCGTTCGCGGTGCCAGCGAGCAGCGCTATCGCATACCTGTTTGTGTCTATTGGGAGCGGTGCATCCTCGGCGGTCGTGTAACAATCCCCTACCGGCTCGGCATCTTCTGATTCACTCATAGCGGAATCATTTCACTGCCACGACCACAGGTCAAACACCGAGCATGCACAATAAACGGCTCCTCAACACCCTCACTCCGACCTAATTTCCGAAGAGCCCCCAATGCCCAGCACCTTGGCGGGACTGCTTGTTGCAACCTGCGAGATCCCAGACCGAGTGGCACCGCCCGGTCGCCAAGTCTCGACGCGTCCGCTATTGGCTTGGGTTGTGCCAGTTGGAAGCAGTGACCTCGCCCGGCCAGTCGTCAGGTAGCTCAAGAACCGCTCCAAGGCTCAGTCCTTGCTTGACTTGCCACTTCCCATTGCGCTGCCACATGTTGCTCAGCGTCAGAAGTTCCTCGGGGATGTCGGCTTGGATGTTGGGATTCACGTACAGGCGAGAATCGACACTGTGCATGTTGCTTGGAAACAGGCCCCGGAAGAACAGCACTCCGTGGACCCGTTGGTGACGGGTTGGAGAATCATTGCACCAGATCCCGTGTCGAGTCCCGAGCAGCGCCTCGTACTCATCCTGGCCAGAGGTGGAGACGTCGTTCGTGTTGATGGCCAGGATCAGCGGACGATCAAGCTTGCCGTACCGCTTCGCCTTGCTCTTGAGGCTCTTCGCCAACTGTGACCCTTCGTCCAACCACCCTGTCTTCGTCGGCCCCATCTGGATCAAACGACGAGTCGGCAGCGACAAGGGGCCAAAGGCTACAAGCTCAACCTCCCAGCCATCCCGCTGAATACGCAGACATGGGTTGCGGTGTGGTGCAGTAGCTGAGAGGACTTCAGGATCGATGCGGTCCAGCCAGGCTCGAACCTCCTGCTGAATCGGTGCCCTCTTGTGGGAACGCTCCAGCATCCCCTTGGTGCTGACGGCTACGCCGATCCGGGTCGGCCGAGTCTCAGCGACGGTATTAATCGCATCGAGAAGCTCATTCTCGAGCGGGTCGTCTGAGAACAATCGAGACTTGGAGACAACATTCGCTTCGAGATAGCACCTGCTTCCCCCAGCGCCAGCAACAGCGAAGTCTGGGCGGCCTTTCCCGCTCCCCGGTTCGGGATGCACCTCAGGCGACAGCCCCAAGCGCATCAATACCTGATGCAGATACAACTCGAAGAGAGCAGCCGCATGGTTCTGGTCACGCTCGCGAAAGCGGGCGTGAAGGTCAACTTGGTGACTGGCCGGGTAGCTTGCGAACCATCGCTCAAGCACCCCACGGATGTTCTCGCAGGCCAGCCACGCGGATCGGTTCCAGAATTCGTAGCTCGTCTCTGAGTTGGATGCGGGGCGGTGTTCGCTTCGCACGAACTGATCAAACAGCCGAAGACTCTGGTTCATCGTTGGCCTTATTGCTGATCCTCGTCGGAAGGACGACGGGACTTCACAACCTCGGTCACCCTATCCCTCTACGCTCGCAATCGTATCGAAGACTCTTGGCCCGCGGGTTCCGGCTCTTCGGATTGAAGCTGAGACTGGGTACGGTCACCACCAGCCGACAGGAGTAGCGAAATGAACGATCGTGCCGGAGGGGACCTTACTCAAGAGCAACATGAGCAACTCGCAACCGAGATGTACGAGCGATGGCAGAACGGGGAGGCGAAGTCACGGTTAGAGATCGAATACTGGGACAACGCAACCTCCCACGGAAAGGCATTCACCGCTTACGTCAAGCGCTGGCTCGGTGTCGAAACGGAGCGGCAGTCGAGTCAGAGCACCCGGATCGCGGCATTGGAAGCTCTGTTACGAGCGAACGGAATTTCTCCCACCGAAGCTGGAGATCTGGCCGAGGAGTACCGGCTGCTGGCCAAGAGCCGCGAGGCGGCGCTCGCGGCCGTACGCGTCTACAACGACCCCATCGCAGGCTTCCGAACTGAAACGTTCGTCGTCCTCATGGTCATCGCATGGAACTCGCTACTCCAGGCGCTGCTGGAACGCTCAGGTGTCGACTACTACGACCGCGACGAACAAGGCTCTCAGATCTTGATCGGAGGCCGCCCAAAGGTCCTCGACACATGGAGACTCACTGAACGAGCGCTAGGGGGCGATCAGTATCGGCCGGTTCGAGCCAATCTCGACTTCTTCCTAGGGCTACGAAACCAGATCGCTCATCGATACTTGCCGGCGCTGGATCCCGCTGTAGTCGGCGAGGCGCAAGCGATGCTTCTCAACTTCGAGAACCTCCTGGTGACGCAATTCGGAGACGAAGCCGCGCTGGGCGACCGGCTGGCCGTCCCGCTCCAGCTGAGCGGATTCCGCAATGACGGCGCGCTCAGCTCGCTTCGAAAGGCACAAGCGCAGCTGCCTACCGATGTAGTCGAGTTCTTGGCTCGACATCGCGCGGAACTGGATGAAGACATCCTCAAGAGTTCGGACTACTGCCTCCAGATCTTCTTCGTCGCTGTGACAGCGAATCGGGAACGGTCAGCCGACTCGGTCGTTCGCTTCGTCAGGCCAGACCAGGTCACCCCCGAAATCGCCGACCAGCTAGCAGAGATCGGCGTCGCGACGAAGCGGAAGATCACTCCAGTCGCATCCGACGATCTGCTACGCCCCACAGAGGTCGTGAATCTCGTCGCTGAACGGTTGCCGCACCGCTTCACCATGCACACGCACACAAGATGTTGGCAGCACTACAGTGTGCGTCCCGTCGGCGGTGCCGGGGAGCCGGAGGCGACCGACAGCGACTTCTGCCGGTGGGACCGACTCAGCCGCGGCTACGGGTATACCAAGGCTTGGGTCAACAAGCTCGTGCGGGAGATGAGCAACGAAGACACCTACGAAGCCGTAGTCGGCTACGCCCCAGATCGCCGCTAGCTCGTCAGGGTGATTCGACCCGGTGGATTGTGTCGAATCAGCGGGACCTGCCGCAGACTGGTGGTTCGACCGCAGGACAGAATTTCTGATAGTCTCCCACGCATGGCAGACCAGGGAACTCGCGGGACGAAGCTCTCGAAACGCGGAGCCGCCCCGCGGAATGTCCCTCCGCCACCACGCCCCAAAAGCTCAATACCAAAGCCTCCAAGCAGTCACTCGAAAAAACCCTCTCGGCGGTAACCTCTAGGCAATGCCCAGCACCTTGGCGGGACTGCTCGTTGCGATCTATCTTCTGATTCCCGGCTACTGCTACTACGTAGTCCGTCGCCGAACCGTTCCCACACGCCCATTGTCTACAGCGGTCGAAGGTGCGAACCTGGTCGTCGTAGCGATGCTCGCCAATGCCGCAGCTCTGGCGCTGTACGGACTCGCACAAGCAGTTCCATTCGTGCGTGGTCACTCGCCAAGCATCGTTCAGATTCTGCGCGAGACCGAGAGTCACCTGCTCGAAAGCAACTCCAGACTCGCGTACGTCGGGACATGGGCGGCGGTACTTCTGTCAGTCTCCTCAGGACTCGCGGTCGCTATCGCCTACCGAGCCTGGCCAAAAGACCTCCTCGCCAAACTATCCGGCAAATCGTTGTCCGACGAGTCCGTCTGGCATAGGTACTTCCGCACCGAGCAACCAGACGAAACCTACGTCTATCTTGAATGCTCCCTGACCGACGGCAGCCAGACCGCGGGCACGCTCGTCTGGTACAACACTGATCTCCAAGACCACCCTGACCGTGAACTGGTACTCAGTAATCCGACAACTACCGTTGGACCGAGTGGCGAGCCATCGAAGCGCTCAGACACTCTCGCGATCCTGTCGGCGCGCGAGATCCCTCAGATCATCGTGACCTATGTCCGCAAATCGGCGTTGGATTCTGGCAGCGAGAACTCGATCGCCGAGAATTGGAAACGATCAGACGAGCGCTCCGCCGCAACGGACTAATCTCATGACCCGCTGGCTCATCTACGAGATCACCGCAGAGACCACAGCGCCCGTGCGAGGGTCGGCTCTCTACGAGGGCCAGACAGTCAATTACTCCGATCCGACAGACGCACGGAAGGTGATGGTGTACGTCGGGCAGACAAGCGGCAGCGACGACGAGACCGATGAACAGATACTCGCCAAACGACTCAGCGGACACGACGGAGCGGCTGTGTCGGGGATTGTGGCGCAGCCTGCTTGGCAGAACGCCACCAAGACCATCCGCGCCGTCAAGCGATGCGACACGCTGGCCGACGCTCGCCGCTCCGAGAGCGCGCTGGTGCGTTGGACGATGGCAGACACTATCGACGGTCTCTGCGTCTCGGTGAACAGGGGCTCGCCAGACCGTCTCATAGCACAGCACGAACCGCCGCCGGGCGGATGGCCGCCGATGCCGTGCACATTCTGCGGTCAGCACGCCCCGCCGATGACCTGGGGAGGACTCATGTGCAGTGCCCATTACGGACCGTGGTCGAGGATCAGCAACTGGATGCGATCCAAATATGCCGAGCGCGTCTCCGAACAGCCGTGGCACGAAGCCGTGGCGGCACGTGTCGAGTCGTACGGCAACCCGTGGTGGGGCGACAAGCGGCACACACACGACGGCGAGCTATTCGCACCAGCACCGCCGATCCCGGTCATGATCGGATGGGAGACACTGCGCATCTGGGAAGCACACGGCAGAGACCTGGACGCGCTCAGAGTGCGACCGTCACGCGATTCGCCTGAACCGCTGTGGGGGCCGTCAACCTACCATCAGTCCATCGCAGAGGCAGTAGCAGCCATCACCAGCGAGCACGAGCCAAACACGCGCTCCGTCGCACCGGACGGGCCATAGCTGTAGCTCCGACAGTACAAGCCAACCGAGCGCGGTGAACTCGTATTCTTGAAGCCATCGGACACTGGGCATACCCCAACACCCCCGGTCGCTTTTCCTCAAAACGCGATCAAGCGCCCGATCAGCCGATCAAGCAACCAATCCCCGCGACAAGCTCCGCTGATGCTGAGTAGTTCACCCTCCGCGTGGGCGGTGGCACAGTGCGCGAGTATGTTCATGGCGTGGCACGCAGTGACTTGGTGAAGGCGCTGCTCCGCAGTCATCAGCGGGGCGACGATGCTGCGTTCCAGCGCGCTGCGAAAGAACTGATCGATGACGAGAGGCGAAAGCGCCACGACCTCGTCGCCGAGCAGCTTGAAGCGATCCTCGAAGAACCCGGCCACCGGCGGAGACCACCACAGGTTTCTTCGCTGCGACCCCTGCCCAAGACTCGCGACGACCTCCCACTGATCTCGCTGGAGGAACCACGCCTGTCGTTCCATGACTTGGTTCTGCCCGACTCGGTGGTCAGCGTGTTCGAGTCGCTGGTCGAAGAGTTCCGTCAACGATCAGCAATGCGGGCACACGGAGTCTCGCCACGGTCGAGCATACTCTTGGTAGGCCCCCCAGGAAGCGGCAAGTCAGCCAGCGCCGAGGCCACCGCGGCACAGCTCGGGCTGCCCATCGTTCGTGTTCGGTTGGCCACGATCGTCTCGTCATACTTGGGTGAAACAGCACGGCACCTTGAACAGATCTTCAGTTTTCTCGATGTGGGATCCTGGGTCTTGATCTTCGATGAGTTCGACATGCTCGGGCGGGAACGAGGCGATCGGGCCGATCATGGCGAGTTGCGTCGGGTAGTCGCCGCGATGCTGCAGGTCGTGGATGATCACCGAAGCGACTCGCTCTTCATAGCCACCTCGAATCATCCCACACTGCTGGACTCCGCGGTCTGGCGAAGATTCGACGAGATAGTCGAGTTCGAGTCTCCCGACCAGACCGCCCGATCCGAGATTCTGGCGTTGAAGCTGAGATCGGTGCGGTGCGATTTCGATCTGGTTGGAGCCGCGCAGGAAATGGAAGGATTCAGCGCGGCTGAAGTGGAGGCAGTGGCCCTCGATGCCATCCGAGTAATGGTGCGCCGCCTCGACAAGTGCGTGACCTCTGACCACATCGCAAACGCGATCAAGCGCGGGGAGGCGAGACGTCAGATAATCCACCACTCCCAGGGCTAGGGCCCGAGGCGGCACGAGGTCTACCCCTGCTTCGGCTTCAGCGCGCTCTCAATCCCGGGCCAAGGAGACCTCCGTCGGGCTTCCCCGGGGGAGGTCGGCACCACGATGACCTTCCAGGGCACGGACGCCAAATCAGAGAGGCAATCTCCGATATCTCCATGCGTCACTCTCAGCGGTCCCCAGTGCTTGGGATCGATCCGCGTCTCATCATGGTGTTCGAACTCAACACGTCCTTGAGCACAGACGAATTCCGCAAATCGGATCTGCGGGTCGTCGACTCATCCGACAACAGCCTGATGATCGCATTTGCCGATGATCTAGAACTCACAACGTTCAGGAGCCGTCTGGACGCTCTTATAGGCGGTGTCCCAGAAGGAAAGAAATCGGAGCCGTACGCACAGTTCTTCGACGCGATCGAGAACATCAGGCCGCTTGAAGCAAAAGACCGGGTGACCCCTGATCTGGATGCGGCAATCAACGATACTGCTGAGACCGAACTCCGCATAGACATCGAGTGTTGGCATCCGGGCGATCCCGAGCAAGCCCGAGACTGGATAGACGAGGTAAGACAAGGAATCGCCTCGGCCGGAGGCCGGGTGGCCGACACACTGATCAACGACAGTGTGCGACTGTTGTTGCTCCGTACTTACGTTCCCAGAGACAGCGTCATGGATATCGCCGAACTGGATGTGATTGCTCGCATGGACGTACTGCCCCAACCGGTCCTCCCGATGCCAACGCTGTACAGCCTGTCCGCCGACGAGCTTGGGGAAGTAACGGCACCTGACGACCGTTCTGCGATCGTTGGCCTCATCGACTCGGGTGTGGCTTCGGGGCATCCGCTGATCGGAACCGCTGTCCTGGCATCAGACGCAATCGGGACAGGTATCGAAGAAGACCAGGACCAACACGGCCACGGGACGATGGTTGCCTCGCTCCTGCTCTACGGCGACCTGCAAGAGGCCATCGCGAGCGGTCGCCCACTTCAGCCAAGCTGTCGCATCGTCTCCGCTCGCGTCCTCGACAACGGCAATCAATTCCCTGTAGACGAGCTTTGGGAAAAGGACCTTCAAGAAGCAATGACATGGTGCGCTGGCCACGGTGCAAAGATCATCAACCTCTCCTTGGGAGACGACCGTTCACCATATTCGCCGCCGCGACAGATGAGCGCTGCTGCAATTGTGGATGATCTGGCCCGCCGACTCGGACTTGTGGTCGTTGTTGCCACCGGCAACTCCCGTCCAGCCGACTACCTTACCGATATCACCTCATCGTCCGCTAGGGACTACCCAACGGCGCTGCTCCAAGACGATGCAACCGGGATACTCGATCCAGGCACATCCTTACTGGGTCTCACGGTGGGCGGCCTGACGACCGCTGCAGCCTCAGGCGTCTACAGCAGCCAAGAAACGCTTCAACGCCAGCCGATGGGGGACCCCGATTGGCCCTCGCCGATTACCCGAAAGGGTCCCGGCCCGGGTCAAGCCATCAAGCCGGAACTCAGTGAGCTATCTGGGACTCTCGGAATCGAGCGGGGAACTCTTGTCTCCAGAGACGCGGAACTGGGAGTCATTGGCGCCAAAGCGGGTGTCGGCGGCCTTCTAGGCTGGGACGTGGGGACAAGCTATGCGGCGCCACTGATCAGCCGAGTTGCGGCGGCGGTCGCAGCGCGGTTCCCAGGTTTTTCTGGTGAGTTGATCCGATCGCTGGTTCTCATTTCGGCAGAACGAATACCGTTCACTGACCATCTCGAAGGCGGAGACGCTGCACGGCAACAGGCGGAGAGGGCGTTGCTCGGGTACGGACGGCCGTCGATTCCCCGTGCCTGCGAGTCCACAAGCCACCGAGCGGTTCTCGTTGCCGAAGCGAATGTTCCGATCAACGGGGTGCACATATACGAGATCCCGGTCCCCTCCAGCTTCTTTAGATCCGGTGGTAAGCGGGGATTGGATATCGCTCTCGCCTATTCGCCACCGACGCGGGTTCGGCGCCTCGACTATCTGGCGAGCCGGATGGAGTTTCACGTCGTCAAGGGTCTCCCCTTGGATGAGGTGGAGAATATCTTTGCCGACAGCGAGGAAGAAGCGGTCACCACACTGTCTCAACTCGGATCTAATCGAGTGGAACTTGATCCAAAAGTCACGGCTCGTTCCCGGGGAGCCAACCAACTGGGCCGCAAAGTGTTCCGCCGACGTCTTGACCAGAGTGACAGCCCATTGCACTTGGTCGTTCGGAATTTGAACCGATGGGACGATGATGGAGCCGAACAGCCGTACGCGTTGGCCGTAGCCCTCTGGCGCGACGTGGAACAGCCAGAGTTACACGCCGAACTACGGGAGAAGCTCGAAGTCGTGATCGAAATCCCGGCAGAAATCGAAATCGAAGCCTGAACGATCTAGGGGTGCAAGAGACTGGAACGACGCTTCAGGAGGTGGCGGCGGCGGCGAACCCGCGTCCGAGAAACGAATCCGCCAGTTCGGAACACGCCTGCCGGGTGCTCTTCTCGAAGCCGCCGGCCGGGGTCGCCTGACCACACGCGACCTTGCAGACCACCTGGCGCTCAACACCGGCCAACTCGATGACCTGAAAGGTCTGCTGAATGAACCTGGATGGCATCGATGTTTGGATCGTCGATTCGTCTTCATTGATCCAGACTGCGAGCGTCTGCGCGTATCGCGGTCAGATCACATCGTCTTCGCCGCACCGAACGATCCTCACCGGAGTGCTCTGCTCCCGCACACGCAACGGTTGACGGTGACGGTCCAAGTCGGTTGCTCGCAGTCGTGAGAAGGCAACGACTGCGAGAGGCGCGCGGCTTGCAGGTGCCTGGAACAGCGGGGAGCCTGCAAGAATCTCCAGACCCGCTTCGATCTGTCGTCTCGCCTTGGTCTGGATCGTCCTCTTGACTTCGATCACGACCCACTGAGCCTCACCGTCGACAACCCGAAACACCAGCAGATCAGGCCGTTGCTGATCCTTCACAAAGGCTTTGCACTCGTCGCACTCGATGGCCAGGCGCAGTCCACCTACTCGAAGGCGGCAACCGTCGTATTCGAGATCGGTCCGGGCGAGTGGCGACGGTTCGTTGTCCACCGTGATGCAGCCGCACTGCGCGTGCAACCTCCGAACTGAAGCGGTGTCGATCACGCGAGCGATTGAATGAGACGTGCCGTGTCGTTGGACAGATCACTGGCCACATCCACATACTCGTCCTCGGGTATGCCCCAATCAGGTTCGATAATCACCTGCTCGACCTCCACCGGATCGGTGGGGCCGGGCCTATGGAAGCGGTGAACCGCGATGTCGTCCAGGGCCAGGACGTCACCGTGTGCAGGGCCATCATCCAGATCCTGCTCTGACCTGCCCAACTGGCTCCTCAAGATGCAGTTCGAGAGTTCGTGCAACAAAACAGAGCTGTGGGTGGCGCACACCACCCGGACACCCTCATTGACAAGCCGAACCAGAACACGGGCAACGAGGCGGATCGCTTCGGGGTGCAGGTGAGACTCAGGCTCATCGATAATGAGCAGATCTCCAGGTTGGATGAGTCGGTCGATCCACATGGCCAGCGGAGCCAAGTCCGCAACCATTGAAGATGCTCTGCGGATCGGCAACTGATGGCCGTCCTGCTCATATTCGAGGGTGGGGACCATGTCAGTTTCCGAGCCGGCCCGGATCTTGCCGTTCATGAGCTCCTGCAGGAGCGCTAGGGATTCGTCTTCGTGAAACAGCGAAAGCGCACGGTGTCGGTAGCGCTGGTGTGGTCCGAGCATGTCTGCCAACGACGAGATGAAATCAAGCGCAACACCTCCCAGATCGGAGTCTGGTCTGACCAGACCGAAGCGGTCCCGCTCCAGTTGCAGCCGCAGCTTCACCACGTCAGTCCAAGCGTGCAGCAGACCCGACCGGCCCGCAGGAAGATAATGCGCCGACCCTCCGAGCTGCACCTGCTCGGCGTACCCCTGCCACACGTTCGAAGCCAGCATCCAGGCAAGCTGTTGTCGGAGGAACTCGCTTTCGTGATCGTCGCCGTTGCGCGGCAACAACCGTGCAAAAGGTGGGAATCCAAGAGCATCCTCGTCATCAATGCTCACCGAAAGCAGCGCCGACGGGTCGACGGACGCGTTTCCCCTGCTGTCGAACAGGAGAGTACCGTCGTCCTGAAGCACGTTCATGACGAGGTCGTTCGCGCCCCACCTAGTGATATCCGCAAGGTCGGACACTCCAAAATAGGCGTGCAGCCGCTGAAGCAACGCTTGGCCCGTGCCTTCGAGCGCCCGGTGCGTCCATTCTGTCACTTTCGCCCTCAGCTCTTCGGGCAGATCCTGAACTTGAAGGGGTGGCTCACTGCGCTCCGAGGCCATGTGCGGCACGAGCACCTCCAGCAGGGACTCGTGCTCGCGGTCAGTCAGACTCTCCGGCCTGCCGAGGGGGAAACTCTCAATCGCCTTGTGAACGGCGTAGAGCGCCTGCGCAAGGTAGGTCTTGCCGGTGTTGTTGCGTCCGATTAGCACAGTGAGCGGTCGAAGCGCCACGTCGGCATGCCGGATCGGCCCGAGGTTGTCAACAACGAGCCGGAGATCCGTTCGATTCACGACCACTCCCTTCCAGACACCACCCGACGAGGGTTCAACCAGTGTAGGCACCCGAGATGCCCGTTCGCATGAGACTGCCGCCCCAAGGCCCGCTCCGCGGCGCTGCAACGTGGAACTGCCGGGCTCTCCGTTCCCACAAAGCCTACGCTGCGTTCGTGTCGGTCACCCAGTCGGCAATATCAGGCGGGTACCAGTAGCCACAGAACTGATCGGCACGGGCATTCACGAAATCAACAAAATCCACTCCTGAATCTTCCGCTTCTGGCCATCCATGGAGCCACGACGATTCCGGACCTGGCAACACTGAACTCTACAAAACCTAGCCTATTAGCCATATTATGGATGTTCTGTTAGTCTTTTGTGTATGAAATATTTGTCTCGGCACGCTGACGGTCGGCTATCGCGGTTGCTGGAAGTACACCCGGCCCTGTTGATCGAAGGAGTGAGGGGAGCAGGCAAGACGAGCACCGCATCACGACTGGCTGCCGCAACACTTCGCTTGGACCAACCGCCCGACGCCGAGATGGTAGCCAATGATCCCGAAGCAGCATGTGCATCACTGCCGGGTCCTCTGCTCATCGACGAATGGCAACGGGTTCCCACGGTGTGGGACGCCGTACGACGAATGATCGACGAGGACCGCTCGCCGGGCCGGTTCATCTTGAGCGGATCGTCACGCGCCGCGGTCACAGCAGACGTCCACACCGGCGCCGGGCGTATCCTGCCCGTACGGCTGAGACCGATGACCTTGAGCGAGCGACAGGGAGTTGCCCCGATCGTGTCGCTCAAGGATCTCGCTGATCAAGGGATCGAAGCAGTACGCGGTGCCCGCTCAGCGTTCTCAACCGCTGAACAGCTCGCAGCGACGGTGGAGTCAGGACTGCCCGGGTATCTCGGTATGGACCAGCCCGATCATCAAGAGGCCCTTCGTTCCTACCTGGATCTTGCGGTCTCGCGAGACCTCGCCGAGACCACCTCCACACCGCGCAACACAAGCAAGCTCCGACGTTACGTCCGTGCCTACGGCGCTGTGATCGGCACAAGCACCGAACACGCCGCTATACACCAGGCCGCAAACGTGTCCAAGGCCACCGGCGAGACCTACCACGACATACTGGGCCGGTTAGGTCTGATCGAGGAACTTCCAGGATGGTCCAACAACCGTCTGAAACGCCTGACCAAACGACCCAAACGCCATCTGATCGATCCCGCGCTCGCCTCAGCAGACCACTACGACACCGTCGATTCACTGAGCCGGCGACGCCCGCGCCTCGGCGAACTCTTCGAGAGTCTCGTCGTCTGCCAACTCAGAGCCACAGCCGAAGCACTCGGGATGGGATGGCGATTCGGACACCTGCGAACCGCGGGTGGCGACCAGGAGATCGACCTGGTCGCGGACCTGCCCGACGGGAGTGTCATCGCGTTCGAGGTCAAGCTCTCACGAACGGTGGGGATCGCCGATGCCCGCCACCTGACGTCATTGCGGGACCGGCTCGGCCACACCTTCAGGGCTGGACTCGTAGTCCACCCGTCCACCACGGCCTTCCGCCTCGGCGACCGCATCGCCGCAGCCCCCCTGGGCATCCTGGTCTGAACTGGATGAAGACATCCTCAAGAGTTCGGACTACTGCCTTCAGATCTTCTTCGTCGCTGTGACAGCGAATCGGGAACGGTCAGCCGACTCGGTCGTTCGCTTCGTCAAACCAGACCAGGTCACCCCCGAAATGGCCGAACAGCTGGCAGAGATCGGCGTCGTGACGAAGCGGAAGATCACTCCAGTCGCATCCGGCGACCTGCTACGTCCAACAGAGGTCGTGAATCTCGTTTCTGAACGGTTGCCGCACCGCTTCACCATGGACACGCACACAAAATGTTGGCGGCACTACGGTGTGCGTCCCGCCGGCGATGCTGGCGAGCCGGAGGCAACCAACGGCGACTTCTGCCGCTGGGACCGGCTCATGCGCGGCTACGGGTACACCCAAGCTTGGGTCAACAAGCTCGTACAGGACTTGAGCGACGGAGACACGTACGAAGCCGTAGTCGGCTACGCCCCGGATCGCCGCTAGTTCATTGGGGAGGTTCGACCCAAGGAATCGGGTCGAACCTAGAGAGGGACTGGAGGTTTGACCGCAGGTCTGATAGCCTCCCACGCATGGGCAACCAGCAAACTCGCGGGACAGAGCGCTCGAAACGCGGAGCCGCTCCGCGGAATGTCCCCCCGCCGCCACGCCCAAAAAGCTCAATACCAGAGCCGACACGCAGTCAATCAAGATAGATGTCCCGTCGGTAGCCTCTAGGCAATGCCCAGCACCTTGGCGGGACTGCTCGTTGCGATCTATCTTCTGATTCCCGGCTACTGCTACTACGTAGTCCGTCGCCGAACCGTTCCCACACGCCCATTGTCTACAGCGGTCGAAGGAGCGAACCTGGTCGTCGTAGCGATGCTCGCCAATGCCGCAGCTCTGGCGCTGTACGGACTCGCACAAGCAGTTCCATTCGTGCGTGATCACTCGCCAAGCATCGTTCAGATTCTGCGCGAGACCGAGAGTTACCTGCTCGAAAGCAACTCCAGACTCGCGTACGTCGGGACATGGGCGGCGGTACTTCTGTCAGTCTCCTCAGGACTCGCGGTCGCTATCGCCTACCGTGCGTGGCCAAGAAACCTCCTCGCCAAATCGTTGTCCGAAGGGTCCGTCGCCAACCGTGCGTGGCCAAGAAACCTCCTCGCCAAACTATTCGGCAAATCGTTGTCCGACGAGTCTGTCTGGCATAGGTACTTCCGCACCGAGCAACCAGACGAAACCTACGTCTATCTTGAATGCTCCCTGACCGACGGCAGCCAGACCGCGGGCACGCTCGTCTGGTACAACACTGATCTCCAAGACCACCCTGACCGTGAACTGGTACTCAGTAATCCGATAACTACCATTGGACCGAGTGGCGAGCCATCGAAGCGCTCAGACACTCTCGCGATCCTGTCGGCGCGCGAGATCCGTCAGAACATCGTGACCTATGTCCGCAAATCGGCGTTGGATTCTGGCAGCGAGAACTCGGACGCCGAGAATTGGAAACGATCAGACGAGCGCTCCACCGCAACGGACTAATCTCATGACCCGCTGGCTCATCTACGAGATCACCGCAGAGACCACAGAGCACGTGCGAGGGTCGGCTCTCTCTTCGCCAGCCTTGTTTACATCAACGACGTCTCCGGCGACCGACATGACCTCTCTGAGGTGGGAATGATGCACGTCCAAGGGGTGTCGGAGGCTCCCCCGAACTCCTGGTGCCCAAGCGCCGGGGAGATCAGGGTGCGAAAGTTCGCTTACCTCGTTGATCACTTGACGCGGCATGGCTATCTGCCCGTCGCGGACCATCTGTTCGAGACGTTTGAAGGTTTTCCACTGGTTTGCTACGGACACGACCGTCTTTGTCTCGATCAAGGCAGACGAATCGACAATCCAGACATCGATATCATCCGGGTTCATTCAACAGACCCTTCAGGTCATTGAGTTGGCCTGTGTTGAGCGCTAGGTGATCCGCAAGGTCGCGTGTGGTCAGGCGGCCCCGACCAGCGGCTGCGAGAAGGGCGCTGGGCAACCGTGTCCCGAACTGGGAGATCCGCTTCTCCGGAGCGGGTTGACCGCCACCCCCACCTCCCGAAGCGTCATTCCAGTCCCTTGCCGCAAGTTGCGAGACGACTGCCGAATACAGTGTCGGCTCTGCTATCCCGATCTCCTGGAGTCGAATCGCCGCGGCGCGCGTGCTCACGGAGAATCTGTTGGCGATCAATCGCGCGATGTCGGGATCGGCTGTCCGTGAAGTCGTCGTCACGCCGTATTTGTCCGCGGCGATCCTCTTGATGTCTTCCCCGGGAAGGAGATACGCCGCTGCGAACCGCTCGCACCATCTCTCGACCGGCTGATCGTCCTGAGCAGGAAGCACGAAATTCTGGCAAGCGGTGTCGGTGCGGGTCAGCAGATGAGCGACCTCGTGAAAGAGCGTGAAGATGCGAGCGGTCGGATGGTACGCGGTATTGACCACAACCAACGGCGCGTAGTCATTCCACGCCCCGAATCCGCGAATGTTGTTCTTGCCCATCGAGAGCTGCATGACCAAGATTCCTTGGCTCTCGAGTCGGCCACGCCATACACGAAATGCCTCCGATGGACTTGACCACGCGAGTTGATCAGCACTTGAGACACCGGATCTCGAACGTTCGGCTGAAGCAACCGTGATCGGGTCTTGGTTCGGACGGTGTCGGCCCAAGCGAACCGGGGACGAATTCGCGTCACGCAAAACCCAGGAGGTCAATTCTTGGAGTCTGCGCGCCCAGCGAATCTGGCGCGTTTCTTCAGGACCGAGCCTGTGGTCCCCCAAGGCTTGGGCACTGCGAAATGTGGTGGGCATTCCTGCTTCCACTGGCGGCTCGGGGAGGAAGAACAGAGCCGACGGTCGATTCAAGGCCGCGACGAGCTTGCTGAACTGGCCTTTCGTAGGACGCGACTCGGCGTTCTCCCAGGCACGAACCCACTTCACTTCCAACTTTGCCCGCTCTGCAAGCTCAACCTGAGTGAGGCCGGCCTCTTCACGAGCCCAAGCAAGAACCTGAGCAGTGATGGGTACGGTCCTGGCTTCCATGCAGCTGGTTCTCCCATGATTCCGCTGTTGGAGAAAGCGAATTGACGGCATCCTAGAGCCTCAACCACTCCTCACCCCACGTTTACCCGCAGGCTCGACTTCAAACAGACTGCCGGTATGGTCCCCACCCGTCAACTGGAGCAGTGAAAATGAACGACCGTGACGGAGAGGACCTTACTCAAGAACAACATGTGCGACTCGCGACCGAGATGCACGAGCGATGGCAGAACGGGGAGCCGAAGTCACGGTTAGAGATCGAATACTGGGACAACGCAACCTCCCACGGAAAGGCATTCACCGCTTACGTCAAGCGCTGGCTCGGTGTCGAAACGGAGCGGCAGTCGAGTCAGAGCACCCGGATCGCGGCATTGGAAGCTCTGTTACGAGCGAACGGAATTTCTCCCACCGAAGCTGGAGATCTGGCCGAGGAGTACCGGCTGCTGGCCAAGAGCCGCGAGGCGGCGCTCGCGGCCGTCCGCGTCTACAACGACCCCATCGCAGGCTTCCGAACTGAAACGTTCATCGTCCTCATGGTCGTCGCATGGAACTCGCTACTCCAGGCTCTGCTGCAACGCTCAAATCCACGCCATCACTCCCAGAGCCCTGCGCGAGGCGTCTTCCTCCAGAGCTGCACGGTGAATCGATTGTCTTCCTCGACAAACTCCGGATCGGTTCCATTGTGGTCTTTCATCAGCGGAATGACTTTGTTCCTGATACCCATGCCTCGGGCGTCTACGTAGCCGTAGTCTCGCAGAACGTTGACGAGCGTCTGATTCCGGGCGTAGCGCATTCCTGACCTCAAACCGTCGATGGTTACCGTGTTCGGCAGACGGCCCGGGCTCTGAACCTCCAGGCGGTCGGAGAATATGGAGAGCATGACGTCGGTGCCCGCGATGCTGTAGTCGCGGTGGGCCAACGCGTTGACCAAAACCTCGCGGAGGGCCTCCTCCGGATAATCCCGGCGTTCCTGCCGCTGCGCCCCCTCCAGTCGTGTTGAAGCGACCGTGTTGCGCCGCACGAAATCCCATGCTCTGTCGACGATTCCAGGTTCGACCACCAGGTCGCCGCTGCCACCCAAAGGAGTGAGGGAACCCTTGATGAGCTCTTCTTCACGAACCGTATAGTCCGGCTCGGTCCCCTGATAGCAGACTGCTCTGACGCCTGACTGTGGCAGGAAGCGCTCAAGGTTCTTGCCGAACAGCAGCAGTCCATCCACAGTTGCCGAGGTGTGTTCGGACGAGGTCGTGACGAATTCGAGGGCAAGGAGCAGCCGTTCAAGTTCGGCCTGGTCGCCTTCAGGAAAACTCTTCCCGCCCAGAACCCTGACAAAATAGTCGCGGAGACGTCGAGAGTCCAGATCCTGTGGACTCGTTCCGAGCACCGGCTTCAACCCGTACCTCAACCAGCCAGACTGCTGGTACAGGCGTTCTTCCTCTTCTCTGGTTGCGTCCCGAGTCGTCGTGCCCACCCGGATGCGGGTGACCCAAGAACTACCGCTCTTGACCTTGTACGGTTTGTCGGGGGCGTCAGCAGACAGTGTGACAACCCCGACAACCATGCCGTTGTCCGACTCGAGGGTCTCCCAGTATGGGATCACGGCAGGTTGGACGTTGTCCCTCGCAATCTGCATGACCCATTCTTCAGCTTGTTTCGGGCCTCGCGTGAGCCCGGAGACGGTGCCGTCGTCCTCGACGCCGAGCAGGATGTGCCCGCCTTCCAGATTGAGCAGAGCCACGATCTCTCCAGCGAGTCTCTGGGGTTGCGTATCGTCGCGTTTGAACTCCAACCCGGAGCTTTCGCCGTTCAGCAGCAATTGGAAGAGTTGAACGCGGTTCATTACCGTCCCTCAGAAGCCATACTTCAACCTTCTCGTCTCGAAGGCGTTCTTGCCCCCTTCGAGTATCTCCTCGACGAGTTCGCGCACTCCGAGGGCATCAATGGAACCAGCGTGTTCGGGCTTGATCTCAGCGTTTCCCTTGTTGTCGGCGTCGCCGGATGCTGTGAGTCCAACGATCAGTTCAGCATCACCGAGCACCGGTATGTTGGCGTTGTGTGTGGAGAAGATGAACTGTCTCCGCCGTTTCTCCTCACGCATTCTTGGAACCACGCCTTCAGTGATGAAGCGGTTGTCGAGGTCATCCTCAGGTTGGTCGACAATCAATGGCGCGTCCGACTCCAAGAGCAGCAGGAGCAGCACAGCCGTCGCCTTCTGCCCCGTCGAGAGGCCTTCAAGGGTCTGCCATTTCGGAGGGTCGTCGGCGTTGGCCGTATTGAGCTGGATCGCTGTTGTGGGAGGTAACTCCAACTCTTCAATCCGCATCAAGGCCTCGGGAGTAGCCTTGGTCAAGCGTTCTGCTTGTGCTGCTAGGATCAAGTAAGCGCGTTGAAGCGCGTCCGAGCCATCCCTGCAACACTTGACGAAATTAGTCAATGAGAAATCTGGTGCTTGTTCGAGTTTGTCGATTGCTTCGGAGAGGCGGCCACCGATCTCGTCTTTGAGCAGTTTGGACAAGGGCTCCCGATTACCTGAGGCTGTCACGCTGACCTGTACGCGGCCCCGCAAGGCTCTGCTCACGCGTTTGGCCGCTCGGTCCAGGCCGCGGAACTCCTGGGCTTTGACATCCTCCCATTCGGCCAGCAGCGCACGTCTCTGCTCGGAGTGGTCCTTTTCGAGCCGCTCCAGTAAGGCCCTGCGATCCCGTAGGGGACGGAGAGCCTCGATCTCCTGCCTCAGGCGGATGAACTCGGCTCCGTCCACGGCTGATTTCTGGAGTTCACGGAGAATCTTCTGATACTCGGACTCGACCTCGCCCTTTCTGACGGACCAACGGCGCTTGACACTGTCCATTCCTTCGTCCGCCTGCTCGAGCGCGTTGTCGATCAGCGTTGCTGACTCCTTGATGTCGAGGCTCAGTTGTTCGAGGACAGGATCGGCACACGCGAGTATCTCCTTTCCCGGCAGTTCTTCGAGGGCCTTCTCGGACAGGAAGGCTCGGTCGATCGGCAACTCCTGTCGGAGCGTTTCCAAGCACTCACGGAGAGTCGAGATTCGCTCGGGAATCGAATCGAGCAGGCGTTCTTCGCGAACCAGAAGGCTTCGGTCGCGCAGTCGGCTCTCCAGTCCGGCGTCCTGATACCTTGCCAGGGTTTCTTCCAGGCCGGGCAGCTTGGCCAATTGCTCGTCAATCTGCTCGATCTCGGTGAGCGCATCAACGATTGACTTCCTGGTCTGTTGCAAACTGCGAATCACACTCTTCTTCTGTCGATTCAACGACTCATCGTCCGGGACGAATCTGTCGATCAATACGGTGCGCTTCTCGGGACTCTTGGCAAGCTCCGAGATTTCATGCTGTCCGTAGATGTCGACGCGGGGAAGAATGTCACGAGGGAGCAACTTGGAGATTCCCCCGTTCTCTTCGCGCACTATCGCCGGATTCGGGACGGTCCGTTCGATCACATACTCGCGTTGCGCTGGTCGACAGACACGCACGCGCAGGGTGATCTTTGTTCCGTTTAGGATCACATGACGCACCATCCCAATGTGTGACTTGAGGGCGTCCTCGCCGATGGGTTCGAGGTCGAGCACGTATCGCAGACTCTCAATGACTGTGGACTTCCCGGCGCCGCGTCCACCAATGAGCACATTCAGGTTCGGGTTGAAGTGGATGGCGGCCCCGTCGAGGAATCCTCCGTCCCACTCGAGGGTCCCTAGTTCTGCATGCTCTTGAGGTTCAGGGTCACTGTTGAGCCTTATTCTCGAGTCCGGGTCCAGGAAAGCTTGGCGCAGACCGTCGATGGTGACTTGGGACATCTTGATCCAGCAGCTTGCGGTCGTGTCGTCCAAGTCCTCGGGTTTCGCTACGTCCTTGGCATTGACCACAGCCACAGCGCGTTCCTCGCCTGCGGCAAGGGCGCGGCAGTACTCGGGATTCTTGTTCTCCACTATGTGGCGCACGTTGTCTGGCAGGGCGCTGACCGGTCCTGGAATCTGGATCGCACGCAGGTCCTCATTTCGCCACGCGCGAATCCTGGCTTGTCCGTCAAGGACCTTGAACAGACCTTTTCTGCCGGTTGCGTGCGCAGCGACGGTGACCCCGCCTTGTTCCTCTACTTTCTGGAGAATCTGTTCGAACGGTTCGCTGGACAGATCGGAGGAGGGTTCTGGACTGCGTATCCCGAACTCGCCGAGGTACCGTTCGAGCGTTTCCGCCGCAGTGTCTGGTGGGTAGATGCAGAGAATATGGATTCCTTCATTCGAGGCGATCTCGAACCCGGGAAAGACCGTGATCTCGTGGCCCTCCGCGGCGGCTCTGAACTCGTGAATGGCACTGACGCTGTTGTGGTCGGTTACGGCGAGTACCGACACTTCAAGCTCTGCCGCTTCAGCAATGACGGCCTTCGCGTATTCGATCGAACCGCCGTCACTCTCCTGCCCCCGAAACGTCCCGGCGTAGTGATGAGGGTTCACTTGAAGTGCGCACTTGAGAAAACGCGCCCCCGATGACGACCGTCGAGTGGCTGCGGTCGTGTCCTGTTCAGTCACGCGTTGAGCTTACATTCCTTCTCCCCGTCATTCTTGTCAGGAGCGTATGTCGGCCGGGCATCGAGGTCTTGCGCTCTAATCGATCGAGGTGCGGGGGCCGGTGGCGGTGTGGCGCAGCCAACTGAGTGCCGCTGATTCGCCGGCCTCGCTCAAAACGAGGCGCCGGTCGAGCCAGGTTCCCTCGAAAGCGGCCAAGCCGCAAACCTCCCAGACTCGGCAGACGTCGAACAACTCCCACGACACGTCGCCAGCCGAGGGCGCCAGCCGTTCGCCGTCATCCGAGGCCGCCCATCCCGTCTCCGCGGCTGCTGTCGCCACGAGGTTGCGGTCACCGTCGAGATTCTATGGTCGCGAAAACTCTCATCGACGGATATTTCACTGTCTTTCATTGTTTGTCCTCCAGGATGCAGGACATAGCCGGCAATCGAGTCAGAGCACCCGTATTGCGAAATTGGAAGCTCTGTTACGCGCGAAAGGGCATTTCTCCCACCGGAGCTGGCGATCTGGCCGAGGAGTGCCGGCTGCTGGCCAAGAGCCGCGAGGCGGCGCTCGAGGCCGTACGCGTCTACAACGATCCCCTCGCAGGCTTCCGAACTGAAACGTTCATCGTCCTCATGGTCGTCGCATGGAACTACCTGACGAAACCTACGTCC
Organism: Acidimicrobiales bacterium; assembly: GCA_963662455.3. Lineage (GTDB taxonomy): Bacteria > Actinomycetota > Acidimicrobiia > Acidimicrobiales > Aldehydirespiratoraceae > VXYK01. The sequence goes on from OZ224042.1 coordinate 1,959,097, forward strand.
ATCTTGAATGCTCTCTGACCGACGGTAGCCAGACCGTGGGCACACTCGTCTGGTACACAGCGCCATCTCTCATCTGTGCGCGGGCAGAGCCCGTTACGACCACGTGGAGCGGGTTGTTGAGGCAAGTGACGACTGTTGCGGGAACAGGCCAGTAGATATAGAGTTGCGCGACACAGGCCGCCACAGCCCAGCTTCCCCCTGAATGTCAGAATTGAAGACGAAATGGACTGATACCAGGATGTCTAGAACCATTCAAGCCGATCCCGACTCGACTAGATCACAAGAAGACCTGTACATCGTGCTGCTCGCCGAATGGTCTGACGCCGCCATGCGCCACGCAAAGGTGAGCACCATCGGATCCGAAGAGTTCGTCGCGACAGTCGCCGGACTCCAGGGAGCGCTCGGATACGGCAACACCGCGGAGGAAGCGCTTGACAGCCTCCGTTCCGCTCTGGCCGACTGGGTCCACGTCCAACTCGAGCACGGAGGCGACGGCATCCCCGTAATGGGCGGCGTCAACTTCAATCCCGCTTGATGGGCGAGAGACTCGTCCCGCTCTCCCGCACCAGACTCATCCGTCGGTTCAAAGACTTGGGATGGAGCGGCCCCCACCGCGGGCGGAAACACGACACCATGTACAAAGAGGGCCAACGACCGCTCACCATCCCGAACAACCATTCCGGTGACCTCAGCAAGAGTCTGATCGGCGAACTGCTGAAACAGGCAGGAGTGTCCCGAGCCGAATGGTGCATCTGCTGACGACAACTGCCGAAGCCACACAGTCGACGGCCAGAAACGTAAACTCAGAAGAGGCGCAACAAACCATCACACAACTCGCAGGGGCGACCCTCACAGCACGAGACTCCGACCAGACCGGCGAACTGCCGTCGGTGATCGTGGCAGTCGAGGGCGTACCATCGGCCCAGAGCGCCGCCTACCGACTCTCTGACTCTGTTCGTCAACGGCTCGCCCACCGAGTCGAACATCTCACGACCCCCGAGGGTCGCATCAGCCTGATCCTCGACTGGAGCCGGGGCCGGGGCCGCGTCTCATCCACCGAGACTGCCGACCTCACCGGCCTCAGCCGGACATCCGCAGCCAAACTCCTGACGAGACTCGCCGAAGACGGCGGACTCGACCCTGGTCGTCCCAACCGAACAGGCCGAGGCTTCTTCTACACGCCCACCGGTTAGGGTCGTCAGGCACCGGCGGCCTCGACTGGTTGAGCCACGGACTCAGACAACCCGCGCTACCGGCTCCTCGCCCTGCGCTCTAATCGGCCATGCGCTCTAATCGATCGAGGTGCGGGGGCCGGTGGCGGTGTGGCGCAGCCAACTGAGTGCCGCTGATTCGCCGGCGTCACTCAAAACGAGGCGCCGGTCGAGCCGGGTTCCCTCGAAAGCGGCCAAGCCGCAAACCTCCCAGACTCGGCAGACGTCGAACAACTCCCACGACACGTCGCCAGCCGAGGGCACCCGCCGTTCGCCGTCATCCGAGGTCACCCATCCCATCTCCTCGGCTGCCTCCGCCACGAATGCGCTCACAGAGTCGTCGGAGACCTTCTCATCGCGGCCTGCGGCGTCGAGCAGGCACAGCAGTGCCGTCTCCGCTACGAAACCGCCCCACCCCCGCGGCGCCAAGTGACTGGTCAAGACCTCCCACGCCCGGGCAGGGTCGGCTGCCATCGCCGCCCCGGCAGTGGTCCGCATCAGCTTCGACTTGCGCTTGCGCAGCGCCCCGGCTTGCTGCAGCCATTCCCGCAGAGACAACAGCACGATGTCGTCGCCTTCGTTGCGCACCTGGTAGCCCGGTGGGAGCTTGAGATCCCACCGGCGCCCGGCCTCCAGCGACTTCACGAACGCCGGTTTCAGATAACCGGCCTGGGTCAACGGCTGCTCGTCGCCGTGGTGGTCCAGGAACCACATCAAGGGACCGACCGCGGCGGCTCCGCTCGGAGGGTCGACGGGGTGCAGCAGCCTGTTCGCCACTGCCGCTCGGGCCGATCCCAGCCGAGGACTGCGGCGCTGGGCCGCGTTGATCCAATGCTCCAACCGTTCGGTCAGCACAGCGGTGCGCCACGACTGGCCCGGCAGATCCGGATGATCACCGTCGAGCGCGGCCTGCGCCGCCGACGCCTGCGCGGCACGCCAGCCGCGGCCGCCCACCACCACGTCGCCGGCCGCGATCGCCCCTTCGAGCGCATCCTCGACCGCCGAGAGGGCTGACGCCTCCTCGTTGCCCATGATGGAACTCCATGCGAAGTCGGCCAGGTCGGGGGGTTCGACACCGGACTGCTTCAGTGCCCGTTGCAGAGCCCGGCGTCCGTCGGAGTCGCCGCGGTCGAACGCGGCATGCACCTCCGCGGTCGTTGACGAACGGCAGACGGTTGCATACCCGTGCAGACCCAGTTCGTCGAACAGCGCAGCAGCCGCACCGGCCAAGCGGCCCATGTACCCCGCCTCGTCGGTGATGACCTTGGTCGGCAGCACATACCAGAGCCAGTTCTGCACCCCGGCCTGCCGCAACACGCCCGGCCCCTCGCCCCACGTCAGCATCTCAAAGGCATCCTCTGCCGAGTGTGCCAGATCCCCATCCCGGGCGGCGAGGCGCGCGAGGGCCTCAACCACATCGTCCTGAGACAGCTCCGAGGGGTCAATGAGGTTGCGGATCAGTCCAGTCACCCCGGCAGTCTGCCAGAGTGTGCAGTGAATGAGACAACGTCCGTAGTTGTCACTCGATGCGGGACTCGGCTAGTTGGAGTGTGCCCGACCTGAAACGCGAAAAGCGCTGCTCCGCAGTCATCAGCGGGGCGACGATGCGGGGGACAGCGCGCTGCGAAGATTCCAAGAAACGTAACGCACTGCATCCACCACCAGTCTCCGCCGAAGCGCGGGTCTTAGACGTTCTAGGCTGACTCAGGCGTCGACGAGGTCGCCCGTCGCCGTCAACATCTGGCTCTGACGCTCCAACGTTCTCGTTGTCGATGAACGCCCGAAACTGCCTTTGCCCTCCGGGTCGTTTCGCCACTCGCAGCCCAGTGCCCTCCCGGCGTCGTGAATGATGTCGAACAACGCGACATGAGTGTCGCGCTCGGACGCCGATCGCGGCATGCCGAACACGATCTCGACCGTGCCAAGACCGGCGTCACCGAAGACCACAGGGTCAATCACCCGCCCGTCGTCTCCGAGATGATCCGCGAGATCGCCGACGAACTCTGTCATCTCGTCGCTGGTCAGAGCCCGGTCGCGGTTCTCTATTTTTTCCCTGACTGCAAGTCGACAAGTCGCTTCGGTCTGTGTGGTTTCCATTTCAGATCACACTCCTTCCACACTTTCGCATCAACGCCTTGAAATTCTTCAAGGCACGATGATCGGACGGGGTTGAAGGTGCAGTAATCGTATGCTTACCGCACTCAGGTGGACACTGCAGGCGAAAGTGGTTCTTTCTGGTCTTGCTGACGCGCCAGCCGTTGCGCTCAGCTTCTCGAAACAGAGACTCGTAGTGTCTCGGTGACGGGGACGTGGGTTCGCCATTGCACTCCAGACGAGAGGCTACGCCAATCCCGCTCGACGCGGCAACACTTGTCCGACTCACCGCTCGCGATCGAAGGGACGGAACCATGCGAGCCATCCCCGGAGTCGACAGCGACTTCGATCGGTGACCTGCTCGGACCTGACCGCGAGTCGCTTTACCTTGAGTACAAGTCCACGCTGCGCTGGGACGTCAACGCGCAGCGCAAAGGCGGCGTTACCGAGGACGCCGCCGTCAAGACCATCGCCGGTTTCGCCAACTCCAGATTCGGTGGCACCCTGCTGATCGGCGTGGCCGACGACGGCTCCGTCCACGGCTTGGAGGACGACTACGACACGTTCACCGAACGCGGCGAGCGGGGCGACCAGGACCTGTGGGGCCAACACCTGCAGAACCTGATCCGCTCCCGCCTCGGCGACGCCGCTCTCGATCTCACCGACTGGGAGTTTCACACCGTGGACGGCAAGCAACTGGCCCGCATCAGCATCGAACCGTCCGGCCATCCCATCAATGAACGCAAAGGCGACCAGGAAGTCTTCTGGAACCGCACCCCCACCTCCACTCTCGCCATCACCGACCCCGCCGAACGGGACAAGATCATCGCCCGCCGCTGGGGTCGGGGTGCCGCCCCGCCCGCCCACGCATCACGCTGACGCACCAGGGCCGAGCTTGAAGACGGGCGCAGCGGGATCCAGCACACTGTCCTCTGCACCTGACGCCGGCACACCCCCCTCGCGGACCCTCAGATCACAGCCACTTACACAAAGTTTCTGACGGTCCTGCCCCCGGCAGTCCCAGGCTCGACGGTGGTGGGTGGGGTTTGACCGGTTGTCGAGAACGATTCGGTTGCAGTCGTCGGTTGGGTTGGCAGTGTTTTGGTGTGTCTGGTTGTCTGTCCTTGGGGCAGGTCCGGGGGTTGATGGTTGCAGCCGGCGGTGTCGGTGGTGGTGTTTGGTTAGAGGCCGAGCGCATAGGTGAGTCAACGCGGCCCGTACGGTACGGGGCCGTGGCCCGAGCGGCCCGTGAGCGCAGCGAACAAGAGCGGGAGTGTCCCCGCTTCGACGCGACGTGCTTGTCACCTATCCGCGCGGGTTCTTTAGAGGCCGAGCGAACAGGCGGAACGACACGGTAGCGACCGAACGGGGCCGTGGCCCGAGCGGCCCGTGAGCGCAGCGAACAAGAGCGGAAGACACAGCGTTGCGCCGCGAGGTCGGTCACCTATCTGCGCGGGTTCTTAGTTGTTGTTGATGGTGCCGGTGGCGCTGCGTCGGTCGGGTTGGGCGCCGTCGACGGAGACCAGGTAGAGGATCATTCGTTCTGGTTGTTCGTTGATGTCGTCGGCTGTTGTTCGGATGTGGACGGTTCTGCGGGTTTCGCCGGCGTTGATGGTGATGGTGCCGACGGTGTGGGTGTAGTCGTCGTCGGTGGCTTCTCCGCGCAGGGTGCTGTAGGTGATCTCGACGGGTGTTCGTGCTGCCCGGTTCAAGGTGATGACGAAGTCGAGGGTTCGGCCTTCTGTCGCTTCGGCGTCTGACACTGTCAAGGTGACAGGCTCCACCACCGGTACCGGTTGTGGTGCCGGTGTTGGTGCTGGTGCTCGAGTCGGCTGTGGTTGCGGTACCGGTGTTGGTGTTGGTTGCGGTGCCGACTGCGGTTGCGGCTGTGGCTGCGGCGCCGGCACAGGGTCAGCGGCGGGCACAGGGTCGGCGTTGGTGGGCACAGGGTCGGTGTTGGGCACAGGGTCGGCGACGGGCACAGGGTCGGCGACGGGCACAGGGTCAGCGGCAGGCACAGGGTCGGCGTTGGTGGGCACAGGGTCAGCGACGGGCACAGGGTCGGTGTTGGGTGCAGGGTCGGTGTTGGGCACAGGGTCGGCGTTGGGCACAGGGTCGGCGGTGGGCACAGGGTCGTCGTCGTCGTGTATTGTGACGGTGGCGGTGGACGGGTCGCCGATCGTGTAGCTGTCTTTGACCGCGGCCGGGTCTATGCGTGCGTCGACGCGGCCGTCGGGGTGGTCGGCGTCGTCTGACATCGTCGTGAACGTCCACGACACCGTCGACTCTCCCGCGGGGACTGTCAACGCCGCCCGGCGGCCCGCGCCCCGGAACCCGAGGCCGCTGCCCGACTCCTCCTCGGCGAACACGTTCACCACGAGATCCGCTGTCGGCGCGGGTGCAGCGGTGACTGTGAAGGTCACGTCGCCTCCTTCAGTCACGGTGGTCGTGTCGCTGCGTATGGTGACTGTTGATGGTTGTGCTTGGAGTTGCACTGTTGATGGTTGTGCTTGGAGTTGCGGTGAGGTGGTCACGTCGTTGTCGGTGATCCTGTAAACGATGCTGACGCCGGACGGCGACGTCACGCCCGCCGGCCACGGACGAAGCGCCGGATTAAGATGGTCCCCGTCCTCGAACAGCCTCAGTTCCACGGTCTCGTCGCTTTCGACGGCCGAGTCGTCCCAGACCTTCAGCCACCACTGGGTGTCGTGTGCCGTGTTCAACCCGATTACACAACCACCTGCTGTCCAGGTTTCTGCGCGGCCGTTGCGCCAACTGACGAGATCGTAATCCGCGCCGGGAGAAGCATCCGCCCGCCCGCTGGCGATATACGTGCAGATCCGGTAGTCGACGTCGGCGGTGAAGTTCTTGACCAGTTTCACTTTCAGGTATCCTTCGCCCTCCTCGCCGGAGGACCGCGACACCCGCAGCCCCAGTTGGTTCGTCACCTGCGCGGCCAAGTAGTCGGGCGGGTCGTTGTCGTAGATGTAGATCCCCCGGAAGCTGCGAGGCCCGCCGACCGTGTAACCGTTGCCGGGTTGTATCTCTATGACTAGGAAATCGTGGCCTTCGTCGACGGTGTCGTCTTCGATGTGGTATGTGACGTCTTGGTGTGCCGCGTTGGCGGAGACGGCCACGGTCCGGGTTGTTTCACCGGTTCGCAGGAACGACCCGCCTGCTGTGGCGGTCATGTTGACTGTGATCGCCGTCGTCGGTGCAGGGTCGAAGTGCAGCCTCATGACGAGATCGGCGTCGCGTTCGATGATCTTGATGGTGTTGGTGAGTTCGCCTGGCTGCGGGAAAGGGATTTGTGGTCGTTGGAATGTGTGGCTGCGCCATTGGAGGGTGACTACAGGATCAGGTTCAGGCGGTGTTTGGGCTGACACTGTGGCGGCTGGCACGGTCAGTGTTATCGCTAATACGCTCAACAACGCGACGCTGAGACGTTTCAGACACCGCGCGGAACGAACCCCACAGCCGGGGGGGGGGGGGGGGTGTGGGTCTTTATTGAGGAGAACATGACGTGATCCATCCTTGAAACAGGTTGCTGCACCAACACCCTACACGCATACAGGCCCGTGTCGGCGACTGGGCCCCCGATGATCTGACGCTGCCGCCGGCCCGTCGAGCCCATACGATGACACAGACACGAAAAACGTCTCCCGCCCTCATAGCGGACCATGCATCCCGAACCACGAACACCACACACCAAGAAGCCTTCCCACACACACCCACACCACACCGGTGAATACAGGCAAAGAACACACACAGATCGAACACGGCAGATACACCGAGACCCGTCGTCTCCCGCTCCCGTGCACTGCATGTACAGGCCGCTCAAGCCACGGCCCCGCACCGTACGGGCCGCGTACGGGGCCAAACCGCTCGGCCTCTAAAAGCCTGTTCTGTTAGTTATTGCTGGTTGTGAGGGGTGTGGTATCTTTGGTTACGAGTTCAGAGCATGTAGTGTCGGCGCAGACGTGGCGGACGGCCCACGGTGATACGTCTGATGGGGAGTGGGACCTGATCGCTGATCTGGTCGCTCCGTACTGGCGGCCGGGTTCCATGGGCCGTCCGGTTGTGGTTGATCGGCGGCGGGTGGTGGACGCGGTTTTCTATGTGGTGGCCACGGGCTGTCAGTGGCGGGCGCTTCCCAAGGAGTACCCGAACTGGAACACTGTGCATCGCTACCACCTGGCTTGGTCTCGAGACGGTGCTCGGGAGGCCGTCGCGCAGCGTCTCGCGGCCGCGGTTCGCGAGAGCGAGGACCGTGACGCGGAGCCGTCGGCGGGTATCGTCGATGCCGCACGGTGCGCGACGGTCACTGAAGCGCTAGCCGACCAACCCCGTCGACAACGCTGCGCCCGCTCACGACCACACGGTCCCCGCCGCACCCGACAACAACAGAACGCCCGACAACAACAAGACACGCGGCCCGCCGGCCACACCCGGCGACAACATGTATTCTCTGTCGGCAATGGTCCTACTCGTCGCTGCGTTGGTGATCACCGGGATGATGCTGACGATATGGGCGGTCAGCGTGGCGATCCGGGACGCCGGCATCGTCGACATTGCGTGGGGTCCGGGATTCGTGGTGGTCGCTTGGACGACCTTCATCGTCTCTTTCCCCGATTTTTCCGACGGCGGCGATACCCGTCGGGCCGTGCTGCTCTGCGCAATGGCCACCGTCTGGGGGCTGCGCCTCGGCTTTCATCTGGGCGTACGCAACATCGGCAAGGGCGAGGACTACCGCTATCGGGCAATGCGCCGCCGACGCGGCGACCGGTTCTGGATCATCAGCCTGGTGACGGTGTATGCCCTGCAGGGCGCGGCCATGTGGATTGTTTCGCTGCCTCTGCAGATCGGTGTCAGCGAACAGGAAACGGGTTCCACGACGCTCTGGATCGTCGGTGCCGTGGTGTTCGTGATCGGTTTCGGATTCGAGTCGATCGGGGACTGGCAACTGACCCGCTTCAAGACAGACCCTGCCAGCGCCGCATCGGTGATGGACCGAGGCCTCTGGCGCTACACCCGCCACCCCAACTATTTCGGGGACGCCTGCGCCTGGTGGGGTATCGGCCTGGTCGCCGCCTCCACTCCGATCGGCGTCGTCGGACTGATAGGCCCGGCGTTGATGACTTTCCTGTTGATGCGGGTGTCCGGAGTGCCGATTCTTGAACGCAGAATGTCCAGAAGGAGGACCGGTTACGACGAGTACGTCCGCCGCACCAGTTCGTTCTTCCCGCTCCCGCCGAAACCATGATCCCCGCTGACCCGTATTGGAGGAGAACTTGACACTCACAGAGGAAGCCCGACTGCCGAGAGTCGGTTTTGTCGGGCTCGGCAACATGGGCGGGCCGATGTGCCGCCGCCTGATCGCCGCCGGCTACGACGTGGTCGCCTTCGATATCGACGACGCCGCTTTGGACGCTGCGGTCGCCGCTGGCGCCACCGCAGCGACTTCAGCTTCGGCATGCGCCGGCCGAGTCGACCTGTTCTTGACTTCGCTCCCCCGTCCCAGCCATGTCGAAGCTGTCATGGCCGGCGCACACGGGGCACTTGCGGCCATGCGGCCCGGGTCGATCTGGGTGGACCTCACCACCAACCGCAGAGACCTGATCTTCGAACTCGCTGCAGCGGCGCCTCCCGGCGTGCAGGTGGTCGATTCACCTGTGACCGGCGCGGTGGACGGTGCCCGAAACGGCACCCTGACCCTGTTCATCTCCGGCGAAGCCGAACCCGTCTCCACCGCGACAAAGGTGTTGGAGAACCTCGGGTTGGTGATTGCGTGCGGTTCTCTGGGCTCGGGCAACGTCGTGAAGCTCGTGACCAACCAACTCTGGTTCATTTCGGCCGCGGCGCTCGGCGAGGGGTTTGCCATGGGAATGGCCAACGGCGTTGACCTGGCGACGCTTTGGCATGCCATCAAGGAGAGCGTCGGTGACAGCTTCGTGGTCCGGCACGACGCACCGAGCGTCTTCGCCGGCCACTACGACCCCTCCTTCACCCTCGACCTCTGTATCAAGGACCTCGGCCTCCTTGCCGAAATCGGCCAGAACGTGAGCACGGATCTGCCCATGACCGCCGCTGCGCAGGCAGTGTTCGATCAGGCCGCTGCACGCTACGGAACCGATGCGGGAGAGCTTCATGTCGTCAAACGCATCGAGGACGACACCGGGATCTCGATGCGCCTGCCCGGCGACTGGGTCGCACCTGCGGAGCAATGATGACTTTCACCCTCAGAGAGTTGATCGACCTCGACACGTATCCGCTCGACGAGCCCCGCAGCGAGGCGTACCAAGCGGTGGTCCAACAGGCACGAGCGGGGTTGCGGTCCGTCGGTTGTGCGGTCATCGGGGATCTCGTACGCGCCGATGCGGTTGCCCGCATCAACACCGAGATCGTGGACCGCAAGCACACGACACACTTCTCGGTCGAGGTGATGAACCCGTATTTCCACACGACGCCCAACCCGGACTTCCCCGAGCATCACCCGGCCAACACCTTCCTGGAACGTTCCAGCGGGTTCATCCCCGGTGACAGCTGGGACTCCGGGATGGCGATCGACACGCTGTTCCGTGCGCCGGAGCTGGCGCAGTTCCTCGCAGACTGCCTTGAGATCGACGCTCTGCATTGTTACGCCGACCCGTTGGCGGGCCTCACCGCCAACATTCTGGATCCCGGCCAACAGTTCACCTGGCATTTCGACACCAACGACTTCGCGGTCACGGTGCTGGTGCAGGACGCCGACTCCGGAGGCGAGTTCCAGTACTGCCCCGCTGTCCGCTCAGCGACCGATGAGAACTTCGAGGCCATTCAGGCGGTGCTCGACGGCGGTGAAGGCATCGGCCGAAGCGAAGGTGCGCACACGCTCGAGCTACGGCCGGGTGATCTCCAGATCTTCCGCGGCCGCCACTCGCTGCACCGGGTCAGACGGGTAGCGGCCGATTCGCAGCCCCGCCATGCCGCGATCTTCGCGTACACAGAACAACCGGGAGTGATCGGTCGGGTGGAACGAACCAGACAACTTTTCGGCCGAGTCCTGCCCGAACACGAAGCCGCCGAACGCCGACGCGTCCGTTCCGACCCTCTGCTCGACTAAGAGGCCGAGCGGGCAGGCAGGACAACCCGGCCCGCTCGCACCTGTTTGACAGTCAGTCGGTAATCGTCGCAGACCTCCGCCATGTCATCCGGATCAGGAAATTACGCTCCCTGGACATGACCATTTCCTTGACGTACACGAAGGAGCACCCGGATGGATCGATTCGGCCCGAAGACCGGCCTGTGTGGAAGAAGCATGAGGGAGGGATGCGTTGATTGTGCATGACACCGGGGAAGGAGTCGAGGTGGGGGTTGGACCATACGACGGGCCTCGGCCCGAAGACGAGCGGTTCGATCCGCAGTTGTTGGCCGAGGGAGACAAGCGCAATGTGGTAGACCGATACCGCTACTGGTCAGTGGAGGCGATCGTTGCAGACCTCGACCAGCGTCGCCACGGGTTCCACGTTGCGATCGAGAACTGGGAACACGACCGGAACATCGGCACCGTCGTTCGGACGGCCAACGCCTTCCTCGCCTCAAGAGTCCACATTGTCGGAAAACGCAAATGGAACCGCCGTGGGGCGATGATGACCGACGTTTACCAACACATCACCCATCACGAGACAATCGACGATCTGGTGGACTGGGCTGGAATTGAGAACCTGCCGATCATCGGTATCGACAACCTCACCGGTTCGATACCGATTGAGGAAACCGAACTTCCTGCGCATTGCGTGTTGCTATTCGGCCAAGAAGGCCCCGGCCTGTCCCCCGCGGCCCATAATGCAGTCGAGCAGGTGTGTTCCATAGCCCAGTACGGTTCCACACGGTCAATCAACGCCGGCGTCGCCGCGGGAATCGCCATGCACGCCTGGATCCGCCGCTGGGCGAAGCCGACTCGCTAGCTCAACCTTCAACCATTGCGATGAGTTCTTCGTCATCAGGGATCTCAACACCAGGCACGTAATAGGTGTAGAGATCAGTCACCACCGACTCCATGTCACATTGCTCAGTCGTCGCAAGCGTGACGGTGACCATTGAACTGAACATATGAATCGACGACACATCGCCGAGTGCGAAGATGCGCCGAGCCAACACATCAGGGGGACGGTCACCGATAATTTCGCCGCCGGCGACATAGGTTTCGTGGCCCATGCCTGTAAGGCTGCGGTTCAGTTCAAAACGCACGACACCGGGGCGGGGCGAGTCGGAGCGGATGAAGCTCACCGGTTGTCCCATAGCGTCAGGAGGTTACCCGATTCATGAACGCCCAGCTACGTCGATGCAGACGGGTCGCTCCGCAAGCCGCTAGCGCAGCCTTGTGACGAGGGCACGGATAACCCTTGTTATCGGCGAACCCGAAAGCTGGATAGTGCCGATCCCATTGGCCCATGATGCGATCACGGGTGACCTTCGCAACGATTGAAGCTGCTGCTATCGACAGGCTCACCGTATCGCCCTTGACGATCTTGGTGACCGGAACCGACTCCACAAAATCCCAGTTTCCGTCGACGAGCACATGATCAACAGGTTCGCCGAGACCGTTCAGAGCACGCTGTGCAGCAAGTTTCTGTGCTGCGGACATGCCGAGTTCGTCGCATTCCTGCTGGCTGGCGTGCGCTACCGAGACATGGCTGGCCCAGCACATGATCCGTTCATGCATGACCTCGCGCTCGGATTCAGTGAGCATCTTGGAATCACGCACCTTGTAGAGCCGTTTATCTTTGGGAACAACAACCGCTGCGAGAGTAAGCGGACCCGCCCATGAACCACGCCCCACCTCGTCGATGCCGGCAACGATCTGTTTGCCGGCCGCCCACAAGTCTTTCTCGAACCGCAGCCCCGGAGCTTTGTTCTTTATCGATTGGCGGAGCGGTCGGGCTGTTGCGGCCATCAAACCGATCCCCGCTCCTCACTGAGTGCGTCTTTGAACTCGCTGAGCGTCGTGCATCGAGTCTCCGCTGGGCCGCACGCGTCGCTTGACGTGTCGCGGACACGGATCGCGCTGTCTGGTTCCAAACCCCGCCCCAGCGACCGTACCAGGCCGTCGCGACCCGCCGATCGGCGCGGTTGCTGACCGAAATCAGGCGTGAACGGGTTGTCCGGGAGTTCGTCAATCGAAGCTAGCCGGCGTGACACGGCAACAAGCTAGCGCATCGAGTGTCCCATAAACACATTCATCTGTCCCACTTCGACAGCGACAGCGACAGCACAGCGACAGCACACCAACCGGCCGGCTCCACGGCTCGAGTTCCAGCTACCCGCTCGAGATCTGGGATGGTTCGACTAGCAGGGTCTCACCTTGAGGTTCAAGGCTGGACCATCGCGGATCAATGCTCCCACAGCGAATCTCGACAGGGTCGCGGCCACGTCGGGGTCCGGCAGGATCGTAGGGCTCGGTCAGTTCCCAAAGCAGCGCCGGGCGACGACCATGCCAGCGCACGCTGAACGACGCGCGGCCCCAGAGCGTACCGAAGCCGCGCACGTCCACTGGTCTGCCCAACCACTCTGAGGGCATTTCAGGAAGCAGGTCGATGCAGTTGATGCTCGAATCGTCGATCAAAGGACTCAACACACGACCTGCACCCATCACCGCCGGGGTCACCGGCTGATACTTGACGCTCGGGCTGACCGAAGCGGCTATCCGGCGAGCGTCGACTGCGGCCCTGGGCGCGGAGGTTTCGAGAACCCGCGCCAACAAGTTCGCGGTTTCAGCGTCAAGTGAGTCCGAAGCACCAGCCACCAACACATCCGCTAGTTGATCAATCCCGGAGTTCTTCTGAAGTCGCAGATCACGCGACGCCAGAGCCCTCAACGCAGCCACAGCCGCCCCATCAGTAAGAAGTTCCGTCTCCGCGGCCGCGACGACTGTGGTCCGTGCCCGGTCGGCCTCGCGACCAAGCCCGGCGATGTCGAGAATCGGAGCCGCTTCAGCAGCTTCCAAAGGATCCACCGACCCTGCTTGGACTACCAAGTCGCCGAGGATTCTTCTCCATGCTGTGGCGAGATCGACATCCGCCACATCGATGCTCAGCGCATCGGCGGTGACGGCCCGCCATCCTGAGGCGATCTCGGCAGGGGTGACCAACCGTTCCAGCAGGCCACCTTCAGTCGACACTTGAAACCTGACGCTTTGTCGATGCGGCAAGGCCATGACCAGGCCCACCGCCACACCGGTGCCATGAGCCGACGTCGGCGTTGCACTCGGGCCTTTCTGGATTATCGGCCAAGGGTCCTGCGAGCCGGCAACCGCGACTACGCCTCCAGCCTTGCGATCGGGTTGTATCCACACCCGACCATCGAGATTGACAGCGGAACTGGCGGCTGAAACCTCGCCGGCGTCGGCGCGGCCTACAAGTGCTACTGTCACCGCTTGGTTGCAGGTGTTCTCGAACTCGATGACGATGCTTCTGTTGACCCCGTCGTTGGCGACCGCGGTGCGCTGAACAATATCACCTCCGAGCACTCGCAACCGAGTCTCATACACTGGCGCGTCATTGAGCCGATGGCGACGAGTACTGGAAGCTGAATGGGATGAACGCCAGCGGTTCTCGAAACCGACACCCCATTCGAAGGACCATCCCTGGTCGATCGTCTTTATCCGGCCACGCTCATCTACCACAGCTAGAGGACCCTTGAGATCGCCGATCACCGACCCCTCAAGTACAGCTGTCCCAGCGTTGGCATCCCGAGCCTGCCGAGCAGACCGCGATGAACGTCCCCACTTGAGCCTCACCGCTACTCGCGGCTGATCTCTCGTCGGACGAGGCCCCGGTAGGCCTCGTCCGCACTTTGGACACCCTGAACGCAGGCATGGACCTCTTGGCAGATGGGCATGTAGACGTCGTATTCGACGGCGAGTTCAAGCACAACTTTCACTGACTCGACACCCTCGGCGACTTGGTCCATCTCGGCGCTGATCTCCTCGATCGAACGACCTTGTCCGAGTTGTTCGCCGACATAGCGATTTCTGCTCTGCCGACTCATGCAGGTGGCGAGCAGGTCCCCCATTCCGGCGAGGCCCACAAACGTGGAGGGTTCACCGCCCATCGCCACACCCAGCCGCGTCAATTCAGCCAGACCGCGGGTGATCACCGCTGCTGTGGTGTTGTCTCCGGTCCCGAGTCCGTCGGCCATCCCAGCAGCGATGGCGATCACGTTCTTCAACGCACCGGCCATCTCGCAGCCGAGCACGTCCGTGCTGGTGTACACCCGAAACAAGTCTGACAAGAAAACGCCTTGGAGGCGTTGGGCGATGGTTTCGTCATCAAAGGCGATGACCGCGGCCGCAGCGTCTCCAGTCAAGATTTCTTTGGCGAGGTTCGGGCCGGTGAGTACTCCAACCGGATGACCCGGCAGTTCATCCTCGGCGACCTGGGTCATCCGTTGGCGAGTTGAGAGCTCCAGCCCTTTCACCAGCGACACCACCGGAATCCAGGGCCGAAGATTTTTACGCAGCGCTTTGAGCGTGTCACGGAATACCGCTGAGGGCACTGCCATAACCAACACATCCGCAGCAGACACCACCGAGGCGAGGTCACTCGATGCGCGTAGAGACGGGTGGAGTTGATATCCGGGCAGGTAACGAGGGTTCTCATGACGAGTATTTATGGCGTCGGCTACATCGTCGCGTCGGCTGTAGAGGGTGGTGGCAACGTTATGGGAACTCAGATGCGCCGCAGTGGTGCCCCACGATCCCGCTCCCACAACGCAGACCTGCATTTCCATCTCGTCACCTTAGGGTCCGAGCGAACAGGTGGGACAACGCGGCCCATACGGTACGGGGCCGTAGCCCGAGCGGCCCGCCGGTGGCCCGAGCAGCCCGCCGGTGGCCCGAGCGGCCCCGTGAGCGCAGCGAACAAGGGCGGCAAGTGAAGCGCAGCGAACAAGAGCGGGAGCACCCCCGCTTCGACGCGACGTGCTTGCCACCTGTTCGCGCTCGTTTCTTAGGTCAGCAGGAACCCCGATCGGCTCACAGAACAAGACCCGTCGTCAACAGACCATAGAGTAGGAATGTGGCTTTGAGTGAACTCGCGGCGAACACCACGATCGTGTTGGTGCCGATCCGTTCGTTCGACGATGCCAAGAGCCGCCTCGCGGCCTCGCTCGACCAGCAGGAGCGCAGGGCGCTGAGCCGCGCAATGGCACAGACAGTGGTAGCCGCCGCGCATGATCTGCCGGTCTGGGTGGTCACCGACGACGACGAGGTGGCGGACTGGGCACAGGTGCTCGGCGCCTCGAGTTGCGCCGTCGACGTGAGCGGACTCAACCCCGCCGCAACAGCAGCCGCGGCAGCCGCGGCCGATGCAGGGGCGTCACGGATCATCATCGCCCACGCCGATCTGCCCTACGCGTCTGACCTGCGGGTCGTGACCGGTGCCGGAGTGGCATTGGCTCCTGACCGGCACCGGGACGGCTCCAACGTCATGAGCCTGCCCACCAACACCGGTTTCACTTTCGCCTATGGCCCGGGGTCGTTCGCAAAGCACCGCGCCGAATCGGCCCGGTTGGGTCTCGACTTCACCGAGATCGACGATGCGTCTCTGGGGTGGGACGTGGACAGCCCGGCCGATCTGCCATCGGGCCTGGTCGACACGGCACACGACTACACCCCCACCACGCCACGGGTGCGATGAGCCGTGCGCATCGACCTGCCGACACCCGCCTCCGCACTGGCAATCGCCGCTCATCCCGACGATGTCGAGTTTGAGTGCGGTGCAACACTGGCCAAATGGGCTGAAGCTGGTGCGACGGTTCACATACTGATCTGCACCGACGGGAGCAAGGGCACCTGGGATGTCGACGCCGACACCGCTGCGTTGACAGCCCGCCGACAAGCCGAGCAGCAAGAAGCGGCCCGCCGCCTCGGGGCCGCCGGCGAAGTGCGCTTCTTAGGCGCCGAAGACGGCGAACTCGACCACAACGTGGCCCAGCGCAGCCGGCTCAGCCGCATCATCCGGGAACTGCAACCGGAAGTCGTGTTGGGCCACGACCCGTGGCAGCGCTGGCGGATCCACCCCGACCACCGGGCCGCCGGACAGCTCACAGTCGACTCGCTGGTCGCCGCCCGTGACCCCCACTACCACCGCGAGCACGGCATCGCTCATCACCGCCCTGCGGCGCTGCTGCTGTTCGAATGCGAGGAGCCCGACCACCTCGAAGCTGTCGGGCAATCGCATCTCGACGCCAAAGTCTCAGCGCTGTTGGCTCACGAGTCGCAGTTCGAGACCACGATGGAGATCGACTCCAACGACGACGGCACCCAAGCAGAGCGGTTTCGTCGACGGATACAGCGCGAAGCCCGAGACCGCGGCCGGCTCGGGGGCGTGCGGTACGCCGAAGCGTTCCGACTCATCGACCCCGCTAGCTGACCCGACGCTGAATCCCGCCGATCCCCGCCCAACCCGGCACAACCCGGCCGAACCAGCCCAACCCGCCGAATCTGCCGAACCGGCACAAACCCGCCCGAACCGGCCCAACCCCGGCCCAACCCGCCCAACCCGGCACAACCCGGCCGAACCAGCCCAACCCGCCGAATCTGCCGAACCGGCCCAACCCCGGCCGAACCAGCCCAACCCGCCGAATCTGCCGAACCGGCACAAACCCCGGCCGAACCAGCCCAACCCGCCGAATCTGCCGAACCGGCACAAACCCCGGCCGAACCGGCCCAACCCGCCGAATCTGCGCGATTGACCACCTGGCTGTAGTTCAGCGCGCGGATTCCGGGGGGAGGGCCTGAAGGCTAGCCGTAGGAGGGGGCCTGCCAGCCGCCCTCGAGTCCGTAGGGGCGGTACGGGCCGAGCATCACCTGCTCGAGCACGCCGATTCCGCGCCGACCGCCGTAGTCCGCCCAGACGAGGTGTTGGACATGCTGATTCTCATATGCCGTCTCATCGACGTCATCGAGCGACCACGACTCGCTCTCCATCGCCGACTCGCCATGCCACTGGCCATGAACCCATTTGGGATGCATGTAACCGATGCCCTTCATGCGGAAAGTGAAGATCGGTTCAAGGTGCACTTCGTGGCGGGTTCCGTCATCGATCGAAGTCATGGCGATGGTGGCATCACTCACCATGCGGATGCCCGACTTGAACGTGAGCTCGTGCTCGAGGTTGCGCATGTGGTCTGCTGAGTCATCCTCGACTCCGGGGATCTCGGCGGGCGATTCGTAGACCGGCAGGATCGCTCCGACGTTGAACAGCGGGCGACCCTTGAAGTCTTCGAAGAGTTGATAGTGGATGCACGTGTCCTCGAAGTTGATCGGCGCCCACAGGAAGAAGATCCCTCCCTCCCGGGGGGGCTGGGGCGCCCCGCGGGTGTCGCCTCCGATCAGTGGTCGGATGCCCCATGAACGGTCCTTGGTTCCCCAGGTCCGGGAGCGCTCAAGATCCAGCCGTTGTCCGCCGAACTCGATCCAGCCGCTCCAATGCCCCAACTGAGCGAAGCGGGTGGTGTCCATGCTCTTGCGAAGGCCGGTCCCGAAATGGTGGCGCGGTTCCTCCACGTTGCCCGTGCGTCCCTCGAACAGCAGGTCGCAGGCGAAATCTGTGTCGTTGCGGTCAAGTGTCACCCGGCAGGAACGCATCGGATCGACTATCTCAAGATTGAAGGGGCCGACCCGCATCTCGCTCGGTTCAGCACCAGCACGAGCCGAGGCGTGGAAGGCGTATTGACGCCCCCCGTACACAACAGAAATCCCGCAGTCCTGAATGCCCAGATGGGGGTAGAGAGCGGTTCCCACCCCGAGGTACATGTCACCGGTTCTCGAGTACCCGTTGAACCAGTAGCGCTCATAGGCGTCCTTGTCGCTGCTGGCCGGATGGGCGATGGGTTCCGGTGTCTGGTGGATCGGGTAATCGTCGAATTTACTGAGCACGCCTGCCCCCTCCTCGTCACCTTGGGACTTGGTCCTGCAAGCAGATTCGCAGATTCGTCCGCGCTCCGCCAAACGGACAGGCCAAACGGACAGGCCAAACGGACAGGCCGAACAGACAGACGGCAGGCCGCTGTCGTGCTACAGGTCTGTCCGGTACAGGTAACGGACGTCCCAGAGCGCGTACAGAGTCGGCGTGAGGTTGCCGAAGACGTTGCGTGTCGCGGTCAGCCTCTCCGACAGCGCCGTGTATATGAGGGGCACAGCGGCGGCGTGCCGGGCGCTCGGAGTCCCGCTAGTTGCCAATCCACTTCCCTGAACAACTCTGCTAGTCGTTGAGCATCAAGCCTGTGACTGGAATCGCTCCAGCCCACCATTAGCGAGAGTCCAGCAGTGCCGCTTCGAAAAACACGCGGTGAACGCGGGCGGTTCTGGGGGTGGCTCGTTTGACGAGACGCGTGAACCCGTCGGCGTAGCCGTATCTGTTGCGGTAGTGCCTGTCAGAAATGAGCATCACGCCGCCGCGGCGGGTGGCTTTCTTGTTGTGTACCCAGTCCGGGATCGGGTGCCCGTCGCGTTCGCAGAGACAGTGCACGACCGCTGCTATCCGCGCCTGCCGCTCGATTGGCGTGTCGTCTGGAGGCGGTCCGTCGAGCATCACCGCCCGGTCCGCCTGGGACGGCCAGTTGTTCCAGTTCATCACGAACTGCTTAAGCGCCCGGAACTGCCCTCTCGGTTCCCAATCGGGGTCGTTGAACTCGTCTCGCAGCGACGTGACCGTGAGCCCGCCACGCGTCCAGCACACCGGAACATGCAACGACGAGGGATCACCGACAGGCACAGCCTCGACGCTGGGCGCGGCGGCTGGTTCTGTTGCGTGCGTGACCGATCCAGTCGGCTCCATGGCTGTCACAATACCAGCCGTTCAGCGCGCCACAGGTCCAAGTTGCCGGTATGCGACCATCCCCACCGCGTAGTGCTGGCCGCGTTGTGTGCACGCCGCAGCGGCTGGTGTCGCAGCAACATGAGTGGCCCGATACCGGCGTCGCCCCGAGTTTCGGGCGCGGCGAGGACCGAACACTGACCACAACAACCAAACCTGTGATATGTTTCTTACATGGTTGGTGATACGGCTGCTGCTCGGGACTGGATTCTCGGGTTGCCCGCGGGCACATGGTTCACGCCGGGATCGGTTCCTGCGCCCAAACCGGCTGTGAACAACCTCCTCGTCAGGTTGCTGAACGAGGACTTGCCTGTGATCGGCAGAGCATCACGCGGCTTGTACTGGCGTCAACCTCCACCAGCAACCGGTTTTCACGGGCAGCAACCAGTCATCGACGCAGCTTGTTTGTCGGTCGCTGCCCCAGCCGGGTCCGGATACGCCGACTGGGGCGCCCTGTACGCGCTGCGATGGTCCACGCAACGACCGGTGAGGGTTGTCGTAGTGGTTCCTTACCGCAACCTGACCCCGCCGGTCACGACGAGTAGCGGCGACCAATGGACCTATGTGCATCGACCGAACCCGCGTCGCCGTGACCTGAACTGGAACGAGGCGACTCTGCTCGAGGGCGCTTTGGCGTTCGGCGGGTCAAATCTGGGATCCTTCGAACACGCCACAGACCGTCTGCTCAACGCTGAGTGCTACCTGAAACCGCACACGCCTATCCACATGAGCAAGGTGCTGTGGGCAGCACAAACCGAGAAACCGATGCAGGGTTGGCCTGCAGGCCAACAAGAACGATCCTTCGCGGCGGTGATCGAACAGCTCGCGGCGGACCTGCCTGAAGCAGTGACCCTTTGATGCCGTCTCGACGCGGCACCCGACGCAGATGCGGCGCACCCACCGCCAACGGTGGGGGGTGCGGCAACTACTGGGACACCTGCCCCCACAAGTTCCACAAACACCGCCGTCCACGAACACCACCGAAGCCGCAACCGAAGCCGGGCACCGACCGGACCGGACTCGGAGCAAGGCACCGTCCGAGCGGCGCGCTCGCCGCGGACACCGGAGATTTCGCCGGGTTGCTGAACCGTGCATCGAACGCCTACGACCTGCCCCGCGAGATGATCACCCACGACTACTGGCTGGTCGCGACGTTGCATGCATGGGCAACACATATCGGCACCAGGTCGATGCCCGTCGCCTACCCGCCGCCGGGAGCGTCACCGCCGGCGGGTAGGGTGATCTTCGGAGGCGGCACATCACTGTCCGCGGCGTGGGGTGTGACGCAACGCTGGTCAGAGGACATCGACCTTGTGTTCGACCCCGCAGACACACACAAACCACGACAGTTCAAAGCGGCATGCAAACAAGCCGCTGTCACCGTCTCTAAAGCCATCGGCGGCAGCTACCGCACAGCCGGACGCAGCAGAGACCACTTCTTCTTCGAAGTCGTGCACAAAGACAGCACCAAAGCACGATCCCACGTCGAAATCGTCGCCCATGAACCACTCCCCCATCCAGTGCTCACTGAGTACGTCCCCGTGACATCGTTGATCGGTGCGGTAGCCGACCCCGACGAATTAGCCGAGTACCCCGAACTTGGAGGGTTCCGTTTCTTGACGTTGGGTCCCGCGAGCACCGCCATGAACAAACTCCTCGCCCAAACCGAGACATCCGAATCAGGCGACCCGCAAAGAATCAGAGAACGAGCACGCGACGTCTACGACCTTGCCAGCATCGCCTTGAGTTCAGCACGCTTCGAGGGGCACATCGGCAGAGACAGCCCCGCCCTGCTGCACATCGCAGAAAAATGGCAGAACGACCAAACAACGCGACCCCCCGACGGGTTCGGGTCGCTTGCTTCGTTCACGCCGGGCGCCCCAGAACACGAAATGCTCGCTGAGGGCTACCAGCAGGTGACCGAACAGATGGTCTGGGGAGAACAAATCGGTTTCGACGAAGCAGTCCGGCTCGCTGTCAGCCTGGACCCAGGACCCTCAAAGAAGTTCGAGCCTCCCCCACCCGGCGACCACCACCGAGTCGGCTACCCACGGTTCACCTAACCGCCGCCACGGTTCCGCTCCCAGAGCGTCTTACACCGACGACGCCGAGACCGACGAGAACGCCGAACCCATCCCGCAACCAGCCGAACCAACCCTCGCCTTCAGGTCAGCTAGTTCTCTCGTTCGCCGGCGCAACGCCCGTGACCGCGGTGTCCCAGTTGCCTGCTGTGAACGTCAGAGAGGTCGGCGCAGCAGTCGCGACTGCTGGGTCGCTGCTGGTCACCGTGACGGTCACCGTCGCGGTTGGTTCCGAGTTGAGCACAACCGTGTACGTGTCAGTCCCGCCCTCGGTGACGGTACTGGCGGCTTTGCTGACCGTAACTGCGCGAGTGTCGTCGTCGTTGACGGTCACAGCCACGCTGTTGGCGGTTCCTAGCCCGTACCCGTTCCCGGTGTTGAGGGTGACGGTCACCGAACCGTCCGGTTCGTCTACGTCGTCGTCGCTGATCTGTACCGTCGTCGTCGTTGACGACACCCCTGCGGACAACCGCACCGTTCGGGCGCCTAGAAGCCGTGAGTCGGTGACATACCCGCCGGACTCCGTGACGGTGTATCTGACCGTGACCGGTTCGGTCGGTGCGGGAACAGCGGTGATCGTGAACGTCGCTACGGCTCCGGTCCCCTCCGTGACGGATACGTGTTTGGCTGACACGGTTACCGTCGGCGGCAGCTCGACCTCGACGATGCGTGCGCATCGGCAAGACACAGATCGGATGCCGGTGACCGGGCCGAATCTGACTACGACACGCTCAGAGTGGCCGGGTTCGTGAACGTTCCCGTCGTTGTCGTCGTCGTTGACGGCGGCTGTGAGCTTGCACGGTTCGCTGACGGTCTGGCCTTTACGCAACCAGAAGCTGCTGCACATAGTGTAGTCGTCGCTGCTGGTGTAGCCGCGGGTGTAGCCGGCGTTAGGGCTGTAGAGCGTCCTGGACGGCGTCAGACGCAGGTCACGCGGCGCGGGCGCGTCCAGGGTCGCGGTCATCTCAACGGTGTCGCCCTCCGTGACGGAGCCGACATCGACCCATCTCAACCGCAGGTCCTGCGGAGGCAACGTAGTCGTCGTAGTCGTGGGGGTTGTTGTGGGGCACGGCGGTGTCGACTCGACGACGCGGTTGATGTGCCCCGCGCCGTTGATCGTCCGATACGTCGCCCCGCACGTCGTCGGCGGAACCGTGCTGTGCCTGTGACAGTCCACGCCGTTGCTGGTGTGGCTGTGCCGCCCCGACAGGCAGCCCGGCGGCGGAGGCAACGTAGTCGTCGTCGTAGTGGTGGTGGTTGTGGGGCATGGCGGTGTCGACTCGACGACGCGGTTGATGTGCCCAGCGCCGTTGATCGTCTGATACGCAGCCCCGCACATCGACGGGACGGTGCTGTGCGGGTGACAGTTCACGCCGTTGCTGGTGTGGCTGTGCCGCCCCGACGGGCAGCCCGGCGGCGGAGGCAACGTAGTCGTCGTCGTAGTCGTGGTGGTAGTCGTGGTGGTAGTCGTAGTGGTGGGGGTTGTGGGGCATGTACGGCCGGGTTGATGCCCGCCGTTGTTCTCAAGCCACCCACACGAATGCACATGGCAGGAATTGTCGTTGACGCCTGACGGGTGAACACCAGGCCCGTGGCTGTGAGGGCAACTGTCGGGGGCTTGTATGGGCTGCTGTGATCCCTCGGGGGCTTTCTTCCAGTCAACGGGATCCGATCCGGTCCGAGGCGGCGGTGGACATGGAACGTCCGGGTAGGGTTGCTCGCGGTGCGTAAGTCCGCAGTTGTCTAGGTTAGTTGTCTGTGAGGGTGGCGCGGCGGTCCGAGAAAGGCTTGGACCAACCTACGGTCATGGACATACGCTGACGGTTAATTCAACGCCTCGGTAGCCGTCGCTCCTCTGGCATGTGGTGATTCAGTGACGTGGCGGGAGGCTAATCGGGGGTGTTGAGGGTCCGTGGTGCATTGCACGAGCCGTTCCCAAACCGCTGACAAGTTAGGTATACTTCTCATATGCGTTCTGCATCTGTGGGAGTCCTTGAAGCGATGCCGCCGGTTTTCACAACCGCGCAGTTCCGTGACGTCGCTGGTGTCGTCACCAGTTCGGCGTCGCGTATCCTGAGAGCGCTCTGTGAGCAGAACCGGGTTTCTAGGTTGCGGCGCGCGACATGGCGCAACCTCACCGTCGACGTGCCCGACCAGGCCGAACTGCTCATAGAACCACGGGTCGCTTGCGGAGTGTGGAACCCGGCGTTGGAGATGACGCTGCAGGCTGTGTTCGGTGACGCGCCGCGCCGTGTCTCTGGTCAAGCAGCCGTTTTGGCTGCGGGGGTGCCGATGATGTGCGGCGTTGAGGTCACTGTCGGAGACGGCGTCTCCGGGGGCGATGGGTTGGGGGTGCTGCTTCATCGTGAGAGCAACGCCACGCTGCTGAGTCACGCCGTTCAGGTCACGGACAACACTTGGATGTCGAACCCGCAGCGAGCCGTTGCGGAGGTAGCCCAGTCGGGCATGTACCCCCGTTGGGATGAACGCCTCGGTTGGATGATCGTGAGCCGGTTCGATGTATGTACCCCTAGTGAAGTCCATGAAGTTGCTGACGGCCTCGGGTACCGCGCTGGGTTGCGGCGGTTGTCGTCTCTCACGCAGGCACTCACAGAATCCGAGGTCGGCAGGTCTTATGGGTTCGATCCGACCCCTGGTTGGGCGACGCTCGCTGAAACGGCTCGACGCGGCGACAAACCGATCAAGCTCACGCCGTGGATGCGCGCGGAGTCTCGCCGCGGATGGACCGATGCCGCGCGCAAAGTGGTCTGGGACAGGCCCGTTGACGGGCTTGTCAATGAAATACTCGCGTGAGCCAACGAGACGAGATAGAAGCACGCGATCTGGTACAGCACCAGATCATTTCTGCCGTCGCGACTCAACAGCGTCGTCACCCGAAGGTGTGCTTCAAGGGCGGAACGCTGCTGCGGTCCTGCTGGCAGAACGACTACAGGTTCTCTGAGGACTTGGACTTCGACTGGATGGGCGGCGGTTCGGGCGACAAGGACGCCGTCTACGATTTCTTCGACAAGGTGACCAGTCGAGCGTCGCGGCAGTTCGGAGGTGAATACTCAGTTCGCTGGGGGGCTCACAACATGCGTCTCGATTGGGTGTTCGATGGTCAATCCGGCGCGATCAAAGTGGACGTGAAGTCCCGAAACCAATCTCAGACAGAACCAACCCGCCGAGAATGGCAAATCATTGACCGGTACCCGAGCGTTCGTGCGCCGCACAAGATACTTGGCTATTCGCTGGAATCGGTCATGGCCGCGAAGCTGGCGTGCATCGTCGCGTTAGACCGGGCAGCAGCCCGAGACTACTACGACCTCTACCGCCTAATGAATGCCTCAGACATCGACCGCGGCGCTGCTTTGGCAGAGTTCTTGGAACGTCTACGCTCGACCGACCCCTCGGCTCTGGTTGGAGACGACTGGCAGTCGTTGGTCTTCGATTCGATTGATGCGAAGATGCCGGCACTAGAAGAAGACTGGGCGACGATAGAGACCACCGGGATGTTCCTCGGGGGTGTTGCACCGCGTTTCAACGACTTGGTCATAAGCGTCCTCGACGACCTCACCACTATGCCGATGCATCCCCCCAACGCAGATACGGACAACACGTCGAGGTCATGGTCCGAACCGGTCGGTTTTGTCACCGCCAGCGCCCGTTTCTGCGGTCGCCGAACCAAAACGGGAAGTTCGTGCAAACATCCTAAACCGCCGCCAGGAGGTCGCTGCGCCGCCGGGCACCAACACTGAGCAGCGGCGCTCGCTGCCCAACGAACCTTCGCCGGTATCAGCCGAGGTTTGCGCCACGCAAGGCCGTCCCTTCCACAACGCCTTCGCCGCAAATCCGTTTTGACGGAACCACACGGCGCAGCCTCTACCTGCGGATTCAGGATTACGCACCAGCCCCGTTCACGCGCCAGGTCACAACGCCCCGACTTTCTGCAAGCGTTCCGTGACACCAAACGCTTGAGCGTCGCTGTAAATCTTCCGGTCAGCGTCGGACACATTCTTGATCCGGTTGAGTTTCTTCGGGTCCTTCAACACAGAGTTGTGGTGCCGCCATGCCTTATCGAACCCGCCGAGCTTCTCAACCATCTTCAAGCCGACCAGAGCGGCGATCTTCGCGTCCTCGCCTGCGTCGTGAGCGGCGGTCTGCTTGATCTTGAACAGGCGGGCCAACCCGGCGAGCGACCCTTCGTAACCGACCAGGTTGGCTGTCGATGCGAGAACTTTCGTGCAGAACCCGTCAACGTTCCGCCGGCGGGCGCTGGCCCGGTCGTATTCAGCGGCGATGAACCGGGCATCGAACGAGAACTTGTGGGCGAACAGGAACGACTTGGAGCAGAACGCGGTGATGTCGTCAGCGATGTCAGCGAACGTTGTCGCCTCGGCGGCTAGCTTCTCGTTGGTGAAGCCGTGGGCCTTAGATGCGCCTGAGCTAACGGCTCTGCCTTGAGGGTTGAGTATCTGCACGATCCGTTCGATCTCTCGACCGTCGCCGTCGACAGCGACCAAACCGATCTGCACGACCCGGTCGCCGTTCTCGGGGCTGAGGCCGGTTGTCTCAACGTCGAAGCCGACGAACCGGTTGTTCGACGGCACACCCGCGGAAATCCAGTACACGCTAATCCTTCCCCAAAACTCGGCAGTAACGGTCCACCTCGACAGATTACCCAGGGTGCGTGACAAGATTCCGCAGGGCGGGCTACCGGTCGTCCCGCTCGGATGCGGCGAACTCCGCTTTCTGGGACGGCGACTAGGTGGCGGAACGGCTGGCCTAGTCTGACGGCATGGACGAATCACCTTGGATGGACGAATCACCTTGGTGGAGGTCTGCGTATGTGGTCATCGCAATCGGGGTTGTTCTCATGGTCGGCTTCATCGTCGCCCCGAAGCAATGGACTTGCCCTGGTTCCCAACAACGGCGGTGCGAAGGGACTGTTGACCAGTCCACCCACGGCACACCGGCAAGATCGAAAGCCTCAGCGGCTTGCTCCCGCAAATGGCCGGTATGCACCATCCAGCCGACGATTGCGTTTGGACGGGCAGCGAAGATGTCGCGGCTCAGAGCGGACGCTGTGATCGTTTTGCCCGCGCCAGTGAACATCTCCAAGATGACCGCTCTGGTATAAACCCATTCGGCATGGATTCGTTGGACGGCATCGACCTGGTAGTCGCGCAACTCAAGCAGCGACTCGCTGTTCACGGTGTCGGTGGACATTCTCGGGCCTCCTCAAGCGCCGGTGGACATAGTACCTGCGCTCTGTGCCAGCCTCCGGTTGATTAGGCGCTGGCGGCGGTTCACACGCCGTATGGCCTGCTGGGGGTCGGCGGCGGGTTCCGTTCGCTTGCGAGCCAGTAGTCAGCGTTCCATATGGCGCTCAGGACGCTTTGAACGTACCGCTCAGTGTTGATCCGGTTGTGGACTTGGTCCGTGTCGAACGGGAGGCGTTTTACGGCTTCGAGTTGCTTCTCAAGTTCGTCGGCCTCGGCGCGTACCGAACGGACCTTCTCGATGATCGACTGGGCTGCCTCCAGCATTTCGACGACTGGTGCCTCGAACTGCGCAGCTTCGTTCGCCGCCTCGGTGTCTTGGGTGGTGTTGCTCATACCTGCTCCTTAGAAGTTGATGCCGCTGCCTCGGGGCCAGTCGCGACGGCATATACGGGGATATCGACTCGCACGAGTACTTGCCTCGGGGCCAGTCCAGCGGTCGCGTCTGCTGTCTCTGCGTTCACGTACTCGCCGCATTCGCATCGTGCAGTCGGCTTCCCGAACAGCACGCCGACCTCTTCCCCCTGCTCTTTCGTGTGCTGACACACCAGCTTCGGTGGGCTGTGCCGCTCGCGATACAAGACAACCGCTTCGCATTTGCCGCCGTGCTTGACGTTGTCGCCGCGGTTGCCGACCGCACGGCACGGGCAACGCCGACCGTATGTGGCCAGCATCTCGTCTCGCAGGTCGGGGTCGGCTTCCATTTTGGCGAGCCATTTGAGAGCGATCTGGCATCTGGTTCTGCCGTTGCGCGGCTCGGTGGAACGTTCGGTTGTGGGCGCGGACGTAGCGGGTTTGCCTGTCGCCTTGAACCGTCCGTCTCGTTGCCGCGGCTGCTGGCTCATGTGCGCATAATCGCTATGAGCAGACCCAGTTGCACGGCGACCACCGGTGCCATGACAGGCAACCCCACCACTGGCTCACCGTCGGAGAGAACCACGACGAAGTTGACGACCCCGATCACCCCGAGCGCCACGAATGCGGCGAGCATCCAACGTTGGGTGTGGTTCATGCTGCGGCTCCTACGCCCAGTAAGGCTCGGGGCCTTCGCACCACTCGCGGGCTGCGTCCTCCGCGGCCTGTTGGGAGCAAGCCGAGCCGGATATGTCCTTGCCGCCTTGGGAGCGTACCAACCAAACCCATACCCCATCCGGGTAGGGGCGGACGATGATGTCGATGAACAGATCGTCGCGGAGTTTGTATTGCCAACGAATCTCGGTGAGGCACTCAGAGAGCTTCACGCCTTCTGCTTCTTTGGTGTCAGTTGCTTGGGTGGTGTTCATCGGGTGTCCTTCGTCGTGTCGTGCGACAGGTCGGTGTGAACGGCAAGGCGGCTGCGGGCTGGATTCGTGTACCCGCAACCGCCTTGCTGTTCAGGGCCTAGAGGCCGACGATGGCCTCAAAGACCTTCTTGGCGTTGGCCTCGTCCTCAAGGCCCGAGACCTTCAAGCCCAGCTTCTTCGCTGTGCTGTAAATCTCGTCCTCGTCCTTGCCAGCCTTCGTGACGGCCTGCTCAAGTGACGCGAGGTCCACGACGCCTTCAAGCTGACCCGCACCGGCCGCTCGGCGCCGTCACGCAAGAACGCGGCCAGCTTGCGCAGACTCCAACGCGTGAACGGCAACCCCAGCGTCTCAGGGCGAGCCGTCGCCGTCTCGACGATGAACTCCTCGTCGTCAGTCGTGATCCGGCGGGGACGGCCACCCGCCCACTGAGGGTCCAGCGAAGCCATCCCCAGCTCGTTGAAACGGTGGATCATCTCACGCACCCGATCCTGCGACGTCGCCGCCAGCCGCGCGATCGCCGGCGCCGTGTTGCCACCCGCCGACGCCAGCACCACCAACGCCCGCCGCCAGCGCACAACCGACCCCTCTGAACTACCGCTGCCCCGGCGAACGATCCGCTGAAGCTCACGGCCCTCTTGGTCCGTCAAACGACGAACCCGCAATGATTTGGACATCCCCTGATTCCAGCACCCACAACCCCCCAAATGGTGGACACGACCCCGACGAACGTTTGTGGACAGCCCACTAGATGGCTCACCGAACGCATCGCCGCTGAAGAAACCAAAGCCGAGACCCGTGAAGGGAACCTCGGGCCGGTGTCGTTCGCGGTGCTGATGTGCTCCCCGTCGTCGGTGTGGTCATCCGCGGGCGGTGATCACGGCCCGTCACCATCAGACCCCGACGCTGCGGCGCATATCCCGACGAAGGTCGGGCATCGCGTCCGGTCTTTCCAAGAAGCCGAGATCACGAACCTGATGGCCATGCTCGGCTACAACGCCGCCTACGAAGCCCCCTACATCGCCGCGACAACAGGGAATTACACACCTGACTGGTACCTCGGTCGCAGCGGCGCGACCGGCGCTCACGCATACCTCGAACATTTCGGGATCGACCGTGAAGGCAACACACGTCAAGACATCGACTCGGCACGTTACAACGAAGAGATCACTTGGAAACGGTCCACTCACCACCGCAACGGCACGCAACTGCTCGAAACGTACACATACGACTTCACCGAACAGGCGTGGCATGCACGCCTCGTTGCGCAGATGCACCAGTGGAACCTGGATCCGTCGCCGACCATCCGCGCCGCAGGCGACTTCGACCGTCGCATCCAGAACGCTGCGCGTAAAGTGTCCGGCGATCTCGCCGCGTTTGTGCGGGTGGCTAGAGAAACCCGCGTCGATCTTGACGCTGCGGGGCAACGCCTGCCCGGCAACGCCGAAGGCTGGGGCTGGGGCATTGACTGCGGCGACGAGGAATGGAACCACCTCCGCGACACCTTCTTCTTTGACCTGGCCCGCGAAGCCGTCGAGGTTTACGAAAACGAGTTGACCGCGACGAACACGATTGACTTCTCCGACATGTGCTCAGCCGCAGCGACACAACTACGCGAACACGCCCAGCAGCGTTGGGCCCATGTCCTCGTCGACGAGTTCCAAGACACAGCCGGTGCCACAGCCGCGCTGCGGGTGAGTGCCGCAAGGGCCACCCCCAGGTCGCGAAAGCGGTCGCAGCCACCACCAGCGCAACCAGCATCGCCGGGAGCTTCGCCATTTCGATGTTGACGCCGTAGGCCGCCACACCGAGCGCCATCTGGCGTTGCGCCCACAGCGGCGCTGACTGCTTCGCTCAAAGCGTCGTGATTCAGACGGGCCATTTCAGTCGTCCTCCGAGGTCAGGCACCGCCACCGTCCCCAGCACAGCCATACAGACCGCCGAGCCGATGACTCCCGCGAGATAGATCCAGGGGGGCAGCGGAGTGCCTCGGACCCTGCGCAGAATCCCTTCGTCGCGGCGGATCGACAGGTTGATAGCCAGGTTCGTGAAAGTCGCGCCGGCGACCGCGAACACAGCCGGGGCTCGAATCCTGTGGTGGGCTCGAGGGCCTGTGTGCCGCTTTGCGATGCTGCGGTGCCAGACTCCTGAGGATGGAACCGCTACCGGGCATGAGCGTCGTCGGGGAGTTCACCTCACGCTTTGACGCTGATCTGGCAGTAGCCATGCTCAGCAACGCTGGTTTGGAGGGTGTGGTGCTCGCAGACCCTGCGCATTCGATCGCTCCTCATCATGTGACTGAACGAATATTCAGGGTCGCGGTGCGTGAAGAGGTTGCCGAGGATGCGCGTGACCTTTTGGGCCACGGAATTGAGCCCGACCAAGAAACCCTGGCTTTGGAAGCTGCGTACCACCATCGGCACTTCGCCGACAGGCCCACTTGGATCCGCTGGGCGGCTTGGTCTGTTTTTTGGGCGATCCCAGGCACGATCATCGTCGCTTCAGTGCTGATCGTCTACCAACTCCTACAAGGTCTGTTTCCGTGATCCATTCGGAGATCGCCGATAGCGGGAGTCTCCGCTCGTATGGGTCAGGCCATTCCCTGGCCGCCGGAGGTTTCGGCGACTGACTGCTTGCCGGCTGAGATCCAGGGCATCATGGCACGGAGTTCTCTGCCGACGGTCTCTATGGGGTGATCGTGACCGGCTTTTTCCAAGGCGAGGAAGTTGTTGCGTCCGGAGCGGCTCTCGGCCACCCAGTCAGCAGCGAAGGTTCCGTCCTGGATGTCTGTGAGGAGTGCTTTCATTGTGGCTTTGACGCTGTCGTCGATGACCTTCGGTCCGCAGCTCAGATCACCCCATTCGGCGGTGTCGGACACCGAGTAGCGCATGCCCGCGATCCCCTCCTCATACATCAGGTCGACGATCAGCTTGAGTTCGTGGAGACACTCGAAGTAGGCGACCTCAGGCTGGTAACCCGCCTCGATCAGAGTCTCGAAACCTGCCTGCACCAGGCGTGTCGTGCCGCCGCACAGCACGGCCTGCTCGCCGAAGAGATCGGTCTCGGTCTCCTCGGTGAAGGTGGTCTCGATGACCCCGGCACGGGCGCCGCCGATGGCGTCGGCATACGCCAGTGCGAGCTCCTTGGCCGAACCGCTTGCGTCCTGTTCAACCGCGATGAGGCACGGCACCCCGCCGCCTTCGCTGTAGGTGCGGCGCACCAGGTGGCCCGGGCCCTTGGGTGCGACCATGCACACGTCGAGGTTGGCCGCGGGTTCGATCAGGTCGAAGCGGATGTTGAACCCGTGGGCGAAGAACAGAGCGTCGCCGTCGCCGAGGTTGGGGGCGACCTGCTCTTCGTAGATTGCGGCCATCTCGGTGTCGGGCATGAGCATCATGACCACGTCGGCCTCGGCGCACGCGTCGGCGATGGAGCGCACGTCGAGCCCGGCAGCCTGTGCTTTGCCGACCGATGACGAGCCGTCACGGAGGCCGACTCTCACGTCGACCCCAGACTCCTTCAGGTTGAGTGCATGGGCGTGCCCCTGCGAGCCGTATCCGAGCACCGCAACCTTCCGGTTGAGGATCTGGGAACGGTCAACGTCTTTTTCGTAGTAGATGTTCGCCACCGCGAAACCTCTCTTTGTGTTTGGTTCTTGTGTGTTTGGTTCTTGTCTGTCTGTGTTGTGCTCGGTCAGTCGAGCGCCGGTAGCGCCACCCGTCCGGTTCGCTGAAGTTCCACGATCCCGAAGGGTCGCAGACATTCCTCGAACTCGTCGAGCCGGGCCGTACGAGCCGAGAACGACAGCATTAGTCTCTCGGTGTTCTCAGCCAATACATACGCCCGCCAGTCGTCGACCAGCTCCATCAGTTCTCGACGATGGCGTGCGTCAGCGGCAACAGTCACCAACATCAGCTCCCGTGACACGCAGTCCTGTGGCGGCAGCTCCTGGATCTCAACGACGTTGATGAGCTTGTCGAGCTGCTTCACCA
Source organism: Acidimicrobiales bacterium (assembly GCA_963662455.3). Classification (GTDB taxonomy): domain Bacteria; phylum Actinomycetota; class Acidimicrobiia; order Acidimicrobiales; family Aldehydirespiratoraceae; genus VXYK01. The sequence continues at coordinate 1,990,898 of OZ224042.1, forward strand.
CCTGCTCGAGCGGCGCCGATTCGACGTCGACGGTGAAGGTGATGCGGCTGAAGCGCTCATCATCGGTCGGCGCCACGGCCAGCGACTCGATGTTGAACCCCCGTCGTGCAAAAAGCCCCGACACGCGGGCCAGCACGCCGGGCTTGTTCTCGACAGTCGTGACGATGGTATGGAAACGGTCCGGATCGCTCATCGCTCGCCTCTCATCGTTGGAGGCCCTGCTGGCTGGGGTCGACCACCAGTTCGGAGTTGGTCTTGCCTGCGGGAACCATCGGGAAGACGTTCTCGCGGGGATCGGTTCGGAACTCGACCACCACCGGACGGTCGTTGATCTCGTTGGCCTTGGCGATCGCCGGCACGACCTCCTCGGGGGACTCCACCCGGATCCCGACGCAGCCCATCGCCTCGGACCACTTGACGTAGTCGGGGGTCTGCTCGGACAGGTACACCTCGCTGAACCGCTCGTCGTAGAACATCTCCTGCCACTGGCGGACCATGCCCAGATACGAGTTGTTCAGCAACGCTACCTTGATCGGGATGTCCTCGACCGAGGCGGTCACGAGTTCCTGCGCTGTCATCTGGAAGCAGCCGTCGCCGTCGACAGCCCAGACCCTGCGGTCGGGCATCCCGACTTTGGCGCCGATGGCAGCAGGAATGGAGAAACCCATAGTGCCCAGGCCGCCGGAGTTGATCCAGGTGTACGGGTGGTCGAACCGCCAGTACTGGCTGGCGTACATCTGATGCTGGCCCACGCCGGAGGTGACGATTGTGTCGGGCGGGTTGTTGTCACGGAGCTCCTCGAGCACGTATTGCGGTTTGAGCCTCTCGCCGAGCTCCGACTGCTCGTAGACGAGCGGGAACTTCTCCTGCCAGCCTGAGATGGTCGAGCGCCAGGCGCTGCGATCAGCCTGCACTTCCGTGCCGCCCAGTTCGCGCATCGCCTCGGTCAGGCCCTCGACGACCAGTCGGCAGTCGCCCTGTATCCCGATGTCGACTCGGCGGACCTTGCCGAGTTCGGCGGGGTCGATGTCGACATGGATGATCTTGGCATCGGGGGCGAACCCGTCGAGCTTGCCGGTGACCCGGTCGTCGAAGCGGGCACCCAGCGAGATCAACAGATCGGAACGCTGCATGGCTGTGACCGCGGTGAAGTTGCCGTGCATACCGGGCATGCCCAGGCACAGGTCGTGGCTGTCGGGGAAGGCGCCGCGGGCCATCAGGGTGGTGACCACCGGTATCTGGACCATCTCCGCGAGTTCCAGCAGCGCTTCGGCGGCACGGGACTTGAGGATCCCTCCGCCCACATAGAGCACCGGCCGCTGCGCCTCGCTGATCATCTCCGCGGCGGCGCGAATCAGTTCGGGATCACCCTGGGTGATCGGTCGATAACCGGGGAGGTCCATGTCGGCGTCGGTCGCCTCGTACCAGGTCATCGCCGAACGGGGATTGACCGGATCGACGATGTCTTTGGGAATATCGACGAGTACCGGGCCGGGACGGCCGGTGGTGGCGATGTGGAAGGCGGCACGAACGGTTCTGGGGATGTCCTGGGCTTCGGTCACCAGGAAGTTGTGTTTGGTGACCGCCATGGTGATCCCGGTCGTGTCGCACTCCTGGAAGGCGTCGGTGCCGATCGCCGCGTAGGGGACCTGCCCGGTGATGCAGACCATCGGGACCGAATCGAGGAAGGCGTCGCAGAGCGGGGTGACGACGTTGGTCGCCGCAGGGCCGCTGGTGACCATGACCACTCCGGGCCTTCCTGTGGCATGGGCATAGCCCTCGGCCATATGGCCGGCCCCCTGCTCATGACGCACGAGGATGTGGCGGATCGAACTGTCGATGATCGGGTCGTATACGGGGAGGATGGCGCCGCCGGGCAGGCCGAACATGACTTCGACTCCGGCGCGTTCAAGGGCCTTCACCAAGGCCTCGCCGCCACACATCTGCTGTTTGTTGTTCATTGGTTCATCCCGCATGTCTGCTGGTTGCTATCGAAGTATGCGCCGAAAACACGAAACGACCTCCCTTCCGGGAGGTCGAGGCGCACGAACGGCTGTGGTTTCGCGTACGTGCGCTAGCTGTCGAGTACTACCGGGTCGACGTCTGGGCGCAGGTTCACAACAGGAAGTATGGCGCTTCCGCGGCCGCTTCGCAACATCCCCCGGGACTCGTACCAACCACCATACAGCCCTGACAACAGGTGCCGGCAACACTCGGTGCCCACGGCTCACCCATCGAGTGCCTCGCAGATCGTGTCGATGAGATCGGACCTCCAGTGATCACAGTCTTCGGGGAGTGCAGTCATACCGTTGAGGATCGCTGCGACCGCGAGCTTTCGGTCAGGGTCGTAGCACCCGAAGGGACTGCCGACCAGTCCGGTGTGCCCTATCGCTTCAGGGCTGATCGTAGACCCGTAGCCGTGGTCAGCGAGTTCGGTCATGAATCCGGCCGCGAAGCTGCACGTCTTGTGAAGCGTCTCATCGTGTCCGCGGGCACGGCGATGATTGCCGATGGCGTCTGCGAGATACTCGGGGGTGGGGAACCCCGCGAGTCGAGTTCCGTTGAGGACCATTCCGGTCAGCCGGTAGAACTCAGCGAGTCCTCGGGCGTTGAGGTATGCGCCCATTGTCTCACGGTTGTGTTGGGCCATTCCGGCCAACGCATCGGAATACAGCGGTCTCGCCAGCACAGGCAGACCAGTGATATAGAACCCGAGATGCTCGAGGGGGCGTTCAAGAACTTCGTCACTGACCCTGAATGTGATGTCCGCGTTGAGCGCGTGTGTTTCCAAGAAGTCTTCAATAACGGTCAGAGCGGGTTTCTCTGACAGTGCTTCGATGAGGTCAACGACGATGACGCCGGCAGTGAACTCCGAGAACGCAGGTGCTGCTGTGTCTTGAATGTTGCGCGCCCGTGACAGCGCATCATCGAATGACATCAAGTTCGTGGTCACGAGGTCAGGGTGCCGCAACCCGCACGAGTGGTTCAGTACCGATCCAACAGACGCGTGGACGGAATTGCCGTGCCTCACGTCAATCTCAGACACCGGAGCAGCCAACGGTAGGACGGCGTTTTCGAGCAGTCCCATTAGGACGATCGCCGGGATCGGTTTCGACGCGCACCAGACGTTGAACAGGTGGTCGTGCTTCAATGGTCGGTCACCAACTTGCAAGCCAACCGTCACGCACGCCGTGGCACTACCGTCGACAGAGACAGCAAGTTGCGCGCCCGTGGCGTATCTGCGGTCTGCGCAAATATCGGAGAGTAGTTGCAGCCCGGCTTGAGCTGCCGCCGCCGCGGCCGTATCGGTATCGTCCCTCACGTCAGTGGTCCATGATCTGCCAGGGCACGACGATGGTTGTCGACGAGAGATACCAGCACAGAAGCCGCGCGTGCCATCTCTTTCGGAACGGTGAAACCGCCGGCCATCAACAACGTGCCCGCCAGCACGCCCATGATGAACGGACTTCCGGTGTCCAGCGACATCGACGGCAGGTCTATGAGGCGTTCCTCGCCGGTACACCATGCCAGCACTTCATCGGCTCTCCCGGTGATCACCACCTCAGGTGACACAGGAGCACGCGTCTGCTCATCACCGCCGACGGGGAAACCGTCCTCGAGGCGAATATCGATCTCAAGGGAAACCTCCGGATCCAAGGCCAACCCCAACATCTGTATGCGGGCGAAGAACGTGGCGTCTGGGAGTCCGTTGATCGGAGCGTACGCATCGAACATGCGACGATCGGCTGACCACCACGCGCGTCCCGAACCCCAATCAACGGACGCCTGTGTCAACACACTTCCAGCCGCTGGATCCCAATACGCCAACTCCGCATCGCGGGTATCGAAATAGCTCTCGACCACACAGGCTGCGTTGTGATCGGATCTGGATTCCACGTCGCCGCGTTCAGTTACGAGCAGTTCCCCATTTGACCACATCCGGTGTTTAGGCGGTCGCGCGACGGCTGTGCCGGTGTGTACGACTTCGACGAGGTCAACGTTGCCGGCCACGCACGTCTGCTCAGGGTTGCAGAGGTTCTGTGATCGTGGACGCGGCGGTCGTTGTCGGTGCTGCTGTCGTCGTTGTCGTCGGCGATGCGGCGGTTCTCAACGCGTCTGTAAGGTCGTCGAGGGAGGCAAGGTCTCCCCATGCCTCGTCCATCTCGTGTATGCCGCTCAAGTAGTGTGACTCAGCAGTCAGCGCCGGTCCGGTGGGGCTCTGTTCGGGACTCTCGTCCAGAGGCGAACCTGTGACATTGTTCACCGTGTCGTCTTCCAACGACTCGCCAGACAACAACGCGGAGTCGTCGTCCAACGTCTCCCACACGCCTTCGTCGAACCAGAACAGATCAGGCAAATCCCAATTGCCCTGTTCAACGATTTCGCCTTCAGAATTTCTGTATTCGAGTCTTCGGTTGATTAGACTCTCTAGAGTTCCACCAACAACGACTCGTGGTGTTCCCTCCAACACCTGCGGCACTAACGCTGAAGTTAAATTGGTACCTGCGTAGACTTGAATTTCGATGATGTCATCCACTTTGTAGTCGCCTTTGATCACTTCAGTGATTCGGATTCGGTACGCCCAATACGAATCGACATACGGGTTAGAAGGCTTATTCTCCGAAATGTTGGCACGAATCCTCTGCAGTTCTTGCCAATCTCCTTCAGTCGCTCCTTCTGATCTGTAGCGCGCTTCTAGTTGATCCGCAAAGGTTGACAAGTAACGCAATTCGGCCGGTGTCATTGTTTGACCTCTGCTAGTGTCTTCTGCAGTGACACCGGGGACAATTTCAAAGAGATAGCCCGCGATAACAAAGTCTACTGTCTCTAAAGCATCCCTTGGACCATCCGTGATGTCGATCATTACTTCTTCAGGACCATAGGTAGAGTCCAACAATTCTCTCAAATAACCAGATGCCTTTCTTACAAGGTACGGCGAAGTGTCATTAGGCACAGAATCAACTGAGTCAGCGACCTCTGAACTAGAGGACACAACAGTGTCTTGCCTCTGCTGAACTTCGTCAGTCGAAGCACAACCCCCAACAAACACACACACCGCCAAGCAAATGAGAAGAAATCGAAATGCTCGCCTCAACGTAACTGACTGAGAACTTTTCATAACTTAATTTTCCTTACTTGCTTCCGGGACTAGGCGTCGGTGCAGGAGGCGGTTACAGAGGTTCTGCGGTAGTGGACGCGACGGTCGTTGTCGGTGCTGCTGTCGTCGTTGTCGTCGGCGATGCGGCGGTTCTCAACGCGTCTGCGAGGTCGTCGAGAGAAGCCAATTCACCCCAGGCCTCGTGCATTTCTTCCAAACCTCTCAGGTAATGCGATTCAGCTTTGGGCTGTTGCGCCTCGGGATCCTCATCAAGCGGCGAACCGCTGTCGATCCCCAGCGTGTCGTCCTCCAACGACTCACCCGGCAATATAGCTGCGCACCGGACGCTCCGTCGTCGCGTGCATCCCATGTGCTTTCATCGAACCAGAACAAGTCGGGATAACCCCAAGTGGCCTGATCAAGAATAGTCTCGCCTTTGGAATCTCGAAGTTCGAAGTTGCCGGTTCCTGGACTCCCTGGACGCCCCCCAACAACAACTCGTGGCGTTCCTTCCAAGACTGGAGCCGACAATTCTTTTCCTACATTCAAACCCGCATAGACTTGAATCTCAATGATATCGTTAACGTTGAAATCACCTTTGACGACTTCAGTGATTCGAATTCTATACGCCCAATAAGATTCGACATACGGCCTAGATGGTTTGTTCTCTGCAATGTTGTCACGCATTCTTTGCAGATCTTGCCAGTCGCCTTCAGTAGCGCCTTCTGTTCTATATTGTTCCTCAATCTGGTCTGCAAAGGCTGATTGCACACGGACTTGAACTGGTGTCATACTTTGGCCTCTAGAGGTGTCAACAATGGTGACACCGGGAACAATTTCAAAGAGATAGCCTGCGACAATATAGTCCGCTGTTTCCAACGCATGGTCTGGGCCATACCTATAGGCGATCATTGCTTCCTCGGGGCCATAAGTGGAGTCCAACAGTTTTCTCAGGTAACCAGAGGACTGCCTTACATCAAACGGCGAAGCATCGGATTCAGCGATCTCAACAACCGAATCGGAAGAATCAACAGCGTCTTGCGACCCCTGAACATCGCCAGAGGAAGCACAGCCTCCAACAAGCACACACGCCGCCACGATACAGAGGCGACATCGAGACGCTCGCCTCAAAGATTCTGATCGAGGATTCATCATAACCTCATTTCCCTATTTGCTTCCTGGGCTTGGCGGCGGTGCAGGTGGCGGCGTGGCACGGCTGGACCGTATCATGACTTGCAGCAGGCACGAGACGCTCGGGAAGGCGTTCTGATGATCGGTGCCGACAACGCGAGCGCAAGAGCCGGTGTGAACGACTTCGACGAGATCAACGTTGCCGGCCACGCACGTCTGCTCAGGGTTGCAGAGGTTCTGTGGTCGTGGACGCGGCGGTCGTTGTCGGTGCTGCTGTCGTCGTTGTCGTCGGCGATGCGGCGGTTCTCAACGCGTCTGTAAGGTCGTCGAGAGAGGCAAGGTCACCCCATGCCTCATCCATCTCGTGTATACCGTTCAAGTAGTGTGACTCAGCAGTCAGCGCCGGTCCGGTGGGACTCTGTTCGGGACTCTCGTCCAGAGGCGAACCTGTGACATTGTTCACCGTGTCGTCTTCCAACGACTCGCCAGACAACAACGCGGAGTCGTCGTCCAACGTCTCCCACGCGCCTTCATCGAACCAGAACAGATCAGGCAAATCCCAATTGCCCTGTTCAACAATTTCGCCTTCTGAGTTTCGATATTCGTATTTCGGGTTGTCCAGAGTTTCTAGAGTTCCGCCAACAACGACTCGTGGTGTTCCTTCCAACACCTGCGGCACCAACGCTGTACCTAGATTCGAGCCTGCATAGACTTGAATCTCGATGATGTCATCCACCTTGTAGTCGCCTTTGATCACTTCAGTGATTCGGATTCGATACGCCCAATACGAATCAATATCAGATCTAGAAGGCTTGTTCTGTGAAATGTTGTCACGCATTCTCTGCAGATCCTGCCAATCACCCTCGGTCGCACCTTCTGCTCTGTAACGTTCCTCTATCTGATCTGCAATAGCTGATAGCGACCGTTGTTCAGCCATTGTCAATGTTTTGCCTCTGGTAGTGTCTTCTTCAGTGATGCCGGGAACGATCTCGAAGAGATAGCCAGCAACAACAAAGTCCACTGTCTCTAAAGCATCCCTTGGACCATCCGTGATGTCGATCATTACTTCTTCAGGACCATAGGTAGAGTCCAACAATTCTCTCAAATAACCAGATGCCTTTCTTACAAGGTAGGGCGAAGTGTCATTAGGCACAGAATCAACTGAGTCAGCGACCTCTGAACTAGAGGACACAACAGTGTCTTGCCTCTGCTGAACTTCGTCAGTCGAAGCACAACCCCCAACAAACACACACACCGCCAAGCAAATGAGAGGAAATCGGAGTGCTCGCCTCAATGTAGCTGACTGAGAACTTTTCATAACTTCATTTTCCCTTACTTGCTTCCGGGACTAGGCGGCGGTGCAGGAGGAGGAATTTCCGTTGAAACCATCACTGAAGCAATACCGGTGGGATGGTCCATCAGCGATCACTTGTAACGAGCCAGGGAAGGGGTCAGCCGCAGCGGGCAGGGGATGCGTGTTGAATGACAACGTCAAATCGAAAGCCGAGACACCCGCCAACAAGGCCCAAACCTTGAAGACTTCGGATTTCTGACGGCTTCGCTCCTTCGGCACGGCTGGACTGTATCATGACTTGCAGCAGGCACGAGGCACTGGGGAAGGCGTTCTGATGATCGGTGCCGACAACGCGGCCCGAGCCGTCACCGCAGCGTTCCGTTGTCAACCCGCTGAGATGCTCAAGACCCCCACCCGGAAGGGCGCAACAACGGGCAACGCACGATGACATCGCGAAAGACCGCAGCAGGGAGCAACGGAGCAGAAGCAATCGGCGTTTATCCGGGGTCGTTCAACCCGCCTACCAGGGCGCACCTTGAGATCGCGCACGCTGCGGTTGCGGAATATTCGCTGCAGAGGCTCGACTTCGCGCTGTCGGTGAGTCCCTTGGGCAAGGCCGAGGTGGAAGTGCCGAGCTTTGCGCATCGGATCGAAGTGATCGAAGCTTCGTTGCGAGATCACCAGAGCCTTGCGGTCGTGGTCACCGAGGCTCAACTGATCACAGACATCGCCGACGGCTACGACCTGGTGGTGATGGGCGCCGACAAATGGCACCAGGTGAACGATCCGCGGTGGTACAACGACGATCCGCTGGCCCGGGACGAGGCGGTGAGCCGACTGCCGACCGTTGCGCTCGCTCCCCGACCCCCGCATGTGATCCCAGCAGAACTACAGCTTCCGGTTGCTGAGGACCTGCTCGAAGTCTCATCGACGGCCGCACGCGCCGGGCGCGCCGATCAGATGACCACCGCTGCCGCACAGTTCGACGCCGAAACGGGAGCTTGGACCGACCCGGCCAGGTACCAGCGCCGGCAGACCCCCGGGATCTAGCGCGGCTTCGTCCCGAAGACGAAGCCGCCAGCAACCCTTCGGGGTACCAGCGCCGGCACCTCTAGGAGGCCTCGGGCGGGTCGAGAGCCAAGACGTCGAACAGGAGCCAGTCGACTGCCTCAACGAGGCCCTCGGCAGACAGGTGCAGGCCGTCGTCGCGAAGGCCCAACTCGCGGTCGCTTCCCACCTCGCCGATCCAGCCTGGAAAATCGACCATCGTGACCGGAGCATCGGAGTCCGCGACCACCCCGGCGACGAGCTGGTTCAACAACGCCACCCGTTCGGGGGTGTTCTGGGGGGTGATCGGCCGATTGTGGTCGGCGCCCTCAAGAAAATAGAGGTCCGCGCCGTTCGATGTCAGGAGTTCGATCGCAGTGCCGTACTCGCCGGCCGCGTACTCATCGAATGCCGCTTCGCCGACATTGGTCCACTCATCGCCGGCCACGCCCGGGACCAGTCGATCGGTGATGTCCCAGGGACTCACATGAGTGATCACGATGTCGGGCGCGAACACCTCGACCACAGTGGTCCAGGAAACGACGTCCTGTAGTGAGACCGACTCCGGATCCACCGGGACCGCCCAGTTGGAACAGAGGTCGCCGACGGGGCCCTCAGAACCGTCGGGTACACGCTTGAGGCCGAACCTGACGGTCCCGCAACCGATATGGGCCTCGTCGAAGACGATCACCCCGGCATCCGGATTCTCGAGCGTCCACTCGACGAGTGCGTCACCGATCTGAGCCATCACCGAGTCCCCCACCGTCAGGATGCGCACCGGACCTGCATCGATCGGCTTCTGTCGGCGGTCGTCAGACCCGGCAACCGGTTCCTCGTCGGGCGCGCCACTGCTCACAGCGTCGCCGCCTGCGTCGATCCGGTCAGTTCCGGGCTCGACAGACTCATCGGTGGACTCCACGCCATCGACCTCTGCGCCATCGACCTCTGTGCCCGAAGTCTCGGTGCCCTCAGTTCCGGTCTCCGCGGTCTCCTCAACCTCCCCGACCTCCGTGGCTGGGCCAGTCGCCGCCGCCGCAGAGGGCACAAGGATCTGGCGGATCTCGGGCGGGCGACGGGTGTGTGCCACCAACAGGCCGGCCAGGATCACCGCCACAGCCGCAGCCCCGGCGAACGCTGCCACGAACGGCCTCAGCTCCTTGCGCGTGAACGGCCAGCGCCGCTTCACGAACGGCTGCTCGATCAGATGGAACGAGAGCACCGAGACGACCAGCGTCAAACTCAGATGCAGGGCCAGCAACGACCAACCCGTGAGTCGTTCGACCCCGAACAGGCTTCCCGCCCGCTCGGAGTCGACCAACAAATAGATCGGCCAGTGGTACAGGTAGAGGCCGTAGGAGATCCGCCCCACATAGCGGACCGGCGTCCACGCAAAGAACCGGTACAGCGGACTCCACGGCGCCTCCTGGGACAGGCCCAGAAGCGCTGCCCCGGAAGCCACCGCGATCAACAGGAACCCGCCGTTCTCGAACATCGCGGCGTCACGCTCACTGACCGCCAGAACCGCCCAGAGATGGAAAGCCGTCGCCGGGTAGGCGATCAGAGCCAGCACCCTCCTGCCCCGGTCGGTGCTGGGATGGCCGTACAGATGAACGGCGAGCGCCATCGCGATGCCCACGAAGAGCGCCTGCGCGCGAGTGTCTGTCCCGTAGTACGCCCTCGACGGATCCTCCCCCACCACGTGCACCCGGCTCATCCACCAGGCCGAACCGAGCGCGCCCAGCACCGACAAGACCAGCAGGATCTCCCGGCCTCTGCGTCCACCCCAGCGCAGCCCGGCGATCAGGAACAGCGGCGCGAAGAGATAGAACTGCTCCTCGATCGAGAACGACCAGACATGTTTCAGAGGCGACGGCGTGAGGAACTGCTCGAAATACGAGACCCCGGACACGATCTCATGCCAGTTGGCGCAGTACGCCAGCGCAGAGACGATCGCTCCGGTCCAGCGATCAATCAGGTCCGGGTCTCCCACCACGGCGAGGTAGACCGAAAGGAAGCCGAGAGCCACAAACAGTGCCGGGAAGAGCCGCCTGACCCTGCGGCCCGCATAGGCGACCAAATCGATACGACCGTTCGCGTCCCACTCACGCAGAGCGATGCTGACGATCAGGTAACTCGACAACACGAAGAACAGGTCGAGGCTGAGGATGCCCCCCGGGACGATGTTGGGGCCACCCTGAATGCTCTCGGGACGGGCGTGATACAGCAGCGGCCCGAGGACGACCCAGAACCCGCGCATCCCGTCGAACGTCGGGATGTAGCCGAACCTGGGCCTCTCGGCCCGCTCGGTCGCGCTCACGCTGACCGGCGACCGTTCGCGTCGGGGCCGTCCGGCTCAGAGACGATCCGCTCACTGGCAGCCGTAACCTTCGCTCCCATGTCGTCCCTCCTCGATCTCCGCGGTCGCTGGACCCGCGAAGATCAAGAAATCCTACGCCTCGCGGTTCCGGCGTTGGCGGCTCTGGTTGCCGAGCCGCTCTATATTCTGGCCGATACGGCGGTGGTAGGCCGCCTCGGGACGCCACAGCTCGGCGGCCTCGCCGTTGCCTCGTCGCTGCTGCTGATCGGATACTCGGTCTTCATCTTCCTGGCCTACGGCACCACCGCGACCGTAGCGAGGCTGCTCGGGGCCAAAGAACTGCGCCGCGCCGCACACCATGCAGTGCAGAGCATCTGGCTCGCCGCGCTCATCGGGATACTGCTGGCGGTGCTCGGGGCCGCCTTCGGCAGCGACCTCATCTCGTTGATGGGCGGAGAGGACGACGTCGCCGGCCACGCCGAGGTCTACTTCCGGATCTCGCTGCTGGGCGTGCCGGCCATGCTCATAACGCTCGCCGGGGTCGGTTACCTCCGAGGCCTGCAGGACACGAGACGACCACTGTATGTGGCTCTCGGCACTGCGGTGCTCAACCTCGTCATCGAGCTCGTGCTGATATTCGGCTTCGACCAGGGAATCGGAGCGTCGGCTCTGTCCACAGTCATCGCCCAATGGATCGGCGCAGCAGTGTTCGTCGCCTGGATCCGCGGGGGCGTGAAGGCGCACGGGGTCGATATGGGACCCGACCTGAGAGTCATCACCCACATCGCCGGCGACGGGGTCGACCTGTTCATCCGCACCGCGGCCCTGCGGGGCAGCCTCATCGTCACCCTCGCGGTGGCCGCGCGGATCGGGACCGACGACCTTGCCGCTCATCAGATCGCCTTCGAGATCTGGAATCTCCTGGCCCTGACCCTCGATTCGGTCGCCATCGCCGCCCAGGCCATGATCGGCATGACCCTGGGCAGCGGGGACGCGGCCCGGGCGCGTGCGCTCGGGCGAAGAATGATCCAGTGGGGACTGTGGTGCGGTGTCGGCCTCGGCGGGATCGTCGGGCTGCTGTCACCGGTGCTGGGTCACATCTTCAGCGAAGATGCCGCCGTTGTGAGCCTCACCGCCTTCCTGCTCATCCATGTGGCGGTGCAACAACCGGTCGCGGGCGTGGTCTTCGCTCTCGACGGCATCCTCATCGGTGCCGGCAATCTCCGCTTCCTGGCCGTCACCATGTGGATCGCCGCGGTGGTGCTCGTCGGAGGAGCGCTCATAGTGTTGGCGACCGGCGCAGGCATCGGCTGGCTCTGGTTGTGCCTGGCGGCATGGCTCACGTCACGCGCGGTCATGCTCCTGGCCCGTTTCCACACGCCCGAATGGCAGGTCACTGGAGCGGACCGCTAAGAACGTTCGCGGATTGAACACCGCAGGTGCGCCGAAGCCTGTCGTCTCCCGCTCTTGTTCGCTGCGCTCACGGGCCGCTCGGGCCACGGCCTCGTCCAGCCACGACCGTGTGCGGGATCAATCCGCTCGGCCTCTACAGAACGTACGCGGATTGAACACCGCAGGTGCGTCGAAGCCTGTCGTCTCCCGCTCTTGTTCGCTGCGCTCACGGGCCGCTCGGGCCACGGCCTCGTCCAGCCACGACCGTGTGCGGGATCAATCCGCTCGGCCTCTACAGAACGTACGCGGATTGAACACCGCAGGTGCGTCGAAGCCTGTCGTCTCCCGCTCTTGTTCGCTGCGCTCACGGGCCGCTCGGGCCACGGCCTCGTTCAGCCACGACCGTGTGCGGGATCAATCCGCTCGGCCTCTACCCTCAGACCTCTCAGCGAGGATCTGAGCGACCGCTCGGCCGTCGGCCTGCCCCCGGGTGGTCTTCATTATCTGACCCGTGAAGAACCCCTGCATCTTCTTGCGATCAACTTCATCGCCACTGCTGAACCGTGACCACTCATCGGGATTGGCGACGATCAACTCATCGAGCAGCGACTCGAGTTCGGTGGTGTCCATCGCTTCAAACCCTCGGCGCGCCGCGTGGGCCGCGGGGTCGCCGCCCTGCTCGACGAGGTCACCGAGCACGACCTTGGCCTGACTGGCGGAGAGTTCTCCGTTCGACTCCATCTTGACGATGGCCGCGAAGGACTCGGCGTCGACGCGGGACCAGTCATCGACGGCGAGGTCGTTGACCAGTCGAGTCACCGCCTTGGCAGCGCCGGCGCCGGCAGCGACCGCAGCCATGGCCAACGAGTCCTGGCCTCGCTCAACGAGCAGACGCGCGGCGTGCGCGTCGGCGCCCGTCGCGTCGTGCAGCGCGGCCCGGCGAGCCGCGGGCAACAGCGGCATCGCCTGGTCGATCGCCGCGATCGCGGCCGGCGCAGGCTCGAGGGGCACGAGGTCCGGTTCCTGGAAGTACCGGTAGTCCTCGGCATCCTCTTTGGAACGGCCCGGGGTCGTACGGCCCTCGGCTTCATCCCAGTGTCGTGTCTGCTGCTGCGGTCCGGTGCCGGTGGTCCAGAGATCGATGTGGCGCAGCGCCTCATGCTCGATGGCACGCCCGAGCGACCGCAGCGAGTTGATGTTCTTGATCTCGCAGCGGGTGCGCAACTCAGACGAACCGTGCGGGCGGACCGAAACGTTGGCGTCGACCCGGATGGAGCCCTCCTCCATCCGCGCGTCGGAGACTCCCGTCGCAACCACGATGACCCTCAGCTCCTCGACATAGTTGCGGGCATGCTCGATCGTTCGTATGTCGGGTCTGCTGACGATCTCGATCAGCGGCACACCGGCCCGGTTGTAGTCGACGAGTGAGTACACCGCTTCGTTGATCCGTCCCCCGCCGCCGACATGTACCGACTTGCCGGTGTCCTCCTCGATGTGGGCGCGCTCGATGCCCACAACGAACCCGTCAGCCAACTCCAGACGGCCATTTGAGTTGGTCGGCTGGTCGTACTGCGTGGTCTGGAAGTCCTTGGGCATGTCGGGATAGAAGTAGTTCTTGCGAGCCATGACTGACCGGTTCACCCCACACCCCAGCGCCCGGCCAAGGATCATCGCCAGTTCCACAGCACGTTCGTTCATCACCGGCAGAGAACCCGGCAACCCAAGACAGGTCGGGCAGACGTTGGTGTTGGGCTGCGCGCCGAACTGGTTGGCGCACCCGCAGAACAGCTTCGTGGCCGTATCGAGCTCGACGTGGACCTCGAGCCCCACGATCAGTTCCCAGCCCTCTCCAAGAGCGGGCTCGCAGGGCGTGTCCGCAGTCGCAGCAGGCGCCGGTCCGCTCATGTTGCAGCCTCGAGCACAGCGTTACGACAGGCACGGTACGCACACAACATCGAGGCGCCGGTCCGCTCATGTTGCAGCCTCGAGCACCGCGTTACGACAGGCACGGTACGCACACAACATCGAGGCGCCGGTCCGCTCATGTTGCAGCCTCGAGCACAGCAGCCACTCGGAAGGTCTGCGCATCGTGGGAGGCCGGGGCGAGCACCTGGACACCGACCGGCATGCCGTCGCCACCCACGCCGAACGGAACCGAGATCGCGGGATGGCCGGTGAGGTTGGAGGGTATCGTGCAGACGTCGTTGACGTACATGGTCAGCGGGTCCTGCGTGCGGGCCCCCAACTCGAAGGCCGTGGTCGGCGTGGTGGGCGTGACCAGCACATCGAAGTTCTCATAGACCCGGGCGAAGTCTTCGAGCATCATCGTGCGGACCTTCAGGGCCTTGCCGTAGAACGCGTCGTAGTAGCCCGCCGACAGTGCGTAGGTGCCGAGCATGATCCGGCGCTTGACCTCGGTCCCGAAACCGGCTGTGCGTGTGGCCGTGGTCATCTCCGGAGTGGTCGGACCATCAACCCGCAGGCCGTAACGGACCCCGTCGTAACGGGCCAGGTTGCTCGACGCCTCCGCCGGCATCACCAGGTAGTAGGCGCTCAGACCGAGTGTCGATGACGGAACCGAGACCTCGTCGACCAGGGCTCCCGCCGCGGCGAGAGACTCCACCGCTGCTGCGGTCCGTGCCAGCACGTCGGAGGCCAACCCCGGTACTCCCCCGGGACCCCCTGCGAGTTCTTTCACCACGCCGACCCGCAGTCCGTCGACACCCTGGTCGAGCGCGGCTTGCGCTGTCGGCTCGAAGCCGCGGATGGACGTCGAGTCGAGCGGATCGTGCCCGGCGATCACGTCGAAGAGGGCCGCGGCGTCGGTCACATTGGCTGCGAAGGGCCCGACCTGGTCCAGCGACGAAGCCAGCGCGACCAGTCCGTAGCGGCTGACAACGCCGTAGGTCGGTTTCATCCCGACGACACCGCAGAACGCCGCCGGTTGGCGGATCGACCCACCGGTGTCTGATCCGATACCAAGTGGTGTGAACCCGGCGGCGACCGAGGCGGCCGTGCCTCCGCTGGACCCTCCCGGCACTCGTGAGGGGTCGTGCGGGTTGCGGGTCGGTCCGAACGCCGAATGCTCGGTGGAGGAACCCATGGCGAACTCGTCGAGGTTGGTCTTGCCGACGCTGACCGCACCCGCCTCACGCAGCCGTGTCACGACCGTGGCGTCGTAGGGGGGTCGCCAGCCCTCGAGGATCCTCGACGAACAGGTGGTCGGGACGCCCCTGGTACACATGTTGTCCTTGGTGGCCAACGGCACTCCCGCTAACCGGCCCACGGGCTCACCGGCCGACACTGCCGCATCGATCGCCGCGGCCTGGGCGCGGGCGCTCTCGGCAGTGACGAGGTTGTAGGCGTTGAGTTCCGGATCCCGCTGTGCGATCAGCGCGAGGTGTTCATCGACCACGTCGAGCGCTGAGCGCTCTCCGGATCTGACCGCCGCGGCGATCTCTACGGCACTCTCAAGGGCACTCACGGACGTTCGCCCAGCACCGGAGGGACTCGAAACTGCCCGTCTTGAACGTCCGGTGCGGAAGCCATCACTTCATCACGCTCCAGCGACTCCGAGACCACATCGGCGCGCATCACGTTGCGCAGCGGCAAAGGACGTGAAGTCGGCTCGACATCAGCCACTTCAAGGGCTTCGACGTCGGCGGCATGTTCCAGGATCGCACCGAGTTGCTGCGTGAACTGGTCGATCTCGTCGTCGGTCGGCTCAAGGCGCGCCAAGCGGGCTACATGGACCACCTCATCACGGGTAATGCGTTCAACCACGGTGCATAAGGATACGGGGCTCTTCGCACTCATAGTGTTGGGGTGTCCGTTGGCGGGTGCGGGTCTGACTCTGTTTTTCGCTGGCTGCGTGCCTTGCAAACGATCTGTCGGCCTTCACCCGCCAACGGCACGCACCAGTCGGTCCGGGGACGTGACCTAATAGGAGCATCGTTTGGGGGTGGAGTGGGCGGGGTGAGGGTCCGCACTTTGTGGCGCTGACGCATCCAGATCTCGAACCGGCACTCGGCGCTCCCGACGAAACCCGGCGCGACTCAGGTTGCTGTGATTCACGAAGCGCATAGTGAATGCCTACATTTCCCGCAGGCGGGCGCGCGGCAGGGCCGGTTACGTCACCCCCACGGCCAGGATCGAACCCCAGGTCGGCACCGCGAATGCCAGCATGGTGAACACCATTGTGCGGGTCTGCTTGGCGAACTGAAGCGCTAACGCGCCCTGAAATTCCTTGTTCTCGGCGCGAAGCGTCTTGAACTCGGCCGCGGTCTCGGTACGGATGTTGCCGAACCCGGCGTGCATCTCGGTGCGTAGCCGTTGCTCGCTGGCCTCGATGGCCGCCTTGTTGGCCTCGATGGCCTTGTTGGTGGCCTTGAGGTCGTCTTTGGTGGCGAGGTCGTGCCAGTGGACGGCGGGCAGGCTCTCCATCAGAGTTCTCCCCTCCTCCTCTCCCAGCATCTCGCACAGACGGTGCAAGAGTGCCAAGCGCTGACCCTCGCTGACCGGTCCACTCGCGGGCATAACCAACTCCTCAGGTGTTAGGTGAAATTTGAGGAGGAACGGTCCACGTCCCCGAATGGTTCCCGGCACATTACCACTCAAATCGTTGTGCCACAACCCATTCCTGGCGGAGATCAAACAGGTCGCAGCGGATTCCTCGGGTTCCCGGTGCAATGATCTGTTCGATCCGCGCACGTTCTAGAGTTGCAAACAATGACCCACAGGTTCCTGAGCCCCGCCTGGATCGACGCAGTCAGACAGATCCGTCATGATCCCGATCCCGGCGACGCGGCGACTGGCGCGGCCGGCATCACCGAAATGCAGGTACGGGCCAATGTCACGATCATCGACGCCCCTTTTGAAGAGCCGACCGTGAAATTGCACCTCGACACCGGCAGCGGCACACCTCTGTTCGACGAGGGGCATCTGAGCGAGGCCGACTTCATGATCGAGATGCCCTACTCGCTGGCCTATGAGATATTCGTCGAACGGGACCCGGCCGCGGTGATGCCAGTTCTGCTGGGCGGACAGGTGAAGCTCACAGGCGACGCGTCGAGACTGTTGATGCTGGCCGACTCGGTGATGGCAGCCGAGACGACGCCACGGGACGGTTCTGGTGACACCGCCGGGCATCTCGGTTCAACCGCGCGCAGAATGACCGGGCAGATCGACGCGGTCACCGAACGGGTAAACACCTGAACCAGTCAACGGACCGCGACCCGTCTGCTCCGAAACAGCCATGACGAACCCCCGTATCAGCGGCAATCTTGGTTGCCCACTCCGTGGGCGAGCACAGTATCTGGCAAACTTCAAGTCGTGCTCCGCAGACAACAGGCAATTTTCGGACTTCTAATCCTCTCAGGCATCGCCTTGATTGCCGTTGCAGCGCTCATCAACAACGACGACCAGCCGGATTCGGCTCTGTCAGTCCCCGGAGTGGAGGGCCTGATCCCCAATCGCAACGACGAAGTGCTGCAACAACAACGCGTGGGAATCGATCTGGCGCCCGAATACCGCTTGGTGGAGATGACAATCTCAGCCAATGCCCGTTGTGCGCGGCCGGTTGTGGTCACCGAGCATGTCCGCCGGGTTGAGGGGCTCCAACAGTTCTTCTACCAACCGGGCGCGGGGCTGCCGGTGGAGGCACTGGCCCCGGATCAGAATTGTGTGGTCGCCACGATCGAGAAGATCTCTGCACCCGGGCGCCTGTCCGACATCGAATGGGTCTTCACCGTCAACTAGCGAACGGTTGACTCAGGGTCCGCTGTGTCGGCCCAGCAGATTCTCGGGGTGGTCGTCGCAGGGGCCGGGTCAGCTCCGACCAGGCCGTGCTGTTGCGCGATCCGGGCTGTGGCGTCTACCGGGCGAGCCGAGGAGACTCCGCCCACGTCCCAACGAGGGGCTTCGATCATTCCGTGGGGCTCATCGGGTCAAGCCGCGATCGTCCAAACGTGTCCGAACGTCTGTCAGCTCCAAGAACCCTCGTTCTGTTGACGGTCGAGCTCTTCTGTCAGCAGAGGGCCCGGATCACGCCAACCTCGAGGTTTGAGGATCTTTCCGTCCTCTCTCCTGACAACCTGTCCGTCAACAACTTTTCCCATGTTCGCACTATGCACGATCTCAAACACTCGGTCGAGGTTCATGCCGTGGCGGACCGCGGAATCACAGATGTAGTAAATGGCGTCAACGAGAGCGTCCGCCTGTTCAACCACGTCTTTCGCCTCACGCAGTTCCTCAAGTTCGTCATTGACCATCTCGACAATGAACTCGACGGCTTCGTCGCTCATGAACGTGGGTGTCGACGGCAATTCGTCATCGTTGCAGGCATCGCTGAATTCCTTGACAGCGGTCGTGTAGGTCATACGGGTCCTCCAGGTAGTTCACCGGTTTCGAGCAGTCCGACAAAAGCCTCCTCGTCGATCACGGGAATCTCCAGCTCCTCAGCTTTGCTGACCTTCGACGCGCCGGGGTCCGCACCAACCACCAGGGCCAACGTCGACCTCGACACGCTTCCAGGCGACTTGCCGCCACGGACGACTATCGCTTCTTTGGCGCCATCGCGGCTGTAACCGTTGAGCGTGCCGCTCACCACGACTGAGACGCCCTCAAGGGTCTTGTCGATGGTCGCGTCAACAGACTCAGCCTCCATGGTCAGCCCGGAATCGACCAACCGGCCGATGAGCTCACGGGCTTGGGGATTTGCGAACCAGTCGTGTACGGACTGCGCGATCACCGGCCCGACACCCTCAACCGCGGCGAGGTCGTCGACGCCGGCGTTCATGATCTGTTCAATGGTCTGAAAAGAAGACGCCAACAACGCGGCGTTGACTCGACCCACTTCCGGAATCCTCAAACCGAAAATGAGATTGCCGAGCGGGCGAGTCTTGGAGCGCTCGACTGCTTCTTTCAAGTTGTTCACCGACTTCTCCCCGAAGCCGGTCATCCGGAGGATGCCGTCGAAATCGAGTTGGTACAGATCGCTGACATCTTCAATCAATCCAGCCGAAACGAATCGGTCGACGTTGACCTCACCAAGAAACTCGATGTCCATCGCGGCACGACCAGCGAAGTGTTCGATACGACCACGAATTTGTCGTGGGCATCCGAAGTTGACGCAATTTGTGGCTGCTGCGCCCTCATCGCGTACCAACCGATGATCACATGCAGGGCAATTCTCAGGAAACTGCCAGGGAACCGAGTCTGCTGGACGTTCAGACAGCACCGGACCAACGACTTCGGGAATCACATCTCCTGCACGTCTAACGATCACCGTGTCCCCGGGACGCACGTCTTTGGCTGAAACCTGATCCTCGTTGTGCAGAGTCGCGGTGCCGACGGTCACCCCACCAACGAACACCGGTTCCAATTGAGCGAACGGTGTGGCCTGCCCCGAAGGACCGATCGACACACTGATGTCGAGCAACGTGGTGGTACACTCCTCCGGAGGCAACTTGTAGGCGATCGCCCAACGCGGCGCTTTGGCGTCAGCGCCCAACTCGCTCTGCAGGCCGAGGTCGTCGACTTTCACCACGACGCCGTCGAACTCGTAGTCGAGGTCGTGGCGTATCGCGTCCAAGGCCTCGACACGAGCTTCGACTTCATGCATCGCCGTCGACGTTCGGGCATGCTCATTGATCGGGAATCCCAAGGATTCCAGCCACACCATTGCGTCGGAATGCCTCCCCAGTTCAGGGCCGCCTTCGACGAGGCTGAGCTGGTAGCAGAAGAACGACAGGTCTCTAGTGGCGGTGACCTCGGCGGACATCTGACGAAGCGACCCCGCAGCAGTGTTGCGGGGATTGACGTAAAGCTTCGGTTCCTTGCCTGCGGCTCGGGCCTGAGCAGTCTGTTGGGCATTGAAGGCCTCGAAGCTTGACAGCTTCATGTAGACCTCACCACGTACCTCAAGCAGCGGGGGGGCGTCGACGATCCTCTTGGGGATGTCGCTGATTGTGCGCACATTGTGGGTGACGTCTTCTCCGACCCTGCCATCGCCACGGGTGGCGCCCTGCACCAGAACACCGTTTTCGTATCGCAACGAGATCGCCAGACCATCGAGCTTCAACTCGACTGCGAACGGCTCAGGAGACCTCCCGCCGAGGCGACGCTGCACACGCTGATACCAGGTCTGCAACTCGTCGACATCGAAGGCGTTGTGCAACGACATCATCGCCGCAGAGTGTGTTACCGCAGAGAATGCCACGTTCGGTTCGCCCCCGACCCGCCGGGTCGGCGACGATTTCGTGACCAGTTCCGGATGGGCTTCCTCAAGCGCTTTCAGTTCACGCAGCAGTTCGTCGTAGTCAGAGTCAGGGATCTCAGGGTTGTCCTGTTCGTAGTAGGCCGCGGCATGGCGGGTGATGATTGATCGCAACTCGACGACCCGTTCGGCAGGGTCCGTCAGGTTCGAGGCAGCTTCTGAGGTCATCGAACGCCGACATTAGCAACTGCATCGGACACCTGATGGATTGATTCTGAGAGACTGCAAGCCAATCACCTCAGCGACCGCGTAACGTGGATGCGTGTTGCGACACCTTCGCGCTGCCACGTCTTCACAGCGGTTGTGCTGGTCGGCGACCGGACTGTGGACCGTGCAACCGTTCCTGTCGGGTCCGGCGCTGACCGAGGCGCTGAGTCGCAGCTCGAATTCGTTCGCCACCGCGATCACCTGGCTGAGCTCGATTCTTTGGTTGGGAATCTTGGTGTCGCTGGTGGTCCGTCTCCCCGTGACGCTCGCAGTCGCCCGTATCGGAGTGGCCGGAACCGTGCCCGTAGCCGCCTGGGCCGCGATCGAAGCACAGCAAGCATCCACCGCGGTCCTTGCAGTCACAGGCAGCATCGCGGCTACCGCTGCGGTGTTGGCCCCCGGGGTTGCCGACAGTTTCATTGACGGCGCCGGCTACGGCGACGAGCGACGCTTTGCCTTGCGTACGCCCGGGCCGGTGCTGATCACGCTCGTGGCGCCTGCATGGGCTGTCGTGGTCGTTGGATCAGCCGCCGGACCGATCCTCTTGGCAGATCAGCGCTGGTTGCCCGGTATTTCAGCAGTCCTCGTCGGGGGACCTCCAGCGGCGCTCGCCTTCAATTCCTTGTACAGGCTCACCAGCCGCTTCATCGTGTTCGTGCCCAACGGCCTGGTGCTGCACGATCAGACCGTTCTGCGTGAACCGGTGCTGTTCACGCAGAACGAAATCGTCGGCCTGGGCCCTGCTCGAGCCGACACCAGCGCCGTTGATCTCACTAATTCGGCGCTCGGTCTGGCCCTTGAGTTGAAACTGGGTTCCCCAGCAACCCTGCAACTGGTCAGCGGTCGCAAAGACACTCGGGAACACAAGGCCAGATCGCTGTTGATCGCCCCCACCCGACCCGCTGACGTGATGCGAACCGCCGCCCGACGCGGCGTCGGCATCGCCTGATCGGCACTGCAACCGTTCAAACAAATCCCCAACCGAAAAGTAGACGACAGCCAATGGACCACCAAGAACCCGACACAAGCAAGATCCGCTACGAAGCCGACGACAAGCCACCTCTAGCGCTCACAGCCGGCCTCGGTCTGCAGTTCGCCATTCTGGCAATCGCCGGCATCGTTCTGACCCCGGCGATCGTGGTTCGAGCTTCGGGCAGTACCGACGAATACCTCACATGGGCCGTATTCGCCGCGGCCGCAGTCAGTGGACTCAGCACGATCCTGCAAGCGGTGAAAGTCGGTCGAATCGGTGCCGGCTACGTGCTGCTCATGGGCACATCGGGTGCGTTCATCGCAGTGTGCGTCACCGCGCTCGTGCAGGGCGGCCCGGGTCTGCTCGCCACGCTGGTCGTGGCTTCATCGCTGTTCCAGTTCCTGCTCGCGGCGAAGCTCTCGCTGTTCCGGCGCTTGTTGACTCCAACGGTTGCGGGAACCGTGGTCATGTTGATCGCAGTGACGGTCATGCCACTGGCGTTCGACATGGTCGCTGCTTCACCACAGGGCAAGTCGTCATGGAGCGCGCCCACGAGCGCGCTGGTTGCAATGGGCGCGATAATCATCATCGCGCTCACATCCACCGGCAGCATGCGCTTGTGGGCACCGGTCGCCGGCATCACGGCCGGGTCTGTGGTGGCTGCGATGTTCGGGCTCTACGACACCGAACAGGTTGCCGAAGCGTCATGGATCGGGTTGCCCGACGGTGGCTGGCCAGGTTTCGACTTCAGTTTCGGCGGTGACTTCTGGAGCTTGCTGCCCGCCTTCATTTTTGTGACGTTGATCGGCGCGGTGGAGACCATCGGCGATTCTGTCGCCATCCAGCGAGTGTCGTGGCGACGTCCCCGTGCTGTGGATTATCGAGCCGTCCAAGGCGCGGTCGCTGCTGACGGCACCGGCAATCTGCTGTCAGGCCTGGCTGGAACGATGCCGAACACGACTTACTCGACATGCATCTCCATTACCGAGTTGACCGGCGTCGCGGCGCGGCGCGTTGGTGTGGCCATAGGTGTCTCGTTCGTGTTGATGGCCTTTGTTCCCAAGGTGCTGGCGCTGGTGCTGGCCATCCCCGATGCAGTCGTGGCGGCGTACCTGACGGTGTTGTTGGCCCTGTTGTTCGTTGTCGGCATGAGGATGGTGATCGAAGACGCAAACGACTACCGCCGCAGCTTGATCGCCGGAGTCTCGTTCTGGATCGGGGTCGGGTTCCAAGGCGGCGAGATCTTCCCCGAATATCTCGACGGTTTCGCTGGAGGATTCCTCGAGAACGGCATGACCACGGGAGGGCTCACCGCCATTGTGCTGACGGTGTTCAGCGAACTCACCGGTTCACGTCGCAAACGCTTCCGCTCGGCGCTGTCGGTGTCGGAGCTGCCTCGAATCCGCAAGTTCCTCAACGATTTCGCGCTTCGCAACGATTGGGGCGCGGCCATGCAGGAACGATTGGATGCGGTCGCTGAGGAGACTCTGCTCACGCTGCTCAATGATGAGGAGTCCGCTGAAAGGTTCGACCGGGACACCGAGCGCACGCTGCGCTTGACCGCGAGCAGACAGGACGGGCTAGCCGTGCTCGAATTCGTCGCGGCAGCAAGCGACGAGAACCTTGAGGACCGCCTTTCGGTGCTCGCCTCCCAGGCCGGCGGTCTACCACGTGAACGCGATATTTCATTGCGGATGCTGCAACACCATGCTTCAGAGATACTCCACCAGCAGTACCACGACCTCGATATCGTGACCGTCCACATCAAGCCGCTCGAACCCGCCATCTCCCCCGAACCCGCCAACTGAGACCTGACCGCAGCGGTTATAGGCACCACAGCAATCCTTCATCCTCACAGGCGATCCTGATGGCATGTCACGCCTGAACGCCCGCTTCGAAAGCTACTGACAACGGCGAACGGTCTTCCCGCCGCGGCCGGCTGTGCCGCCGCCGACCACCAGGTCGTCGCGGTAGGCGACCACGCTCTGACCGGGGGCGATCCGGCGATGCTCATCGCGCCATCTCACAAACCCGTCGCAAACCTCGCCCAACGCCGGCGAACCATGGGCTGAACACTGCAACTCCAGCTCACCGCTGAGCGCCTCACCGGTCCACACCCATGACTCGAGCGGTGCCACCTCAACCAGCAAGTCCTCAGCTGTACCCACGGTGACCGTAGACGATGACGGGTCCACATCGATCACGTAATGCGGGTCGGTGCCTCCTGCAAGGCCCAAACCTTTGCGCTGCCCGACCGTCACCGACTCGACCGAACCCACCCTGCCGACTCTGGTACCCGCGCGATCAACCACAACTCCGGGCTTGAGTCCGATCCGATCACCGAGGAACACCTCGCGGCCATGCTGATCGGTGATGAAGCAGACGTCCTGGCTCTCAGGCTTGGCAGCGGTGCGAAGGTCGAGATCGGCGGCGATCCTGCGAACCTCGGCCTTGGTCATGGCGCCGAGCGGAAGCAGCAGGCGCCTCAGCACGGCTTCGTCGAGCATGTGCAGCACATAGGACTGATCCTTGGCTGTGTCGGCGCCGCGCCCGATCCGCGGCCCGTCGTCGGTTGCGACGACACGGGCATGGTGGCCGGTTGCGACGGTTGAGAACCCGAGCGCGTCGGCACGGCGCAGCAGACGATCAAACTTGAGATGTCGATTGCACTCGATGCAGGGGTTCGGAGTCCGACCCGCCGCGTGGTCAGCGACATACGGGGCAACAACATCGCGCTCGAAGTCGTCGCCGAAATTGAAGACATGATGTTCAACCCCGAGCTGGTCAGCGACCCGACGCGCGTCATCGACGTCGGAGACAGCGCAACAACCCGTGTCGCTCGGCCCGCCCCACAGCTTCATGGTGACACCGACGACTTCGTAACCGGCATCCAACAACAGGGCGGCCGCGGCCGACGAGTCGACCCCGCCCGACATGGCGACCATGACAGGTCCCCCACGTCCGTGGACCGAAGATGCATTCATCGACATGCCTGTCAGCGTAGGTTCGACGCTGTCGATCCGCTCCGCTCAATCCAAAGGGCTTGGAACGAGCGTGAACAGGTGGCCAGTACGTCGCGTCGAAGCGGGGATGCTCCCGCCCTTGTTCGCTGCGCTCACGGGCCGCTCGGGCCACGGCCCCGTACCGTACAGGCCGCGTTGTCCCACCTATTCGCTCGGCCCCTTAATCCAAAGGGCTTCAACCGCCGCCATGGCTCAGCAGGCGCTCGACAGCCGGCGGAATGATCTCCAACGCTGCCTCAATATCGGCAGACGTGGAGCTGTGACCGAGCGACAACCGCAGCGACCCGGCGGCAAGCCCGCGGGGCACACCCATCGCTGCGAGCACGTGGGAGGGGTCCTGGGCACCGCTCGAACAACTGGAGGCCGCCGAAGCACGCAGTCCTTGCGCATCGAGGAGGAACAGCAACGCTTCGGCCTCGACTCCGTCCAAACAAATATGGGCGATACCTGCGGCGACCTCAGAATCATGACCTCTGCCAAGCAGGGTGGGCGCCGCCACCGAACCGAGCCGGTCGACGAGTCCATCGACCAACCGGTCACGCAGCCCCCCCAGACGCACCACTTCGTCGGGGCGCCGCTCAACGGTGGCTTCGACCGCGGCCGCAAACGCGGCGGCCCCAGCAACATCGGGGGTACCGGCACGGCGGCCGCGTTCCTGCCCACCGCCCAGTATCTGGGCCTCGAGTTCGATCCCGGTTCGCACGAACAGCACACCAGTACCGATGGGTGCCCCCACTTTGTGCCCCGTTATCGACACCATGTCTACGTCCTCGACAGCGGTGGCGAGATCGATCCAGGAAAGAGCCTGCACTGCGTCGGTATGGAATAGTGCTCCAGGCGCATGCTCGCGAACCACCCGTGACAGCGCCGGCAGATCATTGATCGCCCCGGTCTCGTTGTTGACCGCAATGATCGACACGACACTCACTTCGTCGGCCGCTTCGAGCGTCTCGGCCAGAGCTTGCGGGGTGACCCGGCCCTCGGCGTCGAGTCCGACGGTCAACCCGTCGGCGTGTTCAACGGGTTCGAGTACGGCATGGTGTTCACCCGCAGAACACACCGCCGTGCCGCCGGCGGCCGAGAGCACCCCGCGAACCGCCAGATTGTCTGCTTCGGACCCGCCGCTGGTGAAGACCACCTCAGCCGGTTGGCGACCGACCAGATCCGCGATCAGATCACGGGCGTCGTCGAGCGCTCGGCGGGCGTCACGGGCCGCCTTGTGCGCTCCCGTCGGATTCGCATGGTGCGCTTCGATCGCCGCCGTCCAAGCTGCTCGAGACTCGGGACGGACCACTGTGCTCGCCGCGTGGTCGAGGTAGGTCTCCGAGGTCGGCACGACTCGATCCTACGCAACTTTGCGGGCTTCTCGGGTTTGAGCGGGTCCGGGTCCGCGGTGAGCGGGTGGAAGATCCCCGGTCTTTGGGGGGTGTGGTCACTTGTGTGTGTTAGGTTTGTGGGCGTTTATTGGTTCTGGTTCGTGTCGCTGCGGATCATTCGAGGTTTGAAGGTCGCTAATGTTCTTGTCGTTCACCCCCCCCCCCCCGGTTGGTTGTGTAGTGCGTTCGCCACGGCGTCTGAAACGTGCCGGTGTCGCCCTGTCAGCGTTCGTGCTGGCGCTGACCCTGGTGTCGCCGGTCGCGACGGTGTCTGCCCATAACGACAACCCGCACGTGGTCAACATCGTCGAGGGCACGACAGTGACCCACACGTTCACCGGTCTGACACCGATCAACGCAGGAGGCCCCCCCCGTGTCGGCGACTTCAGAATATACGTCGCCAAACAACACAGCGACGACATCGTCGTGCACTACGACAAAGGCTTCGGCAGCGGCATAATCACCACGAGCCCCTACTCCCACTACGCGGACCGCAACGGCGAGTTCACAGTAACGATACACGCCAAAGCAGACAACGAATACGAACCCACAGAAACCGCCAGACTCATCTCCAGTGCAGACAACACGGTCACCCGAGACGACACGCTGCTCTCCATCAACATCATCGACGCGTCCCTCGCGCCGTTGGAGACCATCGACATCTCGCAACGGGCCGGCGACAATTCCGACCGCACTGCAAGGATCAAACCCGGCGAGACCAAAACCGTGGTCTTCGCGAACTTCCCTGCAAATATCATCCCGGCAGGCGAGGTGTGGGCAACGGCCTCATTCCAGCACGGAACCCGTCTGAACCTGGTTAACGAATACGAGTTCAGAGACATGACGACCGACACCAGGATCGGCTCCTCCGCGACAAGAATAGAACTCGACTCCAACAGCGACGCGGTGCTCACAGTCCGGTTGAGCCCCTTCAACATGCGTTTCGACACCGGCTCCTGGATCAGAATCGCCTTCTATGCAGACCGCGGCCGCAGCAGCCACATCCAGACAACCTACCTCTCCGTCCAGAACCGGCCCACGACCAACAACCTCATCACAGTACCCGCCGACTGGCCCCTCATCCCGAACGGACTAACAGCAGGCGACTCGTTCCGGCTGATGTTCTCCTCCTCACCAGTTACGTCGGACTCCTCGCCGGTGACGTCCAACGACCCGAGCAAAGGCGCCTACGACGCGTTGGTGTCCGCGGACGCCCGGACCGGCAGCCCGCACATACCCGGCTACATAGCCGACAAATACACTGCTCTGGTCTCAACAGTCGACCAACCCGACATCCGTGACAACACCGGCACCAACGGCGCCGGTGTCCCCATATATTGGATGGAAGGCTCGAAGGTAGCCGACGACTACACCGACTTCTACGACGGATCCTGGGACAACCCCAGAGACGTCAGAACAAGCACCGGCAAAGGACAGAACTTCGGCGACGTCGGCTTCCACTACCACGGCACCGGCACATTCTACCGGGGAAACGGAGCCCAGATAGGCGGCCTAACCCTCGAGGATGATGTATGCGATGGTGTAGGAGGCGCGCGTCATCTGTGCGAAGGCGGCGAAGGCATCGGGATCGTATGCACCGGTCACGGTGACACCCAACCGGGATGCAGCTCGACCAGACGTCTGGGCCAAGACCTCATCACATGCAGTGTTATACGCGATTACGGCTTCAGCCGACGTGAATGCGCTCCTTTGATGGACCGGGCAGCCATATTCGGGTTGTCGCCTGTGTTCAAAGTCAACGACCTGCCGACATCAGCAGCACAGTCGCTGGCAGCGGTCCCGTCTCTGACGCTCAGCGCCGACGCCGCCCCGGTCAGCGAAGGCGGCCGAGCAACGTTCACGATCACTGCCGACCCGGTGCTCTACAACGATGTCACAGTGAACGTGGGAACCGAACAAGAAATGGGAGAAGGCCTCGACTACATCGGCAGCGGAACCACCCAACAGGTCACCATCCCCGCCGGGCAGGCCACAGCCACCTGGACCGTGACCGCCCACAACGACGACCAACACCGAACCGACGGACGGATCCAAGCACACATCAAACCCGGCGACGGCTACACGCTGGGCGTCCCCCACAACGTCACCCTGGACCTCCTCGACGACGACGACCCGCCGCCACAACCCGAAGTCACCGTCACCGCAACCAACAACAACGTCACTGAGGGCGACCCGGCGGTCTTCACCATCACCGCGACCCCGCCACCCGTCAACGACCTCACCGTCAACATAACAACCACCCAAAACGGCGACTACGGCGCCTTCACCGGTTCGCGGACCGTCACCATCCCGACCACAGGCTCAGCCACGCTGAGCATCGCCACCACCAACGACGCCATCGACGAACCCGACGGGTCGGTCACAACCACGATCAACACCGGCAACGGCTACACCGTGTCAACCACACACAACACAAACACCATAACAGTCACCGACAACGACAACCCCCCACAACCCGAACCGGCACCGGCACCGACCCGGGCACCCGAACCGGCACCGGCACCCCAACCAACACCACAGCCGGCGCCGACGCCGACCCGGGCACCAGCACCGCAACCACAGCCGACGCCGCAGCCGGTGGTGGAGCCTGTCACCTTGACGGTGTCAGACGCCGAAGCGACAGAAGGCCGAACCCTCGACTTCGTCATCACCTTGAACCGGGCAGCACGAACACCCGTCGAGATCACCTACAGCACCCTGCGCGGAGAAGCCACCGACGACGACTACACCCACACCGTCGGCACCATCACCATCAACGCCGGCGAAACCCGCAGAACCGTCCACATCCGAACAACAGCCGACGACATCAACGAACAACCAGAACGAATGATCCTCTACCTGGTCTCCGTCGACGGCGCCGAACCCGACCGACGCAGCGCCACCGGCACCATCAACAACAACTGACCAACCCAACACAACAGGGCCGACACCCGATTGGTCCACACCTGGTAAAATGTTGTGCATCTGACTTCGGTGCCACCCAACACGACCCCAACGCCCGCGCCTACTACCAACAAAAACGCTCACAAGGCAAACGCCACAACGCGGCCGTCACCTGCGTCGCCCGCAAACGCATGCGACATCATCTTGGCCATGCTCAAAACCCGAACCCCCTACCAACCAACCCAACACCAACCCCAATCCAAAAAACTCCCTCACGCCGCTTGACAACAAGACAGGGACACCCCCCACCCCCCGCTGTCATGAACTCAGCTTGGCTGGGATGCAAAATCGTCGATTCGTCAGTTCTCGATGCTCAACTGAAAAGGTTGTAAATACCAGTGCCGTGGCATAGCGTTCCAAGTTCGCACGGCTTGTCCGAGTGAAGGGTCCTGTAGATCAGTTTGGAGTGATCGCCACCCTGTCAAGGTGGAGGCCGCGGGTTCAAATCCCGTCAGGACCGCCACGCATTCTTTCGAGGATGCTGTGGGGTCGGGTAGCTCAGTTGGCAGAGCGGCCGCCTGAAAAGCGGTAGGTCACCGGATCGACGCCGGTCCCGACCACCAACAGCGGCCCGGCGCCTCCGCCGGGCCGCTCGCCATGGTCTGATCAGCCGGGTGCGTAGACCGGGTCGAAGGATCGCCGGCAACGCCGAGCGTGGCCGACGTCAACAAAACGTTCCGCCGGCGCCAAGCCAACGCCCACCCCATCCAGCCCCCAGTCCACACAGCCAATAATCAGCCGACTGCGCGACCAGCGTGAAAACCCTCTCTGATGGCCCCCTCCAGATAACCAACTCCCGTGCAATCACCAATCGTCACAGGATCAACTCCGGCGGCCCGCAAACGTTGAGCAACCGACTCATCACCAACAAGACCCGAGGCGACCACCACACAGTCGGCATCAACGGCACGGTCAATATCGTTCTGGCGATAACGGACCTGCATGGAAGTCACCTCCAACACTTCCGCCTCAGCCACCAACTCAGCGCCGTGCTCACGTAAATCATTCAAAACACGCCAACGTCGAGGGTGGGCCATCTCCGCAGCCAACGTCGCCCCAGCGTCAAGCACCGTAACCACACGGCCACGATCCACTAGAAACTCGGCAAGTTCGACACCGACAAGGCCACCTCCCAGAATCGTGACCCGTTTGCCGATCGGCATGTAATGATGCGTCAGAGAAGCGAGGCGTTCCAGGTCGCCGGTGAGCCCCAGTCGCTTCCCAGCAGCAACCGCGAGTCTCCCTGCCAACGAAAGTCTGCGTGAAACGTCTGTGGAAGGATCAGTCAACAAAGCTCGCAGATCATCCCCGTCAAGAACATGAGGCAAGTCGATCCCAGGGACGTCCAGTCGAACACGCGACGCTCCGGTGGCGACGATCACAGTGTCGGGGTTGAGTGCTGCAACTGCTTCAACGGTCACCGGTGTGCTCAACAGCACCTCAACATTGAGCGTCTCCATCTGCCTGGTAAACCACTTCAGAAGCCGGAGATTCGGTTCATAGACCAGCGCTCCGAATCTCAATGCACCGCCCAGATACCGACTCGCCTCAAACACCGTCACTGAATGTCCTCGTGCAGCAGCCACCCGTGCGGCCTCCATACCCGCAGGTCCACCGCCGACGATCACAACCGACTTCGACTCTGCAGCGGCGGTGCGTTCGATGTCACGCAGTTCAACCTCATGGGCCAGCACCGGATTCACAGTGCAACGCACTCGTTGATCAAAGAACGGTTGAGCTACGCAGGTGTAGCAGTTGATGCACGGGCGGATGTCGTCTAGACGTTGCTCGCCGACTTTGCGTGCAGTAGCGGGATCGGCCAGCATCTGGCGGCCCATCGCAATCAGGTCAGCTTTGCCGTGCGCAATCATTTCGTCGCCAGTTTCAGGGCGAATTCGACCCACCGCGATGATTGGAACGCTGAGCTTGCTCTTGAGTCTACCCGACAGCGCAGCATGGGTTGCTTCGCGGTGGGGCAAAGAGCCTTCGGTGAACGCCGGACCGGAAGTCTGATCGCCGTAAGCACTAAGATGAACCGCATCAGCGCCCGCCGATTGTGCCAGTTGCGCGGTGACTTCGGTGTCTGCGAAGACAATGCCGTCAGGTGTGCGGTACTCGAGGGCGTCAAGCCGGCACCAAACAGCGAAATTGCCGTCGGTCGCGGCTTTGGCTGCCGAAATCACTTCGCACAACAAACGTGACCGATTGCGCACATCTCCGCCATATTCGTCACCACGATGGTTCCACTGCCTGGAAAGGAACCCAGAGATCAGATAACCGTGAGCGCCGTGGATCTCCACACCATCAAATCCCGCTTCCTGTGCCCTGCTAGCCGCGGCAGCGAAATCAGCAGTCACCCCGACAATGTCATCGATGGTCAATTCGTGATAGTTCGGAGTCCCTCCGCCATTGGCCGCAGCCATCAACCCCATTTCTTCACGGGTCAAATCGTTCATCATGTCGAACGACCCGTGCCATCGAGGAATCGACGGGACCAGCACAGGCCTCCCCTCTTTAATATCGACGCGGGAGACCTTGCCGTGGTGAACGAGCTGCACCGCAATCTTGGCACCATGTTCGTGGACCTGATCGGTGAGGCGGCGCAACGCAGGAATGAACCGGTCGTCTGACAAACCGAGTTGGTGAACGGAGTTCGCTCCACGGGGATACGCCATCGCGCACACCTCAGTGATGATCAGCCCTACACCACCACGGGCCCTCTCCTCGTAATACGCAATGATCTGATCATTGACGAAGCCGTCATCGTCAACAATCTCAACTCCCATAGGGGCCATAACCATCCGATTTCGCAACTCGACCGGCCCGATCGAGATCGGCGACAACAAGTGCTCAAACATTGCTTGAAACTCCCGAAACGCCGTGCCGGCAGGGGTTTGAGCCGGGCTGTGCGCTGGGATTCGCTGCGGAGCCTGGGTTGCGGACGACACCATCGCGTTCGGCCGCTTCGGCAACCGCTTCAGCCACCATCGGAGCAACCGAACGATCGAAGACTGAGGGCACAACAAAATCAGGGCGCAACTCCGATTCAGGTACACAAGCAGCTATCGCAGCAGCCGCGCTCACTTTCATGTTCTCCGTCACACTGTGAGCACAAACATCGAGGGTCCCTCTGAAAATCCCCGGAAACGCCAACACATTGTTTATCTGATTCGGGAAGTCAGACCGTCCCGTGGCCATAACAGCAGCAAGACCATCGGCCGCTTCGGGACGGATTTCCGGGTCCGGGTTGGCCATAGCGAACACGATCGGATCTCGAGCCATCCTGCGAAGGTTCGAAGCATCGATGAGGTCGGGTGCCGACACGCCCAAGAACACATCGGCGCCTACCAACACCTCTGAAAGCGTGCCCGCTCTGCGCCCACGGTTGGTGATCGCAGCAAACCGCTCTTTGACTTGGTTCTGTTGGTCGCGCCCCTCGTACACCGCGCCGATCCGATCGACGCCTATGACTTCGCCGACCCCTGCGTCAAGCAGAATCTTGCCAACAGCAACGCCGGCGGCGCCCATCCCCGAGATCACCACAGAAATGTTGCCGATCTGCTTGTCGACCAGCTTGAGCGCGTTGGTCAGCGCCGCCAATGCGACGATCGCGGTGCCGTGCTGATCATCGTGGAAGACCGGTATCGACAGAGCCTCCTTGAGGCGATCCTCGATTTCGAAACAGGCTGGTGCAGCTATGTCTTCAAGGTTGATCCCCCCGAACGCCGGCGCGATATTGACAACCGTTTCAATAATCTCTTCGGTGTTCTGAGTGTCTAAACAGATCGGGAAAGCGTCAATCCCCCCGAACTCCTTGAACAGCAACGCCTTGCCTTCCATCACCGGCATCGCTGCATAGGCACCGATACTGCCCAACCCGAGCACCGCGCTTCCGTCGCTGACAATCGCCACGGTGTTCTTCTTGATCGTATATCGATGCGCTAGCGACTCGTCGTCGCGAATGCTCAAACAAACCCGGGCCACACCCGGTGTGTACGCCATCGCCAAATCATCCGCGTCACCCACCGAGCAGAGAGGAAGCACTTCGATCTTGCCTCCGTCATGGAGCGCATAAGTGCGGTCCCACCAGTCGAGCACGGCTACACCGTCGAGCGCATCAACCGCAGCGGCGATCAACTCGGCGTGCTCCTCAGAACGACAATGAACGTCGATGTCACGGACAACGGTCGGCCCTTTGGCTTCGAAGCCGGGAATACCGGCAATGTTGCCTCCGACGTCTCCCACAGCAGCCGCAAAACGGCCGAGAGTGCCTGGAACGTTGTCAAGTGAGATCTTGAGGGTTATCGAAAACGCGGCGGTTGGAGCATTCTGCACACCTGGAACGTTATTCAGCGACGCGGCCCGACCCTCAATCGAGAGGCGCCCCGAACCACGGGATCAGGGCCTCAGACGCGTATCTCAGCATTATCGACAGCTGCTTGCGGATACCGGGAGATTATCTTGTCGACGCGGGCTACGACACGCTCCACTTGGATGGAAGCTGTACCCGCAAAGTCAGCGCTACGGGCCAGACAGTCATGGATCGCGGCAGCGTCAAGCGGAATCTGCTCGTCAGCAGCAAGCCGCTCAACGAAGCCGGGCCCGGTCGTGCCTCCACGACGGGCCAGCACTGCAGCCACGGCGTGGCCCTTGATCAATTGATGGGCCTGTTCGCGGCCCAGCCCCGCGGCCACCGCGGCGCTCAGCATGCGCGAGGTCGCAAGAAACGGCAGTTCACGCTGCAGTTCTGCTTCGATGACCGCATCAAAAACCCCGAAGTCATCAAAAACAGCGACAGTTGTCTGCAACAAGCCGTCCACAGCGAAGAACGCGTCAGGAAGCATGACCCGACGAACAGCCGAGCAACTCACGTCACCCTCGTTCCACTGCCGACCAGCAAGACCCGCAGCCATAGTCAGATAGCCGTCCAGAGTTGTGCGCAGCGCGCTGATCCGTTCAGCGCTGCGGCTGTTCATCTTGTGGGGCATGGCCGACGAACCGACCTGTCCCGGACTGAATCCCTCGGTAGCGAGTTCATGGCCCGCCATCAGGCGCAAAGTCATCGCCGCAGACGCCGGGCCGGAGACAGCCTGTACCAACGCCGAAACGACGTCGAGGTCGAGCGACCGCGGGTAGACCTGACCCACACTGTCGAGAACACGTCCGAACCCGAGATGCTGCGCTGTCAGGCGTTCCAACTCATCGACCGCATCGGCGTCTCCCAACAGATCCAGTTGGTCTAGTCGAGTACCGACCGCACCCTTGATACCTCGAAGCGGGTACCGGGCCAACAACTCCTCCACCCGCTCAAGGCCGATCATGGTTTCCTCAGCCACATCCGCGAAGCGCTTCCCCAAGGTAGTCGCCTGAGCGGCAACGTTGTGAGTGCGGGCAACCATCACCAAATCAATATGAGTTGAAGCCAGACCGGCAAGGCGGGACAGCACCCCGATCAACCGATCCCGCACAACAGTCAGCGATTGGCGGACCTGTAATTGTTCAACGTTCTCGGTCAGATCACGCGAAGTCATCCCCCGATGAATCTGTTGATGACCCGCAAGGTCACAAAACTCATCGATACGGGCTTTCACATCGTGGCGGGTAACTGCTTCGCGAGCAGCGATAGATGCAAGGTCGACCCGATCCAACACCGCTTCGTAAGCTTCGATCGTCCCTTCAGCGATCTCGGCTCCCAACGAAGCCTGAGCGCGCAGCACCGCGAGCCACAACTGCCGTTCCTGGACGATCTTGCCTTCGGGCGACCAGATCTGATTCATCGCCTCGCCGGCATAACGTTGCGCAAGAACATTGGCCGCGGCTGTGGTCATGCGACAGACCTGTCGTTGCGCTCAAGGTACTGGTCACGGCCCGGACCAACCCCCACAAGTCGGATCGGAACACCGACCTGGCCCTCCAGAAAATCAATGTAGGCAGCCGCTGCGGAAGGCAGCCGGCTCGAACCTGTTATCCCACTCAGGTCAGTCTTCCAGCCCGGTACCTCTTCATAAACCGGCTGCGCGGCATGGAGCTGCGATTGATGGTAAGGCAGGCTGGTGTGCAACTCGTCATCGATCTCGTAGGCAACACAGACCTTCAAGGAATCCAACCCGTCGAGCACATCAAGTTTGGTAATGGCGATTTCACTCAGAGAGTTGACCCTCACCGCATGGCGGACCATTACCGCATCGAACCAACCCGGGCGACGCCGACGCCCGGTGTTGACTCCGTACTCTCGGCCGACGTCGACAAGGTAGTCACCGGTCTCATCGAACAACTCTGTGGGGAACGGCCCGGAGCCGACCCGGGTCACGTAAGCCTTGGCCACACCGACCACACGATCAATGTGACGGGGCCCGATGCCTGAACCGGTGCATGCTCCACCCGAAACCGGGTTCGACGATGTAACGAAGGGATAGGTGCCGTGATCAAGATCCAAGAACGTGGCCTGAGCCCCTTCGAGCAGCACCTCCTGGCCTGCTTCGAGAGTCTCATGCAGCAGAGCAACCGAATCCGCGATCAAAGGCAGGATCCGGGGGGCGCACTCGTCGAGATACTCCGCGGCAATGGCCCCGCCGTCCACCGGCGGCCGGCCGAATACCTTGGTGAGCACCTGATTTGTGTGACTCAGCACAACTTCGAGTTTCTGGCGGAAGATCTTCGGGTCTGCGAGGTCCTGCACCCTCAACCCCACACGCATTGCCTTGTCTGCGTAGGCCGGTCCGATACCACGTTTGGTAGTACCAAGTTTGGCATCGCCGAGATGGCGTTCGTGGAGCGCATCGAGTTCTGTGTGGTAAGGCATGATGAGGTGCGCGTTGCCGGAGACTTTGAGCCGCGAGCAGTCGACGCCCCGCTCGGTGAGCATGTCGATCTCGGCAATGAGGACACGGGGATCAACCACGACACCATTGCCGACGACCGGAGTGATGTAGTCATACAGAATTCCGCTGGGGACCAGTTGCAGGGCGAACGTCTCACCGTCGACGACCAACGTGTGGCCCGCGTTGTGGCCGCCCTGATAACGGACGACCATGGACATCCCTCTTGCCAGGAGGTCGGTGAACCTCCCTTTGCCTTCGTCTCCCCATTGAGTACCGACGACTATGGTCGCTGGCACGGCGCTCTCCCTTGATGGTTTGCGTTACCGGGAAAGATTAGCTTGATCTCGCCACTATCCGTGCTGAGAAACCAACACGATTCCGATCAGCAGGCGGAATCAGCGCCCACAGGCAGAGAGTGGAGGCCCCGAGCAGAAGCCCTGCAGAAATTAATGAAGAACGATTCGAGGATCATCGCCATGACCTTCGACGTCAACCTTTACGGTGTCGCCTTCCAGATATCGCCCTTCAAGTACGGCAATAGCCAGCGGATCACCGATACGGCGTTGAATCAACCGCCTCAACGGACGCGCCCCGAACGCCGGGTCGTAACCCATGGTGGACAAACAGTCCCGGGCAGTGCCAGTCACTTCGAGTCCGATTCGGCGGTCACTGAGACGAGACGCTAGATCCGCGAACTGGATATCGAAGATCTTGATCAGAGCGCCTTGCGTCAACGGCCCGAAACGAACAATGTCATCGATTCGGTTGATGAACTCGGGCCTGAAGAAATCGCCGGGTTCACTCGCTAGGTTGGAGGTCATAATCAAAACAACGTTGGAGAAGTCGACCGTACGACCCTGGCCGTCAGTAAGGCGGCCGTCGTCAAGCAGCGCCAACAAGACATTGAAGACGTCTGCGTGAGCCTTCTCGACTTCGTCGAGCAGCACCACCGAATACGGACGCCGCCTCACCGTTTCGGTCAACTGTCCGCCCTCGTCATAACCGACATAACCCGGTGGCGCACCGATCAATCGGCTGACGCTGTGCTTCTCCATGTATTCCGACATGTCAATGCGAACCATGGCGCGTTCATCATCGAAGAGAAACTCCGCAAGCGAGCGAGCAAGTTCGGTCTTGCCGACTCCGGTGGGCCCGAGAAACAAGAAACTGCCGATCGGACGTCGGGGATCGCCGAGCCCTGCCCGCGAACGTCGTATCGCGTTGGCAACCACCGAGACCGCGTCGTCCTGCCCAACCACCCGCTGGTGCAGATGCTCTTCCAGACGCACCAGTTTTTGGACTTCGCCCTCCATCAGGCGCGACACAGGAACACCGGTCCAACGACTAACCACTTCAGCTATGTCCTGATCGTCGACCTCTTCTTTCAACATCGAGTCGTCGGCCTGAAGCTTGTCGAGTTCCTCTTTGGCGACACCGAACTGACGCTCCAACTCAGGTATCTGGCCGTAACGGAGCTCAGCTGCACGTTCAAGGTCATTTTCGCGTTCAACTTCACTGCGCAAATGCTCAAGTCGCTCATTCACTTTACGCAAGGCGGTGATGGCGTCTTTTTCGGCTTGCCACCTGACAGTGAGCGCGTCGAGGTCTTCTCTCTGGTCAGCCAGTTCCCGGTCCAGGTCACCAAGCCTCTCCATCGAAGCGTCATCGGTCTCTTTTGCCAACGCCAGACGTTCGATTTCAATTTGGCGTATCCGACGCTCGACGACATCAATTTCAGTCGGAACAGAATCGATCTCGATGCGCAGCGAACTGCTCGCTTCGTCGACTAGATCAATCGCTTTGTCCGGCAAGAACCGACCAGTCAGATAGCGGTCGCTAAGCACCGCCGCGGCGACCAGCGCCGAGTCTTGAATCCGTATCCCGTGGTGGACTTCGTAGCGTTCCTTGAGGCCACGGAGAATCGCTATCGTGGAATCGACCGAAGGCGGCGCAACCAGGACCTGTTGGAAACGGCGCTCCAGGGCCGGATCCTTTTCTACATGCTTGCGGTATTCGTCAAGGGTCGTGGCACCGATCATTCGCAAACGGCCGCGGGCGAGCATCGGTTTGAGCATGTTGCCGGCGTCCATTGCGCCTTCCGCGCCTCCTGCACCGACCACTGTGTGCATTTCATCAACGAAAGTCACTATTTCGCCGTCCGCGTCCTCGATTTCTTTGAGGACCGCTTGCAGGCGCTCTTCGAATTCACCGCGGTACTTGGCGCCGGCCACGAGCAACGAGACGTCGAGATTGACCAATCGTTTGTGCTGCAGCGAGTCGGGTACGTCGCCTTCGACCATCCGCGTCGCCAAGCCCTCAACGATGGCGGTCTTGCCGACTCCCGGTTCGCCTATCAGCACAGGGTTGTTCTTGGTACGACGCGACAGGACACGGATCACTCTGCGAATCTCATCGTCACGCCCGACCACCGGATCGAGTTCGCCGCGGCGGGCGGCTTCGGTGAGGTCATGACCGAACCGTTCCAAGGCTTGATACTGGTTTTCTGGGGTCTGGGTGGTGACACGGTGGCTGCCCCGCACATCGCGCAGTGCTCTCAGCAGCGATTCACGGTCGACCTCGATGAGGTCAGCCACAGCGAGCAGTACGTGTTCGGTCGACAGGTAGTCGTCACGCAGTTCCACGCGCAGGTCGTCCGCTTCGTTGAGGGCTGCGATCAGCGGTCCGGCCGGTTGCGGGTCGGATCCGTGTGCGTTGGGAAGACTCCTCAGAGTCGATTCTGCGGTGCTTCTTGCTGCGGACACGTCAATTCCCACCTTGTGCAACAGCGGTTGCACAATGCCGTCCCGTTGGCTGAGCAGCGCGATCAGGAGGTGTTGCGTGGTTATCTCCGGATGCGCCGCTGCGCGGGCCATCTCAGTGGCACCAGAGAGTGCTTCTTTGGTTTTCAGTGTCCAACGGTCGGGGTCGAGTGCCATGGGTTCCTCTCTGAGATTGTTCTAGTTGCCATGTTCGGGTAGTTAAAGTATAGCGCAGAAAACTTGAGTGTCCTACACTTAACTTTGATCTGCGTAGTTCAATCCTGTAGGGCGTACACCAAAGGAGGCTCTGACCCTCAAGTACGAGATCATCGAAAAGATCTGTAATGGAGGTAATGGAAGTAAAGGCAACGTGAAGATGAGGTGTCGGTGGTTGGCGGGTCCGCTAGAGGCCTCCTGACAGTCCCATTCCGCCGATTCGGCCCTGCCCGCGGCCGCTTTGCGAGCCACACCGCTGGGGCTGCGCGCCGACCTGTCCACGCTTGGTCGTATTGACCTGTCTCCTGCTTGTTAGCTGTTCGAATACCGAAGAGATTCTCGGCTGGCGCGATGAGTTAGTGCATTTAGACCGAGAAGCGACGCCGGGGTATTTTATGGTTTCCAATAATAAGAGCGGAGTTGTTCATAGAGGAATTCTGCGCGGATCTAGACATTGATCAACTCCAACTCCTTGCTTCGCAGGCTGGAATGACCCGGGCGGAAACGTTGCGCCGCAGCGTCGGTCACCCAGCAGCGCAACCAACCCCACACAGCCGCCTACCTCACCCGCAAAACCACAGAAGGCAAAACCCGACGAGAAGCCCGACGAGCCCACAAACGCCACCTCGCCAACCGAGTCATACGCCGAATGTGGCGCGACGAACAGGCCCGAGAACAACCTCTCACACTCGCCGCTTGACAAAGGAGCGTCCGACAGTCCCAAGCTTAGTTGTTGTTGATGGTGCCGGTGGCGCTGCGTCGGTCGGGTTCGGCGCCGTCGACGGAGACCAGGTAGAGGATCATTCGTTCTGGTTGTTCGTTGATGTCGTCGGCTGTTGTTCGGATGTGGACGGTTCTGCGGGTTTCGCCGGCGTTGATGGTGATGGTGCCGACGGTGTGGGTGTAGTCGTCGTCGGTGGCTTCTCCGCGCAGGGTGCTGTAGGTGATCTCGACGGGTGTTCGTGCTGCCCGGTTCAAGGTGATGACGAAGTCGAGGGTTCGGCCTTCTGTCGCTTCGGCGTCTGACACCGTCAAGACGACAGGCTCCACCACCGGCTGTGGCGCCGGCTGTGGTGCCGGTGCTCGGGTCGGCTGTGGTTGCGGTGCCGGTGTTGGTGTTGGTTGCGGTGCCGACTGCGGTTGCGGCTGTGGCTGCGGTGCCGGCACAGGGTCAGCGGCAGGCACAGGGTCGGCGTTGGTGGGCACAGGGTCGGCGTTGGTGGGCACAGGGTCGGCGGCGGGCACAGGATCAGCGTTGGTGGGCACAGGGTCAGCGTTGGGCGCAGAGTCGGTGGTGGGTGTAGGGGGGTCGTCGTCGTCGTGTATTGTGACGGTGGCGGTGGACGGGTCGCCGATCGTGTAGCTGTCTTTGACCGCGGCCGGGTCTATGCGTGCGTCGACGCGGCCGTCGGGGTGGTCGGCGTCGTCTGACATCGTCGTGAACGTCCACGACACCGTCGACTCTCCCGCGGGGACTGTCAACGCCGCCCGGCGGCCCATACCCCGGAACCCGAGGCCGCTGCCTGACTCCTCCTCGGCGAACACGTTCACCACGAGATCTGCTGCCGGCGCGGGTGCAGCGGTGACTGTGAAGGTCACGTCGCCTCCTTCAGGCACCGACACCGCATCAGCACGCAACGACACCACCGGCGGCTGCTGAGCGACTTGTGGCGACACTGTCACGTCGTTGTCGGTGATCGTGTAGCGGAGGCCGAAGCTGGTGCCGGACGGCGACGTCACGCCCGTGGGCCACGGATCCCCGTCGGCGAACAGCTGCAGTTCCACGGTCTCTTCGCCTTCGACGGCCGAGTCATCCCAGATTTTCAGCCACCACGACGTGTCGTGTGCCGTGTTCAACCCGACCACACAGGGCTCGGGCGCCAGCACCCAGGTTTCTGCGCGGCCGTTGCGCCAACTGACGAGATCGTAATCCGCGCCGGGAGAAGCATCCGCCCGCCCACCGCGACGCGCGTTGCAGATCCGGTAGTCGACTTCGGCGGTGAAGTTCTTGACCAGTTTCACTTTCAGGTATCCTTCGCCCTCCTCGCCGGAGGGCCGCGACACCCGCAACTGCAGTTGGTTCGCTGACGGTGCGGCCAGGTAGTCGGGCGGGTCGTTGTCGTAGATGTAGATCCCTCGGAAGCTGCGAGGCCCGCCGACCGTGTAGCCGTTGCCGGGTTGTATCTCTATGACTAGGAAATCGTGGCCTTCGTCGACGGTGTCGTCTTCGATGTGGTATGTGACGTCTTGGTGTGCCGCGTTGGCGGAGACGGCCACGGTCCGGGTTGTTTCACCGGTTCGCAGGAACGACCCGCCTGCTGTGGCGGTCATGTTGACTGTGATCGCCGTCGTCGGTGCAGGGTCGAAGTGCAGCCTCATGACGAGATCGGCGTCGTGTTCGATGATCTTGATGGTGTTGGTGAGTTCGCCTGGCTGCGGGAAAGGGATTTGTGGTCGTTGGAATGTGTGGCTGCGCCATTGGAGGGTGACTACAGGATCAGGCGGTGTCTGGGCTGACACCGTGGCGGCCGGCACGGTCAGCGTTATTGCTAATACGCTCAACAACGCGACGCTGAGACGTTTCAAACACCGTGCGGAACGAACCCCACAGCCGGGGGGGGGGGGGGAGTCTTTATTGAGGAGAACATGACGTGATCCATCCTTGAAACAGGTTGCTGCCCCAACACCCTACACGCATACAGGCCCGTGTCGACGACTGGGCCCCCGATGATCTGACGCTGCCGCCGGCCCGTCGAGCCCATACGATGACACAGACACGAAAAACGTCTCCCGCCCTCATAGCGGACCATGCATCCCGAACCACGAACACCACACACCAAGAAGCCTTCCCACACCCACCACACCGGTGAATACAGGCAAAGAACACACACAGATCGAACACGGCAGATACACCGAGACCCGTCGTCTCCCGCTCCCGTGCACTGCATGCACAGGCCGCTCAAGCCACGGCCCCGCACCGTACGGGGCGCGTACGGGGCCAAACCGCTCGGCCTCTGATTCCCATTTCCTGTGGCACTGAACTCCTGTGGTCCTAATTCCGTGGTCATTGAGACGGGAAATGGTTTTTACCGGTAGGTATGGTTTTTGCCACCAAGCGAACATGAAGGGACAGTCATGGCTCAAGGATCAATCGAGGTCTACGAAAGCGAAGGTCGGAGGTTCCCGCCCTCCGCCGCCTTCACGGGGGCGGCACTAGCCAACGACCGCTCACTCTACGACGAGGCGGACGCCGATTACGAAGCGTTCTGGGCACGCCAAGCCCGTGAGTTGTTGACTTGGTCCAGTGACTTCACCAAGACACTCCAATGGGATCCCCCATTCGCCAAATGGTTCGAGGACGGCGAACTCAACGTCTCAGAGAACTGCCTCGACCGCCATGTCGCTGCTGGACACGGCGACAAGGTCGCTTACCACTGGGAGGGCGAACCCGGCGACACCCGCACCATCAGCTACACAGAACTGCTGGCGGAAGTGGAGAGATTCGCCAACGCAATGAAGAGCCTCGGCCTGTCGAAGGGCGACCGCATCGCCGTCTACATGCCGATGATCCCCGAGCTGCCGATCGCCATGCTCGCCTGCACACGCATCGGTGTAGCCCACTCGGTGATTTTCGGCGGATTCTCCCCCGACGCCATCACCGACCGCTGCGAAGACGCTGAGGCCCGCCTCATAATCACCGCGGATGCCGGCTATCGACGTGGAGAACCATCGGCTCTGAAACCCAACGTTGATGCCGCACTAGCCGCCGGCGCGCCGAGCGTGGAGAACGTCATCGTCGTCGACCGCTGCGGCACCGACCCTGCGATGGTCGAAGGCCGCGATCATTGGTGGCACGAACTAATGGCGAACGCAGAACCGGGTTGTCCCGCAGAACCAATGAATGCCGAACAGTTGCTCTACCTGCTCTACACCTCCGGCACCACAGCCAAACCCAAAGGCATCATGCACACCACCGGCGGCTACCTGACCCAAGTCGCGTTCACCCACAAATACGTGTTCGACCTCAAGCCCGAAACCGACGTGTACTGGTGCGCCGCGGACATCGGTTGGGTGACTGGACATTCCTACATCGTGTATGGGCCGTTGACCAACGGCTGCACCTCGGTCATGTACGAGGGCACCCCAGACACTCCACTTCCCAGCGAACGAAACGGTGATCGAGCCAGTTGGAACAAGGACAGGCTCTGGGACATCGTGGAACGTTACGGC
Source organism: Acidimicrobiales bacterium (assembly GCA_963662455.3). GTDB lineage: Bacteria > Actinomycetota > Acidimicrobiia > Acidimicrobiales > Aldehydirespiratoraceae > VXYK01. The sequence continues at coordinate 2,034,021 of OZ224042.1, forward strand.
GTCACCCAGCTCTACACCGCCCCCACAGCCATTCGAACGTTCATGAAATGGGGAGACGACTGGCCTGCACGGCGCGACCTTTCAAGTTTGCGAGTGTTGGGCACAGTTGGCGAGCCCATTAATCCCGAAGCGTGGATGTGGTACCACGACAACATCGGCAGAGGATCCTGCCCGATTGTCGACACCTGGTGGCAGACCGAAACCGGATCTCACATGATTACCCCTCTGCCAGGGGTGACCACAACCAAACCAGGCACGGCGACAAAGCCGATCCCAGGAGTTTATGCCGAAGTTGTGGACGACAGCGGAAACACAGTCGAAGTCGGGGGTGGTTATCTCACCATCACTCGGCCGTGGCCTTCAATGCTGCGAGGGATCTGGGGAGATCAGCGACGTTACCACGACACCTACTGGTCGACGTATGAAGGTCGCTACTTCGCCGGCGACGGCGCACGGGTCGATGAGGACGGCTACATCTGGCTGCTCGGTCGTGTCGACGATGTTATGAACGTCTCCGGCCATCGTATTTCAACCGCCGAAGTCGAAAGCGCTTTGGTCGACCATCGCGCGGTGGCCGAAGCCGCCGTGGTGGGAGCCAAGGACGACGTCACCGGTCAGGCGATCGTTGGTTACGTCATCCTTATCGGCTCTGTTGAGGCATCTGAAGATTTGCGGGAAGAGATCCGTAAGCACGTGGGCACGAAACTAGGCCCGACAGCCCGGCCCAAAACCGTGTTCCTCGTGCCGGACCTGCCCAAGACCCGTTCCGGCAAGATCATGCGACGGTTGCTGCGCGACGTGGCCGACGGTCGAGTCTTGGGTGACACCACCACTCTCGCCGACCCCGATGTGGTTGCAGCCATTCGCGAGGGCGCCGCAAACAGCGACGAGGAATGACGAGGAGACGAGGAGAGGAATGACGAGGAATAGAGAATCGCGGCACGCGTCGTAGCCGCGAGCATAAGACTGGCCCTAGTGTTGAGGGCAACAATTTGGCGGCCGGGCTCTGCTTTTGCGACGCAGCGCAATTCAGAGCAGAACAGGGAGGTGTCCAACCCCATGATCAATACAGCAAAGACATTCGTGTTGCTTAGTCTGCTCGGTGGTCTGATCATCGTTGCAGGCGGAGCCATCGGCAGTAGCACCGGATTAGTGATCGGTCTGATTCTCGCTTTGGGGATTGTCGGCGGTTCCTACTGGTTCAGCGACACGCTGGCGATTAAATCAGCGCGTGCCCAACCAGTGACCCGCGATCAGTCGCCGCAGTACTACGAGATCATGGAAGACCTCACCATGCGGGCCAATATGCCCATGCCCAAGCTCTACATTTCTCCCAATCCCCAGCCGAACGCTTTCGCCACTGGTCGCAACCCGAACAATGCCGCGGTGGCGGTGACGGTCGGTTTGTTGGAACGCATGAGTTGGGACGAAGTGCGCGGTGTGCTGGCCCACGAACTGGCGCATATCCGCAACCGCGACATCCTCATCGGCTCTGTCGCAGCTGCGATCGGCATGGCGATCACGTTCGCAGCCAACATTGTGATGTGGGGTGCCATGTTCGGGGGTGGCGGCGACCGCGACCGCAACCCGATTGCCGAACTCGCTTTCGCTATTTTGGCGCCGATCGCGGCGATGGTGATTCAGGCAGCGATCAGCCGCAGTCGGGAATTCCAGGCCGACGCCTCTGCCGCGAAGCTAATCGGTAGCGGTGAACCGCTGGCACGGGCACTTGAGAAACTGGAGCGGGGGGCCAATGCGATTCCTGTCGACGTCAACCCGAACCAGGCGAGTTCCTACATCATCAACCCGTTGAGTGCTCAAGCCCGTGGCCGAGGCGGTGGGAGCAGGATGTTCAGTACCCACCCCCCGACTGAAGAAAGGATCGCCCGCCTGCGCTCAATGTGACCGCCGCGTCCAGCCGCGTCGCGGAGGTTGATGGAGTTGAGTAGTCGGCTAAGCGGCCGAGCGGGTAGGCGGCGATTCGACATGACTCTGACCATGCGCCCAGCGAAGCCGTGCCCGAGCTGCCCGCCCTCGGCCTCGTTCTGTCACGACCGTGTGCGGGGTCAATCCGCTCGGCCTCTAAGAACGTGCGCGGACTGACCATCGCGGGTGCGTCGAGACCTGTCGTCTCCCGCTCTTGTTCGCTGCGCTCACGGGCCGCTCGGGCCACGGCCTCGTTCTGTCACGACCGTGTGCGGGGTCAATCCGCTCGGCCTCTAAGAACGTGCGCGGACTGACCATCGCGGGTGCGTCGAGACCTGTCGTCTCCCGCTCTTGTTCGCTGCGCTCACGGGCCGCTCGGGCCACGGCCTCGTTCTGTCACGACCGTGTGCGGGGTCAATCCGCTCGGCCTCTAAGGCTAGTCGCGGAAGTTTATGAACTGTAATGGGATTTGCAGATCTGATTCTTTGAGCGCTGCTATCACAGCCTGCAAGTCATCACGTTTTTTGCCTTGCACACGCAGTTCGTCTCCGCGTGCCGATGATTGGACCCCCTTGAGGCCGAGCCCTTTGATGAACTTGTTTATCTCTTTGGCTTTGTCTTGCGAGATCCCAGCTTGCAGACGGGCAGTCTGGCGTACAGTTCCACCAGAGGCAGGTTCCACGTTGCCGTAGTCGAGCGCTCTGAGGCTCACTTTGCGTCTCACCAATTTCTCTTCAAGGACTTGGCGCAGCGCGGCAAGCCGATCCTCTGACGAGGACGCCATTTCGATGACGTCCTCGCCTAGTCGAATCGAAGAGCCGGTGTTTTTGAAGTCATAGCGCTGGGACACCTCGCGAGAAGCTTGATCGACCGCGTTGCGTACTTCTTGACCGTCAAGTTCTGAAACCACATCGAATGTCGGCATGACGAAACCGTATCAAGAGACAGTCATTCTTGATTCTTGTTGGTTTGCTCAGCCTGCAAATCTGTGCCGGGCACGACGCTGATCTGGTATTATTTCTGGTCCGTGGGTCGGTGCCCGAGCGGCCAAAGGGAACGGGCTGTAAACCCGTCGGCATTTGCCTACGAAGGTTCAAATCCTTCTCGGCCCACTACGGGGACGAGGTCCGGTGCTTCGGTGCCGGACCTCGTCAGTTCCACGGGTTCTTTCGGCCAACTCTTGATGGGTTCCGCCGGCACGGTTCCGCGGGTTGCGCCATCCAGTCCGCGAGTTGCGCCATCCAGTTCGTGCGGATCATGTCGGCCCGTTCTGCCAGACCAACCGACTGCGCAAGCAACGGCCAGCACCAATCCACGGTCCCGCCAACCCCGAAGCAACCAGCGGCGGACCACCCAAGAGAACACGATCGACACCGACACCAATCTGCGGTCCCGCCAACCCGGAAGTGATTCCGCGACAAACTCGTTCCAGCAACCGCCACCGGACGTCGGGGTGGGTGAGCGCTTCCAGGTTGAGCCGGATTCTGCGACAAACTCGTTCCAGCAACCACCACCGGGCAATCCGCGGTTCCGGTCGCGGCAGCGACAGAATCAGGTGAGCATGCGTTGCATGATGACGGCATCAAGCCAGGCACCGAACTTGCGGCCTACTTCACGTTCTGTGCCGACAACCTCAAACCCACAAGCTCGGTGCAACGCCAAACTCGGTTCGTGACCATCGACAATATGAGCGACGACACTGTGAAAACCTCGTTTTGTGGCCATGTCAATGAGTTCGTTCATCAATGCCCGGCCCACTCCGCGGCCTCTGGCGTCTTCGCTCACATACACGCTGTTCTCGACGGTCGTGCGATAGCCGGCACGATTCCGGTAGGGGCTGAGGCTGGCAAAACCCACCACACGTCCTTCGGTCTCGGCCACAAAAACCCCGAGAGCACCCTGGCGTTCGGCGATCCATTCGCGCTGGGATTCAAGACTTCTCGACTCGATATCAAATGTCGCCGTCGTGTTCTCAACCTCGTGGTTGTAGATCCGGCGAAGGTCTTCAGCATCAGCAACAGTGGCCAAGCGGAGTTGCATCAGTGGTCGAGTCTTCCTGTCTGGAGGAGCAGAATCGCAAAGTCGCGGAGTCGCGACGTCGCAAAGAGTCTAGTCGCGTGGTTTGATGAGGCATGGCTCACGACTTCCGCTCTCAAAAGAATGTATTGGGAACTGAACTCGTCGAGTGCGGAACTGATCCCGTCACCGGTTTCTTTCGAGACGGCTGCTGCAACACCTCAGAGGCCGACGCCGGCTCGCACACCGTCTGCTCGATCGTCACCAGCGAATTCCTGGAGTTCTCCAAAGCCGCAGGCAACGACTTGTCGACACCGCGCCCCGAGTGGGGTTTCGAGGGACTCACGCCCGGCGACGGCTGGTGTGTCTGCGCTGCTCGATGGCTGGAGGCCGCCCTCGCAGGCGCCGCCGCTCCCGTGCGACTCTCAGCAACCCATGAGCGGGCTCTAGAAGTCGTCCCCCTGCAAATGCTGCGAACCCACGCCATCGACGCCGACAACTGAGCTGAACCAAACCGTGAGCATCTCCGTTCGCCGGTACGGCCAACCGTCGTCGGGGGCGATCATCCGGTGATTCGATTCTGTGGAGGTGGCTGGAACGTCGCATCGCCTGCTGACCCGGACATGACCAAACGTCCTTAGAGCACGCGCAAACAGGTGGCCGACCTCGCGGCGCAACGCTGTGTCTTCCGCTCTTGTTCGCTGCGCTCACGGGCCGCTCGGGCCACGGCCTCGTTCGGTCGCTACCGTGTCGTCCCGCCTATTCGCTCGGCCTCTAAGCCTGGATCCACCGGTGGGAGTGTCGGAAATTATACTGGGCAGGTGGGAGGACGTTCCCGCAGGTCAGCAGACCATAAAGAACCCGAACCAAATCCGTGACGGAGCGCTGGAAGACCCTCAGGAACTTCCGACCAGTGCTGCGACGGCCAACCTCGCATGCCCGCCGACCCAGACATGACTAGTGGTCACGCGCGTTAGTTGTGTTGCTGTGGGTTTGGGTGGTAGGTCCATTTGAAGGGTTTGGCTTGGGTGTTGTAGTGGTCGATGTAGTCGAGGATTGCTGCGGCGAGGTCGTTGGTGTGGTTGAACTCGGCGGTGTCGAGGAGTTGTCGGGTGAGGATGGAGAACCACATCTCGATCTGGTTGAGCCAGGAGGCGTGGGTGGGGGTGCGGTGTAGGAACACGCGGTGGTGGCTGTCGAGGAACTCCTCTGGGTTGCATCTGACTTCGCGCGACAGATTCTGAGTTTTTTCAAACAGCATCGGGCAGCCCTACACGCCCCCACACGCCCACCAACCGCCCCGCACCCGCCGCCGCGCCCCGACGGCTTACTGAAAAATCCGGGCTAGTTCACCTGCGGGCAAATCGGGATCAGCACGTTCTGCGACCCGATTGGGAACCGACTGTTTCCGTCAGCCTCGAACCCGTCCACCAGTTCGATCCATTCGTGCAGCGGGTTATCAGCGATGTACGCATTGATGGCCACCCTGATGGTCAGCTCCCCGCCCACACACGAGTATTTCTCGAAGTTGACCGTGCCTTTCTCATTGGCGGAGAGGTACAGCCTCGTGTTGTGGTTGGAGCCCAAGACGTTGGGACGGTGGTCGAAAGGGTCTTCGCTACTACCGTCGTCCAGCAGTTTCGCCAACATTTCGACCCTGACGTTCACATGGGGTTCCACCTGTCTGCCCGCGTGGACGGTCACTCCGGCGTGTTGGAACGGGATACCGTCGTTGAGGGTGGCGCCCGTGTTCGACGGGATCACATTTGCTTCGAGGAACCCGAAACCGCCGTTGGCTTTCATCCAGTGGGGCGGTATGGGCGTGCCTGTCGCTTCGACCGTGACCGGCCATTCACCACCCGCGGTTGCTTTGGCCGTGTTGAAATGGTCGACGGTGCGGTGGAACAGCACCTGGCTGTCCTCGTGGACGTGGATCGGTACCGACACGTAGTCGAGTCCGGCGCCCGTCGTCTCCTTCGACAGGAAGTTCGGAGCGGAACTGGTGGCTATCACGGTCGGCTCGTGCACGGTGACGATCAGCGACCGGCAGCCGAAATGGATGTTGTAGTCCGCGTACTGGTAGCAGACCCGCTCGACGTGGCGGGCGGGTTGCGCGGCCCGCTGAGGATGGTATGTGACGTGGACGTAGGAGATGTCGTCCTCGGCCACACGGGCGAACACGATGTCGTCTTTGCCGTCCACCTCGAAGGTGATGTTGCGGTCGCCGGACACCACGTTGTCGTCGATGCTGGACCCGCCCCAGGCGAGCGTGCCCCCGTCGAGACCCCAGAAGAATCCGTCCGCCGTCTGGGAGTGGGCGGTCACCGACGAATAGTCCTTGGCCCCGGTCCCTGCGGGCATGACACACACACCGCCGCTGTGGTCGATGTTGTCGCCCTCTGTCAGCGGGAACGGGTCCCCCGTGCAGGGCGACTCGTCGGACACGATCCGGATCTCGCGGGTGAGCGACGCTCCGCCGCCCGTCAGGGGGCTGATCGTCGCCCGGATGAACTCGTCGCCCTCGACCACCTCGTCACCGATCACAGTTATCACGACGCTCAGATGGCTGGGAGGCCCGTTGAGGGGGTTGACTTCGATGCATCCCGTACGATTGAACGACGACCAATTGTTATAGCCGGGACCGAACGGTAGCCCGGTCGGTGGCTGCTTGGGCGGATCGTAGGTGGCCGCCGTGCCGGTCCAGTCCTGACCGTACGTGGCCGTCCCGGAGAAGCACACCTTATAGTTGGTGCCCGGATAGTGGGCTTCCACCGCGACCTGATAGTCGGTGCCGGTGTCGCCCTCGGTGACCGTGGAATAGTCGGCGGAGATCCGCGGGCCGCTGGGCTGCGCTTGCACCGCGGCCGGTGTCGCCAGCGCCGCCACGCAGGCCACGGCTGCGATCCGTCCGAGCCGCGTCAGTTTGCGCCAACCCGCCCCCCCCCCCCCCCCTTTGCGCAGCCGGAAGTTCCTTCCAGCGGTCCGGCGACGGGGCGATGGTCAGTACCCATGGGTTCACATATACCACACCACCGGAAATTATGCAAGGGAAATCATGCAAGACGGCGCGTAAGAACGAGGACGGGACAGAGGCACTCTTGACCTACCACTCATACTTCCGATCGTTCTCAAGCGACTACGACTCCGCCGACTCGCTCGCTGGTCTGGCCGAAGATTCCGATGTCGCGACGAAAGCCACCCTCGCAGACGTCGAGGAGGGTCGAATCTAGGCGGAATCCAACACGAAGCCAGAACTCGACCCCGACAAACCAGTGCCCGCCGACATTCATGTTGAGATCAACCTGGTCTTCGAGACGGCCGACGGTACCCGTCACTACATGGGACTCTTCCGACCGAACGACTCCTCGGTCGCGCGAATCCGCTCGGTGATGCCCACCGGCGCAACAAGCATCATCTATTCGGCACCCAGATCCAGACCTGCCGAACACAACGGCGGCAGAACATTCAACGTTCGCGAGGACGCCACCGAAACCCTCGCCGCGGTGCTCTGAGGCGAGCCGAGCACTCAGAGAAACTGTCGGTGGAACTCGAGCATGTCTGCTCTGAACAGTTCAGGCTAGCATCTGAGCAACACGACGTGGGCTGGTCACCGGCACCGTCAGCGCTTATCGCTTGCTTCTGCATGGAGGACCATGGTGCGCGGTTAGCACACATCGAGTTTTGGCTACTGGCATCCACTTCGCGCAGACACCGCGCGAGAAGGACATCGCGTCGCCGAACCCGCCGTTTCCGTCATCGAGTGCAGCCCCAAGTGGAGGACCTGTCTGTTCATCTAGGTCGTCGACGCGGCACCGTGTTTGCAGCGACTGGATTTCTTGGTCGACTTTCCATCCCAGTGACCCTGTGTCCGCAGCGATCTCAGCCAACGGCGTGTTCTCGATGTGTCCATCGACTGTTTCGGTTAGTCGCTGCACAACACTCAACGCGTCGCGGATCATCGCAGCTTTGGCGTTATCGGTAAGCGCCCGCGGTTGAACCAGATCGTCCAAGTCGAAATCGGAAGGCTGCGCTGACGCGGTCACGTCCCCTAGAGGTTGGGCAGCACATCTAGGTCGTCTCGACGGAAGCGCCGCCATGTAGTTGTTGTGTGATTTCAGCACATACATTTTCGCGACTAGAGCCAGATCGTCGATGTCGTTGGCTATCGCAGCAAGGTCGTAGAGGTCGCGGACTAACGGCCTGTTCTGCCAGCGGCTCAGCTTCTCGGCAACGTTCTCCTCGACACGCAAGATTGGGACAGCGGCTTCCTCATCCCACACCTGGCCAGTCAACACAGGCGAAGCCAACGGTTTCCGTTCGTCTGGCGAGAGCCAGCACCCGCGATGAGAAAAATCCATCTTGACATCGTAGAAACCACCAGAGAACAGCGGAGAGGCAACCTGCAACGAACGGTGTCCTCGTCGTTCGCCTATGCCAAACACGAATCCATGTGAGGAATATCCGTCCAGTTCGCCGGCGATGATCTCAGCGGCACCGTCCGCAGCTTCGAAGTCAAGGTCGAACGAGAAGCGGCTCTTGTGCCCGAACTGGAACTTTCTTAGGGCAGTACCTCCCTTGAACACCATCTCACACATCTCGAACATGCCTCGTCGGCGCATCTCCGACAAGAACAAATCGAACGCAGTATCCAAAACAGCGGCTCGGAAGATCGGCTCAGATCGTGCAGCATCGGGATAGAACCTGAGGATGTGGGCTTCGGTGATCATCGCTTGATCCTCGCGGGTCACAGGTCCCAGTCGTAGGACCAGTTTCGTTCCAGCAGGTAGTCCACAACCTTGTACTCCGGGGCCCAAACCGGCAGCCAAGGCAACTGTTCGTCTCGGGAGACGCGACGGCCGAAATAATGCGGGCCGTCGCCGACACCAGGTCCTAACGCTAAGAGAGCCTGCGCTGCGTCGGGACGTTCACCCCGATCCACCAGATAGGCGGTGCGCGCCCATGCAGCCGGGGGATGCCCGTCGAGTTCAGCAGCGACCAGGCTCGGATCGGCTGCCTCACATGGTTCCCACAACCACTCAGCGATATCTGACCAAGGGAACCGAGCAGGCCGAGCGCCCATAAAGGCGAGCAGCGTCTCGGGTTTCCACACAGGCAAACCGTGGATCACATCAAGCGGGATTCGTGGTGTCCAGCGCAGCACCCGGTACTCAGCGAGGCTTCGAGGTGGGCGGCGGTCGCCCCAGTATCCAATAGCGGCGGCAGTCGGACGGCGCAGCCAGTTACGTACCTGCGCGCTTGATCTTCCCCCGATACAGGCAGGCGTGTCCGGCACGCTCCGCAACCTCGCTCTCAGCGACGTGAAAACCTCCATATGCGGGCCTGGACGTCCAGTCAACACTCTCCACACGCCGTTCGCCGGAACGCTGTGCAGCCATCCTCGATCACGAAGAACGCGCGCCACCTGCAACGGGTCCCGCCCTGTGTTGAACGCGGCCAGATCGTCAACAGTGACCACATCGGCGTTCGAGAGCATCAAGCTATTCACGATAGGCACCAGATCAGCAGGAGGGGGAGACGTCGTCGGCATCTCCTTGAGTTCCTCAATCAGCTCCTCAGCGACGGTGGACATACCAACACGCTACCCCTAAACCACTGTCAGTACAACCCCCTTGTTGACGCGACTGTCGGGTGTTGCGCAGCGCGAACGGTGGCGCGCAGTCGAGATGGCAGCACTGTTGCCCACAGGGGCTCGCCTCAGCCTAGTGCATGGTCGCGTTAGTTTAGTTGCTGTGTTAGGGTTCGGGTATGACTATGCCGGAAGCTTTGGAAGTGTGTGATGGGGATCGGGCGGTGTTGGAGGCGCGGGTTGCTGCGTCGACGACGACTCGGCGGGATTGGCACTGCACTGCATCGTCGACAACCTCGCCACCCACGGCACCAAAACCGTCGAGGAGTTCCTCGACAGCCACCACCGCGTGTTCCTGCACCGCACCCCCACCCACGCCTCCTGGCTCAACCAGATCGAGATGTGGTTCTCCATCCTCACCCGACAACTCCTCGACACCGCCGAGTTCAACCACACCAGCGACCTCGCCGCAGCAATCCTCGACTACATCGACCACTACAACACCTCGGTCTGGCAGCTTCGAGTTCTCCAGCGTCGACGAGAGCAGACAGTCGCCGTCCTGCCGTGGGCACGCTCAGGCCGGTGAGGTCCGCAACCTCGGTGGTGGATACGCGCCCACGGGCACGCGCCCAGTCCGTTCTCCAGCCTCGATCAGGGCTAGGCGTTGCAACGTCCGTAGTTGTCGTAACTCGCCTCGATCATTTGGTTGACCTGGTTGGCGTGATTCGCCCGCTGACCCGGACATGATTAGGAGGTGTCGAGGCCGTCGACCAAGTCGTGGCCGGTGGAACGGGCGGCACGGCGTTGTTTTTCGGTGTCCGAGATTGACTGGTTTTCCCGCTGAGCTTCCTCCCAATGCGCGAACCCGGGCGCATTCTGGGAAGTCGACTGGGTTGCGTCGCTGGCATCCGGTTGAGCTAAGTCTGCCGGGGTTCGAGCGCCGTCTGTCCGGCCTGACGAGATAGACGAATCCTCACCCGACAAGATCCTCGACAACTCACCCGACGAGACAGCCGAGCACTCACCTGACCGGCGGGTCGAGGACTCACCTGACGGGTTGATCGGGGGTTTGAGTTGGAACCTTCCGGTCTTGGGGTGTTTGTACACCTGCCAGCCGTGGTCGTGGATCTTGTGGTGGCAGTCATCGCACACCAACACGAGGTTCGACAGGTCGGTGGGTCCGTTCTTTGACCACCAGATGATGTGGTGTGCTCGGCACCACAGCGGGTTGGCGCCACAGCCGATGCAGTGCTGGTCTCTCGCGGTCAGCGCGATCCGTTGAGCCTCGGTCGCGGTGCGCAGGCGGCGCCCGAGCCACATGTCTTGGGCTTTGGTGTCGAAGATCGAAGGCAACAGGTTGGCTTCAAGCGCCAGGCGGTGGAGCTCGACGATCGGTATTGGTGAACCGTCAGCCAGTCGGGGGTTGTCGAGTTGTTGTTTGAGCACATCGAAGTCAGCGATCACCAACAGATCAGTGCCCGCAGACTTGCCGTCACCAGCGGGTTGACAGATCAACTCCGCCAACGCGTCGGCCATCCGCTGCTGCGGTGTGGCACGCTTGTTGGGGTCCTCGCGGTGCCACAGCTGTCGTTCCTTAGCAGTCAACGCGGTGGCGATGCGGGCTCCGGTGATCTGGTCGAACTCGCCGCTCAGCACAAACATCCCAGAATCAGATGACTCAAAGATCCTGGCTTTGCGCTTGGAGCGTTGACGATCCAACAACGACCGGCCGTCATCGTCGGCTACGTCTTGTTGATGACGTTTCACAGTCCGAGCGAACTCATCAAAGGGCTGCTCGCCGGCCGCTTCGACCAACACGGACTCATCAATCGGGCTCTCGCCGGAAGCGCGGGCAATCAACCGGGCGTGACCCACAGGGATCTCACCGGACTCCAACGCCTCACTAGTTGTGGGCAACTCTGACAACCGCGCCGCGGTCTCAACATCACGTTTGGCCTCACGTTTCGAGGCCTGCAGCTCGTCTCGAACCAGACGCTGCGCGTCACCTCTGCTGTGACGGCGGCTCAGCTCAGCCAACGCCCGTGACTTCATCGCGGTCAACCGGGACTCGGCACGGCCCAACACCTTCAGGTGAGACCGCAGCCCCCCATCAGACAACTTCGCCTCGTCGACCAACGGCACCCGCAACGATCCACCGGTGCCACCACCGCCGGCCGTGCCCTCGTCAAGAAGCTCCGATCCCGAAAGGAAACTCATGGATCACAACCTACTGACCCCCTGTGACAATGACCCTGTGAAATACTGTCACTACATCAAATAAATCAAAATATCCTGAGTAGCACAGAGTCCGTCAGCCTCTGAAACCCATGGTGCAGACGATTACAGGGTCCGCATCGATTCCCTCAGGCGCGGGCGGAACGCAGAGTCGACCGTCGTTGTGGAGTTCGACCACCAAGGCTGCCAGGTCGTTCGTGCTGCGATCCCGCACCGCTTTGGCAAGCCGCTGGGTGGCGGCCTCGCAGAGCGGCCGCTCATTGATGGCGTCGTGGGCTCGGGCAAGATCGACCCGACTGAAGAGAAGGTTGTCTCTGAACCCGTCCATCTGTTCATGAAGCCTGCGCCACACGCGGCCCCTCACGCCCTGGAGCGCACCCGTAGCGCGTCCAGTCTGCGCCTTGAGAGGTCCGCCGAGCGCTGCAGCGGTGAGTTCGTGATGATCCGGCAGACGCGCCACAGAAGGTGTGTCAGGTTCGCACTGCGCCAGCCGCAGAGCCTCCTGGGGGGTCACACGGCGTTGATCGCCATTCGGTTCCACGAAGCCGAAAGCGTCGGCGCCGGCCACCACCTGAGTGTGGACCAAAACTCCGACATCAGGAGCCGCGTCGGTACTTTGCATGGTCGAATACACGACATTGGGGAGCGTCGCCACCCGTTGCGCCAGTTCGGGATGAGCGTCGGAGGCATGTCTCCAGACTTCGTACGCCATGGACACGGGATCAACTTCATCAACACCCGCAGGCCGGTACGACGAGGACTCATCGTAGACACCGGAAATGATCTGCCGTTCAGACGCGTCACCGAAAAAACTCTCGTCTGAACCGAGAAGTCGGGCGTTCTCGCCCAATCGTCTCCGGATGCGGTCTCTCAGCTCGATCTCCTCGTCGATGGAGGCTGCCGGCAGCAGCGAGTACACCAGAACCACGGGCGAGTTCTGCCCGATCCGATCGACCCGGCCGGCCCGCTGGACGAGCTTCACGATCGCCCACGGCAGGTCGTAGTTGACGACGATGTGTGCATCTTGGAGGTTCTGTCCCTCCGAGAGCACGTCGGTGGAGACCAGCACACGCAACTCGTCCACACCAGGCGACCCGCCGCTGCCCACACTGTTGGACTCCGGAGAGAAGCGCTGGGCCAATGCGGTCGGGTTCTCCGAGTCGCCCGTCACCACACCGACATCAGCGACGCCCCGACGCAGCATCTCTTCGTAGACGTAGTTCGCGGTGTCGGCTGCTTCGGTGAAGATCAGAACCTTGTCGTACGGGTAGCGCTCCACAAGCAGTCTCTCCAGCGCAGCAGTCTTCTGGTCGCGGTCTGCATCCCAGATCCCGAACCGCTCGAGCATCTCGGTGATGACCTCGGTGTCGTGACGAAGATCCTCCAGCAGGTTGGGTCGGAACATCTCAGGTCTGGCCCAGCGGATCGCTCTCGGGTCTTTCGCACGGAGTTTCTCGTAGGCGCTCGCGGCAGGTTCCTCAACGGAGTCGAACATTGAGGTCTCATCACCGGCTTCATCGTTGTCTTCCGGATCAGTGTCCACCTCTGCGGCCCAGAGCGAGTTGTCGACGGCACCAACTGGAACAGGCAGGCCGTTGTCGAGCGCATGCGCCGCAACCAAGTTCCGCAGGCGATGACGGCGCAGCGTCGCCAGGAACGCCGGTCCCGACGAGGACAACCGCTTGAACATCGTGACCCGGGTGAACCCCGCTAGGTTCCCCCTCGACGAGTTCTCCAGGTCGTCAACCAACCGTGCCTCGCCCTCCTCTGAGGGCGCGAACTTGTCGTCAAGGTAATTTCCCAGCCGATATCGAGGCAACATCAAGTCACGGATCGAGTCAAGCGTCTCATCCGATGCCATCAGAGATGCCGGATCATCTGCAGTGAGATTGCGGTCCACCGGTATCGCGGTCCGCTTCGGGAAATAGAACCGCTTGCCTGTGCCGAACTCCAGAAAGCGGCGTCCGTCATCGTCTTGGAGCGCGTAGTTGTCCTCAACGAACCGGCGAGTCCGCCGCACAAGATACTGCGACATAAGCGATTGCCAGTCCTTGAGATACTCCGACCGCTTGAACGCCCCGAGGTTTGAAGTCTGCCCCTCACACAGCAACTCGAAGTTCGCCGCGCCGACCTCGGCGATTGCTTCCTCAGGGCGCACACCCAGGTCTGCGTCGGGGCGGATGAACAGCGACAGCTGAGCCGCTAGATCGCCGAGTTCCTTGTTGTAGGGCGTTGCGGTCAACAGCAGCACCCTGGAGTCGTTGTCCGCGATATAGCTCCGAAGAACTCCGTGGTCCCGGCGCCTGTCACTGCGTAGGTTGTGGGCTTCGTCGATGATCACCAACCGATACCGGCGAGCATCGGGCAGGTTCTTGTGAACCATCGACAACGACTCAACCTTCCCTCGGACCTCGTATTCATGCAGGTAGGACTCCCACATCTCAACGAGGTTCTTCGGGCACACCACAAGCGTCTCAAAGCCCTGTTCTTCTTGAAGCAACCGAGCCACCGCAGTACCGACGAGGGTCTTTCCGAGTCCGACCACATCGCCGATCATGGCGCCGCCCTTCTGCATGACGATCCGGGCGGCGATCTTGACAGCAGCAGCCTGGAAGTCCAGCAGCTCGTCCTGCATCGAGGCGGGCAGCCCGTACTCGATGAGACCCTCCCGAGCTTCCTTGGAGAGGTGATAGGCCATCTTCAAATACACGAGGAACGGGTCGAGCTGCTCCTCTGACGCCCACGATTCGTGCAGCGACTCGGCCAGCTCGGGCATCGCGTCGACTGTGAACGGGTCGTTCCAGCGTTCCTCGAACCAGCGGGCCAACTTCTCGGTGGCGTCGCCGTCGACGACATCAACGTTGAGTTCGCCCTGGTCACGAAGCCCAGCAGCCGTCAGGTTCGAAGACCCGACGTAGCCGACGCGGGGAGCAGCGGTGTCTTCGCGGTGGCAGAGATAAAGCTTGGCGTGCAATCGATGAGCGGTGTGTACTCGCACCTGCACGTCGCCGGCCTCGATCTGGCGGAGCAACGTTCGCAGCGCCGTCTCGTCTCCCCCGGTCGGCAGTCCGATCTGCAACTGATCCCGGAATTCCTCAACGGTCTCGCCCTTCAACCGGGCAGCCGTGCGATTGTCGATGGGTTCGGGCTGTCGCATCCGAGCCGACCGGCGCATCTCGTCGTTGGGAGCCTCATGGATGCCGACCAGTATCCGGGCCTTCGGCCCCTCCGACCGCTCCGGCAGAGCGTCCACCGCTTCGGCCAACAGCTTCCAGCCCCGAAGGTTGAAGTAGCCGATCGCCGCATCCAGCCGATACGACGACTCCAGCGTCCTGAGCAGTTCACGCTCTGTCTGATGCGCGATGTTGTCAAGAATCAACGGCACGTCACACGACCTCCTGCGACACGACCATCTCGTCGAGGCAGATGCCGACTGCATTCGAGAATCAGCGGCACGTCGAGCAGCTTCCCTGTGACAGGGTTTTGAGGGATCAATGCGTTGCCCCGCCCGAGCACCGCGTTCAAAAACCCGTCCTGCGTTACCATGAACACATGAGCCGAACCACGTCTCTCGCCGACGAATCGCCCACGGGTGTCGACCCCAGGCTCCGCGAAGGGATCTACTCGTTCCCGCAAGCAGCGGCGATCGTGGGAAGGAGGGGTCAAGCTACACCACAGCAGGTGCGGCGTTGGCTCGCGGTCATCGTCGCCCCTTCGGAGAACTCCAGCCCTACGGTACGGATAGATACGGTCAGCTTCCTCGATCTCGTGAGCCTGGAGACGGTGAGCCGCCTCCGCTGCCAGGGCACATCGTTGCAGAAGATTCGCAAGGTGCTCGAGGCTCTCCATGTCACCCGACCGGGGCTGGGCCGACCCCTGGCTCACCGTTCGTTCTTCAGCGACGGCATCAGCGTGTGGGCTGAACTCATGGACGAAACCGGGGAGCTGGTGGGTAGACACCCTCAACAGTCGGCGTTGCGCGACGCGGTCCGTGTCTTCGCCGACGAGATCCGATTCGTCGACGACACTGCGTCGGCCTGGGACATATCCCCGTGGGTGGACATCGACCCGTTGGTGTGCTTCGGGGCACCCGTGGTTCGCGGGACCCGCGTTCCCGTAACGACGATCATCGCCAACCTTGAAGTGGCGGATGAGTCCGAGGTCGCCGACTGGTATGAACTGAGCGTCAACCAGGTACGGGGTGTTGCCGAATTCGCCGCCTAACCCCCGGAGAGTGAGCTTCTGCCTTGACGCGAACATCTCATATCTGGTGGCCGACGTCATCGATCCGGCCGTCGCCGACATCGTCCACGTGTCTCGCGTCGAGGCCCTGAGCACCACATCGCGGGGCAGATCGAACGCTCCCGACGAGGCCGTAGCTCGTTGGTGTGCGGCCGACGAACGGGTGCTGGTCACCTGCGACGACGACTTCCGCGGCCGCACAGCTCGCACAGCGGGACTTGCCGAATCAGGGCTCGAAGTCATCGTTTTCGCCGCACAGCTGAGCGGGCTTCAGAACCAGATCGACACGATCTCCCGAAGGGTGACCTCATGGCAGGAGCAGCTCGGAGGACTGCCATACGGTCCGTGCATCTGGATCCAATATTCGAGGGGCGCTCTACGCCTTCAACGGTGAAATGCAGATCGGGGGTGAAATGCAGGTTGGGCCGCAAAGCAGCTACTCCTTGTTCCCGAAGATCATCCGGTCACGCAGATTGCCCGCCGCCTCGAACGCTTCCTCGTCCAGACCCCATGACTTGGCAAGAAGCCAATCGGCCTTGTCGGTGAGGTGACGCAACTTGAGCATGTTGTACCGCCCGACCTTGACCCCCGCTTTCTTCATCCACGCCAACGAACCGGGCATCTCCTCCTGAAGCCTTCTTGACAGTTCCAGTAGTGTCGCGAGTTCCATGTCACCCGTGGCGGGCTTGGCCAACCTTTCGATGTCACCCGGAAACGATGTAAGCGTGCTGCGGGTGACATGGAACTCGTCTGAGTAGGTCAACCACCAGAGATAGCCCCACCTGCCCGCAAGCATGACGAGTGCCAAGTCCCGTTCAACTTCCGACCGAAAGTAGAGCCATCCTGACCGGGCGCTATTGGTCTGCGCGGGGTCACCAGTGTCCGGGTCGATCGTTGGGGGTTCCTGGGCGAAGACACCTAGCTGATACAAAGCTGTCGTCTTGTACCCGAGCGGATATTCGGAGTGTGGAACGGTAGCAAGCCTGACCGAGCGGCAAGAACTTGCAAGAGTCGTAAGGGCACCCATAACGGCGGGACCTTCAATGAACGGCCACTGCTCAACTTCACCGCAACTGCGTAGGTCGTCGGGACACAATCTGAACGAAACTTGGGCAAACATCGCAGCCCGTTGCTCAGGTTTCCAACGACGTATCCGTGACACGCGAAGCTGACGAGTTCTTGATGAGGACAGAAAAACGACTGAGCTACGGACAGCCGCTGATCCCCCGAACAAGCTGTCAGGGCGCCTAGCAAAGCTAGAAATCCACGCCTTGTAACTCCCCCTATCGACAAATTCCCGCAAGTGAAGAAAATCCCTGCTGAAGCAGAGGGAGTGCATCACGATCATGGCAAAGCGGCCTTTGTCGTTGACCAGGGTCGTGGCTCGTTCCATGCACAGGGCGTACAGGTCTGGGCACTTCTCGGTCTTGAAACCAAACCAGGTGTAGTCGGTCACGAGAGACTTCTTGATGTAGGGCGGGTTGCCGATCACCACGTCGAAGCCGCCGTTTTGCCAGACGCTCGGGAACTCGACGAACCAGTGGAACGGTTGATGCGCCTCGATCCACTGCCCGAAGGAAGTCGTACCACGAACATCGTGCAGCAGTTCGTGGCAACGCTCGCGTGCCTCGTCAAACCGCGCCGTTAGAACTTGTTTCCTGTCGGCGGTGTCTCCGTCGGCGGCCTCCGCCTGATCGGCAACGAACTCCTCGTAGACCGCGGCGACCTCGACGGCCAGCGCCTTGATGTCTTCAAGCCTTGCCGCCGCTTCAAGCGTCCCGCCCAAGCGATCTTGAAAGTCCGCCTCGTCGGCGATGCCGACCAGCAGGTTCCCGCACTTGATGTTGAAGTCGAGGTCAGGCAACGGCTCCAAGTGGTCAACATTGTCGATCTGAGCGGCGAGTTTCAAGAACAGGCGCAGCTTGGCGATCTCGGGCGCCTCGTGCATCAGGTCCACACCGAACAGATTGCGCAAACAGATCGTCTTGATCAGCCAATAACGCGGGTTCGGGTGAGACTGAGCCTCGGTCAAGAACTCAGGACCCTCCTGCCCGTCGCTCAAGAGTTCCGCAGCGCGCGCCAGAACCTCCGAATACAGCGGCTCGAGCACGTCGATCGCTGCAAACAGGAACGCCCCCGAACCCACGGTCGGGTCGCACACCGTCAACGAACGCAGAACTTCGAACGCCGCCTGACACTCCTGCGCGTCACCAAGCTGGCTCATGTAATCGCGCAACAGGTCCGGCAGCGCCAGATTCTCGGTTATGGCATCGTCAATGCTCCATTGCCGCGAACCGTCCGACAAGATCTCGACTTGACGTTGGTAGCGCCCGCGGCGATGCACCACATCGCACCAGCGCTCGCCGGGCAGCGCAAGTTCCTCGCCCGGCGGTTCGAGTTCGACATACTCCGCGGGATCGCCGCTGCGTCGCTGCCACGGCCACGCCCCCCCCCCCCCCCCCCCCGCGGGATCAGGAACGGGATGAGAGGTTCCGTGACCCAAGCTCTCACGGATGTAGTCGTCGCCAGACCCGCACAGCAGCACCGCCGGATCATCGAGACCCGCCGCCACCAGCCGGTCGGCCACCGCGGGAAGGATCGACGACTCCGCCATGTAGCCGGTCACGTCCGGTTTGGTGTAGTACGCGCCGCTCTCCTTCTGGCCCTTCTCGGTGAAGTTGATGTACTGCTCAAAGATGTAGCCCAACACGTCGGGGTTGATCTCGTTGCCGCCCGCCGACGGACGTTCATCGAGATGCCAGCGCCAGCCGTCGAAGAAGTCGAACAGAGACTCGAAGGCCTCGTCGGGAATCCGGATGTCGTATGACTCCTCGAGTTCATGGGGCTCGAAAATTCCACCGTTCACGTAGGGGACCACGCCAAGCAGCAACCGAGTCTCGTCGTCGGCGTAACTCGGATCGGGGCTGCCCAACCCTTCGTGGAACAACGGCAGAAGGAACTGCTTGTAGAAGGCGTAGAACTGCTCCGCGCCATGGACGGCGCTGACTCTGCCCAGGCGTGTGCGCAGGTAATGCTGGTCGCCGTCCAAGAATCCCTTCTGCTGGATGAAGTAGATGAACATCAGACGGTTCATCAACACCGACGCATACCAACGGCGACTCGAATCGGCCGGGATGCCCTCCACCTTGAGAGCGAAGTTCTTGTGGTGCTTCTGGAACTCCCGGTAGAAGGACTTCGTGACCTTGTCGGCGTTGAACGAGCGCCGCACCCGGGTGAGTACCGAGCTTGAAGTGAGTCGTGGCTCCTCGGAGATCTCGAACGTCGCCTGCGACAATCGCTGCAGCAAAGCGTCGGTCGGGGCGTCGACCGGGTACTCGTGATCCACGAGTCGGTATCCGACTCCGCTCGGGCGCTGTTCAGGCCACTGCCAAAGGTGCTTGTCCGGAGCGACGAACACCACAAGCTGGTCGCGGCTGAGGCGTTTGAGCTGACGCACCACCCGATGCTGTTCCGAGCGCTCGGGCAGACCGTTCGGGCAGTCCACAAGCCAGACGATGACACCCCGCTTGTCGGCCACGGGCACCGGACGCAACGCGCTGTCAACCACAGCAACCGGCTGCTTCTGCTCGGGGTTGTCCCAACCCATCCCACGAATGAACAGGGTCTCGAAGTCGCCCTGCGTCAGCAGACTCGACAACTCTCCGTACGGCACGCCGACAACCTATTGCCTGGCCGGCGCAGCGACCAATTCACAGAGCAGACTCCACAACAGCGCACCCTTTGCACCGACGCGGAACGAAGGTTCACTGTCGGGTGGGAAGAGGGCGTTCCCGCGACCCTCGAGACGACGGCTGACCAGATTTCCGAGAATAAACTGAAAGGACAGCTACGAATCGGGGCGATGCTTACAGTTTCGCGCCACAAAATGAAAGGCAATGGCTGATTCTGGGTTTTGTGATGAGTTTATCGGCTGCGCCCAGATCGGCTTGGCGGGCCGAGCGCCTCACGACTCGGCAGCAGAAGACGCCACAACGACGTCGCGGGCTACGTCGGACCAGCGGTCGAGGATGTCGGGGTGGCGGCGCAGTTGGCTCGAGGCGGTGTAGGTCATTATCGAGACGTTCGGGGCGATGTCGCGGTAGCGCTCAACCAGGTTCGCGCCGAGGTTCGACCAGGTGCCCGACACCGTGTAGTGGTCGAGAACGTCATCGCTGATCAACCCAACCATCCCCGCGACGTCACCGCGTCGCTGCAACTCATGGAGTTCATCTGAAAGGCCGGTGAACCCGTGGGTCTCGAACACCGGCGAGTAGGTCCTCGTCGAGCCGTAGAAAGCAATCATCTGGCGGGCGTGTTCACGGGACTCGGCCATCTCCTCGTCGGAGTCGCCCACCGGCGTCATCACCGGAATCTCAAAGGTCACGTCGGCAAGCTCGCGACCGGCGCGGTCGACCCCCTCCTGCACCCGGGGCCGCTGAACGTCACGCACATAGACAGCGGAGTTGAACGGATGTATGTGGATCCCGTCGCACACCTCACCCGCCATCCGCGACATCCATCCCAGAACCGCAGACACGTAGATCGGCGGGTCCTCCACGGCGATCGGCCCGGGCGACCACTGCGGCGGCAACAGGGAGAACGAGTAGTAGTCACCGGCGAACGACAGCTTCTCCTCACCCCTGAAAGCCCGAAAGATCGCCTGCAGCGCCTGCACGTACTCCTTCATCCGCGGACCGGGAGGCGCGTAGCTGCTCGAGTAGCGGCGTTCGATATGGGCTTTGACCTGGGTACCCAGACCGAGCGTGAAACGCCCCTCGGTGGCCTCGGCCAACTCCCAGGCCACCGACGCGGTGATCATCGGACTGCGCGGGAAGGCCACGGCCACAGCGGTTCCGAGCCGCAGCCGTTCAGTCACCAGCCCGGCCGCAGCAGCCGACAAGTAGGCAGTGCGGCCCGACTCGGTCAACCACATCGTGTTGAAACCGGACTTCTCAACGGCTCGGGCATGTCGCTGCATGGCCCGCAACTCCATCGCCGCAGACATAATGTCGAGCTTCACTTTGCCTCCCGGTTTGTTCCCTGCTGCCAAAGCTAGGTCAACGACACTGGATGGAACCATCCGGGGGCGAACCCCTGGACTTGACCGCGCGCTACGCTCCTGAGTACTGGTTACTATGGCTGGAGACAGCCCGAACTGAAATGAGGAACACCGTGAAGAGATTTCGTGCACTGGTGGTCGTTGCGGTCATGGCCGCTTCGACCCTGACCTTCGTGCCGAGCACACCGGCCTCGGCGACCACCTGGTCGTGTGGGTCCTCCCATTCCCACAACTGGGGAATCGTCCTCCACAGCATCAAGAATCGCTATTGGACTGGGACCTTCATCGCGGAGCCCTGGTATCAGTACGACTACTTTAACCTTACCGGCAAGTACAAGGGAACCACGTACTGCCGCTGAACACCCGATACTGAGACCCCTACAGAATGAGACTAGTGATTCTGGCGCTCGTCGGAGCCGTCTTTGCTTCTGGTTGCGGCGGGGCCTCTCAGGACGAAACAGACCTCGAGTCAGGCATGTTACCGTCGGAGGCGCACTTCATTGCTCAGGACGTACTGGTCGATTGCATGAAGCGGGAGGGGTTCGACTTCGAACCCCTCCCCTTCCTTCAAGGCATCGCTCCCCGTTCTTTCCACGACTTCATTTCGTTGTCGAACTCCGATGAGTACGGCTACGGCGCGACCTTCAGCCTGCTACTCAGCAGCCTGCTGCCTTCCGGCGCGCCAGACCGGGAACTCTCGATGGAGGCGACCCGGGCATATGGAGTCGCTCTTTTCGGTGCTGAGTTGGACCACGTCCACGATGAGTCGATTGAGGGCGAGCACTCTCACGGTGACGAAGCCCACAGCCATCTAGAGTCAGGTGGTTGTGAGGGGGAAGCGGAGGCGGCTGTCCGCGATGCCGGCGGCGTGTCGTCGGAGCTGGCGCCTACTCCAACAGAAGTTATGGGGGACATTGGCCAACGCCTCGCCGCGACGAACGAGTTCGCTTCGTTCGAGTCCGAATGGAGGGTCTGCATGTCGAGCCAGGGTTATGACGTCTCTACCGTTGAAGAGCAGTTCTCTCGGGCTTTCGAGGTGTTCGGCCCGGCTGCGGAGGAACGTATCAACACCCTTCCCAAAGCAGACCCGATCCCCACCGTGGACTTGGCCTGGGTCGAAGACCGGATCGCAGAGGATGAGCAACTCGCCGAGATCTTCAGAGCCGAGCTCGCGATGGCGCAAACTGACGCCGGATGCCGTTCAGCGAGCGTCCATCTCGTTGAGGACGTGATCACACAACTCGAGGCCGAGTTTGGTGTCTCCTGAGCCGTATCAAAGCTCTTGTCTTCGGGACCCACGAGTTGACTGGCGCCGACGCCACCGACAGGGTCCGCTTCAACGATCGAGAAGAACACCTTCGAGAAGAACACCTTCAAGTCATGAGCCTGAGCCGAAAGCGTGTTCAACCGCGCACGCTCCGCCACCAACTCCAAATACCCATCAACAAGCCGATGCCCCGGCCGGATCAGCTCGCGGACCTAGACTGACCCCATGAAGCCCCTCGACAGCCCAACACCAGCCGATGCCACAGTTTCCCCAACAGCCGCGGACGAAACCTCCGGTACCTCCGAGTTCGTCGAGGAGGAACTGCTGGTAGAGGAGATCTCCATCGACGGCATGTGCGGGGTTTACTGATCCCGTGGAGTTCGACGCCGCTGAGTTCGACGCGGACGCTCGCTACCGCCTGCATGAACGCGTGGCGCTGCGGCCCGAGCCGTTCGGTGCCCTCGCCTACCACTACGGGAACCGACGTCTCAACTTTCTGAGAGCTCCCGAACTGGTGGCGCTCGTCGAGAACCTCGAAAAGCACTCCAGCGTGCGAGAGGCCTTCGATTCGGCGGGTCTCGACCAACGCCGCTGGCCGTCCTTCGAGAAGGCCCTGGCGTCGTTGGCAGCCTCCGACTTCCTGGTGGCGCTATGACCGCCACGGCTACGCCGCCGCTTTCGTTCGCCGGTGCGCCGACTCAGGACAACCCGGTGTTGTCGCCCGTGAAGCGCAGCGGCCTCGCCGACCAGATGAAAGCGGGGCTCGACGCCCCGATCTGTCTGACCTGGGAGTTGACATACGCCTGCAACCTGCAGTGCATCCACTGCCTCAGTTCATCGGGCAGACGCGACCCCCGCGAGCTCACCACCGAAGAAGCCGAAGCGGTGATCGACGAACTCGAGCGGATGCAGGTCTTCTACATCAACATCGGCGGAGGCGAACCGACGATCCGCAGCGACTTCTGGCATCTCGTCGACTACGCCACCGACCACGGTGTCGGCGTGAAGTTCTCAACGAACGGCTCCCGAATAGACGCCGCCGTCGCCCGCCGACTCGCGGCCTCCGACTATGTCGACGTGCAGATCTCGATAGACGGCGCAGACGCCGCGACCAACGACGCGGTCCGTGGCGAGGGCTCCTTCGAGGTCGCTCGACAGGCCATGAAGCACCTGCACGATGCAGGTTTCAAGGGCTTCAAGATCTCGGTGGTGATGACCCGTCACAACATCGCCCAAGTCGACGAGTTCGAGGCCATGGCCGCCTCCTTCGATGCCGAGTTGCGGCTCACCCGCTTCCGTCCATCGGGGCGCGGCGCCGACAGCTGGCATGAACTGCATCCCACCGATTCGCAGCAACGCCAGCTGTACCGGTGGCTGCTCGACCGCCCCGAGGTGCTCACCGGCGACTCGTTCTTTCACCTGTCCGCCCTCGGCGAGCCGCTTCCGGGTCTGAACCTCTGCGGCGCAGGCCGGGTCGTGTGCCTGATCGACCCGGTCGGCGACGTCTACGCCTGCCCCTTCGTGCTCCACGACGAGTTCCGGGCGGGCAGCGTCCGCGCCGAGGGTGGATTTCAGCGGGTCTGGCAACACAGCGAACTGTTCGCCGAGCTTCGTGAGCCGCAGTCGGCCGGGGCATGCGCATCGTGCGGCCATTTCGACGCCTGCCAGGGAGGCTGCATGGCCGCCAAGTTCTTCACCGGAATCCCCCTCGACGGACCCGACCCCGAATGCGTCCTGGGCCACGGCGAACCACTCGTCAACGCCGCCGACGCAGCCCGTCCCGCTCCGGCCCTCGACCACTCCCGCCCGTCCCCCGTCAAGTTCCTGGCTCGCAACCACCGCGCCTGAACGCGCAGATTTGGGTGGGGGGCGGTACGGTCACAAACCGTGAGCAACAAGTGGTTTGAGACCGTCGCCATCGCCGAGCAGCGAGCCCGCAAGCGCATCCCCAAGTCGGTATACGGCGCCCTGGTGGCCGGGGCCGAGGCCGGCGTGTCGGTGCGCGACAACACTGCCGCTTTCGACGAACTGGGTTTCCGGCCCGTAACCGCAGGCCAGGCCGCAAACCCCGAGATCGCCGTCAACATCATGGGCCAGCGGTCGGCGATGCCGGTGATGATCTCCCCCACCGGTGTGCAAGCCGTTCATCCACAAGGTGAAGTGGCCGTGGCCCGAGCCGCAGCGAACCGTGGGATCCCGATGGGGCTCAGCTCCTTCGGAGGCAAACCGGTCGAGGAGGTGGTCGCGGCCAACCCGCAGACCTTCTTCCAGATCTACTGGGCGGGAGACCGCGACTTCATGCTCGCCCGCATGGAGCGCGCCAGAACCGCAGGGGCGGTGGGCCTGATCCTCACGCTCGACTGGTCGTTCTCCCACGGCCGCGACTGGGGCAGCCCCCACATCCCGCAATCCTTCGCCCCCAAGGAGATCCTGCCGCACGCCTTCGAGATATTGGCGAAACCGGCGTGGGCCTGGTCGTGGCTGCGCCAAGGCACGATTCCTCGGCTTCGGGTCCCGAACTTCGCCGGTGTCGACGAACAGGCGCCGCTGTTCTTCGAGGCGTACGGCACCTGGATGACCACGCCCCCACCGACCTGGGAGGACGTTGCGTGGTTGCGTTCTGAGTGGGACGGCCCGTTCATGGTCAAAGGAATCGCCAGAGCCGACGAAGCCCGCCGAGCGGTAGATGCGGGCGCCACAGCCGTCTCGGTGTCGAACCACGGCGGCAACAACGTCGACAGCGCCCCCGCCTCGATCCGGGTGCTGCAGGAGATCGCGGGCGCGGTCGGCGGCGAGATCGAAGTCGTTCTCGACGGCGGCATCCGGCGGGGCAGCGACGTCGTCAAAGCCTGTGCCCTCGGCGCCGACGCCGTGCTGATCGGCCGGGCGTACCTGTGGGGTCTGGCAGCCAACGGGCTCCCAGGCGTGGAGAACGTGCTCGACATACTCAACGCCGGGATCACCGCGACGCTGCGCGGCATCGGCAAGAGGTCGATCACCGAGTTGACCCCCGCAGACGTGGTCGTGCCAACAGGCTTCTCCCCTCCCGAGCTGGGCTGAACCGGCCGAAGCTACGCTTCGCACATGGCCACACTCGGCTCGTCCACTTCACCGGAGATAGCCGCGGGCGGCGCTGAGGCCCCGTTGACCCTGCTGTTGCCCCTGGGATCAACCGAACAGCACGGACCGCACCTTCCGCTCGACACCGACACGCGGATCGCGCAAGCGGTGGCCGACGGGGTGGCCCTCCGCTTAGGTTCGGTTCGGGTCGCACCCGCGATCAGCATCTCCGCCTCCGATGAGCACCGGGGCTTCGCGGGCACGCTCTCGGTGGGGACCCGGGTGCTGACCGAGATGCTCATCGAGATCGTCGCCAACGCAGGCCCCGAGTTCGGGCGCATCGTGGCAATCAACGGTCACGGCGGCAACGCATACGCACTCCGCGCCGCAACAGAAGTCTGCAAGGCACGGGGGAAGGCACTCGAAGCTTGGTCGGTGCGGCTCCCCGACGCCGACGCGCACGCCGGACGGACCGAGACCTCGCTGATGCTGGCCATCGCCGAGGACCTTGTCCACCTCGACCTGGCCGAACCGGGAGCCGCCGAGCCGATCGAGGAGCTGCTCCCCAAGATGATCGAAGGCGGGGTTCGCGAAGTGTCGGCCAACGGTGTGCTCGGCGACCCCACCGGCGCCAACGCAGCCGAGGGAACCCGACTCCTGTCCGGACTGATCGACGACGCCGTGCACCAACTGACCAACAGCTAGCCGACAACGGTCACCGGATTGCGGGCAACCGGCGTGGAACAAGCTAGACAAGATGCCATGAATCGACCTGTCGCCCTTGTCACCGGTGCAGCCCGCGGAATCGGCGCAGCGACCGTCGCCCGACTCGTTGCCGACGGTTGGTCGGTGGTCGCTGTCGACATCTGCGGCGACGTCCCCAATATCGAGTATGCGCTCGCCACCCCGGACGAGCTTGCTGCGGTCGGAGCCGCCGGCGGCGGCCATGTCCTGACCATGCAGGTCGACGTGCGCAACCAGACTGCGTTGCACGACGCGGCCGAAGCAGCCGTCGAGCACTTCGGTCGTCTCGACGCCGCGGTCGCGGTAGCCGGGGTGTTCAAGGCCCGCACCCCACTCTGGGAGGTCAGCGACGCCGAATGGGAAACGATCACCGACATCGACCTGACCGGCGTGTTCCAAACAGCACGAGCAGCGATCCCCCGGATCTTGGCGTCGCCAGAACCCCGGCGGGGCCGTTTCGTGGCTGTGTCGTCGTCCGCCGGAACCATCGGGCTGTCGAGAATGGCGCCTTACGTTGCTGCCAAACACGGAGTCATCGGTCTGGTGAAATCGCTCGCCGTCGATCTGACAGGTACGGGCGTCACTTCGAATGCAGTGGCGCCCGGTTCAACCCGCACCGCAATCCTGGAGGCGTCAGCCGCCGCGTTCAACACTGACATCGACGAGTTCGCGGCCCATCAACGGCCGCTCGCAAGACTCGTCGAACCGGCCGAAGTCGCCGACGCGATCTGCTGGCTCTGCTCTGAGGGCGCCGGTGCCGTCACCGGCGCCGTCGTGCCAGTCGACGGAGGCATGGCCAACACCTTGTAAACGGGGCCAACAGCAGGCAGCAAGCAACTGAGCACCAGCAAGTCCAGCTATCGGTCAGGGCGAAATCAGCCCTTCCTGAGGTCTCGTCCACAGCAGCGACGAGACATGGGCGATCAGCCTGGCTCGAGGCAGCGGCACATGGCCTACTGGTACATCAATGATCACCGGTGCCTGCCGCTCCAATGCCGCGGGAACCGGTCTGTCGGATTTCGCCAGCGAGGTCGACGCCTACTACTGTGCGCGCAACTCACCTGGTCCGAACACGGTTGGAGAATCGACGATGAAGACTCGCGCTGCGGTGCTGTACGGAGCACATCAACCATGGCAAGTCAAGGAAGTGGAACTCGATGATCCTCGCCGGGGCGAGATCCTCGTCAAGACCAGCGCGGCCGGTCTCTGCCACTCCGACGAACACATGGTCACCGGCGACCTCGGCTCAGCCGACGCACCGGGCGGCTCCTCCCTGCTGCCCGTCATCGGCGGGCACGAGGGATCCGGCGTGGTGATCGAGGTCGGCCCCGAAGTCACCGATCTGCAAGTCGGCGACCACGTTGCGGTTTCGTTCGTGCCGGCCTGTGGAAAGTGCCGGTGGTGTGCCTCAGGGCAACAGAACCTGTGCGATCTCGGGGCGGGCACGCTCGGACCGGGCATGATCACCGACGGGCGGAACGCCCACAAGGGTCCCGACGGAGAGACGGTCAACACGATGGCAAAGCTCGGGACCTTCGCCGAGCACATGCTGCTCTGTGAGGATTCGGTCATCAAGGTCGACAAGGACGTGTCTCTGATCGCCGCTGCGCTGGTGAGTTGCGGGGTCGCCACCGGCTACGGTTCGGCTGTCAACCGTGCCGAGGTCTCAGCGGGCGACACTGTGGTGGTCGTCGGCTGCGGCGGGATCGGTTCCAACGCCCTGCAGGGAGCGAAGGCCGCAGGCGCGAAGACGATCGTCGCGGTCGATCCAGCGGAGTTCAAGCGCGAGAAGGCGTTCGAGTTCGGGGCGACGCACACGTCTTCGTCGATGGAGGAGGCGATGGAGTTGGTGGGAGACCTGACCCACGGGGTGATGGCCGACAGCGTGATTCTGTCGCCGAGTGTAGTGACCGGCGATCTGGTGGCGCCTGCCCAGTTTCTGACACGCAAGGGCGGCACCATCGTGATCACCGGCTTGGCCCCGATGGTGCAGATGGACGTGCAGCTGAACCTCTTCGAGTTCGCCATGATGAACAAGCAGCTGCGAGGCACGATCTACGGTTCTGACAGTCCTCGGCGGGCGGTGCCCCATCTGCTGTCGATGTATCAGGCCGGTCAGCTCAAACTCGATGAGCTGGTCACCCGGACCTACTCGCTCGACGAGATCAACGAGGGCTACCAGGACATGCGCGACGACAAGAACATCCGCGGAGTGATCGTCTTCGACTAGATCGGTGTCCACGGTCGGGACGCAGCGCCGCGGAGTCTCTAGGCTGAAGTGCGACCCATGTGGCTCCAACTCAAAGATGAGAATGCCGGGCTCCGTCGCCGTCTCTCGTAACGGGTTGACGTTTGGGACGAATTACCGGATAATGAAGGTGTCCTCCAGTACTGTGCTGGAGGAAAGACGTGAGTTCCGGAGTGCCAGGCCGAGGGTCCGCCGTAAGGCGGACCGACTAGGACGGGAGCCGGAACTTTCGCATTTTTGTCATCCGTTGCTGATCTCAATGATCCCCGCGGCAGTGAGCCGGTCGAAAGTAACGCTGTTGTTATTCAGCAAGTGTCGGGCCGTGACACCACAGATCGCATCGGCGATCCACAGGAATGGTTCGGCCTTTGACCGCCAGTCGTACCGATACGGTACGCCACCTCTGTCTGCGAAAGTGTCCAAGGGAGGTGCCGTGCCAGCTTCGCTACGGGTGCTTCAGGCCGAACAGCTAACGGCGCAGATAGGAAATCGACATGGTTTCTGATGTCGGGTAGCAATAATTCGTGGGGTGAGCGTTATCGGGTTCTCCCGAGCCGAGTCTGGTCGCAGCGGAGCCCAGACCGTAGGGTGGGGTTATGAGTTCTGCGCCGTTCGACCGGATTCCGGTGGTCGATCTCGGGCCGTTGTCGGATGCGCCGCAGTTTTCGGAGGCGCGGCGGGAGCTGGCGGAGGAACTGTGTGGGATCTGTCATGAGGTCGGCTTCCTCCTGGTTGTCAACCACGGCGTGAGCGACGGGTTGTGTGACGACGTGTTCGAGATGATGCACCTCTTCTTCGCGCTGCCCGACGACACCAAGGCGCTGATCGACAAGACCAGGTCACGCCATTTCCGGGGATGGGAGCCGGTGGGGGCCGAGTACACCAACAACCGACCCGACATCCGTGAACAGATCGACTGGTGGAGCGAGTGGCCCGCCCACCCCGAAGACGCCGAACCCAACTATCTGCGTCTGCTGGGGCCCAACCAGTGGCTGCCCGATGAAGCCCTGGCCGGACAGCGAACCCTTGCCATTCAGTGGTTCGAAGAGCTGGGTGCGCTGGCTGACAGGCTTCTGAGCGCCCTGTCGTCGGGTCTGGGGCTCCCCGAGGACCACATGAGGCACTACTTCGGGGACCACCCGATGTCGCTGTCGAAGTTCATCCACTATCCACCCACCCCTGAAGGCGGCGCCGGGGTCAACGCACACCACGACACCGGTTTCTTGACCGTGCTCGCGCCGGGCCCGACCGCGGGCCTGCAGGTGCAGAACCAGGCCGGCGAGTGGATCGATGTTCCGTTCGTGGAGGGGTCGTTCGTCATCAACCTCGGGGAGATGCTGCAGGCCATGACCGGCAACTATCTGGTGGCGACCGCGCACCGGGTGATCACCACCTGCGAACGCTACTCAGCGGGCTACTTCCACGGCCCGTCGCTGGACGCCTCACTGGCCCCGCTGCCTCTCGACGACCGCTTCGCGGCTGCGGTGGCGGCGAGTCCCCACCACACGAGCGCCGGGTTCATGGCGCTCAAGGAGGAGACCGAGGCCGGTGTCGGTGACATTGCCGGCAGATACCGCCCCTCCACCTACGGCGAGCAGCTCTGGAACTATTTCTCGCGCAGCTACCCCGAGAACATGGCCCACCACTACGGCTGAAGCTCCGTAACCTCGTCCGCTGTCTCGGCTGGGAATCAGCTCAGACGCCCCCATCAGCAAAGTCACTAACGGAGGAGTGGGAAAGATCATCCAGAAGCAGCACAGCACGATTCTCATTGGGTACTCAGCTATGTGTGTGGTACATTCGATGCATGGATGGGATACACACAGTCGTAATGGGAGACCGCGGACGAATCGTCGTTCCCGCCGAGGTCCGCGAGAACGAGCAACTGGCGGAGGGGACACCGCTGGTGATGCTGCCCACCTCGGGGGGGTTGGTGCTGATGACCCGGGAGCAGCTGCGCAGACGTGTGCAGGCAGAATTGAAGGGCCTCGATCTTGTTGGCGAACTTCTGGCAGAACGTAGGCGTGCATCAGAACGGGAGGACCAGGAGTGAGCATGGTTCTCGACGCCTCGGCCATCCTGGCGTTCCTCCAGATAGAGGACGGCGCCGAGGAAGTGGCTGCGGCCTTGGAAGCAGGTTCAATATGCGGTGCTGCCAACTGGTCGGAGGTAGCCCAGAAGGTGCTCCGCTCGGGCCGCGACTGGGATCTGGCGCGTGCGCTGCTGCAAAGCTACGGCCTCAGAGTCGAACCCGTCGTCGTGGCCGACGCGGAGTGGGCCGCCCGTCGCTGGACACGCAGCGGAGGGCTGTCGCTGGCAGACCGGTTGTGTCTGGCGCTGGCCGACCGTATTGACGCCGATGTGCTGACCGCCGACCGTCACTGGGGATCGTCCGGCTCAATCAAACAGATCCGCTGAGCCACCGAATCCACAACTCCGACAAAACAACTAATAGATATCGGGTATAACTACTAATAGCTAGGAGATTCGCCACTGTACCACGCTTGCGCTGTCCGCATTGTTTCTATGATATGTGATGGGTTTACAGGGATCGCTGTCACACTCTGTGTCTAAGGTTGTGTCATGGAATCAGTCCCCGCCCCTAGTCTCTTGGACCCCGCTGTTGGTACCGGTCGCTGCGGTGCTGTCGGGTCGGTCTGTGTGGGGCGCGTTGATGAGGTGGGGTTGTCTGATGAGGCGTTGCGGTCACATCTGAAGGTTTTGGGCCGTACGGAGTCTCGGTTGACTGCGATGAAGTCCCGGGTGCTCGCTGAGTTGAGCCGCCGTCACAGCAGAGGTGACGCGCAGCGTCTGGTTCGTGACGAGTTGCAGGCTTCCAAGCGTGAGGCCAAACGCGATGTCGAGACCGCGGTTCGGCTGGCAGAGTTGCCGGCGACGAGCGAGGCGCTGGGGTCCGGGGAGATTCCTGTGGGTCATGCCCGGTTGATTGCCCGCGCTTCTGGTGAGAGCCCGATTGATGAGGGGTTGCTTGTCCAAGCAGCCAACAGCGAGCCGTTTGATGAGTTCGCTCAGACTGTGAAACGTCATCAACAAGAGGCGGCTGACGACGACGGTCAGGCCTTGTTGGATCGTCAACGCTCCAAGCGCAAAGCCCGCATCTTCGAATCGGCTGATTCTGGGATGTTCGTGCTGTCAGGTGAGTTCGATCAGATCACCGGGGCACGTATCGCCACCGCGTTGACCGCCAAGGAACGGCAGCTGTGGCATCGCGAGGATCCGAAGGCTCGGTGTACACCGCAGCAGCGGATGGCTGACGCGTTGGCCGAGCTGATCTGCCAACCAGCCGGTGACGGCAAGTCTGCGGGCACTGACCTGTTGGTGATCGCTGACTTCGATGTGCTCAAACAACAACTCGACAACCCCCGTTTGGCTGACGGGTCGCCGATTCCGATCGTTGAGCTGCACCGCCTGGCGTTGGAGGCGAACCTGTTGCCTTCGATCTTTGACACCAAAGCCCAAGACATGTGGCTCGGGCGCCGGTTGCGCACCGCGACTGAGGCTCAACGGATCGCGTTGATCGCACGCGACCAGCACTGCATCGGCTGTGGCGCCAACCCCTTGTGGTGCCGCGCGCACCACATTGTGTGGTGGTCGAAGAACGGGCCGACGGACCTCGACAACCTCGCACTGGTATGCGACGGCTGCCACCACAAGATCCACGACGACGGCTGGCAGGTGTACCAAGACCCCGACACCGGCAAATACCACCTCAAACCCCCCAACCCCGCCGACCCGACACGGACCACCGCGACCCGCACAGCCACAACAACCAAACCGAGCAGGGCCGAGAGTCCACCCCCCGAGAGACCACCCCCCGAGAGCAACCCAACCACCGCGACGGACGCCGCCCGCCCAAACAACACCGAACCACCCGAACAGAACAGTTCCTAACGTCGCTCCCCAACCGGGGCCTGCACGGAGTGCGCCTAGTGTCCTGAGTGGGGAATTTGTTGCATATATGTTGCCATGGTGTCGAAGATCTCGTCTGCGGTTTTGTGCCAGGTGAAGGGTTTGGGGTCGTTGTTCCAGTTGTCTGTCCAGGTGTTGATGGAGTCTTTGAGTTCTGTGACGCTGCGGTGGGTGCCGCGTTTGAGCCATTTAGTGGTGAGTTCTGAGAACCAGCGCTCGACGAGGTTCATCCAGGAGCTGTAGGTGGGGGTGAAGTGCAGGTGGAATCTGGGGTGACGCACCAGCCATCGCTGGATCGCCGGGGTTTTGTGGGTGGAGACGTTGTCTAACACGATATGCACGTCGAGGCTGTCGGGGATCTGTGCGTCGATGAGGTTCAGGAATTTGCGGAACTCCTCGCTTCGGTGACGCGGGGTCATCGAGGTGATCACTTTGCCTGAGGCGGTGTCGAGGGCTGCGAACAGGTCGGTGGTGCCGTGGCGGCGGTAGTCGTGGGTCCGTCTTTGGGGGGTGCCGGGCATCAGGGGAAGGATCGGCGCGGTGCGGTCGAGGGCCTCGATGCCGGTCTTTTCGTCCACGCACAGCACCACCGCCGCGTCCGGGGGGTTCAAATACAGGCCTGCCACGTCGCGGACCTTCTCGACGAACAGCGGATCAGGAGACACCTTGTACTCCCCGATGAGGTGGGGCTTGAGCCCGAACGCGCGCCATATCTGGCTCACCGCGGTCTGGGTCACCCCCGCTGCTTTGGCCATCGACCGCGTCGACCAGTGCGTCGCGTCCGCCGGGACCGTCTCCAAAGTACGCACCAGCACATCCTCGATCACCGCGTCGGTGATCTTGCGCGGCGGCCCGGGCCGCGGGTCGTCAGCCAGCCCGTCCAGACGCCGCTGCGCGAACCTCCTGCGCCACTTCGACACCGTCGCCGGATGACAACCCAGTTCCGCGGCGACATCATTGTTGGCGCGGCCCTGAGCCGCCGCCAACACGATCCGGCACCGCAACGCCAAAGCCTGCGACGACTCGGGGCGGCGCGCCCACTGCTCAAGCGTCTCGCGCTCATCTCCACTCAACTCCACCGACACCGCCGGCCGCCCCCGTCGAGCACCCATAACTACCTCCGATCCACAGCCAAGACCCCATCATGACACACCCAACACAAAAACGCGACTAACTAGACACTCAGGACACTAGGAGACTGCTGAGCAATGCCGATTTCGCTCGACACGCAAGCTTCTGACCTGGGGTTTTGCCACCACGATTTCGAGGTTTCGAGACATAATCAGCAGTCTCCTAGGAATCCGGGGTTTGCCTGTGCATGGACTGGAGTGCGTCTGCAATGTCTTCAACACTCAGGGTGCTCGCCGCCACGGCTATGACCAGGTCGTACACGTCGTCGTCTGCGGCGGTGCTGACGCTGGATTCGTTGAGTTCCAAGAACACCGCGGTCGCGAGCCAGCCAAGTCGCTTGTTGCCGTCGATGAGCGGACGGTTGTTGACAATTGAATGCAGCAGCGCACCTGCCTTGCTCCAGATGTCTCCATATGCGTCCTCACCGAACGCGGACGCCCGCGGTCGGGCGGCCGCCGCCCCGAGCAGACCTAGATCGCGAACGGGCGGAGGATCACCGAGCAACCGGCGGGCGAGATCCAACAGGTCCTCGACATCGAGGTATTCGACACTGGAACTCACTCGCCGAGGCGTCGCAACGCGTCGCCATGACGCCGCGTGATCAGTTCGGCGGCAGCCGCAACGCGATCGCGATGATCACCTCTTGCGATGTACTCGCGTACCGCCCGGCGCGCTGCTTCCTGCATCGACGCACCCTCGAGTGCAGCTCGCTCGCGCAGGGCGGCCTGCTCCTCCTCCGTCAGCCTGAGCGTCATAGCCATTCAATGGATGGTATCAGCTAGATACCACACCGCCCAATACCCCGCGCGGCCACAGCCATCCACATCGCACCGGATGAGGCAGGCGATAGGTTCACTCGATGAAAACTGATCGAACTGTGAGTCGGCCGGGCTGGGTCTCCAATGAGATGTTCCCGTTCAAGAGCCGATTCGCCACGACCCCGAACGGCCGGCAGATGCACTACGTCGACGAAGGGGCGGGAGAACCGATCGTCTTCGTGCACGGCAACCCCGCATGGTCCTTCGAGTTCCGGCATCTGATCGCGGGCTTACAGTCTGACTTCCGCTGTGTAGCACCGGACCACATCGGGTTCGGCTTGTCTTCTCGGAGCAGCCGCACCGAGGACCACCACCCGTCAGCGCACGCCGAGAATCTCGCATCGCTCCTCAACGAACTGGAGCTCGACAATCTGACATTGTTCCTGACGGACTGGGGTGGCCCGATCGGCCTCGACTTCGCCCGAAGGTTCCCTGATCGAGTGAGCAAGCTCGTCATTGCCAACACATGGTGCTGGCCGGTGGACCGTGAGCTGCACTTCCGGTTCTTCAGCTCGATGATGGCGAGTCCGCTGGGGCAGTACCTGATCAAGCGCCGGAACTACTTCGTCAACGGCGTCATGCCCCGGGCGGTCGGAGACAAGGCTGTGCTGAGTCCCGAAGTCATGGAGCACTATCGACGAGCACAGCCCTCTCCCGATGACAGGGCCGCAAACGCAGCCTTGCCAGGACACATCGTCGGCGCGACGGATTGGCTCAGTTCCATCTGGAACGAACGCTCAGCGTTCTGCGCGAAACCGGCTCTGGTGTTATGGGGATCCAAAGACATCGCCTTCCGGTCCAAGGAGTTGGACCGCTGGCGATCGGAACTGTCCGACGCTGAGGTACACGAGTTCGCTGACTGCGGCCACTTCCTCGCCGAGGAGGCGCCCGAGCGGATCCTTCCGCTTCTACACACCTTCCTGAAGTAGGGGCGGGGCTGTGGAATCTCACTTCGGTCCCGAATTGTTCCAGTTCCTGCTTGAGTTGCGGGCCAACAACGACCGTGGCTGGTTCGCCGACAACAAGGAGCGCTACGAGAGCCACGTCAAAGAACCGCTGCTCAGTTTCATCGCAGACTTCGAACCGCACCTGCACTCGATCAGCGAGCACTTCGTCGCTGACACGCGGGCCAACGGCGGTTCCATGTTCCGCATCTACCGCGACGTCCGGTTCTCCAAGGACAAGACCCCCTACAAGACCCAAGCGGCGGTCCACTTCCGACACGAGGCCGGCAAGTCGGCCCACGCGCCAGGCTTCTACCTGCACCTGGAACCCGACGACGTCTTCGCCGGGGTCGGCATCTGGCGACCCGATTCAGCCGCGGTGACCCGCATCCGCGAACGGATCGTCGACGACACGCCCGCATGGCGCGATGCGCTGGAGGCCCCCGGATTCGCTGAGGAGTTCGCGTTGGGCGGGGACTCGCTGAAGCGGCCGCCCAGAGGGTTCGATCCCGACCATCGCAACATCGAGGACCTCAAACGCAAGGATCACATCGCCGCTGTCCCGTTCAGCGAACAGGAGGTCACGGCCGCTGGATTCATCGACGAGTTCGCCGACGCCTGCCGCACAGCCTCGCCGTACGCCGAGTTCCTGACCACCGCAGTCGGCCTTCCCTACTAGGGCCGGTGGGGTTGTTGCTACGTTGGGCTGCTACGTTCAGCGACGTCGAAACCATCTCAAAGGAACCGCAATGAAGACAAGGGCCGCAGTCCTCCGTGAAATAAACACACCTTGGAACGTTGAGGAGATCGAACTTGACGACCCGATTGAGGGGGAGATCCTTGTCAAAACCCTCGCCGCGGGGATGTGCCATTCAGACGAACACGCACACGACGGAACCATGCCGGCTCCCCTGCCCCTCGTCGGCGGACATGAAGGCACCGGTGTGGTCCAAGCCACAGGCCCCGGGGTGACCGAGTTCGAGGTCGGCGACCATGTCTCATGTTCGTTCATCCCCTCATGCGGAAAATGCAAATGGTGCGCGACTGGACAACAGAACCTGTGCGACCTAGGCGCACATCTGATGGAACCCGAGATGATGGCCGGCGGCTTTCGTCACCACAGCGCCGCAGGCGAAGACCTCGCCGCGTTGTTGAAGCTGGGCACCTTCGCCGAGCACATGGTGTTGAGCGTCGACTCGGCGATAAAGATCCCCGAAGACATCCCCGCGGGCCCCGCCGCGCTGGTCAGTTGTGGGGTCACTACAGGCTACGGCTCGGCAATAAACCGAGCCGAGGTGAAACCAGGCGACACAGTAGTAGTCGTGGGTTGCGGAGGCTTGGGGCACGCGGCGATTCAAGGAGCGGCCGTGGCCGGCGCCAAACACATCGTTGCGGTCGACCCTTCAGAGTTCAAACAGGAGAGCGCCATGGAGTTCGGCGCCACTCACAGCGCCGGGTCCATGGAGCAGGCAACCGAAATCGTCGGGCAAACGACCCTGGGAGTCATGGCCGACAGCGTCATACTGACCCCGAGCGTGCTCACCGGCGACATGATCGCTCCCGCTCAGTTCCTCACCCGCAAGGGCGGGACCGTGGTCGCCACCGCTGTCGCTCCCGCGATGCAGATGGACGTGCAACTCAACCTGTTCGAATTCGCCATGATGAACAAGCAACTCCGCGGATGCCTGTTCGGCTCCACCTCGCCACGCCA
This sequence comes from Acidimicrobiales bacterium, assembly GCA_963662455.3. Classification (GTDB taxonomy): domain Bacteria; phylum Actinomycetota; class Acidimicrobiia; order Acidimicrobiales; family Aldehydirespiratoraceae; genus VXYK01. The sequence continues at coordinate 2,070,939 of OZ224042.1, forward strand.
GGAGATCCCGCACATCCTGTCGATGTATCAGGCCGGCCAGATCAAACTCGACGAGATGATCACCAACACCTACACGCTCGACCAGGTCAACGAGGGCTACCAGGACATGCTCGACAACAAGAACGTGCGCGGCGTCATCACTTTCGACTGAACTATCGACTCACCCGACAAAGGGTTCAACAGAGGGGGCACCCGACGCGATGGAATCGAACGAACTGCTCGACGGGTTGCGTTCTGCGGTCGTCGGTCGCCGCCGTGAGCTCGAGTTGCTTACCGCAGCGCTGCAAGCACGCCGTCACGTGCTGTTCGAGGGTCCGCCGGGCACGGGAAAATCCACGATTCTGCGCGCTGTCGCTGCCGCTTCCGGTACCGGCTTCGTGTTCGTCGAGGGCAACGCCGAACTGACCCCTGCACGTCTGGCGGGACAGTTCGACCCTTCACGGGTGATGGCGGAGGGCTACTCATCTGAGGTCTTCGTGGACGGTCCACTCCTGGAGGCTCTCCGGAGCGGTTCTTTACTCTATGTGGAGGAGCTGAACCGTGTGCCCGAGGAGACCGTCAACCTCCTGATCACGGTGATGTCGGAGGGGGAGCTCACCCTGCCTCGGCTCGGCCGGGTTCAAGCAGGCGAAGGGTTCCGGCTGGTCGCCGCAATGAACCCGTTCGACAACATCGGGACAGCCCGAGTGTCGAGCGCCGTCTATGACCGGATGTCGCGGATCTCGCTGGACTACCAGTCCTTCGAGGAGGAGCGCGAGATCGTCTGCCGACGGGTTGAGCCGCTCGAGCCGACCGAAGCGGGCGAGACCCTGCTGCACCGTGCGGTTGCTGTCGCTCGCGCCACCCGCAGGCACCCGGATCTGCGCATCGGTTCGTCGGTACGCGGGGCGATCGACCTCGTTGAGGTGGCCAGCCGTCTAGCGCAGATCCGGTCGGGCGGAATCGATGATCCAGCGATCGGCCTCGACGCCGCGTTGGTCGCTATATCTGGGCGCATTCGTCTCCATGAGGGCACGGACCGCACTCCCGAAGACGTCGTGACCGAACTGTGGGAGATGGTCATCGGCGCCGAGCAGTCGAGCAGCGCCGACGACGACCCGGGAAAAGCCCCAGCCCCATAGGGGGCGACCACACCAGCGCCCTCACCCTCGAGGGCAGCGATGCCGACGATGCTCTCGCTGACGAGAACCGGCGCACCATCCCGCGTGGCCAACTGAGCCGCCACCACGGTTTTGACGACATCAGCGGGGCCCTCGGCGAGATCGACACCGACGCGCTCGCGGAACTCATCGACGAGGACGTCGACAGGGCCCTGACTCTGTTGACCGAGATGTCCTCGGCCACCGATCGTCGCCTGGCTGCTCTCGCCGCGCGAATCGCCGGACGGCTGGTGCTCGATGTTGCCCGCGGAGGCCCGATCGGCTCTCGCGGCGTCGGCCGCCTCGTCTCATCTGCCGCTGACCGCTGCGAGGGCGACCTCGACATCGACCGCTCGATCGATGCGCTCGTCAACGCCGAAGCCGGTGGCGTCAGCGCCGACATGGCTGACCTGCGGGTCCGGCACTGGACCAGACCGATGACCGCTCTCGCCCTGGTCGTGGACCGCAGCGGTTCGATGAGCGGACAACGTCTGGCAACTGCGGCCGTGGCCGCGGCAGCGTGTTCGTTCCGGGTCCCCGACGACTGGTCAGCGCTGGTATTCGCCGACCGGATCCTGGTGCTGAAATCCCAGCAGGACGCCAAGGCCGCTCCGCAGGTGGTCAACTCCCTGCTGCGCCTTCGAGGTCAGGGCACAACCGATCTGGCCGGCGCCCTGAAGGCTGCGACCGAACAGCTCGACCGTTCACGGGCCAAACGCCGGATCGTGATCCTGCTGTCGGACTGTCGAGCTACGACCGGCGCCGATCCTGTCAGCGTTGCGCGGCGACTTGATGAGTTGGCCGTGCTCGCCCCCGCCGACGACGCCGACGACGCCAGAGCATTCGCAGCCGAGGTCGGTGCCCGCTGTGCCGTCATCGACGGACCCGCCGCCATCCCCGCAGCCGTCACTCAGGTCTTGGGCTGACTCCGATACCCGCATCATTGCGATGCGTAGCATTAGTGCTACACTTGTCGCATGACCGAAGTGGCTTCTCGAGAGTTGCGAAACAACACCCGGGCGGTGCTGGACCGAGTCGCCGGCGGGGAACGCATCACCATCACCGTTCAGGGAAAACCGGTGGCCGAGTTGGCGCCATTGGCGCAAAGGCAACGTTGGATGCGCCGCGACCAGTTTATTCGTGAGGTGCTGGCACATCAGGCCGACCCGGGGCTCGCCGACGACCTCGCGGCGCTGACCGATGAGACCACCGACGATCTCGCATGGCACTGAGCCGGGTACTCGCTGACACGTCCCTCTTCATCGCGCGCGAAACAGCACGGCCGATCCTTGAAGACCTCGTCTCTGACGAGCTCTCCGTTTCTGTCGTAACCATCGGCGAACTGCGCGCCGGCGTGCTCGCCGCGAACGACACGGCAACTCGCCAACGCAGACTGTCGACACTCACCTCCGCACTCACGCTCGAACCGGTACCCATAGACGAGCAGGTCGCGGCGACATGGGCCGGGCTTCGTCTGATGCTGCGCGACCGCCGACTCAGGATGGGAGTCAACGACTCGTGGATCGCCGCCACCGCAATGACGCTCGGAGTGGCCATCGTCACCCAGGATCACGATTTTCCGTCCATCGACGAGCTTGAGGTGATCTCGGTATAGCAATCGGCACTACCGTGCCGATATGGAATCTCGGACCGATGAAGCGCTGCCGCCGGCGGGGATTCGACTGGCCGCAGACACCGCGCTGGATCGCCGCGACGGCGGTCGCCTGCTCATCGGAGGTGCCCCTCTGCGCATCATCCGGCTGTCCGATGCCGGTGCCGAGATCCTCGCGGCCTGGTTGGACGGTGTGCCGCTCTCTGATGACGGCGGGGCCCGCACACTGGCCCGTCGCCTACTCGACGCCGCAGTCGTGCATCCCGTCGTTGATCCGATCCGTGATCCTGACGCAACGGTGGTGATCCCCGCCTACAACGACGCAGACGGTCTCGACTGTTGCCTCGCTTCTCTCGGTGATCTCCCCGTCGTCGTCGTCGACGACGCCTCCCAGAACTCCGCGGAGATCGCCGCCACCTGCGAACGGCACGGAGCGCAGTTGATCCGCCACGACACCAACCAGGGTCCAGCAGCAGCGCGCAACACGGGTCTCGGAGCGGTGACAACATCGCTGGTGGCCTTCGTCGACACCGATGTGGAAGCGTGGCCGGGTTGGCTGAACCACCTCGTCGGCCATTTCGAGGATCACCGAGTGGCAGCAGTCGCGCCGCGGGTTCGTTCCAGACCCGGCCACAGCCTGCGCGAACGCTACGAGCAGCACCATTCACCCCTCGACCTAGGCGACAGGAAGGCGTTGGTCGCCCCCGGACACCCCGTTGCCTACGTTCCGGCCGCGGCGCTGGTCGTCCGTGTCGATTCCATCTCAGCAATCGGCGGTTTCGACACTGAAATGCGAACCGGCGAAGACGTCGACCTCATCTGGCGACTCGTCGACAACGGAGGCGCCGTCCGCTACGACCCGTCGGTGAATGTCGAACACCGACCGCGCGGCAGTTGGACCGCCCTGCTCCAACAAAGACGCAAGTACGGTTCCTCAGCAGGGTTTCTTGGTACCCGGCACGGCTCACGCGTTGCACCGGCGCGGTGCTCGGGGTGGAGCGCAACAGCCTGGGCGGCGTTGGCGGCCGGTCACCCGATCGTCGCTCTGGGTGTGATCGCAGGTTCTTGTGCAGAACTGGGACGGAGGCTCGATCCACTACCAGGCTCGCCGGCGATCACGATTCGTGTAGCAGTAACCGGGCACCTTAAATCAGGGTATGGGATCGCCCGCGCGGTAGCACGGGCCTGGTGGCCGATAGCAACCCTGTTGGCATGTGTCCGGCCTCGCTCACGCCCCCTGCTAGCAGCCGCAATCCTCGGCCCATCGTTACTCGACTGGTTTCGCGGGTCGCGGCCGACAGGCCCGATCCGGTCGCTCGCACTACGGTTCGTCGACGACCTCGCCTACTCGACAGGCGTCTGGCAAGGCGTGTTGGAGGCCGGCGACCTCGCCGCCCTCATCCCCGAATTTCCCAAAGGGTCGACTCGGACCATTGAGACTCAAACAGAATCCGGAACCGCCGCACGCGACAACTGAACCCGGATGAGAGTCCACAACAGCGCCAGCACGAAAATCGCAGTGAAGACAACCGGAAGAGCAACTCCAATTCCGAAATCACGGGCAAGAAACCCGATGAAAGCCGGCAGGACCACGAACCCCACCGATGACGCAGCCACCTGATAGCCCACCGCTCTGGCTGCACGTTCCTCGCCGATATACACCGCTGTGCGACTGATCACCAGGGGGAACATGGCCGCCAACGAGAATCCGATCACAGGCAGCGCGTAGGCGCCGAGCGAAGCAGCATCGACCCAAAAGAACAACACTCCGACCGCAGAAACGCTGATCGTCGCCACGAGCACGCGTTCAGGAACGAATCGACCACCAAACGCTGCGAGCAGAAGACGTCCGAGCATCAACCCGCCCCAGAATGTGGCAACCAACACCCCGGCGAACACATCGCTGTAGTCGCGGCCCTCGGTCAGCAGCGTGAAGCTCCATTGACCCACCGCGACTTCAATCCCCACATAGGTCGAGAACCACAAGATCAACAAGACCAGCAGCACCGGCGACCCGCTGCCAGGAGTCGGTGAGCCCGCGACTTCGGCCGTCACCGGCGCTGTGTCGAAACCATCACGGGCGCTGGCAATTCCCGCTACAAGCACAACCCCGAGCCCGCCAACCACCAGAAAGGGGCCTCTCCAGAATTCACCGTCGGCAATGAACGGGACAGCCAGCAGAGGACCGACAAGAGCTCCCGCACCGTAGGCAGCGTGCAACAGTCCCATTTGCCTCGGTCCCTGCGTCAACGCCATCCAAGAGTTGACCGAAGCGTCACACAACCCCCATCCCGCTCCCAGGACCAGGAATCCGAGCATCGAAGTCCACCAAGTCGGAGCAATCGACAACAACCCCAACCCGACTACCGCAACAAACGACGCGTTGCGCAGGACCACGCCGCTGCCGTAACGCTGAGTCAGGTGACCAGAGCCGATACTAGAAGACGTGTAGCCAACCGCTGAGCAGAGGACCAACAACCCGAAGCTGCTGTCGGTTCGCCCGAAATCGTCCCGCAGACTAGGCCAAACAGTACCGAACACACCGTCTGGCAACCCCAGGACGACGTAGAGGGCGAAGCTCACCAGCAGGGCGCGACGAACGAGCCGAGGGTCGACAGTTTGAGGCTCGGGTGTAGAAGGGTCTGTCGGCACAGCAGCAGTCACCAAGAATCACCGCGAGCGAATCTCCCGCTCGCAGCCCAATAAAGCTAAAGCGTTCGGACGAAGGCCGAACGGATGGGAATAGTAGAGAGGTTGGAATACTATGACCGAAAGGAGTTGGAGAGGGACTATCGGCGTGGCATCATTGCCGACACTTCACGCGTCGCGGGTTGCAGGCTCCCTTAGCTCAGTCGGTAGAGCGTCTCCATGGTAAGGAGAAGGTCGTCAGTTCGATTCTGACAGGGAGCTCACGAAGTGGGAAGCCGCTTCACAGCGGCGACGTAGCTCAGTAGGTGAGAGCGCTCGACTCATAATCGAGAGGTCGACAGTTCGAATCTGTCCGTCGCTACAAACACCACAGGGGGCACGCATGAGCCCAGAACCCAGGCATTCATCGAGGTTGCGGATCGTCACGGATTCGTCACGTAACCCGGCGCAGTTCTCAAGGTCGAATATGCGCACCGCAGAAACGGATGAGCTCGTAACGCGAGCGAAGTCCGGCGAACGCCGAGCGTTCGACGAGTTGGTGCGCCGCACCCATGGCGATGCCTTCGGGTTGGCACTACGACTGACCGGCAACGAGGAAGACGCCCGAGACGTGATCCAAGACGCTTACCTCAGGGCCTACAAGGGGCTCCCCCGCTTTCGGGGCGACGCGCGCTTCAGTACCTGGTTGTATCGAATCGTCGCCAACTGCGCTTCAACCCAAAGCACCAGAAAACGGCGCCACCGCCACGATGAACTGCCCGACGAAGCACTTCTAGCCGAAACCCGGCCCGACAACGACCCGGCGCTCCAAAGCGACTCCCAAGCTCTCCGAGACGAGTTGGAGGCCGCGATTCGAGACCTTCCGGACCGCCTTCGTGCCGTGGTCGTGTTGCGGGACGTGTACGGCCTGTCCCACGAAGCAATCGCCGAAGCACTGGATATCTCAGTGAGCGCTGCAAAGGTTCGTCTTCATCGGGCTCGTCGACGTCTCCGCGAACAGATATTCCCAAACGAGGGAGAAAAACTCCATGTCATCTGAAAAGTCTCCGACTGCAGGCTTCAATTGCCGCGATCTCAGCGACGAACTGGTGGCTGCCGACGAGTCTTTGCTGTCATTGCCGACTCGGGTTCATGCAACTGAGTGTCTGCGATGCCAAGCCGAGTTGGCCGGCTACCGACGTTTGCGTCGGATGATGAGCAGCCTGAAAAATGCGCCTATTGAATTGGATCCGACACTTGAACGCGAGATTTTTGCCCTGCTCGACGAAATTGACGACGAAGCAACACGTCACACTCCGAATGTTCTGGCTGTAGCCGCCGCAACCATAGGTGGAATAGCGGCCGCTACCGCTGGTGTGATCGCGCTGACCAAACGCCAAAGGCGCTTCGCCCGCTTGGCGATCTAGGCCCGCCCAGCGATCTGGGCGCAGCGAACGAGGATGCGAATCAAAATCAGGGCTGAATTCGTCAAGGGCGGTGCTAGCCTTGGTGCGCGTTCTCAGGGGCGTGGCTCAATTGGTAGAGCACCGGTCTCCAAAACCGGCGGTTGCAGGTTCGAGTCCTGCCGCCCCTGCGTGGCACAGTCGCCGTCCAGCGGCGTCGTCGAGATCCAAGGAATTCGTTCATGTCGATGAACCGACAGCAAAAACGCATGTTGCAGAAACAAGGCGAAGTTGATGCCGATGGCGAGCCGATCCGCGCGCGACGCAAGCAGCCAAGCTCCGGACCGCCTCAAGAACGGACCAGTTTTTTCCAATTCTTGCGTGAGGTCCGCAACGAACTTCGCAAAGTTGCATGGCCGTCGCGTTCTGAGACTGTCAACTATTCGATAGTCGTTCTCGTCACCGTTGTCGTGCTCGGCACAATGATCTACGGGCTCGATTGGGTGTTTTCAGTGTTTATCCTTGATCTGTTCGATAACTGAGTTCCCATGTCTGACCAATCCGATATCTCCGAAACAACCGAACCGGCACAAACCGACGCAGCACCTGTTGGAGCCGGACTAGCCAACGCTTGGACCGGACCTACCGTTGCGCAAACTCCTTTCGCGACCAGCGAAGTCCGGGCTGCCACAGTTGACGGCGGTTCCGATTCGGTCGACTCTGCCACCGATGAACAGGCAGTCGCTGAAGGGACCGCCACCGGGGCTGAAGGGTCGTCTGTCGAGCCTGAAGTTCTCAGCGAGGACGATCTCCTAGCTGAAGAAGACGAACCTTACGTCTCTCCTTACGACCGTCCTGGCAGGTGGTTCGTTCTTCACACCCAGTCGGGCTACGAAAAGAAGGTCAAACAGAATCTTCAGGCTCGGATCGCCTCCATGAACATGGAGGAGCGCATCTACGAGGTGGTCATACCGACTCGCGAGACTCCTGAGTTCAAAAACGGCAAGAAGGTGATCACGGAGAAGAAGTTGTTCCCGGGTTACCTGCTTTGCCGCACCCGCCTTGACGATGATTCCTGGTACGTGATTCGCAACACGCCCGGAGTCACCGGTTTCGTGAACCAGGGTGGTACGCCGTCGCCGATGCGTCGCAAGGATGTGGAGAGCTTTCTCGGCGCTGAAGCTGACCGCACCCAGGAAGCGGCCAAACGCTCCAAGCCGATGTTCGAGTACGACATGGGTGAAACGGTACGGGTTCGAGAAGGTCCATTCGCCGACTTCTCAGGCGAGATCATCGAAATAAACGAAGACCAGCTGCGGGTCAAAGTCTTGGTCAATATCTTTGGCCGCGAAACCCCAGTCGAACTTGAGTTCGCCCAAGTCGCCAGGCTCTGAACCGCCGGGTTCTGTTTGCAAGGCTCTAATCTCCCTGTCCCAATGGAGGAAATCACATGGCTAAAAAGAAGGTCGCCGCTGTCGTAAGAATCCAGATTCCAGCCGGTCAAGCATCGCCCGCGCCCCCAGTGGGCACAGCACTCGGCCCTCACGGCGTAGCGATCATGGATTTTTGCCGTGACTACAATGCCAGCACCGAGGACCGGCGAGGTCAGATCATCCCGGCGGAAATCACCGTATTCGAAGACCGTTCCTTCTCCTTCGTCCTGAAGACGCCACCCACCACCTACCTCATCAAGAAGGCAGCGGGTGTCGAATCGGCTGCGAACAACGCCGGGCGTGAGACGGTCGGAACGATAACAGACGCCCAAGTCGTCGAAATCGCCGAAATCAAGATGCCCGACCTCAACGCTATTGATCTCGAAGGCGCCAAGCTGCAGGTTGCCGGCACCGCCCGCTCGATGGGTATCGAGGTCACTGGCTGACCGTCTCGATCAACCGTTCAACCTCGATCAACCATTCAACCATTCAACCATTCAACCATTCAACCATTCAACCATTCAACCGATCAACAAGGCCGACCGCCTGAATCCAGCCGACTGCCGGCACCGGAAGACCTCACCGGGCCGCACCTACCGAGAGGGAGCCAACCATGGCGAAAACAAAGCAGTACCGAGACAACAGTCAAAAGTTCGACCGCAACCGTCTGCATTCCGATGCCGACGCGTTCACGATCGTCAAGTCGCTCGGTACCAAGAAATTCGATGAGAGCGTCGATGCTGTAATCCGGTTGGGCGTCGATCCTCGTAAAGCCGATCAGATGATCCGCGGGACGGTGGCGCTCCCATCGGGCACCGGTAAAGACGTCCGCATCGCCGTGTTCGCCCAGGGAGAAGCGGCCGGCGCTGCACGCGAAGCTGGAGCCGAACATGTCGGCGGCGACGAGCTCGCTGACGAGGTGCAAGGCGGTATGACTGATTTCGATGTGGCGATCGCTACCCCGGACATGATGCCGACAGTCGGAAAACTCGGCCGTGTACTAGGCCCTCGAGGCTTGATGCCGAACCCCAAGACCGGCACGGTAACCCCCGACGTGGTCAAAGCGATCAGAGAGTTCAAGAGCGGCACCGTCGAGTACCGAACGGACCGCTTCGCCAACGTCCATGTACCGATCGGCAAGGTTTCATTCAGTGAGGAAGCCCTGTTGAGCAACCTCCGTGCTCTCACGGCGGAACTCCAACGGGTCAAACCTGCCTCAGCGAAGGGGAAGTACGTCCACAAGATAGTCGTCTCCACGACCATGGGTCCCGGCGTTCGTATTGATCCGGCTCTGGTCGGCAGCGACTCCTGAGAGCCGGGTTCGCAGGAGTCGGTTGAGTCAAACCCGACTTGCAACGGTAACCTCAGACGCACAACTAAAGAATCTGTTCACCGAAGACCCCCGGTGCGCTCTATCAAGGATCTCTTGATGAGCACCAATGGGCAACCGCCCGCCGGACGAGGAGAACCTCCTGATCATCCCTGAGGGATTCATGGGCGTTCGCCGATCCGGTGAACGCCCACAGTTTTTTCTGAGTGTCTGTTGCAGAACCAAGATCGAGAGGAGGAGCGAAATGATGAACCCGAGACCCGAGAAAGTTGCAGTCGTCGACGAACTCAAAGAAAAGTTCGCCACCACCGACGGCATGATCCTCACCGAGTACCGGGGCCTTGACGTTTCCGCCATGGCAGGACTGCGTAATGCACTTCGCGAAGCGGGCGGAGAGTACAAAATCTACAAGAACACGCTGGTGCGCCTAGCCGCACACGATGCCGGTCTTGAAATCGAAGACTTGCTAGTCGGACCGACAGCTCTCGCTTTTGTCGGAGAACGGCCGGACGGTTCAGCCGGGGACGTCTCCGCAGTCGCAAAGGCGCTCCGCGAATTCGCGAAAGCCAACCAACTGTTGGTGGTCAAGGGTGGCGTGCTCGGTGACGAGCCACTCGACTCAGACGGGATCAAAGCACTTGCAGAGTTGCCTTCCCGTGATGTCCTACTGGCACAACTGGCAGGCACGTTCCAGGCGCCGATGACAAAATTCGCTGGTCTGCTCTCGGCAGTGCCCCGTCACTTCGCCTATGCACTCAACGCTCTGATTGAAGAGCGGGGAGGTCCGCAAGTCGACACGACCGCCGATGAGACCACAACCGAGTTGAAAGAAACCGAAGCACACGGCGAAACACAGGACGAAACACAAACCGAGGCGTCGGCTGACGCCGATGCCGGAGACGCCGGCGAGCCTGGCGAAGCCAGCCAAGAGAAGGAGGCCTGAAATGGCAACCCAAACAGCAACCAAAGAAGAGATCCTTGACGCAATCGGTGCCATGAGCGTCCTTGAACTCAGCGAACTGTTGTCGGACTTCGAAGAGAAGTTCGGCGTTACTGCTGCTGCTCCCGCGGTCGCTGCGGTCGCCGCACCCGTCGGCGACGGTGCCGGCGCAGCCGAAGTCGAGGAACAAACCGAATTCGATGTGCTTCTCACCTCAGTAGGCGAAAAGAAGATCCAAGTCATCAAAGAGGTGCGCTCACTGACCTCGTTGGGTCTCAAGGAAGCCAAGGAACTGGTCGACGCCGCCCCAAGCAGAGTCTTGGAGGGCATCGCTGTCGCAGACGCCGAGAAAGCCAAAGAAGCACTCGAAGCCGCAGGCGCCGACGTCGAACTCCAGTAGGTGCCCGTCACCCACATTAACGTTGTTTCCGACAACGACGAGTTGATCGTCACCTGGCGAGGTGGATCACCGTCGTTGTCTGTCTTCGTCTCCAACGACCCCGACGATCCTGGAACCGATGTACGCGCCCCGAATGCCGCGGGCCTGAGCGTGATCGCCCGCTCAGAGAACCGACAATACATCCACCTCCTCGAACCAGAGGAAGGGTTTTTCGTTGCGGCGCAGCGGCACTTGGAGATGGACGGGCCCGACAACTTCCGGGATCTTGGCGGTTACCCCACCGACGACGGCTCATACACGCGCTGGGGTCGGGTGTTTCGCAGCGACCGCCTCGACGGACTCAGCGACAACGACCGGGCAACAATCGAATCGCTTGAGATCTCCACCGTGTTTGATCTGCGCAGCAACGCTGAAGTTGCCTCAGCCCCGGATCGACTGCCCGGCAGCGTCAAACATGTCCACCTCCCGATGTCCAGCGACACAGCGCAACATCGCAGCATGCTCGCGCGGATCATCGACGGAACTTTCGCCAAGTTCGACAACGACGACATGGCCGCTGGATACCTGAACATGCTCGAAGCGTTCGGCGGACACTTCACAGAGGTGGTCGATGAGATCGCCTCGGGCAACCGCATCCTGTTCCACTGTACGGCAGGCAAAGACCGGACCGGTGTGATGGCGATGGTGATTCTCGGACTGGCCGGAGCAACCGACCCGTACCTGCTCGACGACTACGAGATGAGCCGGCAATACCGCCGACCAGACATTGATTCGGCCTTCCAGGACAGAATCCGTGCGGCCGGACTCAACCCGGGAGACTTTGAGACCATGTGGTTGTCGCCAAGGGCCGTGATGCGACAGACACTGGAAGGATTGCACCAACGCTGGGGAAGCCACACCGGCTATCTCGACTCGATCGGCGTGAGTGGGGAGTTGCTGTCGGCTGCTCGCTCGAATCTGACCACAACAGAGCCCTGACGATCCAGCTCACCGTACTCGGCACTTGACCGCAGAAGACGACTGTTCTATTCTTCATGCAACTCCGGTTGAACAACAAGCCGGGTTCGTGCCGCCAGAATATCGGTCAGGCGCGGCTTTTTGTTGCCCAAGTTGCCGCTGGCCTCCCCGCCCACTAGCCTTTGAGGCAGCGTGGTCCCCTTGGTGCCTGTTCCGACTAACTTCCCATCGATTTCTCGGGCTCCGGTGGCCGCGCTCTGTTTTCGTTCACTGGCAACTCAGGAGCACTGGTGACAACACGCGCCGAACCACGCGAACGCTATTCATTCGGGAACCTCAAAGAAGTCCTCGAATTACCGGATCTGATTGCCGTTCAAAAAAAATCCTTTGAATGGCTGGTCAAAGAGGGGCTGGCTCAGACCTTCCGCGACATCAGTCCGATCCGCGATTTCGCTGAAACGCTTCAACTCGAACTTGAGTTCGATCCCGACGACGAGGACCTGTGCCCTCCGCCGAAGTTCACCGTTGAAGAATGCAAAGAAAAGGACATGACCTACAGCGCACCTGTCTTCGTGCGCGCCCGGTTCATGAACGCCAACACCGGCGAGATCAAAGAACAAACTGTCTTCATGGGCGATTTCCCGATGATGACGGACAAAGGGACCTTCATCATCAACGGCACTGAGCGAGTAGTCGTATCGCAACTCGTGCGGTCCCCCGGCGTCATCTTCCAACCGGGCGAACGCTACCGACTGCGCAATCGCAGCAAGCATCAGATCGTCACCGGAACAATCCACCCGTACCGCGGCGAATGGATCGAGTTCGATGTTGAACAAAAACCCGGCAAGGACACGACCGCTGGTGCACGGGTCGCTCGCAAGCGCCGCATCTCACTGTTCACCCTGCTGCGGGCCCTCGGCTACGACGAAGAGAACGAACCGGGTTTCTTGGACCGGCTAGTCGAACACTTCTACCTGCTCGAAGGCCAGTGGGAGAAAGACAGAGACATCGCCCCCACACGCGAAGAGTCACTTCTTGAGATCTATAAGCGGGCGCGCCCGGGTGAACCGCACACCGTCGAGTCCGCCCGCTCGTATTTCCGCAACTCCTTCTTCGATTCGCGTCGCTACGACCTCTCCCGTGTGGGTCGCTACAAGCTCAACCGCAAACTCGGGCCCGAGATCGAGTTTCTCAGTGAGCAGTTCGGTCTGGACCTGCAACGGCCCGACCCGGACCAGTCGGTATTGACCCAAGCCGAAATGCTGGCAGCAACGACCTACCTGCTCAATTTGGCTCACGCCACCCCCGGCTACCGCCTCGACGACCAGGACCACTTCGCCAATCGCCGAATCCGCAGCGTCGGCGAGTTGATCCAGAATCAAGTCCGCATCGGCCTGTCCCGCATGGAGCGGGTCGTGCGAGAACGCATGACCACCCAGGACGTCGAAGCGATCGCGCCCCAGACCCTGATCAACATTCGCCCCGTGGTGGCGGCTATCAAGGAATTCTTCGGAACTTCGCAGCTGTCGCAGTTCATGGATCAGGTCAACCCGCTCTCCGGGCTGACCCACCGCCGTCGCCTGTCTGCACTCGGCCCAGGCGGTTTGTCCCGCGAGCGAGCAGGTTTCGAGGTGCGCGACGTCCACTTCTCGCACTACGGCCGCATGTGCCCCATCGAAACACCGGAAGGCCCGAACATCGGGCTTATCGGTGGTCTGGCATCCTACGCTCGGGTCAACCCCTTCGGGTTCATCGAGTCGCCCTACAGGGTCGTCACCGACGGCAAAGTCACAGACGAGATCGTCTACCTTGCCGCCGATGAGGAAGAAGAGTTCGTGGTCGCTCAAGCAAACGCCCCCATCGACGAGGACGGCAGGTTCATAAACGACCGAGTGCTGGTAAGGCGTTCGCCTCAAGCAGTGTCGCTCAATGAACTGCGCGCTCAGCTCGACGAAGACGTCTTCTTCGGCGCAACCACCGAGATTTCATCGGTTCCCCCCGACGAAGTCCAGATGATGGACGTATCACCGAAACAGATCATCTCAGTGGCCACCGCGCTCATACCCTTCCTCGAACACGACGACGCCAACCGTGCCCTGATGGGGGCCAACATGCAGAGGCAGGCCGTGCCTCTGGTGCGCTCCGAAGCGCCCTACATCGGTACTGGCATCGAAACCGACTGCGCAACCGATGCAGGCGACATGGTACTCGCCGAAGACGACGGCACAGTGCTCGAACTCGACGCTGAACACATCCTCATCGACTACAGAGAACTCGGCAAGAAAAAAATTCGGCTCAAGAGGTTCGAACGCTCGAACCAGGATTCCTGCATTTCCCAGAAGCCCCGAGTGGCAGTCGGCGACACAGTCGCCGCTGGTCAGTTGTTGGCCGATGGCCCTTCCACCGACAACGGAGAGTTGGCGCTCGGCAAGAACCTGCTCGTAGCCTTCATGCCCTGGGAGGGCTACAACTTTGAGGACGCCATCATCCTCTCTGAAAGGCTCGTCAAAGACGATGTGCTCACCTCGGTCCACATCCATGAGCACGAGATCGATGCCCGCGACACCAAGCTGGGAGCCGAGGACATCACTCGGGACATCCCCAACCTGAGCGACGACATCCTCGCCGACCTCGACGAACGAGGCATTATTCGAGTCGGGGCTGAAGTCGGGCCGGGCGATGTGCTCGTCGGCAAGGTCACACCCAAAGGCGAGACCGAACTGACGCCTGAAGAGCGCCTGTTGCGGGCCATCTTCGGGGAGAAGGCCCGAGAAGTACGCGACACCTCACTGAAGGTTCCGCATGGTGAGAGCGGCAAAGTCATCGATGTCAAGGCTTTCAGCCGCGACGACGCCGAGCTGCCCCCGGGCGTCAACCAACTGGTCCGGGTCTACGTGGCCCAGAAACGCAAGATCAGTGTCGGCGACAAGCTCGCTGGACGCCACGGCAACAAGGGCGTCATCTCCAAGATCCTGCCGATCGAGGACATGCCCTACAACGCCGACGGCCAACCGGTCGACATCATCTTGAATCCGCTCGGCGTGCCGTCACGCATGAACGTCGGTCAGGTACTGGAAGCCCACCTCGGTTACTGCGCCCGCTGGGGTTGGGAAACCGACGGAGAGCAGGTCGGGGTCAAGCCGGCCCGGGATGCCGAATCCAAGACTCGCCCGACTACCAAGCCGGCGACTTTCATCTCCACTCCCGTCTTCGACGGTGCCAAATGGGACGAAAAGGAACTAGCGGGCAACAAACCGGTGATCGTCGACATCTTGAAGAACCTCAACCCGGAGAGCCACGACGGCAAGACTCGACTGATCGGCAACGACGGAAAACAGGTGTTGTACAACGGTCGCACCGGCGAACCCTACGACAACCCGATCATGACGGGCTACGTCTACATCTTGAAGTTGTCGCACCTCGTCGACGACAAGATCCATGCCCGCTCAACAGGCCCGTATTCGATGATTACCCAGCAACCGCTCGGTGGTAAGGCCCAGTTCGGCGGACAGCGCTTCGGTGAGATGGAGGTGTGGGCCCTCGAAGCGTACGGTGCCGCCTACTGTCTGCAGGAACTGCTGACCATCAAGTCCGACGACGTCTTGGGCCGGGTCAGGGTCTATGAGGCCATCGTCAAAGGTGACAACATTCCCGAACCGGGCATTCCCGAATCGTTCAAGGTGCTCATCAAAGAGATGCAGGCCTTGTGCATCAACGTAGAGGTCCTCTCCTCAGAGGGTCAGGAAATCGAGATGCAGGAACTCGATGAGGAAACCTTCCGAACCGTTGAGGAACTGGGAATTGATCTCCAGCGCCCCGAGCGGGGATCGGATGAAGAAGATGCAGCCCGCGCCGCGGCTCGTGCCGCACGCGGCTGAGCGACAGAACTAACAGAGCTGAGAGGACAGTCATGCTCGATGTCAACGATTTCTCCAACCTGAAGATCGGTCTCGCCACCGCCGACAGCATTCGCACGTGGTCCAACGGTGAAGTCAAAAAACCTGAGACCATCAACTACCGCACTCTCAAGCCCGAAAAAGACGGGCTGTTCTGCGAAAAGATCTTCGGTCCCACCAAAGACTGGGAATGCTCCTGCGGAAAGTACAAGCGTGTCCGTTTCAAAGGAATCATCTGCGAGCGGTGCGGCGTCGAGGTGACGCGCTCAAAGGTGAGGCGTGAACGGATGGGGCACCTGGAACTTGCTGCCCCTGCGGTCCATATCTGGTATCTCCGCGGTACCCGCTCCTGGCTTGCCTACCTGCTGATGGGAACCCAGCCCCGCGAGGAGCTCAAAGCCAAGCAACTCGAGAAAGTCATCTATTTCGCCGCCAACCTGGTGGTATCGGTCGATGAGGAACGACGCGACACGGACAGGAGCGAACTCGAGGCTGAGGTTGCAGCCGAACGCGACGCCATCGTTTCTGAAATGGAAGAGGATCTTGAGAGTCGTGTTGAAGAACTCGAACGCGAACTCGAAGCCCTCGAGAAGGACGGCGCCAAGGATTCGGAACTGAAGGCTCTGCGTCGCCAAGCGGACCGGGACCTCGCCGATATCCGCCAACAGTACGAATCTGAACTCGACACACTCGAGCGAGCTTGGGAGGAGTTCACAGGGCTCTTCGCCCGTCAGATCGTCGAGGACGAAATGCTTTGGCGGGAGATGCAGGACCGCTGGGGCGCCTACTTCGAGGGCGGCATGGGAGCCGGCGCGATAGCGCACCTCGCCGAATCACTGGACTTCGACGAAGAAGAGGCGACGCTGCGGGAACAGATCAACCCGCCTGAAGGTCAGAGGGGTCTTTCCGCGCAACGCAAGCAGAAGGCCATCAAACGGCTGAAGATCCTGGCCGCCTTCAATCGCCGCGACGAACACGGCCGCCGGATCAACAATCCTCGCGCCATGATCTTGGACGCCATCCCGATCATTCCGCCGGAACTGCGTCCAATGGTCCAACTCGACGGTGGCCGTTTCGCGACCTCGGACCTCAACGATCTCTACCGACGGGTGATCAACCGCAACAACCGACTGAAGCGCCTACTCGACATTGGCGCTCCCGACATCATCATCAACAACGAGAAGCGGATGCTGCAAGAGGCAGTAGACGCCCTGTTCGACAACGGACGACGTGGGCGCCCAGTCACCGGACCCGGTAATCGCCCCCTGAAGTCGCTGTCAGACATGCTCAAAGGCAAGCAGGGACGATTCCGCCAGAACCTTCTGGGCAAGCGTGTCGACTACTCAGGCCGTTCGGTGATCGTGGTCGGACCGACACTGAAATTCCATCAGTGCGGCCTTCCCAAGATCATGGCCCTTGAACTCTTCAAGCCGTTCGTGATGAAGAAACTGGTCGATGCCGAAATAGCACAGAACATCAAATCAGCCAAACGCATGGTCGAACGCCGCAAACCACAGGTTTGGAATGTGCTCGAAGACGTCATTCAAGAACACCCGGTGCTCCTGAACCGCGCGCCGACACTGCATCGCCTGGGCATTCAAGCCTTCGAACCGGTATTGGTGGAAGGCAAAGCGATCCGCCTGCATCCATTGGTGTGCGCAGCCTTCAACGCAGATTTCGACGGAGACCAGATGGCGGTCCATCTGCCCTTGTCGTCTGAAGCCCAAGCTGAAGCCCGGGTGCTGATGCTCAGCGCCAACAACGTGCTCAGCCCGGCCAACGGCCGTCCCCTGGTGACGCCCACTCAAGACATGATCATCGGTGCGTACTATCTGACCGAACAAGTCGACGACGCCATCGGCGCGGGTCGAGCATTCCGCGACCCGCGTGAAGTCCACAACGCTTTTGAACGTGGCGATCTAGCAATCCACGCGCCGATTCAGTTCCGTATCCCAGATCTGTTGACCAACGCTGAAGACGAAGGGGCCAAATACGACTCCACCACCGCAGGTCGAGTCTTTTTCAACGAGACACTGCCCGACGCGTACCCCTACATCAACACCAAGGTGGATCGGAAGGTGATGGGTCGGATCGTCGATGATCTGGCGCGCAGCTACCCCAAACAAGACGTTGCCGTGAGCCTTGACGCCATCAAAGACCTCTGCTTCGACTATGCGATGCGGTCGGGTCTGACGATCTCGATCGAGGATGTCGCAACACCTCGGGAAAAAGCCAGGATTCTCGACCGCCACGAGAAGATGGCCGACACGATCGAAGGACAGTTCCGCAGAGGCGTCATCACCGACGGCGAACGCCGACAGATGGAAGTGGAGCTTTGGTCTCGAGCGACCTCAGAGGTCACAGAACGCATGAAAGACCAACTCGAATCAGACGATTTCAACCCGGTCAACATGATGGTCTCGTCCGGGGCGAGGGGAAACACCACCCAGGTTCGTCAGATCGCCGGGATGCGCGGGCTCGTCGCCAACCCTCGTGGCGACATGATCCCCCGTCCGATCAAGAGCAACTTCCGTGAAGGCCTCAAAGTACTGGAG
Source organism: Acidimicrobiales bacterium (assembly GCA_963662455.3). GTDB lineage: Bacteria > Actinomycetota > Acidimicrobiia > Acidimicrobiales > Aldehydirespiratoraceae > VXYK01. The sequence goes on from OZ224042.1 coordinate 2,089,232, forward strand.
TATTTCATCGCTACTCCCGGCGCCCGTAAAGGTCTGGTCGACACCGCCTTGCGCACCGCTGACTCCGGCTACCTCACACGCCGTCTCGTCGACGTCGCCCAGGAACTCATCATCAACGACGAGGACCCCTTCGATCGTCCGGGCGTGGTCCGCGGGATCTGGCTCGACGATATCCAGCCCGACACCCCCGACAAGCTGTCCCACCTCGAAACCAGGCTTTTCGGTCGGGTTCTCGCAGATGGCGTCGAACTGTCCGACGGAACTGAGATTGAACGTGGAACCATGGTGGGCGACGATGAACTCGCCACCCTGCGTGACGATCCAACCGTCAACCGTGTTCGGGTACTGTCACCGTTGACCGACGATTCAGCCTACGGCATCTCCGCGAAGTCCTACGGGATGTCGCTGGCGACCGGAGAATCGATCGAACTCGGTGAAGCTGTCGGAGTGATCGCCGCCCAGTCGATCGGTGAACCCGGAACTCAGCTCACCATGCGTACGTTCCATACCGGCGGCGTTGCCGGAGCCCAGGACATCGCCGGTGGTCTGCCCCGCGTGGTTGAGCTCTTCGAAGCTCGCACACCCAAAGGCAAAGCCACGCTGGCCCGCATCTCCGGTGTAGTTCGGGCAGGTGAAGACGACGGACGCGGACGCGAAGTTGTGATCGTGGCCGACGACGGCGAGGAACAGTCCTACACAATCGCCTCCGGCTCCCGGCTGGAAGTCCTCGACGGTCAAGAAATCCGCGCCGGCGATGCTCTGGTCGAGGGAGCCCGCGACCCCAAGGAACTCCTCGAGATAAAGGGAGTGCGAGAAACACAGCAGTACCTCGTCAACGAGGTGCAGAAGGTGTACCGCGACCAGGGCGTGTCGATACATGACAAGCACATCGAACTGATCGTGCGTCAGATGACCAAGCGCATCTTGATCAACGAACCTGGTGACACCGATTTCTTGCCGGGCTATCAGGTGGCACAGAAAACTTTCGCCGACACCAACCGGCAAGTGATCGAAGAGGGTGGACAGCCTGCGGAGGGCCGCCCCCAGTTGATGGGGATCACGAAGGCGTCACTGGCCACCGAGTCATGGCTTTCGGCAGCCTCCTTCCAGGAAACGACTCGTGTTCTCACCGAGGCCGCTATCGAGTCGAAGAGCGACTCGTTGCACGGCTTGAAAGAGAACATCATCATCGGCAAGCTCATCCCCGCCGGCACCGGCATGGGCGAGTACCGCAACATTGCGCCCAACGCTCCGCAGTACGAGCCGATGGACTACTACTCCACCGACGATGGGCAGGAAGATCTATCCGACTGGCTTGCTTCGAAGACAGCTGCGGTCAACGCAGCCACCGCGGTTCAGTAGCCGCAGTTCGACTGGCTCGACCCTCATGCCACTATTATGAAACTCTCCTCGTACCTTTCATGAAGGTGACAGGTTGAGGTTCCCTCATCTCGCTCGTATGCTTTGCGGTCGGCCTGAGCGCGCCTGTCAGCCGCTTACTGCCTAAGCAAACCACCTAATACCCAGGAAATCTCTGTGCCCACAATTCAGCAACTGGTCCGCAAGGGTCGCCAATCGAAACGTCGCAAGGAAGCGACCCCCGCGCTCAAGGGCGCTCCCCAACGTCGCGGAGTATGTACTCGTGTCTATACAGCCACGCCCAAGAAGCCCAACTCGGCGTTACGCAAGGTTGCCCGTGTTCGACTGACCAGCGGCACCGAAGTGACCGCCTACATCCCCGGCGAGGGCCACAACCTTCAGGAGCACTCGATTGTGCTCGTCCGCGGTGGTCGCGTCAAGGATCTTCCTGGTGTCCGCTACAAGATTGTGCGTGGCACCCTCGACACTTCAGGCGTCCGCGACCGCAAGCAGGCCCGCAGCCGATACGGCACCAAGAAGGAAGGCTGACGATGCCGCGCAAAGGTCCCGCGCCGCGCCGGGAGATCCGTCCCGATCCGATTTACAACTCGGTTCTGGTCACACAGTTCATCAACAAGATACTTCAGCGCGGCAAACGTACGCTCGCCGAGCGCATCGTCTATGACGCGCTCGACTCCGTTGAGCAGAAGACCGGTTCAGAACCGGTTGCCACGCTCAAACGAGCGGTCGACAATGTCCGCCCGCAGCTTGAAGTCAAGAGCCGCCGTGTAGGCGGCGCGACTTATCAGGTGCCCATAGAGGTCCGTCCTCGTCGGGCCACCACCTTGTCGATTCGTTGGATTGTCAGCTACGCCCGTGGACGTCGCGAGCGCACCATGGCCGAACGCTTGGCCAACGAGATCATAGACGCCGGCAACGGAATCGGTGCGTCATGCAAACGACGTGAAGATGTCCAGAAGATGGCGGAGGCCAACAAGGCTTTCGCACACTACCGCTGGTGATGCAGCGGTAGTGTGCTGACGAACTCATCGAGGAACTCTGATGGCTGAAAAGCGAACTCCGCTCGCCAAGACACGCAACATCGGGATCATGGCCCACATCGACGCGGGCAAGACGACCACCACCGAACGGATCCTCTACTACACCGGCCGCTCCTACAAGATCGGTGAAGTTCACGACGGTGCCGCCACCATGGACTGGATGGAACAAGAGCAGGAGCGGGGCATCACCATCACCTCCGCTGCTACCCATTGTCTTTGGAACGATCACCGCATCAACATCATCGACACTCCGGGCCACGTAGACTTCACTGTTGAAGTCGAGCGGTCTCTGCGCGTGCTCGACGGAGCCGTAGCCGTATTCGACGGTGTGGCCGGCGTCGAACCCCAGACCGAGACGGTCTGGCGCCAAGCCGACCGTTACGGCGTTCCGCGCATGTGTTTCATCAACAAGATGGACCGCACCGGAGCTGACTTCTTCTTCGTGCTCGACACCATCAAAGACCGTCTGACCAACAACGTCGCCGTAATGCAACTCCCTATAGGCGCCGAAAGTGATTACGCCGGAGTTGTGGATCTGGTGAAGATGAAGGCACTCGTCTGGCGAGGCGAAGACCTCGGCGCGAGTTGGGACGAAGTTGAGATTCCCTCGGAGCTGGCAGATCAAGCCGAGGAATACCGCAACATGCTGTTGGAAGTTGCCGCAGATCAAGATGAAGACATCATGATGAAGGTCCTTGAGGACGAAGAGATAAGCGAGAGCGAACTCCGCCAGGCAATCCGCAGAGGCACCCTGGAAAACGGACTGGTGCCGATATTGAACGGCACGGCATTCAAGAACAAGGGTGTTCAACCTCTGCTGGATGCCGTGGTCGACTTTCTGCCCTCACCCCTCGACATTCCGCCCATCGTCGGTGCTGACCGTTCAGGCAGCGAAACCGCGCGCAAAGCCAGCGACGACGAACCCTTCTCGGCTATCGCCTTCAAAATCATGACCGACCCCCATGTAGGTCGTCTCACCTATTTCAGGGTTTATTCCGGTTCATTCGACAAAGGCACGCAAATCCTCAACACCCGCACATCGAGCCGGGAGCGGGTTGGTCGCATTCTTGAAATGCACGCCAACGACCGTGTCGACAAGGACCGGGTCGCCACTGGCGACATCGCCGCCGCGATCGGCCTCAAAAATGCTCGTACCGGAGACACCCTGTGCGATCCCAGTCATCCGATCACCCTTGAGAACCTTGACTTCCCTGATCCGGTTATTGAGGTGGCTGTCGAACCGAAATCCAAAGCGGACCAGGAACGGATGGGAAGGGCGTTGCAGGCCCTCTCCGAAGAGGATCCGACTTTCCAGGTCAGTACCAACGAAGAAACCGCGCAGACGATCATCGCCGGCATGGGTGAGTTGCATCTTGAAGTCCTCGTCGACCGCATGATGCGTGAGTTCAGGGTGGCGGCAAGCGTCGGCAAACCACAGGTTGCCTACCGCGAGACCATCACTCGACCAGTTGTCGACCACACCTACACGCACAAGAAGCAGACTGGCGGCAGCGGACAGTTCGCGGTCATCTCCGCGACCCTTGAACCCAATCCAGGCGGTGCTTATGAATTTGAGAGCACCGTTACCGGCGGTGCCATACCCAAGGAATTCATCAAGCCGGTGGGTGAAGGCATCAGGGAAGCAATGAGCAACGGGGTGCTGGCCGGGTTCCCGACCGTCGATGTCAAAGTCACTCTCAACGACGGCAAGGTCCACGATGTGGACTCCTCGGAGATGGCGTTCAAGATCGCCGGCAACGCCTGGTTCCGCGAGGTTGCACCGCGAGCCCGACCAACGCTTCTTGAACCGGTGATGGCCGTAGAGATCGTCACCCCCGACAACCATCTTGGCGATGTCGTGGGTGATGTCAACTCTCGTCGTGGTCGCGTGCAGGGCACCGAACAACGAGGAAACAACCAAGTCGTGAATGCTCTAGTGCCGCTATCTGAGATGTTCGGATACAGTACGGATCTGCGTTCGCGCACGCAGGGGCGGGCAACGTACACGATGCAATTCGACTCGTACCAGCCAACACCTGCAAACGTCCAGGAAGAGATCGTCGCCCGCGTCCGCGGCGCATGATTGTCTCCTAACCCAAACCACAGAATCAACCAAGGAAGGCAGTAATGGCTAAGGAGACGTTCAAGCGGGACAAGCCGCACGTCAACGTAGGAACGATGGGCCACATCGACCACGGCAAGACCACGCTGACAGCAGCGATCACCAAAGTTCTCTCCGAACATGTGGAGGGTTCAACCTTCACCGATTTCGAGAACATCGACAATGCTCCTGAAGAGCGGGAGCGCGGCATCACGATCAACGTGTCCCACGTGGAGTACGAGACGCAGAACCGTCACTACGCCCATGTCGACATGCCTGGTCACGCCGACTACATCAAGAACATGATCACCGGCGCAGCTCAGGTAGACGGAGCTGTTCTCGTCGTGTCCGCCGCTGACGGCCCGATGCCCCAGACCCGTGAGCACGTGCTGCTCGCCCGCCAGGTCGGCGTGCCGAAGATCGCCGTGGCCCTCAACAAGGTCGATATGGTCGATGACGAGGAGCTGTTGGAGCTCGTCGAGCTTGAGGTGCGCGAGCTTCTCAATGAATACGGCTTCCCAGGTGACGACACGCCGGTCGTACACGTCTCAGCACTGAAGGCGCTCGAGGGAGACGCAGAAGCGTCCGAAGCCATCATGGAACTGATGGCTTCGGTGGACGACTATGTGCCGACCCCCGAACGAGACCTTGACAAGCCTTTCCTCATGCCCATTGAAGACGTCTTCTCTATCACAGGCCGCGGCACCGTGGTCACCGGCAAGGTTGAACAGGGCGTTGTCCACACAGGCGACGAGATCGAGATCGTGGGCATCAAGCCGACCTCGAAGACGACCTGTACCGGTGTTGAAATGTTCCGCAAGCTACTCGACCAAGGCCAGGCAGGCGACAACATCGGTGCTTTGCTGCGTGGTGTCGACAAGGACGAGGTTCAACGTGGCCAGGTGCTCGCCGCTCCCGGGAGCATCACTCCCCACACCGAGTTCGAAGCTCAGGTCTATGTGTTGTCGAAGCAGGAGGGTGGACGCCACAAACCCTTCTTCACCAACTATCGTCCTCAGTTCTATTTCCGTACGACCGACATCACCGGCAACATCTCGCTGCCCGAAGGCACAGAGATGTGCATGCCTGGCGACAACACGGCGATGCACGTCGAGTTGATCAACCCGATCGCCATGGATGAAGGCCTTCGTTTCGCGATCCGCGAAGGCGGCCGCACCGTCGGCGCCGGTTCAGTCACGAAGATCATCAAGTAACGGGCTGACCATGGCAACGGGACAAAAGATCCGCATCCGGCTCAAGGCTTACGATCACGAGATCATCGATCAGTCGACCAAGAAGATCGTCGAGACGGTCAAGCGGACACAGGCCCGTCTGTCAGGTCCGATCCCGTTGCCCACTGAGAAGCACCGCTTCACGGTCATCAAGGGTCCGTTCAAGGACAAGGATTCCAGGGAACACTTCGAGATGCGCATCCACAAGCGTCTCTTGGACATCCTTGAACCTTCGCCTAAAACCGTCGATTCCCTGCAACGTCTCGACCTGCCTGCCGGCGTCGACATAGAGATCAAGATCCAACAGGCTTAAGAACGAGCGCGAACAGGCGGCAAGTACGTCGCGTCGAAGCCGGGGGTACTCCCGCTCCTGTTCGCTGCGCTCACGGGCCGCTCGGGCCACGGCCTCGTACCGTACGGGCCGCGTTGACCCACATGTCCACTCGGCCTCCAAGGTCGTCCCGTCACGAATTCTGTGATTCAGTTGAATCCGATGGAACCATCCGGTCCTGCCGGGCGTCATTCCGTTATAACAGACACAGTCCGGAGGCGACCATGGCCAAACCCACAGCAGCAGCTCTCATTGCAGTAGCAGCTCTCATTGCGGCCGGTTGCGGCAACAACAACATCACAACTGACCCGGAACCGGACACGACCGAAGTCTCGAGCGAGGAAGTCGCGCCCGAAGACGTACCGGCTACGACTGAATCGCCCGCCACAGGCAATTCGCCTTCAGAGTTCCTGCTGGCTGCCATCGACTCCACAGCCGGCCGGGCCGTACGCGGGCAGACAAGGTTTGAGGGCGATATGGTCGACGCTTCCGGTGAAAACCTGACAGTCGACTTCGAAGCTGACGCACAAGGCGACGTTCAATCAATGTTGTCGAGCAACGACCCGGCATTTCCGCCGTCGACTGTTCGAATCGTGGACGGCCGAACATACGTGGGACTTCCGGGTGAGTTCGCAGCGCGGTCGTTGCCCGGCTTCGAGCGATTGTTTCCCGGCTTCGAGGGTGGGACAGCATGGTTCACAGTCGCCGGCGCGGACGCCGAGCGGTACGCGATCGCTTGCGCTTCCCCACTGACTCAGTTCAGGACCGGGACTGTTGACTGCGACCCTGCAGGGGACTTGCGATACCTCGCGGACGAGGCCGAAGAAGCAACCGAGTTGGCTGAAGAAGAAGTATTCGGTGTGCCGACTCGGCACCTTCGATTCACCGTCGCGCCGGCCGGCCTGGCTCCGACGGCTGCTTCCCGGGACGAGTCCGGTGATCTGGCCGGCGGGTTCGACGGGGTCGTCGCAGTCGACGTCTGGATCGACGCCGACATGCTGCTGCGCAAGATGGTCGTGGACCTTTCTTCGTTGTTCGGTGGGTTTGCAGCGGTCTTCAGCGACGACGACGCAGAGGTCGAGGTCCCGTCGTGGCAACACGTCATCGAGTACCGAGAATTCGATGAGAGCATCTCCTTTGAGGCGCCTTCACCCGAGTCGCTGCTAGGCGACTTCGCTGAGCTGGCAGACCTCCGCCGCCCAAGTAGTTGACCGGCCGTTCACCAAGTCGCTGACTGAGCCGTCGACCAAGTCAGGACTTCGTCGTTGAAGCCGCGCGGTGCTGCAGATACCCGGAGATGAACGCTTGAACGGTCGCAGCGAACGGAAGCGCCAGCAACGCACCGACAACACCTAGTAGTGCCGAACCCACAATCACAGACCCGAAGGCGACTGCTACGTGGATTTCCATGGTGTGGGCAGTGATTCTTGGAGACAGCAGATAGTTCTCGAATTGTTGGTAGAGCACGATCATGAGCAACACCCACAGTGCCGTTCGGGGTTCGTCAAGTACGGCGATCAGCACCGGGAAGGCACCCGCAATGTATGTGCCGATCACCGGGATGAACTGTGAGATCACCCCGACCCAGAGTGCCAGCGGAATCGGGAAGGGAACGTTGAGAATCTCAAAGACGATCCCGTGAGCCAGTGCCGAGACGGCCGCGAGGACTGTACGGGAGAACACATACCCACCGGTCTTCTCGATCGCTAGATCCCAGATCTGCATCAGCATCCCCTGGCGTTCAGGCGCCAGCAGCGAACCGACAGTGAGTCTCAATTTCGGGCCTTCAGCAACCAGATAGTACGTGAACAACAAGACAGTGAACGCTTGGAAGACAATATTGAGCAGTGTCGTGCCGAGGTTGACGAGATCATCGGCGAAACGCTCGGCCAGGTCGCTGACTCCTCCCCCTTCGACGAACTCGTCTTGAATCTCCTGCAGGTCGATGTCGTCGTCGACGTTGTCCTGCAACCAGCCTTCAAGGTCATCGAGATAACCGGGTGCTTCGTCGACGAAATTGTCGATCTGGTCTGCTAGAGCCGTCCCGATCGCCGCTGAGAACCCTGCCAGTGCGAGAAGAGAAGCGATATAGACGATCCACACGCCCAACCCGCGACGAATCTTCCAGGCTTCCATCCGGTTGACAGCCGGTTCGATCGCGAAACTGAAGAACACCGAGATCAACATGACGATGAGGAACGAACGCAATGCCCGGACCGCGCCGGTGCCGATGTAGACGAAGACCCAACCCAGCCAGAATAATGCAATCGCCTTGACGACCCAACGAGGGACCACCGCACCAGCGTTGTCTCGCGGCTCCGCAACACTGCTGCCGCCTGAGGTCGACCCCGTTTCGTCTGCCATCGACGCGGACGCTACAACGAAACTGACAGCGATTCGGGGATGCTCGAAAGGTGCTCACACAGCAAAGACAATTATTGGGTCGGTTCATACCGGTTGGTATGACGGGAATTCCCGGTAAGCTCCAAAGTCTTGTTCGGCGAGGGTTCCGTATAGTGCTCGCGCCACAACAACCGATGTTGATGAAGGCCCAACGGGAACCACATCGCAAAACCGAAGCACGCTCCGCCGGGTCCGCCTGTGCGGAGCGCTCGCGTGAGCGGCAGCTCACACTAGGACCACAGGAAGCAATTAGCAATTATGGCCAGCAAGGCGATCGTCGGCAAGAAAGTCGGCATGACGCAGGTTTGGGACGAGGAGAACCGCGTCGTTCCAGTCACTGTTCTACGTGTCTCGCCTTGTCGCGTCGTGCAGATCAAGACACCCGAGAACGACGGTTACTCGGCGATCCAGGTGACGCTCGGCATCAAGGATCCCGCAAAGCTGAACATGCCCGAAGCGGGGCATTTCTCCGCTGCCGGCGTCGAACCGGGTCAAAAGCTCGTTGAGTTGCGCCTCGACGACGTCTCGGATTATTCCGTTGGTCAACAAATCGCAGCCGATCTGCTCGATCAGGGCGAGCGTGTGGACGTGACCGCAATCTCTAGAGGCAAGGGCTTTTCAGGAGTGATGAAACGGCACGGATTCTCCGGCGCGCCTGCTTCACACGGCGCTCACAAAGTACATCGCAAACCTGGCGCAATCGGCCAGTGTGCCACGCCTTCACGTGTCTTTCGGGGGCGCAGAATGCCTGGCCGGGCAGGCAACGAGAAGGTCACGACTTTGAATCTTGAAGTAGTGGAAAGCGACCCGGGCGCTGAAGTGGTCCTGGTGCGAGGCTCAGTCCCCGGTCCTGCCGGGGGCACGGTGATTCTGCGCAACGCGGCGAAGGGGGCCCGAGATGGCTGAACCGACTCCGACGGGGCCTGGGATCGCCGCCAAGCCCGCGGACGACAAGGAGTCCTTTGATTCCGTTGCTGTCAAGACACAGAATTCCGTTGCTGTCAAGACACAGAGGGGAGCCGACGCCGGCGAGGTGGTGCTCCCGCCCGAGCTGTTCGGGGTCGAACCCAACCTCGCGGTGATGCATCAAGTCGTGACTGCACAACTAGCCGCCAAACGGTCGGGCACCCACAGCACCAGGAGTCGCTCAGAAGTGCGGGGCGGCGGGGCCAAACCGTGGCGCCAGAAAGGCACGGGCCGTGCCCGGGCCGGATCGCGGAACTCTCCGATCTGGCGGGGAGGAGGGATCGCCCATGGTCCCAAGCCCCGCGACTACGGGCAACGGACGCCGAAGAAGATGATCCGACTCGCTCTGGCCGGCGCGTTGTCTGACCGAGCCGGCGAAGGCAACATCATCGTGGTCGACGCATGGAGCTTTGAGACTCCCAGGACCAAGGACGCCGACGCGGCCCTTGAAGCTGTCGGCGCGAAGGGCAAGGTGCTGGTCGTCCTTGACGACGGCGACACCAACGCCGCCAAGAGTTTTCGAAACCTTCCGCACGTGTCCTGCCTGCACACGACTGAACTCAATACCTACGACGTCTTGGATTCCGATGTCGTCGTGTTCACCGAAGCGACCCTGAACCGTGCAACCAAAGTCACTGAAGGCAGCGGGGAGGAACAGTGAAGGACCATCGTGATGTAATCTTGCGCCCGGTCGTGTCAGAAAAGTCCTACGAGTTGCTTGAGAAGGGTGTCTACACCTTCATCGTGGCTCCGAAAGCCTCCAAGTCCGAGATCCGCGACGCCGTAGAAACCGTCTTCGACGTCTCGGTATTGAAGGTCAACACCCTGAACCGTAAAGGCAAACGCAGGCGCGAACGACGTACAAACCGTTGGATCCGCACCAGCGACCAGAAGCGTGCCCGCGTCACCCTCGCTGAGGGTGACTCAATTGATCTGTTTGAAGCGTGAGCCATGGCCATTCGTAAACGCAAACCAACAAGTCCCGGACGTCGTTTCCAGACATCCTCGGACTTCTCTGAGATCACCGAAACAGAGCCTGAACGCAGCCTGATCGCCGGCAAGTCCGCTACAGGCGGGCGCAACAACTACGGACGCAAGACCTCCCGTCACCGTGGAGGCGGCCACAAGCGGCGCTACCGAGTGATCGACTTCAACCGCAGCAAAGACAGCGTGACGGCTACTGTCGCATCGATTGAGTACGACCCCAACCGCACCTGCAACATAGCTCTGTTGCACTATCACGATGGCGAGAAGCGCTACATCCTCGCTCCTCGTGATCTTCGAGTCGGTGACAAGCTGCAGTCCGGCAGAGGCGCCGACATCCGCGTCGGCAACGCTCTGCCGTTGCGCTACATCCCGGTCGGTACGGTCGTACACAATGTGGAGCTCAAAGCCGGCGCGGGCGCCAAGATGGGCCGTTCAGCAGGCGCTGCCATCCACATGGTCGCCAAGGAAGGCGACTTCGCCACGTTGCGGCTCCCCAGCAGTGAGATGCGTCGGGTGCCGATCGATTGTCGGGCGACAGTCGGCGAGGTCGGCAATTCAAGCCACGAACTCTTGAAGATCGGCAAGGCCGGACGCAACCGCTGGAAGGGCAAACGCCCACAGACTCGCGGTGTCGCCATGAACCCGGTCGATCACCCGCATGGCGGCGGCGAGGGCAAAACTTCCGGTGGCCGTCATCCGGTGTCACCGTGGGGCAAGCCCGAAAGCCGAACCCGCAGAAAGAACCAACAGTCCGACAAGCTGATCGTGCGCCGTCGCCGGACGCGCGGTTCGCGGAGGTAACCGTTATGCCGCGCAGTCTGAAGAAGGGCCCCTTCGTCGACGACCACCTCTTGAAGAAGGTCGACGCGCTCAACGAGTCCGGCAACAAGAAGGTTATAAAGACCTGGTCGCGACGCTCGACCATCATCCCCGACATGGTGGGCCACACGATCGCGGTGCACGACGGCCGCAAGCACGTGCCGGTCTATCTCACCGAGTCGATGGTCGGACACAAACTCGGTGAGTTCGCCCCGACCCGTACCTTCAAGTTCCATGCAGGCCAAGAACGGGGAGCCCGTCGCTGATGACCGGCCCCAAGACCAACGAACGCCCAGGAACACGGGCTCAGGCCAAGTATGTTCGGTCTTCGGCCTACAAAGCACGCGAGGTGCTCGACCAGATCCGCAACAAGTCTTACGGTGAGGCCTCCGAGATTCTCGCATTCTCCGAACGCGGCATCAGTAGAGAAGTGGCCAAAGTCCTTGATTCCGCTGTTGCCAACGCTGCGCACAACGACAACCTGATGGCCGAAGAGTTGTTCGTCTCAGCCTGCTACGCAGATGAGGGCATGACCCTCAAACGAGCACGTCCACGAGCTCGTGGACGTGCCACACCCATTCTCAAACGAACCTGCCACATCACTGTGATCGTCAGTCAGTACGGAGAAGCCGAACTTGAAGCGATCCTCGAACGCGAAACGAGCAGAGGCCGCAGTATCACCAGCAACGCAGCCGAGGCGCGCCGACGCAGGGTTCAACGGAGCCGCGGACGTGGGACAGGGGCTGAAGCCGGCGAGGGCGAAGCAGCCGATGAGGCCGCAGAAACCGGGGCCGTCGAGCAGACGGTCGAAGAACAGGCAGCAGAAATCGTCGCTGCTGCCGAACAGGCGATGACATCGAGTGACGCTCCCGGAGACGCTGAAGACGAACTCACCGACATCGTCTCGAACGACACAGCCGACGAAGACACCGACGACACTGAAGGCACCGACAGACAAATGCCCGGAGAACAAGACTGATGGGACAGAAGGTCAACCCCTACGGATTCCGCCTCGGCGTCACAACGGAATGGAAGAGTCGCTGGTTCGCGGACCGCCGAGAGTACGCCGACAATGTCATCGAGGATTGGCAGATCCGTGATTTCTTGTTCACCGAACTCCCCCATGCGGCTATCAGCCGAGTGGAAGTGGAACGCACCCGCGACCGTCTTCGTGTGGATGTTCACACTGCCCGTCCCGGGATTGTCATAGGTCGTCGCGGCAGCGAGGCGGACCGGCTGCGCACCGGGCTCACCAAGATCACCGGCAACGCCAAAGTTCAACTGAACATCCAGGAAATCAAACAACCTGAGTTCGACGCAGCCTTGATCGCACAGGGAATAGCCGACCAGCTCGCTGGACGGGTGGCGTTCAGGCGTGCCATGAAACGCGCCGTGCAGAACGCCCAGAAAGCGGGTGCTCTAGGCATCCGCGTGCAATGCTCGGGTCGGCTCGGCGGGTCAGAAATGGCTCGCAACGAGTGGTACCTCGAGGGTCGCGTCCCGTTGCACACCCTCCGAGCCGACGTCGACTACGGCTTTCGCGAGGCGCCCACCACCTACGGACGGATCGGCGTGAAGGTCTGGCTCTACAAGGGCGACATCCTGCCGTACAAAACCCTGACTGAGGACAAGGCCACCCTCGAGGCCGCTATGGCGGCTGGCGAAACATCAGGGCAGTCAAAGTCGCGCAGAATCGTTTCTTCGGCAGCCGCCCGTCTCCGTGAGACACTCGATCGTGAGCCGGACCTCGAAGAAGAGCCGGCGCCGCTGATCAAAGAAGCCGATCCCGAGTTCGAGAAGCTCCTCGACGAAGAAGACGCCATCGAAGCTTCGACTCGCGAACACAGCGAGACTCCCCACTTCCGAGCGAACGACTGAAGGTTGCCGTCATGTTGATGCCTAAAAAGGTCAAACACCGCAAACATCATCGAGGTCGCACCAAAGGAGTCGCCAAGGGTGCAACCGAAGTCACCTACGGCGACTACGGGATCCAGGCGCTTGAACCGGGATGGATCACCGCACGCCAGATCGAGGCCGGCCGTATCGCTATGACTCGCCACATCAAGCGCGGCGGCAAGGTCTGGATCAACGTCTTCCCAGACAAACCAGTGACCAGCAAACCCGCCGAGACCCGGATGGGTTCAGGCAAAGGCAACCCGGAGCACTGGGTGGCCGTTGTGAAACCTGGGCGCATCCTTTACGAACTGTCGTATCACGACGAAGACATTGCCCGTGCCGCGATCGAACGCGCCATCCAGAAGATGCCTGTCAAAGCCCGCTTCGTGACCCGTGAGGAGGGGTTCTGATGGCCAAGAGAACCGCTCTCGTCGAACTGGACGACACCGACCTCTTTGAACGTCTGGCCGATTGCAAAGAAGAACTGTTCAACCTGCGTTTTCAGTTCGCCACCAACCAACTCGATGATTCGACTCGCCTGAAAGCCGTCAAAAAAGACATCGCCCGTGTGCTCACCGAACTACGAGCACGTGAGATCGCCGATGCTGAATCGCTTGAAGCGGCAGAGGAGGCCTGAAATGACCCGAACCACCCAACAGCGCAACGCACGCAAACTCCGCGAGGGCCTAGTCGTCTCCAACAGGATGGACAAGACCGCTGTGGTCGAAGCGATTGATCGAGTGCAGCACCGTCGCTATTCGAAGACGATCCAGCGCACCAAACGTCTTCATGTCCACGATGAGGGGAACACTCTCAATGTGGGCGATCGCGTGCGTGTGCAAGAAACTCGTCCACTTTCCAAGAACAAGCGGTGGAGGCTCGTAGAAATCCTGGAGCGTGCCAAGTGATCCAGCAGGAGTCGCGACTTCGGATCGCCGACAACTCGGGAGCGAAAGAGGTCTTGTGCATCAAGGTCCTCGGCGGTTCGAAGCGCCGCTACGCCTCCATCGGCGACGTTTTCGTGGCCACTGTCAAAGACGCCATCCCGGGTGCTCAGGTAAAGAAGGGCGACGTCGTCCGCTGTGTAGTCGTGCGTGTCAAGAAAGAGAAGCGCCGCCCCGACGGCAGTTACATCCGCTTCGACGAGAACGCCGCTGTGCTGATCAACGAACAACGCCAACCACGCGGCACGCGTATATTCGGGCCAGTCGGCCGCGAGCTGCGGGACAAACAGTTCATGCGCATCGTTTCGTTGGCCCCGGAGGTCCTGTGATGAGCATTAGAGAAAAGTATGCCTCAATGAAAATCCACGCCGGCGACAGAGTCGTCGTCCTGTCAGGCAAAGACAAAGGCGCTGAAGGCGTCGTGGAACGAGCCATCCCCGAGAAGGGAAAGGTCATCGTCGAGGGTGTCAACCTGGCACGCAAGCACCAAGCCCCGACACGGGGCGACCAGCAAGGCGGGATCATCGACAAGGCCATGCCGATCGACGTGTCCAATGTTGCGGTGGTGAGTCCAGGAGACGGTAAGGCCACCCGCGTCGGCTACCTGATCACCGAAGACGGTCAAAAAGTTCGCATCTGCCGCCGTACGGGGGTGGAACTGTAATGCCCGGCACGACAATACCTGCGACAACCTACGCACCTCGTTTCCGCACCCGCTACGACAACGAAATCCGTGCTGCACTGCAAGAAGAGCTCGGGTTGCCGAATCTGATGATGGTTCCCAAGCTCGAGAAGATCGTGCTCAACATGGGAGTCGGTGAAGCGGTCGGCTCCGCCAAGTCACTTGAGGGCGCCCTTGGGGACATGACCACAATCGCAGGCCAGAAACCGGTCGTTACCAGGGCAAAGAAGTCTCTTGCCAGTTTCAAACTACGCGAAGGTCAAGCCATCGGCTGCAAGGTCACTCTACGCGGCAACCGCATGTACGAGTTCTTCGACCGGCTCATCTCGTTGGCGATCCCGCGGATACGAGACTTCCGGGGGCTCCCGGCAAGGTCGTTCGATGGCAACGGCAACTACACGTTCGGCGTGACCGAACAGCTCATCTTCCCCGAAATTGACTATGACAAAGTCGGTGCCACCCGAGGCATGGACATCACGATTGTTACGACGGCAACCACCGACGACCAAGGCAGCGCACTGCTGTCGGCTTTCGGGTTTCCGTTCCGACGCGAAGGGCAGTGACCCATGGCAAAACAAGCACTCAAACAAAAACAGAAGCGCACGCCGAAGTTCAAAGTACGTGCGTACACACGGTGCCGTCGCTGCGGTCGACCCCGCTCAGTGTACCGCCGCTTCGGTCTGTGCCGAGTCTGCCTCCGCAATATGGCTCATGCCGGTGAACTGCCCGGTGTCAAGAAGGCCAGTTGGTGAGGAGGTGACACTGCCATGACAATGACCGATCCCATTTCAGACATGCTCACCCGCATCCGCAACGCCAATGTGGCTATGCACGATGAGGTGGCGATGCCCTCCTCCAAACAGAAGTTGGCACTCGCCGACCTGTTGAAGAACGAGGGTTACATCAGTTCTTTCGCTGAGGCCGACAACAATGACCGTCCCGGCAGGACCTTGACCATCGAGATGAAGTACTCGCCTGAACGTTCCCGAGTCATCTCAGGGCTCAAGCGTGTGTCCAAACCTGGTCTGCGCGTCTACCGCAGACGCGACGAGATCCCTCGAGTCCAGGGAGGTCTCGGTGTTGCTGTCGTCTCCACCAACAAGGGTCTCATGTCTGATCGAGAAGCAAGGAAGAACCGCATGGGCGGCGAGATCCTCTGCTTCGTCTGGTGAGGTGGAACTATGAGTCGCGTCGGTAGAACACCAATCCCCGTCCCAGACGGGGTGGACGTCTCAATCAGTGGGAGTTCGGTCACGGTCTCAGGCGCCAAGGGCACGCTGCACCAAACCCTCCCCGGCGGTATAACCGTCAACAACAACGATGGGGTTCTGGAGGTCGTGCGACCCGATGACAGCAGCGAATCGAAATCGTTCCACGGTTTGTCACGCTCCTTGATCCACAACATGATCGTGGGCGTGTCTCAGGGCTTCAGCAAAGAACTGCAGATTCAAGGAATCGGTTACCGAGCCGTTGCCAAAGGCGCCAACAAACTCGAATTGGCGCTCGGTTTCAGTCATAGCGTCGACATCGAAGCTCCTGATGGCATCGAATTCGAAGTTCCACAACAAACCCAGATTCTGGTCAAGGGGATCAACAAACAGCTGGTGGGCCAGGTAGCCGCTGACATTCGCAAGTGGCGCAAGCCCGAACCCTACAAGGGGAAAGGCATCCGCTACGCGAACGAACGAGTGATTCGCAAGGCCGGAAAGGCAGCCAAGTAATGTCCTACACCGCCCAGAAGCGTCGAATGGACCGTCGTCGTCGCCACTATAGAATTCGAAGAACCCTACAAGGCACAGCGCAGCGACCGCGTCTGGCCGTGCATCGCTCCAACCGGCACATCTCCGCGCAGATCATCGACGACTCTGCGGGCAGCACACTCGTCGCGGCAGCTTCAACTGAACGGACACTGCGTCCGGGCAGCAACACGAACACCGAAACCGCCGGCAGAGTCGGCGCCCTGCTCGCCGAACGCGCAAAGACCGCAGGCGTCGACACGGTGGTGTTCGATCGTGGTGGTTTCCGTTACCACGGCCAAGTCGCCGCACTCGCCGAAGCAGCCCGTGAGGGAGGACTGAAGTTCTGATGGCCAATCAACGAGAAGACCGCGGGCGCAATCCGGACAATCCACGCGACGGCGGGGAGGGTCTGCGTGAATCCCGCGTAATCAACATCAACCGCGTCGCCAAGGTCGTGAAGGGCGGACGCAGGTTCTCTTTCACAGCGCTGGTAGTGCTCGGCGACGGCGCCGGCAGAGTCGGACTCGGTTACGGCAAGGCCAAAGAGGTGCCGTTGGCGATCCAGAAGGGCACCGAAGAAGCTCGTCGCAACCTGTTCAGCGTCGCCATGGCCGGCTCGACCATTGTCCACGAAACCATAGGGGAAATGGGTGCTGGTCGAGTGCTGCTCAAACCCGCCGCACCTGGTACGGGAGTTATAGCGGGAGGCGCCGCGCGCGTCATCCTTGAAGAAGCCGGCATTAGCGACGTGCTCTGCAAATCACTGGGTTCGTCGAACAACATCAACATCGCTCGCGCAACCATCAACGCGTTGGCGGGTCTCCGTCGTCCTGATGAGATAGCTGAGCTGCGCGGCCTGGACCCCGAAGAGTTCCTTCCCGCGGGTCTTTGGGCTGCCTATCAAGACAGCCGGCGCCGCCCGGCGCCGACGGTCCCCACTGAGGTGCCATGATGCTCAAAGTGACCCAGGTCCGCTCCGCTATTGGAACCAAACCCAAACAACGAGGCACTCTGCGCGCTCTAGGTCTTCGCAGGATCGGTGCCAGCAACACGCTCGAGGACCGGCCTGAGGTCCGCGGCATGATTGCTCGGGTCCCCCATTTAGTCAAAGTTGAGGAGGTCGACCAATGATCAGACTACACGATCTCAAACCCCCGGAGGGCAGCAACCGACGCCCTAAGCGCAAAGCACGCGGTATCGGCGGGAAGGCCGGGAAGACCGCCGGTCGCGGCCACAAGGGTCAACGAGCCCGCAGCAGAGTCCCGGTCGGGTTCGAGGGCGGCCAGATGCCGTTGTTGCGACGCGTCCCCAAACTCCGAGGTTTCACGAACCCGTTCAGGGTTGAGTATCAGGCGATCAACCTCGACACACTCGAGGACTCGGGCCTGACCGAGGTGACGCCCGAGTCGCTCATGGAAAAAGGCCTCGTCCACAAAGGCGCATTGATCAAAATCCTGGGACGTGGTGAAATCTCACAGGCGATCGATGTGAAGGCTCACGCTTTCTCTGCTTCGGCAGAATCGGCTATCACCGCTGTCGGCGGTAGCGTTGAGAGATTGGCGCTGCCTTGGGGCGACCGACGTCCCCCGCACGGTAGTTTCAACCAACACACCAACCGTTAACCCTCAGAGAGGATCGCCGTGCTGTCACGGGTTCTGAACGTATTTCGGGTCGCAGACCTACGGGTGAAGATTCTCTTCACCCTGTCGATGATCGCGCTCTATCGCCTGGGTTCGTTCATTCCAGCGCCCGGGGTTGACATAGAGGCTGTCCAAACGTTGCGAGACAGCGCCAACCGCGGCGGAATCCTGGCCTATATGCAACTCTTCTCGGGGGGGGCACTCACCCAGTTCGCGATCTTCGCGTTGGGGATCATGCCTTACATCACCTCGTCGATCATCATGCAGATCCTCGGCGTGGTCATTCCCAGGATCGAGCAGTGGCAACAGCAAGGTGCCGTGGGTCAGCGCAAGATCACCCAATGGACCCGGTATCTGACGGTTTCGATTGCGGTTGTCCAATCAACCAGCTTCGCCTTCCTGTTCCACAACGGCGGTCTCGGCGTCTCTGTGGACCTCTTGCCCAAGTTCAATGCCTGGACCGTGTTCGTGGTCGTGCTCACGCTCACCAGCGGTACCGCACTGTTGATGTGGATGGGAGAGCTCATCACCCAAAGAGGCGTCGGCAACGGTATGTCCTTGTTGATCTTCACCAGCGTGGTCTCGACCCTTCCCGCGCAGGGCGCAGCCGTCAAAGCCGAGAATGGCAACGTCGCCCTGGTCGGCTTGATCGTGGTCGCGGTCGGTCTGCTCGTTTGCATCGTGTTCGTTGAACAGGGTCAACGTCGTATACCGGTTCAGTTCGCTAGACGTGTCGTGGGTCGCCGCATGTACGGGGGCCAGTCCACCTACATTCCTTTGAAGGTCAACCAATCGGGCGTGATCCCGATCATCTTCGCCAGTTCAGTGTTGTATGTCCCCACACTCATAGCCGTGGCCCTGCCCAGCGAGGGTTTCGGGGGGAGTGTCCAGCGCTGGGTCGACAACAATCTCGCCGAACCCACAGCCATCACCTATCTGGTGTTCTTCGGTTTGTTGATTGTGGGATTCGCCTACTTCTACACGGCGATTACTTTCGATCCGGCCAAGCAGGCCGACACCATCCGTAAGCAGGGCGGTTTCATTCCCGGAATCCGCCCCGGCCCCCAGACTGAGCGCTACCTGGCCCGGATCTTGAACCGCATCACCTTCCCGGGCGCCTTGTTCATCGCCGGCGTAGCACTCATCCCCTCAATAATCATCAAGATCACACTCGACAGCGACCCGACCGCCACCGGCACCGCAGCAGGCGCCGGCGGTTTCGCTTTCGGCGGCATCTCACTGCTGATCGCCTCGGGCGTGGCGCTTGAGACGATGAAACAGATCGACAGCCAGCTGACGATGCGGAACTACGAAGGGTTCCTCCAGTAGATGTCACCGCTCCGAATGGTGATCCTCGGACGTCAGGGTTCGGGAAAGGGCACACAGTCACTTCGGATCTGTGAATCATACGGCTGTGTCCATGTGAGCACAGGCGACGTGTTGCGCTCAGCTGTGGCACAAGGCACCGAACTGGGGCTCAAAGCATCACAGATCATGGAAGCTGGAGGTCTTGTCTCTGATGAGATCATCAACGGCATCGTCGCCGAACGTTTCGCTCATCGCGACATCAGCGAAAACGGTGTGCTGTTCGACGGTTTTCCGCGCACCGTCGAACAGGCGAACGCCCTTGAGCACATACTCACAACCCTCGACCAGGACTTGACCATCGCCATAAACCTCGAAGTGCCCGCAGAGACCGTCACTCAGCGGATGTTGGATCGCCGCAGAGACGACGACACGCCCGAGGCGATAGCGCTCCGACTCAAGCTGTACGAAACAGAGACCGCTCCTTTGCTTGACTGGTTCGATTCGCGGAATTCTCTCCGCACTGTCAGTGGTGTAGGAACAGAGGGCGAGGTCTTCGCCCGGATCGACGCGGCCATCTCTGCTGCCGTCCAATGACCGCGGTCGCGCAATGAACTCCGGAACTCACGCGAACTGCTCCGTCCTGCAGGTTGGTCGCCTTCAATGAGTCCGGTAGCGTGGTGTGCTGACCTGGGCAACCAGGTCTTTCCCGCGTGCAAGCAACAAGGTTTGAACGCGCCGAGGAGGTTCCACCCTGCCGAAACCTAAGGAAGATGCGATTGTTCTTGAGGGCACCGTCATCGAGTCACTCCCGAACGCCATGTTCCGGGTTGATTTGGACAACGGCCACAAAGTGCTCGCACACATAAGCGGAAAGATGCGAATGCACTACATCCGTATCCTTCCTGGAGACCGCGTCCAGGTGGAGTTAACCCCTTACGACCTGCAACGGGGTCGTATCACCTACCGCTACAAGTAGTACCCGGCTTCGGCCGGCCGGCGACCGCAGTGCGGTCGGGAGTGAAATGAAAGTTCGAACCAGCGTCAAGAAAATCTGTGACAAGTGCAAGGTGATCAAACGTCGCCAACGCGTCATGGTGATCTGCGACAACCCCCGTCACAAGCAGAGGCAGGGCTGAGATGGCACGCATCAGCGGCGTCGATATCCCAAGAGAGAAACAGGTGGGTACGTCGCTCACCTATATATACGGCATCGGCCGATCCACCGCGCTTCAAGTGTGTGAAGCCACCGGGATCGATTCGGGCACACGCGTCCGAGACCTCACCGACGACGAGGTCGCCAAGATTCGCAGTCACATCGACTCCGGGCTTCAAGTTGAGGGTGATCTACGCCGTGAAGTCAGCCAGGACATCAAGCGCAAGATGGAGATCGGCTGTTATCAGGGTTTGCGCCATCGCCGGGGTTTGCCGGTTCGTGGTCAGCGCACCCATACCAATGCTCGTACACGCAAAGGTCCCAAGAAGACTATTGCAGGCAAAAAGAAGGTCAACAAGTAATGGCTACTGCAGGAGCACGAGGGCGTCGACCACGCAAACGTGAGCGTAAGAACGTCACTCACGGTGTGGCGCACATAAAAAGTTCGTTCAACAACACGATCATTGCCATCAGCGACCAGAGGGGCGACGTCATCGCTTGGGCCTCCGCGGGCAACGTGGGCTTCACGGGTTCTCGCAAATCCACCCCGTTCGCTGCGCAGCTCGCCGCCGAGCAGGCGGCTCAGCGGGCTATGGAGCATGGAGTGCGTAAGGTCGATGTGCAGGTAAAGGGTCCGGGCTCCGGACGCGAGACCGCAATTCGTTCGATCCAGAACGCGGGAATCGAAGTTACGGGCATCAAGGACATGACTCCGATCCCCCACAACGGCTGCCGTCTCGTCAAGCGGCGGAGGGCTTGAACCATGTCACGCTACACCGGCCCCAAAGCACGCGTCTCGCGTCGCCTCGGCACCAACATCTGGGGTACCAAGGGTGAGACCATCGCACTTGATCGGCGCCCCTACCCTCCCGGCGAACACGGTCGTTCCCGCCGCCGAGGCAACGTGTCTGAGTACCTGTTGCAACTTCAGGAGAAACAGAAGGCTCGCCACACATACGGTTTGACCGAGCGCCAGTTCCGCAACATCTTCGCTGAGGCAAGCCGCCGTCAGGGCGTCACCGGCGACAATATGCTGCGTTACCTGGAGCTTCGACTCGACAACGTGGCCTACCGTGCCGGTTGGGGCGCCACTCGTCCTCAAGCCCGCCAGTTCGTCAATCACGGACACATCAACGTCAACGGTCGCCGGGTCACAATCCCGAGCTACCGTGTGCGTAAGGGCGACGTAATCGAACTGCGCGAAAAAGCACGCAGCTTCACCGTCGTCCAATGGAACTCCGACGTCCTGGATCGCACCCACCCAGCGTGGTTGGACTCCAGCGGAGAGTTCCAGATCACCGTCCGTGAGTTCCCTCTTCGGGAGCAGATCGATGTCCCCGTACGTGAACAGCTCATTGTCGAGCTCTACTCCAAGTAGTCGAGGTACCCGATGCTCGTCATTCAACGCCCAACCGTCGATTCCATCGACGATGCCGAAGGCAACCTTCAAAGGTTCGCCATCGGCCCGCTGGAACCCGGTTTCGGCCACACGATAGGTAATTCGATCCGCCGCACACTGCTCTCGTCGATCCCCGGCGCAGCGGTGACGCAGGTCCGCTTCGATGACGCCCTCCACGAATTCGACACGATCACAGGAGTGGCCGAGGACGTCACGGACATCATTTTGAACCTCAAGGACTTGGTTCTAGAGATCTACAGTGATGAACCGGTGACTTTGCGGATCGATGCCCGTGGACCGGCTCTGGTAACCGCAGGCGATATCCAACTTCACCCCGACGTGCAAGTGCTCAACGACATACTGCCTTTGGCGAACGTCAACGAGCACGGCCGCCTGGCGCTCGACATCACCGTCCAGAGAGGCCGGGGTTATGTATCGGCCGAACGCAACAGCACCAGCACAACGATCGGTGTGATTCCGGTCGACTCGATCTATTCGCCGGTGCGACGGGTCACCTTCGATGTTGAGCCGACCAGGGTCGAGCAGTCAACAGACTTCGACCGGCTCATTCTTGAGATCGAAACCGATGGCTCGATCTCTCCACGAGAAGCGCTCGCGTCGGCCGGTGGAACACTGCGTGCTCTGGTGCAACTCATCGAGGAGATGAGCGACGAACCTCAGGCTCTGCAACTCAGTGAAGCCATTCAGGTGACCACGGGTGGGCCCGACATGGAACTTTCCATCGACGCTCTCGACCTTTCGGAGCGTCCTCGCAACTGCCTCAAACGCGCTCAGGTCAACACCGTCGGCGAGTTGTTGCAGAAATCCGAGATGGACCTCCTGGCAATCACCAACTTCGGGCAGAAGAGCCTTGATGAGGTCGTCGGGAAGCTCGACGAGCGAGGCCTCTCGCTCCTGAACCAAGGCTGAACAATGCCAGGCAGACCACGCAAGGGACGCCGTTTCGGTGGTAGTTCCCAACATCAGAAACTGATGATGGCCAACCTGGTGTCATCTCTCATCGCTGCTGAAGGGATCACCACGACCCAGGCCAAGGCCAAAGCCATGCGCCCGATCGCCGAGAAGATGATTACCAAAGCCAAGGCGGGCGGCGTTCACAATCACCGTCAAGTAGTCAAGTTTCTGGGTGACCGGGAAATGGCGTCGAAGCTGTTCGACGAGATCGGGCCTCGTTATGAGGACCGCCCGGGCGGCTACACCCGGATCATCAAGCTCGAGAACCGCTCCGGCGACAACGCCCCGATGGCCCGCATCGAACTGGTCTGAGCGATCATCCGGGTTGTGCGGTCAGCGCCGCCTAGACTCGAAAACGATGCCCTCCATGAACACGTTGGCGAGTTATGGGCCGTGGCTGCGTGATGCTGACGAAGAATGGCGCTTGCGGATCGTGCTCCACGATTTCGGGCTGGTCTGGCAACAAGCCGAGGATCATGAGCGCCTCGCGCTGGTGACCGACGAGCCTGAGGCACTGGGGCCGCACTGGGACGCCTTCTTGGCGGCATGGGTGGAACATCATTGCCTCCACAACGGGTTGCGAACTCCCGACTGGGTCTTCGACGATTCGCGCTATCTGCAGTCGTTCTGGTATCCGGGCCGCGACCTTCCGGCTCTGAGAACCGAGGCGATCGTCCATTCTCCCGCCGCGTTCGAGGTCCGCGGCGTGCTCCTGCCCGATCGCGAGTTGGTTGTCGTGTGATGGACCGGCTTGAACTCCTTGAGGCGCTCGGTGAAGTCGCACAACGACTGCGATCCCAAGGAGCGACAGCGAAGGTCTATATCGTCGGAGGTGCAGATGTCGCGTTGGCCTACGACGGAGAGCGCGTCACCCGCGACATCGACGCGCTGGTCCTTGAAGGGCACGGCCCGTTGACTGAAGCCGTGCGTTCGGTGGGACGCGAGCGCGGCCTCCCTGATTCGTGGCCGAACGAGCAGGCAAGTGCTTTTCTGCCACCCGGCGACGACCTGCGCAGCAGGATAGTGTTCGATGACCCCGCGTTGCGGGTCTTCGCAGCGGCGCCAGAGCGTGTACTGGCAATGAAGGTGCGGGCAGCGCGGCGTACCGACCTCGCAGACATCGAGTTGCTGATCGATCTCATCGGCCTCAATTCGCCCGAAGAGGTCTTCGACACGTTCGAGACCGTGTTTGTTGGTGAATCAGTGCCCACACGGGGCCGAATCGCCGTTGAGGCCCTGTTCGAGAATCGGGGCCGTTCACTGTAGCCTCGACTAGCCGCATTCTTCGCGGGTCGCAGCTTCGGCGATGATCGCATCGATGCGTGCAGCCAGTACGAGATCCTCATCATGTTCGTGGACCTGGGTCTCGTCGTCGTGCGTGTGGTCTGCTGCTTCTTGGGTCAGCGAACCTACGAAAGGCACGCGTCAGCGGTACGGGACATGCATACGGGACATGCATACGGTGTCATGCCCGTATCTATAATCCCTCCCTCCCCCCTCCCCATGTCAAGTCAAACTTGAGATATTTCGGGGCGAAGAGTCGAGCCTGCGTGTCCTCTCCGAACTCGCGTAGGCTCGCCGTTGATGCCTTGCAGTGACTCCTTGGAAGCTCCCCCGCCGGCCGGGTTCGTCCGGGTGCGGATGGATGTTGCCTATGACGGCACATCGTTTCACGGTTTCGCCCGCAACCCGGATGTGGTCACAGTACAGCAGGCACTTGAGGACACGCTGTCGCAGGTACTGCGCCACCCGGTCACCATCACCGGTGCTGGACGCACCGACGCCGGGGTCCATGCGCGCGGCCAGGTCGTCTCGTTCGACGCAGACGAGTCGTATTTTGAGCCGACCGCGTTGAGCCGAGCCCTCAATCGCATGCTGGGTCCGACGATCGCGGTCGACGGGATCGAAGCAGCCGCGCCCACATTCGACGCTCGCTTCAGTTGCACCGGGCGCAGCTATCGCTACCAAATCTTCAACCGGGCCGTACCCGATCCGCTCACCAGGCATTTCACCTGGCATGTACGCGACCACCTAGACATCGACACGATGCAGCGAGCCAGCGAAGCGATAATCGGCACGCACGATTTCACCTCCTTCTCGAAGCGCAACAAGAGCAAGCCGCAACAACTGTTCGTGCGCACGGTTCGCCAAGCGCATTGGAGCCGGTCCGACGACAGTGTTTCCGATGACATTGTGACCTTCGAGATCACAGCTGGTGCGTTCACTCATCAGATGGTGCGAAGCCTCGTCGGCATGTGTGTCGAGATCGGCCGCGGCCGCCGCGACGTCGCCGATATGGGTGTGCTGCTGCGGTCATTGAGCCGAGAGTCCGCCCCGAGTCCCGCTCCCAGTCGCGGCCTGGTGCTGTGGCGTGCCCACTACGACTGAGCGGCACCGGGAGTTCGGCGCCTGAATCAGACGAAGTTGACCCGTAAACGTGTCGTTCGGCCCTTGGGGCCGTAGCCTCGTACAGTCCCACATTTGCAACAGTCTCGAAAATTTCTCGGAGAGTTCCGTGTCCACCACCGCAGTCAAAGCCGGCGAAATCGAACGTAGTTGGCATGTCGTTGACGCCGAAGGCCTGATCCTCGGTCGGCTCGCGACCGAAGTCGCCAACATCCTGCGCGGCAAGCACAAGGCCATCTACACCCCCCACCTCGACACGGGTGACCATGTCATCATCGTCAACGCCGACAAGGTCGTGTTGACCGGCGGCAAAGCCGAAAAGAAGCTGGTGTACACCCACTCGGGCTACCCCGGCGGTATCAAGTCCGAAACCTACGGGCACAAACTCTCCCGCAAACCCGAGCAGACCATCATGGACACCATCCGGGGAATGATCCCCAAGACGCGTCTCGGTCGTGCTCAGATCAAGAAACTCAAGGTCTACGCGGGCCCTGTGCATCCTCATGGAGCGCAGCAGCCGCAACCGCTACACATCGCTCACGCCTCGGCGCGTGGGCGATCCGAACAGGGTCAAAGCTGATGCCTTCACCAATTATGCAATCCACCGGCCGCCGTAAGCGCTCAGTCGCCCGTGTCCGATTCCGGGCCGGTGACGGTGTTGTCACGGTCAACGGAAGGACCCTCGACGACTACTTCCCGTCGCGTACGCACCGCATGCTCTCGACCGAGCCGCTGAAAGTAACAGAAACGAACGAGGCATACGACATCGATGCCACGATTCACGGCGGCGGCACCAGTGGTCAGGCCGGGGCGCTCCGCCTCGGTATTGCCCGGGGTCTGGTGAAGATTGACGACGAGCACCGCGATGCCCTCAAGAAAGCTGGGTTCCTCACCCGCGATCCCCGCAAGAAGGAGTCCAAGAAGTACGGGCTCAAGAAGGCCCGCAAGGCTCCTCAGTACAGCAAGCGTTAACCTTTTGGGCGACACCCTCCAGTCTCGTTCGGCCTTCGGGGTTGAGACCCTTCGGGGTTGAGACAGAGCGGGTGTTGAGGGAGAGTTCGTGAGCTTGCGTTTCGGTACCGATGGTGTGCGCGGTGACACGCGCACGGTGTTGAGCGCTGCTGCGGTCGCCGCGCTGGGCCGTGCAGGAGCGGAGGTTCTCGGTCCGCAGGGCTTCGCGGTGGGGCGCGACACCCGCGCGTCGGGCCCCGACTTCGCTGCCGCTGTCCACAGCGGTGTCGCTGCGGCCGGCGGACGTTCCGACGATCTCGGGGTGGTGGCCACACCTGTTGTGGCCCGGTGGTGCCACGACTACGGCGTCGCCGGTGCTGTTGTGTCCGCCTCGCACAACCCGTGGCATGACAACGGGGTGAAGTTCTTCGCCGCCGGCGGCCTGAAGCTCAGCGAGGACGCCCAGCAGCAGATCCAGGATCGCTTCGACCAATACCTCGACACGCGATCAGTCGACGCGGACGGCACCGCGGCCCAGCACTCGGTCGACCAGCACTCGGTCGACCGGCACAGCGAGGCCGTCGAGCGTCACCTGAACGCTGTTGTCGACAGCTTGGAGGGTCGCACCCTCGGGAGGTTGAAGGTCGTGGCGGACCTCGCCAACGGCGCCGCGACAACAACCGCCGCACGGGCCTTGACCCGACTCGGCGCGGAACTGACGGTCATCCACGACTCCCCCGACGGTCACAACATCAACGACGGCTGCGGGTCCACTGATCTCGGGTCTCTGCAAGACACGGTCGTTGAGAGGCGCGCCGATGTCGGCCTGGGGTTCGACGGCGACGCCGACCGCGTGCTGGCGGTCGATGCCGGCGGCGAACTCGTCGACGGTGATCAGATAATCGCCATATGTGCGCTTGACCGACACAGACGTCAGATACTCACCGACAACGCCGTAGTCGTGACCGCGATGACCAATCTCGGATTCCGGCTGGCGATGGATGCTGCGGGCATCGAAGTTGTCGAGACCAGAGTCGGTGACCGCTATGTGCTCGAAGCGCTCAACGCCAGGGGACTCTCACTGGGTGGTGAGCAGTCCGGTCATGTGATATTCCGGGACCTGGCGACCACCGGCGATGGACTGCTGACCGCGGTGCAGCTGCTGGACGTCGTCGTCCGCCGCAACACGGGCCTGGCCGAGTTGGCCACCGAGGCCATGACTCGTCTGCCGCAGGTGTTGTCCAACGTTGCGGTGTCGACGCCGATCTCTGAGGGCGACGCGCGACTGCTCGACCGCCATTGCGCTCCGCTGATCGATGCGGCGATGGCCCGCCTCGTCGGCAAGGGCCGGATTCTGATTCGGCCGTCCGGCACCGAACCGCTGGTCCGGGTGATGGTGGAGGCCGAAACCGTCGCCGAAGCACAGATGGAAGCAGATGCTCTGGCCGGCGCGGTGGAGTTGTTGCTCAGCTGACACTGTTGCCGACTTCGCAACGACGCTGCGGCGCGACCGTCAGCAACGCTCAACTGGATCCAGAAAGTCGCTCAATCAGACCGGCTATGTGGGCACGTCGCTCGTCATCAAGGCCATCAAGTCCTTCAAGGCGGTGGCGAAGGGTGTCGAAGTCCACCATGTCGCCGGTGGCGAGAGCCGTGCAGAATTCGACATCTTTGGGACGCAAGGCAACTGCCTTGGAGATCCAGAGATCGTGGATTTCGAGGCACCATGCCACCACTCCGTTGGTGTTTGGCGTCTCATATCTGACGAGACGGTCCTGCCATCCACGGGGAAGAACTGCGGTGGACTGGGTGACGCCTTGGGCATAGTAGCCGTGGGTCTCATGGAACATCGACGCTTCACCAATCGCCCCGTCTATGAGGTCAGCCTTTTCGTGGTTGGGGTCATTCAACGCCGCAATATCAGCCTCTACTGATCGAGCAGCTTCAACCGGGAGATCGGTTGGCGTTGAAGCGTGAACGGCTTGACTGCCGATCACCAACAGTTCGTTCTCGCCGAGAATGGCTCCAGCGGCTCGGATCGCGTGATCGAACGACTCGCGGTTCATGCTGCGGTTCGAAACGACTTATAGACCGCCGCGCGTTGTGCCGACGTGAGAACCCCGGCAAACGGCGTGACCTGTCGAAGATCGCGGCCATGCTCGCTGGGATCAAGCATTCTGGCAACGATCTGCTCGACGGACCCTTCGAGAATCCGCTCCCATTCATCAAGCAGCGGAGAAGCACAGGGGTTGCGCGACCGCATGTGGACGACATTGCGTCGAGCGAGCTCAACGACCGATTCCCCACGAGTTCTCAATTCTCGTGAGATCGCAGAGTGAAGGACCATGCTTCTCGCTTGATCACGAGTGAAGGGCATTCCAACAAGCGGATGGCAGGCGAGACCCACTGAACCAGCCATTCGCTCGACAGTGCGCCAAGTTGGGCTCTTCGCCCCCGACTCATAGGCAGCCACCGCCGGTTGTGAAGTCTGCACGGCATCGGCAAACTCACTCTGGGTCACACCGATAACGGCGCGGATTGTGTGGACAGGGTTCATGCTTCAAGTATATCCGGTCTGATATACGCACAGGAAGCCACAGTCTCATCGAACCAGTGATGTGCATACGCGGCATTCGCTGTTCCAACCTTGCCCGATCCAGGACCTCTCGTCCATCGGGCCGTACAACGCGTCCTGATAGGCTGGCTCTGCCGAACCCCACTAGCTTGGATCGACAATTGAAACGCCCACGGTTTCGGCCGGGGGACCAGCAAACGCTCGGCCTTGAATTGGAGGACACATGTGCGGGATCATCGCAATCGTCCGGCGACCGTCGAGCCGGCCGACCCCGCATAGAGATGACGTCCTCGCACCGCTCACTGCTCTGCAGCATTCCCTCTCGGATCTTGTCGGCAGCGCAGACCTTGGTGGCGACGACGCCGCGTGCTCCGTGCTGCACGAGGCTGCCGACGAGCTGAGCAGCATCGACGAACGACTGCGTGGTGTTCCGGGGCTCAGGCTGCTCTTGGGTGACCGTTCTGTGGCGGGAGCCATGGCGCACCGCTGCGATCAGATTCTGGCCGCGGTGCAGGAGATCGAGACGACTCTGGAATCAGAGTCAGCGCTGGAAACTGCTGATCTGGAGCAACGCAACCACGAGCTCAACCGCATTCGCGACGCCCTCTGGGCGATCACCCGGGACCGGCTCCGGGCAGCCAGCAGCGTCGCCGAACTGGCTGACAACGCAACGGCTCCCAGCGCGCTCGAGACGTTCCTGTCAGTTCACCAGGCTCTGGCATCACTTGATCGTCTCGAAGTGCGGGGTCGTGACTCCGCGGGGATCCATCTGTTGATCAGCGACCACGCGCTCGATCTGGACGACCCGGCAGTTGCAGCGGAGATCGCGCGCCGCAGCGGCGACGAGAGCTTCGGGTCGGGCAGCGTGAGGGTGGTCGACGGCCTGTTGAGCGTGGTTCACAAAGTGGCGAGCGAGATCGGCGAACTGGGCGACAACACCAATGCTCTGCGAACCGCGTTGATCCAGGACGGGCTGTTGGCGGCCGCGCTGGCCAACGACACCGCGCAGGCTGTTGTATTGGCACACACCCGTTGGGCTTCGGTCGGCATCATTTCTGAGTCCAACGCGCATCCTCTCAACAGCGAGACGCTCTCATCGGTCGGCCCCTACGTCGTGGGTGCGCTCAACGGCGACGTCGACAATTTCGCCGACCTGACCGCCGAGGAGGGTGTGCGCATCCAAGAGGCGATCACCACCGACGCCAAGGTGATCCCGACGCTGATGAGCCGGCGGTTGACTGAGGGGCACAGTTCCGCTGAGGCGTTCCGTCGTACAATGGCAACCCTTGAAGGGTCGGTGGCTGTTGCTGCCAGCACGGCCACGGCGCCACACCGGCTCCAACTGGCCTTGCGTGGGAGCGGACAGGCGCTCTATGTCGGCTTGGCTGAGGATGCCTACATCGTTGCCAGTGAGCCCTACGGCGTGGTTGAGGAGACGTCTCACTACGTGCGCATGGACGGCGAGACTCCCGGGAATCCCGACAATCCCAACGCCGGGCGAGGTCAGATCATCGAACTCGACAGTCGACAGGCAGGCACCGCGGCGGGCATGCTGCGCCGAGCCTACGACGGCACCGATCTGGTCGTGGGCAACGATGACGTCACTACCACCGAGATCACGACCAGAGACATCGACCGCGGCGACAGCCCCCACTACCTGCTCAAAGAACTGAGCGAGGCGCCTGGATCCTTCCGCAAGACCCTGCGCGGCAGGATCGTGGACGGCGAGGACGGACCGAAGGTGTCGCTCGGGCCCGAGATCGTCCCGCAACAGGTTCGCCGAGGATTGCGCGACGGGTCCATAAAACGGATTCTGGCCGTCGGTCAGGGCACGGCTGCAGTGGCCGCTCAGAGCCTCGCGGTCACCCTGGATTCTCTTGTGCGGCGAGGGCGGACGAGCACCGAGGCGATGCCGGCAACGGAACTGTCGGGGTTCGCACTCCGCGCGGACATGTCCGACACTCTGGTCATTGCGATCAGCCAGTCGGGCACCACCACCGACACCAACCGCACAGTCGATATTGTGCGCAGTCGCGGCGCACGTGTCATTGCCGTCGTCAACCGGCGCGGCAGCGACTTGACCGATCGTGCAGACGGTGTGTTGTACACCTCAGACGGTCGGGACGTGGAGATGAGCGTCGCCTCGACCAAGGCCTTCTATTCGCAGATCGCCGCGGGGTTGCTGTTGTCGATATCCATAGCCGACGAGTTGCAGGGCAACGAGGGCGCCCAAGACCGTCGTTCGCTGCTGAGCGCTGTCTACGATGTCGCCGAGGCGATGGAGACTGTCTTGAGTCGCCGCGACATGATCGGTGAAGCTGCCCGTCAATTCGCTCCCAGTCGCCGCTACTGGGCTCTGGTCGGCAACGGCGCCAACCGCATCGCCGCCGACGAGGTGCGGATCAAGCTGTCGGAACTCTGCTACAAGTCGATGTCATCCGACTCGACAGAGGACAAGAAGCACATCGACCTCTCCGCTGAACCCTTGATCATCGTCTGTGCGGCGGGGCTGTCGGGTTCGAACGCTGATGATGTGGCCAAAGAAGTCGGGATTTTCAGAGCCCACAAGGCGGCGCCCGTCGTGATCGCTGATGAGGGGGAGGGACGCTTCGATTCGGCTTCGGCGGTGCTTCCGGTCCCTGCGATCGACAGCCGTCTGGGGTTCATCCTCTCCACGGTTGCCGGGCATCTGTTCGGTTACGAGGCGGCATTGGCCATCGATGCTCAAGCGCAGCCGCTGCGTGAGGCCCACAGCGCCATCGAGCAGGCCGCTGCACGTTCTCATCTCAACGGCGAGCGGGCCCTGGAGTGGGTTGAGCCTGTTGTCGCCAGATCCGCTGCGAACTTTTTCGACGGCATCCGCACCGGCGCCTACAACGGTCACCTTGAAGCGGCGACCGCGGTCAAACTGGCTTCTCTGTTCCGTTTCGCTTTGGGTTCATCGCCCCTCGAGGCGTATCAGATCGAGTACGGCAAGGTCGGTACGCCTGCTGTGATCCTTGATGATCTCGCCGCGGCCCTGAGTATCGGGATCGACGAGTTGACCCGGCCGATAGATGCGATCAAGCACCAGGCCAAGACCGTCACGGTCGGCATCTCCCGCTCCGACGAGACCCTGTTGGAAGTTCCGCTGGCCTTCGCCGCTCTGGAGGCGGGCGCTCCCCGCGACCGGCTGAGTTACGCCTCGTTGCGCACTCTGGCCGATCTCGATCCAGCGGTTGATGAAGTTCTGGGCCACACCCGTTATCGAGTTGAGGGTCTCGACGCCGACGGTGCCGGTGGGGCCACGGTGGTGGTCGTGGACCGGGGTGGGATCTCGCGCCGCATCGTGTCACGCACTGACCGGTCCCCGAGACTGCGGGGGACCAAACACCAGGTTGCACTCGAACGGCGGGTCTTCGTCGCCCGCGGCCGCGCTGACGGCCGCTGCGTGATCATCATCCCCGAATTGAAGGACAACGTGACGACGGGCCTCACCCTGCTGCACGTGCGCTTCGCGCAGTCCCTCAGCACGGCCGCGGCTCGTGGCGTGCTGCGTGGCTACCGCAATCGTTACTCGGCTCTGTATGACGCTGTGGTGGAGACCGAGGACGTGTTCCGCGAGGATCTTCTCGCCACTGAGGAGGTCGCCGACCTGTTGACGCTGCCGATCAACGTACTCGCCGATCATTGGAGGACGACTCAGCGACGACCTGCCCCCGGTGCGATCTGAAATACTCGGGGTCGCAAGTCTTCTGAGCGTTAGGCTGAGAGGGTGCTCGGCATCGGAACCGACCTTGTCGATATCGACCGCTTCCGCGAGGTGTTGCGGCGAACGCCTGGATTGATTGATCGTTTGTTTCGCGCCGACGAACTGGCTTATGCCAACCAGGCAGGCGATCCGGTGCCGCGGCTCGCTGCGCGTTTCGCCGCCAAAGAGGCGACTCTGAAGTCGATGGGATGCGGTCTCGGGGCGATGAGACTGCGGGACATCGAGGTGCTCCACCATGACGACGGCCATCCCGAACTTCGTTTGCATGCTGGGGCTGGGCACCAGGCCGAGGTCTTCGGCGCGGCCCGTTTTGCAGTCACACTCAGCCACACCGACCAATTGGCTCAAGCTGTGGTCGTAGCCCTGGCCCGATGATGCTGCAGGTCGGCACTCACCTGCACGAGACCGTCTGCACAAGAGCCGAGTGGGATCGTCCTTCATGTTGGCAATAGTCACTCCCGAGGAGATGGCAGCAATCGACGCAGCCGCGTCGACACCCGTTGAGGTCTTGATCGATCGGGCGGCGCGCCATGTCGCCCGCAACGCCGTTGATCTGCTGGGCGGAGTCTACGGGCGACGCGTGACTGTGTTGGCTGGACCCGGCAACAACGGCGCCGACGGGCGGACAGCGGCCTCACATCTTGCTCGACGGGGAGTCCGGGTTTCGGTGGTCGATGCGCTTGACGCCCCCGCATCGCTTCGGCCTGTTGATCTAGTTGTTGATGCCGCTTTCGGAACTGGCCTGTCCCGTGCCTATACGCCCCCAGAAGTCGACGAAGCTCAGCGAGTGCTGGCGGTCGACATACCATCGGGCGTTGACGGTTCGACAGGTGAACGACTCGGTGAACCGCTTCAAGCAGAGAGGACCGTCACCTTCGCTGCTCTCAAACCGGGACTGGTGCTGGAACCGGGGCGTTCCTTGGCCGGAGAAGTTCGAGTGGCTGATATCGGCTTGGACGTGGGCGAAGTTTCGCGGCACGCTGTTGAAGCTGCCGATGTAGGCGCCCTTGTCCCGAGGCCTTGCGCCGAAGACCACAAGTGGCGCTCTGGTCTTCGTATCGTCGGTGGTTCGGTCGGGATGACAGGCGCCGCGGAGTTGGCTGCCCACGCGGCACAACGCGCTGGCGCCGGGATTGTGCAGTTGGCCATGCCGGGCGCGCACGGGAACGAACGACCGACCGAGGCTGTGGTAATTCCCCTGCCTGCATTCGGTTGGGGCGGCAAGGCCCTCGAGGGACTGGACGACCGCATCCGCGGCGTGCTTGTTGGTCCTGGTCTGGGGCGTGACGACCCCCAAAGCATCAGGGCAGTGCTTGACGTGCCCGTGCCGTTGGTAGTCGATGGCGATGCCCTGACCGCTGAGTCGGCAGCAGCCCTTGATGCCCGCTCAACTCCAACGGTCTTGACGCCCCATGACGGAGAGTGGCTGCGATCGGGTGGTGACGGTGGACCCGACCGTCTCGAATGCACCCGGGAGTTCGCCTTGAAACACCGCGTGACGGTCATTCGCAAGGGTCCGTCCACAGTGATCGCCGCACCGGACGGTCGGATCCGGGTGGTCACGTCAGGGAGTTCGGCTTTGGCAAGCGCCGGCACCGGCGACGTCCTAGCCGGATTTGTGACCGCGTTGCTGGTCCGGGGTTTGGACTCTTTTGACGCCGCCACCGTCGCTGCACAGGTTCACGGCGCCGCGGGCCGCCTGCTCGGCCCCGGTCTGATCGCCAGTGACCTCCCCGTTGCCATCAGTTCAATCCTCCGGAACCTCGCCTGAATCTTGGTCGGCTCGGGTGGTCTGGTTGGTTTCAGCTAACGAATCGACGATTGGAGTTGAGTTACGTCGACTGGGACCGTGCTTGAGCGGGTTATGGTGCCCCACCGATGCCAACTGGAATTCAAGTTGGTTTTCTGGTGAATGTCCCAGCGAACGGTGGCTGTCACCGCGAATGGCGATCCACTGCTCCGAGTGTAGGTGTAAGTGCAGCGGCTGGTTTGTTCCCGGCTGTTCGTCGGATCCCAAACCTTGGCGACGTCTTCAGTGCACACGCGGCTCGCACCATTGCCCAAATCCCAGGTGACATCGCGAAATGACGCCGAAACGGTGGCCCACACCGGACCGGCGTTGGCCGACACTTCTGTGTAGTGGAGTCGACTCGTCACCGCCAGCCAACTCGGAACTCCGACGACCTGCCGGCGGGGTGGTGAGAGTTGAACGACCGGCTGTTCGAAGTTGATGTGAGCTACGGCGAACCGCGCTACTTCCGCGGTCGACACAGCTTCTCCGGGTATCTTGCGACTCCCACGGTACTGCCTGAGTATGGGGTATCCGGGGTAGGAGTCGTCGCGGTCGTCGGTCCAGCAGTTGAGGGCATAGATATGGCCGACTATTGGATTGACACGATCGCCGACGAGATCGAACACTTCTGAACCGAACCCACCCGTGAAACGGAACCAACCACAGTAGATCGTCGGGCCAGTTCCCGGCAGGCCTGGATTCGAGATAGTGGCAAGCGACCCCGACGAACCTGCCGTAACCAACAGGCCGCTGGTTGTCTCCTCGATTTCTGTGCCGTCGAGACTGTCGCCCGATGCCGCAGTGCTCGACAACAAGACCAGTACGACAGCTATTGATAAGCAGCGATACACGGCCCCTCCGACTCAAACTCTTGGACCCTGCGGTATTGGCTCACCAGCAGACCCCCGAAGTGGTCGGTGACCGTCAACTGCACCCAGAAATACAGGACTGAGTCGTCTATCACGGCGTCGGTGTCGAGGTCGTAGGTCACGAGGTTGTCGCGCACGCAGGCGTCGACTACCGCAATGGAGCCTTGGCGCAGGACGGTGTTGGGTGCTCGTACCAGAGGCTGTCGATCCGACGGCCAGCGAACTCCTCGTAGGGCGGCAAGGTTCTCTTGAGCCTTGGCTCGAAGAGCGTCCGCGCGGCCGGCGGTCGTTACGTCGTCCCAGAGCGTGCTGGCTGGGTCTGGTGGATCGTTGGCTTCAACCAGCACTTCGAAGTAACGCCTGACAGCCGCGAACACTGCTTCGTCCTCGCTCAAAGAACGCCCCGTACCCACCGCAGCAACCGATGTCGCGGGAGTCGATGCGGCGACGGTAGCCGGCGGAGCAGCGGTAGTCGACGTGGCAGCGGTAGTCGCCGTCACAGTTGTGCTTGACGGGGCGGCCGTGCTCAACGGAGCAACCGTTGGTGAGAGGGATGATGCGGTAATCGGTGCGGCGGTGGTTGATGGGATTGTGGTCGTAACCGACTCGACTGCATTGTTGCCGTCATCGCCGCAGCCGGAGGCCACGAGCACAGCACACAACATCCCACCAACACACCGCAACACCAAACCGCCGAACGTTCCGCTGACACGATGCACCGATCCGCCCGAAGCATCGCTGACACGACACGAAACCTTCCCGCTTGCCATTCCGCCGACGGATCGCGGTATTGACTCACCCAAGGCTGCTGCATCATGGCTCGGGCTGTGTCCGCCTCTTAACCCACCAGTAGTCCGCAGCATTGTTCCGCCTGTAAGTCGTTGTCTCGCCGACATGAAGATACATCACATATCTGAGAATGCAACTAGAAATCCCAAAAACATGAAAGCATTGGTTCAGATGAGCGAAACACAGCTAGTTTTTCGAGCGTGAAGTTGAAGATTCCAGGTGTGACGGTCGGGCATTGGACCGACACTGAAGCGCGCACCGGTTGCACAGTTGTGCTGTTTCCACCGGGCACCACTGCTTCGGGTGAAGTCCGCGGCGGTGCGCCGGCAACGCGAGAGTTCGAGTTGCTCGACCCGACCCGGCTCGTCACCCACGTCGATGCCGTGGTGCTGAGCGGAGGATCAGCCTTTGGATTGTCCGCCGCCGACGGCGTCGTGACCGCGCTCGAGGCGCAGGGTCGAGGATTTGAGACCAAGGCGACCAACGTGCCGATTGTTGTAGCAATGAGTCTCTACGACCTCAGTGTCGGTGACCCGTCATTACGGCCCGGGCCTCAAGCTGGGGCGACCGCCTTGGCGAATTGCAGTGCCGACCCTGCCATCGGTCCTGTCGGTGCGGGCACAGGAGCCACTGTTGGAAAATGGCGACAACCAGAAGAGGCGCCTCCTGGTGGGATCGGGATCTTCACCACTTCCAAGGGCGGACTGAAAGTTGCCGCGGTGGTGGCCAACAACGCTTCAGGTGATATCGACAACGGAACCATCCCCGCCGAAATAGCCGATGAAGCTTTTGACGACTGGCCCGAGAACTTCGGTCCCGACGCCTTCGACGCAAACACTCGTGACACAGGCAACACTGTTATCGGGGTTGTCGTAACCAATGCCCGCCTGGATTCCGTTGAATGCAAAATTCTTGCACAAGGAGCGCATGACGGTCTGGCCCGCGCGATCTTTCCACCTCACACTCGTTCAGACGGTGACGGCTTTGTTGCAGCCGCTACAGGAGAGATCCTTGCCCACATCGACGAGGTGCGCACTCTGGCGGTAGTCGCAACCGAACAGGCCATCCGCAGATCAACCAGCCACGGGGAACAGTCGTTGTGAATAAACCACCGAATGCCTTCCCTATGGTGTGCTCGACTTCGGGTGTGGGCCAAACGCGCCTGCTGGCGGGCGCCGTCGCAGGTCTTGCAGACGACGGCGACCTGTTGGTACTCATTGGTGATCTCGGGGCAGGCAAGACAGCGTTCACCCAGGGTTTCGCGGCAGCTCTCGGCGTGGAGGCCGCCGTCACCAGCCCGACTTTCACTCTCGCCAACTGTTACAGGGGTCGAATGGTCGTCAACCATCTGGATGCCTACCGGCTCACCGATCTCGCTGAAGCACGCGACCTTGCCATCCCAGAACTGTTGGAACAGGGAGTGACCCTCATCGAGTGGGGGGAAAGAATCCTGCCCACCCTGCCGGCCGACCGTATCGATGTGAGAATCACATTCGGTGAAGGTGACGATGACCGACGCATAGAACTGTGCATGATCGGAGATCGTTGGGGTGGCCGTGTCACCGAAATGAGATCGGCTCTGCGAACATGGACGCAACAACAGGTGTACGGCTGATGACCCGTCCGATAATTCTGGGGATCGAGTCCGCGACTTCACGAGTGGGTTGCGCTATCGGTAGTCGAGACGGAGTGCTGGCCGCACGCGAGTCGGCTCGACCCCGGCGCCACGCCGAGTCCCTTGTACCTCAGATCGTCGAGATCCTCGAAGAATCCGGCGTGTCCACAGCAGACATAGAGGTGATCGCCGTCGATATCGGCCCGGGTCTTTACACCGGGTTGCGAGTGGGGATCACAACAGCCATCACCATGGCACACGTACTTGACGCCGCGATGGTTCCGGTAACTTCGCTCGAACTGGTTGCTCACGGGGTTGGGCGCGTCGACGACACCGATCCTGACAGTGGACGCTGGGAGCGAATCGACGCAGTTGTTGATGCGCGTCGCGGCGAACTGTTCCACGCAGCATTCAAGCCCAGCTTCGACTGGATCAGCGAGCCGCGCGTGGTCGACCCACAGACGCTGGCAGAGACGCTGTGCAGCACGACTGCAAGGACCATACTTGTCGGCGATGGTGTCCAAGCGCACTCCGACGTCTTTGTTCAAGGGAGTTTCAACACCACAGCGAGTCCTGTTCATCCAAGTGCTGAGACCATCGTCGACCTGGCTGCTGTCGCGGTGGAAGCCGACAAGCTGGTCGGTCCCGAATCAATTCGGCCGCTTTATCTTCGCGGACCGGACGCAGAACCAATCGGGAGAACCGCCTGATGTCGGTTGATGTGCGCATCGAACAGATGGCCGTTCAACATGTCGGGGCTGTCATGGCCATCGACGCGCAGGGATACGTCGATCCCTGGTCGGTTGCGACTTGGCACAAAGAGGTGAGCAACGATGACCACCTGCATCTAGTTGCAATTACCGATGCTGCGCCCAGCAACGATGGAGGAGACTCTGAGGGAACGAACGGACGGATTGTGGGTCATGCCGGTTTCCTGTTCTTGGCGGGTATGGCACATGTCAGCAACGTGGCAGTCGACTCGGAATATCAACATCAAGGCATCGCCACGCGCCTTCTGATTGAACTTCTCGACCGAGCCAGGGCACGCGGCGCCAGTGCGGTCACGCTTGAGGCTCGTGCCGCCAACAAGCGCGCCCACCGTGTTTATTCCCGTCTCGGTTTTCAACCATTGGGGATCAACCGCGACTACTACACGAAGCCCAGCGAAGATGCTCTGGTGATGTCGATCCGTTTTCTCGACGAGCCGGAGGTCGCCGCGCGGATCGATCGGGTACGGTCGGCCCTTCAATGAACACTCGAGCTGAACAGATTCTAGGGATCGAGACGAGCTGCGATGAGACCGCGGCTGCTGTGGTTGAATCGGGTTTGGTTGTGCGTTCCTCGATCGTGTCGAGCCAGGCGGAGCTTCATGCCCGCTACGGAGGGGTCGTTCCCGAGGTTGCCGGCCGGGCCCATCTGGATCTGATAGTTCCGGTTGTTTCAGCGGCGGTGTCCGAGGCCGGGCTCGAAACCGCGGATATCGACGCGGTCGCCGCGACGCACGGTCCCGGGCTGGTGGGGGCGCTGCTGGTGGGGGTGTCCGCAGCAAAATCCTTGGCGCTGGTCTGGGACGTGCCTTTCGTCGCTGTGAACCATCTCGAAGCACATCTCTATGCCGCGTTCTTGGAAGAACCCGACCTGCAGATGCCGATGGTGGTGCTGTTGGTTTCCGGCGGTCACACGATCCTTGTGGTGATGGAGGATCATCTGCGCTACCGGGTGCTCGGCGCCACGCTCGACGATGCCGCCGGAGAGGCGTTCGACAAGGTGGCCCGTTTCATGGGTCTCGGCTATCCGGGAGGGCCGGTCATTGATCGTTTGAGCGCGGAGGGCGACCCCGACGCGATCGCCTTCCCGCGCGCTATGGCCAACGACGGCTGGAACTTCTCGTTCAGCGGGGTGAAGACCGCTGTAGTCAATCACGTGCGCAAGAATCCAGACGTCTCCGCTGCCGATGTGGCCGCGTCGTTTCAGGAGGCGGTGGTCGATGTGCTCGTCGACAAGGCCCGCCGCGCGGCTCGCGGGCTCGGCGCTGAGGCGATCTGTCTGGGCGGCGGAGTGGCGGCGAACTCTCGGCTGCGGTCTCGAACCGCGCAGGTGTGCGAGGCCGACGGCATCAGAGCGGTGATCCCCAGCCGTGAGATGTGTACCGACAACGCAGCGATGGTGGCAGCAGTGGCTTGGCGGCGCCTGCAGGCCGACGGCCCCTCCCCCCTGACCACAGGCGCAGACCCGTCGCTGCAACTCCCAACCACCTAGCACCCAGCAGTAGTCGCGAATACCGTCTCCGTTGTCCTTCACGGCTTTCGCATCTCTGTCGCTATCGAGTGGAACGTGTCCGCCACACCCCTGACTCTCGAGTGGCACTGTTCTACGTCGGTCACAGTCCCGCACATTCCGGTAAACGCATTGCCTCGCTGATCCGACGCCAATCCGTCAATGGTCTCAGCCGAGCATTCGGGGGTCGGCCGCCGATCGCCCGTTTCAGAGATGAAGCCCAAGATCGGCCAG
The DNA here is from genome assembly GCA_963662455.3 of Acidimicrobiales bacterium. Lineage (GTDB taxonomy): Bacteria > Actinomycetota > Acidimicrobiia > Acidimicrobiales > Aldehydirespiratoraceae > VXYK01. The sequence goes on from OZ224042.1 coordinate 2,129,486, forward strand.
GTCCATTCCTCAGTGGCCCGGGCCCGGGTCGTCTGCGGTCGCAAGAGACTGTCGCCGTAGCCGAGAGGATCATTCGCGTTCAGTGTTGTATGGAGCTGCGGGCGGTCGACTCCCGACCCGTCGCCCACCAGCGGGTTCCACCGGCAATGACTTGGTCGCTCGAAAACCGCATCGCAGGTTGTTCGAGGGGCAGGACGCTCGTATCGTTAGCACTCTCTGGTCGAGAGTGCTAACGACTAGCAGACTCGCTTCAGAGACCTAATCACATCAGCAACTCGAGACCGATCTCGGAGGATCGAATGAACTTGCAGCCCCTTGAGGACCGCATCGTGGTCCGCTCCAGCGAAGCGGAGTCCACCACTGCCAGCGGCCTGGTCATACCCGACACCGCACAGGAGAAGCCCCAACAGGGCGAAGTCATCGCCGTCGGCCCGGGCCGTCGCTCAGACCACAGCGGTGACATCATCCCCGTCGACGTCGCTGTCGGCGACACGGTCGTCTACAGCAAATACGGCGGGACCGAAATCACCGTCGAAGGCGAAGAACTGCTCATCCTGAACGCCCGCGACGTGCTCGCGAAGATGGGCTGAGGTCGCATTCATGCCAAAAATCCTAAAATTCGACGAGGCCGCGCGCCGTGGTCTCGAGGTGGGCGTGAACAAGCTCGCCGACACCGTCAAAGTCACACTGGGGCCCAAGGGCCGCAATGTCGTGCTCGACAAGAAGTTCGGCGCACCGACAATCACCAACGACGGCGTCTCCATCGCCCGTGAAGTCGAACTGGAGGACCAGTTCGAGAACATGGGAGCACAGCTGGTCAAGGAGGTGGCGACCAAGACCAACGACATCGCCGGCGACGGCACCACCACCGCCACCGTGCTGGCTCAGGCCCTGGTACGCGAGGGTCTGCGCAACGTGGCCGCCGGCGCCAACCCCATGGGCCTCAAGCGGGGCATGGAGAAGGCTGTAGCCGCTGCTGTGGCAGACCTTGCCAATCAGTCAGTCCATGTCGACGACAGCAAGGACAAGGTTGCGCAGGTCGCTTCGATCTCTGCTGCCGACCTCGCTGTCGGCGAGGTGATCGCCGACGCGATCGCCGAAGTCGGCAAGGACGGTGTGGTCACCGTCGAGGAGTCCAACACCTTCGGCATGGACCTCGACTTCGTCGAGGGCATGCAGTTCGACAAGGGCTACCTCTCCCCCTACTTCGTGACCGACCCCGAACGCCAGGAAGCTGTGCTCGATGAGCCCTACGTCCTGTTCAACCAGGGCAAGATCTCCAATGTTGCGGAGCTTCTGCCCGTGCTCGAGAAGGTCATGCAGTCAGGCAAGCCGCTGTTGATCGTGGCCGAAGACATCGAAGGTGAAGCACTCGCCACTCTCGTGGTCAACAAGATCCGCGGCACCTTCAACTCGGTTGCCGTCAAGGCGCCGGGATTCGGCGAGCGCCGCAAGGCGATGCTGGCCGACATGGCGATCCTCACCGGTGGCCAGGTCGTTGCCGAGGAGGTGGGCCTCAAGCTCGAGACCATCGACATGGCACTGCTGGGCCAGGCCCGCAAGATCGTCGTCACCAAGGACGACACCACCATCGTCGAGGGTGCGGGAACGCGCTCCGACGTCGAGGGCCGTGTCAGCCAGATCAAAGCCGAGATCGACAACACCGACTCCGACTGGGATCGTGAGAAGCTCCAGGAGCGTCTCGCGAAACTGGCCGGTGGTGTTGCCGTTGTTCAGGTCGGTGCCGCTACTGAGGTCGAGCTCAAAGAGAAGAAGCACCGCATCGAGGATGCTCTGTCTGCGACCCGCGCCGCTATCGAGGAGGGCATCGTCGCCGGCGGCGGTACTGCCCTGCTTCGCTGCCGTGCCTCGGTGGACGCGGTGGCCGAGAGCCTGAACGGCGACGAGGCCACCGGTGCCCGCATCATCAGCGCAGCCCTTGATGCGCCCACCAAGCTGATCGCCGCCAACGCCGGTCATGAGGGTGCGGTCATCGTGCAGCGGGTGGAGGCCGAGTCGGGTTCGACTGGTTTCGACGCCGCCAACGGAGAAATGGTCGACCTCATCGACGCCGGTGTGATCGATCCGGTCAAGGTGACCCGTGCCGCTCTGCAGAATGCCGCGTCGATCGCCGGATTGCTGCTCACCACAGAGGTCCTCGTAGCCGACAAGCCCGAGGAAGCGCCGCCCATGCCGATGGGCGGCGGCGACCCGATGGGCGGCATGGGTGGCATGGGAATGATGTAATGCCCCACCCAGCGTGTCAGCTGCGGTATTTGTGAGAGCGGCCCGGGTCTTTGACCCGGGCCGCTTCGCGTCCACCGCACAATCACCGCTGCTGCGGTGGAGGTGTGCGACTCGACCCGCGCCCGGCACTGGACGGCCAACTCTCATAATTCAAACCGTCCAGATCACATATTTCAGACCGTCCAATTCACACAATTCAGACCGTCCAGTTCCTATACTGTCCGGGTGGACCAGTATCAGCCCCGGATCGTCGACACCGAGTTGGACACGCTCGCTGCGGGCCTGCCCGCCATTTCGATCGAAGGGCCGCGTGCGGTGGGCAAGACCGAGACTGCGCTGCGGCGTGCCCGCACGGTCCATCGGCTCGACGACAGCGGGCGGCTGGCGATCGTGCGCGGCGATCCCGAACGCCTGCTCACCGGCGACCCGCCCGTCCTGATCGACGAATGGCAGCGCTTCCCCGCCTCGTGGGACCTGGTCCGGCGCCGAGTCGACACAGACCCCCGCACGGCGCGCTTCCTGCTCACCGGCTCAGCCGCTCCGGCGACACGGCCGACGCATTCAGGCGCGGGCCGCTTCGTCACGCTGCGAATGCATCCGATGTCACTGTCCGAACGGGGCCTCGCCGAGCCGACGGTCAGCCTGGCCGAGTTGCTGACCGGCAGCCGGCCCCCGCTGGCCGGCACGTCGGCCATGAAACTCACCGACTACGCGCTGGAGATCGAACGGTCGGGTTTTCCTGCCATCCGCGCACTCGACCGTCCGCTGCGAGAGCGCCAAATCGACAGCTACCTCGACCGCGTCGTAGAGCACGACCTCGACGAGCTCGGCAGCGGCGTGCGAGACCGAGCGTCTCTGCGTCGCTGGCTGGAGGCCTTCTCCGCCGCAACGGCCACGACCGCCGCCTATACCTCGATCCGCGACGCGGCCACACCCGGCGCCGGCGACCCGCCGTCGATGGCCACAGTGGCGGTCTACCGACGCGTGCTCGAACAGATGTGGATCATCGAGGAACTTCCGGCGTGGCTGCCCACCCGCAGCCGCCTGCGCCGCTTGGCCGCATCGCCCAAGCACCATCTCACCGATCCTGCTCTGGCGATGAGCAGCTTGGGGATAGAGGCCGAGGCCCTGCTCGACGGCATGGACACGCCACACGTCACGCATCGCGACGGCACGCTGTTGGGCAGCTTGTTCGAGTCGCTGATGACCCTGTCGGTTCGTGTCTACGCGCAAGCCTCCCGAGCCCGTGTGTCGCATCTGCGCACACGCGGCGGCGAGCATGAGGTGGACCTGATCGTGGAACGCCGTGACAACCGAGTGGTCGCGCTGGAAGTGAAGCTCACTGCCACCGTCGACGACAACGACGTCCGGCACCTGCGCTGGCTGTCGGACCGGCTCGGCGACAATCTGCTCGACGCCGCAGTGATCAGCACCGGCCCCGAGGCCTACCGCCGTCAAGACGGAATAGGAGTCATCCCCGCCGCCCTGCTGACCGCGTAGGGCAGACCGCATCGACCAACTGGGAAGGCGCCCCCTCCACACCCGACGCTCGGACCTCTACGCCTGTGGGGAGGCAACCCATTTTCATGCTGTTATATTAAATTTCAACTTCCCCTATTTGATCTAAACCGAAGCGGGAAGTCATGCCCCCAATCACAGATGTCCTCACGCATCGCCGTGTACAGTTGAGATCGGTGAATGCCGACGACCTTCTCAACCGGCTGATGGGCCGCGGAATCGCACGGGAGATGCCTGACCGGTCCGGTATCAGACGGTCGGTGCGGGTCAACAAGATCGAGGTGGCCATCGCCGAGAAGCCCGGCGAGCGCAGTCTGCGAGCCCGCTGGCGCGAACATGCCGACCGGATGGACTTCCGTTATCTGCTGGTCATCGACGACCCCGACCATCCCGACAGTGTGCGCACCCTCGGGCCGCGCACCTTCAACGAACCCATCCGTTCGGTGGGCTGCGCCAAGTTGTCCAGAGCCATCGAGGAGACCGCTGAGATGCACAGCCTCGATGCGGTCAAGCATCTGGCTCGGGAGGTCGTGCGGTTGGCCGGACGAGGCAAGGTTGTCCACGGTCTGCTGACTCATCACACGCTGGAGGCCCGCTTCCGCAACAATCCCGGACGCTGGCAGGCCGCTCAACAGACCACAAGGGATCTTGCGATCATCGGCCACTGGCAGACGCTGCTCGATCAGATGGGCTACAGGATCGAAAGGCTCCCCCGACGGGGTCACCTGTTACGGTTCAACGACCAGCCTGTGGCGATGGTCCATCCGTGGGCAACGCCTGACTACTTCGTACGCGTGGACGACATGGGTCGACCCGCCGAGGGTCTGCTGGCCTCGGACTGCCGCCGACACGGCGTCCGTTACGGCATCATGGTGTCACGCGACCGGTATCGGCTCTTCGACTGCGACCCGTCGGCCACCACGGGTGAGTGGCTCGACCTCGACGCCGATCTGCTCGGCGAGGATGACCGCCCCTATCTGGCTCTGCTCTCTCCCCGTTATCTGGCCGAGGGCGGCCTCGCTGAGCTCCAAGCCGAGGCCCAGGCTTTCGGTGCCGAACTGCGCAAGCGACTCGACCACACCATCCGCCAGGAGGCCCTGCCCGCGCTTGCCGAGGGTCTCGACTATTGGACACGCCGGGGCAGTCTCGACACCGGCGACGACGGGTATCGGCAGGAGTTGGAGAGGGCCGCATTGACGCTGCTGTTTCGACTGCTGTTCGTGCTGTACGCCGAGAGCTCCCACTTCCTGCCGGTCGACAACGAGACCTACCGGCGCCATTCACTCACCGAACTGGTGGCTGAAGCCCACAAGACCAAGGATCGGTTGAGCGTGGAGTCAACGGCTCTGTGGAAGAACTTCACGATCCTGGTGGGTGCGTTGCGCGCCGGCAATCCTGCCTGGGGGGTGCCTGCCTACAACGGCGCCCTGTTCGCAGAGACTGATTTCGAGGGGGCCGAGTTGTTGGAGAGCTTGGAGTTGGCCGACCCGTATTTTGCCGGCGTGTTGTTGGCCGTCGGGCGCGACGCTGCCACCGGGCACGGGGTCGACTACTCGTCGCTGGAGGTCGGCCACTTGGGCCACATCTACGAGTCGCTGCTCAGTCTGCGCTTGTCGGTGGCTGACCGGCCGTTGCACTACGACGCAAACAGAGACCGCTACCTGCCCGAACAAGGTCAACCGGCGACCTCCGCCCAAACCGTCGAACAGGGCGCGAAGCCTGACCGATCCAGGGTTTCTGCCGGATCGCTGCTGTGGTTGACCAACGAGGGGGGCCGCAAGGCCGGCGGCGTGTACTACACACCGGCGTCGTTGGTTGAACACTTGGTGCGACACACCGTGAGGCCGGCGTTCGAGAACCACCTTGAACGGGTGCGACGACAGATCAACGCCGACCCGGAGCAGGCTGCCCGAGACCTGTTCGATTTCGCCGTGCTGGACCCGGCGTGCGGCAGCGCCCACTTCCTGGTGCAGGTCACTGAGGAACTGGCCGATCAGACCGTGGCATTTCTTGCCAGGCATCCGCTGCCGATCGTGCGCGAGGCTCTGGACCGGCTCCGTCAGAGCACACTGATGGGATCGGCGGTCACCGATGTGGCCCTGCTGCGGAGACTGGTGCTCAAGCACTGCGTCTTCGGGGTGGACCGCAGCCCGATGGGCGCGGAGATCGCCACCCTGTCGCTGTGGCTGGCATCGTTCGTGCCCGGTCTGTCGTTGGCGTATCTGGACCGCAACGTGGTGGTCGGCAACTCTCTGATCGGTGTGGCTGGCGCCGAGACCGTGGTCCGCGAGGGCACATTCCAGGCCGATGCCCTGCAGGCCGCCCTGACCGATGCATCCGAGGCGGCGGTCGCCTCGGCCGACATCGACGACCTCAACCCGACCGAGGTGAAGGCCAGCAGGGCCGCCGATCTTGAGGCTCAACAGGCGACTGAGGGGCTGCAACGGCTCTTCGACCTGTGGACTGCGGAGGGATTCGGGCTCAAGGGTTCCCGCGACCATGCCGAGACCAACGGCCCGGATGTGATCGCCGGCGCAAACGGCCGCAACGGGCAGGCTCTGGTTCAAAGGGCTGCCGAACTGGGCCGTATGCACCGGTTCCTGCACTGGCCGCTCCAGTTCCCTCAGGTGTTCTTCCGCGGTCGACCCGGTTTCGACGTCGTGGTCGGAAATCCCCCCTGGGAGGAGGTGGTGGTCGAGGAACTGTCGCATTACGGACTGCACCTTCCGGGCCTGCATGGTCTGCCGGCGGCTGAGCGCGACGAGGCGGCGGCCGAATTCAAGGTCGAACACCCCGAGACGGCCGAACTTCTTGGCAGCGAGCAGCAGCGGGCTTCCGCCGAGCGGACAGCGCTGGCCTCCGGGGAGTACGAGTCCACCAGGGGCGACCCCGACCTGTACAAGTACTTCTGCCAGCGCTACCGGACCCTGGTGCGCGCCGACGGCTCGATCGGCGTGGTTCTGCCTCGGGCGGCGTTCGTGAACCAGGGCTCCGAGGGATTCCGCGAGTGGCTCTATACGACCATCTCGGCTCGGCGGATCGACTTCTTGATCAATAAACGACTGTGGATGTTTGACACGCACCCGCAATACGGAGTCGCGCTGATTTCGGCCGAGAAGCGTGCTCCGGGAGATACTCACCGGGTGGCTCTGGCAGCGACCGCTGATTCCGTCGAATCGTGGGCTGACCAGTCGGCTTCACCGGGGATCCTGTTGGCACCGACCCAGTTCGGCTCGGGCTGGATGACACCCCGGCTCCGCTCGCAGGACGAGGCCAATCTGCTGGCCAAGCTCCGGGTCGGGTTCCCCTTCCCGCTCGGTGCCAGCGGAAGATGGCAGTGCTTTCCGGTGCGAGAGCTTGATGAGACCAACGACAAGCACCTGTGGCGCGATGCATCTGACGGCTGGCCGCTGTGGAAGGGCGAGAGCTTCGACCAGTACGACCCCCACGGTGCCGGGGCACGCCAGTGCCCACCCAACGACGCAGTCTGGAAGAAGGTCAGCAAACCGCGGCCAGGGTCGTCGTCAATGCTGGCCGAGTCCACCCAGGTCAAGCACCGTCGCCAAGCGGTTGTAGGTGAACTCGATCGGGCTCGGGTGGCCTTTCGAGACGTCTCCCGATCCGATGACAGCAGGACGGTAAGAGCCTGCCTGGTCCCACCCGAGGTTTTCTTGACCAACAAAGCGCCGTACCTGACATTCATCGGCGGTGATGCGCAGACACAAGCCGCATGTCTGGGCGTCATGAACAGCCTCCCTTTCGACTGGCAGGCGCGCCGCTTTGTCGAGGTGAACCTCAATTTCTTCATCCTGGAGTCCCTGATCGTCCCCCACCTGGACGACGAGGGTTTCACCGAGATCGCCCGAGCAGCGGCCCGGCTGTCGGCCGCCGACGGGCGCTACGCCGACTTCGCTGCGAAGACCGGCGTCGACTACGGGCCACTCGCCGGGCAAGATCGGCAGCAGCTCATAGTGGAAATCGATGCCCGAGTCGCCCTGGCCTGGGAGTTGACCAACGATGACCTCCGGATCATGTTCGACGATTTCACCACCGACGCAGTGCCTCCGGCTCACCGGGATGCCGTGACCAGACGCCTCCGCGAGTTGGCTTGATGCCCGGTCGCCCCCACTTGATCGACAACCTGAGCGACGGCAACCGGCACGCCGACGCTCTCTCCTATCTGCTCGACGACTTCGCGGTCCACCACGGACTGTCCATCGCCACCGGCTATGTGAACCTTGCGGGCCTCCACCACACAGCAGCCGCGGTAGCCGACGAGCGCACTGTCCGCGTCCTGCTGGGAGTCGCCCCAGCGCCCGGTCTGGGTGCCCAAGTTCCAGTCTCCCACTTCGAATTGGCTCTGGAGGGGCTGCGCGCCGACCGTGACCTGGCCAGATTCCCGCCCAGCAGGTCGGCGGCCAAACTGCTGGACCTCGACGAATGGCTGGCGCGGCCCGAAGTGCAGGTGCGGCGCTACACCGACCGGTTCCTCCACGGCAAGGCGTACCTGTTCGGCGACCAGGACGACGCCCGCGCCGCGTTGGTCACCTCGGCGAACCTCACCGGCGCAGGACTGTTCAGCAACTTGGAACTGGGTCTGGTGCAGTACGACCCTGTTGTGGCAGAGCAGGCCGTCGAATGGTTCGACCTCCTCTGGAACGACGCCCAAGACTTCAAATCCGACCTACGCGAACTGCTGTTCCCGGCCGTGGGTCTACTGAGTCCCCGTGAGGTCTACCTCTTGGCACTGCTGGAGTTGCTCGGTCTGCAAGACGACCGCCACGAAGGGCCGACACCCGATGCGGTGGAGTTGACCAGCTTTCAACGAGACGGCTTTCATCGGGCTCTTCAGATCATCGAGGCGCACCATGGAGTGATCTACGCCGACGGGGTGGGCACCGGCAAGACCGAGGTCGGACTCGCCCTCATCGAGGAGTACACCCTGCGCCGCGGCTCCCATGCCCTGGTGGTGGCACCCGCCCAGCTCGTGAGCCACTGGCAGAAGCGACTGGATCAAGCTCGGCTGCCCGCCCAGGTCCTCAGCTACCACCAACTGGCGGCCGATGAGCAACTGGTCAGGCCTGGCACCGCCAACGCCCGTCGCCACCTGCACAGCGACAAGGACGTTTACCGGTTGGTCGTGATGGACGAGGGGCACGCTCTGCGCACCCCGGACACGACCTGGTACCGGGCCGCGGCGAGGCTGCTCGGCGGGCAGCAGAAGGACCTTGCCCTGCTCACCGCCACCCCCATCAACAACGGCCTATGGGACCTCTACCACCTGGTCATGGCCTTCGCCCACCACGACCGGGCGTTCGCCTCCCACGGCATCGGTTCGCTGCGCCGCCTGTTCCTACGGGCCGGCGCCAACGAACGCGACCCTGAGAACCTCAATCCGGACGTGCTGTTCTCCCTGACCGACATGGTGAGCGTCCGACGAGACCGACGCTTCATCGAAGCGCACTACAGCAACGAGTCCTTCCCCGACGGGACGCCAGTGGCGTTCCCGACCCCGTTCCTGTCCACCGAGCGTTACGACCTCGATGCGTCCTATCCGGGTCTGGTCCAGGCCATCACCTCCCACATCGAGAGTCTGACGATGGCCCGCTACCGGCCCAGCTCCTACCGGCTCGAAGAGCAGACCGGCGGGCGCGAGGCAAGCCTCAGCGCGCTGCTGCAGTCCGCTGTGCTCAAGCGCTTCGAGTCATGCTGGCATGCCTGCCTGCTCACCATCGATCGAATGATCGCCGCCCACGATGCGTTCCTCAACGCTTGGGACCGGGGTCGGGTGCTCAGTGGAGACGCGCTCGCCGAAGCAGCATCAGCCGACCTCGACGAGACCGCATTGAGCGCATGGCTGTCCGAGAGCCTGGACGAGCAGGACAGCGAACCGGTCTCCCGCTTCAAACCCGGCTACCGAGACGATGTGGATGCCGACCGCCGACGCCTGCAAGCGGTCGCGGAGACGCTGGGTTCGCTCCGCAACGCGCAGGACCCCAAACTCATCCTGCTGCAGCGCCTGCTCGAAGAGGTCCCGTCGGAGAAGGTGATCGTCTTCTCCGCGTTCGCCGACACCGTGCGCTACATCGACGATCACCTGCCCGCACGGGTCAACGGTCGCGAGCGGGTCACCGTGATCGGCGCCGAGACGAACCCCGACGAGCGCACTCGACTGCTGGCCCGCTTCTGTCCCGACACGGTGGTTCATCCGGGCTACGAACCGACCGACGGCGAAGTCGATCTGATGCTGGGCAACGACGTCCTATCCGAGGGGCAGAACCTTCAACAGGCTGCCGCGGTGATCAGCTACGACATGCCCTGGAACCCGCAACGGGTGGTGCAGCGGTACGGCCGTGTGGTCAGGTTGAAGAGTCCCCACCGGGAGGTGTCGCTGATCACCATGCTGCCTGAGCAGGGCGACTTGGAGAGGCTGTTGCGTCTCGAGGTAGCCATCCGCCGCAAGATCGTGGCGGCCCGCCCCTACGGGATGGAGATCGAGGTGATGGAGGGGGACGTAGACGAGGAGATCCAGTCGTACGCCCGTCGATTGGTGGAGGGCGACGTCTCGCTGATCGATGAACCCGACGCTGCGGGAATGCCGCAAGCCCTCAGCGCCGAGTTGTTGAGAGCGGAACTGCGCCGAGCCGGTGCCGAGGGCGAGCTGATCAGAGCTCGAGAACTGCCTTGGGGTGTCGGCGCAGCTTTCGCCCAGGGACCCGCCATCCCGTCAGTCGGACCCGCGGGCGTGTTCTTCGCATGTAGAACCCGTGACGGTGAAAGACACTGGCGTTACGTCACCGACCGAGGCGACATCGTCTCGGCGCCACCGGTGATTCTGCGTCGCATCAACCCTGGACAGGCATCCGGAGTGAGCGACCCTCCCATCGATCTGGAGGCTGCTTGGTCGGCTGCGGCTGCATCGATCATCCAAGAGCACAACGACGATGCGGACCACCTCACTCGGCACTCGCTCGGCCCGACCCAGCAGTGGGCCCGCGAAGTGCTCGACCACCCCGACGTGTCCTCAATGCCACCGGCCCGCGCAGCATACGAAGCGCTGGAAATCGAACGTGGCGGCCAGATTCGACGAGCCCTCGGCAACATACGGCGCGAATCCGACCGAGAAGCCATGAACCCGGCCGAAGCAGCCCGCCAGATCATCGACCTGGTCGAGTTCTACGGCCTGCGCGACATCGACACCTCCGCGCCCTCCCCGACCATCACCGAGGACGACATAGGCGTGGTCTGCTGGATGGCCGTGCTCCCCGAGCAGACTAATGGATCCGGTTAGTCACCAGCTCCCAAGTGGCCCTCAGTGATCGCCTCGCCGAACTCGATGATCGCGAACACCACCGGGGCAAGCGCATCGGTTGCCACGGCAACCCAGTCCGCGGGGCCGAGTTCCGCCACAGACTCTCCATTCTCGGACTTCTTCGCTTCATCTTGCGCGGCTGCATGGGCGCTCACCGCGGCTCCCCTGTTCTGTTCCCGTCACCGTTCGGATTCGTCAAGCAGCTTCTGGACTTGTGCGACGCGGTGGTCGCCGGCGCCGAGCAGACTCGCCAGTTCGTCCGCGAGGTCGCGCACGCCGACAGATCCGGCTGTCACCATGGCGTCGATGTCCTGCCAGTCTTTTCCGCGGTCGAAGAACGCCTTGAACACCGCGAGGTCGCGGCAACTCAAGAACGGAACGGATCTTCCGGCGAAATCGCGCATCACTGTTCGAGTCGCGACCTCGCTGTGGAAGGGATCAGAAGTCAGGAAAATGTCCAACGGGACACGTCGCCACCAGAGGCGCGCCTGCCCGGTTCCTTCAAGCTGCGCCCTCGCCTGTGCAGACACCTCTATGTCGGAGGGCAGGGCCGCGAGCACCCGCTCATACTCGGCAACCGGCATGAAGATGTTCAGATCAATGTCAATGGTGGCTCGAGGCTCTCGGGTACACCACGCCAGCGCCAACGCTCCCCCGAAAGCATGCGGTAATCCGCCCTGTTCGAGCGCTTCGTGCGCCTGCAATATGAGATCAACGAGGTCGACTTGGGGTTCGCGACGACTCATCGGTTGGTTCTGGATCGTTGGTTGAACGGTGGGAATTCGAGTTCCTCGCTGTGATTCGAGGGAAGGAACGCCGCGAGGTGGAGCAGAGACTCCAGCTTCTCTCCTGGTGTGAGAGGGTCCGGCCCCTTGTCCCCATCAGAATCGGCGCTGGCCTCTACCATGCGCTGCCACCATGACTTGTCGTCCGGATCCGAGGGTGGGCGTGTGGAGGAACTCGACACACCACCAGTTTAGCGAAGCGAGAACTTGGCAGGTGCTCGCAACAGGTCGAATGGAGGACCGGCTCGGCAATGTCGGAGGGGCCCTCCTCGCACAGATCCGCGAAGTCCTTGGGATTGTCCTCGACGTCCCTGGCTGAGCGGAGCCGCGCACGCTCGTTGGTTCAGTGTTCAGCCGCGCAGCGCCGGCCGAATACGGTGCTCAGGCGGGTAGCGTCGATGCGGTGACGTCCGATCTTGCCGATGCGTCTTTGCCTGAGACCCGGGCAACCGAACCGTTCGCACAGGTTCCCGCTGGACGCGGCGGCCCCCAGGAGATCCCACGGCCGGATGGCGCCACGCTCGGCGGGACGGCGCCTTGGGCACATATCCCTGAGTCCCGGCGCCGTGTGACTCTCAGCGACATCACTGAGGCTCTAGCCCGCCATCGGCCTCCTCAGTTGGTGGGAACCGTCGGTGAAGGCATCGGCCACAGTGCGGTGCTCTGTCTGCTGTACGAACGTGCAGACGATGTCTACATGATCTTGACGAGGCGCTCGCCACGCCTGCGTCACCACGCTCACGAAGTCGCGTTTCCTGGCGGTCGCCGCGAGGCTGGAGACGCTGATCTTTGGACGACCGCATTGCGTGAGGCACAAGAAGAGGTAGGAATCGACCCCTCGACCATCAGGCGGATCGGTGAGCTCGACAGCTTCGTGACCGTCGGCTCCCGGACTCTGGTCACCCCTTTCGTAGCAGTCACCGATCAGAAGCCGACCCTGAGACGAGACCCGACCGAGGTGGAACTGATCCGCCACGTCGGGTTTCGCGAACTTCTTCTTGATGACGTGTGGCGTGAGGAGTTCTGGCCTCTGCCCCGGAGGCCGAGCGGCCTGCCACGGAACTACCGCCCGGAACTCATCGTGAGCGAGGCTGTGGCCCGAGCGGCCCGTGAGCGCAGCGAACAAGAGCGGGAAGGACCACGCGACGGACCCCGAGCGATCACCTTCTTTGAACTCGTGGGCGACACTGTGTGGGGCGCTACCGGAGCGATGCTGCGTCAACTCCTCGCCATTGCCACGGGTACCGACATCGTCCATTACGCTTCACCAAATGCACAGAGATTTGCCCTAGGAGACTGCTGATTATGTCTCGAAACCTCGAAATCGTGGTGGCAAAACCCCAGGTCAGAAGCTTGCGTGTCGAGCGAAATCGGCGTTACTCAGCAGTCTCCTAGTGTCCTGAGTGTCTAGTTAGTCGCGTTTTTGTGTTGGGTGTGTCATGATGGGGTCTTGGCTGTGGATCGGAGGTAGTTATGGGTGCTCGACGGGGGCGGCCGGCGGTGTCGGTGGAGTTGAGTGGAGATGAGCGCGAGACGCTTGAGCGGTGGGCGCGCCGCCCCAAGTCGTCGCAGGCTTTGGCGTTGCGGTGCCGGATCGTGTTGGCGGCGGCTCAGGGCCGCGCCAACAATGATGTCGCCGCGGAACTGGGTTGTCATCCGGCGACGGTGTCGAAGTGGCGCAGGAGGTTCGCGCAGCGGCGTCTGGACGGGCTGGCTGACGACCCGCGGCCCGGGCCGCCGCGCAAGATCACCGACGCGGTGATCGAGGATGTGCTGGTGCGTACTTTGGAGACGGTCCCGGCGGACGCGACGCACTGGTCGACGCGGTCGATGGCCAAAGCAGCGGGGGTGACCCAGACCGCGGTGAGCCAGATATGGCGCGCGTTCGGGCTCAAGCCCCACCTCATCGGGGAGTACAAGGTGTCTCCTGACCCGCTGTTCGTCGAGAAGGTCCGCGACGTGGCAGGCCTGTATTTGAACCCCCCGGACGCGGCGGTGGTGCTGTGCGTGGACGAAAAGACCGGCATCGAGGCCCTCGACCGCACCGCGCCGATCCTTCCCCTGATGCCCGGCACCCCCCAAAGACGGACCCACGACTACCGCCGCCACGGCACCACCGACCTGTTCGCAGCCCTCGACACCGCCTCAGGCAAAGTGATCACCTCGATGACCCCGCGTCACCGAAGCGAGGAGTTCCGCAAATTCCTGAACCTCATCGACACACAGATCCCCGACAGCCTCGACGTGCACATCGTGTTAGACAACGTCTCCACCCACAAAACCCCGGCGATCCAGCGATGGCTGGTGCGTCACCCCAGATTCCACCTGCACTTCACCCCCACCTACAGCTCCTGGATGAACCTCGTCGAGCGCTGGTTCTCAGAACTCACCACTAAATGGCTCAAACGCGGCACCCACCGCAGCGTCACAGAACTCAAAGACTCCATCAACACCTGGACAGACAACTGGAACAACGACCCCAAACCCTTCACCTGGCACAAAACCGCAGACGAGATCTTCGACACCATGGCAACATATATGCAACAAATTCCCCACTCAGGACACTAGGAGAGCATGAAGCCCGTCTCTAGGCGACTCGGGATGCCGGTGGTCCGATGAGCTTCCAGAACACTCCCTTTGCAGCCAATATCTCGTATACCTCGTCGTCGTCGTCACCAGCCTCAATAGCAAGATCAAGAGCGTCGGCGACCCTCCGGAAGCGCCGCACTGCACGATCGCGGTCAGCGACTCCAATCGGACCGCTGACTCCCGCAGGGTCCACAGTCAAGTGCTGAGCCAGGGATGTGGCGGCGTAGTCGAAGAACCGTCGCAGCGCTCGATCCAGCGGCTCAGCCAACTCAATGCACTCCCAGCCGAGCGCTGCAATGTTGAACGAGCAGACAGCAGGCTCGCTGAACTGTTTCGTGACCTACGGTGGTCGTTCGACTGGCCGGTCAAGGCATGAGCTTGTGAACGCAGCCAGACATCGGACTGGGGCCGGCCCGACGCCAGTCATTCTCGCCTTAGAACGTGCGCGGATTGACCATCGCGGGTGCGTCGAGACCTGTCGTCTCCCGCTCTTGTTCGCTGCGCTCACGGGCCGCTCGGGCCACGGCCTCGTTCTGTCACGACCGTGTGCGGGGTCAATCCGCTCGGCCTCTTATGGTGACCTTGCCAGGTGCTCCGCGGCGCTGACTGGGACGGTTAGACTTCGTGCTTTCCCACAGGCGGAGAAGTTAGCGGCGCAATGAACGAACAAGCCAAGTGAACCAATCAGGGTCGCCGACCGAGACGGTTCTGGTCGTCGATTTCGGCGCGCAGTACGCCCAGTTGATCGCTCGCCGGGTGCGCGAGGCCAACGTCTACAGCGAGATCGTGTCGCCCACGATCACCCCCGAGGAGATCGCCGCGAGAAACCCGACGGGGATCATCCTCTCCGGGGGCCCCGCGTCGGTTCATGCCCAGGGAGCGATCCTGATCGATCCCGAGGTGTATGACCTCGATGTTCCGATTCTGGGGATCTGTTACGGCGCGCAGATGATCGCTCAGCAGAACGGGGGCCGGGTCGATCACAGCGGCCGGGGCGAGTACGGCCGAACCACGATGTCGCTTCAGACCGACGGTGGTTGTCTGCTCGGCGGCACTCCCGCCAAGCAACAGGTGTGGATGAGCCATTTCGACGCCATTGTGGAGCCGCCCGACGGCGTGACCGCCACCGCTTCCACTTCCGCAGCGGCTGTGGCTGCTTTCGAGGACCGGGAACAGAAGCTCTACGGCGTGCAGTTCCATCCCGAGGTGATCCATACCACCCACGGTCAGCATGTGATCGAACGTTTCTTGACCGACGCCTGCGGCAGCTCCGGTTCTTGGACGATGGACTCGATCATCGACACGGCGGTCGGTCAGATTCGTGAACAGGTCGGTGACCACACAGCGATCTGTGGACTGAGCGGTGGAGTCGACTCGGCTGTCGCCGCGGCGTTGGTACACAAGGCGATCGGCGATCAGCTCACCTGCGTGTTCGTCGACACTGGTCTGATGCGACTCAACGAGGGCGACCAGGTGGTTGAGACCTTCGAACGCAACTTCGGGGTTCGCCTCGTGCATGCCCAGGCACAGGACCGTTTCTTTGCCGCGCTGGCCGGGATCACTGAACCGGAGGCGAAGCGCAAGGCGATCGGAGAGCTCTTCATCCGGGTTTTCGAAGGCGCTCAGGCCCAGGCGGGAGAGGCCCGTTTCCTGGTTCAGGGCACGCTGTATCCCGATGTCATCGAGTCGGGCGGCAAACATGCTTCCACCATCAAGAGTCACCACAATGTCGGCGGCCTGCCCGACGACATCGAGTTCTCGCTGGTCGAACCGCTCAGGAGCCTCTTCAAGGACGAGGTTCGTCAGCTGGGCCGCGAGCTCGGACTCCCCGATGAGATCGTTGAACGTCAGCCGTTCCCCGGCCCGGGTCTCGGTGTCCGCATCATCGGCGAGGTCACGCCCGACAAGGTCGCCACTCTGCAACAGGCGGATTTCATCGTGCGCGAGGAGTTGCGCAAGGCGGGGCTCGAACGGCTGGTCTGGCAGTCGTTCGCGGTGCTTCCGGACATCCGCACGGTGGGGGTCATGGGGGACGAACGCACCTACGGTCATCCCGTGATCATCCGGGCGGTCACGAGCGAGGACGCCATGACCGCGGACTGGGCGCGGATTCCCCACGATGTGCTGGAGTTGATGAGCAACCGCATAATCAACGAAGTGCCGGGGGTCAACCGTGTCGCCTATGACATCACCTCGAAGCCACCTGGCACTATCGAATGGGAATAGTTGGCGAATGGGAATAGTTGGCGAATGGGAATAGTTTTGGCGAATGGGAATAGTTGGTGGCGAATGGGAATGAGCAGCGAACAGCGGACGGGACGCACCGACGCGACCAGCGCTGGCGGGAACCGCTGATGGTCGAGTCGGGAGCCACTGAGATCACGCCACAGCCCGACAGCGGACGGGTTTTCGAGCGCGGACGCCGTGTGCGGCTCGCTGATGTCGATCCTCGGGGACGCTGCCGCTTGGACGCGTTGGTCCGCCATCTTCAAGACGTCGCCCGCGACGATTCCGCCGACAGCAACTTGACGAACCCGATGAACTGGATTGTGCGTCGCACAATGCTTGAGGTCCGCGAAGCACCGATCTTTCAAGAGTGGATTGAATTGTCGACTTGGTGCAGCGGTTACGGCAGCCGCTGGGCTGAGCGACGCACCAAAGTCCGCGGCGGGCAGGGAGCCGAGGTCGAAGCCGTCACCATCTGGGTTCACATCGACCGAAGAACTTTGCGACCAGCGCGGCTCCATGAAGATTTCTTTGAGATCTGGGGAGAAAGCGCTGTCAGTCGTCGAGTCTCAGCCCGCACGACGCTGCCGACTGCATGGCCCGACCACGCCAACGACGACCCGTGGCCTTTGCGCTTCACCGACCTCGACCTGCTTGGACATGTCAACAACGCCGCGCAGTGGGCTCCGGTGGAACAAGCTCTTCACCTGTCGGGATGGACACCCGGACCAGTTCGGGCCGAGCTTGAGCATGGCCCTGGTGTTGAATCCCACAGCCGAGTACGTCTGCGTTGGTCGGCTGTCGAGGGTGGCGTAGACACCTGGCTCACCATGAACGGCGTTGCCGGCAGCGTCGCCCGGGTCAGGCCCCTCAGAACCTGGACCCGCTGAACTCATGTGACGTCAACTTGCCGTCACCGTGAAACGCAGGCGTCCGTCCTCATCGCGGCGCGCATGGCCGTCGCCTATGAGTCGCAGATGTTCGAGATGCGCAAACGTTTCGCTGGCTGCCATCTCTCCCCATGAACGCTCTTTGAACAACACCTTCATCCAAGCTTCGACCGGTGCGTCTGTGTGGCTTGCTGCAGCATCGCGCAGTAGTTGCAACCGGTCGGCGTGATGATCTTGAATATGTGTGCAGCGACCCGCTGGATCTTCGAACGGGTGCCCATGAGCTGGTAGTACACGTGTGAGGCCGTCCAAGGCAGCCACCTTGTCGAGAGACGCGAAGAAGGTGGCTAGAGGGTCGCCCAGGTCAGGGTTTCCCGCAATGTGGGGAGTGATCGTGGGCAGGATGTGGTCCCCCGAAAGCAACACCCCATGTTCAGGGTCGTACAAGCACAGGTGATCGAAGGTGTGTCCGGGAGTGTGAACAGCAAACCAGTCGCGGCCCGCTAGTCGAACACGGTTGCCGTCGGCTACTCGAATAGTCGGATGCGGTGCCCGGAAACGGCGGGTTCCGGCTTGGTCCGTGTGCAGCCATTTCTGCAGTATCTCATCTGGCGGTGGTTGCCGAACCTCACCCCACGGAGTCTTTTCAGACTCAGCAATACGCTGCTTCCAGAGTTCGATCAGCGCCTCGTTGTCCATTTCGAGAAGATCCATGTCGAAGTCGTCTCCCGCCTCTTGGATCCGAGTGTGGAACGCCTCATGCGTCAGCACTTCGGCTCCTGCCACTTCGCGGAGTTGGTCGCTGCCCCCGAAGTGATCGGGGTGGCTGTGAGTCACCACCACCGTGTGGACCCGCTCAACGGGAATCGACGCGCTCGCCAAGCGGTCCAACAGTGCCTGCCAAGACTCCTCGCCCGGGAGACCCGGATCTACCAGTGCGACACCATCAGAATCTTCAAGCGCATAGCAGTTCACATGGCCGAGCCCGGGCATGGAGATCGGCAGTTGCATCCGCAACACCCCGGGGGCTGCTTCAAGAACCTCCGTCGAGGCGGGTTCTTGTTCCTGCTTGCGGTAGATCACCCTGGAACCCTAGGGCGAACTGACAGCCCTGGCTACGCAGGGCGAAACACGGTTGCGCGGTAATGGCGCAGTTCTTCAAGGCTCTCAAGAACATCGTCCATCGCCCGATGGCCGGTCGCCTTCCCCGGAGCGGACGTCAACACCTCGGGATTCCAGCGACGAGCCAGTTCTTTGATTGTTGAGACATCAACTGACCGGTAGTGCAGGAACTCCTCGATGTCGCTCAAGTGTTTGGCCAGGAAACGGCGGTCCGTGCCAATCGAGTTGCCACAAAGCGGAACTGTACGTTCTCTGTCAATGTGTTGTTTCAGGAAGGCCAGGGTTCGGGCTCCCGCTTCGGCGAGGCTCAAAGTCGAGGCTCGAACCTCAGACAACAACCCGCTCTTCGTGTGCATCTTGACGACGACGCCGTCCATGCAAGCCAACTCCTCTTCACTGGCATGAACGATCAAGTCTGGTCCCACAGCTATCAACTCGAGGTTGTCGCTGGTGATCAGCGTTGCGATCTCCAAGATCGTGTGTTGATCGGGATCCAGCCCCGTCATTTCCAGATCCATCCAAGCCAGCATGGTTTCAGCGTACTCTCACGAGCGAGCAGCGATTGGCCGACGGTAGCCTTACTGGTCGTGGCATTGTTTGTTCAGAAGTTCGGCGGCACCTCAGTCGGCGACCCGGATCGGATACGTGAAGTCGCCGATTATGTGGCCCGTAGCCACAGGCGAGGGGACCGGATCGTCTTGGTTGCTTCGGCAATGGGTAAAGAAACCGACGAACTGCTGCGGCTCGCCGACCAGGTGTCAGACACAAAACCTGGGCGGGAAATGGACATGCTCATCACCGGAGGCGAGCGCAAAGCATGCGCACTAGTGTCGATGGCTCTGCACGATCTTGGGGTTGAGTCCGATTCGTTCACGGGCAGCCAAGCCGGATTCCTGACTGACGCGACGCACCAAAACGCAAAAATCTTGGAGTTGCGTCCCGATCGTATTCGCGATGCCCTTGTTGAGGGTCGGGTGCCTGTGGTCGGGGGTTCGCAGGGAGTTTCAACCGACAACAATGTCACGTTCCTTGGCCGCGGCGGATCTGATACCACCGCCGTGGCGCTCGCCCATGCGTTGAACGCCGACGCTTGCGAACTCTACACCGATGTTCCCGGTGTATTCACCACCGATCCGCGGCTGGTGTCCAACGCTGCGCGGATCGACCATATCTCATTTGACGAACTGCTCGAGATGACCGCGACTGGATGCCCCAAACCAGCAATGAGGTCTGTTGAGTTGGCTCGGGCCTACGGAGTGAAGCTGCATGTGCGCAGCGCGTTCTCGTGGGTTCCCGGTACCTGGGTAACCGAGGAGGGTCCCATGGAAAGTGCATTGATCTCTGCGGTGACGCACGACACCAGCGAAGCGAAAATGACCGTTTCAGAGGTCATCGACCGTCCTGGTGTGGCGGCATTGTTGTTTCGTACGTTGGCGGATGCCGACGTCAACGTTGACATGATCGTACAAAACGTCTCAGAACGGGGGCATACCGATATCAGCTTCACGGTGCCCCACGACCAGGTCGAGACAGCCTTGGGGGCGACTGATTCTATTCTTGGGTCACTCGAGGCTGCTGGAGTCGTGGCTGACGACAAGATCGCTCGAGTCAGCTTGATCGGGGCCGGCATGAAGACCAACCCGGGTGTTGCTGCCACGATGTTCGAGACACTGTCCGACAACGGCATCAACATCGAGATGATCTCCACATCGGCGATCCGAGTGTCGTGTGTGGTGAGCGAGGCCGATGTTGAGTTGGCCGTTGCGAGACTGCACGCCGCTTTCGAGCTTCACATTCCCCCCGAGGACCGCAGCCACATCTGATGACTGACTCGACCGCTGAGTCTCGGCCGGCTGCTCTGGTTACAGGGGCCAGTCGGGGTCTCGGCAAGGCCATCGCTGTGGCGTTGGCGCACGCCGGCTACGACCTGGCCACCACGGCCCGTACTCTCGTCGACGGTGACCGCCGCCTTGAGAGCGATGACAGCATTGTGGTTCCGGGCGGACTCGACACGACTGCCGCGGCGATCGAGGCCGCTGGTGGGAGGGCTCTGTCGCTGTACATGGACGTTCTCGACCGGGCCACCGTCGAAACGGCGGTGCACCGGACGGTTGCACACTTCGGGCGCCTCGACGTGGTCGTGAACAATGCCATCTACCAGGGACCCGGCGCGATGCTGGAGTTCATGGACTTGACCGACGAGCAGGTGAAGAACCTCTTCGAGGGCAATCTGTTCGCCCACCTCGCGGTGCTTCGTGCGGCGTTGCCGACCATGATCGCCGCGGGCGGGGGCATCGTGGTCAATATCATCTCAGCCACCGCCTACACGACTCCCACCAACCGGATCGGTTCAGGCGGGTGGGGCATGGGTTACGCGATGACCAAAGCGGCCTTCGAGCGTGTCGCACCACTGCTTGAGGTCGAACACGGTTCCGACGGGATCCGCGCTTTCAGCGTCGATCCGGGGCATGTAGCCACCGAGAGGCAGATCGCATCGGGAAGAGCTGCACAATACGAGGGGAACTTCACCGCGGGCACTCCCGAGCAGATCGGCG
Organism: Acidimicrobiales bacterium; assembly: GCA_963662455.3. Taxonomy (GTDB): domain Bacteria; phylum Actinomycetota; class Acidimicrobiia; order Acidimicrobiales; family Aldehydirespiratoraceae; genus VXYK01. The sequence goes on from OZ224042.1 coordinate 2,150,730, forward strand.
CGGCCGTGGCCTGGTTGTGCACTGACCCCGCCGCTGAGCAGCACCGCGGTTCGATCGTGCCGGCCCAGAAACTCACCAAGGACCACAACCTGTTGTAGTCGCAGTCGCAGTCGGCTCGGAGTCCCGTTGGCTTTGGGGCCGTACTAAGCTCGCTGAGGGCCTCAAGAGGAGCGTTAGTGACGAACGAGCCGAGTTGGACGATGGGTGTCGAGGAGGAGTACCTGCTCGTGGAGCGCGACAGCGGGGCGCTCGTGGCCAAGCAGCCTCCCGGCCTGATGGAGAAGGTGGTCGACCTGCGCCACGGCTTGGTGGCCAGGGAGCTGTTCAGTTCACAGATCGAGATCGCCACAGGCGTTTGTACCGACATGAAGTACCTTCGCGCCGATGTCGGGCTGTTGCGCTTGGCGGTGGCTGAGGCAGCTGAGGAGTTCGGGTTGGCTCCCATTGCGTCTTCGAGCCATCCGTTCGCGAGGTGGCAACGCCTCGAGTACACCGAGGGGGAGCGTTACCAGGCGTTGGCTGAGGATCTGGCAGGTGTGTCGAGGCGGTTGATCATCTCCGGGCTGCATGTGCATGTCGGCATCGAGGATCCCGAACTGCGGATCGATCTGATGAACCAGGTGACATACTTCTTGCCGCATCTGTTGGCGTTGTCGACTTCGTCGCCGTTCTGGGAGGGAAGCGACACCGGGCTCAAGAGCTACCGCACGACGGTGTTCTCGACCTTGCCGCGCACCGGGCTTCCCGAGAAGTTCGACTCGTGGTCCGAGTTCAGGCGGCACGTGCAGGTGCTGGTGGACGCGGGGATCATTGAGGACTCGAGCAAGGTGTGGTGGGATGTCCGCCCGTCGGAGCGCTACCCGACCCTGGAGATGCGGGTCACCGACCTGCCCACGAAGATGGAGGACACGATGGCGGTGGCGGCCATGTACGTGTGTCTGTTGCGGATGCTCTGGCGGCTCAAGTTGGAGAACCGGCGTTGGCGCAGCTACGCCAACTTCCTGGTGTCGGAGAATTTGTGGAGGGCCGAGCGTTACGGCGTCAACGGCGAATTGATCGACTTCGGCAAGGGCGAGTTGGTGCCGTTCGCGGATCTGGTGGAGGAGATGATCGAGTTGGTCCGCCCCGATGCTGAGGCTTTGGACTGTGTTGCGGAGGTCGAGCACGCGCGCACGATCTGTGCACGCGGCACTTCCGCGGATCGCCAGTTGGCTGTGTACCACAGCGCGCTCGAAGCGGGCGCATCTGAGGACGAGGCGCTCAAAGCCGTCGTCGAAGCACTCATCACCGACTCGATGGCGCCACCGACGTCAGAACTGTGAAACTCTACGTCTAGCCGCCGGGATCGCTCGTAGAGGGTTCGTTGGATCTGGGCGGCGGCCGGCGTCTGAGGCGGTTGGCACGGCGGGCGGCGTCGAGCAGGGTGGCTTCGATCTGGGCGTTGACCGACCGCTTGTTGACGGCGAAGCATGGCTTCGGCGATCTCCGGGGCGTAGGCGAGGTCGGTGATTCGGGCTTCGAGGACTTCAACGCCCGCGTCGTCGGCTCGTTCCTGCAGTTCGACCAGCAGGTGCGCGTTGACTTCGCTGGTCGCGCCGATGAGGGTGGTGACGTCGTCCTCGTCGAATGCGTCGTAGGGGTAGGAGCGGGCCAGTTGCCGGACCGCCGACTCGGACTGGGTGTGGACGTAGGAGGTGAAGTTGTCGACACCGAATACAGCGCGGGCGGTGTCGACGACTCGCCACACGACCACCGCGGCGATCTCGATCGGATTGCCTCGGGCGTCATTCACCTTTGAGGTCTGGGTCGTGAAGTTGCGGACCCTCAGCGACACCTTCTTCGACACGTACAGCGGATTGGCGATTCGCAGCCCCGCTTCGGTGTCTGTCCCGCGGTAGTCGCCGAAGAACATCAGCACGGCCCCTTGGTTCTTTCCCGGTTTCTGGGCGGTAACCGACAAAAAGGCCGACCTCGACGCGGGCTACGACGAGTTCTTCCTCGCCGTACACGGCTTCCGTATGCCCCTGTTCTTCCTGCTGTCCGGCTTCTTCACCGTGATGGTGTGGCGTCGTCGGGGCATGTCGTCGCTGTTGGGTCAAAGAGTCAAGCGGATCGCCGTGCCGCTGGCGATCGGGGTTGTGACGATCGTGCCGCTGGTCGACTGGGTCGTCGAGCATGCTGTTGAGCTGCCCGACGATCCGGGGACTGCCCTTTTCGTTGCGATCGCGGAAGGTGACTCCGAGGCGACGATCGCGAGCTTCCACCACCTGTGGTTCCTGTGGTTCCTGTGCCTGTTCGTCGTCGGCTTCGTAGTGGTGGCGAGAATCGTCGAGATCCTGGAACGCTTCTTCGCGGATCGAATCCGGCTCGATCGTGTCGCTTGGACAGCCATGTGGCTGCTCGTCCCGTTCACGTTCCTTCCGCAGCTCCGAATGGGTGCCCGTGCCCAAGCAGCCGAAGTCCCCGAGACCCCAACACCGCAACATGACCGCTGAAGCCGGTACGGTACGGCTGTGACCGAGATACATGGGACTTGCGAGGCTGGATTCGAAGGCGTGCGGGAGGCTTTCTCGACGAACTTCGATGAGGGTGACCTGGGAGCTTCGTGTGCTGTGGTGCACCAGGGCGAGTTGGTGGTCGATCTGTGGGGCGGGCATCGAGACGTCGCCGAGACGAAGCCGTGGGAACGCGACACGATCGTCAATGTCTGGTCGACCACCAAGATGATGGCGGCGCTGTGCGTGCTGGTGCTGCACGACCGGGGTGCGCTGTCGGTCGACGACCCTGTGACGGCGCACTGGCCCGAGTTCGGCGCCGCCGGGAAAGAGGGGGTGCTGATCCGTCACCTGATGAGCCACACCGCTGGTCTGCCTGGGTTCGATCCGCCGATCACCAAAGAAGAGATGTACGACTGGGACTTCTGCTGCGCGAACCTGGCAGCTCAGGCTCCCTGGTGGGAGCCGGGCACAGCCTCGGGCTACCACGCATCCACCCAGGGGTGGCTGCTCGGTGAGGTAGTACGACGCGTGACCGGGCGCACGCTCGGCACCTTCTTTCGCGAAGAGATCGCGGGCCCTCTGGGTGCTGACTTTCACATCGGACTCGACGATGCGGAGTTCGGTCGAGTCGCAGAGATGCGCACCGATGAAGCTGAGGGCATCGGCGACCACAGCGACCCGATCCCGGCCCGGCAGGCTCGGGGGGAAGCGGAGCATTCCCAGTACGTCAACACGGACCGCTGGCGCAGAGCCGAGTTTCCTGCTTCGAACGGCCACGGAAACGCCCGCTCAGTCGTGCAGGTTGTCTCCATCCTGGGGCAGGGCGGTGAATCAAACGGGGTCCGTCTCCTCGGTCAGGGCACGATCGAGCGGATCTTCGAGGTGCAGGCGTCCGGGCCCGACCTGGTCCTCGGCTACAACATGAAGTTCGGGATCGGATATGGACTCAACTCGACTGCCATGCCTCTCGGGATCAATGACCGCACGCTCTTCTGGGCCGGCTGGGGTGGTTCGATGGCTGTGGTGGACGTCGAGACCTCACTCACCGTCTGCTACGCCATGAACCGCATGATGTCCGACGTGGTCGGCGGCATGCGCGCCGGCCGTGTGATCTTCGCGGCCCACGCCGCGGGAACTGCCCTTCGGGCCTAGCGACCCCGTAAGCACAGCGAACCAGAGCGACAAACACAGCGCCGCGCACGCCGCTGGAACTGCCCTTCGGGCCTAGCGACCCCGTAAGCACAGCGAACCAGAGCGACAAACAACGCGGGACGTTCAGGGGACTGGAACGGTGACGGTGTCGGCGCCGCTGCGCAGCACCTTGCCGGGGAGGGCCTCGGTGGGCTGCCCGTCGACCACGGTGGTGACGCCGTTGACCATCACCCGCTTGATCCCGGTTGCCTCGGAGTAGAGGCGTTTGCTGTCACCCGGCAGGTCGAACACCAGCTCCACATCCGTGGCCCCGACCTCGTCGGCGTCGAAGAGCACCAGATCCGCGAAATAGCCCTCGGCGACACGGCCCCGGTCCCGCAGACCGAAGAGTCGGGCGGGCACGTCGGTGAGGTGCCGGATCGCATTCTCCATGCTGGTGAGCTGTCGTCCGTGCAGGCAGTCGGCGAGCCAGGCGGTCGTGTAGGGGGCGCCGGCCATGCGGTCGAGGTGTGCGCCCGCATCCGAGCCGCCGATCATCACCGCCTCGTGCTCCCATGCCTGTGCCCGCAGCCGCCAGCTCTCGGCATCGTCATCGGTCGGCAGCGGCCACCACACGGTCGCCAGATCGTCTTCGAGGGCGATCTCAACCATCGTGTGGAATGCTCGTTTGCCCCGCTCACGGGCTATGTCACCGAGGGTGCGGCCCTTGAGCCCCTCGTTGGCGGCGGAGTAGGTGTCCCCCACTTGGTAGTTGTCCCATCCAGTCAGGCGGGAGAACACCCCTGCTTCGGGGAGCGCCGCCTGATTCTCAAGCCAGGTCACCACCTCGGGGTCTCGCAGCTTCGCCATCCGCTCGGGGTAGTCGAGGCTGAAGATCGTCTTCCACTCCGGCAGTTGATGCAACGCGCAGAAAGTACCGAGGCTCATGTTCATACCGACCAGGATCGGCATGGTGAGGGCGACGATTTTGGCCCCTTCTGAATTGGCCTTCTCACAAGCTGCGATCTGGTTGCGGTAGGCCTCGGGGCGGGCCGAGTCGATGGTCAGTACGTTCCAGTTGAGCGGCCTGCCGCCTTCGACCGACATCTTGGTCATCAACTCGACCTCGTCGTCCTCGAATCCGTTGAGGCAGCCGTCGGCCACCCATTCAAGGGTCGTGCCGGGGTGCGCTGAGGTCTCTCGGCAGAGTTCCAGCACTTCGTCCCAGGCGGCCCAGCGGCTCGGCACGGGGTTGCCGTCCCAGTCGTTGTGGGTGAAGGACCGGCCGGTGGAGAATCCGAGGCCGCCGGATTCGATGGACTCTTTGAGCAGTTGCCGCATCTGTTCGACCTGTTCGGCGCTGGCTTCGTGGCCGACCGAGTCGTCTTTCATCACCAGTCGGCGCAGGGCGCAGTGGCCGACGAGGAAGCCGACGTTGATGGCGGTGCCGTTCTCGGCGACACGGTCGAGGTACTCACCGAAGCTGCGCCAGTTCCAGGGCACGCCCAGTTCGAGTGCCTCCAGCGCCATCCCCTCGACCTTGACCATCATCTTCTTCAGATATTCGCCGTCGGATTCGTCGCCGAGCGGTGCCAGGGTGAATCCGCAGTTGCCTCCGATCATCGAGGTCACACCGAAGAGGTTCGACGGGGTTGCCAGCGGGTCCCAGAAGATCTGCGCGTCGTAATGGGTGTGCGGGTCGACGAACCCGGGGCACACGACCAAGCCGCTGGCGTCCACTGTCTCGGCTGCCGGTTCGTCGACAGTGCCGACCGCGACGATCCGGCCGTCGCGAATACCGACGTCGCCCGCCACCGGTGCTGCACCCGTGCCATCGACGATGGACCCACCTCTAATTATCATGTCGAGCATCGCTTCGTCCTCCTGGCTTTGAACGCGGCATTCGCCACCAGTTCAGCTAAGACAGCGGCTGCGTTGCTATATAGGTTGATTCCCAGTGATTCCAAGACTGCCATGTCAATCGTCATGGTGAACGGATGAGCGTTACTCTCACTCATGATGTTGCTCCAAGTTCCGGATAAACCTGCGTCCGATGGCTTCTCCGAGCGGCGGCGGGACAGCGTTTCCTATGTGCCGGCCGAGCGTCGTCAGAGGCGCGGATCCCCCGTCGGGCACGAATTGGTAGGTCTCAGGGAAGCCTTGGAGAATCGCTGCCTCACGCAGGGAGATGGTCCGATTCTGTTCGGGGTGGCCGAACCGGCCGGCTCCGAAGTTGTGGAAGTACGTCGTGATTGTCGGGGACGGTTTGTCCCAGCCCATGCGCGCGTACGCATTCTTGAACGCGGCCCCACTGGCGCGCCGATGGCACTGGGCACGCAATTCTGCCGGCCAATCGTGCCATGTACCGTCAGGCTTGGACACCATCATTCGCTTCAGGTTGAGCGCTGACAGGCCGCGGCTGCGATGCACCGGGTCAGCTTCATGGGAGTGGCCAGCTTCGATAGGCGGAAGATTCCCAATGGCCTGTCGAACAGTCTTTGGGGGTTGGCCGTGCTGGTCTCCCTCTGGCACCGTCGCGGTGCCCAGCCGGGAAGCGACCAGTACGATGCGGCGACGGTTCTGAGCGAGTCCGTAGTCGGTACACCTGCATACATCGATGTCCACGGAGTAGCCGAGGCACTCGAGCATTCTCACGAAGTCTCCGAACACCGCCTTGTGCATAATGCGAGGGACGTTCTCCGTGGTGACGAATTCCGGCTTTGTCTCGGCTACCAGTCGGCCTAGCTCGCGCAAGAGTTCCCATCGGCCGTCACTAGACGGGTTCACCCCCTTGCGATACGACGAGAACGGCTGGCAGGGTGCGCAACCGGCCAAGAGCCTCGTGGCCCCCTCGGGCCATAGTCCGGACAGATTCTCAGCGGTGATGTCGCGAACGTCGCGCTCGATGAACTGAGCGTCGCTCATGTTCGCTTCGAAGGGAAACCGGCACGAACCGTCTACATCAATGCCCGCCACGACATCGACTCCCGCTTCTGCCAAGCCGTAGGAAAGTCCCCCGATGCCGCAGAAGACATCTATCGCGGCGATCCCATTTCCATCGGACGCGGCGGCCATGTCGGTTCGCGGCTCCGTCAGCACCGGTCCGTCCCGGTCGTTCATGTCCATCAGCAGCCCCCTCGTGTCGCCGCTCGGCGGCCTTCAACCTCTTCGCTCAGCCCCAAGGATGCCAGAGATTCGCCCGATTCAAGCCAACTCGGAGGCGGAACCATGATCTTCTCCATCTCTTTGGGCTCGAACTTCGTAAGGCCACCGGAGTACGTGCGGCCCCCCAACAGGCTGGCCCGATCACGGAGCGAGCGTGCCAACCTGTGCAGCGCCGCGTCGGACATAGGGTCAACCGGGAAAATACCGTGTACCGCGTTGAGGTTGCGGACTTCAGCCGAGTTGCGCACGAATGTCGGCGGGCGCCGAGCCATATACGTGGACAGGATTGGCGCCGGGTCGCGCAGCTTTACCGCCCACCACGGGTTTCGGTGCCGCGCCGTGTAACTGTCGGCAACACCGTCGCGTCGAGCGGCCTCCAAGAATCGCTCAACCAGCGCGCGGCACTTCTCGTCGAGTGTGTCAAGGTCGGCGGGCAGATCGATCACCGCTCGCAGCGCGCCGGAGTCATCGAGAACAGCAGAACCCAAAGAAAAAAGCTCCGACGCCTTGGTCACCGCGGGCCGAAGCACTGAGTCAGGTAGACGGGGATCGCCTTGGCCGGTCACCCACACCGCGTTCGCGCCCGTGGCGGTTCCGCGGTGGACCCGGCACAGTTCTCCTAGCGGCACGAACTCCCTCGGCACGGCGACTCGCGGCTCCAGCATCGAAGACCAACGCTGCGTTGACCGCAACCGGGCACGGCCGAATGGTGTGCCACCGCGTAACCCGCGTAGCTCGCCCACTGAGTCAACTTTGCACACCCGAACCGGGTGCTGTTGCTGGCCGACTTCAAACGTAGTCACAGCCGCGGTGGTCATGGCCCCGCTAAAAGCAGGCACTCGAGTATTCAAGATGTGAATCGACAAACCACCCAGCGGGCCGGCCACGAGTTCACGAGCCAACTGACCGTAGGCGACGTCCAGCCATTCCGACGATGTAACGAAGACACCGAAGTCGCCAACACGGGCGAGGTGTGCAGTCGCAAGCAGGAAGTGCACATGCATGCCTGCGAGCGCGGACGCCTTCAGACCCAGATCAGCGGCACTGCGGCGTAGCCAGTCTTTCCACTCGGGCGTGATACCGTGATGACGCACATACGGTGGGTTGCCGATGAACGCCGTTGGGAAAGATACCGACGACAACCGCAGCGAGCGGTAATCACATACGTGCATACGCGACCGCATGTCCAGACCCAGCACAGTCAAGTTCGCTCGTGTGATCAACGCAGCAAGGGGATCGAGTTCGACGGCCACCAATTCCGATTCGGGGAGCAACGGCCCGGCCGCGCACAGGAAGCGCCCCGAGCCCGCCCCCGGGTCCACCACACGTCCCGGGTGTCGAAAACCGGCCAGCCACTCCGACATAGGTTGCACTAGCGCCGCGGGTGTGTACGTGGCACCCAGACCACGGCGACGTTCAGCCGAACGCAGCCGTATTAGAGCGTTGCCCAGCGGATCGCCCCCTGCCCGAATCTGCGTTCGCCAAGTCTCCAGCGTCCCAGAAGTCGGCGTATCCCGCGCGTCGCGCACCAATGACGCTTCGGCTTCGCTCAACTCGACAAGTGCGCCACCACGAGTGAGCATCCACGCAGCCGCGCACAGCATCCGCTCATCGTGGATACCGGCCTCACCCCCAGAACGCATACGCGGCGGGTCTTCCAAATCTGACTCTCGGTCTTTGAAACTGCTCGACCTAACCGGCGTTTCCATCCGCTGCCTCGCATGAATCTAATTGGATTTGATTTAACTCTACACTATTTGAGTCTGGCAGCATTGCATCGCCTTCGCAACGCGTCGAACAGCGAAATTGTCCATCCCTCAGGTGGACAACAGGAGATGCTTGGGAGTCGTGGACAAGGCGACAGCGGTTGAGGGCATCAAGGTTGATCCAGCCGTCTCTGATGCTGATATCGCAGACCACCGGTCCTGCACCGGTGCCAACAACCATGGTCCCAACTCCGATTTGCGTGTCGAGCATCGCTTCGTCCCCTCAAGGGCACCGAATTCGGTTGGAGCCCCGAGCAGTGCTGCAGGGATCACACCAATGCCATCGCGGCGATGGTCAGCATACAAAACGTGCACAGGTGCTGTTGGCCCTCGATCCCGGCGACGGTCAAACTTGAACTTGAGGCTCGTGCCTTCGCCTACTACGACGTCGGCGACCCGGTCTGGGGCGAGTTGAGCAACGCGGGTCCCGTGCCCGCCGAGGGTGAGGGGCTTCATCGATCCGAGCCGGGCTGGTATGTGGATCCGGGCGAGTATCGGATCGTCGCTGGTCGATCTTCCCGCGATTTCTCAGGTTCAATCCTGCTCAATCTCACCGGCGAGGCAGCACGCCTCGACGAATGAGGCGTAGGATCAGACCCACCCGAGGAGAACTGACCATGCTGTTTCGACGGGACAAACAGACGATGCCCAGCCCCGAAGACGCTCTTGAGGGGCGTTCGGATCCCCTGCCGGTGCAGGACGGGCATCTCGTGCTCGGCACACCGCTCAAGGGTCCGTATCCGGAGGGGTTCGAGACTGCAATGTTCGGGCTCGGCTGTTTCTGGGGTGCTGAGCGTTTCTATTGGCAGCTCGACGGCGTCTACACCACCGCTGTGGGATACGCGGGCGGTTACACGCCGAACCCGTACTACGAGGAGGTCTGTTCTGGACGGACCGGGCACAACGAGGTCGTACTTGTTGTGTTCGATCCGTCCGTCGTCACCTATGAGGAACTGCTCGCAGTGTTCTGGGAGGTGCACGACCCCACCCAGTTCATGCGCCAGCACAACGACATCGGTACCCAGTACCGCAGCGAGATCTACGTCTACGACGAGATGCAGAGAGCAGCGGCGCTGGCCAGCCTCGACAAGTACCAGGGGCTGTTGGAGGGGGCCGGCTACGGCGAGATCGTCACAACTGTCGTGGACGCGCCGACGTTCTACTTCGCCGAGGAATACCACCAGCAGTATCTGCACCGGAATCCCGGCGGATACTGCAACCACGGGGTCTGCCAGGTCCGCTACGCCTGACCTTGACCGTCCGGTTGGTCAGGGGTTGGCAGGGGTTGGTCAGATCGACTGGCTCGGGAATCCGGGGCCTTCGTGGTCCTGTCCGTCCATGTTGGCGTTGAGGCGGGCCTTGCCCATCAGTTCGGCCATTACCGGGCCGAGTTCGGTCGGATCGTAGGGCTGCTCCGCGGTCGGGCCGAGGTGCCAGCCTTCGGCGATGCCAACGTGACGCCCGCGAATATCGAACACCCGGCCGGTGACCCTGCCTGCTTCGGGGCTGGCCAACCAGGCGGTGACCACCGCTATCCAACGTGGTGACATGGCCTCCATGGCCGACCCCGAGAGGTTCTCTGCACCTCCCATCAGCGGCAGAGTGAGTCGTGATACTGCGGTGGGGGCCAGGCAGTTGACTGTCACACCGTACTTGACGAGTTCCTGCGCGGCGATGACCGTGAAGGCGGCGATCCCGGCCTTGGCCGCCCCGTAGTTGGACTGGCCGACGTTGCCGTAGATGCCTGAGGGCGAGGCGGTGTTGATGATCCGGCCGTAGGCTTCACCGCCGGCTTTGACCTGGGCCCGCCAGTGGACCGCGGCGTGGTGCGACGGCCCGAACGTGCCTTTCAGGTGCACCGCGATCACTGCGTCCCAGTCGTCCTCGCTCATGGAGAACACCATGCGGTCGCGCAGGATGCCTGCGTTGTTGACCACGATGTTGATGTCGCCGTAGGTGTCGATCGCCTGATCGATCATGGCCTTGGCGTCGTCGAACGATGCCACATTTCCGCCGTTGACGACAGCCTCGCCACCCATCGCCTCGATCTCAGCGACGACCTCCTGTGCAGGGGTCAAGTCGCCGCCGCCGCCGAATTCGTCACCACCCAGGTCGTTGACGACGACTCTGGCGCCGTGTTCGGCCATCATGATCGCGTGGTCGCGGCCGATGCCGCGGCCTGCGCCGGTGATGAGGGCTACCTTGCCTTCAAGCAGCTTTCCCATATCCCCTCCGGGGTTAGAACCTGCCGGAACGGGCAGGAAGCAAAAAGTTAACGGTCGTTATTGTAGGCACCGCATCGTTGCATCCCTTGGGACGTGCGCGGATTGAAGGGTAGTTGCGCTGACACCAGACTTCTTCCGCTCTTGTTCGCTGCGCTCACGGGCCGCTCGGGCCACGGCCTCGCCCGGTCACGACCGTGTTCGCTATCAATCCGCTCGGCCTCTTGGGACGTGCGCGGATTGAGGGTAGTTGCGCTGACACCAGTCTTCTTCCGCTCTTGTTCGCTGCGCTCACGGGCCGCTCGGGCCACGGCCTCGCCCGGTCACGACCGTGTTCGCTATCAATCCGCTCGGCCTCTTGGGACGTGCGCGGATTGAAGGGTAGTTGCGCTGACACCAGACTTCTTCCGCTCTTGTTCGCTGCGCTCACGGGCCGCTCGGGCCACGGCCTCGCCCGGTCACGACCGTGTGCGGGGTCGATCCGCTCGGCCTCTTCGCGCGACGCTGATTCCGAGCGCGGCTGGGTCGGTTACCAGCCGCGCTCGGCCCATCCGTCGAGACTCGGGATCTCGTTGCCGATGGTCGTGTCGGCGCCGTGGCCGGGCAGCACGATCGTGTCGGGGTCGAACACCTTGAACATGCGGTCCTCGATGCTGGCCAGGATCGTCGGGAAGTCTCCGCCTTCGAAACTGGTGGCTCCGGGTCCGCCGGGGAAGAGGGTGTCGCCGGTGAACAGCAGCGGCGTGTCTTGCACGTTGAACGACATGGAGCCCGGAGTGTGGCCCGGCGTGTGATGGGTGTGGATTCGCAGTCTGCCGATCTCGATCACCGATTCGTCGGTGAGGAGGTAGTCGTAGCTCGGCAGCATGGCGGCGTCCTCCGCTGTGACACCGACTTTGTAGCCGGCTTCGCGCACGGCGGGCACAGCCTGGATGTGGTCCCAGTGACCGTGCGTCTCGAGCACCGTGCGCACGTCGAGCGCTTGGCACAGTTCCAACAGTCGCTCGTGTTCGTTGGCGGCATCTAGCAGCACACCTTCTCCCGTCTCGCGGCAACGGACCACGAACACGTTGTTGTCCACGGGGCCGACGACGATCCGGTGCACCTCAACTCTGCTGTCGGACCAGTGCAGCGTTGAATCAGACGGTGTTCGTGCGGGCGGTGTCATACCGAGATCGTAGCGGCGGTGCGCGGATCAGACAGCCGTTTCGTCTTCGACGCTCAGGCCGCCGGCTCGTCTTCGACGATACGCACGTTGCCGAGGGGCACGCCGGGAACTCCGCAGTTCCAGCACACATCCGCGCTGGTTCCTCTCCAGGTGACATCGCATCTGATGCAGCGCAGCGGCTTTTCGACTCCTCGTAGCGCCGGGGAGACTGAGGCTAGATCGGTCACAGATGTCACACTATGCACACCCGCCATGTCAACGGGGTGATCCCCGGCCGCCTGTCGGATTCTGAGCTTGGCGCTCTAGGGTGCTTTGAGCAGAATCAGGAGATTTTCCATGGCCCCAACCCCCCGTCCGAACAGCGATGGCTCGAGTCCCAAACGACAGCGGTTCGATGAGCCGCCGGAGATGTTCATCGACGCGACCAAGACCTACACGGCAACAATGGAGACGTCGCTCGGCACGATGACGATCCACCTCGATGCCGCGGCGGCTCCCCGCACCGTCAACAACTTCGTGACCCTGTCGCGCTACCACTACTACGACGGAGTCGCATTCCACCGCATCATCAACGGTTTCATGTGTCAGGGCGGCGATCCCGAAGGCAGCGGCCGCGGCGGCCCCGGCTACCGTTTCGAGGACGAACTGCCTCGACCCGGGCGTTACGAGATCGGTTCTCTGGCAATGGCCAACGCCGGTCCCGACACCAACGGGAGTCAGTTCTTCATCGTTTCGGGGGCGAGCGGCGTCGGCTTGCCGCCTCAGTACTCGTTGTTCGGCAAAGTCGTGTCCGGCCTTGATGTGCTCGACGAGATGCAGCAGGTCCAGACCGACCGCAACGACCGCCCCTTGACCGATGTGGTCATCTCGTCGGTCACGATCAACGAGGCGGACTGACATGACTGTCGAGACGATCGGTGTGATAGGCACCGGCGCGATGGGCAGTGGGATCATCGAAGTCGCAGCCAAGGCGGGAGTCGCTGTCGTAGCCCACGATGTCGACGCCGCAGCGGTCGAGGCGGGCTCCGCGAGGGTGCAGGGTTCGTTGGACCGCGCTGTCACACGGGGCAAGCTCGATGAAGCCGCCCGCGACAGCGCTGCCGCGAGAATCACTTGGACCACCGACCTCGCAGACATGAACCGATGCCGACTGGCCGTCGAGGCCGCGCCGGAAGTCCTTGATCTCAAGCTCGACATCTTCAAGCGGCTCGATGCGATCCTGCCCGACGGGGCGATCATGGCGACGAACACCTCGTCGATCCCGATCATCGACATCGCCATGGGCACCGAGCGGCCCGAGCAGGTGTGCGGGATGCACTTCTTCAACCCCGCGACAGTGATGCGGCTCGTGGAGGTGATCTCCACGCAGCGCACCGATGCTGCCGTGGCACGGGCGGCTGCGGGTTTCGCTACTGATGTGCTCGGAAAGCGGGTCGTACACTGCAAGGATCGGGCCGGGTTCGTGGTCAACGCTCTGCTGGTGCCTTTCCTGTGCCAGGCGATCGCCATGTTCGAAGCGGGCCATGCCGCAGCCGAGGACATCGACGAGGCGATGAAACTCGGGGCGGGTCATCCGATGGGTCCGCTGGCCCTGTGCGACATGATCGGTCTCGACGTGATGCTGTGGACCGCAGAGTCGCTGTACGACGAGTACAACGAACGCTTCCTCGCTCCCCCGCCGCTGCTTCGGCGGATGGTGTCTGCAGGTCACCTCGGACGCAAGTCCGGCAAGGGTTTCTACGACTACTGAGGCTCTGTTATCGCCGGGCGCAACCGGAGCAGCGCTCTGCCTTTCGCCGGGCGCAACCGGAACCGTACGGACTCTGCTGACACCGTGCACAACCGGAACCGTCAGGCGCGAGCGGCTATCGGGCGGTTGAGTTGCGTGTCTCCCAGTCGTCGGCGAGGGCATCGGCTTCACGCTCGGCTCTGATGGCCCGATAGGCGTCTCGGTGGCGGCGATGGCGTTTCAGTCCACGGAGATAATCCCCGAGATAGGCCCGCAGAAACGCCCGGCAGCCCGCCTCGTGCCATTGTCGAACATGCACGAGCTCGTGCGCCAACAGTTTGCTCTTGCCGCTGCGGTCGTCGTCGGTCCGCAGCAGCACGTACCGACCGACCGCCATCCCGCTTGAACCGAACGGGAGCACCCGCACACGCACTATCCGCACCCGTTCAGCCAATTCACGGCTGAGAACATCGTACGATTGGATCTCTGGTTCCTCTAATCGCCTCATGTTCGACATGATCGTATTCGACTTCTGCGCGGCACTTTGAAGACTGTTCGCGACGTCCTGCCGCGGTTCTCCGATCTGAAGATGGCGGTTCGCATCGGGGTGGTCTCAGCCGCGTTGGCAATGCTGTTGCTGACCACCGCCCTGCTGGCCGGGCCCGCCGACGACCTCGCTGGTGACGTGAACGCCACAAGCACGACCACGACCACCACAACTACGACCACCACAACGACGACGACCACCACGATCCCTGAATACTCCGGCTGGGTGGATCCCGAAACGTCGGGGACGCCCTGGGGTACAGAGGTTCGGGGATTGCTGACGTTCCGCGGCAATCCGACTCGCACATTCTACGGCGAAGGCCCGGTACCGTCTGCGCCTCAGGTCCTTTGGAGGTATCCCGCCGAAGGTTCTCTGTGTTCGCTGTCCACGACCGGCGGTGAGACCAAAACCTGGTGTGGATCAGGGTGGACGGGCCAACCGTCCGTCTTCGAGTACGACGACAGAACCTGGGTGACGCTGGGCAGCTACAGCGGCAACGTCCATTTCCTCGACTTCGACGATGGTTCCCAGATCCTCTCCGACTTCGTCACAGGCGACATCATCAAAGGTTCCGCGACCATCGACCCCGACGGATTCCCGCTGCTCTACGTCGGCAGCCGCGACGGCTACTACCGAGTCCTCGCCTTCGACGGCGACGAACCCGTCGAGCTCTGGAAGCTGTCTGCCCACGATGTCTCTCCGACCATGTGGAACGACGACTGGGACGGGGCGGGGCTGGTTCTCGACGACTACCTCTTCGTTGGGGGCGAGAACTCTCAGTTCCATATCGTCGAACTGAACCGGGCCTATGACGCCGAGGGCAGGGTCACAGTTGATCCTCACCTGGTGTTCAACGCCCCGGGATGGGACGACGAACTGATTGCGGCCGTCGGCCGGAACGTCTCTATCGAGAACTCGGTGGCGATCTCAGCCAACGTGGTCTATTTCGCGAATTCCGGGGGTTTGATTCAGGGGTGGGACATCAGCGGTCTGGCCGATGGCGTCGATCCGGCACGAGTGTTCCGCTTCTGGGCCGGTGATGACATCGACGCCTCCCTCGTGATCGACAAAGAGCAGATGATCTACGCGGCGGCCGAATACGAGCGGGGCAATGCTCGCAGTCAGGAGGTCGGTCAGGTTTTCAAGCTCGACCCCTCCCGCCCGGACGATCCGCTCGTCTGGAAGGTTGACGCTCGTCCCTATATCGGCGCCGGCGTTTGGGCCACGCCGGGGTTGTACAGGGACATCCTCATCGTGCCCACCGACACGGGCACGGTGTTGGGGCTCGACCGCGCCACCGGTGTACAGCGCTGGTCGATCGAACTCCAAGGGCCGACCTGGTCGTCGCCGGTGATCGTCGATGAGGTGTGGGTCCAAGGCGACTGCGCCGGCTATTTGCGTGGATTCGATGTGTCGGACACGACCGTTGAACCGCCACAGCTCTGGGAGGTGCATCTCGGTGGGTGCATAGAGTCTACCCCTGCCGTATGGGGAGGCAGGATCTTCGTCGGCACCCGCGCCGGACAGATCTCCGCTGTCGGCTGAACTCACCTGCGGTGCCGGACGGAACCGACAAGCGCCAGCCGCATCAGCAAGAGGGGCGCTTGTGCCGTGGAAGTGCCCGCTCGCGCAGCCGGCCCTCCCCCCGTTGCACCTGAACTCACCGGCGGTGCCAATTGGAGCCCGTGGGGGTGTCTTCGACCACAACGTCCCGTGCTGTGAGTTCGCCGCGGAGCCGATCAGCTTCTACGAAGTCTCTTGCTTCTCGTGCTCTGGATCGAGCCGCGACAAGCGCGTCGATCTTGTCGTCGTCTGCGGGGTCAAGGGGTGACTCAGCGTCACGGGATCGACCGACTCTGATTCCGAGAGCTCCGGCCAGGCCGACCACGGTCGAGACCAGCGCCGCTGTGTCCCCAGAGTCCCCAGAACCCGCAGTGTCCCCAGAGCCCGCAGTGTTCCCAGAGTCCCCAGAACCCGCAGTGTCCCCAGAGTCCGCAGGGTCTCCGGGGTGGCTCGCGTCCAGTGCGGTGTTGGCTCGCCGGACCGTGTCGAAGATGACCGCGACGGCTTCGGGAGTGCCCAGGTCGTTGTCCATCGCTGCGGTAAAAGCCTCGAGCGACGCCTCGTCACGCTCAGCACCGTCGAGGGGAATACCAGCGGCGGCGGCCCTGCGAGACATGGCGTCGATGCGCCCGACCCCCGCACGGGCCTGTGACATCACCTCGGCGTTGACTTCCATGGTCTTGCGGTAGTGGGTCTGCAGCAGCAGCAGGCGCAGGGCCCGGGCGTTCAACGGGTGCTCGTCGAGCAGGTCGCGCACCGTGCGGAAGTTGCCCAGTGACTTGGCCATCTTCTCGCCGCCGATGTTGAGCATGGCGTTGTGGAGCCAGTGCTGGGCGAACGTCCGACCCGCTGCGATCGCTTCGGCCCGTTCGTTGGTGTGATGCGGGAAGACGAGGTCATCGCCTCCGCCGTGGAGGTCGAACCCGTCGCCGAGGAGGCCGAGGCTCATGGCCACGCATTCGATGTGCCAGCCCGGGCGTCCCGGTCCCCACGGTGAGGGCCAGGTTGGCTCGTCGGGCTTGGCCGACTTCCAGAGAGCGAAGTCGAGCGGGTCCTCTTTGAATTCATCGACTTCGACTCGTGCGCCTGAGCCTTCGGCGAGCTCATCGAAGCTGCGGTGTACGAGGTCGCCGTATCCCGGCACGGAACGCACCCGCAGATACACACCCGATTCGGTGGGGTAGGCCGATCCGTTGCTTACGAGGGTCTCGATGAAGGCGACCATCTCGTCGACGAATTCGGTGGCGTGCGGGCGCTCATGGGGATGGAGAATGTCGAGTTCGTCCATCACTTCGATGTAGGCCGCTTCCCATCGTTCGGCCACTTGAGGTTCGGTGAGGCCTTCGGCGTTGGCGCGGTTGATGATGTTGTCGTCGATGTCGGTGACGTTGGCGACGTGGTGGACCTCGACGCCTCGCCATTCGAGGTAGCGGCGCAGCACGTCGTAGGTGAGGGCTTGGCGGGCATGGCCGAGGTGCGGGTGGTCATAGACCGTCGGACCGCAGGCATACAGCGAGATCTTGCCCGGGTCGCGCTGGGCCAGGGGCCGAACCTTCATTGTGAGCGTGTCGTACAGGTGGATCACCGGACTGGAGCCGCCGGGGTGTCGAGTTCGATTCCGCACAGGCCAGACAGTTCTCGCAGCCCCTCAGGCGCTGTCGGGTCGTCGCCTCCGTCGAGTATGGCCGCGGCGAGTCCGAGCAGTTCTCCTCTCGCTCGGGGGGCGTCGAGGTCGTCGTCGAGAGCAGCTCGCAACCGGCTCGCGTAGGGGGCTGAGTCGGGGCCTTTGGTGGCTTTGGCCGCCGCTAGCAGCGTCTCCAGATCGGCTGCGGCCCCGTTGATGTCGTCGTCGAACCATTCCCAGTCTTCTCGATAGTGGTGTGCCATCAGCGAGAGGCGGATCGCCCGTGGGTCGGCGAGTTTCGACAGTTCACTCACGAAGACGAGGTTGCCGAGCGATTTAGACATCTTCGTACCTTCGTAGGCGACCATCGCGCAGTGCATCCAGTGGCGCACGAAGGTGGTGCCGGTGGCGGCTTCGCTCTGGGCTCGTTCGCATTCGTGGTGCGGGAAGATCAGGTCGCTGCCACCACCGTGCAGGTCGATGGTGGTTCCGAGCAGGCCCATCGCCATTGCACTGCATTCGATGTGCCATCCGGGGCGGCCCGGTCCCCACGGCGATGCCCATACGGGTTCGTCGGGCAGCGACGGTTGCCACAGAACGAAGTCGAGGGGGTTGCGTTGGCGTGGGTCGTCGGGATGACCGCCACGCTCGGCGGCCAGTTCGACCATGGTCGCCTCGTCGTAGCCGCAGACCGCTCCGAAAGTGTCGAAGGTCGTCACATCGAAGAAGGTGGCGCCTTCGACGGTGTAGGTGTGGCCGCCCTGCTCGAGGGTCGTGATCAGGTCGATCATCTCGGTCACCCATTCACGGGCGTGGGGTTCGGCTGTGACTGGCCGGGTGTTGAGCGCGGCCATGTCTCCGTGGAACCGTGCGGTTTCGGCGGCCGCCAACTCTAAGAAGTCGACGCCGAGCTCCCGGGCCTTGCCGAGGATGCTGTCGTCGACATCGGTGATGTTGCGGACGAGTTTCACCGCATGGCCGAGCTCTTCGAGCCGTCGGATCAGCAGGTCGTAGGCCAGATAAGTGTTGGCATGGCCGAGATGGGTCGAGTCGTACGGCGTGATGCCGCACACATATATTGATACTTCTTCCCCCGGCTCAAAGGGGACTGTCGAGTTGCGCGCCGTGTCGTAGAGAAGCACCCCCAAAACGGTAGCGCCCCGATGCCCCGGCGCCCCGACATAACACTCCCGATAGTGCGCTTCTTCCAACTGGTTCTGAGAGGCCTGTTCGGTCGTGGCGTCGGTCAGACCCTCCGTCTACGAGCGGGTCGGCGCCGGTCATGACGACGAGTCAGCCGACACCAGGAACAGCACGTCCGAAGCCGCCTCGGTGGGCTTACCGAACCGGCTCATGGGCACATGCACCTGAGCGTCACCAACACGACCCGTTTCGGTAGCTTCCAGAACCGTTCACGCATCCTTGGCAAAAACCGCAACGTTTTGGTGATATTATGGGGCTGCCCAGTTTTGGGGCATGCTATTTTGAAGTACTCCGTTTCAAGGATGGATCACGTCATGTTCTCCTCAATAAAGACCCACACACCCCCCCCCCCCCCGGCTGTGGGGTTCGTTCCGCGCGGTGTCTGAAACGTCTCAGCGTCGCGTTGTTGAGCGTATTAGCAATAACGCTGACCGTGCCAGCCGCCACAGTGTCAGCCCAAACACCGCCTGAACCTGATCCTGTAGTCACCCTCCAATGGCGCAGCCACACATTCCAACGACCACAAATCCCTTTCCCGCAGCCAGGCGAACTCACCAACACCATCAAGATCATCGAACGCGACGCCGATCTCGTCATGAGGCTGCACTTCGACCCTGCACCGACGACGGCGATCACAGTCAACATGACCGCCACAGCAGGCGGGTCGTTCCTGCGAACCGGTGAAACAACCCGGACCGTGGCCGTCTCCGCCAACGCGGCACACCAAGACGTCACATACCACATCGAAGACGACACCGTCGACGAAGGCCACGATTTCCTAGTCATAGAGATACAACCCGGCAACGGCTACACGGTCGGCGGGCCTCACAGCTTCCGGGGGATCTACATCTACGACAACGACCCGCCCGACTACCTGGCCGCACCGTCAGCGAACCAACTGCAGTTGCGGGTGTCGCGGCCCTCCGGCGAGGAAGGCGAAGGATACCTGAAAGTGAAACTGGTCAAGAACTTCGACGGCCACGTCGACTACCGGATCTGCAACGGGGTTCGCCCTGGGCGGGTGGATGCTTCTCCCGGCGCGGATTACGATCTCGTCAGTTGGCGCAACGGCCGCGCAGAAACCTGGGTGTCGCTGGTCGGGCAATGTGTGATCGGGTTGAACACGGCACACGACACGTCGTGGTGGCTGAAAATCTGGGACGACTCGGCCGTCGAAAGCACCGAGACCGTGGAACTGCAGCTGTTCGCCGACGGGGATCCGTGGCCCACGGGCGTGACGTCGCCAGACGGCGTCAGACTCGAGTACAGGATCACCGACAACGACGTGACCACCTCACCGCAACTCCAAGCACAACCATCAACAGTGCAACTCCAAGCACAACCATCAACAGTCACCATACGCAGCGACACGACCACCGTGCCTGAAGGAGGCGACGTGACCTTCACAGTCACCGCTGCACCCGCACCGACAGCAGATCTCGTGGTGAACGTGTTCGCCGAGGAGGAGTCAGGCAGCGGCCTCGGGTTCCGGGGCATGGGCCGCCGGGCGGCGTTGACAGTCCCCGCGGGAGAGTCGACGGTGTCCTGGACGTTCACGACGATGTCAGACGACGCCGACCATCCCGACGGCCGCGTCGACGCACGCATAGACCCGGCCGCGGTCAAAGACAGCTACACGATCGGCGACCCGTCCACCGCCACCGTCACAATACACGACGACGACCCCCCTACACCCACCGCCGACTCTGCACCCAACACCGACCCTGTGCCCACCGCCGACCCTGTGCCCACCAACGCCGACCCTGTGCCCGTCGCCGACCCTGTGCCCAACACCGACCCTGTGCCTGCCGCTGACCCTGTGCCTGCCGCTGACCCTGTGCCCAACGCTGACCCTGTGCCTGCGCCGCAGCCACAGCCGCAACCGCAGTCGGCACCGCAACCAACACCGGCACCGCAACCGCAACCGCAGCCGCAACCGACCCGGGCACCAGCACTGCAACCGGCACCGCAACCACAGCCGACCCGAGCACCAGCACCGCAGCCGGCGCCGCAGCCGGTGGTGGAGCCTGTCACCTTGACAGTCTCAGACGCCGAAGCGACAGAAGGCCGAACCCTCGACTTCGTCATCACCTTGAACCGGGCAGCACGAACACCCGTCGAGATCACCTACAGCACCCTGCGCGGAGAAGCCACCGACGACGACTACACCCACACCGTCGGCACCATCACCATCAACGCCGGCGAAACCCGCAGAACCGTCCACATCCGAACAACAGCCGACGACATCAACGAACAACCAGAACGAATGATCCTCTACCTGGTCTCCGTCGACGGCGCCCAACCCGACCGACGCAGCGCCACCGGCACCATCAACAACAACTGACCACCCAGACAAGACGCTGCTTGGCTGCTCAGTTCGACCCGTCCTTCGTCTCCCGTCCATCAACAACAACTGACCACCGAGACAAGATGCTGCTGACGCACCCGCTGACGCAGCAGCGGGCTGCGCAGCCGACACGCCCGGGACTGCCCGGGGATGCCCGGGGATGCCCGGCCGTCCCGACTTCTGAACCCGTCAGCAGAACCTGACAGACCAGACCCGCCGACAAGCCGTCGGCGCCGGTGAGTTCCACGCCCTCGCTGCGTGCCCGAGCCGCCGGCACCCCAGCCCAGTCTCTCACCGCCGCCTCCCCAACAGCCCCGTTCACAGGCACAGCCGACATAGTCTGATCACACATGGACATGATCCCTCCCGGTCCACAACACCAAGCCGCGGACCCTCAGATGACACCCGATACACAATCCGCCGAATGCGACGCGACGAACGGGCCCGAAAACAACCCCTCGCACTCGCCGCTTGACAAGGGAGCGTCTCACAGTCCCTTCTCGACAACCGGTCGAGCCGCACCCGCCGTCGACTGCTGTGCGCAGTCTCGTTCAGCACCGAATCCGGAGTCCGACCACCCAGGTTGAGCGTGCAACGCCAGTCGAAGCGTTGCACGCTTCGCTGAACAGGTATGGTGCCGCGGTGACTGACCCAGAATCACCGTTGTGGGTGCCGCCGTCACCCCGAGTCGACAGCACCAAACTCGCTGAGTTCACAACCCGTTACGGGTTCGGGTCATACCCTGAGCTGCATGCCTGGTCAGTGAACAAACCCGACGAGTTCTGGGCTGCTGCGTGGGATCGGCTGGGCGTGATCGGCGACCGCGGCGACACCGTCATTGAACCCGTCGAACCCTTCTGGAAAACCCGTTTCTTCCGCAACGCCTCACTGAACGTCGCCGAAAACCTGCTCGGACCCGTCAAAGACAACGCAACAGCGGTTATGTCCTTCGCTGAAGATCCCGCGATCCACAAAGAGATCAGCGGTCACGAACTTCGTTTGCTGGTCGGACAGCTCCAAGCAGCCATGCGCCGAGCAGGGGTGGGCCCCGGCGACCACGTCGCAGCATGGATGCCCCACATCATCGAGACCGTCGCAGTGATGTTGGCAGCCGCTTCGATCGGGGCAGTGTTCTCGTCAACCTCCCCCGATTTCGGAGTCGATGGAGTCGTCGACAGATTCGGCCAAGTCAAGCCGAAACTCCTGTTTGTGTGCGACGCCTACAGCTATAACGGCAAGACCCACGACCGCCTCGCGCTGCTGGGCGCCCTCGACGCTGCGCTGCCGTCAGTGGAGCAGACAGTCGTGGTCCCCCACATGGGCGACGGCGGGTCCGGAGGCCTCGCCAAGGCCGTCACGCTGGAGGACTTCATCGGCCAGATCAAGCCGACCGAACCGACGTTCACACGTTTCGGCTTCGATCACCCCTGGTATGTGCTGTTCTCGTCGGGCACCACAGGCAAACCGAAATGCATCGTCCACCGCGCCGGCGGAGTTCTGCTGAAACACCTCGTCGAACATCAACTGCATTGCGACATCAAAGACGGCGACCGCGTCTTCTACTACACCACCGCCGGCTGGATGATGTGGAACTGGCAGGTCTCCAGCCTGGCATCCGGCGCGACCCTGGTGCTCTACGACGGCGCGCCGATGTTCCCCGACGGCAACCGACTCTTCGACCTGGCCGACAGCGCGGAGATCACACTCTTCGGAACATCCGCGAAGTTCATTGAAGCGCTCGGCAAATCTGATCTGCGACCCATCGAAACCCATGACCTCACGAGTCTTCGCACAATGACTTCCACTGGTTCCCCGCTCTCCCCGGAGGGGTTCCATACTGTGTATGAGCGGGTCAAATCCGATCTGCATCTGGCTTCGATCTCTGGTGGCACTGATCTGTGCGGATGCCTCGTGGCCGGTGACCCGACCAGTCCCGTATATGCCGGCGAGATCCAACGCGCCGCGTTGGGGCTCGACATTGACGTGGTCGACGAACACGGCAACTCAAAAGGAGTCGAGCGCCGAGGCGAACTCGTGTGTCGCAACGCATTCCCGTCGATGCCGCTCGGATTTGGCGACGACCCTGACAATGCCCTCTATGAAGCAGCCTATTTCCAGCGCATCGAAGGAGTCTGGCATCAAGGCGACTTCGCTGCACGAACCAGCCGCGACGGGTTCGTCATCCATGGCCGGTCAGACGCCACGTTGAATCCCGGAGGAGTTCGCATCGGCACAGCGGAGATCTACCGTCAACTCGACAAAGTCCCAGAAGTGTCAGAAAGCGTCGTTATCGGCCAAAGCCATGCGGGCGACACTCGTATCGTCTGCTTCGTCGTGTTGAACGAAGGGATGCTGCTGGACGAAGAACTCGTGAACCGAATCAAAACAACCATTCGAAAAGGTGCGACTGCCAGACATGTACCAGCGATCATCGGGCGGGTCAGCGAGATTCCCCGTACCCGCAGCGGCAAGATCGTCGAGTTGGCAGTCAAAGCCGTCGTCGACGGCCGCGAAGTCGGCAACACCGAAGCATTGGCCAACCCGGAAGTCCTGACCGAGTTCCGCAATCACCCGGTTTTTTCGGCTGCAGCACCACCTGCGACATGACCTGCGACATGACCTGCGACAGCCCGGATCGCCCTGTCGCCTATCCGTCAGTTTCCCGAACAACCTCAACCGAACCCCGAGGACACTGTCGACGAAACAGTGATCGACAAGCAGGGCCCCGGAACGGGTGCCACCGGCCTGGCCTGCGGCTGCATCCGCAACCTCTACATGACCGAACCGTTGCATGCCATCCTGCCGACAGTCAACGGGCCGGGTTGACCAGGCGACGGGCGCGACGGATATCAACTCCAATGTTGGCCACAAACACGACCAACGCCAACCAGATCAGGATGAAACCGAGCGCTTGTCCGCCCCTCCACGGTTCGTTCCACAAAAAGACACCAAGAAGAAACTGGATTGTCGGAGCCAAGAACTGAAGCATCCCCACGATCCAAAGTTCGATCCGCCGTGCCGATGCCGAAAATAACAGCAACGGAGCGATGGTCATGGCACCCGTTCCCAGAAGCCAAACGTTGAGACCCGTGTCGGACAGTCCGAACACGCCGTCACCAGTGACAGCGCGAACGATCAACCAGCTGACCACGAACGGAAAGAGTATGAGCATCTCAATGGTCAGTCCGTCCATGGAACCCGCTGGCGAGGTTTTTCGAAACAGTCCGTAAAGAGCGAAGGATGCAGCCAAATGGAGTGCTGTCCACGGAACCGATCCAATGTCGACAGCCAGAACCAGAACACCGACCGCGGCGATGACCACCGTCACCAGAGGCACGAAACGCAAGCGCTCCCCGAGCACAATCACGCCCAGCACGACGCTCATCAACGGGTTGATGAAATATCCGAGGCTCGCCTCCAGGACCCGGTCTGTTGTCACAACCCAAATGAACGCGATCCAGTTCGAGGCCAACAAAGTGGTCGTCACCACATACCTGAGCAGGTCCCGCGGCTTGGCCACCAACTCGCGGAGCTTCCCCAACGACCCACGAACAATCTGCCACCCGAGCAGCAACGAAGCCGCACCCGCTGCGCGCCACAAGATCACATCGACTAGC
The DNA here is from genome assembly GCA_963662455.3 of Acidimicrobiales bacterium. Classification (GTDB taxonomy): domain Bacteria; phylum Actinomycetota; class Acidimicrobiia; order Acidimicrobiales; family Aldehydirespiratoraceae; genus VXYK01. Next base: position 2,175,310 of record OZ224042.1, read on the forward strand.
GGCACGTCGCCTTCGATTCGCCAATATATCGGTGACAGACCCCACAACAGATAGGACAGGACACCGAGCAGCACACCCCGGTTCACTGACACACGCTAGCCTGCCCGCCGGACTTACCGACGGGTTGAACCGCAAGAACGACTTCCCCAACGAACTGACATCTGAAGAAGACCGCGACCGGTTTGTCGGCACACCCTGGCACAAACACGTGCGAGTGAGACTTGAGAAGGTCCGAACAACGATAGTCAAGGAATCTGCGTCGAATCCCTCCGACTAAGGCAAACTTGGTTCATGGCAATGACCGGTTCAACTCCAACTATCGCTCCAGCCAAAGAACCGGTCACCAACCCGGCGACCGATGACGGCGACCACGACCGGTTCTCGCATTACGCCCGCAAGAACGATGTGACCCGCGCGACCATAGAAGGCACACCCGTGATCGCAGTCTGCGGGAAAGTATGGGTGCCTAGTCGCGACCCGCTGAAATACCCGATCTGTAAGACTTGTGCCGAAATCAAGGCAAGGCTTGACGCCCGAAAGTCCAACTGACCACCAACCGAGCACACGACCAAATGGACACCCACATTCAAGGAGCAGCACTTTTGATCCTCCTCGTTGCAGCGTTGTGGGGTGCTGCAACGCTTGCGGGCCCTGTCGTTGAAGAAGCCCTGGGGGACGAGGGTGCAATCATCGCGAGAAGCCCCGACGAAAGCGACGTTCCAGGGATCGATGAACTGTTCGAGGACATCGAAGAACCGATGACCTTCGACGAGGTCGCCACGCTCCAATGGCTGTTGAGCGTCGAGGAGTTCCTCGATGCCGACTCCGACGTCGACGGTCTGCTCGGTCCCATCACAGAAGCTGCTGTCACCAGAGCGAAAGCAACTTTCGCAATCCCCACCGCCAGTGATCGTGTGCTGTTGTCTGTGCTCGAGGGGCGTAACGCCAACCTCCTCGGGACCGTAGACCCCACGGAGACGGTTCCCGGTCAATAGACTCGAACCACTCAACCGATCTGCAACCAATGGGCAGCCGATTCGCCCGTCCACAACCTGCTTCGTTGGAGTGACGATGACGCTCACGGCAACCGAATCTCAAGGGTCTGTCCGAACCGACCGTGAAGCACCTGCTTCTTCGCGGTGGGGCTGGCCACTCGCCCGAGAGTTTACAATCATCGCCGTCGGCCTCGTGCTTTACCGATTCGTCCGATTCATCGCAATGGACGATATCGACACGGCTTTGATCAATTCGCAACGCATCGTCGACTGGGAGCGTGCCCTGGGCATATTCAACGAAGTTGGACTGCAATCTTTGGTGCTCGGAAACGACGCCTTGATCTGGGTGTTGAATCGGTATTACTTCCTCGGTCACTTCTTGGGCATGGCGGTTCTTCTCACTTGGCTGTACGTGGCGCACTACGACAACTACGGGCGAGTGCGTCGAGTGCTCATCACCTGCACCGCCGCAGCGTTGATCATTCATGTGAGTTTTCCGTTAGCACCGCCGCGTTGGTTTCCTCAACATGGATTCGCGGACACACTCCAAATCTACGGCCCGAAGATTTACGACAGTGAGACGATCACCAACACCGCGAACCAGATCGCGGCCATGCCATCGCTGCATGTGGGCTGGGCGCTCATCGCCGGTTGGGCGATCACCACTTCGGTCAACAGCCGTTGGCGTTGGCTCGGTTACGCCCACCCGATCGCAATGACTCTGGCGGTTGTAGTCACCGCCAACCATTGGTGGCTCGACGTCATCGGCGCGGCTGCCCTCGTCTACGTGTCGGTCCTGGCGGATCGTCCCATGCAGTACAGGATTGAACATCGCAAACAACGACGTTCAGCTGAGACGACCGCGTTCGGCTCGGGTGCTAGCTGAGCTCGGCTGCTCCGAAAGCGACGCTGAAACGAACACACCAGATCACCACGGTGGAGTGGCGGCTCAGGTCGACATCGGTCGGGATCTCATAGTTCTGCGCGCCGATGTTGCCCTTGAGATCGCCGAGGTCGACGAAATCGTCGTCGAACTCTCCAGCCGTTGCATCGGCCGGGGCCGACGACAGGTAGACGTTGAGGTCCGGCCCGTTGTCTGTGGCGAAGTCCTCGAAGCGGAGGAACCGCTGTTCGGTACCGTCGTTGAGCACGACAGCCGTACCTTCGGTGGGGTGGCTGCGATCAATGAAAGATCCTTCCACCAGCCGTACGACCTCCATAGGCTCACTGAGTTCGGAGTCGCTGGACTCAGGGGTACTGAGTTCGGACTCGCTGGAGCCGGACTCGCTGGACTCGGGCCCACTGGACTCGGGCCCACTGGACTCGGGGGCAGCAGCCGTGGGTTCGGGCTCAGCTTCGCCGGTCTCGGAGTAAGCAGCGGTGGAAGTTTCCGTCTCCGTGGCAGTCACCGCCCCGGAGTCGAACAGCGGGCCGCTCTCATTGACTTTGTCGTCAACAAACAGCAGGTGAACAGCGAAGAAAATGAAGACGAGATAATAGGCGACGACCAGCCCGACCACGCCGACAGGCACCAGGACCTTCCAATGTCGGCGTGCGAAGGCAATCACTGCGACCATCCCGAAGTGGCCCCGGAAACCATCCCGAAGGGACCTGCAGGCCAGCGGAAACAGTCTGTCATCAACTGGTCGACCTGGCTTCGGTCGGCGATCCCCTCGCTGACGACCCGGTTCGCTTCACGCACCATGGCGAAATACACCCGGTTGGTGACATAGCCCCAAGAGGAGTCCGTGTCGTTCACAACCACCGGGTTCTTTCCCGAAGCTGTGGCTAATCGCACCACGGTGTCGACCGTTTCCGACGAGGTCTGCGGCCCTCTGACGATCTCCGCGAGTTTCATCACCGGCGCCGGAGAGGCCCAGTGCCAACCAATCATGCGATCTTCCCTGTCGGTGGCCGCGCCCAACGCGGCGATCGAGAACCCCGACGAGTTGCTGGCGAAGATCGTGTGGTCGGGAGCGATCGAATCAAGTTCGCGCCAGAAGCGGATCTTCAGCGACAGGTCTTCGGGGACCGCCTCGATGATGACGTCGACGTCGACGGCCTCGTCGAGTTCGGTGGTGAACGTCAAGCGGTCGAGCGCCGCTTCGGCTTGTTCGGTGGTGAGCTTGCCTCTCTCCACAGCGCCGCGCACACCGAAGCGACCCGTGTCGACACCGGTTCGTGCCGCGCTGAGCACCTCCTCGCTCAAATCCCGGCAAACCACTTCGTGTCCGGCGATGGCCATGACTTGGGCAATGCCCGATCCCATGACTCCCGCTCCCATGACTGCAATTCGTTCTGACATGCCGCGAGTCTCGCCGATTCCCGCCACATCGGCTACCCGATGCCTTCGATTGCCGGCTTTCAAAGCCACCGGATCCATGAACTGCCCCAGATCGGCGGGTCGGCGAGAAACGATTCGAGCGCGGCGATCAGATCGCCGGGATAGGCCAACGACGCCCTGTTGAACCGCTTGGGATTGGTGAAGACCAGAGCCGGACACGGCCGGTCGCTCACGAGCCAGTCGCTGTGCAGAATCGAGAAGTCACCGACATTCTCGGTCACCAGGATCTGACCCGAACTACTCACATGCTCGAACAACTCCGCGTCGCTCGATCCCCTCAGTGAACGTTCCGCAGCAACCGCGATGACATCCCACCCTTGCACGACGAGTGCTTCGGCGACCGCTGGGGAGTGCATCTCATCGAGCAGCAGCCTCACTTGTTGAGCAACGTTCGCTGGCGCTTCCAAGCGGCTTCGGCTTCAAGGGCTTGTCGCTCTCTTGCCTCAATCTCGGAGTCGATCTCCTCTGTGTAGTCGGCGTAGTAGGCAAGCGCCGCGTCGACCATGGCGGCGTCCAGCCGCATCAGATCAGCTGTTCTGGCCCGTCGGTCGTTCGCAGGGACGTCTCCGGAGATCATCGAAGAGACCACATCAGCGACTTCGGGTCCGCCGACCAGCACAGCGCGGCGACCGGCCGGGCCGTTCCGGAACACGACCGCGGGGTGGGCCTCCATCCTGAGACCCTCATCGATCAACCTCTCGGCCAGAGTGGAGATGGCGACCTGTCGTTGCTCAGCACAGGCTTTGAGCCGCTTGTGCAACCGATCGTCAGAGAACCGGATCGAGACAACAGCCATGACGACAGTGTAGTCACTCGTCGCCACAAATGACCCCATGATTGCAAATTCGTTCTGACAGTCTGCGAGTCTCGTCCACAACGGAAACATCGGCTCGTCGGCACCTTTCGACTAGACGCTGACGATTTGGCCCACTGGACCAGCTTCCATGACTATTGTTCGCGTTAGCCGTCGCGCAAGCAAGGAACCAGGAGACTCATGTCTGAAGATGCCGCGCCCGTAATTTCCAGCGAAGCCGTCCTTGATGATGCACTTGCCCAGCTCAAAGCAAACGCTCGTCAGCAGACCGATGGCGTCTGGTTGAAGAACCTCAACGAAACCGGCGTCGGAACACTCCCCAACGGCTGGGGCGAAGCATCACACTGGCCCCCCGAGAGGATCACTGCAGGCGACTGGACCTCTGCCATGTGGCGGTCACCGGCACTCGCCGACAGCAGCGCGATTTATACTAGCGACGCGGTCTTGCGACGCCTGAGTTCTGTTGGCCTGTCGGGGCACTCGACAGGCCGAGAGCCTTCCCGATACTGGACAGCAAAGGCGTCGACGTCCAGCAGACAATAGAGGGAGCACCCGACGAGCACTGGATCTGGGAAGGACGCGACCCCGCGCCGATTCTGTCCAAGGCTGGCCACCTGTTCCTCACAACCGGGCAGTACATGTCGGCCTCACGCTTGACGGCGCTGGCCACCACGGAGGCATATGTCGGTCGGGGTTGGCGACCGGTCACCGGAGCAACCCCAGAACAAGCACAAGCACTGGCAGTGTTCATCAACTCGACCATAGGAAGATTGGTGCTGATGCGGCTAGGCGGACAGTTTCTCCACTATCCGCGCTACAACACGTCATCAGTCAACGCTCTACCCATACCCGACATCAACGACGATGCTTCCATCACGACGCTCGCTGAGTGCTGGACCGACACCCGCGCTGTACCCGTCCCACAGCTCCGCGACGGGTACACCGACATCCGACGCAAGTGGGACGCTGCGGTCTGCGACGCGCTGGGATGGGACATCGACGAGATCAGCCGCCTCGGAGAGCTGCTTGCTCGCGAACCGCGGGTCAGAGGAGTCGCCTACGGACACTGGAAGGCTTGATTCAACGAGTAGATTGAACGGGTAGATGAACAACACCAGCACCTACATCCAGAGTTGATGTGATGCCGGGTGTTGGCTTCAGCCACTGGGTCCGTTCTCAACGGTCGACCAGTAGTCCGGATCGACGGCGAAGTCCGCGATCTCGATCGTGCCGGGACCAACGAGGACACCCACGAACACCAAGGCACCAAAGAACGGGTCGACGATGTGGAGCGTACGAATCTCTGGACTTGGGTACCACAGGAGATTCTCGAAGTCCCGGAATCCAAGGAGCGCAGCGGCAAGTGGACCCGACCAGAAGTCCCACTCCGACGGTCTACCTGCCGCGCTCCGCTCGGGACCGTACTCCTCTTCGATCTTGCTGGCAGCGAATTCGCTGACCCTTACCTCGGGGATCACCGCGAGGCCACGAGTCCGTAGCGCTCCCCCACCGATTCCGACAATCGCTCACTGGTCCGCGTCTCAACCTGTGGAAAATCAAGGAACGCCGTAGAGAACGGAATAGTCTCGCCTACCTCTGAAAGCCGCCAACCCGGCTCCTGATGAGACAGTTCACTGACTTGGTTGCCAGTCATTCCGGCCAACTGTTCGAGCACGTCCTCGATGGTCTGCAACTCCTCGGCGCTGAACACATCAAGGTCTGCGGTGCGCGACGGGATCAGTCGTTGCTGGGGCCGCCCCAAGAAGTCCTCCTCCACCAGTTCGGCCGCTCCGGAGCCGATCAACTTCTTGCGCACCGGCAGTAGCTGACGAGGCGCGGGGCCATGGGGCAGTTTCTGGAACTCGCAACCCGAGATGACCCGATGGTGTCGTCGCAAATGGGTGAACTCAGCGAAGAACAGCACTTTGTTGAGCTTTGTAGCTCCGCCGGCGCGATCATCCTTGAGCCGGCCCGCGACATGAACAACCATCTCGGTGAACTTGTCGGCGTCGTAGGCCACATCCATGACATTCATAGTAGGGACTGGGTGCGACAGGCGGGGAGCAAGCCGCATGAAAATCGATCATCGCCGGGCTGACCGGAAGGCAACTCTGACCGAAAGTCCACAATGGCCCCGTAACCCATGCCACAAGGACCTGACGGCAGGTGCCTTCGATTAGTTGCTGAGGCGCTCGAAGGTGTAGCTATCTGTGGTGACCACTGACACGACCATCCGCTCTCCGTGGCGGATATTCGGCCTGGTGGCGGGGTCGGTGGCGTTGGCGACACTCAACTTCTCGATGATCTTCGTCGCCTTCGGTGAGATTTCTGACTCGTTCGACGCCAGCGACAGCACCATCTCGTGGGCCCTGACCGGCTTCGCCATCACCACCGCCGCGGTGATGGTGCCGGGCGGATGGCTCGCCGACCGCTTCGGCAGAACTCGGATCTTCCTGATCGGCTTCGCGTTGTTCCTCGCAGGCAGCGCCGGCGTGGCAGTGGCGCCCTCGGTCGAGATGCTGATCGCTGCCCGGGTCCTGCAGGCGGTCGGACTCGCCATCGAAGCACCGGCCTCGTTCGCGCTGGTGCTCGACGCCTTCCCCAAACGGATGCGCTCAACAGCGGTCGGCGCCATGGGTGCTGTCGGAGGAGTGGCCGCGGCACTGGGGCCCCTTATGGGCGGCGCCCTGGTCGAGGCCCTGGGCTGGCGTTGGGCGTTCTTCTGCAATGTTCCGGTCGGCATCGTGGTTCTGGCACTGGTCGGACCCCGCCTTCCGGCCAACCGGGTGCACCTGGCGCGCAGAGCCCCCGACCTGTTCGGCGTGGTGTTGTTGATGCTCGGTGTCGCTTCTCTGGCACTGGGAATCGTGCAGAGCGACGGCTGGGGATTCGGGGACACGCGGACCGTCGCAGCCCTGATCGCCGCTGTGGTCCTGTTGGCCGGGCTGGTCATGCGATCCCGTGTCCACCCCGAACCGATCCTCTATGTGCCGCTGTTCGCCAACCACGACTTCCGGGTGGGGAGCGCGTTGTCGTTCTTCCTGGCCGGCAACTTCATGGGGTCGTTCCTCGCGTTCGTGACCTTCCTGCACGAAGGCTGGGGACTGTCGCTGTTCAAAGCGGGCCTGGCCGTCGGCCTGATCCCGGCGATAGGCGGACCCATGTCTGTGGTCGCTGGTCGCCTCGCCGACCGTTACGGGCATCGGACGGTGATCCTGCCGGGGTCGCTGCTGATGGCGGCCGGCGGGTTCTGGATGTGGTCCGCTGCAGGCTCGCAATCCCAGATCTGGTCCCTTTGGGTTCCGGTGGTCGTGGTCTACGGCGTGGGTGTCGGTCTCGGGCACGCGGCCTGTCAGGCTGCTGCCCTGTCAACGGTCAGCGAGGACCGACTCGGAATCGGCGGCGCCATGAACCGGATCTTCATGGAGATCGGCGGAACCATCAGCATTGCCGTCGTGATCGCCCTGTTCGCGCGCTACGACGACCCCGTGGACGGCCTTCGGGCCTCGATGCTCCTGCTGGTGATCGTCAGCGCAATCTCAGTCCCCATCGCCGCATCCCTCCGCAACCGCGGCCACGCCTAGCCGCTAGCCGCACAGCCCACCACGAACACCGCCGCAGAATCAATTGAAACCTAATAGAACTAAACCACTGTCAACCCCTTGACCTAGGGTAGGGCGACCCGTCGATTTGCTGAGCAATCAGGAATAACGATGTCCTCCCAAGCCCTCTCCCAATTGGGCGACCTAGCACAAGAGTACCGACGGCGCACGCTGGCAGATCTTCTTGAATGCTTGAACTCACGCTTCGATATTGAGTGGAACGAGATCGCGAAGGTGTCTGGAACCGGTCATCAAGCCGTGACCAAGTGGCGGAAGGGACAGGCGTCACCCGACAGTCGTCGCTTCGGCACACTCAGCATGCTCACAGCGTTTGCCGACCTGATCCAGCGCCGTGGGGGCGATCCTGCGCTGTGGCTGAAGACACGCCTGCAAGTCGCCGACGACCGCAATTCCCTTATTTCTATTTCGGATGTGCTTTCGACCGGCAACTTCCGACTCGCTCTGGAGCACTTTGATCGCAACATTTCCGACCTGGAACTCTTGCGGGAGGTTTTCCTTCGCTACAGCACCGAGGCGCCCGGCCTCGCGACCGTCGCGCTGAGCGACGGCCTGTTCGTTGTCGCTCTAGATCAACTCGGTCTCGTCGCAGCCGGGGAGGATATGGGGGAGGTCGAAGAGGACTTGCTGTTCCAGGTGCGCGACTACCTCAACGACTGGCACGACTTCCTATCCGAACGGGAACCACACACCAGCAACAGGCGCGTCGTCCACGAACTGGAGCAAGCCGACGGTGATTCATCACTCCCGGAACTGCTATTCGGGCAGTGACCGGCGGCGACTGTAGCGGTTGCCACGTCAACCCTCGGGTGAAGTGTTTCATGCAGTGTCATACCCTGTTGTTAGGTTGTGGCCATGTTCGATTCGATGATCCAACAGGCTCGGGGGATGGCGGTTTCTGGGCTTTGCCGTGGCGAGTTGGAGGGTCTTGTTGCGGGTGCGGGGCGGGTTGTGGCGGCGATGGGTGCGTTGCAGGCACGCTGCGCGACCGAGATCGAGGGGCTCGATGATGGTGGGGTGGGTTCCAAGGTGGTGCTGCGTGAGGCGGGGCGCATGTCGACGCGTTCGGCGAACAAGGTCGCCAAGACTGCTGCCGGGCTTGTTGAGATGCCCAAACTCGCGGAGTCGTTGGCTGAGGGCAAGATCACTGCTGAGCATGCTGAGGTGGCTGTGGGGGCGGCGGCGAAGACTTCGCCTCAACAAGTCGAGGATCAACTGTCGGGTCTTGCTGAGGAGTCTTCTGTTGATGCGTTCGCTGAGCAGTCGCGGCGTTGGGTGAACCGCAACCAGCCCGACGACGGCGCCGAACTGTACGAACAGCAACGAAAGAACCGGTCGTTGAAGCACTGGGTCAACGAAGAGGGCATGGGAGTGCTGTTAGCTGAGTTGGACCCGGTCAGCTATCAGCAGGTACGCAAAGCCATCGACACCGAATATGACCGGTTGTGGCGAGGCGACGGAGGCCGCGACGGCTCTCCTGACGATGTGCGCACAACACCGCAGCGCATGGCCGACGCGTTCGTGGCTTTGTTGACCAACCCCGAGCGCCGCGGACCGGGCAGCACCAGGATGCAACTCATCGCGGTGGCTGACATCGAACGCCTACGCGGCGACGACCCCACCGGCGTCGCTGAGATCGTCGGTGGCGAAGCACTGCCCCAGACCGTGTTGGAACAGCTCATGTGCACCGCCGCCATTACTGGGGTCGTGTTCGACGGTGAAGGACAGCCCATCTGGGTGGGACGCACCCACCGACACGCCACCGAAGCCCAAGCCAAAGCCATCATCGCCCGCGACCGGCACTGCAGAGGCAAACACTGCACGGCCGGACCCGAACGCTGCGAAATCCATCACATCAAACCCTGGGAACAAGGCGGACGCACAGACATCGACGAGATGTGCCTCGCCTGCCCGCTGTGCCACCACAACATCCACGACCGCGGCTACATCGTCATCAAAACCAAAACCGGCTACCAAATCATCAACCCCAACAACCCACCAAACGGGCCCTAGAGCGAGCGCCGCCGCCGGTCCCGGGCCGACTTCACAACACCGAGACACAGACCGAACCCGATCAACCAGACAACCCACCACGCACCAGGCCAAAGGTGACGACCGTAGCGATAGCTGCTCAACTCGTGCATCGCTGATTGGTCGCAACCACCTTTGTGTTGGCGGCACCCTTGTGTTGGCGGCACCTTTGTGTTGGCGGGTAATCGCCTATCGGTCGGCTGTCACAGGCTGTTTCTATTGCGAACCCGAGTCGGCCGACAGGATCGCCAAATGCAAACCAGGTAGGAGAGAAGTGAACGAATACCGGCGTACCGTACAACCGATGCTTGGAACCCGGCGATGATTGCCTGCGGACACTGCGGCGGGCGGCATGCAACCGTCAACGAGGTGCGGACCTGCTCGCTCGACAACGAGCCCATCGACACTGACTCAGAATCGGATCCACCGAGGCTGACCGAACTATCCGCGGACCGGCCAGGATCTCCGAACTTCTCCGCGGGCCGCCCCAAACCTCCGAACGAGTGTCGGCCGGTGGTGCTTGATCCAGACTGGCAGCGCTTGGCCGGGCCTGAAGCTCTGAGTCGCAACCTGGTGGTCAATCCGGGGCAGGACGCTCCCGACCCCTGGGCCGAGTGTGAGCGCATCGTTGTAGACGGGCAACCCGGCGAAATCGACCGTCTCCAAACACTCCGGACAGCACGGACCAGAGCGATCATCGAACTGCGGGCCGACCTCAGTGACGAACCGCCCGTGCTCAACGTCTCCTACTGGCACCTGTCACCCAACACCGACCTGGAAGGCGAGGCATTGCAACACTTGGTGTTCGACCACGCAGTCGATGCCCGAGAACCCGACCAGCCCACGATCCGAGCGGTTTCGCTAGCAGTCAGCGCAGGGGCCAAACCTCTGACCCAAGGCCCGGGAGACGTCGAAACCAACCAAGGGCCGGCTTGGTGCGACGGCGGACCTCTGGAATGGTTCGACGACGGCGAACTCGGCGCTGGTGTGATTCCGGCGGTTCATCTCGGCATCGGATCGGTGGCAACCATCCGCAATATCGCACCGAACGCCGACCTCGCCGACGATCAACTCCGTGCGGTCGCGCACAGCGGTGGAGGAGCCAGGATCATCGCTCCCGCAGGATCGGGAAAGACCCGGGTGCTCACTGAACGCGCCCGGCACCTGGTACGGGACCGCGGCATAGACCCGGCAAGCGTCTGCCTCGTCGCCTACAACGTGCGCGCCCGCGAAGAGATGCAGGAGCGCACCAGTGACCTGGCGGGCCTGCAGATCCGAACCCTCAACAGTCTGGCTCTGGCGATTCTGCGCGGATCCGGTCCGTTCCGCACGCCGGTCGGCCGCAATGGAACCCGAGTGATCGACGAACACGAAGTGCGGAAGATGCTCACCAGCTTCGTCAGCGGGCGACGTGTGGCCATGGCCGATCCCTTCGCCGTCTGGATCGAGGCTCTCACCGCCACACGCATGGGGTTGCGTTCACCGAGTGCGGTTGAACAGGAGTTCGGCGGCGACGTCCGCGGCTTCGCGGACGCGCTGCCTGAGTACCGTGCTCGTCTCGGGGAGGCCGGGGTCGTCGACTTCGATGAACAGATCCTGGGAGCAATCGAGGTGTTGTGCACTGATCCCGAAGCGAGGGCGGCCGCTAGACGGGCCTGCGGGGTGCTGCTCGTAGACGAGTTCCAAGACCTGACACCCGCCCACATCCTGCTGATCCGCCTGCTGGCCGGTCCTGCCGCGAACGTCTTCGGAGTGGGCGACGACGACCAGACCATCTACGGCTACGCCGGAGCCTCGCCGTCCTGGCTGATCGATTTCGCCGACCTGTTCGCGGGTTCTGCCACTCATGACCTCCAAGTCAACTATCGCTGCGGGCCGAACGTGGTCGACGCGGCGGCCACACTGTTGACGCACAACCGGCGTCGTGTCGACAAGACCATCAAGGCGCGCCCCGGGCGGGCCGCGCTCGACGACGGGATCGAGGTCCTGATCGGCGACGACCCCCTGGAAGCAACGATCAACCGCGTCTCGGAACTGCTCGACGGCAACGTGCCGCCGACCGATATTGCCGTGTTGGCCCGGGTGAACGCGACCCTGCTCGGCCCGATGATCCTTCTCGAAGAGGACGGAATCCCCACCAACCGTCCGGTCGGGACCGGTTTCATGGAACGAACCGGCGTCGCGGGCGCACTGGCCTGGTTGCGCCTCGCGGTTGCTCCCGAGAACTCCCTTCCAGGCGACGCACTCGAGACCGCGGTGCGCAGACCACCGAGAGGGTTGAGTCAGCGCTTGGCAGGCTGGGTCGGCGAACAGCGAAGCCCGAGCCGGCTGAACGCACTGGCCGGGCGGCTGAACCAGGAACGCGACCAGATGAAGATTGCTGAGTTCACCACTCAGCTCGAGGCGCTCCGGCGCCTCGCCGACCGCAACGCCGACACGGCGAGGCTCCTCGTGGCGATCCGCGACGATATCGGACTCGGCAGAGCACTCGACAACCGTCTCGACCTCAGCCGGCGGTCGGTCGACCGGTCGACCCACGGCGACGACTTGACCGCACTTTTGGCGGTCGCCAAGCGCTGTGCTGATCCCGCCGAGTTCCCCGGCTGGCTGGCGCAGCGGCTCGGTCCATCCAGCACAACCGGCACCGGGCAGACCCGGCCGACCAACACAGAGCAACCCTGGATAACGCTGAGCACGATTCACCGGGTGAAAGGCCGCGAGTGGCCCCATGTGATCGTCCACGAAGCCGGCGAGGGACTGATGCCGCACCGACTCTCAGCAGACACCGAGGAGGAACGGCGGGTGTTCCATGTGGCGATCACCCGTGCGAGCAAGAAGGTGGCAATAACCGCAGGTCGTCCGGCGTCAAGATTCGTCACCGAAATGCTCACACCCGTGCAGCCCCAACCCGTGCAGCCCGCATCCGTACACCAAGCCCCTACTGCGAACAGCAACACTGAACCACCCTCCACACCGCCACCGCGCCGCGCCCGGATCGACCCGCCCGAAGCGTCCACCCTCGACGAAGCCCGCCTTCGTGAGGAACTGAAGACCTGGCGCTCCGCCACCGCCAGAACAGCCGGGGTGCCCGCATACGTGGTGTTCAACGACGCCACCCTCTACGAGATCGCGGCTCTGCGACCCCAGAACGACGACGATCTGTTGTCAATCAGCGGTATCGGCCCGGTGAAACTCGAGAGATACGGCGAAGACATCCACACCATAGTGAACGGGAACAACGACGACTAGCGAGTCACCGCAACTGGCGGGTCACCACGATGACGACCTCCCCCAGCAGAATCACGTCGGGGCTCCGTCGGGAGACTATGGCGGATCCCCGAATCGACTGGAATCGAACGTATGTTTGCTAGTAGAGTAAGGGCTGTGGGCGACCGGGCCACGATCCTTCATGCCGATCTTGATGCCTTCTACGCATCAGTTGAGCAACGTGACGACCCCAAGTTGCGTAATCACCCCGTTATCGTCGGGAAAGGGGTTGTGTTGGCTTGCAGCTACGAAGCCAAACGGTGCGGGGTACGCTCCGGGATGAGTGGAGGGATCGCCCGCTCGCTCTGCCCCCGGGCAATCACGGTTCCGCCCCGCATGGAAGCCTACGCGGAAGCCTCCAGCGCCGTATTTGAACAGTTCCACGACTTTACGCCTTTCGTTGAGCCGCTCTCGGTCGACGAAGCCTTCCTTGAGGTCGCTGGAGCGGAGCATATTTTCGGACCCGCCTCTCAAATCGCAGAAAAGCTCAGAGCCCAGGTGCTCAACGAGGTCGGTTTGGCTGTTTCGGTTGGGGTCGCCACGACCAAATTCCTCGCCAAGGTCGCCAGTGCTCAAGCAAAACCGGACGGAATCGTCGTGGTCGAACAAGGCAAAGAACTCGATTTTCTTCACCCGCTGCCCATTGAGGTTCTTTGGGGAGTCGGACGAGTGACCGCTGCCAAGCTTCACGACCACGGCATAGACACCGTCGGAGACCTGGTCGTGTCCGGCCGCGGAGGCATCAAGAGCTATCTCGGGAACCACGCCGGCGACCACCTCCTGGCACTGGCGCACAATCACGACCCACGCTCAGTCGACACCAGCCGTAGCGACAAGTCGATGGGCGCCCAGAGGGCTCTCGGACCGAACGTCCACGACCGCGAGAGCCTGCGACTCGAGATGCTGGCCCTCGCTGAGAAGGTCGCGGCGCGTCTACGAAAAGCGAAGCGCGCAGCGCGCACTGTCACCGTTCGTTGCCGGACTTCAGAAATGCGCTACGAAACCCGGTCCCGCACTCTGCCTGAGGCCACTCAGCAGACAAAAATTTTGACCGCTGCCGCCGACGAGTTGCTGCTCGACCTTCTCGACGGCCCGCAGGGTCCCGGCAGTCGACTGGGACGCGTAGGCTGCACGCTCATCGGCATCACCTACTCGGCGCTCGGTTCACCCGATGCCATACAGATCGCGCTCCCGTTCACCGAGAACGGCAGGCCCACGGATGTGCTCGACGCCATGATCGACAGCATCCGCTCGCGTTGGGGCAACAAGGCCGTGGCTCGAGCATCGTTGTTGGAGCACAAACCCGAGGTCGTAGCCTTGAAACGGCCCACCGCTCTCGATTCATCCAACCCCGGTTCAGAAGGGCTCGACCCGGGAGCAGCGGAGCAGCCAACGCCATCAGACCCTCCAATGTGAGACAATGACCCCGTGATCCAACCCCTCCCCGAGCGTCAACCCAAGCGCAGAGTGTTCTGCAACCGCACCCTGAACCTCCGTGGGGTACGAGCGATCGGCTACGACATGGATTACACACTCATCCACTATTTTGTGGACGAGTGGGAGCGGGCAGCGTTCGATCATGGCTGCGCCTACCTTGAAGAGCTTCGCTGGCCGGTCGCTGACTTGGTGTTCGACCCCGAGGCTTTCACGCTCGGCCTCACCTTCGACTTGGAACTCGGCAACATTGTCAAAGCGACACGCTTCGGTTACGTGGTGCGTGCCCAGCACGGCAACCAAATACTGTCGTTCGCTGAGATGCGACGAACGTACGCAGAGACGGTCATCGACCTCTCCGATCAGAGGTTCAAGTTCATGAACACACTGTTTGAACTGAGTCGAGCCTCGTTGTGGTGCCAGCTGATCGACCTTCACGACCGTTCCCCGCTGCCCGGTATCAAGACCTACCGCCAGATCTACCAAACCATCGACGCCGCCCTGAGCAGCGCACACCGCGACGGCTCACTCAAAGAAGCGATCGTTTCTGATCCGGACCGCTTCGTGGACCTTGACCCGGAGACTGTGCCCACCCTCATGGACCAACGCCTCGCCGGCAAAGAGTTGATCCTTATAACCAACTCGGACTGGTCATACAGCCAGCAGATCATGACCTGGTGCTTCAATCGCTTCATGCCGGACGGCCAAACGTGGCGAGACTTGTTTGATTTGATAATCGTCGCTGCCAACAAACCCCGGTTCTTCTCCGATGTCGGAGCCATCTATGAGGTGGTCGACACATCAAGGGGACTTTTGGAACCGCACCTCGGCGCTCTGGTGGGTGGTGCGGTGTACCACGGAGGCAATGCCCGCCTCGTGGAAGAATCCTTAGGCCATGAAGGCTCGCAGTTTCTATATGTCGGGGACCATCTGTTCGGCGATGTGTACGTCACCAAAGACGTGCTGCGATGGCGTACCGCGTTGATCGTGCGTGAACTTGAGGACGAAATCTCTAACAGCACCACCGCTGCTGACACCAGTTCCGAGCTTTCCGAGTTGATGGAGCAAAAGAGTGGGTTGGAGTTGACACAGTCTCAGCTGCGCATGCAGAGACGACACCTTGTCGTTGATGGGAGACCGCGGGCAGAGACCGACGCCGCTATCGAGAAAATCACCGCTGAGCTTGCCTCGCTCGATGAACGGATAGCGCCGTTGGCTCGAGCGTCCAGCGAACAGGGGAACCTGGTGTGGGGTCCGCTCATGAGAGCGGGGGTCGATAAGAGTCTGTTTGCGCGCCAGGTCGAAAAGCATGCCGATGTTTACACCAGTCGTGTGTCCAACTTCTGGACCGAGACGCCTTACGGCTACCTGCGCGCAGCCCGCGTGCTCCTTCCCCACGAAACCCTCTGAGATCAGCGAGCCGGATTGTTCCGAACCCGACGACCGGAAGCACAAACCCGAGAATCCTGTTGATCTCAGCAGATATCAGGGCAAACTCGCCGAATGCTGTCTCGCCTCGGACGTTGGTGTTTTCATGAGCGCAGGGTTGTGCTCGGGTCGTGGATCCTCGGCCTGGCCGTGTTATTCGGCACCGCGACAGCGATAGGCGGGGGTTTCAGTGCCGAACAGGAACTGCCCGGTTCAGAGACCGACGCGGGTTTCGATGCTCTGGACGAACACTTCGGAGCCATTGGCGGGGCAGGCAGCCGACTCACGGGCAGCATCGTGTTCTCTGCTGAACAAGGAGTTCATGAACCAGAAGTTGTTTCGGTCATGCAACAGATGTTCAACGCCGCAAACGAAATCGACGACGTGGTGATCTTGTCACCCTATGAGTCAAGTGGATTCGCCGGCGGAGGCATCTCCGACAGCGAAACGATCGCCTACGCCGATGTTCAGCTTGCAAGCGGAGTAGATCAGGAGGACGCAGGCGACATCGGAGAACAGATCAGAGACCTGGTCCCTGCCCTTTCAGGGTTGCAGGTTGAGATCGGCGGGGCCGAGTTGGCAGGTTTTGAACCTCCGCAATCGGAATTGATCGGCATCGGCTTCGCAATCTTCATTCTCATCCTCGCCACCGGCTCAGTATTGGGAATGGGACTGCCCATCGGCGTGGCGTTGTTCGGCGTCGCCGGTGGGTTGACAGCGACTGTGCTCGCCTCCAACCTCTCCGGAGGTCCGGAGTTCGCCACCACTATCGCCACCATGATCGGACTCGGAGTCGGAATCGATTACACGCTTTTTCTTGTCACGCGATACCGGGAGTTGTTGCGAGAAGGCGCCGATCCAGCCGAAGCTGCGGTAGGCGCCATGGCAACGGCCGGACGCGCAGTATTGTTCGCAGGGATCACCGTGGTGGTCTCGCTACTGGGTTTGATGGTGATCGGGCTTGGATTCATCACTGGAATCGCTGTCGCCACGTCTGTCACGGTGCTGGTGACCCTGATTTCGTCATTGACCCTCATGCCCGCGCTGGTGGGCTTCGCCGGAGATCGACTAGAGGTCACACGCAGACGAGGCATAATCGCCGCGAGTCTGGTCGCTGTCGCATTGTTCGGGGCCGGTTTCGGGACCAACCCCTTGATCTTCTGTCTACCGCTGGCGATCGTCGTGTTGATCGCTGGTTTCTTCGTCCCTGCACTGCGCCGACCACTCCGCCCGCGTACCGTCAAGCCGCTGCGCGAAACCCTCGCATTTCGCTGGAGCCGTTTCGTGCAGGCCCGGCCACGAACCATCGCCGTTGTGGGTACAGCAATCCTGTTGTTGGTCGCCGCACCGCTGTTAGACATTCGGCTCGGGTTCTCTGACGAGAGCAACTTGAGCGAAGAGACCACCACTCGACGCGCTTATGACCTGCTGGCCGACGGTTTCGGCCCCGGGTTCAACGGACCATTCCTGATCACTGCGGTTGTCAACAACGACGGTGACGAGCAGGCTGTCGGTCCTCTCGTGGAAGCAGTCGCCCGTGATCCCGGGATCGCTGAGGTCCCTCAGCCGTTTCCCAACAACCCTGATTCTCCTGAAGCGTTCTTGATTCGAGCGATCCCGCGTACCGCGCCGCAAGACCAGGCCACCGAACAGTTGGTCGACCATCTCAGGGACGTGGTCATCCCAGAAGCCGTCGAAGGCACGACGCTGACCGTGTCGTTGACCGGCGGAACCGCCGCCGGCATCGATTTCTCCGACTATCTGGCGCGGCGAATGCCTTTCTTCTTTACGGCTGTGCTGCTGTTCTCCTTCATCTTGTTGATGGCAGTCTTCCGCTCGGTGCTCGTGCCTGTGAAGGCTGTGATAATGAACTTGCTGTCGATCGGCGCGGCCTACGGGATTGTTGTCGCGGTGTTCCAGTGGGGATGGTTGAGCGGGATGACCGGAGCCGATCCAGGGCCGATAGAACCTTTCATCCCGATGATGATGTTTGCCATCGTCTTCGGATTGTCGATGGATTACGAAGTGTTCCTGCTCAGCCGAATACGGGAGGAGTACCAGCGAACAGGTGATCCGGTGACTTCTGTGAGCGACGGCCTCGCGGCAACAGCGCGTGTGATAACCGCTGCCGCGGCGATCATGGCGTTCGTCTTCGGCAGTTTCATACTTGAGGACTCTCGGGTGGCTGCGGTGTTCGGGTTGGGGCTCGCCTCGGCCATAGTCATCGATGCGACCCTGGTTCGGCTTTTGTTGGTTCCTGCGACCATGGAGTTGCTGGGCTCGAAGAACTGGTGGATGCCAAAATGGCTCGACCGGATCGTTCCCCGCTTAGAAATTGAAGCGACGCCGACATCGCTGACTTCAGTCGAATGGGACTCAGACCAATGAGGAGACGCTGGCTCTCTCTGTTGCTGGTTCTGCTCGTGATGGGAACCAATGCCTGTGGACGTTCCGAGGATCCCTTACCCGAAGCTGCGTCGGGCGTCAGCCCTTACGGACCCGCACCGGATTCGCCCACCGGGCCTCTAGATCCCGCCTTGGAAGCCGACCTCGACACGCTGTTCGATTCGCTGGCGGTGAACCCGGACCTCGAAGCGATTGATCGGATAGGCGCCTCGGGGGACCCCCGTGCTGGCTGGCTTCTCACCGACATCATCCGTTTCGCGCGCACAAGCGAGAACTTCGAACACACCAGCGACGCATGGGAGTCGCTCACCGGCGTGTCGATCCCGGCCGGCGAATCACCGTGGGGTTTCACCACCAACCGCATGATCGCCTGGGATGTGCCTGCGCCGCCCGGGTACATCAACTGGAAACGGCAGCTCTTCGAACTGGTCGAACCGCGGTGGGCTCCGTTGTTCGACGACCCCGACGCGACGGTCGACTGGCGCTGGCTGTCATGGGGCGGCGTTCGCATTGACGACCGTCCGATCGACCGGACCGACGTCGGCTGCCCGCAGGGTTGCATCCCCGCTCTCAACGACCCGGCACTCACATCGGTGGCTGACGGTTCCTGGTATCCCGACAGCTCGGTCGTGTTCGGCGTGGTCGTCGGCGACGAAGCGGTTGCGTTCCCCAAGAACATCATGGAGATCCACGAGATGGTCAACATCACCATCGGCGGTCGGCGTCTGGGGATGCCGTACTGCACGCTCTGCGGGTCGGCCCAGGCGTACTTCACCGACGACGTGGCACCCGGCATCGACCTCGACGGCTACGACACCTACGAGCTGCGGACCTCGGGACTGCTGAGCAGGTCCAACAAGGTGATGTTCGAGCTCCACACGATGTCGGTCATCGACACCTTCACCGGCGAGGCCGAGAGCGGACCGTTGCGTGAAGCCGGGGTCGTCCTCAAACAGACCAGTGTGCGCACCAGCACCTGGGGCGACTGGAAAGCCGCCCACCCCGCCACCCGCATCGTCGCCGAAGACGGCGGCATCGGACGCAGCTATCCACGCGATCCACTGCGCGGCCGCGACGACGACGGCCCGATCTTCCCGATCGGCGACGTCGACCCGAGGCTCGAGGTGCAGGAACCAGTCGTCGGAGTCATCGCCGATGACGGCACGCCGGTCGCGTTCCCCGTGGCCGTCATCGAGCCCCTGACAGCCGACGGCGCCTCGATCACCTACGGCGGGGTCACCGTCACCAGCGACGGCGCCGGTTTCACCGCCACCTCAGAAGCAACGGGCGACCCCCTGGCCGCACATCAGGCCTTCTGGTTCGCCTGGAGCCAGTTCCACACAGACACCCTGTTGTTCCAGGCGTGAGCTAGCGCATCGTTCGACGGCATTCTTTTCCGGCCGGGTTGACAACGTGACCGAGAAGCGTCAGCTTTCTGCACCATGCTATAATCAAGTACTTTCCCGCGCTACGTCCCTCTGTATTGGTCTTGACCGGCGATGACTCAACGAACTAGGACCACTCCACTACGCTTGGCCGTAGTTGTGTTTTGCGACAGTAGCTGTAGCTGCACCTGTCTTGGATTTCGCACCCTTGTGGTTCAACTTCGTGGTAGTGGCGACGGTCGGTGCTTGGTGGCTTAGCCATCGCCATCGAGCGAAACTGCGGACGGAGCGATTTCCGAGCCGGCTTTTTGGTCCCGAGCGCAACTGACTCGCGACGATCTATCGGTTGCAGCAGAAGATACCACGCTGCTGCAACCGGTGTAGATCACTTTGAACCATGCCTACACGTTCCAAACCCCTCGCGGTCCTCGCGCTCGTACTGGCTGGCTGTAGCGGTGGCGCGTCTGTTTCTGAGTGCCGCGCAGCAGCGCTAAGCCAAGCACAAGCCGAAGACGCGTATCTGGCGGCCCTAACCGCGCACGAGGCGCAACACTCGGCGGGCAACGACGCTCACCCGGACACAGACGACCTGATGCTGAACGCCCGGGTTGATCTGATCGTCGCCGCAGAATCAACCCGGCGAGCCTGCCGGTAACCCCAAGACTCCGCACTCGCACAGAAGGTTCACCCCATCTGGAGCTGCCAACCTTGATGCCCAGAACATCTAGGCTGGCAGACTCAGGACTCAGGGAGGGCTCATGGAAGTACCGCTCACAATCGCAGACCATCTGCGCCGGGCATCGCTCGTCTACGGCGACCGGATCGGGGTCATCGACGAACCGGACCAGGCGGCGCCGTCACTGGGCGAGTTGACGTACCGACGTTTCGAGGAGCTCGCCTCCGGGCTGGCTGCGGGCCTCGACCATCTCGGGGTCGGTCTCGGGGCCCGGGTCGCAATGGTGTCGCACAACGCCGCGCGGGTACTCGTCCACCTCTTCGGCACCAGTGCCTTCGGCCGGGTCGCCGTGCCGATCAACTTCCGCCTCAGCCGGGCCGAGGTCGCCTACATCATCGAGCACTGCGGGGCTGAGGTTCTGATCATCGACCCCGAACTCGAGTCGACCCTCGGAGACATCCCGGTGAAACATCGTTTCATTGCCGGCGAGGAGAGCGATTCGCTCTATCGGGTCGACAGCGAACCGGTGGCCTGGTCCCCCGACGAGTCGGCCACAGCTTCGATCAACTACACCAGCGGCACGACTGCGAGGCCCAAGGGCGTGGAGATGACCCACCGGAACCTGTGGATCAACGCGGCCACTTTCGGTTGGCACACAGGCGTCAGCGACCGCGACGTCTACCTGCACACGTTGCCGATGTTCCACTGCAACGGCTGGGGCATGCCCTACGTCATGACCGCCATGGGCGTCCCCCATGTGGTGCTGCGCAAAGTCGACGGTGCGGAGATATTGCGGAGGGTCGAGCAGCACGGCGTCACGATCATGTGCGGCGCGCCTGCGGTGGTGGCTGCCATCCTCGACGCCGCGGCCGAATGGGACGGCGAGATCCCGGGCCGGGGACGGGTCCGCGTCGTGGTGGCGGGCGCGCCCCCTCCCACCAAGACCATCGAACGGGTCGAGACCGAACTGGACTGGGAGTTCATCCAGATCTACGGCCTGACAGAGACGGCACCGCTGCTGACCATCAACCGCAACCGTGCCGAATGGGACGGGCTCACCCCAGCAGAGCGGGCATCGAAGCTCTCACGGCAGGGCAATCCCGCGTTGGGCGTCACCATGGCGCTGGCCGACGACGGTGAGGTGCTGGCGCGTGGCAACGTGATCCTCAAGTCGTACTGGAACAACCCGGAAGCAACCGCGGACGCACTCGTTGACGGCTGGTTCCACACCGGCGACGGGGGCGTGATCGACGAGGACAACTATGTCACACTCCAGGATCGCAAGAAGGACGTGATCATCTCCGGAGGCGAGAACGTGTCGTCGATTGAAGTTGAGGACTGCCTTTTCTCCCACCCCGACGTCACTGAAGCGGCTGTGATCGGCGTGCCCCACGAGAAGTGGGGGGAGACGGTGAAGGCCCTCGTCGTGCCGGCCCCCGACGCCACAGCAACCGAGCAGGACCTGATCGACCACTGCCGGGAGCGGATCGCCCACTACAAGTGCCCCACCAGCGTCGAGATGCGTGACGAGTTGGCCCGTACCGCCACCGGCAAGCTGCAGAAGTTCAAACTGCGAGCCCCCTACTGGGCCGATCAACAGCGTCAAATAAACTGATCACACTGTCAGCCCTGTCGGCCCTGGCCAGACCCGGTCGCTGACCACACCCGGTCGCTGGGGCCACTTCGGCGAAACGCCTGTATCAGCGATGGTTTCGCGCCGCGTCGATCACCGAACGGGCATCCCTTGACGCTCGCAGGTGCGACTCAACCTTCCGCGCCCATTCCGGAGTCTCTGCATCATCGGTAGACGATTCGCAGCCGATCAAGCCGGCTGCGGCGTCCAGTCCGCCTTCGAGCGAGCCGTAGGATTGCGGCTCCGGGTCGGTGCTGGTCACATCACCGCCGAACGACCATGCCATCGAAGCCGAAGAAGCCAGCCCCGCGGTGGCTCGCACTTCGTCTTCCCAGTCCTCGGGAACAAGGATGTCCAAAGCACCACAAGCAGTGATGGCTGCAACGTCTGTAGCCGCCGACGACACCGCCTTCAGTCTCGCCGCGCCTGTTGTCGCACCTGTCGATTTGATCGCTGCTGGTAGCCCGACCACGGTAAATCCGACGATCGCTCCGTTACGGACATTCTTGAAGACGCCATCGAAAGCGTCGTTGGCGTCGCCGGTCAGATGATTGTCAGCGCGGTGCCCCCGGCCGCGGTTGCACCAGCGGCCGCTCCGGCAGCCAACACCAGTGGCGTCGCTGTTCCCGCGCTCAGCACAATCACCGCGCCGCCGGCCAACACTGCTGCGCCGAGAGCCAACTCATCACGGTGTTGTTCAAACCAGCTACGGTCGAACCAGCCAGCCTCGAGCACCGCGTCCGCCGCGACGAGGACTTCATCTCCGAGATGCGGATTGTCTTCTATGAAACGCCGGAAATCGGCTCGCGAGTAGAATCCATCGACCTCCCCCGAAGCATCCGCAGCAACGTCGATCTGGTTTCGGTACCCCTTCAGCACCGAGTGGACCTGGCTCTTCGTCATGAACATCTCAAGGTCGTTGAGTGACACGACTCCGTCACCGGGACTGCTGCTGCCGAACACATCACCAGAAAGAAGATCGCTGTTGTCGGCAGCGGTGTCGAGACGATTCCAAAGCTCGGGGTTGTCCAAAAGGGACTGCGCCGCGGCCACCGTCGGATCAGCGAACTTCCATGGGTGCCCGACTACATAGCGAAGATCACCGACGCTGACTTTGTCGTCCGTTCTTCCTCCCGACGGATTGTCGAGTTCGTTCAAGCTCTCACGAAATCCACGCAGCGTCAGCAGTTCTGAGACAGACATGCCGAGGGCACGACTACTGGAGATCCAGGCGACGGCGTCAACGAGTTCCACTTCGTGGTCAGCCACGACAGCCACCACTTCATCAATGTCGATGTCGAGACTCATGGCGACAGCAACGCCGGCCACGGCGTCCTCACCAACGAAACCGTGAGCGCTCAGCACCGCCAACTGATAGTCGAGACGGTGGACGTACTCTTCAGCCTCAGCACGCGACCCGCCGTTTGTCGTAACCACTTCGGTTACCCGCTCATCAAACAAACGCTGCTCAACAATTCCGATGGCGTTGGCGAAGTCGAGTCCACCGTCAAGCAACTCGACGATCATCAGCGTCGCCGCCTCATCACCACCCATGAAGGCACTTATCCGCTCGCGGCGATTCCGCACCAGGAAATCGAGTCGGGCGGCGCTGTTGCTGACCTGCCAGTCAGAAATGTCTCCCGACAACTCGTTGATTCGCTCAACATCGGCCCACAACGAGTCAATCTGGTCGAGCCGAGATTTCAGATCTTCAGCCAGCCGGTCAATGCCATCGTGCGCTCGGCGCAGCGACAAAGACGGATCACTGCTGGCTCCGCCGAGGAGTTCATCGGCCTGGTCGATCAGAGAGCCGATCGCGACCCGGTCCCGCATCAATTCCTCGGCGGTACCCGACATGACAGTCCAAAGGTGGAACGCCCCGGGACGATCCATGATGATCACATCTTTAGAGTCCATAAAAATATATGAAACACCATTTCATGTGGTTTTGCAACACCCAGTCTGAGAGAGGCTCTCAGCCCAGGACAACGGAGGGGTCGGGTACCAGATCGCGGGCAAGCCACTGAAACGCCCGCCAACCAACATCACCAGAATTGAGTGAGACATCCACTGCTTTCGCCGCTTCCTCACTGATCGGCCGGGCGTCCGGGGCCTTGACATGAACTTCGGCTACCCGTTCGGCGGTAACAAACATGCCGACAGCGTCGCCCGGCGAACGACCTCCGGCCAAAAGACCGTGGTTAGCCAAGATGCACACCCTGTTATCGCCCATAGCACGGGCAATAGCCTCTCCCCCGTCTGTGCTGTCTACTTCAAGATCTTCGCCGTGGTAGATGGACTGATCAAAAACGATGGAGCACGACTCCTGGCTGATCGGCCGAAACGGACTGACATTGGCCGCCCACGGCGTACCGAAAGGGGTGTGTACGTGAGCAGCTGAAGCCAAGTCTCTTCGAGCGTTGAGTATGGGCCAGTGGATATTGAAAGCCGCGTAATTGATCCCGTTCGTTGTCGGTCCGGCGACTCCTCGCCCGTCGGGGCCGACCAGGGTGAGGTTGTCCATCGTGGCGTCAGCGAAACGAATCCCGTAGCCGAGTACCCAGAAGTGGTCAGCCAGCTCCGGGTCTCGGGCGCTGATATGGCCGTCTCCCATCTGCCCCCAGCGCATCGCAGCAAAAATGCGGTAACCGATCGCCGTCTCCCATTTACGAAGTTGACGCAACTCTTCCAGATCAGTGACCTTCGGTTGCTCAGCTTCGTAGGTGATCCCCGGATAGCGGTCCAGCCACAGCGCCATGGCCAGAACGATACCGACAACCTACTCTTAGAACACTCATGTACAGCATGCACTGTTTCAACGAGCCGCGCTTTGAAGGTCTGGACGCGATCATCAACAGTCTCGACGACCACCTGACCAACTACATACAGTTGGTTGGAAGCGCCACCCTGCCACTGAGGGAGGTCTGTGCTATGGCTTCGCTGCCTGCGTCAGCGGTTCGAGTCGAAGGCCACCTGCACCAGCGTTACTTCCCGGCTTCTGAGGCCGTCGACCTGGCTGAGAGCATTGTCGAAGCGGAGACCCGACGGCTCTTCTCGATAACCGACGACTACCAGATCAGCGCCCAGCCGCACTCCGCGACCCAGGCGAACCATGCCGTCTTCCGGGCCATCCTGGGGTCCGAGGTCGGCAGAGTCGCGGCGCTGAGCCCCCGAGACGGCGGGCACTACTCGCACAGCGCGGGCGTGCCTCCGCCCCACGAGTCCGTGCCTCTGCCGATCTCTGAAGCGGGCCTGGACTACGACGAAGTGTCCGACGCGGTATGCAGAGCCGAACCGACGATCATCGTCGCGGGGGGATCCGCTTACAGCCGAGCAATCGACTTCGCCGCACTCAGGGCCATCGCAGACCAGGTGGGCGCCCACCTTCACGCCGACCTCGCACACTGCGCCCCGTTCGTGGCCACGGGCCTGCACCCGCCCGCGTTCGGGCACGTCGATTCTGCCTCTATAGACCCGAGCAAGAACCTGCGCGGTGCCGGCGGCGGCATCCTGGTCTTCCGCAACCGGGACGAAGACGCCATGCGCGAAGCCATATTCCCGATCCTTCAGGGTTCCCCGAGCCAACTCGGTCTGTTCGCCAAAGCCGCATGTCTGACCGCCTGGACCCGCGACGCCCTCGAGCAGTACGCCAGACGAATGATCGACGTCGCCAAACTGCTCGCCGATCAGATCTCTGGCCTGCTCGGCGAACCGCAGTACGGCGGCACCGACAGCCACCTGCTGCTGTTCGACGTGTCAGGCTGCTGTGAGAATGGGCGGGTGGCCGAAGACCGTTTGCGGGCCGCGCGGATACTCGTCAACAGGAACCAGGTTCCGAACGATTCGAAACCCCCCTGGGAGACGTCCGGTATCCGCCTGAGTTCGACTGTGCCGACGATCCTCGACTACGACGATGCCGACGTCGCAGCTCTGGGTGAGGCGATCTGTGCCGTGCTGTCCGGCAGCAGCGACCGATCTGGCGTCATCGCCGACCTCCTAGAGAGATTCCACCGCCCCCTCAGCACGGTCACCGGCCAACCGCCACCGGTTGCAGCAGCCTCAGACACAACCTGACTCAATAGACAATATCGAGCGCAAACCGCAGCGCTCGGTCGAGTTCGGCTCGTCGAGGGCCACCGATCCGCCCAACCGGCTCCGGATCGAGAGCCGAGACCGGCACCGTGATCACGTTGTCGCAACTGACCACACAGGTCTCGGGAAGACCTTCGTCGACACCGATCTCAACTTCAGAGCGGATACCTCGGACAGTGCGCGTAATCGGTACACATACAACCGCGGTGAGGACAGCCGCAGCGGCATCTCGCGTCAGTACGCACACGGGCCGTCGGCCTGCGGGCGGTCCGAGATCACTCCAATAGATCTCGTTACGCGCTACCACGGGGGAACGGTCCGAGACGCGAGCCGAATCGCAGATTGAACGAGCGCAGGATCCTGAGGCAGGCGCCGGTACGCCTCAAGAAGCTCCGCGTCGGCAGCGAGCAGTTCCTCGGCCTCAATGACAGCCCGAGCCCCCCGCCGAAGCAACTCGGACCGACTCGTGCCCCGCGCCTCGGCAATTCGGGCCAAACGCTCAACCAGATCATCATCGAGCTGAACCAGAACCTCCCTACGAGCCATACCCATATGGTAAACCATATGGGTATGCGGCTGCAAATTGCCTCAATGGTCAACGGAACCACCCCCAGGGGAGACAACCGGTCGCCCGTGCCACCCCGTAGTCAGTCCTCCTGCTCGACCGAAGCCTCGGCCGCACAGGGTTCTCGGTCGGTTCTGAACGCCGCGGAGGTAGTCGCCGGTAAGGGAGGAGTCGGCACTCCGGTGTTCGATCTTCTCACGTCCACCACCAGCAACAACATGGAAGCCGAACTGCGGCGCCTGCCCCCGAAAGAGCGTCGAACCGCGGCCGGCATTCAACGCTCGGCACGATCCAAGCCGCGGCGCCGACCCAGGCAGTCCCCTCTGTTGTGACACCCCGCATGGTCGCAAGGTCGTCGGTGATGACCACACCGTCGAACCAGGCTCGCGGCTCCCAACCTCACCGTCAGCGGCAATCAACCACACCACGCCGGCGGCCACGAAGAGAAGGTCCGACACCGTCGACGACCACGACGGCAGACCACGAGAATCGGGAGCCGGAAGATCCATGCCGGCACTCTGCCCGCCTCGGATACCCACCAGACGATTTGAGAAAGTCCGGTTCACAAGCCCTAGGTTTCACATCCATGACCACACACCGGACCGCTCAAGGCATCCCATTTCTTCGCACCCCCGAGGAACGCTTCGCTGATCTCGAAGATTTTGCCTACCAACCGCATTACGTGGAGGTCGACGGTCTTCGAATGGCATACATCGATGAAGGCCCCGGCACCACCAGCACGATTCTGCTACCGCACGGCGAACCGACTTGGGGCTACTTGTACCGCCGGATGATCCCGACTCTGACCAAGGCGGGGCATCGCGTCATCGTCCCCGACCTCATCGGCTTCGGTCGATCCGACAAACCCGCACAACGCAGCGTCTACACCTACAGCGGGCACGTGGCATGGATGAGGGAGTTCCTCGACCACTTCAGCGAAGTCGATAGCTGGGATGCGTTCTGCCAAGACTGGGGCGGACTCATCACCCTGCGGTTGGCAGCAGAACAACCCGGTCGCTTTGATCACCTGGTCCTTGGCAACACCGCTCTGCCGTACGGCGAGAGTTCCGGCCCGGGCTTCGATTTCTGGCTTGAGCTGTCACAGACACTCGACCCGTTCGACTGCGGGCGGCTGATCAGCAATGCCGTCAGCACCAGAACCCTGAGCCCCGAAGAGCAGGCCGCCTACAACGCGCCTTTCCCCGACGAGGACTACATGGCGGGTCTGCGTGAGTTCCCGTGTCTGGTGCCGATCACCCCCGAGCACGGATCCGTGGCCGAGAACAAGGCCGCACGGAGAGTTCTTTCTGAATGGACGAAACCGGTGCTGCTGCTCTGGGGACGAACAGACCCGGTGCTCGGTCATCTTGACACTGATTTCTTGGAGTTGATCCCCGGCGCCAACGGTCAACCCCATCAGTTCTTCGACCCGGGAAACCATTTCATCCAAGACGACGTCGGCGAGCCGTTGGCTGTGGCCATGGCCTCATGGCTGGCGTCGGTACGGCGGTAGTCCCATGTCTGGCACAACGCCCGCCGAAACAAAGGTGCCTGCAGGACCAAGGGAACTGTCCTGGCTGCGCAATTCTGTCGGCTACGAGGTCTACATCCGCTCGTTCGCCGACAGCACCGGCAACGGGATCGGTGATCTGGCCGGGATAACCCAACGCTTGGACTACCTCGCCTGGCTGGGCATCGAGATCGTCTGGATCACACCCTGCTACCCGTCGCCGATGGCCGACCACGGCTACGACGTCGCCGACTATGTCGACATCGAACCCGTCTTCGGCGACCTGCAGGCAATGGAAGCGCTGATCGATCGGGCACATGAACTCGGTCTGAGGGTTGTGCTCGACATCGTCCCGAACCACTCCAGCAACCAACACCGCTGGTTCCGCTCAGCGGTCGAAGATCCGACCGGCCCCCACCGCGACTACTACCTGTGGCGCGACCCGGCGCCCGACGGTGGACCGCCGAACAACTGGGTCGCCCACTTCGGCGGCCCGGCCTGGACTCTCGACGAGGCAAGCGGGCAGTACTACTGCCATCTGTTCCTGCCCGAACAGCCCGACCTCAACTGGCGCAACCCCGCGCTGCGAGCAGAATTCGAGCAGACTCTGGAGTTCTGGTTCGAACGGGGCATCGACGGCTTTCGCATCGATGTTGCCCACGCGCTCATCAAGGACAGCGAGTTTCGCGACAACCCTCAGATCGCCGACCCTGCCGACATCACGCATCCCCGAGACCAGTTCCGCTGCTTCGAGCATCGATACGACCTTGAACAGCCCGAGAGCCTGGAGATCTTTCGTGACTGGCGCCGAATCGCGGATCGCTACGACACGGCGCTGATCGGAGAGACCTACGTTCTCGAGCCGGCCGGTCTGGCGAAACTGGTGCCAGGCGACGGGTTGCATCTCGGGTTCTGGTTCGCGCCGATGCAGATGCCATGGACGGCGCCCGACATCGTCAAGACGTTACGCGAAACCTCCGAGCGGGTCGGCGACAGAGTCGGCTGGGTGCAGTCGAGCCACGACGAGAGTCGGCCGGCGACCCGCTTCGGGGGCGGAGATCTGGGGCGGAGCCGTTCGCTGGCGTTCGCTGCAATGCTGTTCGGGCTGCCAGGCGTGCCGTTCATCTACCAGGGCGAGGAACTGGGACTCGAAGACGGCGAGGTCCCGCCAGAATTGCGTTCCGACCCGATCGCCACCCGCAATCCCGGTGCGGTGGGACGAGACGTCTGTCGTACCCCGATGCCTTGGGGTCGTGGGCTCAACCTCGGATTCTCCAACGCCGAGCAGACTTGGCTTCCGTTGGGACACGGCGCTGAGGACTCAGTCGAGGTGCAACGCCAGAACCCCGATGCGCATGTTCACAAGATGCGGTCGCTGCTGCGGTTCCGGCAGGAACTGCGCGATCTGGACCCGATTGCGACTTGGCTGGAAGCCCCCGCAGGAGTTGTGGCCTTTCGACGGGGAGACCATCTCTTCGCTCTCAACACAAACGACGGGACCGCGGACTTCGCTCCCGGTGGCGTGTGGTCGCTGGTCCACCGCACCGGCATCGGGCCACCGGCGCACTCGCTGCGAACAATCCACATTGGAAGCGCCGAAACCGTGGTAGCACGCCGAACCGACTGGGCGTGACCAGCTGAGACGTTGTCCCTATTGCGTCGGGTTGGGGGTGACCGGGTCTGGGTGACCTCCTGAGAGAGAATGTGGGTGTCACTTATTCCCGATTCCCTCCCAGGAGGTTCGCCCCACGGAGCCCTCAACTGGAACACCCCCCTAGCCACCCTCACCCAACTAACTGAGGACAACGTCCTCGGAAATGCACAGCTAGGCCAGCCCTGCCTCCGGTTCCCGCCGGCCCCATGGTCTTCGACCTCATCTCTCATGTCGTGCCTTCACCACAGAACCCGTACGGGGAATTCTCGGAATGCGGAGTCCCTCGTGACCAATATCAGCGACTCCAACTCCGCCTGAGCCGCCAGAATCCGATCGAACGGGTCCCGATGCTCTGCAACATAGCTACCGGCACGCAGGCCGTGCCCGTAGCTGACCGGCAGGTGCCGCATCGCCGCGCCCACTACCAACTCATCGAATCGCAACACAGTGCTTCCATATTCAGGTAGCCGACCGAGTCGGACCTTGGTGGCTATCTCCCACGCGCTAGCCGCACTGACAAGCACATCGTTCCCGCGATCGGAGACCGCCTCCCTCGCTGATGGCGATAGCGCTGGATGATTTGACCAGCACCAAAGCAGCGCGTGCGTGTCGAGCAGCAGATCACTCACCTGAGTAGGCGCCCTCCCAGGCCGCAAGCTCCTCTTCGGGCAGCGGTTCAAAAAACTCAGGACCCACCATAAGACCGGGAAGGAGTCCTATGCGCTTTCCCTCCATAGGGGCTAGCGGCATCAGCCGGGCGTAGGGCTTGCCCGCTTTGGCCAGGATGATCTCCTCCCCGTCGTGGGCACGCTCCAACAGCCTCGATAAATGGGTCTTGGCCTCGTGGACGTTGACCAATACGGTCATGATTGATTCTCCTGCCTAGTATTTTTGCGCTCGTGGATACGACTTAGTCTGATGACTAGACTAACCACTACTGCTGTTGCAGCAACTAACCTCTCACGATCTTCAGAGAGAGAGAGAGAGAGAGAGAGTCAGTCACCAGGTGCGGTTGGTGAGGGGGATACAGCGCAATTCTGGAACACCATTGCGATATCGCGATCCTTGGACTCCACGTCGTTGACGACGCGGCCACCGATCCGCGTCTCCCCGCCGGAGATCGCCTCAAGTCCTGAGATCATGCGCAGATCTGTCGACTCGCCGCAGCCGGACGGACCGACCAACACCAAGAACTCACCGTCTCGGATATTGAGATCAATATCCGTAACAGCTTTGAAATCCGTTCTCGTAGACCTTGGCCACCTTTTCCAGAGTCACTTCCGGCCATCGCCTACTCCCCGTCAACGGCTCTGTGCGGCGCCGAACCATAGCCTACGCAGCGATCTGTGTCTGGGCGAACGAGAAGCTTGACTGGACTAAACCCGCAGATGGGCGCAGACTCGTTGCATGCGGAGACCTCGCTCATCTATACCGTTCACAGTTCTGCTGTTGATGTGTGCGCTGGGTTCGGCGTTGGCGAGTTGCAGCGACGACGACAGCGACGGTGAAGCCACCACGACCACAACAACGACTGCCACAGTTCCCACCACGACGTCCACGACCACGACCGGAGCCCCCGCCACGACCACAACACTCGACCCGCTCGCCGTCGGCGAAGCAGCACCCACGCCCCTGCCGACCGTGAGTTACCCGCCAGACGTCGGCAGTCCGTTCTCCTCGGGTACCAGCTTCGATCCGGCTCTGGTGGGTTACGAACAGCAGGAGTACTTCATCTCGGGAACCGCCAGATCCCTTGTACCCGCCACCGATACAGAACTGGACCCCGATGGGCGTTGGGCAGTCGAGTTCGCCGATGAAGCCGACTACACCACTCGGATCACGGTGATACGGCCCAGCGATCCGAGTGCTTTCAACGGAACCGTCATGGTCGAGTGGTACAACGTCAGCAGCGGGCTCGACGCCGCGCCCAACTGGACCATGTCCCATGTCGAGCAGATCCGCGAGGGTTACGCCTGGGTAGGCGTGTCCGCCCAGGCCCGAGGCGTCGAGGGCGGCGGGCCGGGGATCGACATCGGCTTCCCGCTTCACCTCAAGGGCAACAATCCGGAGCGCTACGGCTCGCTGAATCATCCCGGCGATTCGTTCTCCTACGACATCTTCAGCCAAGCCGCTCAAGGGCTGCTCGGACCCACCGATATCGAGATGTTGCCGGGCCTGTCTCCCGAGCGCTTGATTGCTGTCGGCGACTCACAATCGGCCTTTCGGCTGGTGACCTACGTCAACGGCGTCGACCCGCTCGTTCAACTCTTCGACGGATTCTTGATCCACAGCCGTGCCGGCGGGAGTGCACCGCTCTCGCAGTCGCCCCAGGCCGGGATCGACACTCCCGAGCAGGTCCTGATCCGCAGCGACGTGCGAGTCCCGGTGTTGACCTTCCAGACCGAGACCGACGTCTTCCGCCTCGGATCCATCAATTCTCGACAACCCGACGCACACAACATCGCACTGTGGGAAGTGGCAGGCACAGCACACGGCGACGTCTACAACATTGCGCTGTCCGTGGGCCCACAAGACATCGGCGACGACCCCGCGATCGCCGAGGTGGTGGAGGTGAGCGCACCGATTCCGGGAGTCTTCGAATGCGACGCAGCGATCAACAGCGGACCACAACACTGGGTCATGAATGCTGCGATCCACGCTCTCAACGTCTGGGCCAGTGGCGGACCGCCGCCGCCCAGCGCTCCTTTGTTGGAAACCGAGGGTGACGAGTTCGTGGTCGACGAACACGGCAACACACTCGGTGGGATCCGCACGGCCTGGGTGGACGTGCCTGTGGCCACGTTGACCGGGGAGCCGCCCGGAGGGGAGGGATTCTGTGGCCTGTTCGGATCAACAACGCTCTTCGACGCTGCGAAACTGGCCGAGCTGTACCCGGACAAAGCCACCTATTTCGAAGCCATGACCACCTCAGTCGAGCAGTCCGTCACCGCAGACTTCCTTCGTCCCGCCGACGCCGCGCTCATTTTGGAGAACGCTTTCGCAAACGACATGGGCCGCTGAGACCGACCTCCCCGAGCACGGGGCGTAGCCTTGCGGGATGGCAGGCCCACTTCCTCTACGGTTTCTGCGCTCGTTCGCCCGCGTGTCCGAACTGCCGCACGTGCATGCGGAACTGGCGCTGGTGGGTCGCAGCAACGTTGGCAAGTCGTCATTGATAAACGCATTGGCGCAACGGAAATCTCTAGCCAAGACATCAAAGTCACCAGGAGCGACCAGGCTGTTGAACGCTTTTGAAGTAGGCGTTGTCGACTCGAGGCGCTGGCTCATGGACCTGCCCGGATACGGTTTCGCTCGAGTGTCCAAAGCCGAACAGAGGCGATGGGCAGCAATGATCAACGAGTACCTGGAAGAACGGGAGAACCTCGTTTCGATCTTGTTGCTCATTGACTCCGAGATAGGTCCGACAGCGCTTGATCTTCAGACCCTGGAATGGCTGAGGCACCTCAACCACCGGATCTGCTTCGTTGCTACCAAGGCCGACAAAGTCCGTGCAGCAAAATCAGGGCGGCGCCGTGCTGATCTAGTAAAAAAACTCGGGGTCGAAAAATCTGAAATCTGTTGGGTGAGCGCCAGTAGAGGCACCGGCATCGTCGAGTTGCGCAAACGCATCAGCAACCTGATCGAACAACGAAGTTGAAATATCAGTCGACCGAAATCTGGGACATCAACGCGGTCCTCTGTTCATCGAAGGTCTCAAGATCCATCTGACCGTCGTCGTAACGACGGTGGAGATCTTCAATACGGGCCATCACATCATCGTTTGAAAGCTTCGGTGCATCGTCGACGATTTCATCGATGTCGGGATCATCGTCGAACTCACTTCTGTCGAGACGCTTCTCTCTTTTTGCCTGAGCCTTGGCCTTCTTGGCCATATCGCGCTGTCGTTTCGCAAAACTGGATCGTCCGGTTGCCATCGCGGCTCCTTTCCGGTCGACGACGCATTGACCTCATTGACTGTTGAGGGTACGAGCACGCGCGCTCATTCTCAACGAAGCACCGCGATAAGTTAGGGGACGTGAATGCCCAGACCACACCCGTCGGGTTGGCCCTGCATCGACCAGAGACATATATCGACGGACCACCCCATGAACTTTTTGCCCGTTTGCGTCGTGAAGAACCTGTCGTCTTTCAAAAGATGGACGACGAACCCGGTTACTGGGCCGTCCTGCGTCACGCAGACGTCATGCACATCGCCAAGCACCCTGAAATCTTCTCGGCCCACGAGGGAGGAGTGGTCATAGAAAACCTTGAACCGCTCAGCCTCAAGCAAATGCGAGACATGTTGTTAGCCATGGATCCACCACGCCATACGGCTTACCGACGCCCGATCTCACCAGAGTTCAAGGCTCGAGTCATAGGCGCCATGGAAAGCCGCATTCGTGCCATCACAATCAAGATTCTCGACCGTGTCGAGACGATGGATCCTGAAGTTGAGTTCGTTCACGATGTCTGTGCCCACCTGCCGAGCCAGGTGGTCGGCGAACTGATGGGGCTGCCACCACAGGACTGGCCGGCTGTTCACGCTATGGCCGAACGCAACAGCGGAGGGCAGGACCCCGATATAGCCGCGCCGGACGAACGCGGTTCCTCGAGCGTCGATATGGCGGTGTACGGGGCAGCTTTCGCCGCCAAACGTCGAAACCAACCACTGCAAGGCGATCTGACCGACCTTCTTCTCGGCACGGAGTTCGACGGAAAGCTGATGACCGACATTGATTTTGGCAGCTTCTTCGTCCAATTGGTCACCGCGGGGAACGACACTACCCGGACCATGCTGTCAGGTGGGCTGCTCGCCCTCTTGCAACACCCCGAACAGTTGCAGATGCTGCGCAACGATCCGGCGTTGCTGCCCAAAGCTGTCGAAGAGGTCCTGCGCTGGGCCAACCCGCTGCACTACTTCCGGCGCACCGCGCTCGTCGACACCGAACTCGGTGGCAGATCAATCGCTGCAGGCGACAAGGTCGCGATGGTCTACACGTCCGCCAACCGCGACGAAGCGGTCTTCGAAAACCCGCAGGCATTCGACATCACCCGAGACCCCAACCATCACCTCTCCTTCGGATTCGGCACGCATTTCTGCTTAGGGGTGCATCTGGCCCGTCTGGAGGGCCGGGTCTTCTTCGACGAGGTGCTCAAACGCTGGTCTCGTATTGAGTTGACCGGGGAACCGAGACGCCAACAATCAAATCTCAACAACTCCCTGAAACGCCTCCCGGTGCGCCTACTGCCCTAGGTGCCGGCTCGCGTGGGATCGTTGGCGTGTGATGCGGGTGGGCCGCCTACGGCGGTGTGGCGTCGGTGACAGTTGTAGTTGTGGATCGGGTGTTTGAGGCGGATGCATCGTTCGGTTTCGGATTTAAACTTGCAGTTGCAGCAGTTGCAGAGGAACTCGTTCATGTGAGTTGTCGACAACCCCGCTCTCACACAGGCGGCTCACCCCATCGCCGGGCTACCGACCTCTACGTCCACTACACCTAGTCGGCCACCTAGTCGGCTCGCCCAGCGACAGCCGAGGGATTGACAGCAGAACAGGTCTATTTGGCGACAGTGGACAGGCCGCCACCCACGGGAACCACCGCGCCAGTGACGTAAGCCCCAGCAGCAGAAGCCAAATAAATCGCTACTCCAGCCATGTCATCAGGTAAACCGATTCTTCCCATCGGCACGTCTCGGGCGATACCCGCGCGGGCTTCGGGGTCGTTGAGGGCGAAGGCCATCATCTGAGAGTCGAACGGTCCCGGGGCGATGGCGTTGACCGTTATATGTTCACCAGCAAGTTCTTTGGCGAGGTGTCGGGTCAGCATGTGTACCGCTGCCTTCGACGACGAGTACGAGAAGGTGTCCATCTCCGGTGGAGTCAGTCCGTTCACCGAACCGATGTTGACGACTCGGGCGGGATCTGAACTTTGTGCCGCGGCGCGAAGCAACGGCAGCAGCCGTTGAGTCAGAAAGAACACCCCCCGGACATTCACGTTCATTACTTTGTCCCACCCTTGTGCGCTGAACTCGTCGAGCGGTTCACCCCACGACGCGCCGGCGTTGTTGACCAGAATGTCCAGCGAGTCCCATCTGTCGTTGACCGCCGCTACTAGGCGGTCAATGCCCTCGTCACGCGAAAGGTCGCTGGGAACAGCGATGCACGTGCCCTTCGTCGACATCTCATCGGCAGCTGCGGTCACCTGTTCGACCTTGCGGGCCGTGATGATCACCTCACAACCGGCATCGAGCAGCCCCTCTGTGATCATCCGGCCGATACCGCGGCTTCCGCCGGTGACCACGGCCCTCCTGCCCTCTAAACCGAACAGTGACGTGATGCGATTGATGTCCATGATTATTCCTTTGGATCAGCAGGCCTGCGCCAGAACCCTAACGCCCGTAAACTCCGAGACATGCCAACCACAACCGACCACATAGTAGCGGGCGCCTCCGGTGACATCCCCGCAATCCTCTGTACTCCTGATTCGGGCAGCGGCCCCGGTGTCGTCCTGATTCAGGAGATTTTCGGAATCAACGATTACATTCTCAGCGTTGCTGAACGTCTCGCCGACGAAGGTTACGTAGTGCTTGCACCCCACATGTACTGGCGGATCCAGCACCCGTTCCGTGTCGACGCACGAGGTCCCGAAGATTTGGGACCAGCTTTCGAAGTCGCCGGTCGGCATTCACCCGAAGACGGGGTTGCAGACATCGGCGCCGCATTGGCCCACCTCCGAAGCCGTTCAGAAGTGCAGGGTGGCGTAGCTGTGATGGGGTTCTGTTTCGGCGGGTCAATGACCTATCTGGCTGCGGCGGCTCACAAGCCGGCTTGTGCCGTCTCGTACTACGGTTCAGCGATCGGCGAGAACCTCGACAAAGCTTCAGAGATTACCTGCCCGATCCTGTTCCACTTCGGCGACAACGATCCTTTCCTGCCCAACGAGCATGTCGACGGACTCCGCTCAGCCACCGAAGGTACGGCCAACGTCGAGATTCTCGTGCAGGCAGGAGCGGGTCACGCCTTTGACAACGACAAGAACCCGATGTTCGCGAACCCCTCTGCCGCCGCTGCTTCCTGGGCACGTACCTCAGAGTTCCTCAGAACCCATCTGAACGCCGATGCTTCTTAGAGGCCGAGCGAATAGGCGGAACGACACGGTAGCGACCGAACGAGGCCGTGGCCCGAGCGGCCCGTGAGCGCAGCGAACAAGAGCGGAAGACACAGCGTTGCGCCGCGAGGTCGGTCACCTATTTGCGCGTGCTCTTAGTTGCCTACTATGTTAGTTGCCTAATATAGTAGTTACCTAATATAGTAGGCAACTAACTACAAAGATCATTCGAGGGTGCTCATGGCGCACAGACAACTGATCGATCGAGGAACAGAAGCAGCCAAGTTGAGGAGTCTGCTCGACGGCGGCAAACCCTCACTGGCCCTCGTCCACGGGCGCCGACGAGTGGGCAAGACCTTCCTGCTGTCTCGGCTCTGGCCCCCAGAACAGGTTCTATTCTACTCAGCTTCGTCGACCACCCCGGCCATGAACCGGCGTGCCCTGATCGAAGAAGCCGCCCGGTGGTCAGGCGAAGAACTCCGGCCCCAGGACCATCCCACATGGCGCACGGTGTTTCGCTCTCTGCTCGGTCTCCGCCCCGATCAGCCGATCGTCATTGTGTTGGACGAGTTCCAATATCTTGCCGAAGGCGAAAGCGGATTGCGCGAGATCGCCTCGGAGCTCAATGCGGTATGGGAATCGGAGCCGTCGCGCTCGGCGGGCCTCTTGGTGGTGCTCTGCGGATCGGCAGTGCGCACGATGGAAGCTCTGGCCAAGGGAGGTTCGCCGCTCTACGGGCGGCTGCACGCACAACTTCAGCTCAGGCCGTTCGACTATTTCGACGCCGGCCAGATGGTTGCCCGCTATTCGCTCGCCGACCGGGTACGCGCCTACGCCGCGTTCGGAGGGCTGCCCGCCAACCTCGCAGCAGTCGACGACGCTCGAGATCTGGGAGAGAACATCGCCGAGTTGCTGTTGTCGCCCCACGGTGTGGTCCGCGCCCGTTTGCTGACCGAGATCGACCAGGAAGAGGGGTTGCGCCAGACCGCGCTGTACCGAGCTGTCTTGGCTGGCATCGGACTCGGAATCCGAACCACGGGTGAGATCGCGGCAAAGATGGGACGGAAATCCGACAGTTCCCTCAAGCGGCTGATCGACCAACTCGAGGACATGGCCTACCTGGTACGCGAGGTGAACTTCGGTGCTTCTCCTCAGCGGGGAACGCGGTACCGGTTGGCCGATCCAGCGGCGCGCTTCCACTACGGGATCGGGTTGCAAGCCGAGTCCGCGGTGGCAACCCTGGGTCCACAAGCCGCTTGGAAAGCCTGGATCGAGCCCGAGGTGTTTCCTGCCTATGTAAGACGTCAGGTCTTCGAAGACGTGGCCCGACAGGCCTGTCGTCGCTGGGGTCCGGAACAAGGGCTTCCAGCGGTCGCTCAATGGGGCAGGTGGGCCGGCCTCGACCGGACCCGAAACGAGGTGGAGATCGACCTGGTCGGGCGAACCCTCAGCGGCGAAGTAGTCACCGGTTCGGTCAAGTTCCGCAGCCGCCAAGCCGATGCCAAGACCTACCTCGACCATGTTGCCGCACTGCAACGACTCGCCGACAGCGGCCTCGGCTGGGCCCAAGAAGCGCTGGCGCCCCAATCAGCGTTCTGGTTCGTCTCCGCCGCAGGCTACACCCCATCATTCTACGAGGTGATACAGCGGGGCCGCCCCACCATCACATGGACCATCGACGACCTGTTCCCCAGTCGAAACGGCTGATGCAGTCCACATTCACCAGGGGCCCGAAGTGACGCTCAGCGCCGGTGCGGCACCGGTTCAGTCGCGATTGTGGCACCGGCACGAGGGCCGACGTTCCTAGAACTCGTACCCGCCGATGCCGTAGAAACCGCTCGAGGCGGTCTTCGGGGTGCGGTGACGGGGCAGGATCTTCGCGTCGTCCGGGGGGCATGGATCGTCGCCGAGCACCGTAGAACGTCGCAGAACCCGACGCTCCGACGTGTCGTCAACCACCGAATGCAGAGTGACGCGTTCATCCCAGAGCACCACATCGCCGACGTTCCAGCGCCAGCGACAACTGAACTTCACCTGCTCCTCCCAACGGAACAGGAACGATAAGAGGTTCTGTGACTCGGGCCGCGAGAGTTGAGGGATGCGTCTGCTGAACTGCTTGTTGACGTACAGGCTCTTGCGCCCGGTGTTGGGATGCGCCCGCACGACCGGATGCTCGGCAGCGGGCGCGCCGCCGGTGCGTGTGTCCTCATGCAGACAGGTCAGCCCCTCGAGGAACTGCTTCATCGCCGCGGACAGTGAGTTGTACACCTCGTAGCAGTTGATCCACATCGTGTCGCCACCCCACGGCGGAGACTCGACCATGTGCAGCAGGGCGGCTACCGGCGGATGGTCCGAGCAGGTGAAATCGGTGTGCCAGACATCGGCCTTGGGAGTCGTCGAGGTGTCGAGCACGATCACCTCGGGAATCTCCGGATCGACCTTGTCGAGATAGGGGTGGA
This sequence comes from Acidimicrobiales bacterium, assembly GCA_963662455.3. Classification (GTDB taxonomy): domain Bacteria; phylum Actinomycetota; class Acidimicrobiia; order Acidimicrobiales; family Aldehydirespiratoraceae; genus VXYK01. The sequence continues at coordinate 2,214,729 of OZ224042.1, forward strand.
CCTCCAAGGGACCGAACGTCGCGGCGATGTCGCGAAGTCCTTCGGCGGTCGGGTCCAAACCGGGCATGAAGAGAACAAGGTGCTCGTTCAACGCCTCGATCAACTCATCGGCGACAGCACTGACCGCACTGAAGTCGAGACCGATGACCTCCGCCCCGAGTGAACCCGCAATCGGTCGCACCTCGAGTGTGGCCGGTGCTGCCACAGACGATGATCCCATAGGCCCCCGACCTTACATCACCCACCCATGCCGACCACAATCTGGGCACTGGCGGCTGACCCGACGCAATTGGTGCCAATTCCGCGTTGTTCCTGGTAAATGTAGCTTTTCGAGTTCTATGGATGATGCGCTGAGTTCGCACGGATCCTCTTCACCAAGAAAATCTCGTTATCCGACTTGACAGCGGGGGGGCACTATCTGTGTACGGCCATGAAGAGCCGTTTGAATTTCGCGTCCCGTCGGTTGAATCTACCTGAAGACGGGAGGCACCTCAATCTCAGCATAATTCTGGTGCTTGTGGTGGCGTTGGTTGGGTCTGTGTTGGTTCCGGCTGTGGTGTCGGCGCATAAGCCGGTCTCGGTGCCGTACACGGAGACTCGCCAGGAGCCAGTCTACAGCTACGAGCCTCAACCCGACGTTGAGGTGGACGTGTACGCGTGGCGCGATGTTGTGACCGGCACCAAACAGGTCAAGACCGGCACCAAACAGGTCAAGACCGGCACCAAACAGGTCAAGACCGGCACCCGCACCGAGGATGTGTGGGCTTGGAAGAACAAGCTTGTGAAGGTCGAGACCTGGCAGTGGCAGCGGGTCCATGTGAAGACCGGCACCCGCACCGTCGACGTGTACAAGACCGTCGATGTGTACAAGACGGTGGACGTGTACAAGACCGTCGATGTGACCGAGCGGCGGCACGTCAAGGTAGGCACCAAAATGGTGCCACAACCCAAGCTGAAGGTCCTCCGCGGGTACAAGACCGTCACCTACACACACCCCACCGACACCGTCACCAAACACGACGCCTCAGAGCACAGGTGCCCACCCGGGCAGTACATGGCACCGTTACCGAAAATGTGGGCGATTCGTGCTGAGCCAAACGGTGAGGCTGCGATTTACCAAAGTGAGGAACCTTCGAAGCATCATGCCGGGCCAGATATAGCCGAGGTTTCTACTTGGAATCTAGCCGACGCTCATACAGGATGTCATGAACCTTATCATGTCTTTAGTAAGAAAGATAAGGAGGGAGGTACAGGCGGGTTAACTAAATTGCTTTGGTCGGGTTTCGAGGGCAAGATTAAGGATTCTATAAACAAAACGGTTGAGTCGTCTGGCTTTAAAATCGTGAGCGGATCGGTCGCAGTGGATGAAGCTAGTTTGCGTAGTGCGCTCCGTTGTTCGTGGTTAATATCTTTAGCTCCTGCATGTGTTGGTTTAGCGCTGTTGAAAAATGACTATAAACACAAGGCGTTCCATTTTTTGGTTTGTGTTCCTGAAGGGGTGCTTGCGAGAGAACTTGCAAAGTACGGTACGGTCGTTGTGGCGACTGGTAAAGCAACTGCTAAAGCTGCGAGTTTGGCGAAGAAGATTCGTACGGCTCTGACCGTGGGGTCTGGGGTAGGGATCACTCTTACTGTGGCTGAGTATTTGTACTGCAAATACGCACCTGATTGAGGTGTACCTGACTCTTCGCGACAGTTTGCGGGGTTTTTCAAGTCGTTTTGGTGGGTGTGCGGTGGTGGTTGGTTTGTCATGTTAGCGGTTGGTTTCGGTGCCGGGCGCGTCGTTGCTGGTCGGCTTGGTGGAGTCCGTGTCGGCGGGCTTGGCGGATCTGGTCGCCTTGTCCGGTGTGTTCGTCGTTGGGGGTGACATAGCCGACGCCTTCGTGGAGCCGCACCGTGTTGTAGTGGCCGCGGACGCGTTCGAGTTCTCGGGTGAGGTCTGTGGGGTCGTCGAGCGTTTCGAGGTGGGGGTGCTCGCCTTTGATGTGGCTGAACAGAGACTCGATCCAGGCTTGGTCGGTTGGCGTGGACCGCCGCCCGAAGTGTTGGGCGACCGAGCAGAGGGCCATGAACTTGGCGGTGTCGCCTGAGCGCGTCTCCGGTCCGTTGTCTGACACTGCCAGCAGCAGCGGGATCTCGTTGTTGTCGGGCAGGTCGCTGTTGGGGTCATCGAGGCGGGTGGCGGCCTCGTCGGTGAGGAGTCCTTCGCTTTGGAGTGCTTTGGCGAACAGGACCCGAGCGGCGACCGAGTCCGGCGCTGTCGTGTGGTGGGTGGCGATCCATTTGCGGGACACGACATCGACGATCGCGTAGGCGTGTTTGGCTTGTCGGCAGTTCGGGAACTGTGTGCCGTGGAAGCACCACAGTTGGTTGGGTCGCCGCTCACACCAGTCCGGCCACGGCGTCTTAGCTGTCTTGGCGGGGCGTGGTGTTTGGGCCAGTGCGAGGCCGTGACCTGCGAGAACGCGGTCCACTGTCGAGGGTGACACCCACACGCGGCCCAGGTAGGAGCCGCGGTGCGCGAGTTTGCGATGCGACCGGTCGATGTCGCCCCACTCGTCGAACAGCGCCACGATCTCGTCGCGTTCAGAGCTCAGCAGGCTGTGGATCAGACGTCCGCCCGGGTGGGCATCATCGAGAGTCCCCTCGGAGCGGCGGCGGGTCCAGCGCCATGCCCGGCGGCGGTCCACACCCAGCACCGTGCAGACCCGGCTGTGCGTCCAGCCAGCCGAGGCGGCGTCATCGATCAACCCCAGCAGCACTGTCTTGGCGGTCCCGTCGACGCGGGCGGGGACACCACCGCTCACACCTCAACCCGTTTTTCGGTGCAGCACCGCCAGCTCGACGGCTTGTTCGACCACAGTACGCCCCAGCCGCTCCACCTCGACACGAAGGGCTGCTGCCTCGGTCGCCTCGGCTTGGGACTGACGCCGCCGGCCCGGTCTCGATGAACCCAAAGCCGCGACCGCGCCGTCGCGGGCGACAGCACGCAGCCGGGCGATCACCGAGCGGTCCACACCAGCCTCCGCAGCCGCCTGCACCTGAGTGACCTGCCCGGTGAGCATCCGCACCCACAAGTCGTACTTCTGTTCTGCTGTCAACAACTTCTTCGGTTTTCTTTGCTCGGAACTCATAGGCTGCAGCCTCCTGTCCTAGGACCGCCAACCCTGCCCGATGCTGCTTGAAAAAACTCAGAACCTGTCGCGCGAAGTCAGATGCACAACATGATCCGTTCGAGTCGGACACCATGACAACAACAACCACAAAGCCGACCGATCCGCCAAAAGTCGATCCGCCAAAAGAGAATCCTTTGGGGTTGCCTGTCGTGTCTCAGTTGCCGCCGGTGGATCACGCCAAATACGCGTTGAAGTTTTCTGAGTCGCTAACTCCGCAGCTCACAGCCGAGAATTGTACGCCGTGGGTGTACTGGGCGCAGCACTCGCGGTCTTTGTGGAGGTGCCTGCGGTAAACCATTTTACGCCGTGAGCCGTGCTCAATCTCGACAAGGCGACGGCTCTGGATCGACCAGGCGACGACGCTCAGCCTCGATCTCGGCGCTGCGCAGCGGTGCGCAGATACTGGCCCAACGGGGGCCGGCTCTGTGGCGCTCTGTGTGGCCGCGGTGGCTCTGTCGGTCCGTAGCGGCGCTCTGTGGCCGGTCCTGGGCCGTCCTGGGCGCTCTGTCCGTCCTGGGCCCCGCTCTGTGTGGGCCCGCGGTGGCTCTGTCCGGCCCGTAACGGCGCTCTGTGGCCGTCCTGGGCGCTCTGGTCGATCTCGTGGCGTGGCCGCGGCTCTGGATCGACCAGTGAGGACCTGAGCGACGTCGGGTTTCGTTGTGTGTTATCATCGGCTGTTGAATCGATAAAGAAGCGCACATTGATGAATGAGAAAGTGGCCGAGAAGGTTGAAAGTGAGCGGCTAGTTATTGGCTGGTGGCTGTTGTTGGTGGTTCCGGCAGCTCTTGTGTGGCTGGGGCTTGCGTGGCTTGGGAGCACTTTCTTAGGCGGTCTTAGTTTTGTAATTCCGGTGCTAGGCGTCGTTCTGTTTACATGTGTGAAATCGCGGTGGTCTAAGTTCCGTTCGCCTTTAACTGTCGTTCTGTGTGTGTCGTTTGTTTTGGCGTTGGTTGCGTCTGTGTTGGTGCCTTCGGTTGTGTATGCTCATGATGGTGAGTCGGTTCCTGAGACTCGCCAAGAGCCCGGTTTACAGGCTCTTCGCGTTTGAGGGTGGAGTCGGTGGGGTGAGGGTCCGCGCCTGAACGCGAGGGATGGCAAGCTCTATTGGTGGTTGCGACAGAGTGTAGTGTAGATGTCAGCGGCTGGTTTCCAGTTGTGGAGTTTGCGGGGCATGTGGTTGAGGCTGTCTTGGATCAGTGCAAGGTGTATGGGGTTGATGTTGAGGTTGGTGCCTTTGGGGAGCCAGCGTCGTAGCAGCCCGTTGGTTTGTTCGTTGCTGGGTCGCTGCCACGGCGAGCGCGGTTCGCAGAAGAACACCTCGATGTCACATCCCTGCTCGATTTCGGTCCAGCGCGCCATTATGCTTCACCATGCGAGTGCCCTCCTTGGTGTGACCCCAGAATCTTCTAACAAACCTGATTCTCCCACACCAGAAGGGCATCTCGCGACAACAACCACCCACACACAGACCCCACTACTGAAATATCCGGGCTAACAGATCAACCTCGCCAAGACACCGTTAGCTCTACGCACGAATCTGAACGGGTTGGCGACTGTGCTCCGCCCAGGAATCATTACGAACAGATCTCGTATCGGCGTACTCGTATTCAAGATTCGATCGTGACGTTTCTTCGACCAGTAAGAGATACCAATAGGGATGATTTAATGCTGCAAACTCAGATAGAAGTCTGTGAGGAAAATTATGTGTGACACCGCGGCGAGCGTCTGGCACATCGAGGTGGGCAAACGAGCACTGCCGGTCCGCGTGTTGCGTACCGCCTTAACGCTGATCATCGCCTTGTTGACGATGGGAGGCGCAGTCTATCCTTCGAATAGCGTGTGGAAAGTTGTTGAGACCGAAACCGGTCGAGTGTTGACCACGGTGAAGCGTGTCTACGGCAACGAAGACGATCCTGGTACAGCACTCGCAGCTGACCTTGAAGTCTTCTCCCCCGCGGAATTCGCGGCCCGTTGGGGATTCACTCCAGACACCTGAAGGAGCTTGAGCGTGTGTGACTTCGCAAACTCTCTTGGGCCAAGTGACCGGACCTTTCGTTCTTGTTCGCTGAGACCAACCTTCTTTGCTATTCGCCACTCGAACGGACAGTTCACCCGAAAAGAGCACGTTCGGCCTGCGGTTTCACTGCCGTGCACGACCTGATGATGCGCTCCGTGATCCAAAGGGTGCTGTGGCCCATGTACCTGTTCTGTATGGCCTGGATACTCACACCCGTTTACGTTCAAGTACTATCCGTGGCGCTTCCGATCAGCGATGCTGATGTCGACCGGATCCTGTTGATCGCCACAGTAATGGCTGGGCCACTCGCGTTATGGTCCGGCATCAGGGGTGGGCCGCTGTTGTTGTCTGAACCGACCGTACTTTTTGATTTGGTCTTGGGGTGCGGACAGGCGCGACTGAGAGAGGCCATCGTACGCCAAGCCTTGTTGGCCTCCGGTATCGGAGGCATCGCGGGCGTGTGTCTCGCCGCGATGAGCCTCGACAACAGCTACACACTCGGGTTGGCCTTGTCTGCCACCGTCCGCGGTCTCGGCGTCGGAATGATGCTACTCGCATTGGCCGTTCTGTGGAGCACTACAGGCGAGCGACGCGTCGCAGATCGCTCGGTTGCCGTCGCCTGCTCAGCGGCCCCGGCCGTTGCGACGGTACTTCTCCCAGCCGGAAGTGCGTTGGCGGAGACCTCGGCATTGGCCGTGGGGGTGGCCGCTGCTAGCTACGCCCTGTGGCGCAGCAGTGCCATTCCGGTCCCAGTCCTGTGGGCGCGATCCCGGCGTCTGGTTGACCTGAGGGTCAACGCTACCTTGCTTGACCTGCGCAGCGTACTCTCGGAATTGCGCTTCTTCCGGGACGGACCGCGGGTCCACCGCCGAATGCTGGATCTTGGACGACGGCGTCCGCTCTCCGTGTGGCGGTCCGTGCGGTCCTGGTCGAGCGCCCCAGCGGTCGCTCTGATCCGAGTTACAGCAATTGCACCGGTCATCGCTTTGGGTCTCATCGTCGTTCCCGGTACCAACGCCCAACTCATGTTGGGCGGGGCACTGCTATTTGTCGCTGGGATCGATCTTACCGAACCGATAGCTTCACTCGCTGCACAGCCAATGCTGTCCAACATTGTTTCTGTACGGTGGGTCGCGCTGTTGAGTGGGCATCTAACCGTGATGTTGTTAGCTGTAGGTGCACTGGCGATGGTTGGTTGGACCCTAGCTGAGGCCTGTGGTGTCGCTCCCCCTTTCTGGCCATGGCTGGGACTTGCCGCGGGAGTGGCCGTAGCAACCTCCCTGCAAGCCCGTAACGGGCCCCCAAACATCGGAAAGATCCTGGACACAGTCGGGTTTTCCGGGCTCGGCGGAGCGCTGGCGGTGCGTAGTCTCATCCCCTTCGCCGTCGCCGTCACGGCTGTCATCGGCATGACCCGCGTCGCTCGAGACGAGGTGACACTCATCGACGGGTCGTGGATCACAGTGATGAGCTTCACCTCGCTAGCAGTACTCACCCCCGTGAAGACGGAACCATGAACTCACTCCCCGACAAGATCGAGCTCGTGACTCGTGACCTTACGGTGCGCTACGGAACCCACGTCGTGTTGTCCATCGATGACAAGGTGCTGTTCGGACCGGGGCTAGTCGCCCTGCTCGGCCCCAACGGGTCAGGCAAGACGACCCTGCTACAGGTCCTGTCCGGTTTGACCGTTCCGAAGACCGGTATAGTCACGCTTCACGGACGTGACGTGCAACTGGGCCACGTCCGCTCCACTATCGCTTTCGTGCCTGATCGTCCGGTCTTGTTCGACGACATCACCTTGGCCGACACCAAGAGTCATGTCCTGACCCTGACCCGTAGTCCGCATCCTGATCTGCTCGGCGCCGACCTGTGGGAGGGCTTCGGTCTTACCAGCCTCGCCAAACGCTTCCCTTCCCAGCTCAGCAGGGGTCAACGGCAAAAGGCCACGCTAGCCGTTGCCCTCTCCCGACCCGCCGATCTCGTGCTGCTCGACGAGCCAACGATCGCCCTTGACGACAACGCCCGATCAGTCCTCAGCAGCGCACTCGAGAAAGCGGCGCAAAAACAGTTGATAGTCTTCGCGACCCACGACGAAGACCTAGCTTCTAGAGCACAACTGACCCTCCAGCTCCAACACGGCAGACTCGTGGATGACTGATCAGATCTTGAGATCGTGGCCGCTGCTGACACTAGCGCTGACTCTAACCGTGTCCCATGTCACCGAACGCGTATCGGGCCTAGACCTGGCACTCCGCATCGACCAGAGCTTCCTCGAAACACTGCCCCAGATAGTCTCATCAATCTGGTCGCACGACGGCCGGCTCCATCTGGGTGCCAATATAGTCGGTCTTGCGGCTTTCAGTATGATCGCGGTACGACATGCGAGTGCGGCAAAAGTCGTCGCCATCTTCGTAACAGGTGGATTAGCAGGAAGCATTGCTGTTCTGGCCACCAGCTCTCTTGGTGTCGGCAACTCGAATGGAACCAGAGGGGCCTCGGCGGCAATATTGGCTGTTGTAGCGTTCGTCCTGACTGAGCGGTCTACAACACGCCGATTCGATATGACGTGGGGATTGGCGCTGGCAGTGATCGTCCTAGCAGCGATTCCGGCGAATGGACTCTCGACCGAAGCCCATCTCGGAGGAGCGTTGATTGGCTTCGGATTCGGTTTAGCCCGGCCCAGCCAACACGAATCAGAACGTCTCAAGGCGACCGACTAGCGATTCCGAAAGCAGACCGCGGCTCCGGCTACGCCCGGCGCAAGCACAGCGCGGTATTGTGCCGCGGTGGACGCCTCCGGATCGTTGTTGTGGGTGCCGTCGCCGGGCCGGGTAGAAAGCAGCAATCTGGCTGAGTTCTGTGGCCGTCACGGGTTCGCGACATACCAGGAGATGCACGCCTGGTCCGTCGCTGAGCCAGCGGATTTCTGGGCTGCGGTGTGGGATGAGTTGGGTGTGATCGGGGACCGGGGCGACCGGATCATCGAGGCTGCCGAACCGTTCTGGAGGACCCGGTTCTTTCCCGATGCCTCGCTCAACGTCGCTGAGAATCTGCTGGGTTCCGTTGCGGGCGATCAGCCTGCGGTGATCTCGTTCGCAGAGGACCCGTCGTTCTACAGGGAGATCAGCGGCGAGGAACTCAGGCTGCTCGTCGGGCAGCTCCAGGTTTCGATGCGTCGGGCGGGGGTCGGCCCCGGCGACTGCGTCGCAGCGTGGCTGCCGCACGTCATCGAGACCGTCGCGGTGATGTTGGCAGCAGCTTCGATCGGCGCTGTGTTCTCGTCCACCTCCCCCGATTTCGGCGTCGACGGGGTCGTCGACAGGTTCGGCCAGATCGAACCCAGGCTCCTGTTCGTGTACGACGCCTACAGCTACGGCGGCAAGGTCCACGACCGGCTGTCCCTGCTCGGCGCCATCGCCGATGCGTTGCCGTCAGTGGAGCAGATCGTCGTTGTCCCCCACCTGGGCGACGGCAGTTCCGGAAGTCTCGCCAAGGCGGTCACGCTGGAAGACTTCGTCGACCAGACCCCGCCGACCGAGCCGACCTTCACACGTTTCGGATTCGACCACCCCTGGTATGTGCTGTTCTCGTCGGGCACCACCGGCAGACCCAAGTGCATCGTCCATCGAGCCGGCGGGGTCCTGCTGAAACACCTGGTCGAACATCAACTGCACTGCGACATCAAGCACGGCGACCGCGTCTTCTACTACACCACCGCCGGATGGATGATGTGGAACTGGCAGGTCTCCAGCCTGGCCTCCGGAGCGACCCTGGTGCTCTACGACGGCGCTCCGATGTTCCCCGACGGAAACCGGCTCTTCGACCTGGCCGACACCGCAAAGACCACACTCTTCGGAACCTCCGCAAAGTTCATTGAGGCGCTCGGCAAGTCCGGTCTTCGACCCGTCGACACGCATGACCTCACGAGCCTGCGCACAATGACCTCCACGGGCTCGACTCTGGCACCGGAGGGGTTCCGCACCGTCTATGAGCGAGTCAAGGCCGACCTTCATCTTGCTTCTATTTCGGGCGGCACCGACCTGTGCGGTTGTCTCGTGGCCGGTGATCCGACCAGCCCGGTTTACGCCGGGGAGATCCAGCGCGCCGCGTTGGGCCTCGACATCGACGTGGTCGACGAACTCGGCAACACGCTGGGGACCAAGCGCAGGGGAGAACTGGTATGCCGCAACGCATTCCCGTCGATGCCGCTCGGCTTCCACGACGACCCCGACAACGCCCGATATGAGGCCGCCTACTACCAGCGCATCGACGGTGTCTGGCACCAGGGCGACTTCGCCGAGCGGACCGGGCACGACGGGTTCGTCATCCACGGCCCGAACCGGTCGCTTCCTCGATGGTCTAGCCAACGGCGGAACCACAGAACCCAACCAAGCAGGCGCCGGAGACCATGGGCCACGACCTGCAAGCATTTCGGGGCGATGACCCTCGACGACGCCCGGGAGACAGCCCCCGCCTCCTCGGTGGTTCGGTTTCAGGTTGACGGTCTGACGACGGCGGGATCAGTTTGCCGCCGGGCGCGGCGGATCTGGATTGCGGTGTCGACGACGAACACGACCAGAGCGAACCAGATCAACACGAATCCCAGCGCCTGCCCCCCGCCCCAGGGTTCGTTCCACCACAACACACCCAAGAAGAACTGGATCGTCGGCGCCAGGAACTGGAGCATCCCGACGATCCAGAGTTCGATGCGCCGCGCCGACGCGGAGAACAGCAGCAGCGGGGCGATCGTCATGGCGCCCGCTCCCAGCAGCCAAATGTCGAGGCCGATGTCGGACAGGCCGAACACACCGTCGCCGCTGAGCGCCCGAACGACCAACAGGCACAGCACGAAGGGCAGCATCAACAGAATCTCGATGGTCAACCCGTCCCAGGTTCCTGCCGGCGAAGTCTTGCGGAACAGCCCGTAGAGGGCGAACGATCCGGCAAGGTAGAGGGCAGTCCACGGAACCGTCCCGACGTCGAGGGCGAGGACCAGCACACCGAGTGCGGCGATCAGCACCGTCGTCATCGGTACGAGGCGCAACCGTTCCCGAAGCACGACCACACCGAGCACCACGCTCATCAGCGGATTGATGAAGTAGCCGAGGCTCGCCTCCAGGACCCGGTCGGTCGTCACGACCCAGATGAAGGCGATCCAGTTGGTGGCCAGCAGAGAGGCCGTGAGCCCGTACTTGAGCAAGTCCCGCGGCGCGGCAACCAGGGCCCGGAGCCCGGACAGCGAACCCCCGATCAACTGCCAGCCGACCAAGATCGCAGCCGCAGCCGCGGCGCGCCACAGAATTACGTCGAACAGCGGTACGTCGCCCTCGATCCGCCAGTAGATCGGCGACAGACCCCACAGCAGATAGGCCAGGACACCGAGCAGCACACCCCGATTCACCGACACACGCTACGCTTGTGCGCCAGCCGAACCACAAGGACCGCAGAAAATGAGTCGCGCGACCACTTCGAACCGCGATGGCACTCCCGACCACGACGGGATCCCGAACCCGGGTGGCGCTCCGGCGGCGACGGGTTCGGGGGAGTGGCATCAGACAGCCTGCATGCTGTGCAGCATCAACTGCGGCGTGGAGATCAAGATCTCGGACCGGCGGATCACCCGAGTGCGCGGCGACAAGGCCCACCCCGGATCGAGGGGCTACACCTGCGAGAAGGCACTGCGCCTCGACCACTACCAGAACGGAAAGGACCGGCTCAACGCTCCCCTGCGACGCCGAGCCGACGGTACCTACGAGGAGATCGACTGGGACACCGCCATCGGTGAGGTGGCCGCCGGTCTCGCCAGGGTCCGCGATGAACACGGCGGAGAGAAGATCTTCTATTACGGAGGCGGGGCTCAGGGCAACCACCTGCCCGGCGGATACTCCGGGGCCACCCGCAAGGCTCTCGGCATGCGCTACCAGTCGAACGCGCTGGCCCAGGAGAAGACCGGCGAGTTCTGGGTCGACGGCCAACTGTACGGTGCCATGGCCTGCCACACAGCGCCCGACTTCCACCACACCGACTGCGCCGTCTTCGTCGGCAAGAACCCCTGGCACAGCCACGGCTTCCCCCGTGCACGAGTAACCCTCAAGGAGATCTCCAACGACCCCGACAGGCACCTGATCGTGATCGACCCGCGCCGCACCGAGACCGCCGAGCTGGCAGACATCCACATTCAGCTGCGACCGGGAGGTGACGCCTGGCTGCTCGGCGCCATGCTCAAGATCCTCCTCAGCGAGGGGCTCGCCGACCAAAATTGGCTGGCCCGCCACGCCAACGGCCTCGACGAGCTGACCGAGATGCTGTCGATCGTCGATGTAGAGCAATGGTGCGAGAAAGCGGGAGTGACCAGTGCAGAGGTCCGTCACGCCACAACTGTGATAGCCAACGCCCGCAGTTGCGCCATCCTCGAAGACCTCGGCATCCAGATGGCGCCGCACTCCACGCTCAACTCGTGGCTCGAGAAGCTGATCTACATCCTCACCGCCAACTTCGGCAACAAGGGAGGGATGAACCTCCACTCCCGCATGGGCAAGCTCGCAGGCGGCGGCAGCAAGGGCCGCAGTCCGGTCGGCGGCCATCGGATCCTCGGCGGGCTCATCGCCTGCAACAACATTCCCGGCGAGATCCTCACCGACCACCCCGACCGCTTCCGAGCGATGATCGTCGAGTCAAGCAACCCGATCCACTCGCTCGCCGACTCCCAACGCATGCGCGAGGCGTTCCGTGCCCTCGACCTGGTTGTGGTCATAGACGTGGCCATGACAGAGACCGCCCGCGAGGCCGACTACGTGCTGCCGGCGTGCTCCCAATACGAGAAATGGGAAGCCACGTTCTTCACCACCGAGTTCCCCGACAACTACTTCCACCTGCGCCGACCGATCTTCGAGGCGCTCGAGGGCACGTTGACAGAGGCGGAGATCCACCGTCGGCTGTGCCGTGCGCTCGGTGCCTACAACGACGAGGACCTGGCGCCGCTGACGGCCGCCGCCGAACAGGGCCTAGAAGCGTACGGCGAGGCATTCTTCGCAACGCTCGCCGAGAACCCCGAACTCGGCAAGTACACGCCAATCGTGCTCTACGAGACGCTGGGGCCGGCACTGGGCGAGGGCAACGAAGTCGCTGCAGTGATGTGGGGGCTGTCGCAAATATTCGTGACCCAAGACCCCGAGGCAGCCCGCCGCGCCGGTATCGAAGGCGAGGGACTGGCACAGGGAGACGCCCTGTTCGAGAAGATCTTCACCTCGCCGAGCGGCATGGTGTTCTCAACGGACCCGTACGAACAGACCTGGGAGCGGATGCGGACCCCCGACCACAGGATCAACCTGATGATCGACGAGTTGCGTGAGGAATTCGATTCGCTCGCCACGACCGATCCCCGCGACCGAAGCGACGAGTACCCGTTCGTGCTGTCGGCCGGCGAACGCCGCTCCTACACCGCCAACACAGCCATACGGGACCCTGAGTGGCGCCGCAAGAAACCCGGCACGGGGCTGCGCATCAACCCCGACGACGCCGAGAGCCTCGGGCTCTCCGACGGCGCGAAAGTGCGGCTCACAACCAAACGCGGCGAGACCGTCACCGAGATCGAGATCTCCTCGACGCTGCAGCCCGGCCATGTGTCGCTGCCCAACGGCACGGGGCTCACCTACCCCGACGTCGCCGATGACACCGAGGTGGGGATCTCCCCCAACGAGTTGACGTCTGAAGAAGACCGCGACTGGTTCGCTGGAACCCCCTGGCACAAACATGTGCGGGCGAGACTCGAGAAGGTCTGATCCGGTGCGAGGTCGGATCGCGCCGATCCGCCGCGATTGAGGCACACTTGACCCATGGCAGACACCGGTTCGACCCCGACGATCACCCCCACGATCACCCCGACGACCACTCCGACCGAGGAGACGGCGGCCTCCGGGTAGTGCGATCCACAACAATCCGATGGCGGTGATCGCCGCGGCCACCACGAAGACCGACTGCGAACCCCACGTGTCATACACCCATCCGCCAAGCAGTGGGCCGACAACGAAGGTGAAGCGGTGGGTTCCTCCCACAAGCGACATCACCCGGCCTCGAACGCCCACATCCACACTGCGAGCGATATAGACCTGTCGAGACTGCCGGGTTCCTGACATTCCGATACCTGTGGCAACCCGCAACACGATCAGCGCAACAGCCAACTCGGTGAACCCGAATGCCAGAACCACGCCGGCCTGCATCGCAACAGACACGAACATCAGGGTGTCGTTGCCGAAACGTTGGCCGAAAACAGACGCCGGGACTCCCCCGAGCACCGAACCCACCCCGACCGCACCGATGATCACACCCGCAAGCGAGAGGCTGATTCCCTGTTCTAAGAGATACAGGGGCAGCACGGGCAACAACACCGTTCCGCCAAGCATCGGCAGCGACCATGGAAGATAGACCGGCACGGCCAAGCGGCGCAGCTCAGCGCCGAACCCAGGTTGCTCAACGGCCGCCACGACTAGCGGACCGGCACTTCGACTTGTTGCGTCCCGCTCATGTCGCAGTGCTCGCCGAATGCACGAGTTCCTCGACGGCGTTGGCGACGATCACCGAAGGATCATCGATTCGGGTAAGGACTACAAGCTGCACAGTGGCTTCCGGGTCGGAGACAGCTACGAAGGATAGGCCCCCCAGGCGCAGTGACTGCACACCCGCTGGCACGATCGCCACACCCTCCCCCGCCGCGACGAGTCCCAGAATGGTCGTGTACTCAGTGGCCTCGATCGCAGGCGAGTAGCTGACTCCATGCGGGGCCAACATGGCCCGCAGCCTGGCGTGCAGAGTCGGGGACTGCTCGCGTGCGAACCCCACGAACTCGTCGTCGCGCAGATCGCTCAGCCGGATGGAAGTCTCGCTCGCCAGCCGATGGCTGCTCGGCACCGCCGCTACCAATGGTTCATCGTCCACCACATTCGCCTGCAGAGGGGCCTGTTCAAGCGTGACACGGGCGATGCCGATATCAATTCGGCCGGCCACCAGTGCGGCGGCCTGTTCGTCTGAGGACATCGTGTGCAACTCCAGCGTCACCGCAGGGCTCTCCTGCCGGAAACGATGCAGGAAACGTGGCACGAACTCATAGGCCGCCGAGTCCACGAAGCCGACGCGCAGGGTGCCCCGCTGGCCGACACGCAACTCCTCGGCCGCACGGGCCGCGCCCTGCGCGGTCACCAGCAGATGCCGGGCATGGGGCAGGAACGCTGATCCTCCGGTGGTCAACGAGACACGCCGGGTGGTGCGTTCAAAGAGTTGCAAGCCGAGGTCCGACTCGAGTTGACGAATCTGTTGGCTCAATGCGGGTTGAGCAATGTGAAGGATCTCAGCCGCTCTGCCGAAGTGCAGTTCGTCGGCAACGGTCACGAAATAGTTCAGTCTCTTGAGCGTGACCGGGTGAATATTCATATCTGTTGAATCTTAATATGAAAGAAACAAGTAATAGAATTATCTGAAAAATCTGTCAGACTATCCGCCGTGATCCAACGCTCCGTGGCCAAACGCTCCGTTGCCAATAGAAGGCGTGCTCCGCGCTACTCAAGCGCAGGACTGCTCTGGCGAGGCGTTCGCAACAGCAACTGGCCCCGCGTCTGGCGAGAGCCACCGCTCAAGAAGTCCTACGACGTGGTCGTGATCGGCGGCGGCGTTCACGGACTCGCCACCGCTTACTACCTGGCAGCCAACCACGGCATCACCGACGTGGCCGTGCTCGACAAGGCCTACCTCGGCAGCGGCGGGTCCGGACGCAACACCGCCATCGTCCGGTCGAACTACCTGACCCCCGAGGGTGTGGCGTTCTACGACCGCTCACTCGAGCTCTACAACACAATGTCGGCCGACTTGAACCTCAACGTCATGTTCTCCGAGCGCGGCCACCTGACACTCGCCCACACGGACTCGGCGGTGCGCACAATGCGCTGGCGGGCCGAGGTCAACAAACTCCAGAACATCGACTCCACAGTCATCGGCCCCGACGAGATCAAGAAGATAGCACCGAGCCTCGACACCTCAACAAACACCCGCTACCCGATCCTCGCCGCTCTGTACCACCCGCCCGGAGGAACGATCCGCCATGACGCCGTGGTGTGGGCCTACGCCCGCGCCGCCGATGCATACGGCGTCGACATGCACCAGAAGACCGAGGTGACCGACATCGTCTGCGAAGGCGGTGAAGGGCCCGACGGAAAGGGCCCCGGAGCAAAGGTCACCGGAGTGCGCACCTCGAAGTGCGACGTCTCCGCTCGCGTCGTCATCAACTGCACCGCCGGCTGGGCCGGCCTCATCGCTGCGATGGCCGGGCTGAAACTCCCGATCACCACCCATCCATTGCAGGCCGCGGTCACCGAACCGGTCAAGGTCTTCCTGCCGACGGTGGTCGTCTCCGGCTCGCTGCACGTGTACGTCAGCCAAACCGACCGCGGAGAGCTGGTCTTCGGAGCATCGGTCGACCCGTTCGCCACCTACGACATGGGCGGAACCCTCGACTTCACCGAAGAACTCGCCGCTCACGTGCTCGAGTTGATGCCGGCCGTCTCTGAAATGCGGCTCCTTCGCCAGTGGGCCGGGTTGTGTGACATAACCCCCGACTACTCCCCGGTAATGGGCTTCACACCCGTTGAGGGCTTCCTCTGCGACGTCGGCTGGGGAACCTACGGTTTCAAAGCCGGACCGGTTTCAGGGGAACAGATGGCCGAATGCGTCGCCGGGCAGGCCACACCCGAACTGATCTCGCCGTTCGCGCTGTCGCGTTTCGACAGCGGCACGCTCGTCGGCGAAAAAGGCGCAGCCGCGGTGGGCCACTGATGTCTCCCGCTCCTGTTCGCTGCGCGCACCGGGCCGCTCGGGCCACGGGCTGGGCCGCTCGGGCCACGGCCTCGTCATCCAGTTCGCCTGCGCGCGGAGATTGGCTCGGCCTCTGATGCTGCTCGTCCCCTGCCCCTGCTGCGGTCCGCGCAACTCGGCCGACATGTCCTATCAGGGAGAGGCCTCAAGTCGCCCGGACCCGACATCAACCACGCCCACGGAGTGGCGCGAGTACCTCTACATGGAACACAACCCCGCTGGATGGTTGCGAGAGAACTGGTATTGCAGCAGCGGCTGCCGACGCTTCTTCACCGTCGAACGCCACACCAACACATCTGAGTTCCGCGAACCGCCACTACCAGGATCCAAGACCCCGAGACCCGATGGCGGTGCCGACCCGGACCGAGGTGCAGCGTGAACCGTCGTCTCCAACCTCAGAGCGGCGAAGTCATCGACCGCTCGACACCACTGAAGTTCACCTGGAACTCCAAGAAACACGTCGGCTATGCGGGCGACACCATCGTCTCGGCCCTACTCGCCAACAACGAGGGCGTCTTCTCCCGCTCAATGAAATACCACCGGCGGAGAGGCGTGCTCACCGCCGACTACTGGGACCCCAACACGATGCTCCAGGTCGGTACCGAACCCAACGTGCGAGGTGCACACCGCCTTCTCGAAGCCGGCATGAAGGTATCGGCGCAGAACGCGTGGCCGTCACTCGATTTCGATGTCAAAGCAGCCAACAGGCTGTTCGGCCGTTTCCTGACCGCGGGGTTCTACTACAAGACCTTCATCAAGCCGCAGCGACTCTGGCCCGCATATGAGAAGGTGCTGGCCCGTTTCGCCCCCGGAGGCGTGGTCGATCTCAGCACCCCCCACGGATACCACGACAAGCGCTACTGCCATCCCGACGTTGTGATTGCGGGCGGCGGTCCCGCCGGACTCGCGGCAGCGATCAGCGCAGCCCAAGCGGGAATGAGCGTGATGCTGGTGGAACACAACCATCATCTCGGGGGTCATCTTCGCTGGGGAACCGACGAGGACCGTGCAGTCGCCGACGAACTCGAAGCGACCGCCCGGATGGCGGGCGTAGAGATCCTCACCGACTCCACTGTGACCGGACGCTACGACGACAACTGGATCGCCGTCTCCCAGAGGAACCACCCGGGCGTTGTCGAACGGCTCATCAAAGCGAGGGCCAAGATCCTGGTCGTGGCACCCGGACTCATCGAACGGCCCTACGTGTTCGCCGGGAACGACCTCCCCGGCGTGATGCTCTCAGGTGCCGCGCGGCGGCTGATCAACATGTACGCCGTGCGCCCAGGCAATCGCGCGGTCGTGCTCAGCGCAAACTCCGAAGGCGACGCCGCTATTGCCGACCTCGAACGAGCCGGGGTCGAAATCGTTGCGGTGCTCGACGCCCGGGCAGGCGAGACCATCTCCAAGGCCGCAGGCAGCTCAAAACACCTCAACTCGGTGACCCTTCTCGGCGGCTCCACGGTCAAAGCCGACCTGCTCGTCACCGCGGTGGGTTGGACTGCCCCCACATCCCTGCTCAACATGGCCGGCGACCGTCCCTCCTACAGCCCGAAAGCGGCACGTTTCTTCTCCACCGCACTGCCCGACAACGTGATCGCAACCGGCGGCATCGTCGGCGACGGGAGCCTCGACGAACTGATCGCCCACGGCGCCGGCAGCGGCGAGTTGGCGGCCCAACGTGCGGCAGCCGTCAAGCACAGACTCCGCTCCACGGTCACCCGCGCCCAGTCGCCCGAGGGTCCGGAACCGCCAATGCCCGAAGACCACCGTGGCGGGCTCTCCAAAGCCCCCCACCCTGAGCTCTACCGCTCCGACACCCACGGCATGGTCGACTTCTCCGAAGACGTCGGTTCCAAAGACCTTGTCAGCGCAGCCGCTGAGGGATTCGACTCCGTCGAACTCCTCAAGCGTTTCACCACCGCCACAATGGGCCCCTCGCAAGGAAAACTCGAGACCGTCAACACAGTCGCGGTGCTAGCGGAGGCACGCGGCGAGTCCATCGAGGAGGTCGGAACCACCGTATGGCGCCCGCCCTACGCCCCCATCAGCCTCGGTGCGCTGGCAGGAAGGGTGTTCGAACCGGTGCGGGTCTCATCGCTGCACGAGTGGCACACCGCCAACAACATGACACCGATCCTCGCGGGCCAATGGATCCGGCCCGACCACTACGGCGACCCCGCCGCTGAAGTCGCCAACGTGCGAACCAACGTCGGAATCATCGATGTGACGCCTCTGGGCAAGCTGGATCTGCGCGGTCCCGACGTGCCGCAGCTGCTCAACCTGCTCTACACCAACAAGTGGTCGAAGCTGCCGATCGGCCGGGTCCGCTACGGCATGATGTGCGCCGAGGACGGAGTCGTGCTCGACGACGGGGTGACCGGCAGGCTGGGCGAGGACCACTACCTGACGACCACCACCAGTTCCGGCGCCGGTCAGATCTGGCAGTGGGCCGAAATGTGGCTCCAGACGGAACACCCGGACTGGCAGGTCCATGTCACACCGGTCACCACGGGATACACGAGCATCAACATCGCCGGACCCAGATCCCGCGACCTGCTGACCCGTTTGGTCGACGACGTGGACCTCAGCCCTGATGCCTTCGAATACATGAACGTCCGCACCGGCACGATCGCGGGAGTCCCGGACTGCTTCATGTGGCGCATCGGCTTCACCGGGGAGCTCAGCTTTGAGATCCACGTGCCGGCAGGTTTCGGCCTGCATGTCTGGGAGCAACTGATCGAGAAGGGCGCCGATCTCGGGGTTGGGCCTTTCGGTCTCGAGGCACAGCGGGTCATGCGCCTCGAGAAGGGGCACTTCATCGTGGGACAGGACACCGACGGGCTGACCAAGGCACCGACCACCGGACTGACCCCGCTCATCAAACTCGACAAGGCCGACTTCGCAGGAAAGCCCGAACTTGAATGGTCGCTCGGAGCTGAGGCACCCGAACTGCCCGTGCTCGTCGCCATAAGGCCGACAGACCCTCAACTCGTGCCCGACGAGGCCTGCCAGATTCTGCGCAAGGGCACTACAGAGATCGTCGGACGGATCACCAGTTCGCGTTTCTCTCCCACTATCGGCCGCTCGATTTGTCTGGGGCAGGTGACTCCTGAGTTCGCTTCGGCCGGCACAGAAATCACGGTGCGCTTGTGCGACGGTTCCGACACCACCGCAACAGTGATGCAACACCATGCCCACTTCGATCCCGAGGGGGTGCGCCTCCGTGGCTGACCAACCCCAGTTCCGAAGCTCTGTCACGAACCCTGCCGCCACACCCGCAGGCGCACCGGAACTGACCGACGAGTCCTCGCTCACCAAGGTGAGCGTCAGGGCCCAGGTCGGCGCATCACCGCTCGGCGTCGACTTCACACGCTCCGAGGAGCGAGACGGCGTGCTCATCGCTGGAATCCGTCCCGACGAATGGTTGTTGTTGGGCGTCGGCGCGGACGTGGAGGGCTTTCTCTCAGGGACCGAGTTCGATGCGTCCGTCAACCGGATCGACATCACCCACAGCCGTCTGTGTCTGCGCTTGACCGGGGAACGAAGCTCGTCCGCGCTCGAGAAGGTCTGCAGTCTCGACTTCGACGACATGATGTTCCCCGACGGTGCAACGGGCTCGGCGTCGGTCGCCAAGGTCAGCTCCGACCTGATCCGCGACGATCTGGACGACGAACCCTCGTACCTGATACTCGCCGACCGCTCCTTCGGCCAATACCTCTACGACGCAATCCACGACGCCACCATGGAGTTCGCAAACACCCCCAGATATTCGCCAGCCGTTGACATGCGGATTGCATGCTTGTGCTGATCCTCGCCGCACATCCGAAACGTCCCTGACGAACTCAACCGCCAACTCAAGACCCGTGCCAAGCGGGGAAGGATGGCATTGCGTTGCTCCCTGCGGGACTCGGTAAGCAGGCAGGTCTCTGCTTGTTGAGAAATTATCTTGGGGTTCGACTTGGCAGGGGGGGCATTATTACTTGACGGCCATGAAGAGCCGTTTGTGTTTCGCGTCCCGTCGGTTGAAGCTAGCAAAGAACGGGAGGTGCCACAGAGGGGCGGTTCGTCGTTGCCTGTTGCTGGTTCTGGCTGTGTTGGTGTTCGCGTTCGGTCTGGGCACCGTTGGAGGCGAACCGCCGTTGCTGGATACTGAACCAGCAGCGGCGCATCATTGCGCTTCGTACCCCGGAGACTGGCAAGCGGTCTGTGAGCTTGTGCATGCCTGCCAAAACAGCGGCGGGACCGTCTCACAAGGAACCTGCGTCTACCCCACCACCACCACGGCACCGCCGACAACAACGGCACCACCGACTACTACGACGGTGCCTCCCACCACCACGGCTACGACTGTGCCTCCGACCATTACTCAACCGCCGCCGGTTGTCGGCCCTGTCACCGCTACATGCCATAGGCACGGCAGTTACTTCGTGAACAACGAGTGCCATACCCATCCGACGAACAAGTCGTGTGGTGAGACAGTCTGGGTCCACACCGGTGACCTGTCGAACCTGCACACTACCTACACGGTCACAGCATCCCCGCCATGCGCGCCGCCTTCTTGCCCCAACGGTCAACACTGGTTCGGTGGGGCCTGCCAATCGAATTGCATACCAAGCCATCGCTGGGTCAATGACCGTTGTCACCGCGTTGCCCAGCAAGCCATCGTTGGGTGCCGCCTTCGGGAAGCGGCAACGGGGCCTGCAAACCTCGTTGCGCGGCAAGTCAACGCTGGGTCAACGGATCCTGTGAAGCACGCTGCACAGCGAGTGAACGCTGGGTGCCGCCTTCGGGAACCAACAGCGGAACCTGCGAGTCGCGCATATGCGAACTCGGCGAGGATCAACACAGACACACACTAGCGCCACCGGGGGTGATGTTCACCACCTGCCACGACAACCACACAACAGCCAACACCTGCCAGGCTGGGCAGCATGTCTACGGCCACGACTCTTGCCACGACGGTCCTGAACACGCCTGCGCGTCGGGTCAGTACATGAAAGAGTTGCCGACGCTGTGGGCTTACAGTAGGCAGGTACAGAAGTTCGAAGACCACTACGTGACGGTGTTTTCTGACCGTAACCGTCTTAGTCCTTACACGAACAAGCGCATCGGAACGCTCGTCACGGATTGGGAAATCGTGGACTCCCATACTGGTTGTTATGAGCCGTTGAGTCCATTCACAAACGATGGCTCTCTTTGCATACGTGGATGCACGGAAGAAACAAGCCGCCCCGGTTGGTTGAACATCCTTATCAAACCTGCGATAGAAGCGACCGGCGACTTCTTGGTCAAGACAATCGACACAATCCCCGGCTCCGACGTGATCAACCTGGTTCTCTGCGCGTACCCCACCGGACGGGTTCTGGCCGGGACGGCTATAGCGAATCGCGCGTACATAACAAAAACCGCCACAGCCGCCCAACTCACGCACAGTGCGTTTGCGAAGACGAACCTTGCTTCCGCTGCATTCGATCTCGCGTTAGATCATGTCTACTGCCCCGCGCTGCAACGCGCGGACGACGAGACACCGACCACGACAAGCAGCACGACCACGACTACAACGGTTCCTCCGACAACCACCACCACGACGACGACTGTTCCGCCACCGTCGTTGCCGGAAGTTGCTCGACTCCCGCGGTATGACCGCGACAATTTCAAGCCAAAGACATTCCCTAACGTGTCAGCGGTTCCTGGTTCGTGCACGCCGTGGGTCTATTGGCGAGTTCGACCGGGGATGACTCTGCTCGTAGCGTTGTGCCGCAGATAGGCTTCCACCAATGAGACGCTCACCGACCCCGACCCCTCGACACGACGACCAGATCGACGAGGTCATTTCACCCGCTATAGTGTTTGGGGCCAAGACACCACCGTGACCGACAAAAGCAAGACACCACCGTGACCGAGAAAACGACATCACCAGGGCGGTTTGCTCGACGATTCTCTACCAGTGAGCACGCCAAAACGGTGCCGCGGCCGAAAGTGAGTTGGGGTGTCTTGTTGCTTGTGTTTGTCGGGACGTACGTGTCGCGGGCGTTGACCAGATCAGGGGGTCTGTCGTTTACAATTCGGTCGTTCGCGTATTTCGCTCTGTTGTTCGTGGTGTTCGGTGCCGCTCTCGAGTCTTTCTTCGTAGTCCGGTCCTGGTGGAGCAACCGTCGCCGGTAACTGTTCCGGTCAGCAGGAGACGATGGTTATCGTGGTCTGTCGTTCGTTGAGCGAATGAGCGAGACACACGGCAAGCTCCGGCAACGAAGCCTCATGAGCCGCGGGGACTGAGGTCGATGCATCGGTCAACCAGATCGACATCACCCACAGCCGTCTGTGTCTGCGCATCACCGGCGAACGAAGCTCGTCCGCACTCGAGAAGGTGTGCAGTCTCGACTTCGACGACATGATGTTCCCCAACGGTGCAACTGGCTCTGCGTCGGTTGCCAAGGTCAGCTCTGACCTGATCCGCGACGATCAGGACGACGAACCCTCGTACCTGATCCTCGCCGACCGCTCCTTCGGGCAATACCTCTACGACGCAGTCCACGACGCCACCACGGAGTTCGCAAACACCCCCACATAGTCGTCAGCCGTGCGGAGTCTTGTGCTGATCGCATGACCCTCGCTGCAAATCCGAAACGTGCCTGACGAACTCCACCTCCAACTCATGGCCCGTGCCAAGCGGAGAAGGATGGCATTGCGTTGCTCCCTGCGAGGACTCGGTGAGACGGCAGGTCTCTGCTTGTTGAGAAATAGTTTGGAATTCGACTTGACAGCATGCCTGCCAAAACAGCGGCGGGACCGTCGTAGGAGGAACCTGCGTCTACCCCACCACCACGACAGCCGCTCCCACCACCACAGCCGCTCCCACCACCACAGCCGCTCCGACCACAACGGCACGACCTCCAACCACAACACGACCTCCGGTTGTCCAGCCTGTCACCACTACATGTTCGCGGTGTGGTGGAAGCACACCGCTGGAACCGTATCGTGCCCGTCGAATGGGTGACGATAGGTGATGAACACATCGGTTGTAAAGCGCCTAAACACCCAGAGGCAACAAACCCGTGCCAAAGGCTCTCTATCGGGTTTTGTCGGGAAAATAACCCTAATCGAACCCAAATTAGCTCTGACGTCAGGAACGCTATAGAGGCGACCGGAGACTTCTTAGTCAAGACAATCGACACAATCCCCGGCTCCGACGTGATCAACCTGGTTCTCTGCGCGTACCCCACCGAACGGGTTCTGGCCGGGACGGCTATAGCGAATCGCGCGTACATAACAAAAACCGCCACAGCCGCCCAATTCACGCACAGTGCGTTTGCGAAGACGAACCTTGCTTCCGCTGCATTCGATCTCGCGTTAGATCATGTCTACTGCCCCGCGCTGCAACGCGCGGACGACGAGACACCGACCACGACAAGCAGCACGACCACGACTACAACGGTTCCTCCGACAACCACCACCACGACGACGACTGTTCCGCCACCGTCGTTGCCGGAAGTTGCTCGACTCCCGCGGTATGACCGCGACAATTTCAAGCCAAAGACATTCCCTAACGTGTCAGCGGTTCCTGGTTCGTGCACGCCGTGGGTCTATTGGCGAGTTCGACCGGGGATGACTCTGCTCGTAGCGTTGTGCCGCAGATAGGCTTCCACCAATGAGACGCTCACCGACCCCGACCCCTCGACACGACGACCAGATCGACGAGGTCATTTCACCCGCTATAGTGTTTGGGGCCAAGACACCACCGTGACCGACAAAAGCAAGACACCACCGTGACCGAGAAAGGCAAGACATCAATGGCCACAGATGCCGCGGCCAACGGGGCAGCCGCTGAGGCGCGGCGTGGCTGGCGGCGCTGGTTGCTGGGCTGGCGACTCGGATTGCTATCCGTGGTCTTCTACGTGCTAGCCGTAATTCTTATCTCGGCGCTTGATCCGTGGCTGCCCGGTGGTGAGTACGCAGCTAGCCACATTGTAAAGGGTGTCGCCGTGGGCGCGGTATTGGTTTGGTTGGGCCGAGTCCAAAAGGTGAGGCACACGACATGATCGGCTTGTATTTTTTGCCGCCTGAACGCGCCGCGGTGTTCATCCACGCAGGAGAAAGCCACAGCCGAACACTGTAGGCGGACCGTGACTGACACTACGGAAACGACATCACCAGGGCGGTTTGCTCGACGATTCTCTACCAGTGAGCACGCCAAAACGGTGCCGCGGCCGAAAGTGAGTTGGGGTGTCTTGTTGCTTGTGTTTGTCGGGACGTACGTGTCGCGGGCGGTGATTGGAAGGGTGGAATGGTCGATCCGGTCGTTCGCGTATTCCGCCATGTTGTTCATGGTGTTCGGTGCCGCTATCGAGTGTCGCGCCGTCGTCTGGGCCTGGTGGAACAACCGTCGCCGGTAACTGTCTCGGTCAGACAGTCCTCAACGGGGGATATGCCCGTGCCCGTCGGGTTCGCCAATGCTGGCGGCGGCACCATCGTCGGCAGAGAAGAATTCCGCAGCGGGGACCGCCGTCATCCGCTCTCCGATCTGATAGCGCAGGTCGCCGGGATAGACGACGCAGAGTGCGTCGAGCGATAGATCCCGCAGCGCTGCCGTCATGGAAGGCGTACGGCGCGGCGCGTCTGCTCTCTTGATCTCCACGCCGATCCTGCGACCCTTCACGAACAGCAGCAGGTCCAGCTCCGCGCCCGCATGGGTTCCCCAGAAGTACGCCTGGTCCGGGCGCGCCTCTGTGAGGGTCTTCTCCAGGATGAAGCCCTCCCAGGACGCGCCGAGCCTGGGATCGGTGAGCAGTTTGTCCATCACGCCGGCCCCTATCAGATGATGGAACAGTCCCGAATCCCGGAAGTAGAGCTTCGGACGCTTGACCTGTCGTTTGCGGAGGTTCTCGTGCCATGGGCGAAGCTGGCGGATCAGAAAGAGCTGTTCCAGAAGGTCCAAGTAGCGCCGGACGGTGGTCTCGCTGATGCCCAACGCGGTCGCGAGCGCCCGGACGTTGACGATCTGGCCGTGGTAGTGGGCCAGCATGAGCAACAGGCGATGGATCGTCGTGGCCGTGAGTCCCGCTCCGAACTGCGGAAGGTCGCGCTCGACGAACGCCTGCAGGTAGGACTTCCTCCAGATCAGGCTGTCTTCGTCGCTGTCGGCGAGCAGCGAACGGGGAAACCCGCCGCGCAACCACAGCGCCGTCATGTGCTCGGCGCCTAGTTCCGCCGCCTGGATGCCGGTGAGCTCCAAGTACTCGATGCGTCCGGCCAGCGACTCTGCGCTCTGACGCAGCAGTTCGGGACCGGCGCTGCCCAGCACCAAGAACGTCGCCGGGCTGTCGTCGCGATCGGCAAGAACCCGCAGGATCGGGAACAGGTCAGGGCGACGTTGCACTTCGTCTATGACGACGAGGCCCGAGAGCGGTCCGAGCGCTGTCATGGGCTGATCCAGGCGGGCCAGGCTGAGGGGGTCCTCAAGATCGAAGTAGTTCGGCGAGCGGGCTTCGACGAACTGGCGCGCGAGCGTCGTCTTGCCGCACTGCCGAGCCCCGATGAGCGCCACGACCGGGTTCCTCCGGAGGGCGTCCTCAAGGACAGGAGCGGCGGCCCGGGGAAGCAATTCGGAACTCATACCTTGAAATTACACAGACAACTATAGTTTTTACAACCTTTACGTTCGCATCGACGCTCCACCGACACTCTGGACAGACGCATCTCTGGAGCAGTGCAGACAGGATGGAACATCACCGTTGACGTCGTTGACTGAGCCCGATGGCTCGACGCGAACGATCAGGCGTTACCTTTCAGCGCATGAAACAGTTCGGTCGGCTAGAGGTGGACGCTGTACTCGCCAGATTCGTCGAGGACGAACTCACACCCTGTTCCGGGGTCACCGCTGCGGAGTTCTGGGGCGGCCTCGAAGCGATAGTGGCCGACCTGGGGCCTCGCAACACCGCGCTGTTGGCCCGGCGCGATGAGTTGCAAGCGAAGATCGACTCGTGGCACATCGCCAACCGCCAGAACCACGACTCCAGCGCCTACATCGAGTTCCTGCGCGAGATCGGCTACCTCCAAGAACCCCCGACCGGATTCTCGATCACCACGACTGGTGTCGACCCTGAGATCACCTCGATCGGAACCGGGTTCCGGCCGTTGGCCGTACCAATCGCCCTGACAGCTTTCGGACGGCCTATCGCCTCAGCCTGCTGACGGTAAGACCTCGTCTCACCGAAGGGGACACTGGCCAGAGCAGACCAGGCAGCACGCTGAAAATCCGTCCCCGTCAGGTCAAGGGGAATATCGAACTACACTACACTTTATCGCAACCACCAGCAGAGTTTGCCGTGCCCCACAACCACACAAAGAGAGCGCACATGGACACAACCAATGCTACCAACGAAACCGACGACGGCAGCCATAGCCATCGGTGGTTGTGGCGTGCTCTGTTGGTGTTAATGGTTACAGTGTCGGTGGCACGGTCGCCTAGCAGTTTCCTTATGACCTACTTGGTACTTCTTCCTGTCGTTGCTATTGCCTTTTATTTGCTATTGCGGTGGATGAAGGCCCGCGGAATCGGTGAAGAGCCCGAAGATAGACGTAACCTATAAGGTTAGGCAAACTCTTGAGGTGGCCTCTGAGTCAACCCAGGACGTCCCTATAGATGTCAAGTGCGGGTTTTGCAGGGTCACCTTCTTCTTGAGAAGCTCTTTGAGTTGCTTAGCTAATGCTTCTATTTGCTTCTCATATTTCTTATAAAGGGTTGAACCTTTGACAACAGTCATGCCAGCCGTCTCGGCCTCGGCTGCGCCCACAACGACGGGAACGGTACCCTGTGCTGGCCATCTGGGCATGGTCCTTGACAGAACCCGCCGCTGGTTCCAGACGGCGGAACCCACATATAGTCTGGACCTACAGGGCATCGATATCGGCAGTAGGTCCGGTCGCCGGTGTCGACCCAGCGTTCATTTGCTGCACATCGTGGCTTGCAGGCTCCGTTGACTCCGCCCGAAGGCGGAACCCACTTCTGGCTTGCCGCGCATCGTGCTTCGCAGGCACCCAGGACACCGGACGGCCCGGAACTGACCCACTTCTCGGCTGCTTTGCAGCGCGACTCGCAAGCTCCGTTGACCCAGTGTTGACCGCTGGGCAAGAAGGTGGCGGGCATGGTGGAGATGCTGTGACCTCGTAGGTCGTGTGCAGGTTCGACAGGTTGTGGGTGTGAACCCAGACTGTTTCACCACACGACTTGTTCGTCGGATGTGTATGGCACTCGTTGTTCACGAAGTAACTGCCGTGCCTGTGACATGTTGTGGTGACAGGGCCGTCAACCGGCGGTCGTGTTGTGACACTGCCAGTTCACCGAGCGATTCTCGCAGAGCACAACACAAGCCATCGTTTCCCTCAGCCGTTGACATGTATATTGCATGCTTTTATGCTGATCGCATGACCTCGCTGCAGATCCGAAACGTGCCTGACGAACTCCACCGCCAACTCAAGGCCCGTGCCGCCATTGAGGGCCACTCACTCTCGGAATACGCGCTGAGCGAACTGCGCCGCGCAATGCAACGTCCGACGAGGAGGGAACTGGTCGAACTGGTCGCATCCTTCGAGCGCATCTCCGTGCAAGAATCGGCCGTTGACGCAGTCCGTGCTGAACGCGACGCGCGTTGATCGTCCTCGACTCCTCGGCCGTAGTCGAATGGCTGCTCGGACTGCCCAAAGCGGATGCCGTCGGGGCCCGAATCCTGGCAGCCGACTCCCTTCATGCGCCCGCCTTGATGGACATTGAAGTAGCCCAGGTCATGCGGCGCTATGCCGCCGCCGGAGAGATCGCAGCCGACACAGGCGAAAGAGCCCTGAATGTGCTGCGCGACCTCGACGTCAACCGCTACACCCACGAATCGCTCCTGACCGCCGTCTGGAGACTCCGCCACAACCTCACCGCCTACGACGCCGCTTTCGTGGCCCTGGCGGGGGTGCTCGACGCGCCACTGATAACTCTCGACAGACGCATCGCCGGAGCAGTACAGACAGGATGGAACATCACCGTTGACGTCGTTGACTGAGCCCGATGGCTCGACGCGAACGATCAGGCGTTACCTTTCAGCGCATGAAACAGTTCGGTCGGCTAGAGGTGGATCCAGTGCTCGCCACCTTCGTCGAGGACGAACTCACACCCGACTCCGGCGTGACCGCTGCGGAGTTCTGGGGCGGCCTTGAAGCGATAGTGGCCGACCTGGGGCCTCGCAACACCGCGCTGTTGGCCCGGCGCGATGAGTTGCAAGCGAAGATCGACTCGTGGCACATCGCCAACCGCCAGAACCACGACTCCAGCGCCTACATCGAGTTTCTGCGCGAGATCGGCTACCTCCAAGAACCCCCGACCGGATTCTCGATCACCACGACTGGTGTCGACCCTGAGATCACCTCGATCGCCGGGCCTCAGCTCGTCGTGCCCCTCGACAATTCCCGTTACGCCCTGAACGCGGCGAACGCCCGCTGGGGCAGCTTCTACGACGCCCTCTACGGCGCCGACGTCATCAGTGACGAAGACTGTGCGGAGGCCGGCGGCAGCTACGACCCGGTCCGTGGCAACAAGGTCATTGCATATGCGAGGGCGTTCCTCGACCGCCATGCGCCCCTGGCAACCGGCAGCCATACCGACGCCACCGCCTACACGATCACCAACGGAGACCTGACAGTTACTCTCGCCGGTCAAGCCAGCGCGGCTCCGACCACACACGGCGAAAGCACACTGACCGATCCGGCACAGCTTGTGGGGTTCACCGGCGACCCTGGCATGCCGTCGTCGGTGCTGCTCAGCAAACACGGCCTGCATCTGTCGATAGAGATCGACCGGACCGCCAACATCGGCCGAGACGACAAAGCAGGCATCAACGACATCGCCCTCGAAGCAGCAGTCACCGCCATCATGGACTGTGAGGACTCCGTGTCTGCTGTTGACGCCGAAGACAAGGTGGTCGTGTACCGGAACTGGCTGGGTCTTATGAAAGGCACCCTCACCAGGTCTTTCGACAAGGACGGACGAACGGTCGACCGGGCGCTCAACGGCGACCGTACCTTCACTGCACCCGACGGCTCTGAGAGTTCGTTGCCGGGGCGCGCCCTCATGCTCGTACGCAACGTGGGTCACCATCTCCGCACGGACGCGGTGACCTACGAGGGTGAACCGATCTTTGAGACGTTCCTCGACGCCATGGTGACGTCCCTGGCCGCCAAGCACGACCTCGCGAACAACAGCGCCCACCGGAACAGTCGCTCCGGGTCGATCTATATCGTCAAGCCCAAGCTCCACGGAGCTGACGAAGCAGCTCTGGCCGGTGATCTGTTCGGCCGTGTTGAAGACGCACTCAAGCTCGAACGACACACCCTCAAGATGGGGATCATGGATGAGGAGCGGCGCACCTCGCTCAACCTCGCCGCGGCTATCGAGCGAGCCAAGGAACGGGTCGTGTTCATCAACACCGGGTTCCTCGACCGCACCGGAGACGAGATCCACACCGACATGGAAGCCGGACCCGTGCTGCCCAAGAACGAGATGAAGGGTGCCCGCTGGCTACTGGCCTATGAAGACAGCAACGTCGATACGGGACTGGCGTGCGGTCTCCAGAACCGAGCACAGATCGGCAAGGGGATGTGGGCACAGCCGTCGAACATGGCCGAGATGCTCGCTGAGAAGATCGGCCATCCGAACGCCGGAGCGAGCTGCTCCTGGGTGCCGTCGCCGACCGCGGCGACACTGCACGCCACCCACTACTTCGAGGTCGACGTGGCTGCCCGTCAAGGAGAACTGGCGACCCGACAGCCGCGCATACTCGGGGACCTGACCACCATCCCGTTGCTGGACCGTGAGCTGAGCGCCCATGAAATACAGCTTGAACTCGACAACAACGCCCAGAGCATCCTCGGCTACATCGTGCGTTGGGTAGGTGTCGGTGTCGGCTGCTCAACCGTGCCCGACATTCACGATGTGGGGTTGATGGAAGACCTTGCGACCCTGCGGATCTCCAGCCAACACGTCGCCAACTGGCTGCACCACGGAGTTCTCAACGAAGCCCAGGTCCGCGAGTCGATGGTCCGCATGGCCGCACAGGTGGACAAACAGAATTCTGATGACCCGGCCTACCAGCCGATGGCAATTGATCCCGACAACTCCATCCCCTTTCAAGCTGCCTTGTCGCTGGTGCTGGAGGGCTGCGACGAACCCAACGGATACACCGAGCGGATCCTGCGCCACCACCGCCGCCTCATGAAAGCCGGCGCCTAGGCGCTCATCGGTTACGTCACTGCTGCTGAGACTGTGCCTGCTCGTGGTTCAGGAGGTACTCCTTGATCGGAAGGCCACCGCCGTAGCCGGTGAGTGATCCGTCTGAACCGACGATGCGATGGCACGGCAGGACGATGGGAACCGGATTCCGGCCGTTGGCCGCACCAATCGCCCGAACTGCTTTAGGGCGGCCGATCGCCTCGGCCTGCTGACCGTAAGACCTCGTCTCTCCGAACGGGATGTCGGCCAGAGCCGACCAGGCCGCACGCTGAAACTCGGTCCCCGTCAAATCAAGGGGAACATCGAATTCTTGGCGTTGCCCCGCAAAGTATTCCTCAAGCTGCGTTGCGGCCTCATCGAGCACCCGATGGTTGTCGGTTCCGGCCGGGTCACCATCCGGATCCGGGTCTTCATCGGCCTGTTGAACAAACAGCAGACGACTCAAGCCTTCGTCAGTGGCAACCAGACGGAGGCGTCCGATCGGCGAATCAAATTGTTTGGTCGATGTCATCCAGCGACACTATCACCGCGAACTGGGCTAGAAACAGAGCGTGAATGATCCTCGCCTCACCCCCACAAGCCGAGCGGATCTGCTCGATGAACTTGAGACAGACACCTATGACGTGGCTGTGGTCGGAGGGGGAATCACCGGCGCGGGGATCGCCCGCGAAGCCGCTGGAAGAGGTTTGCGGGCGGCTCTAGTGGAGGCCGACGACTTCGCCGCGGGCACATCAGGGCGATCGTCCAAACTGATCCACGGCGGACTGCGCTACTTGGCCGGCGGAGAGGTCGATCTAGTCCGCAAAACTGTGACCGAACGCACTGCGGTCAACGCTATGGCACCCCATTTCGCTGAACCATGCTGGATGGTCGTGCCCGCTCGCAACCGTGCAACCGCCACCAAGTTCCGTGCCGGCATCACCGCCTACGAACGCCTGGGAGCGGTGGACGACGAAGATCGCCATCAGCTCTGGCGTCAAGACGCTATCCGAGCCAACGAACCACACCTGCGGACAGACATCTACAACTTCGCGGTCGCCTACCGCGAGTACCTGACCGACGACGCACGGCTCGTGCTCGGAGTGCTTCGGGCTGCCGTCGGACTAGGGGCGACCGTGGCATCCCGTCTAGCCGTGACCGACCTCGTCTACGACCGGGATCAAGTGAACGGAGTTGTTGCGCAGTGCTGCGAAACCGGACGCGAAGTGCATGTGCGTGCCAAGACGGTGGTCAACGCCGCAGGCCCCTGGGTTGAACGAAT
Source organism: Acidimicrobiales bacterium (assembly GCA_963662455.3). Taxonomy (GTDB): domain Bacteria; phylum Actinomycetota; class Acidimicrobiia; order Acidimicrobiales; family Aldehydirespiratoraceae; genus VXYK01. The sequence continues at coordinate 2,246,315 of OZ224042.1, forward strand.
CGCTCGCATGGAACAGGACACGCCCGCATCGCGGCTGCATCTCTCAAAGGGAATCCATGTGGTGGTGCCCCGTCGACGTTTCGAGGTCAACCATCTGGTGGTCTGCAACACCTCAGACCGGCGCTCGATCTTTGTGATCCCCCGCGGCGACGTCGTGTACATAGGCACAACCGACACCAGCTACCAGGGGTCTCGTCCACTCTGGCCCGAGATCGATCTGCACGACGTCGAGTATCTGCTGGAGCCTCTGCCCCGCTACTTCGACATTGAACCCGTCTCCCCCGGCGATGTTGTGGCGGCTTGGGCGGGCGTGCGTCCGTTGATCGCGGCGCCAGGCAAAGCCCCCAAGGAGATGTCTCGCAAAGACGAGGTGACAGTCGGCCGCGGTCAGATGATCTCCATCGCCGGCGGCAAACTCACCGGTTTTCGCCGCATGGCCGAAGATGTCCTCGAGGTCGTCGCCAAGCAACTCGACAGGGTTCTGCCGGCAGGTCCGGAAACGGGCCCGATTCCCGGAGGCGCGCCAACTGCTGTCGACCCAACCGATCGCGAGGCTTTGAGGCTGTGGCGGCTCTATGGGAGCGAGGCCGAGCAAATCCGCTCAATCGATCCTGAGCGCCTGGTCGATGATGCGCCGGTGGTTGCAGGCGAAGTGGACTGGGCAGTCCAAGTTGAGGCAGCCACAACCCTTGTCGATGTGGTCTACCGTCGTTTGAGAGTGGCCTGGTTTGTTCCACAACACCGTTGGGAGTTGTCAGTTGCTATAGCTGAGCGGATGGCTCCCCGCCTTGGTTGGTCGGATGAACAACTCAACGCCGAACTCGCCGGCGTGCAGACCCAGTTCAGCGACGAACTCGCCTTCATGTCTCGAACGGCCGAATGAGCAAGCTCATCGATGACCTGGCCGCAATCCTCGGTGATGGGTTGTTGCAGACCGAAACCGAACGCAGCGCCCGCGCTCGTGATACTTGGATGCGATCACAGATCCCTGTCTCCGCGGGATCACCGGTCATTGCGCCGCTTGTTGTTTGCGCCCCGAGCAGCAGCGAAGAGTTGGCTGAGGTAGTGCGCGCCTGCATCGCTCACGACACGGCGATGATTCCCCGCGGCGGAGGATCCGGCGTGGTCGGCGGCGTGCTGGCCGGCCCCGACTCGGTCGTGTTGAGCACCGAACGAATGACGGGGTTGCGAGCCTTCTCGTCAAGGGACCTGCTCGCCGGTTTCGGTGCCGGCACCAACGGGCTCGAAGCAGAACAGCGGATGCAGGCCGAGGGTCTGACTATCGGCCATTGGCCGCAGTCGATCGATCTGTCGACGGTCGGAGGCTGGGCGGCAACACGGGCTTCGGGTCAGTACTCGACCGCATACGGCAACATCGAAGACATGGTGTACTCCCTAGAAGCGGTGCTCGCCGACGGGTCGATCTATCGGAGCCGCGAAACTCCTCGCGCCGGCGCTGGGCCGGATCTGCGTCATCTGCTCATGGGAAGCGAGGGCACCCTGGGCGTGGTTACCGAGGTCACCTTCTCGCTACGTCAACAACCCGAATCTGAGGTGCGCCAAGCGTTTCATTTCGACAACTTCGACGGCGGACTCGAAGCAGCGCGCAAGCTCATGCGCGCCGGCTGGCGACCCGCCGTGTTGCGACTCTATGACGGTCGTGAATCTTGGCGACACTTCCGCGATCGCCTGCCGAAGGGAAACGCGATGCTCATCCTGGCCCATACGGGACCAACAGCATCGACCGCTGTTGAAGCCGCTGCGGTATCAGGCATCTGCGAATCCAACGGCGGCGCCAAAGCCCCCCACGACGTGGTCGATGGTTGGTTTGAGCACCGCAACACCGTGCCCACATGGGACGAGTTGCTGGCTCAGGGGATCGTCGCCGACACCATCGAGGTCGCCGCTGACTGGACCCGGCTTCCCAAGCTCTACCGCGCAGTGATCGAGGCTCTCGAAGCGGTCGAGGGGATAGTTGCGGCAAGCGCTCATACCTCGCACGCATACCGGTCCGGAGCAAACCTCTATTTCACGCTGGCAGCCACACCCGCATCACCTGAGGACTACGAGTCCACCTACGATGCTCTATGGTCGGCAGCAATGAACGCAGCTGCAAGCATCGGCGCAGGTCTGGCCCATCACCATGGTGTCGGGCGAGTTCGGCGCGACTGGATGCCCGTCGAGCTCGGCGCCGGCGGTCTGTCGCTGTTACGCTCGGTCAAGAAGGCGATCGACCCCCGCTGTCTCATGAACCCCGGAGTCCTAGTGCCATGAACTCTGCATTCACCCAGCGAAGGATGTGGCGCAGTACGGCTTGGCTTGTCGGTGCGATCCTGCTGATGTCCAATTGCGGGGGCGACTCCGGCAACAACGACGACAACGACTCTCCGTCAACACCCGCCACGTCCGTATCGCCGGACACAACCGCCCCGGAACCAACCACCACATCGCCCACCAGCACCACGACAACCATCGAACCACCACCCACCATCACCACCGAGCCGGAACGGCACGAAGAAGCGCCTCTGCTGTTTGACCTCGTCGTGGCCGACGGTGAATGGTACGCCCGAGACGGAAGCGATCCCCTGCGCGCGACCGTTCGCTCCGGCCCGGGCATCGACTACGACGAGACCACGATGATAACCGTGCCGAGGCTGGTCATCAAGGGCACGGGCGCGGTGCTAACCGACGACCGAGGGGTCGGCTGGCGCGAACTTCTCTTGGGATTCGGACGAACCGGCTGGGTGGAGGCGGACCGCGTAGAAATCAACCGAGCGGCACAGACGTCCTACTTCGACGACCCCTGCGCCACCGACGGAGCGGCCGAGGGCCCCGCACCGATCAGCGGGGCGACTGCAGTCGGCGACAGCGAGGGGCGGGTCGACCATGTGGCACAGATGTGGCACCTGCTCGGGCCGGGATGCGACCGTCTGCACATCGCTTTTGGCTCCGCATGGGACTACGACAGCGGTGGGCCACTGGCCGCGGACGTCCCAGAAGATCTATCCGTCGAGGCCTTCGGCACTTGGGCACGGATCAGCGTTCCGGGACTTGGCGCAGCGCGTCTCGACGCCGCGTCCGAGCAGAATTGGGACCTCGCCTCCATCGTGGCGCGCTCGACGGACGGCGCTGTCGTAATCGACGTGTATGCGCTTCAGCCGTCACGGTTCGCAGCCAAGAAGTTGAGCGATCCCGCCCGCCTGCTGGTTGATGTCATTCCCGCTACTGACGACGGCAACGGCTCGCCCTTTCCTGCCACCCCGCGACTCCACGCCAGTTCGAGCAGCTTTGTGGCCTGGCCCGGCGAACTCGACGAGCGGAACCCCACCGAGGTCGAACTACCCCTGACCGTGCGCGGCTACTCCCGCTGGTTCGAATCTGCGGGCATTGTCGAGATCCAGCACGCCGACGGAACGGCCGCCACGGCCACGGTCACCGGACCGCAGGCTTTCAATCCGGGCACCGACAGCCGTTGGGGCCTGACGGCAACCGACTGGCTTGAGGCTTGGGGCACCTTCGAGTTCACCGTCGACAACCTTGAACCGGGCGAATACCGCTTGCTGGTGGGTGAGTATCCGCCCATCGATGACAGCGACTTCGTCGGCGTGACCATCCCCTTGGTGGTATCGGAGCCATGATCGCCGCGGCTTCCTTCACTACCGAAGTCACGCCGCGAACGTAGTGGCGCTGTATAGCATGTCTTATCATGAAACATGCTAGAGTTCAGGATCACACGGCTTTGCGAATCAAACGAACGCGTCTACAGTATTACTAATGAAAAAAACAGTAAGAGTTAGGCCGCGTGGTTGCACCACAATCACCTCGAAGCACCAAGTGACTATTCCCGCCGAGGCGTTCGCGTCCGCGGGTCTTGCGAAAGGTGAGTCGTTGCGAGGCACGGCTCTCGGCCCTGGGCGCGTCATGTTCGAGCGCGTAGGCGACCAACTCGGCGACACCGCGGGAATCTTCGACAATATCTATCCCGCCGATACGGTCGAAGTTCTCCGCGATGAGTGGGAGTAGTCAGGCCGGGCTCATCGTGGTCGATGCCGGCGTCGTCATCGGCCACCTTGACAGGAGCAATCCACATCACCAGGCCGCCACCGACGCGTTGCGCGACGCGGCGTCTTCAGCTCGGCGGCTGGCTCTGCCCGTCACGGCCTTTGCCGAGGGCCTTGTCCACCCCACCAAGGCTGGTAGCGAGACGGCCGCTCGCTATGAGGCGGCACTCGCTGCCATTCCGATCAGCGTCCTGGACGCCGATGTGGACATCGCTCGATCTGCTGCCGCGCTGCGAGCCGGACACCCCTCGTTGAAACTCCCCGACGCGTTCGTCATCGCCACAGCGACCGTGCATGAAGCTGACGCTCTCATCACAACCGACCGCCGATGGCCCACTACCCTCACGTCGGCACTACCGTTCGCCTTGTGCATCGTTTGAACCCATTCACCCGTTGACAGACAGTTTCAAAGACCATGCCGGAGGACTCAACTCTGTTCGCGAACGCAAATCGCAATGACAACAAGACGGGCAGTCGGGCTGGCATGACCATCACCTACCTTGCAGACTCGGGACAATGAGCTTGATCGCCGCGATCGACGTTGGGACCACGACGCTTCGCGCGGCTGTGTTCGACGGGGAAGGCGAACGTCTCAGCATTTCCCGCTCCACGCTGCGTTCCCAGCATCCCTTTGCCGGTGCCGTCGAGCAGGATCCTGAAGAGATCGTCAGCACCGCCGTCGATGTCTTCCGCCGAAGCCTGCAACAAGCCGGTGTCGAAGCAGCCGATATTGACGCGTTGGGCGTCACCAACCAGCGGTCGAGCGTCGTCGCATGGGACGGTGACACCGGTCGGGCGCTCCGCCCGCTGATCGGCTGGCAGGACACTCGCACAGCGGAGCGTGTCGCGGAGTTCGTGTCAGCCGGAATCCCGCTCAACACCTCAGCGTCGTGTACCAAACTCGAGTGGCTCATGGCCAACGACGACGCCGTCGGCGAAGCCCATTCGAGGGGAACCCTTCGCTTCGGTACGGTCGACACCTGGTTGAGTCAGGCGTTGAGCGGAGGCACCGTACACGTGACGGATCCATCGAATGCAGGGGCGACCGGCTGTTACGACCTGTACAGCGGTGATTGGTCCGACGATGTTCTGGCACTGTTCGGTGTGCCCCGCGAGTCGATGGCCACGGTTGTGGCATCCGATGAGACCGTCGGTCATTGCGACCGAGCGCTTGTCGGCGCGGCCATCCCGTTAGCGGCCCGCTTGGGAGACCAGATGGCGGCATGCATGGCCCACGGCATGGTTGACGGCACTGCCAAACTCACTCTCGGTACTTCAGGCATGCTCGATGTCGGCACCGGCGGATCCGTGGCGGAAGCTCCCGCCGGTTGTTACGCCCTGCCGCTGTGGCGCCGCACCGTTGATGGAGCCCTTGTTGACGAGTTCTTGGTGGAGGGCTCGATCATGACGGCGGGTTCGGTGATCGAATGGCTGGTCAGGGCCGGTTTGCTGGACCGCGTCGAAGAACTCGACGAGGTCGCGGCGTCCGGTACGCCGGGTGTGGAATTCGTGCCGTCGTTGGCTGGACTCGGTTCACCGCACCAGGACCCTCAGGCTCGCGGTGCAGTGCGCGGTATCGGCTTGGAGACGACGGCGGCCGATATTGTGCTCGGCGCGCTCACAGGGATCGCCACTCGGGTAGCAGAATTGACAGCGCACATGGGCGTCACCGGTCCGCTCCTGGTCGACGGAGGGTTGAGCCAGTCACAGGTTCTGCTCGAATCGGTACAGGAGACGACCGGGTTGGAAGTTCACCCCGCCGCCGATTTCGAGACAACCGTGCGCGGCGTCGCCCTACTGGTTGGATCCGGCGACTGACGCGGGCTCAACCAATCCGTCGAGCACCATGGCCAACGCATGGTTGATCAGTTCGTCGCGGCCCAGCAGACCCAGCAGCGAGATCTGTTGGATCGCCCCTGAGATCGTGCTGACGACGACGCGGGGATTGGGCGCCGAATCGATCTCACCTCTAGCGACCGCCCGCTCGAAAACTTCGGCCATGGCAGCGACGGGCGGCTCGACGTGGCGCCGGAGCGTGTCCTGGAACAGTGCCGGCTGGAGCCGGAACTCAGCAGTGATCGCAGGAAGACCCCGCAGGAAGTCCGGTCGCAGAGTGAGATCGACATGTTGGGTGAGCACCGCTCGCAGATCGCTCCGGAGGTCGCCAAGATCAGGGGACTCAAAGGTGATGACATCATCGAACAATGCATCCCGTACGAGTTCTGCCTTCGAGGACCAGGTGCGGTTGATGTACTTGCGATAAAGGCCGGCTTCCTGGGCGACTGCCTCGAGGGTCATCCTCTCGTAACCGGTGGAGATGAGCACAGCACGAGTGGCTTCCAACACAGCCCGCCGGTTGGCAGTGTTCCGCGGGCGTCCCGGTCCGCGCCTTCCGTTGACATCGGTTTTGGTTTCGCCGGCCACAAGCCAAGGTTAGCCGCCCAAGGCAATATTGTCCCCGAACGAGACATATGGGTATACTGTGCAGTCGAGTTCTCAGTGACACCTTGGGGGGGACAATGACTCGTAAACAACCCAGAACAATCCTTCGCCTGCTGACCCTATTGCTGAGCTTCCTGCTACTGGCAGCAGCTTGCGGTGGTGACAATGACAACGCCAAGCCGGCAACCGTCGTCGCCGGTGACGATATGAGCGAAACCGACGAAGGCGACATGGACGAAGACGACGGCGACGACGGCGACGAACCTGAGCCCAAACCAGACGACGGTGATGACAGTGGTGACGCCGACGAACCCGAGCCGCGAACCGCTTCATACAGAGGCGTCACCGAAGACACGATCACCGTCGGCGTGTCGATGCTCAACTTCGAGCTCCTCAAAGAGATCAACCTGTCGCCGGCAGGCTGGGGAGACCAGCAAGCCATCTGGGAGGCTCTGATCGCCAACCTCAACGCCAACGGAGGCATCAACGGGCGAACTGTTGAAGCGGTTTACGAGTTCTACAGCCCGATCGACCCGGTCGATGCCGAGCGTGTCTGCACCGCTCTCACCGAGGACAACAAGGTCTTCGCGGTGCTCGAGGGTTTCGTGGGACCGCTCGCCGGAACGGCGGATCCCTGTATCACCGGCCTCAACGAGACGATCCTCGTGGGCGGCGAAATCAACTCAGCCGAACTTGAACAATCTCAGGCGCCCTGGTACCACCCTGAGCCCACGGTTGAAGCCGCAACTGAGAACCTGGTCGGGTTGTTGGTTGAAACCGGCCGCCTGACTGACGGAATGCCTGTTTACGTCATTGCCGGACATGCTGCGGAAGCCACGGTGGACGGAACGATCGCCGCCTTCGAAGCACGCGGTGCAGACGTCGTCGGAAGTTCCATCATCGAAGCCAACGACGGCGAGACTCTTGCCCAGAACCAGCAACTGGAAGTGATCTTGGAGCGTTTCCAACAATCCGGCGCTGAAGCGATCATGATCAACGGCAATCCGGCCGCCACAATCCGCGGTATCGGCCTGGCCGGCCTCAACGGCGAGATCCCGGTGTGGACCAACAACGCCGGTGGACTCAACAACCTTGGAGAAACAATCACCGACAAGTCGATCGCCGATGGTGTGCTTACCGCAAGCGGACCAACCGACACCGAAGTCTACGAAACCGCGCTCTACCAAGAGACCTGCAACGACGTGATCGCCGAGGCCGTACCCGAAGCCGATCTTCGTGCCCCAACCGAATATCAAGTTGATGAGGAGAACTGGTTCAACTCGACTCGTCGGGCTTGCAACCATCTCGCTCTGTTTGTGGCGATCGCGACTCGGGGGGGGGTCAACCCCACACAAGAGAGTTTCAAAGCCGCGGCCGAGAGCCTGAGCGATTTCGTCATTCCCGTCGGAGCGGCTTCACTCAGCTCCACCAAGTTCGGCGCCCGCGACCTGTTCCGCCTCTCGGGCTTCGACCACACGGTTGGAGATGGCCAAACAGTGCCGATAACTGACCTCATCGACATCTTCCCTTAGAGCGTGAGCGGATAGGCGAACGCGTCTTGGAAGATTCTGTTTCGACTTTGATCGGTGGAGGCAAAGCCGCAGGTCAGGGGATCGCAGCCATAGCCCGGAGTTCGGGCGTTCCCGCAGGTCAGGCTCGAACTTCTAGCTGCAGCGCAATCCATTCGACCTGCCGTTTCAGCAACGCTGATTTCCGGTCGAAACGAGATCCACCGAGATCTGTGTCACCTGTTTGCGCGTGTTCTTAGGTCAAGTCCCCACATCCGCAAAAACCTGAACATCTTGTCGTTTGTCGCGTCGGCGGGCATAGTCAATGGATGAAAGAACTCATCTACCATCGCGTTCTGCTGCCCACAGTCGATCGCCACGCCGACAAGGCCCTGATGATCGACGGCGGCTACCGGGCCAGCTACGCCGAGCACGCGGACCGCGTCTTCCGGCTCAGCAACGCGCTCAAGGACCGCCTCGGCGTCGCCCGCTCCGACCGTTTCGCGGTCATGGCGCTCAACAGCCACCAGTATCTCGAGCTCTACCACGCCGCTTTCCTCGGCGCCGGAGTCATCAACCCGCTCAACCTGCGCCTAGCCGGCAAAGAACTCGACTACATCCTTCGCAACTCCGGGACCGAGGTGATCTTCGCCGACGCATACTTCGCCGGTGCGATAAAGCAGATCCTCGAGTCGGCCGAAGAGCCGCACAGCGTTCGCAGCGTCGTGCTGATCGGTGAGGGCGACGTTCCCCACGACCTCAGCTACGAAGAACTGATCGACGGCGCCGACTCCTCTGTGCCTGAAGAACCCGAAGAATCCGACCCGGTCGTGTTGATGTACACGGGCGGAACGACCGGACTTCCCAAGGGTGTTCTGGTCGACAGCAGAGCCGAGATGCTCAACCTGTATCACATCGCCATCGTGTTCGGCTTCGACGACGATGCAGTCAACCTCATCCAGACACCCATGTTTCACGCCGCCACCATGGGAGCAATCCTGGGTACGCCTTCGAGCGGCGGCACTGCTGTGAGTATTCCAACGTTCGATCCCGCAGGAGCGATGGCCTTGATCGAAGCCCACGGGGTAACCCAGACTGTGATGGTTCCGACCATGATCGGGATGATGCTCCAACACCCCGAATTCGCACCGCACCGTCTCAACTCCGTGAAGCAGCTCCTCTACGGCGCGAGCCCGATGCCCGCAGCCATCCTCGACACCATCCTGTCGACCTGGCCCGACATGGAGGTGCTGCAGGGCTACGGGATGACCGAGTGCTCCGCGGTGCTCACCATGCTCGGCGCGCGCGAGCACCGCGAAGGCGGCGCTCGACTGCGTTCCGCGGGCAGAGCGGTCCCGGGAGTTCTGCTGTCGATCCGTGACGAGTCCGGCAACGAAGTCGTAACGGGTGAAACGGGCGAAGTGTGGGCCAAGGGCGGCAACTTCATGCGGGAGTACTGGCAGAATCCCACAGCCACTGCTGAAGCATTCGAGGGCGGCTGGTACCACACAGGAGACGCCGGATACCTGGACGAAGACGGCTATCTCTTCCTCGTCGACCGTGTCAAGGACATGATCGTCACCGGTGGCGAGAACGTCTATTCCGCCGAGGTCGAGAGTGCCATCTCCAAACATCCGGCGGTCGCCCAGGTTGCGGTGATCGGCATCCCGCACGACACCTGGGGCGAACAGGTCCACGCGGTCGTCGTGTGCGCCGAAGGCGCCGAGACCAGCGAAGAAGAGATCCAGGCATTCGCCCGGGAGTCGATCGCCGGCTACAAGGTTCCCAAGTCCGTGGAGTTCCGAAACGAACCGTTGCCCCTCTCGGGCGCCATGAAGGTTCTCAAACGGGAACTACGGGCGCCGTACTGGGAAGACCACGGCAGAGGCGTCAACTGAACGCTCCGCGCCACCGTTCCAGAGGGACAAGATCCCGCCCAATCGGAGGAGGTCGCCGAATACGTGACGACGCGGCGCCGGGTGCATGGGAGCCGTTCTCAACGTCGGATGTCGTTGATCAGCAGCATGAGAGTCAGCTCGTCGATCGGTGATGGCTCGAACCCGAAGTGGCGGTAGAAGCCGGCCGCCCGGCTGTCCTTGGCGTGGACCAGCACGAGACGCACGCCGGTGAGGGATGCGACCTCGAGCGCCTTGAGCAGGAAGTGCTTCAACAGTGCGGCAGCCAGCCCCTTTCCCTGGTGGCCTCGGTCCACGGCCAGCCGGCCCAGCAGCACCGCGGGCACCAGGTCAGGCTGGTTGCACGCGGCGCGCCGGGTGGCCTCGGTGCGAGCGACCACCGCGGTGCTCGACGCGTAGAAGGCCACCACCCGCACACCGTCTGTCACAACCCATGTCCGGCTCGACCCTTCACGCTGATTGCGGGGCGCCCTGCGGTGCAGCCATTCGTTGAGAGCTTCGTCGCCGCAATCGAAACCCTCTGCGTCGTGATGTGCGGCGAGAAGTTCGGGTCCTCGGTAGCGACTCACTCAGCGTCCAGCACTGAGGGTCCCGTCAACAGATCGGCTATCCTCGGCTTGGTGGCCGCCGGCCGGTCGAGGATGTCCTGGAGTTCGCCCCAGGCCTCATCGGAGAGCGTGAAGACCCGGCGATCGGCGAGGTCGTTGACAGCGGACGCGACCGCGCTGCTCACCACGTACTCATTCAGCGACATCCCGGCTTTGTCGAGCACCCGACGCACTACGGTGTCCTCAGCAGGGGTGACTCGGATCGACCATCGCTCCGTCTTGACATCCATACGGACACTGTACGTCACTTAGACGTACAGTGCAACGGATCGCGAATACGAACGACGCCGCCGGCACTCAGACCCCCTGCCCACCTTTGGAGGCAGCCGGTCAGATTCCGATCCGGCGCAGTTGGTAGACGTTGTGTGAGATCGCGACAACTTCTCCGTCGGTGTCTTTGAGTTCGCATTCCCACTCGTAGTCGGCTTTGCCGCTGGCTTCTGCCTCTTCTACGATCCGGGCTGCCTCTGCTTCCGACAGTCTCACCTCGACTGTGACGTCGGTCAGCGCCGGGCGGCGGAAGCGGATCTTCATCTCCTTCACGATCGGGTAGAACCGCTCGTAGTCGAAGGTCGTGGTGAACATGGTTCCCCCCGGGACCTCCGCCAAGGTGTACAACGCCCCCGCGTACATCATCTGCACATGGTTGACATTGGGCTCGAACGGCATCCGCAACCGCACACAGCCGGGTTCAGCGTGCTCGACACGCACACCGGTGCGCTGAGCGAAGGGGATCATTCTCCATAGACCCTGCGTCAGCTTCTCCGGGTCGTATTGACGCTCTTGATCTGCAGCCATGGTCGACTCACTCTCCAAGGTCGGGGGCCCAGGACGAGCCGTTGATGTGGCCGCCGCCGTCGACGAACAGGGTGTTGCCGGTCATGTAGCGACAGCCCTCGCTCGCCAGAAACACCGCGACCGGGGCGATGTCGTCATAGCAGTCACCGATCCGGCCCATCGGGTTGCCCGCATCTGCGGCTGAGAGAAGCTCGGGATGCTGTGACATGACGGCATGGAAGGAAGCGGACTTGGCTGCCGGGCAGATCACATTGGCGACGATCCCGGTGTCGGCCCATTCCCGCGCCGCGGTGCGGGTCGCGGCCCGCAGCGCCTCCTTCGACGAGTTGTATTCGACGGTTCCCATATGGGCATTGACTCCGTTGAGCGAACACAGGTTGATTATCCGTCCATAGCCGCTGGGTTTCATGACCGCATGGGCCGCGTTCATGGCCCAGAACGGCCCCAGGAAACCAACGTCGATACCCCGGGCCATCCCCTCGGCGGACTTCTGCTCGACACGGCTGATCACGCCACCGCCCCAAGCGTTGTTGACCAGGATGTCGAGACCACCCCAACGGTCGACCGCCGCGTCGATCATCGCCTCCACGTCATCACGGCTGCCTGCATCGGTGCGCACGAAGAGGCCCGCGTCGCCCAGTCTGTCGGCCATCGCCTGGCCCGTGCGTTCGTTGAGTTCAGCGATCACCACGCCTTTGGCTCCCTCATCGACGAAGCGCTGGGCGATCGCGGCGCCGATGCCGTCGCCCGCCCCCGTTATCACAGCTATCCGTCCGTCGAGTCGACCCATGATGTGTCTCCTTTTGAGTGTCCCTGCGCGGACCTTACGATATTCGGGTTCGCTATGGCGACAGCGACGCGAGAGTGAGGGCGACAGCGTCGACGAAGCGCTCGGCAACGTCAGCCGCGGTCTGCACATGCGCGGCGTTGAGCTTCCGAGAGGCGAAGTCTCCGTACTCTGCGAGAGCACGGTCCTTCCGGATTTCATCGGCTTCGACGAGATCATCGTGTCTGATGACGTCAGCCAATTGAGTTCGCGCGTATTCGAGCGTGATGCGGTGCGCGCCTTCACCGCCCCGAACCCGCAAACCGACAGCGGCCATGTGCGCTGTCACGGTCTTGCGAATGGCGTCATGGCAGGCAGCCATCGCGAGAGTGGTGTCGTCCTCGGAGAGCACCCGAGCAGAGCGAACGTGTCGTCGGGCATCGTTGACACGTTCACCTGCCGCGCCCATGTTCGCCTTGACCCGCCGCAGGTCGCCCGTAGCAATTGCCTCGCCAAGCCAGTTAGAAGGCACGTTCGTGTCTGAGCGGGATCGGAGTTAGCGGCTGTTGCTTGATCTGGGCGACGAGGGGTTCTGGAGAGTGCGAGTTCCAGTTGGCGCAATCGATCACGATGGGGTTGATTTCGACACGCAGGTCGAGTTCAAGTCCACGGCATGCCCTGCGAACTGACCGCAGCGCCGCTCCGCCGACAACCACGACATCGATGTCGCGCGGGTAGGAACCGGGTTCGCCGCCGTAACGAGCGGCCCAAGAACCGAACACGAACGCCTCTTCGACGCCTTCGAGACCGCTGAGCGCCTCACCGAGGCTTCCGAGTACGCCGACGGTCTGATCCAAGATCTTGCGCAACTCCGGTGCCCACGGGAGGCTCCGATTATGGCGTACTAGCTTGTTGCGACCCATCATTCGTGTAACCACGAGGCCGTGTTCGGCCAGGCGTGCCACCTCGCGGCTGACCGTTGCCTGCGCGACGTTCGCCCGTTGTGCGATCTCGCCGATGGCGAACTCATCGCCTGGGTTGGTGAACAGGACCGCGAGGATGCGCATTTGTTGGTCCGACCTGAACAGTGGCGCGAGAGCAGGGGCCGATACATTCACATTCTCAATCATATCATCGAGAATGCGAATGCAACCTAGGGCACCGACCACAGTTCACATTCGAACGACGGTTCAGACCGGGCGGTCGCCCTTGATGGTGATGCGGCGCATGTGGCGCCGCTGACCGGCAAAATCATGCAGCGCGTAGTGTTGGACGCTGCGGTTGTCCCACATGGCCAACGAGCCCGGCTCCCAGGAGAACCTGCAGGTGAACCGCTCCTTGACGGCGTGGCCCAACAGAAACCGCAGCAGGGCCCGCGACTCGTCTTTGTGGAGCCCGGCAATGCCGACTGTGAAGGCGCCGTTGACGTACAGACCCCTGCGTCCCGACTCGGGGTGGGTCCTCACCACCGGATGGTTGACAGTCTCAGATGCCAGCTCGGCATTGGTCGTCCCGATCGACTGGGTCTGGGTGGACAGTGCGCCCTCCGCGTACTGCGGGCCCGCCGAGTGATACGCTGAGAGGGGTTCGAGCAGTTCCTTCATCGTGTCGCTCAGGGCGTCGTAGGCGGCATGCTGGTTGGCGAACAGGGTGTCGCCGCCGGCTTCGGGCACCTCGACCGCGTACAGGATCGAGCCGAGGTCGGGTTCGCGCAGGAACGTGACATCGGTGTGCCAACCGCCGCCGAAGTTGAACACATCGTCCGGTTCGGTGATCACGTCGATCAGTTCGGGGTGATCCGGGTTGGCCAACACGAACGGATGCGTGTCGAGCTCGCCGAAGCGCTTACCGAAAGCAATCTGCTGCTCGGGTGTGAGGTTCTGATCGCGGAAGAAGAGCACGTGATGCTCGACAAGAGCCCGGCGGATCTCCCCGATCGTTTCCGCCGGTAGATCGGCTGAGAGGTCGACCCCCGAAACGACCGCTCCGAGCGCGCCCGAGATCCGCCGGACGCTCAACCCGTTTGCTGTGGTGGTCGCTGCGGTTGTCGAGTTCATGTGCAGGATGCCTCGAAGATGCTGCCGATGGAGGAGTCCAGCATCGAATCGAACTCTGCTTCGCTCTGCTGGGCGCTCAATCCCTCCGTGAGGGCCCGGGAGAAGCTGGCGACCATGCCAAGCTGGCGAGAGAGCCGGTCGTTGGACTCTTCCCGGGAGTAGCCGCCCGACAGGGCCACGACCCGCAGCACCCGCGGATGGGCGATGACGTCGCTGTAGAACCCGTCGGTGGAGGGAAGGGTGAGCTTCAGCATCACCGACTGGTCTTCGGTGAGTTGGTCTAGATGGCTGAGAATCGCCGCTTTGAGCATCGTTTCGGCTTCAGCTTTGGTTGAGCTGTGGATGTTGACTTCAGGCTCGATGATCGGCATCAGGCCCGCGTCGAGAATCTGCTTGCCGACCTCGAACTGCTGGTCGACGACCGCATCGACACCTGCCTGGTCGGCCTCGTTGATGACCGAGCGCATCTTGGTGCCGAATATCCCCAGGTCATTGGCCCGTTCAAGCAGTTCGTCGAGCGCCGGCATCGGTTTCATCACCTGCGTGCCGTTGGATTCTGTGTCGAGCCCCTTGTCCACCTTGAGGAACGGCACGACCCGCTTCTCGTTCCAGAGGTAGGAGGCGCTCGGCCGGCCTGCGATGTCGCGGTCCATCGTCATTTCAAAGAGGATCGCCCCGAGGATGCGGTCACCCCCGAAGCTGGGGCTGGTGACGATACGGCTGCGCATGTCGTGCACGAGATCGAACATCTCGGCGTCACCCTCATAAGCATCCTCGTCGACTCCGTAGAGCTTCAACGCCTTGGGCGTGCTACCGCCGCTCTGGTCCAGAGCGGCGATGAAGCCGTCGTCCTGCTTGACCTTGTTGAACTGCTCACTGTCCATACTCTGCCGCTTTCCCATCTAGTCGCGAGCCCCCAAGGATAAGCCCCCCGAGCGCGATCATGCCGGAGATCACCAGCGAACGAACCCGCCGTCCACACTTCAGTCTGCCGTCACCAGGTGTTCCGTACCGCGCCTAGTACTGGGCCATTTCGAATTCGACGAGTCCCCACGCTAGAGCGACGTCGAGACCGCGGTGCGATTGGCTCTGTCGATGACCAAGTCGCCTTCCCAGTGGCCGGTCTCACGGCGGTCCTCGAAGGTGGCGGGACACTGCGAGATCGGCCTAGAATCGCCCAGCGATCTGTGGTTTCGCGTGCGTCGGCTGCGGGGTTTACGTCGACCGCAGCGCCGCGGCGACAATCCAGGAGCCCTCGGGCTGGCCCCGTGAGGCGGTTGCGTCGTAGCAGGCCGCGTAGATCGTCTCCACGCTGACCCAGCGGCTGACACCTGCGGCGTTGACACAATTGCAGAAATTTGGCATAATTTGATTATTGCCATTAGTATTGTATGCTGTAGATGAACAACGGCAAGACGATCGCCGCAGGATTACTGTTCACCGTTACTACGCTCTTTTTGTCAGGATGCTCTAGCAACGACAAGATCCCTCAAGCAGACGATCAAGATACGTATGTCAGCGATGCCGAGCTTTCGCAACGGTCGTTCGACTGCGTCAGCACGGCCGGGTTTGAGGGGACACTCGACTTGGACGACCCTCAGGGACCAAGAGTTGAATTCAAAGTCCCCCCTGATCGCCGGGTGGCATTCGACCAAACCTACCAAGAGTGCCATGAGCAACTGGTTGAAGCTGGCATAGCGCGGCCAACACAGAGGACGACACCGGAACAACTTGAAGAAAATTACCGGTATCTACTGGAGTCGGCATCGTGCCTGCGCGAGAACGGAGTCCAGCCGCCAGATCCTCCCTCCCTTGAGACCTTCGTAGAATCAGGTGGGTTCGCCTGGGTTCCTCACAGTGCGATCGGTGACCAGATATCCGATATTGAAGCCATGAATGAAGTGTTCCGCGCCTGCCCGCAATTGCCTCAATGACCTATAAGCGTTTGAGAACTCTCACCACGCCTGTAGCTCTTCTCACGACCCTTGGTATCGGGTTTCTGTGCGGTGGACTCGCAATCAGCACGCTCGTGTCACGCACAGCCGCTCCAGTTCTGCCCGACGATGCAACCGAACCAGTGTACGCAGCCGTAACAGAACGCTCCTTCGGTCGCGACATCCCAATCACCATTCGCGCCGACTGGGCTGGAGAGCCTCTGTCAATGCCATTGGCCAACGGCATCATCACACGCAGGCCGACCCCGACCTTTGATGCTCGTGACAACCTCGTTCTTCTTGAGATTGACGATGAGCCGGTTGTGGTCGCCATCGCAGAAACCGTAATGTATCGTTCACTATCTGTAGGATCACAAGGAGAAGATGTCAAACAGCTTCAAGACTTTCTCGAACGTGTCGGGATTTTGGAGCCTGGATTGACCGACGGTACCTACCGATCCGCTACAGCGGAAGCAGTCAAAGCGTTCAACCAGTCACACAGTCCTAGCAACGGCCAAGACGAGGTCCCGTTGGGCAGAATCCTCTTCTTGCCGCCGGGAACCTACTCATTGCCCAATCCTCCGGTGACCGGACAGATCGCTCCAACAACACTCGAAATGAACCAACTATCTGCAGGCGGACCGATGATGACAGGGCTAGTGGGAATTCTTCCCGAACTGGCTACTGGACAGCGCGTGTATGTCGACGAGTTCGAAGATCCCTTGGTGGTTGCTGACATCACGGCTGACGGAAACGAAGCTGAACTCATCCTTACCAGCGCTAACGGCGGTTCGCCGTGCCCGTCTCTCGACTGCCCTGTTGAACCCGCTTCTCTGCAAGTCATCCTGAGTGGCCGCCTTGAACTCGTAGCAGAACAACGCGGTCTGTCGGTGCCAGTGTCCGCCTTGTACCCGACTACCGACGGCGGTGCCGAAGTCATCGCAGCGGACTCCCGACGGTGGCCAGTCAAAGCCGTCGTCGTTCAAGCGGGTTTCGCACTGATCGAAGGATTGCCGGACAATGTCCGAGAGGTGCGAATTGGTTGAAGAGGTGCTTTGCGCCCCTATATGTGAATCCTCATCGCGGTCAGCGGTGGCCGCCGTGGACCTGACCTTTCGCTATCCCCGTTCCTCGCCCGTGTTCAGATCCTTGTCGATCGAATTCTCTGCCGCGAAACTCACCGTTGTCGCAGGCGAATCCGGTTGCGGGAAAACGACCCTCCTGTACACAATCGGCCTGCTTCAACAGCCAACGAAAGGATCGATCCACATCCTAGGTAGGGACGCCACGTCATTGACCGACCGCGAGCGATCACGCCTACGCAACAAAACCTTCGGGTTCGTCTTCCAAGACGCACAACTCGACCGCAGCCGCAGCATCCTCGACAATGTGCTCGAGTCGGCTGTCTACGCCGGACAACACCGCACAAAGCTGACTGAGCGAGCCATGCTACTTCTCTACGAACTAGGTGTTCAGGTGCCTCCGAAACGAAAGGCATCGGGAATTTCTGGAGGCCAGGCGCAACGAGTCGCGCTCAGCCGAGCACTCATGCTTGAACCCCCCGTTTTGCTTGCCGATGAACCCACCGGAAACCTTGACCCTGTTGCGGCTTCAGCTGTTATGTCGCGCCTGCGAAATGAAGCCGACTCGGGGAAAGCGGTCATCATCGTGTCACACGACCCCGCCGTAATCGAAGCTGCGGACCGCGTCATCCAGCTGGACAATCAGTGAGGGTTCTCTTCTCCGAAGCCTGGCGGAGCACTACCTCCAGACCACTGCCAGCCAGTATCGGAATCGTGCTGTCTGTGCTGTTTATCGGCGCGATCGCCGCAATCGTGGCGCGCTCAGATTCCGAACAAAGAGAACTCCGCGAACATCTCGACGCGGGCATCAGCCTTGTGATTGAAATTCAAGCCGGAGGCAGGGATCCCTTCCTTCCCGAAGCGCTTGTGGAGATGTTGTCGTCAGTCTCCGGGGTCGACTACGCGATCTCGGCCAGCCAAGCCAGGGATGTAGCCATAACAGCCACAAAAGCCGGCCCGATCCCGATGCGCGTCCTCTATGGCACAGCCCCCGGGTTAGAAGTTGCACCGTGTCACCTCAGTGATCATCCAAGGGTCAGTTTGAGCAGCGCGACCGCTGAGCAGTTCAATCTTGCCGTCCCAATCGGCGCAGTTGAGACACCCGACGGCAGCCAGTTTTCGATCGCGAACTTCACCTCAGTCCCATCGGAACTCAACGTGCGTCTAAGCGGAGCCATGACCAGATGCGCCGACTCTTACAGCACCACATCGAACGACCCGGTGGTGTCCTATGTGGTCGTTGAATCCATTGATCTAGTCTCAACCATCACCGATGTGCTTGAGGCCATAGCCGCGGAGAGCATCCAAGACATCACGGTCATGAGTTCAACCGAACTCGCTCAGTATAGAAGCTCGATCGCTGACGAAGTCAGCACGCAAAGAACCCGGGGAGTTTGGATAGCCACTGGATCTCTGACAACACTCAACCTAATCATCGCCACAGCAACATCGATCCTGAGGCGCAACGAGTTCGGCAGGCGCAGAGTCTTGGGGGCATCCCGAGAAAGGCTGGGTGCTATCGTGCTCTGCGAAAGCTTGCTCGTCGCAGGATTCGCTCTAATCCTTGGCACAATCGGGATCGTAGTCACTCAACTCATCTCCGGGCCTTGGCTTGATCTCACCTGGCTCCCATTTCTAGGTGTTCTCGTCATCGCGAGTTCAATCGTCGGTCAGTTCCCCGTAGTCACGGCCGCGGGGCTGATGGACCCTGTCAAAATTCTCCGCGTTCCCTAAGCCTGGATCCACCGGTCGGGTTGTGTTGGGTTGGTGGCGCTGGGAGGTGTCCATCAACACCACCACTTCCCGCCAATTTCCAACGACACGACCCTTGCCGCATACACGAGTGACGGGGGAATCTATCCTTTCCGCTTTGCCCGCCTCCTTACAAACACCACAAGCAGCGCAATCGAGGGAATCGTCACAACGTACTCAAGGGGCTTCCATAGCCCAGCCAGCATGAAAGCGAAAGCGATCAGGACACCCCATCCCACCGGCACCAGGAAGGGTCGCATTTCCGATAGCGTCCGTCTCTTGTGGTTCGGCCAGGTCCAGCGAATCAACATGTGTAGTGGCGTAGTCGGTCCCTGTCAGTCTCGCTCCCGGTCGGTTCGACGACTAGAGCTTGCGGCGCAACTCGGATTCGGCGAGAGCGAGACGACTCACTGCGGCCGGTAATGAAGCACATCCAAGTCTGTCGCGAGTCGGAACTCGTATGGACAAGCAGACCGCGTCCCGGGTAGCCCCCTACAACCGCCTCAAGCCCCGGATCATGGGTGTTCGCTTTGTGCGGTTGCTCAGCCACTATTTCGTCGCGGCGCTTGTGCGGGAATGGGCGCGGTTGATGAGGTGCTCAATGAGGGCGGGGTCGTGGCTTCCGAGGCCGGGGACTGAGGCATCGGGTTCGCCGATACCGCTGATGTTGAACGGGGAGCGGTAGACCTCTGTTGAACCGGTCGGGGTGGTCACGGTCATGAACCTGTCGCGGGCGCGGAGCTGTTCGTGTTGCCACAGCGAGTGGGGATCGCGCACCGAACTGTGCGTCACCCGGCCGCGCTCGAGCCGTTCGAGCAGTTCCTCGGGTGAAATCGCTGCAAAAACGCCGGCGATCAACGTCTCGAGGTCTTCGATGTTGGCGACACGGTCGACGTTGTTCAAGAACCGCGGATCCTCACAGAGGCTCTGGTCGCAGAGCACGTGCTCGGCGAACGACACCCAGTCCCGGTTGCTTTGAATGCCGATCATGATGTAGGCGCCGTTGCTCATCTGGTACATGCCGTAGGGCGCGATCATGGTGTGGCGATGGCCCGCCCGCGGGGGCACCACACCGGTACCGACCGCAGCGAAGGTCGGCGCCGAGGTCCATTCCGCGAGGCTCTCCAGCATCGACACCTCGACCGTCGCACCCTCTCCAGTCGCCTGCTTGCGGTACAGGGCAGCAAGTATCGACGAGAACGCATACATGGCCGCCGAAATGTCCGCCACTGAGAAACCGACTTTGCATGCCTGCTCGACGGTGCCGGTGAGGGCAACCGCACCGGCTTCGGCTTGAACGGCCAGGTCATATGCCTTGTCGTCGGTTCGAGGGCCGCCGAGCCCGTAGCCGGAGACGTCACAGGCGATCAGGTGCGGATGCTTCTGGCGAAGTTGGTCGGCGAGAACCCCCGCCCGGCCGGCCGCCGCGGGCGAGAGGTTCTGAATGAACACGTCTGCGCCGGCGACCAGCTGGTCGAAGGTGGCGCGCTGTTCGGGATCCTTCAGGTCCAGTTCAATGCTCTGTTTCCCGCGATTGGACCAGACGAAGAACGCCGACGTCCCGCCCATCGCTGAGTCGTAGTCACGAGCGAAGTCGCCTTCCCCCGGTCGCTCGACCTTGAGCACGGTCGCGCCGAGATCGGCCAGTTGACGGGTCGCGAAAGGTGCCGCTACAGCCTGTTCGAGTGCGACGACAACAACCCCGTCAAGCGGTCTAGCCATGGCCGGCCGCATCAACGAGCCAACGGAACACAGGGTCGGTATCACGGGTGGACATCATCTCCGGATGCCATTGCACGCAGACGACCGGCAGGCTCGTGTGTTCCAGCCCCTCAGCCATACCATCATCGGTCCATACAGCGACCCGGAGGCCACCCGTCGCCACGGCCACGTTTCGACACACCGTGGAGCGGCACGACCCAACCGAGGCTTCTCAACACCACCACTCCTCGTAAATTTCAACGAAACAAGCTTGCCATCAACAGGATAGCTCATGGAAGAATTTATCTTATCCGTTTTGCCCGCCTCCTCATAAACACCACAAACAGCGCAACCGAAGGAACAGTCACAATGTACTCAAGAGGCTTCCATAGCCCAGACAGAATAAATGCAAAAGCGATAAGGAGTCCCCATCCCACCGGTACCAGAAAGGGTCGCATTTCCGACAGCGTCAGGCCCTTGCTTTCCGGCCAAAACCAGTGGATCAACATGCCGGTCACAATGAACGAACCAATGTAGAAACCCAATTCATAAACTTGATTCATTCAGACACTTTCTAAAGTTTCAAATGTTCATTTATAAAGCATTACGTTGTTTGATATTAAACTCCTCACCAGGTGCAGTATCCACCGGTGAGCACGGTCGCGCCGAGATCTGCCAGTTGACGGGTCGCGAAGGGTGCCGCGACAGCCTGTTCGAGTGCGACGACAACAACCCCGTCGAGCGGTCTAGCCATGGCCGGCCGCATCAACGAGCCAACGGAACACAGGGTCGGTATCGCGGGTGGACATCATCTCCGGATGCCACTGCACGCAAACAATCGGCAGGCTCATGTGTTCCAGCCCCTCGGCCACGCCGTCATCGGCCCGAGCAGTCACACGAAGGCCCTCCCCCACAGCGTCGACCGCTTGATGATGCAGCGAGTTGACCCACGCGGTCGGGCCGTACAGTTCTCTCAGAGTCGAGCCGGCCTCGAAGCTGACTTCGTGAAACTCGGTTTCGGCCGGGAGGTCGAAAATCGAATGGGGCGGCACGTCCTGGTGAAGAGTCCCGCCCGCGCCGACATTGACGACCTGTTGACCGCGGCAGATCCCGAGAACCGGCAGTCGGCGATCCACGGCTCCCTTGTAGAGGCCGAGTTCAAGGTGATCCCGCTCCGGTTCCGGAGGGAAGACGTCGGTCTCCGACTCGGCCCCGTAGAGGCTCGGCTCGATATCGGTACCGCCGGGCAGGAGTATTCCGTCGAGACGCTCGACGATCAGAAGCGGATCGACGTCGATCGGCAGATGTACCGGGAGCCCGCCGGCGGCAATCACACCCTGCGCATACGCGGACATGTACATGTCTATTTGCGCGTCACCGAAACTCGACGGGATTCCGCGAATGTCGCGTCCGGTCTTGACACGGCCGGGAAGTCCGATCAACGGACGGGTGGTCATGTGCTGCTCCCCGTGGACTCGCCCGATTCCGACTGGTCCAGGAACCAGTCGACTAGGGCGTGGCACTGCTTGATGTTCCGGGTTTCGTGGTGGTACATCTCGTCCATCATCTGGGCGCGGTCGAGGTTCAGGGAGGCGAGATACTCTTCGGCTGAACCGGCCAGGAAGCCTGCGACATGGCCCGGATCGACCTCGGGGTGAAACTGGGTGCCCACCGAGCAACCCACACGGAAGAGTTGGACCGCGTTCTCGTTGACGGCCAGAACCTCAGCGCCGGGGGGCGCGGTGAACCGGTCGTGATGCCATTCGAACCAGGGCCCCGGGCCGACCGGGTTCTCGACACCGTTCGCCGCAGCGATCTCGTACCAGCCGATCTCAGTCACCGGCGACTTCTCCACTGAACCACCGAGCGCTTCGGCCAGCAGTTGACCCCCGAAGCACACCCCGAGAATCGGGGTGCCGCGCTCGTGGGCAGTCCTCAACAACTCAAGTTCAGCGTGGATCCAGTTCGAGATCTCGTCCTTGCCGGTAAGCGAACGGATCGACCCCATCGGCACGATGATGTCGTAGTCCGAGAAGTCGGGCCAGGGTGCGGGTTCGTTGGGACGCTCGTAGTCGGAGGTGACGACATGGTTGTCGATGCGCCAGCCCAGTTCGCGGAGTCTCACTTCGACCTGACAGCCGACGCCGTCGGGTTCGTGAATGATGATGAGTGCTCGCCGGGCGTGATTCACAGGTTGAACCATATGTGAGCTTGGCCGGTTCCGGCTACCGCTTCGTATTCGCCGAACTGGGTCCCGGGAGCTCTGCAGTCCGCTGCGCCGAGTGCGCCGACCATCGTCAGATAGTGCCCGAAATAGCCTTCGGGTGCGTGGCTGCGATACTCGGTAACGAAGTCGAGCACGGCTGCGTGATCTCCAGTCTTGAGCCATTCGATGACCTGGCGGTCAGCGGCCGCGGCCTGCGGGGTTCGGATGTGAAGGTCGGGATCCGCGGCCTCGTGCGAACGGAACTCTCGCAGAGGCCAGAAGCGGTGGCTGAGTCCCCCGCTGGCCAGTACCACGACTCTCCGGTCGATCTTGTCGACAGCGGCCGCGAGCATCTCTCCGAACAGCAGGAAGTCCCGGGTGTCCGCGGTCTGGCAGACGCTGGCTGAGACCCAACTCTCATCGGTCTGCAGGAATCCGAGCAGGTTGACTGTGGGGTAGTGGATCGGCAGAAATGGATCGTCGACGGCTGTGATCCAGGTGTCTTCACGGTCGTCCGCGCAGCCGGCCCACGCCTCAGCCAACTCGGGATCACCCTTGATGTGGTAGGGCATCTGCACCATGCCGCGGGGCAGTTCCTCGGAGGTGAACAAACCCTGCCTGCTGTGGTGGGAACTGACGATGTGCTCGATGGTGCTGAACCAGTGAGTGTCGATCACGACCACCGTGTCTGGTTTCGAGGGGCGGAGCTTCTCAGCGGCGAGTTGATGGAGACCGGCGAACAGCGTCGTGTCGTCGCCGTTGTTCATGGCTCGTCTCTCGGTCTCGGGCATCACCAACGGCGGTACGTGGGATACCAGCGCGGCACCGACTACCTCTCCCATGTTCTCACCCTCGCTGGTGGATATCCGTGCATGTTCATATGACCCTCACAGGCAGCCGTTTGATCCCGGCGATGAAATTGGATCGCAACCGCTCGACAGGCCCGGCGGGTTCGAGATGGTCGATTCGTTTCATGAGCTCTTCCAAGACCAGCCTGACCTCCATCCGCGCCAGCCAGGCGCCGAGGCAGAAGTGAGGGCCGTTGCGACCGAAGGCCATGTGGTCGTTGGGCTCGCGGGCCAAGTCGAAACGGAAGGGCATCGCGAAACCGTCCGGGTCGTGGTTGGCAGAATTGAACCAGATCACGACCTTGTCACCGGCTTTGATCCTGCTTCCTCGCATCTCGACGTCGCGGGTGGCGGTTCGGCGGAAATGCATGGTCACCGAACTGGTCCGCAGCACTTCTTCCACGCACGACAACATCAGCTCGGGGCGTTCACGCAGGGTCTGCCAGAGCCGCGGATGGTTCATCATGTTCCATACACCGTGAGTCATGGTGTAGCGAGTGGTGTCGTTGCCCGCGGCGACCAGCAGCGTGAAGAAGTTGTTGAACTCGAGATCGCCGAGCGGTTCACCGTCGCGGGTTGGTTCAAGCAGCTTCGTGATGATGTCGTCACGGGGGCAACTGCGCCGCTCTGCAGCCTGCTGTTGGGCGAACTGGAAGATCTCCAAGGCGGCCGGGCTGCGGAAGGGGACCATTCGGTACGCCTCGGTGTCGGTCAGGTCGACGGGAAAGTCGGTGAAATCGGGGTCGGTGTTGCCGAGCAGCGCGTCCCCCCAGGCCACCAGCTGATGGCCGTGTTCGTCGCTGGTACCGAGCAGTCGTCCCAGCATCCGCATCGGCAACTGCTCTGAGACTTCGGCGACGAAGTCGAACTCGCCCTTGGGCAGGGCCGCTTCCACTACTTCGGCCGCGAGTTGGCGGATGACCTCTTCGAACGTGTCGACCGTTCGCCGGGTGAAGCCCTTGTTGACGAGCCGCCGGTAACGGGTGTGTTCGGGCGGGTCGAGTTCCATCATCGTGCGGCGGGCGTGGAGTTGCTCCTCGTCCATCTCCTCGAGCCGGATTCCCTTGGTTGATGTGAAGGTGCTGTAGTCGCGGCTCACTGTCAGGGCGTCGTCGTAGCGCAGGATCGACCAGAATCCCGACCCGTCGGTCTCGTCGGTCCAGTGGACTGGGTCTGATGAGCGGAGCCGGTTGAACGTCGCGTGTGGAACGCCGTTCGTGTAGGTGTCGTGGCTGGTGATGTCGGCGTCGTCGGGGCCCAAGTTTGTGAGGTAGTCGTCGACGAAGGTCATGGCGCTGTGTTCATTGCGTCATCGGGGATCATTGCGCCATCGGGTTCTGGGCCGCCCACACGGTGGTGCCTGCGGCCATGGAGTTGCCGACCTGCCGGTAGTAGCCGCCGATGATCTCGAAGGGTTTGAGTCGATCGAGCTCCTCGGTCGGATTGTCGTGGATCTGAAGTTCGGCGTCGCCTGCGTAGACCGGTCCCAATTCCGCATCGAAGCCGCGCATGGTGACCAGTTCGTCCAGAGAGTCGCGTCCGTCCATCTCGATAGCGGGCATCTGCCGGCTGTGCAGCATGGGATGGGCGTTGACGAAACCCGGCTGCTCGGCTGTGCCGGTGATCGTGAAGACTGCGTCGGCGATGCGCCTGCCCCAGGTGCTCACCGTCGCACCGAAACGTCCGCCCGGTTCCAGGCGGGGGCCGGCCCTTCCGACACTCACCGGGCGTGTCATCCAGATCTCGCTGAGTTTCTTGGGGTAGCCCTGCACCACACCCCGGGCCATTGCAAAGTCCTTATCGACCCAGATGTATGCGGCTCGGCTGTAGGTCTGGCCCTGATACCGGCAGCGCACGACCAGGAAGACCTCTTTGTACTGGGCTCGGGCCGGGTCGAGCAGTTCTTCGAAGCTGTCGCTGCAACTCTGCCAGTCCGCCCAGATCAAGGCGACTGCGCCGGGGTCGTTGACGGCTGGTTCCAACGGAGCCGGCAGGAGTTCGGCCACGTTGGCCGGATCGGTTCGGAACTCGATAGTGAGCATCTCGCCCGAGTAGTGCCATGGGGGTCCCGGGAGTATCCCGGCCGCACCCGTCGGTGTGCGCGGGTACATGAACCCTTTGAGTTCAGCCATGGTCGAGACCATAATCGTTTGGCACCAAATGATCAAGCCCGACTTGCGGGGTCTGTCAGACGCTCCCTTGTCAAGCGGCGAGCGCGAGAGGTTGTTTTCGGGTTTGTTCGTCGCGCCACATTCGGCGGATGACTCGGTTGGCGAGGTGGCGTTTGTGGGCTCGTCGGGTTTTTCTTTCGCTGGTTTTTCTGGCGAGGTAGGCGGCTGCTTGGGGTTGGCTGCGTTGCTGGGTGACCGACGCGATGTGCAGCACCGAATTGATGCGCCGGTTGCCTCTGAAATCGAGCCGGTGTTTGACGGGATCGGCGGTGCCTTCGCCCGGTGAGAGCGCGACGGCGCCTGTGCCGCACCAGCGGGCGAATTTGGACTCGCGGTCGAACCGGGCCGGGTCGCCGACTTCGCACACTAGATGATTAGTTCCAAGGGGTTAGTGGTCGTAGGCGGTGAGGGATCGGGCGGGTCCGGGTTGGTGGGTGGTTTGGTTGTGCCAGATGGCTGCGGTGAGCGCGAGGAGTCGTTGCAGTATTCGTGCGGCGACGCCTTGTCTGGTGCGGCCGCGGTGGCGTTCGAGACTGAGTTGGGATTTGAGGGTCCAGTTGACTGATTCGATGATCTGGCGCAGCGGTTTCAAGAACTGCTGCGCGGGTCTGGCTGGTTTGGCGCCGGTGAGCGCGTAAGCGACCGGCAGTCCCGAAGGTGTTGTGATGAGATGCAGGCGCAACCCCCAGAACCACCTTGAGTGCGACGCGCAGTAGCCGTAGGCGGCCCAACCCGCCAAATCAGAACGCTGTACGGTGTCGCGGCTGCGTCCGCACTCCACGGGGGTTGAGTCCACCAGCCACACGTCGTCGTGAAACGACGGGCAGTCCCGGGCCAACGCACCCAACACATGTTTCATCAACTCGCCGCTGCGGCGCAGACGCTTGTTGCAACCGGACCGCTGCGGCAGATACGGAAACCACGGCTTCAAATGCGCTGTCGCGTAACGGATGAACCGGGCCTCGGAATCGAACCCCAACAACGCCGACAGCACCGCCAAAGTGACCAACTCCGCGTCCGACAACCTCGGCGCTATCCCCACAACAGGCCGCTGCGGCGCCCAATGGGGATTTGACGCCAACAAATCGTCGATCCGCACATACAGTGCAGTCACGAGGGTGTCCAAGTCCGGGTTCATACCAAGGTCCTCCAAGATCAAGGTTTATGGGAAACCCCGAGCATGGACACCCTCACCCCCCAAATGGTGGACCCCCACCCCTTGGAACTACTCGTCTAGGGTGGCTGCTGAGATGGTGTCGATGCCGTGTTCGTCGCGCAGGGTGGTACCGTGGCGCTTGAGGAGTTCGTCGAGGAACCGTTCGAGACGGCGGATCTCGACCTACATAGGTTAAGGTGAAAGAGATTAGCAAAAAGGATCCGAAAGATGGATGGGCGAGCAGCTTTATCTAATACTTCCACAGAACCGGCCAGCAGCCTACGCTATGAGCAGTGGCTAAGGGCATCGCGCGCCTTAGACTACGCTCAGTGGAGGAAGAACCAGCTTGGCGTGGGGTTTGAGCAGTGGATATTGGATCAACCGGAAGTTCCATACGAGCAGTGGGTGAAGACTAAACTCGGCAAAGACTATGAACGGTTGATAACGGCCCCACTATCAGTAAAGCCTCCCCCGCGAACTATCGTAGAGCACTTTGCCGTTCGTATATTGCCGCTTGGTATATCTTATATCCTCATGGGGTTCTTCGGGATTTTCGCATATTCGCTTGACTTGTCTTATCTAGCATCTGTTGGGACGATGATCAGTATAGTAGGCTGGCCGTATTTGCTGACGCATGAACCGGCCGTGGAGTATCAGATAGCGGCCTTGGAGAGTAGGCCAGATGATATGACCCGCAACATTTGGCTGGCTTTTAAAGTAGGTTACAGAAGGCAGATGGCATTGTCAAAGTGGAAGGGCTACAAATATCTCGCAACCCTTCTGTTCATGGTTGCCCTTACACTGGCGAGTTTGACATTACTTGCGGTCGAGTTGACTCTCTCCAGCGGCCTTGGCCCGAAGCTGCGATGATAACACGAATCTTGATTTCGTACGCCTCCCCACCGCGCAGACAGTCCACTTGACGGCCCCGATCTGTGCCGCCTCTTCGGACCGGGCTAGAAGCAGCCGCTATCGGCGATCCTCCGATAGCGTCAGCCATGATGGGCTCGAACAGATATCCCGTTTCCTGAACTGCGCGATTATCGATGTCATACATCCACTTGCGTAGGAGTCAGTAGCGCACCGAGCCCTTCGGCGCTCAAGTCACCGTATTGAAGTAGTCCTCGCGGTCCGACTTGCTCCAGCGAGGGGGTCGCTTGAAGGCGGAGGATATTGGCGAACTTAAGTCGTGCGCGGTGAAGCGCTGCGAGCGACAAGAAATACATGTCGGTGTCAGGCGGACCGATTTCAAGCAGAGTCTCGTACGCATCGAATCCAGCGGTTTCACCTTCAAGGGACAGGTCGTGTGGTGCGAACTCGTAGAACTCCCTCGAGTCCATCGTGCAGAGTCCAGCGAACGACGGCAAGCTGAGATCCCGGGCGGTGACAGCTACGAGCGCTCGCACTACGCTGTCAGTCAACGAGACCGCTTGGCCGCTCGAGGAGCATCGAAACGGCTCGGGTCACTTCCTCGATCGTCTCGGGCGGGTTGAGTAGCGCAAGAACCTCGTCGCTCTGACCGAGGCCGGACAACGCGTCGATTTGGATTTGACGCCTCTGACGCTCGTGCGCCGGACCAAAATCCTCAACGAGCTCCATTGCCCTTGCGTAGTCGCCGGTCCTCACCGCAGCAAAGGCGTCGTCGAGCTGGACCAGGGCAGAAGGGGCTGCGGGACGTGTCGGTGAGTGCGAGAGTGGATGCAGAACCCTCCTGCATCTGACGGAACTCTTCGGATCAGAGCACACCGGTCGGCGATATTGTGTATTGTATACAGAATTCGTTTGCTACCAAACGAATTCTGTGCCATGATCCCAGTCAATTGTCCTAGGAGGGGAACCCAATGAAACTAAAGACAGTGATCGCTCTTTTCGCGATCTTCACACTGCTCACCGCAGCTTGCGGAGACGACGACGGCGACGACACCACGCCCGTCGCGGCCGACGACGGCGACGACATGGCCGATGACGACGGCGATGACATGGCCGACGGTGACGACATGGCCGACGAGCCACATATGGATACCGCTGTCGACATCGCCGGGATCCTCGGCACCGACCTCGACAACTGTGCTGACGCGCCGAGCGGCGACCCGATCAGGGTCGGAATGGCGATGGACTTCAGTGATGTCGTCGGATTCGTAGACATCCCGGGTTCAAAACTCGTACCTTTCGTAGCCGACCTCACCAACTGCGAAGGCGGTATCAATGGCCGACCTGTGGAAGTCCGAGTTGCGGAAGTCGGCGCCGACGCCGCGCTGGCGGCCGCAGAACTGCTCGACTGGGGTGCCCACTTCTTGATCGGTCCACCGTTTGCCGACTTCGCCCTGCCAATCCTGCAGACCACTGAAGGACAGGTGCCGTTGTTTGTGGCTGCCTCCACCGAACCTACCCTTGCGGACGCCTCGATCAACTCCTATCTCGTAACCTTCGACGACCACCAGATGTCGTCCGCAGCCGCTGACTGGGCGCTTGACCAGGGGATCACCCGAGCAATCGTGTTCACCGAAGGTGAGGGAGTTCCCTACACCGGCGTCAACCCGGACGCTTTCGCTGCGGCGTTCATCGCCGGAGGCGGTGAAGTCGTCAGCACCCAAACCTACGTGTGGGCCGCCGACACCGACTTCTCCGCCCAGGTCAACGAGATCGCCGGTATCTCCGACAACACCGAAGTCGTCTTCTCTGCCGCTCTCGGCTTCCAGGTCACCGCCCTGCGAGGCCAGCTCGAGGGTCAAGGACTCGACGGACTCACCTACATTGGCACCGACGCACTCGACGCAACGGGAATCCAAGGCGAGGACAACAACGAGGGCATCGCCCACACGCCGCACACCAGCATCAGCGAGGGCGACCCGATCGACTCGCTCCTCGGCCGCTACGAGACAGTCAACGGGGAGGCGCTCGAGAGCCGTGGCTTCATGGCGCTCTACGTCGACTCGATGTTCGTGGGGATTCAGGCAATGCTCGACTGCGGATGCGACGGCCCGGCCCAGATCGGCCAAGCCGTGCAGGCACTCTCCGAATTCCAGGGATTGTCCGGTGAGATCACCTACGCGGGCACGAACGGCATTCCGCCCAAGGCCGTCCCGATCAACCGGATCGTCAACGGCGAGGACGTCCTAGTCGACACTCGAAGCTGACCAAACCGTGCTCGAAGTCACGGGGTTGACAACCAGATACGGTGCGATTTCAGCACTTCGAGATGCAACGCTGACCGTCGGGTCCGGTGAGGTGGTGGGACTCATCGGACCGAACGGTGCGGGCAAAACGACGCTGCTCAACTCGATCGCAGGAATTCTGAAGCCATCAGCAGGCAAGATTGCCTTCGAGGGCGGCGACGTCACTGGGCACCCTCCGGAGAGACTCCTGCGTTCGGGGCTCGCCCTGGTGCCAGAACACCGCCGCATCTTCACCGACATGACCGTGGAAGAGAATCTCAAGATCGGCGGTATCACCCAACCGGGCCCAAATCGAGAGCAGGCACTACACGAGATGGCGGAACTCTTCACGGTGCTGCGCTCTAAATGGAACACCGCAGCGGGCTTTCTCTCGGGAGGCGAAGCACAACAACTCGCAATCGCCCGAGCCTTGATGTCAAGACCTCGGCTGTTGATGATGGACGAACCATCGCTGGGTCTTGCACCAATTCTTGTGGACGCAGTGTTCGAACTCATCGATTCCCTTCGGAAGCAGGGACGAACGCTCCTGGTGGTTGAGCAGAACGCCATCCGGATGCTCGAGGTCGCTGACCGTGCCTACGTGTTGCGAAGCGGAGAGATCGTGGCGCAGGGCACCGGCAGCGAGCTGAGCCGGCACGACGACCTTTTCGGCACATTCATCGGCGGCTGAGAAATGATCGAACTACTTCAAAATCTCATCGATGGACTGGGCAGGGGCAGCATTTACGCACTGCTCGCGCTCGGCGTGGCCGTGGTGTTCGGCGTGATGCACCTGCTCAACTTCGCGCACGGTGAACTCATCACCATCAGCGGGTATGCGGCTTACGCAGCAAGCCAACAAGGCTGGTCGTGGTACATCATCACACCGTTGATCATCGTCTGCGCCGTGGTTGCCTCGTTGGTGATCGAGCGTGTCGCCTTCAGCCGGGTCCGCGGAGAATCCGACTTCACACTGCTGCTCACCTCGTTCGGCGTGCATTTCGTAGTGTCGGCTGTTTTTCTCCTCTACGTTTCTGCGTCGGTCAAGACGTATTCGCGCCCTGGTTGGGTAACCGACACCTACTCGGTCGGCCCGCTCAACATCGAGGTATTCGACACGGTGGTGATCGTGGTCACGATCACCACGCTGATCGCAACCACGATTCTCCTGCAACGGACCATGTTCGGCTTGGCGTTGCGCGCGGCATCAGCCGACTTCGACACAGCCCGACTGATGGGCGTGAAATCGGACTCGGTGATCCGCGGGGCCTTCGCGTTGTCCGGCCTGCTGGCAGGCATTGCCGGTGTGTTCTGGCTGATGCGGTCCGGCAGCACCACCCCCACCGCCGGCATCGACCCGATGCTCAAAGGCGTGTTGGCAGCCCTCATCGGCGGACTCGGAAGCTTGCGCGGGGCGGTCCTGGGCGGTTTTGCGCTGGGACTGGCCGAAGTGCTGCTGCGCAGTCGGCTGCCTGACTCAGTAGCGAGCCTCACCGAGGGCGTGGTCTTCGTACTGATCGCACTGTTGTTCATCTTCAGACCGCAGGGCCTGATCACAGTCGCCCACGCGGAGCGTGTGTGATGTTCCCGAACCTGCAACGAGACGTCGGTTTTCCGATCATCGGCTCGGTGCTGCTGTTCAGCGTGTTCGTCGGCGCTGCCCTGACTTATCAGAACTGGTTGGGCGGAGCCGCTGAGCGGCTCGTGACCGTCATGCTGATCGATGCTGTGATCGTGCTCGGCATCCAGATCTATGTCGGCAACACTGGCGTGCTGTCGTTCGGCCACATCGGATTCGGCGCCATAGCCGGGTACACGTTTGCGGTGTTCGCAATCTCCCCAACAGAGAAAGCCAAGCGGATCCCGGATGCGCCCTTCGGTCTCGCCGAAGTCGAGGTGGGCTCAACTGCCGCAGTTCTGGTAGCCGTGCTGCTGACTGTGGGGGTCGCTTTCATCATCGGTGTAGGACTCGCACGCTCAGGTGCTCAATCCGGGGCGGTTTCGGCCACCGTCATCACCCTCGCTCTGCTCTTCGTCACCCACGAGGTAGCCCGAAACTGGCCCGAGTTGACCGGCGGAGAACGAGCAGGCCTGTTCTTCCCGATCGGCGGAAAGCTCGACACCCGGGTTCCGATCTATGCAGCCCTGCTCGGGGCTCTGGTAGTGGCTCGCCTCTATGCTCAAAGTCGTAGCGGACGCCTCGCGGTCGCTGCACGCGAAGACAACCTCGCTGCCCGTGCCATGGGTGTGAATCCACTGGTTCAACAGATGGTCGCCCTGCTGATCTCAGTAGCGGTTGTCAGCGTCGGGGCCAGCCTCCGTGTCTATGAAGACGGCTCTCTGCTCCCCGAGAACTTCTTTTTCAACTACACGCTGCTCACGCTGGTGATGCTGATCGTGGGTGGTCGCAACAGCGTCACAGGCGCGCTGGTGGGAGTCGCGGTGATGACAGCCGGCCGTGAACTCGCCCGGCGACTCGGGCAGGACGGTTTCGAGATATTCGGGATAGGCCTTGACGGCGAACCGCTCGACTGGGTGTTCCGCGAGAACCTGCAGACAGTCTTTCTCGGCGTTTCGATGTTGGGGTTCATGATCCTTCGACCCACAGGTCTGCTCGGCGACTGGGAGTTCGACGAATGGCTCCGATCACGTTTCCGGCGCTTCCGAGCCGGGGGCAGAGACCGCGCTGAGGAAACCAGGCCGGACCCGCTTCCCGAACTCGAATCGGTTGAATCATCGGTGCTTCAAGCGCACGGGATCGACGTCTCCTTCGGCGGTTTCAAGGCCCTCAACGATGTAGGGATCACCGCCCGAAGCGGCGAGGTCATCGGCATCATCGGCCCGAACGGAGCCGGCAAAACGACGATGGTCAACGTCATAACCGGCCTCGTCGAGCCGTCGTCTGGAAACTTCTCGCTCAACGGCGACGACATCACCGCGATTCCCACCTATCGGCTTGCCCGGCTCGGCATCGTGCGCACCTTCCAGAACCTGCGGCTCTTCGCGGCTCTGACAGTGAGAGAGAACGTGGAGGTGTCTGCACTGATCGCAACCAGTCATCGGCAGGGCCCAGCGCCCCTTGACGTCGACTCGGTAATAGCGGAGGCCGGCTTGTGGGAACACCGCGACAGGCGAGCCAGTGAGCTTGACTACGGCAACTCCCGTCGTCTGGAACTGGCCCGCGCCGCAGCGCTGGCCCCTTCCTTCCTGCTGCTCGACGAGCCGACCAGCGGCATGAGCGACATTGAGTCCACCGAGATGATCGAGCAGGTCCGCCACATGGCAGCCACTGTCGGCGCCGGGGTTGTCGTCATCGACCACGACCTGAACTTCATAACCGGCATCTCCGACCGTATCTACGCGTTCGACCACGGTGAGGTGATCGCACACGGATCAGCCGAAGAGGTGCAGTCGGACCCGCTGGTTCGAGTCGCCTACCTCGGAACTGAGGGAGCTACCTGACATGGACGACACGATGCCCGATGACGGCCCCTACACCCGGGTCGAACCGCAGAATCGGCGCCGCGGAGGACTCGCTGACGAGGTCGCGCGCTACGTGCGGGACCTGATCCTCACCGGTGCGTTGAAACCGGGAGTCAAAGTCGACCAGGACGCCATAGCCAGTGCCCTCGACGTCAGCCGCAGCCCGATCCGTGAAGCGCTCATCGTGCTCGGGCAGGAAGGGCTCCTCGACGCGGCGCCGCGACGCGGTTTCTTCGTCGCCCGCTTGACACCCGAAGACATCATCGACCACTACGAACTGTACGGCGTGGTCTCAGGTCGAGCCGCGGCGATGGCCGCCGACACCCTCAAGGACGGGCAGATCGCCGAGCTCGAAGCGATCCAGAAACGTTTCGTCGCCGATTCCGACGAAGACCTCTCCGCTCTCAACGACGAGTTCCACCGCATCATCAATGCCGCGGCGCCCCGCCGTACCCGCTGGCTGCTGCGTCTGCTGGTTCGGTCGGTCCCCGCCGACTACTACGAGTTCGCCGACGGCTGGGACGGCAAGGCCGTCGAACACCATCGCAGGATCCTCAACGCGGTGGTCGAACGCGACGCGCACCGTGCCCGGGAAGCCATGGAGGCGCACCTGCACGAAAGCGGGGTGGCCGCCACAGAAGCGCTGCGGCGCCAGGGATTCTGGAGCGACGAGGAGGAGTGAGCAGACCATGACAGCCGCCGGCACCACAACACGCATCGCAGAGGTCGCCCAGGTCCCCGAGGACTTCGAGATGATCCGCAGCGAGGTGCGCCGCCTCTGCGACAAGTACGGCAACGAATACTGGCGGGGGCTCGAACCCGACCGCTACCCCGAGGACTTCGTCAAGGAGCTGACCACCCAAGGGTGGCTCGGGTCTCTGATCCCCGAGGAGTACGGCGGTGGTGGCCTCAGCCTCGCCGGCGCATCCGTGATCCTCGAAGAGATTGCGGCCAGTGGCGGCAACCCCGCCGTCTGCCACGCCCAGATGTATGTGATGGGCACGCTGCTGCGCCACGGCTCTGAAGAACAGAGACAGCACTACCTCCCGCAGATCGCGGATGGTCGCAAGCGCCTGCAGGCCTTCGGTGTCACCGAACCCGTCGCCGGTTCAGACACCTCCGCGATACGCACCAGAGCGGAGCGCCACGGCGACACCTGGCGGATAAACGGCCAGAAGATATGGACGTCCAGGGCGCTGTACTCGGACCTGATGATCCTTCTGGCCCGCACCACCCCAACCGACGAAGCAGACGGCCGGTTTGACGGCCTGTCGGTGTTCATCCTCGAGTTGCGCGACGACGGTGGTCTCATCGATGGTCTCACCATCAACCCGATAGCAACCTGGATGAACCACAACACCACTGAAGTGTTCTTCGACGATGTGGTCATTCCCGCAAACGCCCTGGTAGGCACCCAGGGCAACGGCTTTCGACACATCCTCACCGGAATGAACGCAGAGCGAATCCTGATCGCTGCCGAATGCATCGGCGACGGTCGCTTCTTCTTGGAGCGGGGCAGCGCGTACGCCCGTGAACGGGAGGTCTTCGGCCGCCCCATCGGCATGAACCAAGGTGTGCAGTTCCCTCTTGCCAAGGCCTACGCCAACCTCGCGGCCGCCGACCTCATGCGCTGGAAGGCCGCCAACCTGTTCGACTCCGACAAGCCGTGCGGCGCCGAAGCCAACATGGCAAAGATGCTCGCCTCCGAAGCCTCGTGGGAAGCAGGCAACGCAGCGCTCAACACCCACGGCGGATTCGGTTTCGCAACCGAATACGACATCGAGCGCAAACTCCGCGAAACGCGGCTCTATCAAGTGGCGCCCGTCAACAACAATCTCGTCCTGGCCTTCGTCGCCCAGAAGTGCCTCGGCCTCCCCAAGAGCTACTGATGCGTGCAGTCGTACTCCCCGCGCCGGGTCGAACCCTGGTGGTGGACGAAAACCACCCTGAGCCGGGCACAGGCAGACAGGGCGGCGAAATGATCGAGGTCACCGCCTGTGGTGTGTGCCACTCAGATCTTCATGTGGTCGACGGGGAGTTTGCGAGCCCCTACCCGATCGTGCTGGGCCATGAAGTCACCGGACAGCACCCTGAACTCGGCGCGGTGATTGTCTACGCGCCCTGGGGATGCCGTTCCTGCACTGAATGCAACGCGGAGTTGGAGATGATCTGCGCCGACAGCACAGAAGCAGGGCTGCTGGTCGACGGCGGCTACTGCGAACGGATGTGGGTGAAGCACCGCCGTTATCTGGCCCCGCTCGGTGGTCTGGACCCGGTGGCCTCCGCGCCGTTGGCCTGCGGTGGTCTGACCGCCTATCGAGCGGTCAACCACGGACTCGATATTCTGCGCGATCGCGGAGCCGCCGGCCGGGCGCTCGTCATCGGAGCAGGTGGGCTGGGCCAGTTCGCCATCCGCTACCTGCGTCTGCTCAGCGACGCACACGTGACCGCGCTCGACCCGTCGGACCACAAGCGTGCCACCGCCGTGGAGATGGGAGCGCACGCTGCTGCGTCGCCGGGCGATAAACTCGCCCACGCAGACGTTGTGATCGACTTCGTCGGGGCGGAAGTCACCCTCGCCACGGCCGCCTCGGCAGTGGCGAGGCGAGGCATGGTCGCCGTCGTCGGCCTGCGGGGAGGGCGAATCCCCTTCGGCTTCGGCGCGGTGCCCCACGAAGCCCGCTTCCTCTCAAGCGTCTGGGGCAGCCGCAGCCAACTCGACGAACTGCTGGATCTTGCCCGTCGCGAACCGACGATCATTCAAACCGTTGAGACTCTGCCCCTAGCGGAAGCCCAGACAGCCCACGACAGACTCCGCGCCGGAGACGTCCGCGGCCGACTCGTCCTCCTTGTTGCCAACCCAACCACGTTGCCAACCCAACCACGTTGCCAACCCAACCATAAATCATCCAGTCAGTGAAAGGGACTTCACATGATCAGCGAACTCCGACAGAAAGCTGCCGAGCACGACGTCCACACAGTCGAGGTCGGCGCTCCCGACACCCAGGGGCGTCTCCGAGGTAAACGTGTGCCCGTCGACCGCTTCTTCGCGAGCATCGCGGAGAGTGGCGTGAGCATCGCCGACGCCATGTTCGTCTTCGACATGCAGGACGACCTGCCCGACAACGAGTTCATCAACATGGACACCGGCTACCTCGACTGTCGCTTGATACCGGATCTGTCGTCCATGCGAATCTTGACGTATCGCCCCGGATACGCGCTGGTCTTCGCTGATGCTTTCGACCCCGACAACGATCCACACCCGATGGCGCCCCGGTCGGTTCTGGCAAGACAGATCGAACGCTGCCAACAGCAGGGGCTGGATCCCCTTGTGGCGACCGAGATGGAGTTCTATCTCTGCACTCCTGACTGGGAGCCCGTGCAGAGCCACATCCAGTACAGCTCGTTGACCGACGCGCTCGAACTGGAGGACACGCTGCGTGACATGCGTGACGCCATCGCCGGGGCGGGCATCGAAGTGGAGTCCTCCAACGCCGAATACGGACCCGGCCAGATCGAGCTCAACACCGGACCCGTCGATGCCATGACCGCAGCCGACAACACGGTTCTCTACAAGAGCATCATCAAGCAGGTGGCCGTGCAGCACGGTCTGCGCGCCACCTTCATGCCGAAGCCTTGGACCGAACATTCAGGTTCGGGAATGCACGTTCATACGAGCCTCAACGTCGATGGCGCCAACGCATTCGCCGACTCAGACGAGCAACCGAACGAGCTGATGGCGAAGTGGCTCGCCGGCATTCTGGAACACACTCTCTCGATGACCTTGCTGGGTGCCCCGACACCCAACGGGGGAAAGCGGATCCGGCCCTACACCTTCGCCCCCACACACGTCCACTGGGGACTCGACAACCGCACGGTCCTGGCCCGATGCATCACCGAAGCAGGTTCTTCGGCCAACCGCGTGGAGTTCCGTCCCGCCGGCGCCGATGCAAACCCCTACCTGATCATCGCCGGTGTGCTGGCTGCGGGCGCCGACGGCGTGGAACGGGGGCTTGTTCCGCCGGCCATGAGCCACGGCGACATGTACGGCAACCCCGGTGACTGCCCGGCACTGCCCACCGACCTCTCCGGGGCGATTGCGGCCTACGAATCAAGCCCGATCGCGCAGCAGCTCGGGGACATGTTCTCACGCAGTTATGTGAGCATCGCCTCAGCCGAGGTCGACCTCGCAACCGCCAACGCAGAGTCCGACGACCCGGACCATGTGAGCCAATGGGATCGAGACCGCTTCATTGAGCACTGCTAGCCGAGACGACCACCCAGCCCATGACCACTCCGCCCATGACCACTCCGCCCATGACCACTGGACCCGCCGAGGACCCTGACGTCACCACCCCGTCGCTGTACCTGCGGGGTGCGCCCCACGAGAGGTTCACAGAGATGCGGGCCCGCCCCGGGCTCACCTGGCACCCCTACGAGTCCTCCGGGTTCTGGGCCGTTACTCGTCATGTCGACGTGAGGGAAGCATCGAAGCGGGCCGGGGAGTTCTCGTCGGGGTTGGGGCACAGCAACCTCTGGGATCTTGAGCCCGACGCTCTGGAGGCGCGTCGATCAATCATCGACACCGATCCCCCCGACCACACCAGACTGCGTCGTCTGGTCAGCAAGGCCTTCACTCCGCGCAACATCCGCCGCTGGGAGGGGCTCACCCGCGAGATCACCGAGGAGTTGCTCGACGAGTATCTGGCGTCGGGTGGTGGTGACTGGGTGGAGATGGTCGCCGCTCCCCTGCCGATCCGGGTTATCCTGGCAATTCTGGGCGTGCCCGTCGAAGACGCCGACTTCCTAGTCGAGCTCTCGAACTACCTGGTCGAGGGCACGGGTGACCAGCCTTCCCTTCCACCCGACGCATACGGCAACACCACCGACCTGCGGCTCCTGCCGTTCGCGAGCCCGGCAAGCCATGCACTGTACGAATACGGCGAGAACCTCGGCGCGAAACGACGCGACGACCCGCGCGACGACATGGTCACGATGCTGGTGCAAGCCTCCGAAGACGGAGACCGCCTGTCTCACGACGAGTACCGCAACTTCTTCCACGTCCTTGTGTTCGCCGGGAACGAGACCACCCGCACGGCCATCACCCACGGCGCCATGGCACTCGCCGACCATCCCGATCAGTGGGAACGGATCCTCGCTGACGAGGCGCTGCTCACACCCGCCACCGAAGAGGTGCTCCGCTGGGCCACGCCCGTGCTGCACATGCGCCGAACCGCCGCGGTCGACACCGAACTGTCGGGCACTCCGGTATCGGCGGGTGACAAGGTGGTGATGTGGTACGTGTCGGCCAACCGCGACGAGTCGGTCTTCGAGGATCCTTTCGTCTTCGACGTCGGCCGAACCGACAATCCACATTTCGCTTTCGGCGGCGGGGGTCCGCACTTCTGTCTGGGCGCGTTCCTGGCTCGCATGGAGGTAACGGTGCTGCTCACAGAGATGCGCAAGCGGTCGATGGTGCTCGAGCGCCGAGGTGAGGCGGTGCATGCTCCGTCGAACTTCGTACACGGGGTGCTGTCAGTGGAACTGGGAGTGGCCGATGGTCGAAACTGATCCGCGCTGCACCCAGGACGACCTTGTGACCGTCGAACTGAACGCTGAGGTCTGCGTGGGCGTGGGTCAGTGCGAACTGCTCGAGAGCGACGTCTTTCTTCTTGACGACGACGAAGGCATCTCCACAGTGATCGGAGACGGGCGGCTGCCGCGCCGACGAGCCGAGATCGTCGTTGACAAATGCCCGAGCAGTGCCATCTCCATCCACGAGGACACTCAATCCGCGAGGAAGGCAAACGACCATGACTGATTCCAACGACTCTGTCGAGAGCTTCGACAACTTCATCAACGGCGCCTTCGTACCCTCCGACGGCGGGCCGAGGATGCAGACCAGCAACCCGTTCACCGGCAAGGCTTGGGCAGAGGTGCCCGACGATCCAAGTGCCGTCGACAAAGCGGTCAGAGCAGCACGCCAGGCCTTCGAGACCGGACCGTGGGCCACGATGCCCGCGACTGAGCGAGGCCGGCTCATGCGGAAGCTCGGCGAGTTGTTGGCCCGCGATGCCGAGGAACTCGCTGAGATCGAGACTCGGGACAACGGAAAGATCATCCGTGAGACCTCAGCTCAGACTGCGGCCCTGAAGAGCTATCTGGACTTCTTCGCCGGTGTCACCGACAAGATCCACGGCGAACAACTGCCCAACCCTTCACCAGATTTTCTGGTCTACACAGAGAAGGTGCCGGTGGGGGTGGTGGGTGTGATCGTGCCCTGGAACTCGCCGTTGATGCTGCTCACCTGGAAACTCGGACCCCTGCTCGCAGCGGGATGTACAGCGGTCATCAAACCCTCGGACATAACCCCGGTTACGTCGCTGCTGCTGGCCCAGCGCGCCGCCGAGGCGGGTTTCCCGCCCGGTGTGATCAACGTCGTGACCGGTGGACCGGGGGTCGGCGCGGCCATCACCTCGCATCCGGGCATAGACAAGATCACCTTCACCGGCGGAGGAGCGACTGCACGCCATGTGGCCCACGCCGCAGCCGACAACCTGACACCCACCGTGCTCGAGCTCGGAGGCAAGTCCCCGCAGATCATCTTCGACGATGTGGATCCTGAAGTCGTGACGAACGGGCTGCTCTCAGGCATTTTCGCGGCCGGCGGTCAGACCTGCGTGGCTGGTTCGCGCGCCTACATTCATGAGGACGTTGCCGACGACGTGATCGCCAGGGTGGTGGCGCGTGCCGAGACACTGGTGCTCGGCGATCCCAGCGACCCGGCCACCGAGATGGGACCCGCTGCTTCTGGGTCGCAACGCGACCGGATCCTGGAGATGGTCGAGAGGGCACGCTCAGAAGGTGCCACGATCGTCACCGGCGGTGTGGTGGACCCCGAACTCGGCGGCTGCTTCGTGCGGCCGACCGTGATCGTCGACGTCGACAACGACACCACGATCGTGCGCGAGGAAGTATTCGGTCCGGTCTTGGCGGTGATGACCTTCCGTGACACAGACGAGGTGATCGACTTGGCGAACGACTCCGACTTCGGTCTGGCGGCGGGCGTGTGGACCAACGACATTCGACGTGCCCATCGGCTGTCCCGTGCTCTCAACGTCGGCACGGTGTGGATCAACACCTACCGGTCGGTCAACTGCAACGCACCTTTCGGAGGTGTGAAGCAGTCGGGTCACGGCAAGGACAACGGGCTTGAGGCGATTGACGGTTTCTTGAACACCAAGGTGGTCTGGGTCGAGTTGAGCGGCAAGACCCGCGACCCGTTCGTGATCGGCTGAGCGATGACGACCGCGGCCCGAACACCCGTCGACCTCTCCGAAGTCGAGCTGTATTCGCAGGGCATCCCCCACGATGTGTTCGCCACGGTTCGCGCCACGCCCGGTCTCTGCTGGAACACGATCACCGACTCCAGCGGCACCGATAGCAGCAGTGCTGTCGAAGACGGATTCTGGGCCGTCACCCGACATGCCGACGTGGTGGAGGTGTCGCGTGACACCGACACCTACTCCTCCGCGGTCGGTCACATCCAGATCTACGACATCGACGACGACGCGCTCGAATCTCGAGCCTCGATGATCGACATGGACCCCCCGGTGCACACCCGCCTGCGACGGTTGGTGAGTTCAGCCTTCACACCGCGTCACGTGCTCGACTACCAGCAGATGATCCGAGAAAGGGTCTGCCGTTGTCTTGACGACATCACCGCCGACGGCGGAGGCGACTGGGTCTCCACCGTCGCTGAGCCGATCCCGATCTCGGTCATCTGTGACCTGATGGGAGTGCCCGAAGCCGATCACGACTACATGATCGAACTCTCCGACTACCTGGTGGCGGGAACCTCCAACGAACCGCTCGAGCCTGACGCCTACGGCAACACCACCGAACTCCGCCTGCTCCCGTTCAACAGCCCGGCTGCCCACGGCATCAACGAATATGCCCGTGAACTGGGCGAACAACGGCGTAA
Source organism: Acidimicrobiales bacterium (assembly GCA_963662455.3). GTDB lineage: Bacteria > Actinomycetota > Acidimicrobiia > Acidimicrobiales > Aldehydirespiratoraceae > VXYK01. Next base: position 2,287,943 of record OZ224042.1, read on the forward strand.
GCGGCCTGCCGATGATCTGATCACCAAGCTCATCAACGCTGAAGTCGACGGTGAGCAGCTCAGCGACAACGAGTTCACAAACTTCTTCCGACTGATGATCTTTGCAGGCAACGAAACCACCCGCTCCGCCATAGCGCACCTCGCACTTCAGTTCGACCGTTTCGGTGAGGAGTTCGCCCGTCTCCAAGGCGACCGCGGGCTGACCGAGTCCGGGGCGGAGGAGGTGATCAGGTATTCGTCACCGATTCTGTATTTCCGACGGACCGTCACCCGCGACGTTGAACTGTCCGGCACTCCACTGAAGGAAGGCGACAAGGTCGTCATGTGGTACGCGGCCGCGAACTTCGACGAGACGGTCTTCGATGATCCGCAGCACTTCGATCTCGGACGAGCGGTTCCGCCTGCGAACGTCGCATTCGGCGGTGGTGGCGCGCATTTCTGTCTGGGAGCGCCGTTGGCCCGCCTGGAGGTCGCCATCCTGCTCGACGAGATCGCCGAGCGGGACCTGCGAATCGAGGTTGTCGGCGAGCCCGAGTTCGTTCGTTCGAACTTCGTGAACGGCATTGAGCATGTCGAGGTCCGAGTCCGATGAACGTCGACGCTTGGGGCGAACCGGTCAGCGGGTCCGCAACCAGCGTTGCCTGCTGGGACCGGGCCTGGGCCACGATGCTGCACTTCCGAGGCGACCCGATGGAAGAACTCGAAGCGGCAAACCGGGACGACCCCGAGTTCGTGCTGGGTCCGGTCTACAACGCCGCCTACTACGTTCTCGCCGGCACTCCCCCCGACGCTGCACATCTGACAACAGAAGTCGAACGGATTGATCAGCGGACCGGAGCCGCAGGTGAGAGGGACCAATCCCACGTCAGAGCCTTGAAGCGCCTCCTGGCAGGCGACTACACCAGAGCCGCCGAAGTGTGGGACGGAATCGCGGCGCGGACCAACGATTTCGCGGCGGTTCGGATCGCGCACGACATCTATCTTCACGTTGGAGACGCGGAGAGACGCTTGCGGTCCTCGCTGGCGGCCGCGGATCGCTGGCAGAGCGACGACCACGGCTACGGCTTCGTCCAGGGACAGCTCGCTTTCGCCCTCGAGGAATCCGGTCGCCTGGATGAGGCCGAAAGGGTCGGGCGAGCGGCCCTTGATCTCGACCCGGACGATCTCTGGGCTCGACATGCTCTGGCCCACGTTTACGAGACCACCAACGACCAGCAGGGTGCTTTGGATCTCCTCGACGGACCTGAGGCTGTCTGGCACGACCAGGATGCGCTGTCGACCCACATCTGGTGGCATCTGGCGCTCAGACTCATTTCGGCAGGCGGGTATCAGCGGGTCCTGTCGATCCACGACCAGGAATTGGAGGTTGCCACCACGGCGTTCCGCTTGTGCGACCTGACCTCGTTGTTGTGGCGGCTCGAACTAGTCGGTGTCGATGTGGCCGACCGTTGGTCGGCGCTGGCTGACCGCTGGGCCGATATTGCCGAACGTCACACTTGCGGATTCATCGACCTGCACGCCTCGCTGGTGTTTCTTCGTGAGTCGTCCCATCGGGGCGCGACGCCTTTCTTTGAAGGTCTTGAAGCTTCCCATCGCTCCCCCGTGTCGGAGAACGCCCGCACCTTCAGCGAGGTCGTGCGCCCATTGCTGGCTGCGGTGAGGTCCCATGCTGAAGGCGATCACGCCGCAGCGGTGGCCGAACTCGACAGTCTGGCACCCGAGACGCACCGCATAGGCGGCAGCAATGCGCAACGCGACCTGATCACCCTCACCCGAAACGCATCCGCCGAATTCACCACCTTGAAGGCAGCAACGACATGAACCAGATGCTCACCGACGAACAGTCCGCTCTGCAGAACCGTGCTCGTGATCTGGCGAAAGAGGTCATCGCTCCCCGCGCCGCGGAGGTCGATCGAACTGAGGAGTATCCGTGGGCCAACGTGGCTGCGCTCACCGAGGCAGGACTCGTGGGTATGACGATCCCAACGCAGTTCGGCGGCCCGGGCCGCTCGTTGCTGGACGCGGTGCTCGTGGTCGAAGAGATGGCCAAGGTTTGCGGGGTCACAGGCCGGATCGCCGTCGAGTGCAACATGGGAGCGATCTCCGCAGTGACGGCCTATGGCACCGATGCGCAGCGCAGACTGGCTGCCGAGTTGGTGCTGGCCGGCGACAAGCCGGCGATCTGCATCACCGAACCCGATGCCGGCAGCGCGGCCTCGGAGATGACCACCCGTGCTGACCGGCGCGGCGACCGCTACATCGTCAACGGCAAGAAGCACTGGATCACCGGAGCCGGGGTGTCGAAACTGCACCTGATCTTCGCTCGGGTCTTCGATGAGGACGGCGCCGAGCAGGGCATCGGCGGATTTCTCGCCGTCCGCGACGAGACTCCCGGTCTGTTGATCGGTAAGCGCGAACCGACCATGGGGCTGCGGGGGATTCCCGAGCGCGAGGTGATCTTCGAGGACATGGAGGTCCGCGACGACATGGTGCTGTTGCCGCCGTCCGGTTTCAAGCGTGGCTTCGCTGATCTGATGAACGCTTACAACAGCCAGCGCGTCGGGGCGGGAACGGTGGCTCTGGGGTTGGCCGCCGGTGCCTGCGAACTCGGTGTCGCCTTCGTGAAACAACGCCGACAGTTCGGACGGCCAATCGCTGAGTTCCAGGGCCTGCAGTGGATGATCGCAGACATGTCGACGCGACTCGAGGCGGCTCGGAGCCTCTCCTATCGGGCTGCTGCGTCGCGTGGTCCCAACGACAGCAGCTTTCCCGACCCGACGCTTGCCGCCCAAGCGAAACTCTTCACCGCCGAGACTTCCATAGGTGTGGTCAGTGACGCCCTGCAGCTGTTCGGCGCGGCCGGATACTCACGACACAATCCTCTGGAGCGCATGTACCGCGATGTGCGCATGTTCACCATCGGCGGCGGAACGGCCCAGATCCTGCGCACCGTCGTGGCCTCGCGGGTATTGGAGATGAGACTCCCCCAAACCCGCGACGGTTTCACCCGCCTCGCCCAAGACTCCCACGCCCAAGACTCCCAATAGCCGATCCCCGAACCCTGCAACGACAGCGCGGCTCCGGCTACGCCCGGTTACAGCGACGCGTTCAAGATTACTTTGCGGAGCAGGCGGGCCATTTCTCGTTTTTCCTCAGCGGAGAGTCCTTCAGACATGGCGGCCTCGAAGTCATTGAAGCGGGGGAACAGATCTTCGATCAGAGTCAAGCCGTCGGCGGTGAGCGCAACCGTCACTTTGCGGCGGTCAGCTTCGACTCTCTCCCGTTCAACGAGTTCGGTCCGTTCAAGCGTCGACAGCATTCCCGTGAGGGTGCCCTTGGCCAGGCCGCACTCAGACGCCAGCCTGGCGGTGTCCATCTGGCCCCAGACCCACAGAACCCACAAGATCGTGAACCCACCCCAGGACAGGTTGTGCTGGGCCAATACTTCTCGTTCCGCTCGACGACGCACAGCCGTGGCGGCTCTATAGATGTTGGATATGGCGTGCAGCGAATCGAGATCGAGTTCCCGATCACCGAGTCGTTTGCGGATGTCACGCTCAGCGGCCAGGAAGTCTTCACCGTCCGTCGAACCTTCGTTATCGGTCAAGCTCTCGTCGTCCTCCAGCTACCAACCATAGGTGTTCAACCTGAGTTCATGGATCGTTCGGTACCAAAAGATCTCGCGATTGACTATCGTCGCAGGTTATGACCGAATACCGCCGTGTCCTTGTCGATGGTTACCCGACTCTCACAGAACGCCGGGGCGACGAGTTGATCGCGGGCGATGGTCGTCGGGTGGCGTTGAACGACGCCATCCACCTTGCACCCGTCGAACCGACCAAGATCATCTGCATTCATCTCAACTACCGCAGCCGCGTCGACGAGTTCGTGGCGAAACTCCCGGCCGCGCCCACCTACTTCCACAAGCCGATCACGGCTCTGTGCGGTCACGGTGCCGATGTGGTCCGGCCAGAGGGCTGTGAGTGGCTCAACTACGAGGGCGAGATTGCCATCGTGATCGGCCGGACCTGTCGCAACGTCTCACCCGCACAGGCTGGTGACTACATCGCCGGCTACTCGGTCGCCAACGACTACGGGCTGCATGACTTCCGCGACACCGACGCCGGTTCCATGCTGCGTGTGAAGGGGAGCGACACTCTCTGCCCGGTCGGCCCGGGTCTGGTCACCGACTGGGACTTCCGAGGCAGACGGATCCAGACCCTCGTCAACGGGGAGGTCCGCCAAGACGCCACCACCGACGAGATGGAATGGGACATGCACTACATCGTGGCCGACATTGCCCGCACGATCACGCTGGTGCCCGGCGACATCCTGTTGTCCGGCACCCCTGCCAATTCGCGCACGGTCTACCCCGGTGATGTGGTTTCGGTGACAGTCGAGGGTCTCGGCGAGTTGACCAACACGATCGTGACCGGCCCAACACCGATTCGTGATGACGTGGGAGCCCAACCCAGCGACTCTGAAGAGGTTCGCTCCACCGCATTGGGAGGCGACTGGGAGTACCGAGGAATCCGCGCACCGCTCGGCCCGGGAGCGAAACATTACGAAAGCGCGTTGCCTTCGCCGGGCGCAGTGCTATCGCCGGGCACAGCCGGAGCCGCGACAACCGAAGCCACGGTGACCGAAGCCGCAACCGCGGAAACCGGAGGCGGAAGAGACGAAGCCGCGGCGACCGGGGGCGCAGCGACCGAAGCATAGAGAGATGACTGGACCAGAACGCGCTGACGTCGACGGAGTCTCGGTTCCGACCGGGCATCTGATCGGCCGGGATTGGGTCGGTTCGGATTCCACGTTCGAGACTCGTTCGCCGCTGGACTGGGACGGACTCCATCTGGCTGACATCGCCAGCGGCGATTCGGAGGTCGCCGAGGCCGCGGTCTCCGCCGCGGTGGCCGGTTTCAAAATGTGGGGAAGTACGACCGTGGTGGAGCGCGCCGAGACGATGCACCGGTTGGCGGACCTGATCGACGACAACACCGATGAGATCGCCCGCGTCGAATGTCTCGATATGGGGTTTCTCGAGGAGTCGATGAAGCTGCGGCTCGTGGCTCGCGGAGCACTCAACTTCCGCACCTATGCCGATCTGATAGTCGCCCACGAAGACAGGCACTGGGACGCGAAGGGCATGACAAACACAGTGCAGCGCATGCCCGCGGGGCCGGCTGTGGTGATCACCCCTTGGAACGCGCCTTTCATGCTCGCCACATGGAAGCTGGCCCCGGCCCTCGCGGCCGGGAACTCGGTCATCCACAAACCGGCCGAGTGGTCTCCGTTGAGCGCTGCTCTGCTCGCCGAACTCGCGCTCGAAGCGGGCTTCCCGCCAGGTGCCTACAACCTCGTGCAGGGGATCGGAGCCGAAGTCGGTGCCGCTCTGGTCGCCGATCCCCGGGTGCGGCGGATCAGCTTCACGGGATCGCCCGCCACCGGTCGTGTGATCGGCAAGGCGGCGGCTGAGAATATCGTTCCGTTCACCGCGGAGTTGGGCGGAAAGGGTCCGCTGATCGTCTTCGCCGACGCCGACCTGGACGCTGCGGCCCACAGAGCCGCCTGGCAGTTCGATGATTCAGGCCAGGTCTGCCTGGCGGGTACAAGACTGCTCGTGGAACGCTCGATCTGCGAACCCTTCCTGGAGCGCTTTCACCACCATGCCGATCAACTGGTCCTCGGCGATTCCCGCGATCCGAACACCGATATCGCACCGCTGGCCCATCCCGACCACCGTCAGCGAGTCCACGGCTTCGTTGAACGGGCCCGCGCCGCCGGCGACGCCATCGTGCGCGGCGGGCGACCGGTCAAGGACTCGCTTCACTACGAACCGACGCTGATCGAGCCGGCCACGAACGACAGTGAGGTGGTGCAGGAAGAGATCTTCGGTCCGGTGCTAACGTTCCAGACCTTCGAGGACGAGGCCGAAGCGGTCCGGCTCGCCAACTCGACTCGCTACGGCTTGTCAGCGATTGTCTATACCGGCTCACACCAACGGGCCGAACGAGTCGCCGCGGCGCTCCGCTCCGGTCTGGTCTGGGTCAACACTTTCCTCGTGCGAGATCTCACCGCACCGTTCGGTGGTTGCGGCATCTCCGGCATCGGCCGTGAGGGCGGCGACCACGCGCTCGACTTCCACAGCGAAGTCAAGACAGTGATGATTCTCAACGACACAACTTCGTGATCCGCCGGTCCAACAACTTGGACGGGCGTGCTTGGCTGGTCTGGGCAACAACGGGCGTATGACTGTTCACAGACGAGATTAGTCCGAACCGAATCGCACAGAAATGCACGCTTCGTGGGTTACCGAACCCTAAGCTGCTGAAATGACGGAACGTGCATTTATCCGCATTTCGCCTTTTCCGCCGTCTAGTGCCGATTTGCCAGGGCACGTGACCCAAAAGGAGTTCGGCGCGGCCTTCCCGAGCGAGGGCCAATATGTGGAATGGAAGGCCGGCACTGGCCGCCGCCCCATTCAAGAAGCGATCGTCGCGTTCTCCAATGCCGACGGCGGCGTTGTCATGATCGGGATCGATGATCGGGGTACGGTGGTCGGTTGTTCGCTGGACGAGGGCGTGGAGAAGGACCTCTGGGAGATCATCGGCCAAATAGAGTCGCCCGGCCCAGTCCAACTCAGAAGCATGCGAGTGGGCCGGGTGGAGATCACGGTGGTTGCGGTCGGTCCACGGCGCGACGGCGTTGCCCAGACTTCGAATGGGCGTCCGCTGATTCGCCGAGGCAAGCAGAATCTGCCCTTGCTGGGACGCCAGCTGCGGCAACTGGTCACAAGTCGACTGCCGGGAGACTTCGAGACGGCCCCATCGCGTTGGGTGCTCGGCGACGTCGATCACGAGTTGCTGATCCAGCTCTGTCGTGCCTTGGGGATCGAGTCCGACCAAGATCCCGTCAATCTCGCCGACGCTCTCGCCCAGCGGGGTCTGGCAGTTCGCGGCGACACGGCGCGTGCGCTGACCAACGCGGGTGCGCTGTTCCTGGTCGCTGAGGCGCCCGCGGCATTCGGCAAGTCGCATGTCGAGGTATTCCGCTTCGGGGACGGCCCAGAGTATGACCGACGAGAGGTGTTCGACGGCACTCCGAGCCGGCAGGTCCAGGACGCTGTGGATTGGATCATCGCGGAAATCGGGTTTGACCTCGTGGTCCTGCGCACCACCCGGCACGAGCTTCCCCGCCTTCCTGTCGATGCCCTGCGCGAGGCGCTCGCCAACGCAGTGGCCCATCGCGACTATCAACTCTCTGGATCTGCTGTCGAAGTGCATCTGAGGCCCAATGAGGTCACCGTGATCTCGCCTGGTGGCTTTGCGGGCGGCGTGACCGGTGAAAACCTTGGCGAGGCGCACTTCGCGCGCAACAAGGCTGTGATCAATGCCCTGCGCGCGTTCGGCCTTGCCGAGGACGCGGGCCGAGGTATCGATCTCATTCGCCGCGAGATGGCCGCAACGTTGCGTTTCGAGCCTACGTTCGAGGAGGCTCCCACCGGTTGGGTGAGGGCCGTGTTGTCGACCGACGGGCCGGTCACGCCAGAAGAACTGGCGTGGACTCAAGAGGTCCTGGGGGAGGCGGAGTTGCTGCCTGGTGACCGCCGCGTCCTTGTCGAAGCGCTCCGGGGAGTTGAGCTCACCAACGCAACAGTTCGCGCCTTGCTCGACGTCGGGGTCTCGCCGGCCCGCAACACGCTCCAACGGTTGTGCGAGTCGGGCTACCTGGACTGTGACAGCAGCGGCGGGGCCGCCCGCTATCGACTCTCGTCCGCGGTTCCCGCGCCCTATGGGCGGCCGCTGAGCCGCAACGAGATGCGGGTGGAGATCCTGGCCTGGGCCGACAAGGAACCTGTCACCAACTCACTCGTGCAGTCCCGATTCGGCGTGTCGCGTTCCCGGGCACTGACTTTGCTGCGCGGTCTGGCCCACGATGGGCTGCTGACCAAGACCGGTGCCGGGAGGGGAGCCCGCTACCGACTGACCGACTGACCGTGGGCAGTCTCCAACCGACCACCGAAGGGGGGGGACCCGTCCCGCGAATTGCGTTGGACGGGCGTGCTCGGCCGGTCTGGGCAACAATGGGCCCATGACTGTTCCCGAAGGACCCGTGTTTGCTCTTGACACCAACCTGATCCATCTCGGATTGGGGGCCACCGCGGAGGTCGAGCCACAGTTCACGGGCGAGATGAGCTGGTATGGCGACTACACCCAGCGCCACGCCGGCGATGGTGCGGAGGGCCGGCTGGTTGCCATGCACTCGTTCACCGAACCGTGGGAGGTGTGGGAGATGCACCCACTCGGTTCCGAAGTGGTGGTGTGCACCGCGGGTGAGATGACCCTGCACCAGGAACTACCCGACGGTACGCAACAATCCGCCACCATCAGTACCGGCGAGTACGCGATCAACGCCCCCGGCGTCTGGCACACCGCGGACGTGGCCGAGCACGCCACCGCCCTGTTCATCACCGCCGGCCTCGACACTCAACACCGCCCCCGCTGACCCGAACCCGCGTTTCTAAGGCATCGGCTCGAGGCGGGCACTTCGATCGACCGGAAGGGCCGTTTCCAGAAGTCTGGGCAGTAATAATCCTCTCGGTAGCGTGGCCGTCGGGATCCGTCGCGGTTGTTGTTATGTACCTGGCACCGAGCGGGCCGAGACCCGGCCGTCGGTGCCCTCCAGGTTCACGGGCCGAGTGCAGTGATGGGTGCGACCGTCGTGCCGTCGGGTCTGTCGTAGCCGTAGCCAGTGGCTGTGATGATCAGCAGCTTCGAGGGTTCGCCGATGCGGGCAGTGTCCACCTTGTCGCGCAGGCGCAGCAGAGATCGGGCGGCCTGTTCGATGTTGTCATTGCCGCCGAGCTTGATCTCAGCGGCGATCCAGCGTCCGTCGCGTGCTTGGATGACGGCGTCGGCTTCGAGCTGGTCGCTGTCGCGGTAGTGGCAGACCTCTGCACCGCTGGCCTGGGCATAGATGCGCAGGTCCCGTACCACCAGTGACTCAAAGAGAAACCCGAGCGCTCGCAGGTCTGACCGCAGGCGTTCAGGGCTCGCGCCGAGAGCGGCTACCGCAAGCGACGGGTCGACGAAGTGCCGCTTCGGGGCAGCGCGCAGCGTAGCCCTCGAGCACAGATGCGTGCGCCAGCACGGTGCGTCTTCGACGATAAAGAGCCGTTCGAGCGAGCGCAGGTATTCCGTTGCGGTCGTCCGGTTCAGTGGTCGGTCTCCGCCGGCCTCCGCGGCGAGCTTCGAGAACGACGCAGTCGTTGCGACGTTGCGGGCGATCGAAGCGATGAGGCGAGCCACTCCGCCGGGATCACGCGCCACTCCGTCGACCTCGCTGACGTCGGTTCGACAGAGTTCCCCGAGGTAGTTGTCCAAGAACAGCTGGGCGTCGGCCGCGGTCTGATCCAGCAACCGGGGCCAGCCGCCCCGGCAGAGGGCTTCGACGACGTCCGCGAACTCGGCCTCCGGCTGCCGTGCCCTCACCGGTTCCGCATCGAGCATGGAACCTATCGACGCCTCCGCGGAGGACTCGCCCGTTTCCAGCAGCGACATCGGGCGCATGAGCACCCGCGCGATGCGTCCGACGCCGGAGTGGCGAGTGATGTCATCGGCGGGCACGGCCGAACCGGTCAGGATGAATCGACCGGTCCGTCGCCCCTCGTCGCTGGCGTGCCGGGCTTGGTTCCAGATTTCTGGAGCGAGCTGCCATTCGTCGAACAAACGTGGTTCGGGGCCGTCGAGAACGAGCCCGGGCACAACCGAGACTGATCGGCGGGCGTCTAGATCGTGGTCGAAAAGCACTTCGCTGCGGGCGAATTTTCGACCCGTCCAGGTCTTGCCGCAGCCCTTCGGCCCCTCGATGACGATGGTCGGCATGGCCGCCAAAGCCCCTGCGACCGCCGAATCGGTCACACGGGGTCGGTAACCGTCGGGTTCGAGCGTGTCTGACATGGCTGCTATTCCTCGGTTGCCCGGTGTTGGCACGGTGCGTCACGCACACCGAACCGGCAACCGCTCGACTCCTGACCCTACAGAATATTCGCCAAATGGCCAACAAGTTATGAAACGATCAGCCTACAGATTATGGAGTGACCGGCCTACAGTTTGTGGATGAGGTACCAGTCTCGAACGTCTGATGTGTGCCGCGGCTGTTGACCGGAGTTCCCTACGCCGGTGTAGAGCCGTTCACCGCGACGCGAACGTTGCTGTGAACGCATTCCCTCGCCGCGGCTAGGCCGGCGTCTCAAGCGTCACACCGGCGAACCGGGTGAAGTCGCGGTCGTATGAGACGATCTGGCAGTGGTGTTCTACCGCGAGTGCCGCGAGGTGGGCATCGTTTACGAGGTTGCCGCCCGTCCCGAGCGGTTCGAGCAGTTCTTGGACAAGCCAGAGATGCCGGGCTGTGGGTTCAACGAGAGTGGCCGACGGTCGAGCCAGCCAGGCCTCTGCCCGCCCGACAGCTTCGGTCGGCGACAGGGGGTTGGCGAACAGGTTCCGCTTGGTGGACAGCCGCAGGAAGGCGAGGAGCGCGATCCAGGCGAATGCGACCGTCGCCTCTCCTGAGAGTGCGCCGTCGAGCCAGCGCCGCGATTCGCTGTGACGGGGCGCGTCCTCGTTGACTGCGTACAGCAGCACGTTGGCGTCCACCAGCTTCACGATCCGGTTTCCATCCTGTGGATCAGTTCGTCGTCTTCGAGTTCGCCCGCGAGTGCCAGTGCTTTGTCGAGGTTGAGCATCGGAGTTCCCATCGAGGCGGTCCGGGTCCGGAACTCTCGTGGTGGCGCCGTGTGGGCGTGCCCTTGCCGGACGAGGTCGTTCAATGCTTGTTTGAACGAGACTCGCCGCTGTTTCATCCGGCTACGGATTATCTGCTCAGTGTCGTCTTCGAGGGTGACTGTGGTCCGCATGGTGACACTATAACACCAATAATTCTGATGCTTCGCTGTCAAAATCAGGCTTGCCGGCTTGATGATCTCAGTAACCGGTGCCGGATCGTTGGGCCGCACCCATCGACACGCCACCGCCCTGTTCATCACCCCAACTGCGTTTCCCCCGATCGCCTGCAACTGTACGATCCTGGTTCGATGAGATCACAGGTCGACAGTGTCCGTATTGCCGTGGAACCGCCGTGCTGGCGTCGACAGGCACTGGTCGAGGCGGTTCAAGCAGGCGGCGGACTCGTAGTCGAGTGCAGTGAGGCAACGGCACTGGTGTGGGCCGACCCGCAAGCGCCTGAACTGCTGACCGGACACGTCCACGACAAGATCGACTGGGTGCAGCTTCCCTACGCCGGTGTAGAGCCGTTCATCCACATGCTCGACCGTGAACGGCTCTGGACCTGCGGCAAAGGCGTCTATTCGCGGCCAGTGGCCGAGCACGTCCTGGCTCTGACACTGGCAGCGTTCCACAACCTCGGCCCCTATTCGGCGGCCGGCGGGTGGACCGGCCCGGTGGGCCGGAACCTGCACGGCTGCCGTGTGCTGATCCTCGGCGGCGGAGGCATCACCGAGCATCTGCTGGCACTGCTCGGCCCGTTCCACACCCATAACGTGGTCCTGCGGAGAGCACCGACCCACCTTGACGGTGCCGCATCTGTGGGAACGCTCGACGACCTCCACGATGAACTCCGGCTCGCCGATGTGGTTGTGGTCGCCCTGGCCGTGACCCCCGAGACCGTCGGCGTGATCGGCGCTGAAGAACTCGAACTGATGGGCCAACAGAGTTGGCTGATCAACCTGGCTCGGGGCGTGCACGTCGATACCGAAGCCCTCGTCGACGCGCTCCGGTCGGACAGTATCGGCGGTGCCTGCTTGGACGTGACCGAACCCGAACCACTTCCCGAAGGCCACCCCTTGTGGTCGTTCGACAACTGCATCATCACGCCCCACGTCGGCAACACCCCGCTCATGGGTCTCGACCTGCTCGCCGAACGAGTCGCCGAGAACACACGCCGCTACACCGAGGGCGAGGAGCTTCTCGGCACGATAGACCTCCACCTCGGCTACTAGCCTGTGGACCCCGATCCCCAGCAAAGCGAGCCGAACCATGACTGACATCGATCTGGCAGAACTCCGGAGCCTGGCAATCGCCCAACTCGCTCTGTCGTACTCGCCCTACAGCAGCTTTCCCGTCGGGGCCGCGGGAATCGCCGACGATGGTCGCACGGTCGTCGGAACCAACGTAGAGAACGCTTCCTACGGACTCACCCTCTGCGCGGAGTGTTCAATGATCTCAGACCTCGTTCGCACCGGCGGCGGTCGCCTGCTCGCCGTTTCCACCGTGCAGGGCGACGAGATGCCTGTCGCTCCCTGCGGCCGTTGCCGCCAGGTGCTGTTCGAGCACGGTGGCGGCGACCTGATCGTCGACTGGGACCCCGAACCACTACTCTTGGGAGCATTGATCCCTGAAGCCTTCGGACCCGACAACCTCGCATGATCTCACCCTGATCGCGCCTCGTATTGAGCCAACTTCATCTGTTGGGTTGCATCCGGTGAATCACTCTGATTCACCCCCCGGAGGTTCACGATGCTCGTCTCAACCCCGTCGAACACCGCCCTCTTCGCAGTCCTCGCCGTCGACCACCTCTTCGACCTCAAAGCAGCAGGGATCGCCGCAGCGTGCCGAGCCATACCGAGACGGAGACGATCATGATCTCAGGAACGTCGAACATGACCTTCCAGACGTTGGCAACGAAGACGCTCCCAGACTTGGCGATGATCGCAGGATCCCGACAGACCCGGGTGCTGCCACGTCGAACGCAGTGAAGAGAGAGAGAGAGAGAGAGAGACGATCTTGGTCAACCTCACCCAGCAGCTTCCGTTCGGGATCATCGCAGCCAACCACCTCTTCGACCTCTGCGCCACCGGGCGACAGACCCGAGCCGTCCCCCGGAGACGATCATGATCACCGGCACGAACAACCGTGCGATCTTCGCGGCGGTCGCGACCACGACGATGCCGGACCTGAGCGGCTGCGGAACCAACCAGCCGACCCGGGTCATCCCGCGGAAGCAGTCATGATCGTCTCGCCCAGCAACCGGTCAGTCTTCGCGGCGCTCGCAACCAGCACACTCCCCGACCTTCACGCCCTCGACCCCGCCGGGCGTGTTCTCGCTCGCTGAGAGCAACCTCGCTGTAACCGCAGTGGAGCGGCGGCGTGTTTGTGCGCTAGACGGCGTGTTTGTGCGCTAGGCGGCGTGTTTGTGCGCTAATGTGACGTGTGTGGAAAGCCAGCAGCCTCGAAACCTGCCTGTTGTCAACCCCTTCTCGCCTGCCTTCGGCACGGTTCCTGCTTCGTTGGTCGGACGCGACGAACTGTTGAGGGACATGTGCGAGGGCCTGTCCTCGGGTCCTACTGATGATCGGTTCACAAACACGATCTTGGGAGTGCGCGGATCCGGTAAAACCGCGGTGATCAGCGAAATAGAGGACTGGGCGCTGAGCAACGGCTGGATTGTGCTCTCCATCGACGGTGTTGACGGGTCCACCGACGACTTGTTGGGGCGTCTCTCAGACATTATCGGTCAGGTATCGCGGAGATATCAGATGTCTGGGTTGGAGGATCTGTCCGCCTCCAAATCAAAGGAGCGAACGAAGGGTTTCAAGATCGGCCCGTATCATCAAGGCTGGGCTGAGAGGGAGTTCTTCGACTCCAGTACCGGTATGGGATTGCGGGAACGGCTCACGATACTGGCCGAAGCCGCTCAGCGAGCGGGGTCTGGCGTACTGCTGACTTTGGATGAGCTGCACGCCGCCAACAAAGAGGACGCCCGACGCCTGGCCAGCGACCTTCAACACATCACCAAGAGAGGCCGCTTGCCCTTGGCGTTCGTGGGAGCGGGCCTGCTGGAGATGAAGTACACAGTTATGGAAGGCAAGAAGAACACCTTTCTCAAACGAATCCGACAGTACGACCTGACGCCGTTGACCTACGCTGACGCGATTCAGGGGATCCTGTCCCCTATTGAAGCGACAGGCGGGTCAATCACGAAAGCAGCCCTGCAACTCGCCGCTTCATCCGTCGATGGTTCGCCCTACAAGATGCAGTTGATCGGTCACACGGCATGGAAGGCAGCGAACGCACCCATGAACGCGGTTGACGAATATGCGGTCGGCTTGGCGATTGAGGCCGCAGACGACACGATGGTCCGAAATATCAGCGAACCCGCGTACTACGACCTCTCAAACGATGAACAAGAGTATCTGGTATCACTGGTAGCGCTGGGAGATCAAGGCACGACTAGAGCCATAGCTCAAATGACCGGAACGAGCGAGAGAGAAGTCCGGAGAGTAGCCCGCAGGCTTGATCTGGCGGGCTACATCACCAGAGACCAACACGGCCCGGCCGCGTTGACCAACCTCGTGCCGCGAGATGTGGTCATCAAAGAAGGCGGGCTGGACACCAACGGCGACGGTCTAGAAGTCACACACTCAATCGGCGACGGTGGCCGCAGCACGTCATCGGCTTCGGCGAGAGGGAGCACGGTTTCTTCGCGGAGATGTCGTCGGTGGATGCCTCGGGCGAAGGCATATTGTGTGTTGCCGCAGGAGCACTCCGGCAGATGCCGCTCGCGGTGACTTGAAACGTCTCGCGGAAGCAGCAGCGAACCGCACAGCTTCTACGTATGCGGCTGCGCGCACGGCAAGTTCACGGTGTTGCATGAGCAGACACAAGACGGTGGGACGCCGCTCACCGTTGATGTCCAGCCGCGCAAGTGCTGCCTCGCCCAGAATCACTGACTGCGCGCGGTAGAGTCGGCGTTCTCCCCGCAGGAAACCAAGGACCAGCCATGAGCGACACGATCGAACTCGACTTGGACCTACCGGCCGAACCCGTCGATGACGGCGACAACATCACCGACTGGTGCCTGCAGCAGTTCCATGACCGGTACGGCGACCACATCACCAAGGACGACGTCTGGGAGTACCTCTACGGCGTCATGCACGCCCCCGACTGGCGCGAACGCTACAGACACGACCTGCAACGCAACCTGCCGAGGGTTCCCCTCGCGGAAGACTTCGAAGCGTTCCGAGCCGCGGGCCGTGAACTCATGGACCTGCACATCAACTACGAGACCTGCGACGAGCACCCGCTGGTCTGCCTGGTCGACAACGACGCCGACGAAGGCGGAGCAGACGCCGAGGCATACCGGATCGACAAGAAGATGCGCTGGGCCAAGAACGGCAGACAGACCGACCGGTCAGTGCTGGAAGTCAACCACCGCTGCAAACTCATCGACATCCCCGACGAAGCCCACCAGTACACCGTCTCGGGCCGCACGCCCCTCGACTGGGCCATCGACAGCCTCCGCCGCAAACACGACAAGCCCTCCGGGATCACCGACGACCCCAACGGCTGGCACGACTGGGCCGACCAACCCTTCAACCTGATCCGCCACCTCCGTCGCCTCACCCACCTCTCAGTCGAGACCGCCCGGATCGTCAACAACCTCCCCGCCTCACTCGACGAGTAGCACACGCCCAGACAGGTCGGGGTACACCTAGCTGTCTCCGAAGGGGTTGAGCGACCTGACCGGAACCTCAGCTTCGGCGATGCCCAACAGCCGCGCCACATGGCCTCGGGCTGCCTGCGCTATGGACTCGTCTGAGCTTTCAAACACTGCTCGCTGAGCAGACGTTCGCCCCTTGGCGTCGGCAACAAAAAGCTCGAGTACGACTGCGTCTGCGAGTGTGCCTGCATCGCCAATGTCGGAAATCCAGTTGGGAAGGATCGAGAATTCGTTCTGTTCGGCCGCGGCAGCGCTCAACGCGCTGTTCCAATCGTCAAGTTCGACAGCGGTTGAAGCAACCAACTCGGAGTAGGAGAAGCTCACCTCGCCGAGCCGTTCACACGCCGCGCCGCGGCCCAGAAACTCCAGGAACGAGCCGGCGCGAGGACCTTCCGGCCAGCCGAAGAAAGCGGTGTAGAGGGCCACAAAGGCCTCCGCCGGGGTGACGCCGACGATGCGGGCCGCGTCGAACAGCACTGCTTGGATGTCGGCCGCGCGCCACGCTTCGACTTCGCTCAACAGCCTTTCGCTCACCGCGAGGAAGGCGCGCTGCTGATTGGCCAGATCCATGGTTGCGTCAGGCAACGCATCGGTGACCATCAATCTCGATGCACTCTCCGAGAAGCGTTGAGACCAAGACTGCGCGGCTGACCGCTTGACGTCGATCCAGTGGAGGTCGGCGTCACTCAGCGGCCCGACCCCAAGGGAGCCAATGTGTGCCGAAAGGTCGATATGAGGCTGCTGAACGACGCTCACAACCGAATCAAAAGGTGGGCTGTAGGCAGGTGGAGCGGCCACCTCGGTTTCGGTGTTCAGCTGTGAGATGGCATACAGCTGTTGTTGATTGACGTTCGCGTCACCCTCGTGAACGGCGTTCCAGAGACGCTCATACTCCGCAAACGCTCCGTTGAGCGTGGAGAGGTCCAAGTCGAAGTCGAGGGCACGCTTCACCTGGACCCTGAGAACGAGGTAACGGAGGAGCTGTGGGGGCAGGCAGGCCACCAGTTCTGAGGCGCTGAGCCCGATCCCCCGAGAAGAGCTCATCTTGGCCCCGCCGAGGGTGAAGAACTCATAGGAGAACGAAGTCGGCACCGGACATTCGAGAACCTCGCGGGCCAGCGCCGACGCGACCTTGTGCGACCCGCCCGCACCCATGTGGTCCTTCCCCGCGCCTTCCACAGTCACCGGCAGGACCTTCCACTTGGCCACCCACTCGAGCTTCCAGGGCAGCTTGCCGGCGCCCCCGAACGGGGAGACACGTCCCGACGCTCCACAGCCCTGCGCCCAGGCAACAAGATCGGGTCGGCATTCGTAGGCCACCGTCTCGCCGTCGTAGTCCGACGCGAAGGTCGTGCCGATCCGTCCGCACTGCTCACATATCGGCTGGAAGGGCAGCCAGTTCTCGGGTCGCACGGAACCGGTCTCGCGCAGATAGATCTCACGGACCATCGAAGCACGGCTAAGAAACACGTCGATCGTCTCGTCGAGGCGACCCGAGGCGTAGAGCTCGCTCATGCAGTAGAACTCGGCCTCCACACCCAGCGGCGCGAAGGTGGAGGTGAACTCATCGAAGTAGGTCTGCGCCATGTGTTCACCGGCCATCCCTGGAGGTGGCGGTGCTGCGTAGAGCGGCTTCCCGAGGTGCTCCCGGAAGTACTCCCCCGTTCCATGCGGGATCTCATCCACCGGGTCCATGTCGTCGCAGCCGTAGGTGAAGCACGCCTCATGACCGTTGCGCCGCGCCACCCGCAACAGGGCGTCATGGGTCAGGACCCCTCGAAGAGAACCAACATGAGCCACTCCGCTCGGGGTCTTCGAGTCGTTGATGAAGATCGGCGATCGAACCCGCTCGAGCGTCTCGTCTATCCAGGTCATATAGCCTTCGGGCTGCTCTCCGTAGCGATGGACTCGTCAGCCTACCCAAGGCCGAGTTAGTCTGTCTGACAATAATCGACGACGACTGGTCGATGGTGACTGGCGATGGTGAGCCAGCGACATTGATGCGCGAGGTCCTCGGCGCACCCGGCTACCCGTTCGCCGTTATCAACCATCCCATCAGCAGCGCTACCCCCGCCGAGTCGGCTCTTCAAGCCCAACAAGCCGCAACCGCCTGCGCCAATATCCTGACCCGGACTACTGACGCACGCCCGAACGCCGGTCTCGGCAGAGCGACGGGAGCAGAGCCTGACAATCGCAGTTCCGTGGTCGATGGTCCCACCGGACCGCAAATATCGGCTTTTAGCCTTTCGCTAACGCGTTAGAAGATATAACATTCGGCCCTACCTCAGTTGAGCTGCGCTGAGATGTCTGGAGGGGCACCGCATGTCGACCATGATCCAACTCCAGCATGTCGTGAAAATCTTCGGTGACGAACCCCGCGGCGATGCACTCAGCATGCTCCGGGCCGGAATCTCCAAAGACGAGATTCAGGAGCGGACAGGGCACGTGGTCGGTGTCGACGACGCAGACTTCGATGTCGAGGCCGGTGAGATCTTCGTGGTCATGGGCCTGTCGGGTTCCGGCAAGTCCACGCTCATCCGCTGCGTCAACCGCCTGGTCGAACCTACCGACGGTCAGGTGATCGTCGACGGGACAGACGTAACTTCCCTGGACCCCCGCGAACTCCAGGAGTTCCGTCGCAACAAGACCGGCATGGTCTTTCAGCACTTCGGTCTGTTCCCTCATCAAAGCGTGCTCTCCAACGTCGCCTTCGGACTCAAGGTCAAGGGTGTTCCAGTCGCTGAGCGCAACCAGGCAGCCGAAGAGGCGCTCGAACTTGTCGGACTGTCGGGTTACGAACAGAGCTTTCCCAGCCAACTCAGCGGCGGAATGCAACAGCGGGTAGGGCTCGCCCGCGCGCTCGCCAGCAACCCAGACATCCTGCTGATGGACGAGGCTTTCAGCGCCCTCGACCCTCTCATCCGGCGCCAGATGCAGGACGAACTGCTGTCCATCCAGGCGGGTCTGGCCGAGCGCAACACAATCCTCTTCATCACCCACGACCTGAACGAGGCTCTTAGCGTGGGGAGCCGAGTGTGCATCATGAAGGACGGCGCGATCCACCAGATCGGCACGCCTGAAGACATCCTGATGCGCCCCGGTACCGACTACGTGGCCGAGTTCGTGCAGGATGTGGACCAAGGGCGAGTGCTGCTGATCGAGAGCGTGAGCGAAGAACCGGCGTCGGTTGACAGTTACGCATCGGTCACTGCAGCTCTCGAAGCGATGGCAAGAACCGACAGGCAGGTGGCGCATGTAGTCGACTCGGGCGGCCGCCCCATGGGGATCGTCACCCGCGACGACGCTCAAACGGCCAAAGCCCAAGGAACCCAGGACCTCGGCGACTTGGTCCAGCAGACGCCGACGGTCACCAACGACATGATGTTGGCGAAGGTCTACCAACTCTGCGACAAGGGCCTGCCCCTGGCAGTGGTCGACGCTGAAGGATCTCTCATCGGCTCGGTCAGACCCTTGGAGATCCTGGCTGAACTCGGCCGGGTCGAAAGTATCTCCGAACGGCTCGAGATGGCCAAGACAGAGGCTTCTACAGGGAGTTCCGAGGCAGGGGGCCCCGGATCATGAACCTCCTCGCCGAGAACTTCTGGGACAACACCAACCTCAGCGAATGGGAGATCCCCTTCGGCCTGTGGATCGAGGAGATCGTCTTCTGGCTGACCACGAATATCGGGGGGCTGCTCGACGCCATCAAATGGCCTGTCGACCAGATGCTCAAGCTGGTGATCGACGATCTGCTGCAGGATTGGCTGCCATGGCCTGTCGTACTGCTGATGTTCTTGTTGTTGGGGGCGTCGACTCGGAATTTCAAAGTCGGTCTCGGCAGCGCCGTCGCGTTGTTGGTCTGTGGCCTGCTCGGAAACGAATTCTGGGACCTGACAATGGAAACGGTCGGCATGATCATCGTGGCGGTGATCATCTGCGCTGTCTTCGGCATCCCTCTGGGCGTCCTCTCGGCCCGGGTCGATGCGTTCTGGAACCGTCTGCGGCCCATTCTCGACGGCATGCAGGTGATCCACCCGTTCGTCTACCTGTTGCCGATCATCTTCTTGTTCGGGGTCCGTCGAACTCCTGGTGTGCTGGCGACGTTGGTGTTCGCTCTGCCGCCTATTGTGCGCCTGACCAACCTGGGGGTGCGGCAAGTCCCCGCAGACGTTGTTGAAGCCGCCCGGGCCTTCGGGGCCACCGAGTCACGAGTGCTCCGTGAGGTCCAACTGCCACTGGCCCGGCCGGCGATCATGGCGGGGCTCAACCAGACTCTGCTGCTGTCGCTGTCGATGGTCGGGATTGTCGCCATCATCGCCGGCGGAGGGCTGGGCAAGCCCATTCTGACCGCGCTCGCCACCGCCGATATTCCCCTCGGGGCTTCTGCGGGGGCCGGTCTCTATTTCGTCGGCGTGCTCCTGGATCGGATCTCCCAACCTGAGGCGACAGACAAGCGACTCAACCTGTTCTCGCGGATGCGGGGTGCTTGGAGCACGCGTTCGGATCCTGTGGTTCCGCCCATGCCCGGCCCGGCTTCCGATTCCGACTCCGGTTTCGTGACGACCAGCGAAGCGCCCGTCACGTTGACACCGGCACACCGACTGGCAGCCGGAGTCTCGGTCATCGCCGGGGTGGTAGCGGCAGTGTCCTCATTGCTGACGTGGGGTGACGGCTCAGGCCGGATCTCCAGTCATGTCCGCTTCGACGATCTGCTCCTGCCCGGTTCTCACACAGGTCTCGATGCCACCGGCGGATCGTACTTCGGTGCACTGGTCGCGATCATCGGAATCAGCGTGGCCGCATGCGGCCTGGCGGCTCTGCTGTCGCCCCGAGCGCGGAGGTCAGCCTTCGTCGCGGTTCCGACCTTCTTGGCATTCGGTTTGGGAATCGTGTCACTGGCTGCGGCGTACCTGACCATCAAGATCCAGAGCGATGCCTACTCCAACGGCATCGGTGTCTGGCTGGCACTGGCCGCCGGTGCAGTGATCACGGTATTGGCGCTGTGGGCGGCCCTAGGAACCGACGTTGAAGACAAGCCTGCCCGTATCGGTTGGCGCGATGTGCTGGGAGTCGCAGTGCTGAGCGCTTTCCTCATCTTCGCGGGAGCTTCGGGATCGTGGATTCTCGATCAACGCAGCAATTCTGCTCAAATCGCCAGGGAACTCGCAGCAGAATCGGGCGGAGCCGACCAAGGGGGCGTCGCAGCAGAGATTCTGGCAGAAGCCATGGCCAACACACGACGAGTGACTGTGCATGGACTTGATGCCGATGGTCCCCGGATCGGCTACATCATCATCGTTTTGACTGTTATCGGGGCAGCCGCCGCCCTGTCGTCGCGGGCAGTTCGAAGCACCAAGACACAACGGTTCGCTGCGGGTTGCTCCTACGCCATCGGCTGTGGCATCACCTTGGTCGCCGTTGCCTGGATAGCAAGCCTCGTCCGTCTCGACACCCTGCAGATCTCACCAGGCGCCAGCGCCTTCCTCACTGCCTGTGGGGGTCTGGTCCTAGCCGCCCAAGGTTGGCGATCACTGTCCCCGGACTGAGCGAACGCTGCATCACCTCAACTCACCTTCCCAAACAACCACCCACCAACTGAAGGAAACAACAATGAAAACCAGCAAATGGCAACTATTGGTCGCTGTCTTCCTCGCATTCACGCTGCTTGCGGCAGCGTGCGGCGACGATGACGAAACCACGACAGAACCCGCAGGAGACGACGCATCAGACGATGCGGGAGACGACGCACCTGAACCCGAGGAAGAAATGAGTCTCCCCGGGGAAGGCGTCACCGTGCAGATGGCACGCGGCAACTGGGCGGAGACCAACTTCCAGAACGTTGTGATCCAGAAGCTCCTGATCGAACTCGGCTACGACGTGCCGGTACCAGAAGAGATCGCCCCAGCCACATACTTCCCGGCGCTGGCACAGGGCGACTTCGATCTGTGGGCTTCGACATGGCCTCTCAACCATGATCCTCTCACCGAGGGCGAACTGCCCGGAGGCGGCATCATCGCGGACCACGTCAGTCATGTGGGCACGATGATGAGTTCAGGCGCCCTTCAGGGACTGCTCGTCGATATCGCCAGCGTTGAACAGTTCGGCTTCACCACGCTCAACGAACTGCTCGACAATCCGGATGCGGTCGCCCACTTCGACACCGACGGCAACGGACGCGCCGACCTCAACGGATGCGACGACGGCTGGGGTTGCCAGAAGGTCATGAACGACACCATTGCCATGAACGGCTGGGATGATCGCATCGAGCAGATCTCGGCTACGCACTCGGCATTGTTCGCCGAGTCTCAGGCAAGCTTCGATTCCGGAGGCCCTGTTCTGCAGTACGTCTGGACCCCGACAGCGTTCGTCGGCAAGCTCGTGCCCGGTCGAGACGTCTTGTGGCTCTCACTCGCTTCGGGCAGCACTCTGGAAGGTCAGGACGGCGTGTCCAATGTCGGCGACGCCTGCACCGCAGACCCCTGCATCACCATGTTCACTCCGTCTGACATCGTCGTCTCGGCCAACAATGACTGGCTCGACGCCAACCCCGCGGCGAGTGTACTGCTCGAAGGGTTCGTCATGAACCCGGTCGATGTTGCAGTGGTCGCCGTCGCCATCGACGCCGGAGAGGACTCCCAGGAAGACATCAACGCCGCAGCAGACAATTGGATCGCCAACAACCGCGATGTCCTTGATCCGCTGCTCGCCGCTGCCCTGGCAGCCGCCTGATCCAGATCAGCGCTGAGCGCCGTTCCGTGGTGTCCGGGTAGGAGCCGAACTCCCGCCCGGACACCGACACGGCACGCTATTCAGGACGATTTCTGTGGCCACGGTTGATCGGCTGCGCGCCGAACTCCACCTCCGCGCCGAACTCCAAAGGCGCCGAACAGAGTTGCGATCGCCAGAAGTGGTGATGCGACCCGCCATGCTTGGAGCCGCTCGGCTCACCCGTTACAGCTTCAGCCGAATGATGCTTCGCCGGGCCGCCGCCGACGGTTGGCGAGCAAGGCTCAAGGTGTTCGATATAGACGCCCTGGGACGCGGCGAGGCAGTCTACGAACTCGACGCCGGGACGCGGAAGTTCAGCTTCATCGCCTTCACGACCACGATCAACGAGGACCAGCACACCGACCGTGTGATCGCCGATGCGTGGGAGATCAGCGCAGCGCTCTTTGAAGGCGTGCCCACGACCGAGGACCTGGCCAAGCTGCGGTCCCAGGTTCCGCTCCAGGAGGCCGGCCGTTTCGACCCGAGGGTTCTGGTGTTGACACGGGGCAACCGCAGCGTGCGTTTCTTCCAGTATCTGGTCGACTGCCTGGCGACGGGTTCGCAGCCGGAACCGGGCCGAGTGGCCGACGCCGGTTACATCCTGCGCAGCACCGCCTTCTATGCCAACGGCAAATACGGCATGCGCTCCTTCGACGGCTATCCCCCGGGACATGAACTGGCCGTGCCCTATCGAGCCCAGTTCGTGGCCGCATGGTTCTTCAGAGAACTCGGCTACGACCTCGTGGAGCATTGCGCCGGGGCTTCGGGCGGCGCCGACGCGGCCGGTTTCGACGAGGAGTGGCGACGCTACTTCGGACTCGGCAACGCCACTGGTCTCGGGCTCGTCCCCTACGCTTTCAAGCATCCTGCGGTACTCAACGCCTGGGCCTCGATCCGCGAACTGGCACTGGCCGACGTGCGGGCTCTGGAGGCCACACCGCCACTGCTGGCCCGACTGGACGACTGGGTGGATCGAGCCCATCGGCACTTTGCTACCGGCACTTCCGACGACTGCGCTCCGTTCCTCAACGCTCCGGCCCTGGTGTGTGTGTTGGAGAGGATCAGATCGTTCATCGACACAGTTCGATCCGACCCCGGGGCCTTCGACACCATCTATCGGTGGGCCGAGACACAGGATCCCGAAACGACCGAGTTGGTGGTGTCGCTGCTGATCGAGCTTCACGATGGTGACGACTCTGTCGTCGACGAGATGTTGACGGTCACCGAACACACCGACACCGACCCGGCGGTCACCGCGGGTCGACTGCGAACCCTGATCACCGAGCGTTTCGGGTGGCTAAACGAACTCAACCTCGACGACACCGAGGCCGACTTCTACTGGTGGGTGATCAGCGACAACACCGAGGAGCCCCGCCGGGTGCCGCGCCCCCGTCTGGCTCCGGACGGACGTGACGTCGGCATCGACTTCGCGACCCGGATCTGGCGTCTGCGCTCCGCCCTCGACGGGCTCCCCGATGATCTTTCGGTCGCGGACTTCCTGGCCGAGCAGCCGGACCATCGAATGGCCGTCGACCGTCTGGTTGCGAGCGACTGCCTCTACGGTGAGCCCCACGACAACCCCTGCGCGGCCCACTACCTGCCGCTGCAGCTTCAGCGTTTCCAACTGGCGATGTACGGCATGGACAACTTCAAACCCAAATCCACGGACTGGCTCAGAGTCACACTCTTTCAGGGCGCTCCCCGCCTGGATGATCTCGGCCCGGCGATGAGCGACTCGTGGGCCCTCCCCCCTCGACCGCAGGGCCTCCCTCGACCGCAGGGCGCCTCATGATCATCGACGGGCTGGAGATCAACAACTGGTCGCGCGAGGTGGTCGAGACGGTGCGAAGCGGTGGAGTCGATGCGGTCCACGCCACGGTGGGGGTCTGGGAGGATCTCGGTGGCGCAATGACACGCATCGGGGCGTTCCGGCGCTTCTGCCGCGACAACTCCGACGTCGTCAGGATCGTCACGTCAGTCGACGAGCTGACGACAGCGGTGGACGACGGCGTGCTGGGCATCGTGCTCGGCTTCCAGAACAGTTCGATGCTCGGCGACGATCCCGAAATGGCGCAGATCTTCGCGGACGTGGGGGTTCGGGTCGTCCAACTCACCTACAACATCGCCAATCATCTTGGTTCGAGCTGCTGGGAACCCACCGACGGCGGCCTCACCCGAGTGGGCCGTCGAATGGTCGAGGCTCTGAATCGAGCGGGCGTGTTGATCGACGTCTCGCATGTCGGAGACATCACCGGTTCGCAGGCCGTTGATGCTTCGTCGCAGCCGATCGCCGTCACCCATGGCAACCCGAAGTCGTTCTGCGACTCGCCGCGGAACAAACCTGACTGGTTGATCGACGCGGTCGCCGAGCGCGGCGGCGTTGTCGGCTGCACCCTGTACCCGCTGTTCACGGGTGGGAGCAGCGTGTCGTTGGCGCAGTACTGCTCGATGTTGGGCGATCTCGTCTCCCGCATCGGGATCGACCATGTGGCTATCGGCTCTGATGCTGTGTTGGGTTGGCCGGCCGACGCACTGGCATGGATGCGCAGCGGTCGATGGGACCGGCCGGCGCAGACCGCGGTGCCTTCATTTCCCGACTGGCCGGACTGGTTCTCCGGGCCTGCGGACTTCGCCAATCTCAAGGTCGGCCTGGATGAGGCCGGGTTCTCGCCGAACGAACGTGATGCGATCCTCGGCGACAACTGGCTGCGCCTCTTCGGTGAAGTGTTCCGGGCCGGGCCAACAGTCACCGGCTGATGGCAGCGGCGTCCAACGACAGCGACCCGGTGACGATCATCGCACCGCGGGAGTTGAGAGACCTCGTGTACCGCTGCTGTCGTGTCCAGGGCGTAGACCCGGGCACTGCCGACCGTTTTGGGGACAACCTGCTCCATGCCCAGATCCATCGTGGGGCAGCGGTCGAGCCGTTCCTTCACGTTCTGGCTTCGTCGACCTCGTCGGCAGCTTCGTCGTCAGGTGCGGTGACTCGAGTTGTGACCGCGGCCGACAGCATCGCACTGGCCGAGGTCACTGCTCGTAGAGAGGGTGTCGCTACGGCAACCTTTGATTCCGCTGTTCCCTTGATGGCGTTGAGCCATTCGCTGTGGCACGCAGCCGAACGGGGCGTTGCGAGCGTCGGCATCTCAGCCACCAAGCCCGGGGATCAGCGGGTCTCCAGCATCGAGTTCGTTGCTGGGGAACTCGACCCAGTGGCAAGAGATTCGGCGCGGCAGCGGTACTTGACCGCACATCGACAGGGTCTGCCAGTCGCCACTTCAGCTTTCGTGGAGCTCGAGTCCCGCGCAGCACAGTTCCTGGTCGCTGAGCGGACGCTTGACAACATTGCACCATGAGCCGCTCAGACCATACCGATGGCGAAGTGCCCCGGAGAGCCTTGAGCAGATCAACGCGACGATCTGTGCAACCATCACGATGTCACACCCATTTTATACGGTACTTTCATGACACAGACAGCACGCGGCATTCACCAACGCCGACGTCCAATCACCACCCAAGTTTCTGTTATGTTCTCCAATGCCGTCACTGCTGAGAGTTGCTTCGTTGACCGCAGTCGGTCCAGCGGCAACGTGGGAGTGCGTACGGCGGCAAGGCAAATGGTCGGATGGCGATTCTCCCGCCTAGGTCTCGTTGTGCCATGAGAGCAGCCGAGTTCTTCGCTGGCATGGGCCTGATGAGAGCAGGTCTGGAACGGGTAGGAGTGACGACAGTCTTCGCGAACGACATCGACACGACGAAGGCCGCTCTCTACCGCTCGAACTGGGGCGATAACGAACTGGTTGTAGAGGACATCCGCAACCTGCGCGGAGATGACATCCCCGACGCCGAGATCGCCACTGCGTCGTTTCCGTGCGTGGACATGTCGCTGGCCGGAAACCTTGCGGGTCTCGACGGCGA
Source organism: Acidimicrobiales bacterium (assembly GCA_963662455.3). GTDB lineage: Bacteria > Actinomycetota > Acidimicrobiia > Acidimicrobiales > Aldehydirespiratoraceae > VXYK01. The sequence continues at coordinate 2,314,142 of OZ224042.1, forward strand.
GCAGTCCGGTCTCATCACCGAGTTCTGCCGCATCCTCACGGAAATGGGTGAACGCCGACCTCGGGCTGTGATCGTCGAGAACGTGCCGGGTTTCACCACGGTGAACGATGGCCGAGACTTCGCGGTGGTCGTCGAGATGCTCGAAGCGCTGGGCTACGCGGTGAACACAGTGGTCGTCAACGCGTCGGCTTTCGTGCCGCAGAGCCGAGCCCGCGTGTTCCTGCTGGGAGCGCTGGGTGAACAGCCGCTTCTGCCGGAGGTCCCGGCGGCGGCTCCGCTGCGGTTGGTTGATGTGACCAGCTCCGACGGCGACTGGTGGCCGACCGACCGGCGCGACGGCTTCTTGGAGACCCTGTCGCCGTTGCAGCGGGACCGGGTCGAGTCTTGGCGCGGCGACGACCGCGTGCGGTTCCTCGGCGCGTACCGCCGCACTCGCAACGGCCGCGCCGTGTGGGAGGTCCGGAGCGACGAAATCGCCGGGGCGCTGCGCACCACGAGGGGAGGGTCATCGCGCCAAGCCCTGGTACGGGTGGGGCGCGGTGGGTTCGACGTGCGCTGGATGGGCTTAGACGACTACGCACTCCTCCAAGGAGCCGAGGCATTGACGTATGACGCGGTGTCGGAGCGCCAGGCCATGTTCGCGCTGGGCGACGCGGTGTGCGTCCCGGTCATCGAATGGCTAGGAGAGAATTGGCTGTTGAGGCTGGCGGCTTGACTTCAGACTCGCCGCCGGAAGTCGACGCTCTCTACGACGGAGTGACACGACTGCTCGACGCCCCCGACCCGTCAGGCCGCAAGGTGGGCGACTGCACCTGCGGTGTGTACCTGTTCATCGATTACGACGGCGAGCCGATCTACGTTGGGCAGACCAAAGAGAAGCTCCGTGTCCGAATCCGCCGACACCTGACCAACCAGCGCACGGACGCCGTGGCCATGCGGGTGCTCGACCCGTTAGAGGTCGCGGAAGTCGAGATGTGGCCGTTCTGGGACTTGGAACCCAAAGAAGCGGGCGACTTCCTCGACCGCGCGGAATACACCGTCTATCAGCAAGCACTCTCCAGATCTAAGTTCAACGCCGTTCTCAACGAAGGCGAGATCACCGAGACCGAGCCCATGGTCCTGCCGCCGTCTGTGCGGGGAGCGATCCTTCCCGACGAGGCCCGCGAAAGCCGTGAGCATCCAGACCTGCGGCTAGCCCGCCGAGCGCGCACCATCGCCGACCTCGCCAGAGTCATCAGCGAGCGACAGGTAGGCAACGGCATCAGGCGGACGCTTTCGGTCCAGGCCCGACGCCTCGACCACCTAGCCCGGAAACGACTCGAAGAACTGGACGACAACAACGAGAACACACCCGAAGAACTCTGATGCGCGAGGGCATTCATTCCCGTTGGCTCAACGCCATCACGGTGGTCCAGAGTTCGCGGTCCACACGGACCGAGTCAACAGGTTCGCCGGCGGTACCGGGGAGTCGGGCGCCGGGTTGTTCATCAACTCGCTCCGCCAGTTGCGACAGGCTCTCCCAGAACGCATCACCCGAGAACGATCCGGGATCGATCAACAGGTAGAACTGGCCCAGATCGTGCGGTGGACCGTCGGGGGCCTTGAGGGGAGGCACGTCGACACTGGCGAGCGACCCGGTCAACGCCGCCGCCAACACCTCGACCAACAGCCCGATCCCGTAACCCTTGTATCCGCCGGCCGAGACCAGCGATCCTCGCAATGCTGCTTCAGGGTCGGTCGTGTCGTTGCCGTTCTCGTCCACCGCCCAACCGGTGGGGATCGCGGTACCAGCCGCGGCCGCCATGGTGATCTTGCCGAGAGCCACCGCGCTGGTGCTGAAATCGAACTGGAACGCCACCCTCGAATCGGGACCGGGAACTGCCATAGCGATCGGGTTGGTTCCCAGCAGGGGCCGTGATCCACCGGGAGGCGCGACCCGGGCCGTGGAGTTCGTCGCTCCGAGCGCGACCAGCCCGGCGGTGGCGAACTGTTCGGTGAAGTAGCCCAATGATGTGCATGTGTGGCTGTGTTCGATGGCGTAGCCGCAGGTTCCGTTGGTTTTTGCGGCCGCAACCGCGGTGTCGAATCCAGCGGCGAAGGCGCTCTGGGCGAAGCCGAACTTGGCGTCTACACGAACGACTCCCGCCTTGTCGTGGGTCACCACCGGTTCCACCTGACCGTCGACTCGTCCCGAATGCAGCTGCTGGCAGTAGCTCTCGAGGTAGTAGAGGCCACAGATACGGTTGCCGTCAGCCTCGGCGACCCGCACCGCGTGCGCGACAAGCGCGGCAATGGGCTCGGAGGCACCGTGGGTCTGCAGGGCTCGCCTGGTGACCGTCTCGATGTCGTCGAGCAGCACTACTTCTGTTTTGGGCGGGCCTACGGTGTTCATTCCGGTTGCTCCATTCTGCTGAAGGACCGATGCGCCTCAGCGGATTACAAAGGGATTGGCCATGGGATCTTCGGAGGTGTTGACCCAGACCGTCTTGGTGCGGGTGTAATCGTAGATGGCGTCCATACCGGCTTCGCGGCCGTAGCCGCTCTGGCCGAATCCTCCGAACGGGGCGATCGGAGAGATCACTCTGTACGTGTTTATCCAGACGATGCCAGACCGGATGGCCGCCGCGACCCGATGAGCCCGGGCCACATCCTTGGTGAACACACCGGCACCCAAGCCGAACGGGCTGTCGTTGGCCAACCCGACGCCAACTTGTTCGTCTTCGAAACGCAGCACCGACATGACGGGACCGAACAACTCGACCTGGGTGGATCGTGTGTTCTGGTCCACACAGGAGATGATCGTCGGTTCGTAGTACCAGCCGGAATCGAAGCCATCGGGCCGTCTACCGCCTGTCTGCACCACGGCCCCTTGCGCTTCGGACTCCGCTACTACCTGCTGTATCCGCTCAAGCTGCGCCTGTGTCGCCAACGGCCCCATCTGAGTGCGGTCCTCGAGCGGGTCGCCGATACGAATCTCTTTGGCCCGCTCAATGAGTCTCGCCAAGAATTCGTCGTGGATGCCCGATTGCACAATGACCCGTGATCCCGCAACGCAACTCTGTCCGGTGGCGCCGAAGTTGCCGGCGATGGCTCCATTGACCGCGCCTTCCATATCGGCGTCGTCGAACACCAGTATCGGCGACTTGCCGCCCAACTCGAGGCTCACGTGAGCAAAGTTGTTGGCGGTGTTGGCGACCACCCTGCTTGCTGCTGCAGTCCCACCGGTGAAGGCGACCCTGCTGATGAGCGGATGGCTTGTCAGCGCTCGACCGCAGGGTTCTCCGAAACCGGTGACGATGTTGACGACACCGGTAGGGAAGCCGGCTTCGACTATCAGGTTCGCGAACTCGCACATCACCGACGGTGCCTCTTCTGATGCCTTGATCACAACAGTGTTTCCTGCCGCGAGAGCCGGTCCGAGCTTGGTTGCGGTGAGGAACATTTCGGCGTTCCAGGGCACGATGGCTGCAACCACCCCGATCGGCTCGCGTCTGGTGAAGACGTGCATGTCCGGCTTGTCGATGGGCAGCGTGGCGCCTTGAATCTTGTCGGCGAGACCCCCGTAGTAGCGGTAGTAGTCGGCTACATACGCGGTCTGCGAGCGGGTCTCAGCAGCCAGCTTGCCGCTGTCGGTCGTCTCGATACTGCCGAGTTGATGAGCGTTCTGCTCAACGAGGTCGGCGAGCCGATACAGCAGATGTCCACGCTGGGTCGCGGTCAGCGCAGGCCACGGCCCATCAACGAGCGCACGATGAGCCGCCTTCACCGCTCTGTCGACGTCGTCTGCGGTGGCCGCGGGTGCGGTGGCCCAGCGCTTTCCGGTCGCTGGGTTGACACAGTCGAAACGGCCGCCGTCGGAAGCTTCGCAGAACACTCCGTCGATGAAGAGTTGATAGTCGGTCATGAGGGATTCTCCTGATTGAGGAACTCCAAGAGGGCATTCGAGAACAGGTTCGGTTCTTCTATGGGAGCGAGGTGGTGCACTCCGGGCATTGTCCGAGCTTCTCCGCCTGGGATCGCATCGGCAAGAGCGACAGCCATTTCGGGCGTGGAACCAGTATCGCGTTCACCGGCGAGGACCAGCGTGGGGGCTTCGATGTCAGGCGCCAGAGATGCAGCCAGGGCATCAGCGTCGGCGAACAGCCGGTACGCCTTCAGGTAACCGGCGTGGTCGGTGGTGAGCAGTCGTTGCCGCACCGATTCCGTCTCAGCAGGGTGCGATGCCCGCCACTGGGGCATGAACCATCGCTTGACCGCCAGGTCCGCCACCGGCTCGAGGCCTTCGTTCTCGGCGATTCCGAGTCGCTGCCACACTCCGGCCAGTTGGCTTTCGCTGCGCCCGAACACGGTGCTCACCAGCACAGCCCGACGGACTCGATTCGGGTGACGGGCCGCGGTCATCGAAGCGATCAGACCACCGAGCGAGAGGCCGACCACGTCGCTGCTCCCAATCTCGTGGAGGTCGAGGACCTCCAAGAGCTGACCCACGAAATCATCGGCGCGGCGCGGACCGGGGGGATCGTTGCTGCGCCCGTGACCCCAAAGGTCGTATCGCAGAACCCGATGCTGCAGTGCCAGTTCTTCGACTACCAGATCCCACATCGTGTGGTCGAGGCCGACACCGTGAATCAGGACCAGCGGAGGCCCTTGCCCATCGACACGGGAGAACGTCGAGTTCATGAGGGCCGGGCTCATGTGGGCTGGTCCAACCCCATCTCCTCCATGTCCGAATACCTGTTGCCGATCCGGTGATGCGGGCGGCCCCCGACCGACGCACCGATTGCGACGACGATCTCATCTGGGCCCGGCGCGTCGGCAATGGTCATTTCCAGAGTCAGATAGTGGGATCGCCAGCCGGGGTCGACCTTGTGCATCATCGGGATCGCCACGGTCGCACCGGGGCCGCCGCGGCTGTTGGTGAACGACAGATAGGAGGTCCCGCCGACCGCGTCTCGAAAGACGTTGCCGAACCTCAGCGTGTGGATCATCCCGGATCCGTGTTCGACCTCACCGTTGCTGCCGACCATGGCCGCTTTGCCGTATGCCTCGACCGCATCGCCACCACCGGCCATGTCAACCAGGCGCGGGACCATGGCCGCTCCCAGTTCGGGCGCGACCGCGAGGATCGTCGGTCTGAGGTCTTCCACGAACCCTTGACCTGCCCAGGGGTTGGCGATCACCGCGGCCACTCCGTACAGCCGCAACGGCACCTCGCATGCCTTACCGCCCTCCACATGGATCTCTTCGCTGGTGGCAACCAGTTTTCGCAGTTCCAGGTTCATCAGGCAACCCCTTCCAGATCGTCGTCCTGCTCGTCGTCAACGAAGTGGGGCATGACCTGCTCGGTGAACAGTTCGATGCTCGCCATTGTCGCTTCGTGCTGCATCCCTGGGAAGCTCGACCAGACCAGCAGATTCTGCAGGTTGAGCTTGTCCTTCATCTCCTGGATCTTCTCGATCACGTACTCGGGCGTGCCGAACAGCAGGTTGCGTGGATGCACCCAGTCGTAGCTCAACAGATCGAGCTTGTTCTCAGTTTCGGGCAGTTCTTCGCCCGGATACCGGTGATTGTCGAGGCCCCGGTAATGGCATACCCAACGCACGTAGCGCAACATCGCCTCACCGGCCAGCTCCTCGGCCTCCTTCATGGTCTCGGTGACGCACATGTCTCGCAGCACTGCAACCCCCGAACCCAGAGGCACTTCTTTACCGGTGGCTTCAGAGACCGTGTCGCGGTAGAGCTCGAACCGCGGAACCAGCGAGTCCGTCGGCGGGATCCAGTACATGACGTTGAGCCCCGTCTGAGCGGCACTGATGATCGACGGTGTGGTATCGACAACCTGCCAGATCGGCGGATGCGGGTCTTGCAATGGTCGGGGCACCAGTGCCAACGCGGTGATGTTTCCGGTGTCGGGATCGGTGTTCGCCGGCAGTGGCGTGCTCATCGGGTGGGGGAAGGAGACTCCGGGATACGGGTACTCGAAGTGCTTGCCTGAATACGAGAAGAACTCTTCGGTCCAAGCCCGCCGGATCACTTCAAGGCCTTCAGCGAACAGTTCCCGGTTCACGGCCGGGTTGCGCACATCAGCGATCGGGTTCATGTTGAGCGTCTCGCGAGGGTAGATGCCCCGCCCGACGCCGAACTCGACCCGTCCGCCCGACAGGTGGTCGAGCATGGCCACATCCTCGGCCACCTGGAGCGGATGCCGGAACGTGATGATGCTGGCGGCCTGGCCGATCCGCAGTTTCTCGGTGTGAGCGGCCAGATCCACACACATCAGTACCGGGTTGGGGCAGACTTCGAGCCCTTCATGGCCGAAGTGGTGTTCGGTGGTCCAGATTGAGTGCCAGCCGTGTTGATCGCAGTACTGTGCGATCTCGCGGCCCTCCTCCATGACCTGGGTGAAGGTCTTGCGCAGACCATGGTTGTTGGAATTCAGAAAATACCCGAAGCGCATGGTTGTGTCCTCTCAAGTCGGGCTGGTATGGGCTGGGCACACACCTTTTAACCTCGCTGCCTGCCCGACTCGAGGTCCGAAAATTGTACGCCAGTCCACGAATCCGGTCAACAGACAGTTGACTGCGGAGTCATTCATCGCAGCCGCATGTGAATCACTCGTTGACTGTATCGGCTCGCCACCCGCAGCACATCGTAATTGGCGGATTTGGACACAACTGAATTAGCGGATTCAAGCACAGCATGAATGGCGGATTAGAGTACACCGAGGTGTAGCCTTGGGGCTGAGCAGTGAGACAAGCACTTCGACGCCGGAGGCACCCTTGCCCACACCAAACGAGAAACTGGCCGCATCCCTTGAACAGCTGGCGCTCATGCTCGGCGACCGGCACGTTTTCCGTTCCGCAGAGCTGTCGCGCACCCATCGCGAGCGCTTGGAGCGCAACGGCTTCGTCCAGCGGGCTGCCAAGGGATGGTACTTCGCTGCCGAACCCGGGGCTCGGCCTGGAGAATCGACCGTGTGGTACGGATGCTTCTGGGAGTTCTGCGCCCGCTACTGCGAAGAGCGTTTCGGCGAGTCGTGGCACCTCTCCGCTGAAGGTTCGCTCCTGCACCATGCAGGGGCGAATGCGATTCCCAGCCAGGCGGTCGTCCACTCGCCTCTAGCGACGCACCACCGCGTCAACCTGCCATTCGACACATCACTGTTCCACCTGGCCCAGAAGAACGAGCCTGATCGCTCCGACGTGATGGTGGACGACAACGGCCTGCGACTGCTGACTCCCGACGCTGCGCTCGTGCGCACGTCCGCGAGCTTCTTTCGGACCCGAGCCGTCGAGGCCACGACCGTGTTGACACAGATGGCCGATCATCGTCGGCTCCTGCGACGCCTGCTCGACGGCGCGCACACGACCATAGCGGGGCGCCTGGCGGGAGCGTTCAGGACCGTCGGACGGACAGACGTCGCCGACGAACTGGTCGCAGCAATGACGAGCGCAGGTCACACCGTTCGCGAGGCCTCACCGTTCCCAAGCGCAGCGCCCGCCCGACTGTCGAGGCCCACAGGGCAGCCCGCCGCGACGCGGATTCGAGTGATGTGGGAAGACCTGCGCGGAGCGGCCGCCGCGGCAATGCCTCAGGCGCCCGCATCGCTCTTTGACATTGATGCCTACCTCGCTGCGGTCGACGACAGCTATCGACATGACGCGTATCACTCGCTGTCGATCGAGGGCTACCGGGTGACGCCCGAGCTCATCGAGCGGGTCCGCTCGGGAACGTGGACCCCCGATACCGACCCCAACGAAGCGTCCAATCGGGATGCGCTTGCGGCACGAGGCTATTGGCAGACGTTTCAGCAGGTCCGAGATGCCGTGGCGGAGGTGGTCAATGGAGCGGACGCGGCCGCACTGGTACGCGACCGGCACCGCGACTGGCACCGCTCACTGTTCGCGCCGTCGGTGGAATCGGGACTCTTCGGGGCGGGCGACCTCGGCGGTTACCGGCAGCATGCGGTGTACCTGAGCGGTTCGCGTCATGTGCCGACGCGTTGGGAGGCCGTTCCCGAAGCGATGGCAGTGCTGTTCGAACTGCTGGACGAGGAGGAGGAGCCATCGGTTCGAGCCGTCTTGGGGCACTTCTTCTTCGTGTACATCCATCCCTGCACCGACGGCAACGGCCGCCTGGCCCGCTTCCTCATGAACACGATGCTCGCGTCGGGCGGATACCCGTGGACCGTGTTCGGCGTGGGCGACCGGAACGGGTACATGAGCGCACTGGAGTCGGCGAGCGTGGGCCAAACCATCGAGCCGTTCGCCGAGTTCGTCGCTGCACGCATAGGGGTGCTACCCGCCGTATGGGACGCAGACCGGCTGTGAACGACTGCCCTAGTCAGGCCTGTGGCGCTTCTGCGCGGGCCTGGTCGGTGTGTCGGGCAGACGACACTGCGCGCATCGTGGCCGCTGATCCGCTCAGCAGGAGGTCGTCGCCGCCGTGGCCTACCGAGGGACACGGCGGCGACACGACCGCGGTAACGCCTAGACTCGTAGCGCGCCGCGTGAAGTGTGGTGCTTCCACGCCCCCAATCGGCGCCTCACCGCTGAGGAGGCGGTTGACAGCGGAGACCGCATGGGTGCCTATACTCCCCGACGCCGGCCGAGACGGGAGACGACATGCAGGGGTTCGATCCGAAGTTCGGGGATCTGCCTGATTTCATCATCGGGATCACCGAGGAGATCTGGGAGGAACGCGGCGTTGAGACGCTAAACCACTACTACACGCCGGACATCCCGGTGCGGTCTCCCGACGGGGTCGTGGTCGGCAACCAGGCGGTGATCGCCGCGACCTGGGCCACTCTGGCGGAGTTTCCAGACCGCCAGCTCCTGGGCGAGGACGTGATCTGGAGTGGCAACGACAAAGACGGCTATCTGTCGTCCCACCGGATCCTCTCGACCGCTACCCATTCTGGCGACGGTGTGTTCGGAGATGCCACCGGCACCAAGTTGCACTATCGGGTCATCGCCGACTGTGCAGTCATCAACAACCAGATCTACGACGAGTGGCTGGTGCGCGACCTCGGTGCCATCGTCAGGCAAATGGGCGTCGATCCTCGAACCTTCGCCGCCGACCAGATCGAAGCCGAAGGCGGACCTGAGGAGGCAAAGCACCCCTTGACCCCGCAGAACGATGTGGCACCCGTGTACCTGGGTTCGGGCAACACACACGAGATCGGCGCGGCCTATGCCGAGACTCTCAGCGAGGTTCTGTCGGGGCAGGCGGGCACCGTGGAGCAACGATACGACCGGGCTGCCCAACTGGAGGGGCCTGGTGGCCAAACGATTCACGGCTGGGACGAGACGAGCCGGTTCTGGGCTGACCTCGGCAGTGCGCTGCCCGACGCGGTCTTCGAGGTTCACCACCAGATCGGCCGAACCGACGCCGACATGGCACCCCGTGCAGCGCTTCGCTGGTCGCTGACCGGTAGCCACAGCGGTTCTGGTGCATTCGGTCCCCCGACCGGGGCACCGGTGCACGTGATGGGCATAAGCCACGCAGAGTTCGGGCCGCGCGGGCTGCACCGCGAGTTCGTGCTCTTCGACGAAGTGGCCGTCCACAAGCAGATCCTGCTCCACACGGGCTGATGCTCTGCTTTCGCCGGGCGTAACCGGAGCCGCGCCGGGAGACAGGCAACTCCAAGAATTCCGGGAGGGTGGCAGCTGTCCGCGGTTGAACGCGGGGGATACCCCAGAATCGGGTGTTTAGAGGCAACCGAGAATCTGGAGGATCTGTGTGGAAGTTGACCCTATACGCGTTTGTGAGATGTTGGTGGGACTGGGCGATGTTGGGGTGCTCGGCGTTGAGGTCGAACCCGGTGAGCCGTTGCGGGTGCATGTTCGCCGCCGGGTGCCGAAGCCGGGCTGCGATGGTTGTGGTAAGCGGTTGTGGTCCAACGGCGAGCCGGCTGGTGGAGTTGGTGGACCTGCCGTCGTTCGGGCGGCCGGTGCGGCTGGTCTGGCACAAGCGCCGGTGGCGGTGCCGGCGACAAGATTGTGGGGCTGGCACCGTCACCGAACAGGACCCCGCGATTGCGCCGCCGCGTGAGAAGCTGACGACGCGCGCGGGTCGTTGGGTAACGCGCCAGGTCGGTTGTGGCCGCCCGCTCAAAGAGATCGCCGGAGAGTTGGGATGCAGTTGGCATCTGGTGAACGTGTCGGTGCGCCGCTGGGGTGAGGCGCTGCTGGACGCCGACGTCGACCGCATCGCCCGGGCTGGGGCTCTGGGTCTCGACGAGCATTTGATGTGGTGGCGGGGCCGGTTCGCCACCAAGGCCTGGGCGACTAGCATCGTCGGCGTCGGACGGGGCCAGTTCCTCGACATAGTCCCACCCAGAACCGCACAGGCACCGGCACGGTGGCTGTTTGAACAACCCCGAAGCTGGCTGGCCGGTATCTGTTGGGCGGTGCCGGAGCCTGTCAGGACCGTACCGGTCCGCGTTCAATACGGCGCTGCCACACGCCGAGCAGGTCGTGGACCCGTTCGGTGTCGTGAAGTTGGGCAACGACGCATTGGACGATATCCGCCGCCGGGGTGTGAAGAACTAGGTGTTGATTTTGACTTGACTACTGAGGTACCGTCATGCTATGTGCGGAAAAGCTACGACTAACGCAAGGATTCGTCGTAGGAAGTTTCGACCAACAGGTGAGAAACTGGCGGTCATCGGGACGTTCAACGAAGGTGCAGTATGCGCGGTGATATCTTTTATGGTGGTTTTGTTGGTTGCATTGCTTTTGTACGAACTAGGTGTTTGGCTTGGTCTGGGGAATCGGGCTACTCTTTTCGGTGTTGCGGGAGCATTGCTCGTAAGGTTTTCCGTTGCCAGACTCTGGCGTCGGCGACAGAGGCACTCGTCAATCACAGGTTTCGATTAACACTGTGCTTACGGTAACGGCGGCTATACCGCCCCATCCGCTGGCTGCTGCAACCCCATGTGCAGTTAAGCTGAGTGTGGTGTCAAACTATGATTGAGAGAACCACAAATTGGCTTCGCCGTCGGCAATTTCGTTCGACACACAAAGAGTTGGCCGAAACTAGATCTTTCAACGAAGGTCGCGTACATGGTATTCTGTCGCTTCTTTTAGCACTAGTAATTGGTTTGGTTATATATGGAGTATTGAGTTCGTTTGGTTTTGGTATTTTGGCACCCTTTTGTGGCGTGGCAGGAGCCTTGGTTGGGCCTCGCGTCGCAAGCCTAGCGTTCGGTTGGCATCATCAACGTTGAGGACAGCGGCCTCCATCGGTGGTTGCGACAAATCGGCCATGATGGCCGGTGACTAGTCAGCAACCGGACCGATGGAGGTTTCTATTATGGCACAGCGTTTGTGTTTCGATGAGCGGACGCGGATCGAGGCGATGTGTGCGACGGAGTTGGGTGTGGACGAGATGGCGGATCGGTTGGGTCGTCACCGGTCCACGGTGTATCGAGAACTCGACCGTGGCGGCGGCCGTGGCTGTTATCGGGCGGGTCGTGCTCACCGGCGAGCAGCCGCTGACGCGGCTCGGCCGAAGACTCCGAAGCTGGCTTGTGACAAGGTGTTGTCTGAGGAGGTGGCTGATGGGTTGAAGCAGAACTGGTCGCCTCACGCGGTCTCTGCGGACCTGCACGCCAGGGGCTTGCCCACGGTGTGCGCGGAGACGATCTACCGGGCTTGTTACGCCAACCATCCCAACAGCGGCCTCGAGGCGGGTTCGTGGAAGAAGCTGCCGCGCGGTCGGCGCAGGCGTAGACGCCGCAGCCGCCGCGAAGCCGCTAAACGCAGCGTGCTGGGCGATTACAAGCCTTTGAGCCTGCGCCCGCTGGCCGCAGATGACCGCAGCGAACCGGGCCACTGGGAAGGCGATCTGATGATCGGCGCGAACAACGCCTCAGCAGTCGCCACGCTCGTCGAACGCGTCAGCCGCCACACCCTGGTAGTCCCGCTGAGCGACGGCTACAGCGCCGACAACACAGCCGCCGCGGTAACCGCCGCGCTCAGGCGTCAACCCGTCGAGATGCTCAAGACCCTCACCTGGGACCAAGGCTCTGAGATGGCCCGCTGGGCCGACATCGAAGCGAACCTCGACATCGAAGTGTTCTTCTGCGAACCAAGATCGCCGTGGCAGCGACCCAGCAACGAACAAACCAACGGGCTGCTACGACGCTGGCTTCCCAAAGGAACCAACCTCAACTTGAACCCCATACAACTCGCGCTCATCCAAGACAGCCTCAACCACATGCCCCGCAAACTCCACAACTGGAAACCAGCCCAACACATCTACACTATGCTTTGTCGCAACCACCGATAGAGCTTGCCCTGTTCCAGTTGTCGGTGTGGGTTGGGCAGGTGGCCGTGTCGGTTTCTGTGTACTGAGCCCAGCCGGTGCCGTGGCTGGCGGTGACCGTCACCGTGTACTGCGCGCCGTGCTCGGCGCCGGTGAACACGAACGTGTCCCGTACTCGACGGCTGGTGGACCGGGTGTCGCCTGCTTTCGTGATCCTCACAGTGTAGTCAGTCGGTGTGAGGCCGGTGCCGGCGTAGGGATCGCTGAACTCGGCGACCAGCAGAGCATTAGCGTTGCACTCCAACGTCAACATGTCCCGCAGCGCAGTGGAACATTTCACTGTAGCCACCGGACCTGTGGCGTCTTGGCTGTTGACACCTCGCACAGCCAACGTGAACACATGCCCCGTACCCAACGAACTGAACGTGTGCACATACCGACTTCCTGATCGGGTGCCCGCAGGATCCCACGGCACCAAATGCGGTGCTGAAGGCAACGCCGACGACTGCACCTCATAACTCGCCGCACCCGCCGCGCTGTCCCAACCAACAGTCAGACTGTCGCTGGTAGCAGCACTGCACCGAAGCCCCGAAACAGCACCCGGAACCGTTGCTGGAAGATCGTCGTCTTTTATTGTGGCTGTTGCTGAGTATCTTGACGGCGCGACCTTATAGCCGTCACCGGCGGTGACCGTCGCGGTCACAGTACCGTCGGGTTCGTCCTGGTCGTCGTCTGTGGTGGCCACAAAAAATGTTGTGCTGCCGCTGCTCGGGATGACTGTCACTCGACGCGGGCGCGTAGACACACGCCAATCTCCAACAGCAGACACAGACACGTTCACGTTCAGCCATTGCCCTTTGGGATCACCACCGGAGAGCTCAACTTTGAAACCAACCGAGGCGCCCTCAACGACACTGCCCTTGACCGCCTCCACAGAAACCACCGGCTCGTCCGACACCGGCACCATCGTAGTCGTAGTCGTCGTGGTCGTCGTGGTGGTGGTCGGCGGCACCGTGGTGGTCGTAGTCGTCGTGGTGGTGGTCGGGTGTGTGTGGGTGACGCTGCGGGTGCGTGTGACGTAGTTGTAGACGTCTACTGTGCCACCCCGCAGCGATCCTCAACGACCGTGCCACCAATCAAAGAAAATTGACAAACCCGCAAAACCCGCTAACCCAAGGCCCCGCTGACTTCAGAGGCAGACCACCGGTATGCCTGGGTTCGGGGAACACCCACGAGATCGGTGCGGCCTATGCCGAGACTCTCAGCGAGGTTCTGTCGGGGCAGGCGGGCGCCGTGGAGCAACGGTATGACCGGGCTGCCCAACTGGAGGGGCCGGGTGGTCACACGTTTCACGGCTGGGACGAGACGAGCCGGTTCTGGGCCGGTCTCGGCAGTGCGCTGCCCGACGCGGTCTTCGAGGTTCACCACCAGATCGGCCGAACCGACGCCGACATGGCACCCCGTGCAGCGCTTCGCTGGTCGCTGACCGGCAGCCACAGCGGTCCTGGCACGTTCGGTCCGCCGACCGGGGCACCAGTGCACGTGATGGGCATCAGCCACGCAGAGTTCGGGCCGCGCGGGCTGCACCGCGAGTTCGTGTGGCATGACCCCCTGAGACTGGTCCACTTGTTGTGTGAGTCTGTTGTCCAGTATTGCTGGATGGAAGGAGGATCACGTTTATGGCGAGGCGCAGGAGGCATACGCCTGAGCAGATTGTGCGCAAGTTGCGGGAGGCTGACCGGCTTTTGGGTGAGGGCGCAACGATCGCGGATGTGGCGCGGCATCTGGAGGTGTCTGAGCAGACGTTTCATCGGTGGCGCAACCAGTACGGCGGTTTGAAGGCTGATGATGTGAAACGGCTCAAGTCGTTGGAGGTTGAGAACGCCCGGTTGAAGCGGATCGTGGCTGACAAGGAGCTGGAGATCGATGCTTTGCGGGAGATCGGTTCAACAAAATGGTGAGCCCGTCGCAGCGTCGCAGAGCTGTTGAGATGTTGCAGCAGCGGCTGGGGGTGTCGCAGCGGCGGGCTTGTCGGATCGTTCACCAGCACCGCTCGACGCAGCGTTATCGGGCGAAGGTGACAGACCCGGACCGGGACCTGCGCGCCGAGCTGCGCAGCTTTGCTGAGGCCCATCCGCGGTGGGGGTACCGGCGGGCGCATGCGATACTGCGGCGCCGGGGCTGGGTGGTGAACCCCAAGAAGGTGCAGCGTCTGTGGCGAGCCGAGGGCCTTCGGGTGCCGCCAAAGCGGCGCAAACGCCGGCGTGTCGGCGACTCCGATGTCGACGCCGGTGTGCTGGTGGCTGAGCGGCCCGACCATGTGTGGGCGCTGGACTACCAGTTCGACGTCGCCTCGGCGGGCCGCAAGATAAAGATCTTGCATGTGCTCGACGAGTTCACCCGAGAGTCCCTCGCCGATGTCGTCGATTACAGCATCGACGCGGACGCCACCGTCGCGTGTTTGGACAAAGTCGCCTCAGCGCGGGGCTGTTACCCGAAGTTCGTGCGCTGCGACAACGGCCCCGAACTCACCGCTCACGCGCTGGGGGACTGGTGCCGGTTCTGTCCCGTGTCAAGGTTTTGAGACAGATTCTTCGTTTTTTGGTTGGGTGGTGGGGGTCTGGCGGTAGCGGTCGAGGGGTCGGGCCATGTTGATGGCCTGGTGGGGGCGGATGTGGTTGTAGGTTCTGCGGTAGGCGTTGGTTTGGGCGGCGAGTTCGAGGCCGTCGTTGATGTCTCGGCGGTATAGGTGCTCGTATTTGATGGCTTCGAAGAACCGTTCGCTCACCCCGTTGGTCCACGGAGCCCGATGTCGGGTGCGGACATGTTCGATGTGGCGCTTTGAGGCGACCCAGGCCGCGAACCGGGCCGATTTGAAGCAGGGTCCGTTGTCGGTGACGATCCGGAGCTTGGCTATCTCGCCGGTGTCGGGATCGGTGAGGTCCTCGACCCAGCCGATACCGAGGAGGTTGTCGACCTCGGCCAGGGCGGCCTCGAGGAACCCGACGGCATCCGCGGTGGTCTTGGTGACGGTCACGGCGCAGGCGAGGTTCACCTTGGCCCAATAGTCCACGACACCTCCGAGGTTCCAGGTTCTGGCGCCGCTGGTCTCGAACTCCGAGAAGTCGGCCTGCCACAGACGGTTGCGCCGCGTCGGCGGGTCGGTGAACGCCTGTTTACGCGCCCCGGCTGCCTGGCGGACCTCGGCGGTGTGGTTGGCTGGCAGCGCCAGCCCGTTGCGGGCCAGGACCCGGTGCATCGTAGAGTCCGACACCGGACCCGGCTCTACGTTGTCGATGCCGACACGTTTGAGCGCCGCCAGCTTGCGGTGCCCCCAGCCCTCCCAGTCAGCGGCCAAGGTCTTGGCGTCGGCCTCCACAGCGTCTTGGGCCGGCGTCGGCCACGGCCCCTTGGCCGCGCTGGACGCGCGCCGCCACCGATACCACGTCGCCCGAGGGATTCCAGCGACCTCGCAGAACCGGGCGACGGTCACGCCCGCTTGTTCGCGGAGGGCGTTCCAACGGCTATCACGCTAGCTGGCCGTACCGGGTCACGCCCGCTTGTTCGCGGAGGGCGTCGATCTCGTCGAAGGCCCAAACAGCGAGCCCCCTTTTTTCCACACCCGCAGCTCCATGTGGGCCTCGCCCAAAGCCGTGTTGAGCTGCTCGACCTCCGCGGCCAGCCGCCGCTCACGATCAGACGGCCCGTGCCGGGCGCCGGCCTCAAGCGCCTGCCGGCCGCCGACGAGGAACTGGTCACGCCACTTCGAGACCGACACCGCCGACACGCCCTCCCGGCGTGCCGCCTCCGCAATCGAGACCTCGCCCCGCAACACAGCCAAAACGATCCTCAACTTGTCCTCTGCGGACTTCGCTGGTTGACGGCCCATCAAGATCCTCCCTCAAGTCAATACCAAACCATGACCTGTCTCAAAAACCTTGACACGCGACAGTTCACCAACACGAACACCAGCTACATCGACCCCGGGTCGCCCTGGCAGAACCCCTGGGTCGAGTCCTACGGCGGCCGGATGCGCGACGAACTCTTGGCGATCGAACAGTTCGACAGCCTCCTAGAGGCCCAAGTACTTGTCGCTGACTGGAGAAACGACTACAACAACTACCGTCCACACTCCGCGCTCGGCATGCTCACACCAGCCCAACACGCGGACCAATGGGCCAACAACAACCAGAAAACACTCTCATAACAAGTGGACCAAAAAATGGGGTCCGGTCACACCAACTCCAACAACAACCGAATCCGCGCCCTCCTCTACACCGGCAAACCCAACTGGACCCTCCTCGATACCCTCACCCCGACCCGAAACGCGAAGAGCCACTAAAGCTAGGCAAGTAAACATGCAAACAAAACAACTTATTATTCACGGCTGAACCGGCCGTCGCGCGACTTCAACCGTCTCCGATTGATCAATAGTATTAGAACCATGATGCTGCAAAGTGTTCCCCCGATGGAAATAGCTATAATGAACGGTTCTTCGTACTCTAGGGACCTAGATATTTGAGAGGCCCCGCCGATAGCGATGAATACAAACATTACAATTAGCCAAATGGGCGGCGGAATATCATCTTTCCAAGAATAACGTCGCATATTCACTCAATAACTAATTGACTGTTGTCTTTCCATAGTACACAATTGCTCAACGACTAATCTGGGAAGCAATAATGATAGGTGCCGATGCGTGTATCTGTCAAGGTTCCGTAGGTGTTGGTCTTTGTTGTAGTTTCCGTCTGGGGTGAGAGGTCGTATTCTGCTAGGCATCCTCGAAAATTCGCTACCCCGTGCACATCCAGGTTCGTTCCCACATCAGCTAGTGCGGCCGCTTTGGTTGGATACAACCGAACGTATTCTTTCCCTTCGGCATCTTCCATGTAAACCCCTTCCCTTGCGACACTCTGGGAATGCTGACTAGTCTGCTCCCCGTTCTGTGCTTGCTTCAACCAACGGGACGCGAAAATAAAACGGCTCTTCATGGCCGTTATTACATAGTGCCCCCCCCCCTGTCAAGCGATTCTTGAAAAAATTTCCAGGAACGGCGGAACTACGCGAAACCACCGAGCACTTATCAATCCCAAGAAACTCCTATCTACCAGGCACAACATGCCAACCCGCAGCGATCCTCAACGACCGTGCCACCAATCAAAGAAAATTGACAAACCCGCAAAACCCGCTAACCCAAGGCCCCGCGGACTTCAGAGGCAGACCACCGGTATACCTGGGTTCGGGCAACACCCACGAGATCGGTGCGGCCTATGCCGAGACTCTCAGCGAGGTTCTGTCGGGGCAGGCCGGCGCCGTGGAGCAACGATACGACCGGGCTGCCCAACTGGAGGGGCCTGGTGGTCACACGTTTCACGGCTGGGACGAGACCAGCCGGTTCTGGGCCGGTCTCGGCAGTGCGCTCCCCGACGCGGTCTTCGAGGTTCACCACCAGATCGGCCGAACCGACGCCGACATGGCACCCCGTGCAGCGCTTCGCTGGTCGCTGACCGGCAGCCACAGCGGTCCTAGCACGTTCGGTGCACCGACCGGGGCACCAGTACACGTGATGGGCATCAGCCACGCAGAGTTCGGGCCGCGCGGGCTGCACCGCGAGTTCGTGCTCTTTGACGAAGTGGCCGTCCACAAGCAGATCCTGCTCCACACGGGCTGATGCTCTGCTTTCGCCGGGCGTAACCGGAACCGCGCCGGATTCATCGGGAGATTTCTTGGCTGTGGCCTTGACAGAATGCTTACGTAAGCATATTGTCAATGCTTACGTAAGCATTCAACACCTGTGCGCTCAGCGGCACATTGATACGACGATATGGGAGGGGGTCTCAGATGTCGTCAAAATCGCAGCCTGATCCACCTCGTCTAACCCGTAAAGGGGTGACCTCGGTGGACGTCGCCGCGGCGGCGGGAGTGTCCCAGGCGACGGTCGGCAGGGTCTTCTCGTCGCCTGAGAAGGTCTCGCCCGCGACCCGCGACAAGGTCCACGGCGCCGCGACCCGACTCGGATACGTGCCCAACGTGATCGCCCGCAGCCTCAAATCCCAGCGGACCAACATCATCGGCGCGGTCGTACCGGCGTTCGGCGAATACTGGCAGAGCGTCCTCACCGAGTTCTCCCGTCAACTAGCCAATCAGGACCGCCAGTTGCTGCTGTTCAGCTTCGCCGAACCCGGCGACGTCGACGGAGTGCTGGCCTCGGTCGCGCAGTACCGGCTGGACGGACTGGTTCTGGCTTCCGCCAACATCGGCCAGACCCAACTGGCACAGATGCGGGAGTCGGACCGGCCCGTTGTGGCCTTCAACCACCCGGCCGCGGTCGGGGTGGTGCCGTCGGTCTCGGTAGACAACGAAGCCGGGATGGCGCAGCTGGCGACCCACCTGATCGGCATCGGCTGTCGCGACGTGCTCTATATCGGGGGTGTGTCGAGCGCCTCAACGGACCAGACCCGCTATCGGGGCGCATCTCAAACGTTGGGCAATCAGGGCATTGCATGCACCTACCTCGAAGCCGGCGCGTTCACCTACGAAGCGGGTTACAAGGTCGCTCGCCAGATCGTCGAGCGACAACCCCTCCCCGATGCGGTGATGGTCAGCGCCGACGAAGTGGCATTCGGTGTCCACGACGGTCTACGGGCGGCGGGGGTCGATGTACCCGCCGATCTGCTCCTGACCGGTTTCGACGGGCTCTCACAGTCCGCCTGGGCCGGGTTCGACCTGACCACCCTGGTGCAGGCCACCGACGTGCTGGTTGCTCGGGCCATCGAGATTCTTCTCGCCCCAGACCGGCCGACAGGCAGCGACCCGGTCTCGGTGGTCGTGCCCGGAACCATCCGCTACGGAAAGACGACCCGCTCCAGCCATGGCTGAGATCCTCAAAGACGCAAACACGAAGAGCGGCCACGGTGCCGACATCGAGTTGGCTGAACGCGTTCGGTCTCTCATCGCCGATATCGAGGCCTGCGGTGAGGCTGCCGTTCGGGAGATGTCGAAGAACTTCGATTCCTGGGACCCCGAACAGTTCCGGCTCACAGAAGCCCAGATCCAAGAGACGCTTGATCGCGTCGATCCGGGAACCATCGCCGACATCGAATTCGCGCAGTCGCAGATTCGCAACTTCGCCCAGGCCCAACTCGACTCGCTCCACGACGTTGAGGTGGAGACCCTCCCCGGCGTCACCCTCGGTCACAAGAACCTTCCGGTCAGCGCAGTCGGCGCCTACGTTCCCGGCGGGCGTTACCCGATGGTCGCCTCGGCACACATGAGCGTGCTGACAGCCAAGGTCGCCGGGGTGGCACGCGTCGCCGCCTGCACGCCGCCGATCGGAGGCGGAATACCCGCTGAGACCGTCGCGGCGATGCACCTCGCGGGCGCCGACGAAATCTACCTGCTCGGCGGTGTCCAGGCCGTGGCATCAATGGCGCTGGGCACCGAGTTCCTCGAACCGGTCGATGTGCTCGTCGGTCCGGGCAACGCCTTTGTGGCCGAGGCCAAGCGCCAACTGTACGGGCGCGTGGGGATCGACCTGCCCGCCGGACCAACCGAGACGCTGCTGTTGGCAGACGACACCGTCGACGGCGAGATCTGCGCCACCGATCTGCTGGGTCAAGCCGAGCACGGACCAACCTCACCAGCGGTTCTTATCACGACCTCACGGCAGTTGGGTCTCGACACCATCGCCGAAGTCAAGCGTCAACTCGAGACTCTGCCCACAGCGGACATCGCGTCTGTGGCCTGGGCTGACTACGGGCGGGTGATCGTCGTCGAGGGCAACAACGAGATGCTGGCTCTGGCCAACGAACTCGCCTTCGAGCACGTTCAGGTGATGACTGACGACGACGACTTCTTCCTGTCAAACATGGTCAACTACGGCGCACTCTTCCTGGGTCCGATGACCAACGTCTCCTACGGCGACAAGGTGATCGGCACCAACCACACGCTGCCGACGCAGGGCGCGGCCCGCTATACCGGCGGGCTCTGGGTCGGCAAGTTCATCAAGACTGTCACCTATCAGCGGATCACCGATCCGGCATCGAGCGCCATGATCGGCGAGTACTGCAGTCGGCTCTGCGCCATCGAGAACTTCGCCGGCCACCAGGCTCAAGCCGACATCCGAGTGAAGCGCTACGGCGGTGTCACCCCATGAAGACCGCAGTCGTGACCGGAGCGAGCGGGGGCATCGGCTCGGCGATCACCCGCCGACTGGCTGCTGACGGATTCGCGGTCGTGGCCGGATACAACCGCTCGGCCGAAACCGCTGAGACTCTGGTGTCCGAGCTTCCCGGTGATCACCACACTGCCCAGTGCATTGCGGTACTCGAAGCAGACTCACTCGATGCTCTGAGCGAGACTGTGGCCGGCAGCTTCGGTCACCTCGACGTACTGGTCAACTGCGCGGGGATGAGCCGACCCGTACCCCACGATGATCTCGACGGTCTCGACGACGACCTGATCGATGAGATCTTCGCCACGAACTGGCGCGGGGCCTTCGCTGCTGTGCGGGCGCTCCGCTCGCTGCTGGACAAGGGGGACGACCCGGTCGTCGTCAACATCTCGTCAGTGGCCGGGGTCACCGGACAGGGATCCAATGTCGCATACTGCGCGTCGAAGGCAGCCCTCGACAGCATGACCCGCTCGTTGGGACGCGCTCTGGCCCCGAGAATCCGAGTCGTCTCGGTCTCCCCCGGGTGGGTGATGGGCGAGTACGCCATGCGTGCGCCCCAAGATGTTCTCGACTCCCAATGCGCGCAGACGCCTCTCGGCCGGCTGGCAACAGATGCCGATGTCGCCGCGGCGGTAAGTGCAGTCGTCAACGATCTGCCGTTCACTACCGGATCAATAGTCAGCGTCGACGGCGGTCGGCCTCTCGGGACGTCATGACCGATGCTGCTTTCACTACACCTCCGCCCTCACCCAACCTCGTCGATCACCATCTTCTGCAATCACAGGAGCCGACGATGACTGCCCCCCTCCACCAGTCATCGTCGGAGGTGGTCGTCGACGCAGACGACTTCGCCCGGCGGGTCATCGAACCCGGTGACTTCGTGGCCGACACCGCGGCCTTCATCGACGTACGCCTTGAACGCTCCGCCGGCAAGGCCAGCTACTCCTTCATCGGACCCGGCGTGTCGCAGAACCAGGACCAGACCGTGAACCTCGATGTTCCCCACGGGTTCAACATCGGGGCCGCCAGCATGGCCGGCGGTGTCGTCAACGGTCAGCACCTCCACTTCACCGCTGAGGTCTTCATCTGCACCCGGGGCCGATGGCGGTTCGCGGTCGGAGAGCACCGCACCCAGACGCTCGAGATCGGCCCTGGAACCGTCTTCTCGATTCCCACCTGGGTATTCAGAGGTTTCGAGAACATCGGAGACGATGAAGGATGGATGTACACGGTGCTCGGCGGCGATGACACCGGCGGGATCATCTGGGCACCAGAAGTGTTGAGGGCGGCTGCGGAGACCGGTCTGCACCTGCGTTCGGACTTCACCGTGATCGACGGTCTCGACGGCATGTCCGCCAACGATGTCGTGCAGCCCCTCGAGCCTGCCCAGCTGACTTCGGTGGACCGCTACACCGACTCCGAGCTTGCTGAGCGGGCCGTTCATCAAGCGGACCTGCAATGGTCTGACCACTCACTTCTGTCGGGCACTGTCGCGGGACATCTGAGCGCCATGGCCCCGGTCATCGGACACGGCATGACTGAGGATCGTCACCACCGGTCGCCGATCACCGCGGCGCACGGGTTCAGCGTCGAATGGTTGAGGCTGCCTGTCGGTTCGAGCACGGGCCTGCACCGACACGACCAGAACCAGGTCGTGATCGTGATCGACGGTTCCTGGGACATTGCGGTGAACCGCGGGGAGCACGCTTTGCACTCCCGCCCCGCGCAGGGATCGGTCGTCTCGATCAACTCCGGGGCGTGGCGCAACCTGTCGAACGTCGGTGACAGCGACGCTCATGCAGTCGTTGTCTGCGCATCTGATCAGCGCCCGGCAATCGAGTGGGACCCCCAAATCGTTGACGCTGCCCGCCAGGCGGGTTGGAGCCGTGACGCAAGCGGTTATATCGCCCCTGTCGAACTGATCGGGAGGCCGGTGCGATGACGCTTCCCGTAGTTCTCCTTCCCGGTTCAATGTGCGATGCCGCCCTGTTCGCCGGACAACTCGAATCGCTCGGTTCGGCCGCCTCGGTCGGTGAAGTGACCAGGTCGTCGACCATCGAGGCGATGGCCGCCGACGTCCTCCATCACGCTCCGCCCGTGTTCGCGGTGGCAGGTTTGTCTCTCGGTGGCATTGTTGCCGCAGAGGTCGCCGTGCAAGCTCCGAGTCGTGTAGCCGGCGTGGCACTGCTCGACACCAACTTGGGCTTTGCCGACGAGGTTCAACAGCAAAACCGTCGGCGCTGGCCGGAGGTGGTGCGCGCCGGAGGGTTCGAGGTCCTCATCAGCGCCGTCGGTCACATGACTGTCGACCCTGAGACCCACGGCCGAACCATCGTCGATATGGCTCGGCGAATAGGCCCCGAAGCCTTCCTCCGGCAAAACGAGGCTCTGCTGCATCGCCGCGACCGCCGCAACGACCTGGCCTCGTCGAATTGTCCCGTCCTGGTTGCCTGTGGGCGCGAAGACTCACTCTGCCCGCCCGCGATGCACCGCGACCTCGCCAACCGAATACCCCACGCTCAGCTGTCGATAGTCGACGAAGCCGGGCACCTGTCCACGATCGATCAGCCCGAGGAGCTGACCAGCCTCCTTGCCGAGTGGCTGAATCTGTGCAACACCAACCAACCCATGAAAGGCACTGCCCATGAATACCACCAAGTATAAGTGGTGGCGATTTCTCGCCATCATCTTTGCGTTCACACTCATCGCCGCTGCTTGCGGTGACGATGACGACGACAGCGAACCGACGACGACCCAGCCGGCCGACGACGGCGACATGGCCGAAGACGACGGGGACATGGCCGAGGACGACGGCGACATGGCCGAAGACGACGGCCACATGGCTGACGACATGGCCCATATCTCCGACGAGTGTCCGATCTACGCTCCTTCCGAAAGCGTGACCATCGACCTGTTGGGTTGGGAGTTCCCAGTAACCGACGAGATCCGCAAGGAAATCGAGGAATGCGACTCCGACAACCTCTCGATCAACGTGCAACTGCTGGCTTCACAAGATGCCCAGGACCAGATCGCGCTCGACCTGTCGACCGGATCACCGGAGTTTGAGATCATTCACGCCACAGATTCCACTGTCGGTCAGCATGCCGCCAACCTCGTTGACCTCACACCGTTCATCGAGAAGTACCGCGACGAGTTCGACCTCGACGACATCCCTGACGCCATGTGGCAGGGCAGTGCCGTCGACGGACAGATCCTGGGTGTGCCGCTGTTCAGCAATACCATGCATTTCTTCTACAACACCGAGATCCTTGCCGACAACGGCTTGGACGCTCCAGACAACTATGACCAGGTGATCGAGGCGTGCGCAGTGTTGAAGGACACCGGTTTCGATGATCCGTTCAACATGAACCTGAGTGCAGGCTGGGCCTGGGAGATTGAGTTCAGCAACCTCCACAAGTCACTCGGAGGAACGATCCTCCACGACGACAACTCCCCTGGCTGGAACACGCCCGAAGGCGCCCAGGCAGTCAACAAGATTGTGGAAGTCTCCAACGCCTGTATGAGCGACGCCGGTCGTTCGTTCGGCATTGATGACGCCGAAGCGGCGTTGCGCGCCGGCGAACTGCCGATGGCATCAATCTGGGCGTCACGGGCCGCACAGATGGACGATCCAGAGAACTCTCTGGTGGTCGGAATCATCGAGTTCGCGCCGGCTCTGCGCACCAACGCTGATTCACTGCGCAACGGTCCCGCGTTCGTTGACTACTACGCAATCCCAGCAGGCGGCAGCGTTGATCCCGAACTCGTGTTCAAGGTGATCATGGCGGCCGTGGACTTGGAGTCACAGAACGCGGCAGCCGCACACGCTGCTGTGGCCCGCCTCAGCGCCACCAACCCCGACGCACCGCGCAACGGCGCCGCGTCGGCACAGAGTGTTGCCGAGGGGGTCGGAGCGCGGACCAAGCAAGCGGCACTTCCGCTGGCCCAGGGAATCCTCGGTCAAGCCCTGTTGGAGATCACCGCAAGCGGTGCTGACCCGGCAGCGGCATTGGCCGATGCCGAGGCTCAATACATCGAGGAAGCTGGAGAGGCCGGCTTTCTCTAGATAGCAGTGGCTCTCACCTCAGTCGGGGTCAACGCTTCTGGGCGTTGACCCCGACGAAGGGGGTACGGTCCTCCAGAGAGCCAGAATCCACACCGACATCAAAGGGGGGAGACTATGGACCGGAGAACATTCACTGGCTTCACCGCAGCGAGTGTCTTCGTCATGTCCGTGTTGATGGTGTTCCCCCTGGTAACCACGGTCATCCTGTCGTTCAACCGAATCTACTTGCGGGAGTTGTCGCAGCGCGAATGGATCGGTTTGGAGAACTACACCGACGTATTGACCGATCCAGAATTCTGGACAGCGTTCAGACTCACGGTCCTCTATGTCGTCTTAGTCGTCCCGATCCATCTTGTGGTGGGGTTCGGCCTCGCAAACGTGCTTGATCGAGTCAAGCGCGGTCGAGGTCTCTATATGGCGGCACTGCTGTTGCCGTTCATCGTGACACCCGTTGTCGGCACCCTGATGGTGCGCGATCTCTTTGACCGCGGAGGGCTCATCAGCTGGGTCTGGGATGTCTTCACCGACAGTCCGTTCGTAATCACCGCGGACAATGTCAAGTGGATCCTCATCGCTCACGGCGTCTGGGCATTCACCCCGTTCGCGGTGATCACTTTCTTCGCCGGCATGCAGACCCTGCCCCAGGAACGGATCGAAGCAGCGGACATGGACGGTGCGGGTTTCTGGGCCAAACAATGGTTCGTGGTCATTCCCCACCTCAAATCACTGATCATTTTCGTGTTGCTGATCACGATCATGGACGCCTACCGAGTGTTCGACAGTTCATTCGTGTTCGGCCAGAGCGCCGGCCAGGCCGCGCACACATTGCAGGTCTACAACTTCAATGTCGCGCTCACCTCGCAGTTCGGGCGCATCGGGAAAGGCAACGCCATCGCGGTGATCACCGTGATCGGCATCTTCGTGGTCCTCATCCCGTTCCTCGTCAAGTCCTACAAAGAACAGATCGCCGAACGATGAGCGCGCGACCATGACCGAACAAAGGAACATCTTCAAGACTCTGGCGATACACACCACGTTGTTGCTGACCGCCCTGGTCACGTCGGTGCCGTTCTATTGGGCCGCGCAGACCTCGATCAAGTTCACTCGAGACACGATCTCCAGCAAGCCGACGCTCTGGGGATTCGATGTGACAGCGGACCCCTATCGCAAGTTCTGGTTCGTCAACGAAGAACAGAACATGTGGGATGTGGGTCTTTTCTTTCTCATCCTGGTCGCGGCCGTCGCCGCGCTCGCTCTGGCCAGGCGTCGAGTTGAGACCACCTGGCCGTTCACCCTGCTCATTCTCGGATCGCTCTGGGTCGCATTCTCCGCTTTCCCGAGAGTCTTCGAGATGAACCGCGAGTTCGACTTCTTCGTGAACTCGATCTACGTCACAGTCTTGACTGTGATCATCTCGATCACGATCGGTCTGTTGGCCGGTTACGGACTGGCCCGCTACTCGGGGTTGTCGGGAGCTGTCATCTTGATCGTCGCGCTGGGCTTCCGTGCTCTGCCGCGCACAGCTTTCGTGCTGCCGTACTTTTTTGTTGCCAAGGAACTGGGCATCCTCGACTCCCGACTCGTCATCGTGCTGGCCCTGGTTGCCATCAACCAACCTTTTACTATCTGGATGCTGCGGAGCTTCTTCATGGAGGTTCCGCGGGAGATAGAGGAAGCGGCCATGATGGACGGCGCCACCCGTCTGCAGGCCTTCCGGATGGTTGTCATCCCCATGATGTGGCCCGGAATCATTGCCACATCTTTGTTCACCATGTTGTTGGCCTACAACGAGTTCCTCTTCGTGCGGGTGCTGGCAGTCACGGAGTGGACCTTGCCGGTTGCCATCTCCGCCCTTACCGGGGGCGACAGCGCCAGCACTGTAACGGAATCCGCAGCAGCATCCGTCTCGATCACCCTGCCCATCGTGATCGTCATCATCATTTTCCAGAAGCACCTGGTGAAAGGCCTGGGTGCGGGCGCCGTGAAGGGATAACGCGCAATGTCGGACCGACTCCAGAATGCGAAACGCCTGGTGCTCGAATATTTCGACGCGCTCGACACTGCTTCGGAAGATGGGATCGAAGCCGTCATCGACCGGTACACAACTGCGGACTATCTGTGGCGTGGCGTGCACCCGTTCAACGAACAGGCAGGTTCAGCTCCGGTCGCCGACACTTTCTGGAATCCGCTGCGCCGAGCATTCTCAAGCCTTCAGCGGCGGCCCGACGTGTTCATGGCCGGCCGCAACGACGTCGATGAGGGAGCGACCACCTGGGTCTGCCAGATGGGGCAACTCGTTGGACTGTTCGACCAGCCCTGGTTGGACATACCGCCCACACGCAGGATGGCTTTCCTCCGCTATGCCGAGTTCCACCGGGTCGAGGGAGACTTGATCGCTGAAACTGCTTTCTTCACAGACGTTGTGAGCGTCATGAGCCAGGCCGGCCAGTACCCGTTCCCTCCCCAGACCGGAGCATCCTTCGTTCATCCCGGGCCCCGGACCCACGATGGTCTGCTCTACGAGAGTCAAGATGAATCGGCTTGCGAAGCAACAATGCAGCTGGTCAACCGCATGGTCACCGACCTCGTCGACTGGAACGAGTTGGGGAACGCCACGGGCAACAATCTCATGCCGGCAGAACTTCTGAGATCCGCTTGGCACGACGACATGATCTGGATGGGCCCAGAGGGCATAGGCGCGACCTACACGATCGACCGTTATCAACAGCAGCACCAATTCCCGTTCCGCTTCGGCCTCACCGACAAGATCTTCAAGGGTCATATCGCCAGATTCGCGGAAGGCAACTACGCAGGGTTCTTCGGCTGGGCCAACCTGAGCAACCGCCCCGTGGGCGGATTCATGGGCATGCCTGCGAGCAGTTCCGCTGAAATGCGAGTCGTAGACGTCTACCGGCGAGACGGCGACAAGCTGGCAGAGAACTGGGTGTTCATCGATCTTCTCCATTGGCTGGCGATGCAGGGGCTCGACGTACTGGCCCGGATGCGTCAACTGCTCGGAACAGAGGAGTCGGGCACCGGGAGTGCGCCAGGGGACGGCGGAAACCCGGGCGCTATCGCAGAAGGAGCAAACTAATGTCAACAGTCACGCTCGACCAGATCACCAAGGTCTACCCGAACGGATTTCAAGCAGTCACTGAGTTGTCGTTGGAACTCCGAGACGGAGAGTTCCTGGTGCTCGTGGGACCATCGGGATGCGGCAAGTCCACGGTGTTACGCATGATTGCAGGACTCGAACCGATCACCGAGGGAGACCTCTACGTGGGAGATCGTTGCGTAAACAAGATCGCGCCCAAGGATCGCGACATCGCCATGGTCTTCCAGAGCTACGCCCTGTATCCGCAGATGACGGTTGCCGAGAACATCGGCTTTCCGCTCCGGCTGCGCAAGATTTCCAGAGCCGAGCGCCGCACCCTCGTCGAAGACGCAGCGCGTGTGCTCGAGCTCACTGAACAACTCAATAGCAAGCCGTCTCATCTATCCGGCGGTCAGCGCCAACGAGTGGCCATGGGGCGAGCCATCGTGCGCAAGCCCGCGTTGTTCTTGATGGATGAACCCTTGTCGAATCTCGACGCCAAACTCCGGGTGCAGATGCGAGCCGACATCGCGGGCATACAGAGCGACCTGGGGGTCACGACGTTCTATGTCACCCACGATCAGGTGGAGGCTATGACCATGGGAGAACGGGTGGCAGTAATCAAAGACGGCCTTCTCCAGCAAGTGGCGCCCCCAGAAGAGCTCTACGACAATCCCGACAACGTGTTCGTGGCGGCCTTCATCGGGTCGCCGTCGATGAACCTGTACGAGGCGTCGCTATCGGCGATCAACGACGGCGGATACCGGTTGCAACTCGGAGATCATCAACTCGCTGTTTCAAGTTCGGTGATGAATGATCGACCTGCTCTGGCCCGATACGTCGACCAACCACTGGTGGTGGGAATCCGCCCCGAAGACCTTGAGGATGCCGCGGTCGCCTCCGACCACCCCAGCGACCAGCGCATCAGCGCCACAATCGAAGTTCGGGAGGCGTTGGGCGCCGAGACGCTGATGCATTTCAGTGTCGCTGCACCCACCGTGGACAGCGGTGATCCCGACGCTCTCGACGAACTCGGAGAGGAGGACACCGGCCGCTGCACCGCACGTTTCAGTGCTGCCACCCGTGCTCGGGTGGGGGACCACATCGAGATCAATGTAGACACTGACCACCTGCACTTCTTCGACCCGGCCACTCACGAGGCGATCAGATCTTGAAGACCAGCACCGACCGCATCCTGACGACCCATGTCGGCAGCCTGCCGCGTTCTGAAGCAGTCACGCGCGGGGTCTTCGCCATCGACAACGAGGAGGAGATCGACCTCGATGAGCACTGTCGGGAGGTCTCCGAAGCGGTTGCCGAGGTCGTAGCCCGCCAGGTGGCCGTCGGCATCGACGTGGTGAGCGACGGCGAGATGAGCAAGCTCAGTTACGCCACCTACATCAAGCACCGCGTCACCGGTTTCGAGGGCGACAGTCCCCGACGCGCACCCGCCGACCTTGAGGAACATCCGTCCTTCTTGGAGCGTCAAGCCAAGACGGGAGGCACTCCAACCTACAAGCGACCCATGTGCGTCGGCCCAGTCGAGGTCATGGACTCCGAGCCGTGCAAAGCGGACATCGCCAATCTGCTGGCGGCCGCCGATGCCGGCCAACCGGTCGAGGCCTTCATGAACGCAGCTTCACCAGGGGTGATCGCGCTGTTTCAACCCGACGGCTACTACGGCGACCACGAGGCGTACCTCTACGCGCTCGCCGAGGTCATGCGGGTCGAGTACGAGGCCATCGTCGCGGCGGGTCTCGTGCTGCAACTCGACTCACCCGATCTGGGCCTGGGCCGTCACATGATGTTCAAGGGACGGCCGGACTCCGAGTATGAGCGGCTGGCCAACATCCATGTCGAGGCACTCAACCACGCCGTTCGCAACATCGCCGCTGACCGCATGCGGCTCCACATCTGCTGGGGGAACTATGAGGGCCCCCACACCCACGATGCGCCCATGTCGCAGGTACTGCCCATCGCCTTGAAAGCCAAGCCGCAGGCTCTGCTGTTCGAGTCGGCCAACCCTCGCCACGCCCACGAATGGGCGGTCTTCGCGGAGGCGGACCTGCCAGACGACAAGGTGCTGGTGCCCGGTGTCATCGACACCACCACCCACTTCGTCGAGCACCCTGAACTGATCGCTCAGCGAATCGAGCGCTTCACCGCGATCGTCGGTCGTGAGCGGGTGATGGCAGGGTCGGACTGCGGCTTCTCCACCTTCGCCGGTTATGCGGGAGTTGACCCCGAGATCGCCTATGCCAAGTTGGCGTCACTGGTCGAGGGTGCCTCTTTGGCTTCACAACGGCTCTGGTAGCCGCACCCTCAGCGTCGACCCCTCTCACCAATACCCCCGATCCCCCAAGGAGAACAACAATGCCGATATCGCTGAACCAGGCGAACAAGACCGCTGTCTGGGACTACTGGCAGAAGCTCAACCATGTAGGCGCCGAGAACGCAGCGGAGGTGATCCGCGCCGCGGTTCACGAAGATGTGAATTGGAACGGCTCGGCGCCGATCGACCAGCTGTTGGGCGTCGATGCGCTCATCTCCGGTTTCTGGGAGCCCTTGCTCAATTCGTTTCCCGACCTGAAACGAACGCCGTACATCTTTCTTGGAGGCATCGACGACGGCGAGTCGGCATACGGCACCGGAGACGGCGACCAATGGGTTTCTGGTTGCGGCTACTTGACTGGCACGTTCGTTCGGGACTGGCTTGGCATCCCCGCTACGGGAAGGAAGACCAACATCCACTTCGGGCAGTTCTACGTCATGTCGGAAGGCAGGATCGCCGAGAGCTACGTGATGTTCGACATTCTGTCGGTGATGCGCCAGGCCGGATTTCAGGTCCTGCCCCCTGCGCCCGGAGCCGAGGGCGGCAAGGTCCCCGGTCCTGTAGCCAAGGACGGTGTAATGCTCACCGATCAGGACCCTCTCGAGAGCCGCAAGACGGTGCAGTTGGTTGATGCCATGGGTCGCGGGCTTGAACGCTACGTGCGTTCACGCGACGGCGCTGACATGACGAAAATGGAGCAGTGGCAGTACTGGCACCGCGACATGAAGTGGTATGGAACCACCGGGATCGGCCTGTGTTTCGATCTCGAGGAATTCGAGGACTTCCATCAGCGGCCCTGGCTTCACGGCTTCGGCGACCGAGGTCTCAGCCAGGACGGCGGGGGGCGTCTGATGGGCTTCGTAGGCGAGGGAAATTACTCCTGCGGTGGTATTTGGGACACCGTGTTCTCGAGACACAACGGCGAATACGCAGGGGTTCCGGCTACAGGCAAGCTGATGACGATCCGTGACTTCGACTGGTGGAAACGCGAGGGTGATCTGCTGGTTGAGAATTGGATCCCGATCGACTTGATCGACTTGTTCCGCCAGATGGGAGTTGATCTGGTGGATCGCCTGCGTGTACAAGTGGAGCAGCGCGCCGGCTAGAACCATCCTAGGAGTCTCCCGCAGACCAGACTGATCGGAGTTCAATGACCGAGATGATGAGTTCGGCCGTCCAGATAGAACGCACTGGAGGTCCTGAGGTGATGGGGCTCGTTCAGCGGGCCGATCCGGAGCCCGGGCCGGGTGAGTTGCTGGTGGAGGTTGCTGCGGCCGGAGTGAACTTCATCGACACCTACCACCGCAGCGGGCTCTACCCGCTGCCGTTGCCTGCGGTGCTGGGCCAGGAAGGGGCCGGGACCGTGCTTGCCGCAGGCGACGAAACCGAGGGCTTCGCGGTGGGCGATCGTGTCGCCTGGTGCGGTTCTGGCGGCTCCTACGCCCAGAGGGCTCTGGTGCGCGCCGCGGTGGCGATCCCGGTACCCGACGACATCGGTATCGAGGTTGCGGCCGCCGTACCGCTGCAGGGTATGACCGCTCATTATCTGGCCGGCGACTGTCCCCGGCTGCAGCCCGGCGACCGCTGCCTGATCCATGCCGGAGCGGGCGGGACTGGACGGTTGCTGGTACAGATGGCCAAGTTGCGCGGGGCTGAGGTTGTCGCCACGGTGGGCAGCGAGGCCAAGGTCGCGCTGGCCCGTTCGGCCGGTGCCGACCATGTCGTGAACTACACCACTACCGACCTTGTGGCAGGAGTTGAAGCTGCGGTGGGGCCTGACGCGATCGATGTGGTCTATGACGGTGTGGGCGCCGCTGTTTACGACGACAGCCTCGCCCTGCTGCGTCCCCGGGGAGCGATGGTGACCTTCGGCAACGCCTCGGGGCCGGTTGAGCCCAAACCGCCTCTGCACCTGATGGGCAAGTCGCTGTGGCTGACCCGCCCGACGCTGTGGAGCTTCATCAGCGAGCGAAACGAACTGGAGGCTCGGGCGGCCGAGCTGTTCGGCTGGGTCTCGTCAGGCGAACTGGATGTGCGGATCGCCGCCCGCCTGGACCTGGCCGACGCGCCGGAGGCCCACCGCCTGATCCAGAGCCGCACCCTGGCCGGCAAGATCCTGCTGGTGTGCCAACCACACTGAACCGTCGTACGTTTAATATGGCACAATAAACTATATATTTTTAATGTCATAGAGTGCTAAAAATATATAGACAAATCGAATATTGGTTCTTCAGAGCCGCTATACACAACTAAGACAACCCGCGAGAGGGGAGGCTGGGAGTGAAAGCAGGAGAGATACAGCACCGGCTCGCATCCACCAACCGGTGGTGGGCCGACCGACAGGGATGGGCGGCGGACGACTCCGATTTGAGGGAGGCCGCCCGTGCCCCCTTCAGCTACACGACGGGCGTGCTTGACGATCTCACCCCCGGTGGGCTCTATGTCGTTCGCGGCCCACGAAGGGTCGGCAAGTCAGTGGCAATGAAGCGCTCTGTGCAGCGCCTGATCGACGGCGGCGTGGACCCGCGCCTGATTGTCCACATGTCGGTCGAGGGGTGGGGCGAAGCCGACCTTGAGCGACTGGTGAGCGCTGCTTCTCAGATAACACCCACGGGCGCGCCCCGGTACTGGTTCTTGGACGAGATCAGCGGCGTAGCAGGCCGCTGGCCCGACAGGATCAAGTGGTTGAGGGACAACGACCCGCGGTTTCGCTCTGACACCGTGGTGCTCACCGGCTCCTCCTCATCGAACCTGAAGGAGTCGCTTGGGGCACTGGCAGGACGGAGGGGAGGGGCCGTCGACCCCGACAGGGTGCTGTTGCCAATGGGGTTTCGGTCGTTTGTCAGCTTCGCCGCCGAACAGGGGCCCCAACTCGATGATCTTGGGCCGTTTCAGCCGGACGACCTTGACCACGAACTGCTGGAACAGGCGGTCTACAGGCTGATGCCGTGGTTGCATGTCCTTGTTGCCGCGTGGGAGACGTATCTTCAGATAGGCGGCTTTCCCCAGGCAGTTGCCAGCTATGTCCGCTCCATAGACGTGTCCCTGCCCTGGCAGCAGCCGGAACTGCCCGGCCTGGCTCCGCCCGTCTCGCATGCCATCAACGCCAGCCTCCTTGTCAGCTTGCAGGAAGCGATCAACGCAGATGCCTTCAAAAGAGCTCGCCTCTCCAGCATCCAGTCGAGCGAACTTCTCCGCCAGATCGTGGACGGCATTTGCTCGCCGACCAATCATTCGCGGATAGCCCGTGACATCAATGTCAGTCCCCGCACGGCTTCGGAACGCCTCGGCGACCTCAGGGAGGCACTGGTGGTTTGGCCCGCTCACCAGGCCGATGGCGAGCGTTTGACTCCGAAGCTCCGGGCCCAGTCCAAGACCTACTTCTGCGATCCTGCATACACACTGCTCATCGGCGATGCAGGCGGGGACTTCACCCGCCTGTCCGAGCAGCAATTGGGCATGGCTCTTCTACGCAGCATTGAACGACACCGTCCCAGCAGCTACGTAGACTTCGGGAGGCTCCTCTACCATCGGAACCAGACCAATCGCGAGATCGATTTTGTGGGCCGCGATCTTGGGGACGTGGCCATCGAGTCGAAGTATGTCGACGGCGGTTGGCGCGGCAACGCCGGTCGCACCATCACAGCATCCCCGTGGAGGGGTATCGTCGCCACCCGCACGGAGGTGAACCTTGACGACCCCCAGCTTCTGGCGGTGCCCACGGCCGTCCTCGCCTGGTTGGTCGACAGCTGACACCCATGCGGTGTGCAAACGATAGTGTCAGAACATGGTTCTTACGATTGATTCCGCCCGATACGGACTCCTGCAGTCCGTTGTCGACCCAGACAGCTACAAGCGGTCGGTCCAACGGTTTCGGGAGGCGAATATTCTGCTCCCGACCTTCGCCCAGCTTGCCGATCCCTCGACGATTCCCGCCGAGATACAGAGCGCTCTCAACGGCGTGGGCCGCAACGAGGCGCATCCGCTGAATCTGTTCCGGGTCCACTGGTACAACGGCTGGGACAGCGCTCAGCAGGTCGGGGTTCCCGAGCATGTCGTGCTGCCGAGCGAGCTGACCGGGGTCGACGCCCGGATCGTGCTGGTGTTCGGCAACCGGTTCCCCATGATCGGGGCCCACAAGGTGCTGGCCGCCTATTCCTGCTTGGTGCCTCGGGTGGTGAGTGGCCAGTTCGATCCGACACGTCATCGTGCAATCTGGCCGTCCACGGGCAACTACGCGCGTGGCGGGATCGCCATCTCCCGTTTGATGCAGAGCCGGGGCGTGGCTGTGCTGCCGGAGAACATGTCACAGGAACGATTCGACTGGCTCGACGCCTGGGTCCCCAACCCCGACGACGTCATCCGCACACCCGGCTCGGAGAGCAACGTGAAGGAGATCTACGACGCCTGCAACGAACTCGAGAAGGACCCCGGCAATTTCATCCTCAACCAGTTCTCGGAGTTCGCCAACCACATCGGCCACTACACCGTGACCGGGCAGGCCCTCGGGCATGTCTACACGTCGTTGCTGGCCGACGATCCCCGGTTGCGGCTGGCGGCGGTGACGGTCGCGTCTGGTTCTGCGGGCACTCTGGCAACCGGCGACCGCCTCAAGGACGACTTCGGCACCAAGATCGTGGCGGTCGAGGCGCTCGAATGCCCGACCATGCTCTACAACGGCTACGGAGAGCACAACATCCAGGGGATCGGCGACAAGCACATCCCGCTGATCCACAACGTCATGAACACCGACATCGCCGCAGGCATCAGCGACCAAGCGACCGACGGGCTCAACCTGGTGTTCACCACCGAGGCGGGCAAGCGCTATCTCGTGGAGCGGCTAGGTGTCGACGCTGGAATCGTGGACCAGCTGCGCCACTTCGGTTTCTCCTCGATCTGCAACATGTTGGCGGCGATCAAGACCGCCAAGCAGCTCGACCTGGGCCACGACGACGTGGTGATCTCGGTCGCCACCGACGGCTCCGAGCTCTACGTCAGCGAGAAGGAACAGCTCCTGGCGGCTTCGTACCCCGACGGCTTCGGTGAGATCCACGCCGCGGAGATCGTGGCCCAGCACCTGATCGGGGCCGACACCGAGCATCTCGAAGAACTCGACTCGGTGGGCCGCAACCGCATCTTCAACCTCGGCTACTACACCTGGGTCGAACAGCAGGGTGTGAGCGTCGAGGACTTCGACGTGCGTCGTGACCAGGGCTTCTGGAACCATCTCCACACAATGGCCCCCGGCTGGGACGCGATGATCGACGAGTTCAACGCCGCTACCGGCGTGTCCGTCTAAGACTCGATGGCAATACTCCGATGACGGCTTCCTGGCTTGAAACACCAAAAGGCGCTGCCTGGCCGACCGCCGAGGGCAACGAGACGAACCCGTTCGTTCGTTACCGGCAACTGTTGTGGTCGTGGCATCGCTGGATCGATGCTGGTTTGAGCGATGACGAATTCGTCGCGGTGACCCGCGCCCTCGACGATTCGGTCAAAGAGGCCGCTGGAACCGGTTTCTTGACCACTCCGGCCCGCTGGGTCGATTCGCTCGGCCCGGACTCACAAACGCCGGTGTTCGCCAAGGATGAGACGGGCAACGTGGGCGGCTCCCACAAAGCCCGTCACCTCATGGGCCTGCTGCTGCATCTGGCGGTCGACGCCGTGGCCAACGATGTTCGGCTCGCCATCTCCTCATGCGGCAACGCCGCACTCGGTGCTGCCACCGTGGCCCGGGCCGCGGGCCGCCCGATCGACGTCTTCATCCCGACTTGGGCCGATCCCAAAGTCGTCACCGTGCTCGACAGGCTCGAAGCCACCATCCACGTCTGTGAACGTCGGGCCGGCGAGTCGGGCGACCCGTGTATGCTGCGGTTCCAGGAAGCCGTGGGAGCCGGCGCGCTGCCTTTCGGCGTTCAGGCCACCGAGAACCTGTGGACCCTCGACGGCGGCCGCACGATCGGCTGGGAACTGGCCGACCAACTCGGCGCCGAGGGGGTTGACCATGTGCTGGTGCAGGTCGGAGGTGGAGCACTGCTCACAAGCTGCGCGATCGGCCTGCTCGAGGGTGCCGCTCTCGGGCCGCTCGGTCGTGCGCCCCGGGTCTGGGCGGTGCAAGCAGAGCAGTGCGCGCCCTTCGAGAAGGCATGGTCGCAGATACCCGCCGCAGCCGGCGTGGACGAACGCCTTAGTCTCGCCGAACAACAGGCCGAGCGGCTGATGACCCCGTGGCCCGATCCGTCGTCTGCCGCTACCGGCATCCTCGACGACGTCACCTACGACTGGCTCGGCGTGGCCCGCGCCCTGCTGCTCACCGGCGGCTCATCAGTGGTCGCCTCGGAAGACGACATCGAGTCCACCAACCAGCAAGTCCGCGCCGCCGGATACAACTCGGACCACACCGGCAGCGCCGGCTATGCGGGCCTGCTCGCCGCGGTCCGCCAAGGCACCATCTCCCCCACCGACACCGCTGCCGTCCTCATCACAGGCGTTCAGCGCTAACCAACCACGGCTCCGGCCACGCCCGGCATCCGCCGCCATCCGACCACGGCTCCGGCCACGATCAACTGTCCGCGGTGGCCTTCGGAAGGTGTGCGAGCGCTGATGATCGGGCGAACAGTTATCGCGACCAGAGGCAGTTGAGAGGGCGGAGGTGGAGGCGGTCACCCGCAGACAGGGTGAAGGGTCCAGTGTGCAAAAGTATGCCGGAGCGAAACATGCCCGGTTTGGAGGCATCGAGTTTGTCGCGTAACCAGCGCAGGTGGTTGACTGCATCGGCAGAGGGCGAGCTGGACGCCTTTATCTCTACTGCCACCACAGCACCGTTGGGGGCCTCGATGATGAGATCGATCTCGCGGCCCCGATATTCACGGTCTTGATGGTTTCGCCAGTGGTGGAGTGTGTATCCGTGGGGTGAGGCGGAAAGCTGGCGGGCGATCTCGTTCACAGCGAAACTTTCTAATAGAGGTCCCGAGGCAGGCGCGGTGGGCGATGCCAGCGCGTGGAGATCGACTCCGATGAGGCCGGCTGCAAGTCCAGCGTCAGTGACGTGGACTTTGGGTCGGCGAGATGTGCGCGATGACAGGTTCCCAGACCACGCTGGGATTTCGTGTATCAAGAAGACGGTTTGGAGCCACTCAAGATATGACGTGACTACGGGGCGGCTCACCTCCAGATCCCGCGAGGCATCCGACTGGTTGATCTGGCTGCTGGTACAGGAGGCGACCCAGCGCAGCAGGCGCGGCAACGAGGCCGCCTTACGAATATCGGCGAGCTCGGCGATGTCGCGTTGGACCACCGTCTCGACGTAGCCGGCAAACCAGTGCCGACGCTGGTTAGGGTCCAGGTCGATGACCTCCGGGTAGCCTCCCCGGCAGACCCGGGCGAAGTAGTCGGCCCGTGTGAGATCGGTTGCGGGAGACGGGGTGGGGCCATCCCCGAACCAACTGTCGATCTCGCTGGAGCGTGAACCGGCCAGTTCCGCTTCCGACAGCGGCCCCAAGCGGAAAATCTGCACTCGACCAGCGAGGGACTCACTGATGTTGGGCACGGTCAGGAAGTTGGTAGACCCGGTCAGCAGAAAACGTCCAGGGGTTCTGTCCTGGTCTACGAGTCGCTTGACGGCGACGATCATCCGGTCACCGCCGCGCTGGGCCTCGTCAATGACCAGCGGATAGCGCTGGTTGGCCAAGAACGCTACCGGGTCGGCGAGCACCCCTTCGCGCAGATCATCGTCGTCCAGCGACACGTAGGTGCCTCCGCGGTCCTCAGCGATCATCTGAGCCAGTGTTGACTTTCCGCTCTGGCGGGCACCGTGCAACATGACCACACGGGAGTATTCCAATGCCTCTTCGATCTCTGACTGGATGTGTCGAGCGACTGTCTCCATTCCCTGACTATAGTCCTACTTGACAAATTCGCAGCACGATAGTTTGCAAATTCGCAGCTCACTACTTTACAAATTCGCAGGCCAGCAATGACCATTTTGGCATCGATTCAACCCGCTGGGTATTGGACTGTCTCCAACAACACAGCTAGCGGGACCAGTCGGCGAAGGTGTCGATCATCAGGGGCACGTCGGGGCCGAGAGGGTAGAGGATCGGGGTGGTGCAGCCCTTGTCTATGTACTCCGATACCTTGGCGACGGCCTCTTCGGGGGTGCCCGACGCCGTGCAGCGTTGGACCACGTCGTCGGGCACGAGCTTTGAAGCCGCAACAACCTGTTCGTGCGTGGCAGGCCAGGTGAGGACCTTGTGAATGTCGTTGAGAAGCTCATCAGACACACCGCTGGCAGCCATGATGTGCGGCTGCTGTCCCAAGTACTGGGTCAGCAGCAGACGGGCGCCGTCCAAGGCGACCTGCCGGTCGTCATCGACGGAACAGACGATCAGTTGCGGCCGGTCGATGTCGTCGAGGTCACGGCCCGCCGCTGCCGCCCCCGCCTCCAGCGCGGCCATCGCCCGGTCGTTGTAGGCGGGCTCGACCATGTAGTTCAGCACGACACCATCGGCGATCTTTCCGGCCAGTTCCATCATCTTCATGCCGGTCGCGCCGATATAGATCGGCACGTCCTTGGCCCTGCGCTCCTGGTGCACATAGTCGAGTTCAACACCGTCGAGGTGCACGAAGTAGCCGTCGTAGTCGACCGGCCCGTCGCAGGCCAGCAGGGCACGGCACGACTCGACCACCTCACGCATCACCGTAAGCGGACGCGCCCGGTCGATCCCCACCTTGGCGGCGAGCGGGTCCCACCAGGCCCCCAAACCCAGAATGATGCGGCCGGGGGCGAGATCGTCGAGGGTCGAGAAGGTGGACGCCAGCCGTGCTGGGTTGCGGGTCCAGCAGTCGACCACGCCGCTGCCGATCTTGATCGTGTCGGTCGTGGACGCGAACGCGGCCATCGGCACGCACACCTCCCGAACCAGACGTGAGTCGGCCTGCCAGACGGCGTCGAACCCCCGCTGTTCGGCGTACTGGACATGGGACATGGCGTCACGGATGCTGCGCGCATCCTGCATGTAGAGAGCGACAGGCTGGGACATCACAGATCCTCCAGTTTCTTGAAGAGGCGCCGGGCGGCTTCGGCGGCTTTGGTCCGAATCTCGGTCGAATCGACTCTAGTCAGCCGACCGTCCTCCATCACTATTTCTCCATCGACGGTGATCTGGCGCGGGGCCACGCCCGTGGTGAAGGCCAGTCGCCACGGATCCATGTCGTCGTAGTTCCAGGTCACAACATCGTTGCGGCTCTCAGCGAAGAGGCCGCGGTTGACCTCCAGCATGTCCCAGGCAACGTCGGGGCCGGCAGTCACGTCATCCTCTCGCATCCGCACATACGCGACCCTGAACTCATCG
Organism: Acidimicrobiales bacterium; assembly: GCA_963662455.3. Taxonomy (GTDB): domain Bacteria; phylum Actinomycetota; class Acidimicrobiia; order Acidimicrobiales; family Aldehydirespiratoraceae; genus VXYK01. The sequence goes on from OZ224042.1 coordinate 2,353,430, forward strand.
ATCATGTCGGCGCCGATCCCATCGGTTCCGAGCCCGGTGGGATTCGCGAAACGCACGGGCCGGGCATACCCGACTGCGTTGTTCATGTTGGAGCGGGGGTTGTGGATCAGAGTGCCGGACAGACCGTGGTCGTCTTCGAGGTGGACTCCGTGGATGATCAGCCACTCGTCGGTGGCAAGCGGGGCTAGCCGAGCCGCCGCTCCCCGGTCCGCAGCGCCCTCCGCGACATGGACATGCACGCCCACATCGAATTCCGCGGCCAGTTCCGCAGCAGCAGCAAGCGTCTCGTCGGTGCAGGTGAAAGCGGCGTGTACGCCGACCATCCCCGGTGCCCCACTCTCAAGGTGGCGGCGGTTCTCTGCCAACCCGCGGCGTGCATCCTCCGTCATCGGGCCGGCCGGGTCGAAACCCGCGGAGTCGAAAGCGGCGGGGTCGCCGACGCCGGGGTGGCGGTCGGTGACCCCATAACAGGTATTGACACGCACACCGACTTCGGCACAACCCGCGGCGATCACTTCAAGGGATCCTTCGATGGCCCAAGGCGACTCGTGGTGATCGATGATGCAGGTGGTGCCCCGTTCCAGAGCTTCCAAGGCTCCGAGTTTGGCCGACCATTCGATGGTGTCGAGGTCGAGCGCCCGATCAAGGCGCCACCAGACCAGTTCCAGAATGTCGAGGAACGACCCCGGGGTGCGCGGCGGCGCCGGCATGCCGCGGGCAAGTGCCGAATACAGGTGATGATGCGCGCAAACCATCCCGTGGGTCTGATTGGCGGCAAGCCCTGCTGCTACTGCCACGCCAGTGCGCGCTCACGGTTGGAGTCGGCCGCCATCGGCAGTTCGGTCCGCCATTCGCCGTCGTGGTTGCGCAGAGCCGTGGCAACCGCTCCCGCGGTCGGAACCAAGCCGATCTCGCCGACGCCTTTGATCCCGTAGGGAGAGTTGGGCTCGGCTGACTCGACAAGGATCACATCAACCGGGGGCATGTCCTTGGGGCGGATGATCCCCAGGCTGCGCAGAGTCATATTGTCTGGCATACCGACCTCATCGCAGGGGAATCCCTCAGTGAGGGCATAGCCCAGACCCATATGGACAGAACCTTCGATCTGGCCTTCGCACAGTACCGGGTTGACAGCTCGTCCCACATCGTGTGCAGCAACGACACGCTCTACTGAACCGGTGTCAGGATCGAGCACGACGAGCTGCGCCGCGTAGCCGAAAGTGGAGTGGATGATCGGGTTCTCAACCCCGTCCGACAATGAGTTGGTCCAATCCACTCGGTACTCGCCCTCGTAATCGACGCCGACCCTGCAACCGTCCGCCAGAGCGGCGCGGCACGCGTCCTGCACCGATCCTGCACCCATCAGAGTGCCCCGCGACCCGGTCGTCTGGCCCGCTCCCAGCTCACGGGTGGTGTCGACGATCACCTCGATCCGGCCCGGGTCGATGCCGAGCTCCTCCACCGCCACCTGCAACGCGACCGTGTGAACCCCCTGGCCCATCTCGGTCCAACAGTGCCGGACCTCCACCTGACCGTCCTCACGGAAATGCACCACCGCCCTGGCGATCTCCTTGAACCCGTTGCCGAGCCCGGAGTTCTTCAGGCCCAGGCCCAGCCCCACAGGCTTGCCCGCGGCCACCGCCTCGTCGAAAGCAGGCTTGATCGCGTCCAAGCAGGCCTGTGCGCCCAGGCAGCCGTCGTCCATGATCTGACCGGGGCCCCAGATCTCGCCGGGTTCGACCACGTTGCGCTGACGCATCTCCCAGGCACTGATCCCGACCGCGTCGGCGAGGCGGTCCATGACCCCCTCCATGGCGAACTGTGCCTGGTTCGCCCCGAAGCCACGGAACGCTCCGCCCACCGAGTTGTTGGTGCGGGCCGCTATCGCTTCGACGTCGATGTTGGGAACAACATAGGGGCCGCTGGCATGGCCCGCCGCCCGCTCGAGCACTTTCATCCCCACCGACGCGTACGGCCCGGAGTCACCGAGCATCCGCGCATGCAGCGCCACGAGCTTGCCGTCGGCGTCGCAGCCGGCCTGATACTCCATGCGGATCGGATGACGTTTGGTGTGGACCAGCAGCGATTCCTCACGGGAGAAGGTGGTCTTGACGGGACGTTGCAACAGCCATGCCGCCAGCGCTGTCTGGCCCTGGTTCGACATGTCCTCCTTGCCCCCGAAAGCGCCACCGTTGGACACCAGTTCGACGGTGATCCGCTCGGCGTCGACATCCAGAATGGCGGCAATGTCGTTGCGGTCGTCCCAAATCCCCTGCCCCCCGCTGTAGACCATCAAGCCGCCGTTGTCATCGGGCACTGCCAGCGTCGATTCGGGTTCGACGAAAGCATGGTCGATGCGCTGAGTCTGGAAGGTCTCCCGCACGACATGGGCAGCGCTTCCCAGAGCGGCGTCCGCGTCGCCGCGCCGGTACACCGACCGCGACAGGACATTGCCGTCCAGCCCCCACACGGCGTCCTCATCGGATGCGACCGCTGCCGCCGGTTCGACTATCGGCATCAAGACGTCGTAGGTGACGTCCACAAGCTCCGCCGCGGCCCGGGCCGTCTCCCGGTCAGCGGCGACCACCATCGCCAAGACGTCGCCGCGATAGCTGGTCCGGCCTCCGACAGGGATGAAGATCGGCCAGTCCTTGTGGATCAGGCCCACGCGGAGCACGCCGGGAACATCGGCAGCGGTAAGCACCCTCTCCACACCTTCAACGGCCTCGGCCCGGCTGGTGTCGATCGCCACGATGTCGGCACGGGCATGATCGGCGAGCTTGAACGCGCCGTGAAGCAGCCCTTCTGGTCGCATGTCGTCGATGAACGGACGCAGACCGACCGCCAGTTCGAGCCCCTCGTACTTGACACCGCTGCTGCCGATGCCACCAGGGACCACCGGCTCGGGAATGTTGCCCGAGGCCAGCGCTTCCACCGCGTCGAGCACCTTGATGTACCCGGTGCAGCGGCACAGGTGCCCGCCGAGGTGCCGCGAGGCCTCCTCGCGGGTGAGCGCCGACCCCTTGCGATCGATCAGCGCTTTGGCCCGGACCGCGATTCCCGGGGTGCAGAAGCCGCACTGCAGTGCGCCGCAAGCCGCGAATGCCTGAGCCATGCGGTCGACCTCGTCGGGGTCCATGCCTTCAAGTGTGGTGATGGCGCTGCCCGCGGCCTTCTCGAGGCTGACCTGGCACGCAACCCGGGCTTTGCCGTCGATCAGCACGGTGCAGCAACCGCACTGTCCGGTGGGCGAACAGCCGTCCTTGGGTGAGATGACATCCAGTTCCTCGCGCAGGGCGCTCAGCAGGTGCGGATGGTTGCCCCGGATCGTGACCGGGGTTCCGTTCAATTCAAATGTGGTCATAGCGCTACTCGTCTCGGCGGTTGGGGCGTCTCGGCGGTTGGGGTCAGCTTTCCTCGTCGGCTAGGCCTCGCAGTACATGCAACAATACGTTGGTTCCGGCCGCAATGTCGCCTGGTTCGGTGAACTCGAAGGGGTTGTGCGACAGGCCCATCCAGCTCGGGGTGAAAATCATGGCGGTCGGACAGACCCGGGCAAGCATCTGCGCGTCGTGCCCGGCGCCGGAAGGCATGCGCATGACCGAATGCCCGAGCGCTTCGGCGGTGCAGGCAACCCGGTCGACAACTTCAGGGTCGAAGACAACCGGCTCGAAACGAGCCAGCGACCTGGAGGTGATCGTGACCTTCTCACTCTCGGCCAGCTCATCACAGAACTCGGCGAGCAGTTTTTCCGCCTGCTGCAGCGTCATCTCGTCAGTATTGCGAAGATCCACCGTGAGTGTGGCGTTCGCGGCAACCACGTTCACCAGGTTGGGGTGCAGCTTGATCTGCCCGACCGTCGCCACCTGACGACCCCCCAGTTCCAGAGCCAGTTCACGCACATACGTGGCGATTCGCGCCGCCACATATCCGGGATCGCGCCGCAGGTTCATGGGTGTCGTGCCCGCATGGTTCGATTGGCCCTTGACGGTGATCTCGGTCCAGCTGATGCCTTGGACGCTCTCCACAGCCCCGATTGTGACTCCTTCGGCTTCCAGCACCGGTCCCTGTTCGATGTGCAGTTCCACGAACGCGTAGGGTGCGACCGCCGGGCAGGGAGCACCGCCCCGGTAGCCGATCCGGTCGAGTTCCTCGCCGAGCACCGCCCCGTCGATGCCGACGGTGTCGAGACCCTCCTCGAGGCTCATTCCGCCCACATAGACGAGGCTGCCCAGCATGTCGGGCGGGAACCTCGAGCCCTCCTCGTCGGTGAAGAACCCCACCGCAATCGGACGACGGGTGGACAGCCCGGCCTCGGCGATCGTCTCGACCACTTCGAGGCCGGCCAGCACGCCGAGGTTGCCGTCGTATCGTCCGCCGGTGCGGACGGTGTCGATGTGCGATCCCGTCATGACCGGATCGAGCGAGGCGTCGGTGTCCGGGCCAACCCACACGGCGGTGACGTTGCCGATCCCGTCGATGGTGATTTCCATCCCGAGGTCGCGCATCCAGGTGACGACCAGATCCCGGCCCTCCTTGTCCTCGTCGGTCAGCGCCAGACGAGCACAGCCGTCAGTGTTCTCGATCGCGCCGATCCGGGCCAGTTCGTCGATCCGGTTCATGAGCCGCTCAACGTTGATCCGAAGCTCGTCCACAGTCATATTCTTACACCAGGTCCCGCAATGCGCCACGCCTCTTGCCATTCGAGACAAAGCTGCTCCGCGTGGGGCAGACACACCGGGCCTCAGCGATGGTCTGAGGGCGGTCGATCAGAGCGGAGATGTTGAGGGCTCTCAGAGTTGATCCGTTGGGCGCTGATATGTACGATTCGTACATGAACGAGGTCGCGGTGAGCGAAGCGCGGAACCGGCTGGCTGAAGTGCTCGAGGAGGCACGCCGGTCAGCCGAGCCGATCATAGTGACTCGGCGTGGCCGTCGGATCGCGGTGATCTTGGATGTTGATTCCTTCGACCGGCTCGTCGACAACGCTGACGATGTCGAAGATCGGCGTGAACTCGCCGCAGCGCGGGCCGACGATGACTACGTACCTTGGGATGACGTCAAGGCTGCGCTGGGCCTTTAGTGAGGCGGTACCACGTTGAGATCGCTAGACGCGCGGTCCGGTCGATCGCTCGACTGCTCCGTACCGATCAGATCAGGGTTCGAACTGCGATAGACCTCTTGGCCGAAGAGCCGCGACCACCGAATTGTGTGGCCTTGGTGGGCGAGGACTCCGTGTACCGAGTGCGCGTCGGAAACTACCGGATCATCTATGAGGTGATAGACAGTCGCTTGGTTGTACAAGTCGTGAGGGTCGGCCATCGCGGCGATGTCTACCGGAAAAGATGAGGCGCCTCAACCGAGCGAGTTGAGAGGCCGTACCTGCTCAGGCGGTGAGCAGCGCAGCAGGGATGACGGCGATGCCGTCGCGGCGGCGGTACGCCTCTTTGCCTGTGGTGATGACGGCCGCGTCGAGAAGCTCGTCTCCTACCCGGTCGGCCAGCCATGCCAAGTGGCGTACGTCATGGTCTCCGACTGTCGTCGACAGCTTGACTTCGACAGCCACGACCCGTCCGTCTCCCCGCTCGACGATCAGGTCGACCTCGTGCTCGCCGCTGTGAGTACGCAGATGGGAGACACGGGCGCGGTTCGCCTGTGCGTACACCCGGACTGACAGAGCCATCAGCGACTCGAACATCGCGCCGAGCAGGGAGCCGTCACGGGGAATCGCATGGTCGGTCGTGTGACCTTCGATCAGCCCCGCCTCATCGAGGCCCAGGCAGCGCAGTGCCAAGGCTGGGTCTGCCAGATGGTGTTTCGACGCTGACGCCAAGCGACGAAGACGATTACGGGTCGGCAGCCACGCCGGAAGCGCTTCGATCAGCCACAACCGCTCAATCGCCCGTTGGTAGACAGCCGCAGTGGGCAGCGACGGCGGTTCACCGGAACCAGACACGGCGGCCCTGCGAACAACGCTGAACGATGTCGCAGTGGAGGTGGCGGCGGCGTATGCGGTCAGCCAGCGCCGCAGCGCTGCCCGGTCGCGAACAACGTACCCGGCTTCGTTCAGGTCGTAGTCGACGACTCGATCGAGATAGCCGTCGAGCAGGTCGGAGCGCAGCGTCGGGCTCAGAGGCCGAATACCGGGGAATCCCGAACACGCGATCTCTGTGGCGTAGTCGGCCAGCGTCACTGGTGACGCACCCGTCAACGGTTGCCGATCACCCGACAGCAGCTCGCTGAGGCTGACGGTCGGCGTTGTCAGCGCACGCTCAGCCAAGGAGAGCGGATGCATCTTCAGCGTCACAATGCGGCCCGCGCCCGAGTGGGTCGGCCGCTCGCTCGGTGCTGCCGAACCTGTCAACAAAAAGCACGACTGCTTCGTCCTGTCGTCGACATGGCGTCTGACAAGATCCCACGACGGCGGGTATCGCTGCCATTCGTCAATGAGCACCGGCGCCTCGCCCTCCACCAGGCGAGACGGATCGCCGAGAATGATCTCCATATGCTGCTCATCGTCGAGACGATGCACCGTGCGGGCGCGGCGCAGCGCCGTCTCGGTCTTGCCGACAGCGCGTGGACCCTCAAGGGATATAGCAGGCAGACCCGAAAGCAGATCGTCGAGCCGCTGATCAACGATCCGCGGAATGTAGGTGCCTGTCTGCTCGTCTTCCATAGGCGCAAGTTTACAATATCGACGGCTTGAAATTGTCTATTTCGACGGCTCAAATTTTATATTTTCGACACCGTGAAATGTCAGTGGTGGGACGGCGCGGCAGTGGACTACCCTACCCATTTGAGTCCTCGAGGTTGGGGCATTCGTCTCGGAGCCGTCCGTTGTTGGTGCCTGAAACGTCCCAACGCTGCTGTTGCGTCAGGGACCCAGGAGCGCCGCGGGAACGACACCGATGCCGTCCGATCGGCGGTACGCATGTGGTCCGGTTGTGATGACCGCCGCGTCGAGAAGCCTCGCCCCGATTCGGTCGCGGAGCCATGCAAGGTGCCGGACGTCTCGATCTTCAATCAACGAGGCCAGCTTGACTTCCAGTGCTACGACCGCACCATCAGCCCGTTCGATGATCAGATCTACTTCATGGTGGCCCCCTTGGGTACGTAGATGCGAAACACGCGCTCCGGCCGCCTGAGCGTAGGTGCGGACCGACAGCGTCACCAGAGACTCGAACAGCGCCCCCAAGAAGGGACCTTCACCACTCCAAGAACGACGAGCGGCCAGCAGGCCGTCGACGTCGACTCCGACAAGGCGAGCGGCAAGCGCCGGGTCAGCCATCTGATGCACCGGTGCTGACCCCAGCGCCCGCAGGCGGTTGCGGGTCGGCAACCAGGCCGGGACGGATTCAATCATCCACAGACTCTCAAGCGCTGCCCGATAGGGGCCGACGGTGGTGCGCGCCGGTTTGTCGGCCTCGCCGGGGGTGGCAGCGTCGCGAATCTTCTCGAAAGATGTGGTGGTGGAAGTGGCTGCGGCGTAGGCGCTCATCCAACCGCGAAGCCGGCCCCGGTCACGGAAAGTGCGCCCGAAACCGTGAACGTCGTGTTCGACGATGCGGTCGATGTACCCGTCGAGAAGACGCTGCCGGACGCGGGGATCCTGGCCGCGGATCCCAGGGAAACCCGAGGAGGTGATCTCCGATGCGTACTGTTCCACGGTTGCATCAGTGCTCCCCTCGAGTTCTGGGCGATCACCGGTGAGGAGCGAACCGAGGCTGACTGTCGGCGTCTCTACGCCTCGCTCAGCGAGCGACATCGGCCTCATCCGCACTGTGATGATCCGACCGGCGCCGGTATGGGTCGGCATCTCCGCCGGTGCGGCTGAACCGGTGAGCAGGTACCGGGCCGCCGGAACGTTGTCGTCCACGGCGCGCCGCACCATGTCCCAGGTGCCGGGGAGTCGTTGCCACTCGTCTATCAGTACCGGGGGGACACCATCCAGTACACGCTTGGGAGATGATCGCAACACAGCAGTCTGGTCCGGGTCATCGAGCCGGTGAACCGTCTCAGCGCGGCGTAACGCCGTCTCGGTCTTCCCGACCGCACGAGGACCCTCGATCGACACGGCTGCAGCGGAGGCGAGAGCGTCCAATTCTGAGTCGACGACTCGTGCAATATAATCGACCACAGGACAAATGCTACATTTCCTACAGCATTCATGCTCCAATTTCAGCGTCGGTTGCGCTACAAATCAACGGATTCTTCACTGATCAACGAACCGCGGGATGTAGGCACCTGTCTGTTCGTCTTCCACAATCGCAAGTTACAGTATCGACGGCTTGAAGTTGTCTGTTTCGACGGCCCGAACTTTGTATTTTCGACACCAGCTACCGGCGGTGGGACGGCGCGGCGGGGAGTGTGATCGGGGTTGGGCGCCGGCCATCAGCAGGCCGAGGTCCTCTATGGTCAACCCGGTCGACAACTTCAGGGTCGAAGACAGCCCCTCAGGGTTGATCTGTCTGGCACCAATATGTACGATTCGTACATGAACGAGGTAGCAGTGAGCGAGGCACGGAACCGGTTGGCCGAAGTGCTCGACGAGGTGCGCCGGTCTGCCGAACCGGTCATGGTGACTCGGCGCGGCCGTCGGGTCGCAGTGATCCTCGACATCGAATCCTTCGACCGGCTCGTCGATCACGCCGACGAAGTCGAAGACCGCCGTGAACTCGCCGCCGCGAGGATCGACGACGACTACGTTCCCTGGGATGACGTCAAGGCCGCGCTGGGCCTGTGAAGCGGTACCAGGTTGAGATCGCCAGGCGCGCGGCCCGGTCGATCGCTCGGCTGCCGCGTAACGATCAGATCAGGGTTCGAACTACGATAGACCTCTTGACCACCGAGCCGCGGCCAACTTGGTCAACGGCTGTAGGTGCTCCCAGCAGTTGAGCGCGCCCAGCCGCCCTATTCCATCAACTTCGCCGACATGCAGATCGCTGCCGTCCCCCTCACCGAACAGCGCACGCTCCACATGAGTGGGCTTGAGCTTGCGACGAGTGAACAGGACGTCTCCGGTCGCGCTCAACCCGAACTGGGCCATATAGAGCGACCCGTAGTCTCTCTCGCTGGCCCCGACAACAACGTTGATCTCATTGTCTGCCGCTGCCTTTACCAGACGGTCGAACGCAGGGCTGCCGACCACCAGGGAGTTCTCGTGATACCGGGGAACGAACTGCATTCCCCACGCCTGCGGGCCCAGCCACATGAAGTGGGGATACCCGGGAATCCAGCACTCCGGGAAAGCCAAGAGCCTGGCACCGTTGGCGGCAGCCTCGGAGATCAGTGACACCGCCTTCTCGACTCCGGCGTCGGCGTCCAGCCAACAAGGCTCAGACTGCACAGCGGCGGCAACAAACGGCTCGGAACCAGTCATGTGTAGTCCCTCCGACGACGAGAGCCCGCGCGAGAAACGCAAGCGAAATCCTTGGCCCGTATAGCGAAATCATTGCCTCTCATGTCGTTGAAAGTAAGCCAGGGTCCCACCTGGTTGCTTTCCTGCCAGTGTCTAATCTATTGTCTCTAAGCGCACTCTTCCGCTGACTCGGAGAGCATGAGACACAAGATCGTGAGCATTTCATCCAACACCGACGAAGTAGACGCCCGGGAGCGATTCGACTTCTGGCATGAAGTGATCTGCACCGCCTACGTCCGCCTTGAAGCCGAGACACTGCCGTCAGAGAATCCATTCCACGCTGAGATAGCTATGGCTGAGCTGGGCCCGCTCACGCTCAGCCGGGTTCGATCCGAGCCCCATGCGGTACAACGCTCCCCGGCGCTCATCACCGCAGAACCCAGGGACGAAGTGCTCGTGTCCGTCCAACTTCGCGGTGAAGCGGTCGTGCAGCAGGACGACCGCCAAGCGATCTTGCGGCCGGGCGACTTCGCGTTGTACGACACGACCCGCCCCTACGACCTCATCATGAGGGAGCAGTTTGAGATGCTGGTGCTGCAGTTCGACCGCCAGTTTCTGACCGAGCGCTATCCTTCCCCCGAGCACCTCACCGCTATCAGGATGGCCAACGACAGCAAGGTGACCGCCCCCGTATCCTCATTCTTTCGGTCGCTGGAGCCAATCGCCCTCGGCGAGGACAACGCAGTCTCCCGCCAACTCGCTACCAGCGCATTGGACCTCCTGGGAGTAGCGCTTGCCGATCAATTCGGCAGCGACAGCTCACGATCAAAGCACACACAGCATTTCCTCAGGGCATGCACCTACATCAACGCATACGCATCCGACCCAGACCTCACGCCTGCGAAGATCGCCTCAGCAGTGGGGATATCGGTCCGCTATCTTCATGCGATCTTCAAAGAGCGCGGCATGACGGTAAACCGCTACCTGATCAAGCGGCGCCTCGCCCGATCTCACGACGACCTCTTGAGCCCCAACGTGACTTCACGCACAATCACCGAGATTGCCCACATGAATGGTTTCAAGACTTCGGCTCATTTCTCCCGCAGCTTTTCGGAGGTCTATGGCGCAACTCCCAACGAGATCAGGAAAAGAGGTTTAAGGGACAGGCGTTAAGGTGCTGACGGCGGATGCGGCTCTGCCTAGTCGCTGGTATGACGGGGAGCCATTTCTAGCGGGGAGTCCCTGGTCGGGGAGTGCTAGGCGACAGCTGCCCACTCGACTGAACCGCACTCTAACCGGGCGATGCAACCCAACCGAGCAGGTCAGGGCTGGGCGCCGGCCATCAAGAGGCCGAGGTCTTCTACGGTGCATTCGGAACGGTCGATCACCGCGACGATCCAGCCCTCGAACATCACAGCCACCCGATCAGCGAGAGCCATCACCTCGTCGAGGTCCTCCGAAACGACCAACACCGCCGTCCCCTGTTCCCGCTGCGCGATCAACCGCTCGTGGATGTACTCCGCAGCACCGATGTCGACCCCGCGGGTCGGCTGCGCCGCCAACAACACAGCCGGTTCAGCAGACAACTCCCTGGCCATGATCAACTTCTGGATGTTGCCTCCCGACAGAGCGCTTGTAGGAGTGTCGATCGACGGGGTCTTGACGTCGTAATGCTTCACCAACCGTCCGGCTCGCTCCCGCAGCGCGGGCAACTTCAGGAAACCCCACCGCGAGAACTCCGAAGAGTCATGGTTGAGCAGCATCAAGTTCTCGTTGACGCTGAACTCAGCCACCGCGCCGTGGAGCATTCGCTCCTCAGGAACAAAGGCAAGACCCGCACTGCGACACTGCCTTGGTGAAGCCCCCGTGATGTCCTGACCGTCGAGGCCTACCGAGCCGGCCGCAGCAGAACGCAGCCCGGCCACCGCCTCACAGAGTTCACGTTGACCATTGCCTGAAACGCCTGCAATACCCACGATCTCACCTTCACGAACCGACAGATCAACGCCTTGCACCGCGAGCGCATCACGATCACCCATAACGCTCAGACCCTGTATCTCGAGTCGGGCCACACCAGCGGACACGGGGGGTTTGTCAGGCGCGAGTTTGACGGGACGACCGACCATCATCTGCGCGAGCTGCTGGCGCGATGTCTCCGCTGGAGTCGTCGACCCCGTAACTCTGCCGTCCCGCAGCACCGTGATCCGGTCCGACAGAGCCATGACTTCATGGAGTTTGTGGGAAATGAAGATGAGGCCGCGGCCGTCATCGGCGATCTGCCTCAACGTCACAAAAAAGTCGTTGACCTCCTGGGGTGTCAACACCGCAGTCGGTTCATCAAGGACCAGCAGACGGGCATCGCGGTACAGCGCTTTGAGGATCTCGACCCGTTGACGCTCCCCTACAGCCAGTTGCCAGACCAAGGCGTCCGGGTCAACGTCGAGGCCGTAGTTTCCAGCCAGTTCTGTGAGTCGTTCACGCACTAGGCCCATGTCTGAAATGCCGAGCCCCAATGCAACGTTCTCAGTGACCGTGAACGTGGGGACCAGCATGAAATGTTGATGGATCATGCCGATACCGGCTTCGATCGCCGCGGCAGGAGAGTCGATCTCAAGCGGCGCACCTTCAAAGGCGACGGTCCCTTCATCGGCGCTGTAGAGGCCGAAGAGGATCTTCATCAAGGTGCTCTTGCCGGCGCCATTCTCGCCGAGAAGCGTATGCACCTCACCGGGGAGCACATCGAAATCAACGCTGTCGTTGGCGAGCACACCGGGGAACCGTTTGGTGATCCCGTTCATTTCAAGCATCGATTCAGTCATCACGACTTCCAAGCCGGCTCCGGTCATTTACAGAACACATGGAAAAATAACAGATGTCGGGGGCGCACCGCTGTCGACGCGCCCCCGACATGATCAATTCGGCAACATGACCAATTCGGATCAGCCGACCTTGGTGGTCACGTCGCCCGCGTTCACTGCTTCAATGGTGGAGACCACCAGACTCTCGATGTCTTCAGGTACGTCCCAGTTGCCGTACTCAATTCCGAGACCGCCGTTCTCCAGGTTGATCTCATAGCTTTCACCGCCTAGAACACCGTCGTTGAGATCATCGACGAGTCGCTGCAGCGCGACCTCCCAGCGGTATACCTGGCTCGCTGCCACGACTCCGTCTTCCGCGGCACCCGTCTGATTGGATTGGGTGCCGAACCACAAGACACCTTCATTCTCGGCGACGGAGATCGCTCCAACCGTCATCTGCGCCGTGCCGGTAAGGATGTCGGCACCGTTGGAAACGAATCCTGTAGCGGTCTCAGAAGCCAGTTGCACATCAGAGAACGAATCGGTGTAGACGACGTTCACCTCCGCACCTCCATCTTCCGCCCCTAGTCGGAATCCGTCTACATACAACTTGGCGTCACCAACTTCGATCGGTCCGACAATGCCGATGTTGCTGCCCAGTTCTGCGGCAACCACGCCCAGCACATATCCACCTTCGTCTGAAGCGGCCGTGTAAGCAGACACATTCGGCAAGCCGAAGGTGTCAACGGCGGTACCCCAGGCAAATGCGGTCTGAGGAAAGTCGGGGGCGATCTCCTGGATCAGGGCGCCGTACTGTGAACCGTGGCCGACGACCAGGTCGTAACCGTCTTCTGCGTACTGGCGCAGCGCCACACCGGCGTCTTCGATAATAAATGTTCCTGGGGTGACAGCCACCTCAGAAACTCCTGTGAGACAACCGACTCCGTCGACGATGCTTTGGGTGAAGGCCAAATCGTTCTCGGCGCTCGGGGCGACGATGGCGACACGGATTCCGCCACTATCGTCGTCACGCTCATCGCAGACTCGATCAGCGACAGCAACCGGAACCATGGGCTCCTCTTCGGCCATGTCCTCGTCCATGTCCGAATCATCGTCGTCGTCCATGTCCGAATCATCGCCTTCGTCGTCAGCCATGTCCGAGCCGCTGTCATCACCTGTTTGTGAGACGTCATCAGCCTGATCGGCTGCATCGGAGTCGTCGTCGTCTCCACACGACGCGGCTACAAGGCTCAACGTGGCTAACAACGCTGCAAGAAACAATATTGTTTTTTTCATTTTTCCCCTCCTGGGTTCTCGTGACGAAGCAGAATCACCCGTCGCGACTAAATGGAACTGTGAGCGCTGCGGGTTGATCAGCTGCCCGGCGAGCAATGATCGCTAACGCTACCACTGTAAAGACAGCGGGTGCCATGGTGGTGAGACTCGCTGTCGCACCCGTGACAATACCCAGTGTTTTCCACTGTGTCACGGTTGCGGTGATCAACCCGTAGAACATGGACCCGGCCAACACGCCCACCGGACGCCACGCTCCGAAGTAAACAAGAGCCACAGCGATGAACCCGATCCCGTTGGTGAGGTTGTTCTGGAACGTACCGAGTTCAATGGTCAGCGCCGCGCCGGCCAGTCCTGCCATACCGTTGCCGATCAGAATGGCTGTCGCCCTGGTCCTATAGACGCTGACTCCCAGAGAATCGGCTGCCTCGGGGCTTTCACCGACAGCTCGAATATTCAACCCCAGGGTTGTGCGGTTGACGATCAGCGTCAGCGCGGGAACCAGCAGCAGCGCCAAATAGACCAGCAGGCTGTGGTTGAACATCTCGCCGATGTGAGGAATATCACCCAACAACGGAATCTTGAGATCATCGAAAGAAGGGATTCCGCGTGGTGTTCCCACCTGTTTGAGGAACAACAGTTCGCTGATTCCCAAACCGAACAGATAAATGCCGATACCACTGATGCCCTGTTCGGCTTTGAACACCAGAGTCACCGTCGCGTAGGCCACTCCCATTATCAACCCGACAGCCAAGCCGACGGCCACCCCCAGAAGACGCGAGTCGGTTTCCAGGACTGTCCAATAGGCGAAGAAGGCCCCCAGAAGCATCACACCGTCGACACCGAGGTTCAACACTCCGCTTCGTTGGCCGACGGTCTCGCCGAGCGCCGCGAGCAGATAAGGCGTCGCCAAGCGCATCCCGGAAGCGAACGTGGCCACCAGCACCGACAGGGTAAAGAATTCACTCATCAGGCGGGGCTTTCGGGGTCTGGGGTGTGTGCGGTGTTTGTGTAAGCGACTGCGCTTCGGGTTCGTGTCGGCCGTCGTCGACCAGCGACGCTCGACTGTCGGCGACAGGAAACCCAGTAGAAGACCTTGCGGCCTCGTCGTGGGTTCGTATGCGGGAGATCTCCATAGCTTGACGTAGACGGTCGCGCACGCTGTTGCTGCTCACAACAAAAACCACAATGAGTCCGTTGAGAGCGATCACCAGAGCCGAAGGTATCTGTATGGCGCGTTGCATGGCGTTGGCGCCGACGAGCAGACCTCCGAACAAGAACGACGACGGAATCGTCCAAAGCGGGTGGAGACCGCCGAACAGCGCCGCGACAATCCCATTGAAACCAGACGATCCAGTGAATCCGAACGACGACCCGTCGGTGAACAAACGGTGTGATTGGCTTCCGAACACCAGTACCGCGCCCGCTAGACCACACATCGCCCCCGAATAGGTGAGAGCCAGCATGGTCATTCGTTTGAAAGGCATGCCTGCGTAGTTGGCCGCCGCTGAATTGTGTCCCACCGCGCGGGTCTTGAACCCGACTGTCGTGCGCCACAAAAAAACCCAAGCCACCACGGAGGCGAACAGAGCGATCAGCACACCGAGATGCAGACGGGTCCCCTCGATGAGGATCGGCAGATCAGCATTTTCTGACAGACGCTCGGTCTGGGGAATACGTGTACCGCGTTCGATTTCAATAGGATCAATCAGCGGATCGCGCAACAGATAGTTCATCATCTGTACGGCGACAATGTTCAACATGATGGTGGAGAGGATTTCGTTGACCCCGAGGTACGCCTTCAACGCGCCCGGAACAGCTCCCCAGATTCCGCCGCCGACAATTCCCGCCAGCATGACGACCGGGATCAGAACAACCGCCGGAAGGTCGGGTACGGCCAATGCGGTGACCGTGGAGAGCAGCGCACCCGCGACTATTTGACCCTCACCGCCGATATTTATGACACTGGCACGAAAGGCGATACATATACCGGTGCCAACCAACAACAGCGGCATGGCACGAACGGAAGTATCGATGAGCGCGTCGCGGCTGCCGAACGCCCCCTTGACGAGTTCACCGTACCCGACGAGGGGATTGGCCCCGAGCACTGCGATCACAACCGCGCCCACAGCCAGCGCTGCCAACGCTGCGGCAAGAGGGACAAGGCTCCCACTGAACCGGTGAAGAAGGTTCATCAGCCGATGAAGATAGTTCGCTTTGGGCACAGTCATCAGATCATAAACCGTGAGCGCGCCAACTTCTGCCGAAAACAACAAAACACCGGTTCCACTACGCCCGGCAACGACTGAGACCCTCCAGGACGCGGGGAGGTGTCAGAGGGAGAGAGTCGAACCACACCCCGGTGGCGTCATGCAGTGCAGCAGCGACCGCTGGAGCGTAAGGGAGAAACGGCATTTCGGCCATGCCCCGCAGACCGAAAGGACCTCGAGGGTCGGGTATCTCAAGCAGCACAGAACGAACCCGTCCAGGAACGTCCATGATCCCGGGTATCAGGTAGCTGCTGAATCTGGGGTTGAGTACCCGGCCGTCGACTACTTGAAGGTTCTCTGACAATGCGTAGCCGTGAGCCTGGATCACCGCGCCTTCAACCTGCCCGACTACCAAGGCGCGGTTGACGACACGGCCCACATCAACCGCGCACACAACGTCGTGGACGACGATGTGGCCGGTGTCGACGTCGACCGACAAGTCCACTGCTTCAGCCACATAGCCGTACGCGAAGTTGGGTGTGGTGGGTGCCAGACCCTGCGGATCAAGCGGCTCGGTGGGAGGAGGAACGTAACGAAACTCACCGATCGCAGGACGGTCTCCGTTCAGCCAAGATTTCGCTGCTTCCTCCGCGGCGCCCAGGATGGCGTTGCCGGTCATCCAGGTGAGCCGGGAAGCCGAAGCCGAACCCGAATCCCCACTGGCAGCTGTGTCTGAGAACGTCGCCTCAATCTCATCAAAGGGCACGCCGGTCGCTTCAGCGGCCATCTGCAGGAAAGCGGTGTGGGCTCCCTGGCCCACGTCAGCGCCCGCCAGAAACAACTCCGCAGCCACAGGCGAATCACTGTCCGGGGATCCGTCGTCTGAATGCAGGACGATCGCAGCTTCGCTTCGTTCCGGAAACCCGAACGAGAAGCCGATGTTCTTGAATGCGCAGGCGAAGCCGCGGCCACGTCTGCGCGCCCTCGTCGAAGGCGCAAGCGACGCGAACACCGAAGCGGCACGAGGTTCCGGCAGCGGTTCAGACCAGCCGGCCTGGAGCGCGCACGCCTCGACGACCTCACCGATGCTCACCCCGGCAGGCATCTCCGTTCCGGTGATTCCCACCGATCCCTCGCTCAAGACGTTTCGACGACGGATCTCGACAGGATCGAGACCGGTTAGCGCAGCCAGTTTGTTCATCTGCATCTCGGCCACGAACGCGCCCTGCGGTCCGCCGAAACCTCTAAATGCCCCGCCGGGAGGCGCGTTCGTGTAGACCGCCCGAGAATCGACGCGGGCGTTCGGGATCAGATACGCCCCCGACACGGTGAGATGCAAGTTCCCGAGCACCTTGTTGGACGTGTAGTTGTAAGCACCGGCATCGAGAAGTCCGTCCGCTTCCACCCCCAGGATTCGACCGTCGGCATCGGCGCCCCAGCGGGTGTGGACCCTGCCCCGATGGCGCTTGTGGTGCCCGACAATCGACTCTTCACGGCTCCATTCACAACGAACGGGTCGGGCCACCCCGGCTTCATGAAGCCGCAACGCAGCCAACGCCATCACCACCTGCAGGCTCATGTCCTCCTTCCCGCCGAACGCCCCACCGATCGCCCTGTAGACGATGCGCACCTGCTCGGCCGGCAGATCGAGCGCGTGGGCCACCTGTTCTTGATCCTCGTGGGTCCACTGGCCGGCGGTCTCGACGGTGACCCTGCCCTCGCCGTCGATGTAGGAGACGGCTGCCTCGGTCTGAAGGTAGGCATGCTCCTGGTAGGGGTAGGTGTAGGTGCCTTCGACAACATGTGCGGCCGCAGCGAAAGCGGCCACCGTGTCGCCCTTGCGGATCTTCAGATGCGCATAGACGTTGGAGACGCCGCCGTCCTCGGGATGCACCAGCGTCGCGTCCGGTTTCAGCGCCGCGTCCAGATCAGGCACCACATCGAGGGGCTCCCACTGCGCGACGATCAACTGGGCCGCGGCGAGAGCAGTCTCGGCCGTTTCAGCCACAACCACCGCCAGATGGTCTGCTTCCCAGCGGGAGACGTCGGCCGCCACCGCGGCTCGGCCCGTGCTCTGCGGCCCCACCAGAACCGGTTGATCGAACTTGGTCAACCCGTATTCGTTCACGGGCACATCAGCCGCCGTCAAGACCAGATGCACGCCTTCCAGCTCCGTGGCAGCGCTGATGTCGAGCGATGTGATGCGTGCATGGACCTCGTCGGTGAACACCACCTTGGCGTGCAGCATCTCAGCATCAGAAATGTCACCGGCATACACCGCCTCTCCGGTCACCTTCCCGTGTGCGTCGGGTTTTGCGACTGCTTCTCCGAGACTCACGAACCGACTCCAACCGGGTCCGAGCCGTGAAGGCCGAGGCTGGGCGGGTCGAATGCAGCCTCGATCGCGTAGTAGCCGGTGCAGCGACAGAGGTTGCCTGAGAGTCCGTGCTTGACCGCCTGCTCGTCAGCGTCGGGGTGGTCGGCCTGCAATGCTGCTCCCGCCATCAGGAAACCGGGGATGCAGTAGCCGCACTGCACGGCCGCACAGTCGATGAAACTCTGTTGAAGCGGGTGGAGTCCCCCAACAGTGGCGAGTCCCTCGATCGTCACAACCTTCGCCCGGTGCGCTCTGGGCGCCGGAACCAGACAACTCAGCACGGCCGTGCCGTCGAGGTGGAGCGTGCAGGCGCCGCACTCCCCCTCGGCGCACCCCTCCTTGGTGCCGGTCAGACCGCTTTGGGCACGGATCCAGTCGAGCAGCGACACCTCCGCCCAGGGCGCCTCGACGGTGGTGTCGTTGATGGTTGTGGAGATCATGCCACCCGGACCGAACTCCGCAGCGACCGCATCCGCAGCAACGCAAGGGCCTCCCAGTGTCGGCACCGACTCCGGCCAAGCGGCTCGGTGATCACCAGCAGCGATCGCCTCGAGACATCGGCGCACCATCACCGCCACAAGGCGACTTCGGTAGTCGGCAGGGGCTCGCAGGTCGTCGATCGGCGCAACACTGGAACTGGCAAGCATGCCGGCTGCTTCAATGCTGTCTTCGTCCAGGAATCCGCCGATCAGCAGCCCTTCGGCCTCGGTTGCGCGCACGATGACCGGGGCCACACTGCCCAAGGCGATCGCGGCGTCAGAAACCGTCCCGTGATCGTCGAAGTCACAGCGGACCGCCAGATGCACAACCGAGATCGCCTGAGCACCGCGCAGTCCCAGCTTCAAGAACATCGAACGACTGTCGCCGCTACGGATCGGAAACGAAATATCGGTGACAAGTTCATTCGGTTCGAGGATCGTCTCGCGCACGCCCAAAAAGAAGTCGGCCAGATCGACCGTGCGGCTCTGGTGTGTCGACGCGGCCGTCGCCGATGTGAGCGTTATGTCCGCCTCAAGGGCCCTCAATGCGCTGATCGTGTCGTTCGCCGGGCTCGCCGTCACCACGTTCCCGGCAACGGTTGCACGGTTCCGCAGGGCAGGAGCACCCACTTCCAAGCAGGCCTGCGCCAACGCCAAGCCGTGCTCGCGCACGATCGGACTCTCAGTGCACTGGTTGTGTGTGACCAGAGGCCCCAGATGCACCCGGTCGTCCAGCACCGAAATCCCGTCGAGCCCGGCGATGCGGGTGATGTCGATCAGTTGCTCGACGTCTCCGCTGATCCGGCGGTCCATCTCGATCATGAGATCGGTGCCGCCCGCCACCACCCGAGCGCCGTCGGTGAGCATCGCCAGAGCTTCGCTCACCGTGGCGGGCGCGGCGTAGGAGCCTGGTCGGACTGCCGGGAGTTGGACTTCATGCACGCTGGGCGAAACCTCCGAGGTGCCGGGGTTGTCAGATTAGGTTACGGCAGCGGCCCGTCGCCCACGACAACGCGCTCATACAACGCACGCCGAGAGCGCTAATCTCCGAAAAGCCACCAAACTGGAGACTCCTCAACACCATCACTCCACCCAAATTTCCGAGAGCCGGGAATCTATCCTTTCCGCTTTGCCCGCCTCCTCTTAAACACCACAAACAGCGCAATTGCGGGAATCGGGGCCACAACGTACTCCAGCGGCTTCCATAGGCCAGCCAACATAAAAGCGATAGCGATCAGGAAACCCCATCCTGCCGGCACCAGATAGGGATGCATTTCCGATAGCGTCCGTCTCTTGTGGTTCGGCAGGATCCAGCGAGCCAACATGCCAGCCACTATGACAGACGCGACAACGATACCCAATTCATAGCCACGATTCAATGCTCGCCCTCCACAAATACAAATTCAAACGATATACAAGTAGCAATGAACGGTTGCAAGTGGTGCATCGGGGTCGACACCCATATCATCAAGTACAGTAACCACCTGTATAGAACAACACAGACCCGGTTGACTTTACCTTGATACACTTATCCAATAGCCTGGCAGTGCACGCATACAGAAATATCACAGCTGCCACCGCGAAGACAATCGGTAGCTTTAGCGCTGAAGGTGTGGTGTGGCCCCGCGGCTGAACGCGAGCGATCCCCAGAATCGGTGCTGACCGCAGCCGAGGAACTGGAGGATCGGTGTGGAAGTTGACCCTAAACACGCGTGTGTGAGCTGTTGGTGGCACTGGACGATGTTGAGGTGCTCGGTGTCGACGACGAACCCGGTGAACTGCTGGGTGTGCATGTGAGTAGGCGGGCGGAGAGACCGGACTGCGATGGTTGCCGCTGGTGTAGTCGGTGGACCTCCCTGCGTTCGGCGGCCGGTGGGCTGGTGTGGCACAAGCGCCGGTGGATCCCGCCGACCCTCAAACACACCCACCAAACGTTTACGCGCACGCTCGAATAATCTGAGCTAATGTCGTGACGCTGAAGAGAATCGTCGAGATTCTCCGCGCGACGCACCGAGTTTACGGTGTCAGGAAGAACACTGTTCGAGAGGGTCCAACGGACCTTCACGGATCAAACCCTTGGAGGGAACGTGAAACCAACAAAAGGTACGAAGGCGCTGTGGCGTCTGCTGGCTCTGCTCATGGCTTTCGTCATGATCGCCGCGGCCTGCGGCGACGATGACGGCGACGACGGAGGCGCTGACGACGGCGACTCAGCCGTGAGCGACGACTCCGGTAATGACATGGATGACGACGACATGGACGACGACGACATGGACGACGGCGACTTCTCTGCGGCGTTCCTCTATATCAGTCCCATCGGTGAAGCCGGTTGGACCTGGGCCCACGACCAGGGCCGGCTGTACGCCGAGCAGGCCACCGGAATCCCGACGACCTTCCTGCCCAGCATCGACGACGGGTCGCCCGCGGACACTGAAGCTGCGATACGCACTCTCGTCTCCGACGGTCACGACGTGATCATCGGCACCTCGTTCGGCTACATGGACACCATGGAGGCGATGGCCGAGGAGTTCCCCGACGTGATCTTCGAGCACGTCTCGGGCTACAAGGCCAACGACACCAACTTCGGCAACACGTTCGGCAAGATCTACCAGCCCCGCTACCTCACGGGCATGATCGCCGGCGCTGCCACCGAGACCAACCAGATCGGCTATGTCGCAGCGTTCCCGATTCCTGAGGTTGCCCGCGGGATCAACGCCTTCACGCTCGGAGCCCAGCGGGTCAACCCCGACGTTGAAGTCGTCGTCCAATGGACCAGCACCTGGTTCGACCCGGCCATCGAGGGCGACGCGGCCGACGCACTCCTCGAGGGTGGCGCGGACGTCATTGCGATGCACCAGGACACCACCTCGGCCGGCCTCGCTGCTGAGGCAGCCGGTGCCCGCTGGGTGTCCTACAACTCCGACATGAGCGAGTTCGCACCCGACGCCTACCTCGCCTCGGCAATCTGGAACTGGGGCCCGCGGTATGCAGAGATCATCTCCTCTGCGGCCGACGGCAGCTACACGCCCGGGTTCTACTGGGGTGGTTACGACGACGGAATCGTCGACATCGGCTCCATCGCCGACGACGTCGACGCTGACATCGTCGCCCAAGTGGAGGAGATCCGCCAACAGATGATCGACGGCACCTTCGCAGTGTTCTCAGGTCCCCTGTTCGCCCAGGACGGCACACAACTGCTGGCTGAAGGCGAAGTCATGGATCCAGGAACACTGCTGGGCGAAGAGTTCTTCGTCCGAGGCGTGGTCGGCGACATCGGCTGAGTCCGCAACCTCAGCTTCAAACTCCTTATCGACCATAAACACACCAGTGGATGCTGCCCCGCTTGCTGTAGAACTCACAGGAATCACCAAACGGTTCCCCGGCGTTGTCGCCAATGCCGGTACTGAACTCAGAGTCAAGCGGGGCAGCATTCACGCTGTCCTCGGCGAGAACGGCGCCGGCAAGTCGACGTTGATGAACGTCCTTGCCGGCGTCTATCGCCCCGAGGAGGGCGAAGTTCGTCTCTTCGGTGAACGCAAGGTGTTCGCCAATCCCGCCGATGCACTGGCGGCGGGAGTGGGGATGGTCCATCAGGAGTTCCGACTCGTCCCTACCTTCACCGTGGCCGAGAACGTGGTGTTGGGGGCCGCCGAACGTGTCTTGAACATGGGTGCTGTCGAACGCCGAGTCGCCGAGATTGCCGAGCAGTTCTCGCTGGACGTCGACCCGCAGCGTCACATCTGGCAGTTGTCGATGGGGGAACGTCAGCGGGTCGAGATCCTCAAGGCGCTGTGGCGTGACGCCGAGATCCTTATTCTCGATGAACCCACCGCGGTTCTGACGCCGAACGAGGCGGACGAACTCGGACTGGTGATCCGGCGGATGGCCAATGATGGTCGATCAGTGATCTTCATCAGCCACAAACTGCACGAAGTCAAGCAGTACTGCGACGAGGCCACAGTGCTGCGGGGCGGCAAGACTGTGGCGGCTTCATTGCCGGTCGCCGACCTGTCGCCTCAACAACTCGCTGAGTTGATGGTCGGTGAAGCCACCGAGGCGGCTCTGCGACCAGAGCCGAGAGAAGCCGGCGACCAACTGCTCGCGGTACACAATCTGTGCGCCCTCAACAATCGGAACCTGGAAGCGCTCAGCAACATCTCCCTGTCGGTTCATGCAGGCGAGATCGTGGGAATCGCCGGCGTCGCGGGCAACGGTCAACGCGAGCTCTCCGATGTCATCGCGGGACTCCGCGAGTCCACATCGGGGACCGTGACGCTGTTCGGCCGCGACGTCACAGGCGCCACGCCGCGTCATCGGTTTCGATCAGGGTTGTCCTACATACCCGAAGACCGCGTCGGAGTGGGGCTCGCTCCCCAACTCAGCGTCACCGACAATGCGATCCTGCGTTCCTACCGACAACACACCCGCGGTCCGTTGATCGCGGGTGACCGGGCAAAGGCCTTCTGTGCGGGCGTTGTCGAGTCCTTCAAGGTGCGCGCCGGTTCGTTGGACCAGCGGATTGCGGGGCTCTCGGGCGGCAATCTCCAGCGACTGCTCGTGGGGCGTGAGTTGACCGCTGAGCCGTCGGTGATCGTCGCGTCCCAGCCGACACGCGGGCTCGACGTGCAGGGAGTGAAGGCAATCCAGGAACTGCTCATCGACGCCCGAAACGACGGTCTGGGTGTGTTGATGATCTCCGAGGACCTGGACGAACTCCTAGCGGTCTCCGACCGAATCATCGTGATGCACGAGGGTCGGATCGCCGCGGAATTCAAGGGTGCCGACGCGAACCGCGCTGCGATCGGCTTGGCCATGGCAGGTGAGCCAGCGTGATACGGCCGGTGTTGGTACGAAGGGAGGCACCGGTTCGGGGTGGCCAGCCGCTGGCTTTCGCGGTGGGCCTGCTGGTGGCGCTGGTGCTCGGCGCTGTTCTTCTATGGGTCGCCGGCGACAGCCCCATGGAGGTCTACAGACGGATGCTGTCGGCGTCGTTCGGTGACCTGGAGGCTTTTTCTGTCACCCTCAACCGGGCGGTTCCACTGGCACTCGCCGGTCTGGCGGTGGCGATAGCCGCAACCATGGGTCTCTGGAATATCGGAGCTGAGGGACAGATCCTGTTCGGGGCGACCACTGCCGCGGGGATCGCGCAGATCGGCGAGGGTTGGTCCGGACCGGTACTCATCTTGGCAATGATCGTCGGAGGGTCTATAGGCGGCGCGCTGTGGGCACTCGGACCTGCTGCGGCGAAGGCCTACATCGGCGTGAACGAGATAATCACCACGTTGATGCTCAACGAGATCGCTGTTCGTCTGATCCGCTATCTGATCAACGGCCCGTGGAAGGACCCCGAGGGCTACGGCTTCGTTCAGGCCCCGGCGCTCCCCGAACAGTCGTTCCTTCCGGACTTGTTTCAGCGTGCCCACATGGGGTTGCTGATCGCCGTTGCAGTGTTGGCGGTGGTCGGTCTGATGGTGTCGAGGAGTTCGTGGGGCTATGAGCTTCGGGTCGCCGGCTCTTCGGGCGCGACCGCCACATATGCAGGCATCTCGCTCAAGCGCAAGATTCTGACGGTGCTGGTGCTGTCGGGCGCGGTTGCGGGACTCGCCGGCGGAATCGAGCTGACAGGGAACGCAACCCGACTGACCGAGACAGTCTCCAACGGCTACGGCTTCGCGGGGATCATCGTGGCAGCCCTTGCGTTGATGCGTCCGAGTGGAGTGGCGGCAGTCGCGGTGCTGTTCGGCGCCGTGCAGGTCGGCGGACAGTCGATCAAGGCGATCGGCGTGTCCGACGCGGTATCGACCGTGCTGCAAGCGCTGATCCTCTTCGGCGTGATCGCCGCCGGGGTGCTGATCGTGTATCGCATCGAGATGGCCGAAGCGAAGGTGCGGAGCACATGATCCTCGGCCTCACCTTCCCAGAGACCGCGGTGATCGGCCTGCTCTTCGCCGCCATTCAATTCGGCGCGATGATCTATCTGGCGAGTCTGGGCGAGATGATCGCGGAACGGGCCGGCGTGCTCAACCTCGGCGTCGAGGGCATGATGGCCATGGGCGCGGTCAGCGGTTTCGTGTTCGCGATCGAGACCGGCAATCCCTGGCTGGGGCTGCTCGCCGCTGCCGTCATCGGCGGTTCGGTGGCGATGATTCATGGACTCTTCGCGGTGGTGCTCGGCGCCAACCAGGTTGTGAGCGGGTTGGCGCTCACGATCTTCGGGGTCGGTCTCGCCAACTTCTGGGGCACCGATTATGAGGGGGAGCGTCCCGAGGTCCAGTTTGTTGACGTTGACTGGGGTCCGCTCAGTGACATCTCCTGGATCGGTCGGATCTTGTTCCAACAGTCTCCGCTGGCATATCTGGCCGTCCTGCTGGGATTCGTCGCATGGTTCGTGTTGAACCGCACCCGGGAGGGCCTGGCGCTGCGGGCCGCCGGCGAGTCGGCCGCAACCGCTGATGCGGCCGGGCACTCGGTGCTCGGTCTGCGTTTGTTCGCGGTGGCGATCGGCGGTGCGTTCGCGGGGATCAGCGGCGCCTATCTGTCGCTCTCGATCAGTCCCGGATGGACCGTCGGGGTCGTGGCCGGCAGGGGTTGGATCGCCGTGGCGCTGGTGATCTTCGGTGCCTGGAAGGTGCGGCGGGTTGCATTGGGCGCGTTCCTGTTCGGTCTTGCCCTGGCATTGCCGAACCGTACTCAGAGCTTCGATCTGCCGTGGGATCCGATCCTGTGGTCGATGCTGCCCTATGTCTTGACAATTGCGGTGATGATCGCCGGTGCACTGGTGCTGAGGAACCGCCCGCCCGCTGCGCCGGCGGCTCTGGGGCTGCCGTTCCGCCGCGAGGAGCGTTAGAGCATGCCCGAAGACCTGCTTGTCGTCGACGCTTCGCTGGTGGCCACCGTGGATGCCCAGCGTCGTGAGATCCCCGGGGGTTGGGTCGCCTGCAAAGGCGGCAGGATCTCAGGAATCGGCGCGCTTGACGAGCCGCATCCCGCGGCTCTGCGAACGATCTCTGCCGACGGGTGTCTGGTCACGCCCGGTCTCATCAACACGCACCATCACCTGTTCCAGAATCTGACGCGGGCGTACACCCCGATGACTTCCGCGCCGCTGTTCGGTTGGCTGCAGACGCTGTATCCATTGTGGACCGCGGCTTTGGACGAACAAGCAGCCCACGTCTCCACTTGGGTTGGTCTCGCTGAGCTGGCTCTGAGTGGATGCACCACATCGACCGACCATCATTATCTGCATCCGCAGGGGGCGGGCGACCTCCTCAGCGCGCAGATTGACGCGGCACGAGACATCGGCATGCGCTTCCACCCCACCTACGGCTCGATGAGCCTGTCGGTCAAGGACGGGGGCCTCCCGCCCGACGACGCGGTGCGTGACGAGGATTTCATTCTCGCCGAGAGCGAGCGCGCCGTGGCCCGGCACCACGACCGCAGCCACGGTGCCATGACCCGGGTCGCTCTGGCTCCCTGTTCTCCTTTCACGGTGACCACCGAGCTGATGCAACAGACCGCTGTGCTGGCTGAAGAACTGGATGTGCGCCTGCACACGCATCTGGCCGAGAACGCCGAGGACGACGACTTCTCGATGGTGACCTACGGGATGCGCTGCGTTGAGCATTTCGAGCATTGCGGCTGGCTCAGTGATCGAAGTTGGGTGGCTCATTGCGTCCGGCCGAATCCCGACGAAGTCGTCAGACTCGGCACCGCCGGCGTCGGGATCGCCCACTGCCCCAGCTCCAACCTGATTCTCAGCTCCGGGATCGCTCCGGTCGCCGAGTTCCGAGCTGCCGGTTCCCCGGTCGGGTTGGGGTGTGACGGTTCCTCATCTGCTGACTGTGCCTCGCTGTGGCAGGAGGCGCGTCAGGCGATGCTGCTCGGGAAGCTCCGCAACGGCGCCGATTCGATGCCCGCCCGTGCGGTGCTGGAGATGGCCACCCGGGGCGGTGCTGCCTGTCTCGGCCGTTCGGGAGAGATCGGAGAGTTGTCGCTCGGCGCGGTGGCCGATATCGCGGTGTGGAAGCTCGACGGCCCCGCCTTCGCCGGCGTGCTCGATGATCTGATCGAGGGCTGGCTCCGCTGCGGCCCGGTGGGTGCCCACCACACCATCGTCAACGGCGAGTCCGTCGTCTACAACGGCGAACTTGTTTCACCCCTCCTCGAGGAAATGCTGGCCACCCACCGAAGTATCGCCCGCCGCTTCCAACCGACGCCCTGAAAAGCCGAGCGAATCGAAGCGGTGGTACCACTGAGGTGCTGCCATCTCGCGTGTGCATCACTTCAGTGCAGAGATTACCAGTCAAACATTGGCCTGTCTTCGTCGCCTTTTAGCAGTGATATTGACGACGGCTACCCTTGCGGCAGGTGCGATTGCTGTTGATGCAACGTTTGATCCTGCAAACGCGGCTGCTGATACGCCGGATGGCAGTGCTCCCGATAACTCCCCAGGTGACAATGGTGCTCCCGGGAATCTACCTGTAGATCAGGCTCTTTCTAGCCCAATTACATATGTGTGGAAATTGGTCAAATCGGTCATCACAATTGAAAATATAGTGTGCGCTGTCTTTACAACATATGGAGGTGCTAAAGCGTACGCCATAGGTAAAGGTGCCAAAGTTTTTAAGGGTACAAAGTCTGTGTGGAAGTTGGTGAAAAAACGAGTCCCGAAGCCGGGAACCGGGCCAGCGGGAGCGGCAGCGGCAGGGGGGGCATGGGTTGTAAAGGAGGTTTGGGAACTTGTCGTTGAAGATTATTGGAATGGATGCAAGAATCTGGTCAGGGAGATCATTTCATATGATTATGTAAAAGTTCTAGCTGGGTATCCTGAAGGATGTTATAGTTGGAATGGATGGTGCAGCAATTAGACGGACGATGTTGTTGCGATGACTGACAACTATTATCAAGACGCTGGCGAATTCGAAGACCGTGATGATCACGTTTCATGGGATGACGGATTGTCTGGATTGGAAGTAATTCTTAGAGTCTATTTGATTGCGATTCTTGTACTATTGGTCCCAATTCCTGAGGATCCTTCGTTGGCTGTTTTCGGTTTGCTGGCGACAACCGTGTATCTCTGGCGGAAACTGCGAACCCGTATGACATCACAAACCTCCAGATTTCTAAGAGGTCATCGCAACAAACAAAGTCGAGTCGTCTTTCTTGCATTTGTAGTTATATGTATTCTGGCAGACGTTCTACAAATATTTTTTGATGTGCCGTTTCTATGGATACTATTAACTATCGTTGCTGTCATATGCCTCACTAACCATCGGCAGTTGAGGGCGATGCTGTAATGGGGACCCGTTAGTTGGCCCAGCTATTATGGGTGTTTGTTTGTCGGATTTGTGGTAGTTTACAATGTAGGTGGCGGGAGAAAGTGGGCTGTTCGCCGTTTGGGGGGCAGGCCTGATCGTGGACCCCAATCCACAAAACCCAAGGCGAGTCATACAAAAACAGTCTCTACCAAACCCGGGGTGATTCAACCCGGCGTGATTCACAGTCCCGACGGGTGCTGCAGCAACCATCGAAACGGTTGCGAGGACTGGATCGGTTCAGGTTGTTGACGTTCCAATTTTGATGCCGGGCAGGACCCGGTTCACTTCTGAGACGAGCAATGAAGCCGTGAGAGTCGAACCGAGGACTGCATAGAGCACGAACGGCCGACCGGACGCCACGAAGAAGCGCTGGGTTCCGAGTTGGTTGGGCAGGCGTCTCTGCAGGGTTTGAGCCGAGAAGTCGGCGACTGCCAGGCTCGTGGGCGTCACCCCTCCGGAGAACAGGGCGGTCGAAGCGGCTGACGCATCGAACTCCATCAACGCCATGAAAATCCCCGCTGATCCCATGATCTCGACTGCGCCCGAACCGTAGTCACCCCTCTCGACGGGCAACGCGAAATTCCCCAAGTGCACAAGGGAACGTGACGGCGTGCCGGACAGTTCGCTCATCTCGACATCCCAACCGTCGAGCACCGCAACGGTGATGCCATCGGCCGTGAGCGAAGTGCTGCTCACGCGACGATCGAACCGACGGCCAATACTGCGAGAGCCACCGCTGCTCCCCAACGAACTGGACGTTCAAGCCCGTCAAGGCACCGGTGCATCCGTCTCAAGGAAGCCGTGTCGCGAATCCGGCCGTTGACGGTGGCAACAAGACCCCGCGTCACCCCGTAGACGACACCGAGAAGCAACGCCTCGGTCGCAGGTAGCAGCACTCCGGCGACACAGACAGCGACGAACAGCGCTGTGTTGACCACGGTCACAAACCCGAATCCCAGCTGGACCCCGAACCCCAGGCCGTAGACCCAACCCCGATACCTGCTCAACCAGCGCTCATCGACCTGCCGACGGCCGGATATTCGACGCCCGCTCAGGTCGAAAGCCGCACAGCCGAGCACGACCGCGCTGGCGATCGCAGTCGAGGCCACCGGAGCCGGGTCGAGTCCCAGCGACACGACCAACGCCCCGGCCCCCGCCAGCACCAGCCCGAGGGCTGCTCCACCCACCACATGGCCGAAGATCAGCCACACGGAGGTGGTCCTCCATCGATTCCCCCTGCCCCGCTCCCCGAGCGGGGTGATGCTGGTGAGCATCGAGGTTCCTCAAGGCGACCATGCGGCGCGAACGCCCGCAAGCAACGCAACCACCAGCGCAAGAAAGAACAGGCTCACGTGTGATCCTCCGGCGCAGGGGGCGAGCCGACCTCGGGTGGATACAACGACGGATGCCCGGGACCGATTCCGAACGCGGCCAGTTCCGCGTCGTCACCATTGTTTGAACGGGCACTGCGTGAACGGGCACTGGTTGATTTGGCATCACCGACGGCCTGGGTGAGAAGACGGCGGACCTGGGGCCAGTTCGTCGCCGTGCCTGCACCGACGACACTCCGGTCAGGGTCGATCAGCACAAAATAGGGCGAACCGGGCACACCGTATGCTTCCCAGGCAGCCGTTGAGCACACGGTCCGCACACCTTTCGGAGCCAACTCGACAAGTCGGCTCTCGGAGTCGTGAGCCGGGTCTTGAGCCACGATCACCAGCCGTGTCGCCTCACCGCCGAGTTCGAGAACAGGCGACTTGAACTCCGACCAGAAGGCCCCGCAAGTCCTGCATCCGGAGGACAGGAATGCCAGCAGCGTGTGGTGGGCGCCTCCCACGCTGACCGAGACCGGTCCGCCTCCCGGCACTGTTCCCACAATGTCGACCGCGGTCTGTGTGCGGGTTGGTCCACTCACCGGGACAGGGCCGACCGTTGAGGCTGCGGCGCTGTCGTCCAGCGAAATCCCGGCGCGGTGGAGGGCCCGGAGAATATCGGCATGGGTACGGAGCAGCCCGAAGACAATGAGCGTCAAGACTGCGATCGCTATCAGGGCGACGATGAGCAGCACGATCATGCGGACACCTCCGATTCGCTCTCATCTGCGACGTTCTCCTCCGAGTCGTCGGTTCCTGGAGAGTCCTCGGCAGCTGGAGAGTCCTTGGCGTCTTGAGACTCGTTGAGCAGGTGGTAACGGTGTAGGAACGTCACCGCTTGCGCCCGATCAATCACACGTTCACCACCGAAGGTGCGCTCGCCAACACCGTCAGTGATTCCAACCTGGGCGGCCCAATTGGCTGCTCCACGGTAGTAGGAGTTGATATCCACATCATCGAACGGATACTCCGCCTCCGGGAACGGGACATGTCGACCGTCCATCCGCCACAGAAGAGTGATCGCCTGACCACGCGTGACTGGAGCCTCAGGGTGAAAGAACCCGTCCTCGGTGCCGGAGGTGATCCCAGCGTCGGCCATCCAGTCCACAGCATCGGCATACCAGAGGCCCTCCATATCGGAGAAATGCGACGACCCCAGCGGTTCAGGTTCGCCTTGATACCGCCACAGGAAAGCCGCCATGTGCCAACGAAGCACCGGCTCGTGAGGTCCGAAGATATCACTGCTGTAACCAGTGGTGATCCCCTGCTCGACCGCCCAAGCAACCGCCTCGACGTAGAACGCATTCGGCGCCAGATCGGTGAAACCGTCATGCAGGCAGGGTCGGTCATGGTAACCGGTGGAATTGTCAGTTGCGGGCGTGTCATTGCATGATCCATCCCACTGCCACGGCGGCACACAGGTGACGATTCGGCAGGCGATCGGTCCTACACAGGCAATGTCCTGACTGCACTGGCCGTACCGGAATCGAGTGCAGTCAACCGAGCGTGAGTCACACCCTTCCAGACAACGGCAATCAGCGGCCGTGCACGACGACGGGCACACTCCGGTCCAACCACATCCACAACCATCGTCACAGAGATGATTGCAGTCAAGGTAATAGCGCGGACGCGCACTGTCACCGACATCACAGAATCCCGTGCCGTCGGCCTTCCACCATCCGGCAACCACAGTGTCGGGTGGACACAGATTCTCTCCTGTCAACTTGCAGCAGAAATCGGAGAACCCGTCACAACAAAGATCGTTGCAACCACAGGAAGAATCGGCGCACGAGCAGATCGCCGCGTGAGCAGAAATCGGCCGCATCGTGAAAGCCACTGGAGCCACAGCCAACGCGGTCGCTCCGAATGCGGAACGAGCGAGAAGGCCGCGCCGTGATGTGCGGTGCGCGACCACCCGACTCAAGGCGCTGACGACGGCCCGGCTCATCGCTTGCCGGGTTCGCTGGTGATCTGGAAATCCGCCGACCGGGCACCACTGCGAGCCGCGAGCGCTTCAGGCACGGCCGTGAACGCTACCAAGGCCAGACCGGCGGTCACTCCAGCCGCGAGCACGAAGCCGATTCCATCAGCCGGCTGGTCAGCCATGACCTGCGCTGGTGTGCGCCCCGCCGCGGCAATAAACGACGCGACCGCAAAAACGGCATTGCCGACCACGTGACACCAGGACGGCGGCGAATCGACACGACCGAAACAACCACATGATCCGGCCCTTGTGGCCAGCGCCCTGCCGACCGCCACGATGAATCCGACATAGAGCGTTCCCGTCGCTACCGCCAAGAGAGGCCCACCGACCACCAACGCCAATACCCCCACCGCGGATTCCACAACGCCGATCACGACGACCACTGCCGGAACCTCCGGCAACCCGAAGGATGCCAACAGTTCGGTTGTAGGCACGGGCCTGAGAATCTTGGCTGGCCCCGCTACGATCAAGAGTAGCGCTGCGGCCACGTGCAGCACCACGACAACGTCCATCACGTGATCGTAGCCCTCCCAAAGATCGGCTCAAAGCGAGGACGACATCAACCACTTTGACGGCCATTGACCATCAGAGGGCCGGTCCTGTCGAACAGCCTCGTCTAGGAACGGGCACGGCGCCGAAGGCCGACCACGCCTGCCCCCACGGCGACCACCGCTGCAGCGCCGACACCGATGGCGATGCCCGTACCGGAACCACCGCCACCGCCTGACTCCTCCGAGATCTGAGCGATCGTCGAAGTGGGTGACGGCACCGTTGTGGTGGGCGCGGCAGCGGTCGTCGGTGCCTGTGTTGCAGCGGGCGCCTCAGTGGTTGCAACCGCCGCGGGCGTGGTGGTTGTAGTCGTGGTGGGCTCCTCAACGACCCCTCGAAACGGTCCCGAGACCTCATAGGTGATCCCTCCGAAGCGGTCCTCGGTGACCACCATCGGGTTGATCTCGCCAATCGTCTTCGGAGACGGGCCCCGCTGACTCGAGAAGTAGAGACGGTCGCGGCGCGGGTTGAACACCGGACCGGTGATCTCTGAGTTGTCCTGGTCGACTAACCGGGCGAACGGTGCGACGACCCCGTCGGGGGTGATGATGACCACCTCCATGTTGCCGCCGTCCTCGGCCACGAAGACGTCGCCGGTTCCGGCATCGACGGTGAGGTTGTCGACTCCGGATAGAACCGCGGTGCCGGCAGCAACATCCTCAGGGTCCGGGTCGTAGAGCAGGGTGTGGGTCGAGTCAGCGACGTTGATCCCGTGGATCTTGTTGTCGAACTTGGTCGAGAAGAAGATCCAGTCGTCGTGGTACCAGATGCCCTCACCGCCAAGGAACCCGGTCGATTCCGGGACCTGGTGACGCGGGGGCGTCTCTGCGCCTGACGGATCAGGCACCTCGATCCATGTCACCGACCCGTTGTCGGCGACCGCGGCGACTTCGAGCAGTCCGCTGCTCAGGTCGGGATAGTTGTCGGGGGTATAGCGGTAGAGGCGCCCGTCAGGCATGTCCTCGGTCTGGTACACCTGCTCCCGCACCGGATCCACGGCCGCGGCCTCGTGAACGAAGATCCCCATCGCCTCGTGCGCCCTGGGTTCGGTGGCGCCGGTCGGGTCGATCTCCCAGAGATAACCGCCGGAGGCGAAGACCTCTTCACCGGAGAGGAACGTTCCCCATGGGGTCGGTCCCCCGCCGCAGTTGGAATTGCTGTTCCGCAGCAGAGGGTAAGCATCGATGATGTTGCCGTCGGCGTCGTAGTGAATCGCGCTCACACCTGCGGCGCCCGCGAGAAACACCTCACTGTTGACGGTATGGATCCAGCCACCGTTGCCGTCGTCGAAGGTCGCCGCTCCGTCCGGGAAGATGTGCCACTCGAAGTCGGTGTCGCCGACCGGTTCACCCGCAACGGCGACAACACGCGATGTGAAGCCGGGCGGAAGGATCATCCCATTGACATCGGGCGCGATGCCTTCCAAAGATCCGTAGGGGCTCTCGCCGGACCCTTGGGCCCCGGCCGTGGCAGTGGCGAGGAGCGGGAAGGCGGTGGCGCCCCCTGCGGCGAACACACCTGATTGCAAGAATTGACGACGGTCCATCGCGGCGACACTAACGCACGAACGACGTCATGTACTAAGAACGTGCGTGGATTGACCATCGCGGGTGCGTCGAGACCTGTCGTCTC
Organism: Acidimicrobiales bacterium; assembly: GCA_963662455.3. Classification (GTDB taxonomy): domain Bacteria; phylum Actinomycetota; class Acidimicrobiia; order Acidimicrobiales; family Aldehydirespiratoraceae; genus VXYK01. Next base: position 2,386,800 of record OZ224042.1, read on the forward strand.
CCGCTCTTGTTCGCTGCGCTCACGGGCCGCTCGGGCCACGGCCTCGTTCGGTCGCGGCCGTGTGCGTCAGCTATCCGCTCGGCCTCTAAGGACGTGCGCGGATTGGGTAGGGGGGTTGCGCCGGCAGCAGTTGTCTCCCGCTCTTGTTCGCTGCGCTCACGGGCCGCTCGGGCCACGGCCTCGTTCGGTCGCGGCCGTGTGCGTCAGCTATCCGCTCGGCCTCTAAAGAGACGCTCGGTGAGGAAGGCCACGACCTGATCGAACGACTCCTTGGTGGGATGACCGGGGGTGTCGGAGCGCTCCTCGGTCAGCACACTGTGGGCGTTCTTGCTGATCCCATTGTCCGGGTCGGGACTCTGGATCTCGACGCCGATGAAGTTCTCGCCGAGGGCCTCTCGCAGCGTGGCGAAACGCTCGGCCGGCACCATCGGATCACCCGTGAAGCGAAGACCCAGCACCGGACAACCCTCCGCCGCTCGTTGTGCCACCGCGGTCAGCTGCGCTTCGTCCAATCCGGTGTTGGCCCGACGTTTCGCACCAATGGGGAAGGGCAGCGTCGGCTGGGAGAGCACCGGCGCGATCACCGCCTCGTCGAGCAGCATCGCCAGCCCGAACCCGCCGGTGAAACACATGCCCACAAAACCGATGCCCGACCCGCCGTGGTCGGCGTGGAGCTTGCGGGCGAGACCGCGGAGCCATTCCGTGGCCTTGGAACTGTCGCGCATGGCCATGGCGTGGAACTCGGCGCTGATGCAGGCCCGTGCGAGGGTCCTGGTAATCCGACCCGCTGAGGGCTCCCTGCCCGGCACCCCGAACATCGACGGCATCGCCACCGAGAAACCGGCAGCCAGCAGGTCTTCGGCGAAGCGGATTGCCTCGGGGGTGATTCCTGGGATTTCTGCCGCCACCAGAACGCAGGGACCGTCGCCTGCGAAGTAGACGAAGTAGACGAAGTAGACGTCGTGGGTGATACCTGCGTGTGAGAACGGTTCAATCCGGAAGTCAGCCAGAGCCATAGGTGTATTCTCCGTCAAGAACTACCGGGAATCCATTCCGTGCCCGCGAGCGGCACCCCGGCCATCGCCGCTGCCTCGACGGTGAGCGCGGCCAGGTCCTCCGGTTCGAGGTTGTGGACGTGGGACTTTCCGTTGGCCCGAGCCAGAGTCTGAAGCTCGAGGGTCAGAACCTGCAGGTAGTTGGCCAGGCGACGGCCGGCGAGTTCGGGATCGAGTCGGCTCGCCAACTCGGGTTCCTGCGTGGTGATTCCCGCCGGGTCGTTGCCTGCCTGGAAGTCCTCCCAGAAACCGGCCGCCGAACCCAGTTCCCGATACTGCTCGTCGAGGGCGGGATCGTTGTCTCCGATGGCGATCAGTGCGGCGGTACCGAGCGAGACTGCATCAGCCCCCAACGCCAGTGCTTTGGCCACGTCAGCTCCCGAGCGGATCCCCCCGGCGGCGATCAGTTTCACCTCTCGATGCACCCCGAGCTCCTTGAGTGCCCGCACCGACTCCGGGACGGCGGCGATCGTGGGGATGCCGACATGCTCGATGAAAACGTCCTGCGTGGCTGCGGTACCGCCCTGCATTCCGTCGACGACTATCGCGTCGGCGCCCGCCTTTATTGCCAGACAGGTGTCGTAGTAGGGGCGGGCGGCTCCAACCTTGACGTAGATCGGCACCTGCCAGTCGACGATCTCACGCAGTTCGATGATCTTGATCATCAGGTCGTCGGGGCCGGTCCAGTCCGGATGACGACACGCTGAGCGTTGATCGATCCCCTCAGGGAGCGTGCGCATCTCCGCCACCCGCTCGTTGATCTTCTGGCCCATCAGCATCCCGCCGCCACCGGGTTTGGCGCCCTGCCCGACAACCACCTCAATGGCGTCGGCTCGGCGCAGGTCATCGGGGTTCATGCCGTAACGCGACGGCAGGTACTGGTACACGAGCGTCTTGGAGTGGCCTCGCTCCTCAGCGGTCATACCACCGTCGCCTGTGGTTGTAGACGTGCCCGCGACGGTGGCGCCCCGGCCGAGGGCCTCCTTGGCCTGCGCCGACAACGACCCGAAACTCATCCCTGCGATGGTGATCGGAATCTCCAGGCGAACCGGTCGCTCGGCACGCCCCTCGCCGATCACGAGGTCGGTGGCACAGGCCTCGCGGTAGCCCTCCAGGGGGTAGCGCGACATCGAGGCGCCCAGGAAGACCAGATCATCGAACGTCGGCAGTTCCCGCTTGGCCCCCCAACCTCGAATCCGGTAGATCCCGGTGTTGGCCGCCCGCCGGATCTCCGCGATCACATTGCGGTCGAACGTGTAGGACTCGCGGTGGTGCCACATCTGTTGGTTCATGACAGCCCTTTCGCGGCCTCGGCCGCGTCGACATCGTCGACATGGAAGTTGTAGAGCTCCCGGGCTGATCCGTAGAGGCGGAAGTCGCTCAGTTCGGCGGACATCTCTGCGGCCTCGAGCAGGCGGCTGAGCGTGTTGAGGTGCTGTGTGGACATTTCTTTCTCCACGCAGTCAGAGCCGAGCGACGCGACCTCGCCCCGCACGAACACCTGCGCTTCATAGATCGAGTCGCCGAGGTCGTGATCGGCGTCGCCGAGCACCACAAGATTGCCGGCCTGGGCCATGAATGCGCTCATGTGCCCGACATCGCCGCCGACCACAATGTCGACGCCCTTCATGGAGATGCCGCAGCGCGCCCCGGCGTTGCCTTCAATGACTACCAGGCCGCCGTGGCCGGTGGCGCCCGCCGACATCGTGGCGTTGCCGGTTATCCGTACCAGCCCCGACATGATGTTCTCGGCGAGTCCGGTGCTGGCGTTGCCGTCGATGCGCACCGTGCCCAACATGTTCATCCCCGCACAGAAGTAACCGACCGATCCCTCCACATCGACAGTGACATTCGAGGTGATCCCGACCGCCAGAGCGTGGGCGCCGCGCGGGTTGTGCACAACGAAGTGGCCCTCATCGGTTTCGTGCAGGCGCTTGTTGAGGTCGCGCAGCGATACCTGCGACAGGTCGATCGACACTGTCATGAGGCCAGGCTCCAGGAGTAGACGCGTGACGGTTCGGGCTCGAATATCTCTGCGTGGCCCACGTCGGGGAGTTGGGCGATCGCCCGGAACTCGGACGACATCGCCACCCAGTCATCGGTCTCGGCCACCACCGCCGGTTTGCAGGCGATCGGGTCTCGCAGGATCGCAAAGCCGTTCTTGACGCCGATGGCGAAGGTGTAGAAGCCGTCAAGGTCGCTCAGAGCGCTGGTTAGGGCACCGTCGATGGTGTCGCCCGTGCGCAGTTTCCATGAGAGGTAGCCGGCCGCTACTTCGGAGTCGTTCTCGGTCTGGAAGGACTCGCCGCGTTGGACCAGCCGTTCACGGAGCTGGTTGTGGTTCGACAGTGAACCGTTGTGGACCAGGCAGGTGTCCGCCCCGGTTACGAAGGGGTGCGACCCGTTGGTGGTGACGGCGGACTCGGTGGCCATGCGGGTGTGGGCCATGGCGTGTGTTCCGCTGCGCGATGCAAGGTCGTAGCGGATCGCGACCAGATCGGGGTCTCCAACCGACTTGTAGAGCTCGATCTGTTGTCCATAGCTCAACACATCGAGCCCACCCACGTTGTCGATCAGCCATTGGCGGGCGGCTCGACCGTCTCCGGTCGTCTCGAACACGGCGTGATCGTGGATTTCCCGCAACGTCACCTCGGCTTCAAGCTCAGTTTCCAGGGTGGCCGCTGTAACCGCAAGGTTGATCGATTCGTCGCTCACCAGCACGGTGATCCTCGTGCGCTCGCGGTCACCGTGGTCGTAGACGGCGAATCCGGCGCTGTCGGGTCCCCGCTCCCGCATCTCGTGCAGCATGGCCGCGGTGAGCCTCCCCAATTCGTCGCGGTAGGTGGCAGTTTTGAGAAACAAGCCGACAATCCCACACATGCTCGAGTTCAACTCCTCCAAGATTCTCTCGGGGGTGTACCTTGACAGTCCACCTCCGCGGGTCCGTAGACCTTAGTCGCATCTCTTGACAACGGTGAAGAGATTTCACCTACAGTAGAGGTTCCTCAGGTGGAACGCGCACAGGTTCTGTTCAGACGAAGGAGTTGTCCGATGGGCGCTTACGAAGACATCAAAGCACGGGTCGAAGACGACGGTGTCGAGTTCATCTACGCCATGTTCGTGGAGATGCACGGCAAGCCGTGCGCCAAGCTGGTGCCGGTTGAAGCCCTTGAGACCGTGATGAACGACGGTGCCGGATTCGCTGGTTTTGCCGCGGGGCCCATCGGCCAGGACCCGTCCAGCCCCGACATCCTGGCTATTCCTGACCCCGCCTCCTACACACAGTTGCCATGGCAACCCAATGTCGCCGCCCTGCAGTGCGACCCGACCGTTGAGGGCGAACTCTGGCCCTATGCACCACGGGTGATCCTACGTAGAGCGCTCGACGATCTCACCTCGCGGGGCCTGGTGTTCAACGCCGGTGTCGAAGCCGAGTATTCCCTGGTCAGCAGGAACCCCGACGGGTCGATCGTGGTCGCAGACGAGCGTGACGTCGACGAACAACCCTGCTATGACGCCAAGGGCCTCACCCGCATGCTGCCCCACCTCACCGAAGTCTCACGCAATCTCAACGCCATGGGATGGGGCAACTACGCGAACGACCATGAGGACGCCAACGGCCAGTTCGAACAGAACTGGCTGTATTCAGATGCCCTCACAACCGCTGATCGGCTGGTGCTGTTCCGGTTGATGATCCACACCATGGCCGCCCGCGACGGCCGCTATGCGACGTTCATGCCCAAACCCTTCGCTGACAAGACCGGCAACGGACTCCATGCTCATTCAAGCCTCTGGTCGCTCGACGGCGAGCCGCTCTTCGTTGGAGGCGACGATGACACCAAGGGCTTGGGGTTGAGCACAATGGCCTATCAGTTCGCGGCCGGGTTGATCGAACATGCCCCGTCGCTTGTGGCGATCCTGTGCCCGATCGTCAACTCCTACAAGCGAATGGGGGTGGGCGCCCCGACGTCGGGGGCGACATGGGCACCGGCCTACGCTGCTTATGGGGGCAACAACCGCACCCAGATGATCCGGGTGCCCGAGCCGGACCGGTTGGAACTCCGTCTCGCCGATGGAGCAGCTAACCCGTACCTGATGTTCGCGGCGATTCTTGCTTGCGGACTCGACGGTATTGACCGGGGCGTCGACCCCGGTCAGCCGAATACGGACAACCTGTTCAAGCTCTCCGCTGAAGAGATCGCAGCCCGGGGGATCGTGGCGCTGCCGCCGACTCTGCTCCACGCAGCAGAGAACCTGGCCACCTGCGAGGTGCTTGAGAAAGGTCTGGGGATGACCCCCGACGGCTCGTATCGGGACTATTTCGTGAAGACCAAGAAAGCTGAGTTCATGGCCCACCATCACCAGGTCACCCAATCTGAGATCGACCAGTACCTCACCCTGTTCTGAGAACTGACGCTGCCAACATGTCCCTTGCAGAAAGCGAACCAGAAACGCCAGGAACCGTCAACGACAGTCGAACAGGCCGACTGACAACCGATGAGGTGTGCGAGAGCGTCGGTCGGCGAGTGCGAGAGCTCCGGGTGGGCATGGGTCTGACCATGGAGCAGTTCGCCGACGCCGCGGGGCTGTCGATCGGGATGCTCTCCAAGGTCGAGCATGGGCAGACCTCACCGAGTTTCAGCACCCTGATCAGCCTGGCCGATGCCGCGGAGGTTCCCTTCACAGCATTCTTCCGTGGGCTGGACGAGGAACGCGACGCGGTGATCGTCCCGGCGGGGCAGGGGATGGAGATCATTCACGAAGGCGCCGGACCCGGCAGGGTGTACCAAGACCTTGGATCGCTGCGAGGTCCGACCCGCGAGATCGAGTCGCTGTACGTCACGATCACCGAACCCGACGAGGTTTTCCCGCTCTTCCAACACGCTGGTGTGGAGTTCATCTACATCCTCGAGGGCTGCGTCGAGTACGGCTACGGCACCAAGCGGTACGTGCTCAACGCCGGCGACTCGATGCAGTTCCGGGGTGAGGTGACACACGGTCCCACCGCGCTGATCGAACTCCCACTCCGCTTCCTGTCCCTGAAAGTCACGCATCCCCCCGACTCGAACTCCACCCCCACCCCCTAGCTGTCCGTCCGGGCGGTTCACGCGCCGCCGCGGCTGTTCGACAACCCCCTGAACCCCGAGAGTTGGGCCTTCCGGTTCAGGTTGGTGCGAATTGCCAGGCTGCCAAGAAGACCGAGCTGCAGATCGAGACAGTCAACACGGTGATTGCCGCAACGAACGCCCAAACATCTCTGCTGCGTCTGTCCGACAACTCCGCGAACCGAGTGTCAACCGCCGCGAACTGCTCTTTCACTTCAGCGAACCGAAGCTCCATTCTGGCCTCGGACTCGACGAGCATGGCTCGTATTTCGACGAATCCGGCCTGTGTTTTGGTCTCGAGGTCCGCCAGGTCACGTTTAGTGGCCAACTGCTCCCATCCACCGGGTGGTTGCTGTGCCATAAGGAACTCCGCTCCCTGCCGACCGATCGTGCCGGCAAGACTGCTGTAGATTTCGGACCGCTGCTGTTCTGTCAGCGCCACTATCGTCTCCCTGTCCAATTCGTTGTCGTCATGTCAAGGGGGAAGTGGCTACCAACCATCACAGTACAACCAAAATCACCCAGAAACAATCGAATCCGAGACTCCATGGAACACTCACGGCGATCTGGGAGTTGCTCGACGATGATCGCGCATGGGATCAACCCGTTGTCGCCGACAACTTCTCACCGGCGCTGAGGTCGGCCGCCAACGAACTGCACGCACAGCGTGATCGGCTCTACTCGGTCCTCGAATCGCTCCCGCGGACCCTCTGTCACCTCGACTTCTGGACCAAGAACCTGATCGCAACCGATGACGGCGTTGTGTTGTTGGACTGGGCCTTCGTGGGTGACGGAGCGCTCGGCGAGGACATCGGAAACCTCGTTCCCGACGCCGCATTCGACTTCTTCGTTGAACCGGACCAGCTGCCGCAACTTCGCGCAGCAACACTCGATGCCTACGTTGGTGGCCTCCGTGACGCCGGTTGGCACGGCGATCCAAGAATCATCGAACTGGCCATGGCCGCATCAGCGGTCAAGTACGACTGGCTCACCCCGCTGATGCTCGAACGTGCCTCAGCCACTGAACAAAAGCGCTACGGCGGCAAGCCCGTCACCGACTCCGACGAGTTCTTCGCCAAACGCGGCGCCGCACTGCTAGAAAACGCCCAACAAGCCCTCCACGCCCTGCACCTCGCCGACGACCTCGGACTCTGACCGAGACGAACCTGTGATCTGCTACGTTCCTCTGGTGCATGATTTGGCACCTACGGTCGAAATCAGACCCGACCTTTTGCTCAACATGTTCCCAAGGTCTTATCCCCTCGGTCGCCGTGCTCAACTTGTTTGAGTCCCCTGGCGCGGCATTTTCGCCATTGGCCGTTAGAAGGATGTGATGATCCGTACCGTGACGTTCGACTGCTACGGCACGTTGATTGATTGGGACACCGGCGTGCAGCGGGCGATCGCTGATGCCTGCGCTGAGTCGCGACAATTCGATGACCAGATAGCGCTCAAGTCCTTTGATCGGGCGGAATTCCTTTCCACTTCCAAGCCGTACCGCCCTTACAAAGAAGTCCTCGGCGAAGTAGCGCACGCCTTGGCCTCCGAGTTCGGAGTGACCCAAACTCGTTTGAGCACTGTTCTGCAATCGTCTGTGAGCGAGTGGCCCGCATTCGAAGCGACGGTACCGACGCTGAACCATCTCCGGTCTCACTTCCCGTCGATGCTTGTCGGCATCCTGTCGAACACCGATAGGCTAGCCTTCTATCTATCGGCCCCGATTGTTCAATACCATGTTTAACCACATCGCAAACCAGATAGCTGGAAGTGCCGTTGGATCGACTTTGTTGGCTCAACTAGAATTACATGAACGCATTGGTGCTCGGCGTGATAATTGGGATAGCATTTGCGATCCAATCGCGGTTGAGGCAGCAGTCAATTATATAAAATTGTCTGATTATTCAAATCTCGTTAGACATATCAATCGAGCTGTGGATGATGCTAGTCCATGGAATTCTACTAACACAATTGACGACCCATTTGAGTATTCATTTGTTGAACAACGCTTGCCTATTGCCGAGGCATTGATCCAAAAGTTCTACTATGATTTGGCCTCTAAGTTCGAATTGAATACGCAGCAAATATGGAAATCGAGATGTGACAATTTAGACCATATACAAGGTCCGATTTCGGAAAAACATAACTACGGTCAAGGCGAATTCGCATGGTCATGCATAAGATCTATCACAACCCCAGATTCCCTCGAAATTTTGGACTGGATGCTCGGTGCTAGAGGACATACTGTTGATCACATTTGTTATAAACCGGTAGTTTCTAAAGAATTGATTGTATATGAAATTCACTCCTTCGATGATTGGTATCGTCTCATTGAAAACCACTCAAACCCAGCTAGTGGTCCAACAGAACCACTAGCACCAGAATGGGAATCTATCTTCAAAAAATATCACGCAGTACATCTATCCTGGATGGGAATATTGCTGGCTCACGATAATTTGAAACAGGCGGAAAACAACAACGTTATTCCACTAAGATACTGGGAACATGAACAAACTCACTGGTCAAGCGATTGTATTGATGAATACAAAGAAATATCTACCTATGCTGCAATTAAGGATTCGTATAAACCATAACTAATACGAGACAACATAAGTAGAGAACTTTGAAACTGGTATTCGATTTTTGGAACTTATGCAAGGCAAAGCGACGGCGAACTCCACCGGTGGTTGCAGTTGATCGGTCATGACCGGTGGGCAACAGCAACCGACCAGTGGAGGTTTCTATTATAGGCACAGCGTTTGTGTTTCGGGGAGCGTGTGCGGATTGAGGTGATGGCTAGTGGTGTGTCGCGGTTTTGTTTAGGGCGGTTTGGGCTCGGTTGACTTTGGTGATGATCTCTTCGGCGGTTTTGGTCCATTTGAGGGGTTGGGGGTCGTGGTTCCAGTCGCTGTCCAGTGCTCGATGGTGTCTTGGAGTTCGGCGACGGAGTTGAAGGCTCGTGTTTTCAGGGCTTTGCGGGTGAGGATCGAGGACCAGCCTTCGACGAGGTTCGCCCAGCTTGAGCTGGTGGGGGTGAAGTGAAGGTGCCAGCGTCGCCGTCGGGGGTCCGAGAGCCATTTGCGTACGGGCTCGGACTTGTGGGCGGACACGTTGTCTAAGCCTGAATCCACCGATTGGGGGACTGTGGGGTGGGTTGGTGGTGGTGTGATTCGTCCTGGGTTTGGTAGTGCCTGTTTTTGTTGAGTCGCGGCCTGAATCGCACTGGGTTTGGTTGGTGGCGCTGGGTGTGTTGGGCGGCGCCGGGCCCGTGGGGTGGTGTGGGTTAGCCGGAGGGTCCGGGCAGGTTTCGTAGTTTGGTGAGGGTGGTTGTGAATTGGGTTTGCCACCGCCAGCGGGCGGGGTATCGCAGGGTGGGTGTGCCGGATCGGTTGGCGATTACGGCGGGCAGCGCGGTGAGGCGGGTGCGGCGGGTTTGGTTGGTGGTGGTCGGTGTGTTGGTGAGGATGGCGGTCCAGTGGCCGATGTTGTGCGCGAGTGCTGCGCAGGCGAGCCATGCACAGTTCGCTGGGTAGTGCCCGGAGGGGACGTGGTTGAGCCCGGAGCCTTCTTTGAGGTCGCGGATGGCGAGCTCGACGACTGCGTGGTTGCGGTGGAACTGGTCAGCGGCGACGGTGCCGAGGTCGTCTCTGTTGGTGATGAAGGCGTGGTGCCGCCAGTTGGGCCACAGCCGTTGCTGGGCTGTGTCGGCGAGGCGGGTGCGGCGCACCACCAAACGGACGCTGCGTTTTTGTTTGCCGCGGCCGGTGCTGTAGACGGTTTCAGCGACCTGGGCGTAGCCGCCTTTGGGGTAGTCGATATCGATCCAGGCTTTGTCGGGGATCGACTCGATAGCAGCGCGAACAGCAGAGTTGAGCGACACGGTGATCGACCATTTCACGTTGTGGATGTCCAAACGGTCGATCAGCTTGCGGGACCAGAACCCCGAATCGGCGCGTACCGCGACCGGCCCGTGAGCACCCGCGCGTTTGAGGTTGGCTACGAGCTCGTCGACGAAACGCAGCACACCACGCGACGACCCAGCGGAGCCTTTGCGCAGCCGCGCCCCGAGCACCTCAGAGGTCCCGGCACGCACAGCCAGCAGCGGGTGGTAACCCAACACTTTGGTGTAACCGTATCTGGCGCCGTGCTTGAGTCTGCCGTGCACCTCACAGATCGTGGAGTCCAGATCAACCACCAACGGGCCTGAACCGGGGCCTGCACCGAGCCGCCAGGCCGCCGCTAAAGCACGCGAGGCCACCGCTTCGAGCTGACGGACGTGACCAAACGTGAAGCTCCGCAGAAACGTTCCCACCGTCGACGGCGCCGCGGGGGCGAACCCCGACACCGCGGCGGTGCGACCGGCGCGCAGAACGTCGACATGGTCGATATGGGTCCCACCCGCCAGCATCGCTGCCACCACCGTCAAAACCTTGCGGGCCGGGTTCGGAGAACCAGTGTCCACCCACCGGTTGATCAACCCCCACAGACCCAAACGAGTCATCAACGTGGCAGCCAGAACCAGACCCGCGTTCGCGACCAGGCCCCCATGATCAAACGTTGTTGCCAACCGGTCCAACCTGCGCGATGATACAGACACGAAAAGTGCCTCCTGTTTTTGTGACGAAAGTGACTATTTGTCATCACAATCATCGCAGATCAGGAGGCCTTTTCCGCGGACGCGCCCACACCAACAACCCAACCCCACCGGTGGATCCAGGCTAAGAACGAACCAATGTTGGTTGATTATCGCCTGACAGGAATGTTGCTTGCATCTCTAGAGGACCGCGAACTGGTTGACTCCTCAGCGGCATCCGGTGCGGGTGCTGTGTCCCCCTCCGGTCCGCCCCTTGCCGACTTGGCGACTCACCATGCGGGGCTTCCACGCGACTCACCATCCGTCTTACGAGTCGCTGAGATATCGCTTTCCGGGCTTCTCGATCGTCAACCGCTAGATGACACAACTGCCGACATCGGCCGCGACGTTGGTTCGTCCTGGAGCAGCAACGCCAAGTTCAGCTACTCGAATCTAGGCTTCGCGGGCCTTGGGGTCGCGCTCGCGGAGTCTCAAGGAGTGGCGTTCGAGGAGCTTCTGCGGTCAGAAGTGCTGAAACCGCTCGGGATGGCGGACTCAGTGTTGCGTTCCCCGGGTGATCCTGTCCCAACCGACCATGCGATTGGCCTGGGATTGAACTACCGCCCGGCCGAACCGTGGGTGTCAGTACCCTGGCAGGGTGCGGGAGTTGGCGTTTGGTCGACAGCTCGAGATCTAACGACTCTGATGAGAGCAATCAGTGACGGAACGGCTTCTGGCATCGGGGCAACGACCGGCAGGCGCGCCGCAACCGAAGGGCAACGAATCGGCTATGGCTGGTTCGTCGGATCTATCGAAGGCGAATCTGTAGTTTGGAACAGCGGCCGAACCTCGGGGTTTCGGTCGTTCGTCGCTCACTCTCGGACGACAGGGCGGATCGTTGTCGTTCTGTCGAACTCCTCTCGAGCTCCCGTCGATGACCTTGCTCTCTCACTTCTTACTGGCACGACAACGGGAGGAACGAGCAAACGCTCCATTCTCATCTTTCATGGCATCGCGATTGTCATGCTGTTGATCATCCCCGGACTTCGACTGCGGGGAGCACTGCGGGCCAGGAGCAGCCGCTTTGCCGAGATCCGAGCGACTGCCGAAATGGTCATATCGGTTGCCGTGGCATACCTCGTCGTCGACTGGCAACTTGTCGAATTGACGATACTGCACCTCGGCGCAGTCGTCTGCGGGGCGGCACTTGGAGCGTCTGTGACCATTTGGCCACAACTCCCGACGAGCATCGCCAAACGACCGCGGCTCGATGCCATCACCTCACTCGGTTCCGCAACAGCAGCCCTCCTCGCTCTCTGGGTGATCATCGCATAGCTACTTGGCAGAAAAACGGCTCTTCGGATTTGAGCGGGGAGTGGGTCCGCTCTGAGGTGGGTGGGGTCTCCAGAATCAGGGTTGTTCGACACCGAATCTGAGGAGGCTCGCGGTGGAACAAGACTCGACGCGTATGTGTGAGTGCTTGGTTGGTTTAGGTACTCACCCCAACCCGCGACTACCAACCCCAAAACCCACCCTGAAAAACCCCAACCCGTAGGTTCACAAGGTTCCAATATCTCGCGACATCACACCTCCCATTCTCGGGGAATCAGACCCACAACACATGGACCCAAATCAGGGTCCCCTGTCAGGCCCATCTGGCAACATGTGGTCCAGGTATCTGTCCTCAGACACGGCCTTGGTTGCCAGCTCGCGAAGCGTCGCCGTCTCCGCGACAGACCTGACGGCCAAATAGTCCTCGTACAGTTGACGGGCTTCGATGAGCTTCTGAAGAGCATCCTCATCAGCAGCAGATCCGCTTGATCCGTCCATGTGCATGATCTTACCTCGCCCCGTAGGAGTAACGAAACTTCAATTGAGTTGTCACATACTCAACTTCTCGGAAAATCAATTAAAGTCAACTACAATCTACAACGAAGGTCGAGTGCTCTAGCGGAGGAGTTTGTTGACGGCGGTGAGCAGGGAGTCGTTGCGGGCGGGTTTGCGCAGGACTTCGTCGGCGCCTGCGGTGCTGGCGAGGCCGGTGGCGAACTCTGGGCTCTGGTGCATGCCTCCCGCCGACAAAGCCACGATCCCGGCACGCGGACAGGCCCAGCGCAGCGCCTTTATGTAGTCGATCGCGGTCATCGACGGCATCACTGCTTCGGTCACAACCACATCGGGTTTCTCCGAGGCCATGAGCTCCAGCGCAGCTTCGCAGCCGTCGGCTTCAATCACCTCGAGGTCGCCTTCCTCAACCAACAGCCGTTTCAGCGCATATCGCACCCCCGGGTCGTCGTCAACCACCAGTACGGTTGCCATCGTTCAGAGTTCCACGGCTGCGTCGACTTCATGGCGGGGAATGAGCACCTCGAACGTGGAACCCCCACCATGAGTCGATTCGGCGGTGATCCTGCCGGACCAACCGTGAACCTGGTCATAGGCGATGCTGAGACCCAACCCAGCGCATCCGTCAGCCGACTTGGTTGTGAAGAACGGATCGAAGACCTGTGCCAACACGTCTTCGGTCATCCCTATCCCCTGGTCGGCCACGGTGACACTGAAGTAGCTGCCGGTTGACACCCCCTGTGCGGTCGCCGCTGCGTCATCAACTGTCCGGGTCGAGAGCCCGACCGTGATCTCGCCGCCGCTCTTCACGGCCTCAGCCGCGTTCGTCAACAGACTCGTGAACACCGAGTCGAACTCGTCCCGGTTCACTGAGATCACGCCGGGCTCGTCACCGAAGCGCGCCGCTATCGTCACATCGTTCCCGAAAGACTCCTGCACCTGGCCGATCACGCTGCTCAACCGTTGTGACGGAACGATCTCCTCCGGCTCACCGAATGCGCCGAGAGGGTCGGCCAGCGAACTCTCGAGGATCTTGCAGCCTCGCTCCGCCGCTACGAGGATGCGGCCCATATTCTCCTTCTGCGATTCGCTGTGACCGGCACTGTCGACTCCCAGTTGCGCCAAGGTGACGATCGGCTGCATCACGTTGTTGAGTTCCCGCGTGAGCCCTCCGGAGAGCCGGCCCATCGCCGCCATCTTGTAGGCCTCACCGATCTGTTCCTCCATGGCCTGGCGGTCATCGATCGCTTCTTTGAGTTGCCCGACCGTGTGCTCCAAGCGGTCGTTGAGGTGGGCCACCTCCAGCCAGCGCCGGATCGCGAACCAGGATGTGACGATGGCGAGCGTGGGCACAGCCGCGAGGATCTCAACGAGTTGCCAGCCTTCGTGATCGCTCGTGAAGTCCGAGACTGTCTCGTACAGATCGATGCTGACAAAGAAGAAGAAAATGACGATGCAGGCAACGGCACCGATGATCATGTCTCTTCGAGGGTTCATGCGACCTCCCGGTCTCTGGTTCTGCGTCTTGGGGCCTGTGGTTCTTGGGTACCGCGAGTCATGGTTCTGTGCGAGCCGCGGGTCTCGGCGGTCGAATAGAGCCGTATCAGCCGCCTCACATGCTAGAGGTTAGGAGCCATCGCGTCTTGGTCGCACCGCGCGTCTTGGCCGCACCGTCAATAGGCGGTCGTCTTGTCGATCATCGATTCCAGCCATTCTCCTGAAGTGGTCGGTTGATGACGAGGAGGGTCGTCGGGTGACTTGCAGGTGGGGATGCACTCGATGCGTGCGTCGTAGGTCGGTTGGTGGAAGAACGCGATCGAGGTCCGCTCACGCCGGTCAGCGGCCGGGACGACGACACGGTGCAGCGTCGATACCCAGCGGTCGTTGGTCCACATCGCCATCAGGTCACCGATGTTCACCACGAAGGACCCGCTCACCACCGGTACGTCCTCCCAACGGCCGTCAGGCGACATGATCTGCAGACCCGGCCCGCCGTCATGGTGCAGCACCGTGAGGCTGCCCCAGTCCGAATGCGGCCCGCGTCGGTACTGCCCGGGGAGCGGCGCTTCGCTGAGGGCCGGGTAGTGGATGGCGGAGAGGGCCGTGACATGGTCGGAGATCTTGTCGTCGAACCAGTGCTCGTCGAGGTCGAGGGCCGACGCCATCAGCCCCATCAGTCTCTCGGCAAGGCCTTCCATCGTCGTGTAGTAGGTCTCGAACGCCTCGCGGAACCCCGGCGCCTGCTCGGGGTCGGGCCACACGTTGGGAGCGAAGAAGGCCTCGCGGCCCTCGCGCAGCCCCGCACGCCGTGCCGCGTCGGGGTCGTCGAACCGGTTGACCAGGTACAACTCGCACAGGTCCGGAGGCGTCTCTACTCCACGCGACGACGCCAGCGAGGTGCGGAGCAAGGGCTTGTAGCCCCGCCTGTTGCCGTCCGCGCGCATGAGCTTCATCTTCTCGACGATCCGGAGCGCAAAGAACCGGCGGGAGACGTCTTCGATCCTCTGCACTGTCTCGTTGCTGACTCCGTGGCCAGTGATGACCAGAAAACCCACTTCTTCGCAGGCCCGCCTGATCGTCTCAACGACCGAGTCCCGTCGCGGCCCGGGCTCGAACGCGCCCGACAGGTCGACGTGCGGCACCCGCCCGGCAACCTCCGAGGACGCAACCACCCCGCGACCCTCCTCTCGTCCGCCTCCGTCCATCAGTGCCAGACCCTAGTTGGTTCCTCCGGACGATCCCGCAGCCCACTGCGCAGACTGCCGGACACAACGAGAACTACAGTCCGGTCAAGTTGAGGGGCAGGCGGCTATGACTTCGCCGCACATGTAGCGCTCGACGCCGGGTTGCCCGTTCGGTGGGGACGTCGGCGTCTCAGTCAAGGTCGTGCCTAGGTACCGGTGAAGTTGGGACGGCGTTTCTCCACGAACGCCGCTATCCCTTCTCGGCCGTCGTCGGTTGCCGCCGCGCCGGTGATCATCACACCCTCAATCTCGCCGGCCTCTTCAAGAGACCGCTCGTAGCCTTCATAGACGATGCGCTTTGCGTTGCCGATCGCATAGGGGGCGCCCTCCGCCAGCTGTCGGGCGAGCTGCCCGGTGGCCTCGTCGACCTCATCATCGGGCACCACCCGGTTCACCAGGCCCCAGGCTTCGGCCTCGGCTGCCGACAGCGTCCGGTTGGTGAGCGTCAGATCCAACATCCGGCGTACACCGATGTGGCGGGCGACGAAGTAGCTCGAAGTCCCGTCGGGAGTCATGCCCGCTCGGGTGTAGGCCATCGTGTACTTGGCCGACTCGCCGGAAACGACCAGGTCGAAAGCCCCGACCAGCGAGAGTCCCGCTCCGCCCACACCACCACGGACCCCCGCCACGAACGGTTTGGGTATGCGGTTCATCTTGTAGATGGCAGTGTGGAAGTCCGCGAGCAGGTCGGAGACGTGTTTGGGCAGGTCGGCTCCTTTGGAATGGAACTCTTTGAGGTCGCCGCCGGCGCTGAACAGCCTGCCCTCCGCGGTCACCGACACGGCACGCACGTCGTCGTCCCACTCTATCTCGAGCATCACTGCCCTGAGATCCGCAGCGAAGGCCCGGTTGACGACATTCGCGTTATCACCTTGGGTGAACCTCAGATGGGCCACGTGGTCACGCACTTCGTAGTTGAGGGTGGAAAGGTCCATGCTTGCTCCTCTGAGGCTCCTCAGCCGTTCCGGATCATCCGCCGACCGGGTCGATTTCCAGGGACTCGTAGGTGGTCATCGGGAAATAGGCGCAACCGAGCTCTTCGAACTTGGGGCGAGCCTGTTCGCCGCGGTCCACCAGCGTGACCGCCGCCACTATTTCCGCACCCGTCCCCGAGACGATGTCGTATGCCTGAAATATCGATCCCCCAGTCGTCACTGCATCATCGACCAGCAACACCTTGTCGCCCGGCCCGATTCGTGCTCCTTCAATCTGACGGCGGGTGCCGCGACCTTTCGGAGCCTTGCGAACAATGAACCACCTGCACTGCGCCACTGAAGCGATCCCTACCGAGAGAGCGTCGGCTCCGAGCGTCAGGCCGCCGACAGCATCGAATTCGAGGCCTGCTCCAACGACCGTCTCGACAATAGCCTCCGACGCGATACGAAGATCGCTCCATTCAGCGAGCGCCTCCTTGCCATCGACAAAATCCGATGACATTCCGCCCGACGCAAGCTCGATCGGTTCATCAAGCCGCCGTAGTCCCTTCGTGCGAATTATCTCTAGAAGCTGCACGCTCAGAACCTGTTGGCGAGGTGTCGAGGTCAAGTTCAACTCCCTGGTAGTTGCCGCTCACAACAGTCTAGGCGGTTTCAGGCAAGGGCCCGGCACGCGAGATCAAGAGGTTCAGCAACTCGTGTTCGGCCGCGGTCCCACGCAGATTCTCTCGTTCACCAGGGTCGCTGTCGAGATCTTGGACCTCGTCGATGTAGCTGCGGTTACGGATGTGTGCGCTGCACATCGCTGCCGATCCGGGGATGCACACCCGAAAATAGGCTGGCACAGCGGGGACAACGCTCTCAAGACGTGTTGATTCGAGGGTTAGCGGCGTTCTCCGATTGCATTCAATAGCGACTTTGACGCAAGTACGACAAGGAAGGCGACCACGGTCGTAAGGGCCATGGTCGCTCCTGCCGCGGTGCCTTGGTGATAGCTGATGAGCAGCCCGACCACGGTCGATCCCGCGCCGATCAGTGCTGCCGCAACCATGATACGCGGCACCCCCCTAACAAGCAGCACCGCAGTCGCCGGTGGGGCGATCAGGAAGGCGAACACCAATAGATTGCCTACCGCTTCGAAAGAAGCGACGATTGAGATCACCAAGAACACCAGCAGGACCGCGTGCGCCAGTCGAGGTCTCAGACCCAGGATCTGTGCTTGGGCTTGATCGAAGGTCATCACCAGGAAGGCCCGGTAAAACACAACCATGCCGATCAGTGAGACAGCTGCCGCGACTGCTTGTCGCCTTAGATCCCCCGAGTCAACCCCAGTTATGGAGCCGAACAGGAAGCGACTCAAATCGCCCGTATAGGACCCGGACGAGCTCGACAGAATCACCACTGCCAGAGCCAGAAAACCCACGAAGAGCAAGCCGATCGAAATGTCTTCAGGGAGCGGCGAATGGCTGCGGATCAGGTGGATGCCCCACACCATGGCCAACGCGGCAGCAAACGCTCCAATGGTCGTGTTGAAACCCACGATGAAGGCGATCGCCACGCCGGGCAGAACACCGTGCGCTAAAGCATCCCCTAGAAAGCTCATTCCGCGCAGCACTACCCAGGTACCTACGACCGAGGTGGTGAGCACCACCAGCAAACCCGCGTAGAGCGCGTTGCGCATAAAGGGGTTTGATGAGAAAGGATCAATCCACCACGTAAGGGGTTCTGTCAGGAACTCCACAACAATACGCTTCAGCCGAGAGCATCCGCTATCAGACTTGCGTTCGTACGCATAAATCCGACATATGTTTCCGCTCCGCTGCCGGCTGGACCGAGACTGCCCGTATAAAGTGTCACCACTTCGACGTCGCCGAGACGCGCGGCCAGGGCCTCGGCATCGCTTGCGGTGTGCAAGGTTTCTGAGAATATCGCTCCGACACCTTCTCGGGAAATAGTCTGCGCCAGCTCTTCGAGCTGTGCCGGATTCGTTTCAGACAGACCGGCTGTTGAAGGCACGACGGTCCCGATGATTTCAAACCCATAACGGTCGGCGAAATAACCCAATGCATCGTGGTTGGTCACCAGTTTGCGGTCGAGTGGCGGTACCGGCTCGAGCAGATCCTCAATTTCGCCGTCCAGCCTCGCCAACTCCTCTCGGTAGCCACTCAAGCAGGCGGCCACGGCATCGCCGTCAATACCCGCGTCATCAGTCAAGCGCAGCGCCAATTCTCCAAGGACTTCCGAGACGCGCGTGGGATCGAACCAGACGTGCGGATCGCCGCCTTCACCATGCTCGCCGGCATGGTCGTCCTCCTCTTCAAGAGGATCCTCAACCTCTACGTCGGCCTCGTCCGGGTGATCTTCCTCATCATCGTGGGCAACGTCTGCAAGAAACGGAATCAACGGAATCCACTCCGCGATTTCAAGAACAGGGGTGCCGGAATCCGCTACCGCCTCAAGGGTGTCAGACAAGCGAAGCTCCAAGCCCATGCCGTTGGCCACTACAAGAGCGGAGTTCTCCATACGCTCCCGGTCACGCAGCGATGGTTCGAATCCGTGCGGGTCGCCGCCCACCGGTATGATCGTCTCGATATCGGCGATCCCGTTACACGCCACGTTTGCAACAATGTCGGACCAAATGCCGGTTGTGACAACAATCTTCGGAACGTCGGATTCTGTGCTAGCTGACGGTTCGACATCCGGACTCCCTCCCCCGCATCCGGAGGCCAGCAGAACCAAGCCTACCAGCATGGGCGCGACATGCCGGCGAAGACTCCTCCACAGAAGCGGGAGATTATCGTCGCGCCCCATGTACGGAAACAGATTCATGGTGACAATCCTCCATGGATTTACTGCGAAACTGGGCACGCTCTACGACGGGGTTGGTTTACCGATCTAACATAGTAGGGTTCCGACCCGAACAGTTGCGCCAAGTTCGCGGCGTTATTGTAGCAGGAAACACTGAAAACTACCGAGTCGAAAGGTTTTGAAATGGAACATACCCACACCGCCGAGTGTTACGACCACCCGGAGCACACCCACGCTGATCACGCCGACCACTGTGATCAAGAGGAGCACAACCACGCTGACCACTGCGGCGAGGATCACGACCACAGTGACCACTGCGAAACTCCGGAGCACACCCACGCTGATCACGCCGACCACTGTGATCAAGAGGAGCACAAGCACACCGAAGAATGCTGTTTGACTTCGTAGCTTGGATTTAAGTGTCCAAACAGACCGGATCCGGTCACGAACCTAGTCACCACCACGACCATCACCATGGTGGCCGTGATGACCACGGCCACGACCACGATCATCACGGCCATGACCATGGTGGCCACGACCACGATCATCACGACCACGATCATGGCCACCACCACCATGACCTGCGGGAGTCGTCACGGCGCAGCTTGATTGGCGCCTTGACGATGACGGCCACATTCATGGTCGTCGAAGTGATCGGCGGGTTCTTGTCGGGCAGCTTGGCCCTGATTGCCGATGCAGGGCACATGCTGACCGACAGCGCCTCGATCGCGCTCGCGCTGTTTGCAATCTGGATCGCCAAGCGACCGGCATCAGCAGAACGCACCTACGGATACAATCGCGCTGAGATTCTCGCCGCGGCCGCCAACGCCTTGTCGCTCTGGCTCATATCCGCGTGGATCGTCTGGGAATCCATCCGTCGCTTCATCTCTCCTGAGGAGATCGAGGGGGGGGTGGTGTTGACCGTGGGCGGTATAGGTCTTCTGGTGAACGTAATAGCGGCATTCATGTTGCACTCTTCATCCGAGCACAGCCTCAACGTTGAGGGTGCGCTGCAGCACGTGATCGCAGATCTGCTGGGTTCGGTCGCCGTCTTGATCTCAGGAGCCATCATCATCTTGACCGGATGGAACATCGTTGATCCAATCCTCAGCGTTGTGATTGCGGTGTTGATTCTGCTCAGTTCCTGGCACTTGGTCACGCAGGTTCTGGTCGTGCTGATTGAAGGCACGCCCGACCATCTTGACCTGTACAAGCTTTGTTCGGACATGGAGGAGGTTCCCGGCGTGACCGTCATACACGATGTGCATGCTTGGACTGTCACTTCCGGGTATGTGTCGCTAACCGCACACGTTCTTGCAGACAGCGAACATAAGGGCGACTTTGACGAGATGCTAAGAGAACTCCGTCGAATCGCCAGTGAGGACTACGGAATCGCGCACAGCACAATCCAGCTTGAAACATCGGTGAAGGGTTGCTCTGAAGACCATCACGTCGACCATCTGTTGAAGAACCAGGCGACACGCAAGCGTCGCAAGTTCGTGTTCGGCCATCACCACTGAAGGTCCGTCGAAACCTTGAGTCCCACGGTTCGGGAACCGGAGTTCTGCTGACCCCACTAACCTTGCCTCATGAGAACGCCCGTCAGAATCGAGGGCTTGACTGTCAAGTTCGACGAGTTCAAAGCTCTTGATGACGTTACTCACATCTTCGAACCCGGCACATCCACAGCGATCATGGGAGTCAACGGCTCGGGCAAGACCACATTGTTGGAGTGCATCGCCGGGTTGATCCGCCCTACTTCCGGGCATGTCAATGGTGTAAGCAAACGACTCGCCTACGTTTGCCAGCACCCACCGACCAGCTGGATGCCGCTCACCTCGAGCGAAGTGTTGGCGATGGGCCGATACCGCGAGCGGGGACTGATCGGCCGGTTCCGGACCGGCGACCGGGCAGCCATGCATTCCGCCGGCGAACAACTCAAAATCAACGATCTCCTGAGCTGCAGTTTCGGTGAACTCAGTGGCGGACAACAGCAGCGGGTTCGGATAGCCCAAGTGCTGGCGTCTGAGCCGGACGTGCTTCTGTTGGACGAGCCGATAACGGGCCTCGACATCCCGAGCCAAGATCGAATCCTTGCGATGATCGAGGACTGTTCTCGCCGCGGCGCGATCGTGATCCTCACCACGCACCACCTCGACGAGGCCCGGCACTGCGATTCGGTGCTGTTGCTCGCCGCCCGCTTGATCGCCTCAGGCAGCCCTGAGGAAATGCTCACCGAGCAGCGGCTCAGGCAGGCGTTCGGGGAACGCCTGCTCGGTGACCACGCCCACCACATGCACGATCACGAGATGATCGTGCTCGACGACCATGGGCACCACAGCCATCCCGGCCATGATCACACCGACATGGTTCCTACCCGGGGTTTTGACAGGTCTCCGAGAGAGACGCATTAGCTTCGTCCGTGACGCCCAAGAGAGCTTCGGCAACGGCCTCTCGCACAAGCGCAGTCGGCACGCTGCCCCGGGGGAACTCAGGTGGGATGAAATTGGCTGTGACAATCCTTGAAGTATCAAGCTTGCGGGCCACCCCGACGAGTTCGTCAAGACGATCAAGGGGGATGTCGGTGGAGACATGAGCAGAGATGATCCCGGTCAACAAAACGAAATCGGCGAACACGTCCGAGATCGACACCTGGTCGATCAGGGCCTCGACCACGCAGCGCTGCCGGGTCATGCGGTGGTAGTCCGAGGTTCCCGTTCTCGACCTCACATACGCCAAGGCGGTCAAACCGTCGAAGTGATAGTCCCCGGGCTCGACCACTATGTCGATCGGTGGTCCTCCCCGGACAATGGGCTTGATCCGGTCGTTGATCGTTTCTGTGACACGCACGTCGACGCCGCCGAACAAGTCGATGCTGTCAACGAGTCCAGCCATGTCAATCAGTACGTAGTACTGGATCGGCAGACCGGTCAGTTGGGCAAGGGCGGACTTGATCGCGTGACCTGCCGGATCGTCGACGTCCGGGAAAGTTTCAGGGAAACGTGAACCAGCGGCGTACACCTCGTTGGCGATACCGGGAAATCCCTCAGGCCATCGCTGCGCCGCGGGCGTTCCTTGCGGGAACATCAGATCCCTCCAATTGCGGGGGATGCTGAATGCGGCGGCGTCACCCGTGGCCACGTCGATCGAAACGACAATGATCGTGTCGGTTCGTACCCCGCTGCGGTCGAATCCGCCGTCTCCTCCGAGCAATGCGATGGTCAGGCGCTCCTGGCCGTCCCAAGTCTCTCTCCGCTCCGACGTCTGCTCAGGCACAGTCGTAGTCCCCGAAGCGGAGTCCTCGTCTGTTGAACCCGGCTCAGGAGCAAGCCGGTCGGGCTCGTCTGAGCCGGCCAGCGGAGTCGGGGTGGCAGTCACGGTGGTCGTCGCACTGAAAACGTCGTACAAGAGATCCAATTGAGCAACCGCGTACCGCACAACAAAGAAGTGGGGCACCGCAATAATCCCGGCCAGAACAACAAACGCGACCGTGGCAACCGCGCGATAGACCCAGAGCGAACCACCTTCGGGTCGGGGCCAACTGCGCGCAACCATGTAGGCATCGACCGCGGCCCAGATGCGGAACACCAGGACCAGCCCCGCGATCACGATGGTGATCCACAAGGGTGACCGCGTAACGGTCCAGGTGAGCAGGGTCGTCCTGCTGCGCGTGGCCACATAGGCGACCAGCGCCGCACTGATTACGAGCGAGCCCAGCACCAGGACCAGTGCTCGGCGGTTGCGGTGCCCGAAATGTCCGAGACCGGGCCAGACTACCGACAGCGCCGCAGCCATCAACGGGTGGGGGCCCCGGGTCCGCTTCAGCGGCTTTTCGTCCTCCGGGTCATCGTTCGGGTGGAACCCCACACACACAAATCTATGGCCCCGCAACGCGTACGAGTCGGCCACCGGTCGGCATTGCCCGGCCGATCAGGGCCGAGTCTCGTGGAATCAACTCGCGGCCTCGCCCAGGGAACGGAGACGGGCCTGGCAGTCCTCCCAGGACTCTCGCAGGATGTCGGCCACCGGTCGTACCTCGTCGATACGACCCATGACTTGGCCGCCGAACGGCACGGCCACGTCCATTCGTCCACCGAAGTACTGCTCCATCAACAGGTCCAGGCCGGGCAGACGGACTTGATCCCGGTGCTCCAGTTCGGCGGTCAACTCGGTGCGCAGTGCCCGCATACCGGGACGCCCGAACCGATTCAACAGCACCGTGTCGGTCTCCGCGGCATCCACCACCGCCTGCTTCCAGTTGTCGTGCACTGGCGATTCCGCGGCTGACAGCATGCGCGTGCCCATCTGGACGCCGTCGGCGCCCAGCGTCAGCGCGGCGGCCATCGACACGCCGTCGCAGATACCTCCTGCAGCGATCACCGGCACCTCCACCGCGGCTCTCACCAGTGGCGTCAGCACCATTGTCGACGACCCGTGGGCGTTCTTGAAACCGCCGCCCTCGACTCCCTCCACGATCAGTCCGTCCACCCCTGCGGCCACTGCCTTGAGCGCTCCCCGCAAGGTCGGCACCACATGAAAAACTGTGATCCCCGCATCCTTGAGCATCGAGGTGAACCGCCGGGGATCGCCTGCGGAGGTGGTCACGAACCGCACATCGTGTTCGATCACAAAGTCGATGACCGCGGCGTCCGGAACCAGCATCTGAGCGATGTTGACCCCCCAGGGGCGATCGGTGAGATCACGCATCCTGGCGATCTCGACCTTGATCTCATCGAGTTGGCCCGAGGACGTCTCGATGATTCCCATGCCCCCGGCATTGGACACCGCCGAAGCCAACTGTGCTCGGGCGATGTAACCCATCGGGGCCTGCACCACAGGGACGTCGATTCCCAACAGTTCCGTGATCCGGGTCTTCATCCCGGCACCTCCTCAGGAGCGGGCCGCGACTGACGCAGGATCTCGTCGGGATCAGCATCCGACGGCCCGAGACGGCGCATTCGTGCGACGAACATCGCATAGTCCCACATCAGATGCTCGCCCTCGCGCCAACGACGAACCTCAATGTCCATGCCCTGAGGGCGCAGCACGTGCTCCGCGTCTTCGTAGCTTGCGACGACATTGATCTCGGTCGACTTGTCGAACTCGGCCACATCGTGGACGCCGTTCTCGAGCGTGCCGTCGCAGCGCATGTCGTGGACCACGCCCCCAGCGACTACAACCAACCGGTCACCGGCCTGTTCGATCCTGGTGACGCCGCCCAACCCGGGGTGATCGGGCGCCACGTCTCCGTCAACCGTCACCTCAACGGTCTGCCAGTAACCGTCGAGGTCCGGAGCGCCGGCGGGGCGGGATTCACCGCAACCGGCGAGGATCGGTGCGGGCCATTCGGTCCAGCCGCCCGTGGGTGTCTTGGCCACGGGTATCGAATCGATCGAGGGACTGTTCATTCGTTTGCCACCTTCTGCTCGACAATCTTATGCTAGTTTTACTGGCACTATTCGAGAATTGCAACAAGCGCCGACCTCAGCGCCTCCGCAGACTCAGCGCTGGTGAGTCGACGGTGCCGACAGAGAAAATCAATTGAGTCGAGCTGGGTGATGACATCCCCTGCAGACAGCACAGCCGCTCGATCAGGACCCTCACGACTGTCGAGCTCAGGGGCGAACTGAAGCTCGAACTGGAGACGGAAGTCGTTGCGGGTCGCCGCTAGTTCGTCGCGGATACGCGGGTTCAGAGCCGCGTTGGCAACCGTTGCGCGGTACGCCGGACCGACCGTCTCGTAGAGGCGCATTCGCATGGCGATGAAATCGTCGATTCGACTGTGGAGCGGGCCCTGGCCGATCGACGAGAGATGTGCATCATCTGCAGAGAGTTCGCGGTTGCGTTCGATGATGGCTTCGAGCAACTCTGCGGGGTCGGCGAAGTACCGGTACAGCGAGCGCAACGACAGCCCCGACCGTTTCGCGGCCTGTTCGATGGTGGGGAACAGCGACTCCTCGGCGAACATCTCCAATACCACGTCGAGCACGTTGTTGATATTGCGCTCGCGTCGGGCGGAACGGCCGTCGATCGGAGCTTGGGCTTGATCTGTGTCTGTCATGTGCGAATCCGAAGGTAGCAGTTTCGTAACATATAATATAGTAGTGCGCTTTGGACTGGCAATAGTTGGCCACGATTGTTAGGGTCAGATCATGGACTTCGAAGTCAACCGCCAAGACTTCCGAGACACCCGGGTCATCGACCGACCGGCTGCCGAGCTGGATGACGGGCAGATCCGGCTCGCCGTCGAGCGGTTCGCACTCACCACCAACAACGTCACCTACGCGGTGGCCGGCGACATGCTCGACTACTGGGGGTTCTTCCCCACCGAGACGCCCTGGGGACGGCTCCCGGCCATGGGGCTCAGTTCGGTAGTCGACTCAGCCAACCCCGAAATCCCTGTAGGCGGGCGATTCTTCGGCTTCTACCCGATGTCCGACCAACTGACCATCGCAGCCGAGCCCCGACGAAACGGGTTCCGCGACATCGGCACGCACCGCGCCGGCCACGCCGACACCTACACGAATTTCATCGACGTCGGAAGCGATCCGATGTTTCAAGACCAGCTCGCAGACCAGTACCTGCTGCTGCGCGGCCTCTTCATGACATCGTTCCTCGTCGACGACTGCCTCGCCGACAACAACTTCTCCGGCGCATCCCAGACTCTGGTCACCAGCGCCTCGTCCAAGACGTCGATCTGCCTTGCCGCCTGCCTTGCCCAACGCGGCCATCCCGGTATCGGGCTCACCTCGAAACGCAATCGGGCATTCGTGGAGAGCCTCGACATGTACGCACAAGTGATCACCTACGACGAGATCGACCAACTCGACTCCAGCGCTGTGTCGGGCCTGGTCGACATGGCCGGCAACGGCGCCGTGCGCTCGGCGGTACACACGCATTTCGCAGACAGCCTCGCCTTCTCGCTGACGGTCGGGGCCACACACTGGGAGGAACCAGCCCGATCAGCCCGCGACCTGCCGGGGCCGAAGCCCGAGTTCTTCTTCGCTCCGGGTCAGGCCAGCAAACGCACCCGACAGTGGGGCGCAGCCGAACTGAACACAAGGATCGCCCAGTCCTGGCACATCCTTGTTGACAGCACCGACCGTTGGCTGAACGTGGTTCACCGCAGTGGACCCGACGAGATCAGCGCCGTCTATCGGGAGCTGTTGGAAGATCGGGCCGACCCGTCGGTCGGCTACGTCGTCTCGATGTCGGATTCGCTGGGCGACAACCCGCACCTATGAGGTGGCGTGGCAGTCACACGGCGAATCGATGGCCCTCGGCGCGTTCGGGCAGATGCTACGGGTAGACATCGAACGCGGGGCTCGAATCGTCCAGTTCGCTGCCCAGGCCGGCGATGACTCTCCCGACACGAATCCCGAAGACGTCGAGGACACCCACGCGGCGATGCGGACAATAGCCCGAGCAGTCTCCGAGTGAGGAAGCGAACAACTGGGCGGTGCTTGGACTCATCAGTCGACTTTGAGGACGACCTTGCCGAAAGTCTCGTTGGACTCGATCAGTTCGTGAGCCCGTTCGGTCTCGGCGATGGGGATGACCTCGTCGATGACGGGACCGATCTCTCCCGACTCGATTAGCGGCCAGACCCGTTCGCGAAGCGCCGACATGATCACAGCTTTCGCAGCCACCGGCCTGGCTCGCAGTGTCGAGCCGATCACTCGCAGTCGTTTCATCATCAAAAGCCCGAGCGAGACCTCCGCGCTGACGCCCCCCATCAAGCCGATCAGCACCAGCCGACCTTCGACGGCGAGACTCCTGATGTTGTCACCAAGATAGCTCGCACCAACCGGATCGAGTATCACGTCGAAGCCGTTGCCGTCGGTCCAGCTCTCAACGTGATCGACGAAGCTCCCCGAGTGTCGGTTGCTGCCTCCGGCCGCGCCCAGCATTAGGCACCGCTCGATCTTGTCATCGGCGCCCGCGGTCACGAAAACGGGGTTGCCGAAGGCCCCGCACAATTGAATTGCAGCGGTGCCCACGCCGCTCGCTCCGGCATGCAACAGGACCCGCTCGCCGGGAGCCAGGGCTGCTTCGATGTAGAGGTTCAGATAAGCGGTGGCGAAGACCTCGGGCAGCGCGGCGGCCTCAACGAACGACAGACCGGCAGGGACCGGGACCACCTGCGGAGCCGGAACCACGACTTCTTCGGCATAACCGCCTCCGGCGAGAAGGGTGCAAACCTCATCGCCGATCTCAAATCCGGACACGCCCGGGGCGATCTCGGACACCACGCCCGAACACTCCAGTCCCAGAATCGGACTGGCGCCCGGAGGCGGCGGATAACCGCCCGCTCGTTGCGCCAGGTCAGCGCGATTCACGGCGCTGGCTCTGACCTCGATGCGGACCTCCCCATCCCCCAACGACGGAGGGGGGGTGTCGCTCCACACCAGTCGGTCGCCTTGGATCTCGATCGCCTTCATGCCGTTTCCAAACTGGGAGGAGACACCGCCAGAGCCTCCGACACTACTCCGGCATGGAGCCTCAGGTCCCACACAGCCACCAGACGATGGCCAAGCGATCAGTCCCGCTGCTCGGAAACCTTCTCGGAGACCGACTGGCGGGACCGCGGCCGCGGCCGACCGGTAGCCACAGGACGGTCTTGGAAAGAAGGCTTGGAGATTCTCCCCTGCTGTCCGGTGCCGGTAGGGGAAGCCTCGGGTTCGGGACGAAAACCGGGACAGCCGGTGTCGAACCAACTCCGCAAGGCCGCCTCCTGTCCCAGGTCTGTTCCGGCTGCAAAGGATGCTTCGTATCGAAAGTTGAGAAAATCGCAGTACTTCTGCAGGACATTGTCATCACTGGCCTGTGCATGGATCTGCCGGACTGCCGGCTCCCAGCGTTCTGTGCGCCAGCGGATCGCCGCCAACGCCATATCGCCACTTTTTTCGATGCGCTGTCCCGCAGCGAAGTGGTAGATGTCGCTCAGCAGGTGCCGGGCCTGCCATTCCGACGCTTCTATTCCAGTTATCTCCCGCAAGCGACGGGTGTTGTGGTTCCGCGGGCCGACGCTCGGCCGCACCCGCAGCCGGGTGCCTCCATCGGTGGTGGTGAGGTCGACTTCGTCAACCGTGAATCCGAGGTCGTTGAGGCGCCGCACCCGTTCGGTGATGCGATAGCGCTCGTCAGTGCCGATGACGGTCTCGCTGGTGGTCTCATCCCACAGCCATTCGTACCAACTGGCCATTTCCTCTCCGAGGTCGGTGTCGGCGTCGTCGATGCCGACACCTCGTGAAGCCGCGATGTCGGCCATGCCGCCTGCCACGTTGATTGTCATGATGTCGATGTCGTGGAGGCGTTGACCGTCGCTGAGCTCGGGGTGGAGTTCAGCAGTCTCTGCGTCGACCATCAAAGCTTCGATGGCCATCGCGTCGTACTTGAAGAGAACATTCGACAAAGAGCAGTCACCCCAGAAGCAACCGGCCAGGTGCAGTTCGACGAGCAGTCCTGCGAAAGCGGCCAGCATCTGTCGGCGCCGTTCACCGAAACCAGCCCCTTCGAGCAGCTCTCGATACGAGAACGAGAAGTCGACATACCTGGTGATCAGAGCCGCCGAGCGCTCCGCTCCGGGATCGTCCCAGCGGTCCTCGACCAGTCCAACCGCGGTGACTGACGGTGCCTCCAGCCGTTCAAGCTCGCGAAGCACCTGGTAGTCGTTGCGAGCCGCCTTGTGGGGCAGTTCCTTGATCGCATACAGGCCTTGGTCGTAGGCGACGAAGCGCACTTCGTGGCGAGAGATCCCCTTCGGCAGCGTTACCAGTCGAGGACTGTCCCAATCGACGACGGACTGTTCCCACGCGAGGTCCAGGAAGTCAGGATGCCCCGGTCGAACTGTGATTCTCGGCTCCGTATCGTCCATTCGAACTCAATACCTCACTGACGACTTCAAACATGCTCGGCTGCCGCTTACCCCGACGGCAAGCGTAAGCCAATCAGAGGCGGTTCAAGCGCCAGGGACCGTCAGTGTCACTCCCTCCTCTTAAGCTTCGACAGAGAATCAACTATCCACCCCTTTTGACGTCTGGACGTCTATCTTGGCAGCCATGCTCAACACTTCCCCCAAAACCCCCGGCCGTCGGAGACCGGGAGAAGTGCGCGACGCCGTCGGGCATGCTCTCGCCAGCGCTGACAGTCCTATGAGTGTGAAGGAAATCCATGCCGCAGTTGAAACTCGATTTGGAGAAACCGTTGCCAAGTCTTCCGTCCGCAGCTACCTCAACCTCAACACGGGGCCAAACAAACAGTTCAGTAGAGTCCGACGTGGTGTCTACCAACTCCGCTGAGGCCATCGACAAGGAGGTGTGGCCGCTCGCCTTTAGGTTTGGGCAGGCCTCGTTGTTTCATGGCGACTGCATTGACTGGCTAGCTGAACAGCCTTGCAATTCAATCCACGGCGTCGTAACTGATCCCCCGTATGGACTTGTGGAATACAATCCAGAACAGCAACGGAAACTCCGCAAGGGGAGAGGGGGAGTGTGGCGCTTGCCTCCTGCGTTCGACGGTCATCAGCGATCTCCCGTACCGAGATTCACCACACTGACCGATGCCGATTTGGACTCTTTGGACTGCTTTTTTGTAATGTGGGCTCGTACATTACTACCCGTGCTTGTCCCCGGAGCGCATGTTCTCGTCGCGTCCAATCCTCTTCTTTCACACCGCGTCGCGTCCGCTGTGTGTAACGCCGGGTTTGAGCGAAGGGGTGAAGTAGTTCGACTTGTCATGACGATGCGCGGCGGAGACCGACCCAAGAACGCCCATGACGAATTCCCTGACGTTTCCGTTATGCCTAGGTCCAAGTGGGAACCTTGGCTCTTGTTTCGAAAACCGCTACAGGGTCGAGTCCAAGACAATCTGCGTCGTTGGGGAACTGGAGGATTAAGGCGATTCTCGCGGGAACAACCGTTCGGTGATGTCATCGCCTCTGCTCCAACCCGACCAGCCGAGCGGCGGCTCGCCCCACATCCCAGCCTCAAACCACAAGCATTTCTCCGTCAGGTGGTCCGGGCAATCCTGCCCTTGGGGGACGGTATCGTGCTTGATCCCTTCGCCGGATCTGGCTCAACCATGGCAGCTGCAGAGCACGTCGGTTATGAGAGTATCGGCATTGAGTCAGACCCCAAATTTGTCAAGATCGCAAAAAGCGCGATTCCGCTGTTGATCGATTATGCGCATTGTCCAGATTCAAGATCGCGGTAGACCCAATTGCGTCGCAGCTTTTTGATGCCGTCCTTATGAAGAGCCGGTTGCGTGGATCGAGAGGGCTTCTCGCTCTAGGTTCTGAGCGAGGCTTGCTAAGTCAATCTTGCCTGAACAACCATCGCTCATAGGTCGGAGGACTTGAAGAGAGATCTCAGTTCCACTTGCACTTCGGCCAGATTGGGCTGGCCTCCCTGTTCCCGATCGATGACACACACCGCTGCGTTGACCGTCGCACCGTTGGCCCGCAACTGCTCAACCGATTTCACGACCTGCCCACCCGTTGTGATGACGTCCTCCACCACCAGAATCTGTTTGCCGGATACGTCAACACCCTCGGCCTGCCGACCAGTGCCGTACTCTTTAGCTTCCTTCCGGACGAAAGCAAGCGGCAAGTCGCAACTCAATGCCATAGCCGTTGCTAGAGGAACGCCACCCAGCTCTAACCCGGCCAGCACCTGGGTACCTGGCGGGATAAGCGGAATCAGGTCAGCGGCTATCGAGCGCAGCAAGTCCGGCCGCGCCTCAAACTGATACTTATCAAAGTACTCCTTAGATACCAGCCCCGACCGAAGCCGAAACTCTCCCTCAAGTCGAGCAACTGTAGCAACCCGTTTGGCGAGTTCGTGATTCCTCATCTCCCTGATCGTAGCCAATCTCAACCCCCGTGGGATCAAAAGGCTCGATCCCGTGACGCAAGGTTAGCATGGCGAAATCGAATCCGACCGCTTACGAACACCCTCGGGGGAGCAATGACGTCCGCCCTCCCTACTGGAGCGACAACCACTCGGGCAGGCGGTTGACTTGCTATCGTCTACGCGAGCGCCCTTTCGACACCGGCCATTACGTCCGGGGTTAGAGTGTCAACGATCTCAACTGCCAGCATGTTTTCGCGGACTTGACTTGCGCTACTCGCGCCTGTTATCACACTGGATACATGCTGGTTCGCCAAGCACCATGCGAGGGCGAATTGCGCCATAGTGCAGCCAGTTTCAGCCGCGATCGGCATGAGAGCGCGCACTTGCGAAGCGCTCTTGGAATCAGTGATGCGGCGTTGGACTAAATCGAGGTTGGATACTTCCGCGCGGCTGCCAGCTGGGATCCCGTCAAGATACTTGCCCGTTAGGACGCCGAACGCAAGAGGACTATACGTAGTTAGTCCTATACCAACTTCATCAATCAGCGATCTGTATTCGACCTCGACCCGATGCCGTTCCAGAAAACTATAGGCAGGTTGCTCCACCACAGGCTTCCGAAGGTTCAGACGGTTGGCGACAGCATGCGCCTCACGAACCTGATCAGCAGGCCACTCAGAGGTTCCCCAATAAAGTGCTTTGCCAGCTGAAATGATGTCATGCATAGCCCATACAGTCTCTTCCATCGGAGTCTCAGGATCCGGGCGATGGCAGTAGATCAAGTCAACAAATTCAAGCTGCAACCTCTCAAGCGATCGATCGATGGCCTGCAACAGATACTTGCGATTGAGAGTCTCGGTCGTGTTCGGACCCTCGACAATTCCCCAGTAGAACTTTGTGGACACTATATAGCTCTCGCGCGACCACTCCAAGTCTTTGAACGCCTGGCCCATCAAGCGTTCCGCCCTACCCGCAGCGTAACTCTCGGCATTGTCGAAGAAGTTGCAGCCTGCATCCCAAGCTGCCTGCATCGACTCGGTCACCGACTCGAGTTGCTGTTGTTGACCAAAGGTGACCCAAGAACCGTACGAGAGTTCGCTCACCTTGAGTCCAGAACGCCCGAGGCGGCGATAGATCATCTCCTCATTGTAACCAACGGGTGTCGGGCGACGATGCGGATACGCGCAAAGCGGTCCCGACAGGCAACGGTTCCAGTTGTCACCGACCGAGGAGCCAGTCCTCTAGGTGTTCGATGCGGCGGACGCAACGTCGGTACTGTCACTCGTTCGACGATCCGACTCCTGTCTGTCGCACTTGATATCGTCTGAACGTGCTAGACAGATTGAGTACTCGCGCTTTCGACCTTGAAGTCAGCGCCGCCCGGAATGAAATCCGATCTGCCTGTCTCGCAGCAGCAGGCCAGAGTGGCAAAGGCGGCGACCAAGCAGTCCGAATTGTCGGTCGATACCGGGGTGATGCGTTGGCCGAGGCGCTGCGATTAGAAAAAGTGGCAACGCAGTTCCATCACCTCGCGGGAGTCGCATCGACCGGGAAGTTACCACTTCTCGACGTGCCGATATCTGAGATATACCGCAAAAGAGTCCTGTCGGTCGCCGCGACTCTGGACAATACGCTAAACCAGTTGGTAGGAGAAAGGCGTCCTGGCGTTGGAATGAAAGGCCTCGCCGCTCGGGAGTACTATCGCGATTCGGGGCTTGCGCGCGACCTTGGAGACCTCGATCTCTGGGTACAGGATCCATCAAACGCTACTTTGACCTGGTCGAACTGTTTGAACCATCAATACTGGTTCAATTCGCGTGAATATCCCTGGCTGAAGTGGGCAGCAGACGGACAAATTTACGGCCAGGTGAACCTCCGACCACACAGACCGGATGGTAGCCACGACTCAAGCCGACCCGACATTGACGTCCACTTTGGCGGCTATTCTGTCCGGCACTGCGGCCGCATGCCGCGACTGATGAGAGAAATTCGTTCGAACGAGTTCGGCCAGCGATTCGTCTCACCAGACGACTGCCTCCTTCAGATGATCATCAACGCCGCCGGGGACCACCGGATTACTTCTAAAGACTTACTCGATGTGGTGGTTCTTTCACGGGTACTGGAGGATCCCGCGGCAACCGCCGAGCAGATCGTTGTACTCGGTCTAGGTGGATTTTTCAACCGAATGCGCAAGCAGTTAACGGCCCACGGAATCTTGATATCTATACAGGGTTTTGATAGAATCTCGCTCGAAAAGCCGGCGCCAAGTCAATCGCTTGTCAAAACCCGGCGCACAATCGTTACTGCTGCTCATGCCTGGAGGGTAAGTCCGTCCGGACGCAAGAACCAGGCAAGTGCAAGTGCGACTCGGTATTACGCAAAACGGCTCGCGCTACACGCACCACGGCGCCAGCCCTTTAGGCCAATCTTAGACCCAACCGCTTGCATCCGACTGATCCCGCTCGGTGTCGATTATGAGACACCCCCGAGCAAACTTCCACTCTTCCGCCCGTGCACCGTCGATGATGGCGTCGACCTCGTCGTTTCGTGGATGGGCTATCGCTTCGCACCAACGATCTTCTACGATATCGCCGACGGCCATCTAGCGGAACATCGTGATGACCCAAGGAATCATTGACCTAACCGGGCAATTCCCTGATTGGGCACCGCCTCTTCGCCGCGATCTAGCCCGAGCCCTCCGGTCAGTTCCTCGTTCAGTCGCGACCCTGCAGCGTGGGTGGCAGAGCGAAGCCCTCGTTGCGGGTATCGAAGGACTCTACGGAGAATTCGAGGGAGCCGTAGTTCTGACGACCGGAGTGCGTAACGGTATCTCTGCAATCGCCTCTCAACGCACAACGGTGAGTGTGGAAACCCCGACGTTTGCACCCCTTGTTCGGCTCTCCGAGCGCATCGTAGAAAACGTTCTTGTTACACCAGTGGTCCCATTTGACACCGAGTTACACGTTGTTGTGAGCCCGTGCCGAAATCCCGACGGCTACACAAGATCGGAAACAGATCTGAATCGACTTGCTAAAGCCACACATCGACAAGGTGGTCGTCTTGTCCAAGACCTTATCTTCTTACCGTGGGCACCGAAGGAGCGCGGAAACATAACGCGATATGGCGGCATCGAGATCGGCAGTCTCTCCAAGCTATTCGGTCCCCAGTCTTCGATCGGATGGATCCACTCAAAACCTGAAGACAGCCTGCCATCAATAGTCACGGCGCCTCTTTGTCCGAGCGCGATACAACAGGAGCTGTTCGCATACATGCTGCAGACGCCAAGTATTCGCGACCACCTCGCCAGCTTCGTCGAACAATCCACCGCTGCAAGAATGGCATTCGAGGAAGAACTCCAGGCAACGCAACCTATCCGTGAATTGCATGGCCCTAGTTTGCTCCTCAACTGCGACATACCTGGAGAGATCGCAGCTGATTACCTAGTCAAGAACCACATGATTGGTGCATCACCGGGAAAGTTCTTCTACGCCGAGGACAACAGCCTCCGCGCGTCGTTTACGAACGTGTCGGTGAAGAAGGCACGAGAAGCCGGAGCTATGCTTTCGCGGTTCTGGTCGGGCCGCGGACTTCAGCTGGCAGAAATCTAAGTCAAGGCGGAACGATCGACTTGGTCGAGTAATAGGTCCTGACGGGCCGACGTTTGGTTGTCGGTTCAGGTCGCTAGTTGTGTATTCCGAGGACGTTGTCCTTGGTTAGGTGGGTGAGGGTGGCTAGGGGGGTGTTCCAGTTGAGCTCTGTGGGGCCGGTGTTGATTGTAGTGGGTCATGAACTTCTGGTGGGCTTGGGTGCGTTGGGTGTCTGTGTGCCAGTCGTGGGCGTAGGCCCATTCGTCGTTGAGGATGCGGTGGAAGCGTTCGACTTTGCCGTTGGTTTGGGGTCTGTAGGCGCGGGTGCGTTTGGGGGTGGTGCGGGTGTCTTTGAGGGCTTGGAGGAAGACGTTTGAGCGGTAGCACGGTCCGTTGTCGGTGAGTACCCGTTCACAGCCGATCCCCAACAGCGTGAACCAGGCGGCGGCGCGTCTTCAGAACCCGGCAGCGGTGTCGCCGGTCTCGTTGGTGTGGATCTCTGAGTAGCCGAGCCGGGTGCGGTCGTCGATGGCTGAGTGCACGTAGCGGTACCCGACGTTGCGTCGGGGCCCGGCGTTGCCTTTGCCGTGGATGCGCCAGCCGCCGCCGTCGGGGATCGCTGGGAGCTTCTTGACGTCGAGGTGCACCAGCTCGCCGGGTTTATCGCGCTGATAGCGCAGCGGTTCGGGCGGCGGTCCGGTGCTGCGGTCGCCTCTGTCGAGACGGCCAACACCAGCACTGTTTAAGATCTTGTGGACTGTGGAGGGGCTCATGTCGAGCCGGTGAGCAATGAACCCCGCGCCCCTACGGCCCGAGAGTGCGGTTGGGGGCTGGTGCGGGGCCGGCTTGCAGCGATCCATAAGTCCAGCTGGATCCTCAGCAACGTAACGGGCGCGCCAGTTGCGCACCGTTTTGGGATCGACCTGGACCCGTTGCGCCACAGCCGCGACACTCCAACAGTCCTCAACGACGAGCCGGACCATCTTGAGCCGCTGAGCCACAGTAAGCGCCGCTTTGGGATGCTGGGGCCGTCTAGTCTGTGTCGCCATGGGAATATCCTGAGGGGGAATCGGGATATAGCACCCACATCCTCCCTCAGGAGGTCACCCCAACCGGCCACCCCCACCACCACAAAAGGGACAACGTCCATGGTTGTCACAGCTAGCGGTGGGCGGGGGCCATGTAGAACCAGAAGGGGAAGGGTGCGTCCTGTTCCTTCAGTTGTGCACGCGCCGCCATCATGGTCTTGCCGGCTTCGGTCTCGGTGTGGAACCAGGCTTCGACCGCGCGTCCGCCTGGTGCCGGCCCTGTCGCCAGCTCGAGGGCGGCCTCGGCGTAGTAGGCACGTATGTCGTGACAGACCGCGACGGTGTTCTTGCCCGGCAACGGAACGTCCTTCCACGACGAACCTTCGGCCCACTGGTGCAGCACATCGAGTGCATCGACAACGGTGTCGGCGTCGATGGCGCGGCCGACCGAGGTGACGCCCCGCGCGTCCAATGCCCGGTCGTAGGCAGCACGCAGACCCCGTGCTTCATCGACTGCCGGCGGAAGCGTCGCATCGAAGCGCGGCGGGATCGAGCAGGCCAACGGCATCTCGGTAGATTCGACGACCAGCGGATAGGTCTCGAGGGTGGGTTCGTTCGATTCGAGCAGTGCAAAGGCGCGGTTCAAGACGTCAAGCTGCAGTTCCACATCGTCGGGACGGCCCAGCGGACGGCCCAGCGGGAACTCGCAGTAGAGCGTGCGCGGGGGCATCATCCGTTCGGCCACCTCCTTCATCGAGGCGAGCACGATCGTCGACAGGCCAGCGGCTTCGAAGACGTGGGCGAGCGCACTCACGGTGCGCGTGCACTCCGGTCAAACCGGCGTCAGCACCACCACATCGACCGCATCGGCCAACATCTCTTCGGCACATGACGGGCCGGTGTCGAGACGCAGTTCGCTGACTGTCTCAGGCTGGTTGCCGGCGAAGGCGAAATGCCGCGGCGCGACATCACCGATGACGCCCTTAGCGGCCAATTCCTCCAACCGGTCGATCGGGTACACGACATTGAGGTCGAGTTGAAAGCCTGCGTGGTCGAAGTTGGGGCTCCAGTGGCCCATGACGATGTTGCGGTCAGCGCGGCCAAGCGCCCGAAAGCCTGTGTCAGTCGCGGCGAAGCGGTCCTGGTCCGGCCGGTGCAGCGCCGCCGAGGTCACGATCGCAACACGGGCCTCGGCAAGAGGCTTGTCGAGTCGGCTGAACGCAGGGTCGTCGAACGTCGGAACCGGTTGCTGTGCCCCGTAGGAGCGCATCACGGCATCTCCACCAGTCATGTTCTTCTTCCCTCCGAGTGAGCCGCTTGTACCGGAAAATTTGCCAGTTGAACACGCATAACTTAGTCGGCGATCCGCCTCGACGCAACCGAGGCAACCGCACCGTAATCACCGGGACGGTGCATTGGCTGCTGTCAGCTTGATTCGGTTGACTCTGATTGGTTTTGGTGTTACAGTGTTGTCCGTTAATTCACTTCCCCCTGACTCGATCATCACGAATTGGATGGGAGAACCGAAGTGGTCCTGACAGAGCAGCAGCGAGTCGAGATCTACAGCAGCCTTGCCGACACGGTGGGTCAACAGGAAGCGGAGTTCCTTATGGCACAGCAGCCACCCGGAGGATGGGAGCAGTTCGCCACCAAACGTGACCTGGCAGACCTTGAGACCAAGACCCAGGCCTCCTTCGTCGAAACACAGGCTTCGATTGTCGCTCTCAACGCCAAGATGGACATCCAGTTCGCGCAGCTCCGCGAACAACTCGCCGAGCAGTTCGCTGCGATCAACACACGGTTCGCGGAGATAGACACGCGGTTCGCGTCGATCGACACGCGGTTCGCATCGATAGACACACGGTTCGCGGAACTGTCCGACAGACGCAGCAGAGACGTTTGGGCGTTCGTCGTGGCAATCGCTGTGATGACCGTCTCCATCTGCGGCTCGGTCTTCTTGGCGGTCTAGCAATAAAAGCCCACCGTGAACGACCGCTGAAGTGTCCCTCGGCGCACCCACGACGGTCAATCCGCGCACGTTCCAAGAACAACGGGAGGGTTTCATGAACGGGCGTTCAACAGCGCTGCAGCAGCCCCCGTTCCTTCAGCGCTCGCAGCAGCCAGCACCCCGCCCAGATCAACCGGGATGACCAGATCGGTCGTCGACAACCGGGCCCGGACCGTATCGGCGTCTACGACCACACCCTCAATGGCCTTGCCGAACTCAGTCCCCAGAAGACCCAGCGAAGCCAGGTATTCCGTCCAGCGTCGATTCGGTACTCCTTCACGCTACCCCACAGCACCGGATCGGTACCGGCCGCGGGTACCGTTCAAGGTGTGTCGGCACCATTGGAAGCACCCGAAGGAGCCACCGTTCACGAAGGCGTCGAAGGATGGACCGTCGACGGGTCGTCTGACGACCCGAAGATCCTCGACGACGCCACCGCCCTGTTGGACACCGAACTCCCCGACCCTCGCTTCGTGTCGTCGGACTACCTGAGTTGGGCCTACCGCGAGAATCCGTTGGGGCGTGCCATCGAGAGGCACCAGCTAGTCGACACTGGCGGCAAGCCGCGACTCGTTGCCCACTATGCCAACATGCCGCGGACATACCGCGGGCCGGACGGCGAACGCAGCAACGGGGCCTGGTCACAGAACGCGGTCGTACACCGCGACCACCAGCGGACTCGGCACTTCAGTCGTATCGGTCTCGAGATCTATGACGAGGCGGGCGATCGGGACTGGTCGTTCGTTGTAGGCGTGACCAACAAGAAGTCGACTGGTGCAGTAGTCAAGTACATGGGCTGGCGGACGGCAGGACCGCTGCCGGTGCGGGTCATCAGCCCGCTGGGCCGTGGTACACGCCGTGTCCGGCACATTGACGTCAGTGCCGGATTCCTTGATTCGGGCGAGTTTGAAGAGTTCGCCACCACCGTCGACCGCCACAGAGTCAGCGGTTGGGCGACCGACTACACGCCCGAGGTGCTGCGTTGGCGTCTGGGGTGTCCGCACACCCAATATCACCTGCACATCACCGACGACGTCGCGTTGATCACGGCCCGTTCCTCCGCAGGTCCGATTCCGGCCTGCGTCGTCTTGAAAATCTTCCCGCTGACCAGCAGCAACGTCAGGGTTGACGCCACCCGTGCCATCCGCTCGGCGACGCGCCGGCACCGCGGGGCCTTCGCGGTCTACGCGGGCTTCAACGGTCTAGTCCGGGTGCGTGGTGTCCGCCCTCCAAGGAGGCTTCAACCGTCGCCGCTCAACCTGATTATCCGGCATCTCGACCCGAGAGTCGACCAGAACGAGATCACCCTCGACACTTTCGAGTTCCTGGACATGGACGCCTACTGAGAGGCTGAGCGGACCGAACAGGGAGTTGCGCTGACACCAGTCGTCCTCCGCTCCTGTTCGTTGCGCCCACGGGCCGCTCGGGCCGCGGCCCGAGCGGTCGCGGTCATGTTCGGGATCAATCTGCTCGGCCTCTAGAGACTCCCGGGCAATCCGGGCCTGCGCTGAGGCGGGGAGAAGAGATCGTTCTCGTCGTCGGCGAGGACACCCTGCTTGCGCATCCTCGCTCTGCGTTCCGCCTCCAAGTAGAGGTACCGTGCAACGTCTTCCGGGGTGTCGTCGTTGCACATGAGTTCGGTGGCGAATTCGTCGCGCATCAACTCCGAGCGGATGTCGTCGCGTGTCACCCCGTTCTCATCGGGTTCCCCCGCTGCTCTCCGCAGGTGTCGTCTGAACAGCCGCAGATATGTGTAGGCCGAGACCGACATCCCGAGGGTGAACATTACACCGCTGAAAATTATGAACTCCAGCGTAAAGAAGATTCGCGCCATACTGATTTTCCTTACAGATCAGTCAATTTGTGGCGCCCGGCAAGTAGGCCGCGATACTCACGTCGGAACGTATCTTCCGCCGCGGCAAAAGTCTAGGAGTTTCTTTCGTATTCGCGTTTCGGGAGGTTCAAACGTCGGCGCCGAACCGCTCTGCCAGGTGATCGACGGGATTGCGCAGCACCACAACCGGGATCTGCTCAATGAGTTCTCGGTGACGGCGAAACAGGGCGGTCCACAGGCGAAGACGACGACCACTTCGCCGCAACGGCAGGTAGCCGAGTTCCCACATCATCGCCAACCCCCAGAAACCCAGGTCGCTCTGCACTCCGTCGGGCTCGAGAGTCGTGCGGATGCGCATTGAGCCGTGAACCATATGCAGGATCGTGTCTCGTATCGCCTCAGCAAGAACCGCCTCAGAAATCGTGGTGATCCCCGAACGGTCAGCGGGCGGCGTTGCCGAACGGCCGACAGAACGAGAGCGAAACGAGACCCACCAGTACGGCGTGGCCTCGTCGGACGGCACAAAGAACACGAACGACTTCGGCGCCAGACGGCGGCCGAACACCCTCGGAACGTCCTGCACGAAGCGCGTCAGGTAGGACTCGAAGTCCTGCCAGTCCACAGCCGCGCCCTCCTCTTGGGCGGTGCGCTCAGCGATCTTGGAGCCGTGCACTCTCAGCAGGTCTTCAAGATGTCGGCTGCGGTCGGTGTACCAGTCCACTTCGGAGCGGGTGAACCCCGACTCGCTGTCCCAGACGTCGCCCGGCGCCATGGTCACAACGTCGGTGCCCTCGATGCCCCCGCGTTCAGCCACGCCGTCGACGACCATGTTCGGGGTCACCAGGTGTTCGTTGACCGGCCGGCTCTCCGGGTGAAGGAAACCGACCATTGAACCGAAGGGCACGGCGAACTCGGGCTGCAGTCCCGACATCACGTCGTGGAAGTCGTCGATGTAGGTGTCGCGGGATACCAGTCGGAGCTGCTCGGGGTCTTCGGCCTCGTACAGGACCGGGTATGACTGAGCGAATGAATGGCTCTTGCAGGCCAGCGTCGGCCGGCCGAAGTCCCGTTTGATCTGGGAGAGCGAACGCCTTCGAATCTTGCAGTCGTTGATGTCGATCACAACATTGTCGTCTTCGGCGACCACGAAGGTCGTGTCGTCGAAACCGTACTGGTACGAGGCCACCCGAACCCCGTCACCGAGCTCGACCACGCGGCCGTGTACCAGTTCCTGAGGCGACTCGAAGCCGAGACTCCTCACCTCGTCGACCATCGCATCCACCCCGAAGCGGGGGATCATCACCTTGGCCGAACGGTCCATCCGCCGCATCGACGGATAGTGGAAGTGGTCGAAGTGATGGTGGGTGAGGTAGATCCAGTCGGGACTGAACATCTGCTCATCGGGTTCAGCGCTGGGAGGGAAGTGCCACCACGACCGCCAATAGCACGAACCCGACAGCCACGGGTCGATCAACACAGTGCCTGCACGCGTCCTGATGCGCAGGCAGCTGTGGCCGATAACGGTCACATGCATAGATCGCTACGGTATAGCCACAACTAGGATTGTCGGGTGCGCAGGCCCTGCACTTCGTTGAATCGTGGCACTTCGTTGAACAGTGGCACGTTTTGTTGGCTGGTGGCGGGAATGTTCCTGTTTGCGGTGGCCGTACGTTGGTTCGTGTTCCTGCGGTGGTACCGATATCTGCCGATCGGCGAGATAAACGACAACGTCTACTACCACGTCACAGCCAACTTGTTGGCTGACGGGCACGGATTCGCCGACCCGTTCGAATACACCGTCTTCGGGAAGCTCCAACCAACCGCGGGACACCCGCCGGGTTTCACGCTCTATCTCTCGATCTGGTCGTTCCTGGGGCTCGACAGCGTCACTTGGCATCGCCTTGCCGGTGGCTTCATCTCCGCGTCGGCAGTTGTTCCGGTCGGCCTGCTCCTGCGCCGTCTGTTCAACGAACGCACAGGCCTGATCGGCATGGTGGGCATGGCGCTGCACCCACCTCTGTGGATGAACGACGCGCTGATTCTCTCGGAGTCGATGTACATCCCGATCGCCGCTTGGGCTCTGTGGTTCGCCCATCGGGTCTACGACGAGCCGTCGTGGCGCCGAATCACCGAACTGACGCTGGTGCTGTCGCTGGGAGCCCTCACCCGTAGCGAACCGTTCCTGCTGTT
This sequence comes from Acidimicrobiales bacterium, assembly GCA_963662455.3. Taxonomy (GTDB): domain Bacteria; phylum Actinomycetota; class Acidimicrobiia; order Acidimicrobiales; family Aldehydirespiratoraceae; genus VXYK01. The sequence continues at coordinate 2,428,358 of OZ224042.1, forward strand.
CTTCTTGTTGCTGGCACCGATTATCCTGCTGCACCGGTCCCTCGATCGGCGTACCCGTATCACACGCACGGCGGGAGCCGCCTTGATCGCCATGCTGGTGCTGGCACCGTGGGTCGGCCGCAACCTGGCCACCTTCGACGAGCCGACCTTTCTCGCCATCGGACCCGGCTACGTGCTCGAACTCGGCAACTGCGACGACACCTACTCGGGAAGACTGCTGGGGTATTGGAGTCCGAACTGCGATGAAACAGACTCGCGTGGGGCGCTCGGCTTCTGGAGCGCCGAAGACCGCCTCTCGACTTGGCCCGATGGTGACGAATCGGTCATCGGAGCCGCGAAGCTCGACAAGGCTCTCGGCTACATCGGTGATCACCTGAGCGAACAGCCGAAGGTGATCGCTGCTCGAGTAGGGCGAGTGCTCGGCCTGTTCCGACCGCAACAGACTGCCGACTTCGATGTCTTTTTTGAGCGACGGGTCCGCTCACATGTCGATATCGGACTGTTCAGCCACTATGTGGTGATGATCGCTGCGGTTTACGGTGCGGTAGTGATGCGCCGTCGTACCTCCTTGTTGCCGGTCGCCGCGGTTGCGGGCACGTCGATCCTCACCGCCGCGATCACTTTCGGGATAACCCGTTATCGGCTCGGTGCCGACGTGGTGTTCGTCGTTTTGGCGGCAGTGGCACTGGGCGCGCTGCTGGACCGCTTCCGCCCGTCTTCGACACCATCGACCGACTGGGTCGAACCTACGAGTCCCAAGCCGGAACCCGAGGGGGCGACGGCATGATGGCGAGGCTGCGCCAGCTTCTTGGTGTACGTGCTGTTCAGGTCATCGTCGGCATCGGTTTGGCAGGATGGTTCCTGCGCATCGCCGCGGTGCTCTGGTACCGCCCCACCTGCACCACCGGCGCGGCAGACTGCTACACCCTCGCAGGCGACGCCTACTACCACCATCATCAAGCCGACCTGATCAGCAGGGGCCACTGGTTCATCAACCCGCACGAGTACATAGTCAACGGCCACATCCTCGATTCTGCAGGTGACCCCCCTCTGTATGCCCTCTACCTGGCGTTCTGGTCGCGTCTCGGACTCGACGGGGTGACCGACCACCGCCTGGTGTCCACTCTGGCGGGGTTCGCGCTGATCGTCTCTTTGGGCCTGCTGGTACGACGTCTGGCCGGAGGCCTGGCGGGGATCATCGCGGCGGTCCTCGCCGCGCTTCACCCGCTCATGTGGATCAATGACATGATGCTGCTGTCCGAGGGCCTGTATCAACCGGTAATCGTGGCGGTGCTCTGGGCCGGGTATGCCTGGATCGAGAAGCCGACGGCGAAACGGGTCGTCTTGCTTGGCGCGGCTATTGCTGTTGCGGCCCTGACCCGGGCCGAAGCCTTGGCCCTCTTCGGGTTCATGGTCATACCGCTCGTGTGGTGGCTCGGCGGGGTCGGTCGGCGCGAGCAGTTGCGGCAGACCGTGTTGTGCGGTCTCGCCGGATTGATCGTCCTGTCGCCCTGGCTGGTCTACAACAACCTTCGCTTCGAGGACCCGGTGACGATGAGCGCCGTGCCGGGAACGGTGATGATGGCGGGCTCCTGCGATGAGGCTTGGAGCGGCGAAGCCATGGGTTTCTGGACGGTCTGCTTCGATTCCCGAGAGCTCTGGGACGAGCTTGAATCTGAGCTGCCCGGTTCGACGCTGCGCGGCGAGTCCCGGGTCGTCTACGACGAGTCGGTTGTCGATTCCTTCAATCGGAAGTACGCCTTGGAGTACACGGCCGAGAACTGGGAGCGGTTCGGGGTTGTGGCCGTAGCGCGCATGGGTCGGTCACTCGAGCTGTTCAAACCTGGCCACTCTCTGCGGTTGAACTACCAGGTCGAGGGGCGTTGGGAGGAGCCGTCGACGTTCGGCCTCGGCTTCTACTATGCAATGTTGCCGTTGACGATCATCGGCGGAATGGTGTTCTGGCGCAGAGGCACCCGGCTCACACCGTTGCTGTCGATGTGGCCGACGATCATGTTGGCTTCAGCGATCACCTTCGGACTGACCCGCTACCGGGTCCCCATAGACATCGCCATGATGGCCCTGAGCGCCGTCGCCGTCTCCTGGCTGGTCGAGCAACTTAGATCCGATTCGCCGCGGGCGCCTTCGGGCACGCCCGTGGAGGAGCCGGCCGAAGTAGGTTGAGGCACCTGTTGTGAGCAACATCGCTTTTACGCTGGATCTTGAGGATCATCGACCTGACGAGTCTGTTGAGCCGCGATTCGGCGCGGTCACCGACGAGTTGTTGCACGACCTCGACGAATGGGGTGTGACGGGCACGGTCTTTGTTGTCGGTGAACTGGCGCTGCACGATCCGGATCTGGTGGCTCGGGTTGCGGCCCGGGGCCACGAGATCGGCTTGCACGGAGCCGATCACACACCGTTGCCCGAGGTCGGACCCGACGCCTTCCGCAGGGTCACCGCTGAGGCCTCCGATCGGCTCGCCCAGCTTGTGCAGGCCGAGATCAAGGGGTTTCGGGCGCCGATCTTCTCGCTTGTACCCGAGTCGGCCTGGGCGCCTGAGATACTCAGCGAGCTCGGATTCAAGTACTCCTCCAGCGTGCTTCCGGCCCGCAACCCGCTGTTCGGGTGGCCCCAAGCTCCCCGAACTCCGTTTCGCTGGCCTTGCGGGCTCATCGAGATTCCATCGCCGGTCTTCGGGGTCGGGCCGCTCATGCTCCCGCTTCTGGGTGGGACGTACCTGCGCGTGGCGCCAGGACCGATCGTCGGCTGGGCGAAGAAGAGAGCCCCCGATCACGCCTGGCTGTATGCCCATCCCTACGACTTCGACCCCGACGAACCGCGCTGGGTCGTCCCCGAGGTCGGGCGCGTCGGCAGTCGGGTGTTGTGGTGGGGCCGGCGCAGGATGAAGTCCCGAGTCGAGCAGCTTGTAGCGGGCAGCCGACGCACGCTCGCCGACATGGCCGAATCCATGCCTGAACCACCCGTGTTCTCGCCTCATCCCAGCATTGAGATCCAAACGGAGTCGGGCCGATGAACTCTGAGACTCCCGAGTACGGCCAGGATGAGTTGGCACACGAGTTGCCCCATGCAGAGATCGTTGATCGCATCGAATGGCTCACCACTCAGTGCGCAGGTAAACGGGTCATCCATGTCGGGTTCGCAGACGCCGGTTTCCGCCGCGAGCAGGGGCGCGCCGGAAGCTGGCTTCACGGTCGCCTCCATGAGGTCGCTGCTGAGCTCGTGGGAGTCGACAACGACCGCTCCGGTGTTGCCGCAGCCACCGAGGACGGCTTCGAGGCTCACCTGGTGGACTGCACAGACGCCGAAGCCGTGGCCGCACTCGCGTTGGAGCCCGCCGACGTCGTGTTGGCCGGCGAGGTGATCGAACACATCTCCGCCCCGGGCCCGTTTCTCGACGCTCTGCATCACCTCTGCAGACCAGACGGCACGCTGATCATCACGACACCCAACGCCTACGGTCTGATCAACGTGGCCGCATCAATCACTCGACGGGTCGAGATCAACCATCCGGACCATGTGGTGATGTTCACTTGGCGCACATTGACCGAGTTGATGCGCAGATCAGGCTGGGACCACGACCAGACGGTGACCTACGTGTCTGCGGTGCGCGAGCGCGGCGACCGGAGTCGATTCGAGGTGGCGGCGGTTCGTGCGGTCGTCGGTCTCGAGCGTGTGCTCGGCAAGCTGAACCGCCCCTTCTCGGCCGACGGCCTCATCGTCACCGCCACGGCTTCAACCGAACCAAGGTCTCCTATCGCAGAATAGGCGGCTCTCAGGGCGTGGCGCGGGGGCTGACTGCTTCGACTTCGACGCGCAGCAGGGCCAGTTCCTCGGCCAGGTCCTGGGTTCGCGCCTCCACGCGGGACATCTCGTAGGACAGATGCACCGTCGTGGCGAACAGGAACGCGGTGGCAGCGAAGAGCACCGTGGCCGGCTCGTACTCGATTCCGATGAAATCAGAGATCGGAACGAGAATGTCGGGCACCGCTGCCAACGGAAGCAGCGCCACCCCGACGAACGACCAGAGCAGGGCATACTTGCTCTTGAGCACCCGTTGGCGAACCAGGCGGAAGATGAACAGGACCGTCAAGAAGATGACGGAGGCGACGACGATGTGGGCCGAGGTTGACATGTCCCAAGGCTAGCCAACCAGTGAATTGCAGTCGCTGTGCACACCACCACAATGCAGCCACCGCACTAGAAGAGTGGAGACTGCGTGGACTGGTAGGGGTCGGTGTCATCCTCAATGCGTCGCATTCTGCGGATCTGGTGCCAGATGTCCGCAAGTTCTTCTGAGGCGCGGTATCGACGTCCTCGCTTGTCGCCCCTAGGGGTGAGCAAGCCGGCTCTCACCATTGTCTGAAGATCGCGGGAGGCCATACCATCGCTGATCGGCTCTCCGCGGGTTGTTTCGGTACGGATGAGGTACAGCGACCGGCGCACGGTCCACCCGCGGGCTGCGTGGCACAGCGTGCCGACAGCTCGCTCGGGCACACCGCGACGCTGTGCAAGCTGACTGCACGCATCCCACAGAGTGTCGAACTCGACGACTCGACGCAGCACGGTTCGAGTCTGGCGAAAGTGTGCAGTCAGGCAGAACTCGATCCAGGGTCGCGCGCTTCGCTCTGGCGACCATCGACCGCCCGCGACGGCGTCGAGCGTTGCGTAGTACTCCAGTGTGTTGCGTCCGAGATACTCCTCAATGCTGAGGAACTCGGGCGCGACCGGGTCATCGTCCCGTACGGCCGCCGCCGCGAGCAGCAGCGACTGCACGCAGCGCGCCATGCGACCGTTGCCATCGCTGAACGGGTGGATCAGCACCAGGTTGAGATGTGCCATCGCTGCTGTGACCATCGGAGGAACCGTCTCGTCAGCGAAGAGACTCGCGCACTGCTCGAACAGCTCCTCGAGCAGGGTCTCGATCTCCTCCCGCTCGGGGGCGTCGTACACAGAATCGCCGTCGGGATCTTGAACCCAGATCGCCCCGGGGCGCAGCTGACCCGGGTTGTGTGCAAGGTCGTGCTTGATCATCATGAAGTGGAGAGACCGGAGGGTGGGAAGGTCGATCAGCGACAAGGGTGGGCTCGATCCGGCGTCGAGGAACGCTCGGGGCGTTGATTCGCGGAACCGTTCCCTCGGTGATGTACCTGCTGAAAGTTGCAGCGCGAAGGTCATGGCGTCTCGGTAACCGGAGACCGCGCTGATGGTGTCTTCAGACAAGTCGGCGAACGGCTCGTCGTTATCGATGACAGCTGCTGCATCTTCGACGCTGGCGTGGTACCCCTCGATCGAGTTCGAGCCCTGGACAGCGCGCGCGAACTGAGCGCGGCGAAGGGTTCCATACCAACGCCGTCGCATGCGGACATAGGGGCGGAGTTGTTCTCTCAACTGCTCGATTTCGTCCATGACGTCCTCATCTCTGGACGTCATGTGGGGCACATCGTAGATCACACGGGCGATACTATCAATTTATTCACCATTAAACAAGGAATATTATTCGCTAATACTCAACTATATGATTCTGTGAATCGATCACAGCACACCCTGAACCCTTCCCCCCTTTACCTTGTTGGTGGCCCTGGTGTGGCAATGTCGGGGTTGGTTGCTCGCTGCGGTGGGTAGGACTGTAACCCCCTGTCACTTTGATGGCTTGGGGGGTGTTGTCGCCTGCTGTGGTCGGGTGTCTGGGACCTCTTACAGGGACATGCTTTAGAGCTGAATGTAAAGTGGTTGAGGCGCAGGCTCCGGGAGCATCCGAATTTGGAATTATCCCAGAGCTAAGGAGCTTTTGTCATGTCAGATTCGGTTCATGCCGACGTTGAGGTGTTCGTCGGTGTCGATGTCGCCAAAGGCGATCATTACGCCTGTGCAATAACTTCGACTGGTGAGGAGGTGTTGGCTCGGCCGGTGCGCAACGACGAGGCAGCGATCGATCAGTTGATCGACGATGCTGGGGTGTATGGCAGCGTGGCGTTGGTGATCGACACGACCAGTTCGCCGGCGTCGTTGCTGATCGAGGCGGCCGCGCGCCGGCAGGTCCCGGTTGCGTATGTGACGGGGCTGGCGATGCGCCGCGCCGCGGACCTGTATGCGGGGGCGGCCAAAACCGACCCCAAAGACGCTTGGGTGCTCGCGGACTACGCGCGCCGCAACGCCGACCGCCTGAGTTGGACTTCTCCCAGCGACGAGCTGCTGGCGAAACTGCGTGTCTTGAACGGCCGAGACACCGACCTCGCCGCTGACGCCACCCGCTGCGCCAGCCGCCTCAGAGACGCCCTGTTGGCGGTGTCACCAGCGTTGGAACGGGCCATAGGCGACAAGGTGACCACCAGCGCAGGCGTACGCGACGCACTGACGCGCTGGGGCACACCCACAGCGCTTCGAGCAGCCGGCCGTTCCCGTATAGCCAACCGCATCGCCAAACGCTCACCGCGCACAGCTCAACGCCTCACCGAGGCAATCTGGGCTGCGCTCGACGCGCAGAGTCTCACAGTCACAGCCGAGACCGCCTGGGGCGAAACCATCTGCGACCTCGCCGCAGACCTCGACCGCATCTGCGTGCGCCGCGACCAGATCGCCGTGGACATCAACAACGTGTTCATGGAGCACCCCCTGGGAAAAGTCCTCTCTAGCCTGTGCGGGTTCGGCCCGCGGACCGGAGCCAGAACCCTCGCGGAGATCGGCGACCCCCACCGCTTCGCCAACCCCAGCCGCCTCGCCTCCTACGCCGGACTCGCACCCGTCAACTGGCAATCAGGCACCACCAACACCACCCGCAAACCCCGAGGCGGCAACCACCGACTCAAAAACGCAATGTTCACCGCAGCCTTCGTCGCCACCCAACACGACCCCAACGCCCGCGCCTACTACCAACAAAAACGCTTACAAGGCAAACGCCACAACGCAGCCGTCACCTGCGTCGCCCGCAAACGCTGCGACATCATCTTGGCCATGCTCAAAACCCAAACCCCCTACCAACCAACCCAACACCAACCCCAAACCAAAAAACTCCCTCACGCCGCTTGACAACAAGACAGGGACACCCCCCCCCCCGAGGTCACACAGCGCGTTGATCTTGACACCGAATACAACCAGGATGAGGTCAGGAAGATGACGGAGGCGACGACGATACGGGCCGAGGTTGACATGTCCCCAGGCTACTGAGCCAGTGGATCGCAGTCGCCGCGCACACCACCACCGCTATCTCGGCGGGAGCCCGGAAGCGTGGAATCCCGTAGGTCAGTGCTCCTATCAACGACACGTGGACGGCCAGAATCGCTAGGGGCCATCGGGTCAGTTGATCGCGGCCGAGCCGCCACCAGCCGATCAGCGCCAACGGCGCTGTTACCCAGAAACCTACAAAGGCAAGGTTCGAGGCCCAGATCTCACGGCCCTCTCCCGTGTTGAAGTCCGACATCTGCAAGGGCCGGAAAACCGACCACAAGCGGCCGAGTCGTGCGGCCATGACCCGGGGCAGGTCATCGAGATTGTCTCCGATGTAGCTGAAGGCCTCCGACCGCCAGATCCGAGACTCTTCGCTGGTATCGGCGCCCTGAAGCTCGGGAAGGCCGCCGGCCAGCGTGTCGGCATACTCCAGCGACCAGAAACCGATCGCGCCGCCCGCATAGGTCTGTGGCGAGTTCGCTCCGATCAGGGTCACGCCGTCATTGGTCGACATCAACACCGGTTCGTTGAACCGCAGCAGGTTGGGGACCACCCAGGGGGCGATCACCAGAGCGGTCACCACGCCACTTGCAACGACCGCCTTGGCGCGTTCGCGCCATCGAGGATGACTCAAGATCATCAAGGGTGCCGCCAGCAACACCAGCAGCAGCAACGACTCGGAGCGGGCGAGAGCGGCGAAACCGACCCAGGCGCCCAGTTGTACTGCCAGGAGACCCGACGGAGCTTGCCGGTATCGCAGAGCGGTCCAGACTGCACCGGCGACGCAGAAGACTGTCAGCGATTCGGCCATGACCAGGCCGTCGTTGATCCACAACGCCGGATAGACCGCGGCGATGCCGGCCGCGATGAGCCCCACAGCACGGCCCGCAAGCTGGCGAGCGAGCAGACCGATCATCACGATCACGCCCGCACCGACGAGACACATGATGAAACGCTGTTCAAAGATGTGCCGGCCCTGCCCGCCCGGCAGCCACGACGCGGGAGTTGCGACCATCGCGGTCAACGGTGGGTGGCCCGCAGCGTGGCTCGCCTGAATCCCAGGGGACAAGCCGTGCCAAGGCGTCACAAACCCCTTGCCGTCGGCGAGCGCGTCAGCGGCCAGGGAGTAATAGAACTGGTCGCCCGGGAAAACGTCGTCGGTCTCAAGCGTCTGGTCGCGTTTCACCACGATCACGTAGACGACTCGCAACGCCAGCCCCGCCGCCGCGACCGCCGCCAGTTGCAACCGGAACGACGCTGCCCGCCACATTGCCGCAAGTCGCTCAACGGCCGACTCGAACGATGTCGGACCGCACGACTCACGCCGTACCAACCCCTGCATGCGAAGACCCAGGCGTTCGACCAGACAGTAACTCGCCACCGCCACCACGAACATCGGCAAGAAAGCCACGATGCAGAGGCGCCAATAGCTGGTCTCGAACAACGTAACCTCGCCGAGAATGTCGGTCATCGGACCCCACGGGTGGACGATGAAGACCATGTGCCAGAGATAGATCGAATAGGAGATCTTCCCCAGCCAGTCCATCGGCCCGCTCGCCACGAATCGGCGCACGTACGACCGGCGGTCGGTGCCGAACACCAGGGGGAACAACAACGCGAACCCGATCGCCCCGTACACGAACTGGCGCCCAATCTCCCGGGGCCATGAGGCCGCGTCGAGCCCCAGAGCCAACCCCATCCGCTGGGACACGATATAGAAGAGCAGCGCGGCACCAATCCACCACCAACCGGCCGGCGCCGCCAACCGCTCGAGCCGAACCCGCTGAACAGAACCGTGCTCGAACCCGACTCGGGCAACGGCAAGAGCCATGCCTATCGCGAAATAGTCGAACATTCCCGGAAGCCAGAGCAGTGCGTCGACGCTCCACAGGCTGTCCAGATTGAGCATGCAGATCCGAAAGAAGACCGACAGCAGATAACACCCGGCAACAAACATAAAGAGCGCATTCCGACGCTGTGGGCGCCCGCGGTCGGCCAACCAGGGAATCAGGAACCGGGCGAACAGGGGCAGAGCCAGATAGAAGCTGACTTCAGTGGCCAAACTCCAAGCTTGCGGGATGGGCCCGACCACATGGTCAGTCCAGTAGATGTGGGAGAGCAGCGAAGTGGTGATGCCGTCGGCGAGACCCAGGTCCTCGCTGGTGAACAGGACGATCAACGCCAGGGCGACCCAGAACGCCGGGTAGATCCGCATGAACCTGCGCCACAGGTATTCCGCGGTGGGACGCAGTGGGCGTTGGTCTATGACCGCGGCAGTGATCGGCCTGAACAACAAGAACCCGGAAAGCACGAAGAAGATCGGCACGCCGATGTCGAGACGGCCGATGTAGCGACCGATCGCCCCGTCGTAGGTGCGGCCCGAGTGGAAGCCGACATGGTGGAAGAAGACGGCAAAAGCGGCAATGGCCCGGAGACCGTCAAGCCCCACGAGCCGACTGATACCCGGCCCTGTACCAGTTGAGCCTGTACTGGCGGGCTCAGGAGAAACAGCGGGCATCAGACAGCAATCCTAGGCCGGTGTCTGAACCCTGCCGAACGTGCGCGGATTGAACACGGAGTTGCGCTGACAGCCGTTGTCTTCCGCTCTTGTTCGCTCCGCTCACGGGCCGCGAGGCCGCGGGCGGGCCGCTCGGGCCCCGGCCTTGATCGGCGCAGTCGTGTTCGGGATCAATCCGCTCGGCCTCTTATCCCCCGAAGGCTGCGAGCCACTGTTGACGGGTCTTGGGGCGGAACACCACGTTGCGCTCCCTGGTGATTCCCATCGTCGCCGACGATTCCAGCGAGTAGCGGTGACCGGGATACAGCACTGCATCGTCAGGTACCTTCGCCAGCTTCTGGGTCAGGCTCTCATACATCTGTGCAGGGTCTGACCCGGGGAGGTCCATGCGTCCACAGCCGTCGAGGAAGAGCGTGTCTCCTGCTACCAACCGGCCGTCCACGAGGAAACACTGGCTGCCCGGGGTGTGGCCGGGGGTGCAGATCAGTTCGATGTCGACGGCTCCGACCGACACGACGTCGCCGCTCTGATGCTGCACCAGAGCATCGTCGGTCAAACCGGTAACGGTGCGCACGAATTCTGCTTCCGGAGCTTGGACATGTATGGGCACGTCCACCTGCTCCAACAGTTCGGCAACACCCTCGAGTTGCATGCCCATCATCGCTCCACCGACATGGTCGGGGTGGTAGTGCGTGGCCAGCACACCGGTACAGCGCATGTCGTCGGCAGCCAGCACGCCGAGCAGACCCTCAACGTCGTAGGCGGGGTCGACCAGCACCGCCTCACCGATGTGACGATCTCCGACGGCGTACACGAAGTTGACCATCTGCGCGGCGATGGGATCGTTGGCGGCAAAGTCGCGACCCGACAGCAGCTGACGAAAATAGAACCGCGGGTTGCTTTCGCCGGGCGCGATGCTTTCGCCGGGCGCAGCCGGAGCCGCAACAGCGCTTTCGCCGGGCGCTGAACTCTCGCCTGGCGCAGCCGGAGCCGCAACAGCGCTTTCGCCGGGCGCCGTGCGCTTGCCGGGCGCAGCCGGAGCCGCAACAGCGCTTTCGCCGGGCGTGGCCGGAGCCGCAGAAGTCATCACGCGAGCTTACCGGGGGTGGCCGGGGGCCGTGAATCAGCGGACGAGGGTTCGCCAGAAGGCTCGGTAGCTGGGGTAGGTGATGGCGTCGGTGATGTAGCCGTCCTCGACCAGGGCCCGGTGGTACTTCGGCAGGTTGGACATCGGGATACCCGAATCAACATGGTGTGCGAGGTGAAACCCGACCGAGTGCGGCAGGAACACGTACCGAGAGAAAAACCCCTGGTGAATGTTGTTGCTGGTCCGACGGCGGTCCGGGGATCGGGTCATACCGCCGTGCTCTGCCAGCGCACGGAGCCGGTTCGCCACCTGCCAGAAGGTCATCCACGGAAGCCACCACAACAACACGTAGAGCCACGGATGACCGAGAGCTGCAAAGACCGCTAATACCAACAGCTGGCCCGCGAACAACCGCGCCGCTCGAACCCGCCGGCCCTTGACGAAGAGACCGACGAACGCCGGTTTGAGGAGTTTGCAACCAGACACACCGAAGGCGTCCCGCAGGAGTTTGCGCCGCATCGAGTCGGCCGGGACCGGATAGCGGGCATACAGCATGAAGTCCGGCTCGCGTTCACCGAACTCGTCGCGGTGGTGCTGGGTGTGCACGATGCGATACGCCGGTCCACCGTCGCCGAAGGCGAGCAGACCGAGGAGCTTCTCACCTACCCAGTCGTTGGCCGTGCGGTTGCTGAACAGCAGTCGATGGGCCGATTCGTGGTGCAGTGTCAACGCCCGCTGGTACCACACGCCCATCGCGCAGAATGCCGGCACCCAAGCCAGCGGATGGTCGATTGTCAGAGCACCCCAGACAACCAGGAAGGGATACACCAGAACCACGAGGACATGAACGACGTTGGCCAAGTTGGGGATGCGGCGAAGTTCGGCGCGGAACTCGGGGCGGGGGCGCCCGTCGGGCCTCAGACGATTCGACCCTGCAAACGGTGGAAGGTCGGCTTCGCTGGGCGCCCGCCCGCCGGTCAGTTCGGCTACAAGCTGGTCATGGGTCGCCGTATCGACCATGATTCGATGCTACCTGCCAACCCCCCGCCGCGCTATGGGCCTCTGCCGCTCTTGGGATCAGTCGACTCCTGCGGTCAGCATTTCCGGTAGAGAGTGCGCGAGCCGAACGACGCGACCTCACAGAACGACGATTCGACCACCGCGTCGGCTCGCAGGTCCCCGTCGATGACTGAACTGTTGGGCTCGGACCAGCCCTCGAACAAGTCCGTCAATATGAGCCAGTCGGCCTGTTCGATGTCGTCGGCGAGACGGCCGCCTTCCCTGTTCGCCAGCCCAGGGTTCATCTGGATGTGGTACGAGGCGGGCTCGTAGTCAGCCAGCAGGTGGTACAGGAACGTCTCGGAGTAGTTGGTGCGAGCCAGCGTCTCGGGGCCCACGAACACGCTGTCCCCCGGCTCCGCGACGTTGTCGAGGGTCCTCAGGATGCTCAGGAGGTCGGGAGCGTCGTCCACATCCACGGTGAAGCTCCGACCCGCGACCGTCGCCTCGATTCCCAACTCCGATTCGAGATAATTCTCGAACGTGACGCGACCCATGTAGTGCGGCGCAATCGTGACCAGACAGGCAAATACCCAGACCGCCGCCAGTCCACTGACCGCTCGCCATCTGAGTCGGCGGGCGAGAGCGATCGCCAGAGCGGGAAAGATCAGCACTCCCACGAACCTGATGTGGTTGGGAGTCGGTCGCTGCAACAACTGGGGGATGGTTCCCGCCGCCAACAAAGAGAAGGCGAGCAGACGGCGGTCGCGTCGCGCCAGCCAGACCGTCAGTGCCGCGGCCAGCAGCGTCACCCAGAACAGCGCTGTGATCTGTGCCGGGCGACCCAACCCCGGCAGGCTGTCGGGTCCACGGATGAAGTCGTCGAGCCTCGCGAAGAACTCGTCGGCGGTCTCTGAGTCCGGGGGAATCGGGAGCCGCCGCCCTGAACGGAGCCTGAACACCGGGTCGATGAACATTCCTTCGATCACCGCCACCGGTCCAGCGGTCGCGAGATGAACGATGTAACCGACCGCACCCCCGCCCAGACCCGCGATGAACCGCAATTTCTGTTCGCGGCCTGCGGACCAGACCAACGGCCCGACTCCCAGGGCCAACGCAAGTATGAAGTCGGCACGGAAGAGCAGCGCAACCCCCGCCAGCAAACCCGCTGCCAGCCATCGCCGTGAACTCTCACCGGCATCGAGTGCCACTGCCAGGCTCGCCACACCGAAGGCCAGCGCCGCAACCCAGGAATACGCGATCAAACCGAAGGGGGCGATCAACAACCAGGCCAAACCGGCCGCGGCAGTTGCGACACCCGTTCCCCAGCGCCGGGCAATCGCATAGACCGCCCCGACCAACAGGAGCCGGTACAGCAGCCCGACGATTCGTTCGACGGTGATCGACACGCCGAACATCGAGAATGCTGCGGCCAGGGTCCACAGATCGGCGGGACCGTAGAGGTGCTCGAAGTCTCCGTGGGGAGTCCAACCCCGCGTCACGAGTTCACCACCGATGAGCAGCGTCCCCTCCTCCATGGTGTTGCCCGGTTCTCGCAACATCGCCCATAGCGGCAGATGAATCAGAAAAATCAGAGGAACCAACGACAGATACATGCGTTGGCGGTGGACAAAATCGGCAATACGGCCCACGCCGCCGGCCAAGGGTCGATTCTCTGGGACCGAATCAGCGGGTCCCGGGTCGTCCATGGCCACACGGTAGCCGCGGGGGTCGATAGGTCTGACGCTCGTGTCGTCCTATCCTTTAGGACGTGAGTGAATCGCCGTTGGACAAACCGGTCGTCTGTTACCTCGGACCACGCGGAACCTTCACCGAACAGGCTCTCCACACTCAGCCCGATCTCGTGGAGATGAACCATCGGCGGTTCGGTTCCATTGTTGAAGTGTTGACGGCAGTGGAGACTGGGGGGATCGACTACGGCTTCGCTGCGATCGAGAACATGATCGAAGGGTCTGTCAACGCCACGATCGACACACTCGCCTTCGATGCCGACCTGCTGATCCAGCGTGAGGTGGTGATCAACATCAACCTCAATCTGCTGGTACAGCCCGGGGTGCGTCTGGAGGACATCAAAACTGTCCGTTCGTTCCCGATGGCCTACGCGCAGTGCCGTCAGTTCCTGCGCAACAGACTGCCGTGGGCAACAATCGAGGCAACGAACTCCACGGCGGACGCCGCCCGTGAACTCGCAGACTCCCAGCGGCGGGACACGGCCGCGATCGCTCCGCAACGCGCTGCGGAAGTCTACGAACTCGAAACGCTGGAGGCCGACATTGAAGACCACCCCGACAACCAGACCCGCTTCGTGCTCGTCACCAGCGAAGGCATAAGCAGGCCGACCGGTCACGACAAGACTTCGATCGTGGTCTTCCAACGGGCTGATCAACCAGGCTCGCTCATCAGCATTCTGCAGGAGTTCGCTGCACGCCGCATCAACCTCACCAAGCTGGAGAGCCGGCCAACCCGCAAAGAGCTCGGGGACTACTGCTTCCTGATCGACTGCGAGGGCCACATTGCCAACGAAGTCGTCGGCGATGCGCTGCGAAGTCTCCACCAGCAACGACACGTTGTGAAGTTCCTTGGTTCCTACCCGTCCGCCTACGGGACCGAGGAGGAGCAGGAGAACAACCGTGTCGGCACCGAAGAATCGACTGTCTGGCTCGCCGACCTGCGCTCGCAGATCCGGTCAGCGGACTGAGTCCGCAAGAACCAGAGTTGGATGCAACCGGCCTCCGACCTGCGGACCGGCAGAGGGGGCGTAGGTACCGACACGGCCGCGCGCCGTCATCTCGGGCTCGACGGGTTGCGGGGTCTGGCGGTGGCGTGGGTGGTCGCGTTTCACCTGTGGCCCGACGCGGTGCCTGGCGGGTGGCTCGGCGTCGGTCTGTTCTTCACGCTCTCGGGTTACCTGGTGGTCGGCCTGATCGACACCGAGGTGTCTGCCACCGGCGGGCTGCGGCTGGGCCGTTTCATGGCAAGACGGGTCCGACGGCTGATGCCGGCCGCCCTGCCGACCATCGTCTCGGTGTTGGCTTTGACCGCTGTGCTGGACGACCAGGCAATGCGAGAAGTCGGCTTTGATGCTCTGACGGCCGTGTTGAACGTATTCAACTGGCGCACCGCGCTGGACACCGCCGGCTACGCGGCGATCTTCGAAGCCCGGCCTGAACCGTTGGCGTATGCCTTCTATTTGTTTCACTGGCCTCTGATTGAGCTGACAGATTGGCACCCGGTCACGGTTGTCGCAGCCACCTTGGTCGCCGCGGAGGCCTCCTACCGGCCCGGCGATTCTGGAACTGCTGGCCTCGGGCTGAGTCGGCCCGGTCGGCTGAACTGCTATGCCCAACCGCCGTAACCGGGCCGGGCGGACCAGCGGCGACCCGCGAAACGCCATCGAGGCACGGGCTGCGGGGGCTTGGCTGCGCTCGGTCGGGGCCACAACAGTTCATAGGCCGCCAAGATGGCTGCCGCTTCCTCCTCAGTCGGTGTCGGTGAGAACTCGATCATCGCAACGGTCCGCTCCGAGCGCCCCTACAGAGGCACGTTGCCGTGCTTGCGCTCCGGCAACTCCTCACGCTTCGACTCGAGCAACCCGAACCCGGCCACGACCTTCTGCCGATGCGCTCCACCAGTCCGGCTTCGTGCGCGCGGTGACGGGTCAGCATGTCGAGTTCGTTGAACGAGCCCCCGTCGAGCAGATAATCAATTCGCTCGCGGGCCAGCATCTCGCCTTTCTCGTGCTGGCGAGAGATGGATCGCTCAGGGCCCGCGTCTAACGCTTGATCCTTGCGTTCACGAAGATCGTCTAGTTTGACGTTCATTGACTTCTCAACCACCGTCAGCCACCGGCGGGTTCCTTGCTCGCGGAGTATATGGTTAGCATCAACTCCACATCGTCGAGCACGCGGTATTCGGGTTCTCGCCCCGAGAGCGCCGTGCTGTTGTCGAGTATGATCGGGACCCCCTCGCCGCGTTTCTCCATCAGGTGTGCACGACCCATGGTCAACCACGGCTCGTCAGGCGCTGTACATCGCGTCAGCAAACTGCATACCGTTTCGTTGCGCGCCGTCTGGCGGTACCGCAACGAGTCGACTGTCAACGAGTTCACCAGCGCACCGGGCGAGAACAGTTCCAGTCTGTCCTCGAAGAGGCGCAACCGTATCTTCGCCCCGTGGATCGCGTAGTCCCGGTGTGCGACAGCGTTCACCAACGCCTCGAATACGGCAGCCATGTCGAATTGGGGTTCGTCGACACGTCCGACTACCTTGGATGCGCCCTGACGCATGTTCTTGAAGACGAATCGACTAGCCTCGATGACCTGCCGATCCAATGGTCCAGTGATATCAGACGCGTCGAGTTGATAGTTCATGGCGACGCTATCAGCAAGGACCGAAGTGCCCCGATACGCCACCGCTTGCACATATGCGTTCGGTAGCCACTGTTCGGGTGCGTCGCTGCCTATAAGGACTCCCGCAACCGACGGCCCGACAGCACCATCGTCGGATCGCACGGCCATACCGAGTTTCGCCAAGAACGTTTCCGGTTCATGGTCCGAACGCGGTGTGCGGAATCGCGCCCACAACTCCTCCGAGAGATCACCGATTTGCGCGTTGGCCACATGTTGCTCATCAAACCGTACCAGCCGCGTCTGACTGCGTTGTTGGAAGAGGCGAGCCAACAAGTCTGGAGTCATGATTCGTTTCGAGTCACCGGCACGATGCCAATAGCCCCCCGGGCTGCGGTGGACAAAGAGACTCCGCGGCACCTCAAGTTTCACGACGCTTGCCATGCGCCCAGTAGCGGAAGGCAGCGACACTCGATCCAACACGAACTGCTCGACCGGCGGAGTGATGGAGTCGTTGCAAATTTCCTTCGCGAAGTTGACAACAGCATCAAGCCTGTCGTCGGGGACACCGATGATGTCACGGGAGCTGTCCTCTACTCCGAGCACGAGTACTCCACCGCGGCTGTTCGCGAATGCCGCGATTTCATCCGCCAGATCATCACGAGATGGGCCTGTAACCTTGTGTCCTGAGAAGCGTACTTCTTTGAGTTCAAGAAAACTGGTCTCTCCCAGTCGAATCGCCTCAAGCAATTCGCCGCGATTGTCAAGCATTGAAGCGACCTGCTTCCAGCCGCCGATACCGCTGTTCAAGGGCGAACCGGCCACCTTCCACAACCGTGCACACCTGCTCGCGCATCTCAGCGTTCTGCAGTGAACCTGATTCCGCGACGGTGCACTGGCCGTTCTTGAAGTCGAAAACGTGCAGCATCTCAGCATCGCCGTTGACCACGATGTTCGGATTATGAGTAACGACGATGATCTGGCGGCGTAACTTGTTTTCGCTCATCTGCCTGACAACGAGGTCGAAGATGAGTTGGTTGTCCAAGTCGTCCTCAGGTTGGTCGAGCACTAGCGGTTCATCACCGTGCGCAAGCAAGAATGCCAACATTGCGGCGGATCGCTGACCTGCTGAACCCTGCCCGATCGGCCTGAACTCTTTTCCATCGGCAGCGAGGCTGTGCTTCACATTCAGGCTGTCTGGTGGAAACCACGTCAGCATCCGATCTACGAAATCCTCACTGCGATCGTGTTGACGTTGGAGATAGTTGATAAAGAACCCACCGAATCCTTCATCACTCTCGACAGACTCGACAATCTTTTTACGCGCTGACTCCAATCGCTTCTCAAACTCGATGCGCCGCTCTTCAACATCTCGGGGAAGGCTGTCGATCAAATCGTGTACAAGACCCGAGTCAGAACTTGATTCATCCGTGTTACCGATATCATCAAGGAACCGATGATCGTCGGCGATACCGAGCGCGTCTCTCAGCGAGCGCGCAATCGTTCGTGGATTGTCACCATACGGCATGAGCCGGATTTGCACGTAATCACTATGCGCGAGGGTTTCGCTCAGGAACTTCGATCGGGCATCGCTAAGCGCGCGACGAGCCTGGAGCAGCGCTCCCAATTGTTCGTTCGCTCGCTCTTGCGTCTGGCCGAGTTCTAGACGCAGCCCGGCAAGGTGATCCCGTTCGGAATTCAACCGTTGCTGCTCCTGAACCAGTTCGGCATGCGATCTGGCGTCTCCGAGTCCCTCTTCTGCGAGTGTCTCCACTGCTAGGTCGTACGCAACCTGCGCCTGTTTGGTGTTGGTACGCCACGGACTCGTCTGCAACGTCTCCCGCTGTCGCTTGATGACCCCTTGCGCAGTAGCGCTTGCTTGGCGCAGTGCCGCCTTGGCATCGTCAACAACACAGCGCAGCGATTCCACAATATCAAGGGCGGAGCGGTCACTGCCATTGCTGGGATCTTCATCAAAGACGGCATCCAGGATGTCTTCAGATTGAATCTGATCGGCGGCCCGGTCGATTTGGGTGACCGATTGCTCTGCGACGACGAAATGCCGTTCAATCTCCCGTTCCTGACGTTCAGTTACACGAAAGGTCTGCAAAGCAGTTGCGTATCCCGCTTCTTCGATCCGCGAGAGCGCCCGAACAGTGTCCTCGAGGGCCACCTTCACCTCCTCGGTCCGCTCCAGTTCAACTTGAATCTCGCGAATTCGTGCTCGTGTAGCCAAGAATGTGCGCTGCGCCTTTTCTAGATTACGTTGGCAGTCTTGGCTGCTCGCACCTTCATCGATCAGGTCCAGCAGCGCAACCTGGTTGTCGCTTGCCAATTCGGCAATTTGGCCTTGGTTGAACACCCGAATGGGAAATCGATCGGCAGTGACTATTTGCGAGGTTGAAGCGGTCCATTCGTGCTCATCATCCTGAGTCTCGACAACATTAGTATCAGGCTTCGGCGCTTGATCCCAACTAATCCGATGAGTCACACTGTCTCGTGAAACCACCAACTCGATGCGGGTGTCTTCCCTGAGGCCTCCATCGTCGTCGCGGGCGCGCGGTACATTGTTGAATCGATCAAACGTGCTCCTGGAAATGCTGTTTTCGTCGAGTCGGTCCAGGTCGGCCTCGCGTCTAGCGGCGAGTCGCATACAGTTCAGAACAGTCGACTTGCCAGTCCCGCGACCGCCGACGAGCACGTTGAGCCACGGGCTGAATTCAAGCTTGACAGGTTCTCCGTTCCCCATCAACCGGGCTTTGGAAATAGAGATCGCTTTCACATGATGCTTGGGCAAGGATTGGTCGGGTTGATCCGGGTCGTCACTCCGCCGAACAGAGAACCCTCTGCCGTCAAGCAGCGCCAAGCGTAGACCCTCAATGGACGGCCGTTCCATCTTTATCCATGTGTAGCGGGACCCCGGCACGTTAACGGTTCCTCCGGCGAGACCATGCGTATCCGAGCCGAGCACTTCTGCCCAGTGCGGCGCGTGCTGGTGGACGAGGTCTGGTTTCGCTTCGTTTGGGTCCACGACTTCGACAGCGAACACGGAATTAGCGGTCAGCACTGACTTCAGCGTGTTTCCCGGCATCTCCCACAGGCCGCGGGCTTGGTCAACGTGGGCAGGGATTGCAATTCCCCCGTGTTCGCTGACTACTTTCGCGATCTGGGCCACCGAGCTGTCGAGGGCTTGATCGCTCTCGCCTGGAACTCCTCGGAACCCTGTCGCGCCCAATAGTCGGTCGACGTCGCTTGACGCCTTGCTCGGATCAAGGAGAGCGAGCACATGTGTACCGCCGTTCGCGGTGATTTCGACGCCAGGAAAAAGGTGAAGTCGCCGGAAGTCAGGGTGCCCTTCCTCTTCGATCCGGACCAGTGCCGACTTGAGCCCGTCCACCCAAGCGCCGGTGTTGTGATCTGTGACGGCGACGCAATCAATGCCGACTCGCATGAATCCCAGCAGCCACTCGTCGTGTCTCACCTCGTTGTTCCGATAGTCGCACGAAGCCGGCGTGTGTGTGTGAAAGTCAAACCTCCACCAGCGTGCGCCGGGGTAGTCCCAAGTATCGATGTCGACGGCGACCATGAGTCCACACTACTCGCAACGGTCCGCTCCGAGCGCCCCCTACAGAGGCACGTTGCCGTGCTTGCGCTCCGGCAACTCCTCACGTTTCGACTCGAGCAACTGGAACCCCGCCACGACCTTCTGCCGGGTCTGCGCCGGCTCGATCACGTCGTCCACATAGCCGCGCTCCGCGGCAACATAGGGATTCGCCAGACGGTCGGTGTAATCGTCGATCAGCTCGGTCCGGCGCGAATCCACATCGGCCGCCTCTGCCAGTTCGCGTCGGTAGAGGATCTCCACCGCGCCCTGCGGACCCATCACCGCGAGCTCGGCGGTGGGCCAGGCGAACGACAGGTCTGAACCGACCGACTTCGAGTCCATCACCACATAGGCGCCGCCGTAGGCCTTGCGGGTGATGACCTGGATGCGCGGCACGGTCGCCTCGCAGTAGGCGTACAGGAGTTTCGCTCCGTGTCGGATGATGCCCCCGTACTCCTGGTCGACGCCGGGCAAAAAGCCGGGTACGTCCACAAGGGTCAGCAGGGGGATGTTGAAGGCGTCGCAGGTGCGGACGAAGCGGGCGGCCTTCTCCGACGAGTCGATGTCGAGCACCCCGGCCAACATCATCGGCTGGTTGCCGACGACACCGACGGACCGTCCGTCCACACGGGCGAAACCGCAGGTGATGCTGCGGCCCCAACTGGCGTGGTACTCCATGAAGTCGCCGTCGTCGACCACCGCTGCGATGACCTGCTTCATGTCGTAGGGCACGTTGGAGCTGTCCGGCAGGATCGCGTCGAGTTCGGGGCAGAGGCGGTCAGGGTCGTCGCTGGACTCGACTCGGGGCGCCTGATCGAGATTGTTGGACGGCAGGAAGCTCAACAGGTCTTTGACCTCGTCGAGCACCTGCTCCTCGGAGTCGGCGACGAACGTGGCGACCCCCGACTTGCTGCTGTGACTGCCCGCTCCGCCGAGTTCCTCGAGCGACACCTCCTCGCCGGTGACCGTCTTCACGACGTCGGGACCGGTGATGAACATGTGCGACTTCTCGCGCACCATGAAAATGAAGTCGGTCATGGCCGGGCTGTACACCGCGCCTCCTGCGCAGGGGCCGAGGATCACCGAGATCTGCGGGATGACCCCCGAGGCTTGGACGTTGCGGAAGAAGATGCCGCCGTAGCCGTCGAGCGATACGACGCCCTCCTGGATGCGGGCGCCGGCGCCGTCGTTGAGCCCGATCATCGGCGCTCCAGTGGCCAACGCCAGATCCATAACCTTGTGGAGCTTCTCCGCGAAGACTTCGCCGAGCGCACCACCCATGACTGTGAAGTCCTGCGAGAACACGAACACTTTGCGCCCGTCGACGGTTCCCCAGCCGGTTATGACCCCGTCGGTGTAGGGGCGCTCCGCCAGTCCGGCTTCGTGCGCCCTGTGACGGGCCAGCATGTCGAGTTCGTTGAACGAGCCCTCGTCGAGCAGGTAGTCGATCCGCTCCCGGGCCAGCATCTTGCCTTTATCGTGCTGGCGCGCAACGGAACGCTCGGAGCCTGCACTCAACGCTTGGTCCTTGCGTTCACGAAGATCGTCGAGTTTGGCGTTCATTGACTGATCAACCACAGCCGCAATCTATCTGCCCGAAGCAGCCGCGACCGAACCCGACACGTTCATCGCAGCTGCGGATTCTAAGAATCGGCGTTTGCGGCCAGTCTGAGCGCTCAACTCGGCGGGCCGCCGACAACCGCGTCGAACACGGTTGCGGGGTCTGTCACCGCCGGGAAGGAGCGCAGGAGCCAGGTTGCTCCCTGGTCAGCGAACGACGGTGGTGTGCCGTCGAACTCGGTCCGCAGACAGACGTCGAACCCGTCGAGGCTGCCGCGCACCGCGACGACCTCGTCGAGTGCCCGACAGAGACTGTCGTGGTTCACTTCGATCGGGAACATCCCCTCGTAGCGGGCCGCGCGGCGTACCGGTCTCATCGCGGTGCCACGGGCCGCGCACCAGATCGGCGGACGGGGCCGCTGCACTGAACGAGGCTCAACCGACACGCCGTCCACGGTGAAATACTCGCCGAAATGGACCACGAACTCTCCCTCCAACAGGCGGGCCACGATGCCGAGGCCCTCATCGAGGCGCCTGCCGCGGATCCGCGGATCGATCACCTCGTCGAATCGGGCCAACTCGCCGCCTGTGTCGGTGCCGGATCCCACACCGAGAGTCAAACGGCCCTCACTCAGCAGATCGACCGTCAGCACCTCCCGCACCAGCTTGATGGGACGACGACGCGGCACCGGTGTGACCATCGGACCAAGACGAAGCCGCCGTGTGGCCGTTGCCAGAGCCGCCAGAGCGACCCAGGTGTCGATGATCTCGTTGCTCTCGGGACGCAGTACATGGTCCCACACGTAGAGGCCGTCCCACCCCGACTCCTCCACCGCCCGACCGAGGTCCATCAGACGGTGGGGGTCGGCCAACGGCCCGAAAGGCGCCACAAATATCCCGTGCTGCACGCCCCCGACAGTACGCGCTCATCGACTGAGGAGTGCAGACGGCTGAGAATCAAAGGCACTCAACCAGGATTGTCGCCGATCCGTCGTCGTCGAAAAACCATGACACCCTGTCGGCGGACGGTATGCCCGGCGCTCAAATACGGGTTGAACAGTAGGCTTGCCCGATGCAGAAGTTTCAACGAGTGTGCGTGTTCTGCGCTTCATCTCCGGGAACTGACCCCGAGATCACCGATGCAACAATCGAACTGGGCGAGCTTCTCGTCGAGCGCGGCATCGAACTCGTCTACGGCGGCGGTGCGGTCGGGTTGATGGGTCTGATCGCCGACACGGTGATGTCACGCGGCGGGCGTGTCACCGGCATCATCCCCACCGACCTCTTCGACGACGAGGTCGGCCACGAGAGTCTCACTGCTCTCGAGAAGGTCGATTCGATGCATACCCGCAAAGCGCTGATGTACGAGTTGTCGGACGCCTTCATCGCCCTTCCGGGCGGCTTCGGCACCCTCGACGAACTTGCCGAGACTCTTACCTGGAACCAACTCGGCATCATGGCCAAGCCTGTCGGCGTTCTCAATGTCAACGGCTTCTGGACGCCTCTGCTCGACCAGTTCGACAAGATGGTCGACCGCACCATCCTCAAGCCGTCCAACCGCCGGACCCTACTGGCCGAGGACCGCCCTGTTGCGCTGCTCGACGCGCTCGCCAACCACGGCAACCCCAGCGACCCCAAGTGGATCCAAGCTTAACGAGTTCGGCGTACTGAGAAAACTGGCGACGCGTCAGGGAGTGGCGCCCTGGATCGACAGAGTGAAGCCTGGAACCGCGTTCGGCACGAATCGGAACGTCGTCGCCTCGATCGTGTAGGTGCCAGGCGCCAGCGTTGCCCTGATCCGCGAATTGTTGCCTCTGCCGCCATCGTCGTCGTGATGCAGATAGGGGCCGCTCCGTGCGTCGCTGCCGCGGCGCAGATACAGAAATGGGTCGTAGCCGGCTTCAAGATCGATCGTCACGAACCTGGGGTTCGGACCCTGCACAGTGAAGGTGAAGAACCGCGCATAAGTGCCAAGGAATGCCCGCTCAGACGACCAGCAGTCCGGGCCCCATTCGCCCGACACGGTGCCGCCGCCGGCCAGGTCGGACCCGCAGGTCACCGACACAGGATCGGGGGTTGCCGACCCCGCCCGCGGAGGCGCAGCAGCGGCACCGGCGCCCGACAGCTCCAGCGTGAAGCTGCCTGTTCGGTCCCGCAGGTCCGTCGTCGCCTCGATCGTGTAGGTGCCAGGCGCCAGCGTGGTGACGATCCTCGCATCGCTGGAAGCACCGCCGCTGTCATCGCTGCTCAGCTGATCCCCCAACCGCACATCGTCGCCGCGCCGCAAGATCAAGTAGGTGTCCACCGTGGGGATGGAGTACGCATCAAGTTCGGAACGCAGGTTGATCTCCACCTGAGCACGAGACGCCATCGTGAAGGTGTAATAGCGCGCGTTCCTGCCTGGCCGCGTCGTCGAGACGCATTGGTTGCCCGACCATTGTCCAGCGACCAGCGTGTCGCCGCTGAGCACGACGCTGCACGTTCCTGGGTCGCTGTGGGGACTCAGCGCCGTGCCGGTCCTCAGCTCCACGGTGAATTCGCCTCCTAGATTCGGCGAGATCGTCGTGGCCTCGATCGTGTAGGTGCCCGCTCGGAGTGTCTCGAGGATCCGAGAGTTCGGGCCGTGGCCTCGTCCGTACGCCCGACGGGACCAATATCCGCTCCTCTCATCATCGCCGTCACGCAGATACAGATAGGTATGGACATCGGACCGAAGGTCGATCGCTACGCGTTCCTCGGCGGCCAGCGTGAAGGTGTAGAAGCGCGCTCGGCTGCCCGCACGCACCGACGAGATGCACTCGGAAACCCACTGGCCCGTGACCACACCGTCCCCGCCGAGCGTCGCGCCGCAGCCGTCGGCACTCGGCACCGGATCAGCCGTCACCGGATCGGTCACCGGCACCGGATCAGTCACCGGACCTGGCGTCACGATGGCCGTGACGAGTCCCGACACCTCCAGTTCGAAGTCGCCGGTTCGCCCTTGGTAAAACGTCGTCGCCTCGATCGTGTAGCTGCCCGCCTCCAGCCGATCCCACAGCCGCGAGTTCGTGCCCGAACCGCCGTCGTCATCACGGCGCAACACCGGCCCGGACCTCACGTCGCTCCCGCTGCGTAGAAACAGATAGGTGTCCACCGTCGAACTCAGAGCGAACTCCGCCCGCCGCGCCGGCTGCGACAGCGTAAAGGTGTAAAAGCGTGCTCGACGGCCCGGACGCACCGACGAGTCACAACCGGACGCCCACTCGCCCGTAACCACACCGTCCCCGCCGAGCGTCGCGCCGCAGCCGTCGGCACTCGGCACCGGATCAGGGGTCACCGGATCGGTCGTCGGCACCGGATCAGGCGTCACCGGATCGGTCGTCGGCACCGGATCAGGCGTCACCGGATCGGTCGTCGGCACCGGATCAGGCGTCACCGGATCGGTCGTCGGCACCGGATCAGGGGTCACCGGATCGGTCGTCGGCACCGGATCAGGCGTCACCGGATCGGTCACCGGCACCGGATCAGGCGTCACGACGGCGGCGCCCAGACCTGAGACCCGCAGCTCGAACGCACCGGGTCGTCCCGCTGCGAACGTCGTCGCCTCGATGGTGTAGCTGCCCGCCTCCAGCAGATCGCGAAGCCGCGAGTTCGTGCCCGAACCGCCGTCGTCATCATGGCGCAACACCTCACCGGAGCGCACGTCGCTTCCGCGACGCAGATACAGATAGGTGTCCACCGTCGAGCTCAGACCGAAGTCCACCTGCGTCGCAGCCGCCAGCGTGAACGCATAGAAGCGCGCAAAGCTGCCCGAACGCACCGTCGAATCACAACCGGACGCCCACTCGCCGGTGACCACACCGTCCCCGCCGAGCGTCGCGCCACAACCGTCGTCATTCGGCGCCGGCTCGGGATCGCTCACCTGCACCGGCTGGGGCCGTGCAGTGGCTGTGTCGAGACCCGACGCCTCGAGTTCGAAGGCGCCCGTGCGATTCGAGCTATACGTCGTCGCTTCGATGGTGTAGGTGCCCGGCGCCAACTCGTCAGCGATTCGGGAGTTCGTGCCCGATCCGGAATCGTCGTCGTAGGCGACCCTCGGGCCCGAGCGGACGTCATCGCCAGACCGCAGGTACAGATAGGTGTCCTGCTCCGAGCGAAGATCGATCTCCACATCAGCTTGTGCGGGCAATGCGAACGTATAGAACCGAGCAAAGCTGTCTTGGCGCTGTGTCGACGCACACCCCGCGGCCCACGATCCCGACACCGTGCCATCGCCGGTGAGCACAATCGTGCACCCGTCGCCTGATCCCTCGGTTGCGGCGGCCGGCGCAGCCGAAGCCATGGCAGCCACGAGCACTGCGACCGAGAGCGCAGCGCCAATGCGATGCGCTATGCGACGACTCCTCGAGGTGGAAGCAGAGACCGACCACGGAACCCGTTCGCCGCGGCCGGATGCTTCACATTCGCGCACATGACTCATAGAAAATACCTCCGCGCACGCAGCGCTTAGTCGTTTGGCAGCCGACTGAAGACACTACGATCGGCGCACCGAGGGTACATGATATTATCTGGGTGTACAACACAATCGACTCGCTGCATCGCCTATTGCGGCAAGTCCGCGCCGCTGGCTTCTCTCGAACTCCATGAGCCTTGCTCATGGCCTGCAGCCCGAGACGTGCTCATGGCCAGGCCGACGATGCTGACCGGTACGGGCGCATAAAGCGCCGCGCTCTACAGGACGCTGAATGCGGCGCGCATCTCGGAGACGAACAGGGATGGTTGTTCCCACGCGGCGAAATGGCCGCCGACTTCAAGCTCGTTCCAGTAGCCGATGTTGGCGTAGCGCTTGTCGGCCCAACGCCTGCTGGCGCGGATGATCTCCTTGGGGAAGATACTGCACCCGGTGGGGACTTCAACGCCGTCATCGCCGAACTGGGCGAAGCTCTCCCAGTACAGTCGGGCCGACGAAGCACCGGTGGCGGTGAACCAGTAGATCGAGATGTTGTCGAGCATCTGATCAAAGGAGAGGGCGCTGGCGGGGTCGCCGTCGTTGTCGGTCCAGGCCCACATCTTCTCGGCGATCCAACCGCACTGGCCGGCGGGGGAATCGACCAGTCCGTATCCGAGACTCTGGGGTCGGGTCGACTGCTGTTTGGAGTATCCGGAGTCCCAGCGGTCGTAGTGGCCCAGCGCCTCCAGCGCCGCCTGCTCCTGTGCGGTCGGGTCGGCCAGCGATTCCGGCGTGGGTCCCGCTACCGGCATGTTGGTGTGGATGGCCCGGACGCTGCCGAGATTCTGTGACCCGATCGTGGTGGTGACCGCACTGCCCCAGTCGCCTCCCTGAGCGACGTAGGACTCGTATCCGAGTCGGACCATCAAGGTGTTCCAAGCCGTGGCTATCCACGGCACGCCCATCCCGGGGCTCGACGGTTTGGCACTCCAGCCGTAGCCGGGAAGCGACGGGATGACCAGATGGAATGCGTCTGCGGCTGTGCCGCCGTGGTTGGTCGGATCAGTGAGCGGCTTGATGACGGCCATGAACTCTGCCACCGACCCCGGCCAGCCGTGCGTTAGGACCATCGGGGTGGCGTCGTCGTGGGGCGAGCGCACATGAAGGAAATGGACGTCCAGCCCGTCGATCTCGGTCAGGGCGTTGTCATAGGAGTTGATCTCGCTCTCGAAGCGTCGCCAGTCGTACTCGGTCGCCCAGTATTCGCACAGCGTCTGCGTGTAGGTGAGGGGAATGCCCTGCGACCAGTCATCCACGGTCTCGGCTTCTGGCCAGCGGGTGCGTGCCAGGCGCTCGCGCAGATCGTCGATTGCTGCGTCGGGTATGTCGATGGTGAAGGGCCTGATGTCGTCGCTCATATCCGCATCGTGCTAGGTACGGCCGCCGACAGCAAACCGACGTAAGAGGCCGAGCGGAGTGATCCCGCACACGGTCGTGACTGAACGAGGCCGTGGCCCGGGCGGCCCGTGGCCCGAGCGGCCCGTGAGCGCAGCGAACAAGAGCGGGAGACAACAGGTCTCGACGCATCCACGATGCGCAATCCGCGGACGTTCTACGCTCAGAACTCATGGACCTGCCTGTCACGCCGCCGGTGAAACCGATGTTGGCCAAGGCGATCAACGGGATACCCGACGGAGGCGACTTCGCCTTCGAACCCAAATGGGACGGCTTTCGCTGCATCGTTTTTCGTGATCGTGACGAGGTCTACCTAGGTTCGCGCAATGAAAAGCCGTTGACCCGCTACTTCCCTGAACTCCTTGAACCGATGCGAGAGTTTTTGCCTCAGCGCTGCGTTGTAGACGGGGAGATCATCGTGACCGTAGACGACCATCTTGGTTTCGATGCTCTTCAACAGCGGATTCATCCCGCTGTTTCACGGGTGGAGCGTCTCTCGCTGGAAACCCCCGCCGAGTTCGTGGCGTTCGACGTGCTTGCCGTCAACGACACGGCGTTGACCGACGAGCCGTTCCGGGATCGCCGCAGGATCCTCGAAACGATCTCGTCGGGGTTCGCACCGCCGATTCATCTGGTTCCCTCCACGCTAGACCTCCAAATTGCTCGAGAGTGGTACCAGCGCTTCGAGGGCGCCGGACTCGACGGGCTGATCGCCAAGCCCCGCGACGGAACGTACCTGCCCAACAAACGGGCCCAGTACAAGGTCAAACACACTCGCACCGCCGATGTGGTCGTTGCCGGGTACCGGATGCACAAAGACGGCAACGGTGTGGGTTCGCTGCTCGTCGGTCTGCACGACGGGGACCGACGACTCCACCACATGGGCGTCGCCTCCAGTTTCAAGGCCGGCCTGCGCGCCGAACTCGTAGACACTCTGGCTCCCAACATCATCGAGGATTTCGCAGACCATCCCTGGTCGGAGTGGATGGATCCGCAAGCCCACCAGGGGGGCCTCATGCCGGGCGCCCCTTCACGTTGGAGCAGCGGGAAACCGTCCCAGGACTGGACACCGCTTGACTGTCAGTTGGTGGCAGAGGTCAAGTACGAGGCTGTGCTCAACGGCAGGTTCCGGGGCACTACCCGTTTCGTGCGTTGGCGGCCGGACCGTGAGGCCGCGTCCTGCGGTTACAGCCAACTCGTGCAGGCGACCCCGATGGGTATCAGCAAGGTGCTGAACGCCGAGGGCTGACCAGCCATTACCGAACTCCTCGTGGATGAGGGCTGGGCAACGGTTCACCCTGTGTTGATCCGCCACGGGTGGGAGTACGTGCAGACCATCGTCTGGGACAAGGGCATTGCCCATATCGCCGGGAACGTGAACGGCGAGACCATCAGGCGCTTCCCGGTCGTGACGGAGGTGTGCGTGTTCTACCGGCGCCGTCTGGAGTTCCCTACCCCCGACGGCGTGATGTCGGCCAAGCAGTGGCTGCGCTACGAGCGGCAGCGCGCTGGGTTGCGCTTGCAGGCCGCCAACGAAGCTTGTGGGGTGGCGAACGCGGCCACGCGCAAGTACCTGACGCAGGACTGGCTGTGGTACTTCCCTCCACCCGAAATGATGCGCCGGCTCGTTCTCTACGCCAACCAGCACGGCCGACCGGACGGCGCCCCGTACTTTTCGCTAGACGGCAAGGCTCCAGTCAGCGCTGAGGAATGGGGTTCGCTGCGAGATGTGTGGAGCCACACCCACGGGATCACCAATGTGTGGGCGGCGCCACCTCTCAATGGCAGTGAGCGCTACAAGGGCAACCGGGTACGGTCAGCACCGCGGGTGCATCGGCCGGGCCGCAACGCCGCCGTTCATCTCAACCAGAAGCCACTGGAGTTCATGCGTCGTATTATCGCGGCATCCACCCGACCCGGCGACGTCGTGTGGGAGCCATTCGGCGGGCTGTGCAGCGGCGTCGTCGCGGCTACGGAGTCAAGGCGCGATGGATATGCCGCGGAACTAGTCGAGCACTTCGCTGACCTGGCGGTCGAGAGGCTCCAATCCGCGGCCCGCGCTCGGCCGGTCGCGGCCACAACATGACATCTCCCATCCCGGAGCCAATCGCTCCCACGCCTGATCCAGACGACAAAGCACGCTGCCGAGTATCGCAACTACTGGTGGCAGCACATCCGCGAAACAAAACACAGCCGTGTAATCGAGGCACCTTGCGTTGAGGCGCCCTATCGGCAGCGAAGCAACACTTCGGACAAGCCCGCCTACGACGGAGGCGGCAACTTCGGCCGAATTGCCAGAATAGGCATAATGAACGACTGGACCAAGGACATCCTCACCCGGCCCCTCGCTGGAATAGTGGTTAGTGAGTGGATCGAGTTCCTCAAGAGGACCACCACTTGATGCTCGAATGTCAAGCCCGCGCTTTGAACTCGGCGAACAACTGGTGGGCCCGCTCGGCGATCCGTTCAGCGCCGATCGCTGAGCAGCGTTGATCAAATCCGGATCCCGGACCGGCCCAGAGCATCTCGTCGACCGTTGCGCTCACGGGTGCGTCGCGCTCGACGGTGGCTATGCGTCGAAACAGCAGTGCCTCCTCGAAGTGCTCACTGAGCGTGAGGGCCAGTCTGGCGCCGCCACGAACATCGAGGTCCCATTCGGCCGCGTCGAACGGGACCTGATCGATGTGACCGAACCGCGACAGGATCTTGGCCGCCGATTTGGCGCCCCAGCCGGCGAGCCCCGGGAACCCGTCCGCGGAGTCTCCGACCACTCCGAGATAGTCGGGAATCAACTCGGGGGGCACGCCGAACTTGTCGATCACCCCTTGACGGTCG
Organism: Acidimicrobiales bacterium; assembly: GCA_963662455.3. Taxonomy (GTDB): domain Bacteria; phylum Actinomycetota; class Acidimicrobiia; order Acidimicrobiales; family Aldehydirespiratoraceae; genus VXYK01. Next base: position 2,458,399 of record OZ224042.1, read on the forward strand.
TAGGTGATGCCGCGGCGGCGATCGAGTTGCACGACCCGCCCGTCGGCAGTCACGCACTGGGCGAGATCCTTGTCGGGTGTGCAGATGATCACCTGATCAACCCGAGGGTCAGCCGCAGCCATTGCCGAACCAGCCGCCAAGCCATCGTCGGCTTCATGGATAATTTGGGGCCACACCACAAACCCCGCCATCTCCAGCAACTCTTCCACCTCAGGGAATTGGGCCATTAGATCCGGCTCTACCCCGCTGCCGTCCTTGTAGCCATGATACAGGTCGTTGCGGAAAGACTCGATCACATGGTCGGTAGCGATTCCGATGTGAGTGGCACCGTTGGCGACGAGGTCCAGCACAGTATTGAGCACACCTCGTTGCGCACCCAGACGGGCGTCGCGGTTGGACCGTGCGTAGTGGAAGCGGAACAGTTCATAGGTTCCGTCAACTAGATGAACATACATTGTTGTGGGTCCTTGTACGATGTCCAGAAGTGTTTTGTGAGCCTGTAGTAGTTAGGATTTTTGGATGTTCGATGAAATTCATGCTCTGCAGCCCGTCATCCCCCCTAATCGTGGAAGGCTTTATTTACTATTTACATCTGTCGCGTTGGCTGTCGCGTTGGCGACTTCTTTGATTGTTGTTGTCCCACCCGAAGCGCATGCTACAGAAGTGACTGTTCCTGCGGACTGGCCGCACATTCCCGACGGTGTGGGTTCTGGTGAGTCGTTCCGGTTGATGTTCAGCTCCTCACCGGTGACATCCAACGACCTGAACATAAGTGCCTACAACACTTTGATACGCGCAGACGCCGGATCCAACCCGTACATACCCGACCACATAGCCAACGGTTACGCTGCGCTGGTAGCAACAGTCAACCACCCCAACATTCGTGACAACACCGGCACCAACGGCGCCGGTGTCCCCATATATTGGATGGAAGGCTCGAAGGTAGCTGACGACTACAACGACTTCTACGACGGATCCTGGGACAACCCCAGAGACGTCAGAACAAGCACCGGCAAAGGACAGAACTTCGGCGACGTCGGCTTCCACTACCACGGCACCGGCACATTCTACCGGGGAAACGGAGCCCAGATAGGCGGCCTAACCCTCGACGATGTATGCGATGATGTAGGCAGGCGTTATCTCTGCGAAGGCGGCGAAGGCATCGGGATCGTATGCACCGGTCACGGTGACACCCAACCGGGATGCAGCTCGACCAGACGTCTGGGCCAAGACCTCATCACATGCAGTGTTACACGCGATTACGGCTTCGACCGACGCGAATGCGGCCCCCTACAAGACCGGACAGCCATATTCGGGTTGTCGCCTGTGTTGACAGTCGATGACCCAGCAGCACAATCAACAGCACCAACACCGACACTGACTCTCGCGGCAGACGTTGCCTCGGTCAGCGAAGGCGGCCGAGCAACGTTCACGATCACTGCCGACCCTGTGCCCTACAACGATGTCACAGTGAACGTGGGAACCGAACAAGAAATGGGAGAAGGCCTCGACTACATCGGCAGCGGAACCACCCAACAGGTCACCATCCCCGCCGGGCAGGCCACAGCCACCTGGACCGTGACCGCCTACAACGACGACCAACACCGAACCGACGGACGGATCCAAGCACACATCAAACCCGGCGACGGCTACACACTGGGCGACCCGTTCAATATCAGCTTGGACCTGCTCGACAACGACCCGCCAACACCAGCACTGCAACCACCGTCGGTACCGCAACCAACAGCGGCACTGCAACCACAACCGCAGTCGGTGCTGCAACCACAACCGGCACCGACTCGAGCACCCGACCCGGCACCGACCCAAGCACCAGCACCGCAACCACAACCGGCACCACAACCAACACCGGTACCGGTGTTGGAGCCTGTCGTCTTGTCGGTGTCAGACGCCCAAGCGACAGAAGGCCGAACCCTCGACTTCGTCATCACCTTGAACCGGGCAGCACGAACACCCGTCGAGATCACCTACAGCACCCTGCGCGGAGAAGCCACCGACGACGACTACACCCACACCGTCGGCACCATCACCATCAACGCCGGCGAAACCCGCAGAACCGTCCACATCCGAACAACAGCCGACGACATCAACGAACAACCAGAACGAATGATCCTCTACCTGGTCTCCGTCGACGGCGCCCAACCAGACCGACGCAGCGCCACCGGCACCATCAACAACAACTGACCGAACAGAGTCACCAACACTGTCAACCCCCCGTCGACTGTGAAACCGACACGAAGCGACCTCGTTTGATCAGAACTGTTCAACCCACCGGTCAAACCGCACCCGCCGCCGAACTTTCACCGTTCACATCGGACGAGGACGGGAGTGAAGACACCGGATTGACTTCCAGCGGCGGTTGCAAGAGGTTCGCCTCGGAGTAGCAGCACTTACGTCACAGATGGAATCCAGTTTATGATGAACCGGTAAGACTAGGATTGGACCAACTCGATCAGCGTGCCAAACGAACCTTTGGGGTGGACAAAGGCCACAGTCGTGCCCCGTGACCCGGGTCGTGGCACTTTGTCTATAGGCGTTGCTCCAGCCGCGATCATCTGCGCAAGCGCATCGGCGCAATCATCGACGCGATAACCGACATGGTGTAACCCTTCGCCTCGTTTTTCGAGGAATTTGGCAACCGGAGAATCAGGACGCGTAGCTGCGGTCAGTTGGATGTAGCTGTCGGCCACCTTGATCAACGCCTCTTCCACACCGTCAGAATCAACAACCTCGCGGTGATGGACTTCCGCCCCGAAAGCTTGACGGTAGTAGGCAACCGCAGCCTCAATATCTTTGACCGCAATCGCAATGTGATCGATTTCTTTGAGTCGCACGCGCTAAAGAATACCGGCCTAGGCGCTTCCTGCAGCAGGCACGGTCTCGCCATCTTCGATTACCTTGCGACCTTCCAGGGCACGACCAAGAGTGAGTTCATCTGCATATTCGAGATCACCGCCCACCGGCAGCCCCATAGCGATCCGCGTGACCCGAACCCCCATCGGTTTCAGATATTTGACCAGCAGCGCCGCTGTTGCTTCACCTTCAAGGTTGGGATTGGTAGCAACGATTACTTCGGAAATGTCTTCATCGGCGACTCGTTTCATCAATTCTCTGATTCTCAGTTGCTCCACGCCGACACCGTCGATCGGGCTGAAGGCACCCCCCAAAACGTGATATCGGCCTCTGAATTCCTGCGTGCGCTCGATTGCAACGATGTCTTGACTGTCTTCCACTACACAGACGAGACCGTCTTCACGGCGGGGGTTGCGACATATGGAACACTCATCACCTGATTCGGAGAGGTTGAAGCAACGTTCACAGAATGACACTCGTTCTTTGGCTTCAATGATCGCTTTGGAGAGCAGCAAGGCATCTTCATGGGGCACTTTGAGCAGGTAGAACGCAACTCGTTGCGCTGATTTAGGACCAATCCCAGGCAATCGACCCAACTGGTCAATCAATTCCTGAACGGCGTTGGAATAACTCACTGATCCGCCTGGGTTTCGGCTGGAGTATGTATCTCAGCACCCGGGAAGGCCTCGGCAAGGAGTTCGACTACTTGATCGGTGTGAGACCCCGCGTCAATGAGCGTGTCCAAGTCCAAACCGTCAGCGTCATCCACCGGATCGACCACTGCGATTTCGCTGAGCTCATCCTTGTTTGATTCTGTTTCGATGAACGGAACACTTGGAGTTTCAGAGAGCAGGTCAACGCTTGTCGGTGACGCAACTTCGGGAGAACCGTCGACAGCAGAAGAGTCGTCGTCGGGAGAACCCTCAGCAGCATCAGCGGGAGTTTTGCGAACCGCTTCAGGGCCGAGATCATCGACTAGTGCCCTCCACACTCTCTGCAGATCCGCACTTGATCGCTCACCATGCTTCGGGCCGAGAATCTCATTCGCTTTCGCGATCACCAAGTCGCGACCCAAAGAGAGGTGCTGACCAGCCAAAGCAACTACTTCTTTCGCGGTCTTCGGTTCTAATGATCGAATGTCTTGTTCGGGAAGGGGTCTCGCCGCAGCGGCGGCAACGGGTGGCGGGGGCGGCAATCTCGGAGTTGCGGGTGGCGGAACGGGTTGGGCGACTGGAGCGGTCACCACGTCCGGAGTGGCCTGGGGGGCCGCCGCAGTCGACGCAGACGCAACACCTGCAGCGAGGCGCGCTTCAAGTTGTTCGATGCGCTCAAGCAACGAATCGACCGTCACGTCGTTGGTAAATCGACACAGCCGAACCAGCGCTACTTCAAGTTGAACACGCGGATCGGGCGCCTGGCGCATATCCACGAGAGCGGAACCCAAAGTCTCCAGAGCCCGTGTGAACTGTGCCGGAGACATCTGGTCGGCAACTTCAGCAGCTCGTGCTTGTTCGGACACAGTCGCACGCGGTGGTGGTGCATCCATCCGAGTCAAGAACGCGTCTCGCAAGCCTGCGAGCAACATCTCACCAATGGTCCGGGGATCGCGGCCGCGACCCATAGCCTCACCTACCGCGCTCAGCGCACCGGCTGTGTTGTGATCTGCCAGTGCCTGAATCAGTTGATCGGTCGACTGATCGATCTCAACGGCCCCGCCGGCGGCCACTACCCTGTCGAGCGCGCTCAACGTGTCACGGACCGATCCTCCACCTGCCGAAACCACATAATCAACCGCATCGTCGTCTACTTCAAGCGCAGCGTCCTCGATTATCCAATGCACATGGGCGGTCATCTCCTGCGCCCCGAGCAAACTGAGTTCAAACACCTGGCAACGACTGCGGATCGTCTCTACAACCTTGTGCGGTTCGGTCGTGGCAAGCACCCAAACCACATGACCGGGTGGTTCCTCAAGGGTTTTGAGCAGAGAGTTCTCCGCTCCCCTGGTCAACATGTGAACCTCGTCAAGGATGTAGACCTTCATCCTTCCCGGGTTGCCGAGGTTGACCTTGCTCAACAGGTCACGCATGTCTTCGACACCGTTGTTGCTTGCGGCGTCGAGTTCATGCAGGTCGAAAGAACGACCCTGCTCAATAGACACGCAACTGTCGCAACTGCCGCATGGTTCAGAGTCCTCGCCAAGACGTTCGCAGTTGAGAGCTTTGGCGAGGACCCGCGCGGAGCTGGTCTTGCCGGTGCCTCTCGGGCCGTGGAACATGTAGGCGTGGCCCACTTTGTCTGTCGCCACGGCATTCCGTATGGCAGTGACAACATGGGTTTGACCACGGATCTCAGAGAATTTCTGTGGTCGATAACGTCGGTAGAGGGACTGATAGGCCATTTGTTGTCAATCCTACTGTGCGTCCGTGACACGGCTGCCGGACTAAGCGTTCACAAACACTCACGACCCCCGTTTCCGGGAGTGACGGCCAGGCAATCTGCGGCACACAGGCGGCTCCGCTGAGAGCTGCTGCCTTCCGGCCCTGACCCGGTTCACGGACACCTGTTGCACAGGACCCGACCGCCACACCCCGAAACGGGAATGCTCAATGCACGCTATCCTGTGAAGTCGATACCCGCACCAGGGTGTACCCGGAGGGTTGCCAGAGCGGCCGAATGGGCACGCTTGGAAAGCGTGTGAGGTGCAAGCCTCCGTGGGTTCAAATCCCACACCCTCCGCCATTGTGATGTGTCAAGACATGTGCAAGTGCTGGCGAGCTTGGGACCATGGCGACGATGATCGGAAGCACCGCCCTCACTCGCCAGCAGCGGGTTACGGGCCGAGCGCGGTGATGGGTGCGACGGTGACGCCGTCGGGTCGCTGGTAGGCGGCGGTGCCGAACGCGGTCACGATGAGGTGTGCCGCAGGAGGCAGTCTGCGAGAGGTGTCGATGCTGCGGGTCGCGGCCAGCAGCTTCGCAGCGGCTTGGTCCAGCATCTGTTCGTTGCCGCCGAGCTTGACTTCCACGGCGACCCACCGTCCGTCGCGTGCCTCGAGCACGGCATCGAGCTCGCCGCCGCGCTGGGCTTGGTGATGGAACACCGCGACGTCGCCGGCCTCGCAGTACACACGCAGGTCGCGCACGGCCAGCGATTCGAACAGCAGACCCAGCGAACGCATGTCGCGGGCGAGCCGGTCAGGCCCTATCCCGAGCGCGGCGGCCGCGAGCGACGGATCAGCCAGGTGCCGCTTCGGCGACTGACGGGCCGGGCGCCCCGATGCCATGTGCGGCGACCACGCCGGGAGATCGTCGAGAACGAAGAGGCGCTCGAGGGCGTCGAGGTAGCGGCTGACCGTCTGGTGGTTCAGCCGTGCCCCGTCGCCGGCGGTGTCTCTCGCCAGCGATGCCTGGGAGGCGGTGGTGGACACGTTGCGTGCCAGCGACCGCAGCAGCCTTCTCACCTTCACCGGGTCATGGGAGGTCCCCGTCTCCGCTGGGAGGTCGACGCGTGCGGTCTCCTCCAGATACGCCACGAGCAGGTCCTGGCCGGCCTCCGCAGCCAGCCCGACATGGCGGGGCCATCCACCCCGGCAGATCAACTCCGCAAGGCGCCGGGCGTCGATCTGCGGAGCGAGCGCGGCAGCAGCCTCTCCCGCGAGCAGGCCGGCCACCGATACCTGCCCGGTGGCATAGCCCAGTTCGTGAAGCGACATGGGGCGAAGCCGAATGCGCATGAGGCGGCCGGCTCCTGAGTGGCGGGTTACGGCATCCGCCCGCGAGTAGGAACCGGTGAAGATGAACTTGCCCGTGGCGGCGTCCAGGTCGGAAATGCCCCGGGCGGCGTCCCAGACCTCGGGTGCGCGCTGCCACTCGTCGACGAGCTTGGGCCGATCGCCGTCCAGCAGCACCTCACGGGTGATCGTGCGGGCCGCACTGAGAGCGTTGGCGTCCTCGGCCAGCATCATCTTGCTGCGAGACCGGCTCAGCCCGAGCCACGTCTTGCCGCACCCCTTGGCGCCTTCGATGAGGACCATCGGCGCCGTGCTGAGCGCCCGGTCCAAGCGCGTGCCGGCGATGCGAGCGACGTAGCCGTCTGGCTTGAGGAGATCTGCCATCGCCGTCCTTCGCTGACCCTGTCATGTCGGGCCGACCGGTGAATGTAGCACTTTACACCATTTGAATGTAGCAGATTCCCCACTCTGAATGTAGTGTCTGCACGCCGAGATCCAAGGGAGCTACGCCAGTTCCGAGAGCCATCTGATACAGATGGCCGATTTCATCGCCCACTCGGGTTCGTGTTGGTTGTTGCGGCTTAGAGGTAGGAGTCGAGGGCGTCTCGGATGACTTGGCTCTCGGTGGTCTCGTCGGAAGCTGCCCGCTGCTTGATCCGGCTCTTGTAGCTGTGGGGAGCGCGGAATGTGTACACCTCGGCCCGTGTCTCTCCGATTCTCGGTGAGCGGCGCCGCGTCCGCTTGACCTCGGCGAGTTCGTCGGGCGCGAACTCGCGCCCCTCGAAGTCCGTGGCGATGGCCTCTATCTCATCGCCGGTCAAGGTCCTGTCGGTCGACCCGTGCCGGTAGGCCGACTCGAATATCTGCACCGCTTAAGCGTAACACGTTTAAGGACGGTTTGAGTCCACGTTTAGATTCCAAGTGTTTTTATTGGATTCCGAGGCATAGTGAGCTTGTCATCGACACTTCCCCCAAGGTTTGTCCCCACGATTGACAGGACGCCACTCAGCATCCGCGGCTACCCCTAAAAGCACGATGAGCCCCGATGAAGGGGGCTCTCGCAAGCCACTCTCGTGGCTCAGGCCATCGAAACGAGCACTTGGTGCTCCGATGACCTCAACACGCAGGGTACACGAAATATCGCCACAAACGCTAGTCCCTTGAACGAATCTGACTCCACCCCTGCGACGTTTCCTAAGTCCGACTCACCTGTTTCCTATGTCCTGACGCAGCACACGCCCACCCGACGTTCTTTGGGCATCTGGGTTCGTAGGGTTGGGGGATGGATCTTGCGGAGATGCGACGACGAGTCTCAGAAGCCCGGTCGGGAGTTCTGAGCACAATCACGACCCAAGGGCGACCCCATGCGGTGCCGTGCTGCTTCGTGCTGGACGGCGAAGTGGTGTATTCGGCGGTTGACGCCAAACCGAAGTCAACTCTGGCGCTGCGCCGGCTGGACAACCTCGAAGCCCATCGGCATGCCTGCCTGCTGGTGGACTACTACGACGACGACTGGTCGGAACTCTGGTGGATACGCCTGGACTGCCACGGACGGGTGCTCGCCGACGGCGACGAGCGTGAGCGGGCGTTGGACTTGTTGGCCGTTGAGTACCCGCAGTACCGCTCCACGCGACCCCCCGGCCCCGTGATCGCCCTAGACGTCACCAAATGGCGTTCCTGGCCATGACCTCCCCGCGTTGTCCGTCACGAGCAGCATTTCGATGAGCGATGCACCGTATTGAGGTCAAAGTTCCCTTGAATCGGAACATGATTGTTCTATAATCGAACATATGGGAAGAGAGAGCGAGCTCTTGGGGGCTCGCGTGGCCGCCACTCGACGCGATGCAGGCCTCACACAAGAGGAGTGCGCGGCGCGCGTGGGGATTGCTCGCAGCGCCTTGGCCAAGGTCGAGACCGGCATGCGCGGTATCAACGCGATGGAGTTGGTCCGGCTCGCGCAAGCACTGGAGATGCGTGTCGAGTGGTTCTTCGAAGATGCCCCTCAGGCCGTGCTGTCGAGGCGAAACGCCGCAGAGCCGGGTGCTCCCAGTCCGAGCGTGGACCTCTTCACCGAACGGATCACGCGGGAAGTCGAGTTCCTCCAGCGATTAGGTGAGCTTGAGTTGGCTGAAACACCCGCAATCGCGTTCCCCAAGACATCCGAGGAAGCCGAGCAAGCAGCGGCCAAGACGCGACGGCAGCTGGGATACGACCATGAAGAGCCCGCGACCGCACTGGACACGCGTGCATCTGATTTAGGTCTGCTCACCTTCTCTTGGGAGTTCGGCGAGAGCGGAGCCGATGGGGCATCCGTCTTGTTGACCTGCGGGGGTGTGGCGGTTGTCAACGGCAGCTTCGGGACCGGCCGCCGACGCTTGACGCTCGCCCACGAGTTGGGCCACTACGTCTTTGGTGACGAGTATTCCACGGACTGGCGTGTGGCCGAAGCCCCTGCTGCTAGAAAGGAGGGCCGCATAGACTGGTTCGCGCGTGCATTACTCCTGCCGGCTGCGGCGTTGCGGGACCGCTGGAGCGGAGGCGATGACACCCGCGTCAACGCGGTGCGCTTGGCCAGCGAATACCGTGTGGACATGTCGACCCTGGCACGGCGGCTGCAAGAACTGGGGATCGCGTCACCCCAGGAGGCGGCAGTGGTACGCACAACGAGTACGCGTCAATCCGACATAGTCGAACTCGATTTGATCGTCGCCGACGAACTCTTACCGCCGTCGTTGCCTGATACCTATATGAAGGCGGTGCTCAACCTGTATCGCCGTGAGGAGATCTCTGCCGCCCGCGCCCTGGATCTTCTGTTGGATACTTGGCAAGAGGACGACCTCCCCGACCTTCCCCCGCTTCCCGCCGACGCTGTCTGGTCATTCGTGTCCTGAGCGGGCACCGTTCCGTTTCGCAACATGGACGCCTTCGTGTTCGACGCCGGCCCGCTGGCGCACTTCGCGCGTGCGGGTTGGCTCGGCGTACTCAAATCACTGGTCGGTTCAAGCCGAGTCATCATTCCCGAAGAGGTCGTTTCGGAACTCAAATCGGCGGCACGCTACGAGCACGCCATGGCGGCGGTGCTCGACGCAACCTGGATCGAACACCATGAGCTACGCACCGAAGCGGAGTTGTCTGCGTTCGGGAAGTTCGCCTCCCAACTCGTATCCGGGGAACGTAACGTGGGCGAGACGGCAGTGCTGGCAATTGCCGCGACAATGCCAGCGCAGGCGGTATTGGACGATTCCGTCGCCCACAAGGTCGCGCAGAAAGCAGGACTCTCCTGCAAGCGCACCCTCGCTCTACTCTGTGAGGCAGTCCATGACGGCCTGTTGACGGCTGAACTCGTCAGCGACATAGCCGATGACCTCATCGAGACCGAATACCGGCTTCCGTTCGCCCCCGGCGAATTCATCCGATGGGCAGCCTCGCAAGGCCTCCTTCCTCCACAGTGAATGGGACGGCGGAATTCTGGGGGTGTTGAAACATCAAGGTTAGAGGAAGGTCTGAATTAGCTACCAGGGCACACCAAATGAGCTAGCTCGGCAACGAGGCGAGCTGGTCGTCAGTTAGAAACAAGAAACGTCTGAGCAGACCGCTGAGCCTCTTACCTTCGCCCTGGGCTGGCCCCAGCGTCCACAACCTGACCAGGAATCGTGCCACTCGTTGCAGGATCGCGGTCTGAGTCGCCGCAAGGTGCGGATACCAGCGTCGGCTCCACTGCGCAGGGTCGGACTGCATGAGTTGGAACCACTCTGGGTCTTCCTCGTGGATCGCCTTCTCCAGCGTGTCCCACCTACGCATCGGGTCATCTGCTTGTGAGGAACTGTCGAGCAACACATTGAGGTTGTGGTAGCGCCCTCCGGCACCGAACTCCCCGAAGATATCGAGCATCTCTCTCAGATGCTTGTCCGAGGCACAGAAGTCAATGTCAGCCTGGAGCGCTGGTCTCTGCATCAGGTCCATGTCGGCCCTTGCCTTGGCGAGAACGTCGTCAAGCAGCGGCAGAAGACGATGGCCGTACTGCTTCTTGAAAGCCTTCGAGGAGGGGTGGCCACCTTCGGCGTAGAGGATCAGCGTCATAGTCAGCTTCAACAGTCGCTCGAAGCCTTGCGACAGGGAGAACAGGCCACGAATCCTGTTGTCTTCGCCACCGTCCCATTCCGCGATGGAGCGGATGCCCTCATCCAAGAGAGTGATAGCCGTCTCGGTCTCCTCGATCAGGGAGAAGCGCTGGTCGGTGGTCAAAGCGCTCTGCACCTCCGGGATCGTAACGGCCAGCAGCCGCCGATTGACGAACAGACCGAGCCCATCATCCGATTCTGGGTTGCGACGTTCGGGGTGGCTCTAGGCTCGAACGATGGGTCAGAAAGAACTTCGGGAACAGCCGCAACTCATCAAGGCAGCCATCGCATCAGCCTCGGATTCCAAGTTCGGGTTGTTACCCGCCTCTGTGGTGCGGACGCTGCTCGTAGTGATCGCAGTGTAGTCACCGCACCTCCTGAACGATCCGCACCCGTTCACGAGGTGTGGCGATGCGCAGTAGACGAGGCCCTGATCAACAGTCGGTTGTGCGAGTAGCGCCGATGGCCGCTGTCACACGGCCCCGTTAGGTTACAAGCATGTCATATATTTTGGCTGAGCAACCTCTTCCCACCCGGCGACGCATCGACTTCGCATCGGTGACTGGGTTCTTGAGCGCCACCGCGGGACTCATCGCGCTCATCGTCGAGATAAACGTTCGCGGCTGGTGGGGATTGGCGATCTCGTGGGTGGACATGCTCGTCTTGGTTGTATGGCTCAGCCTGACAGGATGGCTCTCCAGCTGGGCGTTCGATAACGCCGAGGGTTGGTGGCACATACCCTCCTTCCTGGGTGCCGCAGCGTCGGTGATCGGTCTGGCGTTTCTCTTGGTGCTTGCTGTCATGTGGCTCGTCTCCGAGCACCCGGACATCCTCAACGATGACTCTAAGCAGAAGCGGAACGGCCAAAGGAACAGACGACGGCGAACAACAAGCTCGCGGCGACGACCCTCAGCCCCAGAAACACTCACGGGCGCCGCACTATGGTTTCTGCTGGCAACAGTTGCAGCAGTGGTGCTGCTGGTGCTTGGTGTGCTCGATGGCCTCTCTGCTTGGGCAGGTGAAGTCCTAGCTGACCTTGTTGTAGGTTTGCTCGAACAACATCAGTGACCTACGCGCCCGATGCTAAAGCAGGGCGCACTTCAGGCAGGTCAAACCCACTCAGGAACCGCTCACATGGGAACTTCACAACCGCCGGGTAGCACGCCAAAAGACCTGCCTGACGCAGAGATCCTGTGGGGAATGCCTGCGGGGCGTCCTCCTCCTCACGTTGTTCTGGGGGGATGCTTAGTACCTCACGATCCTCAAGATCGGGTCGCTCAGATCAGTGGCGCCAAGGTAAACCAAGGGTACGACGAAGCAGAAGACCAGATCTGGGTGGACGTCAAAGATGGTGAAGGCCAGATCTGGCATATCCGATGGGACGCTTCATAACAGTCATCGACCGAAGACTGACCGATCTGCATCCCCGATCCCCTCATCTTGCCCGTGGGTGCCCGTTTCGACTGATCGGTTTGGGCCCCGGGCTTGACGCTGCTCGCATAGGCGCGAGTGCAGACTGCGATGGCGACGCAGCAAGGGCCTACCAGTAGACGGCGATGATCTCTACGTCCAAGAACCGCACCGGGGCGCCAACGCGCGTCGAGGTCGATACCCGACCCGGGGATCCGCTTGAACCTGGAAGGTCCAGCCCCGCGTCGAGCACGGCCGCCGTTCGCAGGTGACAGGCTGTCTCGGGTGAGGTCGTCGCGCTAAGTGCTGAGTCGACACGGCGAGTCACTTCCGCGAGGACTGAGCGACGGCCGTCAACTGTCTCGATCCAGCCAGTGGGCCACTCAGCGGCAGCGACCAAGTCCGTCACCTCAGCGGAGTCAGGTTCTCGGCCGTGGCTTTCCACCAGCATCGTGACGTAGCGCCGGAGCAAGGCGTCTCCCCCCTCTCCTGCGAGCGAATGTGGTTGTTGCGACGCATCTACGGCCTCCTCCATCGCATGGAGGGCGGTCTCGCCCAGATCTTCGATCTGTTCGCCAAACACGGGGTGGATGTTGTGGAGGACATCCATGAGCTTGATTGGGTGCCACCGGTCTTGGAGGCCCTCGCCGCCAAGCCTGCAGAAGACGGTGAACCGGCTGCCTGAGAAAAGGACACGACGGATGTCTTTCCAGAAAAGGTCCCGTTCAGCGACACCGACCACGACAACATCGGAGAGCGCTGCGTCTCCCGGTTCGTCAAACTGGTCGAGGACATCACGGTGGACCAAAAACTCCTGATCACCGATCTCCGCTACTCTGAAGTCGACGAGGGATCCGCGAATCGGAACGAGGTCGGCTAGAAGGCTCTCGAGCAGCCGGCCGATCGACCGCATCTCTGCCAGCTGGTCAACGTTCTCATGACTGAACAGCTGCAAGTTCTCTTCCAGGATCTCGCGGATGGTCGTGATGATTGCACTGACACGGAAGATCGGGTCTGCCTCGAGAACGACCTCAACTTCAATGAGATTTCCACGGCAGAGCGTGTGCGGATCGATGACATAGCCCGTAGAAAGGTGTGACTCGAGGTCCCGTTCGAGTTCGGAACGACTTCGCACGTTGGGGATTCCCGAGTTGTCGCGTGAACCAGCCAACCCGAGCCTTGGTTGTTCGAGGTCGTGGAGTTCTTTGAAGCTCGTCTGGACGATCGCCTTGCGGAGCACTTGTGAGGTCCGCGACTGGGTCGCCTCGATCCGTGACTTGACCTCTGCTCTGGTGACCCCGAAACCACCGCCCATTGAGCCGCCGACTTCGCTGTTCAGTGAAGCGTTCTGACTCTCGCTAAACTCGGTCGCGATGGCTCCCTTACGGGAAGCAAGCAGGCTGTAGACGGATACCTCGTCGAGGTACACAAACTCGCGGGGAGTTCCCGGTCGTTCGCTCGCCTCTCGCGTCTGACCTCGTCGGTGCCGCCAGGCTCGAAGGCGCTGAAGGGGGCTCATGCGGCAGACTTGGCCTTCGTGGACCGACTCCCGATACGCTCGCGCTGCCGCTCAACGCGCTCGAATCCACCGAGGTAGTCCTCAACGAAGATGGCGCTTCGGTCGTCCGCTACAGCGAGTAACGCTGACTCGCTCCAGATAGCTGCCAGCTCGGCCGAAGACCAGCCGTCCGTCTTGGCAGCCACGAACTCGTGCGGCAGCGGATCCTGCGTCTCCAGGCCCCGAGCGGTCTTGATGAGGATGTCCAATCGGTCCTCCACGCTCGGAAGAGGAAACTCGATCTCCCAATCAAACCTCCCAGGTCGGCGGAGGGCGACATCCAAGTCCTGCGGCCGGTTGGTCGCGGCGATCACCACGACGTTGCTCGTCGAGCCAAAGCCATCCATCAGGGTAAGCAGCTGGGCCACCACTCGCCGGCTCGCTTCGTGAGCGTCGTCGTCCCGCTGGGCTGCCACGCTGTCGATCTCGTCGAAGAAGATAATGGCCCTCTCATCCTTCGCCGCAGCATCGAAGATACGTCGTAGGAGTTCTTCGCTTTGCCCATACCACTTGCTAAAAATTTCAGGCCCCGAGATCTCAAAGAACGATGCGTCCGCCTGGGCCGCAATGATCCGAGCCAACATCGTCTTGCCGGTACCCGGCGGGCCTGTAAAGAGCACGCCCTTGATTGCGCGTGCTCCGATCTTGGCCAATTCTGCTTGTCGCTCAAGCGGTAGCTCGATCAGCTCGCGTGCACGCTTCACTACAGAACTCAACCCACCGAAGTCGTCGAAGGTGAGCCGTTGATCAGAATTACCTTCGGTTCGGAATCGATTCACAACCTCCTCGTCGATCGCTGGCAGCTCAATGTACTTAATAGGTTCTTCTGAGAGGACGCGGATGACCCCTCGGACCTCCCCCGCCTCAACGGTGTTACCGACCTCATACTCAAGATCCGCTTGCGTTGGAACCTTCCGGTACCGACCGCTCGCCTCAATGACTGTGACATCGTCTAACTTGATCTTGACGACACCGACCCATAAGTCGTCAGGCCACGCGCTGGCATCGACCCGTTCCGCGCTTTGGCCGGGACCTTCACCCGAGATCATGATCACGTCATCGGCATCGAAGCCATGCCCCGTCCTGGTCAAACCAACCGCTGTTGCCGTTACGGAGATCGAAGAACACCCTGTCAGCACTGACTCCGGTCACGCGTGCGAGCATTCCTGTGTGAATCGTGGTCTCGGTCACGGGGGTTCTCCACCTGCACTTTCTGCTGGTTTCAGGTTAACGACCTCGACTGACAAATTACAGCGTTGAAAGTACTCGTCGTCCGAGTCCGTTTGCTCGGCGTTGGCCTCCTCCCGCCTCGCGTCGATGACCGGGCAGGACATGGCCGTAGGTTGAAGGCAAAGGCGATCACTTCGACGAGGACGAGTGAGCGCAGATGGCAATGGCATGTGGGCCGAACCCGGCGTCACACGGCAGCGTTATGGTGGGGTGATGTCGAACTCGCTCGATCTCATCGGCTTGAAGGCCGCGGCTGCCGAGTTCGCCGAGTCACTTCGCGACACGCCGATCCCCGAGTTGTTCGGCACAACGGACGGCAAGGCGCTGGGCACCTGGATCGAGGCGAATTTCAACGAGTTCCTCGCAGAGCGGCACGCGTACAGCCCTGGAAACGCGGCTCGCGGAATCGACTTCCCGGAACTGGAGGTTGATCTCAAGGCGACATTCATTAATCAACCCAGTCATCGTGCCCGTTCCGCGACGCGTCGCAGAAGATCTTCGGGCTGGGCTACGACCTGCTCGTGTTCGTGTACGAAAAGAACGACACACACGAGACCCAGTCTGCGGTGATCGATGTTCGCCACGCGCTGTTCATCGACCGGTCGAGAACCGGCGACTACCAGACGACGAGTGGAATCCTCGAGATACTCGACCGAGGCGGGAATATCGATGACCTCGTTGCCTTCATGGAGGACCGAAATCTGCCGTTAGACGAAATTGGCCGCGCGGCCTTGGCCGAACGAGTTCTCAGCGACCCCCCGACACAGGGCTACATCACGATCAGCAATGCCCTTCAGTGGCGGCTCCAGTACAACCACGCGATCAACAACGCAGGAGGGGTCGGCGGTGTCCAAGACCTCCTCTCGTAAGGAACTCGGCGACTTCCAAACACCTTGGGAGCTCGCGGTCGAGTGCACTCAAGTCCTAGCGACGATCCAGCGCGGAACGCGCCGGGTGCTGGAACCGACGTGCGGTGAGGGGAGCTTCATGCTCGCTGCGGCCTCGGTCCTCGAGCCGTCCATCGAAATGTTGGGAGTGGAGATACAACCCAGCCATGCCGAAACCGCCCGCTGTCGACTCAATGGCTCTGACACCAGAGATGTTACGTGGCGAGTTGAGGTGGGCGATATGTTCCGGCACGACTTGGGCAAGCTCCAGTGGGAGACGGACGGGCCACTGCTGGTCCTCGGGAATCCGCCGTGGGTCACGTTGTCCGACCTCGGCGCGATGGACTCGATCCAGATCCCCGACCGCACCAACCTGCGTTCCGTTCGGGGGATAGATGCGCTTACGGGTGAGTCGAACTTCGACGTCGCCGAGTACATCTGGATGCGGCTCCTGACGGAATTGCGTCAACAGGAGCCTACGGTCGCGCTTCTTTGCAAGACTTCCGTCGCACGCCGGGTTCTCACGTTGGCAGCTCACCTGGATCTACATGTGGCTGATTCGTTCCTGTGGCGGATCGACGCGAAGAAGTCGTTCGGGGTAGCAGTCGACGCCTGCCTCTTCGCTGTTCAACTCGATGGAGCAAGCCGCAACTACCGTTGCCAAGTCTTTGAGTCACTCGATGCGAGCCGTCCGACAAGCACCATGGGATTGGTGGGTGGGGCTCTCGTTGCCGATGTGGATGCTCACGCCGTGGCTCGGCAATACGACGGGTCGTCGCCAGTGCAGTGGCGGCAAGGCGTCAAGCACGATTCAGCAGCCGTGATGGAGCTTCGCACTGACGAGGGCGGCAAGCTCCACAACGCGCTCGGCGAACCCGTCGAGGTCGAAGACGACTGGGTGTATCCGCTTCTCAAAGGTTCAGATGTGAACGCGGGCCGGCCCCCAGAACGTTACGTGGTCGTGACTCAGCGATCGCTGGCAGATGAGACGAGGAGCCTGCGACACACAGCACCCATGCTCTGGAGCTACTTGCAGACCCACGCTGAACGGTTCGCTGCCCGCAAGTCGTCGATCTACCGAAACCGACCGGCCTTCTCGATGTTCGGCATCGGGCCGTACACATTCGCGCCGTGGAAGGTCGCAGTGTCGGGCCTCCACAAGACTCCTAGGTTCCATCTCGTAGGTCCGAGCGAGGGCCGGCCGGTCCTATTCGACGACACGTCGTACTTCCTGCCGTGCGAATCAGCGGCCGAGGCAGCCGTCCTTCTCAGTGCGCTGACGAGTGGAGCCGCAACCCTCCTCCTCAAGTCGTTGCTGTTCACTGACGCCAAGCGACCGGTGACGAAGAAACTGCTGCAGCGCATCGACCTCGCCGCCATTCTTCGCGACGACCGTGCCCGAGTCGAGAGGGGCGCGCAGGACGCTCTCGAAAAGGCCGGTCAGCACCTGGATGCCAGGGCGATCACTCAAGAATCCGACCAACTCCTGCAGCAATGGAGCGGGACTCAGGACACCCCGCCACTATTCAGTGTCACCGACACTGCCCCACTCGAACCCGCCGCGTCAGCCTGACCACAACCGCCAAGCACAGGGCAGCCGGAGTCCTCCTCGGGGTGTCCGAGGATTCGTGGGTAGCGGCAAGTCTGTCACTAGGCAGATGCAGGCAAGGACTCAGCGTCGGACGCGGCTTGGCTCAGGGGGTAATCCCGCATGGCTTGGTGCAGGTCGCCGCCCACCTCTTGCCAGACCTCCCTCAGGAACTCGTCATCCTCAGATGGCGCCAAAGGTTCAACCTTGGCGTCGAAAATCTTCCCCAGCAATTCGGTGATCTCCACTAGCAGCGGAACGCTGATGCTGCGATCTGAAGGACGAACAGAGTCCCTCGCATCAGTGGACCTCTTCCTCGTGGCCAGTCCAGAGTAACGCTGCGCCGCGACAACACACGCCATTCATAAATCGTACATTGGTTGTTGTGGCAATACCTGAGATTGATGTGACATCAACTACAAGAGACTGAAACCCTCTGTTTCTAGGAGTTTGATGTCTCTCTGGTGGCGGTCATCTCCATGCCGGTGACGGTTACCACCTTGACTGCAATTCGTCCTCGCTCGGGCGGGTCGAACGGTGCGGAGCGCATCGCGGTGAGGGCTTCCTTTTCGATGTCGTCAGCGTTCTTGCCCAACTCCTTCAGCAGCTTCTTGATCTGGCGATCGTTGGCAGCTCCGGGGAAATGGATGCGTCGGGCGTAGAAGCTCTCACCGTCATGGTCCGTGTCGAGCATCCAGCAGGCCACGTCGTCGGGGCCTCCATCGGAGGCGTTGCCGGTGGCCGGGTCGAAGGTGTCGTAACCGCTGACCTCCACGGCTATCTGGCCGCCGGGGCAGTCGCCAATGATGCGGATGTCAGGTTCCCCGACAATGACGAAGGCCTCGTGACCGGTTTCGGCTGACAGTTCGCGGATCATCAGGTCTCGGTTCATCTGCGCTCTCGCAACGGTGATACGGCCGACCTTCGCTGGAGCGTCGGCGGCGTACGCGTACGCGACCACCAGCAGCACTTCGGCTCGCTCGTCGCTGTCGGTTATCTCTCGAGCTGCCTCGCGGATCATCTCGCCGGGCACGGTCACATCCTCGGCGGCGACCATGACCGCAGCAACATGTTCCGCTGCGCCTCCGTCAATGGTGTAAGTGGCTTTCCATACAAGCAACTCGGAGTAGACCGGCCACGGTTCCAGAGCGCGGATGGTCATGTCGGCGCTGGCGCGTCCTCCGCTGATCGTGTGGTTCAACAGAGCCGCCTCCACAGCTTCGGAGAAATGGCCGTGAGCGACCACCATCTCATCGTCGGAACCTTCCAGGGGGATGACCGTCGCCCAGGGTTGCTCGCTCTCCACGGTCATCGGTGAGGTCACGCGAGTCACGCCACGTTTCTTGCGTGGCTGATCTACGAGCAGGATTGGGTCAGGGTCAAGGTCGTAGGCCAAGACGCCGGCCGAGACTTGGGGGACGCGTTCGTAGACGAGTCCTTGGGCGGGGTCGTTTGCCCATCCGCCCTCGGGTGGGGGAGCTTCGGGATTGCCGGAGAGTTGTGCTTCCAGGCGCGCGCCGTTTACCGAGTCAGCCAGTGTCCAGTAGGGGAAGGTCGCGGTTGAGAGCCGTTGGCGTGCGATTGACACGGCGACTGGCGAGGTGTCACAGGTAATCCAACGCCGCCCCCATTTCTCAGCGGCTATCGCAGTAGTGGCTCCACCGCACGTCGGGTCGAACACAAGGTCGCCAGGGTCAGTGGCCATGAGAACGCATCGCTCAATCACGCTGTCCGCTGTCTGCACTACGTAGCGTTTATCTGACGCGTAGGCCTGTTGGTGCCACATGTTGTTGATGCGCCGCCCAGGAACCTCGTTCTCGTATCGCTTCCAACGGAGCGCAGAACCCGGCCCGGCAGCGTCTAAGCGGTTTAGCTCCGCGAGACGGTCCATACCCTCCATTGATACACGCCACTGCTCACCCGCTGGACAGGTCCAGGCCTGCCCTCTCCAAGAATACGGGTCCGAGCGCCCTGTGGTTGAGGCACCAGGTGACGTGAGTGCCACGCGGCTATAGAGCCGCGAACCGTCAGGCAAGTGCGAATCTGGGTCATCCCTCTCTTCGGGAGTCAGAGCGCGGGTCTTCGCGTCTTCAAGTTCAACCATCGCGTAAGAACTCATATGCGCGACCTTCTCAGCGCGAGTGAGCGGTTCGTAGAGTTGGTGGTACTTGGACTGTCGTTTGTCCTTCGCGTACCAAAGCAGGAAATCTGCAACGCTGGGCAGCGTCTTGGACGATGAGCCGCTCGTGGTTGCAAAGGGGATGAGAGATACGCGGTTCTCTGCTCCGAACACTTCATCCAACAACAGTCCAACTCTCAGCACATTGTCGTCGCCGATCTGCATGAACAACGAACCCGTGTCGGCCAACAGTTCGCGCATCAGGATGAGTTTCTCGCGGGTTAGGTCCAAGTAGGAGTGAATGTTGCGTTCATAGGTGTCCCGGAAGGCGCGGATCGTACGAGTGTCTAGCGGGCGGCCCTCGGCGGATTCGGGTGTCCTGTCCTTCTGATTGATAGATACCTGGAAGTTGGACTTGTAGCCCATCCCGTAGGGCGGGTCGAAGTAGACCATCTGGACTTTGCCCGTCATGTTCTCGCGTGCGAGCAGGGAGGCCATCACTCGGGCGGATTCTCCGTGTATGAGCCGGTTGGACCAGTTGGCTGCGTGCTGATACCACTCGTAGGCGGCGTCCGGGGAGGGCAGGCCGTTGAAGTCGCTGAAGAGTTGTGGCTGGTCGCCGCCGCCTTGGAGCAGTTTCACGAAAGCGGCTGGGTGGACCTTCTCACGCACATACAGCGGATGCGCGGCGTGACCGTCTTGGTTGGCGGGTTGACGGTTCCACGCAAGGATGGGCTCGTCGTCCACCTCACGGGTCTGGGGCTGGTACAGGATCGGGCGACGGTCGGTTTCGCTCATCGTCTTGCTGGTCTGCTCAGTCGGCAGGTTGACGCGTTTGGCTGAGGGGTGCGTGTACTGGTCGGTGGTCTTGGCGCTGGCTCGTTTCGCCATCACGCTGCTCCTTGCTCGGCGGGCTTTGGATGTTCGGCTCGGGCCACTCTGATCGCGGCGCTCAGATCCGCTGACAGGCCCTCGGGCTCGTCCAGTTCCACGAACGACCATCGCCGCAACCACATCGGTAACTGCAGCGATGACTGCACTGCCGGTATCCACCGGTTCGTGATGGACTGTTTCTTGCGTTCGCTCTGGTCATCGGGCACGCCTTTGCACTCGATGATGAGATGCACAGCGTCGGCGTCCTCGTGTTCTGCAAAGAGGCGGGCCACAAAATCGGGTTCGTATCGGTGCCAGGTGCCTTCCCACAGGTAGGGAACGCTCCAATCGAGCCGGAAGTTGCGTGCCCAACTGGTCACGTCAGGGTGTTTGTCAAGCGCTCTGGCACAGGCCGCTTCAAAGTGCGAGTGGCAGGCCGCGATGTTCAGTTCCGAGTTCTTGGTGATGTGGCGATCCGAGAGGCTGGTCTCATACCTGACGCTGGAAGTGTCCAACACTGCCGGATGCGCGAACGCTGCTACAAGCCGGTCTTGTGCGCCGTCCGTGGTCTCGCACGCGTCGTCTATCTCCTTGACGGCCTGGTCCAAGTTGCTTGACCCGAGTCCGTCGTAGTGAAATTCGTTGACCTCTGCAAGAAATGTCCAGAGCCTGACGATTCTGATGGCGTCGTAGAACAACAACCGTCGTCGCGCGCGCCACCCCTCGCCGTCGTCGGCCATCCTTTGGCTCCAGCGTCGCACGAGCCCGGCAGCGAGCCGGGTGCGGGTCTGCTGCTCACGCATGTTCGCTTCCGCACTGATGGTCCTGGTGTCTCCGACCGTCCCTGCCAGCACAGCTTCCTTGGCTCCGCGCGGCACCCATTCAATGACCCGCTCGGGGTTCAGCTGGAACCCGCCGGCTCCGGGTTCTGTGAGGTACTGCTCCACGTTGGGGAACTCGATTCGATGGTTGCGTCGTCCAGAGACGCTGTGAACCCAATACCGGGGTTTCGGCGGTTCAGGGCTGTCTCCAGGGTGTTTGACCGGCATGAAATCAAACGGAACGCCGATGACCTCTGCATACTCCGCGACAAGCCTGCCTTCGTCGTCGTAGTTGTCATAGTTGGAGCGTCGCAGAGCACGGCCCGTGACCTGCTCGCACAACAATTGCGTGGAGAACGCCCGGTATCCGAGGATGTGGGTGACGGTGCGGGTGTCCCATCCCTCCGTGAGCATCTGGACTGACACCACGCAACGAATGTGCTCACCGAGACCCCCCGGCCTACCGACCGAGTTCAACGCGCCGCGCACGATGTCGCGGTCATCACGGTCGTCGCCGGGGAGCTTCAACCGGCCGGCTTGTGCCTTGACGGCTCCGCTGAGGCTGGCCTCCCCTTCAAGCTGGGAATGGACCAACAACGTGTGGACGCGTTCAGTCGGACCGTCGGCACGGTAGTTGGCGAACAGATCACAGGCTCCCTCGTGATGCTCAAGTGAGCCATCGGGGCGCTTCTCCGACCATCCCGCGATGTGATCCGCGACAGCACTGGCATTGGCGATGTTGTTGGCCACCACGATGAATACCGGAGGTGTGGGCATCGTCTTGTCCGGATCATCCGGATGCATCCACTGGTTGAACTTCTGTTCATAACTGTTGTACAGCGCGGTGAGCGCACGGTTCAGTTCGGCCGGCACCGCACCGCGTCTGACGGTCTTGGGAGTCGTACTGGCGTAGAGGTTGCGCCACTTGACGCGCTCGCTCGCGGAATCATCATCGACGGGCACCTGCGGAATCTTGACCAGACCGGATTCGATGCTGTCCATCAGCGGGAAGTCCGAGACCACCCAGGGGAACATCCGCTCCCGGCGGTCAGTGCCCTCAATAAAGATCGGCGTGGCGGAGAAGTCATAGACCGGGCCGAGCCGTTCCGCGTCGCGTAATCCCTCCAGAGCTCCAAACCAGATCGCTGCAGCCTTGACATCGTCGTCTTCTGCTGTGCGCCGACCGGCTTCGGGCAGATAGCAGTGGTGAGCTTCGTCGTTCAGCACGCACACCTTCGGTGCGCCCTGCCCCGTCGGGAACCCACGCAGCACCCGGTCGAGAACCGCCGACATGGATTCAAGCTCCGGGGTCCTCCCAGCTCGCAGCAGCTTCTTGGCGTCGCTCGACGCAGCAGACAGCCGGTCCCGTCGCTGGAACGCTTGGAAGTTCAACACCTGGACCTTGACCGCTCCCAGCGCGCTGCGTTTGCTCTCCGGCAGCAACCGCATCTCGTCATAGACGTTCTCGGGGTGCGCCGGACGCAGCACCGCGAGACGCTCGCGGACAGTATGACCCGGAGTGATCGCCAAGAAGCAGGTGGTGTATCGCCCATCACGGCGCTGCGACGCGGCCGCGTTGACGGCGTGCCAGGCAATGACCATACCCATCACCGCGGTCTTCCCCGTACCGGTGGCCATCCTCACCGCGAGACGGCTGATATCGCTGTTGTAGTCTCGGTTCGCCTCCGCCAAGTCTCGTCGAACGCCAGCGAGCACCCTGTCCCGGCTTGCGTTGGCCTCGGTCAGCCAGATGAGGGTCTCGGCCGCCTCCACCTGCGCGAAGAACAGCCTCGGGTCGTTGGCCTCGCTACGCCAATGCCACAAGAGTTGTCTCGTCGCGGAAGTCGCCCCCGGATAGTTCGCGTTCCTCCACCCCGACACTGCATCACGGATGCGGTTCACCAGCTCGTTCTGCTCCGCCGCGGTCCCCGTCCCCTGCATCCGCAACTGCGTACCCCGCTCCTTGGGCACAATCACGAGCGCCTGGCTCAGCCGCCTCCCTTCGATCGCCACTCCCGTGGACGTATTGTCCTCCGCCAACTCCCAGTGACGCGAAGGCTCCTCATGAGGCCGATTCAGAACCGGTTGGCTGACATGGTCCAACGGCCGTGCAGCCGGCGCCAGGTTGCCTCTCTCCGCGGCCACCGAAACGTCGTCAACCGAGTCACCTGCAGTCGCCTCCGAGGTCACCGGGCTACACCGTCCGTCACGTTGCTGAATGGGGAAGTCGAACTCGCACAACGCGCTACAGGCTAGTAGCAGCCCGTGACACCGTGCGTGGTTTCGCCCTGCTGTAGTTACCGACAGGTCCACTTGGCCTCTTCGGTCGCAGACGACGCACTCGTGACCGTCAACCGGTACGACTGACATCGCAACCCGCTTCAAAAACTTGCGTCGAGCGGCCCCACCTAAGCAGCAACAACCTCACCGGACACGTCAACGCACCCGCCTACGTTTCCGACGCTTCACCCGCTACCGAATCCGAGCGTTGCCTTATGCCGGCAAACCTCACTGGTGACCGCTCAACTCGCCGCGCATCTCCGAAAACCCCAAACCCTCATCGGTCGTTGTCACACCTGACTCGTACATTCCTGGTATGCGAGTACGACAGTCGCGGGACCATCAAATGACTTCGACCACCTGCTATCGTTGCTGGATGCCGACTCTCCGCGACAACGCAAGTCGGCTTGTGTCAGCGCCTCCACACGATGATGACTGCTAACAGGCTCACCGAAGCTTTCCGAGAGCTGGGCTATGAGAAAGCGCTGTGCCAGCGTCGCGTAGGTTCCCCTGCCAGCAAGGTAGTCGCCGATGTCGTGGCGTTCACCCAAGACGCCCCCCAAGACCTACGAACTAGTGCGATAGCTGGCTTCACCGCCCCTGGAGACGATATCAGTGAGTTGCTGAGTGCCGCGCGTCTGTTGGCCACACCGTTTGCCTTGATCGAGCGGTTAAACGGCACTCTCGACTTGTATGAAGTCAAGTCAACGGGAGAATCGCCAAGCCGAATCCGAGGGCCGATCGCGCCAGCGCAGATTCGTGAATTGAGAAGTTCCAAGCTGGCAACCGAACTTGCTCCGAGGGCAATCCGCGCAGCCAAAGCGGGAATGCGCCAGTTGACGCTGTTCCCGATAGATGCGAGGCTGCTCGTAGAGGCACGCAGCAAATCAGTGGATTCGATTAGTGCGCGGATGAAACACTCGTTCCACCACGCGTTGGAGGAGAAGATTCAGCCTACGAGCGCAGCAAGACTCGTGATCGAGTCCCTTGCCGCGGCAATCGTCCGAGACAAGTACCAGCTAGAGCGCATCACTGGCGGCCGTATCGTTGATGGTGTATTGACACGGCACGGCGAGTATTTTGAAAACCTCGCAAGGTGGCAGAGCAAGCACCCTGAACTGGTTGAATCGACACTCCGCGAACTTGGGGACAACGTGGACTACTCGGCAATCGATGCGCGCACGATCAACGCTGTTTACGAGGAACTCTTTCTTACGTCGGAGCTACGCAGTGAATTTGGTATCTATCACACGGATCAACGGTTTGCATCGCGGATTCTTGACCATCTGCCGATCGAGGAAATCCCACCCGAAGATCGGTATGTCGTTGATCCTGCGTGCGGGGCGGGCAATCTCCTACTCGCCGCCCAAGAGCGGTTAGAGAACATTTCGCCAGGCCGATGGTCGGCCAGAACGACCCACGACTGGCTCAAGACCCACATGTACGGAGCGGATATTGAACCGATCGCGGTGGAGATCGCGAAGCTCTCTCTCTTAGTCTCGTCGTTGCCCCTGGGGAACTCATGGCAGATAGAACAGCGGGATTCCCTTGAGGAAACCCCCTGCTTTGGGTCGCCTCCTACGATCTGGGTGACTAATCCACCTTGGCAGCAGTCCCTGGGCTCAAATGACGAGCGGGCAATCCGGTTTCTTGACAGTGCCATCGGCCAGCTAGCTGATGGGGGATTGCTGGCGTGCATTCTACCCGCCTCTTGGTTGAGCTCAACTGGGCACAAGAAGTCGCGACTTGACGTCGACCGGAGATGCAGCGTGTTCGAGGTGTGGAGGCTACCCAGAGACCTGTTTCGCGAAGCCCGCCACCCATCCGCAGTGGTTTTTGCACAGAAACTGAGGACCGTCCAGCGCTCGAACTTTGCGTTCCGCTGGGTGACCGCATCCAAGGCGCACCGGGAGTCATTTCTCGACAGGGGTGCCGCGCAGTTCCAGTCCACCGAAATCCCTCCACTACGTCGGGCGTTCACAGGCGGCCCCGTCGACGTTCTCGCAGCGTCAGGCATCACCGTGGAGAAAGTCGCGATTGTGACGTCAGGCCAGGTGCAAACTGGTAAGCCGTGTCCCGTTCCTTCGGGTGAGGGTACACCCGTCCTCGCACGCGGCACAAAGGCGCCGATCCACCGTTCCATCGGGCGTGAGTTGATCACCTGGGTGGCCGACCCAAGGGACAACTTCCGACTCGCTGATGGATGGGAGACCATCCTGGATGACAGTCCGAAACTGCTCGTTCAAGCCAACCGATTTCAGGACAACGCTTGGCGGCTACGTCCGATCCTCGACACAACCGGAGTCCTCCCTTCCAACTCATGGCAGACGCTCTCTGGCAAACCGCAGACCATATGGGCGCTCAATGCATTTTTGTCCACATCAATCGCATCGTGTTTTGTTCATTCTCACTCAACAACCGGACGAATCCGTGTCGATTTGCTAGAAGAAATCCCACTGCCAGCCAAATGGACTCAGCACTACGAGAAATTGTTCGCGGTACTGGGAGAGCAAATGGCCGAACCGACATCGGACCTCGCATCACTGGTCGACAAGGCAGAACTGTTGGCGTACCAAGCGTTCGAATTGGATGACGCTATGAAAGCGTCGATCCAACGGGTCATGGCCGAATACAAGGCGCCTGACGGAAGAGTCCGTTTCCCCGAGGTTGTGGAACGCGAAATTGGAGATGCGCGCCTCGAACCGTTTAGTCAGGCCCCCGGTACGGTGCTAGGCGTCGAACGCACATCGGTCCAGGTATGGGTGCTCGGAGGGCCCGATGACGGTTACACCGTCGATCTGCACGAAGGCATACCCGGATGGCTTCTCAAAAAGGATGCAACATTCGAGTTGACCGGCCACCCGGACACAGGGCGTTACCGGTTCCATCGGTCCGCCCATCTCTCAGACTACGTAGCACTTGGAATGCACAACGGCCTCGACCCGGCCACAAGTGAACGCTCGAATCCGCAGTAACGACTTACGGTTCCTGAGATGTCTTCGGAAGTCCATTTCCTCAATGTCGGCCAAGCCGATGCCATTGTTACCATCGATGCGGGGTCCGCCCTGATCGTTGATTGTCCACACGCCGGTGTCGACCCAGCAGCAAGAGTGCTCGACAAAATAGACCTTGCAGAGTTCGATATCGTAGTTACCCACCAAGATCTCGATCACTGCGGCGGAATCCATGAACTTCTTCGAAAATATGGGAACGCTTCGACGACCCTCTACATGAATCCTGTAGCCCGACCAATTCCACCGGGACCCAAAGTAAGGACCGCACTTCTGGGGATCCTGTCAGCACTCGACGAGATCGGTGGAACTACAGAGCACGCGTTTGCGGGCAGAGTCGGAAGTATCGGAGGGATCGAATGGTCGGTGTTGTCACCGCCTTACATCGAGGTCTTGGACGCTGCCTTGCTCGGAAGCTCGGCTAATAGGATCAATAGGACAAGTGCTGTCTTGGCGCTACAAGTTGGAGAGTACAGGTTCCTCATTCCGGGCGACATAGACGACACGGCTGTGAACTGGTTGCTCACCTCTGGTGCACAGCTATCAGCCGATGCACTTCTGCTTCCTCATCACGGAGCAAAGCTCAAATTGATCGACCGGCTTCTCGATGCAGTGAAACCCAAATACGTCGTAATCAGTTCGGGTCGTCGGAAGACGCACCCAAACATCTCAACACTGATGGCAGCTGCGTCATACGGCTGCCGCCTCATGTGCACCCAGGCAACTTTCCACTGCAACCCAGATCCGGTGAAACCCGATCATTGCGCAGGATCCATCGTCTTCACTCTGAGAGGCAAGTCCCTCTCAGTGGATCCGACACCGGGGGACCACCGCTCGAGAATCCAACAACTAACCAGCCCAGTCTGCCTCCGAGCACAATCGGGGCCGCCTGCAACCGATGTGCACAGGGGTTCCAAAACCGGTGACACCACTCAATGAACCGCCTGTTGCCCAGTTCCGCCATACCACAGACTCCCATCAAACAGAGACACTTCGAGTCTAGATGACCATTCAGAAACTTGTTCGAGAGTCCGAAGTGCTCGTCGAGGTACTAGACCCTGTGGTTGAGGGCATCTCCGACTTGCAGCTGCAGGGGATTGCTGATTCGGCCTGGTACCGCCTTGGATCGGTAAATTCCCTGGTCCGAGATCAGGGTGGCGGAGCATTGGCAGCCACGCTGGCTCGCGGTTTGATCGAGCAGGCCGCATACTGGGACTGGGCGATCGCCACGGAAGTTGGCACGGATGGTCTTGACATCTCCAGGCCAAGCCCTGAAGACACTGGTGAATGATGGCGCGCATCACCGAGACAAGATCTCAAAGAGCCTCCAATCCGACGGAGTGCCGCAAAACCTGATCAACGACCTCCTCGGACCAGCTACAGAAATCCCCGTCCCTGAACACGGGACCCCATCTCTCCCGGCTATCACAGAATTGCTGAATCTCGGCTACTCGAACGCGTCTGAGGTCCGATCTGCCCCTGCGATGCACAGCGTCCTATCGCAGTTCGTGCACGCTACTCCGATCTCCAATTGGCACATCCGTCGGGACATTTTTCCTACGCTTACAGCGCCCGCTTTCGCCATCTCTTTGGAGTCCGCAGCCCGCGGTTTCGAGAGGATCGCGTTGATCACTCTCCTCCTTGCGGGGGTCAGCCGTGAGACTCTCGATGAGCCACTAAACGCGTTGAGCGAACGATGCGCACAGATCACAACGCTTGCCGCGCTATACCACTTCCTCGGATAGAGAAGCCGCAACCGAATGGGTTCCGGAATTGCTGCAAAGACTTCAGCGTCAAATCGAACTCGGTCATGCACGCAAGACTCCGTGGCTGCATATGAGCGCTGGATTCCCCAGGCCCCAGTGCTCGTTTCGACGGATTGGGGTGGGCTCTGGCAAGGTTGGGGGATGACAGACTTTGCTGAGAAGTATGGGCCGTGGGGTGTGGTCACCGGTGCGGGTGCCGGGGTCGGGTTGGCGTACACCGAGGAGTTGATCGCTCGGGGCGTCGGGGTTGTGATGGTCGACGTCTCACCGGGAGTCGTCGATGTCGCCGCTGGTCTCGGCGGTGAGACTCGCACCGTGATCGCCGACGTGGGCGACCCCGGATGGGTCGACGTGCTCACCGAGCAGACCAACGGACTCGAGATCGGGATTGCGGTCGCCAACGCCGGTGTCTCCTATGTCCGCCCCTTCCTCGACATGGACGCCGAGATGCGCCGCAAGACCCTCGACATCAACTGCCGGGCGACCGTCGATCTGGCTGCATGGGCTCTGCCGGCCATGGCCGAACGCGAGCGAGGGGGATTCGTTGTCACCAGTTCGGGGTCTGCCCTGTCCGGCACCGCATGCGTGGGTCTCTACAGCGCAACCAAGGCCTTCTCAATCAACCTCATTGAGGCGATCGGCTGGGAGCTGAAAGGCTCCGGAGTCGACACGTTGGCCATCGTCGCGCCCAGCATGGACACCCCCGCCTTCCGATCCTCAGGCCCCGACTACGACCGTATGGGAGGCCCGCCCGTGGATCCTCGTACGGTTGTTGGCCCGGCTCTCGATGCACTCGGGGAGGGCGGCCGCTGGTTGGCCGACGATGGTCTGAAATTCGTTGCCGCAGTTGAACGCTCGGAGCGCGTCGAGATGATGTGCAACGCCACGGCCGCCATGTACCACCTCTTTGAGGACTGACCCGCACATCCAGCCATACTTGATCCTGTGAACCACAGTTCTGCTCCCGCCCCGGGCAATACAAACTCGCAGAAGTCAAGCACAGCTTCCGCGGATCCGGCCACGGCCGGCAACACCAACGCGCCCTGCGACCACACAGACGTATTGATTGTTGGGGCGGGGATCACCGGCATCGGAACTGGCTGTTACTTGCAGAAGGAATGCCCGGACCGAACGTTCGTGATCCTCGAGGGGCGATCGAATACCGGCGGCACCTGGGACCTGTTCCGATACCCCGGTGTGCGTTCCGACAGCGACATGCACACCCTCGGCTACAGCTTCAAACCGTGGACCGCCGAGAAGTCGATCGCCGACGGCCCCGCCATCCTCGACTATCTCAACGAGACCGTCGAGGAGCACGACCTCGGTCGCCGCATCCACTTCAACCGGCGCGTGCGCCGAGCGTCATGGTCGAGCGCCGAGCAGTGTTGGACAGTCGGGATCGAACACACCGACACCGGTGAGCACAGCACAATGACGGCCAACTTCTTGGACATGTGCTCGGGCTACTACTCATATGACAAAGGGTTCACCCCCGAATTTCGAGGCATTGAACGTTTCGAGGGCGAGATCATCCACCCGCAGGCCTGGCCTGAAGACCTCGACTACGCAGGCAAGCGGGTGGTCGTCATCGGCTCAGGAGCAACCGCGGCGACACTGGTGCCGGCAATGGCCGTCGACACCGCGCACATCACCATGCTGCAGCGCTCACCGACCTATATGGCCCCCGCACCCGACATCGACCCGATAAACCGGCGGCTCAAACAAGTACTGCCAAAACGAGTCGCCTATTGGTTGACACGTTGGAAGAACATCGTCCGGACACATCTCATCTACAGAATGTCACGAACGAAACCAGAACGCCTTAAGGACCGGCTGCTTGGTGCTGCCCGTCAAGCTCTCGGACCCGACTACGACATCGACAGGCACTTCACCCCCGAATACAACCCCTGGGACCAAAGGCTTTGCCTCATTCCCAACGGCGACCTCTACAAAGCGATCAAGAACGGGTCGGCTTCAGTGGTGACCGACACGATCAACACCTTCACAGAAAAAGGGGTCCTGCTCGAGTCCGGTACGGGGCTTGAAGCTGACATCGTCGTCACAGCCACCGGACTGAACCTTGTTGCACTGGGTCAAGTCAGGCTCGAAGTCGACGGACGACCCGTCAATCCCGGCGAGACCTGGACCTACAAGGGAATGGCCTTCTCCGATGTCCCGAACCTTGTGACCACATTCGGATACGTCAACGCGTCTTGGACGCTGCGAGTCGATCTGAACGCCGCCTATTTGTGTCGCCTGCTCAACCACATGCGCGAGACAGGAACCACACAGTGCACGCCACGCCTGCGGCCAACAGACCATGACATGCCACCGCGACCCTTCATTGATGATTTCCCGGCGGGTTACATCAAACGGGCAATGCATCTGCTTCCTCGCCAGGGCGACCGCGAACCGTGGCTGAACACTCAGAATTATCTACGGGACCGCAGATTCATCGGTCGTCAACCGGTCGACGACGGCGTCATGAAGTTCACCGCAACCCTTGCCTCGGCACACTCTCGAAGCTAAAGTCCGCCGATGCCTGATGCTTTCCCGACGACCAATGCCTCGAACGGTCCCGGGGCCAAAGGTTACGAACCGACCGTACCCATCTCCGTGTCGCCGATCCTTGACTGGCCGCCGAAGCCAGTGGCAACACTGCGGTATTTGATTTCTCCCGTGATGCTTCCTTACGGGATTTGTTGGGTGGCGCTGGCAGTTCTGATTTGGAACTACCTGACCCCGGCGATGGATCGAATGGAGGCTCTGCATCCGGGTTGGATGTTGGAAATCTATTTGCGGAATGCCGTGTTGTTGACGTTGGTGGCGGGGTCGCTTCATCTGCTCTTGTATTCCCGGCAGGCTCAGGAGCAGCGCTACAAATACAACCTGCGTTGGCTCAGCACCACAAACCGTTCGTTTCTGTGGACTAGTCAGACACGCGACAACATGTTCTGGAGTCTCGTCAGCGGATGCACGATCTGGACTCTGTACGAGTCGCTGACCTTGTGGGCCTACGCCAACGACTTGGTCCGATCAGCGCAGTGGGACTCGGCGTGGCTGTATTTGGGGATGCTCACTGTCTGTGTGTACTTGTGGGCCGTCACCCACTTCTACCTCAACCACCGGTTGTTGCATACACGTTGGTTCTACGATCACGCCCATTACCTGCATCACCGCAACGTGAACACCGGGCCATGGAGCGGTATTTCGATGCACCCACTGGAGCATTTGATCTATTTCAGCGTCTTTCTGATCTGGTGGATAGTACCTGCCCACCCCGTCATCGTGATTCTCAGCGGACTGTTCAACGGCGTGTCGCCAGTGGTCTCGCATTCCGGTTTCGAACGCGTTGAAATCGGCCGTCACCAAGAGAGGACCGCTCCCGCCGGGGATTACTTCCACCATCTTCATCACCGCTATTTCGAATGCAACTACGGCAACCGCCCGGTGCCGATCGACAAGCTGATGGGGACATTCCACGACGGCACACCAGAGGCCCACGCCCGAATGAAGCAGCGGATGCGCAAACACCGTGGTGCCCAAGCCGGTTCTGAAAGCGTCTGACTTGTTTCGCGGCGCGCCGATTCATCCAGGCTCTCAACCTTAGAACGAGCGCGGATCGGCCATCGTGGGTGCGCCGAGACCTGTCGTCTCCTGCTCTTGTTGGCCCTGCGCTCACGGGCCGCTCGGGCCACAGCCTCGTTCAGCCGCGGCCGTGTACAGGGTCAATCCGCTCGGCCTCTCAAGGAACGTCTGAGTCCGCTTCTTCAAGGAGCGGAGGGCGCACAGCAGCCAGAGCGGCGACCACTACCACCCCCAAAATCGTGGCCGACAATAAAGACTCCGATGCTGTGATCGTGTTGTCTGAATACTGATCGGTTGTGCCGTCCACCCATTCGAGCGGATCCCTATGAACCAGCATGGCGATCATCGCCGCGAAGATCCCGATCGTGACGACCATGCTCGAAATCATCTCAGACAACGGACCCGGCTCGGTTCGACGCCAACCAACGACAACCAACACGACCGCCGGGATCCACAACGGCAGCGAAACAACCGAGATCACAGCGGCCGGGATGATGCCTGCGCCCGCTGCCAGGATGAAACGCCCTCGATCGGTTGAATGGGACAGCAACGCCACCAAGGCCGCGACCACGAACGGGGCAACAAGAGACACCGAGATACGCAGGCTCCCCGGTTCTCCTTCAGACCCCGAGTAGCGGATCCAACCGATCACCGCCGAGTAAACGACCGTCGCCGCACAAGCCGGCACAACCCAGCGCCCGATGGGATCATCGCTTGGCATCAGCATCAACCTTTCTGTGACTTCGTTCCGGTGCTCTGGTGATCAGTGCCGTCTTACTCCACCGTATTTCATGCGAGTGTCGCTCATGGAAGCGGAGCGCTTCGTGTCGTCGACAACCGCCGCTTCAACGAGTTCACCGACGAACAGGGTGTGAGTGCCGAAGTCGATCGCATGGCGGACTTCGCAATCCATCCAAGCAACGGCTTCGGTGAATACCGGTGCACCAGTACGCCCTGTCCGAACGGGCCGGCCATTGAGTGTGTCGCCATCGTCGCGGGCAGGTTTTGAGAACTTGACGAAGACCCGTGTGTCATCGGAATCCCAAAGGTTGACCGTGAAGGATCCACCGTTGGTGATGAGTCGATGGGTCACCGCCGTGTTGTCGACTCCCACGCCGATCAGTACTGGTTCCATCGAAAGTTGTGTAATCCAACTCGTGGTCATGGCATTGCGTTCGTTGCCTGCCCTCGACCCGACCAACGCCAAGGCGTTGGGGATCTTCCAGGTGACCCGGTTGATCAGTTCGCTGTCAAGCGACGCGTCTTCTGCCATACCCAAAGCGTAGGCCACCGGGCGTGGTTCGACTCGACGACCATGGGATCCTGCTCAGCCGAGTCAGCGATGAACCGGTCGGACCCGCCTTGACCACTTCAACCGCGCTGAGGACGGTGGGTTCGTGTCGAGTTGGAGGCGGCATCTCCGATGCACGGTCCGCGCAGTCGGAGTGGCGGGGATTCTCCGTCTCCTCGAAGACGGGTCACGCTCGATTGAGTTGGGGGAGGCCGGTGCCGGTGACGGTGACGACACCTTCCACGAATAGCGTGCGACCGTTCAAGTCGATGGACTTCTCGTCCCAGAGGGTCTCCATTTCAAACTCTGGCGCGCCCGCAACAGTCATCGCCGCGCCCACCGCTGAGCGGGCATGGTCGATCGCAGCTTGTTTGGCCTTTTCAAGCTCGAAGAATGACTCAGGTTCAGAGCCCACATGGACTCGATACAGTCCTCTGCGCGGCGCTGAAACGGTGAAACGACGACGGATACGAACCTTGCCCACCGCAGCACCAACCGCGTTCGCGACATCGGCGTTTTCTGGGATCTGCACTTTTGTGCCGAGCAGCTCGCCGATCGCCGCGTAGTAGGCAGCAGCCGGAGCGCCGAGACCGACCAGCGGAACGGCCAGACCGGCCACCAGCTTGGAGGCGCGAAGTTTGCCGTCAAGCGCCGCCGTCACCACTTCGGACGTCGCGGCAGACTCAGACAGGCCGTCGCTTGAGAACGCCATCGCCAGCAGTTTCTCAGCCGACAGCCGTACCAGTTTCGCCACGACAGCCTCAGCGAATTCTCTCGGCGTACCAACGATCATCTTGCCGCGATGGTCGCATCGCCGAGACCAGACTTCAGCGGCCACCTGTGCAACCAGCGGATCATGGGTCGTCTGCTCGCCGAGCACATGGGCGGCATCGGTCGGCGTGAACGCCGACACACGCAACGCACCGCGAGCAGCCAGACGCCTCAACGCCAGAGCATCGCGACTCCCCTCAACAACGGCATCCGCCAGAACAACCTGCCCCCCGATTCGTTCCATCAACTGACGTTCGACACGGTCCAACGAAACTTCATCGGCTCCAGCTGCCGGTTGCAGAAAAACGGCGCTCCATTCCTGAGGAGCCGTGTCGGCGTTGAGTTGGCGCCTCAGTTGTGACGACAGGAAGTCGCCGTGGTCCTGGGCTAGGACCACCAGCGGAATCACACGCCGGGGGCCGACCACCAAGTCGGGTCCGTGCGCACGGTCCGCGAGCGTCACCTCGCTGTCACCACCGATGCCGTGTGTCGCCATTGCAAACGCTTCAACCATAGTTCGATGCCCGCCGACCGTGGCTCCTTTGGGGTCGAAGCCGGACACCCCGTCACGCAGGACCGCGATATCGGTCGTCGTGCCGCCGATGTCGGAGATGATGGCATCTCCTGCACCCACAAGGTGCTCTGCGCCGAGCACGCTCGCTGCCGGTCCGGACAAGATGGTTTCAACGGGGCGTTCCCGAACGAAATCCGCCGACACCAACGAACCGTTGCCTCGCACCACCATGATCGGAGCTTCAACCCCCAGGTGGGCGAGTACACCTGTGGTCGCAGACAACAGTTCATCGATCAATGAAATCATTCGGGCGTTGAGCAGTGCTGTGACCGACCGTTTGGGGCCGTTGAGTGCGTCGGACAACTCGTGGCTGCAGGTGACCGGCAGACCGGTGCGCTCCCGGATCAAGTCTCTGGCAGCGATCTCGTGGTCGGGGTTGCGCACACTGAACTGTGAGGTGACCGCGAATCCTTCTACCAGAGGCGCCGTCTCTGAAACGGCCGCGCTCAGCGCGTCGACGTCGAGCGGTTCGGCTTCGGCTCCGTGTGGGGTGTGTCCTCCGGCGACCAGCACCACCGAGTCACTGCCGATCGTTTCGCGCAAACCGCCCCTGTCGAGAATCGCCTCTTCAAAACCGATCATCACCAACGCAGCCGGACGACCCTGCCTTCAACCAGAGCGTTGGTTGCCAGCGTGCTCGACAATGAAACAAAGCTGACCGCGTTCGGATCAACCGACGCGACGATGAGCACCCGTTCGATCGCCTGACCGATACCGACAGCAAGATCGTCATGGGTTGTGGGTGCTTTGGCCTTGCCCAACAGAGCACCCGAGGCCTCGTCGTAGACGA
Organism: Acidimicrobiales bacterium; assembly: GCA_963662455.3. GTDB lineage: Bacteria > Actinomycetota > Acidimicrobiia > Acidimicrobiales > Aldehydirespiratoraceae > VXYK01. The sequence continues at coordinate 2,493,678 of OZ224042.1, forward strand.
CCGCGTCGGTATAGGTGCCGCCGGTATCAACACCAAGAATCAAACGACCTGCTGAAACTGGCATGCCCCGTTATTCTGCCCTACCGACAGCCACGCCGCGATCATAGCGGTTACAGACCTTTTGCTACTACTGAATTCCACTGACACGTCAACCCTCCTGCACGAACCGAAATGATTCAAGATCCACCGTTTCAGGCTGTGCTCCCGTACCATTGCGATTACGTGGTCCCAGGCAGCGGGGCCGACAACATGAGGAGTCTCTGATGAGGATCTTGCCGGACGTCACCCCTACCGATGAGCAGCTCAAGATCATCGGTGACGTAAAGCCTGGATTCCGAATAATCAGAGGTGCAGCCGGCAGCGGAAAGACCACAACAGCTCTACTATGCCTGCGCCAGCTAGTAGTTGCTCGACTCAAGCGGCGGCAACGTCATGGGCACGAATCGCCGGTGCGGGTGCTGGTGCTCACTTTCAACCGCACCCTCGAGGGCTACATCTCTGAACTTGCCCGCAACTGTGTACCTGACGATGATGCGCTGGATCTAACGACCAGCACTTTCGCTCGCTGGGCTAGGACGATGGTGGGCGATGCAGACATCGCCGACCGCTATCAAGAATCGGCGATGATTCGCCCACTCCTGCAATCGTTCGTCACTTCAAAACAGGACCAATTCTTCACCGACGAAGTCGCCTACATCCTGGGTCGTTTCGACCCGGGTAACCGCTCCGAGTACCTCTCCGTAGTCCGGCAGGGTCGAGGACTCAATCCCCGGGTCAACCGTCCGCTCAGAGAGAAACTGCTCCAAGATGTGCTCCCGGCATACGAGGAAGCCAAGGCCGAGCGCGGTCTAATCGACTGGAACGACCTCGCAGTGCTCGCTGCGGACGCCCAACTTGGGTTCAGCTACGACGTTGTGATCGTCGACGAAACGCAGGACTTCTCTGCCAATCAGGTTCGGGCCATTACCCGGCACCTTCAAGACTCCCACAACACCACCTTCATCATTGACGCGATGCAGCGCATCTATCCCCGGTACTTCACCTGGCGCGAGGTGGGCGTAACCGCACGACCCGAGATCATCCATACCCTCAAAGAGAACTATCGCAACACCGAAGCCATCGCAGCCTTCGCCATTCCCCTCGTTGATGGACTCCCAGCAGAAGACGACGGAACAGTACCAGACTTCACCGCGTGCAGTCGCTCGGGTGCAACTCCTTTAGTCGTCGAGGGCAAGTACAATCAGCAACTCCAAATCATGCTGGATCGTCTCACGCAGATCACTGACTTCTGCACAGAGTCCATCGCCATACTCCAACCTCGCGGCGGTGGCTGGTTCAGCGAAACGCGGAAAGCTCTCCAGAATCGGGGGCTAGCGTTCTGCGAGCTAGCCCGTGAGAACGAGTGGCCTTCGGGCCCCGAGGTCGTCGCCCTATGCACTATCCACTCGGCCAAGGGCCTCGAGTTCGACCATGTGCTTCTTCCCGGCCTCAGCCAACAGGTCACACCGCACGGTCCCGAAGACGGCGATGCAGACCTCGATCGATTGCGTCGCATGTTGGCGATGGCCATCGGGCGCGCCCGCAAATCAGTCATGGTCGGCTACAAGCCAGGCGAGGAGTCGTCCTTGATCGGATTGCTCGACTCTTCCACCTACGAGCTTGTCAAGGCGCAGACACCATGAGTTGGGCACCTGAAGCGGTCCCACAATCTGAGACAGAAGTGCGTGATGAGCCACGCTGCCCCGAGGTCGTCAATGCCGCTGTTGAACGCGGCATTACCAGCATCGTTCATTTCACCCGTGCCCGTCCCGGGCTTATCGGCATTCTCGACAGTTCCGCAGTCAAAGCCCGGCGAGATCTGCCCGAAGACGTACGACTACGACACGTGTACGAAGACAACGCAGCTGACAGAAGCCGGGACTGCCTTTGGCATGGCTATGTCAACCTCTCCATAACAGACATCAACGAATGGATGTTCCGGGCATCGAAGAAGTGGCACACGGAGGCCGAATGGGTGATCCTTGATTTCAGTCCAGAAATCCTGGGCGACCCTGGGGTTGTGTTCTGCACTACTAACAACGCCTACCCGACCGCCCATCGTCACGCGGGGCTTCGAGGCTTCGCTCAGATGTTCGCCTCGATGGTCCCTGGATACCAGGGTCTCGGTAGCACTCGCAGCGTCCGAGACCCGAATCAGACCACAGACCACCAAGCAGAAGTCCTTTATCCGTCTGCTCTCTACCTCGACTACCTCCAGTCGATTATCGTTGGGAATGAGGGCACGTGCGACACCGTAGAAGCGGCACTAGCCCACTCTCCGCATCACGCTCCCAACATCGCCATCGCACCGGAGGCGTTCGAGTGACCAAGACAACCCCAAACTCGCTGGAACAGGCAAACCTCTTCCATGACTCTGATACCGACCGGGATGCGCGCACTCGTAGCTCGATGCTGTGGGCCGCGTATGGTGATGCGCTGGGTTTCATAAGCGAACTGGTAGACGGAAAAAGCCTGAGGCGCAGGACTAAGGGTGCAGCACTTGACCGTCTGATGCCCTGGAGTCGAAGGGTTGGTGGACGGAGAGGCGTCAACGTGCAACTCCCGGCCGGGTGCTGGTCTGACGACACCCAGCTTCGAACTGCGGTGGGCCGCTCAATCACCAGCGACGGTTTCGACGTCGACACCTTTGCCCGAGTGGAGCTACCCGTCTGGCCCTCATATGCGCTCGGTGGTGGTCGCGCCTCCAAAGCTGCAGCCAAGAACCTTGCGACACACAGCACGCTGTGGTACGCCAACACCTTCTCCGGCTGTTACGACGCTGGAGGCAACGGTGCCGCCATGCGGATCCAACCCCATGTCTGGGCATCCCCGGATCTCGAAGGGGCGTACTTGCTAGATGTGATCACCGACAGCATCTGCACTCACAGCCACCCTAGAGCAATCGTCGGTGCATGCTTCCACGCTTCAACTCTGGCACACTGCTTGCGGACCGGTTCTTCTCCAACCCTGGACGAGTGTTTGGAGATCGCGAGAAGCCTGGACGGCACCCTCTCACTGATCAAAGAGCATCAGAGCTTGAGCAGCGTCTGGCTTGGCCTATGGGAGAGATCGACCAACGAGAATTTCCACGACCAGTGGCAGACAACGGTCAGCGAACTGTGCGAGGCCGTCCACCAAGCTCGCGCTGCCGTCAACTGCACAGGGGGCCTCGCTGACGTCTACCAGGCAGTCTGTGAGAACCTCGAACTCTATGCAGAACATCAAAGGGGCAGTGGCATTCTCACCCCCGTTGCGGCCGCAGCCTTGGCTATGGTCGCCCCCGACCCCCATGAAGGAATGGTGGTTGCAGCCAACGAACTAAGAACCGACACCGACACCATCGCCACAATGGCTGGTGCGTTGCTCGGTGCCTGTCATCCCGGTGAGCACCCCCCTGAAGAACCTCTTGACAGCAACTACCTGCTTTATGAAGCTGATCGCCTGACAGTCGTGTCTCAGGGGAGCCGGACCGACAATCACCATTACCCCGACATCCTGACTTGGGCTGCGCCGCAAACCCAGGCCGATGCGCTGGTAACTGACGACGGCCAGCTCGCCGTGGAGGGTCTCGGGCCAGTGAAGGAACTGGATGACGAATTGTTATGGTCACCCCGCAAAGACTTCGCCTGGCAGTGGGTCCAAACGGAATTCGGCCAAACACTCATCATCAAGCGCCGTCCCGAAGTCCGCTCCCGCACAGCCGGCAACACCCTCGAACCGCCGCCCGCCGCCTCGTCCTCCCACAAGACACCCGAAACGAACGGCCAGGCGCCTCGCCCGGGAAACCTGCCACTTGACCGCGGTCTCAACATAGACGGAGCCGTCGAACACGCCCTGGAGCACATCAACGACGACTCAAGGATCGGCTACACCGTCCGACGCACCGCGCGGGACGGAACGATCAACGACCTCGTCGCCTTGGTGACATCCATCCGAGACGACCTGCGCCGCTAAGATTGTTCGATGCCTCGCAGTACGCGTCCCGACATGACTGGGTATGGGGTTGTCGAGGATCCTGAAGGGCTGTTGGACTGGGAGTGGGCGGAGCAGCGTCTGCTTGCCGAACGCAACTTCTGGTTCGTGACCGCCGACGCCGGGGGCCGACCGCATTCAATGCCGGTCTGGGGTGTTTGGATGCCCGAACGCGAACGTTTTGGGATGTGCTGCTATGCCGGGGCGCGCAAGGCGCGCAACATCGGTGACAACGATCAAGTCGTCGTCACCACGACCAACAGCGTTGAATGCGTTTCAATTGAGGGACGTGCGGTCAATCCGCGCACGTTCTAAGGCCAGAGGGGCTCGTTGACTTCTGCACCGAGCGGAGTACCCCAGCTGTTGCGGTACGACACCTCGTGCGCAGGCAGTCGCCTAGCGGTGCCCCACATCCCGGTCGGGTAACCCATGGGGACACAGCAGGCCATCCGCCAGCCCTCATCCTCAGGAACGTTGAGAACCTCAAGGGTTTCGTCGTTCTTGAACAAGAGCACACTCGTCAGCGACGAGCCCACACCTTCGGCACGGGCAGCCAACATGGCGCTCCAGACGGCCGGGAAGATTGATCCGCCTGTCGTATCGAACTTGTCGAACGCGAACAACAACAACGGGTACGTCGCAAAGTTCTGTTGCGCCCAGGTCACCGACTCGATGATTCTTGAGAACTGGCGAGATTCAGGAGTGTCCCCGGCTGCCGCTTCCGCAACTCGGTCCTTGTAGACAGTCTCCCACAACATGTCGATGCAGTCCGAGTAAAGCGTTCCGATCTTGGTGATCTGCTCGCGTCGTCCACGAGCAGAAAACGCCATGCTTGGCTGTTGCCTCCGCTCGGGGCCCGGATCGCGGCGTCAAGCAAGCGCAACTGGACCTCTTCAGGGATCGGGTCGGGTTTGACCCGTCGCATCGCCCTCGTCGTATACAACGCCTCACGAATATCCATCGTTTCCTCCCGGCTCGGTTCTAGTACTCGCAAACAGTTTCTAGTATCCTTCGCAAACGACTGGAAGTTGAATTCCTTCGCAAACGACTGGAAGTTGAAATTGACAATGAAAAAACCACTGATTTGGGCAGCTTTCATTTTAGCTCTCGCGGCACTACCCAACGTTGCAGCAGTGCCTGCAGCGGGAGTTGCCGGCTACGGCGACGTCGAACCCGACAGGTATTACACCAAACCCGTTCAATGGGCTGTCAATTCAGGCATAACCAAAATCCCCGGGGCCTGTTTCGAGCCACATGCCAATGTCTCGCGTGGTGAGACCGCAAAATATTTTTGGAACATGCAAGGCCAACCGTCTGCGACCACCCATTCGTTCACCGACATCACCGACAGCTCGCAGAACGCGGCGATTTCCTGGATGGCTGCAACCAGGATCACTACCGGCACATCACCGACCACATTCTCCCCCGACAGCACCTTGACCCGCGCCCAGGTGGCGGCTTTCCTGCACCGACTGGCAGGAGAACCGTCCGCTCCAGCGCATTCATTTTCTGATGTCCGGACAAACTGGCAGCAAGTGCCGGTCTCGTGGCTCTCGTCAAGGGGGATCACTACCGGCACATCACCAACCACATTCTCCCCCGACAGCACCTTGACCCGCGCCCAATTGCTCACTTTCCTCTACCGCTACATGAACGAGCCCGACGTCACCGTGGATCCCTCAAACCCAGTTTGCCGCGACGACATGAGCACGAGCTACACGCAGGTCAGCACCGGCGAAACGCACTCATGCGCCATCCAAACCAGTGGTTCGGTCAGCTGCTGGGGTTTGAACAACTTCGGGCAGTCCAACGCACCCGACGGCAGTTTCTCCTCAGTTGATGCGGGTTACGGACACACCTGTGCGATCACCACAGACGGTGCCGTCTCCTGCTGGGGCGACAACCGATTCGGGCAGTCCAACGCACCCGACGGCATGTTCAGAAGCATCACAGCGAGTGCCACTCATAGTTGCGCGATCCGCGTCGACGGTTCGATCTCGTGCTGGGGTTCGAACACCTCCGCGCAATTGGACGCGCCCAGCGGAACCTTTACGAGCATCAGCGCTGGTGGATTCCACACTTGCGCAATTCATGCGAGTCACACGGTCAGTTGTTGGGGAGACAACGACAATGGACAGACAGACTCTCCCCAAGGAACGTTTTTGTCCGTTGCTGCGGGTGGAGACCATAGTTGCGCGATCCGCATCAACGGCACCGCTGTCTGCTGGGGTTGGAACGAATCCGGCCGACTCGACGCCCCTCAAGGCAACTATAGAACAATCGCCGCCGGCTCCGACTATTCCTGCGCTATCGGGCGCGGCGACAACGCTGTCTGCTGGGGAGCCGACCGTTTCGGTGAGGCTCGAAGCCCGGCCGGCAACTACAGCGCGATTGCCGCAGGACGCTTTCACACCTGTGCTGTCACCACCAACGGTGCTCTCTCGTGCTGGGGCAACAACGAATCCGGGCAAGCAACCCCACCGCACGGTGGTTACACCGTTGTCGCGTCAGGGACTCAACAAAGTTGTGCGATCGATGTGAACAACCGTGTCATCTGTTGGGGGCCCGACTTGAACGACCTGGCAAGTCCACCGCATGACAACTACACCACCATCAGTCTCGGTGCTGACCATGCCTGCGGAATCCTGACAGACGACGCCATATCGTGTTGGGGCAGCAACGAATACGATCAAGCCGGCGATCCGACAGGCAGCTACAAGGTCGTCGCCACTGGCGGCTGGCACAACTGCGCGATAGGGGACAACGGCGCGATCAGATGTTGGGGTGTCAACCACTTCGGTCAAGCGTGGCCTGTACCGCAAGCCCCTGACGCGCAATCACACTATCGCGACATAACCGCCGGTGCCCACCACTCATGCGTGATTACGGCCGACGATCAGGTTGAATGCTGGGGCAACAACGAATCCGGGCAAGCAACACCACCAGGGACAGGGACCTACAAAGCAATCAGCGCAGGAACAGTCCACACGTGCGCTGTCACCGAATCAGGTGATGTCGAATGCTGGGGCAACAACGAATCCGGGCAAGCAACACCACCAGGGACAGGGACCTACAAAGCAATCAGCGCGGGGCACGCTCACACGTGCGCTGTCACCGAATCAGGTGATGTCGAATGCTGGGGCAACAACGAATCCGGGCAAGCAACACCACCAGGGACAGGGACCTACAAAGCAATCAGCGCGGGGCACGCTCACACGTGCGCTGTCACCGAATCAGGTGATGTCGAATGCTGGGGAGACTTGAAGATCCGGCTTCCGGCCAGCTGACTTCCCATCCAAGGGCCCCATCAAACCGGAGTGACGATGAGGCATTCCTCCGGGCCGATTTCGTACACGTTGCCATCGGAACCGACAAGCTGCGTCGGGAAACAAACCATGTAAGGTCGCCCGAGCGCCCAAGCTGCGTCTTCGGCTCTGCGATACCTCTCGAATTCGTCCGGGTCTGAAGGTGTGGTCGGATAGTTGACAACAATCATTGGCACTGGATCGTCATCCGAGCCCGTGCTCGTGTCAGTGAACTCGTCATTGAAGTCGTCGATTTTAGCCAATTCTTCCCGGGTGCGTGGTGACGTTTCCCATTCGTGAGTTGAAGTTGAGCCGTCGTCACTGTTGTGAATAGTGACCGAATCAGAAGTCACCGACACAGTGACGACGTTCTCATTCGGGCGGTCAGCACATGTCAGAGTCGGTTGCGACGGACAGGGGTAGCCGAGGCTGTTGTCGGTGGTTGAGTCTTGTGTTTGCTGCGTCGAATCCACCGGGGCTGTGGCGGTGGGCGTTTGTTGGTCGTTGTCCGGCTGCACAACCGTGTTCGAGAGGGTCGCGCCAGAGATCTGCACCGAAGAAGGCGTCGAATCCGCCAACTCGAAACTGAACGAGTAACAATAAGACGAATCCGAACAAGAGAAGCTGATTCGGAAATCGGTTGTACCACCAGTCGCGATCGTCACACTGATCGGTTCACCGCCCGAATCTGCGTAGTTGAACCCGAGAGTGGCGCCATCGCCTACTGGTTGGTCAGAGGACAGTGAACACACTGCCGTCGAACCATCGGCGACTGTGCATGTCACACTCAATTGAGCGGACCCTGTCCCCTCCTGAGCCGACACTGGGGACAGCCCCGCTACCGAAAACAGAAAACCCACTCCTAAAACCGCTAACACTCGCCTCATGAATCTCTCCTTTGCTTCCTGGGAAGTCAAGCTTTACCGTAGACAACCAACAAGTCTAGTGCTTTTGTTGAATTTTCTGTTCCAATACCGAATCAGTCCGCGGCCGGCAGCGGAGAGTTCAGACCGTGATGAGATCTCGAGCGAGCAGTGATTCGGCGATCTGCACGGTGTTCAAGGCTGCGCCTTTGCGCAGATTGTCACCACAGACGAACAGGGCCAGACCGTTGTCGACGGTCGGGTCGCGGCGGATTCGGCCGACGTATGAGGGGTCCGCGCCGGCGGCCTTCAATGGTGTCGGCACTTCGTCGAGCACCACACCCGGGGCGGAGGCGAGCAGTTCGCAGGCTCGTTCGGGGGTGATCGGCGAGGCGAAACGGGCGTTGATCGAGAGGCTGTGCCCGGTGAACACCGGAACCCGCACACAGGTACCCGACACTGCCAGGTCAGGAATATCGAGGATCTTGCGGCTCTCGTCGCGCAGCTTCTGCTCTTCATTGGTCTCATTGGCACCGTCGTCAACAAGCGCACCCGCCAGGGGCAGGACGTTGAAGGCGATCGGCTGGCTGAAGTTGTCGCCCGCTTCGAGCGGCACGGCAGCGCCGTCGTAGGTGAGTTCCGGTCCAGCGGTTCCAACCTTCTGGACCTGGTCGTCAAGCTCACGCACCCCCGACAGACCCGCCCCCGACACAGCCTGGTAGGTCGAGATCACCATCGCCTCAAGACCGGCCTCGTCGGCCAACGGCTTCATGACCGGCATCGCAGCCATGGTGGTGCAGTTCGGGTTGGCCACGATGCCCTTGGGGATCGCACCCAGCGCCTCAGCGTTGACCTCCGGCACGACCAGCGGCACCTCAGGGTCCATGCGCCAGGCAGACGAGTTGTCGATCACCGTCGCGCCCTGCGCCGCGACCTTCGGCGCCAGCTCACGGCTCACTGTGGCACCAGCAGAGAAGATGACGATGTCGAGCCCTGAGTAGTCAGCGGTCAGCGCCTCTTCAACAACGACCGGGCGGCCCTTGAAGTCGATGCTGGTCCCCGCGGAACGTGACGATGCAAACAGCCTCAACGTGTCGATCGGAAAATCCCGTTCCGCGAGCACGGTGAGGACCACCCCACCGACCTGACCGGTCGCCCCTACGATTCCAATATCCATGCCGTTCAGGCTACCCGGCGGTCTCTGCGGCGGTCCCCTGAATTATGAGGCTAGAAGTAGCGGGCGCGGTTCTGGGCCCACCACTGGTCGAGGCGGGAGAAGATCTCTTCGTCATCCAGGACGCCCTCGGAACGCTTCAACTCGAGCAGCCACCGGAGAACGTCGCCGACATGTCGGCCCGGGCCGACACCGAGGTGTTCCATGACTGTGGCGCCGTCGAGCTGGGGCCTTTCCGCGGCTTTGCGTTCTTGATGGGCGAGGTCGGCGATCCGAGACTCGAGTTCGTCGATCGATCGCTGCAATTCTTCGACCTTGTGCCGGTTGCGGGTGGTGCAGTCGGATCGGATCAAGGCGTTGAGCCGTCCCAGCAGTGGACCGGCCTCACGGGCATAGCGACGCACAGCAGCGTCAGACCAGCCGTCCGTGTAGCCCTTGAAGCGACCACTCAACCTGACAAGTTCGCTCACCTCCTCCACCACCTGTTCGGGGTAGCCGAGTTCGGTCATGCGTTTGCGGGTCATGCGGGCGCCGACGGCTTCGTGATGCCTGAAAGTGACGCCACCGTGTTCGAAGCTGCGGGTCCTGGGCTTGGCAATATCATGGAAGAGTGCCGCTAGACGCACTATCTCATCGTCGGGTGTCTTGGCAACGACCGCGATCGTGTGGGCCAACACATCCTTGTGGCGATGGATCGGGTCCTGTTCCATGCGCAGCAGCGGGAGTTCGGGCACCAGATCGTCGATGCGGCCGCTGTCGACCGCCGCCCAGAGCGCACCGGCGACATCGCTGTCCATGACGATGGCGGAGAGCACGGCGGCTGCATCGTCGGTTGTCGAAGTCGCTTCCATGCACCAAAGAGTCTACGGACTCCCGGCGCCACCGGCAGCGAGTTTGACAGCGCACATCAAGATGTGAGTCTTCGAGTTGCAGAACGTTGTTTCCCGCTCTTGGTTCGCTGCGCTCACCGGGCCGCTCAGGCCCCGGCCCCGCATTATCAGCTGTCCGTGCTCGAATCCTCCGCCGCTTTGCGGGGCCTCAGGCCGGCACGACCTCTACGGGAATGCCGTTGACTGCGGCGTTGCCCGAGAGGACGTCGACAAACGTGCCCGGCGCCAGCAGGTTGTTGTTGACCCCGGCGTGTTCACGGGCGATCGACATGCGTGTTCCGGGTTTGTCGTGCCCCCAACCGTGAGGCAGCGACACCACCCCGGGCATCATCTCATCGCTCACCTCCACCGGCACCTCCACCTCGCCGGCGGTCGACGAGACCCGAGCCACAGAGCCGTCCGTCACGCCACTTGCGGCCGCGTCGTCCGGATGGATCAACAGCGTGCAGCGATCCTTTCCTTTGACCAGCACGCTCACGTTGTGCATCCAAGAGTTGTTGGAACGGACATGACGGCGGCTGATCAACAACAGCCCATCGTTCTCGCGGTCGATTCGTTCCTCGAGGCGACCTAGATCGGCGATCACGTACTCGGGGGCCAGGTCGACCTTGCCGTCGGGATGACAGACGACCTCGTCGATGCGGGGGACCATCGGCCCCATGTCGATGCCGTTGGGTTCGTCCTTCAAATGCGCCAGGGTCAGACCGTCGGGGTACTTCCCGTAGTGGTCCCCCCAGGGACCCGTACGGATCGCGTTGTCGTTGAGACGCTCCGGACCAGGATCGGGGCAAGCCGCCAAAGCCACCTCCGGATCGGCGCCTCCCATCTGCGCAAACGCCGAGAAGAAACCGTCGTCGATGGCCTTGATATCGACATGCTCCTGGGGAATGCCCGCCATCATCGCTCCTACCCGGATCATCACCTCCCACTCTTCGGGGCGGCCATCTTCCGGCTCGAACAGCGCCGGTGACCACTTCCCGGCAGACCGCACCGCCCAGGACCACAGCAGTTCGTCGTAGTGGGGCTGTTCGAGAGGCGACAACCCCGGCAGGATCACATCAGCGTGCCGAGTGGTCTCGTTCAAAGCGTTGTCAATAGCGATCATGCAGTCGAGCATCGGCAAAGCCTCGTCGAGCTTGCCTGAATCGGGTGCTGAAATCACCGGGTTGCCGGCCACCGTCACCAGGGCCTTCAGCTGGCCCTCACCCGGGGTGGCGATCTCCTCGGCCATGCAAGACACCGGGAACTGCCCCATGATCTCCGGAGCGCCCCGCACACGACTGTGGAACTTGCCGAACTCGATCGGCTGATCACGCGGCGCGAGAGTCGCCGACCAGGCGATCGGCTTGCCCCACATCAGTCCGCCTTCGGAGTCGAGATTGCCGGTGAGCGCATTGATCACGTCGGGCAGCCACGACGCCAGCGTCCCGAACTCCTGGTTGCAGGTGCCGATTCGGGCATACCAGCAGGCCCGATCCGCTGCTGCGAACTCCCGAGCCAGGGTACGGATCTCAGCCGCGGTCACGCCGCAGGCGGCAGCGACCCGTTCGGGTGTGAAGTCGCGGGCCACTCGCTCAACCACGTCGACGTTGCGCAGCTTGTCGCTGAGATGGCCCAGATCAACGAGTCCCTCCTCGAACAGCACCTGCACCACCGCCAACTGCAGCGCCGCGTCGGTCCCCGGATAGATCGGCAGCCATTGGTCTGCATGTTTGACCGTACCGGTGCGGCGCGGGTCGATCACCACGACCTTGCCGCGCTCACGGACCTTGTCGAGCTCTCCCAACACATCGGGACACGCAAGCAGCGAACCCTGGCTGGCGTGGGGGTTCGCGCCCTGCACGACTATGAAGTCCGTGTTTGGAAGATCCGGTGCCGGGATGCGCCAAGGGTGGCCGTACATCGTCCAACAGGTGACGTTCTTGGGCCACTGGTCGACGGTGCCCGCCGAATAGATCGGCCCGGGCAGATCGGCGAGCCCCATCATCAGACCGGTGTAGCGACTGATCGAATAGTTGTGGGCGGCCGGGTTGCCGATATAGATCGTGACAGCCTCCTTGCCGTGCTCTGCGATCACGCCCGACATCAACTCCTCGGCCCTCGCGAACGCCTCGTCCCAACTCGCCTCTACATGCTCACCTGCGGCGTTGCGGACCAGAGGCACACGGAGCCGGTCGGGATCAGTATGGAGGTGACCGAGAGTGGTGCCCTTGGGACAGATGTGCCCCTTGGACCAGACGTCGTCGCGGTTCGGGCGGATCAGCTTCACCTCACCGTCCTCAACATGGAGTTCAAGGCCGCACATCGCCTCGCACAGGTGACAGGTGCGGATATGGATGTCTCTGCTCGTCATGGCCCGACCTTACCGACGCACACCCGTGCGCTCATAGACGAGCCCAGCCCCGAGTTCGAATGCTGCTCGAATGCTGCGATTGTGTGACGAACCCGCGTCGATCGCGAAACACGGGAACCAACCAGAGAGCACGACCGTCTCACTCAACAGTCAGATCCGGCAACAGGCGGATCCAAACAGACAGGGGATTCAAAGTGACCAGACCCACGAAACGCTCAACACGTTGGGCCGTTGCCCTGCTCGGGTTCATCCTGCTGCTCAGCGCATGCGGAATCGTCAACGGCGACGACGCCGGCGACGCCACCTCGTATGCCGACGCCGGAGTTGCCGAAGACTCCGGGGACGACTCCATGAGCGACGACGGCGACATGGCCGAAGAAGGCGACTACATGGAATCGGACGAGCCCGCCGACACCGTCGACTCCGACGGCGACATGATGGCCTTCGAATCCGACAGCGACGATGCCATGGACGACGATTCCGCAGTCGGCGCAGGCGAGGGACTGGCTGTTCCCGAGGTCTCCCCCATCAGCATCGGCCGCCAGATCATCTACACCGCAGAGATCAATATCCGCGTGGAGGATGTGCCCGCAGCGACTGCCACGGCCAACGAAGCGATCGCGGAGGTCGGCGGATTCCTGTTCGGGCAGAACACCGTCTCCGGCGCAAGGCCACAGACAGTACTCACGTACAAGGTCTACCCAGAGGACTTCGACAGGGCGATGCGCGCGCTGGAAGGCGTGGGTGAAGTCGAGCACCAGTCGATTCAAACCGACGACGTGACCGAGAGGATCGTCGACCTGCAGAGCCGGATCACGACTGCAGAGTTGAGCGTTGAACGAGTCAGAGCCCTCATCAGCAACGCCGCAGAAATCAAGGGCATCGTCGAACTCGAACAGCAGCTGCTCGAGCGCGAGACACTCCTCGAACAGCTCAAGGGCCGGCTCAGAACACTCGAGAATCAGGTGAGTCTCGCCACTATCACCGTCACCCTCAACGAGATTCGTGAAGACGTCCCCGACGCCGCCATCGACATGGTGGTGTGGCTCGGCGAAGACGAGGACGACGCCTGCCCCGGGTTCTCCGATCTGACTATCGAGGCCAACGACGATGCGGTTCTGTGCATCGAGGTTCGCAACACCGGCGACGATGTGCTCACCGACATCGACATCAATGTCCCGACTTTCAGGTTCCGGATCGACGACCTGACCGTGCGCAGCGGAGACCTCAACGCCCTCGACCCCGGCGAGTCCATTGTTGCTGTGGCCGAACTCGAGGCCACCGATGGTTTCGTCCGTCGGATCAACGTCAGTCGGGGCCGGGAGGTCGAGGTGGTCGCCACGGCAGTCCCCGCGGCCTCCCTGTCGCCTCAGAACCAAGAGGTTGAACTGCAGGTCTTCGGCAACGTGTACCTGGAGGCCAGCGTTGAAGACCCGCTTCCCGGGTTCTCCGACTCGTTCTCCTCAGGCTGGTCCAAGCTCACCACGCTGGGCTCGATCCTGCTGATCATCCTCGGCACGGTCCTGCCCTTCGTGCCCTTCGTCGCCCTGGCCGCATGGCTGATCGTGCGCCGCATCCGCAAGCGCTACCCGCGCCAATGGGACGACCCGGACTCAGACGACCTCGACACCTCCGACGATACAGACGACTAGGTCGGCCCAATAGGCAACCCCCACCGTTGGGCCCTACTCTTCGGGTCGGACTGGGACACGCTCAGTCCGACCCGAGGAGAACACACGGTGAGCACTGAACAAACCGAGACCATTCAGGAACGCAACAAGGGGACCGTCTCCCGCTACTGGGACGCCCTCTACTCACACGACTGGGATGCGGTCGCCTCGTTCTTCACCGACACGGCCAACTATGTCGATACCGGTACGGGTGAATCCATGGGCGGTGCCCACGGACCCGATCAGATCGTGGCCCGCCTGTACCTCGGTCTCGACCCTGTGCAGGAACACAACCATGTCGAGGGTCGCATGATCGCCGAGGACCACTTCGTGGTGACCGAACACGCCGAGGAATGGGTCTTCCACACCGGTGAACGCATCGTCCACCCCTTCACCTCAGTGATGGAACTCACCGATGAGGGCCTGATCCAGCGCTGGTGGGACTACTCCAACCTCTCCAACCTCATCGACAACGCCCCGAAATGGTGGCTCGAACACATAGCCTCCGGCTGGCGTTGACCCCAATCCTCGCGAAACCGGGCGTCTTCGGACCCACGGTTCAATCCCGATGACTTGTTGTTGATCGGGACTCAGCGACTCGGGAGTTGGGGGATCGGCCGCACGGGCGAGCGGGTTGCGCGGCGGCGCATCCGCTTCAACGGGCGGCGGGCCGCGGCCAGGTTCTCTTCGAGGACGCCGTCGGGCAGGCCTCGGCGCTCGCCGGCGTATCGCAGCCAGCGGGGGAATGCCGACTTGACGGTTCTGAACCACTCCTCGTCAGGCGGGTGCTCGTGGGACTCGTCGCAGACTGTGCAGAAGAACCCGTGCTCGGGAAGCCAGTCATCGAGGAACACGGCCACCCTCGGCGGGGTCCATCGCAGGATGTCACGGTCACGGCATACCATGGCGAATCCGAGCATCGCGTGCCCTAGGTCGCGCATCTCGTCTGGTTGCTCTCCCAGACGCAGGCCGTGCGAGACGAAGTCGGCGAAGTGGGCAGCCCCTTCGTCGACGCTGAGGGTCGACGCGTCCGGTGCACTCCCCCCTTCGGGCAGCAGCGCCAGCCGCTGCTCCAGCAGTGCCCACAGGTCTTCGTCGAGGTCGCCGATCAAGCCGACCTCGTCGATTCCGAACCCACTGCGCGCTTGAAGGCCGGTGGTGACGATCGCCCGCGCGTCAGCGAGGCTCAACTCCTCGACGATCTGGTCCTTACTGCCGGATACAGCGCGCTGCGTGCTGGGCTCGCCGAAAGTGAACCGCGTCGCAATGCCCAAGCAGAACGGCTCGATGCGGACCGACACTCCGTGCTCGGTCCCGTCGGGGCGCCGGTAGTCGATGCACACCTCGCACTCCTCGCCCCACCGGTCGGTAGTGCTGGTCGCCCGCAGCGGCTCCGCCTTGCCGAGCATCTCGGTCCAGGCCGGCACATCGGTATGCGACTCGCGGATGCGGCGCATTGCGTCACGGGCCAGAGGCCTGGCGTCCGGCGGACCGTAGACTGCGACCGCTGCTGCCAACACGGCGCCCGCCGGGCCGCGGTCACGCTCAGCGTGCGCCAGCACCGCCGACGGATCCAACCCGCCGGGCCAGCGCGTGCTCACGATCGCGGACTGGGTGCAGGAACTCCAGTAGTCGGCCTCGTTCATGTCGACCGTGCCCGAGGCAGAGAACTTCTCAAGGACGTGCTCGGCGTCGCGGGTCAGAATGTCCAACTCGAACCCGCGGTCCTTGTCGTCGCGGTACTCGTCGTCGCGGTACTCGTCGTCATCGGGGAACTGGGCCTGGACCTCGTAGTGGTAGTCGCGATCTCGGAACTCGAAATCGGCGCCGAGCGTGTCGTCGTACAGTATCCGCTTCTTCTTGGGGGTTACTCGACTTCCGCCTCGCCGTTTCGGTCGTCCCATGGCCGAATCCTAACGCGGAAGCATTTGCGCGCGGCGCGTATGCTAGCTGTGGCGTCGACACGCCGAGCGAGTTGAGGGTGGAGGTCGAGTCGACGGTGAAGTGGCCGATAGAGGTCTAAGGACGTGCGCGGATCGGGTAGGGGGTTGCGCCGGCAGCAGTTGTCTCCCGCTCTTGTTCGCTGCGCTCACGGGCCGCTCGGGCCACGGCCTCGTTCGGTCGCGGCCGTGTGCGGGGTCAATCCGCTCGGCCGCTAAGCTTGGTGGGACTATTCCAACCTCTCCAACCACATCGACAACGCCACCCGATGGTGGCTGGAA
Organism: Acidimicrobiales bacterium; assembly: GCA_963662455.3. Lineage (GTDB taxonomy): Bacteria > Actinomycetota > Acidimicrobiia > Acidimicrobiales > Aldehydirespiratoraceae > VXYK01. The sequence goes on from OZ224042.1 coordinate 2,510,166, forward strand.
CACATAGCCACCGGCTGGCGCTGAGAAACCGCCCGGCCTCGAGTCAGACGAGAAGATCGATCTCACATCGAACACCGGGGGCGGCCGCAAGGCGCCGGTCACGGGTCAGCAAAGTCGCCCCCGTCACCTCTGCCAAGGCCACGTAGCAGGCATCGTAGACAGTGAGGTTGTCCCGGAGTTCCCAACATCGTTCCAATAGCGGCTCGTGCGAGACCCGCCTGATCGGCAGATGGGCGAGGTTCCGCAGCGAGTTGTGAGCAACCGGTTCGACAATCACCTCGCGGCGAAGCATCCCCCTCAGAGCGGACAGCACTTCGATGTCTAGAACCTGAGGGGCGAGCGATGCGTCCCGAGCGATCCGCTGCAGCGGCTCAAGGTTCCGTCTGCTCGTTCCGGCAACGGCCTCTACGACCACGCTTGCGTCGACGACAATCAACGAGAGTCGCGATCGGCTCTGATGATCTCCACGATCAACTCAGGGTCGATGTCGAACTCGCCGAATGCGAGAGCCTCTGCCCGTTTGCGGGCGAGCAACTCCTCCGCGCTCGCAAGATCGGCTTGTTTGCAAACGGCGTCAAGCATGTACTGCTGCAATGACTGCCCCGCCGTCGCAGCGCGGATCCTGAGCCTGCGGTGGACATCGGGAGGAACTTGCTTGATCTGAATAGTCGCCACAAACAAACAATAGCGCCGATTTGACGCTATCAGCGCTAATTCAACGCTGCCACACCTCTGCCGTCAACTCGGACGGTGTCCAGACCGGCCAACTCGGATCGTTGACGAGCAGTCCGTTTCGGAAGCCGGCGAGACGCCTGAACGGTGACCTCGCTGAGGTGTTGTCATACCCGTGGGCTTCTGAAGACAGGGCAACAGCTTGCCGGACATAGGACCAGAGCCGTCGATATCGAGACCGCACCTTCTGCTGAGGAACCTCATGACCCCCGTTTGCAACGCGGTCCTCGACCCGGACTACCGCCAAGTCTTCCGGAACCAGAATGACGTGAAGCGATACCAGATAGCCGCTCTCCACCGCCCGGTGAATCAGTTCAACCTTGGACCGATGGGAGAAGACAGTCTCGGTGACGAAGGATCGCCGATGCTTGAGCAGTTCATCCCTCCGCCGCGCGGCGAGTTCCGCCGCTTCGTAGGCATGACTCATCTCGTCTCCCGGCCAGTAGTGCGCTGCCACCTCGTCGGCATTGACGAACTCCAGCGGTACCGGGGCGAGGACCCTGTCGAAGAACGTCGTCTTGCCGGCACCGTTCGGGCCGGCCACGATGTGGAGAACTGGATCCGACACTGAGAGTCAGACGGAACTTGATCGATCGTCGGTCCGTGCTGCGTGCTTGACGATGTTGCCGTCCTCATCGAATTCGACGAACGACCGGCCCTGCTCGATGAACTCAGCGGCCAGGTCAAGCGCTTCACGCCGCTGTGCCATGCGTTCAACCCACTCGGCTCGGATCACAGCCTGTTCCTTGGCGGTGAGGTCGTCGTATGACCTTTCGCATTCGAGAACCCGGGCAATCGCTCGCTGAGACACGCTCTGAGAAGTCTCCAGTTCACGGCCGATCCGAGCCCAGTGAGCGATCTGCTGCGCAGTGCTTCGACTCATCACCGGCGCCACGAGCTTCGCCGAAGCATGCACATCGTCGTCAATTCGGATTGGAGAACTGGTAGCCACGAAGCACCTCCAAGAGGACTGTAGCAGATTGCTACAACGTTGCAATATCGGCTGGGACAAGCTCTTCGCTCGGCCAGAGCCTGATCTCCACGGTCGCAGTTGGGTCAGATCAACCATTCCATAGCGCGGAAGGCGCCTAGGCCGGTTGGGTCTAGGAGGGCTTCGGCTTCCCGGGTTCGACTGCGGGCCCGCAGGGCTGACAGGTCGCCGATATGGGCCGACTCCTGCCATCGGCGCGCTCCTTTTGCAACGAGTTCATCGATCCCGTGTGCTCGCAGAAACTCTGCTTGGGCACGGACCGAGTCGGCCTTGCGAATCAGCTCGAGTTGATCGAAGGCGACATCGACAGTGATGTCGCACGTTCCCGGATCTCTGAGCCAGCGGTTCGAATCGCCCCCACTATGTGCTGAATGAGTCCGCAGCCACCCGCCCCGAGCTGCGAGTTCTGCAGTGGACGCGCCATAGTCGAACACCACGACGCGTCCGGTGTGCAGCGAAGCGAGAGCGTCGGCCAACCATTCTGAGGCCGCGGCCTGTCTTGCGACCAGCATCCCTTCGGTGTCGGTTGAACCCAACAGGGTGTCGAGTTCCTCTGCCACCGGCGAAGCCCCTGTGACCGGCACCGCGACTGTGGCGAACTCACCGGGACCGGAGCCCTCACGGATTCGCAATTCGAACCACTTCCCGCCCCGCCTGCTGAACAGGTCGAATCCCAAGTTGTCCAACAGCTCATTGGCAATCACCACACCAGCGGCAGCGGGTCCGGTCGGTCCGGTCGCGGAGGAGACCAGCCACCGGTGCTCGGGGTGCTGAGCGCGTTGCACTTCGGATCGTTCAATCGCATACCACGTCAACGCCTCTGCTCGGGCGGCCTCGGGCTCCGCAGCGATCACCGCGCGGGCCAACGTGCCCGGCCCGGCCCCCCACTCATATACACGGAACGGCGTTGGACGACCCAAGTCCCGCCACCAGTCATCAACGGCGCGTGCCACGACCGCGCCGAACAGCGGGCCGACCTCGGGCGAGGTTAGAAAATCGCCTCGTCGGCCGGCTCGGCCGCCCGACTGGTAGAAGCCCTCGCGGTCGTCGTACAGCGCCGCTTCGACATACTCCGAAACTGGTATCGGCCCGTTCTCGGCGATCTTTCGACGCAGCCGATCAGCGAGAGTCACCACAGCGCGGGACCGGTGTGCCGACACCCGCCTGGTCGCGTCCCAGCCCATGCGGCCACGGGCCAGGACCAGTCGAGCTCAGCCGGACAAGGCGCCCGGTTCAGTAGCGGCTCTCGACCTCGGCCTTGAACTCCTCATTGAACACGTCGTACAAGACACGGAGTGTTTCGGCGAGTACCTCCGCCGGGAAGACGTCGTCGTCGCCGCTCAACTGGTCGGTCTGCACGAACAGGGTTGATTCACCGTCGGTGCTGTCGACGATGTAACGGTGGTCGTCGACGATTCCGGGAGCGAAGAGAATCGGATCGGACCAGCCGAACGATCGGCCCTCCGTCCAGGAAAGGACGTGGGGGAACTCAAACTGTCCGTCGGGTGTCTGGAAGAATGCTGAAGCTTGGCCACCGTCGCTCAGATCTCCGACAACGCCTTGAAAGGTGGTACTCCAATCGGGCATCGAGTCGAAGTCAGTGAGCACCTCCCACACCTGCTCAGCAGTGGCTTCGATGACGATCTCGGTGTAAACGAGCAGCGAACCGTCGTCTTGGGACCGTATCTCAGCGGTCTGACGGATCGGATCCAGCATCTCCTTGGGCGCAACGGTCGTGGTCGGGGCCGCAGTCGTGGTCGGGGCCGTCGTCGTCGTGGTCGGGGCCGTCGTCGTCGTGGTCGGGGCCGCAGTCGTGGTCGGGGCCGCAGTCGTGGTAGTCGGGGCGGCCGTCGTCGTGGTGGCGGAGGACGAATCGCTGTCGTCGTCGCCACAAGACGCTGCAAGCAACAGCATCACCGCAACGACGGCAGCGCTTGCAATTCCGGCGAGACGCGAAGACTTGATCTTTCGCGTCGAAGAGGACACCTGTCCGTGGGTCTGCCTTGCGTGCTCCATGTCTCTTACCTCCAGGTCTGCCCGCGTCCGTACGCGGAAGTCCGACAACTATAACTGGATCGTCGAGCGATCCCCTGCCTGTCAACCGCCTGCCAGAAGGCCGACCTCGGTGAAACGGCCAAGAATGTCGCCTGGGATCACCCCCATGGCCAAGGTGATCACTGCGGTCAGGGTGAGGGCCACGCCCAACGACATCGGAACATTCACGGGCGTCAGATCACCGTCGGGGGCCTCCTCAGCCCACATGCCGAAACCGATCCGGGCGTAGTAATAAAGGGCGATCACCGAGTTGACTGCCACGACAACGCCTAACACGACACCTGACGCGGTGTCGGCTTCAATCAATGCTTCCATCACCCGGAACTTCGCAAGCCAACCACCCAAAGGTGGGATGCCCGCCAACGAGAACAGGAAGATCGTCATGGCGACAGTGAGTCCGGGGGCGTAGTGGAACAAGCCACGGTAGTCAGAGATCTCAGCGGAACGGGTCTTGCGGGCGACCGCGATCACCACCGCGAAGGCGCCGAGGTTCATCGCCGCGTAGATCAGCAGATACGTGACCGAGGCGGTGAGGGCCTTGTCGGGCACCGATCCCGCCACGGCCAGCGGTGCCAGCATGTACCCGGCCTGCGCAACTCCTGAGTAGGCGAGCACCCGCACGATGTTGGTCTGGCGCAGAGCGATCAGGTTCCCGGCCGTCATCGAAGCTGCCGCCAACAGCCACATCAACGGCTCGAAAATGTCGGCGCGGGCATAGAAACCCACGAAGACCAGGTTCAGCAGCGCCACGAATCCCGCTGCTTTGGACGCCACGGAAATAAACGCCGTGACCGGGGTGGGCGCACCTTCGTAGGTGTCGGGCGCCCAGGTGTGGAACGGAAACGCCGAAACTTTGAAGGCGAATCCGACCACCACGAAGATGATGCCGAGCACCACGATCGCGGAGGGATCAGATGCCGCGCTGATGGAGCCGTTGATGTCAACCAGAAGAGTCGATCCCGAATCGCCGTACAGCAGAGACATCCCATAGAGCATCACCGCGGACGCGAACACGCCCATCAGGTAGTATTTGAGACCCGCCTCGTTGCTCTTCAGGTCGCGTTTGCGCCAGGTGGCCAGCATGTAGGCGGGGATCGACAACAGTTCCAGAGCCACGAAGATCGAGATGAGGTCGCGGGCCGAGGCCATCAGGATCATGCCCAGGATCGAACTCAGCAGCAGGCCGTAGTACTCGTTCTCCCAGTAGTCGCCCTCGGCGATGTAATTAGTCGACATAAGCACCACCACATAGCCGGCCAGCACGAACATGGCCTTCATGATCAGGCTGTAGTCGTCGACCACGAAACGGTCATCGAACATAGACCTGTCGTCGCCGGCCAGAGCGAGGGTGATTATCGGCACCATCGTCGCCAGCAGAGCCAACGAGGCGAGCGGCGCGGCAATCCTTCGGGCACGCTCGAGCCAGCCGACGTCGATCATCGTGATCAGCGCGCCGAAACCCAACAGGGTGAGTTCGGGCGCGGCCGCGTGCCAATCAATTGCCGGTCGAACAAAATCGGCCGCAGCAAGCACAGGCGCGATACCAGCGAGCACTGTCAGCCTCCACCCACCGAAGAGGCTGCCAAATCAGCCGCCTCGCAGCCCACCTTGAGGCAGTCGTGGAGCGACTGGCCGACCGCTGGGTCCGTTACTTCGAAGATCAAACCGGGTAGAACGCCGAACAGCACGATCCCGAACAGCAGCGGCGCCCAGGCGATCCACTCAGTCGTCGACACGTCGGTGATATTGGGATCGTCGGCGAACTCGGCGGGCGGCTCACCCATCGCCGTGCGCTGCAGCAGCCACAACAGGTAGCCGGCCGCGAGCACCGTGCCGATGGCCGCCACGACCATGTAGCTTCGGAAAACCTCCTCGGAGAGTCCGCCGGCGGGGTTGTAGGCGGCGAGGATCGCCGGGAACTCCCCCCAGAACCCGGCGAGACCGGGCAGGCCCAGCGACGCCATCGACACGAACCCCAGAATCCAGCCCAGGCGGGGGGCCTGGGCGAGCATCCCGCCGAGTCGTTTGATCTCCAGGGTGTGATAGCGCTCCTTCACCGACCCCGCAATGAAGAACAGCATCCCGGTGATCAGCCCGTGTGCGACCATTCCGAAGATCGCGGCGTTGATTCCGAAGTCGGTCAGCGTGGCGATGCCGAGCATCACGAAACCCATGTGCGCTACCGAAGAGAACGCGATCAGGCGTTTCATGTCGGTCTGGGCCAAACAGCCGAGCGCGCCGTAGATGATGCCGATCACCGCCAGCAGGCCGATCCAGGGCGCCCACGCCTCCGCGGCCTCGGGCAGCATCGGGATGGCGATGCGGATGAAGCCGTACGTGCCGAGCTTCAACAGCACCGCAGCCAGGATCACCGAGCCCTGGGTCGGCGCCTCGGTGTGGGCGTCGGGCAGCCAGGTGTGGAACGGGAACATCGGCACCTTCACCCCGAAGCCGAGGAACATGCCCCCGAAGACCAGCAGCTGCGTGCCCCGCGCTATCCCCGCACCGGCGTTCTCGGTCAGCACCAGCATGGAGAAGGTGCCCGCGTCGGTGAGGAAGAACAGAGCCAGGAACGACAGCAGCATCAACGCCGAGCCGAACAGGGTGAACAGGAAGAACTTCAACGAGGCGTAGCGTCGGTTCTCGCCGCCCCAGACCGCGATCATGAAGAACATCGGCAGCAGCACGACCTCGAAGAAGACGAAGAAGAGGACCAGGTCCTGGGCGACGAACGTGCCGATCATCCCTGTTTCCAAGATGAGCGACAGGATCAGGAAAGCCTTGGCATTGCCCGGTTCGGGGATGTGGTTCCAGGAGTAGACGAACACCAGCGGCATGATCAGGGCGGTGAGCGCGATCAGCGGCAGCGACATGCCGTCGACGCCGATCGTGTAACCCGCGTGGATTGCTTCGATCCATTCGGTGTCCACGAAGTACTTGTTCTGCAACGACCCGGCGTTGCCGTAATCGAAGTCGATCAGCAGGAAGGCGGCGAGCCCCAGGGTGACCAGCGAAGTGAGCAGGGCCACCTGTTTGTGGGACTGCTCGTCCTGCTGGGGGATCAGGAGCATGATCAACGCCCCGGCAACCGGAGCGAAGACTAAGGCTGTGAGCAACCAGTTGGTGTCGGTGATTGTGTCCATGTTGAAAAGATTCCCGGGTTAGAGAGCGAAGATGATCAAGAAGACGCCGGCGAGCAGTGCCGCCATTGCGAAGAGGATTGCGGCGTAGTTCTGGACCTTGCCGGAGTTGATGTGCCGGAGCTCCTCACCGGTGGCGTCCGATACTCGGCCAGAACCGTCGACGAAGCCGTCTATGACGCTTTGATCGACCACGTCGTAGAGCCCGCGGCCGACGAGCACCGCGTTCTCCCCGGCCTTGTCGACTGTGCGGTCGATCACTTTCTGGTTGACCCAGTAAGCGGCCCGGGCCAGCGGACCCTTGGTGAAGGCGACGATGACCCGCTCATAGAGATGGTCGAGGTAGTACTTGTTGACGAGCACCCTGTGGCCGGCGCCCGCGAGGCCGTTGGAACTGGAGAGGCCGTCGGGCAGTTCGGTGAGCGACTGGTTCGTTCCGTTGGACAGACGGTCGACCTTCACGAAGTAGTAGTAGACCGCCACGACCGCACCAACGAGAGCCACAAGACTCGCCACCACTGCCAGCGACCAGCTCGGGGTCGCGTGGCTGATCGGCGGGAAGTAGGAAGATCCCACCGGTTCCACGTAGTGGCCGAATCGTTCGGTCCATGAGTCGGGCACGAGCTGGAACCCGCCCGGGAGGTTGGCGAATCCGGCCACGATGGCCAGTCCCGACAGGATGTAGAGCGGCACCAGGATGCGCGGACCGGACTCGTGCGGGTCGCCATGGGCTTCGTGGCCGTGTGCGTCAGCACCGTGTTCGTCGTGGTGGCCGCCGCGGTACTCGCCGTGGAACGTCAGATACACGCAGCGGGTCATGTAGGCCGCGGTCAGGGCCGCTCCGAACATGCCCATCAGCAGGTGGAAGGTGTAGGCACCGTTGCCGCCGGTGCCGCCGAACAGCCCCCAGCCTCCTGTGCCGACGAGTATCTCGTCCTTGGACCAGAACCCCGCCAACGGGAACAGCCCGGCCAACGCCAACGAACCGATGATGAAGGTGACATAGGTCTTGGGCATGAACTTGCGCATTCCGCCCATGTCCTTCTTCATGTCGAACGAATGCACCGCATGGGCGACCGACCCCGAACCCAGGAAGAGGTTGGCCTTGAAGAAGGCGTGGGTGAACAGGTGGAAGACCGCCGCGGTCCAGGCGCCGACACCGAGCGCCATGACCATGTAGCCGAGCTGTGAGACCGTCGAATAGGCCAGCACCTTCTTGATGTCGTCCTGCACGAATGCGAGCAGGCCGCCGAAGACCAGGGTGATTGCGCCGATGGTGGCCATCAGGTTGATGCTCGACTCGCCGATCTGCATCCCCTCGAAGAACACGGGGTACAGCCGGGCGATCATGAAGACGCCGGCAACGACCATCGTGGCGGCGTGGATCAGCGCCGAGACCGGGGTCGGGCCGGCCATCGCATCGGGCAGCCAGGTATGGAGAATGAACTGGCCTGATTTCGACATGACCGCAGCCATCAGGCAGACCGAGGCGACCACGAGCGCGGTGTGGCCGACGTCGCCTCCGACGATCGCCTCGTTGATCTTGACCGTGTCGAAGGTGCGTCCGCCGCCGGCCGCGAAGAAGAGCGTGATCGTGCCGATTATCAGACCGACGTCGCCCACCCGGTTGGTGAGGAACGCCTTCAGTGCGGCGTCGGAGTTGGGCTTCTCCTCCCACCAGTGGCCGATCAACACGAAGGAGCAGACACCGACGAGCTCCCAGCCGACGATCATCTGCAGGATGTTGTCGCTGAGGACGAAGAACAGCATCGCCGCGGTGAACAGAGACAGGAAGGCGAAGAAGTGGGTGTAGCGCTTGTCGTCGCCCACATAGTCCGTGCTGTAGACGTGTACCAGCAGCGACACGACGGTCACCACCAGCAGCATCATCACCGACAGGCCGTCGACCAGGACCCCCGCGCCGAACTCGACACCCCCCGACTGCAGCCACTGTGTGGACTTCTGAACCGCCACGTATCCGCCGTCGTCGTGATGCTGCAACCAGGCGAGACCGGCGCACACAGCCAGCAGGAACGACAGTCCCACCGCGGCGATCCCCAACTCTGCGCCCTTGTAGCGCATTCTTTTGCCGAAGAAGAGGATCCCCACGAACGACAACGCAGGCAGCAACGGGACCAGCCACGCGTACTCGAGGAACCAGTTCGCGGTGTCCGTCACAGTCGACGAAGTCGGCACCGAGTCGGATTCAGCGAGGGCCAGAAGGAAAGACACAGAATCAGCCCTTCATCAGATCGATCTCGGAGAGGTCGATGCTGCGACGGTTGCGGTAGATGAGCAGGACAATGGCCAAGCCGATGCCAACCTCGGCAGCGGCCACCGCAATGGTGAACAGGGCGAACACGTCGCCGCTCACATCAGTGTTGAAGGCAGCGAAGGCGACAAGGTTGATGTTGACGGCGTTCAAAATCAGCTCGATCGACATCAGCACCAGCACGCCGTTCTTGCGGGCCAGAACGCCGTAGACCCCTATGCAGAACAACACCGCAGACAGCAGCAGGAACTGATTCAGCAACATGGGTTGCGCCCCCCCGAGGCCGAGCGGATCGCCCAAGAGTCTCCGTGCACCAAAAACACTTCTAGCGAGGCCGTGGCCCGAGCGGCCCGTGAGCGGAGCGAACAAGAGCGGAAAAACGACGTTGTACGACGCGAGGAATTCACCAATTCGGGCATCGACTCAATCCTTGCGCGCCACGACGATGGCGCCGATCAACGCTGCCAACAACAGAACCGACACCGCTTCGAACGCCACGATGTACTGCGAGAAGATGGCGTCGGACACTGCGCTCACCGACCGGGGGTCATCGATGACCAGACGGTCGGCATCGAAACTGTGGATCAGGGCGACGGCCATCACCGAGAAGAGCAGCACCCCGACGACCGCGGCCATGCCCCGCTTCTCGTCGCCCACCGACTCGTCGTCACCGAGCGAGGCGCGCGTCAACATCACCCCGAACAGGAACAGCACCACCACCGCGCCGATGTAGACCAACACCTGGGTCACAGCGACGAACTCCGAGCCGAGCAGGATGAACTGGGCGGCCACCCCGGCCAGAACCACCACAAGCCACAGCGCCGCATGCACAATGTTGCTGGTGGTGACGACCCGCACCGCGGAGAAGATCATCGTCACGGCAATGACCGCGAAGAAGACGTTCTGCGCGACATAGAGGTCGCCCTCAGCAGACAGTGCGGCAAGCAGGCTCATGTAGGCGGCACCTTCAACTTCTTCTGCTGCGAACCGGCCTCATAGTCCTCGAAGTCGGGCACCGTCTCCATCCACTCCGACAAACGCGACATGTCGTGCAGCAGATCCGCGATACGGGGCTCGGAGAACTCGTACTCGGGGCTCCAGAACAGCGCCTCGAAGGGACAGACCTCAACACAGATCCCGCAGAACATGCACAACGCGTAGTCGATGTCGAAGCGGTCGAGGATGTTCTGCTGACGCGGCTTCCCGCCCGCCCGACGCGGCGGCGCCTTCTCCTTGTGGCCCTCGATGTAGATGCACCAGTCCGGGCATTCACGGGCGCACAGCATGCAGGCCGTGCAGTTCTCCTCATGGAGCGCGATCACGCCACGGGCCCGCGGCGGCGGCGCCTCCTTCTCATGGGGGTACTGCACCGTCTCGGCACCCTTCACGGGCGAAGGAACCGGTTTCTTGAGCCCGCCGGGGAAGATCGTGCGCATCATGGTCGACCCGGTTACACCGAGCCCTTTGATGAGTCCTGGAATGAGTGCCATGAGTACCTGCCGACCTAGAAGGTGACCTTGAGGACGCCCGTCACCACGATGTTGGCGAGGGCAATGGGAATGAGGAATTTCCAGGCGAGACGCTGAAGCTGGTCCTCGCGGAAGCGGGGCATGGTGAAACGGGTCCAGAACACCAGGAAGGTCAGGCCGACGATCTTCACGAGCATCACCAACGGGCCCAGGACGTTCATGATGTTTGCGGCGGGATCGATGCCCGGGATGTACCAGCCGCCCAGGAACAGCACCGAGGCCACCGCAGCGAACACCCCGGCAGTGGCGAACTCGCCGATGAAGAACAGCAGGAACCGCATCCCCGAGTATTCGGTCATGTAGCCCGTCACCAGTTCCGATTCCGCCACGGGCATGTCGAACGGTGCTTGGGCCAACTCGGCCTGCATGGCGATCAAGAAGATGATGAACGCCACACCCTGGGTCAGGATGTAGGGACTGCCGACCACACCCAGACCGAAGATCTCGCCGTCCGCTTGGGCATAGACGATGTCGGCCATGTTCATCGTGTCCGCCTGGATCACCACGCCGACCACCGCCAGGATCAGCGGCAGTTCATAGGCGATGAGCTGACCTGTCGCCCGCAGGCCACCGAGCAGCGAATACTTGTTGGACGAGCCCCAGCCGGCCATCAGAATGCCGAGCACCGAGACCGACGAGACTGCCAGACCCAGATAGATCCCCAGGTCGCTGTTGACGAACAAAAGGTCGGGGCCCGCCGGCACCACCACCACCAGCAGGAACGTGGAGGCGAGCACCACGAAAGGGGCGGCGCCGAACACGAACCGGTCGGCCTTGCGAGGGAAGATGTCCTCCTTCTGGAGGTGCTTGCCGACCTCGGCCAGCAACTGGAGCGAACCGTAGGGCCCGGCTTCCATCGGACCCAGCCGGCTCTGCATGAACGACACGGCCTTGAACAGATGCACATAGACGAGCGTGCCCGCCACCAGCAGGACCGCGGCCAGTCCGACACCGACACGAATGCCGGTCTGCTGCCAGTAGGCCAGCTCAGCAAAAACTTGAGCGCCGCTCACCGGTCGATGTCTCCGAGGATGAAATAGAGACTGCCGAGAATCGTGATGATGTCGGGGACATACACACCGGTCAGCAGCCACGGGCTTATCGACATGTTGTTGAACGACGCGGATCGGATCTTCACCCGGAACGGGACCAGGCCACCCTTGGAGACCACGTAATAGCCCATCACACCGAGGGGATTCTCGGTCTCGATATACGCCTCGCCCGCGGGGACCTTGATGATGCGGGGGACTTTGGCCATGATCGAGCCGCTCGGGAGGCCGTCGAGGAGCTGGTCGACCATCTTCGTGGACTCCCGCACCTCCTGGAGGCGGACCCAGAATCGGCTGAACGAATCACCGTCGGGATGGGTCCAGACCCGCCAGTCGAGTTGGTTGTGGACTAGGCCGCCCGCTCCGGTGGTGCCGTCGCGTCGAACGTCCCAGTCAACCCCGGAACCACGGATGTTGGCGCCAGAGAGCCCGTAGGACAGGCCGACGTCTGGGGGGACCACACCGATTCCGCGGGTACGGGCCTGGAAGATCTCGTTGCCCATCACCAGCTCTTCGATCTCGTCGCAGAACGAGCGCATCTTCTTCATTACCTGCTTGGTCTCGACGATCCAACCCTTCGGCAGGTCGTCCTTGAGGCCGCCGATCCGGTCGAAGTTGGGGTGGAAACGCCCTCCGGTCGCGGCTTCGATCTGGTTGAGGATGTGCTCCCGGTCGCGGAACGCGAAGAAGACCGGCGTGACAGCACCCACTTGTACAGCCATGTCGCCCAAGAAAAGCACGACGTTGGCGATTCGGCTCATCTCGAACAGGACCGTGCGGATCCACTGGGCGCGGGGAGGCGCTTCAACCTCCAGCAACTGCTCGGCCGCCAGGATGAACGGCACCTCGTTGGCGAAGCTCCCCAACCAGTCGATGCGGTTGATCAGCGTCGTGACCTGCGGATAGGTGCGGACCTCGCTGAGCTTCTCGTAGCCGCGGTGCATGTAGCCCATGACCGGGTCGGCGGCTATGACCTGCTCACCGTCGAGCTTGGCGACGATGCGCAGCGTGCCGTGTGTGGCCGGATGCTGAGGCCCGATGTTGAGGGTCATGCCCTCGGTCTCGATCTCGAGGTTGACCCGGGCGTCTGCCGCCTGCGCAGCGATGTAGTTGAGTTGCCGACGGCTCGAGACTGCGGTCATGCGTCGCTCGTCTCTGCTGCGACTTCAGCGGCTTGTGACTCGTCGGTCTCCTCGGTCGGCATCAGCTCGACGTCGACGATGCCGGGCCAGGGCTTCACCCGCCGCGCCAGCAGAGGATAGTCCTTGCGCAGCGGGTTCCCCTCGAACGCGCCCGGCAGGTAGATGTGGCGCAGACCGGGATGGCCGACGAAGTCGATGCCGAACATCTCCCAGGTCTCACGCTCATGCCAGTTCGCGCCCGCGTACACAGGCACCCAGCTCGGCACCGACATACTGGCGTCGTCAACGTCGGCCTTGAGGGTGACGGCTCGATGGTTGACGATGTCGTTGACCCTCCCGAGAACCTGAAAGCGGGTCTCACCACCGGCGAGCCCCTGCTCCATTGCTTCGGATTCACCGGGTTCAGAAGGCTCGAGCGTCAGGTCGACCTGGCTGTCCATGTCACGGCCGAACGGCGAGGGCAGCCAGTCGATCGCGCTCAGGAACCCGAAGTAGGCGAAACCCATCTCCTCTTTGAGGAACTCCGCGGTCGCAGCCCAGGCGTCGGAGGTGACACGAACCGTGAGGTCTACACCCGCAGCAAGGTGCGAACCGACCACCGCCTCACCCAGCTCGGCTTCAAGTTCGGCCAGGACCGCCTCGCGGACCTCGTCGGTTGCCGCCTGCGCAGCATCCGCGGACTCCTCGGTGGCAGCGCCGTCGGCGTCACTGGACGACAATGGGATCACCCCTCCAGCGCTGAGTCATGTCCTCGTTCTGGATCCGCTCCTGGAGCAGGACGATCCCCTCGAGCAGCGCCTCGGGGCGAGGCGGGCAGCCCGGAACGTAGACGTCCACCGGGATGATCTGGTCCACCCCCTTGGTCACCGAGTAGGAGTCCCAGTAAGGGCCGCCGCAGTTGGCGCACGAACCCATCGAGATGACGTACTTCGGCTCGGGAATCTGCTCGTACAGGCGCAGCACCGACGGCGCCATCTTGTCGGTCACCGTTCCCGACACGATCAGCAGGTCGGACTGACGGGGGCTCGCCGGCAGCGGGATCACACCGAGCCGCATCACGTCGTAACGGGGCGAGCCGAAGGCAGCACCCATCTCAATAGCACAGCACGCAAGCCCCCACTGATAGGCCCACAGGCTGTACTTGCGGCTCATGTTGAGCAGCGACGCCATCGGCTTGGGGACCTTCCCCGACTCGACTAGACCCATCGGAGCATCCCCTTCCGCCAGGCGTAGAGAAGGCCCAGCAACAGGATGTAGATGAAGATCGCCATCTCAATGAGACCGAACATCTGGTAGTCCTCCAGGCGCATGGCCCACGGAAAGATGAAGACCGCCTCAACATCGAACATCACGAACAGCAGCGCGAAGACGTAGTAGCGGATGTTGGCCTGCGACCACATGTCGCCCGTCGGGTCGACGCCGGACTCATACGAGGTGAGCTTCTGCTCGGTCGGATTCGACGGCCTGAATATCCGGCCCAACCCCAGAAACGCGGCAACGAGCGCGACGCCCATAAGCCCGAAGATTCCAACGGTGAGGTAACTACGGAGAAAATCCGACACGAGCGGTAAGCCTAGCGAACGTCGTGAACCAACAGACCACCCGGAGCGGCCTCCGCTACCGCTATTCCATACCTTTGGACGGTGCCATCGCTTCGGAGTTGTCGAAGCCGTCCGGCAAATACAGACCAGAGATCGAATTCTCGTGCATCCCGTAGCCGACGTTGATGGACCAGGCGATCGTCAGCGCGGCTCGAAGGCATGCTCGAGCCTTGCTTGTGCAGCCTGACGGTTCCTGACCGACTGACTTTCCTAACCACCTAATCAGCCGACACTCGATCTATGACATTCCAGCGAACCGCGCAGGCCATCATGCCCTCAACCATTTTCTCAAACCGTCGGTAGTCGCGGGTGTCTGGTGTCAAGCCTGCGGACATGACCCCGTGAAACGCTGTGACCGCACCGGTGCAGTGGTACTGAAGGCTGGCAGCCGCATCGTCGAGCAACTCGTCTCGTGACCAGTCCGGTCCTCCCGACCCCGCCAAGGCTGCCCGGTACGTGTCGAGCAGCGCGTCCTCCTCTGCCAGCGATTCCACAGTGGAGCCGACACCGAGGAACCAGGCCACGTCTCCGCCCGGGCAGCTCTTCATCGTGGTTTGCCAATCAAGGATCACCGGACCGTCCGCACCAAAGAAGACGTTGTCGAACTCGTAGTCTCCGTGGACCATCGTCCAAGGGCGTTCGTTGAATCTTTCCAGCCACGTCTCCGTGTCGTATATCCAAGTGTTCTCAAAGAAATCGAGCACATCACCGGGGGCCATGTCGGGGCGCTGCTTGCGCATCTCCGGCCAGCCGGCGCGGATGATCGGAATCCCAGCGCGCAACGACGGCGCACTCCAGTCGATGCACCAACCACGTGAACTGAAATCGTCGCTGCCCCAGTACCGGCCGTGCATGGTCCCCAGTTGAGCGATCAGGTCATCGAACATTTCGATGTCGGGGCCTGCCAGGATGTCTCCAGCGGCGCCTTCGATCTTTTCGAGCAGCAGCACGGCTCTGCCGCTTTCTTCGTCGTACTCGTTGACGAAAGACCGAGCGATCGTCATCGGCACCCGGTCGGCAAGGTCTCGGTAGAAGCCGTGTTCACGTTTGTAGACGTTCATCACCTTGTTGTATTGCCGGGCAAGGTCGTTGTCCAGGGGGCATTTACCGATCATGGTCTTCGGCAGACCAGTGTCGCTCGCATAGGTCATGTCAAGGTTCGCCACCTCACCCATGATCCCCGAGAACCCTTCCAAGGGGCGCACCTCAATGCTCGTCACCTCGGAGTCGTGCCCACCGGCGGCCAATCGTTCATTGACCCACTCAGGCGTCAACGCAGATAGAGAAGCAGGAATATCCGTCACGCCGTGTAGTACAACACTTTTCACCACCCCGCCGCAAAATCCCCGCCCGTTGCCAGTGACGGCCTGACCTTTCCGGTGCCGTAGCTACACCCTGACTTCTTCGAGGGTGCCGTCCTCGATCAGCAACTCGAGGTGCTCTTGAAGCCGGGCGGGCAGCGGACCGGCTTCAATGAGGATGCCGAGTTCGATGTTGTCGTTGATGCCTGCGCTTGTGAGGTTTGCGCTACCAATCAACGCTGTTGACCTATCAGCGATCACGCACTTCGCGTGCAGTCGGGCAGTCGAAGCGAAGAATGCCTCGCGGGCTTCGAGAGGCCAGTGATAGAAGCCGGCGGTGTCCTTGATCTGGCCGAACGGGTGGGTGGGACCGATCTCCAGCGGACCGCCGGGGTCATCGGGTGTCTCGAGGATTAGTGTCACGTCAACACCCCGCGCGATGGCATCAACGAGGGCCGCAGTGAGGTCCGCCACGTCGTAGCTCGCGAACGACACCAAGACGAGGCTCTCGGTTGCGTTGGCAACGATGGTGTTGAGCACGGACCGTGTCGAACGCAGATCGATGGACGCCGTGGAGGGGCCTGTCCACACCAATCTGACCTGGTGCTCTGCTTGCACAGCGGCGGCGGTTGTCACCGCTGCATGTATCGCCGCGGCGACGGCTGCTCCAGACAGGGCGGGGATGCGTGACCACGCTAGTGCGATCTTGCCGGCGTGCTCACGGTAGTGGACGGCAGGACTGGCGTTGGCGAACGCAGACTGAGACGATTCCGACCACCCGGGTGTATCAATGACCGCTTCAGCGCCGAGCACTAGGAGTTCCCCCGGTACACTTCGGGCCGCGTCGGCAACCGCAGCAGTGAGGGCACCTAGCGCTGTGCTGCTCATGCGAAGTAAGCGTTGTCGGGGTCGCCGAGGATCGGGACGATCGCCCCTCGGTCGAGGTAGCGATTGCCGACTTCGCACGATGTCTCCGGTGCGAACAGACACGCGTGACAGGCCGCGTTGTGCAGCGAATCGCCGATCTCCCCAGCGCGGTGGTCGGCGCACATGGGATCGGTCGAGCAGAGCTTGGCGCGGCTCACGGCATCCCGCAGCACACCAGCCAGTCGGTTCGGTTCGGACAGAGCCACGAGACCACCCAGGGTCCCCTCTGAATCGGGAGAGGCCGTGTACAGCAGCACACCCGCCATCGGCGGGCCCTCCGGATCGCCGGACTCGCGGCAGTAGATCCGTTCCCGTATCGAGGCAGCCGAGTAGCCGCAGTCGAGGGCGACTTGATGCACCAGCAAGTGCGACAGGGTGTGCAGCAGCACGAAGCGGGCGGGCGGCATCCCTTGCGTGGGATCAAGTCCGCGGCGGGCTCGCCAGTTGCGTGTCGCTTGCGCAAGGTCCCGGTAGCGGCTGCTTGTCCGGTAGTCCTTCTCCCACTGCTCGACCCGGGCCTCGGGAAGTCGAATGAGGATTCCTTCGCCCCGGACCTCAGCGGCCGGCAGCCACGACTGGTCTCCTTTCCAGATCGGCGCTATCCGGTCCGGGTCGCCGGCATCGGGGCCGTCGATGCGAGTGAAACCGCACAATGCCTGCACTTCCCGCAACCTGTCCACCGCGATGGGATGGTCGAGCGTCTTCTTGAACCCGGCCGGTATCTCTAGGGCCCGCACCTTGAAGTCCTCAGAGTTCGGCGGGACAGCTGCGGTGAACGCCTCCCACTCCGGCCCGCGCAGGTCGTCGGTGCCGATGTCGTCCTCGTTGCCGTCTCGGCGGTCACAGATCGCCGTCCACACGTCGTCGGAGTTGAAGCGCCGCAGCCAGCGAAGTGCCTTCTCGCCGGTCCCCTTCGCCAGGCGCTTGACGATGACATTGAACTCGGTGCGGTCTTCGATGTCGCTGAGGTCGTCCCAGTGCTCGGCCACCTTCTGCTCGATGTCGCCGGTGACGGTGGGGATCGTGAGCGCCGAGCGGTACACGGCGAACCAGGCGTTGGACGCGCCGAGCAGCAACGCCCTGGTCGGCTGAGCGCACCCGGGGTCGAAGCGTTGAAGATGCGGATGCCGGCCACGGCAACGCGGGAGATGCGCTTCCGGATCTGAACCGAAGGCGTCCTGCACCAGCCGATTTGCGCCGCAGGTCTTACAGACAACCCGCACATCGGTGGCGCGGCTGGCCTTGCCCGCTTCCTTGAGTTCCAGAATCGGTCCTTCTTTCGGGCACTGGTCGCCACGGTGTACGAATTCCTCCCACGGGAAGTCGTCGAGGTGGCCGGCGGGACACGCGACGAAGAAACGTGCCGGCACCGCAGATGGCCGACGTCCCCTGCAGCGGTCATGGAAGTAGCGCGCCCGATCGGGCCGGTAGACAGGAACGTCGAGTTGGAATCGCTTGCGATCAACCGGGGACAACAGATCACAGCCGGTACACCGAAGCCACCGCGGGAAGGGGTGGACCGGCACCCCGATGCGAGCCCAGTCGTCGAACGGGCTCGGGGTCTCGTCTTCCCACGGCGGCGTGCGGAACTCAGCAACCAGGTGGCAGCCAGGCATCCCCCGTACTGCGCCGAGCAAGCGAGGTTCGAGGACACGTTCGCTGTGATTGATGTCCCATAGATCGGTTCCGGCCAGCACGACGGACAATCCCGGCAGATCCACGACAGCACCCGGGCCGTAGGTGTGGATCATCTGCGACGGGCGAACGCCGCCGACTCGTCGGGACTGGTATGCCCCCTTCTTTGACCGGGGCGGGCTCATCTCGACGCAGTCCCGGCGATGCGGTCCTCTGCCTCGTCGGCCTCGATGGCTTCGGCGATGTCCTCATCGTCGGCGACCGTCGGACGACCGTGATCAGGGACCGAGCCCAACGTGAAAGGCGGCTGGCTGCGCGACTCGTAGGTGGGATCCTCCACGATGATCTGAAGATTGGCTTGCACTTCGGCATCGCGCAGCGAGTTCGGGCACGTCCACATGTCCCAGTCGCCGGCTTCAGGCTTCCACAGCAGTGCAACGTCGTCTGCGGTCCGTTTGGCGTACGACAGGTCGGGCCGCACAGCGGCCTCGCGTTCCCAGGCGTCGAGGCGCTTGTCGGCCATGTAGGCCACCTGCGCGGCGACCGAGGTGCTGCCCGTCACCGATTCGGCTCGCTGAGCGAGCGCTGCAACATGCTCGGCGATACGCGGGTCGGGGCGGGTGAATGATCGCGCCGAAGGGTTCGGATTCCAGTCGTCGTCACCGTGACGAACCGCTGAGACCAGAACACCGGTAAGTCCTTTGTCGAGAGCCCGTTCCGAGAAGGGCGTGACCGACAGGGGTTCGACGTGACGGTAGAACGTGGCGTGATAGTGATCGAAGGTTTCGTAGTGCGACAGATCGCGTGGCCGCGCCCAGTTGTAGAGCGTGATCACCAGCCCGGGCCCCCTCGGGTCACGGCCGACTCGGGACGTCGCCTGGATGTACTCCGCGGTGGCCTTCGGTTGGCCGACCACGATCATCGAGCCGAGCCGAGGTACATCGACACCCACCGAGATCATGTTCGTCGCCAGCAGCAGATCAACGGGTCGCTCATCATCCGGGTTGTGATCGGGGCGGTGGCGAATGAACAACCGACGCAAGATCGACTTGATGTCCTCTGACGACACCCTTGAAGTCAGCTCCTTGAGATCGAGCTTGGGCCGATTGACGAGCCCCGTCGTGAAACGAGTGCGTCTGAGCTTGGCGCGCAACTCGTCTTCGGCCATGCGCCGCATCCCGGCCAACTCCCGCACCGCGTTGAAGTATCCGACGGTTGTCATCCATGGATCGGCGGCCAGTGCATCGTCTCCGAGTTCATCCCATATGGCCTTTGCCGCGGCCATCACCGAGGCGAAGACCCGCAACTCGACCTGCTTGAGCCGCTCTCCGTGGGCGCATACACCGAGGTAGAGCCGTCCGGGAGTCTGTGGCGTCGGCGCCACCTGCTCGGCGAAGAACGAACGGCGTACGTCGAGCAGGGGCGGCGGGAACACGCGCAACTCCCGCCAGAACACCGACCATGTCTGCTGTCGCGCCCGACGGATCGTGGCCGTCGAGGCGACAACCTTGGGCCGCACAGCCTTCCCTTGGCAGTGCCAGGTAGCCAATCTGTCGATCGCTGTCTCGTAGAGACCGGCCATCGTTCCCAACGGGCCGGTCACCAAGTGCATCTCGTCTTGGATGATCAGGTCGGGCGGCCGGAGCCGCATCACTTCCACCGTCTGGGCGGCAGGGTGCTGGTCCAGCGGCTGGTGGGAGTCGCGTTCCTCCCAATGCGACCGGTGGAACCGGTCGAGATCAGGATTCCGGTAGCCGTGCCGCTCACAACGCGATTCGACTCGACCGAACAGCGTGGAGGCAGCCCCGTTCCAAGGAAGCTGGGCGAACTTGTCGATCGTGGCAATCACGAACGACGGCACGAGCCGGTAGATCTCCTCGTCCACCGTGATGACAGGGACTCCTTCGCCTGCGGCGTGCCGCCGTGTGAACGAGCACTCCTTCGTGTCGCCGCAGTACACCAGCAAGCGTTCGAGCCCTACGTCGTAGTGAACGTCGGATTTGGCGTCAAGTTCGCGCCCGCACCACGGGCAGTCGGTGAGCTGCAGCGGTGTCGCCTGGCCGGTTCCGTAGCCGCCGAGCTTGGCATCCTCAGCGAATTTCTGCGCGTCGCGGGCTTGGTTCGGCGACACCGAGCCGCCCACCCACATCCCGAGGCGGAACGGCGTGCCGGCATACCGCTCGTCGGTCTCGGCTCGATGTTGGCGCAGGAGTTCCGCTGCGCACATCAACGTCGCGGCCCTCTGGAACTGCTGGGTGGTCAGCAGGCGAAGCGTGTAGCGCATCAACACTGCAACGCCGTCGCGTCCGTCGACTGCATCATCGCCTTCGCCAACGACACCCTGCAAGCGGCGCATGGCCAACGTGTACGCGACGAGGCCGAGGTAGGCCTCGGTCTTGCCACCACCGGTCGGGAAGAACAACAGGTCAGCGAGCGCTCCGGCGCGGCCTCGCTCAGGATGAGCCGGATCGCTGAGGGACGGGATGCACAACAGCACGAAGGCCAACTGAAAGAGTCGCCATGACCGGTTGTCGGGATTGTCGGCGGCGATGGCCGCGTCGCGCAAACTCATGTCGGCGTCACTCCGCCGTGTCTCAATAGCCACGGTGTGAACCCGTTGGCGCCACATGGCTTGGTTGGCGAACCGGAAAGCATCGAGCGCATCGGCATCGGTGCATACCAGTTCGATACCTACCGCGATTGCGCCAGCGACTTTGTCCGCTTGAGCAAGCACTGCATGCGCGGTCGCCTCATGCCCTTCTAGCCGGGCCGCGGGATCAGCGATGCGCGCCCGTTCGTCGTTGAGCCACGACCGGTAACCCTGGGCCAACGGCAACAGCGCAGCACGAAGCGTGTCAGGTTCCAACTCGGACAGCACCTTCATGTCGGTGACGAGGCCGGCGAGCTGAGGCACCGTCTCGACACGGGGAGTGTCTGTTCTCCACACCTCATGTCTGGGGATCACCGCAGTGCTGGCCCGCACGGCCCTACGAGGATCATCCGCCGAAACATCGACCTCAGTGCCAACACCGTGCCCGACTGCGAACTCCACGACATCCCGGTACTGCATGTCGAGCTGTGCGACCTCCGTCCGCTCCGAGTCTGAGCCGGCGGGCGACTCAGTGAGGACTTCGCTCCGGCCAAGAAACACGGCTGCATCGTCGGGAGCGGACAAGTCAAGACGTGCTTGGAACAGCCAGCGGCTGTCCTTGTTGATGTCGACCTGTTCCTGTTCGTTCGACAGGAACACCGTGACCAGCCACGGACCCGTGTCCGACTGGGTCACCCTGCCCCGCAACACGACTCCTTCGCCATTCACTGGCAGTGGACCGAAGTCGCCTGCAACCAGCGGCACGGGGACGGTGACATCTTGGGGGCGCCGAACCCAAACTGACGCCCGGGAACGGTCGTCCTGGTCATGGAACTCCCGCAGGTACTGGCCCCACCGGCATCGAGCAGCCAGTTGATCGACCGAGCGGTCCACCACCACCGAGAGCCCCATCGACGACTGGGCCATGACCAGCCTCGGACTCCGGTCGTCCTGTGCGGCACTGCCGGCGTCGTCGCCCTCTTCGGGTCCGGCTTCGTCGTCACGCTCGGGATCGGCTGCGACGGTCCCCCGAGTGGCCAGCATTCCCACGAGATACCGGTCTCGCACCCGCCCGGGCGACGACCACCTGCCGCTCTCCAACTGATAGCCGCGGATGACCTCGTTCTCGCCGTCGAGCGGACCGAGCAGATCAGCCGTGACACGGCTCACGAGGTCAGCACGTAGATCCCAGGGACTCGGGACCGAAGCTGATACAGCAGGCTCAGTCACTGGTCGTCTCCCAACAGCGACCCCTGGTTGGCGGGCCTTGCTTTGCTGGCCCTTGCTTTCTGCGACCGGCTGTGGAGACCTGCAGCAACCTCAGCCTCGTACCGTGCCTTGTTAAGCTCCAGCAGCCGATCCAGCACCTCATCGGCCGCCTCGGGCGCGAAGGTGAACCGGACGCCCTGGCCGCGAACCTGGTGGAAGCCATGGCCGAGATCGAGATCGGACCACCCGTAGGCGTCCCGCACTGCGAGATCGAGATCGACATGCAGTTCGCGGAGCTCGCGGATGTCGTCATCTGACCTGTCGTCCGGGTTGTGAATTCGGTTGTAGACATCGGTCAGCCCGAATTCTCGTTCGACCATCAGAGCGGAGCGATGAGTATCGAGAGATTCGCCAGCTGTAGATACCCTCTCATTCTGCGACGGCAGGGCAAACGTCTCAAAGACATCGGTTGGCGTGTATCGAACGCGAGTCTCGAGAGTCGAACCATGACGAACAGCCCATAGGTAGTGGAAGCCACAGGTAAGCAATCCAAAGTGAAAATTGTCGTCGTAGGCGAACACGACGGTAGCGTCGGACAGAACTTGTCGTGTAGGGATGCGGACAGGCTGAATGGTCTTGCTGACTCTCGATAGTGCCAGCACTCGGTCCAGCGGCTCAATGGTCCGGTATAGTTCCTTTGCTGTCGCTCCATACTGCCACCAATACTCCGCACGTCTACGAGCGACAGCGTTTCGATTGAGCTTGGAACGAGCCGGTTTGACTCGATCCTCAACTATTGCGAAGCAGTCTGGGTACAAGCGGGCCCTCTCTTCAGACCAGTCGAAGAAGTTGATGATCCAACGCGGGGCCGTCTGCGTCGGCGACTGGTTGAGGTCCTCGCCGCCGAGGTACGGAAACAGCACCTCAGCATTTCTCGGGTCCTTGTCGATCAGTTCTTGCGCCTCCTCGGGACTCATGGTGAAACCCATACCGAGCACTATCGACCCTTGGAACGATTTGTCAGCGTTCTCCGCGAGGCGCTGCTTTCGCCATCCCGACCTGGAGAGTGGGTAGAGCATCTCGTCGATGCCGGTGACAGTTCGGTCGTCCAGATCACGCTCTCCCTGCCAATGACGCGCGGTCGCCCATACCTTGGCGATCTCTAGCGTCGCTTCGCCAGGCCAGGTGGTCGACGAGACGGCTCGGTGGATCGTCCAGCCTTTGTCGATGATCTGGGTGAGCCCGACTTCGCTGGTATCACCTTGGGCGATCGTGTTGGTGGCCAAGTAACCGAGTGACCCCGAAGCCTTGGTGGCGTTCAGAAAGAAGTACGCCACAAGGTCGGCCGACCCCTTCATGCCGCCCGCGATCCAGGCGATGAGATGGTTCCGGTAGTCAGTTCCCGCGGCGCCGGTGATCTTCTGACCCCCGACGAACGGCGGGTTGCCGACCATGGCATCGAATCCGGGCTCCCGGGTACCTGTTGTATCGAATACCTCTGGAAACTCGATCGGCCAGTGCAACGGCTGACGCGACGGAGCGCCGTTCGGCCGTCCGGCATCGAGGCGGGTACGAGCGCGCTCGCGAACTTCGCGCAGAGCACCGGCCTCGCCTGGAGTTTCCAGAGCTTCAAGCAGGCTCACGACGGCTTGGGCATCGACTTGAATCAGTGCCGTGAGCGTACCGTTCGGGTCGCGCTCGCCTGCCGTGCTCAGCGCCGCGCCGGCTATCACGTCGGCGACAGTGGTCAGGATTCTCAACCGCTCCTCGCTCGCGGCGTGGAGCTTCTGTTTGCGCTCGACGTCAGCCGGGAAGTTCGTCCCGATTTCATGCATCTCACGCCGCATCTCCATCGCTTCGTCGACCAGCCGCTCAACGGCTTCACCCGCTCCCGCCGCAGAGAAACCGTGGACCGGCGTGGCCCGTCCCGCCGCCGCGTCGTAGTGAAGGTACCGGAGTTGGTCGAAGTCCCAGATGCCGAGGAGGCTGTCGCCGGACTTGATGGCGTGGTCGAGGAACGTGAACGGCCGGTCCTTGGCCACCGTGGTGAGCCACATCGAGAGCTTGGCCATCTCTACAGCCATCGGGTTGCGGTCCACCCCGTAGCAGCATCGCTCCGCGACCAGGCGGCCTGCGTCGACGACCACATCACGGCGGTTCGGATCGTCAGCGGCGGTGGCAACCTCTGCGGCCCGGGGATCACCCTCCTGTCGCCATGCGTCGACCAGCCGGTCGGCCAGAAAACGGCAGGCGGCGACGAGGATGGCGCCAGAGCCGACGGCAGGGTCGCAGACCTTCAAGTCGAGGATCTCGGCCGACGAGCGGATCTGCCACTCGTTCGTGTCGGGTGTGTCCTGCGGGCCCGGTGAATAGCACAGCGGGGCGAGCGTATGCTCGGCTACCTCCTCGGCGAGTCCCCTCGTGGTGTAGGCGGTGCCGCTGTCGCGCCGTGAACCGGTCTCGGTGACGTACACCGCTCCTTCGAGGAACACCAGCGGGCGGTCACGCAGGTCGAGCCGGAGCAGATTAGCGAAAGGTTCGATGCGTGCAGCCAGGTTCTGATCGCCTTGACAGGCCTGGATCAGAGCCGACCGCAGATGCCCGTCGAGGGGATCGGCGAGCAGCTTCTCGACCTGCCTCTTGGTAGCGACCCGACGGCCGGAGGCGACAGCATCCTTGTTGCTGAGCCACGCGACAAGAGCTTCGTCTCCATCGAACATCTGAGCTTCGAGTTCGGGCAGCGGGATTTCGGGTTCCTCGCCAGGCTTGCCCTTCAACCCCAGCACGACGTGTTCGGCGACAACGGCGTCATGGTCGAGGAGGCGTTCGTAGATGTGCCCGATCTGCTCCACATCGACGTAGCGGTACGACAGGCGACGAGTGTCGGTCACACCACCACCGCTGCGAAAACGCAGTACGAGCAGGGCTTCGAGGATCGCCAGCACATCGAAGTCGGTGACCGGGATGGGAGTGCCCGATGCGGTGCGCCAAGTGTCCTCGACAGTTCGCCCCTCAAGGAAGGGGAACCGGTCGGGATCGAAGAGGTTGCCCCCATAAGCCGGCACCGAGAGTTCCTCATGGTGGACGCCGCTGTGTACGGCTCGACTTGTGGCAAGCAGTCGATGCCAAGCCGTCGTGCGGGTCTCCAGCGCTTCCGGGTTCACGAAACGTTCCTGCTGGAGCGACTCGCGCAGGGTTCGGACGGCGTACAGGTCTTGGTAGTGGGGATTGTCAACGGGAAGGAGGTCGTTCTCTTCGGCCACCAGAAGGAACACCGTGCGCATCATCACGGTCACCGCCGCTTCGTACACCTCGTGTGGTTCGACGCCTGCAAGCAGCGTTCCGCCGCGACTTCTGTCGGCCCGCGAGATGGCGTTCACCAAAAGCTCAGTGGCTCGCCGTACCTGATTGCCGAGTTGATCGGTGACCTCTGCTTGCGAACTGACGGACTCAGAGAGAAGCGCCTCCGGAGTGTCCTGCTCCGACGAACCGATGAACCGCCGTGAGTGAAGCATCGATCGCAGCGAGTCCAACAAGACCGGCTCGCTCGCGAACTCTGAAACTCGCCAGGTGCCCCAGCCCGTAGCGCCGCCCGGCGGCGCATGGACAAGGGTGAAATGATCTCCATCGGTGACCAGCGCGAGGGGAACTTTGTGGTGTCGACACGACATGGCTGACCGCTGCAACCAGGTTGCCGACCAGGTGTCGTCGGTCGGACGAGTGCGGGGATCGGTTCCAGCGGGGAGCGCGAAGACCAGCAGACGAGCCCCGTCCTCAGATGAGGCTTCAACCCCGTCAACACCGTTTGTTTCGCCGAACAAGTCTACTGGCGCGGCGGATGTCGGCTGGTACACGCCCGTCGGCGCGATGGTGACCTCGTGATACGAAACGCCGACTGCGAACTCATCAGGCAGTTCCCGACCCGTCAGGTAGTCGGCATTCCAGTCCAAGACCGCCCGCAGGAGCCAGTCGATGTACTCCGTGCGGTCCTCGGCGACTCGGGCCGACAAGGCCTGCTCGTCGCCGTACCACCGAGCCTTGTGCTCGGCGCGGACTTCGAGCGGGGTCGGGTCGAGACCGTTCGGAAACGCCCTCTTGAGCACCGGCAACGAGAACCACGGGGCTTCGGCATCGGCGAGATTGAGCCAGTCTTCGTGCTGCTCGGCGACGCGCCGGCGGGCGGCCATCAGCTACCACCCCCCCCCCCCCCCCCGCAAGGGGCACGAGGAACTCGACGGCGACGGGAAACCAGTTGACGTCGCGCACGGCATATCGGCGCCGTAGCACCTCTACCTCGGCGTCGACATCATCACCGATCCGTTGGATGCGATGCCGCAGCGCCCGCACGTCGGCGTCGAACTGTCTGCGTTCGTCGGTGTCGAACAGGCGGAGCTGCTCGACACTCTCGGACTTCTCCAATTCGTCGAGCCGACGCTGGATACTGGATTGGAGGTCAGCGAGAGTTCCGCGCAGTCGCTTCTCCTCGGCGTCACGTTTTGCGTCCATCGCCCGGCTCCGCTGCTCGCGCACCTCCTCGGCTCTGACCCTCAGGGCTTCCTGGAGGGCGGGCTGCACTCGTTGCCACTGGTCGACGTACCGGTCGCGCACATGGGACGGCGGCGTTTCAACCGTGGCCGAGACAACGGCTTCCTTCGTCTCGCCGACGTTCAGGCGCCCCTGACGCCCGCCGATCCGAACAGCCGCAGGTTCTATGACCTCATCAAGTGTCGAACCGTCAGCCCCGTTGACGACCACCCGGGCGTGGGCGACCGCGACCGGCTCCGCGACGTCGGCGTATCGAACCGCGACGCGGTTGATTCGGCGCTCCACGGCCGCGCCCCATACCTGCGCGCGCAGCGTCCGCAGGCACCGGGCCACGAACGGATGGCCGACGTGGAGGTAGGCAACATCCTGGTTCCCGTGCGCGACGTCTGGATCGAAGGTGACCGGCAACCGGAAGTCCTCGACCTCGTTGTGGAGACCGACGAGAGTCTCACCCCAGGTGCCGCTTAGGTCGTCGACCTGGAGCACCGCAACATCACCGTCAACCCGCGCGAGCTTCGACTCGCGAAGCATGGGCTGGCCCTCGATTCTGAGCGCCACCTGCACGGCTCGCTGAACGCTCTCAGGGTTCAGCGCAAGCTCTTCGGCGCTGGTGCGGTACTGATCCCGCACCCGGGTGATGTCAGCGGCGAATTGCTGCTTGACCTTCTCAAGATCGACCCGCGCTTGATCCCGCCGCGCCGCAATCTCTGCGTCGACGTCGAGGTCGTAGACCCCCTCTCGCAGCATGCGGGCCTCGATCCGCTCGGCAAGCACCGACGACACCGATCCCAAGTCGTCGCGGATGTCGTCCACCTTCCGGGCGAGTCGCAGCAGGAACGAATGGTCGTGTCCGAGAGAGTCATCCTCATCGTCGGTTGGCGATGCAAAATGGAAGATGTCGACGGTGTCGGACTTCTGGCCGTGACGATCGATCCGGCCGTTGCGCTGCTCCATCCGATTCGGATTGAACGGCACTTCCACATGGACGAGCCGGTGACACGCCCGGTGCAGGTCGATGCCCTCCGACGCGGCATCGGTGGCGAGCAGCACTCGCACCTTGGTCTTGCGAGGGTTGTAGTTGAACTCGCGGATGATCCGCTCCCGCTCCTCGGATTCGAGGCTTCCGTGGAACACCTCCACCCGGTCGTCCATCGAGGGCCGATCCGGGTGAGGCGCCGTCAGAATCTCTTCGAGGTAGTTGAGCGTCGCGCGGTACTCCGTGAAGACGATCACGCGCTCGTCATTCCACTCTCCGTCCGGGAAGCAGGTCTCGCCGATCCAATCCATGAGCCGCTGCGCCTTCGAATCCGCTCTGCGCCAGCACTCATCGGCCCTTTGGCGCATCTGCTCGAGGACCCCGGCGGCGGAGTTGAACCTGAGTGACCGGGCTCGCATCTGTGCCAGTGCAATTTGTTCCTTCCCGCCGTCGTAGTCGGGAAGCGCGCCCGCGGCCAGCGCCAGAGCCTCGATCTCTTGCTCTGATACCTCTTCGGTGTCGTCGGTCTCGTCTTCGAGGGCGGCTGCGGCTTCGCTGATGGCCCGCTCGCTAGTTGTGCGATGGGATGCCCTGTTGAGCGTCGAGATGTGTTGGTCGAGCGTGTGCTTGAATGCAGCCGGCGACGACAGGAGGCGCTTCTTGAGCAGCAGCGAAATGAACCGTGACGCGGCCTGCTCGCTCGGCGTGCTGGACGCACGCCTACGAAATGCGGTGTATTGATCCAACAGGTCGAATAGCTCGCGTTCCTCGGACGGAAACGTTACCTCAATGGCATTGATCCTGCGTTTCGGGAAACGCTCCTCGCCGTCGGGCAGCATCGTGCGGAGATGCGATTTCAAGCGGCGCACCATCACGGCATCCCGTTCCCGCTCGCTCGGCTGCACCCCCTTGGTGAAACGGTTGGGGTCGAGCATCTCGAGCAGGGCCTGGAACGACTCGGCATAACCGTTGTGCGGAGTCGCCGTCAGGAACAACCGGTGCTCAAAATGCGGAGTCAGGCGACGCATGGTCTTGGTGCGCAGTGATTCTTTGGCGTAGCGACCGACAGCGGATGGGGCGATCCGGTGTGCCTCGTCGACGATGAGCAGATCGAACGCCCTCGGGTAGGTGTTGGGATCCGGCGGCAGAATCTCATCGAACCAACGCATCTGTGACTCGAACTTGAGCCACTCCATCGACACGACGAGCCGCGGATGCGAGCGGAACGGGTTGACCCCCACACCCCGCTCCCGCCGAAGCGCATGCACGTAGTCGGTGTCGACGATCTCGAAGCCGAGGCCGAACTGTTCACGCATCTCCCGCTGCCACTTCCGGCAGAGGCTCGGCGGGCAGACCACAAGAATCTTCTGAGCCTGGTTCCGCAACACGAGTTCCTGGGCGATCAAACCAGCTTCAACCGTCTTCCCCAAGCCGACGTCATCAGCAATCAGCAGGTTGACGCGAGGCATCCGCAACGACTTGACCAGCGGAAGTAGCTGATAGTCCTCAATGTCGATACCGGCCCTGAACGGCGACTGGAACGTCCCAGGGACAGCCGAGGCGATGGCGCCCCACCGGGCCGCATCAAGGAAGGCAGCGTACGTGTCAGCTTCATCTACTCCGGCCCTCGGATCAGGCAGTTCGGCCTGAGGACGAACCTCCGTACCGGGCTCAGTCTCCCAGAACACACCAAGTGGTTCTGAACTCCCCTTGTCGTCGATCGGCACGAGCCGGACCAGATGATGATGTTCAAGACCGTTCGAAATCATCGGATCCAACGGCCGGGTCGATCGCCTCACAGACTCGACCACCCAGAACCGGTCACGGACGCGCACGAGATTGCCCTGCTCGGGAACGGCTACTGCCGCAGTCGACTCAAGGACCGTCACGTACGCCCACCAAACGATTCAGTACCACCCGCGTCACTGAGAGTCACTTCCGGAACCTCCCGCAGGAGCGTAGGGAAAATACGACTGTCTGGAGAACGGTACGGACGTTAGCTGTGAAGTCGGACGGCATTCGAACATCAAACACTAGCGGCACGACGAACTGCGAGTTCGGCCAACGATACGCAAACCCAATCTCCAACCGTGCTTATCGTCTCGAGGCTAGAGTTCGTCGAACAGGGTTGGCGGCTCCTCGGTGATCGCTTGAAGGTTCACTGAAGGATCAGAAGGGTCTGCTTGCTCAATACGTTCGATCACCATTTCTTTGGTGTCGATATCGGGAAGGTCAATCTCGCGCGAATCCGCCGATAGTCGTCGCACAACGTCGACCGACTTGAGGGTTTTATCCACGATCCCGGCGGCGGATCGGCAGAACTCCCGCCTGTCAGTGTCACGCCATGTGTCGAACACACCGAACGTTGCTTTACTGAGCAGGCGACTGCCGTTCAGAATCAGAGTTTCCGGCGGCCGCGACTGACCAACAGCGGCGAGCATGTGGGCAAGCACTCGGGCTGTGAGCTCCCGAAGTCCGTCGGAGTGGAGATCGGGATCCTGGCTGTCCTTGTTCCCCGGGATCCACGGAATGAGATACAGGGGTTGAAGATCGTTGTCTCCATCGCGGCGCAGGACGATTGGACGGCTCGATAGCGCAGCCCCGAGTGGCTCGGGTAGATTTGCGGATTCTGGGCTTGACAGCACCACGCCATCGTCTTCAATCGCGAGTCCTATGGCTCCGGTTGGTGCAGGTTCAGCACCTTCCGCGCTCAGTTCCCGCGCCAAGGTCTTGAGAGTCGTCGCGATCCCATCGGCATCCTCCGCGACCGTCGCGTACAGAACGTGCCCCGGTCGCGTACGCGCCTCACCGAGCGACGAAGCCAAGTCGGACCCTGCAGCGATGAGCTTCAACGCTTGTCGTCTATTCGACGATTCCGGCGAGAATCCGTGAGCCTTCAGTTCGACCAGGGGATGGACGGGATCTGTGTCGTGTCGGAGCCAGATGTCTGGACGGCACGGATCCTGGCTCGCTGTACCGGTCAGCTTCGTTAGCGCAGCAAGCGTCACCTCATCGTTCGGCATAATGACGCGCCGCCCGATAGCACCAAGGTGATAGCCGGCCTGCCGCAGGACGGGTTGAGTCTCACCCTTGTCCGGTAAATCTTCAAGCGCCCACAGCAGCGTGTTCAGCTGGAACACCTGATCTGCGAGCAGGGTCGACTCATCGGTCATGCGGCGTCTTGCATCG
Organism: Acidimicrobiales bacterium; assembly: GCA_963662455.3. Classification (GTDB taxonomy): domain Bacteria; phylum Actinomycetota; class Acidimicrobiia; order Acidimicrobiales; family Aldehydirespiratoraceae; genus VXYK01. The sequence goes on from OZ224042.1 coordinate 2,541,049, forward strand.
AATTCGCTACGGCCGTCTCATAGGACTCACTGCCGAGCCACACGTCGGCGTTTGGATCGAGCCAGCGTTGAACGTTGGTGACGAGCCGGTGGATCGTGTTGCCGCAGGTGCCGTGCGGCAGAACAGCGGTGAGTTGCTGGCTCGTGGCCTCCAGCAGCAACGGCTGCCAGAGATGTCGGTCAATGGCGGCAACGTGAACCTTGGTGGGCCCACGCCAAGTGATGTACCCACCGATGCGAAGCCTGCTCGTGCGACGTTTCAGGCCGACATCGACAAAGCGCGCGAAGGTCTCCTCACTGAGTGGCCGGCTGAATCGGATCGTGACGGGGGCACCCTTGAGCCTGTATGAGTCGTCACCGACTTCGGTCGTTTCCAACCAAAGTTGGTCCTCGGAGTGTTCGGTGACATTGCGATACAGCTTCAGCACCTTGGCAATCTCTTGGCGGTGCTCAACGAAAGAATCGCTCCGATTCGTCGCGTGACCGTCGTGGTAGAGCAGGTGGCCGCCGCGGCTTCCGCTGGGGATCTGCAACTGAACCATCGAGTGCATCGGGTCGTAGAGGTCAAGGAGCTCCGGCAACTTCGCCTGGAGTTCGCCGAGCCGCTCCGTGAGAGTCACTCGTGACCGGCGGCGCTCGACCATGCCCCGAGCCGAATCGTCGCTCGCGGATTCGGGTTCGTCGATTCCCTCGTCACGGCTCTCATCGAGGCCATGCGCGGCCTCGTAGAAAGCTTCGTGCTCGAAACCGAGGCGCACGTACCGATGGGAGGGGATCGTGCGCTTCACGTAGTTCCACAGCTCGAAGAGGATCGGCGACGAGAGCCAGAGTCGGTCCAGCCAGGGATTGCGGTCAACGGCCTGTCGGACCCACCTGTTGCTGACGTCGGCGTCGAGCGTCGTGTACAAGACCGGGTGGCGCTCTTCGAGCACTTCGAGCAGGCCGACGACTTGATCCTGGTGCTCGCTGTCCTCGACCCGGTAGAGCGTGTCGTCAAGACGACGCAGTTGAACATGCTTTGGGAAGAGCGAATCCATTTCTGGTGTGGCGCTGCTGTGTCGAGCCGTCTCCAACATGTAGGTCTTGAGCAGCTTGCGGTTCAGCTTGCCGTCTTCGAGTTCCTCGACCGTGGGCTCGGTGTAGCCCTCAAGGTGATCGACGAACTCCTCTCGCGAGTCCAGCGGAGGCAGGTATCCGGGGGCCGTCGCCATAGTCCGGCAATCGTAGGCGGTTTTCTTACGCGTCACCCGATTTCTTCAGAGTCTCCATTGGTTGCCCCGTGACCTGGGCGATCAGGTCGAAGTCTTTGTCGACGTGGAGAACGGTGAGTTGGGCCAGTTCCGCTGTGGCTGCGATCAGCAGGTCGGGAATTGACGGTGCTCGGTGGCGCCCCCTGTCCGCCAACGCCGACTGCACTTCCAGGGCTCGGGCCTCAATCTTGGGCGTCAGGTACTCGACGGGCATTTGTGTGAACGGCGATTCGGTGAGCGTGGCACGATAATCGGTCGCAGACCGTGCGGAGAATCCGACCTCGAGAAGAGTCACCGTGGTTACCCGTACTCGACCACGCTGGATGTTCGAAGCCCACTTCTCGGCCTCAGGGCTCAAAGCCAGTCGTGCCAGAGCAGACTTGTCTACCAGCCACGTGGTCACGACCAGGCGTCAGCCATCACATCCGGCCGCCTCAGGTCGCTGCACATCTCCGCGATTCGCTCCAAGGATTCGATGGTCACGCGGTCAGACGTGCCGCTCTGTTCCCTCAGGAGCACTCGACGCAGATATTCGGCACGCGACAGCCCCGCATTCGCTGCCTTGACATCAATTTCGGAGACCACGCCCTCGGGAACGTCTCGAATCAAGATATCGGCCATGGACAGATGATATCTATAGATATCATGGCTGGCAACCGCCCGTGACCGACCTGGAATCAATGAGACCCACGCCACCACACCGCGGCCATGGCTTTCCTGGACCCATTCTACCGACGCGGGCCGAACACGTTCCCCGCTGCTCAGATGGCGAACAGTTGGGGGATGGCTTCGAGGGTGAGCTTGTCGATGGGGCCGGGGAAGAGGCCGAAACCGACGGTGACCGCCAGGGCGATGCCGATGGCGAGGCCGGCCGCGGGGTGGACCCGTTCAGCCTGCACCTCATCGGAAGTCTCGGAGTCTTCGGCAGTCGGACCCAGATACACAGACAGCACGATGCGCAGGTAGAGGAACGCCGACACCACCGCCGAGACCATCGCGACGACGGCCAGCCAGAAGGACCGTGCCTCGACCGCGGCGCCGACGACCTCGAACTTCGCCACGAAACCCGTAGTCAACGGCACGCCCGCCTGGGCCAGCAGGAAGACCGTCAGAGTCAACGCCAGAGCCGGGCGGCGGGCACCCAGTCCATTGAGGTCGTCGAGGCTGGTCCTGCGGTCGCCCCTGCCCGACACGACCGTGATGACACCGAACGTGCCGATCACCATGAAGGCGTACGCCGCCAGGTAGAAGACCACCGCTGCCGTGCCCCGATGGGTGGCGGCGTGCACCCCCACCAGAATGAAGCCGGCGTGGGAGATCGACGAGTAGGCCAACATGCGTTTCACGTCGCGCTGCACGATCGCCAGCACCGCTCCGACCAGCAGCGTCAGCACTGCCAACCCAAGGACCGCCGGCTGCCAGTCGAGCCGGTACGGGGCGAATGTAACCACGAACACGCGCACGAGCGCCGCGAAACCCGCAACCTTCACCGCAGAGGCCATGAAGGCCACGACCGGTGTTGGAGCGCCCTGATACACGTCGGGCGTCCAGGCATGGAAGGGAACCGCGGCGACCTTGAATCCAAGCCCGACGAGCAGCATCGCCAGACCCGCCAACAGCATGGCGTCGTCCAGAATCACAACCGACCCGAGATAGGACTGGATCTCCCCGAGGTTCAAAGAACCGGTCGCACCATAGACCAACGCCATGCCGTACAACAGGAAGGCCGACGAGAAGGCCCCGAGCACGAAGTACTTCAAACCGGCTTCCAGCGACTCGCTGCGCCGAACATGCGAGGCAGCCATGACATAGACCGGGATGGACAGCGTCTCCAGCCCGAGGAACAGGACGATCAGGTCGCCCGCACCGGCCATGACCACGCCGCCGGCCGCCGACAACATCATCAGCACATACATCTCGGGGCCGTCGATGCCCTCACGGCGCAGGTACTCGTCGAGCAGGAGCGCGCACAACGCCACAGCCGACACGATCACCCCTGCAACCACCAGGGTGAACCCGTCGAAGGAGAACTGGTCTCCGATAGCTCCCACCGGCCTGCCGATACCTTCGATCGACGGCCGGTCTGCCCTGTAATGGTCGTGCCACAACTCGGTGAGCGCAGCGAGCGCAACCAGAGCCGTGCCGGTTGTGAAGATCGCGTCGAACCCGACTCGCATCGTGGATACGAAAAGGCCTGCAACCGCCAGCACCACCGCACAGAGCAGCACGAACCCGAGCGTTCCGATATCGGAGCGCAGGCCAGTCAGAGGCAGATCGTTCCCGACCAGACCGGCCACGACCCAGGCGACCGCGACCGTCACAGGGCCGACCGCGATCGTCGCAATACGCTCGACCGGTTCCGGCAACCGTTTCATGACCGAGCGGAACATGATGAGCACCAACGCCCCGGCCGCCAGGACGATCAACGGGCTCAACCCGACCAGCGAATACTGCGGGGGCACAACCTCGGAGGGGATCGGGGCGACTGTCTGAGCGAGCATCAGTGACCGTCCCCGCCCTCTGAGGGGCCGTCGTGGTCGTCAGCCCCGGATCCGCCCAGCAGGTCAAGGTCCGCCACCGGCTCGGAGAAGTCCTCGACATGGAACTCGATGTGCTCGATGAGCGCATCGACAGCGGGCTCCATCCGGTCGATGACCGGCTTGGGATACACGCCTATGAAGACGATGCCGACCACGAACGGCGCCAGCAGCAGCCCTTCACGCAGCTTCAGGTCGCTGATCTCGGCGTTGGCCCCCTCCGCTGGGCCGTGGAACACCCGCTGGTAGGCCCACAGAAGATAGAGGGCCGCAATGATCACTCCGGTCGCCGCAACCACCGCCCACCAGCGATGAGCCGCGTAAGCACCGAGCAGGGTCAGGAACTCGCCGACGAAACCGTTGAGCCCCGGAAGGCCCAGCGAGGACAGCGTGACCAGAATGAAGACTCCGGCCAGCAGCGGCGCCGGCTTCTGAAGCCCTCCAAGCTCCGAGATCATGCGCGTGTGGCGTCGGTCGTAGACCATCGCCACCAGCAGGAACAGCGCACCCGTCGACAGGCCGTGGTTGACCATCTGCAGCAGGCCGCCGACCAGGCCCTCGGTGTTCAACGCGAACGAGCCGATCATGATGAACCCGAGGTGGGCCACCGACGAATAGGCGACCAGGCGTTTCAGGTCGTGCTGCATCGTCGCCGCGATCGCGCCGTAGATGATGCCGACCGTGCCCAGAGCGACCAGGTACGGAGCGAACCACACCGCCGCTTCGGGGAACAGGTAGATACCGAAACGCAGGAAACCGTAGGTCCCGAGCTTCAGCATCACCGCGGCGAGGATCACCGAGCCCGCAGTCGGGGCGTTGGTGTGGGCGTCCGGCAGCCAGGTGTGGAACGGGAACAGCGGCACCTTCACCGCGAAGGCCAGCGCGAACGACAAGAAGATCCAGCGTGCCGTTGTGGTGGCGATCGCCTGGGAGTTCGCCAGCACCACCAGATCGAAGGTGAGCACCCCGGTCTCGGCTTGGTTGAGGAACGCCAGCGACAGGATCCCCACGAGCATCAACGCCGACCCGAACATCGTGAAGATGAAGAACTTGGTGGCCGCATAGGCCCGTTCGCCGTGGCCCCACCTGCCGATGAGGAAGTACATCGGCACCAGCACGATCTCGAAGAACGTGAAGAAGGCGAAGAGGTCGAGCGCCAGGAACACCCCCATGCAGCCGGCCTCGAGGATCAACAGCCACGAGTAGTACGCCTTGGGGCCGTGCTCTGCGTCGATGCCGACGATGGCCAACGGGAAGATCAGCCCGGTCAACACCACCAGCCACAGGGAGATTCCATCGACACCCAGCGACCAGGAGATTCCCAGAGACTCGATCCACGCGTGGTGGTCCTTCAACTGGAACTCCGCGGCCGCGGCGGTGCTGAAATCGGTGAGCACCCACACCGACATGGCGCCGACCACCGCACTGAACAGGAACGCGACCTGCTTGAAATGCTCGGGACGGTTGTTGGGCAGCAGCAACAGCACCACAGCACCTATCACCGGGGTGACGACCAGGGCGCTGAGCACCGGGAACGTGGTAGCGGCCGAACCCGTCTGGGCCGCGAACATGGTGGCGAGGACAGATCCCATCACCAGCTCGCTCTCGACAGGAACCAGGCGAAGAGCGCCACCGCACCGATCGCGACCATCAACGCATAGAAGCGGACGAACCCGCTCTGGACCCGCCGCAGCGCGTTGCCTCCCTGCCGGACCCAACGGCCGACGCCGTTGACCGTGCCGTCGACCACCGTCGTATCGAACGCCACGAGCACATCGAAGCTCTTACGTCCGGGCCCACCCATGAACCTGGTGATCGACTCGTCGATGAACCAGCCCCGGGCGAACAGCGGCCGCTCGACCCGCCGCACCCAGTGCTTCGCACCGCGCAGGTAGACCATCGCCGCCGCAGCAATGCCCACACCGCCCCCGATCACGGCCACGACTGCCAACGCCCATTTCGCTCCCGCGCCAGAAGTGAGATGCGCCTCCTTTTTGAGCGACGGCTCGAGCCACTCGCCCAGGAAGTGGAGGTCGCTGCTGAACGGAAGGTTCATCACCCCCGCGACAACGGCACCCGCGGCCAGAACGACCAGCGGCAGGGTCATCAACCAGGGTGATTCGTGGGGGTGGTATTCGCGGCGGGATCGCACCGCTTCGCCGAGGTCTGCATCGTCGAGTCCGCCCGTGTCGGGCTCATCGAAGATCGAGGCGTCGGCTCGGGGCGCGGCAGCCGCGGTCAGCACCTGCTCGTGTTGCGTCTGGGCAGCGAGAACCGCCCGCTGAGCCTCGGCGTGCGCTTCGACGGACGAAGCGGCCGCTGCCTGCGCAGTCTCGACTGTGCCTCCTGCTCGTTCGAGGTTTCTGGTCGCCTTCGCTGTTGCCTTCTCGTCTGCGGGGTCCGCCGCTGCCATCTCGGCGTTGCGGATGTCGAGCTTGCTTTGAGCCGCCTCGAGCCTCTCGTTGGCTTTGGCGATCACCTCTTCGGCTGAGGCGAGTTGGGCTTGGACCTCGTCAACGGCTCCGGCCACGTTGGCAACCCGGACCGACCAAGCCTCAGAGATCTCTTCTGGCCGCACGTCAGCGAAGCGGTAACGACCGAAGAAGGTCATGAAGACTTGGCGGCTCATGTAGAAGGCCGTGAGCACCGCGGTGAGCAGACCGATGAGCCACAGCAGTTTGTTCTCCTCCCAGGCGAACGCCAGAATCTCGTCTTTGGACCAGAACCCCGAGAACGGTGGCACTCCTGCGATGGCCAACCAGCCGACGATGAACGTGGCCGAGGTGACCGGCATCAGCTTGCGCAACCCGCCGTAATGGCGCATGTCCTGGTCGTTGTCCATGCCGTGGATCACCGACCCCGACCCCAGGAACAGCAGCGCCTTGAAGAACGCGTGGGTGACCATATGGAAGATCGCAGCCACATACGCTCCGGAGCCGACAGCTAAGAACATGTAGCCGAGTTGACTGACCGTCGAATACGCCAACACCTTCTTGATGTCGTTCTGAGCCACCGCGATGGTCGCTGCCAACAGCGCGGTGACGGCGCCGACCCAGGCGATCAGCGAAGGCGCCCACGCAGCCGACTCGGCGATTATCGGATTGGCCCGGGTCAGCAGGTACACACCGGAGGTGACCATCGTCGCCGCGTGGATCAACGCAGACACCGGTGTGGGACCGGCCATGGCGTCGGGCAGCCAGACATACAGCGGGATCTGCGCCGACTTGCCCGCGGCGCCGACGAGCAGCAGCACCGTGATCGCAGTGGCGGTCGACTCCGTCAACCCGTCCGTCTTGTCGAACACTTCGACGTACTGGATCGATCCCAGCGTCGTGAACGTCACGAACATGGCGACCATGAAGCCCCAGTCACCGATGCGGTTCGTGACGAAGGCCTTCTTGCCTGCTGATGCGTTGTACTCGTCGGTGAACCAGAACGAGATCAGGAAGTAGGAGCACACCCCCACGCCCTCCCAGCCCAGGAAGGTCAACAGCATGTTGTCGCCGAGCACCAGCATCAACATCGAGAAGGCGAACAGGTTCAGGTACATGAAGAACTTCGAGAAGTCGGAGTCCCCGTGCATGTAACCGATCGAGTAGAGGTGGATCAGCGTGCCGACACCGGTGATGAACAACGTCATCGTCACCGACAACGGGTCGACCAGAAAGCCCACGTCGACCGAGAAGCGTTCCAACGGAACCCATTCGAACAGCGTCTGTACGTGCGTACGATCGCTGACGGGACGGTCGCGCAGGCCCAAGAAGACGAGCACCGAGGCAACGAAGGATCCTGCCATGGCTGCGGTGCCCAGCCAACCGGCAGCGGGTTCGCCGAGTCGGCGTCCGAACAGCAGGATCAACCCGAACCCGGCGAGTGGGAATGCGACGATAAGCCAGGCGAGGCCGAGCAACTGGTCCACCTCAGCCCCTCAGCACCGAGATGTCGTCGGCGGTGGCGTCGGCCCGGCGCCGGTTGATGGCCACCACCAGAGCGAGTCCCACCACCACCTCGACAGCCGCTACAACCAGCACGAAGAACACCGCGATCTGGCCCGAGACGTCGTTGAGTTCTGTGCCGAGCGACACGAAGGTGACGTTGACGGCATTGAGCATCAACTCCACGCACATGAACATCACCAGAGGGTTGCGCCGCACCAGCAGACCCACCGCACCGATGACGAACATGACCACCGACAGCAGCAGATACCAGTCATTGGTGAGTTCCATCGAAGATCACCTCCCCGGTGCTCTGTCGGCAGACCGTCCGGAGCCATCTGCAGCGCTCGGGGTTGCTTCAGCAGAAGCTGCACCATCGTGAGCATCGTCGGGGGCCGCAGCCGGGAGTTCCATTGACCCGGCTTCGAGGTCTTCGAGCAGTTCGCTGCGGAGCTGCTTGCGGGTCAACACCACAGCGCCGATCACCGCTACCGTCAACAGGGCGGCGGTTATCTCAAAGGACAGTGCGTAGTCGGTGAACAGCACACGCCCGATGCGTTCTATGTCGGTGATGGGTTCATTGTTGATGAACCTGCTGTCGAGGGCGCGTTCGCCGCCGCGCTGCACTTGTCCGGTGAGCGCATCGGATGCCACGACCACCAGAGCCAGGCCGAGACCTAGGAGGGCCGCCCCGACTATGACCGTGAGCGGGCGTTGGCCCGCGATCGGTTCCACCGACCAGTCGTCAGCCGTGTCGACACCGAGCAGCATGATGACGAAGAGGAACAGGATGACGATCGCTCCGGCGTAGACCACGATCTGTACTGCAGCCAGGAAATGTGCTTCTTGCAGCACGAACAGAACTGCGACGCCGAACAGCGTCTGGATCAGGAACAGCGCGGAGTGAACCGGGTTGCGCGATGCGACCACGCCGACCGCCCCGCTCAACACAATGACGGCAGCAACAACAAAGACGACCGCTTCACTCACTCGTCACCTCCGCTGTCCGGTGTCGACTGGCCCTGTTCGGGGGTTCGCACGCCGTAGCCGAGTTCTCCGGACCATTGCACGACACCTTCGTAGCGATGATCCCCTGACGGCGATGTGGCGCGCATCCATCCGGAAGTCAACTGGTCTTCGCCTTCGCGCCAATCCTCCCATGGAAGCTGTTGGGGTTTACCGTCGTCACCGACCAGCAACTCGTCGCGGGTATAGATGGCGTCGTCGCGGTCGGTGAAGGAGAACTCGAATAATTTCGACTCTGTGATGGCTTGGGTCGGGCAGGCCTCCACACACAGGTCGCAATGAATGCAGCGCAGATAGTTGATCTCGTAGACGTAACCGAAACGCTCTCCCGGCGAGGTGGGATCGTCCGGGTCGTTGTCCGCGCCCCGCACATAGATGCAATTCGCTGGGCACACCCCGGCACATAATTCACATCCGATGCATTTCTCCATACCGTCTTCGTAACGGTTGAGGACATGACGCCCATGCAAGCGTTCAACCTTGGGACGCTTCTCGTCGGGTTGACCGGGTTTGGCCATGCCGCCTCGATAATCCTTGGTGACCCGCTCCTCAAAAAGTTTTTTGAAGGTAACGACAAACCCCTTCAGATAATCGGTCAACTCTGCCACGACGCACCTTCTTCACTCTGTTCTGCCTCGAGACCGGCGAGACGCTCCATACGAGCGGAGCGCAGCGCCATCATCAGCAACGACCCGCACAAGATGCAGACAACTCCGAACCCCAACGCAAAGGCGAAGACTTCGATGCTGTTCCAACCACGTCCACGGCCTGTCCGGATGCCCGCCAGCACTAAGAACCACCCCAGCGACAACGGAATCAACAACTTCCAACCGAGGTCCATGAGTTGGTCGTAGCGGAGTCGGGGAAGGGTGGCACGCAACCACACGAAGCCGAACAGAAAGAGCATCAGCTTGCTGAAGAACCAGAAAACGCCGATCCACCAACCTTGAGGCACGAACAGTGCGGGGCCTGCCGGTCCACCGAGAAAGAGCGTCACGATGATCGCGCCCATGGTGATCTGGTTCATGAACTCCGCCAAGAAGAACAACGCAAAACGGATCGACGAATACTCGGTGTGAAAACCACCGACCAGTTCCTGTTCAGCTTCGACTAGATCAAAGGGCGGGTGGTTGAGTTCCGCGGTCCCTGCAATCAGGAAGACAAAGAACGGGATGAAACCGGTGACGATGATGTTCCAGTCGGGAATCACTCCGCCGAATCCTTCACCGGTCTGCTCCACAACCATTCCACGCATCGACAGCGTGCCGCTGATCAACACGACCGAAGCGATCGACAGGCCTAAGGCAGCTTCGTAACTGACCATCTGAGCCGACGCTCGCACCGACCCCAGCAACGGGTATTTGGAGCCCGAACCCCAGCCCGCAAGCATCACTCCATAGACGGCGAGCGACGACATCGCCAAGAAGAAGAGGATGCCGACAGGCGGGTCGGCCACCTGCAGCAGGGTGTCGTGTCCGAAAATCGTCACAACTCCGTCAGAGTCGTCCGAGCGGTTGAAATCACCGCCGATCGGCACTATCGCGAACACCAGGAAAGCGGGTATCAGCGACAGGTACGGCGCCATTTTGAAGACGAACCGGTGCGACTTCTCAGGAATCAGGTCCTCTTTGAAGAACAGTTTCACACCGTCGGCCAAGGTCACCAGAATGCCCCAGGGACCAGCCAGGTTGGGGCCGATCCGATTCTGCATGTCGGAGATGACCTTGCGCATGAACCATATGTTGAGCATCACCGCGACCAGCAGGAACACGAAGGCGAAGAGCACTTTGAGCAGCACCACACCGACTTCACCCAAGCCGATGGAGTCGTTCAGAAGCGGATCGCCGAAAGTCACAGGCGCTCCACTCTCACGTCAGTCACCGTCGCCGAAGAGTCGATGAGCGGTCTGCAGTCTTGATTGAGGGTCCGCCAAGGCACAGCCGCCGAACCAGCGGGCACCCCGGCATCAACCTTCACGGGCATGTCAAGGTGGCCCCGCGTGGATTCAACCCGTACCACCGTGCCCACTTGAACCCCGAGCTTGTCGAAATCAGCCGGGTTCAGACTCAATTCAAGCGGAGAAGCCAATCCACGACTTGCTGGGCTGTGGCGCAGTGCTGTGCCGTCGTCGTACATCCGTCGGGTGGCCACGAGACGCAACGAATAGCGGTCGTTCGCCGGACTCGCAGCCCCCGAAGAACCCGGTGGCCCCATGTCGCCGTTGCCGCCCAAGAGCATGCCGTCTATTCGAGTCTCGTTGAGGGCTGCGGTGGTAAGGGCCGCATGGATCTCAGAAACCGAAGCCAATTCGGCACGAATCGATTCGGGAGAATCAAAACCGAGGTCGTCACCTAGTCTGGCTGCGATTTCTGCAGCAATCATCCAGTCGGGTCGCGAAATTCCCGCCGGCGTGACGATCTGACTGCAAACACTCACCCGGCCTTCCAGATTGGTGAAAGTACCTGACGATTCGGTAGGTGCGGCAGCAGCCAGAACCACATCGGCTTGCGCGATGATCGTGTCGTTGCCGAACAGATCCACCGCGATCACGGTCCCAGCACCAGCCAAGCCCGCGCGAGCTGACCGTTCGTCTGGGAAATCGTTCAACGGGTCAGCCCCGAGCAGGATCAGCACATCTATTTCGCCTGCTTCAGCGGCTCGCAGGATACCTGCTGTGTCGTAACCAGTTTCTGCGGGGACGCTCGGCCACGCTTCAACGAAACGCTCTGCGCCGAGCGCCAGGGTCGTGCGACCAGGGAGCAGGCCAGGCGCCAGCCCAGCGTCCAGCGCTCCGTGGATGTTGCCGCGTCGAAGCGCAGACAGGAACGAGACGTCGTTCAACGCCGACAAAGCCACCGCAGCGTCGACTGTGGCATCGGCAGACTCGCTGAGAGAGGCCCGTCCAAGAACCACGGTCACAGGTTCTGAAACATCTTTCGCTGCCGCCGAGATCCTCTGCTGTTGTCGGCTGTATTCACCGGCTTCAAGGGCGGCACTCGAACTTTGGCCGGCTGCGGGACCGTCGCTGTCGACCGCGGCGACTAGCGCCGCTGCTACATCTGCGACTTCGCCCGGACGTGGGAGCAGAGAGTGTGCAGCAATGTCGCTGAGACCCGATCGCCGCGGGGTGAGTTCAATGAGCGTCGCGCCTTCTTGCACTACGGCATGGCGCAGGCGCAGATACAACGCACCGAGATCTTCTTTCGGGTCCGGACCGCACAAGATGATGGTCCCACCGCTGCGGCAGGCATCGTCAATGGTGGCGCGGGGAAGCCCGAGCACTACTTCAGCCGGCAACCCGTCTCCAAGTTGGGAGTCGACGTGATCTGTGCCGATGACCCCCTTGGCCAGTTTCGCCCAGGCGTACTGGGCTTCGTTGTTGAGCCGGGCACCACCGATCACCGCCACTCGGGAAGGATCAACGCCGCTGAGCGCGGCGACTGCCCGCTCGAACGCCGCACCCCAGCCGACCGTCTCAAGCCGACCTTCGTTGCGCAGCATCGGGGAGAGCAGCCGACTGTCGCTGTTGAGCGCCTCGAACGCAAACCGTTCCTTGTCTGAGAGCCAACCCCAGTTCACCGGGTCGGAGTCGACACCAAGGATCCTCAACACCTGATCGCGCGCGGACTGCACGGTGATACGAGATCCAACCGAATCAGTCCAGGAAGTTGAAATTGTCTCTTGCAGATCCCACGGACGTGCCTTGAACCGGTAGGGCTTGGCGGTGAGTGCTCCCACCGGGCAGATCTGCACGGTGTTGCCCGAGAAATAAGAGGCGAACGGCTCGTCGGGGAAGGTGTTGACTTGAGTGTCGGCACCCCGATCCATGAAATGGATCAACGCGTCGCCGGCTACTTCATCGGCGAAACGTGTGCAACGGTCACAGAGGATGCAACGCTCACGGTCCAGGTAAACAGTCTCGCTGATCGGTATCGGCTTCTTGAAGCGCCGCTTCTCTTCGATGAAACGAGACTCGCCCGGGCCGTATGCCATGGTCTGGTCCTGTAAAGGGCATTCACCGCCCTTGTCGCAGATCGGGCAGTCCAAGGGATGGTTGATCAGCAGAAACTCGAGTACTCCCTCCTGCGCCTTCTTCACGATCGGGGTCTCGGTCTCGACCGACATGCCGTCGCTCACTGGAACGATGCAACTCGGCTGCAGGCTGAGACCCCGTCCGGTGTCGACCTCCACTAGACACATCCGACACATCCCCACCGGGTTCATTCGCGGGTGGTGGCAGAACCGTGGAATGTAGGCGCCGTTGCGTTCGCACGCGTCGATCAGCAGTTCACCGGGATGCGCCTGTATCTTGGCGCCGTCGACAGTGACGCTGACCGTTGAAGTGCCGCCCGCCGAGTCGACCGGGCCCTGCGTACCAGTCACGCCATCACCTCCGCACGGACCGGAATGGAGTCACGTTTGGAGATCTTCGCTTCGTACTCATGACGGAAACGTCGGATCGTGGAGACGATCGGCGCCACTGACGAGGGGCCGAGAGGGCATATCGTCGTCTGCTTCGGCGGGAAGGGGACCGCTTCAAGGCCTTCTTGGGCATCTGCTGCAACCGGGTAGGGGCCGGGGCTGATGTTGTCGGCGACATCAAGCAGCATGTCAATGTCGCCGGGCCGGCCTTCGCCGTCGAGGATTCGCTGCAGGATCCGCTCTTCCCAAGTGGTTCCCTCGCGACAAGGCGTGCATTTCCCGCACGACTCGCGGGCAAAGAATCTGACGATCCGAAGCGCTGCTCTGACAGCGTCGGTCGTGTCGTCCATCACCACGACAGCACCCGATCCGAGCATTGAGCCGGCCGCGCCCACGGGACCGGCTTCCAGAGGGAGATCCAAGTGCTCCTCGAAGAACCAGGGCGCCGAACCGCCGCCTGGGATGAACATCTTCAGTTCGCGGCCCTCGCGGATCCCCTGACAGAAATTGTCTCCCAGAATCAACTCGCGGAAGGTGGTGACACCATGCTCCACCTCATACACGCCGGGGCGGCGCACGTGCCCGGAGACAGCGAACAACCGTGTGCCAGGCGAAGCCTCGGAGCCGTAAGCCTTGTACTGCTCAGCACCGTTGACCATCAACCAACCAACATTGGCGAGCGTCTCAACATTGTTGACGATGGTGGGTCGGCCGTAGAGACCGATCGCGGCAGGGAAGTAGGGGGGCTTGAGCCGAGGCATCCCGCGGTTGCCTTCGAGGCTCTCGATGAGCGCTGTCTCCTCACCGACGATGTATGCGCCCGCACCCCAGGTGAGCACAATGTCAACTGAAAAATCGGTATCAAGAATGTTGCGACCGACATACCCGGCCTCATAGGCCTCATTGAGCGCAACCGCGATTCGTTCTTGGGCGAGCGCCATCTCACCGCGGACATACAAGAAGCATTGGCTGAGGCCGAGCGCATAGCAGGTGATCAGGCAGCCTTCTATGAGCTGATGCGGGTCGCGTTCCATGAGCAGTCGGTCCTTGTAAGTGCCCGGCTCGCTTTCGTCACCGTTGACGACAAGGTAACGGGGGAATTCAGCAGGCGGCAGAAACCCCCATTTGATGCCCGCAGGAAATCCTGCGCCTCCACGCCCCAGCAGAGTGGCGCTGCGCACAGCATCATGCACTTCAGAGGGTTTCCGGTTGAGAGCGACCCGCAAACCTTCGTACCCTCCGGTCGCTTCGAAGCGGGCAAGTGTGAAAGAGTCGGTGTAGCCGAAGCGCCTGCTGACGATTTTGGGGCCCTCGTTGTCGACGTACCCAGGCGCATGCTCAACGTATCCACCGGCCATCAGCCCACCACCCGGCCCTGGTCAGCATGATTGCGTTGCAGCCACACGGGTGCTTCGCCGGCGGCTTCGGGGGGGACTATCCCGGCGATTCTGTCCAACGGGATGCGCTGACGCACCTTCGCCAGGGTTCCATGCGCACCCATGTCATCGGCGCGACCAGCGCGGACTTCGTCGATGATCGAGTCGAAGTCGTCGTTGCTGACTCGCAGGCGATAGCGGTAGTTGACTTGCATGCATGGTGCTTCGGTACACGCGGCGATGCATTCCACGTCCTCGAGGGTGAACATGCCGTCCGAAGTCGTCTCCCCAGGCTTCACGCCGAGCCGCTGCCCGGCGTGCTCAAGCAGTTCCTCACCTCCAAGCAGCATGCAGGAAATGTTGGTGCAGACGTTTATCAGGTAGGTGCCGACAGGATGGAACTTGAACATCTCATAGAAGCTGCCGGTGCCTTTAACTTCCGCCGGGGTTGCACCGCAAAGGTCCGCGACCTGGCGCATGGCGTCACTTGTAACCCAACCATGCTGTTCTTGGGCGAGATGCAGAAGCGGAATCATCGCTGAGCGCGGCACCGGATAGCGCGAAACGATCTCGCGGGCGATCTCAAGGTTGGCGGGATTGAAGAAGCTCATCGGTCGACTTCACCCATGATCGGATCGACGCTGGAAATGATGGCGACACCGTCTGCGATCAGCCCACCGCACATGAGGTGGGGCAAGGTTTGGAGGTTGATGAAACTCGGCGGTCGCACCCGCATCCGGTAGGGCGTAGAGGTACCATCGCTGACGATGTACACGCCGAGTTCGCCGCGTGGCGACTCAACCGCGGTGTAGGCCTCGCCTTCGGGCACTTGAAATCCCTGAGTGAATATCTTGAAATGATGAATGAGAGCCTCCATCGACTCGTCGATACGAGCCCGTGGAGGTGGAGTGACCTTCTTGTCCTGCAAGCGATAATCACCACCGGGCATCTTGTCGATGATCTGATCCACTATCTTCATTGATTCGCGGATTTCGTTGAGACGGATCGCGTAACGGTCATAGCAGTCTCCGTAAGTTCCGACGATCACATCAAACTCGACTTCGTCGTAGGCAAGATAGGGTTCGTCGCGGCGCAGATCCCAGGCGTAACCGGTGGAACGGAGCAGAGGGCCTGTGGCCGACAGAGCCAATGCCTCATCGGTGTTTATCGCTCCCACGCCCTGCAGGCGTTCACGCCAGATCGGTTGACCGGTCATCAACACGTCGTACTCGTCGAGACGCGGCTCGATCAGGTCAAGCAGCCCGCGCAGGTCGTCGCGCCAACCGTCGTGGAGGTCTGCGGCCACACCCCCCACACGAATGTAGTTGTGGTTCATCCGCAACCCGGTGACCTTTTCAAAGAAACGCAAGACTTCCTCGCGTTCACGCCAGCCGTAGACCATCATTGACACTGCGCCGAGGTCGATGCCGTTGGTTGCGAGAAACAGCAGATGAGAGGAGATGCGATTGAGTTCACACATCAGCATCCGAATCCAGGTGGCTCGTTCGGGGACCTCGATGCCGATGAGCTTCTCGGTGGTGAGCGAAAAGGCCAACTCCGAAAAAAGCGGTGACGCGTAGTCCATCCGGGTCACGTTCGTGCAGCCCTGCAGATAGGTCAGATTCTCACCTTGTTTCTCCATGCCCGTGTGGAGATAGCCGATCACAGGTTTGGATCGCAGTACAGTTTCGCCCTCCATCTCCAACATCAGCCGCAACACACCGTGTGTGGAGGGATGTGAAGGGCCCATGTTGAGCATGACCCGTTCATCATCGGCGGGGTCGGCGGGGTCGTCGCCGATGCGCCCCGCCTCGGCTTCGGAGAGTCGGAGCACCGCGGAGTCGTCACCGCGTCGCATCACCCGGGCGGCCGTCATCGCGGGGCACTCGCTTGAGAGAACCGGACTGGCACGTCACCGACTGCATAGTCCTTGCGAAGCGGATGGCCGACCCAGTCCTCCGGCATGAGGATCCGGCTCAGATCGGGATGGTCAGCGAACTCGATGCCGAACATGTCGAAGACTTCACGTTCGAGGCTTTCAGAACCAGGCCACAGGTCGAAGAGTGACGGCAGCACCAGATCATCGGCCGGTACCTGCACCCGCAGTCCCAACCGTTCCCCGGAAGTGTGATTGATGAGCTGCACCACGACTTCGAAACGTTCGCAAATTACGCTGGCCGGTCGAACCCGCTCGCCGGGATAGTTGAGGTAGTCGACTGCTGTGAGGTCGATGAGCTGGTCGAATCCGTCGTCGCGCGCGGCGTTCGCCGCTTCGAGGTAGTCGTCGGCGGTCACGAACAGGACCGTCTGAGAAAATACTGTTGATGCCGTTGCCCCGTAGCGTGATTCCATCGTCAGCCACCGATGGAGTGGCCGACGGTTTGTCCATCGCGCTGTTGAACAATGATTCCTGCGCCTGAGACAGCCTCCCCTGTCCTGCCGGCGTCCCGGCGCTTCAACAGTTCACCGGTCCTGATCTTCTCGTGGAGCGTCAAGATCGCATGCATCAGAGTCTCAGGCCCAGGAGGACAACCAGGGGCATACACATCCACCGGCACCACCTGATCGATGCCTTGAACAATGGCGTAGTTGTTGAACATGCCTCCGCTTGAAGCGCATACTCCCATCGAAATTACCCATTTGGGTTCCATCATCTGGTCGTACACCTGCCGCAGCACTGGAGCCATCTTCTGCGACACGCGGCCGGCAACGATCATCAGATCGGCCTGACGTGGTGAAGCCCTGAAGACCTCCATGCCGTAGCGACCGATGTCGTAATGGGCTGCCCCCGCGGCCATCATTTCAATCGCGCAACACGCCAGTCCGAACGTGGCCGGCCAACAACTGCGCATTCGAGCCCAGTTGACCAACGATTCGACGTTGCTGGTGATGAAATTGTGTTCAAGCCCTGCAAGGCCGTCATCGGCAATCTCACCGGCTCTACCGATACCGGGGATCCGCATCAGGCGACCTCTGCATCGTCTGGGCGGTCTTGGGTCTCAGCAGGAACAGGCGGTTCAAACATCACGGCCGGACCTCGGTCCTCAAGTCCGACCCGGCGAACTGTCGAGGTGGTTGTGCGCTCCGCCGAGACTGTCCCAGCGGGACCCGCAACCTGTTTGAGCGGACCCCACTCGAGTGCTCCGTTGCCGATCAGATAGACGAACGACTCGAACACCGCGAACGAAAAGATCATGATCAGAACCAGCCCGAACAATCCGAGCCCGCCTTGCGCTACCGCCCAGGGATAGAAGAAGACGATCTCGATGTCGAACACCACGAAGATCATCGCCACCAAGAAGAAGCGGACCGGGAAGCGTTCCGGGGTCTGTCGGGTGGGGACGATGCCGCATTCGTAGGGTGCCAGCTTCGGGCCGGTCGGCTTTCTAGGCGCCAGCAGGCCCGATGCGACGAAACTTCCAGCGGCGAACAGGGCGGCCAGCACGAAGAGCGCAAACAGTGGGAGGTACTGACCGATCACGGGTTATCCCGCTCCTTTGTTGAACTCGGCGACGCGGGCCATGACCACTTTGTCACGTTCGTGGAGCATGTAGCACAAAGCCAGGAAGATCAAGAGCGAACCGAGGGTTATCAGCGCGGGTATGAGTCGAAGGTTGCCGAGATCGCGGACCATCACCACCGAGACCACCGGTTCGCCGGGATCTGCGATCGGGCGCTGGGGCGCCTGGCCAGGACGGTTGTCTATCGACTCCGGCTTGACTGCCTGCATCTGCACAATGCCGTACCGGGTCGGGTGTTGCAGTGTCAGCGCGGTGCGAATCTGGGTTTCGATCCGATCCCACCGGCTCGGTTCTGACGGCAGGCCGCGCTTGCCCCCGATGGTGAAAGCATCCAGGATCTTGAACTCCTCCTGTGTGCTGAACGAGAAGTCGCCGCTGTCGAGCAGCATGGCGATCGCCGACGCTTGGGCTTCGCCTGCTTGAGCGGTTGACAGCAACTCCCAGCCGCCCAGGGCGGTGCTGTCCTGGTCGATCAGGCTCGGGGCCACGGCCGCCAGTTCGCTGAGCGTCGTCGCCTCGTTCTTTGCCTGCTCCTCGACCGCCAGAGCCTCTCTTTCTAGTGGACTCAAGCCCTCGGTCTGGTCAGCAGTAAGGTCTGCAACGGTGACCTCGCCGAACTCTTCGTTGGCCACTTCGATCTCGGCACGCAGTTCCAGGTCGGTGACGCTGTCGAGCCGCCCGTTGGCGAGCACCACGAGTTCATGAGCCGTTGGCAGACCTTCTGATTGCAGAGCTTCGGCTTCGTCGAGCGCGGCGAAAGCCAAATGGCCCTCATCATCGGAACCTTCAACGATCTCCACCTGTTGCCAACTCGGCGCATCACCCCGGTAACCAATTCCGTAGATCCACCAGATAGCGGCCATGATCGTCATCCAACCGAAGAACCCGGCCAAGGCGACCAACGTGCCCAGTCGCGTCCCCGAATTGGTGGCGAGCAGCAGCCACACTGAACCCATCAGCACTACAACACCAGTGAGAACCGCGAGGAAACCTCTTATCTCGGGATCCCACGCGAGACCGGCAAAGAGTTCAATCGCCTCCATCAGAGGTCCCTCTCGTAGGCGACGATGGCATCGATTTGATCCGACGTGAGCAGCGCGGGGTAGGGGGTTTCAAGGTCGTTGGGAATGCCCGGGCCTACAGTGTCGGTCTCTACACGGGGACCGAACCCAGGCATCTGCCCGTTGCCTCCCGATCCCCCTCTTCCGTACGTGGCGCCAATAGTCTGGCCATTCTCGATGAACTCAGCGTGGCTTCTCGACGACTCGAACTCGACGAGGGTGGCGCCGCCCTGCAGGCTGGGTCCAAAGAACCCGCCGGCCTGATTGAGACCGTCCTCGAATCCTTTGATCGGCCTGTCTCGCCCATTCACACGCGAAGTCATCTCTTCGTCGGCGCCGAAGCTGAACCCATAGGTGTGGCAGCGAGCGCAGCTGTAGGTTCCGAACGTTCCAGGGTTGGCGAAGAGCAACCCACCGTAAGTCTTGTATCGCTCCCAAGCTTCAGCGTCGAGCCCCTCACCGCTCCTCGCCAGAATGTCGAGTGCAGCCCACCTCAAGTCTTCGGAGTTCTCTTCAAGCGCCAACGATCCGTCCTGCTCGATCGCTTTTTGTCGCGCAGTTTCAGCGACGGCTTGCGCCTCCTCAACCCATTGCATTGCAGCCTCGTTGGTCGCTTCATCGCCTGTTGCTGAGAGATGTTCGCGTACTGCTTGCAACACGCCGGACTCGACCTGTTCAGCGATTCGATCCGGAGTGATCTGGATGCTCCGCAAATAGAACATGATTTCTTCAAGTTGCTGGTCGGTGAGCGGCCCTCCCCCGAGCGCACCCCAGGCAGGCATCACCTCGTTGCGGCCGTAGTTGAGCGTATGAAGCACTTCGTCTTCGGAGAACCGGGAGAGCACCGTGTTGAGAGCGGGGGCCTCCCAGCTCACCTGGGCGATGAACTCCCCGGTTTCAGAGGTCAGCGCAAAGCTGGTCGACCCGCCGGTTCCGTCAACACCGTGACAGGTGACGCATTGGGCGCCCTCAAGGTAGATCTCCTCGCCGCGGTTGGTGAAGATCCGGGCGGTGTCGATGTCCCGCCCCTCCTGGCGGCCCGGTTCGCCCAGCCAGTACAGCGGCAACGATACGCCGATGATCGTGAGCATCACCAGGTTGGCGCCCAGAGCGAAGTCCAGCCGTCTGCCTTCGAGATCCTCGTCACGGACGTCGTCGCGGCGGTTGGCGGCCAGTTCGACCTCTGAACCCACCTCGGCCTTGGCGCCTCGGATGTTGAAGAAGAGGTACACGAGGCCGCCGATGAAGACGATCACCAGGATGACGAAACCGATAGTTCGCTGGGTGGAGGCGGCGAGCAACATAAAGACGCAGAAAGGCTAGTGGCTGGCTTGACCGATGCAGTTGGGCCCTTCGGCTTCCTGCCCGGTGGTGTTGACCCCGATAGCGGGGCCTTGGATGATCGTTCCGGTGTCTACGGTGAGTGAACCGTCGACCCCGATGGACATGGCGAAACGATCCATGCCCCTGGGCGCCGGGCCGCCGCGTTTCTCACCGACCTGGTTGTACTGCGAGCCGTGGCACGGGCATTCGAACCACTGCGAGGTGGCGCATTCCGGTACTCGGCACCCCAGGTGCGGGCATTTCTGGTACAGCGCAACCACTCCACCGTCGAGCCCTAGAGCGAACCCGGACTGCATTCCGGCCAGTTCGGGACCCGAGTAGACAGCACGGGCCTTCTCGACTGCACCGTTGGGATATTCGGTGATCCACATGCGACCGTCAGCTCTATAAAGAAAACCGTTGTTGTTGCGGATCTCTGCGAGTATGTCAGAAACAAGCCCTACCTTGATCGCCGATCCGAACCCTCCGCTTATCTGTGGCCACAGGAACGCGATGCAGGCCACACCGAAGCCCGACAGGCCCAGGCCGAACATCAACACGATTGAACGGTTGAAAAATTGACGTCGAGTAACTCCAAGGGTCTCGGGGTCTGGGGACACATAGGGCGCCGGCGGGGGGGTTCGGCTTGCCGGCACCAGTTCTCTGCTCGCAGCTTCTCGTTGCGCCACAACAGCCGCTTCCACCTCGCGCCCGGTGAGTTCCTTCTGGGATTCCAGCGAGTCGTTCGAGGTGTCGCGTCTGCGGGTTTCGCGTGACAACATGCCGATGGCATCGGAGTTCTGTCGGCCTCTCATCGCCGCGAAGGTCGAGAGCACGACCAGAGCGCCCAAGGCAATGATGGCGATCGTGATCGTCATGGTGTGTGCTTCCGGGTCAGTCCGTCAGAAATAACGTTCGGGTGGTGGGTCATCACAATTCTCAACAGTTCTCGATCACAACTCAAAGAACAGGCCGGCGTCCCAGGGGAAGACGAAGTTGAATCCAGGTCCACGGAAGAATGAACCGATCATCACCAACACCGCCCAGAACATCAGGTGAATGGTCATCAAGGAAATCGCGAACTTGCGATTCTCGGGTTTGTTGGAGGGGTTCCTGTCGACGTAAGGGGCCAGGATGAGCAGGAAGATGCCGATTCCCGGGATGGTCACACCGGCAACCATCGGGTGGAACATTGTGAGCAGTTCCTGCAGACCCAGGAAGTACCAAGGCGCTTTGGAGGGGTTGGGGGTCTCGTTGAAGTTGGCCAGCTCCAACAGGGGCGCATTGACGAAAATCGAGAAAATGGTGGAGAAAGCGGTGATGAACAGCGCTGCTGCGAATTCAACGACCAACAGATGCGGCCAAACATGCACTTTGTCCTGAGGCACAGACTTGACGTCTTGGATGGATCCGGACTTCACCACGGTGAGCAGACGCTGCGTGTGCCCACCCGGGCCGGTCGCCGCTGGTGCTGCGGTCGCAGCCGCGGGTGCTGACGCTGGTGCCATGGCAGCCGCGTCCGCTGCGGGTTCGCCGGCCGGTCCGCTCGCTGCGGCCTTGGCCGCTCTTGAACGTTCAAGCAGATGAGCCGGAATCTTCGCAGCGACTTCCTGCTGTTCCGCTGTCATTGCGCCTTCGCTCGTTTCAGCCTGCGCCGCCTGTCGGGTTTCTCCGGCGTCCGCAGTTGCTTCAGCAGCAGCTCTAGCCCGCGCTTCTTCAGCCCTTTTACGAAGGTGTTCGGGAACTTCAATCATTTCCTTGCCTCCTACGACCTACAGCGGACCCGAGATGCCGCCGTCTTTGCGGACACGCCAAAAATGGATCGCCATAAAGATGACAGCCACGAACGGGAGCATCAGTACGTGCAGCACATACCATCGCAACAACGTGTCCGTTCCGATCTCGACCCCACCGAGCAGCACGAAACGTACCTGGTCCCCGAACACCGGCGTGTACCCCATCATGTTGGTACCCACCGTCACTGCCCATAGGGCCAACTGGTCCCAAGGCAGCAGATACCCGGTGAACGACAACAACAAGGTGAGGGTCAGCAGGATTACGCCGATCACCCAGTTGAACTCGCGTGGCGGTTTGTAGGCCCCGTGGTAGAAGACCCGAGCCATATGCAAGAACACGGTCAACACCATCAGATGGGCAGCCCATCGGTGCATGTTGCGGACCAACAAACCGAAAGTGACCGAGGTCTGCAGGGTGTAGATGTCATCCCATGCTGCGGCCGCGGTCGGGCGATAGAAGAACATCAAGAAGATGCCGGTGACCGTCAAAAGAATGAACAGGAAGAACGACAGGCCACCGAGGCACAGCGTGTAGGAGACCTTCACGGCATGGCGCTTCACCTTCACCGGGTGGAGGTGGTACATCACACTGTTCATGATCACGTAGCTGCGATTGCGGGGGCTGTCGGTGTATCCCTTGCGAAATATCGACCCGGGCCTGAAGATTGAACTCCAGGCTTGGCTGCCTTGTACATCACTGCCAAGTTTCGACATTTGAGCTGACACACGCTCCTTGAGCGGTGGCTTGATGTCGTCGTCAGTATCGATTGCCATGTATCAAGTCTCTCCTGCGTCGCCCGGTTCAGCCGAGGCGCATCCCGTATCCGTAGCCGTGCGTATTAGTTCGCTGGTGGGCATCGCCTTCTGCTGAAGGGTCGCCGATTCTGCCCATGATGATGACACCAGTCGGACAACGGTCAACGCAGAGCGCACAGCGCGTGCAGACATCGTCGTCGATTGTGAAGATCACATGGTCGCTCGGGTCAAGCCCGGGCTGCTCCGTGCCGATCGCCTCGTCGATAGCGTCGGTGCGGACCATGTGGATGCATTTCCACGGGCAGATGTCGACACAGCCTTCGCACATGATGCACTCGGACTGGTCGATATGGATGAACTGCTTGGGCTTGACTGCCGCGCTGAGCCAGGCGGCATCAACCTCCTGCAGGACATAGTCGTCGCGGAACTCCGGCATTGGTGGGTTTGCGTCGGTTGTGGTCACAGCGACGAACCCTCCTTGATCAACGGACGACCGAAAGTCGACCGGGCCGGGGCGGTTTCTTCGGATTTCTGGCCGCGGGTCTGCCAAAATTTCCAGAGCCGCACATTGGCGGCCAGCACAATACCGTAGATCACCACTGCGATGATGTGTTCAAGGTGCAGATAGTTGATGGTCAACGGGTTCCAACCACCCAAGGGTTGGGGCTTCAGGAAGCCGCCCCAACCAATGAAGAGTTTGTCGCTCCGCCAAGCGAGTTCGTTCTCTGCCCAGGTGAGCCATTGATGGGGAACGACTCCATACGCCATGAACAACAAGAAGAATACGAACATCGCGCCGAACATTGCCTCGCCCCAGGTGTGCGGGGTGCCCAGGGGGCGTCGCTTCGCGTACGCGAGGATTCCACCGGTGCCTGCGAGGGTGACGATGACAGACAAGGTAAAGGCAACCATGTTCGGCTCCGTAGGAGTCTTTGATCCGGGTACTTCGTGAATCCTCGCACAAGTGTAGTCCCGAGCAGCAAAACCGCTCAGTCGGGCGGCAGGGTTCTTGAGAATCCGTTCGAGTTTGCTGAATCAGGGGCTGATCGCTCTATCCTTCCCCGAAGTTCACCTAGAGTTTGTCGCGCCGAGCGACTGGCTCAGCACCATCTGACCCGCACCGGAGACGACGTTGGTCGAAGTACCCGAGCATCTTCTGAAGAGGGCCGCTGAGGCCCGCGCTCGCCTCAGTGGTGAAGCCGTGCCCGGCGACGGTGGTGAACAGGACGCACCCGCCGATTCAGCGGCAGCGGCGTCCCCCGCTGTCGTGCCCGCGCCCGCACCGGCCGCTGCGGTTCCAGCGGAGCCGCAGGTCAAAGTCGAGGCGCCGGTCGCCCCCTATGTGACCGCTGCGCTCCAGCGAAAGACGATCCCCTATTGGGTCATGCCGGTCCTGTTGTTCCTGCCGATCTGGGCGATCTACTACGTCGGCTACCTCGAGCGCCCTCCCGCTGACCCTGAGGGTCTGCTGTTCGAGGGCGGCGAGGTCTATGCCGAGGTCTGCGCCTCCTGCCACGGAGGCACCGGTTCAGGCGGGACCGGACGACAGCTCAGCGGCGGCGAAGTGCTGCTCACGTTCCCTGCCGACGCTGCGGGTTACGACGGGTTGGCGGGCCATATCGCCTGGGTCGCGAACGGGTCTGAGCAGACCGAACTGGTCGAGGGCCCCGACTACGGCGATCCGGCCCGCACGGGCACCGACAGCCCCCGAACGGTCGGCAGCTTCGGTGCGGTGATGGGCAACTTCACCGAGTCCCTGTCCGTGGAGGAACTGGCTGCGGTCGTCTACTACGAGCGGGTGGCTCACGGCGAACTCGACGATGAGACCGCCGCACACGAGCTTGAAGTGCTCGAGGAGTTCGTCCACCTCAACGACGAGGCGGGGGTGGGCAACCTCGCTCTGGGCGTGTCGGTGGCCGAGGTCAGTGCCCAACTCGATGAGGCTCGGACTGCTGTTGCGGCGGCGCATGACGAGGTTGCCGCCGGCTGAACCCTGACATTCACCCGATTCTCCCGGTGGTCACAGCCAAATCTGCGCGATTGACCACACAATATGTAGTTAATCGCGCAGATTTTCGGCTCAGACTGGCAACCCGAGGAATTGTCATCGACGCAGGGGCAATTCCGCGACAATCTTATGAGCAGAGCTACGCGAGGGAGACCCGTGGACATCTCAACCACTAGCGAATGGGGCACGGTTTCGGCGTTGGCCGAGACCTTCGACGATCTTGACCTTCGTGGCCTGTTCGCCGACGACACCGCGAGGGCTGAGCGCTTGACGTTCACGGTCGGCGACCTTGTGGTCGACCTGTCGAAGCACCGCGTCACCGATGAGATCGTGACTGCGCTGGTGGCTCTGGCGCAACGGGCCGGCCTGAGTCAACGGGTCGAGGCGATGATGCGCGGCGACCGCATCAACACGACCGAGGACCGAGCCGTTCTGCACACGGCCCTTCGGGCGCCTGAGGGCACCGTGATTGAGGTTGACGAGGGCTCGGCGGGCCGAACCGATGTGGTCGGGCAGGTTCATGACTTGCGTGAGCGAATGGCCGCCTTCTGCGGGCGGGTCCGTGACGGTGACTGGCTCGGCTGCACGGGTGCGCCCATCGACACTGTCGTCAACATCGGTATCGGCGGTTCGGATCTGGGGCCGTCGATGGCCTATGAGGCTCTGGCCGCTTACCGGCATGGGCGGCTGAGCTGTCGTTTCGTGTCCAACGTCGACAGCCACGATCTGCTGACTGCTCTGGCGGATCTTGATCCCGCCACGACTCTGTTCGTTGTCGCCTCCAAGACGTTCACGACTTCTGAGACGTTGACCAATGCCGCAACAGCGCGGCGCTGGTTGACCGACGCTTTGGGCGGCGAAGCGGTCGCCCGACATTTTGTGGCGGTGTCGGCCGACGCGGGTGCGGTTACCGAGTTCGGTATCGACGCGGCGAACATGTTCGAGATGTGGGACTGGGTCGGGGGCCGCTACTCGTTGGACTCCGCAATCGGTCTCTCGCTGATGGCGGCGATCGGAGCTGAGAACTTCGATGAGATGCTGCGCGGTATGCACGTCGTCGACCGACACTTCGCCTCTGAACCCCTGCACCGCAATGTGCCCGTGCTCGCGGGCCTGATTGCGGTCTGGTATCGCACGTTCTGCGGGCTGCCGACCCGAGCGGTGCTGCCCTATTCGCAGGCGCTGCGACGCTTCACCGCCTATCTGCAGCAGCTCGATATGGAGAGCAACGGCAAGCGTGTGCGGCTCGACGGTGGGACCGTCGGCTACGAGACCGGGCCGATCCTTTGGGGCGAGCCCGGCACCAACGGACAGCATTCGTTCCATCAACTGCTTCATCAGGGCACCACGGTCGTGCCGTGCGACTTCATCGTCTTCGCCGATCCCGATTTCAGCGATGCGCCCGCCGAGCACCACGAACTGCTGGTGGCCAACTGTCTGGCTCAGGCAGAGGCCCTGGCCTTCGGCAGAAGCGAACAAGAGGTCGCAGCTGCCGGAACCGACCCCGGCCTGGTGCCGCACCGCACGTTTCCGGGGAATCGGCCGTCCACCACGATCATGGCGCCGCGCCTGACCCCGTCGGTGCTGGGCCAGCTCATCGCCCTGTACGAGCACCAGACGCTGACCCAGGGGGTCGTCTGGGGAATCAACTCGTTCGACCAGTGGGGTGTCGAGCTGGGCAAGTCCCTCACCACAACAATCGCCGGCGAGTTGAGCACCCCCGAGCCTCCGGCCCTCGACCACGACCCCTCCACCAACGCCCTCATCACCCACTACCGCGGGTTGCGTCTGACTTCGCGCGACAGGTCCTGAGTTTTTTCAAGTCGCGTAGGTGGGCAGGTCTCGCAGATAGGCGCCCATGTGGGGGACAGTGAAAGCGATTTGGCCTCTTTCGGGAGCGTAGATCAACCCTTTGTTGATGAGGCTGTCGCGCAGAGGAGAGGCCCGGTTAGGGTTCTTGGGATCGAGGCGCTTAGCTACTTCACTGGATGAGGCTGGGTCATCCTCTGATTCTGCCACGGTGTGCATGTAGCGCCGCTCGGCAGGGGTAGCGCGGTCATACCGGGGTTTGAAGAACGAATCGTTGAGTTCTCGGTTCGCTTGAGGTACCGCATCTCCAACATCGTCGACCGTAATCGGTGACCCCTCTGCCCGGTCCCAGGCGTGCATCCCATAGGTTTGAACAAAGAAGGGGTAACCGCCTGACACGTCCACCAGTGCCTCGAGCGCCTTCGTCTCGTATCTGACATTCAGCTGTTCTGCTGGTTCCGACAGCGCAAGAGAGCTGTCAGCAGCGCTCAACCGCCCAACCGACCGGATGGAGAACAGTCTTTCCGAGTATGAACGGGCCTTCGACAGAATACGGCCCACTGGAGGCAGGCCGGCACCGCCGAGAACCACCGGGAGTTGATCCTGGTTGATCCGGTGCGATGCTCCTATGAGCGCTCCGAGTTGGTCCACGGGGACATCTTGAAGCTCGTCTATCATCAGAGCGGCCCCGACCCCTTCTTCTCGGGCTCCCTCCCCCAGCGCAACCAACAAATCGATCAGGTCAGCCTCCAGATCGGTCGAGTCGGCGAAGCCCGGTTTGGGTTCGTAAGGGAGGACGATACCTCCGCGAGAAAGCGCTCCGGAGGCGGCTTTGGCAAAGCTCGCTGCGGTCCTCCCGATGTTTCGGGCTCGGTCCTTGTTGCACCATCGCCGGTTGACGGCTCGGACCATCGGTGGGAGCGCCTCGGCTACCTGGGTTCTCAGATCGCTGCCCGGCCGGGCCTCGAACATCTCGCCGATCCATCCGGATTCGATCGCGGCATTTCGGAAATGCCGCAGCAGAACGGTTTTGCCCACTCCTCGAAGCCCCGACAACACCAGCGGTTGGAACGTCCGCCCGGCTGCGGCGCGGCCAATGACAACGTTGAACGCATCCAAGAACTCGTCACGGCCGGCGAGCAGCGGCGGCGGGGTTCCCGCGCCGGGGGAATACGGGTTTCGGATCGGGTCGATGGTTTGAGTATAGCGAAATATCTGACTGTCTACATTTTTCTGTAGATGTGTGAATAAAACACTATAAAGCCCGTGCGGTGCGGCTCCATGTCGTGGGTGGCGGTCAACTCGCAGAGGAACGTCTTGCAGCTCCGACGAGAGCGCATCGAATGCCGCGTGCATGTCTGCGAAGCAGGTGTCGCCGCCGAGTTCGGGCAGCGTCACCGACTGGAGGATCGTGAACGACGGCGGGCACGGCCGGTAGGTGTTGTCGGTGTGCCAGGCATCGGCGCCCTGGTTCTTCGGTGAGACCACCAACGCCCTCATCGCCCGCCACCGCTAGCCCCGAGCCCAACGTTCGGTCACATAGCTGCTCGTATCCCGGCGCAAATACCGACACACCACCAGTGAGCCAGTCCCCGGTTATGGGTCTGAGGGTTCGGTTCGGTGTTGGGTTTTGAGGTATTGGCAGGCTGGGGTGTGGTGGGCGGTGAGGTGTCGGGTGTAGCGGCTGGCTGTGGTGGAGGTTTTCCAGCGGCCTGCTTGTTTGAGTCCTGCCATGGTGGTGCCGTGGGCGGTGAGGTCTTGGGCCATCCCGATTCTTGGTGAGTGGCTGGAGATGTCGACGTGGTTGATGCCCGCTGTTCGGGCCGCGGTTTTGAGCCGTCGGTTGAGCGTTGACGGTGAGACGTTGAAGATCCGCTGGTCGGGGTGGGGGTCGGCTGGTTTCAGGCGTGCGAGCGCGTGGGATGCGTACTCTGATATGGGCGCGACCGCGCCTTGGCCGGTTTGGTCGGTTTTGGACCGGCGGATCGTCACGAGGCCGCATCGGCCGGTTTGTGGAAACGTGATGTCTTTCCATCTGAGCGCGAGGAGTTCGCTTGAGCGCAAAGCAGCGTCGTGGGCGACTGTGATCATGGCAACGTCGATGTCGGCGCGTTGTCGGGCTTGGTCTGGGGTTTCGGTCCGTCTGCCGGGCTGGTTGCGACGCGGCTCGTAGGCAGAGTCGGCGATTTGTTGGATGTCGTCCCAACGCAGCGGCGCAGCCTGTTTCGCGGTGCGCCCGCGGGCAGCGGCTTGGCGGGTGAGCCCGCGCAGCAGCAACCGCACCCGTGGGTCGTGTGCGGGGTTCGCGCCGTCGCAGCCGCGGTGATGGAAGGCGATCCCGGCGAGGTAGGTGTGCCAAGTCGACGGTTTCATGTTCTGACAGTCCAACGTCACAATCCACATCTGAAGATGCGCGGGGTCTGCGGGGAACACCCGACAGTCGTGCTCAGCGGCCCACCGGGTCCAACTGCGCCAGCCGACATTATAGGTCTTGTGAGTGTTGGCCGAGTACGCGGCAGCCTCACCTTCAACGACCAGACGCTCAAGCATCTCAACGCTCAAATCGCTGCCGACACCGCCCGAGTCGCTGTGTGCAGCTTCGGGTCGGGTCTGATCTTTGGGGTTGTCTGTGGTGTGGTGCATAGGCACCAGAGTCAACCGGCCCCGGCAGCGAACCCAACCCACACAACGTGTACCGACCAATAATTGCCGTTATTCGTAACGTAGGTCGGGGTGGTTGTCAAGTCTTTGTTGGTCTTGATTGTCGACTCGTGCCCGATTCTGGCTTGTCGATTGTGTGGTTTACCTGCACAGACAGCCGCTGAGCCTGCCGTCGGATTTGTTGTGCGTGAAATCTCTGCAGATGGGTTCGGCTAGTTCTGGCTCTGTCGGCCATCGCCCGAACGTGGCTGGGCCAGCAGATGTCGGTGGCCGCCGGGGATGGTCCGGAACGTCACTGATCCACGCCGGTTTCTAAACCTGCCAGGGTTTCGCGGCTGCGCGTCTCATGCTCTCGCGTGCCGCGGGTCGGGTCGCTTCATGACTGATAACGGCAATTATCCGCCGTATAGAAACCGGAGACCCAGATGAACCAGCCCGATGCCCCTAACACAGGCCTCCGACACCGAAAAATGACAGTCGACGCGCCCCGGCCCGCGCGGTCCGGCTCGCCGGTGGGGCTGCACACGGTGCGTTGTTGCGTGGCAGTCGTCGCCGCGGCGGTGTTCGCCACGGTGTTGGTGCCGGTGGCTGTGTCGGCCCATGACGGTGAAGATGTCACAACCACAGAGGAAGTGGACGTGTACAACTACCAGACCCGCCGGGTTCAGGTCGCGCCGTTCTCTGAGACGACGACGGTGGACGTGTACAACTATGAGGACCAGCAAGTGCGGGTGGCACCGTTCTCTGAGACCAAAACGATAGACGTGTTCAACTATCAGACCCGTCGGGTTCGGGTCGCGCCGTTCACCAAGACTGTCACGTCGCAAGTGTATTTCTATGAGGCCCGTCGGGTGCGGGTCGCGCCGTTCTCCGGGCCGGGCCGCGTCGCGGTGTTCAACTACGAGAACCAGAGGGTCCGGGTAGCGCCGTTCAGCGAGGCGAGGGCGATCCCGGTGTACAACTACCGGACCGTGAAAAGCGGTTGCCGTCCGCCGCGTGGATGCGTCTACACCCGGGTTCGGGTCGCGCCGTTCACCTCCACCGTGCAGGTGGACGTGTACAACTACCAGACCCGCAAGGTCCGGGTAGCGCCGTTCACCAAAACCGGGCAGGTCCCGTTGTTCAACTACCAGACGCGTCAGGTGCGGGTCGCGCCGACCCACAAGACCGAGACGGTGGACGTGTTCAACTACGAAAACCGCCGTGTCCGGGTCGCGCCGTTCACCTCCACCGTGCGGATGGACCTGTTCAACTACGAAACCCGCCGTGTGCGGGTCGCGCCGTTCACCAAGACTGTCACCGTCGACGTAGAGAACTACGAAAACAAGAAGGTCCGGGTCGCGCCGTTCACCAAAACCGTCACCAAAACCGTCACCCGACACGACCCCACACAACACACCTGCCCGAACGGCCAACACATGAAACCGCTGCCGCCGCTGCGGGTGGCCAGACACGGCCATTATTACACACCAGAGCAACTCTACGATTACAGAATCTCTGGAGAATACACGTTCACCGAACGAATCCAAGTGTATGTGCTCGGCAGCGACAGACTGTCCACTGCCATCAAAACGGTTCCAGTGGAATGGGAGGAGACGAACGCCCACACCGGCTGCCACCAGCCGAAATACCCCACACCCCCAGAGACGAAGAAGGGACCCTCAGTCCTAAAAACTTTTTGGGATGTTGTTACTGGTCCGGTCAAGGACAAACTCGAGTCTGCGACAATTTCAGCAACGAAACCGTTGCAGAAGGCTCAACCGGCTGTGTACGCCATAGTTTATCACGGTGTATGTACTATAGGCGCGGCGTTGGAATTGTTGTGGGAGTGGGCTGAAGCTAGTCCAGTGATAGCTAAATACAGGGATCAGATAGTTGGTTTAGCTAAGCGCATTGCGGAAGCATCCAAAAAGGCGAAGTTCGCTGCTGGGGTAGCTGGGGTTGTGGCTGTTGCCATTGAATTGTTGCTTTGTAATTTCGGGGTGAAGCCTGGAGACAACGATTTGCCTGATCTAACTGAGACAACACCAACGACCACCACGACGACGGTTCCGCCAACCACGACGACCACCACCACGACGACGACCACGCAGCCACCGACACCGAAAGTCGATCCGCCGAAGCCGACCGTGAATCCTTTGGGGTTGCCTGTCGTATCTCATTTGCCGTCTTACGATCACACAAAATACTGGTTGAAGTTCTCTGAGTCGCGCGATCCTGCTGCCGAGGGGTGTACACCGTGGGTGTTCTGGGCGCGGCTCTCGCGGTCTTTGTGGAAGTGCCCGCGGTAGCCGTCCTGGGCGCTCCGTGGCCACCGGTGGCACCGCGGCTCGGGATCGAGGGATCGAGACCGGCGACGTGGCCACCCTCGGCGCTCGATCCCGGCGGCGAGGTCCTGGGCCGTGCTCAATCCCGGCGGCGAGGTCCTGGGCCGTGCTCAATCCCGGCGGCGAGGTCCTGGGCCGTGCTCAATCCCGGCGGCGAGGTCCTGGGCCGTGCTCAATCCCGGCGGCGAGGTCCTGGGCCGTGCTCAATCCCGGCGGCGAGGTCCTGGGCCGTGCTCGATCCGTGAGCTTTAGGGGCTGCGCGGATAGGTGGTCAGTGGTGGCACCATCGGTCTCGGTAGTTGAGTAGTTCGTCGATGATGATGGTTGTCACAGCTACCAGACCCCCATGATCAAACGTTGTTGCCAACCGGTCCAACCTGCGCGATGATACAGACACGAAAAGTGCCTCCTGTTTTTGCGGTGAAAGTGACTATTCGTCATCACAATCATCGCAGACCAGGAGGTCTTTTCCGCGGACGCGCCCACACCAACAACCAACCCCACCGGTGGATCCAGGTTTAGTGCCAGCCTGAACCAATCCGGGATCACTGGTGGCATCTGTGAGCGCTCTGTAGCCGCGGCTCTGGATCGACCGGCGAAGTCCTGGGCATCGGTGACGTGCTCCGACCTTGTGGCCGTGCTGGGTTGTGGCGTAGTATGTGACGTTGACAAAAAGAGGGACCGTAATGGAGACTGACAAAGACTTTGTTGAGATCGAAGACAGTAAAGCAAGCAGCTTCAAGAAGACGGTGATTAGGTTTATCGTTACTCGTCGCTACTACATGGGTTTATTGTTGTTAGTGGTGGTTATTGAATCGCTTTTCTATGCTAGTTCCGTGTTTGTTTTTGGATTGCCTACAACTTTGAGAGCATTTATAATGTTAGCGTCGATTTTGTGGTATATAGGTGCTCGGGAAAAGCGAGAAGAGGTTGTTGCGGAAAAGGGAGAGGAGTGTGACGCCATGACCGACAAGATCAAGAACGAGACACCAGCCAGCGCGACCAATCAGCACGACGGGAACGAGAAACCCAGCGTTGTGCTGGCTTTGTGGTGTAGTGTGCGGAGGCTGACGTTCACTGTAAAGGACTTTGTTGAGATCAAAGACAGTGGAGCAAGATCCAAGAGGCCTGTTATTCGGTTTATTGCTACTCGTTGGTATATGGTTTTTCTGTTAGTGGCGGTTCTTGAAGTGCTGGATGTTGTATTTGTTCGTGTTTTCGGGGTACCTTCAATTTTGATATTTTTCGGTATTGCAGCGTTCGTGTGGTGGTATTTTAGGGCTTGTAACGAGGTCATCGCAGAAATTCGTGTGCGTGATACCGCGTTAGGCCCGCCCCCAGAGCCACACGAGGCCCCGGCACCGCCCAACCGATGCTGGCCCGGGCCGCTCAAGCAACCAACGTCCGATGGATGCTCATGAGACTTCACTGCCACGCTTCTCCGAAACAACCTCTTCCCGAGCGCTAAAATACCACCAGATCGACGCTAAAATAATAAATATCTTCAAAGTTGAAGGCAACTCAAAAACAAACTCAGAACTAGCATAGAAAAGCGCTTCAATAACTACCGCTAACAACAAATCCATGTAGTAGCGAGTAACAATAAATCGAATAACAGTATTCTTGAACCTTACTTTACTGTCTTCGACCTCAACAAAGTCTTCGTCAGTCTCCATTACGCGCCCTCTTCCTTTACAGTCAACATCATCCTCCACACACTACACTACACCAGCACCGGCACCGCCAGGTTGAGCACGTCGCCGGTGCGCAGGAAGTCGCCGGTGCCCAAGGCATTGAGCAGTGTGCCCGCGGTGGGTCTAGTAACCGCCCAGCACTGCTCACAGTCGCCACCAGTGAGCCCGGATCGCCCAGGACGAGTTCAGCACGCCACCCGGTCGAGGTCGAGCACGGCTCAGTAATGGCTACCGCGGGCACTTCCACAAAGACCGCGAGAGCCGCGCCCAGAACACCCACGGTGTACACCCCTCGGCAGCAGGATCGCGCGACTCAGAGAACTTCAACCAGTATTTTGTGTGATCGTAAGACGGCAAATGAGATACGACAGGCAACCCCAAAGGATTCACGGTCGGCTTCGGCGGATCGACTTTCGGTGTCGGTGGCTGCGTGGTCGTCGTCGTGGTGGTCGTTGGTGTTGTCTCAGTTAGATCAGGCAAATCGTTGTCTCCAGGCTTCACCCCGAAATTACAAAGCAACAATTCAATGGCAACAGCCACAACCCCAGCTACCCCAGCAGCGAACTTCGCCTTTTTGGATGCTTCCGCAATGCGCTTAGCTAAACCAACTATCTGATCCCTGTATTTAGCTATCACTGGACTAGCTTCAGCCCACTCCCACAACAATTCCAACGCCGCGCCTATAGTACATACACCGTGATAAACTATGGCGTACACAGCCGGTTGAGCCTTCTGCAACGGTTTCGTTGCTGAAATTGTCGCAGACTCGAGTTTGTCCTTGACCGGACCAGTAACAACATCCCAAAACGCTTTAGCCACGTCGGAGATCTTTATCCGTTCAGTCGCGGGAGGCATCGGACGATAACAACCAGTGTGTGAGTCCATCTCGACCCACTCGGTCTGTTGAACATAGCTCCAGCTTTCCGACGCCACCTCTGGATCGAATGTCACGTCTCCACTAACCATGTGAACCTGAGGTTCCCCCCTAATCGTGGAGACATGCTCTATACGGAGGAGCTATGTCTAGACCACGAAGAAGCTTTGACCGGGAGTTCCGGGATGGGGCTGTTCGGATTGTCCGGGAGACCGGCCAGTCGGTGGCACAAGGCATGTCTGTCCAAGACCTCGTCTCAGAGGGCCTGCTGCACTCCTGCCTGCTGGAACTGGACTCTGACGTTCTGCCGAGCGACCGCCCCTTGTACAAACATCAGGAAACGGCTCTACGCAAAGCCGTGGACGGGCGCAACCTGATTAGTGGCGACCGGGACAGGTTCCGGCAAGACAGAATGCTATCTGCTGCCCCGTTCTGGAGACCGACCCCAGGTCAAGCCTCGACCGGTCGACCAGTGCCGCCGCAAGCCACAGGACCGCCCCGCTGCTTAGCGCCCAGACCCCCGGTATCGAGCCTGGGATGGCCCACACGCGACAATGAGTGCCGCGCTCATGCACAATCCATCCGTACCAGGCGCTAAACCCGGCTCCTCCGGCTGCTGCTGACCAGACGAGTACTCGGTTGCTGTGCACAACATAGTCCATATGGAATCCGACCATGCTTGCGGCAAAGCCCACCGCTATCGCCGCGGCACAGGTGACCGCGGTCCTCTCGGCGAATTTGGCGGCAACGGATCCCCACATGCGGGAGCAGCCGGTTGAAATCGCTGAAGTCATTGCTGGCAACTGTTACGCGGGTCGAGGTACCCGATCCAATTCGATTGACGATGTCCCTCTAGGTCACGCTACCTAGTGCAACTATCGTCCCGACATTACTGCCATTATTGTCTGCTTCCAACTGCCATTATCGTCTCAACGTTGGCTTGAGAGATGCCCCCTTGGGGGTCTGTGGGGTTGATCGTTGAACGTCCGGTTCGGAGACGATCACCTTCCGAACCCGGTATCGGCCAGCAACTCGTCAACTCGCTCCACCAGGGTCGAGTCTCCCCAGCCTTCGGCGAACAGCGGTACTGTCGGGCAAGCCTCCCGGCGATCCAAGCCGGACTCTTCGCTGATCCGATTCATATGATCCGTGTGGCTAGGAACGCAAACGCGTCACACGCGGCCCCTTGCGGGTTTCACATCGGGCTGTGCATACTAGAGGCCACACCCCCGGCGACTAGAGGTACACCACATGTCTGGCGATGCGGCTTCGCAAGTCGAATCGAACTACGCCATCTACCTCAATGAGTACAAGGACGAGGCAGAGCGATACCACAAGGGCGAGGTCGCGCTGATGGTCGACGGCGAGATCATCGAGTACTTCCCGACAGCCAGCGACGCGTACGATGCCGGCTGCGAACGGCATGGTTTGGGGAACTTCTCGATCCAAGAGATCGGTGCCGCCCCGATCGGCCTCGGTGCTCAGACTCTCGAACTGCTATAGATGCCGACGTTCTCAAGACCCGTCGAACACGACCGCGTCCTGATCCAAGTACTGGCGGCAGTTGAACTTGACGAGTCCAGACCCGGCACTCGATTCACGGCTCTCGTAGACACCGGAGCCCAAATGACTGGCGTGACAAGCAGATTGGTGGCGGAAATCGGATCTGTTCCCGTAGGTCGCGGCGCCATAGTTCCCGCCAGTGGTGATCCACTAGAAACTACGCGCTTCGGTATGCATCTCTCGATCCCGGTTGATCAGCTATCCGGCGATGGTGAGTATCGAACATTTGCCGTGGGTCGGTCTGTAGTTGCTTTCGAATTGCCCTTCCAGCCCTCTGAGTTCGATGTACTCCTAGGGATGGATGTGCTCGGCGATTTCCACATCACCATGCAAGGCGGCCTGTTCATAATGAGCAACTAGTCGGTAGCGTCCAGGTGCGTGGTTGAAAACGGTTTCGGTGGCGTGCCTGGGCACACGCTCTGCGCTTCCGCTGATCGGGAACGAATGCCGCCAGCAACACGCTCGTGTCGACGATCACCTTCCGAACCCAGTATCGGCGAGTAACTCGTCAACTCGCTCCGCTAGGGCCGAGTCTCCCCAGCCTTCGGCGAACAGCGACACCGTCGGGGAAACCTCCCGGCGATCCAGAGCATCAGCAAGCGCTTCACGCACGATCGCGGCCTCTGTCCTACCTTCCTGACGCGCCACCAGTTCAAGACGCTTCTTCAGGTCGTCCGGCAAGTAGATCGTGGTCTGCTTCACGCCATATATGTTGGCATGCCCAAGGGTCCCGTCGCTATGCAGAGGGTCCCGCAACTCCGGTGGGTTTGGTGCCGACGATCCGGTCCTGGACGGTGCCATCGGCGCGTGCTTGGGCATCACCCTGCGCCGTGACGCGACCGGGTGACTGCCCGAGTCCGGGCTCGCCGCCGCCACCGCCGACTACAGCTACAGACCGACAACAACGCCGAGCGGAGCAACGGCACCGGCCTAAGCCACCACGGGGCCGCCGCAAGCGCAATCGAAACAAATACCTGCGGGCCCTGCGTCGCGCCGATGGTGGAGAAACGGGTCCTATTGGAGAGTTGTTGGCGAGGGCGATACTCGAAAGCCTCTACCGCTTCGTCCTCCCCGCTGTTGCTGGTCCTGCTCGACTGGTTCCACTGGAAGCCCTGGCTTCGCCCGACATAAAGGCCGGCGCCCTTTGCGCCGCGGCGAGTCGAGGCAGACTCCAAGCGAGCCGTGGCAGCGACGGACGGTGGCGAAGTTCGCGCCGGTGGGTGGACGACTACGTGAAATCCCGTTACCAGCGGCAGTAGCGAACGCAACTCGGAGCGTCGTGGCCGCCGAGCCTAAGCGGTACGTCCGATCAGGGGACCTAGGAGGGTGCTGAGTAATTCGGTTTGGGTGCTCGCGTTTGTGTGGGGGGTGCGGGAGGGTTGGGGTATGCAGGTGAGGTTCCCCCCCTTTTGTGAAGACATGCTCCATAAGGAGAGTCATGCCACGACTGCGAAGAAGGTTTGATCCGGAGTTCCGAGATGGAGCGGTCCGGATTGTCAAGGAAACCCGTCGTCCGGGGGCCCACGTCGCCCGAGAGCTCGGTGTGAACGAGGGCCTCGCTTGGGAATTGGGTGCGTCAGGACGCTGCGGAGCGGGCCAGCGCCGCCGAGAACCACCGGGAGTTGATCCTTAGGGGCTTGCGCGGATAGGTGGGTCAACGCGGCCCGTACGGTACGGGGCCGTGGCCCGAGCGGCCCGTGAGCGCAGCGAACAAGAGCGGGAGTGTCCCCGCTTCGACGCGACGTACCGGCCGCCTATCCGCGCAACCCCTTATAGCGAAATATCTGACTTTCTACATTTTTTTGTAGGTACGTGAATAAAACACTATAAAGCCCGCTGATCAGAGAAACCGCCGCATCCGCGGGATTGGGCACCGACACCTCATGCGGTGACTCCGGTGGGTTTGGTGCCGGTGATGGTCAGGCGGTGCATGACTCGGCGGGACGTGTAGTCGGGTACGGCGTAGTGCTGCACGCAGCGGTTGTCCCACATGGTCAGCGTGCCGGGGCTCCAACGGTGGCGGCACTGGAACGCAGGCGACCCGACGTGCTCGAGCAGCATCGAGAGGAACGCCTCGCTCTCGGCGCTGGTGAGGCCGTCGATCCTGGTTGTGAAGTTGCCGTTGACGAACAACGCCTTACGGCCGGTGTCGGGGTGGACCCTCACGACGGGATGATGCACCGGCGGCCATTGTTGCTGCATCGTGGCAAGGTCGACGTCGGCGTTGCCGTCGGCGATGGCGCGCTTCAACGTCTTGGTGAGGTCGTGGGTGGCGGTCAACCCGCAGAGGAACGTCTGCGACTCCGACGAGAGCGCATCGAACGCCGCGTGCATGTCTGCGAAGCAGGTGTCGCCGCCGAGTTCGGGCAGCAGCACCGATTGGAGGATCGTGAACGACGGCGGGCACTGCAGGTAGGTGTTGTCGGTGTGCCAGGCGTCGGCGCCCTGGTTCTTCGGCGAGACCTGATCAAGCACGGTCATCTCGGGGTGGTCCGGGTGTTTCGGGCCGAAGGGTGCCACATCAATCTCACCGAGGCCCCGAGCGAAGGCCAGCTGAGCCTGCGGGCTGAGGTGCTGACCCTCGAAGAACAGAACCTTGTGCTCCAGGATCACCTCGATCACCGCGGCGAGGTCTTCGCTGGTGGCCCGGCCCAGATCGATGCCGGTGACGGTGGCCCCCAGCGTCGGAGTTGCCGGTACGACCCTCAACGTCACAACTCGCCGATCGCTTGAAGATGCCGTTCAACCTGTTCAGCGATCTCAGTGCCGATCTCGGACCTCAGCGAACCGGCCAGCTCGGATGCACCGGCATGGCTCAGCATTTCGGGCAGGCGGTCACGCAGTTGGCCGAGCACCCAGACCTTGACCGGCCCGTGCGCCGCCTTGTCGAACTCGACGATGGTGTTGGTTCCTGCCTCCCTGTCGATGTAGTGGTAGTGCGGGTCGTCGACGAAGGCGTCGAACCGCAGGTACTCGTGGCCGTCGGCAACTATGTGGACCGATATCCCCTCGTCGCTGAATCCCCCCTCCGGCGAGTGCTCGTCGATCTCGGCCATGTGCTCAGCGTTGTCTCCGTAGACGTCTGCGAGGGCTGCCGGGTCGACTCTGCGGTATTCGATCCCGACCCGCAGCGGGGCGAAGTCGAACCAGTCGGTGCTGGCTTCGTCGGGCGGGACGGGTGGAACGTTGTAGGTGGTGCCGACCATTTCAGCTCCCTTGCGATGCGCTGGCGGGTTGGGGAATACGACCGAAGACACGGCGTGCGTTGCCGTCGAGGAGAGCTTCGACGGTTTCAGCGTCGAGTGCTAAATCCTGGAGCTGGCGCATTGAACGGACATGGCCCGTGAGCGGGAACCCGGTGCCGAACACACAGCGGCCTCGACCGGCGCCGTTGATGAACGCGACGAGTTCGTCGGGCCAGCGCCGGGGAGGGTGGGTGGCGGTTCCGATGTACACGTTGGGGAACTTCGACGCTGCCTCGATGGTCTCGACGACCCAGGGAGCCCCGGTGTGCGACAGCACGAATGCGACGTCGGGGAACTCTGTGGCGGCTCTGGCGACGGCATTCGGATGACCGGACTCGTGGTCCATGTCGCCTCCTGAAGCTCCGGCTTGCATCGTGAAGGGAAGGCCGTTCCGAGAGCACAGTTCGTAGTACGGCCAATAGTCGGGGTGGTCGAAGGGTCGGCCCCAGCTGTGGGTGTGGGTGTGGAGGCCGACGCACCACTGCGCCTCGACGGCTTCGGCGGCAGCGGCGAGGTCCGCAGCGCCCGCATCGGGGTTGACGCTGAACACCCCGACGAACCTCCCCGGACATTCCGCAACCAGGTTGTTCAGCTCAGACTCGCGCAGCGCGTAGTGGGCGAACTCGGTGAGTGCCGGGTCTGTCGGATCTCCGCTGAGTCTCGTTTCCGGTTCACATACGGGCAGCACGACAGTATCGACACCGACCTGGTCCAGCCGCTCCACCATCTCGGCCGGTTCACAGAATCCGTCTTCGGAATCACCGCCGCGCGTGCGGATGCCCAGTGCGCCACGGGCGATCACATCTGCCCAGAGCGCTTCCCGGTCGGGTGTGAAGGCGTTGCACCAGTAGTCGATCATCGGTCGTCACGGAACCGGATGAGCTTGGCGGCAGTGCCGAATCCGGTGAGGTGGTCGAGCGTTCCGGGCGCGACGACTTCGGCGCCGATCCGCACGCCGGTCGTCTGGTGGAGCCGTGCGGCCACCCGTTGCGACAAGGTCTCGAAATCGGCGGGATCGGCTTCGCTCACGATCTTCACGGTCATTTCGTCCCGGTTGTTCGACCGGTCGGCCACCACGAAATAGTCGTCGCCCACACCCTCGACGCCCGAGGCGATCTCGCCCAGTGCTTCGGGCCAGATGTTGACGCCGCGGAGTTTCACCATGTTGTCGCCGCGTCCCGCGAAGGGGGCCATCCTGCGCAGCCAGCTCCCGCACTCACACCGGCTCCGGGGATACAGCGCTGAGAGGTCCATGATGTTGTAGCGGATCTGAGGGCTGCCCGTCTTGTAGATCTCAGTGATGCAGACCGCACCCTGCTCACCTTCGGGCAACAACTCGCCGGTTTCGGGATCGACGATCTCCACGATGAAGGCGTCCTCGAAGATGTGCAGGCCGTCGCCCGCGGCGCATTCGATCGCCACCCACTGAACCTCGTGGAATCCGTAGGAGTCGTAGACGGCCGCGCCGAACGTCTCGCTGAGCCGGTGCTTGTCGCCGATGTTGGGCAGCGCCCGCAGTTGCAGGTCGGCAATGGGGTCGATTCCCATTTCACGTGCGGTCTCGGCAAGGTGAAGCAGGTAGTCGCCGGTGGTCAGGATCGCTTCAGCTCCGTACTGCAACGCCAGTTCGATCTGTTTGCGGGTCGGGGTCACGTTGCCGGTTCCGGTGCTCAGCACCACGCAGTTGAGCCAGCGGTACAGCGCTTCGTCCATGGCATGGGCGCCGTTGTGGGTGGAGTAGGCCCAGGCGTTGATCACCACGTCTCCGGGGCGGATGCCCTGCATGTAGAGCGCTCGTGCGCTGAGGATCGCGCCGGCTTCACGGTCCCAGGCGGTGTACAGCGTCGGCCGGGACGCGCCTGTGGTGCCGCCGCTCATGTAGACGCGCATCGGTTCCTGCGCAGCGTGGGCGACGCTCACACCCTGGTAGTCGCCGTAGGGCGGGTCGGTTTCGATGCTCTCGCGGATGTCGTCGACCGTGTAGCTCGGGAGTCCGCTGAGATCGTCGAGCGAACGGAGATCGTCTGGGCTGACTCCGGCGGCATCCCAGCGGCGCCTGAAGAAGGGGACTCCGTAGGCGGCTCGGGCGCGGCTCTGCAGCCGGGCCAGTTGTTTCTCCGCGATCGTTTCGGGGGCGTCGAGATAGGCGGTCTCGAGGTACTCCGGCGGTGGCGGAAGCCGTGTTGTGAGCAGTTCGTAGTCGACCGCTTCATGGGGTCGACGAAGGGGCTTCATTGCGGAACTAGCCCGGTGGCCTCGATGAACTCCCTCGGCAGGTACTCGTCGGGGAAGCGGTAGAAGTCGACGGAGTTGTCCCAGAGGATCCTGCGTTTGCTCTCTTCGCTGATCAGTTCCGGTTCGAGGTCGAGGAAGTACTGGACTGCGTGCGGATACTTCGAGTCCGGGTGCGGGAAGTCGCTCTCCCAGAGGATGTGGTCGTCTCCCAGCCAGCGGATGACGTCGGCCACGAAGGGGTCTTCACATTCGGTGCTGATCCAGCAGTTGCGCTTGAAGTACTCCGTGGCGGTCATGGTGAGGTAGCCGCACTCGGCCTCTCCCGCCATCTCCAGGTGTTCGTCGATGCGGTGCAGCCATGACGGAAGCCACCCGCAGCCCGCTTCCTGATAGGCGCAGCGCAGCTTCGGGAAACGCTCGAACACTCCTTGGACGATCATCGAGAGGCAGGCGTTCTGGGCTTCATGCACGTGCACGACGGTGTGCCATTCGGTGAAGGTCTTGAAGCGGTCGACTCCTTCGGTCTGGGCGTTGAGGCCCATGAACTCGTGGGTGGCGAAGGCGCAGTCGAGGTCCTGCAGCAGTTCGTAGACGGGGTCGTAGTAGCGGTCGCCGAGCTCGCGGTGGTTGGTGTGGTTGGGTCGAGTCCAGAAGCAGCGGGTCCCGAGGTGGTCGTAGGCGTACTGGATCTCTTCGACCGCCCGGCTCACATCGCTGAGCGGGACCGGGCCGGCGGTCATGACCCGCCCGTCTGAGGCCTCGCGCATGTCGGCGCCCCAGTGGTTGTAGGCCCGTGCCATCGCCGCCTGCAGTTCGGGGTCGATCCCCGACAGCCACATGTCGTACTCGGGTCCGTAGATGACGCAGCAGTCGACGCCGTCTATTGCGAGGGCTTTGGCAACCCGGTCCCCGGTGAACCCGTCGGTGGCGAGTTCGCCGTACTGGGCGACCATGTCCTCGTACGTCCAGTTGATCGCCTTCTGGAACTGCCCGTAGAGGCTCACGTCGTGTTGGCTGTAGCGGCCGTCGACCAGCACCGGGTTGTAGGTCTCGAGCCCCGCCGGGTTGCGGCGGTCGAGTCGGTGCCTGAACCGCTCAGGCAGATACGTCTGCCACAGGTCGGCCGGGTAGACGACGTGTGCGTCCGCATCGAAGACTTTGAACCCGTGGCGCATGGCTGTTTCTCCTAGGTGAGGTTGGTGGCGGCATCCGCGGTGCGGGCCACGAAGAAGCGGACTCCCTGCTCGCCGGCGGTGAAACCGTAGAGGTGGCCTGCGGGGATGACCGCTACGTCCCCGGCGTTGAGCAAAACCCCGTTGGTCACTTCCACGCTGCCGTCGAGGATCACCATGATCTCGTTTATGTCATGGGTGTGGGGCGGGACGCAGAACCCCGGCGGCAATTCGG
Source organism: Acidimicrobiales bacterium (assembly GCA_963662455.3). GTDB lineage: Bacteria > Actinomycetota > Acidimicrobiia > Acidimicrobiales > Aldehydirespiratoraceae > VXYK01. Next base: position 2,583,874 of record OZ224042.1, read on the forward strand.
AGATGTGGCTGTGGAAGCCGTGTTCTCCGGTGGTGAGTCGGCTGCGCCGTGCGCCGAGCGCGTCCGCCTGCGCGGCCAGCGCGGCGACTTCGGCTCTCTGATCAGCGGCTGTCTCCCACTCCAGTAGATCCAGATGGCAGAAGATCGGTCCTTGTTCCATCCGTGAACAATGGCCTGCTTTGCGACAACGCGCCATATCGGCGCTCGGTTGCTACTTGTACAGGTGTGAGGCGCTGCCCATGGGGACGCGGCCCGGTTCGGGGTTGGCCACCAGCACTTCGCATTCCATCCGGTCGGGGTCACGGAAGAACAGGCTGAGTTTGCGACCGAAGTCAGTGACGGTGCCGTCGGTCGCCCCTCCAGCGATCAGCCGGGTGCGGATCTGATCGAAGTCGTCGAGGCCGGCGGCGTGGAGGCCGATGTGGTCGAGCCGTCCCCGTCCGAACATCGGTGTCTGGTGGTCTGCCTGTTCGTTGCCGTCGATCTCGAAGACGTTCAGTTCTGTCGCAGGCCCAATGTTGATGACGGTCATGCGGGGTCCGTCCGGGAACTCCTCACCGTCGCTTTCGACGGTGGCGCCGAACATGTCGATGTAGAAACGTTGGAGCCGGTCAGAGTCCTTGGTGATCACCGCTACATGGTCGAGTCCTGAGGTGAGCATTGCCGCTGTTCCTTCTGGCCTTGTCGGTGTGCCGTCGACTCTACCGAGTGGCTGGCTCCGCTTGAGCGTCTGCGCTTAGATTATTGTCAACGGGGTCAAGCCCCTGCCCTGTTCGGTGGACTGTCGGGGTCAGCCGGATCAGAGTCGCGTTACTTGGTTATGGGTCTGGGGGGTTGGTTCGGTGTTGGGTTTTGAGGTATTGACCGGCTGGTGTGTGGCGGGCGGTGAGGTGTTGTGTGTAGCGGCTGGCGGTTGTGGAGGTTTTCCAGCGGCCTGCTTGTTTGAGGCCGACTAGGGTGATGCCGTGCGCGGCGAGGTCTTGGGCCATCCCGACTCGCGGTGAGTGGCTGCTGATTCCTGCGGGATCGATGCCTGCGGTTCGGGCTGCGGTTTTGAGGCGACGGTTGAGCGTTGAGGCTGAAATGTTGAAGATGCGCTGGCCGGAGTCGGGATCGGCTGGTTTCAGGCGGGCGAGCGCGTGGGAGGCGAACTCTGATATGGGCGCGACAGCTCCTTGGCTGGTCTGGTCGCTTTTGGAACGGCGGATCGTCACTGTCGCGCACCGGTCGGGTTGCGAGAGCGCTATGTCAGCCCAGGTGAGCGCGAGCAGTTCGCTTGAGCGCAACGCAGCGTCGTGGGCGACCGCGGCCATAGCGACGTCTGTGCCGGCGCGTTGGCGGGCTTGGTCCAGGGTTTCGGTTCGCCCGCCGGGCTGGTTGCGACGCGGTTCGTGAGCCATGTCGGATATGTGTTCGATGTCGTTCCAACGCAGCGGCGCGGCTTGTTCAGCGGTGTGACCGTCCGTGCCTGCTCGGCGGGTCAGCCCCCGCAACAGCAGACGGACCTGGGGGTCATGGGCCGGGTTTGCAGCGTCGTGGCCGCGGTGATGGAAGGCAACCCCGGCAAGGTAGGTGCGCCAGGTCGAAGATTTCATGTTCTGGTCGGCCAATGTCGCGAGCCACATCTGAACATGCTCCGGGGCCGCGGGAAACGCCTGGTGGCCGTGCTCAACAGCCCACCGCGTCCAGTTCCTGTACCCGACGTCATAAGTCCTGTGAGTGTTCACCGAATACGCAGCGGCCTTCGCCTGAACAACCAAACGCTCAACCACCTCAACACTCAGGCCGGTGCCAGCGCCGCTCGGGCCGCTGAGTGCGTTGTGTGCAACGTCGAGTCGGATGGGGCCATCTGTTGGATTGTCTGTGGTGTGGTACATAAGCACCAGAGTCAACCTACCCCCACAACAAACCCAACCGGCACAACACGTACCTGACAGATAATTGCTGTTATTCTCCACGTTCAGGTCGGTGCTTGTCAAGCCTTTGCCGGTTCCCGGGGTTGACGGCTGTTCGGCTCGAGCCCGCTGATTGGTGCGTTTACCTGGGTATATGACTGGTCTGCCGGTCGACAGGTTTCCTGGCTGCAGGAGTCCCCCGATCGGGTCCGGCAACGTCTGGACCTGTCGGTTGCTGCTCAAACCAGCAAGCCGGACACGGTCCGCAGGCGACGGGACCGGCTCGTTTCAGAACTCTCTGAACAATGCTCCGAACAGGGATTCTCATAGCCGGAGCCTGTGTGCCTCGCGTGCCGCGGGTCGGGTTGCTTCATGACTGATAACAGCAATTATCCGCCATGAAGAAACCGGAGACCCACAAATGAACCAGCCCGACGCTCTAGACACAGGCCTCCGACACCGAAAAATGACAGTCGACACGCCGCGGCCCGGTCTGTCGGTGGGGCTGCACACGGCGCGTTGTTGCGTGGCAGTCGTCGCCGCGGCGGTGTTCGCCACGGTGTTGGTGCCGGTCGCGGTGTCGGCTCATGATCCTGAAGATGTCACAACCACAGAGGAAGTGGACGTGTACAACTACCAGACCCGCCGGGTTCAGGTCGCGCCGTTCTCTGAGACGACGACGGTGGACGTGTACAACTATGAGGACCAGCAAGTGCGGGTGGCGCCGTTCTCTGAGACCAAAACGATAGACGTGTTCAACTATCAGACCCGTCGGGTGCGGGTCGCGCCGTTCACCAAGACTGTCACGTCGCAGGTGTATTTCTATGAGGCCCGTCGGGTGCGGGTCGCGCCGTTCTCCGGGCCGGGCCGCGTCGCGGTGTTCAACTACGAGAACCAGAGGGTCCGGGTAGCGCCGTTCAGCGAGGCGAGGGCGATCCCGGTGTACAACTACCGGACCGTGAAAAGCGGTTGCCGTCCGCCGCGTGGATGCGTCTACACCCGGGTTCGGGTCGCGCCGTTCACCTCCACCGTGCAGGTGGACGTGTACAACTACCAGACCCGCAAGGTCCGGGTAGCGCCGTTCACCAAAACCGGGCAGGTCCCGTTGTTCAACTACCAGACGCGTCAGGTGCGGGTCGCGCCGACCCACAAGACCGAGACGGTGGACGTGTTCAACTACGAAAACCGCCGTGTCCGGGTCGCGCCGTTCACCTCCACCGTGCGGATGGACCTGTTCAACTACGAAACCCGCCGTGTGCGGGTAGCGCCGTTCACCAAGACTGTCACCGTCGACGTAGAGAACTACGAAAACAAGAAGGTCCGGGTCGCGCCGTTCACCAAAACCGTCACCAAGACCGTCACCCGACACGACCCCACACAACACACCTGCCCGAACGGCCAACACATGAAACCGCTGCCGCCGCTGCGGGTGGCCAGACACGGCCATTATTACACACCAGAGCAACTCTACGATTACAGAATCTCTGGAGAATACACGTTCACCGAACGAATCCAAGTGCATGTGCTCGGCAGCGACAGACTGTCCACTGCCATCAAAACGGTTCCAGTGGAATGGGAGGAGACGAACGCCCACACTGGTTGTCATCGACCCAAAGATCCCTTCATCAAAACAGAGGAGAAGGAGCCGAGCATCACCTGGGGTGCCTTCGTCAGGGGGATCAAGACCAGGATCAAAGGCGCAACGTCGACGATCAACGGCATCAAAGACGATGCCAAAGACATCTCCGCGGACGTGATCGAGGATGGAATCAAAGAGTTCGTGGAGGGGATCAAGTTCGTCGAGGACGGAATCAAAGTCGGCTCGGATGTCACCCGTGCTGTGATTGAGGCCAAGATCGAAGAAGTCGAGGCCAAGGTCAAAGACATCGAGGCCAAGATCAAGCTTGTGAAGTCGATCCCCTGGGTTGATCTGAGCAAGGCTGTAGGCAGAGAGATCACAGACGTGGTCAAGACCGCCATTGAGGCTCAGGTAGCCGCCGGTCTGCTCATCGTGTCCGGAACTGCCATCACTTTGGAAGCGTACTGTGCGCTGCCATCTGCCGAACGGGAAGCAGCGCTGTCTGCCGGCCTTATTCTGGCCGCATGGGCTACTGGGCTGTCGGGGGGAACGGCGGCGATCTTCGGCATAACGGGTGTAGGTATCATTCTGGCGCTGAATAAGGTTTGTGACGCGTTGAAACGGAGAGACACCACCACAACAACGACGGTGCCAACAACCACCACGACCACGACGACGACGACGGTGCCGCCTGCGCCTGTAGTGGTGGACCCTGACCCTCCTGCGACGTTCCCTTCGGTTGGCAGTCTGCCCGCCTATAACAGATCCAAATACTGGTTCAGGGGCTTCCGCGTGCAGGACGCGGCTCTTGCCCACAGTCGGACCTTCCCGAACTGTGTGCCGTGGGTGTACTGGACTGCCCCGCGCCTTTACATGGTGCTGTGCCGTCGGTGACCCTGAGGGTCCGGTCCTACCGGACCCGGCGGCCTCCATTGGTGGTTCCGGCACGCATTATGGCATAATTAAGTGTACCTCAGCACGTTTATACTGGAGGCCACATCATGACAGACACCCATAAGGCCAAAACGCCGTTGCCCAGTATCTGCGAGGCACTGTGCGAGGTGCTGCTGATTTTAGTTGTTGTTGGGCCGCTCGTGTGGTTTCTCCCGCAAGTATTAGACGTTTGGATGCCGCGGGCAGAGGCGGGGTTTCTAGTTAACCTGTGCGTCGTGGTACCCGCATGTGTGTGGTTCGGTCGCCGTGGGCGGCGTGCACGGGAGCGGCGTGCACGGGAGCGGAGGGCCGTTGATGTTGAGTAACTCGGTTGCAGCGATCGCCGGGCCGCGGTGGTTACAGGCCCTTCGCGTTTGAGGGTGGAGTGAGTGAGGTTCCCCCCTAATCGTGGAGACATGCTCTATCAGACTGACCGGACGTGTTTCAACATAGGCAGGGGGGACTAGCAGCCACGGCTCGACTGCGCATCCCCCGTCACCTCGCCCAACGCGAGCAATGCTCCGCCCACGCCGTCGCTATGGGATACGAGCCCGTCACAGTCGCCGTTGACGCGAGCGTGTCGGGCTAAGACAAACCCACATCAGTGGTCGGTTGAGCAGGGTTCTGGATTTGGTGTTCGTGCGATTGCTTGGAGTGGCATGACCCCCTTGGTTTGGTCCACCTGTTGTGTGAGTCCGTTGTCCAGTATTGCTGGATGGAGGGGGGATCATGATTATGGCGAAGCGGAGGAGGCATACGCCTGAGCAGATTGTGCGCAAGTTGCGGGAGGCTGATCGGCTTTTGGGTGAGGGCGCGACGATTGCGGATGTGGCGCGGTATTTGGAGGTGTCGGAGCAGACGTTTCATCGGTGGCGCAACCAGTACGGTGGTCTCAAGGCTGATGATGTGAAACGGTTGAAGGCGTTGGAGGTTGAGAACGCTCGGTTGAAGCGGATCGTTGCTGACAAGGAGCTGGAGATCGATGCTTTGGGGGAGGTCAGCCGAACAAGATGGTGAGCCCGTCGCAGCGGCGCAGAGCTGTTGAGTTGTTGCAGCAGCGGCTGGGGGTGTCGCAGCGTCGGGCTTGTCAGATCGTTCACCAGCACCGCGTCCGCTCATCGAAACACAAACGCTGTGCCATAATAGAAACCTCCATCGGTCCGGTTGCTGACTGATCACCGACCATCATGGCCGACTTGTCGCAACCACCGATGGAGGCCGCCAACCCCAAGAAGGTCCAGCGTCTGTGGCGAGAGGAGGGACTTCGGGTTCCGCCGAAGCGGCGCAAACGCCGACGCGCGGGCGGCTCCGATGTTGACGCTGGTTTGCTCAAAGCCGAGCACCCCGATCATGTGTGGGCGCTGGACTTCCAGTTCGACGTCACCGCGGCGGGCCGCCGGTTCAAGATCTTGCATGTGCTCGACGAGTTCACCCGCGAGTCCCTCGCCGATCTCGTCGATTACAGCATCGGCGCGTATCGTGACCGGCCCGTGAGCACCCGCGTGTTTGAGGTTGGCTACGAGCTCGTCGACGAAACGCAGAACCCCTCGCGATGACGAAGCGGAGCCTTTGCGCAGCCGCGCCCCGAGCACCTCAGAGGTCCCGGCACGCACAGCCAGCAGCGGGTGGTAACCCAACAATTTGGTGTAACCGTATCTGGCGCCGTGCTTGAGTCTGCCGTGCACCTCACAGATCGTGGAGTCCAGATCAACCACCAACGGGCCGCTGCCGGGGCCTGCACCGAGCTGCCAGGCCGCCGCTAAAGCACGCGAGGCCACCGCTTCGAGCTGACGGACATGACCAAACGTGAAGCTCCGCAGAAACGTTCCCACCGTCGACGGCGCCGCGGGGGCGAACCCCGACACGCTGCCAGTGCGCCCGGCGCGCAGAATGTCGACATGGTCGATATGGGTCCCACCCGCCGGCATCGCTGCCACCACCGTCAAAACCTTGCGGGCCGGGTTCGGCGAACCAGTGTCCACCCACCGGTTGATCAACCCCCACAGACCCAAACGAGTCATCAACGTGGCAGCCAGAACCAGACCCGCGTTGGCTACCAGACCCCCATGATCAAACGTCGTTGCCAACCGGTCCAGCCTGCGCGATGATACAGACACGAAAAGTGCCTCCTGTTTTTGTGACGAAAGTGACTGTTTGTCATCACAATCACCGCAGACCAGGAGGCCTTTTCCGCGGACGCGAACACCCCAACAACCCAACCCCACCGGTGGATCCAGGCTAAGCCGACGGTTACGATCAGTTACTGGCCTCTTTGTTATATCTATTATGAGCGATGCGTTGCCACACCAATAAGATAGTAGCCGTGGCACTCACAACCAGAATATAACTGTAGACGACCAATTCATCAGTGCGTTCTCTCCAAAGAAGAGACAGAAAGCTCGACACAGCTAGAACTCCATTCAGGCAAATCAGAAATATTGATCGCTTTGGATGAAAAGTTAGCCTAAACCACTTTAATTGTTTAGCTTTCGATCGTTCATCGCGCCTAATATTCGGTAAGGGTCAGTCAGGTAGACAGTAGTGATAGGTAGCGAATCGAATATCAGTCAGAGTTCCGTACCTGTGGACATCGGATTCATAATCTGTTTGAGGTGAGAGATCGTATTCTGCGAGGCATCCCTGGAAGTTCGCCATCCCTTGCACATCCAGGCTCGTTCCTGCGTCAGCTAGTGCGGCCGCTTTCACCGGATATAACCGGATGTACTCCTTCCCGCTTGCGTTTCGCTGATAAGCCACTACTTCCTGGTAACGGCGGCCTCCATCGGTGGTTGCGACAAGTCGGCCATGATGGTCGGTGAAGAGTCAGCAACCGGACCGATGGAGGTTTCTAGTATGGCACAGCGTTTGTGTTTTGTTGAGCGGACGCGGATCGCCGACGCTGACGCCGACCAGCGCATCTTCAACATCTCAGCCAGCACGCTCAACCGTCGCATCAAGACCACAGCCCGAACCGCAGGGATCAACCCCCAACACGTCAGCAGCCACTCACCGCGAGTCGGGATGGCCCAAGACCTCGCCGCGCGCGGCACCACCATGGTCGTGTGTTGCATCTGACTTCGCGCGACAGATCCTGAGTTTTTTCAAGCAGCATCGGGCAGGGTTGATGGTCTTAGGACAGGAGGCTGCAGCCTATGAGTTCCGAGCAGAGAAAACCGAAGAAGCTGCTGACAGCAGAGCAGAAGTACGACTTGTGGGTGCGGATGCTCACCGGTCAGGTCACTCAGGTCCAGGCGGCCGCGGAGGCTGGTGTGGACCGGTCGGTGATCGCCCGGCTGCGTGCTGTCGCCCGCGACGGGGCGGTAGCGGCGTTGGGTTCGTCCAAGCCTGGCCGGCGGCGTCAGTCCCAAGCCGAGGCGACCGAGGCGGCAGCCCTTCGTGTCGAGGTGGAACGGTTGGAGCGTACTGTGGTCGAACAAGCCGTGGAGCTGGCGGTGCTGCACCGAAAAACGGGTTGAGGTGTGAGCGGTGGTGTTCCCGCCCGTGTTGATGGGACCGCCGAGACGACGCTGTTGGGGTTGATCGACGACGCCGTCGCGGCGGGTTGGACGCACAGCCGGGTCTGCACGGTGCTGGGGGTGGACCGCCGCCGGGCGTGGCGCTGGACCCTGCGCCGCGCCGACGGCACTCTTGACGATGCCCGCCCCGGGGGCCGTCCGATCCACAGCCTGTTGGGTTCTGAACGCGACGAGATCATGGCGCTGTTCGACGAGTGGGGGCACATCGACCGGTCGCATCGCAAACTCGCGCACCGCGGCTCCTACCTGCAGCGTGTGGGTGTCACCCTCGACGGTGGACCGCGTACTTGCAGGTCACGGCCTCGCACTGGCCGGCACGCCCCGCCCGGTCCGCACAGCCAAAACGCCGTGGCCGGACTGGTGTGAGTGGCGACCCAACCAACTGTGGTGCTTCCACGGAACACAGTTCCCGGCATGTGAACCCGCCAAACACGCCTACGCGATCGTCGATGTCGGCGACCGGATCGCCGACCACATCAAATGGAAACCATCACAACCGGATACACACAGTTTCCGAGTGTCACTGTTGGTGTTGCCGGGGCTCTGAGCCAGGGGGTTACGGTCCGGTCCTGCGCTCGGTGTTGACTCAACAAACAATTCTGGCTTTGTGCCTGTTGTCAGACGTGTCGCGTCGAGTGTGGGACCGACAGGAGCGCTCCTGTGGTGAAGGGAGCCTGACTTGTCTCGACTCGGTTGTGACGAAGCGCCCCTGCCGTCCCGGACCCACCGGAACAATCACTTTCCAGCAAGGAGCACAGTATGGCATTACCAGTCGGGGGAATCGACCCCCACCAAGACACTTTCACCGTCGGTATCGTCGACCATCACGGCGTCGAGATCTGCCACGAAGCGTTCCCCAACACTGCCGACGGCTACGTCGCAGCGACCGATCTGCTCGACGCTCACGGCGTCGCCCGGGTCGGTGTGGAAGGCTCAGCCAAGTGGGGAGCGCACGTCGCGGTCGCGTTGGCGGCAGCGAAATTCGACGCCCGCGAAGTGCCGGCGCCGCGTTCAGCGGCCCAGCGCCGCTCGCGGCGGCTCGACAAGACCGACGCTGTCGACGCTGTAGCCTCAGCCCGCGCGTTGTTGGCTGAACCGACGCTCAGACCCCGTCCAGGCACTGGAGGTCTATGACCCCCTCGTCGCTGAGATCGAAGCCGTCCTAGAGCACCGCCGTGCCCTGGCAGCAGCCAGAACACTGATGCTGCACCATGTCGGCGACCAGATCGCCAAGCTCCCCACCGAGATACGCGACCAGCTCAGCACCGAAGGCAAGATCGAAACCCGGCTGCGCCGCCTCGAACACATCGACCCCGACACTGCCACCACACCCGCCGGCCGACACCGCTTGGGCTGGCTCCAAGAGTTCATCGACCAAGACCGCACCGCACGCCGCGAGATCCGCCGTCTAGAACGGCTCATCGACGAACTCCTAGACCGTCACGGCACCACCCTGCGCGACGAGGACGGCATCGGCACCATCTCAGCGGCCACCCTGGTGTGCGAAGTCGGCGACCCCCACCGGTTCGACCGAGAGTCCAAGTTCGCCCGCTGGTGCGGCACCGGCGCCGTCGCGCTCTCATCAGGCGAAGGCCCCGCCGATCCCGTCAAACACCGGCTCGATTTCAGAGGCAACCGGCGCATCAACTCAGTGCTGCACACAGCGTCGGTCACCCAGCAGCGCAGCCAACCCCAAGCAGCCGCCTACCTCACCCGAAAAACCAGCGAAGGCAAAACCCGACGAGAAGCCCGACGAGCCCACAAACGCCACCACACCAACCGAGTCATACGCCGAATACGGCGCGACGAACAAGCCCGAAAACAACCCGTCGCACTCGCCGCTTGACAAGGGAGCGTCTAACAGTCCCATCCGGGGCAGGTGGCCCGACGCGACGGTGCAGACCTGCGTGGTGCACATGGTGCGCAACAGCTTGCGTTACGCCTCGCGCAAGCACTGGGGCCAGATCACCAAAACCAAGCCGAGATCTACACCGCCGGAACCGTCGAGGCCGCCGAAGCCTCCTTCAAAGCGTTCCGCGACGACTCCGAAGCCACCTACCCGGCCATGATCGACAGCCGCCAAACCAGCTCAAACGAGTTCAGGCCGGTTGGTGGAGTTCCCCGCCGAGGGGCGCCGGATCGTCTACACCACCAACGCCCTCGAAAGCCTCAACGCCCGGTTCCCAAGAGCCGTAAGACACCGAGGGCATTTCCCCAACGAGCAAGCCGCCATGAAGATCCTCTATCTTGTAGCCACCACCAAACACAAGAACCGAGAGAACCTCACCGGCAAGACCAACGGCTGGAAAACCATCCTGAACACACTCACAATCCACTACCGCGACCGGATCGCCGACCACATCAAATGAAAACCATCACAGCCGGATACACACAGTTTCTGACAGACCCTGTAATCTCCGATGGTCGTGTAGTCATCGTTCTGTTCCGGTGTAAAAAACTGTGGCCGAAGACGAGTGATGTTCAATGACCGCTCTTGTCGGGACTGAGTTGCCGACGGTAACGAATCCGAACATACAACGTACTGACGAACTCCACGCACGCGTAGATAATGAGGAGAGCCACGACGACGCGAGCAACCGAGAAGTTGTGCGGATCCTCGAACATTCTATACACCAAAAACGCTGCGCCCAAGATTACGGCCCACCAGGTACGTATCCATTCTTGGAGCCTGCTCGCACCGCTGCTGTGTTCAACAGCGTCATCCACCGCGGTGATAGGTTCTTTTAAGGTCATGTGCTCTTCCTCCTGTCGAGCAGGTGTTGCGATGTAACGATACTCAAGTCTCGAGTGTGCTGCATGACAGCGGCGCGGGACTGATCGGGGCCGATCCATCGAACACGGATCGCCCAGCGCTACTGGCCCTCGTAGTCTTGGACCTGTCCCCCAGCCAAGACAGCCACAGAGCATCCAGGACACCACCGGTCCCCCTCAGGGTCACCGACGGCACAGCACCATGTAAAGGCGCGGGGCAGTCCAGTACACCCACGGCACACAGTTCGGGAAGGTCCGACTGTGGGCAAGAGCCGCGTCCTGCACGCGGAAGCCCCTGAACCAGTATTTGGATCTGTTATAGGCGGGCAGACTGCCAACTGAAGGGAACGTCGCAGGAGGGGTCAGGGTCCACCACTACAGGCGCAGGTGGCACCGTCGTCGTCGTGGTCGTCGTGGTCGTCGTGGTCGTGGTGGTTGTTGGCGGCACCGTAGTCGTGGTGGTGGTCGGCGTGGTTGTGAGCTTGTCGAGGGCTGACCAATACGCATCGCTCGATGTGGTTTTGGCGTCGGTGGCCGAGGTGTTGGGCGAGGTGTTGTCGGAGTTGGTGGTTGTCGGTTTTGGGTCTGGTGATTTCGGGCGCTTCGCGTTTGAGAGAGGAGTCGGGCTAGCCCGAGCGGACGAGGAGTTGGAACTCGATGATGCCGTGGTCTTCCACCGACACCACGATCGGCGCCCTCGGCGGAGTGACGCCGAAGTCGGACCAGAAAATCTCAGCAGACCCGACGACCAGTCCGAGACCGGGTTCAACGATCGTGGGGCGCAGATGAAAGAACACTTGACTTGTGGTGCCGTTGACGGTCAGGTCGCCGACCGCGTCGGCCTCGAGCGTGGAACCCGACTCCAGGGCCTCGACGTCGAGTTGCACCGGCTCGGTGAGCACGAACGTGGCGGTCGGGTAGACACTGGCTCGGACTGCGCCGCGGATGGCGTTCTCACGTCTGGAGTCGTTCGATTCGATAGTTGTCATGTCGACGGTTATTTCAGCGGCGACGAGCGTGCCGTCATCGATGGTGAGTGAACCGGTCACGCCGCCGGTGCGTCCCACCGCTGTGACCTCGCCGATCGTCAGTTCCTCGTCCACACGGAACCCGGCGAACGAACCGCTGGCTGTATCGAAGTCGAACTCACCGAATTCGTCGTCGACGATCCAGGTGCCGTCCGCGGCACCTCCCGTCGGGGGTTCTGCCTCGGTCGAGTCTGCTCCCGTATCGGATGCTGGGTCAGGTTCTGGGTCGGGCTCAGACTCTGAATCGGCGTCGCCGCCGCTCGGCGCCGGATCCGGGGCTTCGTCCTGTTCAGAAGCGAGGTCCTCTTGAAGCTGCACCAAGCCTGCTTCGGTGCTCACCGGGGCGGGTGTATCGCCACGGAAGAACACGAACCAGAACGCCGCAACCAACACAACCAGAAGAGCCGACGCTCCAGCTATCAACCATTTTCTTGTCAACCATAGCCTGTTCACGCCATCTCCTCGGCCACCTGGCGGCACGCCTCGATCGTGGCGTCGAGTTCGACCTCAGTGTGGGCCAGGGACGTGAACACGGCCTCGTACGCGCCAGGGGCGAAAGCCACGCCGCGGCGCAGCATCTGATGGAAGAACTGCGGGTACCTGCCGTTGTCACAGATCGTCTTGGCGGACTCGAAGTCTGTCGGGGGTTCGCTGCCGAAGAACAGGCCCAACAGCGGTCCCACCCTGGGCACACAGGCGTCCACACCCGCTTCGTCGAACGCTGCGGTCAAACCGGCCTGCAGATACACCGAGATTTCCGACAATTCGCGGTAAGCGTCCGGTGTCAGCAGTTCGAGGACTGCCAGTCCCGCCGCGGTGGCCAACGGGTTACCCGACAATGTGCCGGCCTGATACACGCTTCCCAACGGGGCGAGGCTGCTCATGATCTCCGCCGAGGCGCCGACCGCTCCCATCGGCAGGCCACCGCCGATCACCTTGCCGAAACACCAGATGTCGGGATTCACGCCGTACCACTCGGCCGCGCCTCCACGGCAGAGGCGAAAACCGGTGATGACCTCGTCGAACATCAGCAGCGCCCCGACCTCGTCGCAGGCCTGCCGAAGGCCCTCAAGGAAGCCGGCTGCGGGCTCGACCAGGCCCATGTTGGCGGCGACCGGTTCGACCACGACCACCGCGACCGTCTCGTCGAGTTCGGGCACGACGTTGTAGGGCGCAACCACGGTGTCGGCGACCGCTCCGGTCGTCACGCCTGAAGAACCGACCAGACCCTGCTGGGCGACTCCTGACCCTCCGGCCACCAACAGTGCATCGCTGTGGCCGTGATAGTTGCCGGCGAACTTCACGATGCGGTCACGCCCGGCGGCGCCGCGCGCCATGCGTATTGCGGTCATCGTCGCTTCGGTGCCGCTCGACACGAGTCGTACCATCTCCAAGCCCGCTATGCGGCGCGATATCTCTTCGGCGAGGCGAACCTCGTTGTGTGTCGGCGCGCCGTAGCTTGTGCCCGAGGCGGCGGCGGCCTGCACGGCTTGCGTCACAGCCGGGTGTGCATGCCCGAGAATCGTCGGGCCGTAACTCTGCACGTAGTCGATGTAGCGGTTCCCCTCGACGTCGTAGACGTAGGGGCCGCCGGCTCGGGCCACAAAATACGGCGTTCCGCCCACTGACCCGAAGGCCCGCACCGGAGAGTTGACACCTCCGGGTATGACCGCCTCAGCGCGATCGAAGAGCGCCTTGTTTGATAGCGCGCTGTTGGTAGCTGCGCCGCTCACTGGAGTTTCTCGGCGAGCAGACGAGCGAAGTAGCTGCAGATCAGGTCTGCTCCGGCACGCTTGATTGCCAGTGAATGCTCGAACGCCACCGGTTCAAGCTCCAGCCAGCCGAGGCGCGCGGCGGCGTGGACCATCGCGTACTCTCCGCTGACGTGGTACGCGGCGATGGGGACGTCGAATTCGGCTCGTGCACGGACGATCACATCAAGGAACGGGAGCGCCGGTTTGACCATCACCATGTCGGCGCCCTCGGCGACGTCCTCGCGGATCTCCTCGACCGCTTCACGAGCGTTGGCCACATCCTGCTGGTAGCAGCGTCGGTCACCTCCACCGGCGATCGTCACGTCGACGGCGTCTCGGAAGGGCCCGTAGAGCGCGGTCGCGTACTTGGCTGAATAGGCGAGGATCGCGATGTCCGCGAAGCTCGATTCGTCGAGGGCTCCGCGGATGGCGGCCACCTGGCCGTCCATCATTCCCGAGGGTGCCACGACGTCGACACCGGCCTGTGCCTGTGCGAGCGCCACCTGCGCATAGAGCCCGAGGGTGGCGTCGTTGTCCGGCTGACCTGTGGCGTCGAGCACACCGCAATGACCATGGTCGGTGTACTCGTCAAGACACAGATCAGCGATCAGCACCATCTCGTCGCCGTGGTCGTCACGCAGGTCTTTTAGGGCGGCCTGCACGATCCCGTCCGGGTTCCATGCTTGCGACCCCTCGGCGTCCTTTCGCTCCGGTACCCCGAAGAGCAGGACCGCGCCGACTCCAAGGACTCGGAGTTGATTGACTTCGGCTCGCAGCGAATCGCGGGTGTGCTGGAAGTGGCCCGGCAGCGACGAGATCGGCTGGGGCTCATCGATGCCCTCGCGCACGAACAGCGGAGCAACCAGGTCATCGACATGGAGATGCGTTTCTGCTACAAGCCTCCTCAGCGCCGGAGTTCGGCGCAGACGACGCAGGCGGCGTTCAGGAAATGGCACCCAGTCAGACTAGAGCATGTCACCCGGTTACGGGTCTGGAGGGTTGGTTCGGTGTTGGGTTTTGAGGTATTGGCTGGCTGGTGTGTGGTGGGCCGCGAGGTGTTGGGTGTAGCGGCTGGCGGTTGTCGAGGTTTTCCAGCGGCCTGCTTGTTTGAGGCCGACCATGGTGACGCCGCGCGCGGCGAGGTCTTGGGCCATCCCGACTCGCGGTGAGTGGCCGCTGACGTGTTGGGGGTTGATCCCTGCGGTTCGGGCTGCGGTCTTGATGCGACGGTTGAGCGTTGAGGCTGAAATGTTGAAGATGCGCTGGCCGGGGTCGGGATCGGTCGGCCTAATGCGAAAGAGCGCGTCTGAGGTGAACTCTGATATAGGCGCGAAAGCGCCTTGGCTGGTCTGGTCGGTTTTCGATCGGCGGATCGTCACTATCCCGCACCCCCCGGGTTGTGAAGGCACTATGTCAGTCCAGACGAGCGCGAGGAGTTCACTTGAGCGCAACGCAGCGTCGTGGGCGACCGCAACCATAGCGACGTCTTTGCCGGCACGTTGTTCAGCTTGACAGGGGGTTTCGGTCCGTCCGCCCGGCTGGTTGCGACGCGGGCTGTGGGCAGTGTCGGCTATGTGTTCGATGTCGCTCCAACGCAACGCCGCGGCTTGTCTGGCAGTATGCCCGCCGGTGCCGGCTCGGCGGGTCAACCCCCGCAACAGCAAACGGACCTGGGGGTCATGAGCCGGGTTCGCGCCGTTGTGGCTGCGGTGGTGGTGGGCGACCCCGGCGAGGTAGGTGCTCCAAGTTGAGGGTTTCTTGTTCTGGTCGGCCAATGTCACGAACCACATCTGAAGATGTCTCGGGTCTGCTGGGAACACCCGACAACCGTGACCGGTCGCCCATCGCGTCCAGTTCCTGTACCCGACGTCGTAGGTCTTGTGGGTGTTGGGCGAATACGCGGCGGCTTTGCCCCGGTCAACCAAACACCCGAGTGTCTCAACCCACAAAACATCGTCAACGCTGCCCAAACCGTTGAACGGATCCGGGTCACCGTGTACGTCGAGGCCGCTGTGCACAGCGTCGAGTCCGGTGGGGTCGATTGGATTGTCTGTGGTGTGATACATACCCCAGAGTCAACCAACCCCCGCCTCAACCCCAACCAGTCAGCATCTACCTGACGGATAATTGCCGTTATTCTCCACGTTCAGTTCGGTGCTTGTCAAGCCTTTGTTGATGCCGAGCGTTGATCCACCCTCGGCACGACCTGGTGATTGTAGGGTTGACCTGGGCATATGACTGGTCTGCCGGTCGGCAGGTTTCTTGGTCGCAGAGTCCCGCGGTCGGGTCCGGCAACGTCTGGTCCTGTTGGTTGTTGTGCGAACCAGCAGCCACACACCAGTCACGGGCGACGGGACCGGCTCGTTTCAGAACTCTCTGAACAACACCCCGATCAGGGGTTCTCATGTCCGGAGCCTGCGCGTGGTGCGCCGCGGGTCGGGGTTCTAGGTGACGGATAACGGTAATTATCCGCCGTATAGAAACCGGAGACCGCAATGAACCTGCCCGATACTCCCAACACAGGCCGTCGACACCGAAAGATGAGTAACGACGCGCCGCGTCCCGGTTTGGCGGTGAAGCTGCACGCGGTGCGTTGTTGTGTCGTGGTCGTCTGCGCGGCTGTGTTCGCCACGGTGTTGGCACCGGTGGCTGTGTCGGCTCATGATCCTGAAGATGTCACAACCACAGAGGAAGTGGACGTGTACAACTACCAGACCCGCCGGGTTCAGGTCGCGCCGTTCTCTGAGACGACGACGGTGGACGTGTACAACTATGAGGACCAGCAAGTGCGGGTAGCGCCGTTCTCTGAGACCAAAACGATAGACGTGTTCAACTATCAGACCCGTCGGGTGCGGGTCGCGCCGTTCACCAAGACTGTCACGTCGCAGGTGTACTTCTATGAGGCGCATCGGGTGCGGGTCGCGCCGTTCTCCGGGCCGGGCCGCGTCGCGGTGTTCAACTACGAGAACCAGAGGGTCCGGGTAGCGCCGTTCAGCGAGGCGAGGACGATCCCGGTGTACAACTACCGGACCGTGAAAAGCGGTTGCCGTCCGCCGCGTGGATGCGTCTACACCCGGGTTCGGGTCGCGCCGTTCACCTCCACCGTGCGGGTGGACGTGTTCAACTACCGGACCCGCAAGGTCCGGGTAGCGCCGTTCACCAAAACCGGGCAGGTCCCGTTGTTCAACTATCAGACGCGTCAGGTGCGGGTCGCGCCGACCCACAAGACCGAGACGGTGGACGTGTTCAACTACGAAAACCAGAAGGTGCGGGTCGCGCCGTTCACCTCCACCGTGCGGATGGACGTGTTCAACTACGAAACCCGCCGTGTGCGGGTAGCGCCGTTCACCAAGACCGTCACCGTCGACGTAGAGAACTACGAAAACAAGAAGGTCCGGGTCGCGCCGTTCACCAAAACCGTCACCAAAACCGTCACCCAACACGACCCCACACAACACACCTGCCCGAACGGCCAGCGTATACCCCCACTGCCTGAGGCTTGGGCGTTCAAAGTGATAGACGAGACACGCTACACGCTAACCAAACCCGCCGGAGCCCACCTCCCGGTCAGGGAATGGGAAGAGACGGACACCCACACAAGCTGCCATCAACCCAAAGACCCATTCATCAAAACGACGACAACGAAGCGCACGGCTTGGAATTTGATCCCCAGCGCGCTCAAAAGCGCTGTTCTGGCTGTGCTCGCGCCCACAGAGTTCGCTGTCGTCGCAGCAACGAGTGAGATGAGAGAAACCGCCCCAGACGTGTACAAGGTGCTTCATGTCACTGTGTGCGCCATCGGCAGCCTCGTAACGGCTGCTGGCAGCATCGTTGTTGGCAGCGTCCGGTACAAACAACTTGTGAAGAAGGCGGCCGACCTTTTGGAAAAACTCAAAAAATCGGTGAAGTGGGCGGGGATAGCGGGGTTCACTATCGCCGTAGTGGAGACACTGTTTTGTAATTTCGGAGTCGACCCAGACGAAGGTGAGAGCACCACCGCGACAGTGCCGCCTACTACGACCACGACCACCACGACCACCACGACCACCACGGTTCCGCCAACCACGACGACCACGGTTCCGCCGAAGCCGACCGTGAATCCTTTCGGGGTGCCTGCTGTGACTCAGTTGCCTTCTTACGATCACACAAAATATGCGTTGAAGTTTTCTGAGTCGCTAACTCCGCAGCTCATAGCCGAGAATTGTACGCCGTGGGTATACTGGGCTCGGCTCTCGCGGACTGTGTGGAGATGCCTACGCTAAGGCTGTACGATGTCGAGAGCATCTGTCTGGCTGGGGTGAGTGCCACACTCGGGCCGCACACGACAACACCTACTACAATCAAACCAACCCCGCCGACCCGGCGGAGACACACGAAAACAGTCTCCACCAAACCCTGGGTAATTCAGCCAAGACCCCATCATGACAAACCCCACACAAAACGCGACTAAACTGGCTAGACACTCAGACCACTAGGCCATGACCGACACCACGGAGACACCCACCTCACCGGCGAGCACCACTACCGAACACGGCCGTATCCCGTGGTGGTGGATTTCTTTCGTGGTGGTGGGGGGCTTGATCATTGCCTTCGTTGAACTATCCGAATCATCGGACTCCGTTGGCTCTACACTCACCCGCATCTCATTCAAACTTGCTATTGGCATCGTGCCGATTATCTTCTACCTTGCGATCTCACGAATTCAGAAGAACAGGCGTGCTGAAGTTTCGTAGTCAAGGGTGGGCGGCCGACCCGTTTGTGGGTCCAGTTGTTCCGGAAGCGGAAAGTGGCACTCTTGCTTTTGCTTGTGTGTTCCTGCCGTTGGTCGCTCATGAGCGGCGCTCCAATCAAAAGGGAAGACCAGCAGATGAGACACAACCCAGATGAATACGACCACCGTCGACGGCGCTACCGACGTGACGACTAGCGGCCTGAGCTTCCCCCCTAATCGTGGAGAGTTTGTTTATGAGGGTTGGGGGTGTTGGCTTGTTCGTATTCTACCGGTGGGATCATGCCGTTCGCGGAGTGGAGCCGTTTCTGGTTGTACCAGCGGTGGACCCATTAGGTGATTTCTTGGCGGGCTTGGCTGCGTGTTGCCCAGCTACGGTGCGAGATGAGTTCGTGTTGGAGTGTGGAGAAGAACGATTCGGCGCAGGCGTTGCCGGTGCTGATTCGCCCTGGGTTTTGCGCAGGCTCCAAGGATTGGAGCGAGTATGGAATCTATGGATACACAAGCGAGGGCGGCGAGGTCTCGCCGTTACTCTGATGAGCAGAAGAAGCATGCGGTGCGGATGGTGTTCGCGCTGCGTGAGGAGCTGGGCACTTCGTCGGGGACGGTGACGCGTGTGGCGCGGCAGTTGGGTTATGGCGAGGAGTCTTTGCGCCGCTGGGTGGCCCAGGCCGAGGTTGACGCCGGGTCGCGGGCGGGGGTGTCGACCGTTGAGAGCGAAGAGCTCAAGAGGCTCCGCCAGGAGAACCGTGAGCTGCGCCGGGCGAATGAGATTTTGCAGCGTGCAGCAGTTTTTTTCGGGGCGGAGCTCGACGGTTGACAGCGATGACTGTGGCGTTCATCGACGACAACCGTGTTCACCCACCGGTTGATCAACCCCAACAAACCCAAACGAGTCATCAACGTCGCAGCCAGAACCAGACCCGCGTTCGCTACCAGACCCCCATGATCAAACGTTGTTGCCAACCGGTCCAACCCGCGCGATGATACAGACACGAAAAGTGCCTCCTGTTTTTGCGGTGAAAGTGACTATTTGTCATCACGATCATCGCAGACCAGGAGGCCTTTTCCGCGGACACGCCCACACCAACAACCCAACCCCACCGGTGGATCCAGGCTAAGCTGACGGTTACGATCAGTTACTGGCCTCTTTGTTATATCTATTATGAGCGATGCGTTGCCACACCAATAAGATAGTAGCCGTGGCACTCACAACCAGAATATAACTGTAGACGACCAATTCATCAGTGCGTTCTCTCCAAAGAAGAGACAGAAAGCTCGACACAGCTAGAACTCCATTCAGGCAAATCAGAAATATTGATCGCTTTGGATGAAAAGTTAGCCTAAACCACTTTAATTGTTTTAGCTTTCGATCGTTCATCGCGCCTAATATTCGGTAAGGGTCAGTCAGGTAGACAGTAGTGATAGGTAGCGAATCGAATATCAGTCAGAGTTCCGTACCTGTGGACATCGGATTCATAATCTGTATGGGGTGAGAGATCGTATTCTGCGAGGCATCCTTGGAAGTTCGCCATCCCTTGCACATCCAGGCTCGTTCCTGCATCAGCTAGTGCGGCTGCTTTCACCGGATATAAACGGATGTACTCCTTCCCGCTTGCGTTTTGCTGATAAGCCACTACTTCCTGGTAACCGCTGCCAACTGCCCCCACAACAGCTAGTGCAAACCACCCCCCAGTTGCTCCCATGACTCCGACTAGTGCTGTAATAGCAACAACGTTTCCCACAATCTCATTTGGTCCGCTCCAGTCGGTGATTTGTAGGGCTCGCCAGTCGATGCCGGGGTTCTTGAGGAGGATGATGTTCTCTGACCAGGTCTCGCGGCAGGTTCTCCGGGTCTGCGCGTCGTTGATCGAACAGGAACGTGACAACAACACGGGCTCGACCTCGATGAACGCCGGTTTCAGACCTAACAGTTCCTGGTAACCATTGGCCAATTTCAGATGAATCTCCCCCCGTAGGCAAAAATTGTTCGCGAGCCAGCCGACGAAGAACGTGTTGTTGTTGCAGTCTTCGTCGGAGTCAAAGAAGTTGGGGCTGTTCCAGTTGTCGGTGTGGGTTGGGCAGGTGGCCGTGTCGGTTTCTGTGTACTGAGCCCAGCCGGTGCCGTGGCTGGCGGTGACCGTCACCGTGTACTGCGCGCCGTGCTCGGCGCCGGTGAACACGAACGTGTCCCGTACTCGACGGCTGGTGGACCGGGTGTCGCCTGCTTTCGTGATCCTCACAGTGTAGTCAGTCGGTGTGAGGCCGGTGCCGGCGTAGGGATCGCTGAACTCGGCGACCAGCAGAGCATTAGCGTTGCACTCCAACGTCAACATGTCCCGCAGCGCAGTGGAACATTTCACTGTAGCCACCGGACCTGTGGCGTCTTGGCTGTTGACACCTCGCACAGCCAACGTGAACACATGCCCCGTACCCAACGAACTGAACGTGTGCACATACCGACTTCCTGATCGGGTGCCCGCAGGATCCCACGGCACCAAATGCGGTGCTGAAGGCAACGCCGACGACTGCACCTCATAACTCGCCGCACCCGCCGCGCTGTCCCAACCAACAGTCAGACTGTCGCTGGTAGCAGCACTGCACCGAAGCCCCGAAACAGCACCCGGAACCGTTGCTGGAAGATCGTCGTCTTTTATTGTGGCTGTTGCTGAGTATCTTGACGGCGCGACCTTATAGCCGTCACCGGCGGTGACCGTCGCGGTCACAGTGCCGTCGGGTTCGTCCTGGTCGTCGTCTGTGGTGGCCACAAAAAATGTTGTGCTGCCGCTGCTCGGGATGACTGTCACTCGACGCGGGCGCGTAGACACACGCCAATCTCCAACAGCAGACACAGACACGTTCACGTTCAGCCATTGCCCTTTGGGATCACCACCGGAGAGCTCAACTTTGAAACCAACCGAGGCGCCCTCAACGACACTGCCCTTGACCGCCTCCACAGAAACCACCGGCTCGTCCGACACCGGCACCATCGTAGTCGTAGTCGTCGTGGTCGTCGTGGTGGTGGTCGGCGGCACCGTGGTGGTCGTAGTCGTCGTGGTGGTGGTCGGGTGTGTGTGGGTGACGCTGCGGGTGCGTGTGACGTAGTTGTAGACGTCTACTGTCCGGTTGAACGGTGCGACTCTGACTCGGGTGGTTCGGTTGGCGTAGTGGTAGACGGGCTCGGTCGTGGTGTAAGGCGGCACCCTGACCCGGGTGGTGCGGTTCGTGTAGTGAAACGCGGGTGCTTGTTGGGTCAACGGCGCGACTCTCACCCGGGTCGTGCGGTTCTCATAGTTGTAGGCAGCTACCGTCGTGGTGTAAGGCGGCACCCTGACCCGGGTGGTGCGGTTCGTGTAGTGGAACGCGGGCACGGTGCGGGTCAACGGCGCGACCCTCACCCGGGTGGTGCGATTCTCATAGTTGTAGACAGGCTCGGTCGTGGTGTAAGGCGGCACCCTCTCCTCATAGGTCTCGGTCTGCTCGTCAGCAGCCGCCGGAGTCGACAAACCGTGCGTATCCGGGTCCACCGACAAAGTCAACGCCAGAACCGACACAGCCAGAACCGACGCGACAAAACGCCACGGACCAATCAACTCACGTCCGCTGCCAACCCCTTCCCTTGCGACACTCTGGGAATGCTGACTAGTCTGCTCCCCGTTCTGTGCTTGCTTCAACCAACGGAACGCGAAAATAAAACGGCTCTTCATGGCCGTTATTACATAGTGCCCTCCCCCCCCCCCCCTGTCAAGCGATTCTTGAAAAAATGTCCAGGAACGGCGGAACTACGCGAAAACACCGAGCACTTATCAATCCCAAGAAACCCCTATCTACCAGGCACAACATGCCAACCCGCAGCGATCCTCAACCACCGTGCCACCAATCAAAGAAAATTGACAAACCCGCAAAACCCGCTAACCCAAGGCCCCGCTGACTTCAGAGGCAGACCACCGGTATACCTGGGTTCGGGCAACACCCACGAGATCGGTGCGGCCTATGCCGAGACTCTCAGCGAGGTTCTGTCGGGGCAGGCCGGCGCCGTGGAGCAACGATACGACCGGGCTGCCCAACTGGAGGGGCCGGGTGGTCACACGTTTCACGGCTGGGACGAGACCAGCCGGTTCTGGGCCGGTCTCGGCAGTGCGCTCCCCGACGCGGTCTTCGAGGTTCACCACCAGATCGGCCGAACCGACGCCGACATGGCACCCCGTGCAGCGCTTCGCTGGTCGCTGACCGGCAGCCACAGCGGTCCTGGCACGTTCGGTGCACCGACCGGGGCACCAGTACACGTGATGGGCATAAGCCACGCAGAGTTCGGGCCGCGCGGGCTGCACCGCGAGTTCGTGTGGCATGACCCCCTGAGACTGGTCCACTTGTTGTGTGAGTCTGTTGTCCAGTATTGCTGGATGGAAGGAGGATCACGTTTATGGCGAGGCGCAGGAGGCATACGCCTGAGCAGATTGTGCGCAAGTTGCGGGAGGCTGACCGGCTTTTGGGTGAGGGCGCAACGATCGCGGATGTGGCGCGGCATCTGGAGGTGTCTGAGCAGACGTTTCATCGGTGGCGCAACCAGTACGGTGGTTTGAAGGCTGATGATGTGAAACGGCTCAAGTCGTTGGAGGTTGAGAACGCCCGGTTGAAGCGGATCGTGGCTGACAAGGAGCTGGAGATCGATGCTTTGCGGGAGATCGGTTCAACAAAATGGTGAGCCCGTCGCAGCGTCGCAGAGCTGTTGAGATGTTGCAGCAGCGGCTGGGGGTGTCGCAGCGGCGGGCTTGTCGGATCGTTCACCAGCACCGCTCCACGCAGCGTTATCGGGCGAAGGTGACAGACCCGGACCGGGACTTGCGCGCCGAGCTGCGCAGCTTTGCTGAGAGCCATCCGCGGTGGGGGTATCGCCGGGCGCATGCGATACTGCGGCGCCGGGGCTGGGTGGTGAACCCCAAGAAGGTGCAGCGTCTGTGGCGAGCCGAGGGCCTTCGGGTGCCGCCAAAGCGGCGCAAACGCCGGCGTGTCGGCGACTCCGATGTCGACGCCGGTGTGCTGGTGGCTGAGCGGCCCGACCATGTGTGGGCGCTGGACTACCAGTTCGACGTCGCCTCGGCGGGCCGCAAGATAAAGATCTGCCATGTGCTCGACGAGTTCACCCGAGAGTCCCTAGCCGATGTCGTGGATTACAGCATCGACGCGGACGCAACCGTGGCGTGTTTGGACAAAGTCGCCTCTGTGCGGGGTTGTGCCCCGGAGTTCGTGCGCTGCGACAACGGACCCGAACTCACCGCGGACGCGCCGCGCGACTGGTGCCGGTTCACCAACACGAACACCAGCTACATCGACCCCGGGTCGCCCTGGCAGAACCCCTGGGTCGAGTCCTACGGCGCCCGGATGCGTGACGAACTCTTGGCGATCGAGCAGTTCGACAGCCTCCTGGAGGCCCAAGTACTTGTCGCCGACTGGAGAAACGACTACAACAACTACCGTCCACACTCCGCGCTCGGCATGCTCACACCAGCCCAACACGCAGACCAATGGGCCAACAACAACCAGAAAACACTCTCATAACAAGTGGACCAAAAAATGGGGTCCGGTCATGGGCACTTCGTCGGGGACGGTGACGCGTGTGGCGCGGCAGTTGGGTTATGGCGAGGAGTCTTTGCGCCGCTGGGTGGCCCAGGCCGAGGTTGACGCCGGGTCGCGGGCGGGGGTGTCGACCGTTGAGAGCGAGGAGCTCAAACGGTTGCGTCAGGAGAACCGTGAGCTGTGCCGGGCGCGCACCGTTCCTGCGGTGTAGGTGACGGCGGCGGTACCGGAACACAAGAGTCGTGACCCTGTAGCTGCTGACCGGCAGGACAGGTGTGATCGGAGTGACAGTGGACTTGGTTATTGAACAGAGTGTGCCTGTGCTCACCAGCACTAGGAGTGCACTGCGACGGCGGTGGTGGCTGGGTCGTCGTTAGCGGTGGTGCCGTTGTGGTGGTGGGGATGACACAGGTGAGCCCGACCAGGGTTCCGCCGCTGTTCGCGCAGTTCTCCTGCATGATGCAGAGCCACTGATAGTCACCGGGGCCGCAATGGCTCGCCGCGGCGGGTTCGGCTTCGTCGAACAACGGCGGGTCGCCGACCGGAGAGCCGACCAGCCCCAACGCGAACACGAACACAGACAGCGCCAACAACACATTGCGCTTGGCTACACTCATCCTTCGGTGTCGCCGACCTATCTTGGGGGCATCGGATCGGTCAGCCCTCGACAAGCTCACAACCACGCCGACCACCACCACGACTACGGTGCCGCCAACAACCACGACGACGACGGTGCCACCTGCGCCTGTAGTGGTGGACCCTGACCCTCCTGCGACGTTCCCTTCAGTTGGCAGTCTGCCCGCCTATAACAGATCCAAATACTGGTTCAGGGGCTTCCGCGTGCAGGACGCGGCTCTTGCCCACAGTCGGACCTTCCCGAACTGTGTGCCGTGGGTGTACTGGACTGCCCCGCGCCTTTACATGGTGCTGTGCCGTCGGTGACCCTGAGGGGGACCGGTGGTGTCCTGGATGCTCTGTGGCTGTCTTGGCTGGGGGACAGGTCCAAGACTACGAGGGCCAGTAGCGCTGGGCGATCCGTGTTCGATGGATCGGCCCCGATCAGTCATCGGAGATTGCACATTCACAACTAGGTAGAGGCCGTGGAGTTCTCGGGTGGGCCTGCCAGCCGGTTTGAGCCTGGGTGGGTGTCGAAGAGTTCTGCGAGGCGGGCCTGGTCTGTGTCGGTGAGGGTGTCGCCTCGACGCAGCAGCAAGAACCGGGCACGGAACACTTGGGGGTCGAAGACGGGTTTGGTGCCGTCGTGTAGGTGACGGGGACCCGTTTGTGGGTCCAGTTGTTCGGCGGGTAGTAGCCAACCGAAGGTCCGCGCGTTAGAACATGCGGCCTTCGATGCGGCTCGCTGCCAGCCACATTCCCATGTCGTAGATGGTCTGGGACATCGCCTGGCCGATCAAGTCGAGCTTGCGGACCTGCTCGATCCGCACCGATGCCTGTTCGAGTTCCCGCTTGGGCAGCAACTCTGCGAACAGGCCGCAGGCATCGGCGAGGCAGATGATCACGACGTCACGGGGATCCGGGATCTCATCGCTGAACAGCACGCCCATGATGCGCAGCTTCACTTCGCGCTCGGCTTTGCCGTCGACGATCGGGTAGCGGCGCGATTTGAAGACCCACAGGAAACGGTCCTCCTCGCGCTCCAGTATCCCGATGTCGACCAGTCGCCGCAGCGCCTCCTCGCGGATCTCCTCGGAGTGGGTCGCCTCGTGCTCGACCCAGTAGCGAGCGTCTCGATGTTGCTGTTGTGGATCCGCGGCGATTCGGGCCAGCGTCGGGTCGAGCAGGCTGTCACCGGTCGGTGTGTCGTCGAGCAGAACAAGCCGCTCCGGGTCGGTGTCGATGCGGTACTCCATCGCCAAGTCCATCAGCACAGCGCCGGCAAGGATCCGATCCAGCAACCAACTCGGCACATGCACGAACTTGCCGTCATCATCACGCAACATCAACAAAACGACTTCTTCAGCAAATCTCAACATGGTCCTGAACGGCTCCCAGTCTTGTCTTGTTCGCAACTCTCGAACGAGTTCCAGGTTCGGTCAGAGGCTAGCACTCCTCCAGATCGAAACTTTATCGCTTGCTGTCGGCTGCGTCAGCGCAGAGGTTCACGATTGCGTCTACGAGCCCGTCGATGGTGTGTGGCTCGGCTTCCACGTCGACGGTCAGGCCCAACGACCGCGCAGTTGCTGCGGTGGCGGGACCGATACAGGCGATCATTCCAGGGAGGTTCTCGGCACCGACGCTGCGGTGGAGACGACTCACCGTCGACGACGAGGTGAACGCCACCACATCACTCTGTCGACAGGCCGACATGTCGGCGTCGCTGACTGGTATGCCGACTGTTCGATATGCCGCGACGTCGTGGACTGTCCAACCTCGTTTGCGGAGTTCTTCGGGGAGCAGCCTGCGGGCCTGAGC
This sequence comes from Acidimicrobiales bacterium, assembly GCA_963662455.3. Lineage (GTDB taxonomy): Bacteria > Actinomycetota > Acidimicrobiia > Acidimicrobiales > Aldehydirespiratoraceae > VXYK01. Next base: position 2,610,110 of record OZ224042.1, read on the forward strand.
GGCGCGGGCCAGCAGGACGGTCGCTTCAGCGCGGCTCGGCGGAGGCATCGCTTCGAGCAGGCCCTCGGCGATTGACGTGCCGGGGATGAGATCGACTCTGATGCCCAGATCCTGGGCGCGCCCAGCCGTGCCGGGGCCGATCACCGCTACCGAGACACCTGGATTCAGCGGCACGTTGCCGAGCGCTTCGGAGACTTTCGTCGCCCCGTTGGGGCTGGTGATCACAAGCCAGTCGCCCTGACACAGACTGGCGAGGCAGTCTCTCAGAGCCGCACCGCCGTCGACGGGGTCCACGATCTCGATCACCGGCACTGAGACCGCTGTGGCACCGCGGTCCGTCAACGCGTCAGCGAGCACTCCGGCCTGCTCGCGTGCTCTGGTGACCACCACCCGAACGCCGTCGAGAGGACGGTCAGGCACTGTTTGGTCAAGCACCGTCTCGTCAGGCATCGGCGGCTCTTCGGGCCTCCGCCAACAGGGCGCGGCCGCCGGCATCGTCAAGCAGGAAGCGTGCTACAGATCTGCCGAGGGAATCGGAGTCCGACCCGCGGCGTTGCTGCCGCAGCAGAGTTCGACCGTCGAGCGAGGCCAGCATTGCCACCAATTCGATACTGCTGTCGCCGTTGCCGTCGGCCGCGTCGCGGAGCGCCGCAACCGCACCCGCGGGAAGCGTGCAGTCTCCGCCGAGTTCGGCAAGGAAGGCTCGCTCGGTGTCCACGACCCGCCGTGCGGCGGGATCCTCGATAATCCCCAGCGCGGCAATCGTGTCGTGGTCGTCGGCCCGGCATTCGATGGCCAGCGCACCTTGGGCGACTTGGGGAACCATCACTTCATGGTCGAGCGGATCAAGCACCTCGGGGTCCAGTCCGAGGCGTTCGACAGCTGCCATCGCCATCACGATCGCATCGAACTGCCAGGCCTTGTCCAAACGTGTTGCGATATTGCCGCGCAGTTCTGAGAACACCAGGTCAGGGCGGTGCCAGGCGAGCTGTGCACGCCGTCGCACAGACCCGGTCGCGACGCGGGCTCTGACGGGCAGGTCCGCCAGGCGCGTTCCCACCAGCGCGTCGCGGGTGTCCCCCCGTTGAGGCACCGCGGCAAGAACCAACCCTTCAGGGGTGACAGAGGTGAGGTCTTTGGCGGAGTGCACCGCAATATCGGCGCGGCCGTCGAGCACCGCTTGCTGCACTTCTTTGGAGAAGACCCCCTTCCCGCCCATCGCGTGGATCGGGGTGTTCAGGCGTCTGTCGCCGGCGGTTGAGACGACGAGTTCTTCGAGCCGGTCCACCACACCCGCCGAGACCAGCAGCGATGCCACATGACGCGTCTGCCACAGAGCCAGGGGGCTCTGCCGTGTAGCAGCGAGCATGGTTCGCTACGCCGTCGGAGCGCTCAGGTCCGCTGCGCTCACCGACCGTTCCAACCGGAGTTCAGAGGTCATAGAGATCCCGCAGAGATTCGGCCAGGCGATCCCCGCGGGCCCGTCCTGCAGCTTCTTTGAGATGCGTCGACGGTCCGTGCAGCATCTTGTTGACGATCCGTTTGGTGAGAGCCTCCACGGCAGCGCGCTGTTCGGCATCGAGTTCCGGCAGTTTCGCGCTGATCCGTTCCAGTTCCGCCAACCTGATCTCTTCGGCCTGCCGACGGAGCGCGCTGATCAGCGGCGCCACCTCTCGTGCTGAGGTGATCGACCGGTAGCGCTGAACCTCAGCATCGACTATCTCCACGACGCCGGCGACTTCACGGTCGCGGCTCTCGAGGCCACCGTCGATGAACTCGCCTATGTCGTCCATGTTGAGGAGGGTGACGCCCTTGAGCCGACCGGCCGCAGGATCGACGTCGCGGGGAACGGCAATATCGACGATCACCAGAGGCAGATCGCCGCGTCGAGCAGCCATCGTCGCCACGTCAGTGGCCTGCAGGATCAGTTCGGTTGCTCCGGTGCTGGTCACCAGCACCGCTGCTCGTGAGAGGGCGTCGGGGAGCTGCTCTATGCGCACGGCCGTTCCGTCGCAGAGCGCCGCGAGCTGCTCGGCCCGCTCATGGGTGCGGTTGGCGACAATGATCTCAGAAGCACCGGCTCTGAGCAGGGACTTGACCGTTCCTTCGGCCATCTCACCAGCGCCGACCACCAGCACGCTGCGTCCCGCGATGCCCCCGATGCGAGCATCGGCCAACGCCACCGCGGCTTGGGACACCGAGGCGATTCCTCGCCCGATCGAAGTCTCGGAGCGGGCGCGTTTGCCCACTTCGACAGCGTGCCGGAACAGGGCACCGAGTGCCGATCCGACTGTGCGTTCAGAGACTGAACAGTCCCAGGCGTCGCGCACCTGCCCGAGAATCTCATGCTCGCCCACCACCGCGGAATCAAGGCCCGCGGCGACTGAGAACAGGTGTCGGACCGCATCAGCGTCGTGGTATGCGTAGAGATGGTCGGCCACGTCTTCGGGGGCCAGACCTGCATGGCGGGCCAGGAACTCACGGACATCCTGATAGCCGCCGTGGAAGCGCTCGGCGTAGGCGTACACCTCGACACGGTTGCATGTGGACAGCACCACCACTTCGGAGAGATGGTCTGCCTGCGACAGCCCGCCCAGCACTTTGGGCAGGTCGTCGGCTGCAACGGTCATCTGCTCGAGCTTGGCGAGCGGAGTCGACCGATGATTACACCCAATCGCGACGATCGACACAGCGGAGTTCCTCAAATCCGGTACGGGAGCGGGTCGCTCGTGACGCCGCTCAATACTTCAGGGCTCAATACTTCAGGCCAACAGAACGGTACCTGTTTCAGGAGATTTCGGCGACCCCTCCGCTGTGGGGCGGTTGCTGCCGCTGGAGATGGAATCCGAGGATCTGCAGTTCAGTGGAGAGGTCGACGTAGCGGACGTCGATCCCCTCGGGTGCCGCCAGCACCGCGGGGGCGAAACTGAGAATCGAGCGAACCCCCGCTTCGACGAGCAGATCGACGGTCTCCTGCGCCCCTTCGGCGGGCGTGGTGATGACCCCGATGGCGACCTGGTGTTCGGCCACGACCTCGGGCAGGTGCTTGGGATGATGACCGGACCCCCTTTTTCGGTCCGGTTGTTATGAGAGTGTTTTCTGGTTGTTTGTTGCCCATTGGTCCGCGTATTGGGCTGGTGTGAGCATCCCGAGCGCGGAGTGTGGACGGTAGTTGTTGTAGTCGTTTCTCCAGTCGGCGACAAGTACTTGGGCCTCCAGGAGGCTGTCGAACTGTTCGATCGCCAAGAGTTCGTCGCGCATCCGGCCGCCGTAGGACTCGACCCAGGGGTTCTGCCAGGGCGACCCGGGGTCTATGTAGCTGGTGTTCGTGTTGGTGAACCGGCACCAGTCCTGCAACGCGTAGGCGGTGAGTTCGGGGCCGTTGTCGCAGCGCACAAACTTCGGGCAACAGCCCCGTGCTGAGGCGACCTTGTCCAAACACGTCACCGTCGCGTCCGCGTCGGCACGCTCGGCCAGGTCGGGCTAAGCGACCGTCACCGCTCCTCAGAGCAGCAGGAACTGGACTGCTCCGGCACCCAGAATCAGTACCAGCAAGACGATGATGGCGATGGTGGTTCCGCTTCTCATTGGTGGTGTCCCTTTCTTTGGATCTCAACCGCGATAGTCGCACCGCTCTGTCCGGGATCTGCTTGCGCCGTGCCGTCGTCGGTGGCGGACAGGCGAATCTCGTCGCCTTCATCCAGACCGAATTCGGTTGCGGCCGATCCTCTGGCGACTGCCACTGAGAGCAGTCCACTCGAGTCGACCAGCAGACCCGCCCGACCGGTCGGGATCTCGTCGTAGGCTCCGACGAGCATTCCGATCTTGGTGGTGGTCGGCAGGGCCACCGTCATGGTCGTGCCGAAGTCGACGACATCGACGGGGTCGACGTTCAACTGGCAGTTGCCGAAACGGTCGATCCACAGCACCTCCGCAACCAGTTCGTCGCCTTGAACCTGGCTCACGGGCAACACCCCGGGGATCAGGCCCGCTGTGTCGATGTCTGGTCCGAGCTCCTCGAGGGGCACACCGTTGCAGAGGTGTGCTGCCGCTGGAGCGAATACGTCACGGCCGTCGAAGGTCGCTCCTGTGACCGAGGGCAACCGGTGGTGCAGTGACGTCAGTTCGATTGCTCGTGTCGCGCCTCCTACGAGGCCCACGGCAGGGGCCAACAGTCCGTTGTCGGGCCCGATCAGGTAGGAGGCTCCATCACCGACTTCGACCACGACCGGTCGCCGGGTTGTCCCGACCGTTGGGTCAACGACCGCCAGGACCACTCCGGGGCACAGGTAGTTTGCAGCCCGGGCGAGGGCCAGACCTCCGGCTCGGGTGTCGTGTACGGCGATTCCGTGGGTGACGTCGATGATCTCGACGTGTGGGGCTATCGAGCGGACCACCGAGTGGACGACACCCACGAACTCGTCGGAATGCCCGTAATCGGACAGGAACGAGACGGTGTCGAATCGGGAGGGCACGACAACGACGCTAGCGCCCCAGTTCGCGCGATCTCTCCGTGGCCGCCCGCACCACCCTGCCCACGAGCTCGACCAGGTCCGCTTCGGCGAACACTGCGAGGCCCGCTGCGGTGGTGCCTCCGGGGGATGTGACGTTGCTGCGCAGCACCGCGGGGTCCTCCCCCGATTCTGACAGCAGCGCAGCCGCGCCCAGGAGGGTCTGGCGGGTGAGGGAGTCTGCCACTTCGGGGGCCAGACCTTGCGCGATGCCCGCCGCTCGCAGAGCTTCGGCGAGGTGGAAGACGTAGGCGGGGCCTGAGCCCGACAGTCCCGTGACAGCGTCGAGGTCGCTCTCGTCGACGATTTCGACGGTGCCGACCGCCTCCAGGATGCCTCCGGCCCATTCGAGGTCGTCCGGTCCTGCCGCGGCACCCTCGGCGATTGCCGCGGCGCCCTTGCCGACCAGCGCCGGGGTGTTGGGCATGGCGCGGACCACTCTGGTACCGGCCGGCAGTTGCGCTTCGATCACCTCGGTCCGCACTCCCGCGGCAATGGAGAGCACCCTGGAGACCTCGGCTTCTGCCAGCCCCGGCAACACCACGGTCACCACGTCGGGTTTGACGGCGATCACCGCGTCGGTTCGGGGGAGCGGCCCGGTCCCGATCGACATCGACGGGTGCTCGGCGGCGAGCAGAGCCCGTCGCTCCTCGGACGGCTCGACCACATGGAGCTCCTCAGCCGTCGCCCAGCCGCATTCGACCAGTCCCCCCAGCAGGGCTTCGGCCATCTTCCCGCCACCGATCATCTGCAGCTTCATCCGACGCACCGTACCCCACCGGACCGAAATCCCACTCACAACAACCGAGCGAAGCGATGGACGTTCACTTCGAGGTTCGGCGGAGGAAGTCGTCAAAGAGTGGAACTGTGAAGGCGGTGTCACCGTGGGCGGGGCTGTAGATCATTCCCTTGGCGATCAGAGCCGACCTTCTGGGCGCCACCGACTCGACTTTCACCCCGAGACGTGCGGCTATGTCGCCTGATCGGTGAGGCCCTGGGCCGAGTTCGGCCATTACCTGCAAATACTCTTTCTCTTTCGGCGTCAGGCGGTTCAGGCGTACCAGAAAGAAGTTCTGGTCGAGTGTGGCGATGACACCGGCTCGCACCGAGTTGACGTCTTCGGCTGTGATCGGGCTGCGCGGTGATCCGTCCCATACGTGGTATCCCCATTCCTGCAGAAAGTACGGGTAACCGTGCGACTCCTCGACTAGCCGGTCGAGCGCGGGGTCTTCGTACTCGACCCCTAGTTCCTGCGCCGGGAGCGAGAGGGCTTGTCTCGCTTGTTCGGGGGTCAGCGAACCGATCTCGGGGAACTCGAAGAGGCGCTCGGCGTAGCTCTTGGCCTCGCCTGCGAGGCCAGGTAGCTGGGGAAGGCCCGCGCCGACGAGCAGCACGGGCAATTCGAGTTGTGTGGTTCGGTGGACCGCGGCGATCACAGCACCGAGTTCTTCGGACTTCAGGTACTGGATCTCGTCGATTCCCAACAGAAGACCGGTGCCTTGCTGAGCCGCTGCTTCACCGACCGACACGAGGACATCTGTGAGATCCTCCGAGAGGATTCCAGAGTCGCCGTAGCCAGCCAGAGGATCCACCCCCAGGGCGATGCTCGACCCGTCGGGCAACTGCAGGGTGAACGAACGCAATGCACCCAAGGCCTTCGATACCGCTGCCTTGAACGCTCCGGTGCTCATTTCGAGCAGGATTCTGCGAAGGCGGATCGCCAGCAGACTCGCGAAGTCGCCCGATTCGGGGGACTCGATGAACGCGGTCTTGACCCCTTCGTTGCTAGCAATCGAGATGAAGCGATTCAACAGGACTGTCTTGCCGACGCCGCGGAGCCCAGTCGGAAGGAACCCTTTGCCCGGGCGACCCGCGAGAGTGCGTCGCAGCGTGACACCGAAACGGTCGATGAGGTCATCGCGTCCAATCAACGCAGGCGGAGGCGTGCCGGCGCCCGGACGGTAAGGGTTGGATATCTGGTCCATAGTTTGACAGAGCTTACTGCATCTTATGGTTCTTATGAACCAAATAGATAAGATTTGTCAATATCGGATCCGACTGGCAGACCAGCATTGAACTGTTCGCTGCACCGAAACTGCAAGGTAGCGTGCGCGTATGCATGGAGGAGACCTGTTGGCGGCAGCGGTCGAGTCGACCGGTTCGATCGCTTGTGTGGGTTTGGATCCTCGGCCCGAACTCATTCCCGACGAGATCGTCAGGTCTGCGGTCGACCGGAGTGACGACCCGCGCCGGCAGGTGGCGATCGCTTTCGAGGAGTTCATGGTGGCGGTGGTGCGTGCCGTGGCGGGCCATTGTGCGGCGGTGAAGCCGCAGGCTGCGTGTTATGAGGCTTACGGTTCGGCCGGATGGCAGGCACTCGAACGGATCGTGGCTGAGGCTCGGAGGCTCGGGGTTCCGGTCATCGTCGATGCCAAACGCTCCGACATCGGTTCAACCGCAGTCCACTATCGGGAGGGGCTGCTCACGTCCTCTCCCGGGTTGGCCGCCTCGCAACGGATTGGTGGGATGGAGGCCGACTGGATTACCGCCAACCCCTACCTGGGGGGTGATTCAGTGGAGCCTCTGATCGGTTCACCCGAAGAGGGCAAGGGTGTGTTTGTGCTGGTCCGCACCTCGAATCCGGGGGCTCAGGACTTCCAGGACCAGGTTGTGGGCGGCGATTCGCTGTCGACGGTGGTGGCGCGGAAGGTCCACCAGTGGGGTGCCGGGCGCGTCGGTGCGAGCGGGTTCTCAGACGTCGGTGCCGTGGTGGGCGCCACCTGGCCGGCTCAGGCTCGAGAGTTGCGTGGCATCCTGCCCGACACGCTCTTCCTGGTGCCCGGTTTCGGTGCTCAAGGCGGCAGCGCCGAGGATGCCGTGTCGGGATGCACCGATCAGGGGACGGGGATCATCGTCAATTCCAGCAGGGCGATCCTGGGAGCTTGGCGAGCAGCACCCGACGGCACCGACCCGGTCGAAGCGGCCCGGAGCGCTCTGGACACCATGAACCGGCAACTGTCGGCCGCTCTGCCCTAGCCTTTCCCCTGCATCTCCAGACCGCTCAAGGGGAGTTGCTTCAGCTGGTTGACTTAATAGATGTGGACGTTGCCGGTTTCGCCGGCGATGTCGAGGAGTTCACCGTCGGGTCAAGATACGTAGAACACTCGTCGACCACTTCTTGCTAAGAGGCCGAGCGAATAGGCGGAACGACACGGCAGCGACCGAACGAGGCCGTGGCCCGAGCGGCCCGTGAGCGCAGCGAACAAGAGCGGAAGACACAGCGTTGCGCCGCGAGGTCGGTCACCTATTTGCGCGTGCTCTAACCCGGCGAACCACCTTCGACTTCGAGAGCTCTGAGTGCGATCCACAGCTGAACCCGATCGCTGAAACGGGACAAATCGTGGCCTGAGAGTCGCTCGATCTGGCCGAGGCGGTACCGAAGGGAGTTCCGGTGGAGGTGAAGCTCCCGAGAGGCTTCAGAGGTGGAGGCCGAGACGTCGAGATAGATCGACAGAGTTCGCAGCAGATCAGATCCCCTCTCACGGTCGTGCTCGATGATCGGGCTGAGGAGATTTTCTGCCATCTCGCTGATCGGCAGTTCGCGGTTGACCAAGAGGAGAGTTGAAAGATTGAGCGGTTCGCACTCGCTGACTCCAGGGCCGTGAGTCAGCGCTTCTTTCGCCTCGAAGTAACTGAGCCGAAATCCGTTGGGGCCGGTGTGCGATCCTCCGATCCCCACTCGGACGTCGGGGTCGATTGCGGCCAGCCGTTCTCGGGTGGCTTGGCCGAATTGATGTACTGGTTTGTCAGACGGAAGGACCGAAATGAGTTCGTCTCCGACCAACGCGCTCACTGTGGGACCCTGGTCGCTGCTTATTAGATCTTGAGGGCCCCAAGGCAGAGTGCGGATCCGTTGATCGGGCTTTAGGAGGGCAGCGGCGACGACAGTTATGGGTTTCTCGAGGTTGACTCCGAATGCTTCAAGGCGTCTAACAGCGTCACGATCAGGGATTCGCTGCCCTAGGAGATCGGACACGACCTGCCCTACGAGCTCTCGGCGCCCTGTCAGCTCCGCCTGCCGTCGGGAGAATTCCAGGGCGATGAGCGTCGTGGCATACGGAATAGCGTGAAGGTCGAAGGTCGGGTCGGCAGCGCGGACGCATAGGAATGCCACTAGATCGCCCGCAACTTCGATCGGAGCGACTGTGAGCTCGCTGGAATGCTCGTCTTTTGCCTGCCGGCGAACATGAAGGATCTCTTCGATCGGCCAGAATGCAGATTGGGGCTCGCTGGCCAGCACGCGGCCATGTGAATCGATGACGGCCGCTGGTCCGCTGACGAGTCGATGGAGATGCCGGATCATCAATGGAAGCCCATCGCCTCGAAGGAGCACCGAGGACAGGTTCTCGTGGATTGCAAGGCCTTGTCTAAGCAGTTCGTACCGCTCAGCTATCACCGCTTCGGCGACGACGCGTGAGATCTCGGTGAACGCAGTCTCGCGGGGAACCTCTATTAGCGGTATCGCGCTGCGGCTCGCTGCCACCAGCATCTGGGGAGGGACGAATGGGTGGCTCATCCCTGTTCCGAATCCAATCGCTGCAGCGTCGGCGTCTGCGAGCCGCTCAACGAACGATTCGTAGCGGTCGTGCGAACCTTCGAGCAGCCCCACACCAGTAGTGAGGACCAGCTCCCTGCCGACGATGAAAGGTGTGGGATCAGGCAACTCGGTAGGTGCAACCCAGTTGATCTCTCTGTCCAGGGCGGACTCGTGCAGGTGTGTGTGCAGCACCAGCCTGTCACCAAAGGCGTCGAGCAACTCCCTCAGCCGAAGCGTCATGTCTCATTGTGCAAACGCATAGGGCCGCGCGTCAAATTATGTGCATCTTGGCCATATCGCAGAAGCCGAGTTCTCCTTAATGTCCAGTCTGACCGCGAGTTGCTCATGGGGGGTGAAATGGACCAGACGATGCTCTCGCTCGGCGAACGGTTCGTGGTGGCTGACGAGAGCGACGATGTACTGAATCCCTATGACGGCTCTGTTGTTGCGTCGGTTCCTTCGTGCAACGCCGGGCATGTGGACGAGGCATGTAGAGTCGCCGATGCCGCTCTTCGCCGCAGCCTCTCGCAGGCTGCGCGCGCTGAGATCCTCGAGAGAGCGACCGCGCTTTTGCGGAGTCGCGTCAACGAGTTCGCGTCGACGATTGCACTCGAGTCGGGCAAGCCAATCCGCACAGCCATGTCGGAGGCGACTCGGTGCGCCGACACGTTGGCGTTCTCGGCGGCTGCATGCCGGCTATTGGCTGGCGAAGTCGTCCCGATGGAGGCGTCGCATTCGGGTGCCGGACGCATCGGCTTCACTGTCGTCGAGCCGATCGGGGTGGTCGCCGCGATAACCCCGTTCAACTTCCCTCTCAACCTTGTGGCCCACAAGCTGGCTCCGGCAATCGCTGCAGGGTGTCCAGTGGTGCTTAAACCGGCTGAACTCACTCCGCTTTCGGCAATTCGCCTCGTCAGTCTTCTATGGGAGGCCGGCCTTCCGCGCGACTGGGTCACGGTTGTTACCGGATTGGGCCAAACGGTGGGACGGGCGCTCGTCGAGCACCCGACGCCAAAGATGGTCGCCTTCACTGGGAGCGCCCGAGTGGGATGGGGAATCGCTGCTGCCGCTCCGAGAAAGAAAGTGGCATTGGAACTCGGCTCGACGGCCCCGCTCATCATCGAACCGGGAAGCGACGTTGAGACTATCGCCGCGAAGGTCAGCGTCGCTGGGTTCTCGCATGCGGGCCAGAGCTGCGTCTCCACCCAGCGGATCCTCGTCCACTCATCGCTGGAGAACGACTTCGTCGAAGCACTCGAGGCCGAAGTGAGCAGGCTCGTTACCGGAGATCCCCTCGTTCCCACGACTGACGTCGGCCCACTGATCACCGGCCATGAGGCCAAACGAGTGGAGAACTGGATTGCCGAGGCCAGGGTTGGAGGCGCAACAGTCGTGGTTGGAGGCGTGCGAGACGGAGCCATCGTCGAGCCGAGCCTGGTAACCGATGTTCCGCTTGAGTGCCGGTTGTGGAGGGAGGAGCTATTCGGCCCCGCGGTGGCAGTTGTGGCCTATGACGATTTCGCGACGGCCCTGGACCTCGCCAACGACACCGACCTCGCAATTCAAGCGGGGGTGTGGACGACAGACGTGGCAGCGGCGCTTCAGGCTGTGCGCTCTCTCGATTTCGGGGGTGTCTTGATCAATGAGGTGCCGACGTACAGGGCCGATCAGCAACCCTACGGCGGGACCAAGGGCGCAGGGAACACACGTGAAGGGCCTGTGTACACAGTCCGCGAGATGACGCGGGAAAAGTTCGTCATGTTCACCCACGATCGTGGGTGACAGGCGAGTCGCCCGAACGGGCGACGAAATAACAACAAGGAGAGGGAAAATGCCCAAACGAAAGAGAGCAACCATAAGGCTGATGGCGGTGCTGCTGGCTCTGGGTCTGGTTGCCGCTGCATGCGGGGACGACGACACGTCGTCCGACCCTGCAGGTGACGCCGTCCCCACAGAGGACAGCGACAGCACTGCGAGCGGCGCTGGCGAAGACGAGTCCGAAGATGTCAGCGAACCGACTCCCGCCGAGGAACCGAGCACTGCCGAGGAACCCTTGGCGGCCCCTGCTGATTGGGCAGGTACTTTGATCGAAGTCTGGACCGTGCCGTTCGACTCCGGCAGCCCCCGCTCAACGATCGCATACGAGCCGACCACTGCAACCCGGGAGTGGAACCTCTGCGTATCGTTTCCGCATATGAAGGACGCCTACTGGCTTGCCGTCAACTACGGCGCTGCTGAGGAGTCGGAGCGCCAAGGTGTCAAGATGACCCTTGTAGAAGCGGGCGGATACACGGAGCTTCCAACGCAGATCTCCCAGATCGAGGACTGTGTCCAGAATGGCGCTGACGCAGTTATCATCGGCGCCATCTCCTTCGACGGGCTCAACAACCTCGTAGACGAGATTGTGGGCGACGGAATCCCGGTGATCGATGTGATCAACGGCATCTCTTCGCCGAACCTCACCGCGAAATCGCTCGTCTCGTTCGGCGAGATGGGCGCCCACGCTTGCAGTTGGGTGGCGGAACACGTTGGTGATGAGCCGACCAAGATCGCCTGGTTCCCAGGGCCTGCCGGCGCCGGTTGGGTCGAAGCGGGCGACGCCGGCTGCCAGGGCGCTCTGGAGGGGACCGCTGTCGAGATCGTCGACGTCAAGTTCGGGGACACCGGCAAGGAGGCGCAGAGTGTGCTGATCGAGGACGCTCTCGCCGCGAACCCGGACATCGATTTCATCGTTGGCACAGCTGTGACGGCAGAGGCCGCCACATCGATCCTGCGTGACCGAGGACTCGATTCCGACATAGCCGTGGTTTCCTACTACTTCACCCCCGGGGTGCACGAGGGGCTTGTGAGCGGCCGGATTCTGGCTGCGCCGACCGACTCGCCTGTTATCCAGGCACGAGTCGCCATCGACCAAGCCGTCCGGGCTTTGGAAGGGCTGCCTTTCGAGAAGCACGTGGGTCCTGAACTCTTCGTTGTCGACGTCGACGGCATTGACGCCTTCGACTCCACTTCGACGCTCGCCCCGGACAGCTTCAGCCCCGTCTTCAGCGTCGGCTGAGAAACGAGGAGCGGGAGACACCGGGATGACCTTGATCGACGCCTCACAGCTAACACCCTCCAACTCAGACGCTGACGGCGATCTGCTGAAGCTGGTCGGGGTTACCAAGCGGTATCCCGGTGTCTCCGCCCTCTCCAACGTGTCATTCGACCTCCGCGCCGGCGAGGTCCACGTGCTCTTCGGAGAGAACGGAGCCGGAAAATCGACACTGATCTCAATCTTGTCCGGCGCACAAGAGCCCACCAGCGGGACCATGGAATTCCGCGGTGCGGAAGTCGAGTTCTCGTCAGTCGCTGACGCCCGCGAGTTCGGCATAAGTGCCGTCTTCCAGGAGTTCTCGCTTGTGCCGACCATGACGGTCGCCGAAAATCTGCTCCTGGGCTCCGAGCCGCGACACGGAAGGCTGCTCAACCGCAAGGGCCTGCGCAGCGCCGCCGAGGCTCTGCTCGTCGACCTCGGTTTCCCTATCAAGGCGAATCAGGTCGTCGCCAGGCTCTCCCGAGCACAACAACAGATGGTCGAGATTGCGAAAGCCTTTCGCTCGGACCTGCAGGTGCTCATTCTTGACGAGCCGACTGCGTCCTTGACCGAGACCGAGGCCGACAGGCTGTTCGAACTCGTCGAGCAAGCACGTGCCCGGGGCATCGGGGTCGTGTACATCACCCACCGGCTGGCCGAGGTCCAGCGTCTCGCTGATCGGGTGACCGTGCTGCGAGACGGCCACTACGTCGGCACGCTCGCCAGGGAGGAGGCCACCGAAGACCACCTGATCAACCTGATGACCGGGCGTGTGATCGAACAGATCTTCCCCGACATAGCCCACAACCCAGGCAAGATCGCCCTGAGGGCTGCAAACCTCACAACGCGGAGCCGGTCGGCGGTCGACGTCTCTTTCGAAGTCCGTGCAGGAGAGATCGTTGGATTCGCCGGACTCGTCGGCTCAGGGAAGGGAGAATCGGCGCGTGCGTGTTTCGGAGCCGAGCCGCTGCTGGACGGTTCCATCTATCTCAAAGGGACCGAAGTGACCGGCACAACCCCACGACGGATGCTCAAGAACGGCATGTTCTACCTCCCATCGGACCGGAGGACAGATGGGCTGTTGATGATGCGGGGTGTCCGGGAGAACATAGCGTTGCCCTCGGTGAGGCTTGCACAATTCTCCAAGCTGACGCTGATGCGCCGGGCGGCAGAGAAGCGAATCGCCGACGAGGTCGCACGACAAGTCGAACTCCAGCCCCTATCGCTTGAGCGGCCAGTCGAGCAGTTCTCGGGCGGGAACCAGCAAAAGGTGCTCTTTGCCCGCGCCCTGGTGCGGGAAGTCGACGTATTCGTCTTCGACGAGCCGACCGTCGGAGTCGACGTTGGGACTCGAGTCGCCATCTATCAGCTGTTTGCCGACCTCTGCGGGAACGGGGCCGCGATCTTGCTGGTCTCCTCGGACCTGCCCGAGATCCTCCATCTCGCGCACCGGGCCTACGTATTCCACCAGGGGCGAGTCGTTGAGCACCTTGTCGCCCCCGACATCACCGAGGAGAACGTCTTGCGCAATTTTCTGGATCGAGAGGTTGCATGAGAGGCCGCGCAATTTCTGAACCGGGGGGGTCGAACTTGAGTCTGCTCGAGCGTCTCGAACTCGCATTCGTCAAGATCGGCGTTCTGCCGCCGCTGCTCGTTTTGGCGGTCGTCGTGTTCTCGCAGATGTCGGACAACTTTCTTGAATTCGAGAACTTCGAGAACGTTCTTCGCCAGAACACATTCCTCATCATCGTTTCCCTCGGACAGATGCTCGTCCTGCTCACAGGAGGATTCGATCTTTCCGTCGGGACCGGAACCGCCCTGGTTTCGGTCGTGACCGCGACCGTCATGGCCGACAGCTACAACGCTGGATCTGGGTCTGTCGGGTTCGCGATCGTTCTAGGAATGGTCGTCGGCGTCCTAGCCGGTGCAGGTGTCGGCCTCTTCAACGGGATCGGCGTCTCCGTGTTCCGAGTCTCACCCTTCATCATGACCCTTGGCACCTCATCAATCGCGCTGGGCTTAGCCCTCTACATGACGAGCGGCGTGCCGGTTCGGGGCATGCCTCCGAGGTTCGCGGACATTTTCGGATTCGGAGAATGGGCAGGGCTCGCCACCCCAATCTGGGTGACCGCGGTCGTCGTCGCGATCATGACCGTCGTTCTGAATTGGACGCGGCTCGGCCGATATTTCTATGCGATCGGCGGCAACGCCAAAGCAGCAACGCTGTCGGGTATCACGGTTCGGGCGAATCTCACCGTGGCCTACGTCGTCGCCGGCGCTCTCATGGGGCTGAGTTCAGTCATGCTCACCGCACGCCTGGAGACCGGTGAGGCAAACATTGGCGTCAGCCTTCCTCTCCAGTCCATCGCGGCGTGCGTCATCGGCGGAGTGTCGCTGCGCGGCGGAATAGGGCGAGTGTCGAGCGCAGTGTTGGGTGCGCTGTTCATCGGGCTCGTCCAGAACGGTATGAACCTCGCGCGGATCCAGTCGTACCTGCAGATGATCGTATTGGGCGGCCTCCTGATCATCGCAGTGATCGCCGATTTGATCAGACAAAGGTCTCAGTCGCGGCTGGCGGCCGCCGGAGTCCTCGGATAGCAGCCCACCACCAACAGAACCGACAGGAGAACAAAGGTGAGAATAGGCATCAATTGCGATATGGGAGAGTCGTACGGCATCTACACCTTGGGCAATGACGAGGACCTAATGTCTCTCATCACGGCAGCCAACGTGGCGTGCGGCTTCCACGCCGGCGATCCGACGGTCATGTCGTCGACTGTCGAAGCGGCGAAGCGCCACGGTGTCGCTGTCGGCGCCCATCCCTCTCTTCCTGACCGGCAGGGTTTCGGCCGCCGCGAGATGACGCTGGACCCCGACGAGCTGGGCAGTCTCTTGACCTACCAAGTCGGCGCGCTCCGCGGATTCCTTGAGACCTCCGGAATGGAATTAAACCATGTCAAAGTCCACGGAGCGTTGTACGGGATGACGGCCAGAAACGCCGAACTCGCCGAGGTTGTGTGCCAGGTAGCCAAGAAATTCGGGGCTCCTGTGTATGGTATGGCTGGCACGATGCACGAGCGCTGTGCGCTGGATGCGGGGGTGCCTTTCGTGTCGGAGTTCTACGCAGACCTCGACTATGCCTCGGACGGTTCTTTGATCATCAGCCGATCACATGGTGCTGTTGACACTGTTGTTGCTGCCCACCGTGTGAGACGGGCAATTCGGGAGGGTCTGGCCGAATCGGTCGACGGCCTGGATGTGAGCGTCCGTGCGGACACTGTTTGCATCCATTCGGACACTCCGAACGCGGCAGACCTGGCGAGCGCCGTCGCGCGGGCGGTCGCCGACGAAAACAAGAATCGGTAAACGACCCTCGAGACGAAAGCGACCAGATGGTATACGAGATCAAATCACCAATTCCTGGGATCTTCTATCGGAAGCCCTCGCCTGACGCCGATCCCTTTGTTGAGGTCGGCAGCGCGGTGGAGGCATCATCCGTCATTGGCCTGATCGAAGTCATGAAAAACTTCCACGAGCTCAGAGCGGGCGCCTCGGGCGCCATAGAGAGCATCCAGGCCGAAGACGGCTCAATGGTCGACGCGGGCCAAGTCGTAGCCACGCTCGAAACCGACGACAACGGGAACTGGGCGTGAAGAAGCTGCTCGTAGCCAATAGGGGAGAAATTGCGCTTCGAGTCATACGCGCCGCGGAAGAGCTCGGGATCCCGACGGTGGCCGTCTACTCCGATGCGGACAAGCATGCCCGCCATGTCACTGTCGCCTCTGAAGCGATCCATATTGGACCCTCTCCGGCAGCCCACAGCTACCTGAACCCCGACGCGCTTCTCGCTGCGGCGAAGTCGTCCAACGCAGACTCTCTGCACCCGGGCTACGGCTTCTTGTCGGAGAACGCCGACTTCGCCCGACGGTGCGACGTCGAGGGGATTCGATTCGTCGGACCGTCTCCTAGCGCCATCGAGCTCATGGGAAACAAGGCTGAGGCTCGAAAGACCGCTGCAGCCGCCGGCGTCCCCATAGTGCCGGGAACGCTGGACAGCGTCGGATGGCATTCCAAAACAGAGGAGGCTGCCAAGCGAATCGGGTTCCCGCTGCTCATCAAGGCGGCTGCCGGAGGCGGTGGGCGAGGAATAAGGATCGTGAACTCGATGGCAGAACTCGCCGACCAAGTCGTGACCGCGCAGGCCGAGGCTCGGGCCTCATTCGGCGACGACAGCGTCTATCTGGAACGGTTCATCCCCGGCGCACGTCATGTTGAAGTCCAAGTCTTTGGCGACGGGCGCCAAGCGGTCCACCTATTTGAGCGAGAATGCTCGCTTCAGCGCAGGCGCCAAAAGCTCGTCGAAGAAGCCCTCGCCCCGAACCTCCCCGACGAAGTGCGGGTCAGCCTTACTGCGGCGGCGATCGCGCTCTCCCAAGCCGTCGACTACGAGGGGGCGGGAACAGTCGAGTTCCTGTTCGATCCCGCGACCAACGAGTTCTTCTTCATCGAGATGAACACGAGAATCCAGGTCGAGCACCCGGTTACCGAGTTCGTATGCGGCTTCGATCTCGTCCGCGAGCAGCTAAGGCAAGCGCAGGGCCTTCCCCTCTCATTTTCCCAGCCCGATGTGCAGCCACGCGGGGCCTCGATCGAAATGAGGATTAACGCGGAAGACCCGGCCAACGACTTCATGCCATCGCCCGGGACAATCACCGAATTCGAACTCCCCCTCGGTCCGGGTGTGAGGATCTCCACTTCCATCAATGCCGGCAGTCAGATCTCTCCGTTCTACGACTCGCTGATCGCAAAAATCATCGTCTGGGACGTCGATCGAGAGGCAGCGCTGGCTCGAGCCCGCCGCGCGATGCGCGAGTTGCACATCGAGGGCGTCAAGACCACCGCCGGTCTGATCTCGTCGCTCCTCGCGACCAACGAAGTTGCCTCAGGACGCTATGACACTAGCTTTGTCGAGCGGTGGCTCGACACCCAACAGAAGGGATCAGACCAATGAGCGACGGCTCGCATACCCGGTACAGCTTCGGGGGCGATGACCACATATTTGTCGAACTGGACCAAGAGATGAACCTCACCGCCAACTTTAGAGCCATGGCGATAACCACCGTCCTCGAACAGGCCCAGATCCCCGGGCTCATAGACATTTGCCCGGCGAACGCGTCCTACCAAGTCCGATTCGATCCCCTCCAGCTACCGCCCAGGGAGCTCCTGGGGGAATTGAAACGCATCGAGATCGAAGTCGGGGACGCCACCGACTTCGATCTCGACACCACGATTGTCGAAGTACCGGTTCTCTACAACGACCCGTGGACGAACGAGACACTCCTACGCTTCCGCTCCCACCACCAGGACCCCGACTCCACTGATCTCGAGTACGCCGCAAGGATCAACGGCTTCGACACCGTCGATTCGTTCATCGAGGCCCACTCCGGCGCACCATGGTTCACCTCGATGGTCGGTTTCGTCGCCGGTCTGCCGTTCCTCTTCCAAATGGTCCCACGCGATAAGCAGTTGCAGGTCCCAAAATACCTGAGACCACGAACCGACACTCCCAAGCAGACGATCGGATACGGCGGCTGCTTCACCGCTATCTACAGCGTGCGAGGGGCGGGCGGCTACCAGATGTTTGGAATAACCCCTGGACCGATTTACGACCCGACCCAACAGCATCCCGACTTCGAGGACTTCATGGTCTTCTTCAAGCCGGGGACCATCACCAAATTCGAGCCGATCAACCGTGCGAGGTATGACGAATACGCCGCGCAGGTCGAAGCCAAAGAGTTCAGGTTCAAACAGCGGCCTGTGAAGTTCTCGCTCGGCGAATTCCAAGCCGATCCGGATGCGTACAACGCGGCACTACTGGAGGCCCTCCATGGGAGTTAGAGTCGTCAAACCAGGGATGGCCACAACCATCCAAGACCTCGGTCGCCCCGGCTACTACCGCGTCGGCATCCCGCCGTCAGGCTCGCTGGATCAGTATTCGTCGTTTGCAGCGAACATGCTGGTCGGAAATAACGACACAGCTGCGGTTCTCGAATGCACATACCTTGGCCCTCAGCTTCACTTCGAGGCGCCCTCCGTCGTCGCCGTCACCGGCGCAGAACTCCCACCGCTGCTCAACGGAGAAGCCCGCTCTACCTGGGAGAGCTTCGCCGTCGCCGAAGGCGACGTGCTGTCTTTCGACTACCTCGAGGGAGGAGCCAGGGCCTACATTGCCGTCAGCGGTGGATTCGACGTTCCCCGAGTCCTAGGTAGCAGATCCACATACACTCTCGGCTCGATGGGAGGCGTGGAAGGACGCGTCCTCGCTGAAGGCGACTGGATCAACACCGGCGACACTACAGGTGCGGTCCCAGGCAGGACTGTGCCCGAGCCCTTGCGCATCCAGCATCCCAAACACCGCGAGATCAGAGTCATGATGGGCCTCTTCGACCACAGGCTCACCGCGTCGGGGCGCAAGACCTTCCTCGACGCCGAGTGGCGGCTGACCCCGGTCGCCGACCGCACCGGATTCAGGTACCAAGGTGCTGGACTGGAGTTCGAAGAGCGCGAACCGCCTTTCGGGGCGGGCAGCGACCCGTCCAACATCGTGGACTCGCCGTACCCGATCGGATCAATCCAAGTTCCCGGCGGAATCGAGCCGATCGTGTTGCACCGCGACGCAGTCTCGGGTGGCGGGTACGTTATGGTTGCCACAGTTATCGGCGCAGACATGGATCTCATAGGGCAATCGGCGCCGAACAACACCACCCGCTTCGTCGAAGTCGACCTCGAGACCGCTCTAGGGGCGCGACGCGATCGCAGCAAGCGAATCGAGAAACTGCGGACGGCGGTGGCGCCATGACTGTCGGGGGAGAGGCCGTTCCCAGGGCCCGAGACCTGCTCCGAGCCGCGGAGTCGGCTCTGCTTGATGAGCGCCGCAACCTCGATGCCGCCGAACTCTCTGCCCTGTCATCACTGCCCGACGATCAGGTCCCAGTATTGGGCGGGCTCGCGCACCAGGTGCGGCTGAACCGCTGCGGACCCACCGTGGAAGTCGAAGGCATCCTGTCGGCCAAGACCGGTGGCTGTCCCGAGGACTGCCATTTCTGTTCCCAGTCCTCCAAGTTCGAAGAAACGATGCCCGCCACACCGTTTCTCGACACCGCCGAGGTGATCGCAGCAGCCAACGAAACTGCAGGCACCGGGGCAACTGAGTTCTGCATCGTCCTGGCGATACGCGGCCCAGACGAGCGCACGTTGGATCGAATCCTCCGACTCGTCCCCCTCATCGAGGCTGAGACAGGACTCAACGTCGCGATCAGCGCAGGGATCCTCACCGGAGACCAGGCGGAGCGCCTCGCAGCCGGTGGTGTCCACAGGTACAACCACAACCTCGAGACGGCCGAGTCATTCTTCCCGAACATCGTCACCACTCACACATGGTCCGAGCGCTATGACACGTGCATGATGGTGAAGCGCAGCGGCATGGAACTCTGCTGCGGCGCCCTGCTCGGCATGGGTGAGAGTGTTCTCCAAAGGATCGAGCTGCTCACCCAGCTCCAATCGCTGGCCCCTACCGAGGTGCCGCTCAATTTCTTGAACCCACGTCCTGGGACGCCCCTCCAAATCCGTAAACCGATCACACCGCTCGAAGCGCTGCGATGGATAGCGCTCTTCAGACTGGCGCTGCCGGAGGTCATTCTGCGCTTCGCCGGGGGACGAGAGATAACCCTCGGCGAACTTCAAGCAATGGGCATGACAGCAGGCGTGAACGCGCTGATTATCGGCAACTACCTCACAACCCTCGGTCGAAGCCCCGAAGAGGACCTCAAGATGCTCGAAGATCTCAAGATGCCTGTTGGAGCGCTGACCGGTGCCCTCTAAGCATCTTGCCGATCATGTGGAGCAAATAGACTCCGCTAGACGCTCCGAAACGATGTGCTTGGGATGCGGAGCCGCGACTTGCAGCGGCTGTCTCACCGAATTCGACGCGCCTCGGCACTGTCCGCGCTGCGGACGCAAGTCGCGGCTGAAGGTGCATCCGGCCGGTTGGAGTGCCGTCTGCAAGAGCTGCGGCATCGAGAGCCTGGGGAGAGGGGGGGACCGGCGGGTACGGTGATGCACACTTCCCCGAGTACACCGCCGTCCCGCCTGGTCGGTATTCAATATACATGAGATTATCTGAAACACAACTATAAATCGGACCTGTGCCAGATTTCATCCGAAGCGGGATGCGAAACCGATTCGAAGGGCGGGCCTGAAACAGAGTTCGACCGCGGCCCACAACGATCCCAGTATTCGATCGAGTTCAGCCTCGGTCACCGCGGCGACGGGCAGCGACCCGGCCAGGAACAGGGCGTCCTCGTCGCCGATCTCGAAGGCCAGTCCGGTCAAGGAGTGGTTGCGGCGCAGCAGTTGGCGATAGAACTCTGCTTCGTTCTCCTCGGGTGCGGGCATCACGTAGGTCTCGAACTGAAGCGTGCGCTGCCGGAGTGTGAGCCAGGCCGTCCAGACGTCCTTCTCCTCGCCGAGCACACGGACGAACCAGCGGACGATGTCGTCGGTGCTGCGTTCCACGGCATCGATCAACGGATTGGATGCTTCAGCTTCAGCGAGCCACCCGTTTATTCGTTGCTCCACAACCGCCAACTCGGCGGGTGTGGCGAGAGGCGATTCCATTCAGCGACGTTACCCAGCGTGCTTGATGATCACGTACAGTCGACCGGCACACGTGCGGCTATGTCGTCATAGACACGACGGAGGCGGCTCGCCATTGTCGTCCAGGTGTAAGTCATGGCTGCGGACGCAGCGTTGCGAGACAACTCGTCGGCGAGTAACGGGGAGTCCAGGATCGATCCGGTCGCTTCAGCGAACTCACGGGGGTCACGGCTGGAAATACGAAAGCCTGTAAGTCCATGCTCCACGAGCGTGCGCAGCCCTCCTACGTCAGATGCGACTACAGGAGTGCCGCAAGCCGCCGCCTCAAGAGCCACTAGACCAAAAGACTCCGACCGGCTCGGTACCAGACACACGTCGGCGGCCCGGTAATAAGTGGAGAGCAGGTGATGAGGTTGCGGTTCGACGATCTCGACACGATCGACGAGTCCGTGGTCGGCGATGAGCTTTTGGAGTCGCCGCACCTCGGTGCCGCCGCCAGTGCCGCTGGCCCCTCCAACTATCAGCAGTCGAGCTTCAGGGTCGTTGAGTTCAGCCAGCGCTTCAACAGCGACGTCGGCGCCTTTCAAAGGCTGGATCCGTCCGACAAACAACAGAACCGGACCAGAACCCAGCCCGAGTGCTCGGCGCGCGCCGTGTTGTGACCCGGACGAGAAGAAGGCGTGGTCGACTCCCGGTGGCACGATCTCGATGCGGTCGGGGTCCGCTCCATAGTGCGACACGAGTTCGTGCAACTCAGTGACAGAGTTGGCCGTGATCACATCAGAACAGCGGATCACTTCCATCTCAGCGTCTATCCGCAACCGGGGCTCGGGGTCACCGGTCTCAGCCTTCACCCGGGCCAGAGTGTGAAACGTTGCAACCAGAGGCAGGTCGAGCTCGTGTTTCAAGCGGTGGCCGGCGACTCCGGACAACCAGTAGTTGGCGTGGATCACGTCGACGGGATCACGGGCTAGACGACCCCGAACCTGATCAGAGAACAGACCGACTATTTCGGGCAGCACTTCCTTGGCTAGATCCACCGGACCAGCTTCAACATGCACCACACGGAACCCGGGTTCCACATTCACCACATCAGGCAGCGAATCGGCCCAACGTCGAACGTATACCGTGGCTTCAGCCCCGGCTTGGGCCAACGAGGAAACGAGTTCTCTGACATAGACATTCATGCCACCCGCGTCTCCGCCGCCGGGTTGCACCAACGGCGACGTGTGCAGCGATAGAACCGCCACCCGACTCACAGCGCTACCTCGCTAAGAGGCCGAGCGAACAGGTGGGACAACGCGGCCCATACGGTACGGGGCCGTGGCCCGAGCGGCCCGTGAGCGCAGCGAACAAGAGCTGGCGTATTCCCCGCTTCGACGCGACGTACCGGCCGCCTGTTCGCGCTCGTTCTAAGTCCACCAGCGGCTGTTCGGTGGGAATGCATCCGTCGAACGATACACAGCCATCGAATCGACAATGCACCTGAACCGCAGTGCTGTCGCACAGACGGGTGCGGTCAACCCCCCGGAGACGGGAGGCGACACCCGTCTCCGAGCAAGCTTGGAGCGGGACAATTCCGTCAACCTCCCGAGACGGGAGGCAACACCGCGAGTTCGTCGCCGTCGCTTATACGCTCGTCCCGTCCGGTCGGTTCCCCGTTGCACCAGACAGCGCATGTCTTGAGCACCGCCTCGAATTCCGGGCCGTAACGTTCAACAGCCGCGTCAAGGATCTCGCCGACGGTCGATCCTGCAAACTCGTCGCTACGACACCGTGCGGCCTCTGAAGCCGAGGCGAACAATCGGATGGCGGCCATCCCCGAACGATACCGGCCTCCGGCTTTGCACTGTGTAGTATCCCCGTTTGTGTCTCACCGCGCCGATACGGTCAGAAACATCATGTTGAACGTCTTAATTGCCCGACACGGACAGTCAGAATGGAATCAACTCGGCCGCTTGCAAGGAAAAGCCGACCCCCAACTGTCGGAGTTCGGGACCGCTCAGGCAGCCGACGCCGCGACGCATTGCGGTGCCTTCGATGCGATCGTCTCAAGTGGCCTTGCGCGCGCAACCCGAACGGCTCTGATCATCTCCGAAAGCACCGGCATCGGCCCTGTGCTCATCGACGATGCCTTCTCAGAACGTGATGTAGGCGTGTATCAAGGCCTCACTCGCGAGGAGATCGACAAGCAGTTCCCAGGCCAACTCGACGCCGGCGTCTTTCCTGAGGGATGGGAAACCGACGAATCGGTCCTGCAACGCGTCCAGCAAGGTCTGGAGCGGCTTCGCCGGCAGTGCATCGACGGTGATGTGCTCGTCATTGCCCACGGCGGGGTCATCTACACCCTGGAACGCTTTTTCGGCAACGAACTGCGGCGAATCTCCAACCTCGAAGGCTGTTGGTTGCACCACGACGGCTCAAATTGGCACCTCGGAGAGCGGGTAGCGCTCACCCAGAAACTCGAACCCAAAAAACAGGATCTGATCCTATGACCGATACTCCATCCTCGAATTTCATGTCCTCGCGCTACCCGATAGAAGTCATTCGCAGCGACCGCAGAGTCAAGACGGTCTCCGCCCGAATCGTTGAGGGGGTGATCCGGGTGCGGATTCCCTCCTGGATGTCTTCACGAGACGAAGCCAAGTTCGTCACTGACATCGTTGCCCGAATCGAATTGCAACGCCGCTCCGACGGAATCGACTTGGCCGGCCGCGCCCGGGTGCTGGCAGAGAAGTTCGACCTTCCTCTGCCGGAATCGATCCGCTGGTCCAAGACCCAGCGGCAGCGATGGGGCTCCTGCTCAACCCACAGCGGCCATATCCGGATCTCTGACCGGCTCGTGGATGCGCCTCCCTGGGTGCTGGACCATGTGATCGTGCATGAACTGGCCCACCTGGTGGTCCCCAACCACTCAGCGGCCTTCGACGCGTTGGTGCAGCGCAACCCTCTGGCGGAACGAGCGATCGGCTACCTGATGGCCCTCAATGATCGGGCCGAGCCGGTCGCCGAACTGTCCCCAGTCAGCGACATCGGTGACGAGCCCGAGGGCCGGGTCCTAGATCAGGCCGGCTAGCTGCGCTGCTCTGGTCTGACGACCCGGCAACGTTGCCGGCGCCGTCCGGGTCTTCTCGGCCAGCCAGGCAGCTTCAGCGTGACCCATCGGTGTGCTCGGCGGTGCGTCGGTCCATTCCCAGAGCTCCTCTGAGATCCTCCTCCAGTTGGCCGTCGCGCCGAGTTTCCCCAGTATCGAGAACAGGCCGAGGTTGATGCGTTGGATCAACGCGAACGTGGGGGGCACGTTGGCGTGTTTCAGAATCGCGTTGGTCTTGGCGTCGAAGGTCTGCCGCAGCAGGGCGGCGCTGTAGTCGGAGGTGAACGTGGCCGCGGTGTCGTCGAGGATCATCTCGTAGTAGGAGGCGAACCAGTCGTAGATTTCCTGGTCGCCGAACGGTGCGTCGGTCTGCAGGACATTGACCTCTTCGGCGGTGCGTCGGAAGCCGGCGGGGTCCCGTTCGATCATCGCTCGGATGAGTCGGGCGAACTGTTCCACCTCTGTGGGCTCGAAGTGCTTGACCAGTCCGAAATCGAGGAAGGCGACGCGACCGTCGTCGGCCAACAGGCAGTTGCCCGGGTGGGGGTCGCCGTTGAACACGTGCAGCCGGTTCAAGCTGCGGAACACGAACCGGTACAGCACCTCGGCGACGCGCTCCTTCGTGTCGTCCGTCTCGTCGTAGACCCTCTCGAAGGGGCGGCCGGCGACGTATTCGCTGGTGAGGATCCGATCAGTTGACCGTGCCGGGTCGATCTCGGGTATCCAAACGTGGGGATGGCCGCGGTAGTACTCGGCGAAGAGCATCTGGTTCGCGGCCTCGTGGTGATAGTCGAGCTCCTCGCTTATGCGGGCACGGAGCTCGGCGACGAGATCGTCGGGATGAAGCCCCGGGTACACCATCCCCAGGAGCCTCGCCAGCGTCTCGCTGTTGTCGAGGTCCGAGGCGATGGCTTGGGCGATCCCGGGGTATTGGACCTTGACCGCCACAGCCTTTCCTTCGCTGGTGACGGCTTTGTGCACCTGGCCGATCGAGGCGGCGGCTATCGGTTCCGGATCGATTTCTGAGAAAAGCTCGTGGAGTGGGCGGCCAAGTGAGCGCTCGATCTCGGTGAGGGCCAGATCCGACGGCATCGGTGGTGCGTCGCTGCGCAGGCTGGCGAGCGCCTGGCTCATCGCCGGGGGCATGCCTTCGTCGAGGTAGCTCGCCATCTGTCCGAGCTTCATCAATGCGCCCTTCATCTGTCCCAGGGCGGCTACGACGTCTTCGGCTTCGCGGCGTTCGAGGTCGGCTTGCAGACGCCTCCGTGTTCCATCTGCCGCCAGCTTCAGGCGTGCGGCTGTCATGCCCCGGTCGAAGGCCCGTCGAACCATCAGCCGTGCCATCTCGGCGCGGCGCTGGGCTCGGCTCAACGCGGCTATCGGTGAAGTGGTTGAAGCCTTCGGCCGCCGGAAAAGAAACACGCCCGCGACCACGGCCGACAGAGCAGCCAGCGTCAGTCCTCGGCGACGCATCCCGGCTCAGTTCTCGTCGGGAGGGTCCGGGCTCTCGAGCCGTCCCACCAGTTCTTCTGCTCGCTCCAGTTCATCCTCGTCAAGCGCTTCGAGCACCTCGTCCACCAGATCAAGCGCGTTGCTGGCGGCTGTGCTCACGCCGATGACTTCCGCATCGGAACCGCTGTCATCTGCGGGGCTGACACCGACGGCGGGGTTGGGGTTGACGGTTTCCAGGTCGGATTCGGGGGTGGACAGGGTGGGGGCCGTGTCTTGGGAGGGTTCGTCGGACATTAGAGGTGAGGGTAACCGAGCGCAGGCGCTCTTTTCGTCCATCCCGATCTGACATCTCAGGCGACGGCGATGAGACAACTTGAGAGATCAGTCACCCGACGATTCTTGCTTGGCCGGCGTCACAGGCTGTGTCGTAGGGGTCGTCTATGCTCCAAACAGTCCCGCTTGGATCGGAGGTCAAGGACATGGCGGTGATCGAAACCGCGAAAATCGACTCAGGCAGGCTCTGCGCGGCTGATAATCTGAGGCACCTGGCCGACAGCCTGAACGACGAGTTGGAAAGGACCACGGACCGGGACCAACGGTCCGGCATAGGGCAGTTCACGACACCTGCTGATGTCGCTCGAACCATCGCATCGTTGGTTGAACCCACCGGTCGACCACTCAAAGTTGTCGACGCCGGCGCTGGCACAGGCGCACTGATGCTCGCCTTGACCGCCGACTTCATCGAACGAGGTATCGAAGTACCGATAGAAGTTGACCTCGTGGAGACCGACACCACCGCGATCAACCTGTTGCAAAAAGCTGCAAGTGAGGCGCGAATCACAGCGGACGCCTACGGGATTTCGCTCGAAACTCGGATCGTCGAGCGTGACTTCTGCGACATTTTCAGTTGGGCAAGAGACCGCCAGTTTGATATCGCGATCATGAACCCACCGTACATGAAGCTCAACTCTGGAGACCCTTGCCGCCGGATGGTTCTTCGTCGCCACGGTTTCGACTGCCCCAACCTGTATGCGGCGTTCCTCGCAGTGGCAACTGCTCTGTTGCAAGACGGCGGCCAACTTGTCGCCATCACACCTCGGTCCTTTACCAACGGGCTCTACTTCACGAACTTTCGCAAGGAGTTAATGAACCGAGCCGCGTTCCGCCGAGCCATTCTCTTCGACCGCCGTGACCGGCTCTTTCGGTCTTCATCGGTGCTCCAAGAAACGATCATCTTCTCCCTGAAGATGACTACGGCTACCGATAGCGCCTCAGTCCAGGTTGAGACTCGCTCCGATCATCTCAGCAAACCTCACCAACTCCACGATGTTCTACATGACCACATCGTTTCGCCCGAAGACAGCCAGATGTTCATCAACCTACCCGCGAGCCCAGCAGAAACGCATGTATCCAGCCAGGTAGCGGCGCTTCCGGCCGACTTGACTTCGCTGTGCTTGAGCGTCTCAACAGGACCCGTCGTGGATTTTCGATCCCGTGAGTATCTCACCGAAGCCGGAGTCTCGGGGTCCGTGCCCCTCATTTACCCGGCAAACATCAAGACGACCGGAGTCGAGTGGCCCGTTGCGACCGCTAAGCCTCAAGGCTTCGCCGTTGCCGACACGAATAGGCGAATGCTGTTTCCAAACGGCCCATACGTACTGACCAAGCGCTTTACCTCCAAAGAACAGCGCCGCCGGGTAGTCGCCGGGGTCTACCTCCCAGTCGAGGGCTACGACCACGTAGCGTTTGAGAACCACGTGAACGTTGTCCACCGCAACCGGGAGCCGATCAAGGAGTCCGAAGCGGTCCAACTAGCGGAGTTCCTCAACAGCGAACTAGTCGATACTTATTTTCGAATGTTCAGTGGGAGCACCCAAGTAAACGCCTCCGATCTGAGGCGAATGCGCTTCCCCCAACTAGATGACACCGATTCGTCTCACGGAACTCATACACAGGGACGCTTATCGTTCGCTGACACCACTGATGGATTTCGATGACTACCACGGTCTCAATTGGAGATTGTCGTGCGTTGCTACGCAATTTCATGCTGGATCGTGAACGCCAAAACGAACGGTCGGCGCTTGTCTTGCTATCGCTGCTAGCCCTACGGCCTGATGACTCATGGTCGAGCGCAACAGCAATTCCTCTCAGGACCGTCGAAATCATGGCTTGGATTCGGCGACTGCACCGCTGGACTTGTTTTCGTTTCCTGCTTTCCAGATCAAGCAACCTTGAAGAAGTACCTCACAAGTATCTCGTGGGAGACTGAGGTCTGGACCGCAGACCATCCGACTCACCTGGTGCACTTCAACGGCGACCGGTTCTTGGGACCCCGTTAGTCCACTCAAGGACCCTCAACCACTCCCACCCCACGTTTACGCGCAGGCTCCTTTTTGTCCATGCCGATCTGACATCCGCGGCGGGGGCGCGGCAGGCTAGCGCGATGGATACCCGCCACCCCCACGCCGGCGAGCCGTTCACCGACGATGACAGCGCCATCGCCGCGGCTCTCGAAGAGGTCAGCATCCCGACCCTCATGTGCACGATGGTTCACATCACCGGTGATCTGAGCTGGGTCCGCGGAGACATCAAGCCGGCTGGTCTGTTCCTCAACGAGTACCAGGGCTACATGGACGAGGAGTCGAAGGCCGAGGTGCGGCGGCGTGCCCTGCCGGAGATAGTCGCCTACCGCGACAACGGCTGTGAACTGCCCGAAACCCAGCCCGACGCCGAACTCCTGCACGAGATGATGAACTTCATCGGCTGTGCTGAGATCCCCGACGAGGTCGTGCCGATGATGCTCGACGAGATGGGGCTCGGCGACACTGACGTCAACCGCATCGACTGGGCCGATGAGGTCTCCGACGATGCCAGAGCGGACTTCCCTGTCGTGGTGATCGGCTGCGGTCAGTCGGGCTTGTTGGCAGGTATCCGGCTGAAGGAGGCGGGTCTTCCTTTCACGATCCTCGAAAAGAACGGCGGGCCTGGCGGTACCTGGTGGGAGAACGTCTATCCGGGGGCCCGGGTCGACGTCGGCAGCCACTTCTACTGCTACTCCTTCGAACCCTCGGACCATTGGACGGAGTACTTCTCCCAGCAGGCCGAACTCCAGCAGTACTTCGTCGACGTGATGAAGCGCAACGAGATCACCGACCGCTGCCGTTTCGACACCGAGGTCGTCGGGTCTGCTCTCGACGAGTCCACCGGCACCTGGAACGTTGAGGTCCGCTCGTCCGACGGCACCGTCGAGTCGCTGCCTGCTCGGGCGATCATCAGCGCCGTCGGTTCGCTCAACCGTGCCAAGCTGCCTGAGATCGACGGGATCGAAGACTTCGAGGGGCCCTGGTTCCACTCGACTCGCTGGGATCACACGGTCGATATCGCCAATAAGCGGTTCGCGCTCATCGGTGCCGGGGCCAGCGGTTTCCAGATCGCCCCGACGATCGCCGAGCGGGTCGAACACCTGACAATCTTCCAGCGCACTGCGCAGTGGATGTTCCCCAACCCGAACTACCACGAGAAAGTCCCCGAAGGGCAGAAGTGGGCGATCCGTCACCTGCCGTTCTTCGGGCGCTGGTTCCGGTTCCTGCAGTTCTGGCCGGGTTCGGGGGGAGATCTCAGCAGCAGTCGCATCGACCCCGACTACGACGACAGCGACGGATACGCCGTCAGCGAACGAAACCTGGCCACCCGAGGGTTCTTCGAGGGCTGGATACGCCGGCAGGTGGGCGACGACGAAGAACTGTTGGCCAAGGTCATCCCCGACTATCCCGCCACCGGGAAGCGCACCCTGCAGGACAACGGCTCATGGCTCGCAGCGTTGAAACGCGACGACGTCGACATCGTCCGCACCGGTATCGAGCGCATCGAGCCGACTGGTGTACGAACTGTCGACGGTGAGCTCCACCCCGTCGACGTGATCTGTTACGCCAGCGGGTTCCACCACAACCGGTTCCTCTGGCCGATGGACATCCGCGGCCGCGGGGGCAAGCTCCTCAACGAGTACTGGGGCGAGGAGCCCGCCGCCTACCTCGGGATCACGGTCCCGGAGTTCCCCAACCTGTTCTGCATGTACGGGCCCGGCACCAACCTCGCCCACGGCGGGAGCCTCATCTTCCACTCCGAGTGCCAGATCACCTACATCATGGGCTGCTTGAAGCAGTTGCTCGACGGGGACCATCGGATGATGGAACCGCGGCCGGAGGTCCACGACGCCTACAACGCCCACCGCAAGAGCGAGATCGACCAGATGGTCTGGAGTCACTGGTCGATCCCCCACACGCACTACAAGAACGCCCACGGCGACGTCTTCACACTGTCACCCTGGCCGATCCACACCTACCAGCAGTGGACCAAGGCCCCCGACCCCAGCGAATACACGTTCACCTGAACGATATAGCGGTGATCGAAACCACAGAATCGTTTCTGGCCAGCATGACGCGGCCGACAGTCTGAAGCACCTGGCCGACTCTCTGAAACAAGAAGTTTGGGAAAAGCAGCCGACTCTGTGCAGCAATCCAACCATGAGGCTCTAATTTTCTTTGGAAACACCACGTTCATCTTCAGGCAGTGATCTCGACTATTACGAATACTTGCGCTTCAACAATCTGAACGAAACTACCCCAATCAATCTCAAAACCAATGCAATTATTATAACCGTGACAAAAGCGGATTGGAAGAGTTCCACCGTTCTCGACGTTCTCAATCCACCCCAGTGCTCATGAACAAATATAGCAAAGCCAACACTACAGCTAGCGGCACCGATAGCAATCAAATCGAGGCGCAATCTTTTCAACCTCACTAACCTGATCAAAATTGATTCGATTATGGAACGATGACGGCCGTCAGTGATCCCTGTTCCTGTTGTGGACAATTGTGGACTGCATGATGGTTGGGTAATCTTGCGTTTGATAACTTTAAGCAAAATTTCAGATGCAAAATACAAAATAAATGAAGTTACTAAGATAATAATAAGGATCGATTGCAAAATCGCGAGTGTTTGTGACGTTCGTGCGATCCGACCGCCTCTCACTAATTCACCCAACACCAGATTTGCGGTCAAGCAACCAGCAGTAATCCAACCATGAGGCAATTTTTTAACTAGTCTCTCGAATCTCTCGAAAGTGGTACTTCCTGGACTCATGTTGTCATCCTTTGAGTAGTGAACCACGATGTCTCGTCAGGTAAAGCTTGCCAACCCCGCAATACACCACTAATTCACAAATGTTCGATTTCTGCTATTGGTGAATCCTTGCGTTTCAATATCCTGAATGCGATGTCTCCGAGCCATTGGAGAGCCACAGATGAAACAAACAGCGTAGCGAGTATTACAAGCATCACGAAGCCAATCGGATGTGGGATTGAAACTGGTACTTCCAAACCGGACAAACGAAGAAGGTCCAGCGTTAAACGTACAACACCAATGATGATCGCCAACCAAAGAACAGGCGGTTTCCGAAACCATGCTAGTTTTGCAAGCTTAGAGACATTGGATTCCGAGAACATCTTTTTCGGTAATGGGCTGTGTAGGCGCTTGTTCGTAGATCATAATGTTTCTTCTGGTTGGATCCTTCCTTTCAAAATGTTGGACGCCGTTACCCCTATCGAAAAAAGGATGATAGAGGCTATTACGGCCGCAATAAGTGATCGACGGATGATCGAGACAGCCTGTGATGGTTCTGTAACTCCCCAACCGAGTCTCACCACTTCACTTATGGCCAGATTTACGGTCACGCAACCCGCAGAAATCCATCCAAGAGGCAGTTTTTTTAGCCAAACTAGTTTCTCAAGCTTGAAAGTACTATTTCCCGGATCCATGTTGTCACCCCTTTTTACAGTAGTGGACCGTGATGTCTCGGTGGGTTGTGTGGTTCCCATTGGTGCTTGTCTGACGGTTCAGTGTTGCGGTCTGCGTCGTGTACCCGGGAGGCAGGCACCCTACGACAGGTCCGGGGGGATATGCGGTAACTGCTAAGAATACACGCTCGTTGTCAGTTATCCTAAGGTATCCCTTAACTTGCGCAGTCCCAGTTACAGTTACCGTAAAGTTGAACCCTGGTCGGGCGCTTCGCCCACCGTGCCTTCTTGCCAGGATAGCACCCGCCAATCCCCCCAGCGTAGCTATGTTCTCATCTACACTTTCTCTGTCGCTCCAGTCTGCGAGGGGTAGTCGTTTCCACCATTGGCGTTGGTCGACCCTGATGGTGATGTTTTCTTCCCATACTTCGGTGCAGGTTCTGGTGGTCTGATCACCGAGCCGGGTCGTGGGGCAGCGGCGTGAGATCAGTACATATCCGGTGATCTCGGTGTCTGGATCTCCGAGAGGGGAAATTGCACTACGATTGGGAGTAGCCCATCGTTGGGTCGGGAAGGTGATTTCTGGGCAGGTGACAGTTTCTTGTGGGGAGAAACCAGACCATTTCTTGGCGGCTTTGGAGTAGGCGCTGACTCTGAGTTTGTAGGTGCCGCCCTCGTCGCCTTGCCAGGTCGGGTTCGTGGAGGTGACGTTCCGTCTCTTGTTGCTTCCTACTTCATGCTGGGGAAGCCACTCGACCTGGTACAAGCTTGCGCCGTTCACTGGATCCCATCGGGCTTCAACCACACCGTGCGCGTTGCACGAAGCCTCGAAATCTTGTGGAACGAACCTCTCACAGGCGACAGACGAACTCACCCACGGCGAGAAACGTGTCTCCACAGTTCCGTCACCAGCAGCCGAGAACACCCGCTCTCGGACACGAACCCGATACGGCTTGCCTGATTCAGGCTCCCCCCAGGTCCACTCCAGGCTGCTCAAACCAACCGCGTAGGGAACAGTCACAGCCCTGCCGTTGACCTCGATCTCGAAACCCCTCCGAACAGAAAACGACTGCGTGGTCGCCCAAACAACCACAAGACCACCAGCAGCACAACTAACATCCACATCAGTCGGAGCGGCCAACGGCACCGAACCCGCCGGTCGAGGTGGCACCGTCGTGGTTGTCGTGGTCGGTGGAGACAGGATGTCGTTGTCTTTGACGGTGACTGTCGCGGCTTGCCTTGACCGTGTAGCGGCTGTCGGGCACGGCCCGCGCTGTTATCGTGCCGTCAGGTTCGTTGTTGCGGTCATCAACGGTGGCGACATCCAAGAAATAACGGCCGCTTGTCGGCACAGTGACCGTACGGACCCCGCTCCTGACCCCGAAGCTGCCTTTGGTCGACACCGACACAGCAACATCATAGGGCTGTGACGGTGCCGGCGCCACCGACACGACGAACCGGGCCGGGCTGCCCTCAGAAACACTGCTGTACAGATACCCCGAAACAGAAACCGACGGTTTCACAACCGGCGGCACCGTAGTAGTCGTCGTCGTGGTCGTAGTCGTAGTCGTGGTCGTCGTGGTTGTTGTTGTTGGGTGGCTGTGTGCGACGGGCCGTGTACGGGTCTGGTAGTTGTAGGCGGCGACTTCTTTGACATACGGAGCGACCCGCACCCGCTTGGTGGTCTCCTGATAGTTCCACACCGGGACCGACTGAGTGAACGGCGCGACCCGCACCCGCTTGGTGCGCTCCTCGAGCTTGTAGACAGCCACCATTTTCGTGAACGGCGCGACCCGCACCCGCTTGGTGGTCTCCTGATAGTTCCACACCGGGACCGTCCGAGTGAACGGCGCGACCCGCACCCGACGCGGTGGACAACCACGATCCGTGGGAGGACACGACCTGTAGGTCCTGTAGTTGTACACAGCTACTTTTCTGGCATACGGCGCGACCCGCACCCGCGACACACGGTTCTCGTAGTTGAACACAGCCACCGACTTGAACCCAGCCGGCACCCGCATAAACCACATAAACATAGAGGCCGTTTCGCTCAGTTGATCCCCATCTGTCGATTACCCATCTATCCCAAAACGCATAGAGAAAAACAGCAACAAACACCAACAACCAAGCCCGCACAGTGCCCGGATTCTCTGTGTCGTCGGTGTCGTGCTGGGTCGTGCCGGTCGTTGGTGCGTCGGTCATGTCGTCACGCTCCCTGTTTGTGCTGGCCCAATTTGTTTCGCTCGGAAAACTATCAGGGTACGGTGACAGTCGTCGAGTCCCGGCCTGTTGGGCCGTCACGCTCCGGGCCGGTGGCTCGACACGCGCCCAGGACGGCCACAGAGCGCTCACAGATGCCACCAATGAGCCCAGATTGGTTCAGAGGCTGGCACCCAGAACAGACCCTCGTCGGGCTCCCCGGCTACGACACCGATGTGTGGTTGCCGATGACAGAGCGTGTCCGCGTCGGGCTCGGGCCCGACGTGATCGACTTGAGCGAGGCTCTCGATTCAGTTGAGTCGTCGGTCTATTGGGATTTCGTGCACACCAACGAACACGGAGCAGCGACCGTCGCGGCGGCGATCGAGCCCCACCTCCGCAAGGCCCTCAGCCAACGGGGCTAGACGAGTCATCGGGCCGCCTAGGAGTTGCTGAAGCCGTGGGTGGTGCGTCGGAAGATTTGCAGGAATTGATTTGTGCGTTCGATTTTCCTGTCGTTGCCGTGGGTGTAGTGTCGGGCCGTGTCACCCTTTCGCAAAACCACACCACCAATGACCATCCAAGATTCAACGTAGAGAATATGCAGTAACAAACAGCAAAAGTTATAAAGGGAACGCTTCTCAAAATACTTCTTCCTGAATCTGAATCGATATTTATCAAAAAAAGAACAAAGAATACATAAAATACATATACAAATATTTTCTCAACGAGGTCGACCCTTTTTAGCCAACTACGATCAAAACTGATAACAAGTTGTGCCGCCTTATGTGAATCAGTCAAGGCTCTGTATTCTTTGGACATTCTATATTCCTTTCAGGCAGTGGCCACAACATATAGGGTTTGAGCATCGGTGAAAGTTTAATTGCATCAAATCATTATCTGCTCGCACAGTAGTAAATTGTTGCATCTCGATGGGTTATGTGTCCTTGACTGCGTTGGCAAGCTCTATCGGTGGTTGCGACAGAGTGTAGTGTAGATGTGTTGGGCGGGTTTCCAGTTGTGGAGTTTGCGGGGCATGTGGTTGAGGCTGTCTTGGATGAGCGCGAGTTGTATGGGGCAGATGTTGAGGTTGGTGCGGTTGGGGAGCCAGTGTCGTAGCAGCCCGTTGGTTTGTTCGTTGCTGGGTCGCTGCCACGGAGATCTCGGTTCACAGAAGAACACGTCGATGTTGAGGTTCGCTTCGATGTCTTCCCAACGGGCCATCTCGCTGCCTTGGTCCCAGGTCAGCGTTTTGACCAGCTCGACGGGTTGACGCCTGAGCGCGGCGGTGACCGCGGCGGCTGTGTTGTCGGCGCTGTAGCCGTCGGGTAACGGCACTACCAGGGTGTGGCGGCTGACGCGTTCCACGAGCGTCGCGACTGCTGAGGCGTTGTTCGCGCCGATCATCAGGTCGCCTTCCCAATGTACCGGTTCGCTGCGGTCCGCTGCGGCCCGCGGGCGTAGCGTCAAAGGCTTGTAATCGCCCAGCACGCTGCGTTTAGCGGCTTCGCAGCGGCTGCGGCGTTTACGGCGGCGCCGACCGCGGGGCAGTTCCTTGTATGAATCTGCTTTGAGGCCGCTGTCGCGGTGGTTGGCGTAACAAGCCCGGTAGATCGTCTCCGCGCACACCACCAACCCTGCACCGCGCAGGTCCGCAGAGACCGCGTGCGGTGACCAGCCCTGCTTCAACCCCTCCGCGACCTCACCGGCCAACACCGGATCACCAGCCAGCTTCGGGGTCTTGGGCCGAGCCGCGTCGACGCCCGCCTAGCGGTGAGCCGCACGCGCACAATAACCGTCAAGCCCGCCACCACAGGCGAGTTCTCGATACACCGTGGACCGGTGACGACCCAACCGATCCACGGTGTCTCATCAACGCTCAACTGAGCCCCACGCATCGCCTCGATCCGCGTCCGCTCATCGAAACACAAACGCTGTGCCATAATAGAAACCTCCATCGGTCCGGTTGCTGACTGATCACCGACCATCATGGCCGACTTGTCGCAACCACCGATGGAGGCCGCCGTTCAGTAATCCGCGGATGTACGACAGATTTCCGGAGATAACGAGGAGGCAGACACGCCTGACTCGCAGGTACCCTTGAATTTGAATCGACAAATATAGACACGCTCCCATCCTTCGTAACTGCCAACGCCCCTGCTACCTGATTCATGGCCGTCAAGTAATAATGCCCCCTTTACCTTGTTGGTGGCCCTGGTGTGGCAATGTCGGGGTTGGTTGCTCGCTGCGGTGGGTAGGACTGTAACCCCCTGTCACTTTGATGGCTTGGGGGGTGTTGTCGCCTGCTGTGGTCGGGTGTCTGGGACCTCTTACAGGGACATGCTTTAGAGCTGAATGTAAAGTGGTTGAGGCGCAGGCTCCGGGAGCATCCGAATTTGGAATTATCCCAGAGCTAAGGAGCTTTTGTCATGTCAGATTCGGTTCATGCCGACGTTGAGGTGTTCGTCGGTGTCGATGTCGCCAAAGGCGATCATTACGCCTGTGCAATAACTTCGACTGGTGAGGAGGTGACGGCTCGGCCGGTGCGCAACGACGAGGCAGCGATCGATCAGTTGATCGACGATGCTGGGGTGTATGGCAGCGTGGCGTTGGTGATCGACACGACCAGTTCGCCGGCGTCGTTGCTGATCGAGGCGGCCGCGCGCCGGCAGGTCCCGGTTGCGTATGTGACGGGTCTGGCGATGCGCCGCGCCGCGGACCTGTATGCGGGGGCGGCCAAAACCGACCCCAAAGACGCTTGGGTGCTCGCGGACTACGCGCGCCGCAACGCCGACCGCCTGAGTTGGACTTCTCCCAGCGACGAGCTGCTGGCGAAACTGCGTGTCTTGAACGGCCGAGACACCGACCTCGCCGCTGACGCCACCCGCTGCGCCAGCCGCCTCAGAGACGCCCTGTTGGCGGTGTCACCAGCACTGGAACGGGCCATAGGCGACAAGGTGACCACCAGCGCAGGCGCACGCGACGCCTTGACGCGCTGGGGCACACCCACAGCGCTTCGCAC
This sequence comes from Acidimicrobiales bacterium, assembly GCA_963662455.3. Taxonomy (GTDB): domain Bacteria; phylum Actinomycetota; class Acidimicrobiia; order Acidimicrobiales; family Aldehydirespiratoraceae; genus VXYK01. Next base: position 2,646,512 of record OZ224042.1, read on the forward strand.
AGCCGGCAAGGCCCGGGTGCAGGCCCGCATCGCCAAACGCTCACCGCGCACAGCTCAACGCCTCACCGAGGCAATCTGGGCTGCGCTCGACGCGCAGAGTCTCACAGTCACAGCCGAGACCGCCTGGGGCGAAACCATCTGCGACCTCGCCGCAGACCTCGACCGCATCTGCGTGCGCCGCGACCAGATCGCCGTGGACATCAACAACGTGTTCACCGAGCACCCCCTCAGAAAAGTCCTCTCTAGCCTGTGCGGGTTCGGCCCGCGGACCGGAGCCAGAACCCTCGCGGAGATCGGCGACCCCCACCGCTTCGCCAACCCCAGCCGCCTCGCCTCCTACGCCGGACTCGCACCCGTCAACTGGCAATCAGGCACCACCAACACCACCCGCAAACCCCGAGGCGGCAACCACCGACTCAAAAACGCAATGTTCACCGCAGCCTTCGTCGCCACCCAACACGACCCCAACGCCCGCGCCTACTACCAACAAAAACGCTTACAAGGCAAACGCCACAACGCAGCCGTCACCTGCGTCGCCCGCAAACGCTGCGACATCATCTTGGCCATGCTCAAAACCCAAACCCCCTACCAACCAACCCAACACCAACCCCAAACCAAAAAACTCCCTCACGCCGCTTGACAACAAGACAGGGACACCCCCCCTGTCAAGCCGAACAGTGAAAAATCGTCGGCGGAGCAACAACACCCAACCCCAGCCCACCGACTACCCCAGCCGCAAAACGGTCATCTAACAGCTACACCACACCCAAACAGAGAAACCCCATCGACGCCGCATCGAGGATTCGCTGCGTCTTCACGCTTCGCCCTAACCGATCCACACCTACCAGCAGTGGACCAAGACCCCCGATCTGAGCGAATACACCCTCACCTGAACGACATAGCGGTGATCGAAACCACGAGAACCGTTTCCGGCTGGCACGACGCGGCCTACAGTCTGAAGCACCCTGGCCGTTCGTGCGATCCGACCGCTCTCACTACGCATTTGGGTGTGTCCTGAGGTTTCCTTTTGACCCATATCACCCTGTGACACCTGCCGCCGCTGAAAGCATCGCGAACCGACGACAGCAAGCTCTATCGATGGTTGACATCGTATCAAGAGTCTTGTATCGTCGCAGGCATGAGCACAAATGATACAACGCCGACGACATCTAGATGGTGGCACATTCGGCCAACTGACGAAGAACTGACCACTACAGGGTCGTTCAACGAAGGCACTATGTACATGGTTCTAGGTGTGACTGTGGCGGTCGTAGTGGCGCTAGTGTTGCATTCCCTAGGGGTTTTTCTTCCGATAGGTATGGCTGTAGGATATCCTGTGTCCCGTTACGTGGCCGCCCGTGTGATCAAATGGCACGCCAATAGGTAGAGACAACGCAGATAGTTGACTATCCACCTGTTATCAGTTTGGCCTAGGGTTATGCCGGTTGGCAAGTAGACAAATAAATATCGAATTGAGCTTGTGGCCGTTTCTCATCCGAACCCAAGCACTAATTCCTCGCTCACCAACGCCGAATCAGGGCGAAGCGTTTTACTTGCAGTACTGGTACAAGGCCAGTGTTGCCGCTACACCTATCAACCCTGCCCAACCCGACGCTGCAACGACACCAGCTGCCACTAGTTTAGCATTGGCTACGTACGCTAACGCTGCTGATACGGTTGCTTGAGCGACGGCAGGGCAGATGTGAATTGTTAGTTGGTTGTCTATGATTTTCCAGCTTTGGATTGTGACGTCTTTGGCGGCTTTGCCGATGTCTTTGACTATGTCGGTGAGGGATCGGGTGGGTAGTGCTGCGGGTTTGTAGCAGTTACTGGTTTCGTGTCGCTCCCAGCGGGGTTGTGGTACGGTCAAGTAGCGGCTGCCGATGTAGTCTGATGGTGGTTGGGTGAGTACGTTGTTGGTGGCGAGTCCGATCCAGATGGCTGGCAGGGTTGGGGGTTTGGGCCAATGCCCTGCAGGGCATTGGCCGTAGTCGTTGTCGATGACTTCGGTTGTAGCGGTTGGGGACCCAGAAACCTTGTACCGGTAACTGGGTTGGACCGTCGCGGTTACTGTCCCGGAGGGCTCGTACAGTTCGTCGTTGATCGTCGGAACCGTGAAGTTGAACAACCCGTGGCCCGCCGGGATGGTCACTGTTCTGGTTTTGGGGGTTGTGTACCCACCGCTAGAAGACACCTCCACAGTCACATCAAAGGGCTTCGACGGTTTCGGCGAAACCAGAATGCCGAACCATGCGGATGCTCCTTCAGTGACTCTGCGCTCAACGTTCCAGAAATGAACTGTAGTAGAAGGGTTGTCGTCATCTCTGACAGTTACCGATGCTTTCGAATACGTGTCAGACAGTATTCTATAGCGGCGGGGCTTGTCAAGGATCCTCACACTCACGTTTCCGTCTGGTTCGTTTGTGGAGTCGTCGATGGTGGCCACGTCGAGATCGAACCGGCCGCTGGTCGGCACGGTGACCGTCCGGGTGCCTCCGGTGGCGATGTAGGAGCCTTCGGCGGACACCACCACAGTCACATCCAGGGGTCTGCTGATCGGTGACGGTGTCGCCGAGACAGTGAACTTCGCGTAGCCGCCCTCGGAAGTCTCGGTGCCGCGGGCCTCCACATACACGTTCGGAACCACCACATACACCGGTGGCGGATCCCGTGGCACCGTCGTAGTCGTCGTGGTTGTGGGTGGGGCTGTCGTGGTTGTTGTTGTTGTTGTTGGGTGGCGCGGTACGCAGCCAGGGTACGGCACCCAGATCTGGCCTGCCGGGCAACGCGACACGCAGGCACCGTTGACTCGGTGTTGACCGGTGGGGCAAGGAGGAGGCGCGCATGGTGGGGTTGCTGTGACCTTGTGGGTGGTGTGCAGGTTCGACAGGTCGCCGGTGTGGACCCAGACAGTCTCGCCGCACGCCTTGTTCGTCGGGTGCGTGTGACACTCATTGTTCACGAAGTGACTGCCGTGCCGGTGACACGTCGCAGTAACAGGCCCGACAGGACGAGACGTCGTAGTCGGAGCCTGCGTCGTCGTGGTCGGAGCCGTGGTCGTGGTCGTCGCTGTTCTGCAGAGCAATTCGGTTTTTGGATTGTCGGAGCATGTCAACCGCGTCGGGCCGTACGTAGTCGTGGGAGCCGTGGTAGTCGTCGTGGTTGTCGGATAGACGCACCTGCCCCCAGAGACAGTCCCGCCGCTGTTTTGGCAGGCATGCACAAGCTCACACACCGCTTTCCAGTCGCCGGCAAACGAATCGCAATGATGCGCCGCGGCTGATTCCTGCTCGAACAACGGCGGGTCAGCCGCGAGCGGCACCAGCACAGACGCGCACAACGCCACCACAACAACCACAAGCACACTCGGCTTGAGACGCCTCCCCTGCTTCGATAGCTTCAACCAACGGGACGCGAAACTCAAACGGCTCTTCATGGCCGTCAAGTAATAATGCCCCCCCCCTGTCAAGCCGAACAGTGAAATTTTTCCGCCGGACAACTCGCCGCACCCACAAAATGGGGGCTTAGCAGGTGAAATAGCGCTGCCAGAAAGCGGGGGCGTCGGTTACGAACATCGCACTGCGGAAGGCCGCGGTTCGCAACCCGAGCGGGTTATCACCAACAAGCAGTCTTCGCGGAACTCAGCAGTCGAGTTGGCCCTGCAAGCCCTCGACTGCCTCGATGAACTCTTCGACCATGTCCAGAACGACTGTGCCCGCGGACTTTCGCCGGTTCATGTTGCCGACCACCTGCCCGACAAAATAGTTGGCCAACTTCTCTGCCTCAGTCGAGTCTTCGGTCTACCCCCAATCGTTCACGAGTATTGGTGAGCGGGTTGGGTGTGCGTGTTTTTGTGTGGTTTCGGGGTTGGGGGTTCGGTGTTGGGGTGCGTGGTTCGCGGGTGGGTGCTGTTGGGGGCCTGGTCAGGCGTGTTGGGGCGTGTCAGGCCGTGTCGGGTCGGGTGGGGGTGTGTTTATGGGGCGCCGGGGTGGCAGGCGTGGAGGAGTTGTGGTGTTGTTGGCCACCAGTGGAGCAGGCGCAGGGTCCATTTGCGTGAGGAGCGCACGAGCCTCGCGGGTGCGTGCCATAGTTGCCAGCGGAGGCGTTTGGGGGAGGCTTCGGCGAGGGGTCCGGTGAGGCGGAGTTGTTGGAACCATTTCACCAGCGTCAAGCTGAACGCGACGAGCTGTGTCCAGGCGGTGTTGGCGTTGTAGTCGGTGAAGGGCATGCGGGCCAGGCCGGAGTCTTTGAGGTCGGCGATGGTGTTCTCGATGCGGGCGTGGGCTCTGTGGTGGGCGTCGAGTTCGGCGGGGTCGCCTAAGGCGTCGGTGTAGAACCCGCAGCAGCGCCAGGCGCCGGAGTCGAACAGGGTGCGTTGGGCGCCGGGGTGGCGGGGCTCGCGGCGGGTGATGAAACGGGTCTTGTCGGGCCAGTGGGAGAGGTCGACGAAGTCGGTGAGCTCCGCGACCTGGGCGCGTTCGTCGGTGTCGTCGTCGTTATTGGTGTTGAGGGCTTGCTGCCATATTTCGGTGTCGATTGCGGTGGAGGTGTCAGATGCTCTGTGTAAGGCGGGGTGGTGGTGGTCATGTTAGCCGAGTGGGAGTCGGCCTGGGTAGCGGATGGCGAGCTGGTTGATGCAGGCTGTCCATCCTGGGGTGTTTGTTCCTTGTGGTCCTCCTCTTTTGGTGTTGATGTTTCTGATGGCGAGGTACAGCAGTTTGAGCGCTGCTCGTTCGTTGGGGAAGTGTCCTCGGTTGCGGGTGACTTTACGGAGTTGGTAGTTGACCGACTCGATCATGTTGGTGGTGTAGATCACCCGCCGGACCTCTGGGGGGAAGTCGAGGAACGGTATGAACTGTTCGGATTGGTTGCGCCACAGCGCCACGATAGCTGGGTATTTGGCTCCGATGCCGGCCTCGAAGTCGTCGAGGGCTGTTCGGGCGGCGTCTGCGCTGGGGGCGGTGTAGACGGCTTTGAGACCTGCGGAGACTTCTCGGCGGTGTTTCCAGGAGGCGTAGCGGCCAGAGGCCCCCAGCAGATGCACCACACAGGTCTGCACGGTGGCTTTGGGCCAGGCCGCCTCGATGGCGTCTGGCAGGCCTTTGAGGCCGTCGCACACGACGATCAACACGTCGGCCACGCCCCGGTTGGTGAGCTCTGCGAGCACCCCGGCCCAGTATTTGGAGCCTTCACCGTCGGAGTCGCCGATCCAGACGCCGAGAATGTCTTTACGGCCCTCGACGTCGATGCCAACAGCGAGATACACGGGCCGGTCAGCTACATGGCCGTCTCTGATCTTGATCATCAACGCGTCGATGAACACCACCGGATACACCGAGTCGAGGGGTCTGGACCGCCACGCCTCGAGTTCCTCCCAAACCCCGTCGGTCACACGGCTGATCAGGTCATGGGACACCTCCACCCCGTAGATTTCCTTGAGGTGGGCCTGAACATCGCGAACGGTCATGCCCCTGGCGTACAAGGCGACGATCCGGTCGTTGAACCCGTCGAGACGCGTCTGGCCCTTCGCCACGATCCTCGGCTCGAAACTGCCCTCACGGTCCCGGGGCACGTCCAGATCCACAGTCCCCGCATCAGTGTGCAGACGCTTGGGTGTGAACCCGTTACGAGAGTTCCCAGACCCGACCCCGGCCGGGTCGCCGCGCTCATAACCGAGATGATCCGCCAACTCCTCAGCCAGAGCACGCTCCAACACGGCCTTGGTCACCTGCGACAACAAGCCGTCAGGCCCCAACAGATCGGCACCCTCGGAGTGAACCCTCTCCATCAGAGAATCCAACACCTCCCCAGACACCAGAGGCACCGCCTCAACCGGCAAACCCGGCACTTCGTTTCGATGAATATCACTCATAATGATCCTTTCGGTAAACCCGGAGCCGAACAGCCCCGGACAACTATCTCAAACCACCCCCCTTACACAGAGGACCTGACAGGCTCGATGCGGTTGTCGTCTATAGCGGCTGTTACCTGGTTGTTTGAGCGTGCTGTCATGAAGAACTCGATGTTGGGGTCCCGGCAAGCAGCAGCGATACGTGTAGAACACCCCGCGGCGTCGACACGCAGATGCAGCCGCCGGACCGGCGCCGTGTCGTCGTGTTCGCGGTGCCCCGCAGACACGGCTGCGGGGAGCTGAGCCACAGCAGCGTCGAGCACCTCGATGTGGTCGCCTATCGAGTTGGCGGCGGCGTTGCCCGCCCGCAGCTTGATCGACAGCACCTCGCCGTCGTCGGTGACACACAGCATCGGATGGAACCCGTACCCGCCCTTGAAATGCGCAGCCGCGCCGGCCTTGTTCTCAGAATGCACCTCCACTGAGGTGTATCTGACTCTTCGCGACAAGTTGCGGGTTTTTTCAAGTCGCATTGGTGGGTGTGCGGTGGTGGTTGGTTTGTCATGTTAGCGGTTGGTTTCGGTGCTGGGCGCGTCGTTGCGTGTCGGCTTGGTGGAGTCCGTCGCGGCGTGCTTGGCGGATCTGGTCGCCTTGTCCGGTGTGTTCGTCGTTGGGGGTGACATAGCCGACGGGTTCGTGGAGCCGCACCGTGTTGTAGTGGCCGCGGACGCGTTCGAGTTCTCGGGTGAGGTCTGTGGGGTCGTCGAGCGTTTCGAGGTGGGGGTGTTCGCCTTTGATGTGGCTGAACAGAGACTCGATCCAGGCTTGGTCGGTGGGTGTTGAGCGCCGTCCGAAGTGTTGGGCGATCGAGCAGAGGGCCATGAACTTGGCTGTGTCGCCTGAGCGCGTCTCCGGTCCGTTGTCGCTGACCGCTAACAGCAGCGGGATCTCGTTGTTGTCGGGGAGGTCGCTGTTGGGGTTGTCGAGCCGGGTGGCGGCCTCGTCGGTGAGGAGCTGTTCGCTTTGCAAGGCTTTGGCGAACAGGACCCGAGCAGCGACCGAGTCCGGCGCTGTCGTGAGATGGGTGGCGATCCATTTGCGGGACACGACATCGACGATCGCGTAGGCGTGTTTGGCGGGTTCACATGCCGGGAACTGTGTTCCGTGGAAGCACCACAGTTGGTTGGGTCGCCACTCACACCAGTCCGGCCACGGCGTTTTGGCTGTGCGGACCGGGCGGGGCGTGCCGGCCAGTGCGAGGCCGTGACCTGCAAGTACGCGGTCCACTGTCGAGGGTGACACCCACACGCTGCAGGTAGGAGCCGCGGTGCGCGAGTTTGCGATGCGACCGGTCGATGTGCCCCCACTCGTCGAACAGCGCCATGATCTCGTCGCGTTCGGAATCAAGCAGGCTGTGGATCGGACGGCCCCCGGGGCGGGCATCGTCAAGAGTGCCGTCGGCGCGGCGCTGGGTCCAGCGCCATGCCCGGCGGCGGTCCACCCCCAGCACCGTGCAGACCCGGCTGTGCGTCCAACCCGCCGCGACGGCGTCGTCGATCAACTCCAGCAGCGTCGTCTCGGCGGTCCCATCGACGCGGGCGGGGACACCACCGCTCACACCTCAACCCGTTTTTCGGTGCAGCACCGCCAGCTCCACGGCTTGTTCGACCACAGTACGCTCCAACCGTTCCACCTCCGAGCGCAACGCCGCGGCCTCGGTCGCTTCGGCTTGGGACTGACGCCGCCGGCCAGGCTTGGACGAACCCAACGCCGCTACCGCCCCGTCGCGGGCGACAGCCCGCAGCCGGGCGATCACCGACCGGTCCACACCAGCCTCCGCGGCCGCCTGGACCTGAGTGACCTGACCGGTGAGCATCCGCACCCACAAGTCGTACTTCTGCTCTGCTGTCAGCAGCTTCTTCGGTTTTCTCTGCTCGGAACTCATAGGCTGCAGCCTCCTGTCCTAGATGATTAGTTCCAAGGGGTCAGTGGTCGTAGGCGGTGAGGGATCGGGCGGGTCCGGGTTGGTGGGTGGTTTGGTTGTGCCAGATGGCTGCGGTGAGCGCGAGGAGTCGTTGCAGTATTCGTGCGGCGACGCCTTGTCTGGTGCGGCCGCGGTGGCGTTCGAGACTGAGTTGGGATTTGAGGGTCCAGTTGACTGATTCGATGATCTGGCGCAGCGGTTTGAGGAACCGCTGGTGGGGTCTGGCTGGTTCTGTTTTGGTGGCGGGCCCGATCAGTTCGATGCCCGCGGCGTTGAGTTCGTCCTCGAAACCGGCTCGCCGGTAGCGGTTGTCAGCGATGAGGGTCTGGCCTGGCCGGGCGATGTCGGCGTGGGCGATCATGTCCAAACAGGTGTCGCGTTCGTCTGTTTTGGCGCCGGTGAGCGCGTAAGCGACCGGCAGTCCCGAAGGTGTTGTGATGAGATGCAGGCGCAACCCCCAGAACCACCTTGAGTGCGACGCGCTGTAGCCGTAGGCGGCCCAACCCGCCAAATCAGAACGCTGTACGGTGTCGCGGCTGCGTCCGCACTCCACCGGAGTCGAGTCCACCAGCCACACGTCGTCGTGAAACGACGGGCAGTCCCGGGCCAACGCACCCAACACATGTTTCATCAACTCGCCGCTGCGGCGCAGACGCTTGTTGTAACCGGACCGCTGCGGCAGATACGGAAACCACGGCTTCAAATGCGCTGTCGCGTAACGGATGAACCGGGCCTCGGAATCGAACCCCGACAACGCCGACAGCACCGCCAAAGTGACCAACTCCGCGTCCGACAACCTCGGCGCTATCCCCACAACAGGCCGCTGCGGCAACCAGTGGGGATTTGACGCCAACAAATCGTCGATCCGCACATACAGTGCAGTCACGAGGGTGTCTGAGTCCGGGTTCATACCAAGGTCCTCCAAGATCAAGGTTTATGGGAAACCCCGAGCATGGACACCCTCACCCCCCAAATGGTGGACCCCCACCCCTTGGAACTACTCGTCTAGGACCGCCAACCCCGCCTGATGCTGCTTGAAAAAACTCAGGATCTGTCGCGCGAAGTCAGATGCAACACACCACCAAAGTCGAGTCGATGTCCAAAACCACCGGAGCACACGACTCCACGTCGCCGCGGCGTTCCCACACCCGTGCGCGCACACCGGCCACCGCCGAAGCCAGCCCCTCCAACACGTCAGGACCCAAACCCCGCAGTGTGCGGTACAGAGTCGAATCAGACGCCACCTCCCCAAACAGCACCCGCTGGGCCCGCAGATGCTCAATATCCGCGCACGCCTCCCCACCCCCGGCGAGCATCAACAACAAATGCACCAACACCTTGCCCCGGTCATGCACCGGCGCACGCTCACCAGACACCGGCACCGCCGCCGACAACGCCTCACAAAGCCCCAAACCGTCAGCGAAACGCCCCAACGCGAACAAACCCGCATGCGCCGCGACCTGCCCACCACCCCCCGTCACCCTCACATCACAAGTGCTGCTAACCTGCATCTCGGAGATGCCCCTTTCTGTGGAACCCACATGTGCGTATCAACACACATCGTCCCACATCAAAGGGGCTTTTCCGCGGACGCGCACCCCTTCAACGCCACACCCTCATGAACGATCAGGGCTACTGGGATTTCGTGCACACCAACGAACACGGAGCAGCGACCGTCGCGGCGGCGATCGAGCCCCACCTCCGCGAGACCCTCAGCCGGCGGGGCTAGACGCCGAGGTCCGCGTGAAGCCGGGTCAGGGACTCAACGACGTCCATGCCCTCACACCAGAACTCGTCGACACCCCACCCATCTCAACGCGGTCCCAGTGCCCGCTTAAATCCGAAAAGGCCATTTTTGGCCAAACTAGTTTCTCAAGCTTGAAAGTACTACTTCCCGGATTCATATTATCATCCCTTTTGCAGTAGTGGACCGTGATATCCTAGTGGGTTGTGTGGTTTCCATTTTCTGCTATTCGTGAATCCTTGCGTTTCAATATCCTGAATGCGATGTCTCCGAGCCATTGGAGAGCCACAGATGAAACAAACAGCGTAGCGAGTATTACAAGCATCACAAAACCAATCGGATGTGGGATTACAACTGGTACTTCCAAACCGGACAAACGAAGAAGGTCCAGCGTTAAACGTACAACACCAATGATGATCGCGAACCAAAGAACAGGCAGTTTCCGAAACCATGCTAGTTTTGCAAGCTTAGAGACATCGGATTCTGAGAACATATGTTTACCTTTGTTACCCTTTTTGGCAATAATGGATGGTGATATCTCGATGTGTTGTGTGATTTCCGGTGGTGGATGTCTGGCGATCGAGGGTTGAGGTTTTTGTTGTGTATTTGTGTGGAAGACACCCAATAATTGGTAGTGGAGGATACGCGTTAACCGCAAGGTACACACGCTCGTTTTCAGTGATCTGAGCGTATCCAACTGCCTGTCGTCCACCTTCAAATGACACAGTAAATTCACTCCTCATGCGAGTGATCGGTTTGGAAGACGACGAGCCTTTGGCCGCAGCCACCAGGGCACCCAAATCAACTATATTCAAGATCGCGTCGTATCCACTGCTCCAGTTTGCGAGGGGTAGTCGTTTCCACCATTGGCGTTGGTCGACCCTGATTGTGATGGTTTCTTCCCATACTTCGGTGCAGGTTCTGGTGGTTTGATCACCGAGCCGGGTCGTGGGGCAGCGGCGTGAGATCAAGAGATATCCGGTGATCTCGGTGTCCGGGTCGTCGCTACCAAAATTAGGGGAACTCGAAGCCCATCGTTGGGTCGGGAAGGTGATTTCTGGGCAGGTGACAGTTTCTTGTGGTGAGAAACGGGACCATTTCTTGGCGGCTTTGGAGTAGGCGCTGACTCTGAGTTTGTAGGTGCCGCCCTCGTCGCCTTGCCAGGTCGGGTTCGTGGAGGTGACGTTCCGTCTCTTGTTGCTTCCTACTTCATGCTGGGGAAGCCACTCGACCTGGTACAAGCTTGCGCCGTTCACTGGATCCCATCGGGCTTCAACCACACCGTGCGCGTTGCACGAAGCCTCGAAATCTTGTGGAACGAACCTCTCACAGGCGACAGACGAACTCACCCACGGCGAGAAACGTGTCTCCACAGTTCCGTCACCAGCAGCCGAGAACACCCGCTCTCGGACACGAACCCGATACGGCTTGCCTGATTCAGGCTCCCCCCAGGTCCACTCCAGGCTGCTCAAACCAACCGCGTAGGGAACAGTCACAGCCCTGCCGTTGACCTCGATCTCGAAACCCCTCCGAACAGAAAACGACTGCGTGGTCGCCCAAACAACCACAAGACCACCAGCAGCACAACTAACATCCACATCAGTCGGAGCGGCCAACGGCACCGAACCCGCCGGTCGAGGTGGCACCGTCGTGGTTGTCGTGGTCGGTGGAGACAGGATGTCGTTGTCTTTGACGGTGACTGTCGCTGGGCTTGCCTTGACCGTGTAGCGGCTGTCGGGCACGGCCCGCGCTGTTATCGTGCCGTCAGGTTCGTTGTTGCGGTCATCAACGGTGGCGACATCCAAGAAATAACGGCCGCTTGTCGGCACAGTGACCGTACGGACCCCGCTCCTGACCCCGAAGCTGCCTTTGGTCGACACCGACACAGCAACATCATAGGGCTGTGACGGTGCCGGCGCCACCGACACGACGAACCGGGCCGGGCTGCCCTCAGAAACACTGCTGTACAGATACCCCGAAACAGAAACCGACGGTTTCACAACCGGCGGCACCGTAGTAGTCGTCGTCGTGGTCGTAGTCGTAGTCGTGGTCGTCGTGGTTGTTGTTGTTGGGTGGCTGTGTGCGACGGGCCGTGTACGGGTCTGGTAGTTGTAGGCGGCGACTTCTTTGACATACGGAGCGACCCGCACCCGCTTGGTGGTCTCCTGATAGTTCCACACCGGGACCGACTGAGTGAACGGCGCGACCCGCACCCGCTTGGTGCGCTCCTCGAGCTTGTAGACAGCCACCATTTTCGTGAACGGCGCGACCCGCACCCGCTTGGTGGTCTCCTGATAGTTCCACACCGGGACCGTCCGAGTGAACGGCGCGACCCGCACCCGACGCGGTGGACAACCACGATCCGTGGGAGGACACGACCTGTAGGTCCTGTAGTTGTACACAGCTACTTTTCTGGCATACGGCGCGACCCGCACCCGCGACACACGGTTCTCGTAGTTGAACACAGCCACCGACTTGAACCCAGCCGGCACCCGCACCCGCACCGTACGGTCCTCGTAGTTGTAGACGGCGGCTTCTTTGGCAAAGGGCGCGACCCGCACCCGGGTCGTGCGATCCTCATAGTTCCACACCGGGACCGACCGGGTGAACGGCGCCACCTGCACCCGATACGTCTCAGTCCGGTCATCAGCAGCAGCCAAAGACAAACCCGGAACCAAGCCCGGGTCTGTCGACAAACCCACAGCCAGCACCGACACAGCCACAAACGACAAGACCACACGCCACAGACCAAACCGACCAGCAACCTCCCCAGACCCATCTCGAGAAAACCTCCCGGGATGTGCAGACTTCAACCAACGGGACGCGAAACTCAAACGGCTCTTCATGGCCGTCAAGTAATAATGCCCCCCCCCCCCCCCCCCCCCTGTCAAGCCGAACAGCAAAAAATCGTCGGCGGAGCAACAACACCCAACCCCAGCCCACCGACTACCCCAGCCGCAAAACGGTCATCTAACAGCTACACCACACCCAAACAGAGAAACCCCATCGACGCTGCATCGAGGATTCGCTGCGTCTTCACGCTTCGCCCTAACCGATCCACACCTACCAGCAGTGGACCAAAGCCCCGACCCCAGCGAATGCACCTTCACCTGAGAGCATGAGTTCACTCAAGGGCGAGTCAGCGGATGATTCTTGCTTGGCGGGCGACGGCTGAGCCTGAGGGGTAGCCGACCAGCATCACCGTTCCGGAGACGACGAAACAGGCGATCACCCATACGAAGCCGTCGAATATTCCGTCGTAGCTGAACCCTGCGGCAAGGGTGCTCACCACACTGATGCCGATGGCGTACCCGACCTGTTGGAAGGTGCGGAGCGTGGCGTTGGCGCTCGCGAACTGGTCGACTCCGACCTCTGCCATCGCCGCGCTCTGATAACCGGCGATGGTGGCTCCGACGCCCACCCCGATGAGGACCGCTGACGGCACGTAGACGAAGACGTAATCCTGTTCCGACGTGAAGGTCAGCAGTATCCAGAGGTAGCCCGCGGCGACCACCCAGCAGCCGATCGACACTATCCAGCGGTGCCCGATCCGGTCGGCCGTCCCTCCCAGGCGTGCGGACGCCACCGCGGCGATCAAAGGACCCGGAGTGAGACCGAGACCGGTCTTCAGCACGCTCATGCCCCACAGCTCTTGGAACATGAACGAGTTGAGGAAGAACCCGGCCGTGAAGGCCAGCGAATAGGCCCAGAAGGCCGCAGTCGACACCGAGTAGGGACGACCGGCGAACAGCGACAGGTCCAGCAGCGGGGCAGGGTGGCGTCTCGATCGCCAGACCACGAAGGGAACGACCGCGATCCCGGCCAGGATCAACAGGAGCACACTCTGGTCGGTCCACCCGTGCTGCTCTGAACGGACGATTCCGTACATGACCAGCGCCACGCCGGCCACACCGACGGGGACACCGATCAGATCGAGCGGTCCCTCGGCTGTGTCGTCACGCGTCTCAGCGACAAGACGCCGGGCCAGCACCGCGACGATCAGCCCCAACGGGACGTTGACGAGGAAGATCCCCCGCCAGCTCCAGGCGTTGATCAACACGGCGCCGACGGAGGGGCCGAAGGCCGCTCCCAGTGCACCGGCGGCGCCCCAGATCCCGATGGCCGCACCTCGTCGGGAGAGCGGGAACTGGGGCAGCACCATCGCCAGCGAGGCGGGCATGAGGAATGCGCCCCCCGTCGCCTGCACCACCCGGGCGACGATCAGGGTCATCGGGCTGTTGGCCATTCCGCACAGGGCGGAGCCGGCAAGGAACAGGTACAGCCCCGCGGTGAACGTCGCCCTGCGGCCGCGGCGGTCCGCGGTTCGTCCTGCCAACAGCAGCAGTGACGCCAGGGCGATGTTGTAACCGGAGATCACCCAGGGGAGCTGTGCCGACGTCGCTTCGAGGTCGCGCGCTATCGAGGGAAGAGCAACGTTGACCACAGACACGTCGAGCACCACCAGGAACGCCGCCGCAGTAACGACGATCAGCGCCAGCCAACTCTCGCGGGGGATCTCTTCGGGCGCTGCAGCGGGCATGAACCGCCGACGGTAGTTCACAGGCACAGTCACCACTCGTCGTCGCACCGAACTTGTGTGCCGCCCGGCCCGAAAGGGCGCTAGACAAATGCCGTGGCCTCCGTCCCTGACCGTGATCAACGTCGGTTCTCGCGCCGCGCTGTGTTCCTGCGTTCGGTGAGCCGGCTGTTCTGCCGGACGCGCCACACTGGCAACGGCCCGCTCGACACGCTGGGAAGGCCCGTTGTCGTGGTCGCCAACCACAGGAGCTTCTTTGACGTCCCGGTCGGGTTCGCGCTGCTTGAGGGGCTCGGGTTGCGGGCCCGGATCCTGGTGCGCGCCAAGTACTTCGACATTCCTCTGGTGGGAGGGTTCCTCAAATCGGCCGGCTGTATCAGCGCGGGAACCGGCTGGCGGGCGACGATCGACACCGCCGTTGAGACGCTCGCAGCCGGCCGACCTGTGGCGGTGATGCTCGAGGGCAGGATCGTGCCCCCCGAGAAACGTGACGAGTCCGGCCTCGGCAAGGTTCGCAGGGGGTTCTTGGAGATAGCCAGAGCAGCCGACGCGGTCGTGTTGCCGGTCACTCTTGTCGGTTCTGACGAAGTCTGGCCGAGCAACAGCCGATTCCCGCGGATCCCTTGGCGCGGCCGGCCGCTGGTACAGGTCCATGTCGGTGAGGTCATGTGTATTGACGGGTTGACCAACCGAGAGGCGCTCGATGCGGTCCGTTCAGCTTTCGCCTCCCATATAGCCCGGATGAGTTGAGCGTTCTACTCTGCGGCCATGGACAAACAACCCAATATCCTGTTGATCGTTTCCGATGAGGAACGGCGCAACGATTGGCTGACCGGCAGAGCCGACCTTCCCGCACATGACCGGCTGCGCGCCGACGGGTTGACCTTCAACCGCTACTACACACACTCCTCGCCGTGCTCACCGTCTCGGGCGAGCCTCTACACCGGCAGCTACCTCGCCGAGCACGGGGTGGTCGACAACGTCTCGTTCCCGGCTCACACGGCGTTGGACCCAGCGATTCCCACCATTGGGAGTCTGTTGACAGAGCACGGCTATTACAGCGCTTACCTGGGGAAATGGCATCTCTCGCACGAGCATGTCCCGGAGATGACAGCGCACGGCTACCAGGACTTCCGCGGCAACGACACCCACTACACAGGTTCGGCTTGGAGCGGCCGGTTCTTCGATCCGATCATCGCCGCCGACGCCATGAACTGGCTGCGCGAGCATGCGAACGACGACACGCCCTGGCACCTCACCGTGGCCCTGGTCAACCCGCACGACATCATGTGGTTCCCGATCGACCATCTGAGTTATCAGGCTGATCACCCCTCCGACGCCAAGGCTTTCGAGTTCATGCGCAAGCTGCGGCTCGAGGGTGTGCCCGTGGAGGCGGTGGCCGAGGACTATCCGGAGCGGTTCGACGAACTCCCGGCCAACTTTCACGACGATCTGCATTCCAAACCGGAGGTCCAACGTGTCTGGCGCCAGGTGCGCAACCACGAGCACTTCGTCGGCCGGATGGACCTTGCCGATGAGCGGGCCTGGTTGCGACAACTCGACTACTACGCCCACCTCCATGAGGAACTCGACCAGAACTTGGGAGAGTTGCTCGGCGCCTTGGACGAACTCGGCATCTATGACGACACCGTCATCGCCTACACCTCCGATCACGGCGACGCCTGCGGCTCACACGGCCTGCGCGCCAAATTGCCGTGCGTCTATGAGGAGGTCATGGGGGTGCCCCTGGTCGTCAAGGTTCCAGGTGTCACCGGGGCCGCAACGACGACCGATGCTCTGGCCACGCATGTCGATCTCGCCGCGACTCTGTGTGCTCTCGGCGGCGTCGACCTCGACGACGCGCCCTCGCTGTCGGGCGTCGACCTGACCCCGGCGCTGGCCGATCCGGCAGCCCGGCCGCGTGAGGTCGTGTTCTTCTCCCAGGACAGCGCCCAGTCCTCGCTGCTTCGAAATTGCCGTTACGCGGTCCGCGGCTTCTTCGACGGCGTCACCAAATACGCCCGCTACTACGGGATCGGCGGTGGCGTCGAGCGTGACGGCACCCGGTCCGCCACACCCAAGCTCTTCGACGTCGATGCTTCCTTCGAGGATCACGACCATGAGTGGTACGACACCGTCGAGGATCCTCTGGAGTTGGTGAATCTGGCCCATGACCGCAGTCGGCGCGCCGAGCTTCGTGACAACTTCGAGCGATTGTTGAAGATCGAAGCCGACGCGGGAGTGTGAGGCAGCAGCGCGCAGCGCTTCCGCTAGCCTGCTCGGTGGGCCGCTAGCTCATCGGGTAGAGCAGGAGACTTTTAATCTCAAGGTGCCGGGTTCGAGCCCCGGGCGGCCTACAAATCCCGTTCGTGCATCTGAAACTCCGGGTGTTGCAACTAATGCACCCATGCCGTGTGGTAGGTTCCGAACTGTCCACATACAAGATCTTCAAACAGCCCGGTTTGCACCATGTCACCACGCCAGATTGCAGTTTCGCTCGTCGCATTGATTTTCATCGTTGCCGCAGCCCTTCTCATTATCAGCCGGGGTGACGACGATTCTGCGGACACAACGACCGATTCGACCAGTTCGACGACCGCGCCGTCCACAACATCCGCTGCTGGATCAGACACCGGCGGTAGCAGCGAATCTGATGGTGCTGACGACTCCGATGAGCCTACGGTCAACACAATCACGACTACTTCAATTCCGGCTTCAGTGCCGATCGAGCTTCCGGTTGTCTGTACCACTGGCGGAGCAGATGCTCAGACGGTCGCAGACGTTGATGAGAACGCCGTTCCGCGACTAAACAGCGACTCGTCGATCAGCACGATCGGGCTCGGGGTTGTCAGTTTCGGGCTGACGGTGCCGGCTGCTGCGGAGGCGAGCGGGTCGGCCATGCTTTCGTGTGAACCTGTGAGTGAGTGCTACCGCGTTACGCCTGCAGCGGCCCCGCCCGGGATCAGCTTCTTGGTGCATGCATCCACAATTGAGCGAGTTGACATTGTCAGCGGTCCAATCACTTCACGTTCTGGGATGGGGATCGGTACTTCCGCCGAGCAGCTGGTGGCAGCGTTCGGCGACAAACTGGAACGGCAAGTGGTCGATGCCGACACGGTCAACTTGGTCTTCGTGCCGACCGATGCCTCGGACGCGAATTTTCGGGTCGTGTTCACGATCGAAGACGATGCAGTGACCACTTACCGGTCTGGTCGGTTGCCGATGATCCTCCAAGACAACCCCTGCGCATGACCGCAGTCGGCTGTTCAAGGCTCTCTGGTTCAAGCCCCTCTGGTCAAGACCGGCCGGCCAACGCTTCGTCGGGGAGCCCGGTCTCGTAGCTGCGGCATTCAACGACCACAGAGCCCATCCCTGCGGGGGTGTGCTCGCCGTTGTCAATATTGAGACCAGCCACGAAGTCGACGTCGTCGAACCGCACGATGTCGTGTTGGAAAGTGAAGTCGAGCAGCACTCCGAGACGTGGTTCAAACAGCACTTCTTCGCCCTCTTCACCAACTTCCACTCCGATGTAGGGTTCGGCCACGTGTGCTCGAACAAAGGCGCGTACAGGCTTGTCATTCTGGTCTCTCCCGACACCCACCGCGAGGAGTTCGCCCGCTCCACTGTCGACACATGCAAACACGAGGTCGTACACCGAAGGACCGACCCGGACAAGACCCACCGAATGCGGAATCGTTGTGGTGCTGCCTACCGATGACGTCTCGGTTCCGGCAGGGTCTACCCTTTCGGTGCCGCTTTGCATCGCGCAACCCGCAACAACAACGGCGAACAGACAAAGCAACCGGCGCACAACCTGAGATTACAGAACACTTGGAGGCAACGCAGATTGGCTGTAACTTCAACGGTTGTGGCCAAGAACCCCAACACCCGTAAACGAAGGGTAAAGACTAGACCGCAGTCCAATACTGGGGCGATGTCGAGGCATGGGCAGCGTAGGCGACGTCTCCAAGCCTGGTTGATACTGGGTTTGGCTCTGGCGATGGTCTTGCCGCTCGCCGCGGGAATACTGTTCCCTCTTTTGAGCTGGCAGGCGATTGTCCCATAGTCGGCCGGCCCCACCGATATCCTACGATGCCGTGAGTACCGACAAACGCGCCCGCCAGAAAGCCAACCGAGCTAGCCGCATCGCTGCAGCTGAAGCAGCTGCAGCGAAAGCCAGAACCCGTCGTCGGACGATCCGCTGGGGTTCGGGGCTCGGTGCCATAGTGGTGATCGTCGTGGTCGTCGGCATCTTGTTGAACCGCGGTGATGACGACCCGTTTGAAAGCGTCGACCCGGTCGAGACAACCGCCACGGACCCCGGCAACGACACTGCGTCCGACGCCGTGGCCGAACCTGACCCTGTTGAGAGCGACCCCGATGATTCGACTTCGACTTCGGCTGCACAGCAGACGCAGGTTTCAGAACCAACCGATCCAAATTGCCCCGCTGCCGACAAGAGCAGTCCTCGCACGCTTGACTTCGATGGTCCGCAGCCGACGTGCATCAACCCCGCACACAACTACTGGGCGGTGTTCGACACCTCCGAGGGGGAGATCGTCATCGAGCTCGACACCGAGAACACACCCAACACGGTCAACAACTTCGTGACCCTGGCCCGTTGGGGATACTACGACGGCACCACACTGTTCCGAACTGATCCCAGCATCGACATCATTCAGGGCGGTTCGCCCCACACGAATTCAACGGGCGATCCGGGGCCGGGCTACACGATCCCCGACGAACCGACCTTCAATTATGAGAGCGGATTCCTTACCGGGCCCTACCGGTATGTGCCCGGCCAGTTGGTGATGGCCCGCAGCGCCACTGGTGGTCCCGATGGATCGGGCGCCCAGTTCTTCTTCACGACCGGCCCCAACACCGCTCTGCTCGACGGCCAGGGCACCTTCATCGTGTTCGGGCAGACCGATGAGGCCGGGCTCGGCGTGATGCAGGACATCATCGGCTTGCACGAACCCGACGACAGCGGGCTGGGAGGTCGGCCGTCGCGGACCGTCACCGTCAACTCGGTGACGATCGTGGTGAGCTGACCGGGGGGCTGATCGGCCGGCGCACCCTCGCTTCCACGAACGGACGGAACGGCGCCGACACTGTCGGCACTTCAAAGCGCTGCAGGTCGGTGATCGTCAGTCCCAGTGCGCGGATCTCGGCCGGCAGATCCCAGCCGAGATGCAGACCGCCGGCTGCACGGCCGAGCCGCCCGCCGAGCGCCGGCAGGCGACCGGTTCGACCGGCCCGAGCCACCGGTTCGAGGAACAGCAGCCGTCCTTCGTCGGCGAGCAGTTCCGTGAGGGTTCGCAGGAACCGGTTCAGGTCGGCAACGAGGGGGGTGCGGATCAGGCTGACGATCGTGTCGAAGGGTCCGTGGCCGAGCTCGATGAGTTCCTCGGGTTCGGCATCGACTCTGGTGACGCCTTCGGGGTCGTTTGCGGCGGTGCCGGCCCTGATGTCGCCAAGGCGGTCGAGCATGGTGACCGAATCGACCTCGTTGACGATCTGGTAGCTGTCGAGATGGTCGGACCAGCCGCCGAGGTCGAGGACTCTGCCGCTCGCCACTGAGGCCAGACTGCTGCGGTGTCTGCGGAGCACCGGCGCCAACTCCATCGGCAGCGGGTTCATCCAGGCAACTAGCGGGGGGCGGTTCGCCATCTGGGCAACCTAGCGCGCCCTAGCCTTGTCCCATGCCCGTCGAACCCGCTCCATGTTCGTGGAGCTTTCCGCCTGTGGAGAGTGCGGAGCCTTCCGGGCTGGTCGGGGTCGGCGCCGATCTGGAGCCGGGAACGATCCTGGCCGCCTACCGGTCTGCGATGTTCCCGATGCCGATCCAGGCCGGCGGGCTGATCGGCTGGTGGTCGCCGGATCCGCGAGGGGTGCTCGAGCTCGACTCGTTGCATGTGAGCCGTTCCCTGCGGCGTTCGGCCCGCCGTTTCGAGGTTCGCGTAAACACGGCTCTGCCTGCGGTCATCGACGCTTGTGCTGACTCAGGCCGGCCCCATGACTGGATCGATCAACAGATCCGGGACGCCTATGCCCGGCTCGGTTCCCTGGGATGGGTCCACAGCGTCGAGACCTGGCTCAACGGGGAACTGGTCGGTGGTCTGTACGGGGTGGCCATCGGTGGCCTGTTCGCGGGCGAGTCCATGTTCCACCGGGTCACGGATGCTTCGAAAGTGGCGCTGGTGGCACTCGTTGACCTCTTGGCTGACGGTCACCGACGGCTCATCGACGTGCAGTGGCCGACTCCTCATCTCGCCACGCTCGGGGTTGTCGAGTGGCCCCGCGCCCGTTATCTCGATGTCCTGGGTGAGTTATTGGCGAGCCCCCTTCCAGGGGCCTTCCAGTATCCTGGCTAGCTGGAGGGATGGCAGAGCGGACGATTGCACTGGTCTTGAAAACCAGCGGGCTTCACGGCCCCGGGGGTTCGAATCCCCCTCCCTCCGCTCAATTCGCTCGTCACAGGGAGTTTCACCTCTGTCCCACAGGGTAGTTCCTGACAGGCGCATCATCACATCATTTGACAGAGATATTATGATGTGCGGATGCGAACAACGTTGACTCTTGACGATGATCTGGCCGCGACGCTCAAAGAACAGGCCCACCGGTCAGGAGTTCCGTTCAAGCATGTCGTCAACGATGCTCTGCGGCGGGGCCTGTCCCCGGTGCTCGCAGAGGTGGAATCCGATTATGAGGTCAGGCCTCACGACAGCGGGTTCAAACCCGGTGTCGATCCGTTGCGTTTGAACCAGCTCAACGACTCGCTCGCGGCGACTGAGTTCGCTGGTTCGCGTCCGCAGTGATCGTCCCAGACCTGAATCTGCTCGTCTACGCCCACAGCAGTGGCGCGCCGCTGCATGAACCAGCGCGGCGATGGTGGAGGGCCTGGTGAACGGAACCGAGCGCGTCGGTGTGCCGTGGATGGTGGCGGCAGGGTTCGTGCGGCTACTGACCCATCCCAGCGTCATGATCACCCCGGCGGCGCCGGAGCACGCTGTTGACCTCATGGCCCAATGGTTCCACTCGCACGCCGTTTCACCGTTGAATACCTTGCACTCGATGGGCATGACCCGCCCGTCATGTAGCGCCACCACGATGTCGGCTTTTCGGCGGGCAACCTGGCATTCACCGCAGAACTCGCCGGGTTCAGGGGCTTCGCGGACTGTGGGGATCGGTCTCGGATCAACCTGCTTGAGTCCAATCAGCGTCAAGTATCTCTGCACCCTTCCTTCTTGACGTTCCTTGTCGGTCTTGCGGCGGTTTGTCTGTACTCGCTGTGTGGCGAGGAGGCTCGCCGACGCGACGACTGCGGCATACAGGTCTCTGTCATCGGGCGATTCCTGCTCCGGCGTCGGCATCCAAGGGAAGCGTTTGGTGTCGAGGCTCTCGTGCAACACTGCCATGATCCGCTGCACCATGGCCTCGTCTCCGCTGAGCCGACTCGGGGCCAAGGAGGGCGCCTCGGCAAGGGTCTTGAGATCATCCTCTGAGATCGGTGGCCCAGCCAAGTACCTCAGGACGGCGCGCAACTCCTCGTCTGCCAGGAGACCTAGTGCCACCTCCGGCGCATTCGGGGCACCCGGCAGGGTCGCGGTCAGGTTGTCGGTCTTTCTCAGGACATGCTCGACTCGCGCCACGGCTTCGTCGAATTCCTTGCGGTACTGGTCGACCGGTTCTTTCAGTCTCCGTGCCCGGAACACTTCGACGGCTCTGTCCAGGTCCCGTTGGAAGTCCTCGTGCCGCCACCGAGGCGGCTTGACCGTGGTCACGCTGCAATCACTTCAAGCATCTCTGGGGCCGGGATGCGGATGCGTTGCATCTCGGACGGCTCGAATTTGACCAATCCGCCTGCGTAAGTGCGTCCGACAGCGGTGGGGCCCGCAGCACACAGAGCGGCCGCCAAGGCGTCGAGGGTCGGCTCCGGCAGCGGCTCGCGCGGGTAAATACCGTGGGCGACGTTGATGTGGCCCGCGGCGGCCTTGTTGCACACGAACACCGGTGGACGCCGGGCCATGTAGGTGGCGAGGATCGGAGCCGGTTCTCTGAGCCGCACCGACCACCACGGTTTGCGATGGCTCGCGACATATCCCTCCGGGATGCCGTGCCGCTGTGCTGCACGCAAGAATCTGTCGATGAGAACTCTGTCGGCAGGGTCGAACGTGTCCAGATCTGCTGGAAGGGCAATGACCGCCAGCAGATTTCGCGCCGTGTTCAGCTTCCCGTCGGGTGCGTCGAACAGTTCACGGGCGCGAGTAACCGCAGGGATCAGCACGCTTGAAGGTAGCGCCGGGTCCAAGGCGTCGGTGATCCAAATCTTGTTCGCGCCGGTAACTGCACCGCGGTGTACTCGACACAACTCTCCGAGTTCGACATAACCGGCTGGCGGTTTCGGCGTCCTGTTGAGCAGCGGGGTCCAGCGCGGGGCGCGGACAAGTTGTTGTCGATCCATTTCGCGTCCGTCATCAAGCGCTCCCAACGCCCTTGCGTCGGGGATTCGCTTCATGCGGATCACCTTTGAGGTTGTGCCGACCTCGAAGCAGGTCACTACAGCGGTGGTGGCCGCGTCGCTGAAGGGACTCGCCGTCGGGTCGATCAAGTGGATCGACAAGCCTCCCAAATGTGCAGCAAACAGGTCTCGCATCAGCCGCCCGTAGTTGACGTCGAGCCACTCGGCTGACGTGACGAAGGAGCCGATGTCGCCTGAACGGGCGTGAAGGGCGGTCGCCACCAGGAAGTGCGCATGCAGGCCAGCGAGGCCACTGGCCTTGAGCCCGAGCCGTGCCGCGCTGTCGGCCAGCCACTTTTTGCCGGCGGGTTCGATCTGATGATGTCGGACATAGGGGGGATTGCCTACAAAGGCAGTGGTCCCGTCACAGTCACCCAACACTGCTGTTCTGTAGTCGCCCACAACGATCTGCGACCGGGTGTCGAACCCGGCAGCGGTCAGGTTCGCACGGGCAACAAGAGCAGCGAGAGGGTCGATCTCTGCCCCCACCAGCGACGCTTGCGGGCACGCCCGGCCAGCCGCCAACAAGAACCTCGCCGAGCCGGTCCCCGGGTCGACGATGCGCGACGGCTCACCCCGACCGGCGATCCAGGCCGCCATCGAGGACACGATCTCAGGCGGGGTGTAGGTCGCTCCCAACGACCGACGTTCCCTCGCCGAACGAATGCGAGTGAACGCCTCTCCAAGCGGGTCGCCACCCTCTCGAATCAAGTCGACCAGCCCGTCAATACCAGAACCGGCCTCTACCGGTGTCATCTCTTTCAACAGGCTTAACTCATGTGCTGAGATCGATGCAAGGGCACCGTTCTTGGCGATCGCCCACGCAGCAACTGCCAGGCCACGCTCGCAGGACAAAGTCCCACTAGCCGCGGCCCCGGGCGCCGCCTCGACTCCTGTCAATGTCATTTGTCTGAAGTATTGCACTGTCGAAGCTCCAAGAAGGGGACGCTGATCCGATGAAACGCGCTACGCCTAGGCCTGAGTCTCGGACTCACCGCTTCCAGAACGCGCTTACAAGAACACAGGTTCGCACCGGTATGTGACAGAGCCGATACACAGCGTCCGTGGGAACATTGTACGCACCGTCCTAGTGCAACCTAGCACGCCTTATCCTTGTCCCGTGCCCGTCTGTCCGACCTGAGGGAACAGCCCGATTGGAGTGGTGATGTTGGAAAACTTGGAGGCCTGTCCGAGATGCAACCGGACTGAGTTTGTTCACAAGAGACGCAGTTCGGTGTGCTCGTGGTGCTCGGCGCATCTAACGAAGCGGTCCCTGGACAAATACCACTATGAGCCGTTCCTGTGGTATCGCCGTCACAGCCCCGAAGCAGTGCGACTGCACCACCTACCAGTCGCGGCTGCACCACGTCGACAACCTCCAGGCAGCCCACGAGTACTGCAACCGCCCGAAGGGCAATACACCCGATGTCTCCAAGTGGCGTCACCCCAAGCTCTGGCCGCTACCGGTAGCGCTCAAACAGACACCAGACCGCGGCTACCTCTGGGTCCCCGCAGGGCACTAGACTCGCACTGCTGTGATGTTCTGTCTTTTATTCTGTACAGTTTGAGGATGAACAGCAACGCCCCCAGAAGCTACACGGCTCCATTGACTGATGCCCGTAGTCGCCTGAGCGAGATTGTCGACGAGGTCGAGTCCACCGGGGCCGAGTTCATCATCACGAAGCACGGCCGCCCAGCCGCTGTGATCGTGGGGCACGAAGAGTACGAATCGCTGATTGAGACGCTCAACATCCTTGCCGACAGCGACACTGTGGCCGCTATCGAAGAAGCCGAGGCTGACCTCGCGGCCGGAGACCTCGTTCCCCTCGATTGATCAATTCGTGCCCGAACTGACCGCCAGAGCAAAGAAGGACCTCGATGGACTGCCACCGGCGCTCTCGCAGAAAGCACGTGAGCTCATCAGACGACTCGACGACGAGCCTGCGCTCGGGAAAAAACTCCAGGGCCAACTACGGGGCAAACGCTCGGCGCGCCTAGGACACTCTCATCGCATTATCTACACGGCGCGAGACGGTGACATTGTTGTGCTCACAATCGGCGCCAGGAAGGACGTCTACCGCTGATGGGATTCGATCTGGCATCCACACCCGTGCGGTGGGTCTTCGGGTGAAGGGCTGATGACAGGGCTTCCTAGGATCGAGCTTGACTTCACGTCGCCTCCGCCGATTCCGGCTAAGGGGATCGAGAGGGTGAACGAACTGCTGGCGACGGGTCGGCTGTTCCGCTACGGCGAGACCGGCGCCGACGAGCTTGATGTGGCCGAGTTGGAGACGGCCTTCGCGCGGCTTGTCGGCAGCCGCTACTGCGTCGCCTTCAACAGCTGCGGAGCGTCGCTGGCTGCGAGCCTCATGGCCCTCGGTGTCGGAGCGGGCGAGCCGGTGCTCATGAACGCTTTCACGTTGGCGCCGGTCCCGGGTGCGATCGTCCACGCCGGCGGCGACCCCGTCTTCGTCGGAATCACTCCCGGCTACGAGATCGACCTCGACGACCTGTGCGCCGCTGCTGACCGGTCGGGTTCAAGGCTCCTGATGCTGTCGCACATGCGGGGCCACATCACCGACATGGACCGACTCATGGACGTGGCGGCCGACCTGGGCCTGACCGTGATCGAGGACTGTGCCCACACGATGGGCGCCGGCTGGGACGGGCGCCCGACGGGCACGTTCGGTACGGTCGGCTGCTTCTCCACCCAGACTTTCAAGCACGTGAACTCCGGTGAGGGCGGGCTGCTGGTCACCGACGATGACGATGTCGCGGCGCGGGCCATCCTGCTCAGCGGCTCGTACATGCTCTACGCCCAGCACGGCGCCACCCCGCCAACAGAAGTGATCGAGCGGCACCGGTATACGACGCCGAACCTGTCGATGCGCATGTCGGCGCTGGCCGCAGCCGTCGCTCGCCCCCAACTCGATGTCCTCGAGCAGCGGGCGGCCCTGTGGAACGAGCGCTACGACCGGTTGGCTGAACTGCTCGACGCCGATCCGCTGATCCGCGTGCCGCAGCGTCGCGCCGAGGAGCAGTACGTGGCTTCGTCGATTCAATTCTCCGTCGACGGCCTCGAGACCTCGACTCTGAGGGCGTGGCTGGAACTCGCCGCGACCCATGGCGTCCATGTGAAGTGGTTCGGTCAGCCCGAGCCGGTCGGCTTCACGAGCCGTTACGACCATTGGCGCTACGCCAGTCAACAGACCCTTGACGCCACCACCAAGGTGCTGTCGGGTCTCTGCGACATACGCATCCCGTTGAGCATGTCGCTCGACGACTGCGCGGTCGTAGCCGAGATCATCCGTGGAGCCCTGGCTGCCGCACAGCCGATACCCTCGTGAGCACGACCTGTTCCTCGACCCGACCGGGCATCGAACGCCTGGCTCAAACCACACCTGAACACCGGACAACAGCGCGGCTCCGGCCACACCCGGCGGCAATACCACACCCGACAACAACACTGCGCGGCTCCGGCCGCGCCCGGCAACGACCGAGTCGAGCGTGAGCAGCCTTCCGGGTCGGGCGCGGGTGGTCGTGATCGGGGGCGGGGTCGGTGGGGCCAGCACCTTCTACCACCTCACCGAGCACGGCTGGACTGACGTCGTGCTCGTGGAACGCGACGAACTGGCATCGGGCTCGACCTGGCACGCCGCGGGTCAGGTCACCCAGTTCGGTGCGGTCCAGACGATGGTCGGCCTCAAGAAGTACTCCGTCGAGCTCTACACGCGGTTGGCAGCCGACCCCGAGGCGCCGATCACCTACCGCCGCGACGACGGCGGGATCCGACTCGGCTATGACCAGTCCGACCTCGACGGCTACCGGCACTTCGTCGGCATGGCCAAGGGTATGGGCGTCGATTTCGAGGTGCTAGGCCCAGCCGAGATGGCCGAAGCGCATCCGCTGCTCGACGTCACCGGCCTGACCTGTGGCCTGTGGGACCCCGTCGACGGAGACATCGACCCGACGGGCCTGGTAAACGGTCTCTGCAAGGCCGGACGGCGCAACGGCGGCCAGGTGTGCCGCCACACCGAGGTGACCGGCCTCGAACCCACCGCGGAGGGCTGGCTCGTGCGCACCGACAAGGGCGACATCGAGTGCGAGAGCTTCGTGAACGCCGGCGGCTACCGGGTGCATCAGATCGGCAGGTTCTACGGCTTGGAGTCCGCGGTGTCGTCGATGGAGCACCAGTTCCTCCTCACCGAGGAGTTGCCCGAACTCGAGGCCCTCGACAAGCGGGTGCCCCTGATCCGCGACCCGGGCGACGACTTCTACAGCCGCCAGGAACACAACGGCCTGCTGGTCGGCATCTACGAGCAGGGCTGCAGAACCTGGGGCCGCGACCGCATACCCGACGACTTCGCCAACAAGCTCGAACCGCCCGACCTCGACCGCATCGCCGACAACATGGAGCGGGTTATGGAGCGCCTCCCCGTGCTGCAGACCGCGGGGATCTCATCGGTGATCAACGGCCCGATCACCTACTCCGGCGACGGCGTGCCGCTCGTCGGCAAGCTGCCGGGCGTCCGCAACGGCTACGCCATGCTCGGCATTCGAGCCGGGATCGGTGAGGGCGGCGGTCTCGGCAAGGTCCTGGCCGAGATCATCGTCGACGGCGAGTCCGAGTGGGACTCCTGGTGCCTCGACCCCCGCCGCTTCACCCAGTACGCAGATGAGGCCTACGCCTCCGCCAAGGCCGTCGAGGAGTACCAGCGCGAGTTCGTCTTCCATCGGCCCGACGAGCACCGGCCCGCGGGCCGCAAGGCCAAGTACACCCCGCTGCATGACCTGCTGGCGACCAAGGGAGCCGAGTTCGGCGCGCTCAACGGCTGGGAGCGGGTGCTCTACTTCCACCCGGCCGACGACGACTTCGAGCATGTGCCGGAGTTCCGCTTCTCGACCTTCCACGACCAGGTGGGCGCTGAGGCCCGAGCCGTGCGCGACAACGTCGGCATTGTGGAGATCTCCGGTTTCACCCGCTTCGAGGTCGAAGGCTCAGGGGCTGACGAGTGGTTCAACCACCTCACTGCCGGTCGCCTGCCCGCCCTCGGCCGCAGCGCCCTCGCCTATGTGAGCGACGACAAGGGCCGGTTCCGGTCGGAGTTCACGATGCTGCGACTCGCCGAGGACCGTTTCTGGTTGTTCAGCGCGGCGCCGGCCGAGTGGCACGACCTCGACCTGCTGAACGAGGCCGACCCTCCGGATGCCGTCACGACCACCAACCTCAGCGACACCCACAACGCCCTGATGGTGGCCGGTCCCCGTTCACGCGACGTGCTCAGCGCGGTCACCGACCACCCGCTCGACAACGAGGCGTTCCCGTGGCTGTCGACCCGCGGGATCGCCATTGCCGGGATCACTGTGCAGGCGCTGCGGATGAGCTTCACCGGCGAGCTCGGCTGGGAGCTCCATTTCCCGATCGAGCACTCGGTCGCCGTCTACGAGGCGCTGTCGGCCGTTGGTGAGCCGCTCGGGATGGTGGACTTCGGTCTGCTGGCCACCGAGTCGATGCGTCTCGAGAAGAACTACCGGGCGTGGAAGCACGACCTCCACACCGAGTACACGGTGCTCGAGGCCGGGCTCGACCGCTTCGTCGACCTCGACAAGGACTTCCGTGGCCGAGCCGCCATCGTCGCCCAGCGCGAGCGCGGCGACCGCCGCCGGTTCGTCGCCCTCGAGGTCGACAACGACGAGGCGTCCGCCCACACCGGCGATCCCGTCTGGGCCGGCGACGACCTGATCGGTGTGGTCACCAGCGGCGGTTACGGACACAACATGAACATCAACATCGCCATGGGCTACGTCGATCCCGAGCACGCCGCAGTCGGCACGGAGTTGGCGGTCGACGTGATCGGCTTACGCTCCGCTGCGGTCGTGCGGGCCGAGCCCATGTTCGACCCCGAACACGAACGCCCGCGAGCGTAAGGAGCAAGCCGTTGAGCTACGTCACCCACCTTGAGGCTGCCATCGACGGCACCCGCCTGCCCCACGACCAGCTTCAGACCCTCCACGAGGGCAGGCCGCTGTGGGTCCGCTACGACCTCGAAGCCGTCGGTGCGGCGATGACCCCCGAGACAGTCGCCAGTCGAGAACCGACCATGTGGCGCTACCGCGAGCTGCTGCCCGTCGAGGACGATTCCAAGATCGCTTCGCTCGGCGAGGGGATGACGCCGCTGCTGCGCTGCGAACGGCTCGGGGCCGCGCTCGGTCTCAACGACCTGTGGGTGAAGGACGAGTCGCAGCTCCCCACCGGCTCGTTCAAGAGCCGGGGACTCGCCATGGCGATCAGCCGGGCCAACGAGTTCGGCGTCAAACGGGTGGCCATCCCCACGGCCGGCAACGCGGGCGGCGCGATGGCCGCCTACGCAGCCCGGGTCGGCATGGAGGCGTTCGTCTTCATGCCCGCCGACACCCCGATCGTCAATCAGCACGAGGCCGCCTACTACGGGGCCCGGGCCTACCTGGTCGACGGTCTCATCAACGACTGCGGCGCCGTGGTGCGCGACGGAACTGCCGAGATGGGCTGGTTCGACGTGTCGACCCTCAAGGAGCCGTACCGGATCGAGGGCAAGAAGACCATGGGCCTCGAACTCGCCGAGCAGTTCGACTGGTTGCTCCCCGACGTGATCCTCTACCCGACGGGCGGTGGCACGGGCCTCATCGGCATGTGGAAGGCGTTCGCCGAGCTGGCCGAGATCGGCTGGCTCGCTGACGAGCGCCGACCCCGCATGATCTCGTGCCAAGCCGCGGGATGCGCGCCGATCAGCACCGCCTGGGAGGCGGGTGAGCGGTTCGCCGAGCCGTTCCCCGACGCGGCAACCGCGGCGAGCGGGCTGCGGGTGCCCGCAGCGGTCGGCGACTTCATGATCATCGACGCCGTCAACGAGTCCGGTGGTCAGGCCCGGGCATGTTCGGAGCAGTCGCTGCTGTCATGGGCCCGGCGGGGCGCCGCGCTGGAGGGCATCGCGTTCGCTCCCGAGGCCGGCGCCTGCCTGGGCGTGTTGGAGCTGCTCGTCGCCGAGAAGGCGATCGACCCCGACGAGCGGGTCGTGATATTCAACACCGGCGCAGCCCATAAGTATGTCGAGGCGATCGGCTCGGACCCTTTGCCTCGTCTGCCTCAGCCGCTGGACTGGAGCATGTGGTCGTGACGGTGCGACAGCTCGGCCGTTCATCGCGCGGGTTCGCCCAACATCGAGTCGATTGATGCGCAACAATGTGTTGTTGGTCGGTTAGTGTGCGTCTCGCACGACACCGGGAGGTCGAATTGGGTTCACTGGATGCTCCAAACCCAGACCCGGGCCGCGTCTCTGCGCGTTCTAGGTACCGATGTCTGCTCATGGTGGCCCTGTTGGTGTCGGCGTCCTGTGCTTCTGGAGACAACGTGGTCCCACGCACGGAAACGACCACCTCAGACGGGACCGGTGCACTTCCCGAAACGGGGGAGACCACAACCGAGGATGATCCGACGGAAGACACATCCCCCGGCCCCGCCGACGGGACCGAACCGTCCGGGACAGGGAAGCCGCGGAACGATTGTTCGCCCCATGTGCCTGACGACGCTCTTCTGTCCGATCTTTTGGGAGCGCGTCCGGCCGATATCGGGGCAGGGCCGGCAAGCATTGCGATTTCCGAGCTTCTGTATGACTGCGCCCTCGAGGTCGGCCTCGCCTACGCGGACGATCCCGCCGCGGTAGTCACACTTCAGTCGCGCCGGATTCAAGGGCCGTTGCTGCTGATAGGACGATGGATCGACGACTCTCTGTTGGCCGAACTCGAACGTCTGGCCCCCGAACGGATCCTTACCGCGGGAATACCCCGCCGGATTCTGCGCTTCACACTGAACGACTTCGCCCCCGAGTCTGTGCCCGTCGACCCCCAGGCGAGACTGTCCCTCGACGGCCTGTCCGGTGAGCGCGTGTGGTTGGTCGACAATTTCGGGCTGGCCGTGCCGATGGCGGCTGTCGCCCAGCAGATCGGAGTGCCGGTGATCACTGTGTACCCCGACATCCGGGGGGCCTCTGTCGAGGCGCGGGAGATGATCGCCGGTGCATCTGAGGTGGTCCTGCTCTCAGACTTCGGAGAGGACGCAGCCTGGTATCTCGATGTGATTCGTCGTGGCGACGAGACACCCTACGGTGGTCTGCTGTTCGACTCAGAACAGCCGCGCCGCATGGTGGCCGTCTACGGCCATCCACAGACTTCAAGTCTCGGAGTCCTCGGGGAGCAGGGCCCGGACGAGGCCGTCGAACGCGTCCTTTCCATTGCCCGGGGCTACGACGCGGACGGTATCACCGTTCTGCCCACGTTCGAGATCATCGCCACCGTCGCTGCGGGCAGTGCCGGCTACGACGGCAACTTCTCCAATGAGACCGCTCCGGACGTGATCAGACCCTGGATCGAAGTCGCTGCGGCCAACGGCATCTACGTGGTCCTGGATCTTCAGCCGGGGCTGTCCGACTACCTCTCGCAGGCGAAGATCTACGAGGAGTTCCTGCGCCTCGGTCATGTGGGTCTTGCGCTCGACCCTGAGTGGAGGCTCAAACCCGGCCAGCGTCATCTGCGCCAGATCGGCACGGTGGACGCGGCTGAGATCAACCAGGTCGTGCGGTGGCTGGCCGGGATCGTCCGTGAGGAGTCCCTCCCACAGAAGCTGCTGGTACTCCACCAGTTCCGGCATTCGATGATCACGAACCGCCACCTCGTGCAGACGCCCCCCGAACTGGCGCTTCTGATCCACATGGACGGCCAGGGTCCTCTCCCGACCAAGTACAGCACCTGGAACGCCCTGACCCGTCAGCCTGACGCCGGCCAGTTCTATTGGGGCTGGAAGAACTTCTACGACGAGGACTCTCCGACCGCCACTCCTGCCGAGGTCCTGGCGCTCACTCCCACCCCCCTGTTCGTCTCGTACCAGTAACCCCGCCCGGGGCTCAGACAGTCAGTGTCGTCAGGTAGGCGAGGACTTCCTGTTCGGACAGGACGTCGGCGTACTTGGCGTCGAGATCGAACGGGTTGGACTCATGCACCGCGGACGTGCGCTTGCGCAACGACCCCATCGACCTGGTGCGCGCCAACTGCACCCTGGACATGTCGGGGGTCGTCGACCGGTCGTTGAGCTACACCCGGACCCGCTCCGGCGGCAAACGCTGCACCTATGACGGCCCCGATCTCTGGGGCAACGCCATCGCCTACGGTCGGGCGCTGTACACATCGCAGCACCACGCGAGCGAGGCGTTCAAGGTCAAGGGGCGGGAGTTCATCCTCGACCGCAGCTACACCATGGCTGTGGCCTGGAAGCCCTCCTCCGGCGACCGCATGACCGACGTCGTGTTCGGCCCCCTCATCTGGTCGTCGGGCTGACGCGCCAACCCGCTTCCGCAGGATTGGAATACAACCGGCGGCCCGGTCGAAGCGCCAAGCGGACAGGCGGTTGCCCAGCTACCGGCAGCACTTGACACTGCTTCCCGGAACCTCGGAGAGGCGATGCAGCGTCGAGAGAGCGTGTCGCCCGCGAAGCTGCCGCCGCAGATAGTTGCTTCGTGCTGTTGTCGCAGCCTCCCTGTACTGTTTCGGCGATGGTTCTTCTAGAGGCGAACGACACGCTGAGTGCATCCGGGCAAACGTCCGACCGGTGGAGTCTGTGCCGTGCCGGCATCGTGAACGTCTACCAATACGAGAACGAGGTGCTGCATTTCGGCGGAGGGCGGTTGCTGTTGCGCGGCGTGAACGGCTCGGGCAAGTCGACGGCAATGAACATGCTGCTGCCTTTTTTGTTGACAACCCGCCAGCGAGGGATCGACGCGGCCGGAGAGCAGGTCGGCATCCTCAAGTCGTGGATGCTCGACGGACGCGACGACTCCCAGCCGGTCGGTTACCTGTGGATAGAGTTCGAGCGCCGCGGCGAGTACCTCGCCTGCGGCTGCGGTGTCAGAGCCAACCGGGCGTCCGACAATGTCAGCACCTGGTGGTTCGTCACCGCCAAGCGACCCGGTATCGACTTCGGTCTGGTCAGGGACGGTGTCGCCCTCAGCCCTGATGTCCTGCGAGCCGTGCTCGACGAAGGGACGGTCTACAGCGAGCGGCAGCGCCGCGACTACCGGCGCGAGATCGAGGACCGGTTGTTCGGCGGCGCGTCCATTGATCAGCACATCGGACTGATCCACCTTGTGCGCGATCCCCGAGTCGGCGACCGGATCGACGTCGAGCTCCCGCAACGCCTCGTCGACGCGCTTCCGCAGCTCTCCGAGCAGGCGCTTGCAGAAGCGGCACAACCGCTCGACGATCTGGAGGAGCACCGCCGCAACGTCACTGCTCTCGAACGGAGCGTGGCGGCTATCGAAGGCCTGCTCGTCGTCTACCGCGCGTACTGTGTCGGTGATCTGCGCCGGAGGATGAACGAAGGGGCCGAACGGCTCGACACTTTGCGCCGTCGAACCCGCGCCGAGGAGGAGGCTCAGCGGACCGCCGACGAATCTGAGGCCGAGGTAGTCCGACTCGATGAGCAGATCGCGCATCTGGAGAGCGAGAGCAGACGTTTGGGGACCCAGATCGCCGCACTTGAAGAGTCCCAGGCTTACAAGTCGGGCCAGGAGCTCGTCACCCTGGAGGAACTCGTGCATGGTCTCGACCTGCGGCGGGCCGGAGCCGAAGATCGCGTCACGGCCTGTGCACAGCGAGCGGACGAGCAGGGAGCCGAGGTCAAGGCTGAGCAACGGTGCAGCCGAGGCGACCTCGAACAACTCAACGAATCTCTGGCAGACGCAGCCCGGCTCGCAATTCACAGCGGGCTGGCCCGGCGTCCGCCGGGGCCCGTTCAGATGTCTGAAGCGCCCCTCGACGGGCTCGACGCGAACGAACCGGCCGCTCCCTTCGACGCCTCAGCGGTCAAGCGCGGCCTCGCCGACTCCCAAGGAGCACTCAGTCAACGCCGCGGCGACCTCGCCGAGATGGACGATGCCCGCCGGATGCTCGACGGAGCAGTCGAGGCTCAAACCTCCGCAGACGCAGCACTGGAAACCGCCGAAGCAGCCGCCCGGAGCGCGTCCGACGGCCACGCCCAACGGGTCCGGGCCCTGGCAACAGCCAACAGCGAATGGGGCGGGCGTGCCCGACTCTGGGCGATGAAGATCCGCCCCCTGCTGCTCGACGCAGAATTGGATTCGGCTGCTGTGAGCGCCCTTGCAAACTCCGAGGAGACCACCGCGGACACTCCACAGGATCTGAGGACAGAGCTGCAGGCAGGCGCCGACGCCCTGGTCACCTTCGGCGTCAACGCGGTTGCAGCCTGCGAACACCGGCTGGCAGCCGAGCGGGCCGCAGAGCACGACGCGCAAGCGGTCGTAGACAAGCTTGCCGCCCAGACCGAACCCGCCCCGCCCCGCTTCGAGTGGCAGGGTGCAGCCGACCACTGCATCGCCGACCTGATCGACTTCGACCCGCACCTGGACCACAACCGAAGATCTGGTCTCGAAGCCGCCCTCGAAGCCTCCGGACTGCTTGCGGCGCGGCTCACCGAGAACGGTAGCGCCGAGTTGGCGAGCGGTGAACTTGTGGCCGTCGCCACCGGCCGCGTCGAGAGCCCGCTGAGCGAACTGCTGAGAGTGACCGTTCCGGACCGACTGAGCGGGGTCGTGGACGTCGGCCTAGTCGCCGATCTGCTCGATTCGATCTCCTCGGACACCTCCGCGGGGGTCTCAACGGCTGTGGGAGTCGACGGCGCCTTCCGGATAGGCGCGCTGGAAGGTCGGCACTGCAAAGAACGTTCCGAGTTCATCGGGGCGACCGCCCGCCGTGAAACGCTCGAGCGCGACCGAAGCGCCGCCGCCGAGGTTCTGGAACAGGCCCGCTCCCTGGCCGACGCCACAGAGGCCGAACTGTCCACCTTGTCAGAGTCGCGCGATCACGCCAGTCGGCTGCAGTCCGAAATCCCCGGCACCTCGGAGATCGAGGAGGCAACAGGCGCCCTGGACGCCGCTGCCGCGACGGCCGAGGAGGCAGAAGCAGTCAAACAAGACGCCGCCGGGCGTGCGTCCGACGCGGAACGGGCGGCCATCGCAGCGTCCGACGAGTTGCAGCGCCGATCGGTGACCCTGAGCTTGCCCAGCGACCACGACGGCCTTGCGTCCCGGCGCGCCGATCTGGTCGAGTTCAGCGAAATTCTGCAGCGCTGCCGCTCCCAAACCGCTGCCGTAGACAGATCAGCGGTGTCCTGG
Source organism: Acidimicrobiales bacterium (assembly GCA_963662455.3). Classification (GTDB taxonomy): domain Bacteria; phylum Actinomycetota; class Acidimicrobiia; order Acidimicrobiales; family Aldehydirespiratoraceae; genus VXYK01. The sequence goes on from OZ224042.1 coordinate 2,681,367, forward strand.
TCAGCCGCCGCCGGGCGATGGCGAACCGCCGACGACGACCTCCGCAGAGAGCAGAGAGAGTTGAGTGCGATCAAAGACGAACACGGGCGGCAGAACCAGAGGCTCGACACCATCAGACGCAGCATCGGCCGGGACTACCAGAACGTGGTGACGGAGCGGGATCGATGCCGAGCCGAGAAGACCGCCGCAGAAACCCGCCTGCCGCTGGTTCGCGCCGACCGCGACGCCGCCGTCGAACGGCGCGCGCGCTCGAACGCCGGTACCGGGATCGCCGCTCAACATCGGGAGTCGGCCGAGCACGAATGCGAAGGGACGCGCCAGTCGCTGATCGAGGCCGTGGAAACTCCCGGTCTGCTGGAAGCCGTGGCCTTCCCCGCTGGATCAAGCACTGTCGAACAGGCCGCGTCCGCGCGCAGCGGTGACGAAGGTTTGAAAGACCTGCTCGGCTGGATCAAGCAACTGCTCGACGTCGAGCACGCCGGTGGCGCCTCGTCCCGTGTCGACGCCGCGGCCGACACAGTCGACATCAACAGCGTGCACCAGTCGCTCCGACAGCGCCGAGACACCCTCGGTGCCGGTTGGGACGCCGAGGCGCGCCATCTTGGCCCGTCGCTCCCGCTCGTCATCGAGGTCACTGGCCCGGCGGGCAGAGCACCTCTGGCACAAGCGGCACGAGTCGCCTCCGAGCAGCACCGCCAACAAGCCGGGCTGCTCGACCAGAAGCAGGCCGACGCGCTGCGCGAGCTGTTGCAGGGCCTGATCGCCACCGAGATCGCTGAGAAGGTGCACGGCGCCGAAGAGCTCGTCAAGTTGATGAACGAGCGACTCGGGAGCGTCACCACCGCGCACGACGTAGGTGTCCGGCTGCGCTGGCGGCTCTCCCCAGAACTCGACGCGCCGACGGCGCGTATGGTCGAGCTGCTCGCCAAACGACCCGACCTCCGCCTGGAAGACGACCAACACGAACTGCGCACCCTTCTCTCCGAGCGGCTCGATGAGGCCCGTTCACATGACCCCGACGGGCCCTACCGGCAGCTGATCGGCGAAGCGCTCGACTACAAGCAATGGCACGAGATGTCTGTGATGCTCAAACGCGGCGACAGCAGGGAGACTCGCCTCGGACGCAGAACGCCGCTGTCGGAGGGAGAGAAGAAGATCGTCACCTACCTGACGCTGTTCGCGGCGGTCGCCGCATCACACGACGCTCTCGCCGCCCAGCACCCCGACCCCGACCGACCGGGCATCGCCAGATTCGTGCTTCTAGACGACGCCTTCGCCAAGATCTCAGAGGACAACCACGCCGCTCTCTTCGGCCTCATCGTCGACCTCGACTTGGATTTGGTCGCCACCAGCGAGCGGTTGTGGGGCACCCACGCGACCGTGCCGCAACTCGCCATCACCGAAGTCGTCCGAGACGCCGACCTCAAGACGATCCTGCTGGAGCACTACCGCTGGGACGGTACCACCATGTCACCACGGGCGGTACAGTGACCGGAGGGCGAGAAGCCCAATCCGGGACGGACGGGACGGACGGCCGTTCCCCGACCGGTGGACAGGTTCGTGCCAGACATCTGTTCAGCTACCTCACAAGCCCGGAATGGCAGGACTACCGGGCGATCCTCACTGTTTTCGCCGACACGTTCTTCACCGAATTCACCGCCGAGGACGTCGTCTCCCGCTTGGCAGACGCCGGCGCAGACATCGGACCGGACGCGGTTGCCGGTCGACTCGAGAGTCTGCGCCGTTGGGGCAACCTGACAAGGTCGTCCTCGGTCGGAGCGCCCGCGAGCCTTGACGACTACTACCGCCGACACAACCGCTACCTCATCACCCGAGCCGGCCAGGAGGTCCATCAACTGGCCGAAGGCGTGCTGGCGACCGCCGACCAGATCGGCGACGTGCAGGCCGGTCGTCTCCGCGACCTCCACCGCTCGCTCAGCGAACTCTCGCAGCATATCGACGGCGACCCGGACGGCGACGATCTTGCCGACCGCGTCCGAAACGTGTTCGACCTCCACGAGCGGTTCACCAGCGAGTTGACCCAATTCTTCACACAGATCAACCAATGGCAGAACCGCTACGACCTCGAGGCCCAGGAGATTCAACTCTTCGCCACGGTGCTTGTCGGCTACGTCTCAGAAAAGCTCGGGGAAATCGAGCGCATGACGCACCCCATCACCCGCAGCCTCGACGAGTTGCTCGGACGGCGCGACGAACTGATCCCCAAGCTGAAATCCGGGCTCGCAGCCCGCATCGACGACACCGGACTGACCGAAAGCACCACCGTTCGCCGCCCCAAGGGCTCCGACCCCGAAGACTGGGAGCATCTCGCAGCATGGTTCCGCCCGCTGCCGGGACACCGCTCCCGGCTGGACCACCTGACCCAGCAGGCGGTCGCAGCAGTGCGGACCCTGACCGCCAACGTGACCCGTCTGTCACGTGTCGGTTTGGGCGGAGCGTCGCGACGCGCCGACTTCGTCAAGTTGGCCGGATTCTTCGACCGGGCCCCCGACCCCGACTACGCCCACCGGATCGCCGACGCCGCGTTCGGGCTCGGCTCCTGTCGCAGCATCGGAGTGCTCCCCGACGACGCCGACGACCCCGAACCAACCAACACACCATGGCAGGATGCGCCCCGCGCCCTCGTTCCGGTCTCCCTGCGGGAGCGCGGCGACCGGATCCAGCGCGGTACAGCCACACCGCTACGAGACCACCGTGTCGAGAGGAGCAGAATCAAGCAACGACGGGAGCGGGAACGTGTCACCCGCGAAGCCGTCGCCGCCGAGCTGCTGGCCTGTGCCGCCGAGGGCGGGCATCTCCACGGAGCGCAGCTTCCCGACGCTTGCTTCGCTCTTCTGCGCGACCTGATCGGCCGCTCAGGGCACGGATCCTCGCCGGGCGCGTCCGTCCGCTCAGCCGCTGCCCACGGGGTGCGCTGCGAGGTGCGGAGAGCCGACGGGGCACGAACGGTCGTTGAAAGCCGCGAGGGCACGCTCACCTTGCACGGTCTGGAAGTCACCGTGACCGCGGTCCCGAGGCCCGCCGAACCGAATCTGGAGCCCGACCTTGCCGGCCTCGGAGGCCGTGTGTGAACGCGCTGACCCCAATCGACGTCCGCCTGGCGGCTGATCTCCGCGCCGCAGCCCGCCGGTTGGTGATTAGACCGCTGCTGAACGACGAAAACGATCCTGACGCGTTCCGGCTGATCCGACGTCACGAGCAGCAACTCGACCGCTGGTTCACTCATCGGTTCGGGTACCGACTGCAACTCAGCGCTGACACCGCCCGTCTGTACAAGACAACCACCGTCGCCAACCGACGACCGCTGCGCGCCACGACCACCAATCGGCGACCGTTCTCGGTCCGTGAGTACACCATGCTGGCTCTTGTGCTCGCGGCGACCTCGTCGGGGCCGACTGTGATCAGCCTGCGCGATCTGCTCCACGAGGTGAGGTCCGCAGCGGCCGAATCCGGGGTGGACGTCTCCGAGGGGCCCGCGGACCGCCGCGCTCTGGTCACGGCGATGCGGTGGCTGATCGCCCACGGCATCGCCGCCGAGATGCACGACCGGGTCGACCGCTACGCCGGCGACGTTGAAGCTGATGCCGTCCTCCGGATCCGTCCCGACCGGGCAGCACTGTTGCCGCTGCCATCACTGACGAGAGCCGACACCCCCGAGGAACTGCAGGACCGGCCCAACCGGGCCACCGCGACCCGCCAATGGATGCGCGCCACGCTGCTGGAGGAGCCAGTACTGTACCGCGCCGATTTGAGCGACGACGAATGGGGCGAATTGCGGCGCCGCCTCGGCGACGAGTCGGTGATCTTCGACGAGATGTTCGGCGCTCACCTCGAAGCACGCGCCGAGGGAATCGCCATGATCGACCCCGACGACGACCTGACCGACAGTCAATTCCCCAGACCCGGCACAGCAGGGCACACCGCCCTGCTGCTCGTCGACCGGCTCGTCCGGACGGACAACACGGTCATGTCCGAATCTGACCTCGTAGCCGAGGTCGCAGCGCTGACCGCCGAACGGCGTCCGTACTTGTCAAAACTCGCCGACAATCCCGAAAAACTCACCGTCGAAATACTCAGCCTCCTTGAAGACCACCATCTCGCAGAATTCGCGAACGGTGCCTTCAGGCTCCTCCCCGCCGCGTGGCGATATCAAGCCGACGTCAACATCGCAGACCCGGAGGCCGAAGACGGCTTCGAGCAGGAACACCTGTTTTGACCGCACACCCGACCACGCTTGGCACAATTCCGTCCAACATGAACCAATGACCGAAATCGGCCGAGAGGCGATACCCCGCCATGACCGACCTCAATATTCCTGAATCACTGCAGCACCCCGGACTCGACGAACTGTGGGCAACGATCCGCAACAGGCTCGACCGCAACGGCCCTGCCTGGCGCGGCGCTGTCACCCTGCCCGACCTCGACCGTGCAAGCAGCCTGAGTCTCGCGTCACTGATCGGCCGCAAGCCATCACGGCGCCTCGACCTCGAAGCGATGGAGACAGCCCTCGTGGATCGCAACATCGGCGGTGACCTGTGCGACGCCATCAGTCGCCTCGGCCATCCTCCGTCGGTGACCGCGACCGAACGGCGCGAGGCCCAGGCCCGCACCCGCGCAGCACGCAGCGCGCTGCGCGGGGCCATTGAATCCTGGAGAGAGCCTTGGGCGACAGACTGGGCCGCAGACGTGCAACGCTCGGGGATCATTGCGGGGCTCACCAGTGAAGCGGTCACCCGCCTCGCCTTGGATGCACGACGATTGATCGACCACCTTGGGACCGTGGCCGAACAGGGCGCCGGCCGCACCGAGGTGGCCGCCACCCTGTTCGGATCCGCGCATGCCCTGGACCGCGGCCAGAAGCTCGCCACAGCAGCCGAGGCCGCACTTCGTCTTTGCTTCAACCGGCCAGGGCTCAAAGGTCGGGAACTATGGGAGGCGGCAGGCATCCAAACCGACCTCGTCTCCGCGCCCGTGCTCACCTGGGCGCTTCGGGCAACGGGCACCTCCCCGCTCGGACAGTTGATTCGGGCGTCCACACCCGGCGCGATCCCCGTCCACATCACCCTCATGGCACTGCGCAAGCACCCGATTAGAGTTCCCCAAGGCACACCCGTGCTGGTCGTCGAGAACCCGCGACTAGTCGAGGCAGCAGCCGACCGCTCACTGCCGGGCAGCGTTATCGCTACGAACGGCAACCCCACAACAGCCCTGTGGACCCTTATCGAGCAGTTGCTGGGTTCCGGTGCCCGTCTCTTCTACCACGGAGACTTCGACGCAGCCGGACTCGACATCTGCCGCCGCATGCAAGAAGGCGGCTGTCGACCCTGGATGATGGCCGCCTCCGACTACGAAGCGGCAGTCGAGATGGCAGCCCAGTCCAATGTTCAACTTGAACGCGAGCCGCGGGACTGCGGAGCCACCCCCTGGGACCCGGCGCTGCAAGATACATTCAATCACCGTCGCCTGATCGTCCACGAGGAGTTCATACTCGATCGCCTCTTGAACGATTTCGACGCACTCGCTTCGGACCGCTGACCAGTACGGCACTCCGATCACTGAACTTCCCGGATGCGCTAAGAGGCCGAGCGAATAGGCGGAACGACACGGTAGCGACCGAACGAGGCCGTGGCCCGAGCGGCCCGTGAGCGCAGCGAACAAGAGCGGAAGACACAGCGTTGCGCCGCGAGGTCGGTCACCTATTTACGCGTGCGCTAAGCCGGTTCCCTGGGTCGACCGATGGTCGCTGCTACTGAGCGGGTGTCGTCGTCGATGGTCTCAGCGAGGGCGACGGCGGTGGCACCGAGTGGGTCGTCCATGGCCCATAGGCGGCGGCGAGCCGACCGCTCGGGCCAGGCGGTCGCTACCAGCAGTGGGCCGACCGCTCGGCGCAGGCGCCATTCGTCGCCGAGTCCGGGCAGTGGGGCCGACAGGTCCAGGCGGGGCTCGATCCCGGCGGTTTCTGGGACGGCCATGCCCACGATGTCTGCCAATGACCGTCCGGCAAGCGAGAAGAAGCCTCCGGTGAGTTGGCGGTCGGGGGCAACGAGCACGCTGTAGGACTCGAAAACGACGTCGTCCGGTCATGGACCGGCGTCAGATATCAGTCCACTGTCGAGCATCAACGTATCTGTTCAGATGAGCGGGGTTGGTTGTGGCCACCACGACGGTCTCAGCGAGGTCGGTGGTCGGGGCATTTCGCGCCTGTGCCGCGAGAATGACGTCTACGTCCAAGGACTGATCGTGTGCGGTGGGCAACCCGACACTGCGAGCGTGGGACCACAACGAGGCGGCGTCTCGCATCATGGCCGTAGTCAACGGCAAGTATCCAAGGTCAGCGGCGAGTACGTCGAGCCTCTCAAGGCCACCTTGTTTGCTCGTGCGCAGCAGTTCGCGTCTGATCTCATAGTCGACGATCTCCGGGACGATGAACCGGTCTCCTGCGATCAGGTGAGTCTCGGCCCACTCTCTGGCTTGTTGAGCGGCACCGGTGTCTGTTGGGTTGCTCAACAACCCGAGCGGCCCGCTGTCGAGGACTAGCAACATGTCAGAATACGCGCCCTGACTCGCGCCTCGTTGTTGCAAGTGCTTCCATGAGGTCTCGCCCCGTCTCTTCTCTTTCTCGTTCATCACCGATCCGGGACACAGCCTTGAGCGCGTTCATCGCGGCTGTCGTGTACGCAGACTCGGTGGCGCGTCGCTTCGTGTAACGCTCTGCACTGACGAAGTGACGCGCTCCTGTAACGGTCCCTTTCTTGCCAGTCTTCTCCCACCCGAGTTTCTCCATTTTCAGCTTGACGGCCACGCCGACGGTCTGCCGAAAGCGATTTGATTCCACTGCTGAGGCGATCTTCGGGTCGGCTTCAATGAATCGCACGACGCCGGCTAGAGCAGGCTTGTCAAACGACTCAGCGTCGATCAATCGCTGTTCGTTCGCAGGGTCGTTGAGCAATGAAAAAAGGCGCTCGAAGGCGCTACGGTGCTCTCGGAGTTGGTCTCCGTACTTGACGGCATGGGGGTCACGGGTGAAGTCTTCGGCGCTCAGGCGCATCATGACGTTGCTCATAGGGTGGAGTTTAGACCACAATCTTTTAGATGTCAGCAATATTCAGGTCTCAATTTCGACTGTCACATTGTTGTTGACGCCGGATCGAAGGCAAGGGTGCCGTATGCCGCTCCAAGCCGCTCCTCACCCCGGTACCAGACGTGCAGTACCGCTTTGGTGGTGCCGTCCCGCGATGCAACCTCGCGCACCGCACCGATCATGCTGGTCTGCAGCATGTAGTCCCTGCTCCGCTCGGGGTCGGCTGCGGTGACAGCCAAGGAGTCGAGGGCACGTTGTCGGGCCGCACGAGTGCCCCCCTTCCGGCTCGCTTGTTTGCGGAATGACGTTCCGCTTGCAGGAACATTATCAGGGCGGTGGGCCTGTGCTTCCGTGCGCTAGCCTCACAACTCTGGAGACGTGGCCGAGCCAGGTTGAAGGCGCTTCCCTGCTAAGGAAGTAACGTCGCAAGGCGTTCGTGGGTTCGAATCCCACCGTCTCCGCTCTGTGATGTGTCGAGGCATGGGAACCTTGGAACCTGCGCGGGGTGGGGTTTTTCAGGGTCGGTAGTCGCGGGTCGGGTCGAGGGTGAGGTGTCGGAGGAGTTCGCCGGTTCATTGAGGCGACCGGGGGGCGGCTCCGCATCAGCGCTGCCTACGGGACAACAGAAGTCGATCTCCAAATCGGCGATCTCCTCGCCACCGACAACACTGCGGGAACTGCAACAGCGTGAAAGGTGCACACGGCAGGTCCAGAAATACGGCTAGAAAAGCCGGCGGCTGCCAAGCCGCGGTGCCTGGATTGATGCCGCTTCGCTTCCTCCTCAAGGCTCGCGGGCGGCGACGAACCGGCCTGGTCCCACAACCGTGAAGGTTCCGTCGCGCCGTCGGATCCGCCGGACGCTCAGATTGAGTCGAAGGCCTCGCGCAACTTGTCCTCCTCGCCGGGGTGCATGTGCACCGCCTGCTCGGAATAAGGGAAACGCAGGGTTCTGGACTCGGTGTGGAAGGCTTGGAGCGCGGCGACCCGTTCGGTGTACACTCGGCGCGCGTGACACGAATCACAGGAGGCGGACCGCGCTATGAAGTGACTAAGACCTATGCGCAACGAGGTCCGATGCGGCAATACCGGTTGGCCACATCTACATCGTTCAGGTGCTTTCGATGCGGGTTAGCCAAGACATCGAAGCTCGTTACGGTCTTCCGACAGGACTGGAACAACCTGCTCTGTAACGGCTGCTACGGGCGATTGCTCTCTCTCCACGAGATTCGTGCCGGATCTGCTGACGACTCGGAACGTGCTGACGCCCTTGCTGCACAACTCTTGGCGCTTGTCTCCGCAGCCGAACAACGCGACGCCATGGATCTGCTTCGTATCCGAGTCGACGGGATCGATCAACTCACCGAACGTTCGCAGAGACTCCTCGCCACATCGGAGTTCGTCGCTTCACATCTCACGAATACCACCGATCTTGACTGGTCAGCGGCCATCGTGGGCATTTGCAAAGCATTCGAAGTCGAATTGATCGAGCGTCTGATTGAACCCTTGGTGCTCGAATGCCGTAACGCTGATCTTGACGACGACCTCCGCGACAAGGACCTTGGGCGAGTCGCCAGATTCTGCGCAGGCCGCACCGACAAGCCGCCAGAGTTGGGGGCCATCCGCCACTTCCTGCAGACGGCGCGCCACTCCCGATCTCGCCAGGACACAAGCCCCCTGCTGCACGCATTGCGCCAGATCTTGCGTCAAAAGCCCGACTCCGCTTGGTTGCTTGACCCCAATGGCGCGCTTGTCGCTTTGGAACAAGTCACCGTGCAGCACCGGAACCGTGCAACACACACCGACGAACTAGAGAAGTCCGACTTCGATGCTTGCCACCATCTAGTGCTTGGTGAACAAGGACTGTTGTGGGCGCTCATGCGAGCAACCGAGCCAAGATAGCCGTAGCGACCCAGAGGTTACGTCCGATTAGGAGCGCACCACGCATTCTCGCGGAATCCTGGAGACTCTTACGAGTCCGGTTGCGACAACGTAGACACCGGCTGCGTCGCAGCCGGCAGCCGCTTCTGCAACGCACCCCGCAACTGGTCGCTTTGCCGCGGAGTCGTTCGGTGCTGGCAGGCGAGGCTCACAGCCCCTACTGTGCCGACACTATGAAGAACATATACACGTTCGGCCGCAAGCCGGCCCAACGCAACTACACCATCCCCGATCTGCGGGCTCTGAAGGGTTCCGGCAACCGGCTCACGATGTGCAACCCCGCCGGCGCGGCTGAGATCCAGGCGTGCGTCGATGCGGGCATCGACACCCTCACGGTGTGGGACGACCAACTCGAGATCGCTCGCGAGATCGCTGCCACCCAGTTCATGGCGACGGCCATGAACTGGGGCCAGCACAAGACCAACGACGAGATCCTGCGGGCTGCGGTGGAGTGCATGGAGGCAGGCGCCGACATGTACTTCACCAACCGCAGCTACGACGTGATCGAGATGCTGGCCAACGAGCACATCCCGGTTCAGGCCCATATGGGTCTTGTGCCTTCGATGAGCATCTGGGGCGGCGGTCTGCGGGCCTACGGCCGCACCGCGGATGAGGCGCTCGAGCTGCTCGAGACGTTCCGTCGGCTAGAGGACGCCGGCTGCTTCGCCGTCGAGATCGAGTGCGTGGCCGAGGAGACGCTCAACCTGCTCAACGAGAAGACCTCGATCGTGACGTTCTCGTTGGGTTGCGGGAACTCCGGCGACGTCATCTTCTTGTTCATGTCTGACATCTGCGGGGAGACACCCGACCCGCCCAGGCACGCCCACGCGTTCGGCAACCTCGCCCGGCTGCATGAGCAGATGCATGAGGAGCGGGTAGCGGCCCTCAAGGCTTTCCACGCCGAGTCGAGGGCTCTGCGGTTCCCCTACTCCGAGCAGGCGGTGCACATGCACCCCGGCGAGGAGGAGAAGTTGCGCGAGTCTCTCGACTCGGTCTGAGCTTCACCTTGAAGAAAACCTCAGAAAATGGATCGGAGGTGTGCCATTCCCAGGGCTCAGGCAGTCAGTGTCGTCCGGTAGGCGAGCATTTTGTGTTCGGACACGACGTCGGCGTATTTGGCGTCGAGGCGAACGGGTTGGAGCCATGCCCCTGCGGATCGCGGTCTCCGCGGGTGTCGAGTGCAGGGCTCCAACACAGCCACTGGTGCAAACCCCGGCGTGGATCAACGTGTCTACGCCCATGGAGGTGAGCGTCGAAGCCAGCGAATTGCGTGCTGCGGTGATGCTCGACCCTCCCGCTGATTCGCCGTGGAACCCCCGTCCGTCAAGCGCATATCAGGACACGATCAACACTCCGACAACGATTCGGGCCGAACCAACGGACGGATTGTTGAGCGACCGGACCTTCGCCTTCCGCTAGCTCCAGAGCGCGCAGATGGGGATTGATTCGATGCGGTCGTCAAGCGTTAACTGGGTGGGTCCGGTGTGGAGCAGGACTCCTGCTCTGAATCGGTCACCCAGTTGATCGCGCAGCCATATCAGGTGGCGGGCATCACGCAGTCTGGGCGTGCTGTGTGCCTTGATCTCCAGTCCGACTACACCGCGGGCACCTAGATCGACGATCAGGTCGACTCCGTGCCTGCCGTCGCGATCGCGTAGGTGGTAAAGCTGAGGTCGTAGCGGATCCATCACTGCCTCGGCGCGTAGCTGGTTTGTAACGAAAGTGTCGATGAGGCGGCCAAGCAGGTCACCATCGTTCATTACCAGATCCAAGTCGGCGCGAACGGACGCGCCCCAGAGTCCGGTGTCGGCAACGAAGCGTTTTGGGGATCGGGCCAGTCTTTTCAGACGGTTGCTGCTCCACGCCGGAAGTTCAGCGATGACGCCGATGTCGGTCAGAAGTTTGGTGTGCGAGCGTGCCGTGCGCCGGTCGAGACCGACTGCTTGGTGCAGCGTGGTGTCGTTGACGATGCCTGCCGAGTTCAGGGCGTAGGCTTGAAAGAACTCAGCGAGTTTTGCATGAGACTGATTGCCGGGTACGTCGTGGGCGAGCATCTGTTCGATGTAGCTCCGCATCCAATCGTCGCGGATGCTGCCTGCAAGGGCGATCGACTCCGGGAAACCTCCGATCAAAGCAATCTCGGCGTAGTCGCGCAGATCGGGAGGATTGTCTGGCAGAACAAAGGACTCTCCGCTGAGATGGCGGCTGACGAAGAAACGCGGCGGTCTTGTGAGTTGCTCGCGCACTGTGAGCGGGTGCATGGCAACCCTGATCAATCGTCCAGTTCCGGGCCAAAGGATCGGATCGTTCTCAGACCGAACTGATCCGGTCAGAATGAACCGACCGGGCCGGCGCTCAGAATCAACCGCCCTCTTGACAGCACCAAGCACGCCCGGGCACGCCTGCCACTCGTCGAGCAGAACAGGCTCGGCGCGGCCGCGTAACGCAGCATCCGGGTCGGCCTCGAACGGGTAGGCCTCGGGCGGCTTGTCCAAACGAACCACACTGGCGGCGTGTCGCATCGCGGTAGTGGTTTTTCCTGAAGCCCGCGCGCCGGTGATCATCACGGCGGGAGCGGCCGTCAGCACTTCCGTAAGCCAGGGATCCACCAAACGGATGAGATACTCCACAGGAGCAGTTTATCCTCCGGCAATACAGCGATGTCGTTTTTGCGCATATGTTCGTCCCTAATTTGCGCAGCTTCCGATACCGATTTGGCGCAACTGTTGAAGATTTCAATGTTGCTGAGACGGTGCTTGTCGACACTCGTCTTCACCGGCCGCTATCCCCGCGGACTGTTCAATTTTGTGCTTGGTGTGCATCGTTGGGGCCTGCGCGTCGGCGCTTGCATGTGGTTTCTCATCACCGACCGCTACCCGCCGTTCTCGCTGCGATAGCTCCATCGTCCGGCGCGAGGCGCCGATCTGCCGTGCATTCTGAAGTCGGGTTGTGTCGTGCCTCCGCGGCTGCGATCAACTTGGAGACTTGACCCGAAAAGAGCGAGGGAGTTCATCTGATCAAAATGCACGGCTGCAGACCCGCCGATGCGTCATCTGCGTGTTTGGGCTGGTAGCTCAACTCCGAAAATATGGCCAGAAAAGTCATGGTAAAAGCGCTACAGTCGCCAACGGCCCGATTGCGATGAGGCAGTCGTGCGCTCGAAACTAGAGGACGTTGCCGTAACGGTGGGTGGTACAGGTCACAGACTGCTCGCGCAGGTAGTGGAGCAACTCGATACGGCCCTCGGCGGTGACGGGGTCGGCGGCGATGTGGACCCCGGCCTCGTTGCCGGCGGCGCGCAGTTCGGGGCTGCAAGTTCCCACTACCCGGACTCTTTGGACAGCCAGGGCGTCGAGGCGGGCAGCGAAGGAGGCGGCAGTCTCCTCGGCGGCGCGCGACTCGATGAGGGCCACGTTGCAACGGCGGGCTGCGGCCCGGACTCTTTGGACGTCGCGGGGAGCGGCGTCGGCCTCGACTCGTAGAACCATGCGCGGCAGGGGCCGGTAGCGCAAGACGTTGGACTCGCAGAACAGTCCGGTCGGGTCGTGCTCGACGCCGAACTCGGTTTTCCAGGCTGCCTCGTCGCCGGCTTCTGCCGCGGCCGGCCACTCGTCGTCGCTCAGGCCGTTGTCGACCGGGTGCCATGTTCCGAGCTGGGCCAGGTAGTTGGGTCCGCCCGCCTTGGCGCCGGGGCCGACCGAGGACTTCTTCCAGCCGCCGAAGGGTTGGCGGCGCACAATGGCGCCAGTGGTTCCCCGGTTGATGTAGGCGTTGCCCACCTCCACGGTGTCGGTCCATTGGCGGATCTCAGCTGGGTCGAGGGTGTGGATGCCACCGGTGAGGCCGTAAGCACCGGAGTTCTGGACGGCGACGGCGTCAGTGAGCGTCTCCGCTCGCATCAGGCCCAGCACCGGGCCGAAGCACTCGGTGCGAGCGAACCAGGAGCCGGGTTGCACACCGAGGCGCACGCCGGGGGTCCATGTCAGGTCGTCAAGGCGTCGGGGCTCGACCATCCACTCCTCGCCGTTGTCGAGGTGGGTGAGTGCCCGCAGCAGCTTGCCCTGCGGTGGTGCGATGACCGGACCCACAGTGGTGGCCAGATCAGTGCTGGGACCGACTCGGAGGCCGGCGACCGCGTCCGCGAGCTGGCGGCGGAGCCTCGGCGAGTCGTAGGCCTCGCCTACGCATATCGCCAGGCTGGCCGCGGAGCACTTCTGGCCCGAGTGGCCGAACGCGGAGTCCACCAGGTCGGCCACGGCCAGGTCGATGTCGGCGTTGGGGGTGATCACCATGGCGTTCTTGCCGGAGGTCTCCGCCAGCAGGCGCATCTCGGGCTCGTGATAGGAGTGGCCACCCAGAGCGATCGCTTCCTGACCAAGCGGAACTGGCTGAACCTCTTCGATCAGGCCGCTCCCCTGGGACTGATCGCGATCGGGGTGACCCTCTGCATCATTGCGGGGATCTTCGACCTGTCGACGGGATCCGTGTTCGCGCTGGCCGCGGTCGTGGCGGCCAAGGTGGCTGCAGTCGACCCTTGGCTCGGAGTTGCCGTGGGGATAGCAGTAGGTGCGCTGCTCGGTGGATTCAACGCGTTGGTCATGAGCACGACCGGGATCAATTCCTTCATCGGGACGCTCTCCACAAGCATCATGTTCCGCGGCATTGCCCTGCTCGTTACCAGCGGCCTCATCGTGTCCGTCGCCGACAGCGAGTACAAGACGCTCGGAACCGAGACCCTTCTGGGCGCAAAGATGTCCGTGTGGGTCTTCGCTGCCGTCGCGTTGATCCTCGGGCTGACACTGGCTCGCACCACGCTGGGTCGAGCCCTGTACGCCATCGGCGGGAACTCTGAAGCAGCCCGTCTCGTCGGGATCCGAGTCGGTTCGGTCCAGACCTTCGCCTACGTCATGTCCGGCATCTGCGCCGCTCTCGCCGGCGTCCTGACGTCGAGCCGCACCGGCTCCGCCCAAGCAGACATCGGCATTGGCCTGGAACTGTCGGCCATCACCGCGGTGATCGTGGGCGGTACCAGCATCTTCGGGGGTGAAGGTGCAGTCTGGCGGACCGTCGTCGGCGTGATGCTGCTCCAGACCATCGGCAACGCGTTCAATCTGCTCGGCGTCGATCCCACCTACAAGCAGGTCGTGCAGGGAGTGCTGATACTCGCCGCAGTCTCGATCGATCACCTAGTCAGGCAGCGCGCCCGATAGCCGCAACACCGTGCAGAACCGCTACGAAAACAATCCTGATGCACGACCCCGAAACCACATGGCTGAAAGGAGCCCACTCGTGCGACCCGCAACAACAGACGAGGTACTCACTCGACGCTGGCACCAAGTCCGGGAGCGGCTCACAGACACGGGCGCCGCTGGAATCCTCATAGGAGGCGGAGCGGACCTCGAGTACCTGACAGACTACGAAGCCATGCCTCTGGAGCGCATCACCGCGTTCGTCGGGCGGCTGACGCCCAACAATGAGCTGCCAACCCTTCTCGTGCCTGAACTGGAGGCGGCCCGAGTCCGCTCCCGACCGTCAGTTTACGCCGTCAGCACTTGGGACGACACGACCGATCCGGTGAGCACCATCGCCTCGCTGCTCCCTCAGCGGGGCCGAGTCATAGTGTCCGACGACCTCTGGGCTCTGCACGTGCTCGCCCTGAAACGAAAGAGCCCCGAGTTGGAACTGCTCCCGACCAGCCGAGCCGTCGGCGGCCTCAGATCAATCAAGGGCCCGGAGGAACGTGACGCCCTGGCGGCGGCTGGTGCGCTCGCGGACAAGGTTATGGCCCAGATACAGCACGGTGACATCCCCCTGGTGGGGAGAACCGAGGCCGAGATCGCCGCTGAGATCACCCGGCGCCTCTTGGCGGTCGGCCATCAGAGCGTCGAGTTCGTCATCGTCGCCTCGGGCCCGAACTCGGCCAGCCCCCACCACCATCCCGGCCCGCGGACTGTTCACCGCGGCGAAATGGTGCTGTTCGACTTCGGCGGGCGGCACGACGGGTTCTGCAGCGACACGACCCGCTGCGTCTACACCGGCCCGGCGCCTCAAGCGGTGCGCGACGCCTACAGCGTGCTGTCGGAGGCCCAGGAGGCTGCGGTGCAGGCTGCGAAGCCGGGCCGTCGCCTCGCGGAGGTGGACCTCGCGGCTCGGAGCGTGATCAGCGCCGCAGGATTCGGCGCCAACTTCATCCACCGTACCGGCCACGGCATCGGCGCCGAAGTCCACGAGCATCCCTATGTGACGGAGATCAACCGCGAGCCGGTGCAGGTCGGCCATGCCTTCAGCATCGAACCAGGCATTTACTTGCCGGACCGGTGGGGCATGCGTCTTGAGGACATTGTCGTGATAGAGGCTGACGGGGCACGCCGCTGCAACAACAGCAACCGCGGCCTCGTCGAGGTCTGACCCCGGGCCGTCGTGTCCTCTGATCGGACCTAGCGGTTCGGTTTGCCGCGAGCCACGAGAACGCGGGCGCTCCCGTGCGCCTTGAGTCGGTGACAAGCAACCTGCTCAGTGTCGAGGCTGTCGCCCTCCTCCAGCGAGACGACCGTCCCATCGGAGTCGCACACGACAGAGCCGGCTAGAACGTAGATCAGCACATCGGCCCGTTCCCTGTTCTCGATCTGATGGGCGGCGTGACCTTTGAGGTCGACCATGGAGATGCTCAAGTCCAAGTCGTCATGGGACAGCGGTCTGGCCTCGCCGGCGGACATGTCATTGATGCTGGTGCGGGACACCCGATGACCACCAATCTGAGGGAGCAGTTCAGTGATGGTGAGATCCAGTGCCCGGACGATGCGAAGCAGGACCGGCAGCGAGACCCGGCACGCGCCGCTCTCGACGTCACTCAGGTGGCTGGTGGAGATCTGCGCGTCGCCGGCTACCCGACGCAGGGAACGGGCCAGCTCGCGGCGTCTCTCTGCAAGCCTCGCCCCGACTTCCTGATTGATGGCTTCGAAGGAATCTCTCCGCGACCCAGCCGTCTCCATGACCCCAGACTCTATTGCCTGGGGCATCAGTAGACTATTCCAGATTGCGCTGCGTCTTTGCCGAGCCGTCCACAAGGGCACCGGTGATCCCCCTAGCGGCGCTGGGTCGGTACAGAACCGAAAACGTGAAGTGAAACTTAGAGGCCGAGCGAATAGGCGGAACGACACGGCAGCGACCGAACGGGGCCGTGGCCCGAGCGGCCCGTGAGCGTTGCGCCGCGAGGTCGGTCACCTATTTGCGCGTGCTCTTAGATTGTCATGATAATTTAAAGTTGATGTTTCAACGGTTGCTGTCGCTGCCTGAGCCCGGGACTGAGACTTTCTTTCTCTGGGGACCCCGCCAAGCAGGCAAGAGCACACTGCTGCGACAACGGTACCCCGATGCCGTATGGGTTGACCTGCTCAAGGCGGACGAGTTCCGTCGCTACATCAGCCGGCCCGAGCAGCTGCGCGAGGAGTTGGAAGCGGCAGGTCCCGACCCATCGCGCCAGGTGGTCATCGACGAGATCCAGAAAGTTCCCGCCCTGCTCGACGAGGTCCACTGGCTGATCGAGAACCGTGGGCTGCGGTTCGCGTTGTGCGGGTCGAGCGCCCGCAAGGTACGACGCGGCGCGGCGAACCTGCTCGGTGGGCGTGCCCTGCGCTACGAACTGCGGGGCCTGACCGCTGGTGAACTCAGGGGGTCGTTCGATCTCGACCGGATTCTCAACCACGGCTGCCTGCCCTCGATCTACGAGTCGAACAGGCACAGCCGCAGGCTTGAGGCTTACATCTCCGACTATCTGCGTGAGGAGGTCGCCGCCGAGGGACTGGTGCGGAACCTGCCCGCCTTCTCGGACTTCCTCGACGCAGCCGCGCTGAGCGACACCAGTCCCGTCAACTATTCGAACGTCGCCCGCGAGTGCGGCGTGTCGGCGCCCACCGTCAAATCGTACTTCGGCATCCTTGAGGACACGCTGCTGGCTCGCCGGCTGCCCCGTTGGCGTCGGCGGGCCAAGCGCCGCCTGGCCGGCGCGCCGAAGCTCTATTTCGAGGATGTGGGGGTCGTGAACCGTCTGGCACGGCGCGGTGAACTGCACCGGGGTTCCGACTCCTACGGCAAGGCGTTCGAGAACTGGTTGTTCCACGAGTTGTCGGCTTTCCTCGCATACCGCGAACGCGACGAGCAACTGACCTATTGGCGACTCCCCAGCGGTATCGAGGTCGACTTCGTTGTGGGCGACATGCGGCTCGCGATCGAGGCGAAGGCGACCGCCAGAATCAACAACAGCCATCTCAAGGGTCTCCGCACCCTCGCCGAGGAACATCCCGGTGTCAGTCGCCGAGTCGTGGTCTGCCTCGAACCGAAGCCGCGTCGCACCAGCGACAGCATCGACGTGATCGGAGCCGCGGACTTCGTCCGAGAGCTCTGGCAAGGCGAGTTCCTCCAGTGTCCTGAGACACTGACAGACGCTTCAAGTCAGCGTGTCCGCTGATATGCGGATCCAGGAGAACGAGGGCCCATGAACCAGTCACCGGCGATCAACGAGTTCATGGACCGTCGACACCGGCGACGGTGACGATCCCCACAAGCGGCGCCGCGACGGTGACCGTCACCACCAGCGACGACTCGACCGCTCTTCCAGCGCGTGCTCGACACCTCGCGAAGACGGCAGGCATCGTCTACGGCGCCCTCGGGGTTAGGCTCCGCTTCGGTGAAACACAGCCCTCGAACCCTGCTTCTCGTAGTCGTACTGATCGTTGCTGCTGTTGCATGCACCTCTGAAGGAGGTGGTGATGAACTCGGTCGCGACAGCACCACAACGACAGCACCTCAAACCACAGTCGACGACGACACCGCCACAACGACCGTGACCGAAACCGCAGCCGTGGACGACACCACCACAACAGCAGCACCCGAAACCACAGCCCACGACGACACCGCCACAACGACCAGCGTTCTCGAAGACTCCATACCTCAGGAGGGTTCCGAAAGCGTTGTTCCGGACGGGTTGGTGACGCCGACGGGTGTCCCGGTCGCGGTTCTCGAACGTATTGGTTCGGGCTACTTGGTGAGGACGCCCTGCGGGAACACGGCCGAAGTTTCCGAAGGCGTGTTCATCAACGGTGCCCGGGTGGTGATCGACCCGGGCCACGGAGGACCTTTCGATACGGGCGCAGCAGGACCCAATGGTTTGATTGAACGCGACTTGAACCTCACACTCGGCCGCGCCGTCATCGACGAACTGAGCAGCCGCGGCATCTCCGCTCTCAGCACCCGTACCGGCGATTACGGGACACTGTTGTCTGTCCGGGCCGCCTTGGCTGACGCTCTGGGAGCCGAAGCGCTGATCTCGATCCACCACAATGCACCCAATTGGGCAAGGAGCAGCGTCCCTGGTAGCGAGGTGTTCATACAATCCGTTTCACGCGACCTCGCTCGTGCCGATTCCGCTCGCCTCGGTGGACTGTTGTACGAAGAGATCACCGCTGCGCTCGCTACTTTCGACAACGTCTCGTGGAGCCGGGCAGCCAACGCCGGCGTGCTGCGGGTCCTGTCGTCGAGAGGCGCTGACGCCTACGGAATGATCGTCCGGCCGGCGGTCCCCACTGCCCTGGTCGAGTACGGCTACCTGTCCAACCCCTCAGAAGCCGCGCTGTTCGCCACCGACGAGTACATCGAGGTAGCCGCCGCTGCCACCGCCGACGCCATCGACGCCTACCTGCACACCGAACGGCCCGGTACAGGGTTCATCCAACGCCCCCGCATATTCGACCCGCAGCGCGCTCCCAGTCTCTGCGAAGACCCTGCACTCGAATAGCCCCGTGGGGCCGACACGTGCGTCAGCCGGTGCGCTCCACCTCGACTACAACCACGTCGATCCCGCTGTACTTGCGGTGACGCACTGACGACGCGAAGTGCCGAAGCAGCCGGAGTGACACCTCGCTCTGCTCAGGCGTACCGGTGTGCTCACCGAGATAGGCGAGCTGGTCCTCGAGGTCGCCCTCCTCGAGCACGATGAGGAGCTCCAGTTCGACCACATGAGCGCCCGGTCGCGCCATGACGATGAGGCGAGGCCGTGCATCGTCCTCATTCGCGTCCATCAGACTCGCTACCGCCTCCTGGCCGGTATCGGGCCATTCGCCTAGCCAAAGAGCGAATCGCCGTTCCTTCAAGTTGGGTACGTACTGCGTGGTGGCGTGCAGATCGTGGTCCCAGCGGGTCATCATTGCTACGGCGTCAGCGCGGGTGAGTGCCGTCGGGCGGCCCCAAACCACCTCGCCGGGCAGCAACGGTCCGAGAACCCGGAATGCACAACCAACAACCGACCAAACAACCCGCCGCCTTGACAATCACCTTCTCCGAACAAACCGGCAATGACACCGAATTGGTGGAGAAGAGGACTTAGGGGCTGCGCGGATAGGTGGGTCAACGCGGCCCGTACGGTACGGGGCCGTGGCCCGAGCGGCCCGTGAGCGCAGCGAACAAGAGCGGGCGTGTCCCCGCTTCGACGCGACGTACCGGCCGCCTATCCGCGCAACCCCTTAAGGTGGTCGAGTTCCCAAGACGTCAAGACCGTGATCGGCTGCGGAGGTCTGCAGTTGCTCGTCAAATGTGGCGATAGCTCGGGCACGTCGGTTCAGGGCGGTGTCGAGCACGATGACGTCAGGAAGCCGCAACCGGGTCTCGGCCCGTAGCTTCGCCCATCTCAAGGGAGCTCCGGGACCGACGATGTCGATGTCGAATGCGGCTTGCAGTCGCGCGGAAGCTTCATCAAGGACCCCTAGCCGGGCCGGCGCTACGAGGCACTCAGCCAGGGTCACCGGGTGCAGCAGTGAATTCTCGCTTCCGATCTCGTGGTTGACGGCGACCGCTCGACTGTGGTGGCGATCGCTCGGGTCACGCAACGCCACGACCCAACTTGCGTCGGCAACGATCATTCGGGCCAGTCCGCGGCACGTTGGTACAGGTGCGCAGAACCAGGAAGCGAACCCGTCAAATGCTCACGCGCTTGAGCACGCGCCGACGGGGAGCGACCTTCACTAGCCCAATCCAGCAGTACGAGGCGAATGAGCTTGGCCCGGGGCGTGCCTGACCATCTCTGCGACGCTTCGTCGAGAACCGCAGCGATGTCGTCGGTTTCGGTCACTGGATGGCGGGGTCGAGAAGTCGGCACGCGCTTGAGTGTAACACCCGGTGTACCACCGTGCGAATTCACGTCCAGACCCCTCCATCGAACCGATCGCCTATTTTAATTATGTTTCATAGTATCATGTTTCGGGGCGTTGGCGGGTGGGCTATGGTGCGGCAATGGCTAGCTTCGTGTTGGTTCATGGGGCATCG
Organism: Acidimicrobiales bacterium; assembly: GCA_963662455.3. Taxonomy (GTDB): domain Bacteria; phylum Actinomycetota; class Acidimicrobiia; order Acidimicrobiales; family Aldehydirespiratoraceae; genus VXYK01. The sequence continues at coordinate 2,701,723 of OZ224042.1, forward strand.
CCTGGCATCGCTTCCACCTATGTCCTGCTTGAGCAGGACGAGGCCCTTCCCCCGCGTTCCAACGCCAGCAGATCCAGAATGCCCAACCAGACGAGGTTGTCTTGTTCGACGCCGGTCACAGCGCCTTCGCGTCCCGCCCCAAGGATCTCGCCGATCTCCTTCTGCACGTCGCCCGCCTCTGAGGAGGCCCCGATCCGTTCGCAGCTACCGGATGTCAATAGGTAGGATGATTGGCATCACCGCTCCGAAGGCCAGGATTGCAGTCACCATCGACACCGAGGTGCCGGCGCGCGTCGAGTCGACAGTTGCGGCGGGTGAGGCACGAAGTGTCTCGGCCTACGTCGAACACGCCGTCGCCAGTCAACTCGCAGCCGAGACTTCGTTCGACGCGACACCCGAGACCACGGTCGGACATCCCACTTAGAAAGGCCCCTTGTCATGCCTTCCGATTTTGCTTTCAAAGCCTTGAATCGCTTTCACGGCGCAGCGATAGCCGTCAGCCGCGGGAAGATCGGCTGGACGGGGGCCAAGATGCCGGTCCTGGAGTTGACCACCATCGGACGCAGGAGCGGTCTGCCCCGTACGGTCCTGCTGACTGCGCCCTGGCAGGACGGCGACCGGATGGCGCTGATCGCCTCTGCCGGCGGGAACGACAAGCACCCGGCATGGTTGCTGAATCTGCGGGAAAATTCATCGGTCACTGTGCGCACGGCAGACGGCGCCAGGAAGATGAAGGCTCGGATCGCCTCGGGGGAAGAGCGACAAGAGATCTGGAATGCGTCCATCTCGGAGTTCAAGCATTACGCCGCCTATGAGTCGAAGACTGATCGAGAGATTCCAGTCGTGGTTCTCGAGCCGGTTGCAATGACTGGTGCGCCGACCTGACAAAAGGCCGACCTGACAAAAGGGCCTCCCTGAAAAAAGAGAGGTGGCCGGTGCGAAGTCGGCGTACACTGAACCGCTGTTGCGCCCGTAGCTCAGCTGGATAGAGCGTCTGACTACGGATCAGAAGGTCGGGAGTTCGACTCTCTCCGGGCGCGCCAAGCACATGTCGACTGCTCAGATCTATCTCGCCACGATCGCGTTGGAACCCAATCGCTGGTTCGGGATCACGCAGGATCGTTGGGCGACAATCACAGCCAGTGCCTGGCTCGACCGGATCCGTGACGCCGGATTCGACGGGATCGAGCTGTGGGAGGCCCACGCAACCGAAGCCGAACCGGCCGAGTTGGAGGCCGTCTTCGGGCACGACCTCGGGGTGGCCGTCTACAACACCTACGTCAGCTTCGACGAAGAGTCCGACACAAGTCGACGGCAAGCCGCAGAGATGACTCTGCGCAGCGGCGCTCGCACGGTCAAGTGGAACACTGGGGCGGACCGTGACGAAGCCTCGCTCGACGCCTACGGCGAGCGGCTCGCACGCTGGGTCGACGAGTTGCCGGGAGTGCAGGCCGTGTGCGAATGCCACGACGGTTCGGCGATGGACGACCCCGAAGCATCAGCCAAGGTGCCGGCCGCCGGTGGACCCCCCGAAGCAGTGGGTGCGTTGGTCCACACCCACGACAGCCACGATCTGCTCCGCGCCCGTTTCGATGCATACGGCGAGCGGATCTGTCACGTGCACATCAACCACCTCAATCTGAAGGCACCACCGTTGGCTGAGATTCGAGACGAGTTCACCGCAACGGTCGATCTGCTCGGCGAGCTGGGATTCAACGGCACCTGGAGCCTCGAATTCGTCGACGGGACGCTCAGCGAACACGACAACGAGCCCGAGAAGCTGTTCGCGGCCGGGAGTACGGAGCCGGTCGGTGCCTGTTCGCTGACGTCCAAAGACCGCTGCCGGTCGTCTGGCGCTATTGGGCTCGACCTTGTTTGGCTCGGCCCTGTCTGGATTGGCGACGTTGCAGGTTGGCCCATTCGTCGCGCAGACCCACCGTGCGGTGGAAGGTCAGCTGATCTTGGAGGTCGTGGGCGAAGTAACCGAGGCGTTCGAACTGAACCACTTGGCCAGGCGCCGTGTCTGCGAGGGCGGGTTCGAGCTTGCAGCCGGCGCGAACCTCACGCGAGGACGAGTTCAGCGAAGCCAGTGGGTCAGCGCCGTCGCCACCGGGGAAGGGGTCGGTGAAGAGCCGGTCATAGAGCATGACCGTGCCGTCGAGCGCATGCTGGGCCGACACCCAATGGATCGTAGCTTTCACTTTGCGGCCGTCGGGGGCCTGCCCGCCGGCGGTCTCGGGGTCGTAGCTGCAGTGGATCCGCCGAACCTCCCCGTCGGCGTCGGTCTCAACATCGGTGCAGGTGATGAGGTATCCCGCACGCAGGCGCACCTCCCGACCGGGCGCCAGTCGGAAGAACTTCTTGGGCGGGTCGACCATGAAGTCGCCGCGCTCGATCCACAGCTTCCCGCTGAACGGCACAATCCGTGTGCCTGCTGATTCGTCTTCGGGGTTGTTGATCGCCGGACGCTGATCGATCAGTCCCTCCGGCCAGTTGTCGATCACCAACTCGACCGGGTCGAGCACGGCCATCCGACGCAGGGCGTGCCGGTTGTGGTGCGTCCGCACGAACGATTCAAGCAGCTCGATCTCGTGGGTGCCGTTGACCCGGGCTACACCGATGTGCGCACAGAACGCACGAATGGCTTCAGGCGGGTAGCCCCGCCGGCGCAGGCCCTGCAGCGTGGGCATGCGGGGGTCGTCCCAGCCGTCGACATGCCCGTCGCGAACCAGTTCCAACAGTTTGCGTTTCGACATCACCGTGTGGGTGAGGTTCAAGCGGGCGAACTCGGTCTGACGGGGACGGTCGTCGCCGAGTCCGAGGTGTTCGATGAACCAGTCGTACAAGGGTCGATGCGTGTCGAACTCGAGCGTGCACAGCGAATGCGTGGTGCCCTCGACCGCGTCGCTCTGCCCGTGCGCCCAGTCGTAGGTCGGGTAGATCTTCCATTCGCTGCCGGTGCGGAAGTGGTGGGCGTTGCGGATTCGGTACATGACCGGGTCCCGCATGGCCATGTTGTCGTGGGCCATGTCGATCTTGGCTCGCAGCACCCTCTCGCCGTCGGCGAACTCACCGGCCCGCATCCGGGCGAAGAGGTCAAGGTTCTCCTCTACTGAACGGTCCCGGTACAGGCTGTCGGCGCCTGGCGTGGTGAAGCCGCCCCGGTTGGCTGAGATCGTCTCGGCGTCCTGGTCGTCAACGTATGCGAGTCCGTCGCGGATGAGTTGTTCGGCCCATTCGGCGAGACGAGTGAAATAGTCCGATGCGTAGGCGGGTTCACCGGGGTCGAAACCCAGCCAGGCCACGTCTTGGCGGATCGCCTCGATATAGCCGGCATCCTCGGTCTCCGGGTTGGTGTCGTCGAAGCGCAGACGGCACACCCCGTCGAACTCTTCAGCGACACCGAAGTTGAGTGAGATCGATTTGGCGTGTCCGATGTGCAGGTACCCGTTGGGTTCGGGAGGGAAGCGGGTCTGGACGCGTCCCCCGTAGGGTCCGTCTCCGGCGTCTCTGGTGAGCATTTCCCGAATGAAGTCGGTTCCCGAGTTGCTGGTAGAACCGATGGGTCTCTCGTTCACACACCTCAGGCTACGCGGTGTTGCGGTGTTAACGCCGGGTGCCGTGTTGTCACCGGGCGCAACCGGAGCCGCGCTGTTCTGTCACCGGGCGCAGTGTTGCCACCGGGCGCAGCCGGAGCCGCGCAAACAATTCCCGCAGATGAATATACTGTTTCCGTAACGTTGATTATACGATTTCCGCATCAGCTAGCCGGCGAGGGGCCCCAGCGACTGGCCTAGTCGGGCCACTCGATGTTGTAGTCCTCGAACCAGAATCGGGCCTCACGGATGGCAGTCGGCGAGGTGCGCAGGTCGAGGTCCTGGTTGAGTTCCAACGGTGTCGGGCCGACGTCCTCGGCGATCTTGGTGAGGCCGTCGAGGTCGAGGTCGTAGCAGCGCACCGCGTTGAGGCCCAGCAGCAGCCGGGTCTCCTCCACCGGGATCTCCTGGAAGTCGGTCTCGAGCCGTTCGATGGTGTTGGGCCACGACCCTTCTGGATGGGGGTAGTCGGTACCCCACATCAGCGCATCGATGCCGTTCACGTAGCGGCGGCGGAGCTCGACTCTGCTCATCGTCGAGGCACCGATGAAGACGTTGGTGCCGACGTATTCCGAGGGCAGCTTCCGGATCAGGCCCTTGGTGCGCGAGGCCATCTTCTTGACCTTCCAGTTGCGGCCGCCGAATACTGCGTCGGTCTTGAACAGCAGGTCTCCGAGCCACCAGGATCCACATTCAACCGGCGCGTATTTCAGGTTCGGGAACTTGTCGAACTTGCCCGAGAGCAGCAGTTGCCACAATGGCCGGTGGGTCCAGAAGGCCACTTCCAGCATGTACTGGGCCATGTTGTCGTTGTAGGACTCGGAGTCGGCCTCCCCTGAATGGGTGTGGACCACCAGCCCGGCTTCTGCACACGCTGCCCATACCGGGTCGTAGCTCTCGTGGCCGTAGGAGGGGCTGTCGTGCCACATCGTCGGGATCATGATTCCCTTGACGCCGGGCTTCCCGGCCAGCGACTCGATCTCCTTGACTGATTCGTCGACTCCGTGGGTGATCGGCACCAACGCCACCCCGGCACGGCGGGGAGGGTTGGTGGCACAGAACTCTTCGAGCCAGCGGTTGTGGGCCCGGGCCCCGGCCCAGGCGAGCCTCGGGTCGGTGATCATGCCTGCCTGCAGCCCGGCGCCGAAAGGCGGTGCTTCCATCCCGGTCACTGCGTCGCCGTCGGCGAAGATGATCTCCCCGGCCACACCGTCGGCGTCGAGGGTCTTGTCACGGATCTCGGGGTCGTATGCCCCCTTGAGGCCGACTTCGTTCTCCCGCTCCCACTGCTCCACGTAGTCGCCGTTGAGCTCTTCGACCATCGCCCGGTGCTGATGACGGGTCAGCAGCCATTCGTCGAACTCGGCGTGCACGGATGACTCGAGGTACTCGCGGTAGTCCTCGACGAACAACCCGGCGTGGGTGTCTGAGGAGACGATGATGTATGGAGCGTTGCTCTGGTCAACGCCTTCGAGCGGTTTCGGCATGGGTGTGCTCCTTTGCGATTTGAGCTTTCTACCCGAGTCCGGGCATTGTAGGTCAGTGTTGACCGCCCTTGTAAATCCGAGTCCAACGGAGGACCACCAATGACCACACCAGCAAACACCGTGCCGATGAGCCGTCCGGGTGAGGTCGCCGGTTGGCCCAAGCTCGTCGTCAAGTACACGACCGACGAGGCCAACATCGCCCCGTTGCTGCCTCCGGGGCTCACCCCGCTCGACCCGGTTGTGCAGATCGGGATCTACTGTGTGCCGATCCTCGGTGAACCCGAGTTCGGGGTCAGTGTGAAGGTTCCGGCTTCGTTCAACGGTGTCGATGGGGCTTACAACCTCGGCATGGGGATCGACCAGGAGGCCGCTGTGTTCATCAGCGGCGAGCTCAACGGCCAGCCCAAGTTCCTGTGCGACATCGAGTTCTTCCGCCTCGGTGACCATGTCGGTGCTCGCACTGTCCATCAGGGCTACACCTTCATCGAGTTCTCCGGTGAGGTGACCGGTGTGGGCGCCCCGGTTGAGGGCGAGTTCGTTGAGCACGAGTGGTGGACCAAGTATTCCCGGGCGATCGGCGGCGCCGAGAAGCAGTACGACTTCCCACCCCACGTGGTCGATGTGGCCACGCGCTTCGAACAGGTCCATGTGGAGGAGATCGACGGTGACCTGAAGCTGCTCGACTCACCGTGGGACCCGGTGGCGCGTTACCTGCCGGTCGAGGAGACGGTGTCGTCCCAATTGGTCACCCACCAGGCCAAGGCACGCGACATCACCAACGCCGGCCCCTTGGATCCCGACGCCTTCTGGCCCCACGCGGACGTAATCGGGGGTAGTCGTTGGCCTGGAGACCGCGGCGGCCCCCGCCACTAGTTTCCGACCTTAAGCAGCCGCCAGGCATCCATGGTTGCATCTGGCGCCCGGACGACGATCTCAACAAGGTCTGGATCGACTGCCAGTTCCGGTTGGGCGTAGATGCCTCGGGCAAGGCGCTCGATGTCGCCGCGGTCGCGCATCGCGTACAGGTCGCGGTCTGACCAACCGGCGCTGCGTGCGTCAGCGTGCGTGAAGATTTCGGGGAGGTCAGCAAGCCGAGCCGATGCCATGCATGAAAGTACAGCCAGGTGGGTGTGCTATGGTTACATGTTCATACGGTCGAGGTCGGCCGCAACCCGAGATCAGGTCTCGCCGCCGAACCAGGTGGCTACGAGGTTGAGTCCCTCGATGGCGGAGCGGGGATGCATCTCCTCGAAGATCCGCCGGTAACCGGTGGTCCTGATCCGCCAACCGGCAGCGGTCTTGACGTATTCGTCGTAGTAGAACGCCGCGCCGCGCAGGGTGAGGTTGTGCTCGCCGATGATCACCTGGTCTTCGAGTTTCCAGATTCCGGTGGCTGTGCCGTCACCGTTGAGCGTGATCTCAGGGTGGTGGCAGGAATGGCTCGACAGGAACGTCTCTGCGTCCATCGAGGCCGTCAGGAAGCCGATCACCGCATCGACGCCGTCGAAGGAGTACTTGCCGTCGCTGTAGCGGACGGTCACATCGTCGGTGAGCACAGAACGCATCTCCTCGAACAGGTGCTGGTCGAGCAGGCGCAGGTACTTGTATTTGAGTTGCTTGATCTGTTCGATCTCGACGAGATCCTGAGGGGTCATCATGCACTCAATCCAGCAGAGTCGGGAGTTGCTCGATGATTTCTTCGGGGCTGACCATGGGTGGGAAGCGAGCAACCGCCTCGCCGTCGGAGTTGACTAAGAACTTCTCGAAGTTCCATTGGACGTCTGAGGAATCACCTCCTCCCGGCTGTTCGGACTTGAGCCATCTGTAGAGTTCGGCGGCGTCTTCGCCGTTTACGTTGATCTTGGCGAACATCGGAAAGTCGACGTTGTAGTTGTCGTCGACGAATGCCCGGATCTCGTCAGCGGTACCTGGTTCCTGGCCGCCGAACTGGTTGCACGGGAAGCCCAGCACCTGGACTCCGTTGTCTTCGTTGTGGAGGGTACGCAGACCTGCGTACTGCGGAGTCAAACCTCAAGCAGAGGCGACGTTGACGACCAGACAGGCACCGTCGGCGAAGGTGGAGAACGCCACCTGTTCACCTGCCAGTGAGGTCATTTCAAACTCGTGGAAGTGAGCCATGGATCTCCCTTTTCTCAAAGCCGGTCTCGACTATAGCCCCGCAGCTCCAACGCGGAAAGCTGTCATCCACCTGATATCGGCGCGACAAAATAGACTTCCGTCGAGGATTCAACCTTTTCGTAGATGCCGTTGGGGTTCAGTTCTCCGTTGATGGCCACGCTTGCACCCTCGCTCAATTGCCGACCGAGCCCCGGGTGTCGGCGTTCCAGCTCATCGATCAGCTCGCCGACCGTACTGCCCTCCACACGCAGGACCTTCTCGCCGCCGGTGAAGCGGCTATGGCCGGTTTGGAGGTGGACGACGGCCACTGGCTCCGGCTTCCTGAGGATTCAGTTGCCGGCGTGCTCGTTGAGCGCAGCCAACAGCTTCGGCGGCGACATCGGCAGGGAGGTCATGCGCACGCCGGTCGCAGCAGCGATAGCGTTGGCGACGGTCGGGATCGGCGGCACGATGCCTGTCTCTCCGACGCCGCGCACACCGTAGGGGTGGCTGGGGTTGGGGACTTCCACGATGATGGCTTCGATCATCGGCAGGTCAGACGCCACCGGCATGCGATAGTCGAGGAAGCCGGCGTTTTCGAGGGCCCCGTTCGAGTCGTAGATGTACTCCTCGTTCAGTGCCCAACCGATGCCTTGCGCCGAACCGCCTTGGATCTGGCCCTCCACGTAGGAGGGGTGGATGGCAGTGCCGGCGTCCTGGGCGGCGGTGTAGCGCAGAATCGTGGTCTGGCCGGTCTCTTCATCCACTGCTACATCGGCGACGTGCACCGCGAACGAGGGCCCGGCACCCGCGGCGTTGAGCGAGGCTGTGGCGGTGAGAGGCCCCCCGGTGTTGCGGGCGGCGCCGGTTATTTCGGGGATCGTGAGCGGGTTCTGACCTTCGATCACGGCGTTGCCGTCCACCCAGTCGACCGCGTCCGCTTCGACGCTTCTCATGACGGCTGCTCGTTGCTTCAACTGTTCAATCAGGTCTCGGCAGGCGTTGACGACGGCCATGCCCGTAGCGAAGGTGGCGCGGCTGCCTTCGGTGATGTCGGTGAATCCGACCGACTCGGTGTCGGCCACGATGGGCGTGATGCGATCAACGGCAAGACCCAGTTCTTCGGCCGCCATCAGCGCCATCGAAGCGCGGCTGCCTCCAATGTCGGGGCTTCCCGTGATGACGGTTGCGGTGCCGTCCTCGTTGAGGTTGACGGTGGCCGAGGACTGTTCGCCGATGTTGAACCAGAAGCCGGTCCCCACGCCCCGTCCGGCGCCTTTGGGGACCGGCGAGTTGTAGTGGTCGGAGTCTTTGATCGCTTGCAGCGTTTCGATGAAGCCGATCTTGGGATGTGGCGCGCCCATGGTTGTGGGATCGCCTTCAACGGCCGCGTTCTTGATGCGCAGGTCGATCGGGTCCATGTCGAGACGATCAGCGACTTCGTCGATCAGCGTTTCCATGGCGAAGGCCGCCTGGGGCGCGGAGGGCGCTCGGTAAGCGGCTGAGCGTGGGGTGTTGGTGACGACCCCGACGGCGTTGATCTCAAAGTTGGGCATCTTGTAGGAGGCCGCCGACATCGCTCCGGTGATCGCCGCGAATCCTTTGGTGGAGCCGTTGTCGTAGTGCATCGTGGCTTGAAAGGTGCTGATCTCGCCATCGTTGGTGGCGCCGATCTTGGCTTCGACCTTGGAGGCGGGCGCCGGACCGGTGGCCCGCAGCACTTCTTCGCGTGACATGACCAACTTCACGGGGCGGGCAGCCTTCTGCGACAACGCCACCGCGATCGGTTCGAGGTAGATGGTTGTCTTGCCTCCGAATCCTCCACCGATCTCAGCAGGTATGACTTTGATCTTGTCGGTGCTCCAGCCGAGGACCGCGGCGGTTCTCGACCGCACCGCGAAATGTCCTTGGGAGGACGCCCAGATCGTGGCTTTGCCGTCCTGTCCGCAGTCCGCGACGCAGGCATGCGGTTCGATGTAGCCCTGGTGTACCGCCACAGTGCGGAACTCGCGTTCAATGATCACGTCGGCTGCTGCGAAACCGGCCTCCACGTCACCACGGGCGAACGGCGCGGCTGAGGCTATGTTCGACGGTTCGGTGCTGTCTGAGAACAGGGTGCGGTTGGTGGGGTTGGCGATCGGCGCGTCATCGGCGATTGCTTCGTCGATTGTCAGAACCGCCGGCAGTGGTTCATAGGCCACTTCAACTGCCGCGGCCGCCGCGGCTGCTTGCGCTGGGGTCACCGCGGCGACAGCTGCCACCACATGCCCGTTGTAGTAGACTTCACCGCGCGCGATCACGTTCGCTGCCGTGTCGTATTCGGGGTGCGAGGGGTCGAGGTCGGCGAAGTCGCTGCCGGTGACCACCGCTTTCACCCCCGGCATCGACTCGGCTCTGCTGGAGTCGATCGAGACGACGCGGGCGTGGGCGTGTGGTGATCGCACGAATGCGCCCCGGAGTTGCCCGGTCATGTCGAGGTCGGCCGCGAAGCGGGCTTTGCCGGTTACTTTCTCGAGTCCGTCGTGACGCACCGGTCGGGTGCCGACGTATCTGTAGGTTCGAGGGTTCTCGGTGACGGTCACTGTGAGGCTCCATTTACCTGGACGGCCGCTTCTTGCACGGCTCGGATGATTTTGTCGTAGCCGGTGCAACGGCAGAGGTTGCCGGCCAGGGCGTAGCGAATCTCGGTTTCGGTGGGGGCGGGGTTGGCGTCGAGCAGCGCTTTGGCCGAGACCAGCACCCCGGGGGTGCAGACACCGCATTGCAGGGCGGCTTCTTCAAGGAACGCCTGTTGCAGCGGGTGCAGCTGCTCGCCTTGTGCGATGCCCTCGACCGTGGTGATCGAAGATCCTTCGGCTTCGGGGGCGAACATCAGACAGGAGCAGTTGACTTTCCCGTCTACAAGGATTGTGCAGGCGCCGCAGTCGCCGGTGCCGCAGCCTTCTTTCACTCCGGTCAGCCCCAGTTCGTCGCGCAGGGCGTTGAGGAGGGAGGTTTCGTCGGATGCCAAGAAGTCGACTCGGTCGCCGTTGACGGTGCAGTTCACATGGGTCCGGGGCATCAGTTCGCTCCTTCTGCTCGTTGTGCGGCTGTCTGCGCGGCTCGTCTTGCAAGAACTCCCGCTACCTGCCTGCGGTATTGGACGGTTCCTCGTTTGTCGTCGATGGGGTTGCACGCCGCTGACGCCGCGTCGGCGACTGCGTCGAGGGCGCCGGAGTCGAGTGCTGAGCCGACGATGGCCGCTTCTGCGGCGGGTACTCGCACGACGGTCGGGGCCACCGCTCCCAACGCAACTCTGGCTGAGGCGACGACATCGCCGTCGATCGTCAACTGCACGGCCGCTCCGACCACCGCGATGTCCATTTCGGTGCGGGGTATCAGCCGCAGATAGGCGTCTGAGCTGTTGGCGGGTGGGTCGTTGAGCACGAACTCAACAATGAACTCCCCCTCGTTCAGCGACGTTCGTCCTGGGCCGGTCACCACATCGGCCACGCTGACCTGCCGTTCGCCCGCCGCGCTCGCAACCACCGCGGTTGCCTCGTTGACGACAAGGGCCGGCACTGAGTCCGCTGCGGGTGAGGCGTTGCAGAGGTTGCCGCCCCAGCTGGACCGGTTCTGGATCTGGTCCGACCCGATCAGGCCGCTTGCTTCGGACAGGCCCGGGAAGGCTGAGCTGAACTGGGCGTCAGCGGTGAGGGCGGCGGTTGGCGCGGCTGCTCCAATGGTCCATCTGCCGTTGGTGTGGTCGACCGAAACGAGCCGTTCGATTCGTTTGAGGTCCACTAGCAGGGACGGTTCGGGGCGGCCGGATCTGATTTGGGGAATGAGGTCGGTGGCGCCCGCGAAGACCCGGGAGTCGGGATCGCTGCGCAACATTTCAAGAGCCTCATCCACGGTGGTGGGAGCTGCATATCTCATGAAGTCCGTAACATACCGCGCTGCGAGCCTCTCCACACATCCGCGCGTTCAGTTGTTGCAGAGTGGTTTGCTGACTCTTCAGGCGCGGGTTCGGCGGTCAGCCCAGTGCCGGGTTGCGCCGGCTGATTGGAAACACTGGGGGCGGTCCTGCGGGCCGAGGATCTCGGTGGCGAGCCACAAGCGTTTCAACCAGCGCACTCTTCCTGTCGCTGGATCGTCCTGGTAGGCGTTGCGGCCGTGGAGTACGTGGTAGTTGTTGACGAATTGCATGTCACCGGGGGCGAAGGTCATTTCCACACGGTTCTCGGGGTCGTAGACGAGGGTGTCGTAGGCGTCCATGGCCGCCCGTTGCGCTGCGCTCAGGCGGGGGGCGTCGGCGTGGCGTTGAGAGGACTCGATGTATGGGCGGATATAGCGGACGAACAACCGGTCGCCGTGCTCGGTGAACACCGGCACTCGATAGAACGGGTCGTCTCCTCTGCTCTGCTCACCACGGAAGTCGTAGGGAAGCGGGTCGTGGAGCACCCCGGCTAGTTCTGGGTCGGATTCAACCAAGAGATTGTGTGCGGCAACCGCGTTGGCAACCAGGCTTTCGCCTCCCGACACACCCGGGTCGAGGCACAGCAGCCCGATCAGGTCTGAACCGTCGGAGTGCAATGCTTGGGCCACACCTCCGAGTTCGTTGCCTCTCGCGGTGGGGTCATCGACTGATTTCCCTTGGTCTTTGACGTCGCCGAGCAAGTGGCCCCTCGCGTTCTGGGGCCAGGGCAGGCCGAGGTGCAGGCCGATCCCCCAGTACATCCAGGAAGCGTCTTCGAAGCCGGCCTGTGCGACGGGCAGTGCCGATATTCGACAGAAGCCTCGACCGTTGATCAGTTCCTCCGCGAGTTCGGCCAGCACCGACGCGAGTGTGGGCAGTGGGAAGTGTTCCTTGTCGACGTCGAGCACTTCGTCGGTGTGGCTGCGCGCCACGGCCAGCGCAGCTTCGAGCTCGGCGATCTCGTCTTCGTTCAACCGATGGGTCCAGGCATCGCTGTCGGCCACGTCGGCGGCGGCCCAGCTTGCATGGGTTTCGAGCGGCCGAACTGCTGCGCCTGCAAGAACCTCTGCCGCAGTCACCGGCTGCTGCCGTTCGTCGCTCCGGGTGTTGCGGTTCCCGGTGTTGGCTGCGCGCCTCTCACCAACCGGCCCGGCAGAGCACCGGTGGCTTCACCCGAGGCGTAGGTTTGTTCACCGCTGACGATGGTGTGCAGATAACCGTCGGCTCGCTGCAGCAGGCGCCGACCACCCGCAGGAAGGTCGTAGGCGAGTTCTGGTCCGTGTACCACCAGGTTGTCGAAGTCGATGACGTTGAGGTCGGCACGGTACCCCTGAGCCAAGACTCCCCGGTCGAACAGTCCAACCGTGCGGGCCGTGTCACGGGCTTGGCGTTGCACTAAGAACTCCAGGTCGATCCTGTTGTTGGGCCGGTCTCTTCCCCAGTGCGCCAACAGCGTCGTCGGGAACGAACCGTCGCAGATCGTCCCGACGTGGGCTCCGCCGTCACTTAAAGCGGGGACGGTGTATCGGTGGGTGAGCAGCTCTCGCGTGCCGTCCAGGTTCATGAATCCGTAGTTGGTGAAAGGCACCCACAATATGTTCGTTCCTCCGTTCTTCAACAGCAGTTCGAGGGCGAACTCCGCGGGACTTGTGCGGGCGGCTTCGGCTCTGCGGGCGACTGTTTGATCTGGGGCGGGTTCGTAGTCGGGCAGTTCACCCAACTCGAACATGTTGTGGAAGTTCTCGATTATCCTGCCCCCGACCAGGTTGCGTTCGACTCCGCCGACGCTCTGCAGCAGACGCTGTCGACGGTGCGGGTCCTGCATTGCTGCGACTCGCTGTGCCGGTGCCATGTCTGCGATCTCCTGCCACACCGGGTTGCGCATGAACGGATTCAGGGTGCATTCGAAGCCCAGGAGGATGCCGATCGGCCGGACTGGGCATTGCCCTGTGATTTCAAGACCGTCGACGCGAGCCGTTTCGATTCGGCTCAGGAGGTCTTGATGGAATTCAGCTGAGCGGGGACTTTCTACGATTGTGAACGACAAGGGGCGCCCTGACACCGCACACATGTCGCGAAGCATCTGGAATTCTGCGTCGCGGTCGGTGAAGTCGCTTACCAGTTGGAACACTCCCGTGCTGCCTCGGCCTACTGCTTCGGCGATTCCGATCAGTTCTTGGGCCGCGGCGGTGAGGGTCGGCGTGAAGTCTCCGGTGGACGTCTTGTGGTTGGAGGTTCGGCTGGTGGTGAACCCCAGGCCGCCTGCGGCGATGCCTTCAGCGGCGAGGCGCCCCATTTCGGAGACGTCTTGGTCGGTGGCGTCCTCCCGGTCGGCGCCGCGCTCCCCCATCACGTGCAGTCTCAGAGCACCGTGGGGCACTTGGGCGGCGATGTTCATGTCTTTGGGGCCCTCGAGCACGTCCAGGTATTCGTTGAAGGAGTTCCATCCCCATTGCAGTCCTTCGTGAAGGGCTGCTCCGGGGATGTCCTCCACACCTTCCATCAGTTCCACGAGTTTGTCGTGGTCCTGGTCGTGTACTGGCGCGAAACCTACGCCACAGTTGCCGAACACGACAGTCGTCACGCCGTGCCAACTCGATGGTTGCATTCGTTCATCCCAGGTTGCCTGCCCGTCGTAGTGGGCGTGGATGTCGACGAATCCTGGGGTGACCAACGCTCCGTCTGCGTCGATCTCGCGTCGAGTCGATCCGCTGACACGTCCTACTTCGCTGATTGCGCCGTTGCTCACGGCTACGTCCGCCGTGCGTTTCTGTGCGCCGGTTCCGTCGACAACGGTGCCGCCTCTGATGATCAGATCATGTTGGGGCATCGTTTCGCCTTTCGCTGTCCGGTCGTCGGTTCAACATTCGTAATGTTTTGTTCTACCAGGCCGCTTCGCGTTTGTCCCAACGGGGTCGGGCGAAACTCGCCGAGTTGGTCCGGGTCGTGTTGGAGGTTCGTGCATGGACGGAGCCCGGCCCTCGAACTTCGGGCGACTACGACGCAGCACCGACCGCAACACCGAAGCACGCCACGGACAACTCGCTTTGGCCATCGCCGCGATCCTCACCGTCAAACTCGTCGAATGAGCCGACCGATGGAACCACGCCTAGCCACCTATTCGCGCGCGTTCTTACTTGCAGCCGAGCATTCCGTGACTTACTCGTCGGTGTGGAAGGTTGCTCCGTTGCCGTCGGAGTCGAGCAGGGTCAGCCTCGGGCCGTCTATGGAGAATACGGCGTCGCCGGTCTCGAACAGGGCAGCGAAGGCCTCGCTGTAGCGGGAAGGCTCCTCGCAGACCGCAGAGGTGATCGCACCGAACTGGATCTCGCCGTCGCCCTCGACGGGTCCGCCGGTGCTGCCGTCGCTGACTTCTGCGGGTGAACTGAAGTCGACGCAACCATCGAATCCGGTCAGCTGCGAGTCCTCGCTGAACTCGATCCAGCCTTCCTGGGCAGGGTCGACGTTCATGGATACGTGAACCTCGCCCTGGATGAACCCGGTGACGGCCCAGCGGGTGGCGAGTATCGGACGATCCGGGTCGGCGACCTCCGTGTCGAGGAACTCGATTCGGACGGTGTCGGTGGCGAGTATCAGCAAGTCGCCGCTCAGCGTCAACCGGGGGTGGTCGGTGAGTACGGCCGCTACGAACTCGTCCTGTGCGTGGCGCTGCGGGTCACAGCCGATCTCTGTTGTTGCCGTCTCTGAGACGGTCAGCCGCTGGTTGTCGTCGATCTGGTACGGCCCGCCCATCGAGTTGCATCCGGCCGATGCTGAGAGCTTGCCGTTGTTGAAGCGCACCGAAACACGGGTGTCTTCCACCAAAGGCCTTTCGACGCCGTTCTCGAGCACAGAAACCGACCAGAACTGCCGCCCGTCGAGTGACACCCCGCTCGAATCGTCCGACCCTGCGGGGCCTCCCACCACCGTTGTGTCATCGCCACAGGCACCAAACACGAGCAGCAACGCCGGCAGCGCGACCAGCGTTCTGGACGGTGTCGGGATACCGACTCTCATCTGCCGACCCTAACCTCGGCGCGACAGGTCGTCACAGCCGCTGACATACCAGCGCCATGGAAGATCTGCGCCGGCGCTGAGGCCGATACGGGTGGATCGGCCGGGGTGTCGTGGGGGTGGGATTCCGTCGTCAAGCAACTCGATCCCAGCGTCTGCGGTAACCAGGTCCGCACCGTCGTGGGTGCCGTCGATACCGAAGGCCGAGGTGAACTTGGCCGGCCCGCTGCACAGGTCACGGTCGCGCCGAGCCGCCTGTCTCCGTTCCCTCATCTCGGCCAGACCTGCCAGCGGGGTCACGGCCCGCAGCAGCACGGCGCTGCACTCACCGTCCTGGCCGCAAACCACGTTCGCGCACCAGTGCATCCCGTAGGTGAAGTAGACGTAGAGGCGACCTGGGGGTCCGAACATAACCTCGGTTCGCGGAGTCATCCCGCGATGCCCGTGGCTGCCGGGGTCGGTGGCTCCCCGGTATGCCTCAACTTCGACTATCCGGCCGAGGCAGCTTCGCAACACGATCACTTTGTTCAACAACTCGGGAGCCACTTCCAGGGAGCCCCGAGCGTAGAAGTCCCGCTGTAGTCGTGTCGATGCAGGGGAAGGACTTGGCGAATCAGTCACTTGCTAGGGGATCGTAACTGTCCCTGTGTCCACGCCGTTGGCGATCACCCGGTATGTCTCCCCCGATACGAGCGAATCACCGAATCGCACCACCTCCTCGACAGTGACGACCTCATCGCGCGGCAGGGTCTACGAGATCAACGTGCTCGGTTCTAACGGCGGCGGTAGGCCTCGCGGCGGTGTGCGACGCGAACAACGAGGACCATTAGTTCATTGTCGAGCAGTTCGTAGACCACCCTGTAGTCGCCGACGCGTATGCGGCGGAGGCCCCGCAGATCTCCTTTCAGCGGGTAGCCCGAGTGCGGTTGCTCGCCGAGGCGATCAATGGCGTCCACAATGCGCTCCCGGTCCTGTCGAGCAATCTGTGCGAGGTCTCGGGTCGCGCTGCGCTTGATCCGAACTGGGCATGTGGCCATCGACTGCGGTTTCTTTTCTGGGTCTCGGGTCGCGATGCGTTCAGTCCGAACTGAGCAGATCGTGTTTGACCTGGTCCCAGTCAAGCACTGGGTCGGCTGGGTCTCGCAGGCGCTCGAGGGCGACTTCGAGATCGTCTTGATCCTCCAAATAGCGTTCCAGGGCCTGTCGAATGATGTCTGCCCGGCTGCGTCTCAACCTTTCAGCGGCAGCATCCAGCGCCTCAACGAGGTCATCGGGAACCCGGGCGGTGATTTGGCTCATGTGGACTCCTCGGCCAGGTGGTAGTTGATCGCAGTGTCTGACTTCAAGGTAATGTCAAACAATCCCAATGACAACAGACGCGACCACGTCCAGGGGATCTGCCGGAAGGCCTCGGTGACGGCGGCGGGAATCTCGCGTGGGCGCATCACCGAATGCCGCCACTTCGTCACGGAACGCACGGGTGTCGGCCTGGGAGGAAACACCGAGATCATCGCCCGAGCCCGCACCGAGATAGAGGCGATGCGGATGATGGTGCTGCGAGCCGCCAAAGCCATGGACACCCTCGGCAACGCCGAAGCAAGGGTTTGGATCAGCGCAGTCAAAGCAATGGTCCCCGAGAGGGTCTGCAGAATCATCGACCAGGCGATTCAGATGCACGGGGCGACCGGAGTGTCGCAGTGGACGCCTTTGGCAGACATGTATCAGAGCCAACGCACGCTGCGTCTCGCCGACGGTCCCGACGAAGTCCACTGGATGGTTGTCGGCCGCTCCGAGCTCGCCGGCTACGAGGGTCTCGAAGTGCCTGTTCCGCCCACTTCAGTTGCGTAGGGTCCGATGAGTTTCCCAACAGGTGAATACCTTGTAAATCAGCAGTAGGAATGATGATTTACAAGGTTAAGGGTAGGATGCAGGCATGATCGAGCGGGAACTCACGCCGCATTTGATGCGTCTGATCAAACAGTACCCGGTCCTGACGGTCACCGGTCCGCGCCAGTCGGGCAAGACGACCTTGTGCCGCCGGGCCTTTGGGGATCTGCCATACGCCAACCTCGAGGATCCCGATGTGCGCGACTTTGCGACGTCGGACCCTCGGGCGTTCTTGGCGCAGTTCCCCGAGGGGGCCGTGCTCGATGAGATCCAGCGCGCCCCGGATCTGCCGTCGTACCTCCAGGTCCTCGTCGACGAGGAAGGCCGGGGCTCCCGGTTCGTCCTCACCGGCAGCGAACAGTTCGGTTGGACGGACTCGATCAGCCAGTCGCTCGCGGGCCGTACCGCTGTCTTGCGTCTGTTGCCGTTCACACTGGCGGAGTGTGCGCTGGCCGGCGCGTCCGGTGACATCGACGAGGTCCTGTTCACTGGCGGCTATCCGAGCATCCACGCCCAGGGGCGATTCCCCGCGGAGGCGCTGGGCGATTACGTCACGACCTACGTGGAGCGCGACGTGCGTCGGATCGGCGCAGTCCAGGACCTCGCCGCGTTCGCTCGCTTCATGCGGCTCGCTGCCGGCCGGGTAGGCCAACTCCTGAACGTCACGAACCTCGCGAATGACACCGGCGTGGCCCCTGGCACCGCTCGCTCGTGGCTGTCGGTCCTTGAGGCGAGCGACATCGTCTTCCTCTTGGAGCCACACCTTGCGAACATCCGCAAGCGCCTTACCAAATCACCGAAGCTCTATTTCGTCGACGTCGGACTCGCGAGCTACCTCATCGGGATCCGTACCGTCGAGCAGGTTGCCACCCACCCTCTGCGGGGCCACCTGTTCGAGAACGCTGTGGTCGGCGAGGCCCTCAAGCATGCCTACAACACCGCGGTCCGCCATCCCAGACTGTCGTTCTTCCGTACCTTGGCTGGCCTCGAGTGCGACCTGTTGTACCCGACGGCGGCGGGTCTCGTGGCGGTGGAGGTCAAGTCCGGCGCGACGTTCCACACGTCCTGGATCTCCCGCTTGGAGCGCATCAAGAGAGACCTTCCCGACGTCTCGGCGGCTGCACTGGTGTACGGCGGTTCGCAGCGCCAGCGCCGCACGGCCGCTGAGGTCGTCCCGCTCAAACAGTTCGCCGAGTTCTTGGCCACGCTGGACCCGCCGTCACCGGGTCTCCCCCTGCGAGCCGTTGACGGTTCCGGCTAGAACACTGCCGACTGCAACTGCAACTGCACCAGCATCAGTTTTCTTGCGCGGCGGTTGGGTTGCTGCGGGGGTCAGGGGGCGGCTTGTAGAGGGGACGTGACAAGGACCGCTGCCAGAACCGCTGCGGCCGCACCCAACGATATCCAACGCTTCCACATAATCTCAGCTCCCTTCAATACTTGTTCGATGCCCGCACGGGCGTCAGCAAATCAGGCAGTATCCCATTGAAACGACACAGATCAATCATGAACCGTTGACTACTCGATCACACAACAGGCTTCCAACCGACACCGCGCCAGACCGACACTGCGTGAATCGACATTGCGGCGCCTGAGAGGTCAAGGGGCCAGAGGCCGGCCGAACGGCAGCTCGTCCTGCCGAGTCGACGGATACGACTCAGCGGCACGGCACGCAGCCAGGAACGGCCCGTCGGAATCCACTGCAGACTCGCTGCTGAGCACACCTGCGCCTACCCGCCAACTGGCCCTAGACCACCGCGTTCACCCGCGCACTGCAACAAACCCGCAACCTGCCCCTACTCATCTAAGCGGCCGACGCAGCGGCCGACGCAGCCCGGACACACCCCCAAACGCCACCAACCCAATCCAACCCAAAACCTTGAACCCAACACGCCCCAACCCGCCAACCACGCACTCACCAAAATCGAATCGGTTGATTGAGGCTAAGCGAGTGTGTCGCGGGTTTTGTTCGGGCCTTGATCTGCTCCCGTTGCGTTGATCTCGGCTGCTCGACTCTGCAGTGTGAACGCTTGCGTGTCGAACTCTTCAGCTTGCCGGATCAGGGCGATGCGGGTTTCCAGCAGTTGTTCACAGGACACCCAGACGTCTCTGGCGATCATTCTGGTAAGCCTCATTCGACTGTTTTCTGCTGCAGCCGACGACCACACTTCGGGGAGATGTCTACGAATGCACGGTTCGAGCCTGTTCGACAGAGAAATTCGGCGCTCATCGATTGCCGAGGCGAGTGTTCTGGACACAGAGGCTTGGGCGAAGTATCGATCTGCCACCGTGAGCAGTCGGGCAGCTTCATCTAGGTCGGTGTTGGACATCGTCGCTGGGCGCCTCGATTGATGTGTTGTCGATTGCTCTTCTGGTATACCAGAATACAGCTTGAAAACTATTGAAACACTTCAATAGTTAAATCCGTGTCGATTCTCTGTGCGGACCGGATCTACTAGCTTCTGAACGTGACTCAACCTGCGCACCCTCGCCTCGTGCCCGCCAGTCGAGCAGACCTGGACACCTGTGTAGCAATCGCGCAGGAGGCCGGGCGGCTGACCCTGGAGTGGTTCAGCGGAACCGGTCTGTTCGTCGACCACAAACAGGACGGCTCTCCAGTGACCGCTGCCGACCTGGCCGCGGAGGCTTTGATCCGCGAACGTCTCGGTTTCGCCCATCCGAACGACTCAGTACTCGGTGAAGAACACCCCGACACGCTCGGCACATCAGGGAGAACTTGGGTAATCGACCCTATTGACGGGACTGAAGCGTTCACGAAGGGTGTGCCCTTGTTCAGTAATCTGCTGGCCTTGGTCGATGAGCACGGCCCGGCTGTGGGCGTGATCAACTTGCCGGCATTGGGTGAGACGATCTCAGCCGGACGGGGTCTGGGAGCGTTCCTCAACGGCGAAGCGTGCCGCGTCAACGACCATGGGAGCCTCAACGAGGCCTATGTGTGTACCAGCGGCTTCGGTTACTGGCCCGAGACTGCGCTTTCGGCTCTGCTGAACAGTCCCGTCAAGTTGCGTACCTGGGGCGACGCTTACGGCTATGCCCTGGTGGCTACCGGGCGTGCCGAAGCCATGATCGATCCGGAGGCCTTCGCGTGGGATTTGGCGCCCATTGCAGTCATCATCGCGGAGGCAGGAGGAACTTTCAGCGCTTTCGATGGTCGAACAGGGTCAGACGTGTGGAGCTCCGGTTCGGCTGTCGCCACCAACAGCCGAATCCATGCCGACCTCCTAGCGCTCTTCAGCAATCGGGGTTCGATCACTGAATCAAGCCGCTGATCAAGGGGCCGGTCAGTTCACCTGTTCAAGGATTTCTTGGTAGTTCAGGTTGGGTTTGTCCGGGGCGGAGCCGACGGCTTGCCCGCACGACGCTCCCGCTTCGGGCGCGACGGGTGAGTATCGACCCATGTAGGTGTCCAGGAAGTCGGTTACTGCGGGGTCTGTCCAGTCGTCGACTGCGAGTTGTCGTCTCCAGGCTGTTAGAACGAACGGGTTCTGCAAGCCGGGATAAGGTGCAGCCAATGCAAACTGCTCCGATTTGAGCCTCTCGGTCATCATCTCGATTGAAGATCTGTCGAGGTTCGGTTGGTAGGCCACCCAGACCGCCCCGTGTTCAAGGGAATGGACAGCCGTCTGGTTCTGAATCGGTTGGTTGTAGACACCGCAGTTCTGCCACACCGGAAAGTGCGCTCCGCCGGCCGGAGGGGCCCAGTGAAAGTCGGCACACACCACGTGCTCAGCGCCCTCGTCGGGCAACTCCAGTATTTCGCCGACGGGCAGCCGCTCAGGCGCCGCATTGGTGGCGTCCGGACACAGCCGCGAAGCTTCCGGCGCCGCAGTGTCGGGGGAAGTCGCTTCGTCGCCCACAGCGTCGGCTGGGCCCTGGTCGCCGTCAGACCCGGACTCGGACTCTGCACCAGACCCTCCGCATGCGCTCACCACCGAAGCGAGCAGCACCACCACAAAGACCTCTCTGAAACGCACGCCCCCATGTTAGGTCCTCAGAGTCGGCAGCAGTACTGATTCAGTCATACATCGACACGCCCTCGAACCGCATGGGTCGAACTCCTCGATCGGCTATCTCGTTCAGCAGTTCCAGCGGTTCTGCGATTCCTGCCAAGCCGTGGGCTCCTGGCAAGAAACCTCCTTTGAGCACTCCGAGGCTGGTGCTCACTGCCACCACAGCCGCGGCCGACGCAGGCCGTTCTACAGCACCGAATACGATCACCCGGCGTTCGACGCCGACCCGACCCCGCAGTTCCACACGGATCGCGCCGAGCCCGCCTTCGGCGTGGGGTGGCCGCAGCATCGGCAGAGGCGAGGTCAACCGGTCCCTGCGGGTCGCGGCCATTCGTGCGGTCACCCGTTGCACGCCCTCGAATTCGGGAACGAGCAGCAAAGCGTCCGGCAAGGCTCCTCGGTAGCAGTCTCTTCCGCCGATCGGATCAGGGAAGTACACCAGTTCTCGACCTGATCCCGGCGCCCGAGTCGCCCAGCGTCCATCGCGCCAGTCCAACCCCACCGACGCAAGCGCTCTGTGGTGTTGGCGTGCGCATGAAGGGCCGCCGGTCCCGACTTTGGCGACATGGATTTCATCGACTTGATCGAGCTCGGTCGCCCCGTGACGGGCGACGAGACAGGTGAGCCCCGGCATGAAGGTCGCACCGACTACTACGGGGACCCCGTTATGCACCGCTTCTTGTTGCAGGGCGAGCAGGCGTCGCACTTCCGCGAGGTGATTCGATGTTGCAACTACTGGCACGCCGTGGTGAACCGCGTGCCGGGCGAGGTCTGCTTGATTTGTCGCCGGGGTGGCAACGACCACTAAATCCACCGAGGAGTCGATCTGTTGGTCATAACCGGGTTCCGCCGCCCTGCCCAAGCTGTTGAGGAGTTGTCGTGAACCTTGCCGGCGAGCGTTGCGGGCAATGCGGGTGTCGCGGAATTCGACTCGGGTTGCATCTCCTGCCGACAGTTGCTGCGCAATCCGTTTCCCTGTCGCCCCTGACCCGAACACCAGAATGTGCGACATCAGCGGAGGTCGTCGCCTCGAAGTTCTCGCCAGCCTCCACTTTGGGGTGGAGTGCCACCACTTCCTCGCACTCTGATTGCCGCCGCGACCGCGATTCCTGCTCCTATCGCAACAAGTGCTCTGCGGATGAGTGTGAACAAGCCGCTTCTGTCCATCAGTCTCCTCCCGTGCGTCTAGCGGTGGCAGCGGTGTGCCGTGTCCGATGCGGACCGGACCGCGAGGGTTCGTGACTGGTCCAGCAACGTGGGGCTAGCAGGAGTCGAACCTGCGACCTCACCCTTATCAGGGGTGCGCTCTAACCGACTGAGCTATAGCCCCGCAAGGCGACCACGCTAGCGGTCGGAGGGCCTTTTCAACAAGGAGCCCCGTTTCCGGCTCTTTTGTTTGTCGCTGGGCCAGAACGGCGGGTCGTCGGCCTGTTCGGGTCGGGGTTGCCGAGTCGGCGCGGGTCGGGGTTGCCGAGTCGGCGCGGGTCGGGGTTCGGGCCTGCTGACTCTCCGGGCGCTTCGCTGCGGTGGTCTGGAGACGGTCCGGGTCGCTGTGCGGGGTTCTGTGCGTTTCGGCCGCGGGCGTGCAGTTTCTTCTTCCACTACAGTGATCCGCACCCCCCCGATCAGATCACTGATCAAGTTGAACAACACTGCCATCAACACTGTGAATCCCGACCCGGCAACCACCATTACCAGGCCTCCCAGTGCGCTTACCCTGAATATTTGATCGGCGTTGAGGCTGAAGGTCTCCAACGCAAACAGTTCTTCGATGAAGTTCTCTAGATTTTCGACTGTGCCGGAGGTGACTGCGAAGTTCCAGAGGATCACTCCAGCGGTCAACAGGATCACCCATAGACAGAAGTAGAAGATGAGCGACATCTTGAGTACCGACCAGGGTTCGACGTGGCGCACCAACCGCCGGACCCTGCGGGCACGAAGGCGTTTCAAAGTACGGCGTTCCAGCAGAGTTGCCAGCGCATTCTGGGAACGTTGAGGTTGCTGCGACGATCTCGCTGGTTGGGGTTCTGTGGGGTTATCCATAAATGAACTGTGTCTCGGCGAGGGTGACCCGAGCGTAGGCCGGGCAGGGGACAAGTGTACGGGTGATCACCCCGAAGTCAGATGCTCCCATACGACTGTGCGTTCTGCTCTCGCAACGGCAACCGCTGATCCCACCTGAACTCGAACCTCGACGTAGTTGCCGAACGCTGTGTAGTCGACGAGCGTGGCGCCGTTCGCGTCTGCGAGTTCGGTTGCCCCGGCGAATCCTTGAGCCGCTCCCGCCAACGCGGCGGCGTCGGCGGCGGTTCGGGCCCGTGCCGCGTCGTCAGCCGCTGTACCGAGACGGGCGATGGCGATCAGAACCACGCCGGCCAACGCTAGGACCACCACCATCATCGGCACGGCTTGGCCGCGTTCGTGTGGCGATGCTTCGAGTCGCCGGATCTCAGCGTGGTCACGCACTGCTCGGGTACGTCCTTGCGCTTGGTACGAGTTGCTGGGGGAAGCAGCTGGATCAGACGGGCCGGTGGGCCGGTGGGGTTGGAGCTAGTCGTCGGTTTCTTCGACGACGTCTTCGGCGCCCGGAGTGACGAGGACTACCGATGCCACCACATCACCTTCGTCGGGGTTCATGACTTTCACTCCGCTGCCGTATCTGCTCTGCGACGAGATCGCTTCTACTGAGGTGCGAATAACCACACCATTGACTGTCACCGCCAGAATCTCGTCGTGGTCTTCGACCGCCAAGGCGCCCACGACGGATCCTTTGTCCCTGGTGAGTCTGATGCCGATGACTCCATGTCCACCACGGTTCCTTATGGGGTACTCATCCAGTGGTGTCCGCTTACCGAATCCGTTGGAAGTGAGATGGAGCAGAGCTGCTCCCCCGCCGGTTACGTTGCATGCGACGACTCGATCTCCGGGCTTTTTGAACTTCAAGCCGATGACACCCGCCGCGGCTCGTCCCATTTCTCGGACACACGACTCGTTGAAGCGAATCGTCTGACCGAGTCGCGATGACAACAGAATGTCGTCAAGCCCGTTCGTGGGCACTACTTCTGCCAGTTCGTCGTCGTCGTTGAGACGGATGGCGATGAGACCGGTTCGCCTCGAGGAGTCGTACGCATTGAAACGGGTCTTCTTTACCCGACCCTTGGTTGTCGCGAAGAACAGATACCGGTGCGTCTCGTAGTTGCGGGTGTCGATGACGGCTTGAATGTGCTCGCCGTCCTGCAACGGCAGAAGATTGACGATCGCGGTGCCCCGCGCCGCACGCGACGCCACCGGAATCTCATGAGCCCGAAGTCTGTAGACCCACCCTCTAGTGGAGAAGAAGAGCAGATACGAATGCGCTGTCGTCCCGATCAGATGGATCAGGGTGTCTTCGTCTTTGAGTTTGGTGCCGGCGACGCCGCGTCCTCCGCGTCCTTGGGTCTTGAACTCCTCGGCCGAGACGGTCTTCACATAGCCGGCCGCGCTCATGGTGACCACGAGCGGGTCGTCGTCGATCAGGTCTTCGATGTCGAACTCGCCTG
This sequence comes from Acidimicrobiales bacterium, assembly GCA_963662455.3. Lineage (GTDB taxonomy): Bacteria > Actinomycetota > Acidimicrobiia > Acidimicrobiales > Aldehydirespiratoraceae > VXYK01. The sequence goes on from OZ224042.1 coordinate 2,726,353, forward strand.
GATCGATTTCAAGTTTCGAGCGGCGAGCCTCCCCGAACTCTCGGCGGACCTCACCGAGTTCGTCGATGATGACTCCACGAAGTTTCTGATCGTCGCCGAGGATCTCTTGGAGTTCGGCGATTCCTGCCTGCAGCCGGGCCGATTCTTGTTCAAGGTCTGACCGGCCCAGTCGGGTGAGCCGGCTGAGCTGCATGTCGAGAATATGGTTCGCCTGGACTTCGGAGAAGTCGAACGGGTCTGCCGTCAACGCGTTACGGGCTGCATTTCGGTCTCGGCTGGCACGGATAGTGGTGATGATCTCGTCGATCAGGTCGAGGCAACGGATCAGTCCTTCGACGATGTGCAGGCGTTTCTCAGCTGCGTCCAGGCGGAATTGTGATCGCCGGGTGATGACTTCAATCTGGTGGTCGACATAGGCGACGAGTGCTTCTCGCAGATTGAGCGTGCGTGGCACACCGCCGACCAGGGCGACCATGTTGACACCGAAGCTTGTTTGCAGTGGTGTGCTCTTCCAGAGGTTGTTGAGCACAACCTCCGGGTTGGCGTCACGTTTCAAAGAGATGACGAACCGGGTGTCGTCGCCTGACGACTCGTCGTTGACGTCGGAGATCCCTTCAAGTTCTCGGGTGTCCACCAGGTGGGCGATCTTGCGGGCTACGACTCCGGCGGAGACCTGGTACGGAAAGGCTGTGACAACGAGCGCCCGTCGGTTCTTGATTTCTGTGATTTCGATCGTGGCTCGGGTCTTTATTGAACCGCGGCCTTCATGGTAGGCGGCTTCAATTCCGACACGGCCCAGAATCTGGCCTCCGGTGGGGAAGTCGGGGCCTTTAACATGTTCCATCAAGTCATCGACCGTGGCTTCGGGTTCGCGCAGCAGGTGGATTACCGCATTGCATATCTCGTTGAGGTTGTGGGGTGGGATGTTGGTGGCCATGCCCACTGCGATGCCTTGGCTCCCGTTGACCAACAGGTTGGGAAAACGCGACGGCAGTACTTGCGGTTCGGTGAAGTCGCCGGAGTAGTTGTCTATGAAGTCAACGGTGTTCTCGTCGATTCCAGCAACCATCTGCATAGCGAGGGAGTCGAGCCGTGATTCTGTGTAGCGTGCCGCCGCAGGTGGATCTTCGGGCGATCCGTAGTTGCCGTGAAAGTCGATCAGCGGATGGCGCAGGGAGAACGGCTGGGCCATCCGAGCCAGGGCGTCGTAGATGGCACTGTCGCCGTGTGGATGGAAGCGAGCCATGACGTCGCCGGTCACGCGGGCGCATTTCACATGGGCTCGGTCGGGTCGAAAGCCTTGATCGAACATCGACCAGAGAATTCGCCGATGCACTGGTTTCAAGCCGTCGCGAGCGTCCGGAAGGGCTCTGCTGACGATGACCGACATGGCGTAATCCAAAAAGGAGCTCTCCATCTCCTCTTGGATCTCGATCGCGGTTATTTCATTGGGTTCGTCCCGGCCCTCTAGATCCACGGTCGGTGTGCCACTCATGTCGGATCCTTCAGAAGTCCAGGTTCCGCACTTCACGTGCGTTGGTGACGATGAAGTTCTTCCGCTGCTCGACGTCGTCGCCCATCAGGATCGACATCACGTCATCGGCGATAGCGGCCTGCTCCACAGACACCTGCAACAGAGATCTGGAGGCAACGTTCATGGTGGTGCTGCGAAGTTCGTCCCAGTCCATTTCACCTAGTCCTTTCAGTCGTTGAAAGTCTTTGGTGTAGTTGGGTCGGTCGGCCAAGAATTCGTCTTTGGCGGTGTCGTCTTTGAGGTAGACGGTTTCTTTGTTGGAGACCTTCGTCGAGTACAGCGGAGGTTGGGCGATATAGACGTAGCCGGCTTCAACGAGGGGCCGCATCTGACGGAAGAAGAAGGTGAGCAGCAGGGTGCGGATGTGGCTTCCGTCGACGTCTGCGTCGGCTAGCAGAATTATCTTGTGGTAGCGGGATTGTTCGAGGTCGAATTCGTCGGCAAACCCTGCCCCGATTGCGGTGATGAGGGTTTTGACCTCTGCGTTCTTGAGCATCTTGTCGATGCGCGCCCGTTCAACGTTGAGGATTTTTCCTCTGATCGGCAGGATCGCCTGGCTTCTGGGGTCTCGGGCCCGTACAGCGGATCCACCCGCTGAGTCGCCTTCAACGATGAACAGTTCACGTGCGGCCGGGTCTTTTTCTGAGCAGTCTTTGAGCTTGTCGGGCATGCCCGCTCCGTCGAGCAGGGATTTGGAGCGGATGGCTTTGCGGGCGTCGGCTGCTGCTACTCTTGCTCTAGCTGCGTTGGCGGCTTTGGTGATGGTGGCTTTGGCTTCGACGGGGTGTTCTTCGAGCCAGTCGGCCATTCGTTCGTTGGTTACCCGTTCAACTAGTGAACGCATCGAAACGTTCCCCAGCTTCGATTTGGTCTGGCCTTCGAATTGGGGTTCGCCTATCCGTACGGAGATGATCGCAGTCAGGCCTTCCCGGATGTCCTCGCCGGTCAGGTTGTCGTCCTTGTCTTTTAGCAGCCCCCTGTTTCGGGCGTGGCTGTTGATGGTGCGGGTGACTGCTGAGCGGAAGCCTTGTTCGTGCATGCCGCCTTCTATGGTGGCGATGCCGTTGGCGAAACTGTGGATTCCATCGGCGTTGAATCCGGTGTTCCATTGGAAGGCGATCTCGACTTCGTGAGGGTTGTCGTCGATTTCTTCGGAACCGGTGAAGTATCCAACGGTTTCGAACAGCGCTTCCTTCGAGGCGTTGATATGGCGGACGAAGTCGATGATTCCGCCTTCGTACTGGAACGGGACCCAGTCTGTCGATGTTGCATTCCCTCGTTCGTCCCGCACCCTTATTTCAAGCCCGCGGTTGAGGAATGCCATCATCTGGAAGCGTTCCAGCAGGGTCTGAAACCGGAACTCGACTTCGTCGAAGATTTTCTGGTCAGGCCAGAATCGTACAGTCGTGCCTGTTCGGGGCCCGGTTCTGCCGTTGGCTGAGTCACCGGTGTCTGAGCGCCCTACGGGTTCCAACCGTTGGACGAGTTCACCTCCGTTCGCGAACTGCATGGCGTAACGTCGGCCACCGCGATCGATCTCGACTTCGACTCTGCTCGACAGTGCGTTGACAACCGACACTCCTACCCCGTGCAGACCGCCGGACACTTTGTATCCCGCGCCTCCGAACTTGGCCCCAGCGTGAAGAACGGTGAGCACGACTTCAGCCGCGGTCAGGTCTTCATAGTTGGGGTGTACTCCCACTGGGATGCCTCGACCGTCGTCGGACACTTCACAGGCGCCGTCGGCGGTCAGCGTGATGTCGATCCGTGTGCAATGGCCGGCCATTGCTTCATCGACTGAGTTGTCCACGACCTCCCACACGAGATGGTGGAGGCCGGTAGGCCCGGTCGAGCCGATGTACATGCCGGGCCTGGTTCGTACCGCTTCGAGGCCTTCGAGGATGGTGATGTCTTGAGCCCCGTACGAAGATTCGTCGGCGGCTACCGTCTCCATTTTCATGCGGTGACCGTGGTCGTTGTCATCTTTGCACCGGAGTGTCCATTTGAGACGGTTTCGTCGCGCCGTTCGCTGGGTTGAGTCTAGCAGTCAACTGGGCTTGATCCTTGCGGTCTGACCTTTACTTTGACGGCTTTGATCCGGTCCGAACCGGAGACTTTCTCGATCCGAGCCGTCAGTTCAGTTTCAAGCCATCGAAGTTGGCTTGCCCAGGTCGGGTCGTCTGCGATCACCACCAGCGTATGTCCGTCGACGGCACTGGGTCGAGCATGTGCCGCCACATCGTTGCCGACAATTTCGGGCCATTGCAGAAAGACTGCTTTGAGCACGTCTGTGCCGGGTGCTCTCATGTTGCGCAACAGACGTTCGACCGACCATCCGATATTTACTGGTTCGTCGGCGTTCCCGGTCATTTCGGCATTTCAGCAACGGTGCCCGCGGTTACTTTGAACACTCGATCCGGGGTTGCTGAGGCAGGTACCCGGGTTGCTGTTGTGAGCAGCCTCTGTCCATTGGGCAGCGCCTCGAGCAACGCTCGTGCACGTCGGGGGTCCAACTCTGAGAACACGTCGTCGAGCAGTAGCACCGGCTCGCTGCCTCTTCGGCGTATCAGCGCGTCGACTGCCAGTCGCATGGCCAACACCAGTGACCGTTGTTCGCCTTGCGAACCGTGCGTTCGAGCCGGCGTTCCACCTATCTGCAGTGTGATCTCGTCGCGGTGCGGTCCAACAGTCGACACGCCTCGTCGCAGATCGTTGGTGCGGGCTTGTTCCAGGGCTTCGGCCAGGTCTCCCTGCCAGCTCGGTTCGTAACGTGCACTGACTGACGCGGGTCGGCCGGCCACCGCGTCGTATGCCTGAGCCAGTCGTGGTTCGATTTCGACGAGCAGGTCTTCGCGCGCTTCGTGCAGCGTTGTTCCGGTCGTCGCGAGTTTGGAGTCCCAGACATCGAGGGTGAACGCTCCGTCAGCGTCGAGGCGCCCGCCGCAGGAGCGTAGAAGTGCATTGCGTTGCTTGACGATCCGTTCCAGTTCACCGCAGAGCGCTTCGTGGCTTGGTTGAAGGTTCCTCACAGCGTCGTCCAACCATCTTCGACGGCTTGCTGGTCCGCCTTTCACGAGCTCTAGATCGTCTGGTGAGAATACGGTTACTGGTACAACTCCGATCAGGTCCGCTCTGCGACGCAGGGCTTGGCGGTTGAGTTGCACACGATTTCTGCCGATCCGAGGGATCTCGACTTCGATGAGTTGTCGGCGATCGTCGATTGTGTGGGCGCGCAGTATCGCTCTGTCTGCGCCGACACGGATCAGGGTGTCGTCGGTCACACCACGAAACGACCCGAGTCCGGCTATCCAGCTGACGGCTTCGAGAAGGCTGGTCTTGCCTTGACCGTTCTCGCCGACGATGACCGTCAGACCGGGGTCCAACTCGACCGTTGTCTCGTTGTAGATACGAAAGTCGAGTAATTCCAAGGACTGAATCACCATGTGGCGTTGCCGGGAGGCCTGCTGTCAGCTGACGCGCACAGGCATGAGCAAATACAGAAAGTTGGGGTCCTCAGAGGATTTGAGCAGGGCCGGCTTCAACTCCCCGAGGGTTTCCAACATGACTTCTGTGCCTGGTGAGACTTCGATCCCGTCGATCAGATACTCGGGGTTGAACGCAACCATCAAGGGCTCGCCCTGGTATCGGGCCTCCAGGATTTCGCGTGCTTCACCCACATCCTGGGTGATGGCCGCTACTTCAAGCCCGTCCGCCGACATCGACATCCGGATCGGGGTTGCTTCTTGAGCCAGTAGACGGACACGGCGCAGCGCACCGAGCAGTTGTTCACGATCAACGGTGAGTCGGTTGTCGTGGGTCTCGGGGATCAGCCGGTTGTAGTTCGGGAACTCACCTTCTATCAGTCGGGTGGTGATGGTCACCGCTCCGACCGAGAAGCCGGCGTTGTGCTCGCCGAGCGACAGGGTGATCTCGTCCGCTTCGCCCACGACTCGCGCGAGTTCTGTCAGGGCGCGGCTCGGTACAAGCACTCTCTGCCCTTCACCGAGCACAGACAAACCTGAAATGTCACACACAGCCAGGCGGTAGGAGTCGGTTGATACAAGCCTCAGTCCATCGGACTCGGCGGCCATCAGGACTCCGGTGAGGATAGGTCTGGCGTCATCGGAGGAGGCCGCTTTGCCGACTTGTTCTATCGCTGCTTTGAACATCGTCGCGTCGAGGGTGACAACGTCGCCGGACGGTTCGGGTATCTCAGGGAAGTCGTCTCCCGCGACCACTCGGATCGAGAACTCTGACGGGTTCGCGACTATTCGTGCGTCTTGGTCTTCGATGGTCACCTCAACGGCGCCCGGACGCAGTGAACGGACTACATCGGCCATGAGTTTCGAGCGCATCACAGTCTTGCCGTCGCCGGATCCGTTGACGTCGACCGATACCGAGATCGTCAGATCGCCGTCGCTTCCTGTGGCAGTGAGTCGGTTGCCGGCGAGCTGGAGACGGACTCCTCCTACCATCGCTGCCCCCCCGCGGCTGGCTACACCTCGTCCGGCCACGTTGAGGGCGTCTGAGAGCACATCTCTTTCACATCGGAATTGCATGCTCATTGTGCGGTTACTTCTCCTGAGTCATTGGATGTCTCTTTAGTAGGAATCCATAGGGGCTGTGGATTGTGGACGAATGTAAGTTTGCCATGGAGTTCGAGCCTTTCTGCGTCCACAGTGTTTGCAGGTAGTTGCACAGAGCGCGGTGTGCTGTGGCATTGGTTGTGGATGTTGTGGGGTTTGTTCAAGCTCGGTCCACTGTGGTTGCACAGGTGGTCTACAGGTTTGTTCACTGCTTGCACACTTGTTCTCGCGGTTGTTCGAGTCGGTGGCGCCTGGATCACGGCGTCTCGTTGAGTCGGCGCTGCAGTTCAGTCACTTTGTTGAAGATTTGTTGGCGTTCGCCCATTCGAGCCTCAATTTTTCGTACGGCGTGCATCACGGTCGTGTGGTCTCGGTCGCCGAAGGCCCGTCCGATGTCGGGGAAGCTGAGGTCTGTCATGTCGCGAGCTACGTACATGGCTACCTGGCGCGCGTCGACGAGTGGCCTGCGGCGGCTGCCACCGGTGATCTGTTCTATATCGAAGCCGAACATCTCGCCTGTGAGTTCGATGATGCGGGCCGCGGTCACCTGTGGTTTGTGGGAGTTGTTGATCAGGTCTGCGAGGACATGGTTGGCGAGTCGTATATTGAGAGGTTGTTGGGTCAGGCTGGCATAGGCGGTGACTTTGATGAGCGCGCCCTCGAGTTCACGTATCGATTGGGTGACGTTCTCGGCGATGAAGGTGAAGACTTCGTTGGGAATCCCGATTGTTCTCGATTCGGCTTTTTTGCGGAGGATCGCTAGCCGTGTTTCTAGATCGGGTCGTTGAATGTCTGTGATCAGTCCCCACTTGAAGCGGTTGCGCATGCGCTCTTCGAGGGTCGGCATGGCATCGGGTGAGCGGTCTGATGACAGCACGATCTGCTTGTTGGTTTGGTGCAGGTCGTTGAAGGTGTGAAAGAACTCTTCTTGTAGACCTTCTTTGCCTTCCATGAACTGTATGTCGTCGATGAGCAGGACGTCGTTGGTGCGGTAGCGGCGTTTGAACTCGGCCTGGTTGTTGGTGCGGATTGCTTGGACGAATTCGTTGAGGAACGTTTCTGTTGAGACATAGCGGACTCTGTAATGTGAATAGTGGTTCTTGATGTAGTGGGCGATGCCCCGCAGAAGGTGGGTTTTGCCGAGTCCCGAGTCGCCGTGGATGAACAGCGGGTTGTAGCTGGCTGCTGGTGTTTCGGCTACTGAGAACGCGGCTGCGTGGGCGAAGCGGTTTGATGGGCCGGTAACGAAGTGTTCGAAGGTGAACTTCTCGTCGAGATCGTTCCTTGCAGCAGGCTGTGGTTCGGGCGGTGTCTCAGAATGTGGCTTTGACGTGGGCTGATGATTCGTTGTCGTGGTCGGCTCGAGCGGTGGAAGGTCGAGTGACTCCGCGGTCCAGTCCGTGTCGATCTCCACACGAACGGTTGCTTCGGATTGGTTTTCTTCGATTGCGTGCTGCACCAGACCGAGGAACCGGCCTTCGATGCGTTCTTTCTGTAAGCCGTTGGGGACGACGATGACTAATTCTCCCTCGTCCAACGCGGCGGCTTTGGCGCCGCTGAACGTTGTGTGCCAGACGGCGTCGCTTACTTGGGCACGGATACTCTCTGCACAGGAACTCCACAAGTCATCGGCGTTAGCTTCCCCATCGTTGTTCAATTGACTCTCCACAAGGTTGTCCACAGATGTGGACGACTGATTTTGGTTTATGTTGGAAGGAAGCAGAATACGACGCGCGAGTGTGTCGATTGTCGGTGAGGCCACCTAACCGTGGTAAGAGGTGAACTTAGCAACGTTCACGATCTCTGCAACTTCAACTCGAAGGTCTTTTCATTCGCCCAGTTCAAGGGTGAAATAGGCTCTGAATTACATTATTGTAAGAAGAAGTCACTCCGCTGTAATTTCAGATCCGAGCCGAATTCTGGCTGCTGGTCGATGTTTGTCGGCGCGGCCTCGGTTGTGGGTCGGTGGATCCCGCAGCGGCCGTCCCGGTGCGGCCCGAGCGGACTGGTCGCGTGGTTGTCGCTGTATCCTTTCAGCCCTACCGTGATAGGAGAACGTTTGCTGGATTCCTTGAGGTCCGGCCTCTGCCACGGCTGTAGATTCGGTTGGTGGCACTTGTGGAGGAACAATGAAGCGGACTTATCAACCAAATGTGCGTAAGCGAAGCATGAAACACGGTTTTCGCTCCCGCATGAGTACTCGGGGAGGGCGTTCGGTGCTCACTCGACGCCGTCAGAAGAAGCGGACGCGGCTTTCCGCGTGATCGAGGCGCTTTCTGGTCGTCGTTCCTTCGAACGTTTGAGAGCGGAGGGGACGCGCCGCGGTCGAGGTCCTCTTCGGCTGGTTTCACGGACCGCGCCCACGCATAATCCCACTCAAAACGCTAGAATCGGGTTCGCAATCTCACGCACAGTGGGAAATGCTGTGCAACGGAATAGAATACGCCGTCGCATACGAGCTGTGTTGCGAGACATGAGCCGTGAGAACCCCGCAGTGTTGTTGCCGGGCGACTATCTTTTTCGAGTCACCTCGACGGTCGATCACTGGTCCCCGTCAGAACTGAGAAACGTGATAACGGATCTGTTAACGGAGACTTCCAGTGCGGCTCGCGACTACGGGCGCGTTTCATGAGCGGTGGTCGACCCAGCCTGACGGCACGCTTGGTGCAAGCGCTGTTGCGGGGGTATCAACAACTCACTGCAGGGCGCGTTTCTCCATGCAGGCACGTTCCCGGGTGTTCAACCTACGCGATGGAAGCCATTGAATCTCATGGAGTTGTTCGGGGTTGCCGGCTGGCTGTCAGACGTGTTTGTCGTTGTCACCCTTGGGGTTCGTCGGGCTATGACCCGGTACCTGTGAATGGGGAGTCGAAATGTTCGACGTGATCTTCAATCTGATCGGCGAGATACTCGCCTTTTGTTACCAACTCTGGCCCTCCTACGGGATGGCGGTTGCAGGTCTCACACTCGTAGTGATGGTCATCGTCACCCCTTTGACGCTCAAGGGCACGAAGTCGATGCTGCAAATGCAGCGGTATCAACCCGAATTGAAGGCGATCCAAAATCGCAACCGTGGTGACCGTCAGAAGATCAACGAAGAAATGATGGCGTTCCAACAGGAGCACGGCATTTCGATGTTTGGTGGCTGCTTGCCGCTGCTCGTGCAGATGCCACTCTTTCTGGTGTTGTTCCGTGTAGTTCAGGGCTTGACGAGTCGGGCAACGAATTTCGGAAACCAGTTCGGTTGGACCAGTGGGCGAATCTCCTCCGGACTCGGACTGGACAGCACCGCTTTCGGTTCAAGAGACCGACCGTTCTCGCCGCAGAACCTTCCGATCGACAGCGATCTCTACTTGCAACTCGCGGGCGGAGGGAGACAGTCGTTCGAGGATCGTCCAACCGAGATGGTGTCGTGGGGCATAGACTTGTCTCGAACCGCGCAAGATGTGCTCGGTGAGAGTTTGATCTCGGGTCTCCCCTACTTGCTCATGATCCTGATTGTGCTGGTGTCCAGCATTTTTCAGCAGCGTCAGATTCAAGGTAGGAACACATCGGCCATGCCTCCTCAGCAACAGATGCTGATGAAGATTCTGCCGTACATGCTGCCGGTGTTCAGCTTTACGATGCCGGCGGCACTAGTTGTGTACTTCGTGGTGTCGAACCTGTATCGAATCGGACAGCAGGCTTATATCACTCGGAGTCTGTACCGTGGAGAGGACAGTCCAGGAGTATTGTTGGCAAAGCAACGTGAACGGATGAAGAACGGTGACGAGGTCGACCACGCAGCGTCGGGTGGAAGAACGACCCCGAAGAAGGGTGCGCCGACACCTAAGCGCGATGGCACGATCGTCGGCAAGAAACCGGCTCCTCGCGGCAACACACCGAACCGAGCGAAAAAGGACCGTGGTGGATCCGTTACCAAGAGTTCTCGAACCAAGACCGCGGATAAAGCAGACAAGAATGCAGGCAGTTCAACCACAAGTAGTCAGAAGTCGAGACGCACTGGAGCGGGCCGGACGGGAAATGCCCCTACCCGACACCACCGAGAGTCTGCTCGCACGACCGAACCGGGTTCTGCACAACACAAGAAGCGAAAGAAGTAACCGCCTGTCTCCCCTCGACGGCGGGATCTTGCGCGGGGCGACGGCGAACGAGCGAAAGGAGCAGTGATGGAATGGGTAGAAAGTATTGGTGACTCGATCGAATCGGCTAAAGAATATGCCCTGGATCGGCTCGGTGTCCATGAAGACGACGCGGAATTTGATGTCGTCAACGACGTTAAGACGGGAATGTTCGGTCGCATCAAAGAACCGGCACGGGTAAGAGCACGAGTCCGTCCAACAACTCCGAGGTCCAAGGAGACCCGCAACCGGCGTGACCGCGGAAACAGGCGTGGCCGCGACAACCGTGGCCGTGACAGCAAGGACGGGAAAGAAGATTCTGGTCGTGGTCAACGACGGGACCAGCCTTCAAAAGGGCCCCGAAGAGAGCCCCAGAAAGCGAAGGTAAAAAAGTCTTCAGAAAAGAGTTCTGACAGCCGGCCTTCGCCGAGCAGAAAAGCGGGTCAGAAGAAGCAAACATCGAAAAACCCCAAGACAAAGGCCGATACTGTGAACGAAGATCAAAAAATGATGCCGTTGCCTCAGCAGGCAGACATTGCTGAAGAGTTCGTCAGGGGTTTGGCTGAACGGTTTGGCGCGACGGTCGACTTTCAGAGAGAGAACATCGGTAGCGACGAGATCCGTATTACTGTCGGGGGTGACCAACTGGGTCCGATGGTCGGGCATCGAGGGGTGACTGCCGGTGCTATCGATGATCTTGTTCGGACAGTGTTGCAGCGTCGAGCGGGTAGTGCGCGTAATGGTTGGGTCCGAGTGGATGTTGGTGGTGTGATCGCTCGCCGTACCGAAGCGCTCGTTCGATTTGCCCGTGACCAAGCGACCGAGGTGCGCGATTCCGGTGCGCCTCGATCCCTTGAACCGATGAATGCGGCGGATCGTAAAGTCGTGCACGATGCTGTTGATGGCACCGAAGGGGTCAAAACAACCTCTGAGGGAGAAGATCCGCGTCGTTACGTGGTCATTGCTCCTGCTTAGAGCAGAGACAGTCAAACGTTGGTGACTGATTCTCGATACCAGGCTCTAGAAGCGGTTTGGACATCGGCGCGAGAAGACGGATCGCTCGGTTCGGTTGCAATAAATGACCTGCGTGAACACTCCGCTGGCTACGTTCCGTCGACCATGCACTTGCAACAGGGTGCGCGTTGTGTCGACTTGGGTACTGGCGTGGGCATTCCGGGGCTGTTGATCGCAATGCTGCACCCAGACACGACTTGGCGACTATTGGATGCGAACGTACGCCGGTGCGAGATCGCACGCAGGGCAGTTCGTGTGGTCGGGCTGGCTGATCGAATTGAAGTAGTGCATGGGCGGGCCGACGAATATGCGCACGATGCTTGCTGGCGTGCAACCTGCGACCTTGTTGTTGCACGCCTGTTCGGACCACCGGGCGAAGTCGCAGAGTGCGGGCTCCCGTTGCTTGCACAAGGTGGTTCGCTGGTGGTTTCGGTGTCGCCGAAGACCGCTAACGCATGGCGGTCCGCGGACCTTTCAAGGTTGGCAGCGTCGTTGGTCGACGAGTGGAAAACAAGTTCTGGTAGCTATTTACGTGTACAGCGCACAGGTACTACGATCGCGAACCGACTCCCCCGCCGCGAGGCTGCACGCCGCCGAGTTCCTTTATTCTAGTTTCACGGTTCAAGTTTCACGTGAAACACCTCAGAGGCCGAGCGAATGGTGAGACGACACGGCCCGTACGCTACGAGGCCGTGGCTCGAGCGGCCCGTGAGCGCAGCGAACAAGAGCGGGAGTACCCCCGCTTCGACGCGACGTGCTTGTCACCTGTCCGCGCTCGTTCTGAGAAGCATTGAGCCGAGAGTTGTTTGATTGTTTCATGTGAAACAGAGACTATTTGTGGAGGGTGCTTGACCTCGGGGGTCTGCTGATCGAAGATGTCCGTGACTTCAAAGAAAGGGAGTTGGTTTTGTGACTCGACCTAACACGAGAGTGTTTGCTGTCGCCAATCAGAAAGGCGGGGTTGGGAAGACTACAACGACAATCAACCTCGCGGCGTGTATGGCTCAGCTCGATCGACGGGTGCTTATCGTCGATCTTGACCCCCAGGCGAACGCGACGCGGGGACTCGGCATTGATTCTCGTATCGTGGATCACTCTCTTTACCATGTGATGCTTCACGATGTTGCGCTTGAAGACGTGATCGAACCAATTTCGGTAAAGAACCTCTATATCGTTCCCTCCAGCCTTGATCTTGCAGGCGCGGAAATAGAGTTGGTTCCCGCCATGAATCGAGAGCGCAGATTAAAGAACGCGTTGGAGCCGGTATTGGGAGATTACGATGTCGTGTTCATCGACTGCCCACCCTCTCTCGGGCTCCTTACGATCAATGGGCTGGCAGCGGCGAATGAAGTGCTGGTACCCGTGCAAGCAGAATATTATGCTCTTGAAGGACTTGGTTTGTTGATTCGAAATATTGATTTGGTAACGCGCAACCTCAATCCGGATCTTCATCTCAGCACTATCGTGTTGGGAATGGTCGATGCGCGAACGAACCTGTCGAAACAGGTGTCCGATGAAGTTCGGAGCCATTTCGGTGACAAGGTATGTCGCCAAGTGGTTCCACGGGCCGTTCGTTTGAGCGAGGCACCAAGTTTTGGTCAACCGATTTCAGTGTTTGATCCCGGGTCGCGTGCGGCGACCGCTTATCGCACATTAGCTGAGGAGGTCCTGGGTGACGAAACGTAGTGGACTCGGTAGAGGACTCAGTTCGCTGATTCCCGCGGATTTTACCGCCGACGGTGGCGTCTATAGAGAGATTGACATCAAAGAGGTAGTTCCCAACCCATACCAACCGCGTGAGCACTTCGATGAGGAGACTTTGGCGTCATTGTCCAAGTCGATCACGGAGATCGGCGTTATTCAGCCGATTGTGGTCCGAGAGTTGGAGGACGGAAAGTATGAATTGATCGCGGGGGAGCGACGATGGCGTGCTGCCAAGCGCGCCAGTCTTTCGGCTGTTCCGGCGATAGTTCGCTCCAGTGACGACCTGTCCTCGCTTGAAACAGCGGTTGTTGAGAATTTGCATCGCCAGGATCTCAATGCGCTTGAAGAAGCAGCTGCTTATCAGCAGCTTATTGAGGAGTTTGGTTTGACTCAAGGTGACGTTGCGCGGCGCGTTGGAAGGTCACGCTCTGCGGTAGCCAACACACTTCGATTGCTGCACCTTCCGCCTCTGGTGCAGCGATTGTTGATCGAGGGACAAATCAGCGCTGGTCATGCGCGAACGTTGTTGGCAACACCGGACCGCGCCGAGCAGGAGCGTTTGGCGACTCGAATTGTTGAGGATGGTCTGACGGTTCGCCAGGTCGAGGAAATACTTCGTGACGGAGACCCGGTCGACCCAAGTGGCAAGGCTGGAGACCCAGCCGAACAGACGGTTCCGAAGGTGGCAGATGCGGGTGTGTTGGAACTCGAGGAACTGTTGGCTGCGCGTCTGAATACCAGAGTGGCAGTGAAGTTGGGTAAAGGACCCGGGAAACTGCTGGTTGATTTTGCCGACCTCGACGATCTTGAGCGTATATATCGAATTATTGCCGCCCAGTAGTCCCGCCAAACAATTGACAGTTATACTGCCAATTGTTTGGCCGATCGAACCTGTCTCAAGCACTTCGAGTTCGAGTCAGTCTGTGTAAGGGCCGTCACACCAACGGGTTACAGCGTCGCGCAAGGCGTTGGCGACGGCCTCGGTTCGTTCTACCACCACAGGTGCTGGGCCGATACGGCACCACACCGCGGTCATCCTGGTTTCACGCAGGATCGACAGTCGCATCCCGGTTGCACGGAGATCGTTGTTCAAGACGGGCTCGATCATGTCGGTGCATTGCTGGGCTAGCAAGCGACCACCGCGGGAAGTAAAGCCCTTGGTTTGGAAATACGCGATCCCGTAATCGCCAGTGGCGAGAGTTACGCCGATATATGCGTCACCATCCCAACTGTTGGCGATGCGGGCATGCGAGGAGAGATCAGGATGATGGAGGGTGAGCACCGTGGCCCCGGCGAGTTGCAGCAGACGCGCGAGCGAGTTTACGACCGCGGGCAACCCTCCGGTCTCGCCGAGCAGGATACGTCGTCCTTCAACTCCGGCATGTTGTCGCAGAGTCTCGGTTTGGCGCACTTCAGCAATAGTTTTGGCGCCCACCACTCGACCGGCGAGTCGGTCGAGTGCAGCAACCGTTGTGCGACCCACTGTGCCGTCGGTGCTGAGTCCTTGATTGTGTTGAAAGTCCCGGACGGCTGCTTCGGTGTCAGGTCCGAAGATGCCGTCGAGCCATCCGGCATCGAAGCCGAGATTCCCGAGCCGCAACTGCAGATCGGCTACATCGTCACCGCGGGTCATTGGGAAGCGCAGATAAAGCATTCGATCACCGAGACGAAAATGGGCGTCGACTAACGCAGTCCAAGTTTGTTGGGCACAGATTCCGTCTACGACCAAACGGCGGGCGTCTTGGAACTCACGAAGAGTCCTCTCAGTGGTTTCATCGAAAACACTCACGTCTCCGATGTCAGCAAACCCAGCTGAGGCGAGTCGGCGATGCAGATCTCGTACTCCAGCACCCTTGTCGCCACGCCGAAGAGGAAGCCCCGGTGGGTTCATCCGGACTGTAAGCGCACAGGGGTGCTGCTCAGAGGAAGGGGGCTACGTCGTCGAGAAGAGCACCCTTGGGTTTTGCACCGATGATGCGTTTTGCTTCTTCTCCGTCTTTGAACAGGATCAGGGTAGGAATGCTCATGACTTGAAATCGTTGAGCGATTGAAGGTGCATCGTCGACGTTGAGCTTGAGAATCTTCAGGGCGTCGCCCTGCTCATCGGCGATCTCTTCGAGGATCGGGGTGATCATCTTGCACGGACCGCACCATTCAGCCCAGAAGTCAACCAGAACCGGCGTGGCGGCGCCTCCGATCGCCTCGTCGAAAGTGCTCTCGTCCAGGTTGTCAAGGGATCCGGCCATGGTTGGGTCTCTTTCAGTCGGGTTGCTGCTAAATCTAGCTGTGTTGTGCTTCAAGCCAACGCTCCGCGTCGAGCGCGGCCATACACCCCGAACCGGCTGCGGTTATTGCCTGGCGGTAGATGTCGTCTTGTACGTCTCCGCAGGCGAAGACGCCTTCGATGTTGGTGCGTGAGCAGTCCGGCCGAGTCACCAGGTAGCCGTTGTCCTTCATCTCGAGCTGGCCTTTGAAGAGGTCGGTGTTGGGTCGATGGCCGATGGCGATGAAGACTCCGCGGACCGTTAGTTCAGAGCTCTCGTCAGTTTTGATGTTGTGCAGACGCAGACCGCTGATTGAGTCCTCACCGAGGTATTCGGTGACGACGGTGTCCCAGACGAACTCGATGCTGGGGTTGTCGAAAGCCCGTTTCTGCATGATCTTTGATGCGCGTAGGGAGTCGCGTCGGTGAATGATCGTGACTTTGCTAGCGAAACGGGTGAGGAAGGTGGCTTCTTCTATGGCTGAGTCGCCGCCTCCGACCACAGCGATTTCCTGGTCCCTGAAGAAGAATCCGTCGCACGTCGCACAGGTTGAGAGTCCGTGACCGACCAGTTCAATTTCACGGTCAAGGTTGAGCATGAGCGATTGAGCGCCGGTCGAAACGATCAAACAGCCGGCTGAGTAGGTCGGCTCCGGAACTGCGGGGTCACCGACCCAGATTTTGAAAGGACGCTCGGAGAGGTCGACTTTCGTGGCTTTGACCGTTTCGATCCGGGCCCCGAAGCGGCTTGCCTGGGCTCGGAAGTCGGCCATTAATTCCGGTCCCATGACCCCTTCGGGAAAACCGGGGTAGTTCTCCACGTCGGTCGTGAGCATTAGTTGGCCTCCGGGTTGATCGCTGGTGCTGCTGGGTTCGCCTTCGAGCAGCAACGGCGAGAGGTTGGCACGAGCGGTGTAGACGGCTGCGGTCAGACCGGCCGGCCCGGAGCCGATGATGACTACTTCATGGGTTTCAGGCGTCGGGGCTGCGGGAGTCGGGGTTTCGGGCATTGGTGCTCCTAGCGCATGCGGAGTTTTGGTGTCGAGTTCAGGCGAACGAGTCGATAATGCCGTAGCAGACGATCACAACAATGATCGCGACATCGAGAATCAGCGCGAGCTTGATCCAGCGGGTGTCGTCGGTTCTGCGGTTGAACCAGAAGCCGAAACCGAGGATCGCCAAGAGGCTGCCGATGAACAGGTGGGCGGCCCAGGTTGCATCCCCGACGCCTGCACCGATCGGTAGGTAGGCATCAGCGAGCCGAACTCCGATGATGATCAGCAGTACCAGCACTATGGTTGTGAAAATCAGTGCAACCAGCCCGTAGACGATCGCTCGGACGGCGCGGACTGCATTTTCGGTGCCGTGGGTTCGGACCTTGTCGACGTTGTCGACGATTGCGTCGACGACTCCGGATATCCAGTCGTCGGCGGGCGCGGACTCAGAAGCCATGGTCTCGGAGCCTAGCGGCCGCGCGCATCTACTGGCATACGCCGTCTCATCCGACATCGACCCGGGCTGGGTAGAGCGGCCGCGCGCATCTACTGGCATACGGCGCGCTGTGGCTTTTCGGGGGTGCGGGCCTCAGAGGTTGAGCCCGGCTGCGGCGACAGGGGAGTACATTGACATTCGCGGGGGGCTTGCGAGCAGTTCCATGAAGGCCGGCATGACGGCTTGCAGTGCTTCGGACTCGGCGTGCGACCGGATTGATTCCATCGACGAGAACAGTGCGAAGTACGAGTAGTCGTCGTCCTCGCCGCGGTGGTATGAGTAGACCTCCACGCCTTCTAGTCCTGCCGCGACTGCAACCTGGGCGGCCAGCGCGGCGTCCATCTCGTCGTTCTTCCCTTCTTTGCAGGTAAACGTAGCCACCATCGAAACTTTGGACACGTCGGATCTCCCTCGGTCGTTGGTCGTCTCTGGAATCTACTGTCCTGCCGCCAGGTTTGGTGTGACCCTGTGACGTCCCCGCGGTCCGTGCGGACGCGCATGGAGCCGGGCAACGGGTCGGTCCCGGCCGAAGCCGGGGCCGTCTCTTTTCGGGTAGTCAACGTCATGGCGGGACGGTTCACCGTTGGCCGACGGCCCGAAGGATGATCTCCGCTCACGAGCGTCCCAGGGCGGATCAGGAGCATCGAATGAACATCAGCGACAGGGGGTCTGCAGGGGGCCTTGTACGAATTCGTAGGACGACGATCGGTCTTCGGCCTGCTGTGTGGACGGTGCGATGGGACCTTCCGGGGCGCGCGGCTGTCTAGCTCTGCAGGGCGAAGCCGATCAAACCCGGTCCTCCGTGGGTTCCCACAACCGGTCCGACCACTTCAACGCGTGCTTCACTGACATCAACGATCCCGTCGATCATCGCCAAGAAGTCGTTCAGATCAGGTGCTTGTCCGTGCATGACGGCGAGGTTCTCAACTCGGTCGTACTCGGCGATCTTGTCGCGCAACCAGGCGAGCGCCTTTTTTCTGGTGCGTTGTCTGCCGGCCTCCTGAACCTCGCCTGTAGACAGGTCAAGGATCGGTTTGACCGCCAGCATGGACCCGACTAGGGCCTGCGCTCCGCCGATACGCCCGCCTTTCTTGAGGTTCTCGAGGGTGTCGAGCGCTCCGAAGACGCGTGTTCGGTCACTCAGGTCGGCGACGGCTGCTTCGATTTCGGCTGTTGTTGCTCCGTTGGCAGCCATTCGAGCTGCGGCGATCACGATTGAACCGAGGCCTGATGTGATTGAACGACTGTCGATTACCCGGATGTCGGCGTCGATGTCGGCTGCGGCTATTCTGGCGGACTGCATTGTCGCCGACAGTGCCGCGGAAAGGTTGATGCAGACGATTCCGGAGGCGCCCGCGTCCAAGTGTCGTCGGAAGGCTTGGTCGAATCGTCCGGGTGCTGGAGCGGCGGTTTCGGGGAGCGGGTCTGCGGAAGCCAGTTCATGGTAGAACTGTTCGACGCTGAGTTCTTCGCGGTCGATGTATTCGGTGTCGCCGAATCGGATCGAGAGCGGGACGACTTCGATGCCGAGTCGGTCCACCTCGTCGCTGCGAAGGTCGCACGCACTGTCGGTGACGATTCGAACGGTCACGGTTCCTCCTGGTCTGGTTGTTCTTGGTCCGGGTTCAGACGGGCAGTTACGACGCTAGCAGCGGCCCGGTTGCGCCGTACTCGTCGAATGGTTCGAGCCCACCACCCGCCGAGCACGATCAGCGCGATGATCGAGATGACCAGGCCGAGTCCGGAGATGGCCGTCGAACGAATATTGATGACCCCTTCCGCGAGCTCGAGCCGCCCATCCAGCGAAGTGACGGCCACAGTGACTCTGGCGTCTCCAGATGCGAGAGTCTCCACTCTGACGCTGATCGTGTTGTCTCCGGGAGCGAGTGTTCGAGTGGAGCGGCGCCCGTCCGCGAAACGCAACTTCTCGGCGCTCAACAACAACTCGACGGTGATTGGAAGGGGTTGGCCGTTGTGGACGGTGATCAGCAACTCGGCCTGTCGGTCGGTCAAGGTGATGCGGTCCAGCGGCTCTATGGTGATGTTCGCTGTTCCTGCGAGCACGGAGTCGATCACGCTGAGGGTGTATGCAGAGCTTTGTCGGTCGCTCAACTGCTGCGCTGCCGCGGCTCGTAAGAGCGTTTCGAGTTCGACGACCGGGGTCTGTACCGGCGCGATCATCGAGGCGTAGGCGTCGACGGTTCTTTGGGCGTTTGCGATGTTGGCGGATCGTAGCGACAGGTCTGGCGCCGGGGTCGGCTGCAGCCTGGCCTGTGCTGCTCGTCCTTGCGTGTTTCGGGCGACGGGCACTCGAAGTGCCCGAGCGACTGAAGATGTTTGAAGGCTGCTTCGTTCGTCGATCCCGTCGAGGAGCACGTCGAGGGCCGCTGCGTCGAGTTGGTCGAAGTCGACTAGGACGGCTCTGTCGACGGTGGCGTTGGACGCTTCGACCGCGAGTTCGGTCAGGGCCCGGTGTCCGGCGAGTTCCGGATCCGGATGGTTGAGTGTTTGTCGCAAGGAGTCGTCTATGGCTGCAGCGGTCGTCCCTAAACCGTTCGAGTCACGGAGTCGCAGCGGAGCGAATTCGCTTGAGTTGGTTGTTTCGACAGTGATTCGACCGGGTTGGACGATGACTGCGTCGGTGCCGACACGGCGCGCCAACGCCAAGGTTCGAGGTGTGGCGTCGGTGTCGAGTTGAAGGATTCTCTCCGGACTGCGGCCGAGCAGCTCAGCGAATACAGCGGCGCCGTAGCGGTATTGCTCAAGGATCATCTCGGTGCCGCCCGCGATCCGCCAGGCCTCTTCGTCAAGCTCGACCCAAGGAGCGCTGAGGACGGGTCGATGGGCGGGCCGTCCGGTGAGCAGTTCGACGAACTCGTTGAGTTGTCCGCCGGCTGCGAGTGACTGCAGAGTTTCTGGCTGCAGTCTGACGGTGATCGGAACTTGTGGGTGGTCGGCGAGTCGTCGGGCTCGTTCGAAGAGGTCTTGAGTGTCGAGGTGGATGGTTTGATCAGGTTGGATCGCCACCGGGGTGCTCAGATCGGAGATGAAGGCGATGTGCAGCGTGGCTTGTTGCTGGTCTTCCAGCACGATCAGGTGAGTGATGAGCTGGTCGATGACTTCGCCTGCATTGCTTCGGAGGGTGACGACCACGGGCAGGGCCCCTTGGTCGACGCGCAGGATCTCACCGACTTCTTGGTCCGGAATCTCGACGGACAAGACTTCACCGGTGCTGTTGAGTCTGCATGGGGAGGATTCGACAGGGTCCTCCACGTCGCAGATGAAGTCGCTGAAGGGCCTTTGACCGCCGAGTCCTGTGTAGCCGGCGCGGACGTCTTCTCGGCTGGTGACGGCTTGAAAGATCTGTATTCGAATCGTTGATTCGGCAGGGGCGTCGACTTCGAGGTCGATGGTTGCGGGATCGTCACCGACGAAAGCGGTTTGGGCAACGAGGTCCAGGCGCCCGTCGGTTCGGGCCGCTGCGCTGTTGGGTTGCGTGACGCCGACGACCGGCACGATCGCGGGGACCACGATCACAAGGAGAGCGGTCGCAGCGACGATGAGTGGTACCACCGGGGCAGGGAGGCCACGCACAGTCCGAATCATGCGAGTTTTCGGTACATGACCGTCAGGCGATGGTCTTGAAGGGTGAAACCGAGTTTCTGGTACAGGCGCAGAGCGTTGTCGTTGGACGTTTGGGTGTTGACCCAACCGACGGCGGCTCCGCGTCGGCGTGTCCAGGCGAGGGCGTCGTCGACCAACAGCGTGGCGATTCCTTGTCGGCGACGGTTGGGGCGGACCGCTAGTCGCTGCAGGTATCCTGAGCCGCCGGAATGCCCGGCGAGAGCGTAACCGACTAGTTCGTCGCTGCTTCTCTCTCTGATGATTCGGAGTCGGCTCGTGGGTGTGGCTTGTATCGAGTCTTCGAGTCCGTCTTGGTCGAAGCGCCAGAACTCGTCGAATGACTGCGCGTCCAGGGTGAGTATCTCGTCCCAGTCTCGGGTGGTTCCTCGTCGGACCGCGGGGCGGCGGCGTTGCCTCGGCCTCCGGTTCCGGCCGAAGGTTGAGTGGGGGACGAAACGGGGTTGGAGGTCGTAGCGCAGCAAGTGGAGTTGTTCGCGCTCACAAAAGTGGTCTTCTTCGAAAGCGGCTCGTTCCGGGGGGCCGACAGCGGCTGTGACGACGGCTTGAAAGCCTTGATTCTGCAATGATTCGCGGGCGGCGCCCAGGGTTTTGGAGTCGAGTGTCGGAGCGCCGGTCAATGGTACGAGGGTGGCTAGATCCGCGCGCCCTCGCCAGCGTCCGGCGCGAAAGCTTGCGTCGCCGATCGTGAGCTGGGTGAGGGCCATGGTCATTGTTACGATACGTCACTCTCTGTTGAGCAGGCGGTGCCCTGTAGTGTCTTTGTGTGGTCGGCTACACCAACGAGCTCGAGGCGGCGTTGAAGCGGGCGGGTCCGTTGGCGCAACGGTTTGAGGCTGCGGGGTACCGGTTCTTTCTGGTCGGCGGCGTTGTTCGGGACAATTTTCTGGGTCGTCGGGACGTTGGACAGGATCTTGATGCGACTACCGATGCGCGACCCGACGCGATCAAGGGACTGGTGAAGGGTCTGGCCGACCAGGTGTGGCTCCAGGGTGAGCGTTTCGGCACGGTCGGTTGTGTCATTGCAGGACAGAGCTATGAGATCACGACTCATCGCGCGGAGTCGTATCAACGGGATTCGCGTAAACCGACGGTCGTGTTCGGCTATGACGTGATCGAGGATCTCGCCAGACGCGATTTCACGGTGAACGCTATGGCGATCGACATGGCGGATCATTCACTGGTGGACCCGTTCGGGGGTCGGGCGGATTTGAATGCGAGGTTGTTGCGGACTCCAGTGGAGCCTGGGCTGTCTTTGTCTGAGGACCCTCTGCGGATGCTGCGGGCAGCCAGGTTCTGTTCGAGTTGTCAGCTTTCGGCGGCCCCGGAGTTGGTGACGGCGATAGCCGCTGAGAGGGGGCGCTTGGAGATCGTTTCGCTCGAACGCATTCGTGACGAGTTGCAGAGGTTGTTGCTGCTCGACGATCCGGGCCCGGGTCTGCGGTTGATCGACGCCACTGGAATCGGGCCCCTGGTGCCTGGTGTCGGTTCGGCCGTGGATTCAGCCGTTGATCGACGCGTTGGTCCAGGCGACCGCTGGGGGTCGGTCGCCGACCGTGTGCGCGCCGTGCCCCGGTTGCCGGCGCCGCGTTGGGCTGCGTTGTTGAGCGGTTCGCGGATCGAAAAGGTCGATCTGAGTGCTTTGAAGTTCTCACGCGAGCTGGCGCGATCTGTGAAGTGGTTGTTGTCTGAGGGTCTCCGGCTGTCCGCCGAGGATCTGGCGGCGCTTTCGGATCGTCAATTCCGCGGGCTCGCGCGGGGTTGCCCTTCGGGTCGCGTGGTCGAGGACCTGTTGACCTTCGTCGCAGGGTTGCGTTCGGGTGACGGCCTTTCAGATGATGATGTCGTCGAGGCTCGTCGCCGCCTTGTTGAATTGCGTCGCCGCGAGTCTGATCTGGATGACCCGGCACCGTTGTTGAGTGGTTTGGAGGTGGCAGGAATACTCGGCATCGAGCCGGGCCCTGAACTTGGTCGGGCGATGAACTTCTTGATGGAGTTGCGTGTCGCGCAGGGCCCCCTCGACGTTGATGCGGCCGTTCGCCGTCTGCAGGATTGGTGGACCGGTTCCCAGGGTTCTTGATATGCCGACGTCCTGGTCGGCCCCAGGGTCCAGCGTCTTGGGTCGTGCTCAGGGTTTGCGGGCTCGAGCAAGCAGGGTCGCGGGAAGTGGATGGTCGTCGACGTGTCTCTCGAGGACTGTGTCCACCACGAATTTGGCCCGACACAGGGACGACACGATGGATTCAACGTTGTGGACATAACGCCCTTCCACAGGGCGATCCTCGGTCCAGGCCCGGATGGTCAGCGCCGGGTTGTTCTGATCGGCGCACAGCGCAGCGGGGTGCGGGAGTGATATGAGAAGGTGGCCGCCGGGTTTGATGACGCGGTGGACTTGACGGATCACGCGGTCGATGTCTTCGACGAAACAGAGCGCGCTCACCGAGATTGCCAAGTCGACTTGGTCAGCGGTCAGAAAGGCCAGGTCAGCGAGTTTGGTCTGGTGGAATTCGACGGTGGTTTCATGTTTGACGGCGAGTTCCCGTCCGGCTCTGAGCTGGGTGACGTCCTCGTCGATTGCGGTGACTCGTGCGCCTCGCAGCGCGAGTCCCACAGCAGCGTGCCCCTCACCGCATCCCAACTCGAGGATGCGACGCCCGGAGACGTAGCCGATGAGTCGACGGTCGAGTGTGGTTTCAACGCCGAGTCCGAGGTCGACGTAGTCGATCGGCCGGTCTGTCGGGTTTCGGGTGTCGTGCAGTTGCATGGTGCTGATTCTTGCGGCCGTGCACGCGACATGCGTGGACGGTTACTGTGTTGGTGTGAAGATGGGACTGACGCAGGCCTTTGGCGGCGACGCCGGCATCGATTTTCGGTTGATGCGCGAGACCGCCCTGGCGGCGTGGCGGAACGGCAAGGTCAGTGTCTCCGAGTTGTGCGACGCTCAACCGGAATTGCGACGCAACGCCGAATTTTGTGGCCGACCCCTGGATTTGCCGTGCCCGGTTTGTGAATCCGATGGGCTGGTGGAGGTCACCTACGTGTTCGGCCCTCGTTTGCCGGGGCATGGTCGTTGTGTCACTAGTGACAAGGAGATGACCCGTCTCAATGTTCGCAAGCACGAGTCGCGGGGTTACGTGGTCGAGGTTTGTACACACTGTGGTTGGAACCATCTGATCAGGAGTCGCTTGCTCGGCGGTTGTGCGGGCGAAGCCGTTGAGGGCGTCGACGGGGTGAGCGGTTGACCCGCCCGTGGGTTTGAAGAGGTGGTTGGTCGCGAGTGCCGTGTTGGGGGTGTCGACGGGTGAGCGGTCGACCCGCCCGTGGGTTCGCAGCGGATTCGCTGCGCGACAGGCTTGTCGGGGGCGTCGACGGGGGTGAGCGGTCGACCCGCTTGTCGGCCCGCCTGGCCGGTTGCTCGGTTCAGCGGCGCGCGGTTGCCCCTTGAAGTCTCCTGGCATGATCGGTTAGTCTGTGGTTTCCGCTGGCAGCCGGAGTGCGCTGGACGGGAAAGGAGTCGGACATGGGCAGGCTCACAGCCCCTGCAATTGCGTCGAGGAAGGTTCGTTCCGGCGACGAACCGTTGGTGATGGTGACTGCTTACGACGCGCCCGGGGCGCGCATTCTGTCGGAGGCCGGCGCTGACATCATTTTGGTTGGTGACAGCCTTGCCATGGTTGTGCTCGGCTATGACGACACGTTGCAGGTGTCGGTCGCCGATATGTGTCACCACACCGCCGCGGTTGCTCGTGCCGAACCCGATTGTCACATCGTGGCTGACATGCCGTGGATGAGTTATCACGTTTCTCCCGAGGACACGGTACAGAATGCGGCGCGGTTGATGCGGTCGGGAGCGCATTCGATAAAGCTTGAGGGCGGCCGCAAGCGGTTGCCGATGATCGATCGGATTGTTTCCGCGGAGATTCCGGTGATGGGTCATATTGGTCTGACCCCTCAGTCGATTCATGCAATGGGAGGTTTCAAGGTGCAGGCCAAGCAGGCCGAGCATGCCCGCAAGTTGGTGCAGGCCGCGAAGTCGTTGGCTCATGCTGGTTGTTGTGCGGTGGTGCTCGAGGGTGTGCCGGACCGGGTCGCGGAGTTGGTCACTGATGCGATCGATGTTCCCACGATCGGCATCGGCGCGGGGGCCCGGTGTGATGGCCAAGTGCTCGTCTACCACGACCTTCTGGGCATCGAGGATCGTTTCGTGCCGAAGTTCGTGCGGCGTTATGCTGACATAAAATCTGTTTCTGTGTCGGCGGCGGCGGCTTATGCTGCCGATGTGCGCTCCGGTGCGTTTCCGAGTAACGCCGAGAGCTATCACATGGCCGACACGGAGGCTGAGGAGTTGGAGCTCTACGACGGTCGGTAGGGCCGGTCCGGGTCCGCGGGTCGGGCGGTGGCTGTCACACCCCCCTGCCAGTCTGTGACCATGCAGTTTCCATGCAAGAGTTTCGTCCAGGGATTCTCCGGAGGTTCCCGGTGGGGTGTCATCGTTGGCGATATGCCGGTAGCCTTCAGCAATTCCCCCAGGTGGCGTTTCCGACGGAAGCAACTCCGAAAGGAAACAACTTCAGCAACCAACCCCTGCCCCGGGAAGGGGCCCCGGTGCTTCCGGGTCCGTAGGAGGTGAGTGCTCGTGGATATTTCTCGAGCGTACGAATTGATGGTCATTGTCGATTCTGATGTTGACGACGGCGACATTGCTGCGGTGGTCAGCCGGATCGAGGGCCTTGTTGTCAAGGAGGGCGGCCGGGCTGCGTCGACCGACAATTGGGGCCGTCGTCGGTTCGCTTACGAGATCAACCACAAGTTGGAGGGCACCTACGTGGTGTGGGAGATCGTCACCGAATCGGCGGGCCTTCCCGACACCGAGCGACAGTTGCGTCTAGCGGACGACATAGTCCGCCACAAGCTTTTTCGCCTGCCGGACAAGGAAGCGGCCCGCCGCGGCCTGTTCGGGGAGGCGGTACCGGCATAGGCCGGTCTACCAGGAGGTACCCACATGGGATTTGATAACACTGTGACAGTCGTGGGCAACGTGACCCGCGATCCCGAATTGCGCTTTACCCAGGGCGGCATGGCCGTCGTCAATTTTGGCATAGCCTGGAACAAGCGACGCAACGACGGCGAGGACGAGGTTTCGTTCTTCGACGTGACCTGTTTCCGGCAGCTCGCTGAGAATGTTGCCGACTCGTTGACCAAGGGGGCGCGGGTAGTGATCTACGGCACGCTCTCGCAGCGAAGCTGGGAGAACCAGCAGGGCGAGCGCCGTTCGAAGGTGGAGATCCTCGCTGACGACGTGGCGCCGAGCCTCAAGTGGGCGTCCGCTGAGATCACCCGCAACGAGTTCCGCGGGGGGTCTGACGATGGTGGCCGTCAGGGCGGGGGCGGAGGCGGTGCCCCGAGGTCCCAAGGGGCTGAGCGCTCGCAGCCGCAGCCGCAGCCGCAGCCGACGTACGACCTCGATGAGGAACCGTTCTAGTTCGCCGGCGAACGGCGGCTCGAGGACAGATCGTCGACTGAGAACGACTTACAGCACAAGAACCACAGAACGACTTACAGCACAAGAACCACAGAACGGGAGAAGTTGAGAAGCTATGGCCAAGGTGAAGAAGCGGGGTAAACCCAAGGACAGCGGCCGCAGGGTCAAGAAGAAGATCTCGATCCTCAGCAGTGAGCAGATCGATTACGTCGATTGGAAGGACGCCAACCTTTTGCGGCGGTTCCTGTCGGAGCGGTCCAAGATTCGTGCCCGCCGTGTCACAGGCAACAACGCGCAGCAACAGAAGAAGGTCGCCGACGCTGTCAAGGTCGCTCGTGAGATGGCTCTCGTCCCGTACGCCAACCGTGTGACGACTCAACGCAGCGGTCGTGGTGATCGTGAACGCGGTGGTCGTGCCGACGGCCCGCTGCCTCGTCCGAGCACTCCGCCGCCAGGCGCTCGCGACGAAGACGACGGGATGGTTTACGACGGGGATGGTCGCGCCGTTGGTGCTGATAAAGGCGCCGACTCTGGGCGTGCTGTTACTGGAGTGAGTGGAGAATGAAGGTAGTTCTTCGTCAAGATGTTGAGGGTCTCGGTCGAAAGGGTGAGATCTGTGACGTTGCTGATGGTCATTTCCGGAACCTGTTGTCCCCTCGCGGGTTGGCTCTCAAGGCGACTAGGGGAGTGGTGACCCAAGCTGAGGCGATGCGCCGTGCCGCGGTGTTGCGTGACGCAAAGAGCCGGGCTGATGCTGAAGAGATCGCTGCTCGGCTCGTTCCCATGACGGTCACCATTAGTGCCCGTGCAGGTGAAGGCGGGCGCCTTTTCGGTTCGATCAGCGCAGTTGACATAGCTGAAGCTGTCGAGGCTCAGGCGAATGTGGTCATAGACAGCCACGCTTTGGTTCTTGATTCTCCGCTCAAAGAACTCGGTGAGGTATCGGTGAATTGCAGGCTTCAAGCTGAAGTGGAGTTCCCGATCAGCGTGGAGGTCGTCGCGGAGTGAGTCGGCCGTCACCCGATGGTGACGACCTTTGAATCACTTGTTGGCAACGGAATCAGCGGTACCCGCCCGCGATCTTTCCAAGTGCACAGAATATCCACCGAAATCGGCCGTTTTCCACCAGTTTTCACAGGGCAACCGACGCAGTTCTCGTGGTTGGCTTGTATGACGGACAGATGACAGTCAGGTATCAGACAATATGGCGATGACTCAGACCAGCACTAGGAACGGCACTCGTGTGCCTCCCCACAACCTCGAGGCCGAAGAGTCGTTGCTGGGCGCCATGCTGCTTTCGAGTCACGCCATAGCGGACTCGATTGAACTCGTCAGCGCCGAGCAGTTCTATAGGCCGGCTCACGCTCATGTCTATGACGCTGTTGCTGCGTTGTATGCCGCCGGCGACCCGGTTGATCCGGTCACGGTCGCCGTTGAGCTCGAGCGGGCCGGGGTGGCTGAAACGGTTGGTGGTCTCGAGGGGTTGCATCGCCTTCAAATGAACACGCCTGCGTCCTCCAACGCTGCGAAGTACGCGAGCATCGTGCGTGAGCGGTTCATGCTCAGAAAGCTCATCAGGGTTGCGAGCGAAATAGCCGAGATCGGCTACAGCCAGCCCAATGACGCTGCTGCGGCCATCGATGAAGCCGAAAATAAAGTGTTTCAGATCTCTGAGGGCCACGACAACGAATCAATGAGCAGGATCAAAGACTTGCTTGCTGAAACGCTGGAGCAGCTTATTGCTCGCAATGAGGCGGGGAAAGGGATTGTCGGCACACCCACCGGGTTCATTGATCTTGACAAGAAACTGTCGGGGTTGCAGCCCAATGCTTTTATTGTGGTCGGTGCTCGACCCGCCATGGGCAAGACCTCGTTCATTCTCAACGTCGCCGGCCATGCTGCGATTCGCGAACAAAAGCCTGTCCTGGTGTTCAGCTTGGAGATGGGCCATACCGAGATTGCTCAGCGAATCTTGTCGACCGAGACTCGTGTGGACTCCAAAGACATGAGTGACGGCCGAATCAAGCCGGACGAGTGGCCGAGGATCACTTCCACTATCGACCGTCTCAAGAACGTGCCGTTATGGGTCGATGACAACCCCAACCCGTCGATTTTGGACATCCGTTCAAAAGCCCGCCGGTTGAAGAGCAGCGTGGGTGATCTCGGGTTGGTGGTGGTTGACTATATTCAGTTGATGACGGGCCGTGCTCGCGCCGAAAATCGTCAGGTTGAGGTCGCTGAGATCAGTCGAGGCCTAAAAATTCTGGCCCGTGAACTCAAGTGCCCGGTGGTTGGTGTTTCGCAGTTGTCAAGAACTCTTGAGAACCGTCAGGACAAACGCCCGATGCTCTCTGATCTTCGTGAGTCGGGTTCTATCGAACAGGACGCGGATGTGGTCTTGTTCCTGTACCGAGACGAGGTGTACAACCCTGAGGACCAGGCCAACCAAGGTTTGGCCGAAGTGATCATCGCCAAACATCGCAACGGGCCGATCGGGACTGTTGATCTGAACTTCGTGCCCAGGTACACCGCATTCAGAGACTTGGCGCCCCGAACGGTCTAAATGCTGCTGGGTGACGATTTTCTCGTGTGGCTCGTGTTGGCACTCGGCGCTGCGATGGCTGTTGGCAACTTGCTGGCGCTGTTTCGCCCAGCGGCAAGCCCGCATCGTGAGGGTGACCTCGAGCGTGCTCCACTGGGTCGCAGTGTCGTCTTCATAGCGGTGGGCTTGGTGGCCGCTGTCTGGGCCTTCGCCAGCCTTGTCAACGGTTGGTGACGAGTTCCTCAGAGCGCGCGCGAATAGGCGTGGACTCGGGGAAAGGCCCGAACTTCAGGATGCGGCGTG
Organism: Acidimicrobiales bacterium; assembly: GCA_963662455.3. Classification (GTDB taxonomy): domain Bacteria; phylum Actinomycetota; class Acidimicrobiia; order Acidimicrobiales; family Aldehydirespiratoraceae; genus VXYK01. The sequence continues at coordinate 2,755,035 of OZ224042.1, forward strand.
ATCCGTCTGACACGGGGTTCTGCCAGAGCTGATCATGGTCGAACGAAGTCCGCCGAGGTCTGTGTCGCCTATTTGCGCGCGCTCAGCAATAAATCCCCTGGTACTGCTCTCGCAAGGCTTTCTTTTGGACTTTCCCCATGGCGTTCCGAGGCAGTGACGGAGCTGTGAGGATCTGTTTGGGGTGTTTGTAGCGGCTTAATTTCGTTGTCAGTTCGGCGCGTGCATCGTCAAGGGAAAACTGTTCATCGTCAACGACGATTATGGCGATCACTGCTTCGCCGAGGTCGGGGTGCTTCACTCCGATCACCGCTGATTCGTCGATCCCGCCGACCTCGTCGAGCACCAGTTCGATTTCCCTGGGGTGGATGTTTTCGCCACCACTGATGATCAGGTCGCCGGATCGGCCTTGCAGGGTCAGCCGCCCGCTCTCGTCGAGGCTGCCGAGGTCTCCTGTTTCAAACCACCCGCTCTGTTTGACAGCGCTGTCTGAGACCTCGCTTCCGGGGTGCCAATAACCAGGGAATACGTTCGGTCCGCGTACTTCGACCGAACCGGTCACTCCTAGTCCAACAACTTCAAGGGTTTCGCCCCGTGTTGGTGACTTGGTGACAACACGCAGCTCGACTCCGGGCAGGGGATGGCCGACAGTGCCTGGTCGTCGGTCGCCTCGGTATGGATTTGAGGTGATTATTCCAGTTTCGCTCATCCCGTACCGTTCACATATCCTGTGCCCGGTACGTTCGGCGAACTCAGCGAACACCGAGTCCTTCAACGGCGCTGACCCCGAAGTGAACAGGCGTATTCCTTTCACCAGCTCGGCGGTCAATCTCGGATCTCGCACCAACCGGCTGTAATGGGTGGGGACACCCATCATCACTGTTGTTTCTTCGAAAGCCTCGAGTATGTGCTCCACGTTGAATCTGGGCAGGAAAGTCACAGGGATCGCGCAGAGCATGGCGCAGTGGAGGGCTACGAAGAGTCCGTGTGTGTGAAATATCGGCAAGCAGTGAAGCAGACGGTCACTGTGGTTGAAGTGCCAGGCGTCGATGAGTGCCGCAGCGTTGTGAGCGAGGTTGGCGTTGGTGAGAGCCGCACCTTTTGGGCGACCGGTGGTACCTGAGGTGTACAACAATGCCGCGAGGTCGTCGGGTCGGCGCTCGACGATCGACGCAGTGGCGGCTGTAATGGCTCGAGCCTCTTTTTCGTTTGCCAGCGTTGGGAGCGTGCCGCGTCCTCCTGATGCCAGAGTCAGCAGACGCCGGTCGTTGTTGCCGGGTGTTCTGGCGGCGTCTGAGTCGGGAGGGAGGACGACAACGGTTGGTTCAGCGTCACTCAGGAAGTAGTTGAACTCGTCGGTTGTGAACGTCGGGTTCAACGGAACGTGAACGGTCCCGGCTCGCAGGCAGGCGAGGTAGAGAGCGACCGCTTCGATGCATTTGTCGACCTGCACGAGTACCCGATCACCGGCTCGGGCGCCATTGATGCACAAAACGTGTGCGTAACGCGCGGCGAGGTCGTCGATTTCTCGTAGCTGTGGGTTTGTCCGTCGACTTGGACCAGAAATGGAGCCGATTCGTGTTCAGCGGTGATCGATCGGATTGTTGATGCAAGATTGGCGTTCACTGGCGCGACGTCCTGCGTTGAGGCGGCTCGGCGTTTGCGTCTGCACTGGAGGTCGCGAGGCTGCGTTGTTCTTGGAGTTCGCCGGTTGCGTACTGCTTCGCCGAACCTGCTCCGCGAGCGAACAAGTGAGGGTTCGGGGCGTTTTTGAAGAACCCGGTCCTGAACAGCGGACGACTCCGGCGTCCTGCGATCATCTCGGTTTCACCCGGCGGTTCTTTTGGTGGTTCTTGTGTAGGAGGATCATCCCAGTAGTGAAGTGGTTTCCGGTCCAGGAGTCGTCCGACGGTGTCGAGTCGATCCGATGCAGATCCGTCGAGGGCTGTGGATCCCACGAAATGAACGATCACGATCGCGGGTCGACTCATGGCTTGATCTTGGCCGTTCAGGTGTGTCTTCGACAAGGCACACTAGCTTTCATCAATACTTCGGCTTTCATCAATACTTCGGGCTTTATCAAACATTTCTAGATCGGAGAAGGATCGTGGCGATACCAAGTTTGAGTCGTGACAACGAGTTGATGATCATTGATTTCGGTGATGACGACAACCGCACCGATGTTGCGTGGGTTGAAACCATGAACGAGTTGCTCGACGAGGCGGAGGCGGAGGCCCTGAGCGGTCCGGCTGCGTTGATCACGACCGGTTCCGCGAAGCACTATTCCAACGGACTCGACGTGGAACACATGGCTACGATCTCGGGCCCGGAGATCGGGGCTTACGTCAACACGTTGGAGAGGGTGCTCGGTCGCATTCTGACTTTTCCGGCGCCGACGGTCGCTGCTGTCAACGGTCACGCTTTCGGAGCGGGTGCTTTTGCGATCCTGGTGCATGACTATGCGGTGATGCGTGCGGATCGGGGGTTTGTCTGTTGGCCCGAGGTGCATCTGCAGATGACTTTCACTCCAGGTTTGATGGTGATGGTCCAGACCCTTCTGACTGCCTCCACCGCCCGTGAGGCTTTGACGACCGGGCGCCGCTACGGCGGGCCGGATGCGGTTGCTGCGGGGTTCGTGAACGAGGCGGTGGGCCTTGATCGCCTGATTGGTGCGGCCTCGGAGTATGGCCGTGCGCACGCCGCCAACGCGGGCGCCAACCTCCAGGAGATCAAACGGCAGCTTCACCGGTCGGTCGTCGACCTCCTCGGCACCCGCTGAGTTCTACAAGTCGTTCTGTGCAGCCCCCGCTCCGTGCTCGGTCTCCGGGGTCTGGACTCGGCCTCCGGTCCGGCTCGGCGATCCGGTTTTGCCGGTTGGGCCGGTTATGTGGCTCTTCGGGTTAAACGGGCACTGGGTCCGCGGGTCAGTTCTTGGGGACGTCGGACCAGGGGATTCCCTTGTCGATCCTCGGTTCGCCGGGAAGGCCGAGCATCTGTTCGCCCATGATGTTGCGGAGGATCTCTGATGTGCCGCCTTCGATCGAGTTGGCCCGTGCCCGCAAGAAGAGGTACCCGAGGCTGACGCCCTCGCCTAGGAGCACGACGCTGGTGGGCCGCCGGAAGGTGTAGTCGAAATCGACTTGGGAGGCCATGCCTGCCAGGTTGATGCCTTCGCTGTAGATCTCTTTGTTCAGTTCGGCTCCTGCCAGCTTGGCCACGGATCCTTCCGGACCTGGTTGGCCGCGTTTGGCGTTCTGGTTGGCTCGCATGTTTGTGAGTCGGAGCACTTCGGCTCGGTTCCAGAGCTTCATCAGGCTGTCACGCCGCGAGTCGGTGCGTTCGTGGTCTGGTAGCGAGTTCCAGGTCTTGACGAGTTCGGCGATGGGGCCGCCGCCTCGGGCGGGGATGCCTCCGCCGCCTGATCCGCCGATCACCGTGCGTTCGTTCATCAGTGTGGTGATCGATACCCGCCAGCCTTCGCCTCTCTGTCCGATGCGGTTGGCGTCGGGCACGCGCACGTCGGTCATGTAGACCTCGTTGAACTCGGCTTCACCGGTGATCTGGCGCAACGGTCGGACTTCGACTCCTTCGGCGTGCATGTCGAGCGCGAAGTAGGTCATGCCTTTGTGTTTGGGGAGTTGTGGGTCGGTGCGGGTGACGAGCATCCCCCAGTCCGCGATGTGGGCGATCGTGTTCCAGACTTTCTGTCCGTTGACGGTCCATTCGTCGCCGTCGAGTTCTGCTTTGGTGGCGAGGCCGGCGAAGTCTGATCCGGCGCCCGGTTCCGAGAAGAGCTGACACCACCGCTGTTCACCTGTGAACATGGGTCGAAGGAAGCGACTTTTCTGTTCTTCGGTCCCGTGGGCGAGGATCGTTGGGGCTGCCAGTGCCATGAAGAACTGACCGGCCTCCATTGTGCCGGCGCCGGCTTCAGCCAACCGTCGGTTGACTTGGCGCTGCAGTCGGGGCCGTACTTCGAGGCCTCCATGGCCTTTCGGAAATTGGATCCAGGCGAGTCCGGCGTCGAACTGGTGACCCCGAAACTCGTGGTACGACTCTTTGGTCGGGTCGTGCTCTGCCAGCAGGGCATCAAGGGCTGCGTTGACTGTGGTGACTTCGCTATCGCTCATAGTGCCAGTTTGCCTGACGGATTCTCTTGTCGCCAACCCACTGGTAAGTTGCCATGCCATGAGCACCTTTGACGACTTTTTTACCGCCCACCAAGAGATGTTCGCCCACTACAACGATCTTGTCGGTCGTCTGAGCGATGAGCAGATGGCGGTGCAGTCGCTGTGCCCTGACTGGGATGTGCGCGGGGTCATCATCCACGTCATTGGGGCTGAGTATTGCTTGACTGGTTGGGAGCCGTCGGATACGGCCCCGCCGCCCTTCGACCGTATGGCCGACTTCGCAGCCCGTGTGGGTGCTTCGAGCAGGTCCGGGCTCGCTGAGGTCGTGGCCGAAACGACCGCTTCACGCCTTGATGACCTCGCTGCGTTGGGGCCGGGGGTGCTTGACCGCCGGTCGTTCACACCCGCTGGTATTTCCAGCTACGGCCGTTTCCTGCAGGTTCGGGTTTTCGACATGTGGGTTCATGCTCGCGACATTTCTATTCCTTTGGGTGAGACCCTCGACGACTCGGGTTTCGTTGCCGAGAATTCGCTGCAGGAGGTGGATGATTCGATCGGCTACATCGTCGGCAAGAAGATTGGCCTGCCCGACCAGACGAGTATTGCCTTTCGGATTCGCGGTGCTGTCGACCGGGACGTCCTGGTGCGTGTGGACGGCCGTGCCGGCCGGGTCTTTGAACTCGACGACCCCGATGTCGAGGTGTTCTCCGACGTCGCCACGTTTGTGATGCTCGCCGCTGGCCGCATCGACGCTCAGTCCCAGATCGACGCCGGCAAGATCTCGTGGTCCGGCGATGCTCATTGGGGTGGGGCCGCCGCCCGCAACCTCGCCTACACCCAGTAGTCGGTAGATGCTGGAAGGCAGCTGTGGGGTAGAGTTGTTCAGTGGCCAGAGTCAACTCGATTGATCATGTTCAGCTGGCGATGCCTCCCGGTGCAGAGGATCTGGTCAGAGGGTTCTATGCCGATGTGCTGGGCCTGACCGAGGTGCCGAAACCGCCGGATTTGGCCAAGCGTGGCGGGGCTTGGTTCGAGGGTTCCAGTATCAAGCTCCACTTGGGTGTGGAACAGGAGTTTCACCCTGCCCGCAAGGCCCATGTGGGGTTTGTGGTCGACGATGTCGCCGAACTGGTCGATCTCTGCCGGTCCGAGAACCTGGAGACGACAGAGGTCCGGGCCCTCGACGGTTACCTCCGAGCCCATGTGTTCGACCCCCTCGGCAACCGCCTCGAGTTCATGGAGCCCCTGTGATCTACTGATGCGCCTCGTCCGTGGGGATCGTGCTCCCTGACGAGCAATGGTACCAACGTGCCGCAACTGTCAGTCTTGGGACCGGATTTCGTTCCTTGATACGAACCGAGAGGCCTCCTTCAGTCTGCGTCGGACGCGCTTAGTCTTGTCGCCACGTACGATCGCATGAGCCGAGTTGTCTTCCTCGGGTTGGCTGACAACCTGTTGGTTGAGGCTGCGTGCTGCCTTGGTGGGAGGCTCTGCGACGCCAGCGCCCTCTTTAGAGCACGCGCAAACAGGTGACCGACCTCGCGGCGCAACGCTGTGTCTTCCGCTCTTGTTCGCTGCGCTCACGGGCCGCTCGGGCCACGGCCTCGTTCAGCCACGACCGTGTGCGGGGTCAATCCGCTCGGCCTCTTAGAGGCAGCGCGGATAGGCGCTGACCTGCGGGAACGCCCGAACTCCGGGCTATGGCTGCGATCCCCTGACCTGCGGCTTTGCCTCCACCGATCAAAGTCGAAACAGAATCTTCCAAGACGCGTTCTCCTATCCGCGCAACCCCTTAGCCTGAATCCACCGATTCGGTTTTGGTGAGTGCGTGGTTGGCGTGTTGGGGTCGGGTTGGGGGGTTTGAGGCCGGGTTTGGTGTGTTGGGGCGTGTTGGGTTCAAGGTTTTGGGTTGGGTTGGTGCATGTTCTGTGATGAGATACCTGAGACAACTCGCTGGTCAGCAAGGACTGATCGGTAACCGTCGTCGTGTTCGCCCCCATTCCGCGTGTGCGTCTGAAGTGGTTACGGATGTGAATCCTCGGACGATCCACTCGTGTGCCAAGTCCATGAAATCTAGTGCGCCGTCGATGTCGGGTGATGATGCTCTCCCCCGAGAGGTTAGACACATCACAAACAACTTCTCACTGCTGTCGTGATCCGCTGTCCACCCTTCGAGTCGGTGGCGCCTGGATCACGGCGTCTCGTTGAGTCGGCGCTGCAGTTCGATGTTGAGCCAGCCACGCACGTCGGGAAGGTGGAAGTGCAACAACATTGCGCCATGAGGGTCTGTCGGCAGAAAGTTGTCACTCATAGTTCCGTTCCACGGCGCTATCAACCGCTGTGTATCTTCGACTGAACGCCACCCGTGGTCTGGTCCGAGATGGTTGATGTACCGAGCTTCACAGACTGAGGGCTGCGACATGTCGAGTTCAAGGTCATTGATACTCGCCTTCAACTTGTCCCAGGCATCAAGCAGGGACTTACGGATGCTCCGATAACGCGGGTGGGTACCATCGGTGGCCCCTAGTTTCCAGTTGACGACTATTCGATCCTGTTGCAGTTGCACGAAGCGGTCACCGGTTGCGTTTTGGAGCCAAAGACGCGGGGTTTCGATTTAATCACTTGCATCCAACGTCAGATCGGGGTTGTCTGAGCCGAATCCCATTGTCGGGAGTGGCGTCCTCTCCTCAACGTTCGGGTATTCGTCCTCCCATCGGTGTGCGATCTCGGCCAGGTGGTGTGCCTTGTAACCGACAGCCCTGTCGAGCTGGACAGCCAAGGCGACCTCAACCACCGGCGGACGCTCGTATTCAGGAAGTCCCTGATCGTGTGTGGTCACCGACCGCATCATATGGCAAGCTGCCCGAATGTCGGCCATACGCATACGGACCGCACAAGGAGTGATCCATCGAACGACCACTTGATGCGTCCGGGCCGTTCCATGGGTGGGGTACGTCGGGACCGGCGCCGGCGTTTGCTCAGGGGCCGTTTGGTGGGTTGCTGGGGTTGATGATCTGGTAGCCGGTGTTGGTTTTGATGACGATGTAGCCACGGTCGTGGATGTTGTGGTGACACAGCGGGCAGGCGAGACACATCTTGTCGATGTCTGTGCGCCCGCCTTGCTTCCAGGGCACTATGTGGTGGATTTCGCAGCGTTCGGGTCCTGCGGTGCAGTCTTTGCCTCTGCAGTGCCGGTCGCGTGCGACGATGGCTTTGATCTGGGCTTCGGTTGCGTGGCGGTGGGTGCGTCCCACCCAGATGGGCTGTCCTTCACCGTCGAACACGACCCCAGTAATGGCGGCGGTGCACATGAGCCGTTCCAACACAGTCTGGGGCAGTGCTTCACCGCCAACGATTTCGGCGACGCCGGTGGGATCATCGCCTCTGAGGCGTTCAATGTCAGCTACCGCGATGAGTTGTGTGCGGGTGCTGCCGGGCCCGCGGCGGGTCGTGTCTGTCAACAACGCGACGAACGCGTCGGCCATGCGCTGTGGGACTGTGCGGATGTCGTCGGGTTTGCCGTCGCGGCCGCCGTCGTCTCGCCACAACCGGTCGTACTCGGTGTCGACTGCTTTGCGCACCTGTTGATAGCTGACCGGGTCGAGTTCAGCCAAGAACACTCCCATGCCCTCTTCGTTGACCCAGTGCTTGAATAACCGGTCCTTGCGCTGCTGTTCATACCGTTCGGTGCCGTCGTCGGGCTGGTTGCGGTTCACCCACCGCCGCGACTGCTCTGTGAACGCATCAACAGAAGAATCCTCGGCAAGACCCGACAGTTGCTCCTCGACTTGTTGCGGCGAAGTCTTCGCAGCCGCGCCCACAGCCACCTCAGCGTGCTCAGCAGTGATCGCGCCACTGGCCAACGACTCAGCCAGTTTGGGCATCTCAACAAGCCCAGCAGCAGTCTTGGCGACCTTGTTCGCCGTACGTGTCGACATGCGCCCCGCCTCACGCAGCACGACCTTGGAGCCCACCCCGCCGTCATCGAGAGCTTCGATCTCGGTAGCGCAGCGTGTCTGCAGTGCCCCCATCGCGGCGATCACCCGCCCAGCCCCCGCAACCAGACCCTCCAACTCGCCACGCGAGAGCCCAGGAACCGCCACTGCCCGGGTCTGTGTGATCATCGAATCGAACATGACCACAACCTAATTGCGGGGTGTGACATTGAATAACAGGAAACATCATAACACAGCTAGTAAGCCCATAGGTCCGGCAAGATCCACGACCAGACGGTTGCGACTTCGACCGCTTGGCATCCCTGAAGTGGGCTTGAAGACGGTGTCCAACAGCCGCCCTTTAGGGTGGTGGGAAGCCCTGAATTTCCCGGTGCAGTCGCTGAGACCCTAGAGAAGCGATTGCGGGTCCGGGTCGTGGCCGCAATTCACCGGACCACAAGCGCCGCAACGGTCAAGCTGCCATGTGTGTTTCTTAAGGCATGCAGCCAACGGCGGACTGGTCTGGAACTCTGGGTGAAAGTGGCGCCCAATCACGACTGGACGCAGGACATCCGCTTCGACTTCCGTGAGCGCGGCGTGCGCCGCGGTGATGTTTCTACCTCTAGCCCCAATCGTTCACGAGTATTGGTGAGCGGGTTGGGTGTGCGTGTTTTGTGTGGTTTCGGGGTTGGGGGTTCGGTGTTGGGGTGCGTGGTTCGCGGGTGGGTGCTGTTGGGGGCCTGGTCAGGCGTGTTGGGGCGTGTCAGGCCGTGTCGGGTCGGGTGGGGTGTGTTTATGGGGCGCCGGGGTGGCAGGCGTGGAGGAGTTGTGGTGTTGTTGGCCACCAGTGGAGCAGGCGCAGGGTCCATTTGCGTGAGGAGCGCACGAGCCTTGCGGGTGCGTGCCATAGTTGCCAGCGGAGGCGTTTGGGGGAGGCGTTGGCGAGGGGTCCGTCGAGGCGGAGTTGTTGGAACCATTTCACCAGCGTCAAGCTGAACGCGACGAGCTGTGTCCAGGCGGTGTTGGCGTTGTAGTCGGTGAAGGGCATGCGGGCCAGGCCGGAGTCTTTGAGGTCGGCGATGGTGTTCTCGATGCGGGCGTGGGCTCTGTGGTGGGCGTCGAGTTCGGCGGGGTCGCCTGCGGCGTCGGTGTAGAACCCGCGGTAGCGCCAGGCGCCGGAGTCGAACAGGGTGCGTTGGGCGCCGGGGTGGCGGGGCTCGCGGCGGGTGATGAAACGGGTCTTGTCGGGCCAGTGGGAGAGGTCGACGAAGTCGGTGAGCTCCGCGACCTGGGCGCGTTCGTCGGTGTCGTCGTCGTTATTGGTGTTGAGGGCTTGCTGCCATATTTCGGTGTCGATGCGGTTGTCGTCTATAGCGGCTGTTACCTGGTTGTTTGAGCGTGCTGTCATGAAGAACTCGATGTTGGGGTCCCGGCAAGCAGCAGCGATACGTGTAGAACACCCCGCGGCGTCGACACGCAGATGCAGCCGCCGGACCGGCGCCGTGTCGTCGTGTTCGCGGTGCCCCGCAGACACGGCTGCGGGGAGCTGAGCCACAGCAGCGTCGAGCACCTCGATGTGGTCGCCTATCGAGTTGGCGGCGGCGTTGCCCGCCCGCAGCTTGATCGACAGCACCTCGCCGTCGTCGGTGACACACAGCATCGGATGGAACCCGTACCCGCCCTTGAAATGCGCAGCCGCGCCGGCCTTGTTCTCAGAATGCACCTCCACCAAAGTCGAGTCGATGTCCAAAACCACCGGAGCACACGACTCCACGTCGCCGCGGCGTTCCCACACCCGTGCGCGCACACCGGCCACCGCCGAAGCCAGCCCCTCCAACACGTCAGGACCCAAACCCCGCAGCGTGCGGTACAGAGTCGAATCAGACGCCACCTCCCCAAACAGCACCCGCTGGGCCCGCAGATGCTCAATATCCGCGCACGCCTCCCCACCCCCGGCGAGCATCAACAACAAATGCACCAACACCTTGCCCCGGTCATGCACCGGCGCACGCTCACCAGACACCGGCACCGCCGCCGACAACGCCTCCCCCAAACCCAAACCGTCAGCGAAACGCCCCAACACGAACAAACCCGCATGCGCCGCGACCTGCCCACCACCCCCCGTCACCCTCACATCACAAGTGCTGCTAACCTGCATCTCGGAGATGCCCCTTTCTGTGGAACCCACATGTGCGTATCAACACACATCGTCCCACATCAAAGGGGCTTTTCCGCGGACGCGCACCCCTTCAACGCCACACCCTCATGAACGATCAGGGCTAGTGAACGTATCGTCGAGGAGCAGAACGCGCTTCTCCCTCAAGTAGGCGGGCGCCCGGTAAGTCGGTGTGCCGCCTACGCCGGTATACGTGAGCGCGACGTGGAGATCACGCAGGTCGGGGAGCTTCTTCACAATGCCCCATACGGCGTCCCGGCTACGTGACGGGACCGTAACAACTGCGTCGTATCGTCCACCAATGCACGTGCGGTGGTAGCGCAAGAAGAGAAGAAGCAACACGGCGAGCTGTAGTGTGAAGATCTTCCTCTGTTCCGGGTTCCCATCCTTGTACTTTCGAAGGCGGTGGTGGAGAGCTTCACCGTCAATCGACATCGATATTGGAAGGACCTCCACGATGTCCTTGTCCCAGCATGGGTAGCAACGTTCAAACCCAGATTTAGCACCGCTCCGACAGGTACTGCACACGAGGGGTTGGGCTCCGGCGGTTGGCACCAGTCCCGACTCCAAGCGTTCGAGGTAGCGCTTAGGATCCAGATTGGTCATACGAAGATGGCGCTGTCATCAACGGCCAGATCGGCCTCTAGCTCCCTTACAATCTGATCGGCGTCGTCGACTGCTGTGGCGTTGAGCGACTCCGACTGCATCTGCTGGGCCCACGGCTGAGATGTGACAAGGGACCTTACGAGAAAGACTTGCTTGCCATGCCTGAGAGCGGCCTCGGCCTGGAGCCGGGCCCCTGAACTCTCCGACGCCTCCACGACGACAGTGGCGAGTGCCAACCCCGAACCGGTGAGGTTGCGTGCCGGGAACGACCAACGCCCCGTACGCACTCTGGGAAGGAACTGCGACACGCACGCGCCCTGGGCGGTAATCCGTCGAGCCAGAGAGCGGTTCGCGGCGGGATAGATCTTGTCGATCGGCGTCCCGAACACAGCAATAGTTCGTCCGCCCGCGTTGAGTGACGCCGCGTGGGCAGCAGTGTCGATTCCTTTGGCCAAACCGGACACAACCGTGTAATCGCGAGCAACCAGCCCTTCCGCAACGTTTTGAGCCAGATCGAGTCCGGCCTTGGACGCCTCACGGGTTCCGACGACCGCCACCGCTCGGTGATCTTCAGGTTCTAGGCGTCCTTGGATGAACAACAAGGGGGGCCCGTCATGAACCAGCTTGAGATTGATCGGGTAGGAACTGTCCGTGCTGGTGATCAATTCCACGCCCGAGTCACGGAGCCGGGACAATTCGCCTTCCCACCAGTCTCGGTTGGATTCGCTGTGACCCAGAGCGTCTTCCAACCAGCGCCGGTCAGCTTCGTCGAGTTGGTCGCCGTCAGAATCAAAGGCAATTTCGTCAAGCAAAAACGTCAATCGACGCATAGCTGAACCGTTCATGAACGGAACCAAGTGTTCGCACACTGCCAGCAGAAGCGGTGGATCTTCAACGACATCCGACAAGGTCACAGGCACGATCATCAGTTCCTTTTTAGCGGCGCAGGTCGCTGAGACAGATAGCGTTGCTTGAAACAACTGTATACACGGGCTATGACACCGATCGCGGCATCTGTGGTACTTCGTCGTGGTGGTTGCCGTGATTTCACGCCCGGGTGGTGTTACTGGCGGCTCAGTTCGGCGCGGGCGGTGGCTTGGAGGGTTTCGACGTCTTCTCGGGACAGGAGTCGGATCTCAACATCGTGCAGCGTGCCGGTGTAGGGGTTGGAGTCGGTGTAGTCGCGGCTGACCGGTGAGCCGGCGTCGTAACCGACGCTGGGCCCGACCGAGGAGATCGTGGACATGACCCACGGGACGTGCCCTTCGCCGACCACTTCACCGTCGATCAACAGCCGGACCTGAGCCGTACGCGACGGCCCTCGGTGAAACTCGACGCCCAGCTTGTGGTCGCCGCTGCCGACGACGGCGGCGGAGCGCACGACGGTGTGGTCGTCGAAGGCGTTGTAGTCGAACACGAGGTGTCCGTCGTCCAAGAAGATCGAGATGCCGGCGTTCTCGGTCCCGGTGGCAAAGAGCACCCCGTCCCGCCCAGCACCAGCGCTCGGCTCAGGGCCCGACCCGACATCGGCCCCTCTCCCAGCGCTGACCTCCGCTCCGGTGCCAGTACCTCCAACGGCACCGCTACCTGCGCCAGTACCTCCAACGGCACCGCTACCTGCGCCAGTACCTCCACCCGCGCCGGCCGCGCCGGCACCTCCACCTCCACCCGAACCGCTACCGCCGGCGCCGCCAACGGTGTCGGTACCGCCATCTGCACCGGCGCCTTCACCAGCGCCGCCACTCGCGCCGGTGCCAACACCTTCACCCCCGGGACCAGGGCCGCAGGTGACTGAGGCGGTGAAGTTCCAGCTTCGTCCGCCGATGGGCGCACCGGACTGGCTCCCCATCGGCGACACCGGGGGGTAGTAGCGGTAGGTCTTGCTGACAGGGTGCGGCGAGCGGTCACGGAATCGCGACGCGAACAGCTCGATCATCCGCTCGTCGAGGGGCAGCACGCCGTGTTTCTCGGCCTCCTGCCACCACAGGGCGATCATCTCGGCGAGTTTCTCGGGCATCGAGTCGGCGAGGTCGTTGCATTCGGAGGGGTCGACGTCGGTGTGGTACAGCTCCCAGGTGTCGTCCTCGAACGGGACCCCCTGTTCGTGGCGGGTCACGGCTTTCCATCCGTCGTGCCAGAGCCCCCGGTGTCCTGCCATCTCGAAGTACTGGATCTCTTTGCGGGTGGGGGCCTCCGGGTCGTCGAACGTGTAGGCGAGGGAAGTCCCGCTCACCGGAATCTGCTCGAGCCCCCGCCGCACAGCGGGTGGTTGTATATCAATAAGGTCATAGATCGTGGCGGCGAGATCGTTGACATGGTGGAACTGCCGCCGGATCCCACCCGCCTCGGCCTCACCCGCCTCGCCCCCGCCCAGACCGCCGGCACCACCGGCGTCAGCACCGCCGGGTCCGCCGGCACCACCGGCGTCAGCACCGCCGGGTCCGCCGGCACCACCGGCGTCAGCACCACCGGCGTCAGCACCGCCGGGTCCGCCGGCACCACCGGCGTCAGCACCGACGGGTCCGCCGGCACCGCCGATCCCGCTCGGCCAGTGCACCACCAGCGGGACGTGCACCCCGCCCTCATGGGTGTTCTGCTTGTACCACTTGAACGGCGTGTTGCCGACTTGCGCCCATCCCCACGGATAGTTGCTGTGGGAGTGCGGCCCGCCGATCTCGTCGAGGTGCGCCACCGCCTCGTCGGGCGTCTCCAGAACACCGTTGAAGAACTTCATCTCGTGGAGCACCCCGAACGGCCCGCCCTCCTGCGACGCACCGTTGTCGCCCAACACCATGATTATGGTGTTGTCGAGCTCCCCGAGCGCGGCCAGGTCGTCGACCAACCGCCCGATCTGCACGTCGGTGTGGTCGAGGAATGCGGCGAAGGCCTCCTGCAACCGGCACGCCAGCAGCTGCTGGTTCGTCGACAGGTCATCCCAGGCCTCCACCCCAGGGTTGCGCGGCGCCAGAGCGGTCCCCGGAGGCACGACCCCCATGGCGAGCTGGTTGGCGAACCACCGCTCCCGCACGACGTCCCAGCCCTCGTCGTAACGGCCCCGATATTTCGAGAGGTGTTCGGGCGGCGACTGATGCGGGGCATGGGTGGCCCCGAAGGCCACATACAACAAGAAGGGTCTGTCGGGCCGCACGCTCTTGGTGTCGTGTACGAATCCGATGGCGTGGTCGATGAGGTCCTCGCTGACGTGGTAGCCGTCTTCGGCCCGGCCCGGTGGGTCGATGTGGTGGTTGTCGTAGGTGAGGGAGGGGTTGAACTGGTCGGTCTCGCCTTCGAGGAATCCGTAGTAGCGGTCGAAGCCGCGCTGCAGGGGCCATTGGTCGAAGGGGCCGGCGGCGCTGGTCTCCTCCATCGGGGTGAGATGCCATTTGCCGACGGCGAGGGTTGCGTAGCCTTCGTCGCGGAGCACTTCGGCGAGGGTCGCGGCGTGGTTGGAGATGTGGCCGGTCATGTTGGGGAAGCCGGTGTTGAAGTTCGACACGGCCCGCATTCCGACGGTGTGGTGGTTGCGTCCGGTTAGCAGGGCGGCCCTGGTCGGTGAGCACAGTGGGGTCACGTGGAAGTTGGTGTAGCGGAGGCCGTTGGCGGCGAGCGCATCGATGTTGGGGGTGTCGATGTCGGATCCGTAGCAGCCGAGTTGCGCGAAGCCGAGGTCGTCGAGGAGCACGACGACGATGTTGGGGGCGTCTTCACCGGGGTGTGGCGGTTCGGGGAACCAGGGTTGCGAATCGGCGAGGGTCTTGCCGATGGTGCCTTGCCATTCGCCGTGTTGCTGCACGTTTCGTTCTCCTGAGTTGTCGGTTGGTCGTATCGGTTGACAGGGTTTGTTGGCCGGAGTGGTTGCCGGCATTGCCCGATGGTGTGACACTAAGACCCGCAATCTATTGTCGCCAACACTGACAATAGTTATCCTCCTATACGCGGCCCGCCGCCCCGAACCCGCCCGAACCCCGCCCACCAGATCTCCGACCCCAGATCTCCGACCCCAGACCTCCGACCCCAGACCTCCGACCCCAGACCCCAGACCAACAGATATAGAGGTGCGTTCCATGAAGCTGTCGATGACACTCAACTACACCGGTGATCCGAAGGCCGCGGCCGCGCAGGCCGCCGATCTGGAGCGTGCTGGGATCGATGTCGGCTGGGTGGCCGAGCTCTACAGCTTCGACGCGGTCAGCATCCTCGGCTATCTGGCCGCCAAGACCGAGACCATGGAGCTCGGGTCGGCCATCCTGCCCGTCTATTCGCGCACGCCGACTCTCACCGCCATGACCGCCGCCGGTCTCGATGCGGTCTCCGACGGCCGTTTCATTCTGGGTATCGGTGCGTCGGGTCCGCAGGTTGTCGAGGGCTGGCACGGCGTTCCCTATGACCGCCCGGTCGGTCGCCAGCGTGAGTTGATCGAGATCTGTCGCAAGGTGTGGCGCCGTGAGGTGGTGGTTCATGACGGCCCGAGCTACCAGTTGCCGCTCCCGCCCGACCAGGGAACGGGCCTGGGCAAGCCTCTCAAGTTGATCAACCATCCGAAGCGTTCGGACATTCCTATATATATTGCGTCCCTCGGCCCGACCAATGTTGCGGTGACCGCCGCGCTCGCCGACGGCTGGATCCCGGTGTTCTTCCATCCCGACAAGGCGAGTTCGGTCTGGGGCGACGTCCTGGCGAAGGGCGCTGCCAAGCGTGATCCGTCTCTTGGACCGTTGGAGGTGGTGGCCGGCGGCACGATTGCGATATGTGATGAGCCGCAGGCGCAGAAGATTCGTGACGGTGCCCGTTTCATGGTGGCGTTGTATGTGGGAGGCATGGGCTCGAGGGACCAGAACTTCTACAACAACCTCTTCTGCCAGTACGGCTATGAGCAGGAGGCCCGCCAGATCCAGGACCTGTACCTTGCGGGCCGCAAGGATGAGGCGATGGCTGCGGTCCCCCAGGACTTCCTCGATGCCACGGCGATGGTCGGCGACGAGGGCCGGGTGCGGGAGCGTGTGGAGGCGTATGCCGACGCCGGCGTCACCCGTCTGCAGGTGACTCCAGTCGGCGGCGATCCGCTGCCCCTGATAAGCAAGGTCAAATCCTGGCTGAGCTAACTGGGTGAACTAAGAGGCGGCGGTTCCGAAGGTGGCGCCTTCGAGTGCGCTGATGCGCTCCCCGTGCCCCATCATGTGGTCGAGCATGGTGCTGTGCTCGGCCTGGGTCGCCGCTATCGCCGCGACGCTCGCTGTCAACGTGTTGACCTTCTCGTCGAGTTTGTCGATCTTCGCGTCCACCTTCTTGTCGAGTTTGTCGATCTTCGCGTCGATCTTCTTGTCGAGCTCGTCGATCTTGGTGTCGATCTTCTTGTCGAGCTCGTCGATCTTGGTGTCGATCTTCTTGTCGAGCTCGTCGATCTTGGTGTCGATCTTCTTGTCGAGCTCGTCGATCTTGGTGTCGATCTTCTTGTCGAGCTTGTCGATCTTCGTGCGCACATCCCACATGAACGAGCCGCACAGGCTGACCACGATTGTTGCAGTAACGCTGATGATCGTTGCGATCACGGATGGCTCCATTGTTGTCCTTTCGTGAACCTAACACGCCCTCCGCCAAGGCGGCACGATTAGGATCGGTTGTCGTTGCCTGTCAAGCTATCACATACTCTGTGACGCTACAACAGCACGTTCCGTGACACGCCCCGCCTGCCGCCACCCGGC
Source organism: Acidimicrobiales bacterium (assembly GCA_963662455.3). GTDB lineage: Bacteria > Actinomycetota > Acidimicrobiia > Acidimicrobiales > Aldehydirespiratoraceae > VXYK01. The sequence continues at coordinate 2,771,581 of OZ224042.1, forward strand.
ACGAGACGATACGGGCCCAAAGCAGGGAGGCAGCTGAGTGCGCCGCTCCCAGACTGTTCGACGTGATCAGAGACCAGGCCGGAATTGCTCATCGGTGACCGCGGCGATGTCCTCGATCCAGTCCTTGTGGTTGTATCGATCGAAGCGCTCTCGATCTATCGGGAGTGCGGCGCCTGGAGCTGACTGCGCTGTCGGCAATCGCAACCACTGCTACATGTCTGTCCGACGAAGTCGTCGCCCCCGCTCAGGGCCGGCTCAGGCGTCGGCGTAGTTGGCTGCGGCGAAGTCCCAGTTGATGAGGTGCTCGAGGAACGTGGCGATGTAGGCGGGCCGGGCGTTCTGGTAGTCGAGGTAGTAGGCGTGTTCCCAGACGTCGATCGTGAGCAGTGGCTGATGTCCGGCCACAAGCGGGTTGTCGGCGTCGTCGGTATTGACGACGGCCAACTTGCCTACGCTGTCGTTGACGGTCGACTCGCCGCCGCCGTCACCGCTAGCACCGCCTCCGCCGTCACCGCCAGCACCGCCGTCACCGCCAGCACCGCCGCCAGCACCGCCGCCGCCGCCGTCACCGCTAGCACCGCCGCCGCCGCCGCCACTGCCTCCGCCTCCGCCGGAACCGGAACCGAGGCGCACGAGCCAGGTCCAGCCGGATCCGAAGTTGCCGGTCGCCTTGGCGGTCAGCTCGGCGCGCAGCGCGTCGACCGACCCGAAGCCGGCGACGATCGCCGCGGCGAGCTCACCGCTGGGGTTGCCGCCGCCGTCGGGACTCATTGACTGCCAGTAGAAGGTGTGGTTCCAGATCTGCGCCGCGTTGTTGAACACGACCCCGGGCCCGGCACTCGTGATGAGCGCCTCGAGCCCTGCCCCGTCACCACCACCAGCACCTTCCGAACCCGACCCGCCCGCGCCGGCCGACCCCGCTGCGCCGGCCGGACCACCACCCGTCGGCGCCGAACCAGCCTCACCCCCGGCAAGGAGCCTGTTGAGGTTGGCGACGTAGCCGGCGTGGTGTCTGCCGTAGTGGTAGCCGATGGTCCGTTCGCTGATGTGCGGGCCGAGGGCGTCTTGGGGATAGGGGAGTGGCGGGAGTTCGATCACGGTGCTTCCAGCTTCCATGGTGTCGGGGGGCGAACGTACGGGGGACAGGAGCCCGAAACCGAGGGCCCCGGGGCGGCCGCAAAGCCGCCCCCACAGAGCGTAACGCCCCGCCGCCCCGCCCCCGTCCCGCCCGCAATCCCAGCCCCGAGCCCCCGCCACAACCCCCAAAAAATCGGGGCGGATCAAGTAGTCCGTGAAAGCATGGCGCGTTATCAATTGTGGCGTTATGCTGAGGGGCCTTGAATACATGTGCGGTTTTAGACCGACGCCATTCGATTCTGATGCCTCTTCCGGTCCCCGTGTCGTTGACTTGGGGGGTGGGTTGTATTAGAAATCGGCCTGCGCTAACCTTTGCATGCCGATCGTGATTGGTGTTTTCTGTGTCCCAGCAAGGTGCCGGGTGCGGATAGCCGCTAGATTTCGACTGGTGTCTGCGAAGCGCCAGACAATCCAACCAAGAATGGAGCAGCAATGAGTTCAGCAGTAACGGGAAAGGGAGTGCCGGTGAAGGTCTCGAGCCGATCGATTCGGTTGAGCGTCCTTCGCCTAGTGCGCATGGCGGTGGCCTTTGTCGTCGTCGCGGGCAGCCTCGGTTTGGCCACGGTCACTGCGACCGCACAGTCCGGCGGCGTTGGGGCCGTCCTCAACAGTTCGTGCCCATCTGATGGCGCGACGGCCTATTCGGATGTCGCCGAGTCCAGTTTCGCTTATGACGACAGCCGATGCCTGCGCGAGTTGGGTATCTCCGGTGCTGACGACACCTATCGTCCTGGCGATGACATGACTCGTTCTGAGATGGCCGCGTTCATAGCGAATGCCTACGCGGTGCTCACCGGGATGGAAGCACCGATCCAGGAGCACATGTTCGACGATGTTGAGGACGACCCCAACGCTGAGGACATTGCACGCATCAGTCCCAATGGGCTCATGATCACGACGGGCACTTCAGACACGACCTACTCGCCCGACGATCTGGTGCTTCGAGGACACATGGCTCTGTTCTTGACGCGTCTGTACAAGGCGGCGACAGGAGATGATGCTCCGGCCGGTGGGGACACCGGGTTCACCGATATTGGTGACCGCAGCGCTGAAGAGCAGGCCTCTATTGCCCAGCTATATGCGTTGAAGGTCACGACGGGGACCAGCGAGACGACGTATTCGCCCACCACCAACGTGACACGCGAGCAGATGGCTTCGTTTGTTGCACGGATGTATCGGGCGATTGATGCGGCGATTGATGCGCTGGCTGAACCTCCGGGGGCTCCGACCGGTGTTGAGGTGGCGATCAGCGGTGAGGCAGGGGATTCGTTGGATGTCTCCTGGACGGCCCCTGAGGACGAAGAGGTCACCGGCTATGTCGTGCAGTGGAAGTCCGGCGATGACGATTTCTCTGACGACAACGAGCGTTCGGTGAGAGGCGCCTCGACGAGCTTTGAGGATCTCACCTTGGGCGAGACCTACAGCTTCCGTGTTGCTGCTGAGAACGATGCCGGCCAGGGTGACTGGTCGGATGAGGCTTCCGCCAACCCGGCGGTTGCTCCGGGGCTTGTCGGCGACCTCAAGTCGAAGCCCGGCAACGAGACGTTGACTTTGACTTGGACTTATCCAGCCGAGGACGGTGGCAGCGAGATCACTAGTTATGTGGTTTCGTGGCGCCTCGGACGTGACCCGGCGGCGGGTACCGCCGAAGTTTCCGGTGATGCTTTGACTTACACCATCACCGGTTTGGACAACTCGGAGAGGTATTCGGTCTGGGTCCAGGCAGTGAATGCTGCGGGTGCTGGTGGACAGGCCGCGGTCCCGGCTGAGACCGGGGCGACTACTAGGCCGAGTCCAACCCCTGGGAGCACCGTTCAAAACTTGAAGGCCGTTCCAGGTGACGAAGATTTGACTCTTACTTGGACGGAACGGGCGGATACTGGGGGCACAAGCGTTGTGAACTACACGATTCAACAACGGTGCGGTACCGACACTGCTTTCACGGAGAGTACTGGTAGCCCGCAGGCCCATGTGCCGACTAGTCAGGTTCAGACGTTCCTGATGTCGGGCTTGACTAACGGGGATGCTTGCGAAGTGCAGGTTCGAGCCAACACCGCAGTCGACTCGGACGAAGACGGCAACCTTTCTGATGAAACTGCGGATGAGTCCGGGCCATGGGCCAAGATCTCTGGTACCCCGGCAACGAATCCGGATGCGCCGACCGGAGTGGTCGTCAATCCGGCACATCAGTCTCTGCAAGTTATGTGGCTGGCTCCAGCAGAAAATGGCGGCAGTGACATCACCGGGTACAAGTTGACTTGGAGTGCAGGCATCGAGCAGTCCATGACTGTTCCTGCTGAACCGACCTCATATCTGATCACCGGTTTGAATAACGCCTACAACTACAGCGTGACGCTCGAAACGGTCACAGAGGCCGGCGAGAGTGATGCAACAACTGCCGTCGTGGGTTCACCGTTGCCGGTGCCTGATGTGCCGACCAATGTCGCCGCTGCGCCGCCGCCAGTCGTTGCCGGTCAGGCACATTCCGGTACATCGTTGGTGGTTACTTGGAGTGCGCCGGCTCCCAACGGCACACGCCCCGTCACCGGTTATGACGTGCAGTACCGGACCAGCGCCGTTATCGCTGCAGACGGATCCGTGACAACACCAGCAGGAAACTGGAGTAATGCGTTGGACCCTCTTGTCTCTGCGTCAGGAAAGCTCACACACACCTTCACTGGTTTGACTCAGGGTACTTCCTATGACGTTCGAGTCCAGGCCTTCAATGACCACGACAACAAAGCCGACACCGACCCCGTGGGTGGTCCGTGGGCTACGGCTACGGCAACTCCGGCGACGCTTCCAGCAGCAGTTGCCGATGCGGGAATTGCAAATGAAAGTGGTTACACCTCAATCCAAGTAGCTTGGACAGCTCCAGCCGACAATGGCAGCGATATCACTCATTACCTCTTGAGGTACGCACTGGCGGATGAGAACAGCCCGTGGATCTCTGGGAGTGAAGGGATCAGAATCAACCCGACGTCGGGGACAGCGTTCAACCGTTACCGTATTGACGGTCTCTCCACCGGTCAGACGTATATAACCCAAGTCCGGGCGGTCAACGGTATTGGAATCGGAGAATGGTCCCGGGAAGTTGAAGGGACACCCTTGCTGGTTCCTGATGCTCCGACATCCGTGACAGCAATTCCGGAGCCGAATGGTGACGGAAGCAAGCTCAGAGTCAGTTGGCCGAGAGTCACAAACAATGGCTCTGGCCGTATTGATGGCTATAGGGTCGAGGTTCGCGACGTTACATCTACTGATCAGCCTAACGGTGGCTGGGTATCAACTACCGTCCAGGAAAGGTCTACTGTGTTCAGCCCGGGTACTACGTGGTCCTCAGCGGTTCTTTCGGTGGATGTCACCAATGGTGTCACCTCTGGTATGAGTTATCTGGTGAGAGTCCGGGCCACGGCCGGAAGTAATACTAATGGTGTATTTGCTTACGCTGAAGGCGAGGGCACTAAGGCTGCGAGCACACCAGCTGCATCGGTACTGGGAACTGTGACGGCTGTGTCGGTGGAGAACACCAACAACGTCAGGGTGAACTGGACCGGTGTTGCTGAAATGGCGCTTGCGACGACTGATATCACGGGCTACGTGGTGAGTTGGTTCGACTCGATGGAACCTGTCTCCGGCAACCGGGGCAGCACGACCGTCACGGGTGCCGGCTCTGACAGCTATGTCGTAACCGGCTTGGCTCCCGGCACGTACACGGTCACAGTCAGCGCAGTCAACGCCGTCGGTACTGGCGCGGCGGCCACGGCGGCCACCCCGCCAGTCGTGCCGCAACCATCATAAGTAATACCAAGATGTAGCCAGTTGGCTCCTGTGCTCTCCGCCGGGCACAGTGAGCCGCTGGCTACTTAGCTGCAATTGCAACTAAGCATTAGTTCAGAGCCTGAGGTCTTGGCCTCGGGCTCTAACTATTTTCCCCACCCGCCGACCGCCACCGGCTTTCCTCGGTGGTTGCCTGGGTCGACTCGCCACAGGAGGCGGTATCTCGACCCGCCGTCACCGAATCACCACTGGCTACTGGTCATACCTGCCCGAAGTCACCCACGCCGCCGGCATCCCCGCACCCCCCGAGGACAATTTCCTCAGCTGGTACACCTACGCCACCAAGAACAACCCCAACCCCAACACCCCTCCCGTGTCAGGGGAAGCTGCTTACGGGTCACGCAGTACCATCAAAAACACCCAAAAATGATTGAAACAGATTAACAGTGGCCAATGCACATTTCGGGTGGTATGGTGCGGGCACTCGCTCAACATTGGCGACAACTTCCCGTCACAAGCAACCAGACGAAGGGGAACTTGCCATGACGGCAGGCGAGGGGGAGCGTTTTGGGCTCCTCAACAGTTTGATCGAAGCACTCGGAGAGGACGTGGCCCACAAACTCATGGACTCACTACCTCCATTCTCCTGGGACCAGGTCGCGACCAAAGACGACCTTGACGCGCTGGCAACAGCGATCACCGCGAAGTTCGACCAAATCGACGCACAATTCAAGTCCGTCGACGCACAGTTCAAGATGGTTGCGGCGGAGTTTGTGAGCGTACGCGGGGAGCTCTCCAAGGTCGAGGGCAACCTCTCCAAAGAGATCGCGGGGATATCCAAGAAGATCGCGGATCAGACTCGGATCATGGTGTCGATGATCGCCGGGTTCTCGCTGACCGTGTGTGCCGCCATGGCCGGCGGCATCCTGTTCGCCTGAACGCACACCGGAAATCTCACCTGGTCACGAGTCTCAACGGTGAAGAGCCGGACCGACGCGGAAGCCCTTGCCGGAGATTGGCACGCGATAGGAGACGATCTCCGGCGCGCCATGGGCCGATACCCCGCCCCCGACACCCACCGCCGGCCTTAACGGCCGTTCGAGTCGGGCCGTGACTGTTGCGGAATCAGCTACAGCAGGCGTAGAGTTACACGAAATTATACGGATGTAGAGTTACGCCAGAAAGGCAACCCCGGCATGGACCCCAAAACGCCGGTTGTCGAAGAAATCGGAAAGCCAAGAAGAACTTGACATCCTCATTCAGAAAGTATTGGACGAGGCCGGTACGACGATAACGCGGCGTCGACTTCAATCCTGCTCGATGGGCGAGAGACTCGTACCGCTCGACCCGGGCTGTGCGGTCAGGCGAAGAGGACGCCGCCTGCTATGGCTGCGCACACGGTCAGCGAGAACCCGGCCATCATCAGCACCATGATCCGAGTCTGATCCGTGATCTTCTCGGAGACACTGCTGTCCAGCGCGCCGATCCTGCCGTCGACCGCGCCGATCTTGATCGATAGTCCTGCGATCTCTTTGGAGAGGTTGCCCTCGACCTTGGAGATCTCCCCGCGCAGGCTCACGAACTCCGCCGCCACCGCAGTGAACTCCGCCGCCACCGACTCGAACTGTGCGTTTACGGACTCGAACTGTGCGTTTACGGACTTGAATTGTGCGTCGACTTGGTCGAACTTCGCGGTGATCGACGTGGACAGCGCGTCGAGGTCGTCTTTGGTCGCGACCTGGTCCCAAGAGAATGGAGGTAGTGAGTCCATGAGTTTGTGGGCCACGTCCTCTCCGAGTGCTTCGATCAAACTGTTGAGGAGCCCAAAACGCTCCCCCTCGCCTGCCGTCATGGCAAGATCCCTTCGTTGTAGTTGCTTGTGAAGGGAAGTTGTCGCCATTGCGCAGCGAGTGCCCGTACCGTACCACCCGAGGGGTGGGTTGGCTGCCGTCTGACGATTCGGAACAGCCTGAACGATACAACCCTGTGCCGCCGACTGCGCGTTGGTATTAACCGAACGGCCTAATCACGAATTGTGTCCGACGCGTTGGGTAGTATGTTGAGATCGGACAACCGATAGGTTTCGACTAGTGGTTGCGAACAGCAGGCGACCCGACCCAGAGTGGAGAAGGCAATGACATCAGCAGGCGCAGCAAAGAAGGTCCCAACCGGCTTCCCGAACCGACCGACCCGGTCGCGCCTCGTCCGCCTCATGCGCCTGGCGGTCGCCTTCCTCGTCGTCGCGGGCAGCCTCGGACTGGCGACAGTCGCGGCCACAGCGCAGTCATCAAGCAGCACTTGCCCCTCCGCGGGTGCCTCCGCCTACGCCGACCTGACCGACCAGAACAACTACGCATACGACGACAGCCGTTGCCTCAAAGAGCTCGGAATCCCCGCGCCGGGTGATTTCTACCGACCCGACGATGAGATGACACGTTCCGAGATGGCCCGGTTCATGGCACGGACATATGCAATTGTCACAGGCAGCCCGGCCCCAGTCGTCGACACCGATTTCACTGATGTTGATGCCGACGACCCGAACGCAGCCGATATTGCTCGCATCTTCGGGCTTGGGATCACCAGAGGCACTACAGCCACCACCTACTCGCCGAACGACTCTGTGATTCGCGGGCATATGGCGTTGTTCTTGTCGCGCCTCTACAGGCAGGTGACCAGCAGCAATGCCCCGGAAGCGGTTACTGGATTCACCGACATCTCAGCCCGTGGTTCCGAACAGGAGTCGGCGATCCGTCAAATCTTCGGCCTCGGAGTCACCACCGGCACCACAGACACCACCTACTCACCAGGTTCTGTTGTGACCCGCCGGCAGATGGCTTCGTTCGTTGCGCGCATGTATCGGGTGCTGGACGCGCTCCCGTCGACAACCCTGGCAGACGCTCCTACCGGTCTTGAAGTAGAAGTAAGCGGTTCCGATGGCACGGCTCTGGAGGTCCGTTGGACCCCCCCCGCCGATTCTAGTGACGTCACTGGCTATGTCGTGCAGTGGAAGTCCGGCGATGACGGTTTCTCTGACGACAACGAGCGTTCGGTGAGAGGCGCCTCGACGAACTTCGAGGATCTCACCTTGGGCGAGACCTACACCTTCCGTGTCGCCACAGTCACTGCGCTGGGCACTGGAGACTGGTCAGAAGAAATTTCTGGCAACCCTGCGGTCGTTCCAGGCCTTGTGGGTGATCTCGAGTCAACACCTCGCAACGCTTCGCTGGCTTTGAGTTGGGAAACCCCGGCAGACGACGGTGGCAGCGAAATCACCGGCTATGTCATCAGGTATAAAACAGGACGCCAAGCAACAAGGACCCGCGAACTCGACGACGGTGAAGCAACCTCGTACACCATCGAGGGATTGACCAACTCCGTGCCGTATTTCATATGGGTACAAGCCGTCAACGCTGCCGGTACGGGTGACTCCGCCCGGCTCCCCAACGGCCCCGGCAACGTCTCAGTCACGCCGATACCAACCGGGCCGACCGTCCCACGAGACTTGACGGTCACCCCGGGCGACCGGATCCTGACACTGCAGTGGACCGCCCCGCAAGACGACGGAGGAACCACCTTCACCGGTTACACGATTGAGCGCCGCTGCGGTTCCGAAACCCGATACGGCAGGGTGGGTTCACGATTGGCGCACAACACGCGCAGCGTGGTCCAAACGATAACGATCCGAAACTTGGTCAATGGCACCCTCTGCGACGTCCAGGTTGCTGCCGAAAGTTATTACGACGCTAACGGCAACAACCGACAGGACAGCAATGAACGGACACTGAGGAGTCCCTGGGTGCAGGCAACCGGGACTCCCGCAGCATTGCCGTCACCGCCCACGAACGTGACCGTCACGACAGCCCACCAATCTTTGCAAGTCTCCTGGACCCCTCCCATCAATACCGGGGGCAGCGAAATAACCGGATACAGGCTGACCTGGTCCGCTGGTATCCCGATGAGCATCAACGTGGGCAACCGAACGTCATACACCATCACAGGATTGGAGAACCGCTTCTCCTACACCGTCAACGTCAGAGCGGTCACATCGGTGGGTGAGAGCATCGGCGCCTTCGCCGTCGGTTCAACTTCAACGATGCCCAACCCCGTGCCTGCAGCGCCACTGAACGTCCGGACCATGGCAGCACCGTTGCAAATCAACGGCAACCCGAACGTCAACGCCGACACGAGCCTCGTGGTTGCTTGGGATGCGCCGCCGCCCAACGGCACCAACCCGGTAAACGGCTATGTAGTGCAGCGGCGGAACTCGCTGGTTTCCTCCACAAGACCGGGTGGCGACCCGACACCAGCCGGCGCATGGAGCAGAGTAGGTGTAGGAGCTGTGAATGTCGCAAGCAGGACTGTGACCATCACCGGTTTGCTGACCGGCACGTCCTACGACATTCGGGTACAGGCCACCAACGACCACGACGACGACTTGACCACGCTCTCATTGGGCGGCCCATGGGCCCAAGGCTCCGGGACTCCCGCAGGGCGGCCCGAGGCAGTTGCACCAATACTCGAACCCGGATTCACATCAATCCTCGTGTCGTGGGTTCCACCCGCCGACAACGGTAGCGACATCACTCACTACCTCGTCAGATACACAGAGAACCTGGTGGGTAACGAGACATGGAATGAAGACGTCCGCGTTGAGGCCCCGGCTAGGAACGTACGAATCACAGGGCTAACCACCAGAGTGCCCTATGTCGTGCAAGTCCAAGCCGTCAACGCTGTCGGTGCCGGACCGAACGCAAGCGAAGTCGAAACCGCTACCGGGAACTACCCGGACCCGCCGACACTGGTCAGAGCAGTACCGACACCGAACGGCAATGGACGAACTCTGACTGTCACTTGGAACCGAGTCACTCAGACCAACGGCAGCGGCCCGCTGAAAAGTTATACCGTAGAAGTCCTCGATGTCGGTAGTCAAGGCAGCGCGTGGGTGCCGACGCCTGGTATAGCCGCCACGGCCACATCGGCAACCGTCAACGTGACGCCGGGCAGAAGCTATCTGGTCAGGGTGAAGGCGATCGCGGGCCTGCCTGGAAGCTCTGGTTACATCGACGCTCCGGTCACCGCAGCGGGAGCCCCTCCGGCACCAACTCGTGTTGCCGCCACCGTCGGCCAGGATGGTTCGACAATCAACGTGGTCTGGACCGCGGTTGCCCAAGCCACTCCGAGCGACATTATCGGCTACACCGTCAGCTGGTTCTCAACCACAGACCCCATTCGTGGAAGCCGCGGTTCTGCTACTGTCACCAGCAACACCATCGGCACCTACGCCATAGTAGGGCTCCCCCCGGACACGTACACGGTGCAGGTCTCGGCGTTCAACCAGATCGGTGACGGCCGTCCAGCAGTAGCCAGAGTGACCATCTCCCCCCGCTGAGCACCACGCCAGCCGCTGCTGCACACACTGTCAACGACCCCGCCATTGTCGCGGTGGATGACTTCCGCTACCGTGGTGGTGTACCCACGAGAGAACGCAGGCTCGAGTGGTGGGCATGAGGCGAACCGACCGCGTCATTCAAACAGCGACTACGAGAGACTACTTCGAGAGCAGGAGAAGCTCGGATGGAGGATCCAAAAGACGTCGGGACATTTCAAAGCCTATTGTCCATGTTCCTGTCTGTGTATCGTGGTCGTTCCGTCGACACCATCGGCACAACGTACGTTGAAAAGAATACGATCCAAATCAATCGCTGTAGCGAAAGTAGGTGAGTTTCCGTCATGTCAGAGAGTCAGACTCGAGTAGAGATTACTGTTGGGGGCACAGTCTCCTGCATTGATGAGGAGGGTGGGCGGCGGCTTGCTTTCGACGAGTTCGACGCGTTGGTCGACAAGATCGCAGCGCACCTCGAATCAGCGCCAGACGTATCGGACCCGTGTGTTTGGGGGCAAGCATCCACCGGTGAGTTGGAGATTTCCTGTGTGCTGACGGTGGCCAGGCCGGCTTCAGCCGAGAACCCGTTGGACCGGTTCATTCGCGATGTCTGTGACGCTGGTGAGCTCATGTTGGTCGACATGATCACAGCATCGAAAGAGCCGCTGACTCATACAGATTCGACGACGCCCGTCAGATGGTCTCAAAAGAAGCGACACTACGACCTCATCCCCGCTTAGGGGTTGCGCGGATAGGCGAACGCGTCTTGGAAGATTCTGTTTCGACTTTGATCGGTGGAGGCAAAGCCGCAGGTCAGGGGATCGCAGCCATAGCCCGGAGTTCGGGCGTTCCCGCAGGTCAGTGCCTATCCGCGCTGCCTCTTAGAGGCCGAGCGAATAGGCGGAACGACACGGCAGCGACCGAACAAGAGCGGAAGACACAGCGTTGCGCCGCGAGGTCGGTCACCTGTTTGCGCGTGCTCTTAGGGGCTGCGCGGATAGGTGGGTCAACGCGGCCCGTACGGTACGGGGCCGTGGCCCGAGCGGCCCGTGAGCGCAGCGAACAAGAGCGGGAGTGTCCCCGCTTCGACGCGACGTACCGGCCGCCTATCCGCGCAACCCCTTAAGGTCGAGTCGCTAGTACCGCTGATCCGCTCCGAGCTCCAGACCGGTAGGTCCTACGACGCACGAGTCCTTCCCAAGAGAATGGAGGTAGGGAGTCCATGAGTTTGTGGGCCACGTCCTCTCCGAGCGCTTCGATCAGACGCGTACCGTATCACCCGAGGGGTGGGTTGGCTGCTGTTAATCAGATTCGATTGTCTCTGAATGGCTTTGGTGCTACGGTGATGCCCGTAAGCCACTTCCCCCCGAATCGACCAAACGGATTGGATGGGGACCAGTGGCCCTTACAGAACAGCAGCGAACCGATATCTACAACAGCCTCGCCGACACGATAGGTCAACAGGGAGCGGAGTTCCTCATGGTACAGCAACCACCCGGAGGATGGGAGCAGCTGGCCACCAAACGCGACCTCGCAGACCTCGAGACCAAGACCCACGCCAAGATCGATGTCGGGTTCGCGGAACTCAAGGAACAGATCGCCATGCAGTTCGCAGAAATCCAGAAGCAGTTCGCAGCGATCGACACCCGATTTGCAGCGATCGACACCCGATTCGCAGCGATCGACACCCGATTCGCGGAACTGACGGCCAAACGCAGCAGAGACGTCTGGGCGTTCGCCGTGGCAATCGCGGTGATGACGGTCTCCATCTGCGGCTCAGTCTTCCTGGCCGCCTGACCGGTCCAGGCCGCCAACCCCATTGGCGCCGGACCGAACTGCATTCACTTTCGAACAACTACGGTGCCGCTTCAATGTCAAGACGGGCAGCATGACGACGGGATTGCCCCGTCCCCGTCAGCGGCCCAGGGGTATCGCGCCCCAGCCTCCGCAAGAGCTACGCTGATCGCCCGCAGCTACCGGCGGCGTCGCTGTCCACAAGCCCTCTACAGTCATATCCCCAAACTGCATCCCCCATATGGCACCCCCGAGCACCAGAGACACATTCTGTCTGCGGCCGGCTGTCCGACTAGCCTTTGATCGAAGGCATACGAGGAGGGCCGGGTGAAGGTTGACGCGTTTGAAACGTTCGTGGTCGCAAATCCGCCGCCCTCGTTCGGCGGCCGGTACTTCATCTTCGTGAAACTCGTGACCGACGACGGAACCGTCGGCTACGGAGAGGTCTACACCGCCGCCTTCCACCCCCACGTAGTCGCCCAGATGATCGAAGACGTCTGCGAACGCCACCTCATCGGCCACGACCCCTTCCACATCGAGGCCCTGTGGCGCAACGTCTACGGACGGGGCTACACGGCCCGGCCCGACCTATCGCTCATCAGCGTCCTCAGCGGAATCGAGATCGCCTGCTGGGACCTCATCGGCAAAGCAGTCGACAAACCCGTCTACGAACTGCTCGGCGGCCAGGTCCACCAACAGCTCCGCAGCTACACATACCTCTACCCCTCGGGGGCCGACGGCACCGACCCCTACACCGAGAACCGCGTCTACAGCGACCCCGAACTCGCAGCCCAACGAGCCTCAGAAGAAGTCGAACGGGGGTTCACCGCAGTGAAGTTCGACCCCGCCGGGCCCTACACCGTCTACGACGGCCACATGCCCAGCCTCGAAGACATCGAACGCAGCCGAGCCTTCGTCGCCGCCATCCGAGAAGCGGTGGGCACCAGAGCGGACCTGCTCTTCGGCACCCACGGCCAGTTCACCGCAGCAGGAGCCGTCCGCCTCGCCCAAGCCCTCGAACCCTACGACCCGATGTGGTTCGAAGAACCCGTCCCGCCCGACAACATCGAAGAAATGGCCCGAGTCGTCCGCCAGACCTCGATCCCGATCGCCACCGGCGAACGTCTCACCACCAAATACGAATTCGCCCGAGTGGTCGAAGCCCAAGCCGCCGCCGTCCTCCAACCCGCCCTCGGCCGATCTGGAGGAATCCTGGAGACCAAGAAGATCGCGGCGATCGCCGAAACCCACCATGTGCAGATCGCCCCGCACCTCTACTGCGGCCCGATCGAAGCACTCGCCAACATCGCTCTCGCCGCCTGCACACCCAACTTCCTGATCCTCGAATCGATCCAGACCTTCGACGGCTTCTACGCCGACCTCCTCACCACACCCATCAACTGGCAGGACGGCTACGTCATCCCGCCGCAAGCGCCCGGCCTCGGCGCCGACCTCAATGAAGACCTGGCCCGAGCCAACCCCTACAAAGACCCCCACCTCCACCTAGAACCCCAAACCCACCCACACCCATCCGAGTAGCGGCGTTTAATGCATGTGGTATGTATTATTTGAAACCAGTACTGCAAACTTTAAAAACTATACATAAGAACGTGCGCGGATTGACCATCGCGGGTGCGTCGAGACCTGTCGTCTCCCGCTCTTGTTCGCTGCGCTCACGGGCCGCTCGGGCCACGGCCTCGTTCAGACGAAGAATACGCCTCCGGCGATCGCCCCGCAGATGCTCAAGGCAAATCCAGAGAATAACGCCGCCAGGGTTCTAGTTTGTTCCGCCATCTTTTTCGTTTGTTCCGCGATCTGTAGTGACAGACTGCCCTCAAGTTGCGTGAATCGTCCGTTCACGCTCTCGAACTGGGCCTTCACGCCCTCGAACTGGGCGTCCACGCCCTCGAACTGGGCGTCCACGCCCTCGAATCGTGCGTTCACGCTCTCGAACTGGGCGTTCACGCTCTCGAACTGAGCGTCGATTCGGTCAAACCGGGTCTCTGCCCATTCTTTGAGGGCTTTCAGATCGTCTTTAGTTGCGATCTCATCCCACGGAAAGGGAGGTAATGATTCCATCAGTTTCCTGGCCGCATCCTCTCCGTGTACCTTGATCAAACTATTGAGGAGCTTCAATCGCTCCTCCTCGCCCGTCGCCATGGCAAGCCTCCCGTTTCCCTGTTTCGTATTTTGGGAGATATTGACGCCATCGCCGAGCGGGTCTCTCCACCGTAGCACAGACTTGAAATAAACCCATATCAGGCAGATTGATTGTTTTGGATGCTTTCAGCGGTTTTCAAGATTTCCAGGACATCCAAGCGACGACACCAATACTGGACGTCTTGTGAGCGTCGCGTCGAACACCCGCGGTTGCCGTGGGCGACCCGGGAGGCGAATCAGTTGAATAGTCGACTCTTTTGAAACGTTCGTGGTCGCAAATCCACCGCCTCCATTCGGTGGAAGGTACTTCATCTTCGTGAAACTCGTAGCCGACGACGGATCCGTCGGCTACGGAGAGGTCTACACCGCGACCTTCGACCCCCACGTAGTCGCCCAGATGATCGGCGACGTCTGCGAACGCCACCTCGTCGGCCACGACCCGTTCCGCATCGAGGCTCCGTGGCGTACCGTCTACGGACGGGGTTGCACGTCACGACCCGACATCTCCCTCATCAGCGTCCTCAGCGGTATCGAGATCGCCTGCTGGGACTTGAGCCCCAACAACACCCCCGCCTGTGAGCGTTCAATTCTGGGCCCACTGCTGCCAATGCCACCTAGTCGAACTCAACTCAACAACACCCCCGTCTGTGAGCGTGCAATTCTGGAGCTGGCGGTTACTCACACGGCCAGCCGTCCACTCGATTTGTGTCGACGGCATCGTGCAGGTGGTGCGGGAGGTCTTCGTCGAGACGGTGGTAGTCGCCGGCTTCGGCTACGAACAGGGCATGTTCGGTCGACAATCCCGTCGGTGGATCAAGCGGGCCGGCAGTTACCGAAATGTGTGCAGGCCGGGTGTCGGTGCGCCAAAAAAGGCTGCTCCCGCATTGGGCACAGGACCCGTAGGCGACACTTGGCTCCTCGACGGGAGTCCACCATCTCACTTCATCTGCACCTTCGCTGAACGTCAGATCATCGACAGCAGTATTGGTGGCGGCCATGAAATGACCCGTCCATCGTCGGCATCGGACACAATGACAGTTGATAACCGGACGTGGTGATCCACTTATAGAAAACCGCACCGCCCCGCACCCGCACCGCCCTGTAACATCCATCCGAGCAGTCTAACCGCGCCGTCAGGGTTCTCTTTCAACGCTGGGAGCGGTCAGCCAACGGTACTTTCCATCATAACTATCCGGTATGACACGAGCGAAGAAGCAACCCCCTGAGTTCGTAGACGGGTTCGGGCGATAGTGGACTCCGCCCCCGTGTCGTGCCCCACAGACCGGGAAGTGCAGATCCGACAAGCAGCCGTTGCTCAAACTGTTGTGTTTTGTTGGACACGGGTTTGAGCACCCCTTCGCGGGGTTGAACCTATAAGGGTTCTTCGCGTATCAGTGGGGCTACCCGCACAACCTGTGTGGTGTGCGTCCACCGGCCCCGTGAGGCTCGGTGGAGGGTTGGTTTTACTGCCCCTCAATCGCTTGGCGTAAGCCGCGCAGCCGCAACTCTGCTGCGCACCCTCCTGTGTCCATCCCCCTTCGGGGTTAGGCACATACCGGGCCAGGTTGATCGCCGCGTTGTCGTCCCGATCATGAGTGCTTGTGCATTCATGGCAGGTCCACGTTTCGGCGCTGGATAGTTTCTGGCGGTGACCACACACATGACACAACTGGCTCGACGGGAACCATCTGTCCGCGAGGATCAGAGTGGACCGGTACCAGCCGCATTTGTAGGTGATCTGCCGACGGAACTCTCCCAAAGCCGCGTCAGCCATCTCGCGGCGACGACGTTGACCGCCGCAGCCTTCGGCTTTGCGCAACATGCCTTTCACGTTCAAGTCCTCGATCACGATTGTGCCGTGGGTTTTGGCTAGCCGTGTCGTCAACTTGTGCATGAAATCGCGGCGGATCGCTTTGATGTCAGCATGGGTTCGGGAGATTTGGTGTTTGAGGATGGTTTGCCGGTTCGATCCGTCAGGGTTCTGTGTGCGTGACCGGGCGTAGGAGCGTTGCAGCCGCCTCAGTTTCTTCAACGCCGCCTTCAACGGCTCGGGGTGTTCGACCCGTTCGAGGATGGTGCCGTCAACGGCGGCGATCACCGCGAACTTGCGTGTACCTAGATCAATGCCGATTTTCGACTCTGGTTGGGCTGGTTGGTGATGTCGTTGAGGGCGGCACAGGTCCGTTTGCAACGACACATAGAACCCGTCGGCCTCTTCGGTGACTGTCGCTGCTTTGATCTGCGCGAGGTCTTTATTGACGAGCCGGTCCAAACGGCGGGCGTTCTCACCCAACCGGATGATGCCGAGCCGGGGTAGCTGGATGTGGCGGCGGTCGGTCAACTTGATGGTGCCGGTGCTGATCCGAAACGACTCCCGGCAACGGCCTTTCTTCTTGAACTTCGGGAACCCCAACCGTGGGCCCTTACGCACCCCTTGACATGACGACACCCAGTTCCAGTAGGCGGTCACCGCGTCGTCGATGCCGTTCGCCGCGGCTTCCTTGGACAACTCACGCCACCACACTTCGCCGGTGTCAGCGTCGACGCAGAGTTCGTTCTTGACTTGGTTCCATCGTTTACGCAAACCCCGCAACGAGAACCACGGCGACGGCCCACGGAGTTTCGCCGGACGCAACTCAGGCAGATTCATAGCCGCCGCGTCACGGCGAGACCACATGCCCTGCTCGGCTTTCATCTGCCCGACAGCCCAGTTGTGCGCCTTTCGCCGCATCCCGCAATGACGGCGCAACAACACCGCCGTCTCTGTGTCGGGTTCGAGTTTGAACCGGAATGCCTGAGTGGACCAGCCGTCAGGCAACGCGGGTTTACGACCAGCCACGACTCAGCCCCCGACCTTCGTTGCCTCTGCGGCGGCCGCGGCAGCCGCAGCACGCTTCTTAGCTCCGCGTTTGCCGTACACCCGTGCGCACAACGAAGTCAGAACCTCGGTCATGTCACGAACAAGGTCGTCGTCGAGTTCCGTGTCGTTCATCACCTCGACACGACGGCCTTGAGCCGACAACGCCGCTTGCAGATAATCGAACCCGAACCGAACCGCCCGATCCCGATGCTCAACAACGACCACCGACACGTTCTTGTCCGCCAACAACCCCTGAAACCTCCGACGCGACCCGTTCAACGCCGAACCGACCTCGGTGACCACCCGGTCAACACTCAACCCCTGAGACGTCGCCCAGCCCGTCAACCGAGCCACCTGGCCATCCAAACCGTCTTTCTGATCCGCAGACGACACCCGCGCGTAGACCACGCACACGCCATCAACGTGTTCATCGGGGGCCTCGACGATGATCGTCCCAGACGGAGTCTGATACGCAGGAACAGGCATCTTCCCCTTGCGGAACCAGTCATACGCAGTGTGATAAGTCACACCCATCTGCTCCGCCCAAGCCTTCAACCTCACCCAACTATCCTACCAGAAAACCAACAAAACACAATACATACGTCAGCAGCCGACAACCCTTTCCTCGGTCTAAGGGGCTGCGCGGATAGGTGGGTCAACGCGGCCCGTACGGTACGGGGCCGTGGCCCGAGCGGCCCGTGAGCGCAGCGAACAAGAGCGGGAGTGTCCCCGCTTCGACGCGACGTACCGGCCGCCTATCCGCGCAACCCCTAAGAGGCAGCGCGGATAGGCGCTGACCTGCGGGAACGCCCGAACTCCGGGCTATGGCTGCGATCCCCTGACCTGCGGCTTTGCCTCCACCGATCAAAGTCGAAACAGAATCTTCCAAGACGCGTTCGCCTATCCGCGCAACCCCTAAGAGTCGAATTGAGAAGCCTCGTCAAGTCGTCGGCAAATTCTCTAACCTGTGCTTCTAGTTGTTCCTCGCGATGCTTCCCGACGCCACTACCCGGGCGCTGGTCATCGTGATCATCGAGACCGGCCTGCGGGCCGACGATGCCTGCTCGCTGCGGTTCAACCCGATCATCGAAGACAGCGCCCGATGGTCCTGCCTCGGCTGCTGAAGTGCAGCAGCCGACGATTTCATGCAATCCCACGTTCTTCAGCTGCCCGCGGCGGCTAGGTGTGGTTGTAGCGGACGAAGACGGGGCGGTCGGCGTCGGAGCGGTCGGGGTCGTAACCGTAACCGTCCTCGGCGAACTCCGTCAGCGCCCTCGGTGAACGAACCCGGTTGCGGATGATCCAACCAGCCATCGAACCGCGGGCCCGCTTGGCGAAGAAACTCACGATCCTCGGCTCAGCACCGTTCTTGGAGTCCAAGAACACCGGACTCACCAGCCGCGCCTCGAGCCGACCGGTATTGACCGCACCGAAATACTCGTTCGAGGCCAGATTGATCAGAGCACCCGCACCGGGACTCGCCTCGATATCGGCATTCAGTGCATCGGTGATCGAATCACCCCAGAACCCGTACAGATCGCTGCCGCGGGCAGTAGCGACCCGGCTCCCCATCTCCAACCGGTACGGCTGCATCAGATCGAGCGGACGGAGCACACCGTAAAGACCCGACAGGATCCGCAACGTCTTCTGCGCATGGGTGAAATCGCGCTCACTGAACGTCTGCGGCTCCATCCCCATGTAGACGTCGCCGTTGAAGGCCAACACCGCCGGCCGGGCATTCTCGGGAGTGAACGGAGTCTGGAAATCCCCGAAACGCTCATGGTTGAGCTCAGCCAACGCCGGAGAGATCGACATCAGATCACCGAGCTCCTGAGGCGACTTCTGCGCCATCACCTCGACCAGCTCACGGCTGCGATCCAGAAGCCGCGGCTCGCTGCGCTTCTTCGTGGCCAGCCTCGACTCGTAGTCCAGTGACTTCGCCGGAGAAACAACGATCAACACACCATTGTTTCTAGTCCAAAACCTCCACGATTGCCACTGTTGATGAGTCAGCTTTCGAAGATGGGCCGACGGGAGGCGCCGAAGGGTTCGGGTGCGACTACCAAAGGAATCCTGCGACCGTCGAAATCAACCATGAGGCGAGTACCCACAGCAGCCGCGGAGTCGGCCAACAGGGCGATACCGATGTGAAACCCGAGTCGAGGGGACCAAACGGCGTTGCGAAGCTCACCAACGACTGCGGCATCCGAGTCGCCGTGAAGCGTCAAGTCGCGAGGGCTCTCCAAAGGCAGCAACGAAGCCGACCCTGAACGGTCCGAAGCACCCGAAGCACCCGAAGCGTTCGAGCCGCCCGAGTCGACGCCACGGTTCGAGCCGCCCGAGTCGACGCCACGGTTCGAGCCGCCCGAGGGGTCTGAATCGCGCAAATCGTCCGACACGTCCGAGGCACCTGCGCTGTCCGGAGCGCCGAGGAACGTAACGTTGACCAACTTGCGCGCAATGCCACGCTCGAACCGCTGCTGTAAAGCCTCCTTGCCGATGAAGTCATACCCGCTGTCAAGGTTCACCCAGGACCCGAGCCCCGCTTCGAACGGGTCGGTCCGTGAATCGTTGTCAGATCCGTATGACAGCAGCCCGCTCTCGATTCGCTCGGCCAGATTGGGCGCACCCGGTCCAATACCGAAGGCAGTCCCAGCCGCCATCACCTTGTCCCAAAGTTCCACACCCCGAGACCCGTCGGTCAAGAACAGTTCAAAACCGCCCTGTCTGCTCCAACCAGACCGGCAAAGCACCAGTTCAATCCCATCGAGTTCCACTCCAGCATGGTGAAAGAACCCCAACGAGTCCACCACATCGGCGCTGAACAGATCAATCGCGAGTTTGTTTGCCAGCGGACCTTGAATCGCCAGCGGCGAAACGTCGGGCTCAAAAACCCTCACATCGGCACCACGCTCCGCGGCTACCGCTTTGACCCACAACCCCAGGTCGTTGTCGGCGATCGAAAGCCAGTACCGGTCTTCGGCCAGACACAACACCACCGGATCGTTGATCAGGTTGCCGTCGTAATCACAGATCGGCGCGTAACGGGCCCGACCGGGTTTCAGACCCCCAAGACCTCGAGCCGAAAGGTACTGGGTCAGCGCAGCAGCGTCCGGCCCGACAATCTCGATCTGGCGTTGGCTTGCTACATCCCAGAGTGCCACCCGTTCCGTCAGTCGCCGATATTCTTCTATTGGATCACCATAAGAAACCGGCAGGTACATGTGGTTGTAGATGGTGAAAGCGCTGACCCCGGCCGTCACCGTCGCCTCGAAATACGGAGACTTCCGGACCCGAGGCCCGAACACAATCTCAGGCATCCCGAAGCATAGAAGCAACCGTTGGCCAAAGGCTCGATATTCAAGCCGATTTGTTGGTCTGACCTCTCACCGTTGCGCAAATAAGAAGTCGCCGGCCCCGACAGTCGCAGAATCCTCGAACAGACCATCCGGACACGCCCCGACCAGCCCACCGTCAGCGGACTCGGATGGTAACCGTTGCCGTACGAACTAGTCACTGTGTCGCAGGCCACGGCCAGCTCAGCGTTGCGGCGCTCGCGCCAGGCGACGCGTTGCGCTATCTTCCAGTCGAGTTCTTCGGTGCGCTGGATCGGCGGGCAGCCGTACTTGGCTGCGATCTCTGGAGTGTAGGCGTGGGCCGGCTGTAGCACCAATCGGTGCGGGTCTGCGGAGAGCAGCGATCATTTCCTCTCAGCAGCGTGGACGCACTGGGGTGATGACGGCTCAGGCTCAGACCTTGCGGCGCGGGGTGTCGGCGTTCTTGAGGACTTTGCCGGAGGCGTCGAGGATCCCGGCTTTGGAGCCCAAAGACAAAGGATTGGCACCGAACAGATCGTCCCGGTTGATTGCCACCCAGCGGTATCCGTTGATTTTCTTGGCCCGCTTGAAGGCGGACTTCAGATCCCCGGTGTCGGAGGCCACAATGATCGAACCCTTGATCGAGCCCTTGTCGAAGACGAGGTCGGCTTCACCGCTCGGATCTGGCGTTGCGCCCACAGCGGCGCTGACTGCTTCGCTCAAAGCGTCGTGATTCAGACGGGCCATTTCAGTCGTCCTCCGAGGTCAGGATCAGTTCAACCGCATCGAGAGCGGCTTGCGCGTCGGCGCCTTCGGCGATCACTCGGGCGGTGTCGCCGGTGGTTGCGCCGAGCGCGAGCACGCTCATGATGCTCGCTGCATTTGCGGACTTTGCACCAACCTCGACGCTCACTCTCGCGTCGAAGGACTTCATCTGCTCGACAAGAGCAGACGCAGGGCGTGCATGGAGACCCTGCGGATTGGTGATGATGATCTCACGGTCCATTCGGTCCCCCAGAGGTCAATTGGTTGTCTAGTCGTCGTCAGGGTCGGCGGTAAGGCAGTCGTACAGGAACTGGGCATCGGTGGTGTGCCAGAGCGTCTCACACAGGTCCTCGTCCTGGAGGACCTCGGCAAGCTGGGAGAGCACCCGCACATGGTCGTCGCCGACTGCGGCCAAGCCCACAACCAGATGGGCGGTTCCCACCTGCCAGTCGACCCCGTCAGGGTGCTGAACCACAACGATCCCCGTGGATCGGATGTACTCCTTGCTCTCAAGCAGTCCGTGAGGCAGAGCGACACCGTTGCCCAAGTAGGTGGAAGCCTTCGTCTCGCGCTGCTTCATCCCGTCGATGTACTCGTCGGAGATCGACCCTCGGGCCACCAGCAGTCCGCCAGCATGCTCAATGGCCTCGTTCATCGAATCGGAATGATGACCGAGGACAATGTCATCGGGGTTGAGAACGGCAGTGAGCGAGTCGTCCATCAGTCAACTCACATTGCGGAAACGACTGGCTCGCCCGAGGTCAGGTTCGTGACCAGTGCCTTCACGGCCGGGTCGTTCATGAACAGCGTGAACGGAATGATCGCCGCCCCCGGAACTTTGGCCTGAGCCTGCTTTGCCAGACCCTTGTGAACGACAACCACATCGGCTGCGTCGGTCAACTGGCCCACAGGTGAATGCACGACGTTGATGTCGAGCTTCGCCTTCTTCACCATCTTCTTCAACTGGTTGGCGCCCATCAGGCTGCTGCCCATACCAGCCTCGCAGGCGTAGACGATGAGTTTGATCTCGTCGGCCTGCTTGGTCACGCGTTCTGTCACGTCGGCCCCTCCAATATTCGTGGCTGTACTCATTGTTGTGGGGCGGTCCAGTTTCGGCCGGACCACCCCACAACAATGTCAGACTTCAGGCCCCTCTACGAGATACCTGGTACGCCCGCCATGGCGTCGGCCATGTCGTCGCTGTCATCGTCGGCGTCGCTCATGTCCTTCACCGGGAACAGCCGGAGAAGGATACTGCCCACGAAGAACGCGGCGGCTGCTCCGACGATCATACCTAACCAGACTCCTACAGCCGCGCCTCCGTCAGAAGGTGTGAACGTCGCGTATGCGAAGACACTGCCTGGAGACGGTGGCCCGGTGAGTCCAGCGTCGAAGATCACGAAGATGATGTCGGCGCTGATGCCTCCTGCCCACATTGCGACGATCATCACCGGGTTCATGAGCACGTACGGGAAGTACACCTCGTGGATGCCACCGAAGAAGTGAATGATGATCGAGCCGGGTGCGGAGAGCTTTGCCAAGCCCTTACCGGCGAACCAGTAGGCGAGAAGCAGACCAAGACCCGGACCGGGGTTCGTCTCGAGCAGATAGTAGATCGAGCGTCCGCTCTCTTCCACGTCGATGGTGCCGAGCGGTGTGAGCACACCGTGGTTGATGGCGTTGTTCAAGAACAGCACCTTGGCGACCTCGATCGGGAGGTCCATCAATGGGATGAGACCGGCGTCGTCGATGCTCTCCACCATGTTGCCGAATGCGTCGCCAATCTCTCGCATGATCGGGCCGATGATCCGGTAGCCCAGCATGGCCAAACCCATACCAGCGATGCCCTGGGAGAAGTTGTTGACCAACATCTCGAAGCCTGCCGGAGTGCGGGGCTCAAGAAGCTTGTCGATTTCTCGCATTACCCAACCTGCAAGCGGGCCCGCGACCATCGCGCCCATAAACTGCGGTGCCCCGCCAGCACCAGCGATGCCGAAGGCAGGATCGGAGGTTTCAGTGTCGACTGGGAAGACACCTTCGGCGGCTCTTAGGGCAGCGTCCGCGAGTTCGTCGTAGAACCCTGGTTGCAAGGCTGCACCTGCGATGACTCCCATAACGGTGATCGCGCCCAAGACACCTCCTCGGTGGCCGTAGATCAACTTGCCGCCGGTGTAGGCGATCAGCAACGGTAACAAGTACCGGATCATCGGTGCGACTGTGAGACCTGTGATGGTGTCCCAATCCCAGCCGAGCGCATCGTCGCCAATCTTCGCCAGCCAGCCGTCTGGAATGAACAGAGCGGTAATCAAGCCCCAAGCAATGAACGCTCCGATATTCGGAATGACCATGCTGGACAGAAAACCGCCGAAACGTTGAACTCGTTCTAACATGCGCGGGTCCTCCCCTAATGTTGTAATGCTGACGTAAACATGTCATACATCCGTCATGCTTCGCTACTGCCAATAAGGCACTAGCCAGATATGACAAAACGGCGCAGCGTTCGAGATAGAGCGGAATTTGGCGCACAGGCATCCAGGTAGATCTCTGGACGGCGCGCGACATTCGTGATCCAGTTGTCAGATCGCGTGAGTCGGTTGGCGCGTGCGGGTGATGCGTGGTGCGCGGGGTAACTGCCTCGTCGGTGCGGGCCTTCCCCAGCTACCTGGCCGGTGATGCGTGATGCGCGGGGTAACTGCCGCTTCGCGTTGCAGATCGGGCTGAGGGTGTCGAGGAGCGTCGACGCCGGACGTGTGGTTAGATGCTCACTTACAAGCTCGCCGTGTCGCATCCCCGGCAACAATGAGGTCAACTCGGCTAACAACCAACTGTTCCTCGACGGTGGGGTGCTCTTGGACAGCAGTGGCGTGTTGTGCTTCGTGATCTTCCATAGCCGTCCCCCACATCCGGTCACGCCCGCCGATCCGTGCGTGCGCCGCCCCGGCCGTGTCCTCCGGGGCGGTGGTCGGACCCGACGCCACCCGCCCGACGGCGTAGACCGCGGCCAGCGTCGCGGCGGTCGGTACCCTGTCAGCCCACACAGCGGCCACCGCTGCCGCGGTGTCAGCATCGCGCTCTCGCCCGCGGCGGCGGTCCGTGGCACCCCGCCCCCGCTCAGCGGGCAACCCACCGCACTAAAAGCGGGCCCACCGCACTAACCCTGATCGTTCATGAGAGTTCGTGAGCGGGGTTGGGTGTGCGTGTTTTGGTGTGATTTGGGGGTTGGGGGTTGGGGTTTGGGTGTGTGGGGTTCGTGGGCGGGTGTTTTGGGGTCTGGTCAGGGTGTTGGGGTGTGTTGGGGCGCGTCGGGTCGGGTTTTGGGCCGTGTCGGGTCGGGGTGCGAAGAACTGTTTATGGGGCGCCGGGCCGGCAGGCGTGCAGGAGTTGTGGTGTTGCGGGCCACCAGTGGAGCAGCCGCAGGGTCCATTTGCGTGAGGAGCGCACGAGTCTGGCGGGTGTGTGCCATAGCTGCCAGCGGAGGCGTTTGGGGGCGGCTTTGGCGAGGGGTCCGGTGAGGCGGAGTTGTTGGAACCATTTCACCAGCGTCAAGCTGAGCGCGACGCGTTGTGTCCAGGCGGTGTTGGCGTGGTAGTCGCTGAAGGGCATGCGGGCCAGGCCGGAGTCTTTGAGGTCGGCGATGGTGTTCTCGATGCGGGCGTGGGCTCTGTGGTGGGCGTCGAGTTCGGCTGGGTCGCCTGCGGCGTCGGTGTAGAACCCGCGGTAGCGCCAGTTGCTGGAGTCGAACAGGCTGCGTTGAGCGCCGGGGTGAAGCGGCTCGCGGCGGGCGATGAAACGGGTCTTGTCGGGCCAGTCGGAGAGGTCGACGAAACTGGTGAGCTCCGCGACCTGGGCGCGTTCGGCGGGTTCTTGGTCGCGGCGTAGTGCCTGCTGCCATTTGTCGGGGTCGATGCGGTTGCAGTCGATAGCGGCTGTTGCCTGGTTGTTTGAGCGTGCTGTCATGAAGAACTCGACGTTGCGGGCCCGGCAAGCAGCGGCGATATGGATAGAGCAGCCCGCGGCGTCCACACGCAACTGCAGCCGCCTGACCGGCACCGCGTCGTCGTGTTCGCGGTGCCCCGCAGCGACCGCTGCGGGGAGCTGCGCCACAGCAGCGTCGAGGACCTCTATATGGTCACAGATGTTGTTGGCCGCGGCGTTGCCGGGCCCCAGCATGACCGACAGCGGCTCACCATCGTCGGTGGCACACAGCATCGGATGGAACCCGAACCCGCCCTTGAAATGCGCCGCCGTGCCGGTCTTGTTCTGCGAATGGACCTCCACCAGCGTCGAGTCGATGTCCAACACCACCGGAGCAGACGACTCCGTGTCGCCGCGGCGCTCCCACACAACGCTGCGCACACCAGCCACAGCCGAAGCGAGGCCCTCCAACACATCAGGACCCAAACCCCGCAACAGCCGATACAGAGTCGAATCAGACGCCACCTCCCCAAACAGCACCCGCTGAGCACGCAGATGCTCAATATCAGAACATGATTCCCCGCCACCCGCGAGCATCAACAACAAATGCGTCAACACCTTCCCCCGGTCATGGACCGGGGCCCGCTCACCAGCCGCCGGCACCACCGCCGACAACGCCTCCCCCAACCCCAAACCGTCAGCGAAACGCCCCAACGCGAACAAACCCGCATGCGCCGCGACCTGATCACCGCCGCCCGTCACCCTCACATCGCACGTGCTGCTAACCTGCATCTCGGAGATGCCCCTTTTCTGTGGAACCGACAAGTGCTAACCAACACACATCGTCCCACACCAAAGGGGCTTTTCCGCGGACGCGAACCCCAACAACCCCAACACTCATGAACGATCAGGGCTAATGCGAAAGCAATCAAGATGCATATGGCGAACCAGAGGTACCACAGATTATCAGGCATGACGTGATACCCGATGACCACGCCAGGAACCCAGATCAAGGCAATTAGCCCGTTTCGCATAGGATGGAGTATGTTTCGCATAGTGACGACCTTACTTCCCGGTAACAAAATTTAACACGGTTTGGACGGGTATGATTATGGGATTCTCTACGCAGCGTTTTACGATCGCTGACGATACGGGGGGGGGGCGTTCGCGCCAAGGTTTGCTCCTAGAGGAGTAGTTCCAAGGGGTGGGGTCCACCATTTGGGGGGTGAGGGTGTCCATGCTCGGGGTTTCCCATAAACCTTGATCTTGGAGGACCTTGGTATGAACCCGGACTCAGACACCCTCGTGACTGCACTGTATGTGCGGATCGACGATTTGTTGGCGTCAAATCCCCACTGGTTGCCGCAGCGGCCTGTTGTGGGGATAGCGCCGAGGTTGTCGGACGCGGAGTTGGTCACTTTGGCGGTGCTGTCGGCGTTGTCGGGGTTCGATTCCGAGGCCCGGTTCATCCGTTACGCGACAGCGCATTTGAAGCCGTGGTTTCCGTATCTGCCGCAGCGGTCCGGTTACAACAAGCGTCTGCGCCGCAGCGGCGAGTTGATGAAACATGTGTTGGGTGCGTTGGCCCGGGACTGCCCGTCGTTTCACGACGACGTGTGGCTGGTGGACTCGACTCCGGTGGAGTGCGGACGCAGCCGCGACACCGTACAGCGTTCTGATTTGGCGGGTTGGGCCGCCTACGGCTACAGCGCGTCGCACTCAAGGTGGTTCTGGGGGTTGCGCCTGCATCTCATCACAACACCTTCGGGACTGCCGGTCGCTTACGCGCTCACCGGCGCCAAAACAGACGAACGCGACACCTGTTTGGACATGATCGCCCACGCCGACATCGCCCGGCCAGGCCAGACCCTCATCGCTGACAACCGCTACCGGCGAGCCGGTTTCGAGGACGAACTCAACGCCGCGGGCATCGAACTGATCGGGCCCGCCACCAAAACAGAACCAGCCAGACCCCACCAGCGGTTCCTCAAACCGCTGCGCCAGATCATCGAATCAGTCAACTGGACCCTCAAATCCCAACTCAGTCTCGAACGCCACCGCGGCCGCACCAGACAAGGCGTCGCCGCACGAATACTGCAACGACTCCTCGCGCTCACCGCAGCCATCTGGCACAACCAAACCACCCACCAACCCGGACCCGCACGATCCCTCACCGCCTACGACCACTAACCCCTTGGAACTAATCATCTAGTTGTTGTGAGTCCGGCAAACAACTCATGCCGTTGGCAAGCGACAGTGACCGGACCCCGTCATGTAGCAAGGGCACAAACTCTGAACTAGTGGTGTGTCGCCGGTTTCCCTGCTGGGGGACACAGCCCTTTTGCCTGCGCAAACAGGCATTTACGCCCCGCAAGCAAATGTCCGACACGCCACTAGTCAGCACCGTTGGGCCGTGCCGTACACTAGCCCCCCGGATAGCATTGCGCTCCAGACCCAGCTTGACTAGCCCCAAGAACCGTTCCGACCACGCAAGCCCCGATGCTGATCCACTCCACCCAATGCGGTGTGTGCGTGCTGAGGCAATCGCGTATCGGTACCTGAACGTGCTCCCAGCGCCAACCGTATGTGTATGTAGTGTAAGGGTAGGTTGCTTGGTTTTGTGTGCTTACAACGTATTGCACCAGTTCTTGCTTCCATTCCCAACGGACGATCCAACAAATCTGATTTGGTGGGTGGGCATCAGCGCGGTCAGTAGTGAAGTGCAAGACGCTCATTAGCATCAACACTGCAACGAAGATCGCAAGCGCCCGTTTAAAGGATTCGAACAAGAAACCCCTTGAGATTGTCGTCAAGTTGGTCATGCGCTGAAACCGTACGTGCGTGTGATGCTTGTGTCAACTAGGTCGATTCACCGGCGTAGCGGTGCATGGCGATTTTGATTTTGTCGCAGCTGTGGGACCGTTGGGGCACTCTGGGACTCTTATCGAGTGCAGCACAACATTTAGCCTGGATCCACCGGTGGGGTTGGGTTGTTGGTGTGGGCGCGTCCGCGGAAAAGGCCTCCTGATCTGCGATGACAAATAGTCACTTTCGTCACAAAAACAGGAGGCACTTTTCGTGTCTGTATCATCGCGCAGGTTGGACCGGTTGGCAACAACGTTTGATCATGGGGGTCTGGTCGCGAACGCGGGTCTGGTTCTGGCTGCCACGTTGATGACTCGTTTGGGTCTGTGGGGGTTGATCAACCGGTGGGTGGACACTGGTTCTCCGAACCCGGCCCGCAAGGTCCTGACGGTGGTGGCAGCGATGCTGGCGGGTGGGACCCATATCGACCATGTCGACGTTCTGCGCGCCGGTCGCACCGCCGCGGTGTCGGGGTTCGCCCCCGCGGCGCCGTCGACGGTGGGAACGTTTCTGCGGAGCTTCACGTTTGGTCACGTCCGCCAGCTCGAAGCGGTGGCCTCGCGTGCTTTAGCGGCGGCCTGGCGGCTCGGTGCAGGCCCCGGTTCAGGCCCGTTGGTGGTTGATCTGGACTCCACGATCTGTGAGGTGCACGGCAGACTCAAGCACGGCGCCAGATACGGTTACACCAAATTGTTGGGTTACCACCCGCTGCTGGCTGTGCGTGCCGGGACCTCTGAGGTGCTCGGGGCGCGGCTGCGCAAAGGCTCCGCTGGGTCGTCGCGTGGTGTGCTGCGTTTCGTCGACGAGCTCGTAGCCAACCTGCGACGCGCGGGTGCTCACGGGCCGGTCGCGGTACGCGCCGATTCGGGGTTCTGGTCCCGCAAGCTGATCGACCGTTTGGACATCCACAACGTGAAATGGTCGATCACCGTGTCGCTCAACTCTGCTGTTCGCGCTGCTATCGAGTCGATCCCCGACAAAGCCTGGATCGACATCGACTACCCCAAAGGCGGCTACGCCCAGGTCGCTGAAACCGTCTACAGCACCGGCCGCGGCAAACAAAAACGCAGCGTCCGTTTGGTGGTGCGCCGCACCCGCCTCGCCGACACAGCCCAGCAACGGCTGTGGCCCAACTGGCGGCACCACGCCTTCATCACCAACAGAGACGACCTCGGCACCGTCGCCGCTGACCAGTTCCACCGCAACCACGCAGTCGTCGAGCTCGCCATCCGCGACCTCAAAGAAGGCTCCGGGCTCAACCACGTCCCCTCCGGGCACTACCCCGCGAACTGTGCATGGCTCGCCTGCGCAGCACTCGCGCACAACATCGGCCACTGGACCGCCATCCTCACCAACACACCGACCACCACCAACCAAACCCGCCGCACCCGCCTCACCGCGCTGCCCGCCGTAATCGCCAACCGATCCGGCACACCCACCCTGCGATACCCCGCCCGCTGGCCATGGCAAACCCAATTCACAACAACCCTCAAAACCCTGCGCAACCTACCCGGACCCTCCGGCTAACCCACACCACCCCACGGGCCCGGCGCCGCCCAACACACCCAGCGCCACCAACCAAACCCAACCCCTGATTCACCCTGGGTTTTGCGCAGGCTGAATGTTGTGGTTTTTTGTCTTGTTGTGGTCGGTTGTTGTTGCAGTGTAGGCGGCTTCGTACTCGTCGGGTGAGAGGTCGTTGAGGCGGCTGTGGGTGCGCTCGGTGTTGTACCAGTGCACCCAGCCGAGGGTGGCGAGTTCGACGTCGTCGATGGTCCGCCACGGTCCTTGTTGGGGACCGCGGATCAGTTCGGTTTTGTAGAGCGCGTTGACGGCTTCGGCTAGGGCGTTGTCATATGAGTCCCCGACCGATCCGATCGATGGCACCGCGGCCTGTTCGTCGAGTCGTTCGCTGTAGCGGATGCTGGTGAGGTGGCTGCCGGCGTCGGTGTGCGCGACGAGGCCTTCGAGGCGGGCCCCTCGGTTCCAGCGGGCCATTTCCAACGCGTCGAGCACCATTTGGGTTTTCATGTTCGACGCGACCCGCCAGCCCACGATGCGGCGGCTGAACGCGTCGGTGATGAAACACACGTAGGCGACACCGGACCAGGTAGCGACGTGGGTCAGATCGGCGACCCACAGCCGGTTCGGCGCATCCGCGGTGAAGTCACGCTCGACGAGATCGGCCGGCCGTGCCGCGGCGGGGTCCGCTCGGGTGGTGGCCACCTTCTTTGTCCGGCGGACGCTTCGGATCCCCAACTGGCGCATCAGCCTGGCGACCTGGTCGCGGCCGATGCCGTGCCCGGCGCGTCTCGCGGCGATCCACAGCTTGCGCGCCCCGTACACCGAGTAGTTGGCCTGCCACAACACCAACAGCAACGGCATCAACTCGGCGTCGCGCACAGCACGCGCCGACGGTGGACGACGTTTCACAGTCCAGTACGTGGAGGGGGCCACCTGCAACGCTGCACAGACGGGCTCGACCCCGAACTCGGCACGGTTGTGGTCGATGAACGCCACGGTCATCGCTGTCAACCGTCGAGCTCCGCCCCGAAAAAAACTGCTGCCCGCTGCAAGATCTCATTGGCTCGGCGCAGCTCACGGTTCTCCTGGCGGAGCCTCTTGAGCTCTTCGCTCTCAACGGTCGACACCCCCGCCCGCGACCCGGCATCAACCTCGGCTTGGGCCACCCAGCGACGCAACGACTCCTCGCCATAACCCAACTGCCGAGCCACACGCGTCACCGTGCCCGCCGAAGTGCCCAGCTCCTCACGCAGCGCGAACACCATCCGCACCGCATGCTTCTTCTGCTCATCAGAGTAACGGCGAGACCTCGCCGCCCTCGCTTGTGTATCCATAGATTCCATACTCGCTCCAATCCTTGGAGCCTGCGCAAAACCCAGGGTGAATCACCCCAAACCCTGAACCCAACACGCCCCAACACACCAAACCCAGTGCGATTCAGGCCGCGACTCAACAAAAACAGGCACTACCAAACCCAGGACGAATCACACCACCACCAACCCACCCCACAGTCCCCCAATCGGTGGATTCAGGTTTAGGCATAGCGCGCAACTCAGGCGACATCGGAAGCGGACAACAGGGGGCTGACCCCAACCACGGGAGCCTTGTTCTCCAAAAGCGTGATTGTGCTTGATGACGAGATCGAATGGATCGTGTCTGAACGCCTTGTAGCCGTGTCCAAGAGCTCTCTCTCGGACTTCAAGACAGATCGGCGAGCGGGTCGTCTGTAGTGAGGAGGTCGGTGGCTGTGATGGCGGTGACGTGGTCGGTGAGGGGGAAGCTGTGGGGGCCGGCGTGGACGAGGAACAGATGGTCTACGCGGAGGTCGGCCAGGGCGCTGTGCATCGACTTTGAGACTGTCGGCCGGGCTGTACGCTTTATTTCGAAGCCGAGGACTCGTCCGCCGGCCTCCAGCCGCAGGTCGAGTTCGGCGCCTCCGTAGGTGGACCAGTAGGCGGGGTCAGCGGGGGTGAACCTTGTCAGGAGCTGTTCGAGGATCATGCCCTCCCAACTGGCGCCCAGCATCGGTGAGCGCTCCAGGTCGACCATGGTGGCGATGCCCAGCAACCGGTGCAGCAGGCCCGAATCGCGAATGTAGACCCGCGGCGACTTGACCTGGCGCTTGGAGATGTTGGCGAACCACGGCGGAAGTTGGCGAACGACCAGGGCGTCGGTGAGGGCGTCGATGTAACGCCTCACAGTGGACTCCGACACGTCGATTGATCGGGCGATTCGTGCGCTGTTCCAGGTCTGCCCGTGGTAGTGGGCCAGCATCGTCCAGAATCTCCGCATCGTCGTGGCTGGAAAGCGGAAACCAAGATTGGCGAGGTCGCGTTCGAGGAACGTGGAGATGTAGTCGTCGCGCCAACGGTTCGACGCCTCGTCGGTCGGGGCTAGCAAGGACTCGGGCAGGCCGCCGCGCAGCCAGAGGTCATTGAGTCGGTGCGCTCCCACATCGGACAGCCGCAGGCCGCCCAACTCGACGAAGGAGACTCGACCGGCCAATGACTCCGAGCCGAGTCCGATGAGGTCGGGCGATGCGCTGCCGAGTACGACGAATCTGCCTGGGCGACGGTTCTCGTCGACAAGGACCCGAAGCGTCGGGAAGAGCTCGGGCATCCTCTGGGCCTCGTCGATCACGATCGTCTCGCCGGTGTCGCGCAAAGCCAGCGTCGGCTCGGCCAACCGGGCGAGGTCTCGATGGTCCTCAAGGTCGAAGAACGCCGCCGGTGACGAGGAGATGGCCTGACGGGCCAGTGTGGACTTCCCTGCCTGGCGAGGCCCAGTGAGCAAAGTCACCGGCGCGTGCAATACCGACTCGCGCAGGTTCTTGGCATCGACAATCCGGTCAATCAACTGCATCCACCCAGACTAACCTTGAAAATCCACTATGTCATGCGGAATTTTCAAGATTCAAGTGTAGCACCCGATTCGGGCAGCTTGTCTGACAGCGGGGAGTTGCCATCTAGAGCTACCCTGATTATAGTAAGTGGAGTTGTAATAACTGTACTTATATGAATGGAGCCAGTGAGTGGACATCCCACCGAGACCGGAGAGCCTCTACGACCGCGAGACCGAGTGGGCAGACCTGTCGCGTTTCGTCCTGTCGCCGCGGCCGGGCCTTCGGTTGGGGATCGTGTACGGCCGACGCCGCTATGGCAAGAGCTATCTGCTGCGCCGCCTGGTAGAAGCCACAGGCGGGGTATACCACTTGTCACTGCGGGAGGAGCGCAGACCTTCTCTGGGCCGGTTCGCCGAGAGCCTCAGTCGGCAGCTTAATTGGGCGCCACCCCAGCCGTTCCGGGACTGGAATGATGCCATGGTGCAGGCAGTGAGCGTGCTGGGCACTCGGGGAACACGACCGCAGGTGTTGGTAATCGATGAGTACCCCTACCTCCGGCAGAACAGCCCGGAGTTGGATTCTGCGCTGCAGGCCGTAATGGACGAAGCCGCGGCCGGAGGCCTCGACGAGACGTGGACAGCGCCGGTGAGGGTTGTCTTGTGCGGTTCGGCCATGTCGGTGATGACCCAGATATTGAGCGGGACATCGCCCCTGCGAGGCCGAGCGACGCTGGATATGCCGCTGACGGCCTTCGACTACCGGCAGGCGCGGGGCTATTGGAGAATCGGAGAACTGGACGCGGCGTTCGCAGTAGACACCGTTGTGGGCGGGGTTGCCGGCTACAAAGACCTGACCGCCGACGCCGGGATTCCATATCGTCGTGAGCAACTGCCGCAATGGCTGGCTGCCTCGGTGTTGAACCCGTCGCACGTCTTGTTTCGAGAGGACGACTATCTTCTCCGAGAAGATCCCCGGGTCACCGACGAGGCTGCCTACTACTCCATGCTCCAGGCGGTGGCCCACGGGCGGACATCACCGGCGAAAATTGCCGAAGCGCTGGGCAGGACGTCCAATGACATCAGCCACCACCTTCAGGTGATGACAACGGCTGGATTCGTCGTCCGCCACGAGGACCTGCTGGCCGACCGGCGACCGGTCTACCGGATAGCCGACCCGATCGTGCGCTTTCATCACCTGATCAACCGACGGCATCGCGCCCGGCTGGAAGACCGCCGAGCCTTCGAGGTGTGGGCCGACGCAGAAGCCACCTACCGCTCGCAGATTGTCGACCCCCATTTCGAGTCGATGTGCCGCTATTGGGTAGACCACTATGCACACGAGGAGACCCTGGGCGGCCCCGCCGGCACAGCGGCTTCGTTGCAGGTGAACGACCGCCGTCGACGCCAGGCATTCGAGTTGGACGTGGCAGCGCTGCGGCGCGGCCGCATTGAGGGGAAGACCAAGACCGTCCAGTTGATCGGGGAGGCCAAGGCGTACCGGATCGGCGGTGACGCCCTGACCCGCCTGGACCGTCTGGCCGATCTTCTGGCTGGCCGCTCGGGGGTCACCCTGTCTCCCACTGCGAAGCGCCTGCTGTTCTCCGCCGAAGGCTTCACTCCGGAACTGACGGCCGCCGCTGCCATCCGGCCTGATGTGGAACTCGTCGACCTTCGACGTCTCTATGAGGGCGCCTGAGGCCCGGCCAAAACTGGCATTCGGCATCAACAGGCGCTCCGGGTCGACCATGGTGGCGACCGCTGACGGTGGGTGCAGCGTCAGGTGTAGCGCGCAACTCGGGCAACGTCGGATGCGGAGAGCAGGGGGCTGACCACAACCACGGGAGCTGTGATCTCTGGGAGCGTGATCGTGCTTATGACCAGGTCGAACTGATCGTGGCTGAGCGCCTCGTAACCGCGTTCTGAGAGCACCTCCACCAGTTCGAGCTCCGGGAACTCCGCTTTGATCCGAGAGACCAGCACCCAGACCGTCGCCATACCACTCGGGCACACCACCAGAGCCTTGCGACGCGGCCGCAACTGGGCACGCTCCATCGCCCCGGCGAGGTACATGGTTATGAAACAGACCTCGTCGTCATTGATCGACACGCCCATCTCGGACTCAACCAGCGCGGCGATGTCGGCGGCGACCGAATGAACGTCGGGATAGCGGCTCGACACCTCGTCGCGCAACGGGTTGTGAATCGGCAGCCCGTGACGGAGCCGGACGCTCAACCGGCCAAGATGCAGAGCCAGGCTCCGCCTCAGTTCCCGGTCCTCGCTCAAGGCAATATGCAACCGCTCTCCCGCGGTGTCGATCACCCGGTCGAGCAGATCCCTGGTGATCGGCAGCGACTCGGTGGAGACCGCATCGAGGGCATCGAGACCGAGCAGGTACTCAGTGATGGCCGCGACCTCCTCGGCCGGCAGTTCGAACCCGAGAATCTGCTCAATCTCGGTGACCATGTCCGACACGCTCGACGCCACCGGGTGGTCCATGACCGAACGGTGCAGCCCGGTCTCCAT
This sequence comes from Acidimicrobiales bacterium, assembly GCA_963662455.3. Classification (GTDB taxonomy): domain Bacteria; phylum Actinomycetota; class Acidimicrobiia; order Acidimicrobiales; family Aldehydirespiratoraceae; genus VXYK01. The sequence continues at coordinate 2,806,445 of OZ224042.1, forward strand.
CGCAACCCGGTGACCGTCCCACAGGCGGGTGATCGACACAGCCAGGAACAGCGCGAACACGACATCGCTACGGCCCGACGTGAGAGTCTCACCGAGCGTGCTGCGGCGCACGATCGCTGAAGTCTCAGCCAGCGGCAGAGCGAACAGCCGCTCCCGAAGGCCCACCGGCACACGAACCGAGGACTGCTCGCGAGCCTCGGCATCGTCACCCATCTGCAACCGCAGGACGTCCTCGGGGACCGACTCCAGAGTGAACTGCACCATCACCCGGCGAATACGGCGCTCAGTGCCCACCACTGTGATCCCCCTGCCCGGACGGCGCACCAGAGGAAGGCTGTTGCGCTCGAGCCAGGACTCGCACGCATGCAGATCACGACGAGCCGAAGTCTTCGACACCTCCAACTCGTCATGCAGTTCCTCCAGCGAAGTCATTCCCGGCGCTGCCCACAGCAATGCTGCCAACAGCAGCCGGGCCCGCTCCTCTGGGGCATAGACCCGGGGGGCCTGCGGACGCGACAGCAGATCGTCGCGGATCTGTTGACGCAGATCGTCTGCCGCCTCGATCGTCAACCCGAGACCCTGGCGGCGAACCAGAGCGGTGCCCTTGTCGCGCAGGTAGCGCTCAACCTGGTCGAGCCGATAACGAACCACCCGTTGGCTCAAGCCGAGTTCCGCAGCGAGGTCCGCGGTGCTTCGCGGGCGGTCCTGGTCGATGAGCCAGCGGGTGATCCGAATGACCCTCGTGTCGATGTCGACGCTCACGCCGCCGAGCTCTCGGAACGAACGGCTTCGCGCACCTCCTGCGCGCTCGCCGCGGCGAGCACCGGGCCCAGCAGACGCTCAGCGGTTGCGGCTTCGAGAGAATCGATGACGGACTTGGTCGGGTTGACGGACCGGGCGCTGACCGACAGTTTGTCGATTCCCATAGCTGCGAGCACCACCGCACCCGCGGGGTCCGCCGCGGCCAGTCCACAGACAGAAACGGTGATCCCGTTGCGATGCGCGGCGTCGGCTGTCAGCTTGCACAGAGCCAGAACAGCCGGGTGCAGGGGATCCTGGAACCCGTCGAGAACGCCGTTGGTGCGGTCCGCGGCCATCGTGTACTGAGTGAGGTCGTTGGTGCCGATCGAGAAGAAGTCGACCTCGGCAGCGACCGCGTCGGCCACCAGAGCCACCGCAGGAACCTCGACCATCACGCCGATCGGCGGCACCTCGTGGGCGACGCCCTCGTCGGCGAGTTGCCGGGCCACGTCCGCGATCTGGGCGCGCACGCTGCGAATCTCGGCGACATGGGAGATCATCGGCAGCATCATCGACACGTCACCGTGAACCGCAGCCCGCAGGATCGCCCGCACCTGGGTGTTGAACAGGTCTGACTCCTGGGAGTAGAGCCGTGCGCCGCGCACCCCGAGGAACGGGTTCTCCTCAGGGTCGATGTCGAGATAGGAGGCGGGCTTGTCACCGCCGATGTCGAATGTCCGAATGACCACGGTGTCCTCGAAACCCTGCGCCGCGAAAGAATAGAACTCGAACTGCTCCTCCTCGCCCGGTGCGGCCGCGCGGTCCAGGAACAGGAACTCGGTGCGCAACAGACCGATGCCGTCGGCGCCCTCGGCGATCGCAAGCTCGATGTCCTCGCGGGATCCGACATTGGCGGGAACGGCCACCGGACGATCCCCCAGGGCGACCCGCACCCCCCTGAACCGTGCCGCAGCCTCCCGGGCGGCCACGAACGCGTCCCGTCGAGCGGTGAAGGCGGCTGTGGTCTCGTCGTTCGGGCGGATCACCACATCACCGCCGGCGCCGTCGAGGGCCACAACATCGCCCGAGTCCACCATCTCGACGACACCGGTCGTTCCCACCACCGCGGCCACACCCAGGGACCGGGCGATGATCGCCACATGGCTCGTGGGGCCGCCGGCCTCGGTGATGAACCCGAGAACCAGGTTGGGGTCGAGCAGCGCCGTCTCAGCTGCGGTGATCGCCGCGGCCACAAGGATCGACGGCACCTCGACGGCACCCAGATCCGTGCTCTCAACCCCGGCGAGGTGACGCCGCACCCGGTCGGTGACCTCCACCACGTCGGTCGCCCGGGCCGCGATGTAGGGATCGTCGATAGCAGCGAACATGGCCGCGATCTCCGCAGAAGTGTTGGTCACGGCCTCCTCGAGCGTCGCTCCGGCCTCGACGCCCGCCGCGACCGAGTCGGCCAACATCGGATCCTCTGCCATCAACGCCTGAGCGCCGAGAACCTCAGCGGCCTCGGTGCGGCCTGCGTTGCGGGCATGCTCCTGCAACCGGATCAGGTCGGCCTGCACGGCCGCCATAGCGTCGTTGAACGAAGCGACAGGGTCGTCGGTGTCGGGGATCTCAACCTCCACAGTGTCGATGACCACGGCGGGGCCGATCGCGACCCCTCCCGCGGCACCGGTACCGACAAGTCTCGCTTCGGCCTGTGAGATCATCGCCTCCTCCTCGGCTTTCTCGACCTTCTCGATTTTTTCGGCTTTCTCCTCGCGCCCCATTGCGGTCTCTGTGCCCGCGGCAGCGGGACGAGCAGGTCGTCCAGGGTGTCGTAGAGGCACGCCCAGGCGACCATGGAGATGCTGGTGGTCATCGCCAGAGTGATCAGCGTGATCGCAACCGTTACGGGATTCACCCCCCGGCCGATCGGGATCGCGGCTGCGAAGTTGAACAGGAAGAACAGAACCCAGATTGCGAACAACGCGATCCGTCGCTTCTCGCCGAGCCGGACGCTGGTGCCCAGAGCCCTGAGAGGTCCCTGAACCGTCCCATCGGCGACTATGAACCCGAAGAACGCATACAGCACCACGACGAGGAAGAACAGAAGCGGCCCCCAGAGAGTCCTGAGGTATTGAAATCCGAGGAAGAAAGCCGCCCAGAACCAGAATGAGCAGACCAACTGGTCGACGAAACGAGTCCAGTCCCGGAATGGTGCGGCGACGTCGACCGGTTCGTTGCGCGCGGCGTTGAGCGCGTAGGAGAACCAGGGCAGCGCTGCTGTGGTTGCGGCTATCAGCCCCAGGGTGGTCACCGCCCGATCTCGGAACTCGTTCGATTCGCCCCACACCGGAATCACGGACACGGCCAAGACGCCGAACGTGGCAACCGCGGCCAGCGTCAGAGGAACCACATTTGCGACATAACCGCGCAAGCCGCGCCGGAACATCTCAGGAATCGGCACAGGGAACGGTTTGATCTTCGGCTCAGTCATTTCGGATTCAGTCAGGTCAAGAGGTGCTGCGCTCCAGCAGCGCAGCAACCGACAGTCTCGCAAGAATAGTCGGGCCTTGCCACCGGTACTCGGTCCGCGTCACCACGGAGCCACAGCATTGAAGCGATTACGAGTCGAATCTATTTGTAAGGACATGACAATCCGCTTGGAGGCCGAGCGAGCAGGCAGGACAACCCGGCCCGTACAGCGCGAGGGCGTGGCCCGAGCGGCCCGTGAGCGCAGCGAACAAGAGCGGGAGACGACAGGCTTCGGCGCACCCGCGGTGTTCAATCCGCGCACGTTCTTAGACCAGCAAGCTCATCTCGAGGGGTACATCGGTGGTTATGGTCACCGCGGCCCGGTCCTCGTCGCTGCAGGGCGGACCGACAGTGTCTGTTGAACGAACCGCGGCCCGCGCCCACGCCAGAGCATTGTGCAGCGCGGCTGGTCCCTCCGCACCGCCGGCCAGAAACCCGGCAAGCAGCGCATCGCCGGCTCCGACCGTGTTGCGGATGTCGCTCGCCGGTGAACTGCCGTAACTCACTCGGTCGTCCACAAGGACCGCTCCGCTGCCCCCCAAGCTGACCAGAACCGTGCTCCATCCGTGGTGCTGGAGTTCACTGGCCGCATCAACCACATCGCCCAGAGTCCAGAGCGATTTTTGAGTCAGGCTCGCCAGTTCTTCGAGGTTCGGTTTCGCTACTGCGCAGGGGGTATGGGCCATGCGTGAAAGAGCCGCGCCGCTGGTGTCGATCACCAGTTTCTGGGACGTGTCCGGCAGTCGCTGGGCCAGTTGTACGTAGAAGTCCGTCGGCGCGCCGGGTGGAAGGCTGCCGCCGGCGACCAGCCACTGCGAATCAGCGGCTTGGTGTACGGCGGTCTCAAGAAGCGCATCGACCGCAGCTGCACTGAGGTGCGGCCCGCTCTCATTGATCTTGGTTGTGGTGCCGTCGTCCTCGATGATGGTGAGGTTGGTGCGAACCGTGCCATCGATGGCAACCACGCGGGTTCGGGTTCCTGCTTCGTTCAACGGAGCGATCAGATCGGCAAGGCCATCGGGGTTGCCGGGGATCACCGCTTGAGCCTGATAGCCGTTAGTTGTCAACACCCGTGCCAGGTTGACGCCTTTGCCTGCGAATTCGACGCTTGCGGTCGTTGCTCGCAGCACCTCGCCGCGCTCCAACCGCCCTATGGCAAAGGTGCGGTCGATGCTGGGATTCGGGGTGAGGGTGGTGATCACGGCGCCGGGGTGGCCCGGTAGTTCTCGAACAGGATCTTCTCTGCTCGGGGGGTCCATTCCCCCCGTTCGCCCAAGGCTGCGCCGATGTCGGGGAACTGCTCTGCGAGCTCAGCCAAACCCAGCAAGGGAACACCGCTGACTTGCGGGAAGATCATGACCTTGCCCGCGAAACGGCCCTGCATCACTGCTTCCACGCCGTCGCGGGCCGCCTCGATCCCGCCCACTGCCGCCAAGTTGAGCGCCGGGGAGAGCGAACCGTTCATTGCCTTGTCGAGCACCAACGCCTGGTCGCTGATCGCAGATCCTGACGTACCGGTGTACTGGGCGTTGTCGAGATAGACGCGGCTCATGTCGAGCGGACCCGTCGTGCCGTTGGCGATACCGGCAAAGAACACCAGCATTCCGTCGGGGCGCATCAGTCGTGCCGCGTCGGCCATCACCGCGGCCGCCGGCACTGTCACGACCACATCGTCGGCGCCCTCACCGTCGGTGAGCCTGCTCACCATCTCCTCGGTGGTCTCACCCGCCGCGCTCGGGTCGAACAACACCAGCGCGCGGTCGGCCTTCTCTGCGAGCGGACGAAGTGATGCCTCCAGCACCGCCAAACGAATGCCGTCGGGATCGACCCCGATGATGGTCGCCGGGCCGTGGTCGCTCTCGATCGCCCGCTGAATGTGCATCTGCCCCATCGGGCCGCCCGCCCCGATGAACACGGCGGTTCCTCCGGGACGCAGGTCGCAGCGGTTGCGGGCCTCGCCGTACGCGGCTGTTGCATCGGGGCCCCGGGTCCCGACATAGGCTGTGTAGTCGTAGTGCAGACGGCCGAAATCGATCTCGGGCAGGCCGTCGAGGGGCTGGGTGCCGACAAGGTTCAAAGTTCCCCGAAAGGCGATCTGGCGGGCCGCTTCGGTCGCCTGCACCGCAGAGCGTGGATCGAGCAGGATGATGTCGTCGAACCCGGCTCCGCCGGTCCTCTCAGCAGCCAGAGTCCCGTAGTCGTCAGGATCGACTCCGTCAGCGATGGTCACCTCGGCGGCGGGGCCTGTCGACTCGAGAACCCGTGCATGGACCTCAGAGGACAGATCGGTCAGCACGACCGAAGCCACGCCGGCCAAGCACCGGCCGAACTCGTAGTCGGTCCGGTCATTCGGTCTGCCGATGATCCAGGCCCTGCCGCCTGCTAGGGGTTCGAGACGGCGCCGCTGCGTGTATGCGGCTTCCACACAGGCCCACGGTTCGGACAGAGCCGCTGCTGCGTAACCGATCCCGTCGTCGACCGGGATCACATATGCACCATCGTCGGCGTCGAGAACTTCAGAACCGATCAAGTGGTACTGGATCAATCCGCCGGGAATCGTGTAGCCGTAGGCGGTGCTGCGCCCGTCGACATGGATGTCCGGCTGGATCGCCAGGCGGTCACCCCTGCTGAACCGGTCTGCGAGGTCCGAGCCCACCTCGATCACTGTGACCGCGGCCTCATGACCGAGACGGGTCGGGTCCACGGCCAGGTCGCGGCCGTACAGCTTCGGGTGGTCATTGCCCAGACGGATGAGTTTCACGTCCGAGAAGCACAGGCCCACCGCGTCGATGCGGATCAACATCTGATCCGGCGCCGGTGCGGGGATCTCCATCGGTTCGGGGGCTCCGCTGCCGCCCATGCTCTCAATGCCCGTGCCGTACATGTTCCAGCCAAGGTTCGGTTCAGGCAGCGCCGTGTCGCCGAGGCGATAATCAGCGAAGGTCCAATCGTCAGTGGTCATGAATGCGGCCTCCTAGCAGCATTGGCAGGGTACCTAGATCCAGATTGTGGACTGTTGGTACAGGAATGAACGCTCGGCCAGGCCGTGCCACTCGGAGATGCTGTCGCGGAACCGTCGCCAAGGCTCGAAGACGGCCCGAAATTGCGGGTCTTCGAGAGCGAGTGCGTTGAGGACATTCTCCGTCTCCGCTTTGAACGCCCTCATCAATTCGGGGGAGAACTCGCGGATGATGGCGAACTGCTGGATCTTCTTCAAGTCGATCTGGTTGCGGTAGTCGTAGTGGGCGACCGTGTTGAGGTTGGTGGCCATGGCGGCTGTCTCTACAACCGACTGGTAGTACGGCGGCAACTCGTTCCAGCGCTCGAGTGAGATTTGCACCTCCAGAGTGGTACCGGGTTCCCACCACCCCGGGTGGTAGTAGTACAACTGCCCGTCGAACTCGTCGAGCCCCAGAATCAAATCGTCGGTGGGGCCCACGAACTCCGCACTGTCGATCTCGCCTCGCTGAATCGCGTCACGAATGTCACTGGCGCCCAGATCAACCTGCTCACCACCGAGATTTTCGAGTATCTGGCCGGCGATACCGGGGATTCGCATTCTCAGCCCCTGCAAGTCGGTCCTGGTTTTCACCTCCTCGGTGAACCAACCACCCATCTGGCAACCGGTGCTTCCCGCCGGGAAGGTGATGATCTGATGTTCGGCGGCGTAGAAATCGTTGAGCATCTTTAAACCGTCGGCGTGGTAGAGCCAAGCGTTCTGTTGACGCTGCGTAAGCCCGAACGGCACCGTTGTCCCGAACTGTTGAACCGGGCTGAGGTCTACGTGGTAATAGGACGCGCTGTGCCCCATGTCCACTTCAAGGTCGCGTACTGCGGGCAGCACGTCGAACGCCCCGACGGGTTCACCAGCAGGTTTGGGAGTGATCTTGAACGCTCCGCCCGTCAGTTCACTCACCTTCTCGGCGAAGAACTGGGCCGCGCCGTAGAGCGTTACAAGCGACTCGGGCCAACTCGTGGCCATCTCCCAGCTGATCTGAGGCCCGGAGAACGACGTGCCCTGAGTGCCGCCCGGGTCTTCGATGCTCGAGTCCCCGTTGTCGGAGTTCAACTCGTTGTTGTCTGCACATGCGGCCAACACGGCGGCGGTGGCTGCGAACCCGGCCACACCGAGGGAGCCTTTGACGAACCCCCGCCGTGGAATCTGTGCAGGCGAGTCTGGCTCAGCAACGCCGTTGGTCCCCCATGTTTGTTTCACAAGCTGCTTCTCCCACAACGGATTCTCACCAGACTAGACCTTCGCGACTTCGGTGCGGAGTCCGGCGAGGAATCCCGCGGCCCCTCAGTTCTCAACCCCTGCGTCAGTTCTCAACCCCTGCCCTTGACCAGCGCCCGGTCAGGAAACGCTGATTCGAGCATGCCGACCGGCGTAGAAAGACGGATACCGTCCGTCCTTGTCGTCGTTCGCCGGACGATCCCCGCTCCCGCGTGTGCAGCGACCCCCCGCCGATCCAGGACGTTCTTCGAGCTCACCTGGCCCCGCTCCCGCGTGTGCGAGCGACCCCCCTTTGGTGCGAGTCCGTGTAGACGTGCAGCACCAGCCCGCTCCCGCGTGTGCAGCGACCGTCCGGTCACCCCCGACTTTCGAACCCTCGTCAACGACGTGCAGCACCAGCCCGCTCCCGCGTGTGCAGCGACCCCCTATGCGGGGGCGCCGCCGACCTTGGACTTGTGCGCCGGCTCGATCGGCGGCGCGGTTCGCCAGTCCTGGACGCCCTCGTCGAACTCGGCGACTCCGACGATCCGCTCGCCGTTCGAGATCGAGGCCCAGTGGGAGTGGTTGAGCTGATGGATCGTGAAACACGACTGCAGGGCGTTGGTGAAACCCATCGTGTCCATCGTCTGGTTCACGGATTCTTTGACCAGCAACGAGGCTGCCGTCGGGACGACGGCGATCCTCTCAGCGAACTCGAGTGTCCGGGCCGAGAGGTCGTCTCGGGGGAAGACTTTGCTGACCATCCCGAGTCGGTGGGCCTCGTCCGCATCGAGCGAGTCGCCGGTCAACATGAGTTCTTTGGCTTTCCGGGGCCCGAACTCCCAAGGGTGCGCGAAGTACTCCACCCCGGCCATTCCGAGCCGTGTCCCGACGACGTCGGCGAAGGTGGTGTCGTCGGCTGCAACGATCAGGTCGCAACACCAAGCGAGCATCAGGCCGGCAGAAAAGACCGGACCCTGGACCTGTGCGATCGTGATCTTGCGAAGGTTGCGCCAGCGCAGAGTGTTCTGAAAGTAGTAATGCCATTCCTGGAGGATGGTTCTCTCTGTGCCGGCGCGGCTGCCACCGTTGAGGAACCGTGTCGGGTGCGACGCGTACTCTTCCATCGCGGCCTTGGAGCCCATGTCGTGGCCGGAGGAGAACGTCTTCCCGTTGCCGCCCAGGATGACGACGCGGACCTCGTCGTCGCGTTCTGCCTGTAGGAAAGCGTCGTCGAGTTCGACCAGCAGACCTCGATTCTGGGCATTGCGCGCCTCGGGTCGGTCGAGCATGATCCGAACGACCCTCCCGTCGTTGAGTTCTTCGTATGTGATGAAGTCGTATTCGGACACGAGACCCTCCCGTCGTTCAGTGCAGCGCACGCCTCGGAGGTGACGCATGCATCAGATCAACGGTATCATCGGAGTGCGGTGGTCTGCTGTGCCGTGCTCGGTGTCCGCCGAGATGCGCAGAATACGGCGGTGCTGACGGCTTTCGGGTGGTTGTCGACGTTCTCTCGGATCTGAAGGTCGTGTTAGATTCGTGTGTATGAGCGTTCACATCTCAGTTGACAGGGACCGCTGCACCGGCCACGGCAGGTGCTATGTGCTGGCGCCGGACGTGTACGAGCCCGACGATGAGGGCTACTGCGTCGTCAGAGGAGGCGCGGTGTCCGCCGAGCACGCGGAAGCAGCGCACTTCGGAGCAGACAATTGTCCTGAGGACGCCATCTCCGTCGGGGAAGGTCCCGAGGACGGCGCCCGCGGCAGTTGAATCCGGCAGGCGTCCTTACGCGCCGCACTCGCCGCCCGCGTCGAGGATGCTGACGGAGCCGCGGCCGGGATCTTCGACGGGTCCGGGTTCCACCGAGCCGGCGTCGACGTCATGACGGCTCGGCGCCGACCGGTCAGTGTACGGCCACGCGGGCGGGTGGTCAGCGACCGGGGAGACCGAGAACACGCTCGGCAATGATGTTGCGTTGGATCTCTGAGGAACCGGCCGAGATCGTCCCCGCGAACGTTGACAGGTAGTCCTCGACTGTTCCGACCACGGTGTCGCGACCCGAGCCTGGACGGAGCCCGGCGGGTCCCGCGAGCTCGGCGGCAGTCAACGCGAGACGTTGACGCGTCTCGCTGGCGTACAGTTTCATCAGTGCTTGTTCGGGTGCGGTGCCACCCTTCACGAACCGGGCGAAACCCCGGTAGCCGAGGCAGCGGGCCGCCAACACGTCCACATGGAGGTCGACGAGGTTGTTGGCGGCAGTCGCGTGTTCATACGGATCAGCGCCGTCGAGCAGCTGTGGGGCCACCTCTACGAGGTCGTTCATTGCGGCCTCGTTCCCGAGCACGGACATGAGCCAGACCATCGACCGCTCATGTGCGAGTGAGCTGTTGGCCATTTGCCAGCCGTTGTTGAGATCTCCGACGAGGTTCTCGGCGGGCACGACGACGTCGTCGATGAACACCTCGTTGAGGTCGGGTGAATGTGGGTGGACGATCTCTTCGAGGGGTCGCACGGTGACGCCGCCGGCGTCCATCGGGATCAATACGATCGAGATCCCCTTGTGTTTGGGGACGTCGGGATCGGTGCGGCAGAACATGAAGCAGAAGTCGGCGTCGTGTGCCCCGGAGGTCCAGACCTTCTGTCCGTTGACGACGATGGTGTCGCCGTCGACGACGGCCCGGGTCCTGAGGCTCGCAAGGTCACTGCCCGCATCGGGCTCGCTCATACCGAGGCAGGCGGTCAGTTCACCGCGGAGCAGCGGTTTGGCATACTGCTCGATCTGGTCGGGTGTGCCGTAGTCGACAAGCGATGGCGCGATGATGCCGAGGCCTTGGGGATTTGTAGTGCGGGGGATCCTTCGGCGGTTGAGCTCTTCGAGGTAGACGAGCGTTTCGACAGGCCCAGCGTTGCGGCCTCCCAGTTCGGGCGGCCAGCCGGGGACGAGCCATCCTTCGTCGAACATCCGCTCGGCCCACGACCTGGCCCAGTCTGGTCGGTCGCAGCTGGAACGGGCTGGGGCCTTCTCCATGTCGGCTGCGCTCGGCCGGTTGTCTTCAAGCCATGCCACGAACTCAGAGCGGAACGCCTCTACGTTGTCGTCGTATCGGAGCTTCATTGACCCGATCCCCCGGTCAGGTTCAGTAATGCTGCGAGGGCGCGGCGGTGCTGGTCGCTCGTCCCGCAGAGCAGTTCGCCTGCCTTCGCTCTCTTCAGCAGGAAGTGCAGGTCGTTCTCCCATGTGAAGCCGATCCCGCCGTGAAGTTGCAGGCCGTCCTTGACCACAACGCGCTGGCAGTCGCCTGCGGCGATCTTGGCCGCGTGGGCCGCCTCGCTGCGCCGCGGGTCGTCCTCCGCGATGGTAACGCCCGCGTAGTAGGCGACGGCGCCGGCGCGCTCGACGGCGAGAAACAAGTCCGCGAATCGATGCTTGAGTGCCTGGAACGAACCGATGACCTGCCCGTACTGCTCGCGGACCTTCGCGTATTCAAGCGTTGCCTCGAATATGCGGCGACAAGCTCCGACAGTGTGCATCGCCATCGCCACCGTCGCGGTCTCGAGAACACGTGTGATCGCTGCGCCGCTGTCGGCGCAGGGTTCGACCAGAACGTGCGCGGGAGCGCTGGTGAATTTGACGGCGCCGAGCCCCAGACCCGGATCTATCGAGGGTTGTCGCTTTATGGTGGCCGCGGCTGCGTCGACGAGAAACAGCCCCGGTTGTCCGCTCCCGGTGTCTCTGGCGAGCATCGCGAACGACGTCACGTCGGTTGCTGAAAGTACGTTGGTCTTGGTCCCCGAGACGCGCCAACCGCCGTCATCGTGCTCTGCCTCGCTACGCGTCTGGTCCGGACGCCACCGATCCGCTTCTGAGACGGCCAGCGCGCCCGTACGGTCACCGGTAGCCACTTCGGCCAGGTAGTCCAGAGCGTGCGGACCGGCCAACGCCGGCGCCAGCTGGGAGATTGTGGCGAGCAGCGGGCCGGGAGCAGCAGCCCTTCCGAGCTCTTCGGCCAACAACCCGACCTCGACGAACCCGAAGCCGAGCCCGCCGGCCTGCTCGGGTATCGCCAGCCCTGGCCAGAACAGCTCCTTTTGCTGCTTCCAGAGGCCGTGCGCGTCGCCTGTTGCCTCGTGTACCGCCCGGACCAGCGACGGCGGACACAGACCTTCAAGGACTGTCCTGATGTTGTCGCGGAGGTCGATCTGGTCGCTGGAGAGTTCGAGGTCCACAATTCTGCCACTGTTTCAGGTGAGGTTTCTATATGCAGGTGAGGTGTCTGTATGGAAGTGTAGCCGTGGTTCGCGGTCGCAGAGACACTGTCCTGTGGCACCGGACCGAAGCAGTCGCTCCGCCGGGTGACACCCGCGTTGGAACGGTGTACTGTCTGAGAGAGTGAAGCAAGGACGATGCAAGGGAAGATGCAGGGACGATGTACTGTCCGAGAAGGAGATGGGAGTGCTGTGGCCATGAACGATGAAGCTGAAGGGACTGGCGAGTCTGCGGCCGCCCCGTTCGACGACCCGCGGAACCGGCAGCACCCTCAGGAGATGTACAAGCTCATGCGCGACCACGCACCGGTCACCGAAATCGAGAGGTACGGCCGCACGGCCTGCCTGGTAGCGAAGCACGAGGACGTTCTCACCGTGTTGCGCAACCCTGAAGTCTTTTCGTCCAACGACGACGCTGTCGACATCGGGCAGGTCCGGCCCCTTGTGCCGCTGCAGATCGACCCACCGAACCACTCGCGCTACCGGAAGCTCACCGATCCGTTGTTCTCGCCCCATCGCGTCGCGGAGATCAAGGACGGGACGAGGGCGTTCGTTCGCGGCCTGGTCGATGCGATCAAGGACTCAGGACACGTGAATTTCCATGAGACGATCGCCGAACCGGTGCCGACCACAGTCTTCTTGCAGTTGCTCGGCCTGCCCACCTCGCGCTCCGCTGAGTTCATCGCGTTGAAGGACGGCATCATCCGCCCGCCCTCGGAAACGGTCGAACAGCGCAGCAACGCAGTGAGGGAGACTGGAGCGAAGATTTACGGAGTGTTGGACGAGCTGATCGACGAGCGCCTCGCCGAGCCCCGAGACGACCTCATCTCCGGCTTCCTCGCGAGCGACGTGGGCGGCCAGCGCCTGACCCGGGAGGACGTGCTCGATATCGGTTACCTGTTCTTCCTCGCCGGACTCGACACCGTTACCGCATCGCTGGACTGCATAATGGCCTTCCTCGCCGCGCATCCGAGCCACCGCAGCGAGATCGTGCAGGATCCGACGCTCATCCCGAACGCGATCGAAGAGCTGCTCCGCTGGGAGACTCCCGTCAGCAACGTTGTGCGGGTCGCTGTCGAGGACACGGAACTGTCGGGGTGCCCGGTCCGAAAGGGCAGCATGGTCACTCCGATGCTCGCCTCGGCGAACACCGATGAGGCGTACTGGGACGCGGCCGACACCATCGACTTCCACCGCCGCACCAACAAGCACCTGGCATTCGGTGTCGGCGTTCACAGGTGCCTGGGTTCCCACCTCGCTCGCATGGAGTTGCGCGTCGTTCTCGAGGAGTGGCACCGCAGCGTCCCCGAGTACCGGCTCCGCGAGGGCCTTGTGCTCGACTACACCGAGGGGCTGCGCCAGGTGAACAACCTCGAGCTCGTTTGGTGACCGCCCCGCCCATCGAGCGACAAGCGATCATCTCCGGGATTGGACAGTCCCAGGTTGGGCGACGTCTCAACCGGACCGGACTCGATCTCACCATGGAGGCCGCGCTCGCGGCCATCGAGGACGCCGGATTGTCTGTCGGAGACGTCGATGGCGTCTCGACCTACCCGGGCTCGTCGGGCGCGTTCGGCGGCGCGACCGGCGCCGAGCTCCACGACGCACTGCGCCTCGAGCTGAGCTGGCGTGACGGGGGACCCGAGACGGCAGGCCAGCTCGGCGCGGTGCACAAGGCCGCACTCGCGGTCGGAGCCGGCCTCGCGCGACACGTCCTGGTCTTTCGGACAGTGCTCCAGGCAGGCGGTCCAGCTGCTGGAGCGGGTGACATCCCGAGCTTCATGCGGTTCTTGCTGCCTTTCGGCGCCGCGTCCGCCGCGAACTGGATCGCGTGCTATGCCCAACGCCACATGCACGACTACGGCACCACCAGGGAGCACCTCGGCGCGGTCGCAGTCAACGCTCGGGCCAACGCGGCGCTGAATCCGAACGCTGTCTACACCGAGCCGGTGACGATGTCGGACTACCTCGGGTCGAGAATGGTCTCAGACCCGTTCTGCCTCTACGACTGCGACGCACCGTGTGACGGATCGACCGTGGTGGTGGTCTCGCATCGAGACTACGCAGCCGACTGCCCGCACGCCGGGATCGGCGTCAACGCGATCGGCACCGCTCTCGGCGGCCGGCCGTCGTGGGATCAGTTCGAGGATCTGACAACGATGCCCCTCGGCGCGTCTGCGCAATCACTGTGGGCTCGAACCGAGCTCACTGCCGCAGACGTCGATGTGGCACAGGTCTACGATGGCTTCAGCTGGTTGACCCTCGCGTGGATCGAGGCGCTGGGATTCTGCCGGAGAGGTGAGGGCGGCCCGTTCGTGGAGGGAGGCCGGCGCATCCGCCTGGACGGTGAGCTGCCGCTCAACACCTCGGGCGGCCAGCTCTCGGGGGGTCGCCTCCACGGATTCGGGCTGCTCTACGAGGCCGTAGTGCAACTCCGACATGATGGACTGGCCCGCCAGGTGCCCGGCGGCCCTGAAGTCGCGGTCGTGGCCGCCGGGGGAGGACCCGAGGTCGGGTGCATGCTCCTCACGCGAGGCGCGTCGTGAGCACCGACGACGTGCCTGCGACGCCGATCCGGCGCATGATCCGGTTCGCTCCCACCGAAGAGTTCTTCTGGAGGCTCGGCCGAGACGGGCTGCTCCGGTTCCTCGGGTGCGGGTCGTGCGGAAGGCTTCATCATCCGCCGCTGCCGAGGTGTCCGTTCTGTCATGGCGCCCGTGTCGAGCCGACGGCAGTGTCGGGACGGGCAGCCGTTGCGAGCTTCACCGTCAACCGGCAACCGTTCCTCCCAGACTTTCCTCCCCCGTATGTGATCGCGATCGTCGAGATCGCCGAGGATCCCAGCATCCGCCTCACGACGAACCTTGTCGGATGCACGCTCGGCGAAGTCGAGATCGGACTCGACGTCGAGGTCGTCTTCGAGGAGATGGACGGCTTGTTCGTGCCCCTGTTCCAACCGGCGTCGCAGTAGCAGGGATCGGGGGTATCTTTTGCGATGTCTCTGTGTCGGATGCCCAGGGGCGGTCGACTCGAACTGTAAGGAGTGGCAGCGATGGCTGGACTGGTCAACTACAAGGACAAGCACGTGGTCGTCGTCGGCGGCGCGACCGGGATGGGCGCCGCGGCGGCGGTCAGGGCCAGGGAGCTCGGTGCAACCACCACAGTCCTCGACGTCGCCGACATCCAGTACCACTGTGACGCCTCGATCCGTGTGGACCTGAGTGACCGCGCGAGCGTCGACGACGCGGTGGGCCGGATCTCGACGCCGGTGGATGCGGTCCTCGCCTGCGCCGGGGTGGCTGATGGAACCCCGAACTTGATGCTCATCAACTTCATCGCGCAGCGACACCTCGTCCGGGCCCTCGTGGACGCCGGCGCCGTGTCTCGGGGGGGCTCGATCTGCTTCGTGTCTTCGGTGGCGGGCCTCGGCTGGATGAACAAGCTTGAGACCTTGACCGACTTCCTGGCGAAGCCCGACTGGGATGACGCGGTCGAGTGGCTGTCAGAGCATCCAGGCTCTGACGGGTACAGCTTCAGCAAGGAGTCGATCAACGCCTTCGTCGCGCTCGAAGCGTTCCCTCTGCTCAAGAAGGGCCTACGCGTGAACGCGGTCCTCCCCGGCCCGACCGACACGCCGCTGGCGCGGGCCAACGCGGAGACATGGCTGTCATTCGGAGCCGACTACCGGGCCGACGCCGCGGTTGAGACGCTTGCGCCCGACCAGATCGGCGACGTGATGATGTTTCTCTGCAGCGACGCGGCCTCGGCGATCAACGGCGTCACCCTGTTGGTCGACCACGGCCATGTGCCGGCTTCGCTGGTCGGCGGCTATGACGCACCACTGGTCAAGATGATCGCGGGGCTGACCGACTTCGATCCCGCCGTGCTGGGTCAATGAATTCTGCGACCGGGTGTCGTGTCGGAACTGCTCGACCCGGACTGCTTCCGTTTGCCATTTCTGACGCGCATGTCATAATGGATGCCTGTTGACAGCTTCAGCACAACAGTGGGGGGAAAGCTGGTGAAGCACGAATCGCGAATGCTCATCGACGGAAAACTCGTTTCGGCGAGCGCAGAAAACTCCTTTGAGGTGCTGAACCCGGCAACCGAGGAGGTCGTCGCCGAGTCCGCAGACGGGACCGTGGACGACATGCAGCGAGCTGTCGCGTCGGCTCGCCGGGCTCAGGACTGTTCTGGGTGGGCCTCAGACCACGAGCTGCGGAAGCGTTCGCTGCTCCAACTCCAGGCAGCGCTCGACGCGGAGAAGGAGGACCTCCGGGCCGAGCTCGTGGCCGAGGCGGGATGTCCGGTCCTCACCACCTACGGCCCTCAACTCGATGTGCCGGTTCGGGAGGCTCTGAGATGGCCGGCGGAGATGATCGACCAGTTCCCCTGGACGCGCGACATCGGCGACCGGGACTCGTTCAGTGTCGGGTACCTGACCCATCGTGAAGTGTGGAAGGAACCCGTTGGTGTTGTCGGTGTGATCGTGCCGTGGAACTTCCCGGTGGAGATCATCCTCAACAAGCTTGGACCGATCCTCGCGATGGGGAACACCTGTGTACTCAAATCGGCTCCGGACACGCCCCTCAACGCGAACCGCATCGGCCGTCTGATCGCCGAACACACCGACATTCCGGCGGGTGTGGTCAACATCGTGCCCTCGAGCGGCCATGCTGTCGGAGAGGTGCTCAGCGGTTCGCCCCTCGTCGACATGATTGCGTTCACGGGGTCGACGGCGACGGGGCGCCGCGTCATGGAGGCGGCCGCAGCAACCACGAAGTCAGTGCTCCTTGAACTCGGCGGCAAGTCTGTCAACCTCATCCTTGACGACGCGGACTTCGACACAGCGGTCCCGGGCGCGGCCGGGATGTGCATGCATGCCGGTCAGGGGTGCGCAATGGCTACCCGGCTGCTGGTGCCCGCAGCCCGCTACGACGCCGTGATCGACCAGCTCAAGACCGTTTTCGAAGCGGTCGCATTCGGCGACCCCTCAGACCCGGCCAACCTGCAGGGTCCACAGATTTCTGCTGTGCAGCGCGATCGGGTTCTAGGCTATATCGAGACTGGTGTTGCGGAGGGCGCGCGGCTCGTGACCGGTGGAGGCGTTCCGCCGGGCTTCGACAAGGGCTTCTTCGTGCAACCGACCTTGTTCGCCGATGTCGACAACTCCATGACGATCGCTCAAGAGGAGATATTCGGGCCGGTCCTGTCAGTGATCAGCTATGACGACGACGACCACGCGATCAGGATCGCCAACGACTCCGCCTATGGGCTGTCGGGCAGCATCGCCTCCGGCGACCTTGAGAGGGCTAAGCGGGTTGCACGGGGGATCCGCACGGGCACGCTCAGCATAAACGGTGGTCTGTGGTACGGCCCGGATGCGCCCTTCGGCGGCTATAAGGCTTCCGGTGTCGGACGCCAATGCGGTTTTGAGGGCCTCGAGATATTCACTGAGACCAAGACCGTCGGGTGGCCGGCCGATGCATAGGCCGTCGGCAGTGCTCCGTCGCCTGACCCGGGCCTGTGGACCTCGAGGCGGTCCAGGTTCGGCGGCGGGCGACCGGGGTTCTCTGTTCGCCGGACCCTGCACCGACACCGGACCCTGCACCGACACCAGCCATCGGAGGATCGCTCATGGAAATCGATGATCTTATTCTGGTCAGCGTCGACGATCACGTCGTCGAACCGCCGGACATGTTCGAGGGGCGGCTCTCATCGCGCGTCGAGGAACGCGCGCCCTACGTGACGTCTCTCGGCAACGGACGAGACGTCTGGATGTTCGAAGGCGAAGCACTGCCCAACGTGGGCCTGAACGCGGTGGCGGGTCGGGTACCGGAGGAGTACGGCCTCGATGCCACGTCCTTCGACCAGATGCGCGCCGGTTGCTACGACATCGATCAGCGCATCCGCGACATGAACGTCAATGGTGTCCTCGGTTCATTGAACTTCCCCAGTCTCACCGGTTTCTGCGGGCAACTCTTCTATTCCTGTCCCGACAAGGACATAGCGCTCGAGCTCGTCAAGGCCTACAACGACTGGCACATCGAAGACTGGTGTGGAAGTTATCCGGGTCGGATGATCCCGATGATCATCACACCGTTGTGGGATCCCGAGCTGATGGCAGCTGAAGTGCGCCGCGCCGCGGCGAAGGGGTGCCACGCGGTCAGTTTCTCGGAGAACCCGGACAAGCTCGGGCTGCCGTCGTTTCACTCCGACCATTGGGATCCGTTCTGGCAGGCGTGCTGCGACACCGAAACGGTGGTCAACCTCCACATCGGTTCGTCGTCGACGCTGGTGAGCACGTCATCGGATGCGCCCATCGATACGTTGATCACGCTGCAGCCGATGAACATCGTCTTGTGCGCCACCGACCTTTTGTGGTCGCCGGTGCTGCGAAAGTTCGAAACGCTTCGCATCGCGCTCTCCGAGGGTGGGATCGGATGGATTCCCTACTTCCTCGAACGGGTGGACTACACCTACCGTCATCATCATCGCTGGACGAACCAGGACTTCGGCGACCAACTGCCGAGCGAGGTGTTCAAGGATCGGATCTTGACCTGCTTCATCGACGACGCAGTCGGAGTCGAAGTCCGCCATCACCTCAACCTGGACCACATCCATTGGGAATGCGACTATCCCCACTCCGACTCGACCTGGCCGCAGGCCCCGGAGATGGTGATGAAGTACCTCGACGGCGTCCCTAATGAAGACATCGACCGCATCACCCACCTCAACGCGATGCGGAACTACAACTACGACCCGTTCTCGCATATCGCGCGGGAGGACTGCACGGTGGGGGCGCTGCGTTCCCAGGCAGTCGACGTCGATACGAGCCTTGTGAGTTATGGGACTGGGAAGTTCCAGGAGGACGGTCTGGTCACCGCGGTGACGCTGGCTGAGCGTATGGCTTCGGCCCGCGCGGCGGCCGAGTAGGCGCCCGCAGCGCCGGGGCGGGGTCGCGGTGCTGGTTCGTGGGGGCCGTGTTCGGGTTGAACACTCTGCGGGTGCGGTCAAGCGCCGGGGCGGGGTCGCGGTTCGCGGGGGAGGCCGAGAACCCGCTCGGCGATGATGTTCTTGTTCACCTCGGTCGTGCCGCCGGCGATGGTCAGCGAGCATGCCGCCGTGAGTTGTTCGCCCCACTGACCGCTGAGCCCGTCCATCCCGACGGCTTCGGTTGCTGTTCGGGACAACGTTTGGGCTGCTTGAGACCATGCGAGCTTGATGATGCTGCCTTCGGGTCCGGGCGGTTCGCCGCAAAGCGCTGCGCCGACCGTCCGGCGTGCAAGGAACTCGAGGATGCGGACTTCGCTGTAGCGGCGGGCAAGTCGGAATTCGTCGACTCCGTCGGACGTGTTCATATCGACTCACAGACCCCACGGATCATTGAGCTCGAAAGGCGTGTCCCCGAGGCGGCCTGCCGCGGCCTGGAGCCCTTCGACGGTCCACCGGTCGTCGGTCTCGACGGAGTCGATCACGGCCCACGGCTGCATGAGACGCACGGTTCCTCCCTGAAGTATGAACACCCGACCATTGATCGGGCAGTCGGCAGTGGCGAGGTATCCAACGAACGGTGAGATGTTGCCGGGATGCGAATCGTCGAACTGGTCGGTCTCCGCCGTCGAGCCTGAGTCCTGGGGGGCTGTGAGTCGGGTGCGAGCGACCGGCGCGATCGCGTTGACACGGACCCCGTAGCGCTCCAGCTCCTTGGAAGCGATGATCGTCAGGGCGGCGATTCCCATCTTCGCGGCGCCGTAATTGGCCTGTCCGATGTTGCCGAACAGCCCCGACGGCGAGGCGGTGTTGATCACCGAGCCCGTTGTTCGTCGCCCTGATCTGGTTTGTCGTCGCCAGTGGTCCGCGGCCCATCGCAGCGGGGCGAAGTGGCCCTTCAGATGCACTTGGAGGACCGCATCCCATTCCTGCTCCTCCATGTTGACGATCATGCGATCCCTGAGGATGCCGGCATTGTTGACCAGGACGTCAAGATCGCCGAAGGCTTCGATCGCGGTGTCGACCAGTCGTTTCGCGCCCTGCCAGTCTGACACGTCGTCGTGGTTCGCGACTGCGGTTCCTCCTGCCGCGTCGATCTCCGCGACGACGTCCTGCGCCGGGGACTGATCCGACCCTTCGCCTGACGGGGAGCCGCCGAGGTCGTTCACGACCACCTTCGCTCCCTGTGACGCGAACAGCAGTGCGTGCTCGCGACCGATTCCTCGACCGGCGCCCGTTACGATTGCTACGCGGTCCTGCAGCGTGTTCATCTACGTGCCTCCTCAGTCAGAGGAGGCAGATTCTAGCTCTCCGGGTGACAGTAGTGTCACAAAACGTCTACGTTGGACATTCGACCACGAACATGAGGCAGGGAGGGTTACCGTGAGCCGACCGCTCGAGGGCATTCGCGTCATTGAGGTGGCGAGCTGGATGTTCATCCCGTCAGGCGGATCCGTGCTCGTCGACTGGGGAGCCGACGTCGTCAAGGTCGAGCCTGTCGGGGGTGGCGACCCTCAGCGGGGTCTGGTCACGTCGGGGTTGGTGCCTGGCGGGACGGGTGTGAACTTCATGATCGAGCAACCCAATCGAGGCAAGCAGTCCGTCGCAGTCGATCTCTCCAACGCCGACGGCCGCGAGACGCTGCTGCGGTTGTGCGAGGGGGCCGACGTCTTCTTGACGAACTACCTGCCCGCGGTCCGCCGCAAACTCGGTATCGACGTGGACGACGTCCGGGAGCGAAACTCCGAGATCGTCTACGCCCGCGGGTCGGGTCAGGGGCCGAAGGGTCCTGAGGCTGAGCGCGGGGCCTTCGACGGAACCTCGTATTGGGCTCGTGGCGGCGTGTGGACGGGCGGCGGTCCCGACGGCGAGGGCTATCCGCCCAACCAGTTCGGTCCGGGATTCGGCGATGTCGTCGGAGGACTGGCTGTTGCGGGGGCCATCGCCTCGGCGTTGCTCAAGCGCGAACGCACTGGTCTGTCGAGCGTCGTGGACGTGTCTCTGCTTGCGACGGCGATGTGGCAGATGTCGCCGATGACGGTGGCGTCCGGCGTGTATGGCATCGATGCGTTCCCCCGAGCGGACAGAACTCGGCCGGCGAACCCCGGGGTTAACACGTACCGCACCTCCGACGGGCGGTTCATCAGCCTCATCCTCTTGCAGCCGGACCGCTATTGGGCCGATTTCGCCGCGTGTCTGGAGCGGCCTGAACTTACAACCGACGAGCGGTTCTCAGAGTCGTCCGCCCGCCGGGAGAACACCGAGGCCTGCACGAGGCTGATATCGGAAGCGTTTGCGGGCAAACCGCTTTCGCACTGGCGTGAACGATTCGCCGACTTCGAAGGCGTTTGGGCGCCGTATCAGACGCTCGGCGAGTTGCACTCTGACGTCCAGGTTGAGGCGAATGGCTACTTGCCGGCGTTCGCCGGCCCCGACGATCAGGAGGTCCGCCTGGTCGCGAGCCCGGCACAATTCGATGAAGCCCAGGTCGCTGTCCAGCGTGCGCCGGAACACGGCGAACACACCGAGCTGGTTCTCCTCGATGCCGGATTGGACTGGGATGAGATCACGGCCTTGAAAGCTTCAGGAGCGATCCTCTGACCAGCGAGTGCCACCAGCGGCCCGTCATTGACGCGCGGCGCCGTTGCGCCCCGGCGTGGCGTGGCGAGGCAGGGCAGGGCCCGCCGTTGACGCGGCCCGCCGTTGCGCCTAACCTGACACTCTGATCCAATGCTGTTGCAACAGACCGCATCCATCCTGTAGGGGGTAAAGATGTTGACGAAGCCGCGTTGCCTGCTCGCCGTAATGTTCGCGTTCGCGCTGATCGGCGCCTCGTGTTCCAACTCTGGCGACGACACTGCTGAAGAACCGGCTCCGACTGTCGGCGGTGACGCCGACGGCACCGATGACGACGCCCGGGCGGAACCCGACGGCAGCGAGGATTCCGACGAGGCGTCGAACGAGAACGAGTCGAACGAGAACGATGGAGATCCCGACGCTGAGGGCGAGCCGGCCGGCGACCCGCCCGTCGATGAGTTCGTCGCTCTCGAGGGGGTCCCCGGGGTGACCGATGAGGAGATCGCGGTCGCCGTCATAGGTACGAAGTCGAACAACCCGCTCGGAACGTGCATCCTCGACTGTTATGTCACCGGGATCCAGGCGCTCTTCGACATGGTGAACGCCGAGGGTGGCGTACACGGCCGGCAGCTTGTCATCGACGAAGTGCTCGACGATGAACTGGTCCTCAACCAAGCCAAGTCTCTTGAGGTTGTCGCAGACGACGATGCGCTCGCGGCGTTCGTCGCCACACTGGTCGCCACGGGTTACGGCGACCTGCACGAGGCCGGTGTCCCGACGTTCAATTGGGGGCTGCACCCAGCCGACCAGACCGGCCTTGAGACCAACTACGGCTACCCCGCCCCGACCTGCCCGAACTGCACGAACCGATTCATCCCTCTGTTGGCCGAGCTCGCGGGGGCGACGAGGGTCGCGACCCTCGGATACGGGATCTTGGAGAACTCCAAAGTTTGCGCCGGCACGTATGCAGCGTCGATCGGCCTCTACGCGGACGACGTCGGAGCCGAGGTCGTCTACACCAACGACGAGCTGGAGTTCGGTCTGCCCAATGGTGTCGGGCCGCAGGTCACGGAGATGATCGACGCCGGCGTGGACTTCATCGCATCGTGCCTCGACCTCAACGCGATGAAGACGATCGCCTTGGAGTTGGAACGACAGGGAGTCCGTGACCAGATCACCATGCATCACCCCAACAGCTATGACAGCGGGTTCGTCGCCGATGCGGGCGATCTCTTCGACGGAGACTTCGTCGTGATCCAGTTCGCCCCGTTCGAGAGCAATGTGGGAACGGTCGCCGAGTTCCAGGAGCGGGTTGCGGCGACCGGCGGCCCGTCAGCCGAGACGAGCATGATCGGCTGGGTCAACGCCAGTCTGTTCGTGGAGGGCTTAAGGGCGACAGGTCCCGAGTTCAGTCGGGGAGCACTGGTGGAGACCATCAACAGCGAGTTCACTGCCTTTTCGGCCGGCGGCCTGATCAATCCGGTCGATTGGACTCGTCAGCACGTGTCGCCCACACCCGAAGACCGCCTGTCGACCGGACCTGTGCTCGATTGCGTCGCGGTCCTCCGTATGCAGGACGGCGCCTTTGATCTGGTCGCGGAACCCGATGCTCCGTTCTTGTGCTGGGACAACGTGAACCAGGATTGGGCCGAGCCGCAGGCGATGAGCTTCGAGTAGCGGTCATGCTTCGAGCAGCGGTCGACCCTGCGCGTCGCAGCGCCGGAGGAGAGAGAAGCCGGTGATTCTCGCATTCGCCGGTGAGGATCTCTTTCGAGCGTTCCTCCAAGGAACTCCGCCGGGAACCGTCTTCGCTCTCGTCGCGTTGGGATTCGTCCTGACCTACAAGACGTCGGGCGTATTCAACCTGGCGTTCGGAGCGCAGGCGTACATCTCAGCAGCGATGTACTTCCAGGCGACCAACGAGTGGAACTGGTCCCGCGGCCCGGCGCTCATCCTGTCGGTGTTCGTGCTCGCGCCGGCGATCGGACTCGTGCTCGAGCGCCTGATCTTTCGCAACCTCCGGACCGCGGGTGCTGTCTCGAAACTCGTAGTCGCGATCGGGCTCAGCGTCGCGTTGCCGCCGCTGTTCGAGCTCATCGTGGGCTACGAACCCGTCGCGGGGCGAACGCCGAGCGGCATCCTTCCCAACGGTGCCCGAGTGTTCTACGACCCGTTCGGCGTCTACCCGTTCAACCGCGATGAGCTGACCCAGATGGCCGTCGCTCTGGGCGGGGCCGTGTTCCTGGGCGCCCTCTTCCGGTTCACTTCGGTCGGGTTGGCGATGAGGGCGGTGGTTGAGAGTCCTCGAATGACTGAGCTCGCCGGCATCCGCGCAGACCGCGTCTCAGCGTTCGCGTGGGCGCTCTCGAGCTCCTTCGCGGGGATGGCGGGGGTCCTGATCGCTCCCCGATTGAACACGCTCATCGCCCCGGACTTCTTCTACCTCGTCGTCGTCGCGATGGCCGCCGCCGCCCTCGGGCGCCTCGTCAGCCTCCCACGGGCACTGATCGGGGGCCTCACGCTCGGGTGGTTCATCGCGATCTTCAACACGTTCGTTCCGGACTGGGCAGAGACCGTGACGCTGCTCGAACCGTTCACCGACAATCTCACACCCGCTATTCCCTTCGTGCTCCTCTTCGGCGTCCTGGTGCTCTGGCCGGCGATCCGCCGCACCCGCGAGGCAGGCGATCCAATGGCGGACGTCGACCCTCCACCTGAGGGCGCCGCTCACAGCGCCCGTCATCCGTATCTCACTGCCGCGTTCCGTGCGTTCGGGGTCTCGTTCCTGCTCGTCGTTGCCTGGGTGGTGCTCACCGAAGCCGATGTTCGCTGGATGTTCCTCGTCACACAGGCAGTCATCCTGTCGACGATCTACCTCTCGGTCACGGTCATCACAGGCTTTGCAGGCCAGATCTCGCTCTGTCAGGGAACCTTCGCTGCCATCGGCGGCTTCACCGTCTTTCAGATGGCGGACCGGTGGGACACCGGCGTGCTCGTCGCCGCCATTCTGGGCGCGTGCATCGCTGCTGCCGTCGGCGTGCTCCTGTCCATCCCAGTGCTGCGGCTCGGCGGTGTGTGGCTCGCGATCGCGACCCTCGCGTTCGCGTTCTTCTTCGACTCCGTGGTGGTGAAATTCTCCTGGGTCGGGGGCGGAGACACGGCTCTGCTCACCAGCACTCGGGTGCCGCGTCCTCGGCTCGGTCCGTGGGACTTCGCTGACGACAAGGCTTTTCTCATCCTCGCGGTGGTGGCCTTCGTCATTGTGTCGGTCCTAGTCGTCCAACTTCGCGAGGGTACTGTCGGTCGCACGCTCCAAGTCCTCCGGGGGAGCGAAGTCGCAGCCGAATCCATCGGAATCTCGCTGGCGAAGGCACGCATCACTGCCTTCGCGATATCGGCGTTCATTGCCGGGCTGGGTGGCGCCCTGTTGTCCATGCATCAAGAGAACGTGAACTATTCCAACAACTTCGCTCCAGTGTCGGCCCTGTTCTGGCTCGTGCTGGTCGTGTCGTTGAGTGCCCGGACCGTGGAGGGTGCGGCTCAGGCCGGTGCGGCGTTCTCGCTGTTCCCTCCCCTCATTCTCGAGGGCACCTTCCTTGAGTGGATCCTGCGTTCAGAGGAACGCATCCCCGGTATCTTCCCGGTCTCGCCGAACTGGCGCTTCGTTCTGTTCGGATTGGCCGCGATCCAGTTCGCACGCCATCCGGAAGGCATGCTGGAGTTCGGGAAGCGTCGCTCGACCTCGCGGCTCAACGCGTGGTTGTTCCGTAGATACCCGCGCTCATCGGGTCGCCGCGTCGACCGCGACGACCGACCGGGCTCCTCACCGCGACCCGTATCCGAGGCATCGACATGACAGCGCTTCTGGAGGCGCGCGGGATCTCTAAGAACTTCGCCGGCATCCAGGCTCTGTCGCGAGTGGACACCATCGTGGCCGGCAACGAACGGGTCGGGCTCATCGGCCCGAACGGCGCGGGCAAGACCACGTTCTTGAACTGCCTGCTCGGGGTCCTGACTCCCGACGCGGGCAGCGTGCGCTTCGATGGTCGGGATCTGAGCGGCACACCGGTCAACCGGCGTGCCCGCGCCGGTATCGGGCGCACGTTCCAACGCATCGAGCTCTTTGAGGAGACGACGGTTCTCGAGCACCTCTTGATCGCCGAACGAATCCGAAACGGCTCGGGAGCACTCTGGAAGGATCTGCTCGGCCTCGGGAGACCTCAGGCTGATGAGGTCGAGCGCTGCGAAGAGGTGCTCGACCTCCTCGGCCTGCTGCCTCTTGCCCATGAACCGATCGAGTCGCTCAGTCTTGGCCAGGGTCGTCTTGTCGAGGTGGGTCGCGCGCTCATGACGGAACCGAAGCTCCTGCTGCTTGATGAGCCCAGCTCGGGCCTCGATCGCGAGGAGACTTCCACTCTGTCCAACACGCTCAGAGCAATCCAGGACGCACGGGGCTTCGCGATTCTTCTGGTCGAGCACGACATCGAACTCGTCGCCGACTTCACCACGCGTACGTACGTGCTCGACTTCGGGACGTTGATCGCATCGGGTCCAACCGCCGAGGTGCTTGCCAGCCCCGCAGTGCGGACCACCTACCTCGGGTCGCTTGAGGTCGAGCCGTGACTGGAGCCGAGGCAGTACCGCCCGTGCTGGAGCTAGTGGACGTACGAGCATCGTATGGAGCATTTCGCGCGCTGTTCGGCGTGTCGTTGCATATTGGGGCCGGCGAGGCTGTCGGACTGCTCGGCGCCAACGGAGCCGGGAAGACGACCGTGGCCCGAGTGGCCAGTGGCCTGGTAACGCCCACTGAGGGTGCTGTGTCTGTCGGCGGGGCGGACATGACAGGCGCGGAGGTGTATCAGTTCGCCAGGGCCGGGGTCGCACATGCTCCGGAGGGCCGGTCGGTGTTCGGCACCCTGACTGTGCAGGAGAACCTCGAGCTCTTCTTTCGACGTGCGCTCGGTCATGGTGGGGTGAAGCCTGGCCTTGAGCGAGCGTTCACGATGTTCCAGCGGCTCGCTGAACGCCGAACTCAAGTCGCCGGGACGTTGTCGGGAGGCGAACAACGGATGCTGTCGCTGGCCCGCGTGCTCGTCGAGGAACCTCGTCTGCTCATTGCCGACGAGCTCTCACTCGGCCTCGCGCCGATCATCGTCGACGAGGTGTATCAGACGCTCGCCAGCATCCGGGACACCGGAACGGCATTGTTCATCGTCGAACAGCACGTGACCCACGCACTGGACCTCTGTGACCGGATCGTTCTACTCGACCATGGGCAGGTCGACTGGGAGGGATCATCAGAGGAGGCACACGACGTCGCGGCGGCCCGGCTGTTCGGTCCATAGCGGCTCGGTGAGAGCCTCAAGGATCTCCGGTGGTGTGTCGTCAAAATCGTCGGCGATGCGCCGATTCCAACTCGTTCGGCTTCGGCGGCGTTGGACGGATCGGCATGGGGCGCTACAGTGGCGGAAAAGTGGGTTACACGGCCTTCAGCAACCTGAAGGCCGTCCACCGGCAGGGCTTGATGCGCCGGTTCACTGGCATCTTCTTCCCGCCGCTCAAGAGTGAACGCGCCCGCCGAATTCTCCGATCTCGGGTCGGGGTGAAGGAGTAGCAATGAACACAGAGAAAGTCGTATTGGTTACCGGTGCGTCGTCGGGCATGGGCTACAGCGGCGCGCAGCAGCTTGTCGATGCCGGTTTCGTCGTCTACGCAACGTCGGACACGTTGGATGGCATGTCACCGCTGCAAGAACGAGGCGCCAAGGTCCGCGCCCTCGACGTCACAGACGAGGCGATGATGGTTGCGTGCGTCGACGAGATTGTTGCGGAGGAGGGCAGGATCGACGTTCTCATCAACAACGCCGGCTACGGATCCTACGGCGCTCTCGAGGACGTGGCGATGTCTGAGGCACGCCGCCAGTTCGACGTCAATGTGTTCGGCCTGGCTCGGCTCACCCAACTCGTGCTGCCACATATGCGGGCTCGGCAGTCCGGCACAATCGTCAACATCTCTTCTGTCGGCGGCGTGACCAGCGAGCCGCATGGCGCTTGGTACCACGCGACGAAGTTTGCAGTCGTGGGTCTCAGCGATTGTCTGCGTCAGGAGGTGTCCCAGTTCGGGATCAACGTCGTCGTTGTCCTGCCGGGCGCAGTTCGCTCGAACTGGAGTCCGATCGCCTGCGAGTTTCTGCTGAACGCGTCCGGCGGTACCGCCTATGGCGACCTGGCTCAAAAACACGCGTCGTTCCTCGGGAGGATCAATGAGGGAGCGTCCGACCCGAGCGTGATCGGCAAGGCGATGGTCGAGATTTGTGAGGCCTCCAAGCCCAAGACCCGTTACGCCCGCGGGAAGCACGCCCGAACTGCGTTGATCGTGCGGCGGCTCCTCTCGGATCGAATGTACGACCGGTTTATACTCGCCTTGCTTCGGAGGCGGTAGCACCGGGAGAACAGACTCTGTCGCCGTGTGCGGGAAGGCCGGGCTCTATTCGCTGCCATGACGCCGGCGTGCCCGGTCTTCGATGGCCTCGAGAACCTTGTCCGGCGTGAACGGCATATCTCGGACCCGGATCTCAGCTGCGTTGTAGACAGCGTTGCTGATCGCGGCCGGCACTCCGACGATGCCGAGCTCTCCGATGCCCTTGGCGCCCGTGGCGCCGTACCATGGGTCGAATTCATCAATCCAGGCCACTTCAATGTCGTGGATGTCGGCGTGGGCGGCGATGTGATATCCAGCAAGGTCGCTGTTGATGACGTGGCCGTATCGGGCGTCGAGGTAGGCTTCCTCGAACAGCGCGGCTGAGATGCCCATCGTCGTCCCGCCGATCAGCTGGCTGCGAGCTGTACGAGGGTTGATGATACGGCCGGCCGCGTACACGCTGTGCATTCGATCGATGCGGACCTCGCCGGTGACGACGCAGACCCGTGCTTGGCAGAAGTGGGCTCCGAACGCGTGCCGCGACCGTTTGCGTGCTCCGCGTGGAGCGAAGCCGGTCGCTTTGGCCCTCGCCCCCTCGCGAGGCTCTGTTCCGTGCCTGCGCCGGAACTTGCGTGCAGCGGCGTTGATCGCCGCTCCCCATTCGTAGGTACCGATGCTCCCGCCGGCGGCGAACGCGAACGGCCGTTTCGAATGGCCGATGTCGGCATCGACGCACTCGACTGGGACTCCGAGGGCGTCCGCTGCGATCTGTGGAAGGACGGTCCAGGCGCCAGTGCCCAGGTCGGCGCCCTGGAGCTCGACGAAGTAGCGCCCTCCTCGGAAGACGATCGCCGCGCGCGACGGGACGAGGTGGTGGTTGGGGTAGGTCGCGGCCGCTACGCCGGCCCCGACGAGCCATTCGCCCTCGCGCCGGCTGCCAGGGTCCCCCCGTTCCTCCCAACCGAACGCTGCTGCTCCCTGTCGGAGGCAGGCGACGAGGTTGCGTGTGCTGAACTCGTGCCCGCTCTCAGGGTCGACCGACGGTTCGTTGCGGATGCGCAGCTCGATGGGATCGATCCCGAGCTCGTCGGCGAGTTCGTCGACTGCGGTCTCCAGCGCGAACATTCCGGGGAACTCGCCTGGAGCGCGCATGAACATCGGAACGCCGACGTCCTGCTTGACCGCATGGTGGACCGTTCGTCGGGCCTTGGTGGCGTACATGATGCGGGTCGGGGTGACCGTTTGCTCCAAGTAGGCGTTGAGCCGCGAGGTCGGAGCCCAGCTCTGATGATCGATCGCGGTGAAGTTGCCGAGAGCGTCGGATGCGATGCGTATCTGTTGATGGCTCTGGGGGCGGTAGCCGACGGTGCAGAACATCTGCCGGCGGGTGACAGCGAACTTGACGGATCTCCCCTTGAGTTTCTTGGCGGCGAGGACGGCCAGCA
Organism: Acidimicrobiales bacterium; assembly: GCA_963662455.3. GTDB lineage: Bacteria > Actinomycetota > Acidimicrobiia > Acidimicrobiales > Aldehydirespiratoraceae > VXYK01. The sequence continues at coordinate 2,835,635 of OZ224042.1, forward strand.
CGATGTGTGAGTGGGGGAGCCCCTTGGTCCCGAAGGACCCGCCGACGTAAGGGGAGATATTCTCGATCTGGTTTGGTAGAAGCCCCAGCAGGGGGGCGAGGAACCCGACGTGAACAGGGGCGGGGCCCTGGTTGGAGTCGTGCAGGGTCAGGCGCGTCGCGAACGGGTTCATCCTGTTGGGACGGTGCCAGCGGGCGATGATCGGGTGCGGTTCGATCGGGTTGTGGTAGTGGGCGGAGTTCGTGTAGGTCGCTTCATGCACATGAGGTGCTGACGCTATGGCTGCTTCCACGTCGCCGTGTGCTTCCTCGCCGGGTCCAGCGGCAGGGATCCGCTTGGGAGTATACGTCTCGGGGTGGTCGACCCGGAACTCCACGTCCGCGTCGCTCTCGTCGTACTCCACGGAGACCAGTGCCGCGGCGTGCCTTGCGACGGCGGGGTTTTCAGCGACTACCGCACCGATGAACTGTCCCCAGTAGTGGACGTCGCCGGACTGCAGTATCCACAGCGCCGCGTGGGTCTTGACCCGGAGGCGGGGCGCGTTCTCGTGCGTCAGGACGAGAAGGACGCCGGGAAGCTGCTCGGCGGCTGATGTGTCGATCGAGACGATCCTGCCCTTGGTGACGTCGGCGGTCAGCGGGTAGAGGTGTGCTGGATCGTCGACTGGCTGCTCGTAGGCGTAGGCAGCGGTGCCGGTGACCTTGAGAGGACCATCGACGCGCGGTCTGGGGTCTCCGCCCGGCCCTCCGAAGGGATTGTCGCCGCTGGTCGCGGGGTGGTCGGCTGAGGCACTCTCGGGCGTGGTCACAGGCGGGTCTCCCCGGCGAGGGCTTCTAGGACGGCGACGATGGTGTTGGCGAGTTGGGGCACCTTGTATGCGTTGTGGGGCCCTGGTCTGGCATTGGACAGTTCGGCGTCGGCGGCAACACGGAACGACTCGGTGGCGGCGGGGAGTCCCCGGAGCGCATCCTCGGCGACCCGAGCCCGATGTGGACGGTGCGACACCATGCCCAGACCGAGTCGGACGTCTCTGACGACGCCGTCGTCGACGTCGATTGCGGCGGCAACCGAAACCATGGCGAAGGCGTACGACGTCCGCTCGCGGACTTTGCGGTAGCGAGACCGCGTCGCGAAGTCGAGCGGAGCGATCTCGACCGCGGTGATGAGTTCATCGTCGGCGAGGTTCGTGTCGTGCTGGGGTGTGTCGCCGGCGAGCCTGTGGAAGTCAGCGAACGGGATTCGACGTTCTCCGCGGCTGCTCGAGGCCACGACTACGGTGTCGAGCGCGGCCAGTGGTGTGCAGAGATCGGAGGGGTGGGCGGCCGCACACTGGTCGGAGACGTCGAAGATCGCGTTGTACTTGCCGAAGCCGGCGATGGCGGCGCAACCGGCGCCCGGCTCGCGCTTGTTGCACGGAGTGGACAGATCCTGGAAGTAGACGCAGCGTGTCCGCTGCATCAAGTTGCCGGCCGTGGTGGCCATGTTGCGGAGCTGGCCCGAGGCGCCGGCAACGATCGCTTGGCTGACGAACGGGAACCGCGATCGGATGAGCGGGTGTGCTGCCATGTCGGTGTTGCGGACGAGGGCGCCGACACTCACCGAGCCGTCGGGCAGCTCGGTGATGGCGTCGAGTCCGAGGCCGTTGACGTCGATCAGGCGGTCAGCTGATCGAACGCCGAGACGGAGATGGTCGACCAGATTCGTTCCGCCGGCAAGGAATGCGGCGCCTTCGCCCATGAGCGCCAGAGCTTCCTCGACTGTGTTCGCCCGTTTGTACTCGAAGGGCCTCATGGCCGCAGCCCCGTGTCTCGGGCGACCTCGCCGATCGCGGCGACGATATTGGTGTATGCGCCGCAACGACAGAGATTCCCGCTCATTCGTTCTCGAATCTCCACGTCTGAGAGGACGACATCGGGGTCGGCCACGTCGGTACTGACGTGGCTGGGGACGCCGGCGCGGGCTTCGTCGAACATTCCCACCGCCGAACAGATCTGGCCCGGCGTGCAGTATCCGCACTGGAGGCCGTCGCATTCAACGAACGCCGCTTGAAGGGCGGAGAGGTTCTCGACCGAGCCCAGTCCTTCCGATGTCGTGATCTCCGTGCCGTGGTAGGAGGCCGCCAGCGCCAGGCAGGACGTGATTCGCCGCTCGTTCGCGATCACTGTGCAAGCTCCACACTGGCCGTGGTCGCAACCTTTCTTCGCGGACATGATGCCGAGGTCGTCTCGGAGGGCGTCGAGCAGGGTTGTGCGGGTGTCGAGGGTTGTTTCGTGCTGCTTCCCGTTGACGGTCAGCTGGACGACCACCGTGTGCGCCGAGTCTGTCAAGGCATTGCCTCCGTGGGTGTCTCCGGGCACCGACGCCGGTGGAGCGGCGCGGGACCGTGTCGTGTGCATCGCTGTGGGCGAGAGCAGCAACTGTTGCAGGGTACTGTGTCGGTAATGTAAAGCGTCTGGTGAGTAACAGCAGGAGCCGAGCTGACGATGCCCGCGAATCGTGTGCTGTTGCCCGCCCGCGGGTTGGATCACCACAAGGACGCGGCGGACCATGATGGTCGAGACCGTTCCGCTGGAGTCGGGTGGAGAGGGTTGGGAGGACGCACTTCGCCTCATCGTTCGACGGTTCGACAGGGAGCCTGCGATCTGCGGCGGTGTGCAGCATCCGTGCAACTTCTAGCAGGGATCAAAGGCGAGTCACGGCCACCAGCGGCAGTGTTGGAGTATCCCTGAAACCCGATCTGAGCCGGGTGAACCTCTTTCAGATCCAGTGAGTGAGCGGGTGACGGGAATCGAACCCGCGTTATCAGCTTGGGAAGCTGATGTTCTACCATTGAACTACACCCGCGGGCATGGTCGACCTGAGCCGAGTCGGCGGGGCCGGATCGGCTCAGGTCACAGTCTATTGGTCCGAGCCTCGGTCAGGCCGGGCAGTCTCGGCGGGGTTGGTGGGTTTGTTCGGTCAGTTGTTGTTGATGGTGCCGGTGGCGCTGCGTCGGTCTGGTTCTGCGCCGTCGACGGAGACCAGGTAGAGGATCATTCGTTCTGGTTGTTCGTTGATGTCGTCGGCTGTTGTTCGGATGTGGACGGTTCTGCGGGTTTCGCCGGTGTTGATGGTGATGGTGCCGACGGTGTGGGTGTAGTCGTCGTCGGTGGCTTCGCCGCGCAGGGTGCTGTAGGTGATCTCGACGGGTGTTCGTGCTGCCCGGTTCAAGGCGATGACGAAGTCGAGGGTTCGGCCTTCTGTCGCTTCGGCGTCTGACACCGTCAAGACGACCGGCTCGACCACCGGCTGCGGCTGCGGTGCCGGTGGTGGTTGCAGTGCTGGTGCTCGGGTCGGCGCCGGTTGTGGTGCCGGTTGCGGCGCTGGTGTTGGTGCCGGTTGCGGCGCTGGTGTTGGTGCCGGCTGTGGTGCCGGCTGCGGCGCCGGTTCGGGTGCCGGTTCGGGTGCCGGTTCGGGTGCCGGTTCGGGTTGTGGCGGCGGGTCGTCGTCGTCGAGGAGGTCCAGGGTGACGTTGTGGGGGACGCCCAGCGTGTAGCCGTCGCCGGGTTTGATGTGTGCTTGGATCCGTCCGTCGGTTCGGTGTTGGTCGTCGTTGTGGGCGGTCACGGTCCAGGTGGCTGTGGCCTGCCCGGCGGGGATGGTGACCTGTTGGGTGGTTCCGCTGCCGATGTAGTCGAGGCCTTCTCCCATTTCTTGTTCGGTTCCCACGTTCACTGTGACATCGCTGTAGAGCACCGGGTCGGCAGTGATCGTGAACGTTGCTCGGCCGCCTTCGCTGACCGAGGCGGCGTCGGCGCTGAGCGTCAGAGACGGGACCGCTGCCAGCGACTGTCTCGCAGTTTCTATTTGTGGTACAGAAAGCACTTCGAACACGGGCGATATCCCGAATATAGAGTGTTGTGTGCCAATATTAAGGCAATCAGGTAGAGCCTTGCCAAAGCCGTATTGTCTTAGAGCGCTACAGGCCATATAAGTGTTTCCCACTAGAGGTCCGCCGACGCCGTGGTAGTGCCGGTACACTTTGCCGTAGTTCTGTTTCTGGCCTGTTTCGGTTCTGACGTCTTGGGGGTTGTCCCAGGATCCGTCGTAGAAGTCGGTGTAGTCGTCGGCTACTTTCGCGCCTTGCATCCAATATATGGGGACACCGGCGCCGTTGGTGCCGGTGTTGTCACGGATGTCGGGTTCGTTGACTGTTGCGACCAGCGCCGTGAACGATCTTGCAATATACGACGGAACCTCAGGCGCGTTCAGAGCCAATGTTGTTCGGATGATTAGGTCGTAGCCTGCTTTGCGTGGGCTGACTACAGCAGAAAGTGGAAACGAGGATGAGAACATCAGCCGGAACGAGTCGCCTGCTGTTAGTCCGTTCGGGATGAGGGGCCAGTCGGCGGGTACTGTGATGAGGTTGTTGGTCGTGGGCCGGTTCTGAACGGAGAGGTAGGTTGTCTGGATGTGGCTGCTGCGGCCGCGGTCTGCATAGAAGGCGATTCTGATCCAGGAGCCGGTGTCGAAACGCATGTTGAAGGGGTTCAACCGGACTGTGAGCACCGCGTCGCTGTTGGAGTCGAGTTCTATTCTTGTCGCGGAGGAGCCGATCCTGGTGTCGGTCGTCATGTCTCTGAACTCGTATTCGTTAACCAGGTTCAGACGGGTTCCGTGCTGGAATGAGGCCGTTGCCCACACCTCGCCTGCCGGGATGATATTTGCAGGGAAGTTCGCGAAGACCACGGTTTTGGTCTCGCCGGGTTTGATCCTTGCAGTGCGGTCGGAATTGTCGCCGGCCCGTTGCGAGATGTCGATGGTCTCCAACGGCGCGAGGGACGCGTCGATGATGTTGATGGAGAGCAGCGTGTCGTCTCGGGTGACCGTGTTGTCTGCACTGGAGATGAGTCTGGCGGTTTCTGTGGGTTCGTATTCGTTGTCTGCTTTGGCGTGTATCGTTACTGTGAACTCGCCGTTGCGGTCCGCGTAGTGGGAGTAGGGGCTCGTGGTGATTATGCCGCTGCCGAAGCCTTTGTCGTAGTGCACGACGATGTCGTCGCTGTGTTGTTGGGCGACGTATATTCTGAAGTCGCCGACACGGGGGGGGCCTCCTGCGTTGATCGGTGTCAGACCGGTGAACGTGTGGGTCACTGTCGTGCCCTCGACGATGTTGACCACGTGCGGGTTGTCGTTATGGGCAGACACCGTCGCGACCGGCGACACCAGGGTCAGCGCCAGCACGAACGCTGACAGGGCGACACCGGCACGTTTCAGACGCCGTGGCGAACGCACTACACAACCAACCGGGGGGGGGGGGGGGGGGGTCGATGGCATCAACATGGCAATCCTCCAACTTTGAACATCACAGAACAACGGTACCCGTGAACAGAAAGAACAACGATACCCGTAAACACAAGCTTCTCCCCACATGCAACACTTCTCCCCGAACCCGCGTGTGAATGCTTCACCCCCGCTACCCCCGGACGACCCAACCGGCGAAACCCGATAGAAGAACGCTCAGGCCACCGCGGAGTCAAACGAGTTCAGAGACCAGGACGGTATAACAACTCGCACATACGCGTGGGTTCCTGTCCCACCGGGGGCCTTCCTCTGAATCGATGTGCATGTCAACCCCGATTCTGGAGGCCCCCACCCCTCTCACCGCGGATCCGGACCCCCTTTAAATCCGAAGAGCCTTTAAATCCGAAGAGCCGGATTTCTCGAAGCGGCGATGCTCGGCGTGTTCTGGTGTGATGGTGCGACGGGTGCGGGTAGGGTCGCCAACGAACGGCAACTGAGAATCATCGTTTAGGCGATGAGATCGGATACAAGTGATTCTTTCTGACCGGACGCTTCGCGAACAGCTCGAAATCGGGCGTATCATCATTGATCCGCTCGACCCCTCTGCGTTGCAGCCTTCGTCGGTCGATTTGAGGCTTGACGGGTTGTTTCAGGTCTTCAGGAATCACACGATGGGCCATATCGACGTGAGAGAGGATCTCAGCGATCTCACCCAGTTGGTCGAGGTCGGCGAGGACGAGTCGTTCATCCTGCATCCCGGCGAGTTCGTGTTGGGCAGCACCCTCGAACGGGTCGCGGTTCCCGACGATCTCGTGGCGCGCCTCGAGGGCAAGTCGAGCCTGGGTCGCTTGGGGTTGTTGATCCATTCGACGGCGGGTTTCGTCGACGCCGGGTTCGACGGGCAGTTGACTTTGGAACTCAGCAACGTCGCCAATTTGCCGATCAAGCTGTATCCCGGCATGAGGATCGGACAGATCTCGTTTCAGCAGATGACCACCGCGGCGGATCATCCGTACGGTTCCGACGAACTGCGGTCAAAGTACAAGCATCAACGCGGACCGGTGCCGAGCCGTTACTGGGAGAATTTCGAGCGTTGAAGAACTGAGCGCGGGGTTCGGACCGATCGTGGTGGTATAGGATCGTGGTCATGGCGCATTTCACCGAGATGACATTGCCACAATGAACCAATGTGGTTCTCGGGGGTGTAGCTCAGTTGAGCGAAGCGTCGGATCACGTCGCCGGCGGGTTTATGCGCGAGGCGGCGGGTTTATGCGCGAGGCGGCAGGTTGATGCGCGAGGCGGCAGGTTGATGCGGTAAACTGGTGGATATGGACAACCCCTTTTCTCCTGATTTCGGGGCGGTACCCACCTCTCTAGTCGGACGTAACGACGAGTTCTCAGATGTATACGCAGGGTTGGCTGCAGGGCCTAGAGACAAACGCTTCACGACCCTTCTCTTAGGAGTGCGCGGTTCTGGGAAAACGGCGATGCTCACCGAACTTGAACGCTGGGCTGAGAGCAACGGCTGGATCGTGCTCTCTGTCGATGGACACGGCAGTGGCTTACTGCGTCGCCTGTCAGACGACATTGGAAAGGCATCACGCAAGTACCAGACACCTGGGTTAGGCGACCTTTCAAGTCCCAGATCGAAAGAGCGAAGACGAGGAATCAACCTCGGACCGTATCGCCAAGAATGGGCGGACACCGAACAGTTCGACCCCAGCGTTGACATGGGGCTGCGGGAGCGGCTCACGATGATGGCGCAAGCCGCTCAGAACGCCGGTTCGGGCGTGTTGGTCACTGTCGACGAATTGCATGTGTCGGACAAAGACGAAGCTCGACGGCTAGGGAACGACATCCAGCACATCACCAAGCGAGCGCAGTTGCCTGTGGCGTTCGTGGGCGCTGGACTGCCTGAGATGAAGTACACACTTCTTGATGGCAAGAAAAACACCTTCCTGCGAAGGATCAACCAATGTGATCTGATGCCGCTGAACTACACCGACGCGCTGCGGGGCATCAAATCCACGACCGAAGACAACGGCGGTTCGATCACGAAAGAAGCTCTACGGCTCGCAGCGTCTTCTATTGGCGGCTCGCCCTACAAACTTCAGTTGATCGGACACGCTGCGTGGGATGCGGCGAACGCGCCGGCTAACGAGATCGACGAGTCCTCAGTCGAATTAGCGGTCGAGTTTGCTGATGCCATCATGCTGCGCGACATCAGCGATCCTGCTTTCTACGACCTGTCCAACAGTGAGCAGGAATATCTCGCAGCGCTGGTTTCGCTAGGCGAGCGGGGCACAACGAGGGCCATCGCTCGCATGATTGGAGAGAGCGAACGGGACACACGCCGAATCGCCCGCAGGCTCGACCTGGCCGGATACATCAACAGGCACGACCACGGCCCTCCCGCATTAACCAACCTCGTGCCACGAGAAGTCATTATCAAAGAAAGCGACTTAGATATCGACGCGGGCCAGGTTTTGTCCGCTGCAGGCCCACCCGGCAGTGACGCTCTATCTGTCGCTGGACCCAGTCCAACCAAACAGGCACCTGTTACCCGCCGCCGATGCCGAAAATGGATGCCGAGGTCGGCAGCGTATTGCGTGTTGCCCGCCGGACACTCCGGCGGGTGCCGTTCGAAATGAGCATCGACAGCACAAGGCGATCCTTCTCGGGGGTGTAGCTCAGTTGGCAGAGCGCCTGCCTTGCAAGCAGGAAGTCGCGGGTTCAACTCCCGCCATCTCCACATCTGTAATCAACGGAGAGTTGGCAGAGTGGGACTTACATACCTGGGTTGAGGCATGTTTGTTTGTGACGCTTTCGTCGACGTTCTCGTTGTCTAAGAAGACCCCATCAACTGCGTCGGCGTCATGGGCAAAGGCATCGCGTTGCAGTTCAAGAAGCGGTTCCCCGACATGTTCACGGAGTACGCCCGTCGTTGCCGTGGCCGTGAGGTTCGTCTCGGTGAGCCGTACCTGTGGGCGCCTCTGGTTCTCCCTTGGGTGTTGAACTTCCCAACGAAGGACCGCTGGCGTTCAGCCTCGAACCTCGAAGACATTGTCGACCGGCTCGACTACCTCCAGGAGCGATACGAAGACTGGGGTATCGAGTCGTTGGCTGTGCCTGCGCTTGGCTGCGGTGCCGGTCAACTCCACTGGAAGGTTGTTGCTCCAGTGCCGGCTCGTAAGCTCAGCGAGTTCGACATTGACGTCGAGTTGTATGCGCCGCTTGATGCGACCGGCCGCGACGTATGCCTAGAACTCCTTGCTGGCGAGTAGGCGGTCCCACCCAAAGAACTGTCAGATCAGGTGGCTGCTGTTGTGGATGATCGTCAACGCGTCGTCGAAGGTGACCCAGTCGTCTTCTGTGTAGACGTACTGCCGGATAGTGGGATAGTTGGCTTTCAACGCCTCATAGCCGGCTTCGCCCGGTTGAAACGCCGGCGACGCGGCGAAGCCGGCGTCGGGTCGGACGTTGGTACGGCCCGCGAGGCCTGTCGGTAGAGAAGCAACGACTGTTTCGTGCATCTCGGCGACTCGGTCGCTGCTGAGCTTCGCTCTTGTCGGTTCGTGGCGCAGCAAGCACGCCAGGTCGTAAATGTCACGGGCCCGCGATCCCGTATCTTCGGGGTTGTCGGAGAGGCTGCGCCAGTGCAACGCGTCGAGTTTGTCGACAACCGCGATAATCGGGTCCGCAGCGAGAACCTCGAACGGTTCCAGGATCGGGTACTCCTCAAGCAGCACCGGGTCCATTGCGGCGGCGGCTTCCCCAACCAGCGATGTCACCGTCGCGGTGTTGGTGGTTTCGGTTGGTTGGTCGCGTATGTTCATCTCGACGAGCACGTCACCGTAGGTCGGGCCGCCGGCGACGGGCATGGTGTTGTCTGCCAACGGCGGGTAGGTGATCGTTGTGGACGCGAATCTGTCTCCGAAGCGTCTGTGCTCCATCGGTAGCGGGATACCGGCGTTCAGGCGTGCTTGCAGCTCGCGACGGACTCTCTTACGTCGGCCACTTCCGAAGGTCCCCTCTTGTGGCGGGATGATGTTCACGTCGATGTCTTCGGAGAATCGGTTGAGTATCTTGTGTGTCTTCATCAGCGACGTGCCGCCTTTGAACACCACCAGCGCTTGCGGGCACGCCTCTGAGGGCACCACCGAGCACCGCAGCGCCTCGGTCACATACAGGTCCTTGTACGCCATCTGTTTGACGCTCTGTGCCGGGTCGATCTTCTCTGCTAGCACATCGAGAACAGCTTCCCATAGGTCTGTGTCCTCCAGTAGCGAGTTGATCTCTGACACGCATCCAGTCGCAGGAGCAGTGTCACCGCTGGTGTCTGGTGGTGGGTTCAATGAGGGTGGCGCTACCGATGAATCGTCAGCCATGCTTGGTTTACCAGCCGCGGTTCCTGTTGTGGACGTGGGGTGTTGGTGGCAGTAGATGGAGTTGTCTTGCGCCGGGAGTTCGCAGTCGCGTTCGCCGTCGGCGGTGCGCACCTTCCCGGCGCATCGCCTGCGTCGTTTGCCCATCACATCGCCGAGACAAGGGACTCGACGCGAGGCAAATAGTCAGTGCCCAACCCGCGTTCTGCTTGGGCTGCGTCGACGATTCGGTCGCCGCGTATCTCGTCGCCGTAGTAGCCGCGTTGGAAGTAGTCAGCGAACTTCGCTGAAGCGTCGTCCCATGACAGTTCAGCCCATTCGTTGAAACATCGGACGGCTTCAAGGATCGAGACTTCCCAACGGTTGAGCTCCAGCCGTCTCGTGTTGAAGCGGCGTTGGAATATCGTTCCGAGGTCGGTGCGCTGCGGGGTTCGTCCGAGCATGGCCACCCAGAGCCGCGGCGATACTTGGGTGCTCCAGCCGAACATGTTGATGACGTAGGGTCCTGTGACTCCAGCGCCTGGCCCAGCGAATCGCCAAGGCAGTTCTTCGCGGGCTCTGTTCGGTAGCCGGGCAGGATACCGCGCCCCGACGCGTCGTCTGGTGTAGATCCCTCGACAGACCCGACCGATGAGCGGATCGTCACCGCGGCAAGTGCGGCTTATCGCCATCTTGAGAGCGTCGCGTGAAATGTCTGGGAGGGCGCGTTGAACGTCGTCGAGGTCGAACAGTTCACCGACTGGTAGTTGTTCTGCCCATTCGCGGATTTCGTTTGGCATCGTCCCCCCTCCCCAGGATGTTGCTAAACAGTATCACATGTTTGATGTGTTGCCACGAGAATAAACCTGCCTCCCTACCCTCGACCCGACACCACTGCGTGCGCCGGCGCGCAACTTCAGGGTCGACATTGAATCGGGTGATCTATTCGGTGGGTCCCGAGCTCAAGGTACGCGCCGGCGCGCAACCCGAGCTGTCGGCGACTGAGTCTTCCGGTGTTGAAAGTCGCGACACGACCGCTCGCATCGAGAAGGGTTCGGGGGTTGTGTGCTTCTCGGTAGAACCACCGACTGCGGTAGTAACGTCACGAAGATGTCCAAACGAGCCGAGCGTCGCAGACAGGAACGCCTCAAACGAAAGGTAGGACCGAACGGCTCTGCGACGCGTCAGCGGATGCAATCAGCACTAGTCGCCGCGCGTGAAGCGGCTGAATCCGGCACGCCGGAGACGCGGCGAACCCGGCGTCGGGTCGGGCGTTGGTACGGTCCGCGAGCCCTGTCGGTAGAGAATCGACGACGGTTTCGTGCATCTCGGCGACTCGGTCGCTGCTGAGCGTTTCTCTGGTCGGTTCGTGGCGTAGCAGGCACGCCAGGTCGTAAATGTCACGGACCCGCGATCCCGTATCTTCGGGTTTGTCGGAGAGGCTGCGCCAGTGGAGCGCGTCGAGTTTGTCGACAACCGCGATGATCGGGTCGGCTGTGAGAACCTCGAACGGTTCCAGCAGCGGATGCTCCTGCAGCAGCGCTTCGTCGAATGGCGGCGGCTTCGCCGACCAGAGACGTCACCGTCGCGGTGTTGGTGGTTTCGGCTGGCTGGTCGCGTATGTTCATCTCGACGAGCACGTCACCGAAGGTCGGTCCACCAGCAATAACCATGGAGTCGCCGGTTAGTGGCGGGTAGGTGATCGTTGTGGACGCGAAGCGGTCTCCGTACCGTCTGTGCTCCATCGGTAGCGGGATCCCGGTGTTGAGGCGTGCTTGCAGCTCACGGCGGACTCGTTTGCGGCGTCCGCTTCCGAAGGTTCCCTCTGTTGGTGGGATGATGTTCACGTCTATGTCTTCGGAGAAACGATTGATGATCTTGTGCGCCTTCACTAGCCCCAATCGTTCACGAGTATTGGTGAGCGGGTTGGGTGTGCGTGTTTTTGTGTGGTTTCGGGGTTGGGGGTTCGGTGTTGGGGTGCGTGATTCGCGGGCGGGTGCTGTTGGTGGCGTGTCGGGGCGTGTCGGGGCGTGTCGGGGCGTGTTGGGGCGCGTCGGGTCAGGGTGGTTCATAGGCTGTGTCGGGTCGGGGTGGGGGTGTGTTTATGGGGCGCCGGGGTTGCAGGCGTGTAGTAGTTGTGGTGTTGTTGGCCACCAGTCGAGCAGGCGCAGGGTCCATTTGCGTGAGGAGCGCACGAGTCTGGCGGGTGTGTGCCATAGTTGCCAGCGGAGGCGTTTGGGGGAGGCTTTGGCGAGGGGTCCGGTGAGGCGGAGTTGTTGGAACCATTTCACCAGCGTCAAGCTGAGCGCGACGCATTGTGTCCAGGCGGTGTTGGCGTGGTAGTCGCTGAAGGGCATGCGGGCCAGGCCGGAGTCTTTGAGGTCGGCGATGGTGTTCTCGATGCGGGCGTGGGCTCTGTGGTGGGCGTCGAGTTCGGCTGGGTCGCCTGCGGCGTCGGTGTAGAACCCGCGGTAGCGCCAGGCGCGGGAGTCGAACAGGGTGCGTTGGGCGCCGGGGTGAAGCGGCTCGCGGCGGGTGATGAAACGGGTCTTGTCGGGCCAGTCGGAGAGGTCGACGAAGTCGGTGAGCTCCGCGACTTGGGCGCGTTCGTCGGGTTCTTGGTCGCGGCGTAGTGCCTGCTGCCATTTTTGGGGGTCGATGCGGTTGTGGTCGATAGCGGCTGTTGCCTGGTTGTTTGAGCGTGCTGTCATGAAGAACTCGACGTTGCGGGCCCGGCAAGCCGCGGCGATATGTGTGGAACAGCCCGCGGAGTCAACACGCAACTGCAGCCGCCTGACCGGCACCGCGTCGTCGTGTTCGCGGTGTCCCGCAGCGACGGAAGCAGGAAGCTGCGCCACAGCAGCGTCGAGGACCTCTATATGGTCACAGATGTTGTTGGCCGCGGCGTTGCCGGGCCCCAGCATGACCGACAGCGGCTCACCGTCGTCGGTGGCACACAGCATCGGATGGAACCCGAACCCGCCCTTGAAATGCGCCGCCGTGCCGGTCTTGTTCTGCGAATGGACCTCCACCAAAGTCGAGTCGATGTCCAAAACCACCGGAGACGACCCAGACACGTCGCCGCGGCGCTCCCACACCCCGGCGCGCACACCAGCCACCGCCGAAGCGAGGCCCTCCAACACATCAGGCCCCAAACCCCGCAGTGTGCGGTACAGAGTCGAATCAGACGCCACCTCCCCAAACAGCACCCGCTGGGCCCTCAGATGCTCAATATCCGCGCACGCCTCCCCGCCCCCGGCGAGCATCAACAACAAATGCACCAGCACCTTGCCCCGGTCATGGACCGGGGCCCGCTCACCAGCCGCCGGAACCGCCGCCGACAACGCCTCACAAAGCCCCAAACCGTCAGCGAAACGCCCCAACGCGAACAAACCCGCATGCGCCGCGACCTGCCCACCACCCCCTGTCACCCTCACATCACAAGTGCTGCTAACCTGCATCTCGGAGATGCCCCTTTTCTGTGGAACCGACAAGTGCTAATCAACACACATCGTCCCACACCAAAGGGGCTTTTCCGCGGACGCGAACCCCAACAACCCCAACACTCATGAACGATCAGGGCTAGGTGTGACAACGGCGGGGCCCCGGGATGCTCGAAGGGGTCTGTGACTGGGGTTCAGCGGTATTGGGTTGCGGTGACGATGCCGGCCAGGATCATTCCCAAGCCCAGCAACAACACAATATTGGACGTGTCCCAAAACGAACCGACATAGTTAACGACGATCGTTGCGATCCCGGCACCTAGCAGGCCGAACATCAGCACAGGAACCCACACGGGGCTCGGGGGCATGCTTTCTGATCCAGTGTGGGACACAGTATCGGGGGTGTAACCGTCGGGTCTGGTTCCTTTCGGGGTGACCCGTCCACCCGAGACGCGGCGTTTTGTCGGTTTGTCAGACATGAGCGCAACTCTAGAGGGTTTGATCCTTCGGGGAAGACGTTTCCGGATAATCACATGAGTGTGATTATCCACTGATTTTTCCACAGGCTGTGGATTGTCGGGTCTAGTCGACCGGAGTTACCAGGTCCATGTCCTCAAGACAATGCCGGGGAGGTTCCGGATCGGTGTCGGGAGCGACCGTCATACGAACCTCGGTGCCACAGATGCTGCAACGGTAAATGATCTTGACTTTCCGCAACTCGCCTGCAGGCGGCGGCTCCGGAACGGGTCGAGCAAGTCCTCGCAGCATCGCCAACCCGAGGCGAATGATCAAGAACCCTGCCAGCACCGCGATCAACACATTCAACAAGTTCACTGTCGTCAGCCTACGCCGGCCTTCGACTGAGTCTTCTACACTGAGGTGGTACGCGGCCAACCAGCGTGCTGCCGGCCCCACGAACACCAGACCCACGGTCACCGGGAAACCCGAAAGGAACACAATGGGATCAGCATTGATGCTTGGAGCCGAGAACTGTACAACCGATGGTTTGAACCTCGGGACGCTGATCATCCGAGTGGCTGTCGGGCTCACCCTCGCGGCCCACGGCTACGGCAAGTTCTTCCGGGGCGGCAAGATCAAAGGCACCGCCGGATGGTTCGACTCCATGGGGATGCGTCCAGGGAAGTTCCATGCCCTGCTCGCTGCCTCCACCGAAGTCGGCGCCGGGCTCCTCTTCGCTGCGGGGCTGCTGACGCCGCTGGCTGCGCTCGCCTTCGTTGCCCTGATGGTCGTGGCCGGATGGACGGTGCATCGCGACAACGGCTTCTTCATCGTCGCCGGGGGTTGGGAGTACAACTTCGTGTTGGCGATCATCGCCGTGGGCGTCGCCACGACCGGACCCGGAAAGTACTCGCTCGACTACGAACTCGAGCTGATCGAGAACCTCGACGGCGTCACCGGACTGCTGATCAGCGCCGTCGGCGGTGTCGCCGCCGCCATCGCCCAGCTGGCCCTGTTCTACCGCCCCCCCGCCAAGGAATAGCCCCGCGACGTCGGGTTGTGTCCCGGGATGGTGCGTGTGGTATATTTTTCGGTATGAAATCGCACGATAATTCGACCGAGGTTGTCGAGGCTCTCGGCGAGAAAGTCATTCAGGCACTTGGGGCCGCGATCCCGAGAACCAGGCTGGATCTCGACAGATACAGGAGGTCCCTCCCAGACATCGTTGCAACGTCGAGTCCGAGAGGTCTAGCCAACTGGTTCCATGACCGTGTATGGCACCACGTCGTCTCAGAACTTCATGATCGGGACAACATTGTCATCGTCGATAAGGGACCCCTCCGAGAAATAGTCGTGGACGGGACCTGCCGAGTCCGAATCAAACGCCACGACAAGAAGGGCCGAGTCAATACCTACCCGACGCAGTCTGCGCTTGAGTTTCTCTCCCAACCACCCGAGCAAATGGTGCTTGACGGACTCGCTGAGGTTCGCCTAATCGCGGGTTATCAGTGGAACTCGACGACCCATGAGATTGGTCCTGCGGTTCTGTCGCTTCGAGATGGTTTGGACAACTTGCTCTGGTTGATTGAACTGCCCGAACAGGCTGATGGTACGTCGGTTGAATCGATCACCGGTCCACGAGCGCCACATAGTCCGAGGATCGAGTTCCAGCTTGACGACGAAAGAGAGGCGGAGGCTGACGGGAAGTGAGTCTGGGGGAGGCGATCGCCACAGCGCGACGTGCCAAGGGCCTGACGCAGGCGGAATTGGCTGACCACTTGGGTATGACCCAAGCCGCACTTTCGCGCTATGAGAACGAACTGCGCCAGCCCACTGACCATGATCTTGAAAGACTCGCTTCGAGTCTCGGGGTAGTACCGGACCTCTTACGGCGGGCCGACCGGATGGAAGGAGCGCTCGCTGCCGGGGCGCATATGCGACGTCGGGCGACCGCTAAACCGACCGTGTGGCGTCGCCTTGAAGCGCAATTGAATCTTCACAGACTCCACGCCCAGCGCTTGTTCGATGAACTGGACTTGAAGACTGAACTGACGATTCCCTGGTTTGACCCGTTCGAATACGATCCGGGGACTGCGGCCCGCCTCCTGCGAATGCAATGGCGAATGCCCAGCGGTCCGGTGAGAGGCGCCACGCGATGGATGGAAGCCGCAGGCTGTCTGATCATCGACACGGACTTCGATACATCCCGGGTCGATGGACTCTCGCAGTGGAGAGGCGCCCATCCGGTGGTGATGCTCAACGTTGCAGCGCCAACTGACCGTCGTCGCTTGACTCTGGCCCATGAGCTTGGACACCTCTGTCTTCACAGACAAGGCGTCCCCGATGACGTTGAAGCTGACGCCAACGCGTTCGCTGCGGAGTTCCTGATGCCCGCGGAGACTATTCGCCCCCAACTCCGCAACCTGACTGTCGGGCGGTTGCACGACCTGAAACGTCTTTGGGGAGTTTCGATGCAGGCCCTGATCGAAAGGGCCCACCGACTGGACCTCATTGGTCCCCGAGAACGAACCAATTTCTATAAGCGCTTCAGTGCGCTGGGTTGGCGAACCCGAGAACCGCTGAGCGATGAACTGGCGCCGGAGCGGCCTCGCCTGGCTGCCGAGATCGGCGAGGCACTGCTCTCCCGCGGTCACACCCCGACGGAAGCCGCGGAGATCTGCGGCTACACCGCCGACAACCCTGACAACCCGTTCATCCCGTCAATCGGTGACCATCACCGTCTGCGCTTGGTTTGACGACCCACACAACAGGCAGGCGGGCTGGGGGTCGGTCAGCCGGTGTTGCGCAGGCCGGCGGCGACGCCGTTGACGGTCAACAGCAGGGCACGGCGCAGCCGGGTCAGGTCGTGGCCGTCGTCGTGGCCGGCGCGCGAACGGGCAAGCAATTCGACCTGCAGCACGTTGATCGGGTCCAGATAGGCGTCGCGCACGGCGAGTGTGCGCTTCAGGATCGGCAGGTCCTCAAGAAGGCCGCGGTCGGTGATTCGGGCGATCTCGGCCACGGTCCGGTCGTGTTCGGCCGCGATGGTGTCGAAGAAGTGGTGCAGCTCCGGCGGAACGAGGCGGTCGACGTAGTACCGGGTGATCGCGAGGTCCGTCTTGGCGAGGGTCATCTCAACGTTGGAGATGAACCCGGCGAAGAACTGCCAGTCGCCGTACATCGCCTTGAGTTCGGGAGCGTGCCCCGCCGTGCGGGCGGCCTCGAGAGCGGTCCCGACCCCGAACCATCCCGGAATGATCTGGCGGGACTGGGTCCAGCCGAACACCCAGGGGATGGCCCGGAGTCCTTCAAGGCCCGCTCCGGCACTTGTGCGGCGTGCGGGGCGCGAGCCGATGTTCATGTCGGCCAGTTCCTCCACAGGCGTCGACTTCTGGAAATAGTCGACGAAACCCGGCGTCTCGAGCAGTTCCCGGTAGGACTCGAAAGCGCATTGCGACATGAGCTCCATGACCGTGTTCCAGCTGTGCGACCTCGACCATTCGTGGCGGGGTGTGCGATGCGCCAGCGAAGCTTCCAGCACTGCCGACAGAGCCAGGTCGAGGTTGCGTTGGGCCAGCCCGGGCAGCCCGTACTTGTCGGCTATGACCTCGCCCTGTTCGGTGATCTTGACCGCACCGTTGATGACCCCGGCCGGCTGGGAGAGGATCGCCGCGTTGGTCGGGCCGCCGCCACGCCCGACAGTGCCCCCCCGACCGTGGAACACGGTGATCTTGATGCCCGACTCAGCAGCCACCTCGGCAATCTGACGCAGCGCCTTGTGGATCTCCCACTGCGAAGTCGTGATACCGCCGTCCTTGTTGGAGTCCGAATAGCCGACCATCACCTCCTGTTTGCTGCCCCGCAAGTCCAGCAGTCGCCGATACGACGGATTCTCGAACAGCTCACGCAGCACCGGGCCGATGCTTCGCAGGTCGTCGATCGTCTCGAACAACGGAACAAAATCGAGCCGGGCCACGCCCGCCACCAGATCGACGAGGCCGACGTCACGGGCCAGCACCGCCGGCGCGAGGATGTCGTCGACGCCTTGAGTCATCGAGACGATGTATGCGCCGATGATCTCGTCGCCGGACTGGTTCATTGCGTCGCGCAGAGCGGCCAGCAGCGATAGCGAGTCGCCCCCCGTTCGGCCCGTCGGGGGAGCGAGCGGCCGACGGCTGCCGAGTTCGGCCGTGAGCAGGTCGGCGCGGGCGGTGCGGTCGAGGGCCGAATAGTCGATGTCGAGCGACGAGAAGAGCTGATCCAAAGCGGCGTGGTGAACGTCTGCATGCTCTCGAATGTCGAGCGTGGCCAGATGGAACCCGATCAGGGCCACACAGCGGCGCAGACGAGCGAGGCGTCCCTGCGCCAACAGCGAACCGCGGTGCGCCCCGAGAGAACGGCCCATGACCGCCAGATCCGCATCGAACTCTTGAGGCGAGCTGTAGGCGTTTGGACCGGGGGGCGTGCTGGCGGTCTCCTGAAGTCGTTGATGGATCACGCCGCAGCGCCGTCGGTACGGTTCGCCGAGGCTGAGTTCGTTGAATCGTGCGGTCACCGCCGGGAAGGCTGCGCTGTCGGCGTCGAGTCGGCCGAGCAGCTCAGCCGACACGTCGGCGACTATGTCGCTTACCGACAGCTCCGCGGAGAGCTGCTCGACTTCGTGGATCAGGATGCGCAGCGCTCGACTCCGTTGAAACTCGAGCACTTCGAGAGTGATCTGGGGTGTGACATTGGGGTTTCCGTCACGGTCGCCGCCGACCCACGAACCGAAATGAACAGGCGCCTTCTCGTTGAGCGCTCCTCCGATGCTGCGCAGGACAGCGTCGATGTCGTCGAACAGTTCGGGAACGCCCTCAGTTGTGATCTCGTTCAGGAAATAGAGGATCGAGCGTGCTTCGTTGACCGGGTCGGGTTGGGTTCTGCGCAGCTCGTCGGTCTGCCAGACGACGTCGATCAACTCGTCGATCCGACGGTCGATGCGCGCCTTGTCGCTTGTCCCGGCGCTGGATTCGTTGCGCTCCTCGATGAGAACCGCGATCTCTGCGAGCTTGTCGAGAATCGATCGGCGGGAAGCCTCGGTGGGGTGTGCGGTGAACACCGGTCGCAGGTCGAGGGACCGTGTCGTTTCGATGATCTCGGAGTCTGAGACGCCGCTGGCCTGGAGTTTGGCGACGGTCTCGCCGAAGCGCCTGTTGTTTGTCTTGGGGTTGGCATTGAGGTGTTCGATGCGGTGGACCTGCTCAGCGGTGTTGGCCAGATGGAAGTAGACCGTGAACGCCCGCACCAACAGGATCGCCTCGACGAGGCCGACGTCGGTGAGGTGGTCGATCAGGTCGAGAGCCGACTCGCCGTCGCGGTGCAGCCGGCTCGCATGCGTGCGCACCTGCTCGACTTGTTCGAGCAGTTCAGGGCCGTGTTGCCGGACCAGCGCGGCGCCGAGTTGGGTGCCGAGTCGGCGAATATCGTTGCGGAGGGCCGCGTCGATCTGCTGAAGATTTGCGTCGGTCACTCCCGACACGTTACTGACTTGTTCATCGGCCCGTTCCCGCTCGCGGTCGAAGGTGTGAGCAGGGTTTTGCGTCTATCCCGGCGAAGAGGCCTCCGGGCGCCGCTGACACCGGACGGCCTGCCTCAACCTCCACGAGCCAGCCGCGGCAACCGCCGAACACGATCACTTTGCAGCGAATCCCGTGAGAAGAAATCCTGTTGGAGCCTCGTTGGTGTCATGTCCGCAGATACCTCACAAACTCGTTTCTCGCTTCTTGTTTCCGGCCTTCGGTGGTCAGGTCTCCAGCATTAGTGTCACTGGGCCGTCGTTGATCAGTTCCACGTCCATCATTGCCCCGAAAGACCCGGTGGCTACTGCGGCACCCGAACGTCGGAGCTCTGCTGTGAGAACGTCGATCAGTTCAGCCGCATGATCCGGTGCCGCAGCGGCAACAAAAGAAGGGCGGCGGCCTTTGTGGGCATCGCCATAGAGGGTGAACTGGCTGACCACCAGCACCTCGGTGCTCGTATCGGCGACCGACAGGTTCATGTATCCGTTCTCGTCGGCGAATATTCGCAGGCGCCAGAGCTTGCGGGCCAGCTTCGTGGCGCTGTCCCGGTCGTCGCTGTGAGTCACCCCGACGAGACAGCACAGTCCAGCGGAGATCTCTCCAACGACCTCACCGGAAACCCGGACCCGTGCCTCTGACACCCGCTGCACCAGTGCTCTCACACCCCCAACCTACTGCCCGCAGAACCCTTCTCGAGGATCACAGCTCCGGTGCTGTCGAATCGGCAAGCTCTACCTGCCAACCCCTGCGCCCGGAGCACCTCGACCGCCTCATCGATGATTGGCTCAGAGGCCGAGCGAATAGGCGGAACGACACGGTAGCGACCGAACAGGAGCGGAAGACACAGCGTTGCGCCGCGAGGTCGGTCACCTGTTTGCGCGTGCTCTTAATTTGTTAGTTCTGCTTCCTAACGATAGATTGTTCGGATGGTACTTCAGTCGGCTGCTGGTCGGAAGCTTTCGGCATGTTACGCTGGAGGATGGACGCCGATGAGTTCAAAGGGAGCTGGATTCAACGATCGGAATTAAACTTGCATACGCTGGAACTCGAGTCAGAGAAGCGGTTGGCGTCGGTCAAGGCCAACTTTCTCGGCGCTGCATCGACATGCTCGACGCGGCGCACGAACAGTTGGGCGGACGCGGGCCCTGACGCCACGTTCTACGCGGGAGTCGGCCAATGTCATCGTGGAGAGCGTCGGTGATCGACCGGCTGTCGCTCCCGCCCCGCTACAGGCGGGTGGTTGAGGATCTGCTGCGTCAACACGTTCCCGATGCCGAAGTATGGGCCTACGGGAGCCGCGTCGACGGTCGAAGCCATGAAGACGGCGACCTCCACCTCGTGGTGCGCGGTCCCGGGCCGGAGCCGCTGGGTTCTGTGTGGGGGGAGCTCACAGAGGCGTTGCGGGAGTCCGACATCCCGGTCCTAGTCCAAGCCCACGACTGGGCGGGACTGTCTGAGGCATCCCGGGAGGCGATTGAGCAGGACTGCGTGGTGGTGCAGGAAGCCACTCCGGGGGTGCGGGGGGGGGGGGGGGGTTGGTGGATTGAATCCCCGACGCGTCGCCGTGCGCCGCCTCCTCGCAGATTTGAGCCGGTCGCGCTTCCCGAGCCGGCCGGCTGTCCGTCCGCCGGGTTCTCTGGCTGGGGCCGGCGCCATCCTGGGCATCCTGGGCATCCTGGGCATCCTGGCGGCCATGCCGTCGACCGACAACGCCGCCGCCCAGAGCCCGCACACGGTCAGGGTCTCCGTCTCTCCCCTTGACTCAAGCGTCATCGAAGGCGACCGAATGCTTGTCAGTCTTGTCGTCCCGGACGACGGTTCATCTGGGAACATCAGCTACAGGACGGTAGACGGAACCGCCGAGGCCGGCGAAGACTACGAGGCCCGGCAGGGAACTCTGCGCCTCGGCAGACCCAGCGGCAACAACGGCAGGAGACTCATTCAACCCATAGAAATCGACACGATAGCCGACTACGACTCGGAGAGTTTTGAAACGCTTGAATTGGAGTTCAAAATCTTGTCCGGGAACTTGGTGTACCCCGGCGCCGCGAATGGTACCTGGCGATGGGTCATCGGCATCGGCGACAATGGCATCCACAAGGCCCCCATCTCAGTCGAGCCAGCGTCCGTCACCGTCGCGGAAGCAGACTCCGCCACCGTCACCGTCTCCATCCCCGACAACGCACCGAACGGATCCGTCAAGTACCGCACGGTCAACGCCACCGCCACCGCCGGCAGCGACTTCACGTCTCAGGAGGGAACGTTGTATCTGGGCACGGGCACAACCCCTGAGGGGAACGTCAGAGCCAGATCCCAGACCGTCAGCATTCCGACGGTCAGAGACTTCGCCGTCGAGCAGACGGAGCGGTTCTACCTTGAGTTCTACGACGCGTCGGGCCGGCTGGAACTCCCCGGTGCTGAACCCACTCAATCGACCACCGTAGATATAAGTGACCGGCCGGTGCCCATAACCGTCAACGTCGGCGACGGCAGTTTCGTCAACGGCGATACCGGTGAGGAGAAATGGAGCACCAGAGCCGGGAACCGAAGAACCAACGGGCGCATCAAGTTCGTGGTCACGATCCCTGCGGGAGTCAACCTCGGCGGCTTGGGAGCGGCCATAAACTACAGGATAGTCCCCATCTCGGCCGACCCGGCCGACTACCAGGTGAGCTATACCAGCGGGTCGAGGCTCACTCGGGCAACCAGCGGAGAACTGCTTTTTATACCGGGAAGAACCCAGCAGACGCTTTGGGTGGATCCCGTCGATGACAACCTGGTAGAACTGTCCGAAACCTTCGCCCTCGAACTCAGCAACCCCAGGATCAACGGGGCGGCTTCAGATGACCTGGTGTTTCCGGACCTCGACCGGGACGGAGTGTTAGACGATGACATCACAGTGGTCGGCACCATCTACAGCGACGACCTGGTCCGCGTAACCTTCGACAACGACACCGCCGAAGAGGGCGAGACACTGACCATGGGCATCAAACTGGCCCGGGCGCTGAACGAGGGTGAGACGGCACTGCTCAGCGCGTACAGATCGTCCGCCCGCTGCAATTCGAGAACCAATCCCAGTGTGCCGATCGCGACCAGCGGCCTCGACTATCAGACCATCATACCCGAATCGTTCCGCTTTGAGGAGGGAGACCAGAACAAGATCTTCTCCATCCCCGTCTTCGATGACATCCTGGACGAACCCTTGGAATGCGTAAGGGTGTTGTTCAGGAATGCGGGAGGGTTGGATGCGAGGACCGTCTTCGACGAAGACGTGAACGCCGAAGGTCAGACCGGCGTCGGCTTCGGCGACGGAGTTGTTGCCAAGGCGTTCATCATCGACACCGATCCCCCTCCCGTCATCAGCATCTCTCGGCCCGCGGTGGACGAGCGCAGCGACGGCCACACCACCGCCCTCCAGTACCGGGTCATGCTGAACAGTCCCAGCGGCAAGACAGTGACCGTGGACTACGCCGAAGCCTCCGTGAACGGACAGAGCAATCCCGCCACCGCCGGCAGCGACTACACCGCCCTGACGGCCGGAACCCTCACCTTCCGGCCCGGCGAGGTCGAAAAGTCCGTCGACGTCACTGTGAAGGGTGACTACGACGAGGAACCCGACGAGACCGTCTCCGTGCAGTTCTCCAACCCGGTAAACGCCTGCATCGAAGTCAGCGGCACCTGCCCCGGCACCAATTCCGTAACAGTTCACGGCGTCATCTACAACGACGACCGTGAACTGGGAATGGCCTTCACCCTCGACGACCCCACGATCCCGGAGGGCGACGACGCGATTCTCCGCCTCACCCTGTCCAGGCCGATCGAGTACGAATTGCGCGCCAGGGTGCTCACAACGGCCGGCACAGCGACGAAAGGCACTGACTTCGGCGATTCGAGCAACCTCAACGGCTACACCATCACTGTCCCCGAAGGGGGCACCGAAAGCACGCTGTCCGTGCCCGTCCACCTCGATGAAACCAGCGGAGAGGGCCTGGAAACATTCTCTTTCTCCCTGGCAGAATCGGATCTGATCGACGGTGGAAGGCGGGTCACTGATCCAAACAAACAGAAGGAGCTCTTCGGCAGCGACATCACCATCGCCGCCATTCGCTCCCGAGCACCCATGCCCACAGCGAGCATCGTGGACGGGCCGGCCCTGTCGGTCGAGCCGGTCAAAGCCACAGTCACGGAGGGATGGCCGGCTGCTTTCCGGGTCACCTTGGCCCCGGCCGCGTCCACGGACGTCACCTTCACCTACAAGACCCGGGACGGTGGCAGTGACACTGACGGCGCCCACACCGCCGAAGCCGGTGAAGACTACACCGCGACCGCCGCCGTGTCGGTCACCATCCCCGCCGGGGAAACCAGCGTGACGCTGCCGGCGATCCCGACGCTGCAGGACACCGTGGACGAGCCCCTCCAGCAGTTCAGCCTAGTGCTGGAGTCGATCACGGGCGCCGCGGCCGACGATGTGCAAGCGATCCAGACCATCCGCGACGACGACCCGCGGCCACAGATGTCGATCACCGACGCCACGGGCATGGAGGGCAGCGAACTCAACTTCACCATCTCCCTCTCGCACCCCTCCGAGAAATCGGTTTCCGTCCAGTGGCTGACCGAAGACGGGACAGCGAGAAGCATCGACGGTGACTATGCCGGAGTAGAGAGGCGCCGGACCATCACCTTCGCGCCCGGGGAGCAGTCCAAGACGGTCAGAGTACAGACCCTTGAAGACACCCGGCCCGAAACAACCGAACAGTTCAAGATACAACTGGCCCACGCGCCCCATGCCAAGTTCCGCGACCCCACCGCCACCGGGTCCATCCTGGACAACGATGGAAAGGAAATATCGATCGCTGACGCGGCGCCGGTTGTGGAGGCGCCCGGCGCACAGCTGAATTTCACCGTCACCCTGACCCCGGTCCAGACGGAGCCGGTAACCATCCAGTGGAAGACCTCCAACGACCTAGGCGACGGCCAGTACATTGCCAGAAGCGGAGGCAACGCCTCGATAGGCCGGAATGACTTCACAGCGGTCAGTTCCAGCGACCTCACCTTCGCCCCCGGTGAGACGGAGAAGACGGTGTCGGTGGCGATTCTCGACGATGACCGTGCCGAAAACTCCGAGACGATCCAAGTCGTGGTGAGCGGAGACGCCGCCTCCCTGCGCTTCGTCAAGGCCAGAGCCATCGGCCAGATCGAGGACGACGACGCCTGGAACTTCGAACTCTATAAATCGTTGCCGGAAGCCATTGCAGAGAAGTCAGGCGAGAACCAGGAATTCTCACTGCACCTCAAACGTGATCCGCGGTCCGACGACGAAAGAAACACAATATTGCAAACCGACAGTCTCCGTATGATCGCCTGCCGGCTCGACACAACCGATCTCCGGGGAACAAGCCTTCCCCCGGACTTTCTGCCCAGCGAGGCTGCTGCGGACGACTTCCAGTATGGAATCGCGCCCGGCGCGGGTTACAGCGAGGAGAGGTTCACCCCCTCGGGTGTCCACAGATGGTCCAGCTGGCCGTGCAGCGATCGTGTGGGAGAACTGGCATCCGCCGCGCCCATCATCTTTGTGCCCAGCGAAGACGACGACTTCCCCTTCTTCGTGCGAATCATCGGGGACACACGCCAAGAAGAAAACGAGCGCCTGTCGATATGGCTTCAGCCTCTTTCGGGAGACTGGTCCGCCATGTCCCCAGAAAGACGGCACGGCTGGCTCATCAACGCTGTGATCGTGGACGATGACACCCCCCAGGCGTCGGTCAAGGACATCGACGTTGATGAAGACGTCGGGCAGGCGTCCCTCAATGTCGCCCTCTCCCAAGCGAGCACACATGAAGTGCAGGTGTCCTACGAAACCAGGGAAGGCACCGCCATCTCCGGACAGGACTACACCACCCTCACCGGCACCCTCACCTTCAAACCGGGAGAGACAGTAAAGACGATCACCGTGCCGATAATCAAAGACAGACTGGTGGAGCCGCAATTTGAGACCTTCACCGTCGCCCTGACCAATCCCACCGACGGCAGATTGAACGTTCACCCCGTAGACGGAGAGGCCACCGTAACCATCGCCGACACCAGCCTGCCAACCCTGACCATCCCCGATCGGGTGGTGGACGAAGGCGACGCGGTGAACCTCCTGTTCAACTACTCGGACCCGATACCACAAGGATTGATGCAGGCGAACCAAATAACATACCACGACTCGACCTCCGGGTCGGCCCACCCGGCAACCGAGCACATCGACTACCAGGAAATAGACGGAACCCTCTCAAGCAACATCATCCGTATACAAAGTGGCGACACCCACCACACCAGGAGAATAAGCACCATAGAGGACAGCGAGATCGAGACCGACGAAGACATCGGCATCTCTGTCAGCTTTGTTCTGCCGCCGCCCTCCTGGGCGCCTGTATACGAAGGCAACCCGGGCAACACGAGGGGGCGCAGCCGGCTCCCCACAGTCACCATACGAGACGACGACCAAGCTTCGCTGTCCATGGGCGGCTACAGCGACGGAACGGTCCGCGCCGGCCGGGCGTGGACCTCGGCGGCGCCGAAAGTCTCGGGCCGGCCGTTGGGCCACGTCACCTGGACGGTTGAAGGCGACGACTCGGACGACTTCACAATCGACCCCGACACCGGCTTGTTGACCCTGCCGCCCCAATCCTTCGACAGCCCAGCGGACAAAGACGGGAACAACGTCTACGTCGTCACCGCACGCGCCACCGACGAGGACGGCAACACCGGTACCCAGGCGGTGCAGGTGTCGGTGAACGCCTGGGATCTCGTCATCTCAAAGAACGCCCTGGCCGTGGTCGAAAGTGCCGGGATGGCCGGCTACACCGTGGCCCTCGATGCGCAACCCGCAGGAAACGTGACGGTTGCCCTCACCACACAGGGGGACACCGCCGCAGTTTCCCTCGACAAGACCGAACTCACCTTCGCCCCCTCGGACTGGAACCAGCCGCAGACCGTCACCGTCACCGGAGTGGACGACAATACGGTGAACCTCGGCGGCCGTCGTGCCGTCACCGTCGTCAACACCGCCGGCGGCAGCGGTTTCGTCGCCTCCCGAGAGTACAACGTGGCCGTCACCGTCATCGACGACGACGCGTCGGTGCTCTCGATCACGGACGCAACCGTGGACGAGGGCGGGAAGGCGCAGTTCACCATCAACATGTCCAAGTCAGTCAAACAGGCCGTGACCGTCAAGTGGCAGACGGCCGTTGACGCTGAAGGAGCCAACCCGGCCACTGCGGGGACGGACTACACGCCGGTGACCCCGGCCCGGACGGCGACCATCGCCGCCGCAACGACCAGCGTCACGGTGGAAGTGCAGACCTCAGACGACGCAGACATAGAAGCCGACGAAACCTTCCTGGTCGTCCTGTCAGAGCCCGCCAACGCGGAACTGCCGACAGCCCTCCGCACCGCCACCGGGACCATCACCAACAATGACATGACCGGCTTGTTCACGATCGAGGGCCTGGGAGACCATGAGGTGCCCGAGAACGAGGAATGGAGCGGGAGTCCCAGCGTCTTCGGCAACCCGGAGGGCGCGGTGACCTGGGCGCTGGAGGGAGACGATGCGGCCCTCTTCACCATCAACAAGACGGGCGACGGCAACGCCGATCTGACCCTTCCCGCTCAGGACTACGAAAACCCGACAGACAAGAACCAGGACAACGTTTATCTGGTCACCGTGCGGGCCACCGACACGAACGGCAACGACGCCACAGCGGATGCGAAGATAACAGTAACCGACTTCATCCAGGCAAGGGTCTTAATCACCCCACCTACTGGTCCGGTGGCTGAAGGAGGCACAGTCTCCTTCATACTGGCTTTTCTGGGACTCCGGGATGAATTCGGTAGGCGAACCGTAAAAGAAGACTTCAGTCTGAGATGGTCCACCGCGGCCGACACGGTGGGCGACCACCCGGCAGACAGCAGCGACTACACCGCGGCGTCCCAGACCCTTACCTGGCCGGCCGGCTTTGGGCCAGCGCAAGCGTTCAAGACGATAGAGGTGCAGACGACCCAGGACACTGTGGACGAGTACGCTGAGACCTTCCTGGTCGAATTGACCGATGGTATGTTCGGAACCTCCGACGAAGTGCAGTATGTAATATCCGGCGGCTCGTCTGATGCGGTCACTATCGGCTCCGGGAAGGCGCAGATAGCCGTCACCATCACCGACGACGACGCGCAGACCGCCACAGTGTCGGTGGCGAACGCCGACAACGCCACCGAGGGGGACGACCCCGAAGCCACCACGGACCTGAGCTTCCCCGTCACCCTTTCGGCAGTGAGCGGCAAAGACGTGACGGTGGGCTACACCCTGGGCGGCACGGCCACAGGCGGCGACGACTACGCGGCACCGGACCCGCTCACCCTGACCGTACCCGCCGGGGAACGCACGGCGAACATCGTCATCCCCGTCAAGGGTGACCTGGTGCAAGAACCCGACGAGACGGTCACGGTGACCCTGACCAAGGCCACCAACGCCACCCTGTCCGCCACACAGACAGACCTCACCGCCACGGGAACGATCACCGACGACGATCTGCCGATGCTGTCGGTGGAGGCGGTGACGGTGGCCGAGGGGGCCGCGGCGGAGTTGACGGTGTCTTTGGACGCGGCGCCGTTTCGTGACGTGACCGTCGACTGGAACACCACTGCTGGTACGGGCTCGAGCCCCGCGACCGCTGATGTGGACTACACGGCGTCGGCGACGGCGCAGACGTTGACGATCCCTGCGGGGAGAAGGTCTGTGACGGTGGAGGTGCAGACCAGCCAAGACGCTGTGGATGAGCCTGATGAGACTTTCCTGGTGGAACTGTCGGCCCCGGCCAACGCGACTCTGGACGCCTCGAAATCATCGGCGGTGGTGACGATCACCGACGACGACGACCCGCCGGTGCTGTCGGTCGCGCCGGTGACCGTGGTCGAGGGCGCGGCGGCGGAGTTGACGGTGACTCTGGATGCGGTGTCGGGCCGTGACGTGACCGTGAACTGGAACACCGCCGCGGGTTCGGGGTCGAACCCGGCGACCGTTGCGGTGGACTACACGGCGGTGACGTCGACGACGGTGACGATCCCTGCGGGGTCCACGACCGCGACGGTGGAGGTGTCGACTGTGCAGGACACGGTCGATGAGCCTGCTGAGACTTTCCTGGTCGTGTTGTCGACACCGGTCAACGCCACGTTGGACGCCTCGAAGTCGTCTGCGGTGGTGACGGTCACTGACGACGACGACCCGCCGGTGCTGTCGGTCGCCGCGGTGACCGTCGTCGAAGGCGCGGCGGCGGAGTTGACGGTGACGTTGGATGCGGTGTCGGGCCGTGACGTGACCGTGAACTGGAACACTGCCGCGGGTTCGGGGTCGAACCAGGCGACTGCTGCGGTGGACTACACGGCGGTGACGTCCACGACGGTGACGATCCCTGCGGGGTCCATGTCTGCGACGGTGGAGGTGTCGACTGTGCAGGACACGGTCGATGAGCCTGCTGAGACTTTCCTGGTCGTGTTGTCGACACCGGTCAACGCGACGTTGGACGCGTCGAAGTCGTCTGCGGTGGTGACGGTCACCGACGACGACGACCCGCCGGTGCTGTCGGTCGCCGCGGTGACCGTCGTCGAAGGCGCGGCGGCGGAGTTGACAGTGTCGTTGGATGCGGTGTCGGGCCGTGACGTGACCGTCGACTGGAACACTGCCGCGGGTTCGGGGTCGAACCAGGCGACTGCTGCGGTGGACTACACGGCGGTGACGTCGACGGGTGTGACGATCCCTGCGGGGTCCATGTCTGCGACGGTGGAGGTGTCGACTGTGCAGGACACGGTGGATGAGCCTGCTGAGACTTTCCTGGTCGTGTTGTCGACACCGGTCAACGCGACGTTGGACGCGT
Organism: Acidimicrobiales bacterium; assembly: GCA_963662455.3. GTDB lineage: Bacteria > Actinomycetota > Acidimicrobiia > Acidimicrobiales > Aldehydirespiratoraceae > VXYK01. The sequence goes on from OZ224042.1 coordinate 2,864,653, forward strand.
CGAAGTCGTCTGCGGTGGTGACGGTCACCGATGACGACGACCCGCCGGTGCTGTCGATCGCGCCGGTGACCGTGGTCGAGGGCGCGGCGGCGGAGTTGACGGTGACGTTGGATGCGGTGTCGGGCCGTGACGTGACCGTGAACTGGAACACTGCTGCTGACACGGAGGGAACGAACCCGGCGACCGTTGCGGTGGACTACACGGCGGTGACGTCGACGGGTGTGACGATCCCTGCTGGAACCATGTCTGCGACGGTGGAGGTGTCGACTGTGCAGGACACGGTTGATGAGCCTGCTGAGACTTTCCTGGTCGTGTTGTCAGGTCCGGTCAACGCCACGTTGGACGCCTCGAAGTCGTCTGCGGTGGTGACTGTCACTGACGACGACGACCCGCCGGTGCTGTCGGTCGCCGCGGTGACCGTCGTCGAGGGGACCGCGGCGGAGTTGACGGTGACGTTGGATGCGGTGTCGGGCCGTGACGTGACCGTCGACTGGAACACTGCCGCGGGTTCGGGGTCGAACTTGGCGACTGCTGCGGTGGACTACACGGCCGTGACGTCCACGACGGTGACGATCCCTGCGGGGTCCATGTCTGCGACGGTGGAGGTGTCGACTGTGCAGGACACGGTCGATGAGCCTGCTGAGACTTTCCTGGTCGTGTTGTCGACACCGGTCAACGCGACGTTGGACGCGTCGAAGTCGTCTGCGGTGGTGACGGTCACCGATGACGACGACCCGCCGGTGCTGTCGGTCGCGCCGGCGACCGTCGTCGAAGGCGCGGCGGCGGAGTTGACAGTGTCGTTGGATGCGGTGTCGGGCCGTGACGTGACCGTGAACTGGAACACCGCCGCGGGTTCGGGGTCGAACCAGGCGACTGCTGCGGTGGACTACACGGCGGTGACGTCGACGGGTGTGACGATCCCTGCGGGGTCCATGTCTGCGACGGTGGAGGTGTCGACTGTGCAGGACACGGTCGATGAGCCTGCTGAGACTTTCCTGGTCGTGTTGTCGACACCGGTCAACGCGACGTTGGACGCGTCGAAGTCGTCTGCGGTGGTGACGGTCACCGATGACGACGACCCGCCGGTGCTGTCGATCGCGCCGGCGACCGTCGTCGAGGGGACCGCGGCGGAGTTGACGGTGACGTTGGATGCGGTGTCGGGCCGTGACGTGACCGTGAACTGGAGCACTGCTGCTGACACGGAGGGAACGAACCCGGCGACCGTTGCGGTGGACTACACGGCCGTCGCGTCGACGGGTGTGACGATCCCTGCTGGAACCATGTCTGCGACGGTGGAGGTGTCGACTGTGCAGGACACCGTCGATGAGCCTGCTGAGACTTTCCTGGTCGTGTTGTCAGGTCCGGTCAACGCGACGTTGGACGCCACGAAATCGTCGTCGGCGGTGACGGTCACTGACGACGACGCGACCCCCACCGGTGTGGTCCTGGCTGTTGATGTGGCGACTGTTGCTGAGGACGCGGATCCGGTGCCGACGGTGACGGTGACCGCGACTCTGGCGGGTTCGGTGACGTTCCCCGTCGATCAGACTGTGACTGTGACTGTCGGTGCGAACAGCGACACCGCCACCTCCGCTGATTATGCGGCGGTGACGGCGTTTGATGTGGTGATCGACGCGGGGTCTTTGAGCGGGGAGGGGTCTTTCGTGTTGACCCCTGTCGATGATGCTTTGGACGAGGCGGTTGAGGCTGTGTCGGTGACCGGAACCGCGACCGGCGGGTTGACGGTCACCGACACGCAGATCACGATCACTGATGACGACGACCCGCCGGTGCTGTCCATCGCCGCGGCGACCGTGGTCGAAGGCGCGGCCGCGGAGTTGACGGTGACTCTGGATGCGGTGTCGGGCCGTGACGTGACCGTGAACTGGAACACTGCTGCTGACACGTCGGGGTCGAACCCGGCGACCGTTGCGGTGGACTACACGGCCGTCGCGTCGACGGGTGTGACGATCCCTGCTGGTGACACGTCTGCGACGGTGGAGGTGTCGACTGTGCAGGACACGGTCGATGAGCCTGCTGAGACTTTCCTGGTCGTGTTGTCAGGTCCGGTCAACGCGACTCTGGACGCGTCGCAGTCGTCTGCGGTGGTGACGGTGACTGATGACGACGCGACCCCCACCGGCGTGGTTTTGAGTGTTGATGTGGCGACTGTTGCTGAGGATGTGGCTTCTGACGGCGGGACGGCGCCGACGGTGACGGTGACCGCGGTGTTGGCGGGTTCGGTCACGTTCCCCGTCGATCAGACTGTGACTGTGACCGTCGGTGCGAACAGCGACACCGCCACCTCCGCTGATTATGCGGCGGTGACGGCGTTTGATGTGGTGATCACCGCGGGAACCTCGACCGGGTCGGGGTCTTTCGTGCTGTCGCCGGTTGATGATGTTCTGGACGAGGCGGTTGAGGCTGTGTCGGTGACCGGAACCGCGACCGGCGGGTTGACGGTGACCGACACGCAGATCACGATCACTGATGACGACGACCCGCCGGTGCTGTCGATCGCGGCGGTGACCGTGGTCGAGGGCGCGGCCGCGGAGTTGACGGTGACTTTGGACGCGGTGTCGGGCCGTGCGGTGACCGTCAACTGGAGCACTGCTGCTGACACGGAGGCAACGAACCCGGCGACCGTTGCGGTGGACTACACGGCCGTCGCGTCGACGGGTGTGACGATCCCTGCTGGAACCATGTCTGCGACGGTGGAGGTGTCGACTGTGCAGGACACCGTCGATGAGCCTGCTGAGACTTTCCTGGTCGTGTTGTCGACACCGGTCAACGCCACGTTGGACGCCACGAAATCATCGGCGACAGTGACGGTCACTGACGACGACGCGACCCCCAGCGGCGTGGTCCTGGCTGTTGATGTGGTGACGGTGGCTGAGGACGCGGATCCGGCTCCGACGGTGACGGTGACCGCGACTCTGGCGGGTTCGGTCACGTTCCCCGTCGATCAGACTGTGACTGTGACCGTCGGTGCGAACAGCGACACCGCCACCTCCGCTGATTATGCGGCGGTGACGGCGTTTGATGTGGTGATCACCGCGGGAACCTCGACCGGGTCGGGGTCTTTCGTGCTGTCGCCGGTTGATGATGTTCTGGACGAGGCGGTTGAGGCTGTGTCGGTGACCGGAACCGCGACCGGCGGGTTGACGGTCACCGACACGCAGATCGTCATCACTGATGACGACGACCCGCCGGTGCTGTCGGTCGCCGCTGTGACCGTGGTCGAGGGCGCGGCCGCGGAGTTGACAGTGAGTTTGGATGCGGTGTCGGGCCGTGACGTGACCGTGAACTGGAGCACTGCTGCTGACACGGAGGGAACGAACCAGGCGACCGCTGCGGTTGACTACACGGCCGTCGCGTCGACGGGTGTGACGATCCCTGCTGGAACCATGTCTGCGACGGTGGAGGTTCGGACCAGCCAGGACACGGTCGATGAGCCTGCTGAGACTTTCCTGGTCGTGTTGTCGACACCGGTCAACGCGACTCTGGACGCCACGAAATCATCGGCGACAGTGACGGTCACTGACGACGACGCGACCCCCAGCGGCGTGGTTTTGAGCGTTGATGTGGCGACTGTTGCTGAGGACGCGGATCCGGCGCCGACGGTGACGGTGACCGCGACTCTGGCGGGTTCGGTCACGTTCCCCGTCGATCAGACTGTGACTGTGACCGTCGGTGCGAACAGCGACACCGCCACCTCCGCGGATTATGCGGCGGTGACGGCTTTTGATGTGGTGATCACCGCGGGAACCAGCAGCGGGTCGGGGTCTTTCGTGTTGTCGCCGGTTGATGATGTTCTGGACGAGGCGGTTGAGGCTGTGACGGTGACCGGAACCGCGACCGGCGGGTTGACGGTCACTGACACGCAGATCACGATCACTGACGACGACGACCCGCCGGTGCTGTCGGTCGCTGCGGTGACCGTGGTCGAGGGGACCGCGGCGGAGTTGACGGTGACTCTGGACGCGGTGTCGGGCCGTGACGTGACCGTGAACTGGAACACTGCTGCTGACACGTCGGGGTCGAACCCGGCGACCGTTGCGGTGGACTACACGGCCGTCGCGTCGACGGGTGTGACGATCCCTGCTGGAACCATGTCTGCGACGGTGGAGGTGTCGACTGTGCAGGACACTGTCGATGAGCCTGCTGAGACTTTCCTGGTCGTGTTGTCGACACCAATCAACGCCACGTTGGACGCCACGAAATCATCGGCGACAGTGACGGTCACTGACGACGACGCCACCCCCAGCAGCGTGGTCCTGAGCGTTGACGTGGCCACTGTTGCTGAGGACGCGGATCCGGCGCCGACGGTGACGGTCACCGCGACTCTGGCGGGTTCGGTCACGTTCCCCGTCGATCAGACCGTGACTGTGACCGTCGGCAAGAACGGCGACACCGCCACCTCCGCGGATTATGCGGCGGTGACGGTGTTCGATGTGGTGATCACCGCGGGAACCAGCAGCGGGTCGGGGTCTTTCGTGCTGGCGCCGGTTGATGATGCTCTGGACGAACCCTCAGAGACCCTCAGCGTGACCGGAACCGCGACCGGCGGGTTGACGGTCACCGACACGCAGATCACGATCACCGACGACGACGACCCGCCGGTGCTGTCGATCGCCGCGGTGACCGTCGTCGAGGGGACCGCCGCGGAGTTGACGGTGACTCTGGATGCGGTGTCGGGCCGTGACGTGACCGTGAACTGGAACACTGCTGCTGACACGTCGGGGTCGAACCAGGCGACCGTTGCGGTGGACTACACGGCCGTCGCGTCGACGGGTGTGACGATCCCTGCTGGAACCATGTCTGCGACGGTGGAGGTGTCGACTGTGCAGGACACGGTCGATGAGCCTGCTGAGACTTTCCTGGTCGTGTTGTCGACACCGGTCAACGCCACGTTGGACGCCACGAAATCATCGGCGACAGTGACGGTCACTGACGACGACGCGACCCCCAGCGGCGTGGTCCTGACCGTTGATGTGGTGACGGTGGCTGAGGACGCGGATCCGGCTCCGACGGTGACGGTCACCGCGACTCTGGCGGGTTCGGTCACGTTCCCCGTCGATCAGACTGTGACTGTGACCGTCGGTGCGAACAGCGACACCGCCACCTCCGCTGATTATGCGGCGGTGACGGCGTTTGATGTGGTGATCACCGCGGGAACCTCGACCGGGTCGGGGTCTTTCGTGCTGTCGCCGGTTGATGATGTTCTGGACGAGGCCGTAGAGGTTTTGACGGTGACCGGAACCGCGACCGGCGGGTTGACGGTCACCGACACGCAGATCACGATCACTGACGACGACGACCCGCCGGTGCTGTCGATCGCCGCGGTGACCGTCGTCGAGGGCACCGCGGCGGAGTTGACGGTGACGTTGGACGCAGTGTCGGGCCGTGACGTGTCTGTGTCTTGGAGCACCGGTTCGGGCGGAACGGACCGGGCGACTGCTGATGTGGACTACACGGCGGTGGCCACGGCACGGAGCGTGACGGTTCCCGCGGGCGACACGACCGCGACGGTTGAGGTGCCGACGACCCAGGACATGGTGGATGAGCCTGCTGAGACTTTCGTGGTGGTGCTGTCGGCACCGGTCAACGCCACTCTGGACGCGTCGCAGTCGTCTGCGACGGTGACGATCACCGACGACGACGCGACCCCCAGCAGCGTGGTTTTGAGCGTTGATGTGGCCACTGTTGCTGAGGACGCTGATCCGGCGCCGACGGTGACGGTCACCGCGACGTTGGCGGGTTCGGTGACTTTCGCTGCCGCCAAGACTGTGGAGGTGACCGTCGGTGAGGCCTCTGACACGGCCACGGCTTCTGTGGACTACACGGCGGTGGCGGCGTTTGATGTGGTGATCGACGCGGGGTCTTTGAGCGGGTCGGGGTCTTTCGTGTTGACCCCGGTTGATGATGTTCTGGACGAGGCGGTTGAGGCTGTGTCGGTGACCGGAACCGCGACCGGCGGGTTGACGGTGACTGACACGCAGATCACGATCACTGATGACGACGACCCGCCGGTGCTGTCGATCGCGGCTGTGACCGTGACTGAGGGGACCGCCGCGGAGTTGACGGTGACTCTGGATGCGGTGTCGGGCCGTGATGTGACCGTGAACTGGAACACCGCCGCGGGTTCGGGGTCGAACCCGGCGACCGTTGCGGTTGACTACACGGCCGTCGCGTCGACGGGTGTGACGATCCCTGCTGGAACCATGTCTGCGACGGTGGAGGTGTCGACTGTGCAGGACACGGTCGATGAGCCTGCTGAGACTTTCCTGGTCGTGTTGTCGACACCGACCAACGCGACTCTGGACGCCACGAAATCATCGGCGACAGTGACGGTCACTGACGACGACGCCACCCCCAGCAGCGTGGTCCTGACCGTTGATGTGGCGACGGTGGCTGAGGACGCGGATCCGGCGCCGACGGTGACGGTGACCGCGACTCTGGCGGGTTCGGTGACGTTCACCGTCGATCAGACCGTGACTGTGACCGTCGGTGCGAACAGCGACACCGCCACCGCTGTCGATTATGCGGCGGTGACGGCGTTTGATGTGGTGATCACCGCGGGAACCTCGACCGGGTCGGGGTCTTTCGTGTTGACCCCTGTCGATGATGTTCTGGACGAACCCTCAGAGACCCTCAGCGTGACCGGAACCGCGACCGGCGGGTTGACGGTCACCGACACGCAGATCACGATCACTGATGACGACGACCCGCCGGTGCTGTCGGTCGCCGCTGTGACCGTGGTCGAGGGCGCGGCCGCGGAGTTGACAGTGAGTTTGGATGCGGTGTCGGGCCGTGACGTGACCGTGAACTGGAACACCGCTGTGGGTTCGGGGTCGAACCCGGCGACCGTTGCGGTGGACTACACGGCCGTGACGTCCACGACGGTGACGATCCCTGCGGGTGACACGACCGCGACGGTGGAGGTGTCGACTGTGCAGGACACCGTCGAGAACCCGCTGAGACTTTCCTGGTCGTGTTGTCGACACCGGTCAACGCCACGTTGGACGCGTCGAAGTCGTCGGCGGCGGTGACGGTGACTGACGACGACGCGACCCCCACCGGCGTGGTTTTGACCGTTGATGTGGCGACGGTGGCTGAGGACGCGGATCCGGCGCCGACGGTGACGGTGACCGCGACTCTGGCGGGTTCGGTCACGTTCCCCGTCGATCAGACTGTGACTGTGACCGTCGGTGCGAACAGCGACACCGCCACCTCCGCTGATTATGCGGCGGTGACGGCGTTTGATGTGGTGATCACCGCGGGAACCTCGACCGGGTCGGGGTCTTTCGTGCTGTCGCCGGTTGATGATGTTCTGGACGAGGCGGTTGAGGCTGTGTCGGTGACCGGAACCGCGACCGGCGGGTTGACGGTCACCGACACGCAGATCGTCATCACTGATGACGACGACCCGCCGGTGCTGTCGGTCGCCGCGGCGACCGTGGTCGAAGGCGCGGCCGCGGAGTTGACGGTGACTCTGGACGCGGTGTCGGGCCGTGACGTGACCGTGAACTGGAACACTGCTGCTGACACGTCGGGGTCGAACCAGGCGACCGTTGCGGTTGACTACACGGCCGTCGCGTCGACGGGTGTGACGATCCCTGCTGGTGACACGTCTGCGACGGTGGAGGTGTCGACTGTGCAGGACACGGTCGATGAGCCTGCTGAGACTTTCCTGGTCGTGTTGTCGACACCGACCAACGCCACGTTGGACGCCACGAAATCATCGGCGACAGTGACGGTCACTGACGACGACGCCACCCCCAGCAGCGTGGTCCTGGCTGTTGATGTGGCGACGGTGGCTGAGGACGCGGATCCGGCTCCGACGGTGACGGTGACCGCGACTCTGGCGGGTTCGGTCACGTTCACCGTCGATCAGACTGTGACTGTGACCGTCGGTGCGAACAGCGACACCGCCACCTCCGCTGATTATGCGGCGGTGACGGCGTTTGATGTGGTGATCACCGCGGGAACCTCGACCGGGTCGGGGTCTTTCGTTCTGGCGCCGGTTGATGATGTTCTGGACGAACCCTCAGAGACCCTCAGCGTGACCGGAACCGCGACCGGCGGGTTGACGGTGACCGACACGCAGATCGTCATCACTGATGACGACGACCCGCCGGTGCTGTCGATCGCCGCGGTGACCGTGGTCGAGGGGACCGCCGCGGAGTTGACGGTGACTCTGGATGCGGTGTCGGGCCGTGCGGTGACCGTGAACTGGAACACTGCTGCTGACACGTCGGGGTCGAACCCGGCGACCGTTGCGGTGGACTACACGGCCGTGACGTCCACGACGGTGACGATCCCCGCTGGTGACACGTCTGCGACGGTCGAGGTGTCGACTGTGCAGGACACGGTCGATGAGCCTGCTGAGACTTTCCTGGTCGTGTTGTCGACACCGGTCAACGCCACGTTGGACGCGTCGAAGTCGTCTGCGGTGGTGACGGTGACTGACGACGACGCGACCCCCAGCGGCGTGGTTTTGAGCGTTGACGTGGCCACTGTTGCTGAGGACGCTGATCCGGCTCCGGCGGTGACGGTGACCGCGACTCTGGCGGGTTCGGTGACGTTCACCGTCGATCAGACTGTGACTGTGACCGTCGGTGCGAACAGCGACACCGCCACCTCCGCTGATTATGCGGCGGTGACGGCGTTTGATGTGGTGATCACCGCGGGGACCAGCAGCGGGTCGGGGTCTTTCGTGTTGACCCCTGTCGATGATGCTTTGGACGAACCCTCAGAGACCCTCAGCGTGACCGGAACCGCGACCGGCGGGTTGACGGTCACCGACACGCAGATCACGATCACCGATGACGACGACCCGCCGGTGCTGTCGATCGCCGCGGTGACCGTGGTCGAGGGCACCGCCGCGGAGTTGACGGTGACTCTGGATGCGGTGTCGGGCCGTGACGTGACCGTGAACTGGAACACCGCCGCGGGTTCGGGGTCGAACCAGGCGACTGCTGCGGTGGACTACACGGCCGTCGCGTCGACGGGTGTGACGATCCCTGCGGGTGACACGACCGCGACGGTCGAGGTGTCGACTGTGCAGGACACGGTCGATGAACCCGCTGAGACTTTCCTGGTCGTGTTGTCAACACCGGTCAACGCGACTCTGGACGCCACGAAATCGTCTGCGGTGGTGACGGTGACCGATGACGACGCGACCCCCAGCGGCGTGGTTTTGAGCGTTGATGTGGCCACTGTTGCTGAGGACGCGGATCCGGCGCCGTTGGTGACGGTGACCGCGGTGTTGGCGGGTTCGGTCACTTTCCCCGTCGATCAGACTGTGACTGTGACCGTCGGTGCGAACAGCGACACCGCCACCTCCGCGGATTATGCGGCGGTGGAGGCTTTTGATGTGGTGATCGACGCGGGAACCTCGACCGGGTCGGGGTCTTTCGTGTTGACCCCTGTCGATGATGCTTTGGACGAACCCTCAGAGACCCTCAGCGTGACCGGAACCGCGACCGGCGGGTTGACGGTCACCGACACGCAGATCACGATCACTGATGACGACGACCCGCCGGTGCTGTCGATCGCGCCGGTGACCGTCGTCGAGGGGACCGCGGCGGAGTTGACGGTGACTCTGGACGCGGTGTCGGGTCGTGACGTGATCGTGAACTGGAGCACTGCTGCTGACACGTCGGGGTCGAACCCGGCGACCGTTGCGGTGGACTACACGGCGGTGACGTCCACGGGTGTGACGATCCCTGCGGGTGACACGTCTGCGACGGTGGAGGTGTCGACTGTGCAGGACACGGTCGATGAGCCTGCTGAGACTTTCCTGGTCGTGTTGTCAGGTCCGGTCAACGCGACGTTGGACGCCACGAAATCGTCTGCGGTGGTGACGGTGACTGATGACGACGCGACCCCCAGCAGTGTGGTTTTGAGCGTTGATGTGGCGACGGTTGCTGAGGATGTGGCTTCTGACGGCGGGACGGCTCCGACGGTGACGGTGACCGCGACTCTGGCGGGTTCGGTCACGTTCCCCGTCGATCAGACTGTGACTGTGACTGTCGGCGCGAACAGCGACACCGCCACCTCCGCTGATTATGCGGCGGTGACGGCGTTTGATGTGGTGATCACCGCGGGAACCAGCAGCGGGTCGGGGTCTTTCGTGCTGTCGCCGGTTGATGATGTTCTGGACGAGGCGGTTGAGGCTGTGTCGGTGACCGGAACCGCGACCGGCGGGTTGACGGTGACCGACACGCAGATCACGATCACTGATGACGACGACCCGCCGGTGCTGTCCATCGCGGCGGCGACCGTCGTCGAAGGCGCGGCCGCGGAGTTGACAGTGAGTCTGGACGCGGTGTCGGGCCGTGACGTGACCGTGAACTGGAACACTGCTGCTGACACGGAGGGAACGAACCAGGCGACCGCTGCGGTGGACTACACGGCGGTGACGTCGACGACGGTGACGATCCCTGCGGGGTCCACGACCGCGACGGTGGAGGTGTCGACTGTGCAGGACACGGTCGATGAGCCTGCTGAGACTTTCCTGGTCGTGTTGTCAGGTCCGGTCAACGCGACGTTGGACGCCACGAAATCATCGGCGACAGTGACGGTCACTGACGACGACGCCACCCCCAGCAGCGTGGTCCTGGCTGTTGATGTGGCGACGGTGGCTGAGGACGCGGATCCGGCTCCGACGGTGACGGTGACCGCGACTCTGGCGGGTTCGGTCACGTTCCCCGTCGATCAGACTGTGACTGTGACCGTCGGTGCGAACGGCGACACCGCCACCAGCGTCGATTATGCGGCGGTGACGGCGTTTGATGTGGTGATCACCGCGGGGACCAGCAGCGGGTCGGGGTCTTTCGTGTTGTCGCCGGTTGATGATGTTCTGGACGAGGCGGTTGAGGCTGTGTCGGTGACCGGAACCGCGACCGGCGGGTTGACGGTGACCGACACGCAGATCGTCATCACCGACGACGACGACCCGCCGGTGCTGTCGATCGCGCCGGCGACCGTGGTCGAGGGCGCGGCGGCGGAGTTGACGGTGACTCTGGATGCGGTGTCGGGCCGTGACGTGACCGTGAACTGGAACACTGCTGCTGACACGGAGGGAACGAACCAGGCGACCGTTGCGGTGGACTACACGGCCGTCGCGTCGACGGGTGTGACGATCCCTGCTGGAACCATGTCTGCGACGGTGGAGGTGTCGACTGTGCAGGACACGGTGGATGAGCCTGCTGAGACTTTCCTGGTCGTGTTGTCGACACCGGTCAACGCCACGTTGGACGCGTCGCAGTCGTCTGCGGTGGTGACGGTGACTGATGACGACGCGACCCCCACCGGCGTGGTTTTGAGTGTTGATGTGGCGACGGTTGCTGAGGACGCGGATCCGGCTCCGGCGGTGACGGTGACCGCGGTGTTGGCGGGTTCGGTGACGTTCCCCGTCGATCAGACTGTGACTGTGACTGTCGGTGCGAACAGCGACACCGCCACCGCTGCTGATTATGCGGCGGTGGAGGCGTTTGATGTGGTGATCACCGCGGGGACCAGCAGCGGGTCGGGGTCTTTCGTGTTGTCGCCGGTTGATGATGCTTTGGACGAACCCTCAGAGACCCTCAGCGTGACCGGAACCGCGACCGGCGGGTTGACGGTCACCGACACGCAGATCACGATCACTGACGACGACGACCCGCCGGTGCTGTCGATCGCGGCGGTGACCGTCGTCGAGGGGACCGCGGCGGAGTTGACGGTGACGTTGGATGCGGTGTCGGGCCGTGCGGTGACCGTGAACTGGAGCACTGCTGCTGACACGTCGGGGTCGAACCCGGCGACCGTTGCGGTGGACTACACGGCCGTCGCGTCGACGGGTGTGACGATCCCTGCTGGAACCATGTCTGCGACGGTCGAGGTGTCGACTGTGCAGGACACGGTCGATGAGCCCGCTGAGACTTTCCTGGTCGTGTTGTCAGGTCCGGTCAACGCGACGTTGGACGCCACGGAGTCGTCTGCGGTGGTGACGGTGACTGATGACGACGCGACCCCCACCGGCGTGGTTTTGAGCGTTGACGTGGCGACGGTGGCTGAGGACGCGGATCCGGCTCCGACGGTGACGGTGACCGCGGCGTTGGCGGGTTCGGTCACTTTCCCCGTCGATCAGACTGTGACTGTGACCGTCGGTGCGAACAGCGACACCGCCACCTCCGCGGATTATGCGGCGGTGGAGGCTTTTGATGTGGTGATCGACGCGGGAACCTCGACCGGGTCGGGGTCTTTCGTGTTGACCCCTGTCGATGATGCTTTGGACGAACCCTCAGAGACCCTCAGCGTGACCGGAACCGCGACCGGCGGGTTGACGGTGACCGACACGCAGATCACGATCACTGACGACGACGACCCGCCGGTGCTGTCGATCGCGCCGGTGACCGTGGTCGAGGGCACCGCGGCGGAGTTGACGGTGACTCTGGATGCGGTGTCGGGCCGTGACGTGACCGTGAACTGGAACACTGCTGCTGACACGTCGGGGTCGAACCCGGCGACCGTTGCGGTGGACTACACGGCCGTCGCGTCGACGGGTGTGACGATCCCCGCGGGGGACACGACCGCGACAGTGGAGGTGTCGACTGTGCAGGACACGGTCGATGAGCCTGCTGAGACTTTCCTGGTCGTGTTGTCGACACCAACCAACGCGACTCTGGACGCGTCGCAGTCGTCTGCGACGGTGACGGTGACTGACGACGACGCGACCCCCAGCAGTGTGGTCTTGAGCGTTGATGTGGCCACTGTTGCTGAGGATGTGGCTTCTGACGGCGGGACGGCGCCGACGGTGACGGTGACCGCGACTCTGGCGGGTTCGGTGACGTTCCCCGTCGATCAGAGTGTGACTGTGACCGTCGGTGCGAACAGCGACACCGCCACCTCCGCGGATTATGCGGCGGTGACGGCGTTTGATGTGGTGATCACCGCGGGAACCTCGACCGGGTCGGGGTCTTTCGTGCTGTCGCCGGTTGATGATGCTCTGGACGAGGCGGTTGAGGCTGTGTCGGTGACCGGAACCGCGACCGGCGGGTTGACGGTGACCGACACGCAGATCACGATCACTGATGACGACGACCCGCCGGTGCTGTCGATCGCGCCGGTGACCGTGGTCGAGGGGACCGCGGCGGAGTTGACGGTGACTCTGGACGCGGTGTCGGGCCGTGCGGTGACCGTGAACTGGAACACTGCTGCTGACACGTCGGGGTCGAACCCGGCGACCGTTGCGGTGGACTACACGGCCGTCGCGTCGACGGGTGTGACGATCCCTGCTGGAACCATGTCTGCGACGGTGGAGGTGTCGACTGTGCAGGACACGGTCGATGAGCCTGCTGAGACTTTCCTGGTCGTGTTGTCGACACCGACCAACGCCACGTTGGACGCCACGCAGTCGACGGCGACAGTGACGGTCACTGACGACGACGCGACCCCCAGCGGCGTGGTCCTGGCTGTTGATGTGGCGACGGTGGCTGAGGACGCGGATCCGGCGCCGACGGTGACGGTGACCGCGACTCTGGCGGGTTCGGTGACGTTCCCCGTCGATCAGACTGTGACTGTGACCGTCGGTGCGAACAGCGACACCGCCACCGCTGTCGATTACGCGGCGGTGGAGGCTTTTGATGTGGTGATCACCGCGGGGACCAGCAGCGGGTCGGGGTCTTTCGTGTTGTCGCCGGTTGATGATGTTCTGGACGAGGCGGTTGAGGCTGTGTCGGTGACCGGAACCGCGACCGGCGGGTTGACGGTGACCGACACGCAGATCACGATCACTGATGACGACGACCCGCCGGTGCTGTCGATCGCGGCGGCGACCGTCGTCGAGGGCGCGGCCGCGGAGTTGACAGTGACTCTGGACGCGGTGTCGGGCCGTGACGTGACCGTCAACTGGAACACTGCTGCTGACACGGAGGGAACGAACCCGGCGACCGTTGCGGTGGACTACACGGCCGTCGCGTCGACGGGTGTGACGATCCCTGCGGGTGACACGTCTGCGACGGTGGAGGTGTCGACTGTGCAGGACACGGTCGATGAGCCTGCTGAGACTTTCCTGGTCGTGTTGTCGACACCGGTCAACGCCACGTTGGACGCGTCGAAATCATCGGCGACGGTGACGGTGACTGATGACGACGCGACCCCCACCGGCGTGGTTTTGACCGTTGATGTGGCGACGGTGGCTGAGGACGCGGATCCGGTGCCGACGGTGACGGTGACCGCGACTCTGGCGGGTTCGGTGACGTTCCCCGTCGATCAGACTGTGACTGTGACCGTCGGTGCGAACAGCGACACCGCCACCAGCGCGGATTATGCGGCGGTGACGGCGTTTGATGTGGTGATCACCGCGGGAACCAGCAGCGGGTCGGGGTCTTTCGTGCTGTCGCCGGTTGATGATGTTCTGGACGAACCCTCAGAGACCCTCAGCGTGACCGGAACCGCGACCGGCGGGTTGACGGTGACTGGCACGCAGATCACGATCACTGATGACGACGACCCGCCGGTGCTGTCCATCGCCGCGGTGACCGTGGTCGAGGGGACCGCCGCGGAGTTGACGGTGACTCTGGACGCGGTGTCGGGCCGTGACGTGACCGTGAACTGGAACACTGCTGCTGACACGGAGGGAACGAACCAGGCGACCGTTGCGGTGGACTACACGGCCGTCGCGTCGACGGGTGTGACGATCCCTGCTGGAACCATGTCTGCGACGGTGGAGGTTCGGACCAGCCAGGACACGGTCGATGAGCCTGCTGAGACTTTCCTGGTCGTGTTGTCGACACCGACCAACGCGACTCTGGACGCCACGAAATCATCGGCGACAGTGACGGTCACTGACGACGACGCGACCCCCAGCGGCGTGGTTTTGAGCGTTGATGTGGCGACTGTTGCTGAGGACGCGGATCCGGCGCCGACGGTGACGGTGACCGCGACTCTGGCGGGTTCGGTCACGTTCCCCGTCGATCAGACTGTGACTGTGACCGTCGGTGCGAACAGCGACACCGCCACCTCCGCTGATTATGCGGCGGTGACGGCGTTTGATGTGGTGATCACCGCGGGAACCAGCAGCGGGTCGGGGTCTTTCGTGCTGTCGCCGGTTGATGATGTTCTGGACGAACCCTCAGAGACCCTCAGCGTGACCGGAACCGCGACCGGCGGGTTGACGGTGACTGGCACGCAGATCACGATCACTGATGACGACGACCCGCCGGTGCTGTCCATCGCCGCGGTGACCGTGGTCGAGGGGACCGCCGCGGAGTTGACGGTGACTCTGGACGCGGTGTCGGGCCGTGACGTGACCGTGAACTGGAACACTGCTGCTGACACGGAGGGAACGAACCAGGCGACCGTTGCGGTTGACTACACGGCCGTCGCGTCCACGGGTGTGACGATCCCTGCTGGAACCATGTCTGCGACGGTGGAGGTTCGGACCAGCCAGGACACGGTCGATGAGCCTGCTGAGACTTTCCTGGTCGTGTTGTCGACACCGACCAACGCGACTCTGGACGCCACGAAATCATCGGCGACAGTGACGGTCACTGACGACGACGCCACCCCCAGCAGCGTGGTCCTGAGCGTTGACGTGGCCACTGTTGCTGAGGACGCGGATCCGGCGCCGACGGTGACGGTGACCGCGGTGTTGGCGGGTTCGGTCACGTTCCCCGTCGATCAGACTGTGACTGTGACCGTCGGTGCGAACAGCGACACCGCCACCTCCGCTGATTATGCGGCGGTGACGGCGTTTGATGTGGTGATCACCGCGGGGACCAGCAGCGGGTCGGGGTCTTTCGTGCTGTCGCCGGTTGATGATGCTCTGGACGAGGCGGTTGAGGCTGTGTCGGTGACCGGAACCGCGACCGGCGGGTTGACGGTGACCGACACGCAGATCACGATCACTGATGACGACGACCCGCCGGTGCTGTCGATCGCGGCGGTGACCGTGGTCGAGGGCGCGGCCGCGGAGTTGACGGTGACTCTGGATGCGGTGTCGGGCCGTGCGGTGACCGTGAACTGGAGCACTGCTGCTGACACGTCGGGGTCGAACCCGGCGACCGTTGCGGTGGACTACACGGCCGTGACGTCCACGACGGTGACGATCCCCGCTGGTGACACGTCTGCGACGGTCGAGGTGTCGACTGTGCAGGACACGGTCGATGAGCCTGCTGAGACTTTCCTGGTCGTGTTGTCGACACCGGTCAACGCCACGTTGGACGCGTCGAAGTCGTCTGCGGTGGTGACGGTGACTGACGACGACGCGACCCCCAGCGGCGTGGTCCTGGCTGTTGATGTGGTGACGGTGGCTGAGGACGCGGATCCGGCTCCGGCGGTGACGGTGACCGCGACTCTGGCGGGTTCGGTCACGTTCCCCGTCGATCAGACTGTGACTGTGACCGTCGGTGCGAACAGCGACACCGCCACCTCCGCTGATTATGCGGCGGTGACGGCGTTTGATGTGGTGATCACCGCGGGAACCTCGACCGGGTCGGGGTCTTTCGTGCTGTCGCCGGTTGATGATGTTCTGGACGAGGCGGTTGAGGCTGTGTCGGTGACCGGAACCGCGACCGGCGGGTTGACGGTCACCGACACGCAGATCGTCATCACTGATGACGACGACCCGCCGGTGCTGTCGATCGCCGCGGTGACCGTGGTCGAGGGGACCGCCGCGGAGTTGACGGTGACTCTGGACGCGGTGTCGGGCCGTGACGTGACCGTGAACTGGAGCACTGCTGCTGACACGGAGGGAACGAACCAGGCGACCGTTGCGGTGGACTACACGGCCGTCGCGTCGACGGGTGTGACGATCCCTGCTGGAACCATGTCTGCGACGGTGGAGGTGTCGACTGTGCAGGACACGGTCGATGAGCCTGCTGAGACTTTCCTGGTCGTGTTGTCGACACCGGTCAACGCCACGTTGGACGCCACGCAGTCGTCGGCGGTGGTGACGGTCACTGATGACGACGCGACCCCCACCGGTGTGGTCCTGGCTGTTGATGTGGCGACGGTGGCTGAGGACGCGGATCCGGCTCCGACGGTGACGGTGACCGCGACTCTGGCGGGTTCGGTGACGTTCCCCGTCGATCAGACTGTGACTGTGACCGTCGGTGCGAACAGCGACACCGCCACCTCCGCGGATTATGCGGCGGTGACGGCGTTTGATGTGGTGATCACCGCGGGAACCAGCAGCGGGTCGGGGTCTTTCGTGCTGTCGCCGGTTGATGATGTTCTGGACGAGGCGGTTGAGGCTGTGTCGGTGACCGGAACCGCGACCGGCGGGTTGACGGTGACTGACACGCAGATCACGATCACTGACGACGACGACCCGCCGGTGCTGTCGATCGCCGCGGTGACCGTGGTCGAGGGCACCGCGGCGGAGTTGACGGTGTCGTTGGATGCGGTGTCGGGCCGTGACGTGACCGTGAACTGGAACACTGCTGCTGACACGTCGGGGTCGAACCCGGCGACCGTTGCGGTGGACTACACGGCCGTCGCGTCGACGGGTGTGACGATCCCCGCGGGGGACACGACCGCGACAGTGGAGGTGTCGACTGTGCAGGACACGGTCGATGAGCCTGCTGAGACTTTCCTGGTCGTGTTGTCGACACCAACCAACGCGACTCTGGATCCGTCGAAATCGTCTGCGACGGTGACTGTCACTGACGACGACGCGACCCCCAGCGGCGTGGTTTTGAGCGTTGATGTGGCGACGGTTGCTGAGGATGTGGCTTCTGACGGCGGGACGGCTCCGACGGTGACGGTGACCGCGGTGTTGGCGGGTTCGGTCACGTTCACCGTCGATCAGACTGTGACTGTGACCGTCGGCGCGAACAGCGACACCGCCACCTCCGCTGATTATGCGGCGGTGGAGGCTTTTGATGTGGTGATCACCGCGGGGACCAGCAGCGGGTCGGGGTCTTTCGTGCTGTCGCCGGTTGATGATGTTCTGGACGAGGCGGTTGAGGCTGTGTCGGTGACCGGAACCGCGACCGGCGGGTTGACGGTCACCGACACGCAGATCGTCATCACCGACGACGACGACCCGCCGGTGCTGTCGGTCGCGCCGGTGACCGTGGTCGAGGGGACCGCGGCGGAGTTGACGGTGACTCTGGATGCGGTGTCGGGCCGTGACGTGACCGTGAACTGGAGCACTGCTGCTGACACGGAGGCAACGAACCAGGCGACTGCTGCGGTGGACTACACGGCCGTCGCGTCGACGGGTGTGACGATCCCTGCGGGGTCCACGTCTGCGACGGTCGAGGTCCGGACCAGCCAGGACACGGTGGATGAGCCTGCTGAGACTTTCCTGGTCGTGTTGTCGACACCGGTCAACGCGACGTTGGACGCCACGCAGTCGTCTGCGGTGGTGACGGTGACTGATGACGACGCGACCCCCAGCGGCGTGGTTTTGAGCGTTGATGTGGCGACGGTTGCTGAGGATGTGGCTTCTGACGGCGGGACGGCTCCGACGGTGACGGTGACCGCGGTGTTGGCGGGTTCGGTGACGTTCCCCGTCGATCAGACTGTGACTGTGACCGTCGGCGCGAACAGCGACACCGCCACCTCCGCTGATTATGCGGCGGTGGAGGCTTTTGATGTGGTGATCACCGCGGGGACCAGCAGCGGGTCGGGGTCTTTCGTGTTGACCCCTGTCGATGATGCTTTGGACGAACCCTCAGAGACCCTCAGCGTGACCGGAACCGCGACCGGCGGGTTGACGGTGACCGACACGCAGATCGTCATCACTGATGACGACGACCCGCCGGTGCTGTCGATCGCCGCGGTGACCGTGGTCGAGGGGACCGCCGCGGAGTTGACGGTGACTCTGGATGCGGTGTCGGGCCGTGACGTGACCGTGAACTGGAACACTGCTGCTGACACGGAGGGAACGAACCCGGCGACCGTTGCGGTGGACTACACGGCCGTCGCGTCGACGGGTGTGACGATCCCCGCTGGTGACACGTCTGCGACGGTCGAGGTCAGGACCAGCCAGGACACGGTCGATGAGCCTGACGAGACTTTCCTGGTCGTGTTGTCAACACCGGTCAACGCGACTCTGGACGCCACGAAATCGTCTGCGGTGGTGACGGTGACTGATGACGACGCGACCCCCAGCGGCGTGGTTTTGAGCGTTGATGTGGCGACGGTTGCTGAGGATGTGGCTTCTGACGGCGGGACGGCTCCGACGGTGACGGTGACCGCGGTGTTGGCGGGTTCGGTGACGTTCCCCGTCGATCAGACTGTGACTGTGACCGTCGGCGCGAACAGCGACACCGCCACCTCCGCTGATTATGCGGCGGTGACGGCGTTTGATGTGGTGATCACCGCGGGAACCTCGACCGGGTCGGGGTCTTTCGTGTTGTCGCCGGTTGATGATGCTTTGGACGAGGCGGTTGAGGCTGTGTCGGTGACCGGAACCGCGACCGGCGGGTTGACGGTGACCGACACGCAGATCACGATCACTGATGACGACGACCCGCCGGTGCTGTCGGTCGCTGCGGTGACCGTGGTCGAGGGGACCGCCGCGGAGTTGACGGTGACTCTGGATGCGGTGTCGGGCCGTGACGTGACCGTGAACTGGAACACTGCTGCTGACACGGAGGGAACGAACCCGGCGACCGTTGCGGTGGACTACACGGCGGTGACGTCGACGGGTGTGACGATCCCTGCGGGGTCCATGTCTGTGACGGTGGAGGTGTCGACTGTGCAGGACACGGTTGATGAGCCTGCTGAGACTTTCCTGGTCGTGTTGTCGACACCGGTCAACGCCACGTTGGACGCCTCGAAGTCGTCTGCGGTGGTGACTGTCACTGACGACGACGACCCGCCGGTGCTGTCGGTCGCCGCGGTGACCGTCGTCGAGGGGACCGCGGCGGAGTTGACGGTGACGTTGGATGCGGTGTCGGGCCGTGACGTGACCGTCGACTGGAACACTGCCGCGGGTTCGGGGTCGAACTTGGCGACTGCTGCGGTGGACTACACGGCCGTGACGTCCACGACGGTGACGATCCCTGCGGGGTCCATGTCTGCGACGGTGGAGGTGTCGACTGTGCAGGACACGGTCGATGAGCCTGCTGAGACTTTCCTGGTCGTGTTGTCGACACCGGTCAACGCGACGTTGGACGCGTCGAAGTCGTCTGCGGTGGTGACGGTCACCGATGACGACGACCCGCCGGTGCTGTCGGTCGCCGCGGTGACCGTCGTCGAGGGCGCGGCGGCGGAGTTGACGGTGACTCTGGATGCGGTGTCGGGCCGTGACGTGACCGTGAACTGGAACACTGCTGCTGACACGTCGGGGTCGAACCCGGCGACTGCTGCGGTTGACTACACGGCGGTGACGTCGACGACGGTGACGATCCCTGCGGGGTCCATGTCTGCGACGGTGGAGGTGTCGACTGTGCAGGACACGGTGGATGAGCCTGCTGAGACTTTCCTGGTCGTGTTGTCGACACCGGTCAACGCGACGTTGGACGCGTCGAAGTCGTCTGCGGTGGTGACTGTCACCGATGACGACGACCCGCCGGTGCTGTCGGTCGCGCCGGTGACCGTGGTCGAGGGGACCGCGGCGGAGTTGACGGTGACTCTGGACGCGGTGTCGGGCCGTGCGGTGACCGTGAACTGGAACACTGCTGCTGACACGTCGGGGTCGAACCCGGCGACCGTTGCGGTGGACTACACGGCCGTCGCGTCGACGGGTGTGACGATCCCTGCTGGAACCATGTCTGCGACGGTGGAGGTGTCGACTGTGCAGGACACCGTCGATGAGCCTGCTGAGACTTTCCTGGTCGTGTTGTCAGGTCCGGTCAACGCCACGTTGGACGCCACGCAGTCGACGGCGACAGTGACGGTCACTGACGACGACGCGACCCCCAGCGGCGTGGTCCTGGCTGTTGATGTGGCGACGGTGGCTGAGGACGCGGATCCGGCGCCGACGGTGACGGTGACCGCGACTCTGGCGGGTTCGGTGACGTTCCCCGTCGATCAGACTGTGACTGTGACCGTCGGTGCGAACAGCGACACCGCCACCGCTGTCGATTACGCGGCGGTGGAGGCTTTTGATGTGGTGATCACCGCGGGGACCAGCAGCGGGTCGGGGTCTTTCGTGTTGTCGCCGGTTGATGATGTTCTGGACGAGGCGGTTGAGGCTGTGTCGGTGACCGGAACCGCGACCGGCGGGTTGACGGTGACCGACACGCAGATCACGATCACTGATGACGACGACCCGCCGGTGCTGTCGATCGCGGCGGCGACCGTGGTCGAGGGCACCGCGGCGGAGTTGACGGTGACTCTGGATGCGGTGTCGGGCCGTGACGTGACCGTGAACTGGAACACTGCTGCTGACACGTCGGGGTCGAACCAGGCGACCGTTGCGGTGGACTACACGGCCGTCGCGTCGACGGGTGTGACGATCCCTGCTGGAACCATGTCTGCGACGGTGGAGGTGTCGACTGTGCAGGACACGGTCGATGAGCCTGCTGAGACTTTCCTGGTCGTGTTGTCGACACCGGTCAACGCCACGTTGGATCCGTCGAAGTCGTCGGCGACGGTGACGGTCACTGATGACGACGCGACCCCCACCGGCGTGGTTTTGAGCGTTGATGTGGCCACTGTTGCTGAGGACGCGGATCCGGCTCCGACGGTGACGGTCACCGCGACTCTGGCGGGTTCGGTCACTTTCCCCGTCGATCAGACCGTGACTGTGACCGTCGGTGCGAACAGCGACACCGCCACCTCCGCTGATTATGCGGCGGTGACGGCGTTTGATGTGGTGATCACCGCGGGAACCTCGACCGGGTCGGGGTCTTTCGTGCTGTCGCCGGTTGATGATGTTCTGGACGAGGCGGTTGAGGCTGTGTCGGTGACCGGAACCGCGACCGGCGGGTTGACGGTCACCGACACGCAGATCACGATCACCGATGACGACGACCCGCCGGTGCTGTCGATCGCGCCGGTGACCGTGGTCGAGGGCACCGCCGCGGAGTTGACGGTGACTTTGGACGCGGTGTCGGGCCGTGCGGTGACCGTGAACTGGAACACTGCTGCTGACACGTCGGGGTCGAACCCGGCGACCGTTGCGGTGGACTACACGGCCGTCGCGTCGACGGGTGTGACGATCCCTGCTGGAACCATGTCTGCGACGGTGGAGGTGTCGACTGTGCAGGACACCGTCGATGAGCCTGCTGAGACTTTCCTGGTCGTGTTGTCGACACCGGTCAACGCCACGTTGGACGCCACGAAATCATCGGCGACAGTGACGGTCACTGACGACGACGCGACCCCCAGCGGCGTGGTCCTGGCTGTTGATGTGGTGACGGTGGCTGAGGACGCGGATCCGGCTCCGACGGTGACGGTGACCGCGACTCTGGCGGGTTCGGTCACGTTCACCGTCGATCAGACTGTGACTGTGACCGTCGGCGCGAACAGCGACACCGCCACCTCCGCTGATTATGCGGCGGTGGAGGCTTTTGATGTGGTGATCACCGCGGGGACCAGCAGCGGGTCGGGGTCTTTCGTGTTGACCCCTGTCGATGATGCTTTGGACGAACCCTCAGAGACCCTCAGCGTGACCGGAACCGCGACCGGCGGGTTGACGGTCACCGGCACGCAGATCGTCATCACTGATGACGACGACCCGCCGGTGCTGTCGATCGCCGCGGTGACCGTGGTCGAGGGGACCGCCGCGGAGTTGACGGTGACTCTGGATGCGGTGTCGGGCCGTGACGTGACCGTGAACTGGAACACTGCTGCTGACACGTCGGGGTCGAACCCGGCGACCGTTGCGGTGGACTACACGGCCGTCGCGTCGACGGGTGTGACGATCCCCGCTGGTGACACGTCTGCGACGGTCGAGGTCAGGACCAGCCAGGACACGGTCGATGAGCCTGACGAGACTTTCCTGGTCGTGTTGTCAACACCGGTCAACGCGACTCTGGACGCCACGAAATCGTCTGCGGTGGTGACGGTGACCGATGACGACGCGACCCCCAGCGGCGTGGTTTTGAGCGTTGATGTGGCCACTGTTGCCGAGGACGCGGATCCGGCGCCGTTGGTGACGGTGACCGCGGTGTTGGCGGGTTCGGTGACGTTCACCGTCGATCAGACTGTGACTGTGAGTGTCGGTGCGAACAGCGACACTGCCACCTCCGCTGATTATGCGGCGGTGACGGCGTTTGATGTGGTGATCACCGCGGGAACCAGCAGCGGGTCGGGGTCTTTCGTGCTGTCGCCGGTTGATGATGTTCTGGACGAACCCTCAGAGACCCTCAGCGTGACCGGAACCGCGACCGGCGGGTTGACGGTCACCGACACGCAGATCACGATCACTGACGACGACGACCCGCCGGTGCTGTCGATCGCGGCTGTGACCGTGACTGAGGGGACCGCCGCGGAGTTGACAGTGACTCTGGATGCGGTGTCGGGCCGTGACGTGACCGTGAACTGGAACACCGCCGCGGGTTCGGGGTCGAACCAGGCGACCGTTGCGGTTGACTACACGGCCGTCGTGTCGACGACGGTGACGATCCCTGCGGGGTCCACGTCTGCGACGGTGGAGGTGTCGACTGTGCAGGACACGGTCGATGAGCCTGCTGAGACTTTCCTGGTCGTGTTGTCGACACCAACCAACGCCACGTTGGACGCCACGAAATCGACGGCGGTGGTGACGATCACCGATGATGATCCGTTGCCGGTGCTGTCGATCGCCGCTGTGACAGTCACTGAGGGCACCGCGGCGGAGTTGACGGTGACTCTGGATGCGGTGTCGGGCCGTGCGGTGACCGTGAACTGGAACACTGCTGCTGACACGTCGGGGTCGAACCAGGCGACCGTTGCGGTTGACTACACGGCCGTCGTGTCGACGACGGTGACGATCCCTGCGGGGTCCACGTCTGCGACGGTGGAGGTGTCGACTGTGCAGGACACGGTCGATGAGCCTGCTGAGACTTTCCTGGTCGTGTTGTCGACACCAACCAACGCCACGTTGGACGCCACGAAATCGACGGCGGTGGTGACGATCACCGACGACGATCCGTTGCCGGTGCTGTCGATCGCCGCTGTGACAGTCACTGAGGGCACCGCGGCGGAGTTGACGGTGACGTTGGATGCGGTGTCGGGCCGTGACGTGACCGTCAACTGGAACACGGCTGCTGACACGTCGGGGTCTGACTTGGCGACTGCTGCGGTTGACTACACGGCCGTCGTGTCGACGACGGTGACGATCCCTGCGGGGTCCACGTCTGCGACGGTGGAGGTGTCGACTGTGCAGGACACGGTCGATGAGCCTGCTGAGACTTTCCTGGTCGTGTTGTCGACACCGACTAACGCGACTCTGGACGCCACGAAATCATCGGCGGTGGTGACTGTCACCGACGACGATCCGTTGCCGGTGCTGTCGATCGCCGCTGTGACAGTCACTGAGGGCACCGCGGCGGAGTTGACGGTGACGTTGGATGCGGTGTCGGGCCGTGACGTGACCGTCAACTGGAACACGGCTGCTGACACGTCGGGGTCTGACTTGGCGACTGCTGCGGTTGACTACACGGCCGTGACCTCGACGGGTGTGACGGTTCCTGCGGGGTCCACGACCGCGACAGTCGAGGTCCGGACCAGCCAGGACACCGTCGATGAGCCTGACGAGACTTTCCTGGTCGTGTTGTCGACACCAACCAACGCCACGTTGGACGCCACGAAATCGACGGCGGTGGTGACGATCACCGATGATGATCCGTTGCCGGTGCTGTCTGTGGAGGCGGTGTCGGTGACCGAGGGCGGCACGGCGGAGTTGACGGTGTCGTTGGGTACGGTGTCGGACCGTGCGGTGACCGTGGACTGGAACACGGCTGCTGACACGTCGGGGTCGAACCCCGCGGCCGGCGGTGTGGACTACACCGCGGTGACCACTACTGAGACGGTGACGATTCCTGCGGGAACGATGTCTGTGACAGTTGAGGTTCGGACCAGCCAGGACACTGTCGATGAGCCCGACGAGACTTTCCTGGTCGTGTTGTCGGCACCGGTCAACGCGACGTTGAACCCGTCGAAGTCAACAGCGACAGTGACGATCACCGACGACGACACGACCAAAACGCCGGTTGTGCCGATTCCTCGGGTTGCACCGACACCGGTTGTTGATGTTGGGCTGCCGTTGGTGTCTATCAGGTTCGAGGGTTCTGGTGTTGTTGTTGAAGGTTCTGTTTTGACTGTGGTTGCTACTGCTACGCCTGCTCCAGTTTCGGATCTGTCTGTGAACTTCTATCTCGGTAATGACCAAGTCCGCAAGGATGCTTATTCTTTCTTGGTATACGAGTCCGAAGCCTGGTTCCAAGACGAGGATGTGTTGGGTCTGCATGAGGTGGTTATCCCTGCTGGTACCAGCACGGGTACTTACAGCATTCCTTTGCGGACCGATTATATGGATGTTGACGTAAGGATTTGGGCGGCGATGCTTGCTGCCGATGTGAAGAAGACCGACGGGGATCGGCGTATCGAGACGCCTGAGGGCGCACTCTCCTATGTTCCTGATCCGGGGACCGGTTCTTATGTTGTTGGTAGTCCCAGCGTCGCTGAGTTGAAGATGGTGGACGGTCCCGACATGGTGGGGACGCGGATTTCGCTCACCGAGCATCGAAGGCAGCCGATGAAGTCAGGGGGTGCGGCCCGTTTCTTGTTGCAGTCCCGTCATGTGATGGATGCGGATACTTTGGTGAATGTAATGGTTGAGTCTGATGGCGATGTTCTGCCTGACGGTGTGGCTGGTATGCGTACGTTCACTATCCCGAGAGGCCAGGACCAGTTGTGGGTGGAGATTCCCACGAAGGCCGGCAGCGCTGCCCGGCCGACGAAGCTGACGTTGAGGCTGCTTCGGGGTGCTTACACCAGAAGCGAGAGTTTCAAGAAGGCCGAAGTGTATTTGCAGGACTTCCCGTTTGTGGATGTCGTCACGGTGCATGGCGGGGTCGAGGGTGGATCCGTCTCGTTCTTGGTTTCTGCGAAACCGGCCCCGGAATCGGATTTGGATGTGGACATCAGCGTGACCACTACCGGAGACTTCGGTTTCGGTTCGCTGCCGACGAGCGTGACGATCCCGCCGAGCGGCACCGCGTTGTTGAGGATCTCCACGACCGACGACGCGGTGGACGAGGAGACCGGTTCGGTCACGGTGACGTTGCAGGCCGGGTCGGGGTACATACTGGGAACGTCGGTATCAGACACAGCGAACGTCACAGACGACGACGGTCCGCTGATCCTGCGGCAGGCGACCGCGCTGCCGACAGTGAGCGTTGCTGCTGTCAGCAGTGTCGTTGAAGGCGGTTACTTCAGTTTCACTGTGACGGGGACCCGTTTCGCTTTCGTCAAGTCCAAGAGGCGAGTCCGGCCGAGCCGCCTGCTATGAACACAAGGGACGATGCGCCGCCCGAAGAAAGGACAAACTGCTCCTGCTCTCCTAGCTGAAGGCTGCGGACAATGCAATTCCCGTCGACGGCTTGAGGACGGCGAACAGCCAGAACAAGACGGATCCCCCGGGGGTGTGCCAATCGATCACCTTGTCATGCACTGCCGGGGGCTGTGTCGTTGTCGAGAGCAAGTCGGTGGCCGAAGAAGTGCGGATCAGATCTGAACGGCTCGGGCGGAGACGAGTGGACTCGCGTGTACCGGGCAAGGAGACGGGGGATGCCCTCGCCGCCGAGGCTGGGCGATCTTCACACCCAGCGCTGTCACTTCGAACAGCTGGTTCATCTCCTGGCGCTCGCCGCGTGGGCTGAAACAGGAACCGTACGAGAGCGGATGATTGTCTGGGACCGCCCCCTTGCCCCCGCTCGATGTGACCACCGGCATGTTCGTTGCTTCGGCCGGCCTGACGAGGGCGTCCTCCGCATCCGATCGAGCCACCCCACCGCCCGCATAGATGACTGGCATGTACGGCGCTCGACGGGTGTAGGGCGTGGAGCTGGCGGGAATCGAACCCGCGACCTCCTGCTTGCAAAGCAGGCGCTCTAGCCGACTGAGCTACAGCCCCGTGGGGGAGAGGATACCGGTTCGGTTCGCTTCAACGGTCCGCGGTTCGCCTTCGACGTGGCATCGGCACAGTGTCGGTGGCAGGATCCAACAATGGAATCACGGGCACTCAAGACCAACTCGATGGACGACTTCGATCTGCGGATGTCGGAGGAGTCCCGTCCCTTCTTCGAGGCGGTTGTCGATTTCCTCGAGACCGTCGTCGACCCTATGCAGGCGGAGTTCTTCGAAGCCGGCGAAAACCGAGCCGACCGTTGGAGCTACACCGCCCGCCAACTCGAACTGCTGGAAGGTGCAAAAGACCAAGCCAAAGCACAAGGCTTGTGGAACTTCTTCCTGCCCGACACAGGTCAAGGGCTGTCAAACCTCGACTACGCCTACCTGGCTGTCGAGTTGGGGAAGTACCCGCTCGGATCGGAATCGCTCAACTGCTCGGCCCCCGACACCGGCAACATGGAAGTCCTCGAGCGTGTAGGCACCCCCGAGCAGAAACAGCAGTGGCTCGAACCCCTCCTCAACGGCGAGATCCGCTCCTGTTTCGGCATGACCGAACCGGGTGTTGCCTCCTCCGACGCCAAGAACGTGCGCTGCCAAGCAGTGCGAGACGGCGACGAATACGTGATCAACGGTGAGAAGTACTACATCTCCGGCGCCGGAGACCCACGCTGCAAGATCATGATCCTGATGTGCCGGACGAGCCCCGACGGGCCGCCGCACCGCCGCCAGTCGCAGATCCTCGTGCCGATGGACGCTCCGGGCCTCGAAATTCTCGGACCCATGCACGTCTTCGGCCAAGACGACGCACCGCATGGTCACATGCATCTGCGCCTCACCGATGTGCGGGTGCCCGCCGGCAACATGTTGTGGGGCGAAGGACGGGGATTCGAGATCTCACAACTCCGGTTGGGGCCCGGTCGCATTCACCATTGCATGCGAGGCGTCGGAGCCGCCGAGAAGGCCCTCGATTTGATGTGTCGCCGCGGGCTCACCCGTGAAGCGTTCGGGAAGCCGCTCGCCCGGCTGGGAGGCAACACCGAGGTCATCGCCCGAGCCCGCACCGAGATAGAGGCGATGCGGATGATGGTGCTGCGAGCCGCCAAAGCCATGGACACCCTCGGCAACGCCGAAGCAAGGGTTTGGATCAGCGCAGTCAAAGCAATGGTCCCCGAGAGGGTCTGCAGAATCATCGACCAGGCGATTCAGATGCACGGGGCGACCGGAGTGTCGCAGTGGACGCCTTTGGCAGGCATGTATCAGAGCCAACGCACACTGAGACTCGCCGACGGACCCGACGAGGTCCACTGGATGGTCGTCGGCCGCTCCGAACTCGCCGGCTACGAAGGTCTCGAAGTGCCCGCATCACCCACCTCCGCGGCTTGAGGTCCGATGTGCCGGTCGACGCCCCGATGTGTTGGCGTAAACGACCACAATCAGATCCGTCGGGCAGCGGCGCGAGAATGAACCGGTTCGCGACTGAAGTCATTACCCTTATTTTAACAGCGTTCTGATGTATTTCAATTAATGGCGGAGGCGGAGGGTTGGGTGTGGCCGTCATCTCCCGTCCGTCGATCTGGTCGGGGTGGGCACCCGGTTGGCCGAGGCCGCTGCCGAGTCGCTGCTCCAACGGTGCGCTCGTCGGACGGCGTTGTACCCGGACGCGTCGACCCCAGAAGGGCCTGGGTCTAGGGGGCCAGGGGTCGACCGAAAGGCAGTTCGTCCTGCCAAGTCGACAAATGGGATTCAGCGGCACGGCACGCAGCCAGAAACGGGCCGTCGGGATCAACCGCGAACTCGCTGCTGAGAACGCCGACGGTCTCCCCCACAGCGGCGAGAATCTCGGCATCAGAACGGGCCGGCTCTCCCCGAAGCGCAAGGGACGGACCGGCGAGGGCCACAAAATCAGCGGGGACCACCACACCGCTGCGCCGCAGCACGGCAAGCGCCCGAGCGGTGAGGGGGATACGACCACACGCAACGACGGCAGCTGCGTCTTGGATCCGCGCGGCGATCTCGTGGTTGACGACGCCCATTTTGGAACCGACGAAGAACACGTCGGCTCCCGAAGAGAAGACCTCGGCGGGACCACCCACGGTGCCGAGCTCGTTCACCATCTCGGCGCCGTGTGCAGCCCAGGCGTCGGCCAGGGTCTGCGCATCGAACCCAGAACTTGAAGTGCCAGAACTTGAAGTGACAGAACTTGAAGTGACAGTGCCGACACTCGTGGCGACAGCGCCAACAGTGGCCCCCCGTTCGATTACAGCCGCGGCCAACGCCGGCCCGTTGGCGTTGAACCCCTCGATCGAGACCGACCGGCCCGCAAGATCACCCACGCTGTGATGGGCACACACCGCTGCGGACAGACCCTCGCACTGATCAACGAACGTCGAACTGTTGCCCACCAGCCGAGTGGTATCACGGGGATCATCAGCACGCAGCGGTGCCAGATCGGCTTCGCTGACACCCTTGGCAGCGTCAGGCAAGTAGGTGCCGTAGTCGACCAACTCGGCCGCCTCGGCCACGAAAGCGGCGATCGCTTCGCTGCGCTTCGGGCCCTGCGCGCTGATCCCCGCCGACGCTCCACCGTGACGCATGTTGAGCACCGCATACGTATAGGTTTGGGACCGTGCCAGATCCTTGGCGCCCCCTTGGAGAATCCTGCGGGCCCAGCGAACAGGGCCCGATGAAGTCTCAGCTCCGACGAGGTCGACAGCCACGAAGGCATCGACGGAATTGAACTTGTGGATACGCACGTTCGCAGCGTACGCGATCAACCGCGGTGAAGTGAACGCCGGCGACGAGTGTCAGTCGTCGGCGACTTCGATCGCGAATTCGGGGCAGTTGTCGACCGCCAGCATCGCCTTGCCTTCAAGTTCTTTTGGAATATCGCCTTCGATGCGCAAGACGGCGTAGCCCTCGTCGTCGGTGTCGAACACTTCCGGGGCGAGCATGTAGCAGCGATTGTGACCTTGACACGCATCGCTGTCCAAGTTGATTCTCATCCCAGCACCCTAGATCAACCCTCGGCAACAAGTCTCGTCAAAGTCAACTCGGGCTGGTCCGCCTCGAGACGCTGGAGCCAATAAGGGCTCTCAAAGAGGGCCATCATCTCTCCGTCTGCTCGCTTCGCCACGGTCACGCCGCTCATTCGGCGAAGCTTGGGAGCCGAGATCTCATCGGTGATACGTGCGGTGGTCCAAGAGCAGGGATTCAACTCGACCGGCGCACCGAACTCGTTCTCGAGGCGATGAGTCGCAACGTCGAACTGCAACGGACCGACCGCGGCGAGGATCGGCGCCTGATCGCCGACTTCGGGCTCCCGCAGGACCTGCACCACGCCCTCCTCGTCGAGTTGGTTGACGCCTCGGCGAAATTGCTTCGCTTTGGAAGTGTCGAGGGTGCGTGCCACCCGAAAATGCGACGGCGCGAAAGCGGGCATGTCAGGCCAGCGGACCGGAGAATCGACGTAGACCGCATCACCGACCCGGAACTCGTTGGCGTTGACCAGGCCGACAACGTCACCCGGGTATGCCTCCTCGACAGTCTCGCGGTCACGCCCAGTCACCGACTGGGCGTACTTCGTGGCGAAAGGTTTGCCGGTCGGGCCGTGCGTGACGACCATGCCCCGTTCAAAGTGCCCTGAACAGACCCGCATGAAAGCCATCCGGTCTCGATGGTTGCGGTCAGTGTTGGCCTGCACTTTGAACACGATCGCTGAGAACGGATCAGCAAGGGCACGAGGTTCACCGGCCTCGTCGTGACGCGGAGTCGGCGACGGAACCAGATCGACCATCGCATCAAGCAGCAGCCTGACCCCGAAGTTGGTGAGCGCCGACCCGAAGAAGACAGGCGACAACTCGCCTGACTCGAACAGCTTCTCCTCGTAGTCGCGCCCGACCGAATCAAGAAGTTCAACACCGTCGCGCGCCTCGATCCAGAGATCGCCTTCCTCATGGGCTGCCCGATCAGAGTCGACGAGTTCTTCCGGGGCTTCGGTAGCGCCCCTGGCGGTGCGGGTGAAACGCAGGAAATCGCCGCTTCGGCGGTCGATCAAACCCCGGAACCGTTCGCCGTCACCGACCGGCCAGGTGATCGGGACCGGTTCGAGGATCAACTGCTCCTCAATCTCATCGAGCAGACCCAGCGGGTCACGGCTCGGACGGTCCCACTTGTTGATGAACGTGACGATCGGGATCTCCCGGTCGCGGCAGACCTCGAACAGTTTGCGGGTCTGGTTCTCGATGCCCTTGGAACCGTCGAGCACCATGATGGCGGCATCGGTGGCGGCCAACACCCGGTAGGTGTCCTCTGAGAAGTCGCGGTGCCCGGGGGTGTCGAGAAGGTTGAGGACACAGTCCCGGTACGTGAACTGCAACACGGTCGAACTGATCGAGATGCCGCGCTGCTGCTCGAGCTCCATCCAGTCCGAGGTCGTGGAACGGCCTGCGCCCTTCGCTCTGACCGACCCGGCGCCGGAGGTCAGTGCGCCCCCGTACAGCAGGAACTTCTCTGTCAGCGTGGTCTTTCCCGCGTCGGGGTGCGAGATGATGGCGAACGTCCTGCGACGCTGCGCCTCGGTCTCGAGATCAGCCACCGTTACAGGCTAAGGGGTTGCGCGGATAGGCGAACGCGTCTTGGAAGATTCTGTTTCGACTTTGATCGGTGGAGGCAAAGCCGCAGGTCAGGGGATCGCAGCCATAGCCCGGAGTTCGGGCGTTCCCGCAGGTCAGCGCCTATCCGCGCTGCCTCTAAGACCGGTATCTCCGATGTGGGTTGATCTGTGCTGTTCGGCATTGATCTAGGCCGCTTGGAGTTCACGCTTCGTTGGCACTGCCGGGCTGCTGTCGCTGTCCGGGCTTATGTCGCCTCCACGCTTGGCTGTAGCTCAGCCAGTAGGTTCTGCGCTGGCCAAGACCTCCGCCAGCCTTGCTGCGGGGGTGCGGGCTGCTCAGGTGTCGCGGTCGACTACGAAGTCTGCCAGCGCACGAAGGGCCGCGTGGCTGCCGTTGATGTCGGGAAGATCGTCGATCGCTTCAAGAGAGCGGACCAGCAGCTGATCGATCTCAGCTTCGACAGCTGCCACCGCTCCCGTCTCGATCATCACCTCCTGGATCGCGGCGATATTGTCGTCGCTCACATCGCCTCCGCCGCCGGCGCCCACCGTGGCGAGCACCGCCCGCTGGGATTCGTCGGCTGCAGAGCGGGCCAACGCCAGCAACACGGTCGGCTTTCCCTCACGCAGATCATCGCCGACCGGCTTGCCGGTCCGTCCGGGCTCCCCGAAAGCCCCGAGGATGTCGTCACGCAACTGGAAGGCGACACCGAGCGGCAGCCCGTGAGCGGACAACTTCGTATCCAGATCGCCGCGGCCGGCCAGCACCGCACCGAGTTGGAGGGGGCGAACGATCGTGTAGCCGGCAGTCTTGTTACGGACGATCGTGCGGGCATCGGCGACCGAGACACCGCCCTGAGCAGTGCCGACCACGTCGAGGTACTGCCCCATGTTCAGCTCAGTGCGCAGAGCGTCCCAGACTCGACGCACCTCAGGCGTCGTGTCACCCAGGGTCCGGTCGGCCATGACGATGGCGATGTCGCCCACCAGCACAGCCGCGGCCTCGGCGAATCGTCTTGCCTCGCCCCGCAGCGAGCCTTCGCGGTGGCGCTCCAAGTAACGGGCCCACACGGTTGGTGAGGATCGGCGTGTTGAAGACCCGTCCATCACATCGTCGTGGATCAGGGCGAAGGCATGGAGCAGTTCCAGAGCGCATCCCCCAGCGACCGCACCGTCACCGGACGGATCGCCTCCCGCAACCACCCAACCCCAGTGACAGTAGGCGGGGCGGATCCGTTTACCGCCGCCCGCCACGAAATCAGCGAGATCAGCCAGGGGCACGTCCAACGCCGAGTTGAGATCAGCCCATGTGCCGCGTTCATTCTCGAACAGGCCACTCAGAGCTGAGTCAACCTTGGCTGCGACGGCGAGGAGTTGCGGCGGCGCGGGTCTCGCCACAGCTAGTCGCCGTCCGCTTCCGCTTCGGAATCGGCTTCGACTCCGTACTCGTCGTCATCGCTGTCGAGGTTGGCGACGACCCGCTCGACCTGCACCCGGGCAGCGCCGATTCGCCTGCGGCACAGTCCAATAAGGAAAGAAGCGCGTTCGACGCGGGAGGCCAGCATGTCGACGTCGAGGTCGTCGCCCTCCAGATCACGCAGGATCTGTTCGAGTTCCGCCATGGCATCGGCGTAGCCGATCGTCTCTTCGCTGCCCTCGCCCTTATCGCCGTCGCCGTCGTGCTCAGCCTGAATGTCGTTCATGTGGTCTCCTCTGAAGTCCCGCCCGTGTTCCTGTGTTCGGTGTTCGCCTGTTGTGGTCGGGCAGCGTGCGTCCGGGCAGTGATGGTACTGGTGAGGACACCCTCGACCAGTTGCGTGGTCACGACGTCGCCAGACTCGACAGCGGTTGTTGACCGCACAACCCGGCCGTCAGCGTCGCGGGTGATCGACCAGCCCCTCGCCAGCGTCGCTGCCGGGTCCAGAGCACGCACCTGCGCTGCTGCGGCCTCAACCCGGCGCTCGGCGACGGTCAAGCCG
Source organism: Acidimicrobiales bacterium (assembly GCA_963662455.3). Taxonomy (GTDB): domain Bacteria; phylum Actinomycetota; class Acidimicrobiia; order Acidimicrobiales; family Aldehydirespiratoraceae; genus VXYK01. The sequence goes on from OZ224042.1 coordinate 2,898,250, forward strand.
TGCCGCTGCGCCACTTCAAGCCGAGCAACCCCGCGAGCGATCTGACTGAGCGCCCGCCGCTCCGACGAACGCGCGGCTCTCACAAGATGTCCGCAGCGAGCCGTCAACTGTCGGTCACTGCGGTCCAGAACGTTGCGGGTCAACATAGCCACACCGGACCGGACCGTCTCCAATCGCTGATCGGCACGTTGCACCGCCCGCCGACCGGCGGTCACAAGACGCGTTTCGTGGTCTGCCAAACGGTCGAGCCAGACCTCAACCCGCCCAACCACGAACTGGGCGGCCGCGGTGGGTGTCGTGGTGGCAGTGTGCGCGACCTCGTCCGCGACGCTGCGGTCGATGTCATGGCCGATGCCCGTAATGACCGGCACCCCAGCCGAAGCGATAGCCCGGGCCACCCTCTCGTGGTCGAAGACAGCGAGGTCGGTCTTGGAACCCCCGCCGCGAGCCACGAGCAGCACATCGACCCCGGCAGAATCCGCGGCCCGGATCGCCGCAGCGACCGGCACTTCAGCACCCGCCCCCTGCACCGGTGTGTCGACCTCCACGACAGCGAACGCAAAGCCCGACCGCTCGAACACCGTGGAAATGTCGGCGTGAGCGGCGCTGCCGACGGATGTAACCAAGCCGACGCGGAGAGGCACCGGCGCCAAGCGCCGTGCAGCGTTGGCCCGCAAGACCCCCTCAGCCGACAGAGCAGCCAACAGAGCATCTCTATGGGCAGTGAGGCGGCCCAACGTGAAAGTCGGATCGATCGACGACATACGCAGCTGCACCCGCCCCGAAGGCGGGTAGTAGTCGACCCGACCCTGGATGCGGACAGACACTCCATCGCTCATGCGGATCGGGTCGCCGTGCCTCTTGAGCAGCCGGTTGACCCGGTCCCGCGTGTCTCGGAAGAGCACCACGGGCAGAGTTGCAGCAGGACTCGCCCCCGGGCCCTCCCCGGGCTCGATCAGATCGAAGTACACATGGCCGTTGCGGGCCCGGTTGAGTCCGCTGATCTCGCCCTCCACCCAGAAATCATCGGGCATCGTCTCCTCGATGACCACACGAATGAGGGTGCAGAACTCACCGACCGTGAGGGTGGACTGATTCACCCTGTGGACCGTACTCCCCCCGAGTGTCTACTCCCCCCGAGGCGCAGTGGTGCATCGCCGATCAGATGCGAGAGGAAATCACCGGCATCAGGAAATGATTGCGCCGCACCTGTTCAATTGTGCCCTGCATTCGCTCGGTGCGATCGCGCCGTGGAATCAGGCGAGGCTCTGGTCGCCGTTGCCGTGGTCGTCGCTGCGGTCAGCGGCTTCAACGTCTTCACGGCGGATGCCGAGAACGAACAGAATGGCATCGAGATAGGGCACCGAGAGGGCCGTGTCGGCTGCCTCAGAGACGATCGGTTTGGCGTTGAAGGCGATTCCGAGCCCGGCCTCGCTGAGCATGTCGAGATCGTTGGCCCCGTCGCCGACGGCCACCGTCTGTGACAACGGAATCTTGTTCGCCTCCGCAATCTCCCGCAGCAGCGTCGCCTTGCGTTCACGGTCGACGATCGGGCCTACGAGCCCACCGGTCAGCTTCCCGTCGACGATCTCAAGCACGTTGGCATGGGCATGGTGAAGCCGCAGATCCTCCGCGATCCGCTCAGTGAACGCAGTGAACCCGCCCGACACGATGGCCACCGTGTACCCCAAACGTTGCAGAGTACGGACGAAGGTACGGGTACCGGGGGTGTAACGAAGATTGCCGTACGCCCGGTCGATCGCAGCCTCGTCGAGACCGGCCAGCAACCGCACCCGCTCACGCAACGAGGACTCGAAGTCGAGGGCGCCCTCCATCGCCGCCGCAGTGATCCGCTGCACCTCGGGAAGGCAGCCCGCCTCCGCAGCCAACAGATCGATGACCTCGTCGCCGATGATCGTGGAATCGACGTCCAACACGATCAGACGCTTGGCTCGACGCCCGATGCCCTCGCGCTGGATGGCGACATCCATGTTGGGGTGCGCCGCGGCCACATACATGAGATTGGAACGGAGCTTTCCCATATCGCCGTCGCGGACAAGCAGCTCATAGCTCATCACCGGGTAACGCGACAGCCGGATGATGCGGTCGATGTTGGCCCCAGCATCGGCGATGGCCGTGGCCGCAGCGCCGATCTCAGTCGGGTTCAGGTGCGGCCCGAGAAGGGTGACGACAGTGCCGGGCAGCTGCGGGGACGGCGTGTTGGAGACCAGGTCGAAATCGACCTCCATGCCCTGTTCCCAACCGAACAGCAGCATGTCCTTGAGCAGGTCGCGCCCCTGAGGCACCCCCACCGCCAAACCCAGCGTGAGTTGGTCACGGATCACGATCTGCTCAATGTCGTACACTTCGGCACCGGCGTCGGCGAGAACACTCATCAGCCCGGCGGTCACCCCCGGGTGGTCCGGCCCGGTGATCCTCACCAGAACGGTTTCGCTCGAGTCGTCAGCGTCGGTTTCGGCATGCACGAGCTACAAGCCTACGGACTCGTGCTGCCATCGACCCCGAGATTCGGTCGTGCGCGGTGTCGGGGCCGCTGGACCTGGACCGCTGAGCCGAAATCTGCGCGTTCTACCACATATAGTGTGGTTAGAGGCCGAGCGAGGCCGTGGCCCGAGCGGCCCGTGAGCGCAGCGAACAAGAGCGGAAGACACAGCGTTGCGCCGCGAGGTCGGTCACCTGTTTGCGCGTGCTCTTAATCGCGCAGATTTAGGGGCTGCGCGGATAGGTGGGTCAACGCGGCCCGTACGGTACGGGGCCGTGGCCCGAGCGGCCCGTGAGCGCAGCGAACAAGAGCGGGAGTGTCCCCGCTTCGACGCGACGTACCGGCCGCCTATCCGCGCAACCCCTTAGCTGTGACCACCGGGAGAGTCGGTGGATTCAGGCTAAGACGTGGTCTGCACTAGACGTGATCCGCGCGGACCAGAGCTTCGTAGAGCTCCTCGTAGAGGCCGCCGCGGTGCCGCAACTCGTCATGGGTCCCGCTTTCAACAACCCGGCCGTTGTCGAGCACGACGATGATGTCTGCGTCGGTGATAGTCGACAGGCGATGAGCGATCACCAACGATGAACGACCGGACAGAGCGTTGGACAGAGCCTCCTGCACGTAGGCCTCGTTCTCGGTGTCGAGATGACTGGTTGCCTCGTCAAGCACGACGATCGCCGGGTTCTTGAGCAGCATCCGAGCGATCGCCAGACGCTGTTTCTCGCCACCCGACAGCCGGTAGCCGCGCTCCCCGACGATCGTGTCGTAGCCCTCCGGCAGAGCCGCGATCACATCGTGGATACGGGCCGCTCGACACGCCCCTTCGATCTCAGCCTGAGTCGCTTCGGTGTCGGCGTAACGCAGATTCATTCCGACCGTGTCGTGGAACAGGTGGGGATCCTGGCTCACCACTCCGATGGCACGCCGCAGCGAATCCTGGGTGAGCGAACGCACATCATGGCCGTCGACGGTGATCGCCCCGGCAGTCACATCGTAAAGACGAGGAACCAGCGAAGTGAGCGTGGTCTTGCCCGACCCCGAAGGCCCGACAATGGCGACCATCTGGCCGGGAGCCACCGTCAAATCAATGTCGCTCAACACATCGCCGACTGAAGCAGTCGATTCTGCGCCCCCAAGCGATGCCGGTGTCCCCGGCGGCGGGTCTGGGTAACGGAAATCCACATGATCGAACCGCACCTCCCCTTGCGGATCCACCAACTCCACAGCATCGGGGGCATCGACGATCGCATTGGGAGCGTCGAGAACCTCGAACACACGCTCGAAGCTCACAAAAGCAGTCATCACATCAACCCGGGCATTGGACAGACTGGTGAGTGGCAGATAGATGCGCACGGTGTAGAGGCCCAGCGCCGCCAAAGTACCGATGGTGATGGCCTTATCGATGACGAGGTGCCCGCCGAGCCAGTAGACGATGGCGGTACCGACCGCCCCGACCATCGTCAACGCCACCAGGAAGACGCGGCTGTACATCGCGCTGCGCACACCGATGTCGCGCACCCGACCCGCCCGGTCCGAGAAGTCTGCCGCCTCGGCGCCGTGACGCCCGAAGAGCTTGACGAGCAGGGCGCCGGCAACATTGAACCGCTCGGTCATGGTGTTGTTCATCGAGGCGTTGACGGTCATCGACTCGCGGGTGATCTCCTGCAGGCCGGCCCCGACCCGTCGAGCCGGAAGCACGAAGACCGGCAGGATGACGATGGCCAGCAGCGTCAACCGCCATTCCAGGACCAGCATGGCGAGCAGCGTGCCGGTGAGCGTGATCAAGTTGCCGACAACGGTTCCCAGAGTGCCGGTGAAGGCTCGCTGCGCGCCGATCACGTCATTGTTGAGGCGGCTGATCAGCGTGCCGGTCTGGGTTCGCGTGAAGAAGGCGAGGGGCATCCGCTGCACGTGGTCGAACAGGCGCACCCGCAAGTCGAAGATCAGTCCCTCGCCGATCCGCGAGCTGAGCGAGCGTTCCACCAGCGACAGCAGTGCCTCAGCCGCGGCGGCGCCGACCATCACGAAGAAGAGGAGGTCGAGGTAGTCCCCGTTGCTGTCGGCGATCGCGACGTCGAAGATCTGACGGATCAGCAGCGGCGGCAGCAGCCCGAGGAAAGTCGTCGCCACGATGATCGACAGATACAGGAAGATGGCACCCCGGTACGGTCGGGCGAACCCGAACACACGGCGCCGTGTTTCTTTGTTCAACTGCTTGCCGTCGATTCCGGAACGGTCCGCGGTCATCGAGTGCATCACCTGGAACGGACTCGACGCAGTCATACCGTAAGCCTAAGCAGACCCTGCGCCCGTGATACCCGAACGGGGCTTCCGCGGCTCCGATTCAGAAGTCGTCGGCGTGAGCGGCGGCAGGGATCCGGCGCCGAAGTCATAGGCGCCGGCACAGCCCGGTAGCGTGATGCGGGATGGAACGTCCCTCGAGTGCGCTGTTCACCGACCACTATGAGCTGACCATGGTGGAATCCGCCCTCAATTCCGGGGTTGCCTACCGACGTTCGGTCTTCGAGGTCTTCGCTCGCCGACTCCCCGAAGGCCGAGCATACGGAGTGGTTGCGGGCATCGACCGGGTAGTGGACGCGGTTGAGCGTTTCCGGTTTGATGACGACACGGTCGAGCATCTGCTGGCTTGCGGAGTCGTTCAGGAAGGATTGACGGCCGACTGGCTGCGCGACTACCGCTTCAGCGGAGACATCACCGGCTACGCCGAAGGCGAACTGTTCTTTCCGTACAGCCCGGTGCTGACCGTGGCTGGTTCATTCGCTGAATGCGTTGTGCTCGAAACAGTCCTGCTCTCGGTGTTGAACCATGATTGTGCAGTTGCTTCCGCCGCGGCCCGGGTAGCCGATGCCGCAGGTGGACGCCTGCTCGTAGAGGGCGGGTCCCGGCGCACCGATCCGGAATCGGCAGTGGCCGCGGCGCGTGCATCACACGTCGGCGGTTTCGATACGACGTCGAACCTCGAAGCGGGACGTCGCCACGGCATCCCAACCGGCGGAACCACAGCCCACGCGTTCGTGCTGGCGCACGCCACTGAGGAAGAAGCGTTCACAGTTCAACGCGACACTTTGGGCGTCGGCTCCACCTACCTAGTCGACACCTTCGACGTGATGGAAGGCATTCGACGTGCCGTCGACATAGTTGGGCGCGGTATTGGAGCGGTTCGAATCGACAGCGGCGAACTGCTTGCCGACAGCCGTGCGGCACGCCGTCTGCTCGACGGGTTGGGCGCTGTTGATTGCCGGATCACGGTGTCGAGCGACCTCGACGAGTTCCTGATCGCCGAGTTGGAAACAGCGGGCGCTCCGATCAACGCCTACCTGGTCGGGACCAGCCTGGTCACCGGCTCAGGCCATCCCACGGCCTCGATGGTCTACAAGCTGGTGTCGATCGCCGACGATGACCATCCCGGCCCGCTGCGAGCGGTCGGTAAGCACTCGCCGGGGAAACGCACCGTCGGTGGTCACAAGTCCGTACACCGGACCTATGACACCGAAGGCAGGTTCCTTGCCGAGGTTCTCTCGGTTCTTCCGATGGATGTGCCCGAGAACTCGATGTGCCCGCAAGTACCGTTACTGCGCAACGGCGAGGTTGTCGCCAATTTGACCGACGTGAGTGAGGCTCGGGCCCGTTGCGCGCAGCGACGTGGTCGGCTGCTCGATGAAGACAGGACTCCCTGGCCCGTGACCACTCCTGCTGTGCCTACAATCTGGGAAGGTGTCGAGGAACCGCTGTCTGCGGCGGTTGTCAACAGCAATGGAGGACAAACCCGATGAAAGCGCTAATCGTTGTCGATGTCCAGAACGATTTCTGTGAAGGCGGTGCTCTGGCCGTTGCCGGTGGTACCGCGGTGGCTCGTTCGATCACCGAGTTCGCGGGTTTGGACCGTGCCGGTGGTGTCTACGGGCTGGTCGTGGCCACCAAAGACTGGCACGTCGATCCAGGCGGACATTTCGCCGATCCCGAAGTCGGCCCGAACTTCGTCGACACCTGGCCGGTTCATTGCGTGGTGGAGAGTCACGGCGCGGCCTTCCACCCCGATTTGGAAATAGCGGTCGACGAGGTGTTCTTGAAGGGTCGAACCACTGCGAGCTACACGGGTTTCGACGGTGGCGCGGCATCCGACGAGACGGTGCTGCTCGGTGACTGGCTTACTGAGCGGGGCGTGACTTCTGTCGATGTCGTTGGTTTGGCGACCGACTATTGCGTGAGAGCGACTGCCCTCGATGCCGCAGCGGCCGGTTTCGCCACCACCGTGTTGCTCGAACATTGTGCGGGTATCACCCCCGAAACGACCGGGACCTCTATGGCGGAACTCGTCGCTGCCGGGGTGGCGCTCGGCTAGAAGGTTGCGTTCGCCACCTCGACAGAGAATGTGCGGCACCACACCAACACAGTCCAAACGCCGCTTGTAAGCCCGCTACAATTCGAGGCGTCGTAGCTGAAGCTGCCGCGCTCGGCTCTGAGATCACCGAGGAAGCATCCCCCGGGGGTTTTTTGGTTTCGGCCCGGGACCAGATAAACCAGCAGATCGGGTCCGGATCCGATATCGACCGAGCTGAATCTGAGTTCAAGACTGTCTCCCGTCGCCAACAGTGAAGCGCTGCCACTGCCCCGGTGCCCGGTCAATCCTTGGAAGGATCCTTGGCGCAGGAGCCTGGTCGTTGGTAGCGGCGCGACCGTGGTCGTGGTGGTCGTGGTGGTCGTGGTCGTCACCGGCGGTTCGGGGTCGGGGTCGGTCGGTGGTTCGGGTTGTGGTGTTGGTGCTGGGAGAGGGTTCGGTGTCGGGTCGGGGTCGGTCGGTGGTTCGGGTTGTGGTGTTGGTGCTGGGAGAGGGTTCGGTGTCGGGTCGGGGTCGGTCGGTGGTTCGGGTTGTGGTGTTGGAACTAGAACTGCGGGCGGTTGTGGCTGGGGTTCAACATCGGGTTCAACAGGCTGTTCCGGTTCGGGCTCAACCGCTGGGACTACCGACGCTGGGACTACCGACGCTGGGACTGCCGGCGCTGGGACTGCCGGCTCGGTTGTGGTGGTCGTCACCGGGGCTGGTACGCGAACCGTATCGGTCGAGTCCGTTTGCTGCTGGTCTTCTGGTTGCTTCGGCTCAAGAGATGCCGGAGCTTCGGCCGGTTCCTCTTCCCCCTCAAGTTCTTCTATGGGTACTTCGGTGTCTTGTCCGGACGCTTCGGGATCTAGTGGGACTTCGTCGAGATCCTCAGTTACGTCAATGAACTCACTGACGTCTATGAACTCGCTCAAATCAAGTTGTGGATCGTCTGCAAGCTCATCGACTGATTGCGTCGCCAACAGTTCATCGAGATCGGGCGCGGCGGCGGATTCGTCCGAATATTCGCCGACTGCCACAGTCAAGAAGGATTCGTTGACTTCAGTGGCTGGGCGCAGATAGGGCCATACCTGGGTAACCAGAACCAGAATTACTGGAGCGAACGCCGCGAGGATCGACAGGGTTCGCGGCCGCACGAACCTTCTGATCGCCCAAACCCACACACCCATTCCAACGATCAAACCAACGACCCTCAGAAACGTGTCCCAGTCGCTGACGGACCCAGTGAATATTTCTGGCGCGACAATCCATAACGCAACCACCAGCGCGATTGCGACTACCGCACCAATGACACGAGTCCGAACGGTCCTACTCATCGAACGGTTGTCCGAGCATCATTCAACTGTACATGCGTTTCTGGATATGTGCCGGGGTCCGGCAGCTTGATCTGAACAGTCGTCCAAACGAGTCCGGTCGGACCCCCCTCCTACAGGAACCTGAGGGACTCGTCGAAGTCGGATGTGAGACCGGCTGCGCTGCTCCTGTCGGGAGGCTCCGGATTGGTCGGGCCGATGTCATCCATTCGCATCTGGTACAGGAACTGTTCGAGGTCGGGTGCACGATCTGCGAGGTACTGGAGAACCTCGCCTCTGCGATCTCTGAAGCAGGGGTCGTCGTCGAGGTCTCCAGGGCTTTCGAGAAGGTTGACGATGTTGGCGGCGTCAGTGGATGCGGGGGTGATGCCGTAGCGGTGCATGTGGAATCGCAGCCCGTCTTCGAGGGTGTATGGTCCGGCTCTGTCCAGGGCCACAAGGTCGATGTAGTCGCGAAGTTTCGGCCGGTACATGATGACGTCGAGTTTGGAGGCGAGCAGGTCTGCTACAGAGGCGACGGGCAACCCGTCTATCTGAGTGGGCTGTGCGAGGGTCTTGACGTGGCCGGGGTTGGCCCCCCGGGACGGCGTCTTGAACACCTGTACCTGCACTGTGTCGACTCTGGCGTGCAACTGGTCGGGACCGCTTGCGTAGATGTCGACGCTGCCCGCGGCCTTCTCGAACTTCCTTGCGAGTTCGTCGCCGGAGAAGCCGTCGGGCGTCATGTAGTCGAGGTCGAACGACACGCGGTGGCGCAGATGGATGGTCAGCGCGGCGCCGCCCATCAGGCAGCCCTCTAGCGGATCGGTGACCTCTTGCAGGATGGGCCAGACGGAGCGCATCTCAGCCGAGAGCACATCGGCCCACGCGTCGATCTCAGCCATCGGCGCGCCTGGCGATGGCCTTGTCGATGTTGGCTGCTATCTCCCCCGTGTTGTAGCCGCGCATTTCACGGCATCTCCGCAGAGCGTCAATAGGGAGGCATCTCAGCGCCCAAGCGCGTGCCACCGGGTCGGGGCCGTCGAGCAGGGAGGTGGCCACGAAGAAGGCGTCGTCGGGGAGCCTCAGGTCCTTGGCGCTCGCCCCGTTCCAGAACAGGCTCCAGAACTCAGGCGGGACCCGCTCAGCGCAGGTGTCGTCCACCTGCGGCGGCGGCCGTGGCGGCAGGTAAGCCAACGCCGTGACGCACTCTTCGCTGAGGTCGAGCGACCACAGGACGGTCTTGCGTGAACCGTAGCCCCAGGGCAGGCTGGCCTCTTCGCGCCGCGCGAAGCCCTTTTCGGCAAGGGCGTTCAGGCATCGCCGTGCATGGTCTTCAGACAGGCGGGCCTCGGTGGCCGCTTGGCGCAGCGTCGTGCCCCTGACCCTGCAGCGCAGGATTCCCAGCACAGCCCGCTGTCCCCTGCTCAGGCCGGCGACAGGGCCGGCACCGGGGTCGAACGTGTGGGGCAGGCGGCTCCGAAGTGCCTCTGCGGGATCGCTGGGTTGATGCATCAGCGCCTTCAAACGGCCCTCCCCGGGGGGCTGTCCGGTCATCTCCAGTGCGTCGGCGATGCGCCGGGCGGCAGGAGCGGACACATCGAGTTCGCGTGCTAACACGGCGGGGCGCAAATCAGAGAGCAAGACCGCTTTCACCCACTTTGCGGCATCGACCTTCGAGCGGTGCATGGCCGTTCCCGTCGTGACCGTGAAGTCGTAGCGACAAGAACGACACCTCCACGCGGACCGCCTCGGCCGAAACGCCGGGTCGCTGGTCCCGCACCTCGGGCACTCCACGCCGGCGGGCCAGCGGGCCTCGACAAGGCGATTCCAAGCGGGCCTCTCGGAAGGAATCCGCTCGGCGGAGGAAACACAAGCGGTATCCATACCCGTACTCTACCAGATGTGGGGAGTCATCGTTCAATACATCGGTATACACCGCCAGGAGGATTCGGTTGTTGGCCCTTCCGTATGGTGTACTCTGTAGCGCGAACAAGCTACGAGGTGTTCTGTGCCACGACCTACATCGTTCCGTCTTCCCGAGGAACTACTTGAGCGCGTCGAAGCCGAGAGTCGCGATGTCGGAACCTCGATCACGCAATTGGTTTCCTCCCTGCTCGACGAGGGTCTTAAGACTCGCCGGTTTGCCGGTGTTGTGTACCGCGGCGGCGTGGGGCGCCGACGCGCTGCAATTGCTACCGGTCCGGACGTTTGGGAGATCGTGCGAGATCTCGCGGCCGCGCCGGGCCGGGGGATGGATCGTGTCGACAACATCGTCGCCGAGACTGGCCTTACCGCGGCGTCGGTGCGCTTAGCCTGAATCCACCGATTGGGGGACTGTGGGGTGGGTTGGTGGTGGTGTGATTCGTCCTGGGTTTGGTAGTGCCTGTTTTTGTTGAGTCGCGGCCTGAATCGCACTGGGTTTGGTGTGTTGGGGCGTGTTGGGTTCAGGGTTTGGGGTTGGGTTTGGTTGGTGGCGCTGGGTGTGTTGGGCGGCGCCGGGCCCGTGGGGTGGTGTGGGTTAGCCGGAGGGTCCGGGCAGGTTTCGTAGTTTGGTGAGGGTGGTTGTGAATTGGGTTTGCCACCGCCAGCGGGCGGGGTATCGCAGGGTGGGTGTGCCGGATCGGTTGGCGATTACGGCGGGCAGCGCGGTGAGGCGGGTGCGGCGGGTTTGGTTGGTGGTGGTCGGTGTGTTGGTGAGGATGGCGGTCCAGTGGCCGATGTTGTGCGCGAGTGCTGCGCAGGCGAGCCATGCACAGTTCGCTGGGTAGTGCCCGGAGGGGACGTGGTTGAGCCCGGAGCCTTCTTTGAGGTCGCGGATGGCGAGCTCGACGACTGCGTGGTTGCGGTGGAACTGGTCAGCGGCGACGGTGCCGAGGTCGTCTCTGTTGGTGATGAAGGCGTGGTGCCGCCAGTTGGGCCACAGCCGTTGCTGGGCTGTGTCGGCGAGGCGGGTGCTGCGCACCACCAAACGGACGCTGCGTTTTTGTTTGCCGCGGCCGGTGCTGTAGACGGTTTCAGCGACCTGGGCGTAGCCGCCTTTGGGGTAGTCGATATCGATCCAGGCTTTGTCGGGGATCGACTCGATAGCAGCGCGAACAGCAGAGTTGAGCGACACGGTGATCGACCATTTCACGTTGTGGATGTCCAAACGGTCGATCAGCTTGCGGGACCAGAACCCCGAATCGGCGCGTACCGCGACCGGCCCGTGAGCACCCGCGCGTTTGAGGTTGGCTACGAGCTCGTCGACGAAACGCAGAACCCCTCGCGACGACGAAGCGGAGCCTTTGCGCAGCCGCGCCCCGAGCACCTCAGAGGTCCCGGCACGCACAGCCGGCAGCGGGTGGTAACCCAACACTTTGGTGTAACCGTATCTGGCGCCGTGCTTGAGTCTGCCGTGCACCTCACAGATCGTGGAGTCCAGATCAACCACCAACGGGCCTGAACCGGGGCCTGCACCGAGCCGCCAGGCCGCCGCTAAAGCACGCGAGGCCACCGCTTCGAGCTGGCGGACGTGACCAAACGTGAAGCTCCGCAGAAACGTTCCCACCGTCGACGGCGCCGCGGGGGCGAACCCCAACACCGCGGCGGTGCGACCGGCGCGCAGAACGTCGACATGGTCGATATGGGTCCCACCCGCCAGCATCGCTGCCACCACCGTCAAAACCTTGCGGGCCGGGTTCGGAGAACCAGTGTCCACCCACCGGTTGATCAACCCCCACAGACCCAAACGAGTCATCAACGTGGCAGCCAGAACCAGACCCGCGTTCGCGACCAGACCCCCATGATCAAACGTTGTTGCCAACCGGTCCAACCTGCGCGATGATACAGACACGAAAAGTGCCTCCTGTTTTTGTGACGAAAGTGACTATTTGTCATCACAATCATCGCAGATCAGGAGGCCTTTTCCGCGGACGCGCCCACACCAACAACCCAACCACACCGGTGGATCCAGGCTTAGCGGCTGACTTCTATGCGTCGTTCCCCGAGGAGATCGATGAGTTGATCCAAGCAGATGAGCGTGCCGCCGAGGAGGTCCGCAGACAGGCTCGTCGGCGCGAGCAGCTGCTGTCGCCTTGAGGTGGCTGATCGACGAGATGCTGCCGCCTTCCACCGCGGCGGAATTGACGGCTCTCGGCCATGACGCGCTGAGTGTGGCGGAGTCAGGGCTAGCCGGCAGCGATGACGACACCCTCTACGAGACCGCCGTCGAGCAGGAGCGCGTCATCGTGACAGAGAACTTTGCAGACTTCGCCAGGATCGAGAAGGACCGTCTAGCCGCAGGGGCGCCGTGCGTGCCCGTCGTCTTCGTCCAGAAGCGCCGGCACCCTCGCGGCTCGGCGTTGGGCCCCGCCCTGGCACACCACCTGCACAAGTGGTCCGTCACCAAGCCGAACCCGTATCCGGGGGTCCACTGGCCGTGACCGACCTCCGATCACGGTCCCAGGGCGGTGATGGGGACGACTGAGATTCCGTCCGGGTACAACCGCGGGCGAGGCGTGCAAGGCGCTCTCCACCTCACGATCTGCCACCCGATGCATGTATCCAGATGGTGTGAGCCGATCAGCCACGAAGCGACCTCCCTAGAGCAGGGAGAAGCGAGAACGTCGACCCGAACAGGCGAACTCCTCCGACACCTCTCCCTCGACCCAACCCGCGACTACCAACCCCAAAACCCACCCTGAAAAACCCCAACCCGCGGGTTCACAAGGTTCCGATGTCTCGCGACATCACAATGGCGGAAGGTATGGGATTCGAACCCATGGTGACCCGGAGGCCACAACGGCTTTCGAGGCCGCCCCATTCGTCCGCTCTGGCAACCTTCCGCCTCAGAGGCTACCGGCGATGTGGACCCGCCGCACGGCAGGGTGGAACCGTCAGTACAGGCTTGATTCTGTGGCTGTCGAACTCTCGCCGCGGGCCAGAGCCAGTTCGGCGTTGATACCCATGCGGGCGGCCAGAAGATCGGTGGTGACCGTGACCATGCGGAAACCGGCGGCCACCCGCTTGGGGGTCAAAGCACCGGTCGACTGGATTCCGGCGATGATGTTGTGGGCTGCGCAGCGATCCAGGATGAAACTGAGCGCCTCGTTGAACGCCTTGTGACCGTCGTTGTTGCCCGGCGGCAGACCGAGAGTGATCGACAGGTCAGCGGGCCCGACATAGATCGCATCGATCCCGGGCACGGCAAGGATCTCATCGAGATTGGAGAGGGCCTCAGCCGTTTCGATCATCGGGATGCAAGCCACGTTGCCGGGTTCCCAGTTGAAATAGTCGTGTCGCAGACCGGCCACGGTCGGACCCCAGCTGCGGACCCCGCGAGGCGCGTAGCGGCATGCGCTCACCGCTTGCTCAGCCTCCGCAACAGTGTTGACCATCGGGATGATCACGCCGTGGGCGCCGGCGTCGAACGACTTGCCGATGATGCCGGGCTCGTTGCGGGGAACCCGCACGATGGGGCTCGACCCGCCCAACAGGATCGCCTGGATCATCGACACCGAGTCGGAGAAGTCGAGCGGGCCGTGCTGGGTGTCGACACAGACGTAGTCGAAACCGCAGCGGGCGGACGCCTCGGCCGTCACGGTGCTGGGAATGGCCAGCCAACACCCGAGGGTCGTCCTGCCTTCCCGCCATTGTTCGCAGATTGTGGTAACCGTCATGGGCATGGGTCTATCAGCCTGAGCGCGGGTTCATACGGGTTCACCGCTATGCCGGTGCAATACTGGGCCGGTGAGGAGTGCTGATCGGCCATGACGATTGTCCGGGGCACCGTGGTCACCATGAACCCTCGACGAGAGATCATCGACGACGGTGCGGTCGTTATCTCGGGTGACACCATCGCCGCGGTCGGGCGTTTCGATGCGATACGGGCGGCTCATCGCGACGAGAGCGTCTCAGGACGAACCGGCGACCTAGTACTCCCGGGGTACGTCAACGGCCATCAGCATCTGACCGGTGATCGTCTGATCCAGTCTTCGATTCCCGACGACCTGCCTCCCGGAGAGGCGATCTTCTCATGGGTGGTGCCGGTCCACGGCGAGCACAGCGGTGACGACGACGAACTGTCAGCCACGCTCACCCTCGCCGAATCGCTGAGCAACGGCATCACCACCACCTTCGAAGCGGGGACCGTCGCTCATCCGGATCGGGTCGCCGCCGCCGCTCAGACCGTGGGAGCTCGGGCGACCATCGGTACCTGGGGATGGGACGTAGACGAGGGGCCGTTCGCAGGCTCAGTCGAAGAGGTGATCGACCGACAGCGGGCGGCTCTGGGCCTGCAGGGCGGCCCCCTGGTGTCGACCTGGGTGAGCCTCGTCGGCCACGACCTCATGTCCGATGAGCTGGTGGTGGCAGCCGGCGAACTGGCCCGCTCACGCGGTGTCGGCATGACCTTCCATCTGTCTCCCACAACCGGCGACGTCGACAGCTACCTGGCCAGAACCGGGAAGCGTCCGCTGGTGCACCTCTCGGCGCTGGGAGTGCTGGGTCCTCACGTTGCAGTCGCTCACGGCGTGCACCTCGACGCGCAGGAGGTGGAGGTACTGGTGGACAGCGGTGCCGCGGTGGTGTCGTGCCCCTGGGCGTACCTGCGGCTCGGGCAGGGCCTGACCCGAGAGTTCCGGCATCTGGACCTGTGGCGCCAAGGGGGCCGACTGGCCCTGGGGTGCGACGCCGAGAACGCCGGCGACATGGTCGACGGGGTCCGCACGGCGGCGTTGTTCGCGGGGGTGGCGAAAGACGCTGCAGTCGACCCGACGATCTTCGGAGCTCACGACGCGCTCGAGCTGCTCACCATCGCCGGTGCAGAAGCGCTCGGCACGGCCGAACAGATCGGCTCACTCGAAGTCGGCAAGCAAGCCGACATTGTGGTTCACGACCGGTCTCGCATCGAATGGGTCCCGCCGAGCCCCGATCCTGTGTTGCAGCTCATCTGGGGCAGCGACGGCAGATCAGTGAGGGACGTTTACGTAGCGGGCGAACCCGTGGTCGCCGACGGCCAGGTCCAAACCGTCGATGTAGATGCCCTGGCCGCCGAAGCCCAACACGCCGGCCGGTCCCTGCGAACCCGCAGCGGCATCAAAGCAGTGTCCCACTGGCCGATCAGTTGAACCCACTCATCTGGAGACTCTCATCTCTGGTGTATCTCGTCGCGGGTCGGGTATCTCTGACCGGGCCTTCTCATCTGGACCGCTTTTCGATTCAAGTAGGACTGCCGCGCCCGCTCGTAGGCATCGGGGTTCGGTCATCAGTTCGCGACGCACTGAATCACGGTAATCGCGGTTTCCCTAGACTGTGCGAGAGTTGCGGGCTCGGGTCTACAACACGGGCCATTTGGCTTTGTCGGGGAGGCCGGAGCGGGTGGTGATCGCTTCGCCGGCGAGTTGGGACTGGGCGTAGAGGGCCTGTTCGTCGATGGTTGTCATCTGTCCGTCCTCCACGACCTTGTTGCCGTCGACGATGACCGTGTGCACTCCCCGTCCGTCCGCTGACCAGACGAGTTGGTTGGCGACGTTGAGCAGCGGCCGCCACTCGGGCCGGTCGGTGTCGTGCAGCACCACATCGGCCAGCTTGCCGACCTCGAGTGAGCCGATCTCGTCAGACATCTGCATCAACTCGGCCCCACCCAGCGTCGCCATCTCATAGGCCTTCTCTGCGGGGAACATCTGCGGGTCCTGGCGACCGTCCTTGAACAGACCGGCGACCAGATAGGTGGCCCGCATCAAGTCGGAGTAGTTCGAGGCGTTGTTGCCGTCGGTGCCGATACCGAGGTTGATCCCGGACTGCACCATCTCGGGCATCTTGCCGACCTGGGTCACCCCGTAGCTGACCTTCAGCGCAGTGGTCGGGCAGTGCGCCACGTGCACGCCCGTCTCGGCCATGATCTCGATTTCATTGTCGTCGACCTGCACGCAGTGGGTCATGGCGACATCAGAACCCAGCACTCCGAGCTGCGCCAGATGCACCATCGGCCGGTGCCCGAACTCGGCGACGAACCCCTCCGGGTCGAGCTTGGCGGGCGACATGTGGAAGCTCAGCCCGACGTTGTGCTCGGTTGCCAGTTCCCGGGCGGCTCGCCACAGCGGGTCGGAGCAGGTGGTGTGGCCCACCAGCAGCGACCAGGCGCTTATCCGGTTCCCGGCTGCCGCGGGGTGGTGCTCGAGCTGGCGTTGCAGGTTGGCGATCGCCTGGTCGGTGTCCTGCTTGTAGACGTCAGGCTCGGGTGGCAGGTCCCAGACCCACTGGCCCACCCGTCCCCGGATCCCGACCTCTTCGAGCCCGTCGACGACTTCGTCGAGGAAACGGATCGTGCCCGCCTCAAGGAAGGTGGTGGTTCCGGATTTGAGCATCTCGGTTGCCGCGAGCTGCGCAGAGAGCCGTTCCTCAGCGGCGTTGTACATGGAGTACAGCGGGCACAGCCACATGAAGACGTTCTCCTCGAAGGGCGTGTCGTCGGGGACATAGCCGCGGGTAAGGGGTTCGCCGGTTATGTGGATGTGGGAGTTGACCATCCCCGGCGTCACCACGAAACGGTCGCCCCCGATGGTCTCGGTTGCGTGGTACTGCTGTTCGAGTCGGCCGGTCTTGCCGACCGCAACGATTTCACGCCCACGGACTGCCACCGCACCGTCGTGGATGATGTCGCGAGTCTGATTCATGGTGACGACGTAGTTGCCCCTGATCAGCAGGTCGATGTTCTCGGTCACGGCTTCCCCTCAGATCGGCGGGCTGGTTGATGTGATCGCTGCGCTGCCTATGGGTGAACATTATGGGTGAACAGCAACACATCGCGTATGGTAAGACCATCAGTCCACCCGAGACGCCTTCTTGCTTCTTCAGCCTGACTGCATGGCACGGCAAATGGCGAATCGCTGTCTCGAACTCGTCGAAGGTGAAGGGTTTGCGCCGGTCCATTCACTGCGTCTACGCCTCCGAGCGGACATGGTCCAACGGCTCTGGAATGCCAGCTCGTCGGATTGGACACCAGACAGCAACGTGATCGCTGAGCTGATCTGTACGGGCGGCGAGTCCGTCCTGGTCGTCCTCGCTGACACGACTGCCGAGCTACGCGAACCAGCCAGCGTCCGACTGTCCCGATTCAAGGGCCCGGCGCAACCGGAGGCCCGGTCACGGTACAGTCTCCGGTCTCTGCTCGGGGCTGCCGGACCCCTCGTCGTCCTGATTCACATGTCCGATGAACCAATCGATTTGATCCGAGAGTCCGCTATCTTGGCAGGCGGGCCGGCTCAGGAGCTGTTCGCCGCCATGCTGCCGGGCACAGAAGCCGCAGCTTGCCGAGAACGGGTACTTGCGGACGTGGCCCAACTGCAGCGCGGCACCGAGGCTCATGACCTCGACCCGGACGCTGCGCTCCGTGTGCAATCTGCCCTACTCAACGCGCTCGAAGGGAATGAACCGCTTCGCTGGAGCGAGTTCGCCGAAGATCTGGGCCTCATTGGGGTCGATCCGACATCGTGGGATCCAGTCGTAGTCGGGAGCAAGTTCGTCCAGATCAGCGCTCGTGAGGCCAACGAAGACCCACGGGTTCCAACGGCACGGATCTAGTGATCCAAAGCTAGGTTGCGCGGGCCGGTTCCACTACTGTGCTCGTGGCAAGAGGGAGAACTGATGGACGACGGGCTTCACCACGAGTGCGGGTTGGTCGCTTTGTGTGGCCTAGCGCCTACAACAGCCAATGCGACGGGCGTCGCCACAACTGCTGTGCGGATGTTGCTGGACGTTCAGAACCGCGGGCAACTGGCGGCAGGAATCTCCGCGTACCAACCAGGACGATCCGACCCGATCAAGACCTACAAGGCGCCTGGGACGGTTACTGAAGCGTTCTCGCTTGCGCGCCCCGAAGAGTTTGCGAGGATTGTCAGTGAGGTCGACGGCGTAGCCGCAATCGGTCACACCCGCTATGCGACGACCGGCCATCAGGACGAAGCCCGGTACGCGCAGCCTTTCGAGCGACACCACGGACGGCTCTGGAAGTGGTTTTCGTTGGCCTTCAACGGGAACCTTGCGAACTACCAGGAGCTTCGCGACCGACTACTCGCCAAGCGCGGCTACCACTTCTCTCTGGATTCCGACACGGAAGTCCTGATGCACTACCTCTCTAACCGCTTGCGCGGTGATTCACCACCTTCATTGCCGGACGTGATGCGCAGTCTTAGCGAGGAGTTTGACGGGGCGTACAACATCGCGTTCCTGGACGCAACTGGAAGGATGTTTGTGTCGCGTGATCCGCTCGGGTTCCACCCTGTCTCCTATGGAACCGTTGACGGTGTATTCGTCGCAGCGAACGAGTCGGTTGCACTGCGAAATCTTGGAGTCGAAAAAATCAACCATCTCGAGCCCGGCGAGATGGTCGTGGTAGAGGAAGGTGAAGTCCGTGTCGAGCGATACGCAGAGGCAACGTCGGCAAAGTGCTTCTTCGAATGGGTCTACTTTGCGCATGCCGGTAGTGAGATCGATGGCACGAGTGTCTACCAGTCACGTCTCGATGTTGGCCGCGAACTCGCACACGGTGAGTCGGAACTCTGCTTGCCAGCCGACACCATTGTTGTACCGGTGCCGGACACTGCGAAGGCGGCGGCCGACGCATTCGCATTCGAGCTCGGCCTCCCGTGCGTGGAGGGTGTCCTGCGGAACCGATACGTGGGACGCACATTCATCGAGCCTGGTAGTGAGCGGTCCAGAGCCGCGCGTAGTAAGTACTCCGTGGTACCCGAGGTATTAGAAGGGAAACGGGTCTTCCTCATCGAGGATTCGGTCGTGAGGTCGACGACGCTCACCGTTCTGAGCGAGCAGCTCCGAGCTCAAGGCGGAGCGAAGGAGATCCACGTTCGGGTCGCAAGTCCACCAATCGTGAGCCCCTGTTTTTATGGGGTCAGTTTCTCAACGAAGGCCGAACTCTTTGCGCACCGGTTCATTGACGGGGAGAAAGAGGGTGGGCCGAGCGACGAGGAGCTTCAAGCCATGGCAGCTGCACTGAGCATCGACAGCATACGATACTTGCCGGTGACGGACGTAGGAAAGACGGTCAACGTCGAGCAGGCGGACCTCTGTCTCGCGTGCGTTACCGGCCGCTACCCCACCGAGGCAGGCGACATTGCCAGTTCGCGCTGCGGGTGAGTGTGAATTAGCAGCTCGATGCGCTGTATCCCGGCACCCTGTGCTGGACTACGACGCGCTCGTTTTTAACAGAGTCCGAACGGTGGCTTGAGGAAACTTGGCCGGTCGCTCTTGCGGAGGTCGGACTGCTCCAGGATCGGAGAAAACGTCGCCGGCTGAAGCGGGCTGTCCCACTGGAGCCCTAGAACCCGGCGGACCTGGCGGACCGAGGGTACGAGTTGCAGACGCTGGCATGCGGTGGATCGCCGGCGTTGAGCCGGCTCTGGTGCGAGATCAAAGCATCGGTGCTGGGCGTTGGAGTTCTGGTGCCGGAACAGCCGGACTATTCGGCTGCATACGGTTCCGCTCTGGCTGCAGGCGCGGGACTCGACTGGTGGCCCAGACCAGGCGTCGAAGACGGCGCATGGCCCATGCCCGCGATGCAGACGATCCTGCCCACCCATGACCCCGCCTACGAAAACGGCTACCAGCGCTTCATCGAACTCGGCGGCTCCGCGGCAGCCCGCCTCGACCCGCTCTGAACCTCACCGGGCCGGTGTCTCTGTATTTTCGTTGACAGTGGCAGGACGGTGATCTGGCTTTTTGGGACGAGCGTTCGACGTTGTACGCGCTGATGGGGGCCACTTCCCCATCGGCATATTGTTCGCCGACTCGAGATCGCCAGCGACTCCCTACCTCGCCACCAACGGTTCCTAGAGTTCGATACCGTGTTTGACGGGTCGTTGGGTCTCCGTCAATGGAACCTGATGAAATCCATTGACACTTGAGAAAGAAGCTGTACAATTTTGCCATAACCCCTCTCCCCCTTCGTGGGGAGAGCTCGAGACCCACCCGTACGGGTGGGTCTCTGTATTTAGAGGCCGAGCGAATAGGCGGAACGACACGGTCGTGACAGAACGAGGCCGTGGCCCGAGCGGCCCGTGAGCGCAGCGAACAAGAGCGGAAGACACAGCGTTGCGCCGCGAGGTCGGTCACCTATTTGCGCGTGCTCTTATGTCCAAACCTCAGGGCATTGAACGTAGCCGTTCGGTAGCGTCACCCGATCCGGCATCTGACAGGAAGATAGTATTTCTGTGCGTAGCGGCCTAGCCGTCGACGCCACCCTCTCGAGTGCCCGATTGACAGTCGAAGCGGGACTGATCACATCAACGATGTGACCAGCATCGACTACGAGCTTGATTGCGATCTTGAAATCGCCATCGTTGGTCACAAGGATCGCACGATTGCAAGCCGCGGTGTGGAAATCGTTGACGAGATGCGCCGCTAGCGCAACGTCTGTAGATTTTTCCTCTGGGATCTGAACGCGGACTTTGGTCGGTCGCTCGGAACGGGCCTCCCCCCGACTCAACATCCAAGCTGTCAATCGAGTTGGGGCTGGTCTCAGCCGGTCGTGCCACGTTTGATTCGGGGCAATCGATCGCCACCGGGACTCCACCTGGAACTTTCCTTCGAAGACCTCAACGCCGGGAGTTGCTCTGACTGCTCTGATCAACACCCGATGTCGTTCAGGTGCACGTTTGTCCTCAGATGATTTCGATGAGATCTGGGCTGTGAAGTACTTCATGGCCACCAGTTGATCGTCGGCGGAGATCAGGTTTTGCCCAAATGCTGCTAGATCAAGCCATTTGTAGCTAGTGCCAGTGAGAGCACCGTGATAGAGATTCAATCCATCGACGTATACAATTGTTCTGCTCATAGGGTTGCATCATGACATACGCTTTTTCTCAGAAAAGAGAACCAGCGCGGCGTGGGGTCAGCCCAGTTCAGGGGAAGCGCAGCCGGGGGCCGGCCTCGGCCCAGTCCATGTGGTCGCGGATGTACTCGTTGGCGCCGTCACGGACGGGAGTGAAGTCCCACGAGTAGTGGCCGTCGATGGTCATGGCGGCGTGAAGCATCCGACGGGTCCGCTGGGAGGCCACGACCCGCTCCCGTATGTCGTCGCTGTCCCAACGCCCGGCGGTCTCAGCGGCGAAACTCGCAGACAGTTCGGCATGAGCAGGATCATCAGCGAGGTTGTTGCGTTCGAGCGGGTCGGCCTCGATATCGTAGAGCAGGGCTGGATCGGTGTCGCAGTGGATGTACTTGTGTCGGCCGCGGCGGATCATGAACATCGGATGGGACGTCATCTCGCCGGTGTATTCGGCGATGGTCTCATCTACGGGGTCATGGCCCCCGGTTGCGCTCTCCCACAGGCTCCGCCCGGCCGGCGGCAGGACCGGCTCGATGCGGTCGGCGCCGTCGTCGGCGATGTCGAGCATGGTGGGCAGCAGGTCCAGCAGCGAGCAGACGTTGCCGACCGTGCCGTTGGCGACGCCGGGACCGGCCATGATCAGCGGCACCCGCAGCGACCGTTCGAAGAAGCTCATCTTGAACCACAGCCCCCGGTCGCCGAGCATGTCGCCGTGGTCGCTGGTGGCGATCACGATCGTGTCGTCGAGCTGCCCGGTCTCCTCGAGGGCCCGGATCATGTCTCCCAGCAGGGAGTCGAAGTAGCTTGTGTTGGCGTAGTAGGCGTGGCGTGCGTTGCGGCACTGGTCGTCGGTGTAGCCGATGGTGTCGGCCTGGATGCCGTGACGGATCCTCAGCGTGTGGGGATCGGGAGAGTCGAGCGCGTCGTCGGGCAGGTCGATCTCGTCGTGGTCGTAGAGGTTCCACCATTCGGGGCGGGCCACGTACGGGTCGTGGGGGTGGATCATCGCAGTCGCCATGAACCACGGCCGTTCATCAGCTTCACGGGCGAAGTCGTAGATCTGGCGGGTCGTCGAGAACCTGACCTCCTCGTCGTAGTCGATCTGGTAGGTGGCGAGTGCCTGACCGGCGTCGGACAGGCTCTCCATGTTGTGATACCACTTGTCGATCCGGTCGTCGGCCGCGTCCCAGTCGGGTGTCCAGGCGAAATCGGCCGGATAGATGTCGGTGTTCAGACGGCGGGTGAAACCGTGGAGTTGGTCCGGACCCACGAAGTGCATCTTCCCGGTCAGCACCGTGCGGTAACCGGCGAGGTTGAGGTAGTGGGCCATCGTCGGCACCCGCGCCGGGAACTCGGCGGCGTTGTCCCAGGCGTCTATGGCGCTGGCCTGTTGGCCTGCCAGCATCGAGAATCGGGAGGGGGCGCACAGCGGAAAGTTGCAGTACGCCGCGTCGAAGCGCGTCCCCCGTTCGGCGAGGGCCTCCATCGCCGGTGTGCGCACCAGTCGATGGCCGTAGGCACCAGTGAAATGCGGTGCCAACTGATCAGCCATCACCATCAAAATGTTGGGCTTTCCCATACCCCGCGACGCTACTACTCAGAGTTCCGTACCAAAGTGCACGGCTACGTAGATGCCGGTTGGCGTGAGGGTCATCGGTGTGTGGACGGTCACTAGAGCGCGATGAAAGCCCGACTCGTGAGTGCCGTGCCGCTGATGCGCTTGCCGGGCTAGATCCCCCACCTCGGGGGACACTTCGTCGATCAGGGCCAGCGCGGCTTTTCGAGTATTTCCTTGTTCGCCGAGAGTGGCGTCGAGCAGCAACGCTAGAGACGACTTTCCCGAACCGTACGGACCAGTCAGGGACCATGCCCCGCCCGCTAGTCCCGATGCGGCCGCTGTCACGACGCGCTCAACGACATCAAGAGTCCGGGCCGTGACTACGTAACCGTCAAGGGGCTCAAGCTGGGCCGTGTCGCGCTCAAGGTTCGCCGAACGCGCGTAACGACCGGCGACTGTGATCGAATCCGACAGCAAGGCCATCACAACGCTCCAACCTGCAAAGTGGCCGGTTCGCGGAGCCGGCGAATCACGGAATCCGGATCCCGGCCGCACCCGAGATCTTCAATGAGATCGTCGTCCACGGGCTCGTCACCCTGATAACCGGCAACAACTCCAATCTGCGCCACGTCGAAATATCTGTCGAGAAGCTTCGGGGCAACTGTTGCAGGGCTTTCTGACCATGCGAGCTGCACCACGCCGGTTGGAGTTGTCAGCGCAAGTTCCCCCGTGGCCTCGACACATGGCTCGAGCAGAGCGAGCAGTTCCGCCTCTGTGAGCTTGAAGGCGCGGCCTGGAGAACCTGGATCGTTGGCGAGGCGGCTAAGGGTGGAAGTGCTGCTTCCGGTGTCGGTTCGAGCGATCCAGTCGAGCATTGCGTAGGTAGCGATCTCCGGTGGCAGTGTCGGCTTGGGTCCGAGCGTGAAGCGGCGTCGATCTGCATCTACAGAACTGCTGAGCAGATTGAGTTCACGCAACGGGCAGTTCAAGACATCGTCGATCGCAGCGCCTCGGGAGCGTTCCTGAGGGGCATAAGACCGCAGTAGGGCGCTCACGTCCTTCTTCAGTGACGAAGGGCTTGGAGTCGTCCATTGCGAAACAGCTCCGATTTGCGTTGAAATCGCAGTCTCAAGATCATCATCAGTGAACTCGACCGCGGCGAATTCGTTGAACGCCAGCCACCAGGCCGGCAGCCGAGACGGCGGGGCGAGAAGCAGCCAGTGCAAGAGCCACAAGGTCCCGGGATCCTCCATGTACGGATCCCATCCAGACTCGTCGAAAATGGCGTGACCAATCTGGGTGGGCACGCAGCCCTTGACCCGCCGGTTCGGAGCCTTCGGGTCCTCCACGATCAGCTTCGCTGCCAAGCCCCAGAACCGGATCGCGCGGACCATGTTTTTCCCCACACCGAGTTCTACAGGAGCGTTTTCTTGCGTGAACACATATGGATTGTCTGCCGCGGCCTTGTACGCCTTACGGAACCACCCGTATCGCGGGTGGAAGGTCTCGTGCCTCGCGAACGTGGGCAGAGCGGCGTCTACTAGTCGCATCTAGAAGGTCTCCCCGGTCATGGACCTAACGTATTGAACGGCTGTGACAGCGGAGGCGACCGCAGTGTCGATCTCGTCCTCGGTAGTGAATCTTCCGAGGCTGAAGCGGACAGTCTCGAAAGCGGCTTCACGAGGCAGCCCCATGGCCAGCAACACCGCAGACGGTTCGATCGAACCAGAACTGCACGCGCTTCCTGTCGAAACGGCCACTGGATCCATCTGGGTGACGACGGCCTCCGCGTCGGCGCCCACGAATCGGATGCTCGTCGTGTTGGGAAGACGTCGGGTGCTATCGCCGTTTTCGTGAACGTCCGGGATGACCGCCTTGATTCCCGCAACCAGCCGATCACGTAGCCTGGCGACTCTCGGTGCCTCGGTAGTACGCTCGTCTGCCGCAATACGGGCGGCTTCACCGAGCCCGACTATCCCGGCGACGTTCATCGACCCGGATCGCAAACCTCGTTCTTGCCCCCCTCCGTGGATGATCGGTTGAATCTGTCGCAGGCTCTGGCGGGTGCCTATCAGCGCCCCCACACCACCGGGACCGCAGAACTTGTGTCCGCTGATCGACACCAGATCGGCCCCGACACGCTGAAGGTCGAAAGGAAGCCGCCCAACCATTTGAGTCGCATCGCAGTGGAACAGAGCACCGGCTTCACGAACTCGTAGAGCTATCTCGTCGACCCGGTTCACAACGCCGGTTTCGCTGTTGGCCGCCATGACCGACACCAACAGCACATCGTCGTCTAGCAGTTCCTCCAGTGCATCGGGATCGACGAAACCCCCACGGGTGGCGGGTATCACATCGAGCTTCGCCAAACCCTGGTCGCTGAGCCATTGTGCAGCCTGACGAACCGAAGCGTGTTCCACAGCGGAGACGAGGATTCGGCGACGATCCCCCTGGGCTGCTTCGACCGCGCCTCGTAGAGCAAGGTTGTTGGCCTCCGTTGCTCCCGCGGTGAACACCACGTCAGCTCGACGCCCACCGACGAGGGCAGCCACTTGTTCACGGGCCCGCTCAACCGTCGCAGTCTGGTAACGCCCGAACCGATGGCTCGCGGATGCGTTGCCGATCCCCTCAGCAAGGACGGGCATCATCGCTTCAACCACTCGTGGATCAAGAGGCGCCGACCCGTTGTAGTCGAGATAGACCTCTTTCACGACCACTTCATCCTGTGCGTCCATCTCTGTCGGGCCCTTGAGGCACTGTTCTTGTACAGGTAGACCTTAGGGCGCACCGCGCGGCTATACGTGGACCGGTCCGACTCTGAGTTCCACCGCTTGATCAAGATTTTTTCTAGCCCGAGTTAGGATGACTGTCAAGTAATTTAATTAATTAATATGCGTAGCAAGTCGTTGCCAAACAAAGGACTTGAACACTCGGTGGGTCAAGCTTGGTCGCCGGTCTCGCTTGGCTGGCGGGCATTCGCCGCGACCGCGAACCAGGCGAGGGCGGTGGTCGGCAGGTAGAAGAGACCGAGGGATACGGCTCCGAGCAGGAGTTTCGGAGCAAGAGGCGTCGGATCGGGACTCAGGTTCACGAAGATGAACCCCTGCCAGAGTTCAACCGACAAGCTCGGCAACCGTATCGAGCTTTCCGAATCCGGTGGTGCGTGACATTTCCGGCGCACCGATCAGTTGCCCGTCGAGGTCGTAGACCCAGTAGTGGTAGGGGCAGCGGAAGTTCTTGGTGGAGCCCGAAATGTGCCGCGGCGGATCGAACATGTCGTCGTCACTGCGGTCTGTGTCCGCGGTCAGGCACATGCCGCGGTGTTGACACACCGCAGACATCGCGCGGATCTCCGATTCAGAGTCGCGCACCACGATGAGTGGTTCGCCTCCTCGCGTGACGGCGAGATAGTCACCCGTGTTCGGGATCTGCTCACTGCGACCGACACACAACCACTCAGAGCCGAAGACCGCATCGATCTCAAAGCGGTGGAACTCGGCGTCTGAGTACACCGCTGGGGGCAACCCGACTGCGTCGGCGAAAGTACCCCGAGAACGTCGCAGACTCTCTAGAGGAATCGGACTCTCATACATGGGCAGCGGTGCTTTTGTTGGTTCGTCGGATCGTCGCGGGATGGTCAGACCATGAGACCACCTCAACCAGCGACGCGCAAACCCAACAGTCACACTGTCGGATCGGTCGCTTATCGTGACTGTCAGAGGATTTCATGATTAACAATGGGTAGTTGATGGTTGCCAAGCGGTTCTTCGAGCACTAGGTTGCGGGACATCACTCGGGGACGGTGAATGCGACCCCCTCCAACCCATATGAATCAAGGAGGATGGTCATGCCGGCGAGTGAAGAGGAGCGCCTTGCGCTCTTGAACAGATTGACCGAGACACTCGGAGCCGATGCCGCAAGGACGCTGATGGAATCGCTACCACCAACGCACTGGGACCAGATTGCCACCAAAGATGATCTCCGCGCTCTCGAGGAACGTCTTGTTCAGAAGTTCATGAGTGAGGTGAACAAGGTCAAGAGCGGGTTGGCTGAACTCAGCGGTCGAGTCGAGGGGGAGTTCGGCAGAATCGACGGCAAATTCGCGAACCTCAGAGGTGAACTCAGCGAGGTGAGAGGTGAGGTCAGGGAGGTGAGAGGTGAGGTCAGGGAGGTGAGAGGTGAGATCAGCGAGGTGAGAGGTGAAGTCAGGGAACTGAGAGGTGATATCAAGGAACTTCATGGTTCCATCTCGCTGGAGATCTCGAAGCAGACCCGCACCCTGGTGTTCATGCTGTGCGGATTCGCCCTGACCGTCTGGATTTCTCTTTTTGCTATTGGGGCCTCTTGACGCACCTGCTGGTGTATCGGACCAGGAGCGGTAATTTGTCGTGGTGATACACGTAGACCGACTGGTACCGTCGCGGATGACGTGTGAGGGTGTGACACTGAGCGCATGAGCAAGCCACCGCCGGTTGATTCCGATACTCGATTCGTCCCTCAAGATCGGCGAATCCGCATTGGCGGTGTGATAACGGTCTCCTTAGGCGCGATGTTGGTGGGGGTGTCTGGGTTCGCTGTTTGGTATGAGGTCTTGGGCTCGCGTCTAACGGGCTTTCGGCTGGCTGAATTGATCGGGGGTTTCGGCGCCGAACTCAGTTCTGTGCCCCCGCCATGGGTTGGTGTGGTGTGGTATTTGTTCCCCGTTTCGGCAGGTGCATGCTGGTTACTGACATTTTGGCGATCACCTCCCGCCGCTTCTTTGGTGCATGTCGTCTTGGGTACCGCTGTCGGCTTCGGTGCGGGCCTGTATTTGGGCCTCGCCGACAATCAACCGGGTCCGGTATTGGCGCTGGTCGGAGGATTGCTGGTCCTATTGGGAGGTCTCTCAACCGTTCGGGAAGGCGGCTGGTACGGTTAGCGATGACGAGCTGACAGCTTGGCAACCACTGGACCCGGTCACCGGCGAAAGGTCCGAGATCTGAGTACTTCTATGGACAACAACGACGAGCCAGAGGATCAAGAGAAACTCACTGAGTCGTCGGGTGAGCCGGTGGTTGATGGTGAGCCTGAGTCGTCAGGCGAGCCAAAGCCGCGGGGTTGGTTCGCGTCTTGGTTTGGTTCCAGAACAAGGCTGATCGCTCTCTTCGTCGGTGTCGCGTTCCTGGTCGTTGTGCTCTACATCGCGATCATCAGTGTGACTGGAGAGAGACGCGGAGCGGAGGGCCCCCGAGCAGCTGTAGCCGAATTAGTAGAGGCACTGAACAACGAAGACATAGTCGCCGCGCTCAGCGTCATGGCACCCTCTGAGGTAGGCAGTCTGGGAGACATGTATCCCAACGTCGTTGAGTTCTTGGTGGAGACGGAGACTCTCGAGAAGGAGAACTGGCTCGCGGGGGTGGATTTCGAGGTGGTTGGACTTGAGACTCGTGGCCGTGAGCTGCATCCGGAGGTAGCACTAGTCGAGATACTCGGTGGGACGTTGTCATTGGCGATCGACCCTGCTGTAGCCGATCCCATCCTCGCGGAGATCTGGGGATCAGAGCGCCAGGTCACCACCGAAGAACTGCGTGACCAGATGCGGCAACTGGACGAGCGCCCAGAACTAGTCGAGTCGCGAGAAGCAGTCGAAGGAATGTTCGGGATACCCCTTGACGAAACTCTCAGTGCCCACGCCCCTCGTGACGGCGTCTTCCTGATGACAGTCAAGCGAGATGGTCGCTGGTATGTGAGTCCGTTCTACACCGTCGCCGAATATGCACGGCAGATTCTGGATCTCCCACCAGCGGACTACTCGTTGTCCCGCGAGGAAGCCGCGCCTGGCGCCCAGAGCCCTTCCGGGGTGATCAACGATGCGGTGGACGTGATCAACAGCTACACGATTGAGCAACACCTCAACGCGCTGCTTGATGGAGACCCAGACATGATGTTTGCTCCGTTCTCGGCGTTTGCCCCATACGACGAGCTTGGCGTGTTCATTGATTACGCGCCTTCCTACGCGGCTTTGACAGATTCGCTCAGTGGGTCGACCGCAAGCGACGAGCAGGAACTCAACGAGGAACTCAAAGAACTACTGGACTCGTACGACCTCAAGGGTCAAGCTTCGGTGACGGTGGATATCAGGGAGGAACAACGCCGAAACGGTGATGTCACCTTGAATCTGGAGTCCGGCTCCGTGAAAGCGGATTTCAGCTTCCTGTCCGAACCTGGTGGTGACGACATCACCGAGGTTGAATTGGAAGCTTCCTGGGACGGCCTCTGTGGGCAGTTCAGTCTCTCAATCAATGGAGAGTCCGATGTGTCAGGGGAGTCTGGAGCAGACTGTGTCCCCACCGATATCGCACCCGAGGGCTTTGGCGACGTGTTCGTGGTTGTCGGTGAAGTGGGCGGATCTTGGTACCTGAGCTATGTGGAGACGATTCTCGCCTACCTGAATCTGTTCATTGAGGATCAGCTGTCGGGCTGACCAGAGTCCGCCGGGTGGTCAGACCATAAGACCACGGCTATTGTCGCTGAGCAACCAGATCAGAGGGGAACCATGACCTATCCGAACACGCTCGTATTTGTTGACTTTCCGTCGGACGACGTAGACGCTGCCAACGCCTTCTACGCGGAAGTATTCAACTGGGAAGTCGAGGAACGCATTCCCGGCCTCTTCCACCGCATCGTGCCCGGCCAGAACTTCAAGGTCGACGACGGATCGCAAGGGCCGACCGGCAACCTCCACATGGGCCTGTCGAACGCCGCCAACATGCGGCCCCACCCCGACAGCGAACCGACCGAACCGACCAGCATGAACCCCGGCGGCCGCGCCATTCGTGCCTGGATAATGGTGAGCGAAGACGATTCCTTCGATCGCATCCTCGCCGCCGCCGAGCGCCTGGGAGGCACGATCCTGTGGCGAGACCACTTCTGGACCGAGTTCGGCGGTGCCAACGCCTCGTTTATTGATCCGTGGGGCAATCAACTGATGCTCTGGCAGCACCTTCCCGACGCCGAAACCGACGACGACACCCACCAAGTCGTCGGCGAGTTCACCGTCCCGGAGGGCTGGACCGTCGAATAGGACCCCGCCCAGTCGCTCAGGCCCCGTCGCCGGATGAGCGTTGAGGGCGGGTGGCGACGAAGCACTGCTGAAAACCGATGGGTTCAATGAGGCGAATCTGCGCGAATCCGGCGTCTCGCAACCACTCGGAGAACTGTTGATGGGTGAACGTCGAACCCTTCTTGGTGCTGGCCATCATGGTGGTTCCCATTATCACCGCGTGCGGGTTGAACTTGCGCTCCACATCGGTGAAGTAGTCCGCCAGCAACAACCGTCCCTGCGGTTTCAACGCCTTGAAGGCCCGCTCGATGAGGTGGCGAGCGCCGTCGGCGCCCTCAGTACGGCAGACATGACCGAGTACGACAATGTCGTATGCCGCGTCCTCAATGTTGATGGCGTGAAAGTCACCCGGCCGCAGTTCACAGCGGTCGGCCACCCCATGCTCGGCAGTCTTGGCCGCCGCTACGTCGATGATGCCGGGCAGGTCGTTGATCACCGCGCTGCCATGTGCGCAGGCCTTGAGAACGGCGATCGACCAGGGTGCCCCGCCAGCCCCGAGATCAAGGACACGCGGGTCTTCCAGAGCTGAGTAGCGGATTCTCAAGTCGGCGCGGCCGGCACAGCGAAACATCGTAGTGAAGGTTCCCTCAACCAGCGGCACATAGAACGCGGCTGGGTCGTCCTCGATCGGCGTGGCGGGCGCGCCGTTGCGGATCGTTTCGGCCAGGCGGCCCCAATTCTCATGCGGTCCTGGCGCTACGGCCACCAGATCGGCCATCGTCGCGGGGCCGTCGCTCACGAGGTAGCGCTTGGCCGTGTCGTTCAGTTCGTAGACGTCCACGAACTGGTCGAGCAACCCCAGAGCAACCACACCGTCCAGCAGACTCCCGAGATGACCGACAGGCACATCGAGTGCTTCGGCCAGTGATTCAGCAGTGCTCGGTCCGGTCTCTTGGAGCGTGTCGAACACGTTGAGCTCAAGCGCGGCGAGAAGAATGTAGTAGCGGCCGAGCCCCTCGATCGCAGCCCATACCGGAGCTGCCGGCGGGGGTTTGTAGTCAGTCCAGGGACGACCCTTGAAGGCCATCGTGTGGGTCTTCTTCAACTCGGGATACGGGGCGTCCCTCGGCTCGCTGGTCATTGGACGGTCGATCAGGGGTTCAGGCAAACGGGGGTTCAGGGTCTGAGGATGATCTTGCCGAAGAAATCGCTGGACAGCATCTTGGCCTGCGCGGCGGCGGCGTCGGCCAGTGCGAACTCAGAGTCGATCACGACCTCGAAATCGCCATGACAGAACGTGTTCCAAACAGGGCCGAACTCCTCTGGCCGGTAAGGATCGGAACCGATGATCCTGATGCCCGAGTGGAACACGTAACCGAGCGACGGGATGGTCGCTTCGTCGCCCGACGAGTTCCCGCAGTTGACGAGTCGCCCACCGATGCCGATCCCGAACAAGGACTGCCCGAACAGAGCCGTGCCCACATGATCGAAGACCATGTCGACCCCCGCTCCAGCGGTAGCGCCACGGGCGAACCCGGTCACATCGCCGCTGCGGTTGTTGCACACATGGTCTGCTCCCAGACCAAGAGCCCGGTCGCACTTCTCGTCGGTGCCTGCGGTGGCCAGCACGGTTGCCCCGGCGTGCTTGGCCAACTGGATCGCGGCGGTGGACACCCCCGAACCGGCGGCGTGGATCATCACAGTCTCGCCTGCCTGCAGCCCGCCGACCTCGAACAGGGCGTGGGCCGCGGTGAGAAAACAGGTCGGGAACGTGGCGGCGTGCTCCAGTGGCATCGAATCGGGCACCTTGTAGACATGCGAACTCGGCGCGAGGCACTTCTCGGCGTATCCACCATCGACCGTGCCGCCGATGATGCCGAGTTCACCGTAGAGGTCGTCCATCCCGGCGAGCTTGGAGGACTCGGCCACGCCCGCCAACGACGGGTCGACCACCACCCGGTCGCCGATTGCCACGTCGTCGACCTGCGAGCCGATCGCTGAGACCATCCCGGCCACGTCCATGCCGGCGATATGGGGATACTCGAATCCCGGCATGTGGAACCAACCGTTGCGCTGCACGACGTCGAGCCGGTTGAGCGCGGTGGCGGCTACATCGACCACCACATCCCGGGGCCCCGGTTCGGGGTCGGCCACATCGACATACTGCAGGACTTCGGGTCCGCCCGATTCGTGGTACAGCATTGCTTTCATTGTTCTAGCTCCGTCTCCGTGAGTGGGTTGACAGGCCCGGCGGTATCCAGGCTTCGTCGGCGGGGTTGACGTCGTGACCGGGTGGGCACCACATCGTCGATCAGGTCGGGCACCTCGCCTTTGAGAGTCAGCTCAGCCGCGCCGGGCAGATCTTCGAGTTGATCCATGGTGCGGGGGCCGATGAGAGCAGCAGCGATCGCTGGATGCACAATCGGCTACCTGAGACCGCGGATGAAGGGTCTGGCCAAAGCTGCCGGCGCGCGCACCTTGTGGGCGAAGATCGCCATGCCCGCGATCGTGACGACGAACGGCAGTGACTGCAACAACTCGTTGTTGATGTCATAGCCGAGGCCCTGGATCGAAAGCCTGAACGACAGGGCGCCGGCAAAGATCACACATCCTGCAAGCGTTCCCCGAAGCGTCCAACCACCGAAAATGACTGCGGCAATCGCAATGAAACCGCGACCACCGACGATTGTGTCCTCGAACCTGCCGACATGTCCGAACAGAAAGAATGCACCCCCCAGCCCGCAGGTCAGTCCAGCGTAGTAGATCGACTGACGGCGTCGCTTGTTGACGTCGATTCCCGAAACGTCTGCGGATTGTGGGTTCTCGCCCACCGACCGCAGTTCCAGACCCCAGCGGGTCCGATAAACGAGCCACCAAGAGAATGGGATCAGCAGATACAGGGTGTAGAACGGCCAGCGCTGCCCGAACAGTGCCTCCCCGATAAGGGGAATCTCGCTAAGCAGCGGAATCTCCAAACGTCCGGCCAATGTCGATTCGGGCGCAATCTCGTTCTCGAGGAACCCCGTAAGGCCGAAGACCAGAATGTTGAGCGTGAGCCCGACCACGAACTGATCAGCGGCGAGACGGTGGCTCATCTCAGCCTGCACACCCGCGATCAGCATCCCGCCCAACATCCCCGCAACCAGCCCCACAGCCACCGATCCGGTGACGTGATAGCCGAGCACCGCGGTGAATGCTCCGCCCAGCAGCATCCCTTCAACAGAGATGTTGAGGGTTCCCGAACGTTCCGCAACCCATTCACCCGTGGCTGCGAAGGCGAGGAAGGCCGCGAACAGGGCACTGTTGAGATAGGTCGATTCGCTGGTGAAGATCTCAAAGGCCGCGCCGAGAAAGTCAGCCATGGTTCAGACCCTCTCCGTTGCCGCAGTTCGGGCACGACGGCGGTCACGCAGGAACATCACAGCCGCGGGAATCAGCAGGGCCAGCACCAACAAGCCCGAAATCACATCGGTGATCCGGCTCTCGACCCCGGTACTGCTCACAAAATTAGATCCTGTCCGCAACCCTGCGAACACTACGGCCACAGGAATAGCCGCCAAAGGCTTCTCGTAAGCCACGAGTGCCACGAGTAGGCCCGTCCAGCCGATATCGGCAGAGAAACCCGGGACCATCTGGTAATTCCCGAAAGCGAATCCGCCGCCGGTGAGCATGGCGGCTCCGGCCAGCCCGGCGAACGCACCGCTGAGCATCAGGGCGGTCGCCCCGTAGCGGGTTTCGGATACCCCTGATCGTTGCGCGGCCCTCGGGTTGCGGCCGAGCATCCGAAGCCGGAAGCCCCATACCGTGCGCGACAACGCGAACGCGACGATCACCGCGAGAAGCACGGAGAAGAACACGGTCAGTGGGAACTCATTGCCGAACAGGTCGGGGCGAGGAAGTCGATTGTCGGTTGCGAGTTGCTCGCTGACCTGGTTGCGGTTGCCGCGGCGCCCCTCGGGAGCCAAGAGCAGCCATTCCCAGCGCAGGCCGTAGGCCACGGCCTGGCCGCCGACGGTTACCAACAGCAGCGTCGACAACACCTCAGGAACGCCGCGCCAGTAACGCAGACCCGCAGCGACTCCTGCCCAGAGGCCGCCTCCGGCAGCACCGATGATCAGAATCAACACCACGTTGACCGGCCCCGGCCCGCCGATAAGAAACCCGAAGTATGTCCCTATAGCGGCGCCGACATAAAGCTGGCCCTCTTGGCCGATGTTGACCAGACCGGCTTTGGAGGAGATGACAGTGCCGAGAGCCACCATGAGCAGTGGAGCCGCGGTGGCAAGCGTTTCACCCCAGCGTCCAGGTCGTCGGACGCTGCCGTCAAGCAGGGCATTCACTACTGGCCGCCAATCGCCCCCGGTCGCTTCCACCAGAATGCCCGACAACACCAGCGCGGCGAGAATACTCATTCCGTACAGCGCGACCCATTCGCTCAGTCGTGTACCACGCCGTGTACCACGCCGTGTACCGAGGGGTCGCACGACAGAGCCGACTTCGGCGTCAGCAGTCTCGACAGCGGTCATGCGGCGGCACCACCCATGAGCAGACCGAGAGTCTCGAAGTTCGCATCCGCCCGCGGCATCGTTCCGGCAACGCGTCCACTGTGCATCACGATGATGCGGTGCGAGAGTTCGAGGATCTCCTCCAGCTCGCTCGAAATGAGCAGAACGGCCACTCCGGACGCTGCAGCAGCTTCAAGTCGATGGCTCATGTACTCGATAGCACCGACATCAAGCCCCCGGGTCGGTTGTGCTGCCACCAGGATCTTGGGTTCTTGAGAAAGTTCCCGTGCAAGCACGACCCGCTGTTGATTTCCACCCGACACCGACCACATCGGAGCGTTCGGTCCTGAGCAGGCGATGTTGAACTGGTCGATCATCTCCACAGCGAAGGCGTTGAGGCGTTTCTGGTCGATCAAGCCGCGGGTCGCGGCGCGGGACTGGTCGACGAGCACGAGATTCTCGGCGACGGTCATGTCGAGTACGAGGCCACTGTCGTGGCGGTCTTCCGGGATGACTCCGATTCCTGCTCTGGCCATCGCCCCGGACTTGCCGGTGGGCACGGGTGAGCCGTCCACGGTCACCGTGCCCGACGAGAGAACCAGCAGACTGGAGAGCACGTCTCCGAGCGCCCGCTGCCCGTTGCCTTCCACGCCGGCAACCCCGACGATCTCGCCGGGATACATTTCGAGTGAGAACTCATCGAGAGCGATAACCCCGTCAGCATCGTGGGCTACTGCTTTGTCGATGCGAAGCACGGGCACCGCGGTCGGCCCGGTGCCTGAAGTGTCGCTCTCGGCGGTGTCACCCGTCGCGGTGTCGCCTTCCTCGAGGCCAATGCCGTCGAGGTCCGTGCGGTCGAGGCCATTGCCGTGGAGGTCCGTGCCGTCGAGTCCATTGTCATCGAGACCGTTGTCATCGAGGCTGTGAATACCGAGCGCGGCCCGCTCTGATCGCAGAGACACCTCGCGGCCGACCATCGCGCGGGCCAGGGTCGGGGCATCCGCGTCGACAGAGCGCCGCTGGTCCACAACTCTGCCTTGGCGCATGATTGTGATGTCGTCGGTGGCGTGCAGCACCTCGTCGAGCTTGTGGCTCACCAACACCACGGCCCGGCTCTCGGCGGCGACCACATGACGCAGTGATTCAAACAGCTGCTCGGACTCCTCTGGAGTGAGGACCGACGTCGGCTCGTCGAAGATCACGATGCTCGGATCCCGACGGAGGCACTTGATGATCTCGACCCGTTGGCGAAGCCCGGCAGTGAGGTCGCCGACCCGTCTGTCGGGGTCGATGACCAGCCCGTACTGTTCGGCTGTCTCGCCGATGCGACTGCGGATTGCGTTCGGATCGAGCCGGCCTGCGTCACCAAGAGCCACGTTCTCCCAGACCGTGAGTGCGTCAACGAGGCTGAAGTGCTGGTGAACCATGCCGATACCGAGCGCCGAGGCGGTCAGCGGGTCATGTACAGACTCGGCCCTACCGTCGATCGTGATTGTTCCGGAGTCAGGCAGCACAAGCCCGATGAGCACCTTCATCAACGTGGACTTGCCGGCCCCGTTCTCTCCGAGGAGACCATGGATCCGTCCGCGTTGCAGCGACAAGTCGACGCTGTCGCAGGCGACGACAGCGCCGAACCGTTTGGTGATGCCGTTCAGCTGAACCGCGGGGACCGACGAGTTGTTGGTCTCGTCAGTCCCCGCGTCGCCTAGTTCAGTGCTGCTCACCCGCCTGAGAATGCCTCGGCTGAAATACCACCGAGTGCGCCGAGCAGAGCGCCGTCCGTGGCGACTGCGGTGAAGGCTTCATCAACCAGAGCCTGAGCACCGGCCGGCGCGTCGCACAGCAACGCGCCGTTCAGCCCCACCTCGGTCGGGAACTGGTAGGTGCTGCCCTCTGCAAGGTCGCCTTCGATTATTCGCGGAAGTATCTGTCTGGCGTAGACGCCTGCGTCAAAGACGATGCTGCCGGTCCAGTTGATGCCGTCGTCCCGCTCGCACACATCCGGTGGTCCTGCCGCGAACACGGCCACACCCTCATCGGTCGCGAGTTGGCCGACTGCGTTGAGTGCGCCGCCGAGGTAGGCGTAGGCCACGGTGACACCGTTGGATACGGCGTTGGTGAGTGCGGCGGTGGCGTTGGCGGAGTTGTCGAAGTCGAACTGGAAGTCGCCAGTGCTCACGTACTCCATGGAGAAGTTGGGATCGACGGACTGAAGTCCATAAACCGTGGCGTTGTACGCCTCGCGCTCGAAGTTGATGTCACAACACCCGAGGAACACTGCTTTGTCGCCGCCTTGGGCCTGCAGGATGCCCGCCATGGCTACACCAGCTGTGTAGTGGATGGCTGCCCCCTGGTCGGTTGCTTGGGCCAGACCAGGCAACTCGTCCTCGTCGAAGAACCCTGCGCCGCAGTTGCAGTACCAGAAGATGTCGGGATACTGCCCGATCAGGTCGGGCAGCGGCTCAGCAATCTCCGAAGCGCCGACCATCAAGATGTCGACTCCCTGTTGTGCCAAGTCGGAGAGGGCTTGGGCGGCCTCGGCTGCTCCGATGTTGTCCGACACGATCGGTGCAGCGAACCCGTTGTCGGCGGAATACTGTTCGGCGAAGTCGACCAGCGACTGGTAGTAGCCGTTGTCGTCGCGTGGACCTGCCGCAGCGACCCCGATGGTGACGGTGCCGTCGCCGTTGCTGTCGAACGTCGCGATGACAGCGTCGGGCTCGGGCTCGTCCATGTCGTCGTCGTCTCCGCAAGCGGCTGAGATGAGCGTGAAGGCCAACAGCAACGTCAACAGTTGAAGTGGTTCTCTCAGGGTTCTTCTTTGCATTGGATTCCTCTCCTTAATGGGACTTGACGGCCTCTAGGCATTGGTCCTAGGTGTTCGGCCAGGCTTTGCGGTAGCGCTGAACTAGCCAGCGGTTGAATTGGATATGGCTTTCCTCCTGCCAGGAGTAACGGCCTCGCGGTGCGAACCGGGAACGCAAGCCTCGCTGGACCTTGGTGGTGGCGTCCTGGTCCTGAGCAACAAACACTTGCACGCCAGCGTCTGAAAGCGCCATTTTGTGCTCGAACAGCGGGTCCTGCAGCGCTGAGGGATGGAAGATGTAGCCGATCTCCACATCGATGGACTCTGCGCCGGTGGGTCGAACCAGAAAGAAGAAGCACTGATCAGGCGCGGTGCCGAAGCACAGAGTCGGCGGGATCAGGGCGAAGGTCGATCGGGTGCGTTCCTCCTCGGTCAGATCGGGGAAGACGTCCATGATGACGCGGTGCGTGGCGTTGAACCCGCCGTCGATATGGGTGTACCCGGCGGTGCGGAAGATGACGTTGGAGTCGTCGGACCACGGCACAGGAAAACCCGACATGCTCGACGGGCAGAAGTCCTGCACGAATTGGTGAAGCCTGTTGGCGTGGTAGCCGTCGTTGAAGTTCTCGAACATGACCTTCCAGTTCCAGGGCATGTCTTCGAGGGTGAACGTGCCAGGGCACACCGCATTGGCGAGGTCGTAGTTCTCGAGGAAGGGTTCGTAGCGGCTCAGGGTCGGCCCCAGCGGTTCAGCATCCGGGTCGAAGTTCACAAAGATGAAACCCAACCATTCCTCAACCTTGAGCTGAGGCAACCCGCACTCGGACTTGTTGAAGTCCTCGGTGCGCTCCATTGCGGGGGCGCCCAACAGGCGTCCGTCGAGGGCGTAGTTCCAGTGGTGGTAGGGGCACTTGAAGGTTGTGCTGTTGCCTTCGCCCTCACACACCTGCATGGCGCGGTGCTGACACACCGCCGACATCGCCCGTACGGTTCGGAGTTTGTCGCGGGCGATGATGAGCGGCTCACCGACGAGGTTGACAGTGAACCAGTCGCCCACCTCCGCGATCCGTTCTGCCCGGCCAACGCACAGCCATTCCTTCATGTACAGCGCTTCGGTCTCGAACGAGAGGAACTCCGCCGAGGTGTAGATCTCGGGCGGAAGGGTTACCGCATGCGACACGTCGTCGGTCGAGGCGTCGAGCCGTGCCAGCAGGTCGCTGTTCAGCACGCTCATGAGACGCCTACTCCTTGTTTCACTGAATCTTCCAACAGGAACTTGCGGATCTTGCCGACGCTGGTGCGGGGGAGTTCAGAAAGCATGGTCACTCCTCGGGGTTGCTTGTGCTTGGAAAGACGGTCGCCACACCATTTGAGCAGGTCTTCTGCCTCGGGGGGATTCGCGGCGTCTGCCGCAACGACGAAAGCCGTCGGAACCTCGTCACGGATCGGGTCGGAAGTGCCGACCACCGACGCCTCCAACACCAGCGGATGCGCGCACAGCACCGCTTCGATCTCCACGGTCGAAACGTTCTCACCGGCAACCTTGAGCACATCGGAGCGACGGCCGTCGAAGAAGAAACGGCCCTCTGCATTCCGCCGAGCCCGGTCACCGGTCCGGAACCACTCGCCGCGATAGTTGGCCGCAGTGGTAGCCGGGTCTTCGAAGTAGCCCCCGAAGACGGTGATGCCCGGCGTGCCCCGGACCACTACCTCTCCGACCTCGTCGGGTCTCGCATGTTCCCCGTCGGCGTCATGGATCTCGACCTCACAACCGGAGGTGACGTATCCCATCGAGTCGGGCCGCGGGTCGGCGGGTTCGTCGGTCAGAACCGCGGGGATGGTCTCTGTCATGCCGTAGAGCTGGCGTGGGCGGCAGCCGAACCAGTCGCAGACCGTCTCGTACTGGTCGTCGGCGAGGTTCTGAGCGAACCAGCAGTGCCGCAGCTTCAACCCCTCGACGGGTCCGCCGCGAGCCAGGATCATGCGCAGCGGGGCTGCGAACAGGCTTGCGCAGGTGGCTTCGTGGCGGGCTGCTTGGGGCAGGAAACCGCTGGCTGAGAAGGTGTGCATCAACGCCACCGAGGCGCCCGCCCAGATTGCTGAGACGAACGAGTAGTACTGGGCATTGGCATGAAACAGCGGCAGCACGACCAGCTGACGATCCTCGGCGCGCACCTCGGCCGCCTGCGCCATGACCTTTCCGGCGAAGGCATAGTTGGCCTGTGTGACCGACACCCCCTTGGGACGGCCGGTGGTTCCGCTGGTGAACATCACCGCGGCAAGGTCAGTCGGCCTGGGATCAGCCCAGGCACTGAACTGCGCCGACGGGAACGGCGCAAAGGCGGCATCGGCTTCGTCGATCTCGACGACCGTCATCGCCGAAGGCGGAGTGGAGCCGGCCAGCACCGAAGGCACAGCAGCGGCGGCAGCCGCGTTCGCTGCTGCTGAGGCATAGGCGGCTCGCCGGTCTGTTGAACAGAACCCCACAGTCGGGGCGCAGCGTTCGATCTGATCGAGGAACTCAGGTTCCTTCCCCATCGGATCGGCGGGCACGATCCAGGCACCCAACCGGTTGGCGGCAAGCCACACCGCCACGAAGGTCGGGCAGTTGGTCAACGCCAGATGAACACAGCTGCCGGCACCGACCCCTTCGGCATGGAGCCGCGCCGCGACTCGCTGTACCTGCAGATCGAACTCCTTGTAGGTCCACTGCGTGACCTGGCCGAGCGGGTCCTCAAAGATCAGGAACGGCTCGTTGCGGCGGGCACTCACGGCGCGCTCCCAAACCGCTGAGAACGTTGGGACCGGGGCGACCTCAGTCATCGTCGGGTGCTCCGTAGCCTCCGCCGCCGGGGAGTTCGAGTCGCACCAGGTCGCTGCCTTCGAGAGTGATCCGAGCCTGTGTCTGCACGGGTCGGCCGTTGACCATGAAGCTGCCGGCGGCACCCGGTTCGCCCCCGAACACACCGAGGGGGGGGTCTGCCAACCGGCTGGTGACAGCGTTGAGCTGCCAGGGCTTGTCGGTGTCCACACTGAACTCGATGGTCTGCCCCAAACCCCCGGTCTGTGCCCCCTTGCCGCCGGAGCCCGGGCGCAACGACTTCTCCGAGAACCTGATGGGAGCCGACGCTTCCACGACTTCGATCGGAACTGCCGAAACCCCGGTCGGATAGGAGCAGGCGTTCAGGCCGGGCTTGGTGGCGCGGGCGCCCACGCCGCCCGCATAGGTGAACATGGCAGTGATGAAGGGACTGCCGTCGGGGTGGTTGCCGTTGACCTGCATGGTCCACACCGCGCCCGACCCTTCGGCCATGGCCGCCTCGGGCCGGACCTGTGCGAGCGCCTTGAGCAGGGCGTTGGGCAGGAACATGCCGACTACATGGCGTGCCGTGCCCGGCTGAGGTGTGACCGCGTTGACGATCGATCCCTCCGGAGCCTTGACCTTGATCGGAGCGAGGCTGCCGTGGTTGTTGGGGATGTCGGGGTTGAGAACCGATCTGACGGTGAACGTCGTGTAGGCGTGGGTGTAGTTCATCACCACGTTGATGCCCCACGGCGAAGCCTCTGAACTGCCCTCATAGTCGACAGTGATCTCGCCGGCATCAGGGTCGACTTCAAGCGAGCACACAATGTTGATGCGGCTGGCATCGGCCAGATCGAGCACTGCATCGGCGTTGTAGGTCCCGGCGGGCAGCGCCTCGATGCTCTTGCGGGTTGCTCGTTCGGAGCGGTCGATGATCTCGTCGGAAAGCGCTTCGATGTCGTCGAGGCCATGCGTTTCGCAGAGTGTGAACAGCCTTTGCGCACCCACCTCGCCGGAGGCCATCTGGGCGTGCAGGTCACCGGCCATGTGGTCTGGTTGGCGCACGTTGGAGAGGATGAACTTCCACACGTCGGGGTTGCGTCGACCGCCTTTCATCAGCTTGCAGATGGGAATCCACAGGCCCTCCTCGAAGACGTCCCGGCCGCCTGCGCCGATGCCGTAGCCACCCACGTCGGTGTGATGGATGGTCGAGCCGAACAGGGCGATGATGCGCCCGTTGCGCCACGCGGGCACGAGCACCGTAACGTCGAGCAGTTGCCCGGCGGTCTTGTACGGGTCGTTGGTTATCAGCACATCACCCGGTTCGATCTCCTCTAACGGGTACTCCTCGAGCATCTTCGAAGCGCCGATGGCGAGCGAGTTGATGTGGCCGGGGGTGCCGGTCACGGCCTGGGCGACCATGCGCCCCCGGCGGTCGAAAACCGCGTTGGCCAAGTCTCCCGCCTCCCGCACGATCGGTGAGAACGCCGAGCGCTGCAGTGCCCGTGCCTGTTCGTTGACCGTTGAGATCAACGACTGCCAGAGGATTTCCAGTTCGATGGGATCGAAGACGCCCTGGTGCGTGTCGGTCATGGCCGCATCCTCGTTGCCATCAAGCTCAGATCGGCGGCGACCTCCACAGCCCAGCCAGGGCGGATGACCGAGGTGGTCTCGCGTTCCTCGACCACCGCGGGGCCGTTGAACCTGGTCCCGACTGCGAGTTCGCTGCGGTCGTACACAGGTGTGTCGATCGCCGGGTCTCCCCGCCCGAACACGATCGGCCGGCTGCGGCTCGGCACCGGTGCGGGTGTTGTTGGGGCGGCTCCGGCTGTGCCCGGCGAAGGGTCCGGTGCGGGTGTTGTTGGGGCGGCTCCGGCTGTGCCCGGCGAAGGGACCGGTGCGGGTGTTGTTGGGGCGGCTCCGGCTGTGCCCGGCGAAGGCAACGTGGGCGCGGCGGAGACCGACAACCGCCAGGTGATCGCCTCCACCTCCACGT
The DNA here is from genome assembly GCA_963662455.3 of Acidimicrobiales bacterium. GTDB lineage: Bacteria > Actinomycetota > Acidimicrobiia > Acidimicrobiales > Aldehydirespiratoraceae > VXYK01. The sequence continues at coordinate 2,939,941 of OZ224042.1, forward strand.
CGGGAATCGTCATCCCGTAGATACGGCGGTATTCGGCTTCGAACGCTTCGACGACCTGGGCCTGATCGGCTGCCCAAGAATTGCCCTCACCAACCCAGACGGTGATCTCGTTCCCCTGCCCCGCATATCGGGCATCGACCCCGTAGCGGTACACGATCGCATCGTCGGGGACCCCTGCGGCTCGAAGCACACGTCGTCCTTCGTCACGAAGCTCAGCGAGCAGTTCGTCGCGCTCGGCGGGGTCGACCGAGTTGATCAGCCGGGGCATCGAGCGGGCCAGGTCGATCCGAACGGGAGACACGAGCGTTCCGAAGGCGGACAGGACGCTGGCGTTGACCGGGAAGATCACTTCATCAGACTCGAGCAGCTCAGCCACGCCGCAGGCGTGAACCGGGCCGGCGCCGCCGAAGGCGATGAGCGGGATTCCCCGAAGGTCCATGCCCATCTCAACGCCGTGCATCGACGCTGCCGCCGCCATGTTCTGGTTCACCACATCGTGTATCCCGGCCGCGGTGTCGACCAGGCTGAGCCTCAGCGAGTCCGCCACAGACTTGGCGGCGGTGTCGGCGAGCGATGCGTCAAGCGGCATGTCACCGCCGAGGAAGGCGTCGGGGTCGAGCAGACCGAGAATCACATCCGCGTCGGTGACCGCCGGTGTGGTTCCGCCGAGGGCGTAGCTGGCCGGGCCCGGGTCAGCCCCGGCCGACTCAGGACCGACCTTGAGCAGACCGAACTGGTCCACCCGAGCCCGGCTCCCGCCTCCGGCGCCGATCTCGACGAGGTCGACCGAGGGCACCGACACCGGATAGCCGGACCCCTTCTTGAACCGGTAGGCCCGGGCTACCTCGAAGGTGTTGGTCAGCTCTGGCTCGCCGTGTTCGATCAGACAGGCCTTGGCGGTCGTGCCGCCCATGTCGAAGCACAGCAGGCGCTTGATGTCCAGTCGCTTGGCGAACCAGCTTCCTGCCAGCGCACCGGCAGCGGGGCCGGACTCGACCAGGCGGATCGGCCCGCGGGCAGCGTCGGCGGCCGACACGACCCCGCCATTGGACAGCATCATCAGCACCGAACCACCGAAACCCTCCGCCGACAGCCACTCTTGGAGTTCATCGAGGTACGGGCCGATGACAGGCATGGTGGCTGCGTTGCAGGCGGTTGTGGTCATCCGCGGGTACTCACGGATCTGCGGCGAGATCTCCGCGGAGATGCAGACCGGAACTCCCAGGGCCTGGCGCAGGTGAGCGGCAACCTTCTGCTCGTTGGTCGCGTTGACGTAGGAGTTGAGCAGACAGACGGCAACCGACTCGACCTCGGCACCGAGGAGCTGTCGGGTCAACTCTTCGAGGGCCGCTTCGCTCGGCTCGGCGTCGACCGTGCCGTCGGCGATGGTCCGCTCGTGGAGCTCGAAGGTCAGTTCCCGGGGAATCGGCGGCGCCGGGAACTCGATCTGCAGGTCGTACATGTCGTAACGGTGCTCGTCGCGTATGAGCAGCGTGTCACCGAACCCCCGTGTCGTCACCAGAGCGGCCCGTCCGGTCTTGCCTTCGATCAAGGCGTTGGTGATGAGCGTGGTGGCGTGGACGATCGGTGCGGTGATGTCCTGGGGTTTCACACCTGCCCGGTCGAGCAGCTGGGTCAGCCCGGTGCGCACCCCGTCGAGCGGTGCCGCGGGTGTGGTGAGGGTCTTGTCGACGACGATCCGGCCGGACTGGGCGTCGAGCAGCACAACATCGGTGAACGTCCCACCGATGTCGACCGCAAGCCTCCAGTCTGCCATCAGCCGGCCACCAAGTCGTCGCGTGGCGGACTGAACACGTCGAGGATCCAGCATTCGTCGTATTCGTCGTCGCCGACGAAGATGCTGTCGCCGTGCCAAACGCCCGGCGCGGCCAGATACACCTGGTTGGCGCTCAGCACCTCCCGCTTCGATGAGTCGTCGGACTCGTCGCCGTCGAAGATCCGGAAGTCGAGCGCACCCCGCACGATGATCCCGAGCTGTTCATTGTCGTCGTGCTTGTGCAGGAACGACCCGGTCGCACCGCCCTTGATACGCCAGAAGCAGAGTTGCAGATTCTCTCCTGTTATCACCCGCCGCCTGAATCCCGGTCGGTCGGTCTCGCTGAACTCGTCCTCGTCGAAGAAGTGGCAGTAGTGGTTGGAGAGGCTCACGCTGTCTCTTTCGTGGGGTCTGGTGCGGGGCTTGTCGCCGAGTCGGCGAAGCGTTCCATGTCCGCGGCGATGTCGAGGGGTCGGATGATCGCTTCGTGTTCCTCTTCTCCCCATCGGTCGGCGGGGGCGAGCCACATGACTTCGAACTCGAGTCCGTCGGGGTCTTTGCAGTAGAGGCTCTTGTTGACGCCGTGGTCTGAAGCACCGATGAGGACTCCAGCGGTCCGCAGCCGCTGTTCCATTTCAGCCAGTTCGGCAAGGGTCGCGACTTCCCAGGCGATGTGGTACATGCCGACTGTCTGCCGTCCGGCCTGCGATGCGCCGGAGTTCTCGCCGACGGCGAAGAAGGCGATGTCGTGATGATTCTCGGAACTGGGCGCGCGCATGAAAACGTACTGACCGGGCTGGTTGATGACGGTGCTGAACCCGAGCACCTCTTCGTAGAACTGTCGATGCCGTTCGGAGCTGCGCACATACAGCACGGCGTGGTTCATGCCTCGGATCATCGTCGGGTCCTGTCTCTAGTTCTCATGACGCTGGTGAATCGGCCAGTTCGATGAACTCGGCGAAGCGGCGACGCCACTCGACCGACGGTTTGTCGGACTGCACGTTGACCACGCCTGTGCGGGTGAGCGGCAGGGTGCCGGGCACCTGTTCGAGCATGGCTTTGTCCTCTGCGCCGATGGCACGGTCGAAGGCGGTTATCTCTTCGGGCTCGACGCTGTGGTCGTCGTTGCGCCAGACCACGAATGTGAACAGAGACTCGAGGTCGTCGCGGGGTGTGCTGACGAGCAGCAGGATGTGTTCGAGGCCGTCGTCGTAGCGGATGGTGCTGCGGACCATGAACGGCAGCGCGAAGCCGGTGGTCATCACCCGATGCACCACGTCTTGGTCACTGCCGCTGACTGCACTGGCCTCATCGGGATTGGCCGCGTAGACCTCATAGACGTAGCCGTAGAAGTCTTCGTCGAGCTGTTCCAGGTTGAGTTTGGGGATCAGCGGGTCCTGACCGAGGCCGAAGGTGCCGGTGTGGACCCAGGGGAAGTGGCTGAAGTCCATGAAGTTGTCGACCAGTCGCGGGGTCGACACCCTCCAGGTCTCGACACCGGAGTTCAACCTGCGAAACGCCGGGTCTTCGTCCTGGGGGACTCTGGGGATCGCGACGGCCGGCTCGCCGGGGCAGACCCAGATGAGCCCGTACCGTTCCTGGACGTTGTGACAGTTCAGGTGTGCGGTCGGCGGGATGGGAGCGCCGGGACCCGATGACGGCACGAGCATGCATCGCCCCTTCTCGCCGAATGTCCAGCCGTGGTATGCGCAGGTGACCTCGCCCTGGTTGTACGTGCCGATCGAGAGGGGGGCCTGTCGGTGCGGGCATACATCGGGCGCGGCGACCAACTCTCCGTCTTGGGAGCGCCACAGCACGAGGTTCTCGCCGAGAAGGCGGGTGGCATGGGGCTCGTCGGTGACATCAGTCGATTCTGCCACCGGATACCAGGCGGTTCGTAGCGCTGCTCTGTCGACGAATGTTGTCATTGGAGCCGCCCCTCCCGACGCGGATCATTCCCGTTTGGTCAGACCAACTGACCATTTGCGGCATTCTATAGTGAGGTCCGTGAACGAATCCAACGAAGCAGCCAACGCGAGCCGGATCGCCCGTTCCTATCTGGAAGCCTTCGCCATCGGCAGCGCAGAAGCGATCGCCGACCATGTGTCGGCGGACTTCGTCAACGAGCACACCTCGGCACTCGGGGCCGGTTGCGTCGGGCAAGATGCGTATCGTCAGGCGCTCGTCGGTTTCCTCAACGACATGGTTGATCTGCGCTACGAGATCGAGCACCTGATCGTGGAGGGCCCGGAAGTCGCCGCGTTCTACACCCTGACCGCCCGCTGGCAGGGTGAGCACCCCATCTCCGTGCGGGGCGTGCAACGCCTGGTCGTCGCCGACGGACTGATCACCCACCGCACCGACTACTGGGACAGCGCCGTATTCCTCACCCAGACCAGCGAAGAAGCCCGCACCGCCCTGACCCCCTTCGGCATTACTTCCCCTGACTCGGGGTGACCAGCCTTGGGGCGATGTGCTGACAGAAGGCGATTTACATGTATCTACTCTAAATAGTTTAGAGTAGATACATGTCCACCGTGGCGGTCCAACAAGCACTAGCCGAATTCCCTGCCAACCGAGCGGAAACGCTCTTGTCCATGCCTGAAGATCAGTGGTTCGAGCGAAAGGGAGCCCGCGTGGCTCCGACAAGGCTCGCGGAGACCCTTGTCGGTTTTGCGAACGCTGAGGGGGGCACCGTGGTGCTGGGGTTACAGGACGGCCGGGTCGAAGGGTTCGACTCCGCTGATTCCAAGTCACTCTCGGCAATGCAACAAGTTCCGTTTGATTTCACACAACCGACCGTGCACTGCACGGGCAAGCCTGTTGAGTGCGTCCGGGCCGACGGCAGTCCAGACACACTTCTTGTTTTTGAGATCGAAGCTTCCGAACAGGTACACGCCACCAACAAGGACGAGGTCTTCCTACGGGTAGGCGACGAGAACCGAAAACTCAACTTCGACCAGAGACGGAACCTGCTCTACGACAAGGGGCAGGCGTCCTACGAAATCACCCCTGTCGCCGAAGCGACGTTTGACGACTTCGACACTCACTGGCTGGAATCCTACGCTGAGGCCGTCGGACATGCTGACCCGAACCGGCTGTTGCAAGCCCGCAACCTGCTCACCAGAGCCGGGGAAGTAACCACTGCGGCAATCCTGCTGTTCGGTGTGAACCCGCAAGCGTGGCTACCAGAGGCGTACGTGCGGGTGTTGCGATATCAGGGGACCGAGCGGGGAGCAGGGGCACGTCAGAAACTGCTCGACGACGTGCGAGTCGAAGGTCCGATCCCGGTGCAGATCGGTCTTGCCCGTCAGACGATCTTCGACCTTATGCCCGCTCGTCGAGCCCTCGTCGGAGGTGGGCGATTCGAGCGGGTCCCACTCGTCCCCGAAGACGCCTGGTTGGAAGGTCTGGTGAACGCAGTCATCCACCGGTCGTACAACATAAGCGGTGATCATATAAGAGTCGAGATATTTGATGATCGCATTGAAATTGAGAGTCCTGGACGTTTCCCGGGCATCGTCGACCTTCACGAGCCGAGGGACGTTACCCGCTTTGCCCGCAATCCGCGGATCGCACGGGTGTGCGCTGATCTCAGGTTCGGACAAGAACTGGGTGAGGGAATCCGGAGAATCTTCGAGGAGATGAACCTCGCTGGGTTGACCGACCCCGTCTACCTGCAAACTTCGGGCAGTGCTCGACTAGTCCTCTCGTGTCTGCCCGTGAACCGGGAATTGGAGCAACGTCTACCGTCGGGGGCGCGTGACATTCTGCGGGAGATTCGCGCGGCGGAAAGGCTCAGCACAGGGGATGTCGCAGCAATCACGGGGGAATCTCGTCCCGTGGTCTTGAGGCACCTTCGTGCGCTCCAAAGCGAAGGGCTGATCGAATGGGTGGGACGATCACTGAAAGATCCTCGCGCCTACTGGACAGTCCAGATTTAAAGACACTAAAGGAATTACAGGCTAGTGTTTTATAGGTTTACCTGGGGTTTTGTGGCTACTCTAAATCTACTCTAAACGTACTCGAAATGCTGAAGCGCTCAGAGTTCGCCGGTGGCGAGCATGTCGGCGGGAATCTTCATGTCGAGAGCGCCGAGGAAACCGCCGGCGTCCTTGATCGCGTCGTGGACGTCGTAGCCGAGAAGTTCTTGGGCCCGGCGGGGCAGCGTGCGGGCGATGTCGGGCGGTGTTGCCAGGCAGTTGTTCTCCTCGCAGCGCAGCCAGCCCAGCATGTAGCTCAGGTGGAACGCGGGCCGGTGCTCGTCGGCGGTGGTTTCAGCGGGGGATTGAGCGGTAATCACCGTCGAGATGGGACATCGCAGACCGGATCCGCGGCCCGTCGTCTCCGGCCCACACGCAAAGCGGTGCAGAAAGGTGTTCGGAAGCCGCTACCGCTTCGGCGCCGAGAGTAGAGAGTTGATGCGCGTCTGCGAGTTCGGCCATGCGATAGGCAAGGTTGCGAACGGGTACTACTTCAATATCGGAGGGCAGCTCGAGGAGTTGTCGCCCCAACTCTCGGCGGGCACTGCGGGGCCATGAACCGGTCAGGGTCCCTCCGGCAGCCGACACGACGCTTCGGCAGAGCCGCACCAGATAGAGATTCGTTGTGGCGGGTTCGTGATCGACGAGCACCCGCGCCAACCCGTCGCTCAACTCACCGGAAAGCAGGTCACGCAGGAGATGGTCGTCAAGGACCGCCTGGCTCATGTGGTGGCGAGATCCGGGTCCTCGGCCAACCCGCGCACAAAGTCGGCATGCTCGTCCCGTCCAAGGAGGTCCGCTAGCAGTCGGCGTCCCTCGCCCTTAGGTACCGCGAGCACACCGAACCCGAGATCAAGTACGTCGACCGGTCCTCCGTCATCAAGGTTCCAGCGATGCCGAACCGGGGCGGGTAGACACATCTGACCCGAAGACGACACCAGATACTCCTGTACGTTGCTCATGATCAACAGGTTACTTGGTAGACAGGTACCTGTCACCAAGTTTCGGATCCAAGTCTATTGCTGAAGCTTCGACACCTCTTGAAACGTCGCTAGTTCCAGGAGACGTCGAGGGGCAGGTGTTCGTGGCGGCGCACGAACATGCTGCTCTCCCATTGGGGCGGGTCGTCGTCGGCCAGGGAGAAGAAGCTGGTCTCCTGCAACAGCCGCGTGATAGTGCAGTGAGTCTCCATGCGGGCCAACGAAGCGCCGACACAGTGGTGGATCCCACGGCCGAAGGCCAGATGGCTGCGGGGGATGCGGCGGTTCAGCACCACCTCATCCGGACGGTCGTGTTCGGCGGGATCGCGGTTGGCCGACGCCCAGAGCAACATTGCGGTGGTGCCGGCTTTGAGGGTTGCCCCGCCGAGCTCGCATTCTCGTTTCACCTGGCGATAGTGGCCCCGGAACGGCGACTCCAGCCGCACGGCCTCCTCGATGAACGGCTCGATGAGGTCGTGGTCGGCCCGGATCCGGGCTTGGAGTCCGGGATCGTCGGCCAGCATCCGCGTGGCGTTGCCGATCAGCGAAGCCGTCGACTCGCCGCCCGCCCCGAGCAGGACCACGAGCGTTCCGATGGCGTCCTCCACCTTGAGGTCGCCGCCGGCCACCGCCTTGGCGCACACGCCGACGAGGTCGCTGCCTGGAGACTTGCCGGCCTCGGCCAGCTTCTCGACGAGGTACGGCGCGGCGTCTCCGATCTCGACGGCCAAGGCGGCCATGGCCTCGAGATCGCGGATTCCGCCCAGCATCAGACCGCCCTGCAGCGCCCAGCGCATCACATCGGGCCAGTCCTCGTCGGGCAGCCCGACCAGGTGTCCGACAACCCGAGCGGGAATCGGATGGGCGACCGTGTTGGCCCACTCGACCCGGGTCCCCTGGGCTCGGGCGCCGGTTACGTGGTCTGCGACGACGGACTCGATGTAGGGGCGCATCTCCTCCATGCGATGGGCCACCAGTTCGGGGAACACCACGCTGCGGTGCTTGGTGTGCTCGGGCGGGTCGGCGGTGGCCAGCGTGGTCGTGCCCTCGCCGAGATCGTCTGTGCGGAACAGGGCGGGCGAGCCGTCATCGCCAGTTATGACCAGCACGTTGAGGTGGCTGGAGAAGTCGTCTATCCGTCGGAGGGCGTCCAAGATGTGCTCGTGTGACGCCACGAAGGCCAAGTCGAGCCCGGGCACAAGCCACACCGGGTGCTCCCGGCGGAGCCGCTCGAAGAACGGATAGGGATTGGCCAACACGCCCGGGTCAATGATCGTGCGCGCCTCCAAAGCCCCGCTGAACGGCTCATCGTAGGCCATGCCAGATACTGCCACAGAACCCGCCGCGCGCACCGGCCTTCTTCGCTAACGCTCGGGCCGATAACCGTTCAGTTGTCCGAGGCAGCGCCGAATTGTTCCCCGGAGCCGGAGTCAGATATCAGTCCACTGTCTGGCGTCCACGTATCTGCCCAGATGAGTGGTGTTGGTAGTGGCCACCACCACGGTCTCCGCGGGGTCGCCGGCCGGGACGTTTCGAGCTTGCGCGGCGAGGATGACATCGCAGTCCAAGGATTCATCGTGTGGATGTCGGGTTGCTCAGCAAACCGAGCGGCCCGCTGTCGAGGACAAGCAGCACCTCAGAATACGCGCCCGGACTCGCGCCTCGTTCTTTCGAGTGCATCCATGAGGGAGCGGCTCGTCTCCCGTCGCTCACGGTCTTCCCCGAGCTGGGCCACAGTCTCCAGTGCGGCCAGAGCCTTGGTGGCGTATTCCGACTCGATCATTTTATTGAGTATAAGTTCTAGGACTGTGGTGGTTGTCAGGGGGCCCGGCGGATCCGCTAGGAGCGTCGCGGCGTCGGGACTCAGTGGATAGTCGTCGAACTCTCCTTTGGAGGGTGGTTCGCTTCTGGCGATTGAGCCCTATGAACTCCGAGCGGTGATAGTTCTGTGGTTGTTGGTGAGGTCGGTCAGTTGTTTCACCATGTAGCTGGCAACGTCTTCCCGGCTGACGTTCGTGCTGCGCTCGGAGACGCCGGGAAGCAGCCTGTCGTTGATCACCGGAGCACGGACGATGGTCCAGTCGAGCAGGCTGTCCCTGATGATGTCTTCTTGTGGTGCGTGGCCTCCATGCATTTGGAGACCGCCGCCGAAACCGACGCTGCCAGTTCCGGCCCAGGCCGCGAAACGCGGAAAGATGCGAGCCATCACCGAAGTGTTCTTTTTGTACAGGCCGTGCTCGGTCGTGGTGGCGGCTACGAGGCGTTTGACGTCGTAGCGGACCATCGCATTGACAATGAGCCTGGTACTCGACGCGGGCTGCGCGTGCTCTTCGGTGTAGTCGGTGCCCAGACAAACGATGACGGCATCTTGGTTGACGATGCTCTTGGGCACCGCGCCGGCATTGATCAGGTCGCCCATGATTGTTCTCAGTGCTGGTTCCTCCTCGGAGAGTCCCTTCACTGCGCGGCCGAAGACGGTGACCTGGTGTCCCGCGTCCAGTGCCTTGCGCCAGACTTGTCGTCCCAGCCGGCTCGTGGCACCGAACACAATGACTCTCATGTCGGCCCCTTCCGCAGTTGTGGCCCAAGCAGAAGGATATACCCGATGCCGATTTCGGGTAGAGCCTCCATGATTGGCGGATTGTTCGTGTTCGGATCAGCCCCCTTCGTAGCCCTCGCGGGAGGCGTCCTGTTGGCCGGCGCGGTGCGCGAGTCTGATTCTCGAGTGTTCGGCGGGTCGGGAGCGAATTAGAGTGGGGAATCTATGGAATATCGCAATCTTCTCTACAAGCGTGATGATGCTTACGTAACGATCACGCTCAACCGGCCCGAGCGGCGCAACTGTCTGTCATCGGAGATGTTGACCGAACTGGAGGACGCCTTCCGCACCACGGGCGCTGACGGTGAAGTGGCCGGCATCGTGCTGGCGGCCAACGGACCCGTCTTCTCCTCAGGTCACGACCTCGGCGAGATGGCGAAGATGAACGAGGACGAACTCAAGGGGTTGTTCACTCTGTGCACGTCGGCCATGACCGCAATGGCGGAGATCCCCCAGGTGGTCGTTGCCCGGGTGCAGGCCCTGGCAACCGCTGCCGGAGCTCAGCTAGCGGCTAGCTGTGACCTGATCGTTGCGAGTGAGGAGGCTGCTTTCGCGACGCCGGGCGGCAAGGGCGGACTGTTCTGTCACACGCCGATGGTGGCCGTGGCCCGTCCCCTCGGGCGGAAACGGGCAGTTGAGCTGGCACTCACCGGCGACGCCATCGACGCGGCTACGGCACTCGACTGGGGTTTGGTCAACCGTGTGGCCCCCGCCGATGAACTCGAATCCGCCACATGGGATCTGCTGGCAAAAGCGACCCGGGGCAGCCGCTACGCCAAAGGCGTCGGCAAGCAGACGCTCTACGCCCAGATGGACATGTCCACCGAGGACGCCTACGAGTTGGCTGTGGAGGTGATGGCCTACAACGCAGCCCGTGGTGACGGCGCCGAGTGGCCCAGAGCCTTCATCGAGAAACGCCACGCGGTCTGGACCCACTCCGGTTAGCCACCCCGCCGGTTAGTCGACGTGACTCAGGTGAGTTTGTCGATCATGGAGTGTTCGACCTGGTCCAGGTGTGATTCTGCGGCGGATCGCATGGCCGCTGCATCTCCGGCGACGAAAGCGGCGGAGATCGCCTTGTGGCCATCGGAGGAATCAGCGACGATCTGGGCGACTTCGGCCTGGTTGGCCTCCGAACTCAGCAGTGTGAAGAACTCGACGGATCGGAAGAGCCGGTCGAGCACCTTGCCGTACAGTTCGATCAGCAGCGGATTGTCGCAGCTTGCGGCGATCGTGGTGTGAAACTCGCGGTCGAGGCGCCGGAACCTGCCGATGTCCAATGAGCCGTTGAAGCGGCCGGCCAGGGCGGCGACGCGTTTTCGGTCTTCGTCGCCGGCGCGCACCGCGGCCATCTCGAAAAGCGGCACTTCAAGCACTCGACGGGTTTCAAAAAGCTCGGCAACGAGCGATTTGCCGTCCCCGTTGCCGTCCGGTGCAACGACCACCTCAGGCAGATGTTCAGCAACGTAGGACCGGTTGCCCCGCCGTTCGACGACACCAAGAGAGGTCAGACCCTGCAGCGCTTCCCGCACCGAGGTTCGAGCGACACAGAAACGTTCACTGAGGTCGCGCTCCGACGGCATCCGGGCCCCCGGGGCTAGTTCGCCTGTGGTGATCCGCTCAAGCAGTTGGGTCCGAATCTGCGAACTGACCGTCTGGCGAGAGATCGGTTCGAAGGGATGATCTTCTGGTATCACGCTTGTTGCCCCCAGCGGCCAGACCGGATTCCGGTGATTCGGTTCAATGGTCCGACCAAGATACCACATACCGTTCGGATGCGATGACAGCGCTGTTGGTCTGACCAACTGACCATGGTAGGTTCGGGGCGGGAGGGCTCGTTTTGACTGAATCGACTTACCAACTCCACCCGACGGAACCTCGATGGACACACATCGCGCTGCGGGTCGCCGACATGGCCGCCACGATCGAGTGGTATACCGAATTCACACCGTTGGAACTGATTGATCGCCGCGAAGACGATATGGGCTACGGAGCATGGCTGGGTATGCCCGGTAAGACCAACAACCCGTTCATCCTGGTACTCGCCCAGTTCTTTGAAGGAAAAGACCCCTTCGCCGACGCGCCGCTCGCAACCCTCGCCCCGTTCGCCCATCTCGGCATGGAACTGCCCACCAAAGAAGAAGTCGACACCTTGGCTGCCAGAGCCGAGTCTGCCGGTTGCCTGGCCATGCCCCCGACCACGATGCCGCCGCCGATCGGCTACATCACGATGCTGAGCGACCCCGACGGCAACATGGTCGAGTTCTCGTGGGACCAGGGCGTGTACGCCACGCTCCAAGAACAGTGGGGCAACTAGCCAGCGGGCTACTGCCGTAACCCGCACTGCCGCGACCAGACAGCGATCACGAACTGTGAATGCGACGATTGAACTCGAGCAGTACGGCGTCACCGCCCCAGTTGTCGAGTACCGACACTGAACCCGGGTACACCCACAATTTGAGGATCATCGAGGGGCGTCCACCGGTCGCCCAGATCACCGCGGACTTGATCGGTGTCGCATGGGTTACGACCAAGATGTCCTCGTCGGCTGCGCGCTCGGTCATTTCAGCGCAGGCTTCGGCGACGCGGGCGTGCAGCGAGGGGAGCGATTCGCCGCCTTTTGGTTTGTAGTTGATGTCCGCTTGCCAACGTGAGCCCAGATCGGGTGCCACTTCTTCGACTTTCAGCCCTTCGAACTCGCCGAAACTGATCTCTCGCCAGCGATCGTCCACCTCGAGGTTGTCCGGAGAAAAGCCTGCCAACACGGCGGTCTGCCGACTCCGTTGCAGTGAGCTGGTGATGATTGTGTCAATGTCCCAGCGTCCACGGATGTACGCGCCGGCGTGCTCTGCCTGGAGTCTGCCGACCTCATCGAGCGGTACGTCCGAATCTCCTTGGAGGCGCGCCTCGGCGTTACTTGCTGTGCGTCCGTGACGCAACATGATCAACACTCAATCAGTGTCGCACAGTTCGTGGCAGGAGGCGACTGCGCCAACCCAGCGGGGAGACGCCTATCGGTTCAGGTGCCTGCCAGCGCAGCGACGACCTTGGGGAAATGCTCCATCCCCTGACCCCCGTCCTGCTGCACGACCACATAGTTGAAACCCCAGCGCTCGCGGCGCTCCTGAAGGGTCTCCACGATCTGGGAAACCGAACCCGCCAATAGGGCGGGCGTCTGGGCGACATCAGCTGCCGAAGTAGCGAACATCTCCGCGAAGAACCCCAAGGCTCCATCGCGGTCATCGGTGATCGTGGTGTTCATGGTGAGTGAGCTGATCTCCAGATCCTCGATGCGGCTCCCGGCACAATCACGCAACCGAGCAACCTTTCGGTCATAGGCGGCCGGCATCGAATCAGCGATGGCATCGATGCTGACCTCCCCGGAGCGCAGATTGGCCGTGACGCCGACTATGTCGGCGTGTTCAGCCGCCACACCCAGCATCCGCGGACCCCCGCCCCCGATGATGATCGGAGGCCCCGAGGTGGTCCACGGCTTGGGGTGACCGTCATAGCCCGAGATCGTGTAGTGCTCGCCGGCAAAGTCGAACTGCCCAGGCGCCCAACACCCTTTGATGACCGCCAGGCTCTCGATCAGCCGGTCGATTCGCAGACCGGGCCGGTCGTAGCCCATACCGGACTGTTCGTAGTCGGTGCGCATCCAACCAGCACCGAGGCCGAACTCGCAGCGTCCCTCCGATATCTGGTCGAGGGTCGCCATCTCCTTGGCCAGTGTCACCGGATGGCGGTAGTCGTTGCCGAAGACCAGAGCACCGACCTTCAGTTCGGTGGTCACCGCTGCCGCTGCCGCCAGCGCTGTGACCGGGCCGTACTGATGATGGAAGTGATCGGGAATGAGAATCGACGAATAACCCTGCTGCTCGGCGTAACGCGCAGAGTCGAGCCAGTTCATTCCTTCGATAGGCGAGTGGAGTTGAAGACCGAAGCGAAAGGGTTGAGTCATGGACGAAGCGTAGACCTCACGCTCCGTCCATGACTCACCGAAGGCCATGACTCGCCGAAGGGACGTGTGTCAGCCTTTGGCCTCTGTGAAAGCAGCGACGAAGCACAATCAGCGGTTTTAAGCGGGCGATGCGGTTCTTGGTGGATGCGATAGTCCGTAGACAGACAGCCGCCCTCTGTCGATTCCAGGTCGTGTCGCGGGTCACGTCCGCGAGCGCTCGGAGGTGTTCAGGCGGGCCCGCGTGTGATGGCTTGGGGGAGCATCCCGCGCCGTCGGAGCGCCTCGGTTAAGAATGCGGACATGGGATCGCTGACTGAACTGTTCGATGCCGCGACGGTGGCGCGGCTCGCCGGACCACGCGCGTATCAGCGCGGGGCGGGATACCTGATTGACCGGCGGGTCGAATCGGCGGACGCCCGGGGCGGGCGGCTGAATGCGACGGTGCGAGGCACAATGCCGTACTCGGTGGAGCTCTGGGCGGACCGGGGCAAGCCTCGATGGTCCTGCACGTGCCCCGCGGCCGACGACGGCTCATTCTGCAAGCACTGCGTGGCGGCAGCCCTGTCGCTGGCTCCCGACGACCACCCGTCCGCCTTGGCGGCTTTCGCTATGGGCGGCCGGTCGACGGACACGGCGTCCCATGGCGGGTCCGAGTCCGGCACGGGCGAGGAACTGGCCGACTTCGTGAAGGGACTGGCGCCGGAACGTCTGGCCGAGATAGTGCTGGATCGGACGGAGTCCGACTGGCGCCTTCGCCAACGCCTTCTGGCCGAGGCCCAGGCCGCCCGGGGCGCCGGACCCGACCTCGCCGACTGGCGCCACCGCATCGACCGGGCCTTCGCGGATCGAGACTACATGAGCCACGGCTTCGTGGCCTATCAGGATGCACACGGTTGGGCCATGGTGATCGACGATGTAATCGACGGCTTGGAAGATCTCTGCGACGCGGGCCATCACGATGCCGCGGCCCGGCTCTGTGAACATGCCCATCGTCGCGCCGACAAGGCCATCGACTATGTGGACGACTCCGACGGCTGGCTCACCGGGTTCTCATCGCGGCTGGCGGAGTTGCATCTGCGGGCCTGCGAGGCGGGCAGGTCCGACCCCGTGGAGCTCGCGGGTCGCCTATTGGAGCTCGAGCTGACCTCTGAGCTCGGCGGGTTCCACCGAAGCGCGGCGAGTCACGCCGGGATTCTCGGTGAATCGGGCCTGGCCGCGTTCCGCAATGGACTCGAGCCGCGCCTCAAGCGGGTCAACCCCGAGGCCGACCGCTGGTCGAGCGGTGCCTTCGCCGTGGAGCAGGCACTGGTGGGATGGGCGCTCGGTACCGGCGACCCCGACGCGCTCATAGAGGCGCACCGCCGCGACCGCATCCTGCCCGATGATGTGCTGGAGATAGCGCTGACCCTCGACCGCGCCGGCCGCGGCGAGGAGGCGATCGCCTGGGCGCGCCGAGGCCTGGCCGAGTGGGGCAACCGGTCGTGGCAGGTGCGAGAGCTGCGCGACTTCCTGGCTCGCACGTTGCGCGACCGGGGCGAGGAGAAGGAAGCTGTCCTTCTGTTCTGGGATGCGTTCGTGTCGAGCCCTTCGCTGTCTGCGTACCGGCGGCTGCTCGACGAGGGTGCCGGGGAGGACTGGCTGGCGCGCTGTCGTAACGAGTTGCGCAGTTCCCTGACGCGCATCGCTGTCGGGACCGGACCCGGCAGGTTGGCGACGCCCGCGGCCGCGTTCGCAACGGCGCCGCCTGCCGTGCCCGAGGCCGCTGTGGCGCTGGTGGACATCCTGCTGTTCGAGGGACTGGTCGACGATGCCTGGGAGGCGGCCAACGACTACGGCTGCAGGGCGCAGACGTGGTTGACGCTGGCCCGAGCCAGACAGGAGGGCCATCCATTGGACGCCCTCGCCGTGTACGAGTCGGCCGCTCTGGCGATCATCGAGCGCAAGAAGGCCGACCAGTACCAATCCGCGGTCGATCTGATGGTCCGTGCTCGCCGGCTGGCCGACTCGGCAGGCAAGTCAAGACTGTTCGCGTCGCTGCTGGAGCGTGTGCGCACCGAGCACAAGGCCAAACGCAAACTCAAGGCCCTACTCGACGCTCAAGGCTGGTAACAGACAATCCGATGCCGACCAGCGTGGGTGCCTTTGGCCTCTGTGAAGGCGTCGGTGTAGTTGATTTCGAAGTCTCCGGTGTAGATCGCGTCCCGCTCGAATTCATCGAGCCACGGTGACCGTGCTGTCTCGACCACGCCCATACTCTGGCAGGTCCGTCACGAAAACCAGCGCGAATCTTGGCGGGGACTGCGGTGCTCAGCCGCTGGTGGTCCGGCGGTCGGCGAAGAAGTCGCTGAGCAGTGCCGTGCACTCTTCGGCCCGGACTCCGTGGCGTATCTCGAACTCGTGATTGAGACGGGGGTCGGCACCGAGGTTGTAGAGGGAGCCGCAGGCGCCCGCCTTGAGGTCCGCCGCGCCGTAGACGACCCGGGCGACCCTGGCCTGCTGCAGCGCACCGGCGCACATGGGGCACGGCTCGAGGGTGCAGACGACGGTGGCACCGTCGAGCCGCCAGGAGTCGAGGGCGCGCGCCGCGTCCTGCACGGCCAGCGACTCTGCATGGGCCGTCGGGTCGTTCGTCGCTTCTCTTTCGTTGTGTCGACGGGCGATAATCCGGTGGTCGACGACCACCAGTGCCCCAACCGGAACATCTCCGTGCCCGGTTGCTTTGCGAGCCTCTTCGATGGCGATCTCCATCAGGGCTTCGTCGGTCGGGTAGTCCGCGGTCTCCACGGGCTCAGAGTCCGGCGTACCAGTCGTAGCCGCGCTCGCCCCAGTAGTCGCCGCCGGTTGTTCGGTTGCGGTGGGGGTGTGGACTGTCAAGATGGATCTTCGCCCGATGACGGTTCTGCGGCATCCGCGCGGTGCCGTAATTCGTAGAGCACAAGCACGATACAACCGCACACAACGAACATGTCGGCCACATTGAAAACCGCGTACCAGGTGACGTCTATGAAGTCGACGACCTTGCCCGAGAGGAGACCGTCGTCGGCACGCACGACCCGGTCGGTGAGGTTTCCGAGCGCCCCTCCGAGGATCGCGGCGAGGATCGCGGCACGGACGGGCAGCGTCTCAACCCAGATACGCCAGCCGATGAATCCACACAGGACGATGACCAGCACGCCCACAAGCGGGCCGTAGCCGGCCCCGGCGCCGAAGGAGAAGCCGCTGTTGTAGGTGAGGTCGAACTCGAGCGTCGGGAGGACATCGATGGTGCGGCCCCGGCTGAGCCGATCGATGGCCCATTCCTTGGAGAGTTGGTCCAGCACCAGGACCGTTGCGATGACGACGCCTGTGACTTGCCACTTCCGTGATCGCATCAGTTCACGCTAGCGTGAACCTAAACGACAAAGACCGACCTATTCCCCATAGTGTTATCCAATAGTTCCCTAAAGTGTCAGATAAATCCGTCCCGAATTGTCATATGCTGGCGAGATGCCAAGCAGATCCGACCAGGAGTGGAGTCACCCGGGACCTGTTCCCTTCGCCGGGTACAGGTCCCGGGTAGCCGAAGCAGAGATACAGGACGCTTTGACCCGCCG
The DNA here is from genome assembly GCA_963662455.3 of Acidimicrobiales bacterium. Classification (GTDB taxonomy): domain Bacteria; phylum Actinomycetota; class Acidimicrobiia; order Acidimicrobiales; family Aldehydirespiratoraceae; genus VXYK01. Next base: position 2,956,834 of record OZ224042.1, read on the forward strand.
CGGGGCGGTGCTGATCGAGGGAGTGCGATGGTGCGGCAAGACCTCCACCGCGCTGCGGTTCGCGTCCAGCGCCCTGCGGCTCGACGACCCCGACGCATTGACCCTGGTCGGAGCCGACCCGGGCGAAGCGCTGCGCGGCGATGCGCCACGCCTCATCGACGAGTGGCAGAACGCGCCGCAACTGTGGAACCGGATACGCCGCGAATGCGACGACAGAGCCCGGCCCGGCCAGTTCATCTTGACCGGATCAGCGTCGCCCGACGAGGACATCACCCGCCACACCGGCACAGGACGCATCACACGGGTGACGCTGAGGCCCATGTCGCTGTTCGAGACCGGCGCCTCCGACGGCTCTGTGCCCCTACGAGGACTCTTCGACGGCGAGACGTACTCGAAAGCAGCCCGTGAGGACCTCGGGTTGCGCCAGACCGCGGAATGGATATGCGCCGGGGGCTGGCCTGCCAACCTCGAGGCGCCCTCCGTTGAGAGCGCCCTCCGTTCAGCCCGTGACCACCTGCGGGAGTCCGTGCATGTGGACGTGCCGGCCGCAGCCGGCGTGCGCCACGACCGCGAGGCGTTGATGACCCTGGCTCGTTCCGTCGCCCGCAACGTGTCCAGCGAGGCCCGTGTCGGGACCCTCACAGCAGACATGTCCTCTGCTGATGGAGATACCGGCGCAGCGACCGCGGCCGTGTGGCGCCAGACCGTCACCCAGTACCTCGCCGCGCTGCGACGCGTGTCACTGCTCGAAGACCAGCCCTCATGGAGTGTGCATCTACAGTCCAAGGCGATGCTGCGCAAGGCGCCCAAGCGGCACTTCGTCGATCCATCGCTGGCCGCCGCCGCGCTGGGCGCCACTCCCCGGCGGCTGCTGGCCGAACCCAAGACCCTCGGGTTGTTCTTCGAGTCTCTGGTCGTGCGCGACCTACGGATCTACAGCCAGTCCCAGCACGCAGCGGTGTACCACTACCGCGACAGCGACGACCTTGAGGTCGATGCCGTCGTCGCCCGCGACGACGGGCTGTGGCTCGCCGTCGAGGTCAAGCTCAGCCACAGTCCCGAGAGCGTCGACCAGGCCGCCCGCAACCTGCACAAACTACGGCGAAAGGTCGCCCCGGACCGGCGAAGCGACCTCGCCGGTATGGTCGTGGTCACCGCACGAGGCCCCGCATACCGCCGCCCGGACGGCATACAGGTAGTCCCCGCCACGGCGCTCGGCCCCTGACGAGCACACCCGTCGATCCGGAGGACCGCCATCGGGCGCGCTGCGCGACACTTCTGTGAGTGCATCAGTTCACGGAAGCGCAAATCGACACCTGCCGGATTGGTGATCAATGCAAGTTCTCAAGGTGTTTGCAGGCGCTCGATCAGGTGGGGGCCGTCGTTGCGGACATTGTTGACGTCGGTCGACACCGGATGCGTGCTGATCATCCCGGCTGGGGCGGGTATCAGCAGTTCCGTGGTTGCTTGGGGGTTGGTGTTGGCTGGGTCGAGCCAGAAGTCCCAGGTGTCACTCGGCAGAATCACCGGCATGCGGTCGTGAATCTCTGCTATCGCCTCGTTGGCGGCACAGGTGAGGATTGTGCACGAGTGCAGTTCGAGGGGCTCTCCGTCGGCATCGAGGTTGTCTCGGTCGCGCCATATCTCCCACAGTCCGGCGAAGGCGAACGGCTCGGCGTCGGGGTGGCTGATGAAGATGGGTTGTTTACGTTTGGAGCCTTCGATGCGCTGCCACTCGTAGAACCCGTCGGCTGGGATGATGCAGCGTCGCTTGGCAAGCGAATTTCGGAAAGCGTTCTTGGTGGCGACGGTTTCTGCGCGGGCGTTGATCATCCGAGCACCGATCCTGGGATCCTTCGCCCAGAAAGGCACCAACCCCCAGCGCAGCGAGTCGAGCCGGCGCACACCACCAGTCTCACGCGCGGCGTGCACGAGTTGGGTAGGGGCGATGTTGTGACTTGGATCCAGAGCTGTGCCCTGCGCCGGTGCCTGCGCCCTGAGCAGCCGGGCCAATTCGTCCGGCGGAGTGTCGGAAACGAATCGCCCACACATGATCCCGAACCTACCTCGCACGGTGGGGCTTCGGCTCTGACTGGCCGGCGAGCCGACGCGGTGACGGTGTTGTGGAATTCTCCGCAAGATCCCGACAGTTGGGCGAGGCTCTCGGAACTGATGGGCCGAAGCGCCGAATAACGGCAGGCGCGCCCTAGCTCTCACCGAGAGTTCCTCCGTACCTCATCTGTGATGTACACCCTGCGAGCGTTCCCGTTGTTACGGGCGGAACGGCTCCCTGAAGTCCTCGAAGAGGGGCCGTATGGTCCGCGCGTACCGGGAACTAGCTGTAGAGGTTTCCTGGTTGCTCCCACCTACCCATTGTCGAATCCTTGTTGGTCTCTCGCTAGCAGTTGTTGTCGCAATTCGGACATTGTGAGCCTCTGTCCCTTGGTGCGGTTGCAGGATGAGCAGAGCAGTTGCAGGTTGTCGTCTGCGTCGATGCCGCCTTTGGCGCGTGGTTGGATGTGGTCCAAGTCGAAGTCGTCAAGGTACTTGTGACGCTGGCAGGCTGGGCATGGGCGGCGTTCTCCCGCGCCGAGCGCAGCCCAGAGTATCGCTCGGATATTAGGTGACCGCATGGGCCGGTCGGGATCAGTGCGAACAGGCGGCTTAGGTGGTAGGTGCAAAAGGGGCAGACCCTCGCGCAACCCGTCGAGGTCAACATTGTGAACAGCCGCGTCTGATTCTTCTTGGAGTCGTTTCTGGGTGATACCGATGGCTACTTCGTCAATGTCGATGCCGGCCCATTGCCGCCCTAACCGCTCAGCGGCAACCATCGTGGTGGCACAGCCGCAGAACGGGTCAAGCACTATGTCGTCGGGGTTTGAGGAGGCTGAGATGAAGTGTTCGTAAAGGGTGAGGGGTTTCTGGGTAGGCCATCCGCTCGCCTCTTTGCCCGCAACCGGGGGGATGTGCGTGATGATGTCACTCGCGGGGTTGCCGTGTTTGGTGGACAAGTAACTCTTGTAGCGCGGGATGCCGTTCTCGCTCCAGCGCAGCAGCCCGGCATCATCAAGTGCCTCACACTTTGCGAGAACATCGAGTTGCTCGTAGTTGGCAGGCAGCCTCGCGCCAGCGGAAGGCGGGAATTTGTCGCGTCGGGGCGGCGACCAAGCGCGTCCCGTTGATGGCTCTACGTCCCGGAACAGTTCGTATGCGAGCGGACCGCCCTTCTTGCCGCCCGTTAGAGGTTGCGTCTGGTACGGCCCTAAGCCGTCTTCGTCGTCATAGCGGTAGCTCTTACGGACATACTCGAGGTCGTGGGGTCTGTATTGCTGGTTCCACACGAAATCGGATGATGACTTCGTGTAGTAGAAGACTCTGTCGCTGTCGCGGGCGTAGCGCTGGGTTCCGAGGGACTTGGTGCTGGTGCGCTTCCAGACAATTTCGTTTCGGAACCTGTTGTGTCCGAAGATGCTGTCGCATAGTTGTTTGAGGTAGTGCGACGCGTGGGGGTCGCAGTGCAGGTACATCCCACCGTCGGGCTTCAGCACTCGCCAGATCTCAACGAGCCGCAACGCCATGAACACCATGTACGCCTGCATCGCGTCCCCCGCGGAAAGGCCTGCACCAATGACCGTGTGATACAGGGCGGGGTCAGCGGCTTCCTGCAGTTCCGTCCATTCGGCCTTCATGCCGTTCATCGTCCACGTGTCGCTGAACTGGGCTCCGGCGGCTCCAGAGCCGAGTGGTGCGTTGTACAGGCGCTTGGAGTTGAACGGTGGGTCCAAGCACACCAAGTCGATGCACTCCGAGTTGATGCCGCGCAGGACCTTCAGATTGTCGTCGATCCACAGCGTCCGGTTCAGGAAGTTCGGTTTGCCGGGGTCCGAAGTCGGGTCAGGCATGGAGATACAAGCTACTTGGATCCTGTGACAGTGTGAGGGAATGGGGGAATGTCGAGGGAATAACGCTCGTTGCTGTTGCCTGCATCAACAACAGATGTTCGTCAACCCGACTGGAGTCGAGTCGGGGCCAAGACACGCGCTTCCGACTATTGCTGCATCGCCGTCTGCTTCGGTTCATTGCGTGGTCTCCTAGGCCGCTCCTTGTCCACTGGGGTACGACACTTGGTGTAGGTGTTTTTGCTCTCAGGATGCTGACAGTTCATCGGGATGTGGGATGGGCTCGCGCATTAATACACATGAAGGTGTATGATTGCGCCATGACTCGGACGAACATTGACATCGACGACGAACTCGTTGAGCGCGCCATGAAGACGTTCAGACTGCGAACCAAGCGCCAGGCGGTTCACCTCGCTCTGGAACGCCTTGTGGGCGGCGGACCGCTGAACCTCGACGAGCAGCTCGGCATGGAGGGCCTTGGTTGGGACGGAGACCTCGAAGAGATGCGAGCTGACAGGATCGGTGATTGGGACAGCGGTGCTGATAGCTGACACGTCGGCTTGGGTCGACTTCTTGAGGGGAACCGGATCACCCCAAGCTGTGCGCCTGCGGCGGGCCATCTCCGAGAGGGAGGTGATCGTGATCGATCCGATCCTGCTGGAAGTGATGGCCGGCGCGAGCCGTGACACGGTTGTTCGCACGCAGAGATTGTTGGAGTCGCAGCAACTCGAATCCGTGTTCCCCAAGTTGGACTGGCTCGACGCCGCGGCGATCTACCGAGAACTCAGATGGCGGGGTGTCACCGTTCGTTCGCAAATCGATGCTTTGATCGCAGCGGTAGCCGTTCGACTTGATGTGCCTGTCCTGCATCGCGATCGGGACTTCGCGCAGATCGCCCTCCACACGCCGCTTCGCATCGTCGCGACTTGACCGCGCTGCACGTTCCGCCCCAGGAAGCCTGAGCGGGTGACGATATAGGGGTTGAAGAAGCGCTGGCCGAACATGAGAGCCAGCGTCGATGCCGTCAGGTAGTTCGGCGCTCCCGGCCGACGGCCGCAATAATGCAGCACATGAAGTTCTCGCTCATCTATGAGGCTCAGACTGCCGACCCCACACGGGCGGGCGACCACCGGGTGTTCGAGGAGACCGTGGAGCAGGTTCTGTTGGCCGAGGAGTGCGGGTTCGATGTCGTATGGGCGGTCGAGCACACTGCGCTGACGATGTACGCCCACATGTCGGCGCCCGAGACCTTCCTGGCCTATGTGGCCGGCGCGACCAAACGCATCGGAATCGGCCACGGAGTGATCTGTCTGCCCCCCAAGTTGAACCATCCGGTGAAGGTGGCCGAGCGTTGCGCCACCCTCGACATCTTGTCGGGAGGTCGGCTCCACGTCGGGTTCGGCAAGGGCGGCACCGAGCAGGAGGCGGGCACGTTCGGCTACCGCAAGGCCGACCTCCCACCCATGATCGATGAGGCGATGCGGCTCGTTCCCCGCTTCTGGACCGAGGACGTCGTGGAGCACCACGGGGAGTTCATCGATGTGCCGCCCCGGGAGATCCATCCGAAGCCGCTGCAGGTGCCGCATCCGCCGCTGTATCAGGCCTGCACCCACACCGACACGCTCAACGACGCCGGCCGTCGCGGCATCGGCGCGTTGGTGCTCGGTTTCGGTGGCCCCGAGCAGGTGGCGGAGAAGAACCGGGTGTACCGCCGGGCTTTCGCCGGGCGGGACCCGGCTGAACAGGTGGGCAGCAGACCCACTGAGCACCTCTCGGCTCTGTGTCCCGCCATCGTGCTCGAGGATGGGGCAGAGGCCCGCCGGTTGGGGATCAGGGGCCAGAGGTTCTTCATGGAGTCGATCGGTCATTGGGGTAGCAACGGTGCGACGCCGCTGCCCGATCCGGCGTCGTGGGTTGAAGCGGGTGACACGGTGACCGACGGTTCCGCGGTGGTTGAGGCGTCGATCGGTTCTGAGGCGGTCCGCGTGGACCTGTCAGACCCGGCCATGGCCCTGCGCAACCCCAACCACGGCTATGGCACGACGGAGGACTGTCTCAGCTACGTGAAACGACTGATCGAGGCCGGAGCCGACGAGATCATGTTCCTGTGCCAGATGGGCACGGTCCCCCAGCAGGCACAGCTGGAGACGATCCGCAACATCGCCGACCACGTGATCCCCCGCTTGCGCGACGGTGCCGGCCAAGATCGAGTGAGTGGCGGGGTTTTTCGTTGATCTGAAGCGGCTAGAGCCTCGGGTCAACGGGCTCGCTTTCGAGGGCCAGCACGCCGAACACGCATTCATGCACCTGAGCAAGGTGTCTGTTGGCGACGAACCGGTCGAGTGCTTCGATGCCGAGAGCGAACTCTCGTCGCGCGAGCGAGGACTTCCGGCGGAGCGACCGTTGACGCAGTCGTTCGAGATTCGCCGGTTGGAGATATTCCGGACCGTAGATGATCCGCAGGTACTCACGACCCCTGCACTTGACTCCCGGTTGCACGAGGCCTCCCTTGGCGTGGGTGACGGGCTCGAGGGGCTTGACGACCATGCCCTCGCCGCCACCGTCGGTGAGCGAGCACCACCAGTCCGTGGTCTGGTGCACCGAGCCGTCGTCACCGAGGTCGACGAATCGGCGATCGGTGCGACGGAGCAACTCCGGATCCTGCTCAACGAGCGTGTCGATCGCTTCGAGATGCCAGCGGTGGGGTCGGCGGGCCAAAACCTCACCCTGCGCGGCAAGGATCTGGAAGGGGGCAATCTCGATTCCGTCGACGCCGTCGACATCCCAGCAGTACCGGCGGTAGGCCTCGATGTAGGAACCGACGTGCTGCGCCCGGTCAGCCGTGCGTGCCGCGAGGGTTTTGAGATCGACTCCGCGTTGCAGCGCATCGGCCAGTAGTCGTTGGGCAGTGTCGAGCGCTGCGGTCCCAGCCGCTCCGGTCGCGGCGTACTGGTGTTGGATCAGCTCAGCAGCTTTTGCCGACCAGGGAAGCAGCTCGGCGTCGAGCACGAGCCAGTCAGTGCTCAGGCGGTCCCAGAGTCCCGCCGCGTCCACAGCCAGTCTGAGGCGATCCAACAGGGTCTCTGCGAGGGCAGGCTCGGTGAAGAACGGCCGGCCGGTGCGGGTCACGACCACACCTGCCGCGTCGTTTTTGATTCCGAACCGCAGTCGGGCCGCGTCGCAGTCGCGGGCGAATACCAGAACGGCCCGTGACCCCATGTGCTTCTCCTGGCAGACGACCTCGTTGACGCCTGCTTTCCGGAAGTAAGAGAACGCCTCGTCGGGGTGCTCCAAGTAGTCGAGGCGCTTGCTGGTGCCGACGGGCGCCATCGTCGGCGGGAGGTACACGAGCCATCGGGGATCGACCGCGAAACGACTCATGACTTCGAGCGCGGCGCTCGATCGGTCGGCTTCGATCGTCAAGCGACCTGCCAAGGTCGTTTCAATGAAGTGCTTGCCCGAGACGTCGCTGATGTCGAGCAACAGCGGCGGTCGTTGCGCTGTGTCGGCCTCGATCGGCCTGATCGGCTTGTAATACTCCCGTGCCGCCGGAACCGAGACCAGTTCGCGTTCGGGCCAGCGAAGTGCAGTCAGTTCGCCTCCGAAGACCGCTCCGGTGTCCAAACAGATCGTCTCGTTGAGCCATCCTGCAACGGGGACAGGAGTGTGGCCGTACACGACCGCGGCCTCGCCCCGGTAGTCCACGGCCCACTGATAACGCACCGGAAGCCCGTATTCGTCGGTCTCGCCGTCGGTGTCACCATAGAGGGCGATGCTTCGCACCCGCCCCGACGAACGTCCGTGGTACCGCTCGGGCAGGCCCGCGTGGGCGACCACGAGGCGACCGCCGTCGAGCAGGTAGTGGCTGACGAGACCGTCGATGAACTCGGCGACTCGTCTGCTGAATTCGGGGCCGCGTCGTTCGAGCTGCTCGAGCGACTCGGCGAGCCCGTGTGTCACCTGGACCGTGCGTCCCCCAAGCGCCCGGTTCAGCTTGTTCTCGTGGTTTCCGAGGATGCACAGGGCACTGCCGGCAGCGACCATCGACATCGCCAGATCAAGCACCTCGGCGACACCAGGGCCCCGGTCGACGAGATCTCCCAGAAAGACGACGCGCCGCCCCTGAGGGTGGGTGATCGGTTCGGCCGACGTCTCGTAGCCGAGTCGGTCGAGCAGTCGCACAAGCTCGTCGTGGCAGCCGTGCACATCGCCGATGATGTCGAACGGACCTGTGTCCTGGCGGCGATCGTTCCAGGACTTGGTGCGAACCACGGAGACGGAGTCGACTTCTGAAGCCGAGCCGAGGGTGTACACCCGGTTGAAGCGTTCCTTTCGCAGCCGCTTGGCGGTGCGGCGAAGCGCCCCGTGCTGGCGTTTGATGGCGTGCTGGGGTGTCTGGCGGTCCTGGCGCGAGTTGTTGTGTTCGACGCAGACGGCCAACGGGAGGTCGAAGACGATGGCCGTGGACAGGACGTCCCAGCGGCGCGCCAGTTCGAGAAGCGGCTTTCGGTCTTCCGGCTTGATGTTCGTGGCGTCGACCACGGACAGGCGACCGATCTCTAGGCGTTTGTCGATGATTGTGTGGAGCAGTTCGAAAGCCGCTCGGGTGACCGCCTGGTCGCTCTCGTCGTCGCCGACGAGGGCACGGCACTGGTCACTCGACACGATCTCGGTAGGAGCGAAGTGTTGGCGGGCGAAGGTCGACTTGCCGGAACCGGACGCACCGCACAGCACGACGAGTCCGAGTTCGGGGATCTCGATGTTGGTGAGAGTCTCCCTCATCGCCGGAACACCGCCATCTGTGTCGGCGGGCCGTGGACCGGGTCGTCCGGGCCGATGCTGCTGGTCTCGTAGCTGTAGCCGTACCGGTCTCTGATGCTGTCGGCCCACGTTGCGAACTCGTCGCGGGTCCATTCGAAGCGATGATCGCCGTGCCTCAGACCAGTCGCGCCGATGCGTTCGAAGTTCGCGTTGTATTCCCGATTCGGTGTCGTCAGCACGACCGTGCCGGGAGCAGCGTGCGCGAATACGACATCGGCGAACACGTCGAGCCGTTCACTGTCGAGATGTTCGATGACCTCCACCACCGTGGCGACGTCAAAGCCCCGCAACCGCTCGTCGGTGTAGGTCAAGGCGCCCTGCACAAGTGAAACCTGCTCCCGACGGCGCTCCGACATCTCGTCGAGGCGAAGACGTCGTTCGGCTCGCTCAAGCGCCCCGACGGACACGTCGACTCCGAGGACTTCGGTGACGCAGCCTTCGGCGACGAGTCGTTGCAGCAGTCGACCCTCGCCGCATCCCAGGTCGACGACCCGGCCCCCGCCAACTCGGCGAACAGCCTCGGTGACCGCTTCGAGGCGTTGCTCGTTCAAGCTGATCGGACGCTCCACCGCCTGTTCGGCATCGTCGTTCCGCTCGTCGGTCAGGTCTGTGTCCTCGCCGGCGTCGGCGAGACGCGCCAAGGCCTCCCGTGCGAAGCTGCCGAAGCGCAGATAACGGTTGGTGATCAGATCCGCTTGCGGGTGCGACGCCAGCCAGTCGCTGCCGCGCCGCAGCAGCTTGTCGATCTCGGCGGGGCCGATCCAGTAGTGCTTGCGGTCGTCGAGCACACCGAGCAGGACGTAGAGGTGCTCGAGCGTGCTGCGCACGGTGTGCCGACCGCGGAGTCGAACCGACAGGCAGCGGCTGTCGCCCCAAGCCGGGTATTGCCCATCCAACGGGATCGGCACCGACTCGACCTCGTAACCCAACGGTTCGAACAGCGCTTCGAGCACCTCTGTGCCGCCTCGCACCGACACGACCGGCAAATCGATCTCCAGGTCGAGGGGTGCAGAAACCAGTTCAGGCCGGGTATCGCAGGTGCCGCTCAAGGCGGTGCCGAACAGACGGCCGAGAGCAACGCTGAGCATTGACGACGACACATAGGGCCGATCGTTCACGTACGGCTGAAGGCCCTGGGGTCGACGCGCTCTGGACCCCCGCGCCAGATCAATCGGGTCGACCTCCACGAACAGCGTCGCCGTGCAGCGCTGGGGCGTCGCCTCGGGATAGAAGACATGTGCGCGCCCGAAGCCGACATCGACCGACCGCACCCGGTCCGGGTGCTTGTGCAGCAGGAAACCCAGATCGGTTGCCGGGGGCGTCGTCGATGTGAGCGAAACGAGCATGAACCGTCTATTCAATCCGATGGTGCACGGTCGTGGTCGATAATTCCCGCCGTTGCTGCTGACGCGTCGAGCGGATCGAGTGAGTCGAAGCCGCGTTCGACGCCTACTTGAGTATGTCCAGCACGGATTCGGCTATGGCTTGACCCAGCAGCGGCGGCACAGCATTGCCGATCTGTTTCGCGATCTGGGTGCGTGTGCCGGAGAAAGCGAAGTCGTCGTCGAACGACTGCAGCCTGGCCCCCTCACGCAGGGTGAGCGCACGGTCCTGGAACGGGTGGATGCACTTGTTTGAAGCCGGATGCACGAAGTTGACGGTGAGCGTCACCGCAGGCTCGTCGGGGTCGAGGCGCGAGTAGCTCGATGAGAATCCCGAGGTGATCAGGTGTTGCGGCACGGAACTGATGTTCGAGCCTGAATGGCGGATGATCTCCAACATGCGTTCGGTGTGGCCCGTCGCCACATGGAGGTCAAGGTGGTTTGCACGCTGGCGCCGTGCCGCCTGATAGTCGTTCTGTGGGGGAAGGTCGTACTCGTTCGCGGCTTCGCCTGCCGCAACCGGGGGAAGATCCCCTATCGCCTCCATGGTGGTCAGCGCGGAGGGCAGTTTCGACTCTTCGTCGATTACGAACAGTTCTGGTTGATCGGGAAGTGGTGGTGGTGCAAGCCGCCGTGCAGGGTCGCGAACCCCGATTGTGCGGAACTCGCCTGTGTGAGTTGGTGGAGGGAACCGGGGTTGGCTGCCGTGCTGAACGCCGATCATCACGAGACGCTCCCGTTTCTGGGGAACGCCGAAATGGGCCGCGTTGACAATTCGCCAGTCCGACGTGTAGCCGAGCATGTCGAAGCGGTCCTGCATCTGTTCGATTGCCGTCCCGCGCTTGTGGGTAGCCAGGCCGACAACGTTCTCCATGACGAACACGGGCGGTCTGAAGTAGCTGACGTATCCAGCGAACTCTTCGAATAGCGAGTTCCGCGGGTCGTCCTCGGCAGCGGACCGAAAAGGCCGGATCGATGAGAAGCCCTGGCACGGGGGCCCTCCCACGATGACGTCCACCTCTCCCTGCTTCAGCTTGGCTAGGTGCGACACATGCTTAAGCGGTACTTCCCGTATGTCCTCGTTGAGCGCGATCGCGGCTGAGTGGTTGAGGCGAAAGGTCTCGACGGCGGCAGGCAGCACATCGATGCCGTACACGACGGAAAAAACACCTGTGTTCTCGAACCCCTTCGAGAAACCTCCCGTACCACAGAACAGATCCATCACTTTCAGTTGGGCCATTCGGCTCCACCTCCATTCCTTGGAAGAGTAACGGCGTCGATGAGACTATAGTCTCATCGACGTCTCTTTCGCTGGTCATACGATTGTAAACCGTGGGTGCGACACCTCTGGAGGATCATGCAGACGGCGCGGCGAGAGGGTTGGCTCGAGCCGTGGGCGCGATTGTCGCCAGGCTCCGCGGCGAACGCAGATGGTCATTAGAGGACCTTGCAGATGAAGCTGGTCGCCACCGCACTTCCATAGGACTCATTGAAAGAGGCGAGCGACATCTGAGTGTAGCTACAGCCTTTCGTCTCTCCCAAGCGCTAGGTCTACCACTGTCCGATCTCATCAAGCTGGCAGAAGCCCAGGTGGCGGGAACGAGCGCCCCGGTCCACTATCCGCCGCGGGTATCCCCGACTGGTGCCCGCCGTGGCATCACAGCCGTACGTGCCGTTACCGGATTGGATGAGAAATGGATCCCCTCCGCCATTGAGTCCACCTACGTGACGCTGGATCGGATCGATGAGCAGCTCGTCAATACAGGATCACGACCCCTCGCCGAGGTTGTAGAGCTGGCCAATCTGTCTGCGATCATTGGCAATCTCCTGAGATCGGCCCTGCAGGGGAACTCCGGTGGTGTCTACGAGAGTAACGCTCCCCACCAGTTCCCCGACCTTGTTTCTCGGGCTGGAACCTCCCAGGATCTAGAGATCAAGATCGCGCTTGAAGGCAATATGCCGAAGGGGCACCTGCCAAAACCTGGAGCGCACCTGCTCTGTCGCTACGTTCTCGCCGCGCGTGATGGCAGCTACACACGCGGGAAAAGGGGCAACGTCGTCTGGATTTGGGAGGTCCGACTTGGAGAGCTGTCCGAGGACGACTTCAACACATCGAACACCCCAGGTGATTCGGGTAAGACCGCAGTGATCGGTGCCGAAGCGTTCTATCGACTGACCTGCGTCTACTACGACGAACGGTTCCGCCCCATCGCAAGACCTCGCCCTGGTCATAACTAGCAGTTGCGAGCAGATGTTCGCGGTGCGGCCGTATGTGTGCAGGATGTCACCTCAGAAGGTCAGCGCTGTGGGTATACCGTCCCTGTCTTACCTCACTGAAGTCCGGGGCCATTGTCCACAGTCGATGTCACCGTGGGCCAGTACGCTCTCGAATGAGATCCACGGGTTCATCCAAGCACGGGTACGGGTGAGGAGGTTGCCATGACGAGCGTTCGACCTGAGGACTTCGTGGTTGATGACGAACAGCCCTTCGATCACGATCTGCTCGACCGGAAGGACAGAGTTAAGGGACTGTGCAGCCTAGTTGAGAGCTTGAGTACTCCTGCCGTGCTGGCGGTGAATGGACCGTTCGGCTCGGGCAAGTCGGTGTTTCTGCGGATGTGCGCCAGCCGACTTCGTAGCCGGAAGGTGAAGGTAGCGGAGTTTGACGCATGGCAACAGAGCCATACACAGACACCGTTGGTGGATCTCGTGTCAGCGGTCACCTCTTCAGACAGGTTCTCCGAGGAAACTGCACGGTCCCTGGGAAATGCTGCTGCTCGTCTCGCTTGGCGCGTCGCAAGCGCTGTGACCCATGGGATCGTCCAGCGGGAAGACTTCGAACTAGGCGATAAATCAGGGTTCGATGAATGGGCGCAGATCGAACAACGACGGGAAGAGTTCCGCAAGGAACTGGGACAAGCAGTCGATCGGGACGGGAAACTCGTAGTCCTCATCGATGAACTGGATCGTTGTCCTCCAGAGCGAGCTTTGGAGATCCTCGATGTCGCTCGGCACCTGTTCGATGTGGCCGGTGTTGTCGTCGTGCTTGGCATCAACGAATCAGAACTGCAACAGAGAGTGAAGACTGTCTACGGAGAGGGCTGTGACGCGGAGAAATACCTGCGCCGATTCATTGATCTCATGATCGACCTGCCACGGCCAGGTGCCACGCTTGTCGGATTCATGAACGAGACATTTGCATCGGTCGGCCTCTCGGGCGACTTGAAGGCCGGGTCGAACCACTATTCGGGCTCGATGCTTGAGGTTCTGGCGGACAGGGCAGAGATGAGCCTCCGCGACATCATGCAGTTCACCCACCGGATGGCCCGCGTGTTCGCTCTCCTTCCTTCCACGGAACGTTCTGAGGGCCCGGGAGGGCCAGTGGAACTCCTTGCGGTGGCGTTGTGCGTGTTGCGCTGGGCAGACCCAACCGGGTATCGCGAGCTGACGGCCGGCAACTCGGACATGGCCGAGGCCACCTATCTCCTCGTTCGGGCTCTGTCCCTCGAAGAAAGGCTTGCTGAACAAGATCTGCTAGTTCTCGTGCCGTTGGTGTCGTTGTTGTGGCTCGATTCGGCTTCCGCAACCAAAGAGCGTCTCGAAGCTGCTGGGTTTGGTAGCGATGCCGCTGACACGATTCTGGACCTGTTTCAAACAAGATTCGCAAACAGTGCCTTTTGGGGTCGGCCCTCGCGCGACCAGATCTTCGGGTTTGTTGAACTGCTTGCCTGACGAGACTCCGGTCCCCCATACGTTGCGGTGCCACCGTGGGTCTGATGGAGTGGCGAGGGCGCTCCAGAAAGAAAATTGGCGGAGGGTGTGGTGTTGTGGTTCAGGACATGTGCAAGGTATGAGTCGAGACATGTGCAAGGTTCGGGAGCGGCGATTGTGGCGTCATGTCGAAACGTCGCGCAGCTATCTTGTCAGTTGTTTTGGAGGGCAGGTCCCAGGCCGAAACAGCCAGGGTGTACAGGGTCTCGGAGTCGTCGGTGTCGCGTTGGGTGGCCCGCTATAGAGCTGAGGGTGACATGGCGTTCGCGGCCCGGTCTCGCCGTCCCCGCACATCGCCGGCGGCTTTTTCTGCCGAGGTGGTCGAGTTGGCGGTGAACCTGCGCTCAGAACTCGAGTCCCAGGGTCTCGACGCTGGCCCCCACACCGTCTGCTGGCACCTTCAACAGCGTCACCAGATCACCGTGTCGCCCTCGACGGTCCGGCGCCGCTTCGTCGATCTGGGCCTGGTGGAGCCCAACGCGAAGAAACGCCCGAAGTCGTCCTATATCCGCTTCGCGGCTGATCTGCCCAATGAGATGCGGCAGTCGGACTTCACCCACTGGCGGCTCGCCACAGGTGCCGAGGTCGAGATATTGACTTGGCTTGATGACCATTCACGCTGCGCGCTGTCGGTCTCCGTCCACCGGCGTGTCACCGGACCGATCGTGGTCGACACCTTCAACCAAAGCTGTGTTGACCACGGCATTCCCGCGTCCACGCTCACCGACAACGCCATGGTCTACACCACCCGCTTGGCAGGCGGCAAAGGCGGCCGCAACGCCTTCGAGGCCCGCCTCGCAGCCCTGAACATCGAACAGAAGAACTCCACACCCAACCACCCCATGACCTGCGGCAAAGTCGAACGTTTCCAACAAACCCTCAAAAAATGGCTCAAAGCCCAACCCCCCGCCCACAGCCTCGACCAACTCCAAGGCCTCCTCGACGAATTCACCGACACCTACAACAACTGCCGCCCCCACCGATCCCTCAAACGTTCAACCCCCGCCGCTGTCTACAACCGGCTGCCCAAAGCAACACCGGAACACAACGATGCCGACGTCCACTTCAGAGTCCGCCACGACCGCGTCGACAAAACAGGCTCCGTCACCCTGCGCCACAACAGCCGGCTCCACCACATCGGCATCGGCAGAGCCCACAAACACACACCCGTAACCCTGCTCGTCGCCGACCTCGACATCAAAGTCATCGCAACCCAAACAGGCGAACTCCTACGACACCTAACCCTCAACCCCAACCGCGACTACCAACCCCAAAACCAACCCTGAAAAACCCCACCCCGCGCAGGTTCACCACTTGCACATGTCTTGACACATCACACTGTCGGGCAGGCGGGATTTGAACCCACGACCTCCTCGTCCCGAACGAGGCGCGCTACCAACCTGCGCCACTGCCCGTGTTGCAGAACATCAAGTTTACCGGCTCCGGGTGGACGACGCGAGCGCTTTGTTGATGGTCTGCAGAGTGTTGAAGGCTTTCAGCGGTTTGACCAGCCACCCGTCAGCACCAGCGCGGCTTGCCAAAAACACGTCGACGTCGCGGTCGAGCAGCAGATAGACGACGCCCGGTTCGAGGCGCCCGGCCTCTTCGGCTTGACGCACTTCCAGACAGGCAGCCACACCTCCCATGTTGCCAATCTGGAAATCAAGCATCACGAGGTCGGGTTTGATCGCAGCTGTCGCGGCCACGACGTCGGCGCCGCGCCTGATTCGGTGAATGAGGTGGATTCCGCCTACCGCAGCTTCAATGTCGTCGGCCAACCGGTCGGCTTCGGTGGCAAGAAGAATGTCGGGCACGACTCGAATCGTACCCCGCTGCGCCCGTGCCCGGGTTGTTGGTGAGTGGTCTGGCACAACAAGGCGACAAACGGAGTACGATGCACTTGTGCTTGAGATCTCAGTGGCCGACGTAGACGATGGGAACTGTGTCATTCTTCGTCCGGAGGGGGAATTGGACGCTTACTCTGTTGCCCAGTTCCGCGAGGCTTTCGCCCAGGTTTCTGAGGAACGACGGTTGCTTGTTGATCTTTCGGGCGTGCAGTTCATGGACTCGGCGGGTCTTGGAGCGTTGATCGGAGGTATCCGCAAGGTTCGAGACAATGATGGCAGGATCGCCGTGTTCAGCGATCGTGCAGCGATTTCTCGTCTGCTTCACACGACCGGATTCGACCGGATCGTTCCGGTGAAGGAGGACTTGCCCGAAGCTGTGGCTGCGCTCAGCGAAACCCCGGGCGGCTGAGGCTGACGCGCCCGGCGGCTAATGCCGGCATGGGCTGGTAGCAGAGTTCGGCGGGTGGTCCCGGACGAGCAGACCTGCGATGTCACAGAGCATGGGAATGTCGTGGATGTCGCTCGCCGTCAACGGAATTGTCGTTGATGCCGCATTCGGGACGTGTGTCATCAGCTGAGCTATTCGTGCTTCGTCGTCGGCGGCGGAGTTTACGTGGTCGACGAGAGCTTGCGCTGCGCCGAGAAGTGGGCTGTCGGCCAGTCTGGTCTGAAGTTTCTCGGCCTCATCGACTGATGTTGACAACGCAGCGAGCATGCGATTGATCACCACGGCATCGACTGGAAGGTCAACGTCGGCAAGTCGGTTGAGAAGGTAGAGTGCCTCGGTGATCGTATCGTCGCGGGGGGAGGCGACGAGCACGAAGGCAGTGTCCCCGGACGACAGAAGTGCCAGGGTCTCATCGGCTCGTTGTTTGAATCCCTCCTCCATGCCTTGAAATGTCTGGAAGAACTCGATGGCGTCGTTGACGACTTCGGCACCGACCACGCGCGACATGCGGCGAACTACACCCCCCGCAGCTTTGTTCACCGCCCGGGGTACTCCGGGGCGTGGAGAGATCAACAACTTGTAGGCGGTGTTGTCGAGCAGTCTTGTCAACAGTTCGGGGGCTTCAAAGAAGGCGAGGGCATCACGGGTGGGTGGTGTGTCGACGACCACGAGATCCCATCGGCCTGAGAAGTGCAACTCGTTCAGCTTCTCGACTGCCATGTAATCCTGAGTGCCCGGCAATTCGGTCGATACGTTGATGTAGAAGCGATTGCTGAGGATGCGTCTCGTCTGCTCTGCGCTCTTGGCGTTGCGCCTGACGACATCATCGAAGGTTGTTTTGCTGTCGAGCATCATCGCTGCGAGGATCCCCGGCCAATTGCCGTGGATTACTGTCGGAGCGTTCCCGAGCCGGTCTGTCCCGAGGGCGTCGGCGAGGCGTTTCGCCGGGTCGATCGTGACGACCACGGCCCGTCGCCCGGTTTGGGCTGCAGCGACCGCAGTGGCTGCAGCAACAGTTGTTTTCCCGACACCGCCAGTACCGCAAGTGACGATCACCCGTTTCTGTTCGATGAGGCTTCTGTAACTGCCGCTGCCGCTGCCGCTGCCGCCGTGATGGGTATTCGGATCGCTGCTCATCAATGTCCCCATGGTTCAATCGCTTCGATTGAGGTACTGGCTGCTTGGGCGAGTCTGGTGGTTTCATCGAGGTTTATCGACGTTGTGAATAGATGTGGCAGGCGGATTTGTGCCAGAGGCAACTGTTGAGCCAAGGAGTTGAGCTGCTCATTCTGCAGCGACATTCGATCAAGCCGAAAGTTGGTTGCAGAGACGAGGTCGCTCAGTTGAGTCGGAGTGGGAGCAACCCCCGCCGCAACTTCGGGCGCATTGAACTCAACGCCCTCGTCGAGCTTTTCGATGGTTGGAAGGATGCTGTTGACAACGACCGGCCCAAGCGCCAACCCGATCTCGTCCTCGACCGTGAAGGCTGTTTCAACCAGTTCTTTGATCGGGGTCTCTTCTGGGATTGTTACAAGCAGGGCGCGGCATCGTTTCCGGTCTCTCAACATTTCGAGGGTTTCGCTTGCTTGGCGTCGCAGCACGCCGGTGCGTGCCGTGTGGTACACCGCCAGCGGTGCCTTCAAGAAATTGAGCGCATGACCTGTCGCTGGGGCATCGACGATGATGAGGTCGACGTCTCGACTTTGTTCGAGATGTTTGATTTGACCGAGTACTAGTAGTTCTTTGATGCCGGGTGTGGCTGTGGCCACAATCTCAAGCAACCCGGACTTTGACATGCGACGTACGATCCGTGAGAAACCGTGGCTGCTCAGCCAATCAATGAGCGCTGCGTCGGGGGTTGTGGAACGGCAGCGAATCATCGGCCCGCTTGTGTCGTTGTAAACGGTCTGCTCGTCGTAGCCTTGTGGATCGACATCGAACATCGGTGCCGAATCCATCCGGCCAGCCACTTCCACTACAAGGACGGTGCGGCCGGTTCGGGCTGCTGCCAGGGCCAACGCGGCCGAGGTGGCGGTCTTGCCCACACCACCCTTTCCCGCCACGATCAGGATCCGCGACGATGCGAAGAATTGACCGGGATCCATTCCCTCCCTCGAAGCGATTGACACTACCGACACGACACGAACTGCGTCGTCGGGCTACGTTATCGTCCGCGGTCTCGCTGATAGCGGTGTTGTTGGTCGGCTGGTTCATGCCTGTCGGAGCGCAGGAGAACACCAACACGGGTGGCGAGGCCCCGCCGACTGTGGAGAACCCGACTTTTGATGTGGTTGAGATCTCGGGTTTGATCGACGAGTTTGTTGTCGACTTCATTGAGGACACCATCGCTGAAGCCGAGGCTGCAGGGTCCGGGGGCGTAGTCTTTCAAGTGAACAGTCGTGGGCACGTGGTGAGCGATGAACGGTTGACGGAGGTTGCGCAGTCCATTGTTGACTCCCCGGTTCCGGTGTATGCCTGGGTTGGTCCGTCGGGAGCTTCGGCTCAGGGTGGGGCTGCTCAGTTGGTGGCGGTGGCTGAGGAGTTGTCGGTTGCGGTCGGTGCCCGGCTCGGGAACACTGGTGAACTGATTTTCCCCGGACTCGTCTCCGATGAGTTTCTCGATGTCGCTGATGCTTTGGTGGAAGGCACTGTTGACGAAGAGACTGTGATCGAGTTGGGTCTCGCCACTCGTGATTCGCCCACGCTCGTGTTCTTCGTGTTGGATTTGCCGGGGTTTGCGAGCACGGTCGACAGCAGCGGTGGCCCGGCTGTCCGTGTGCCGGACTCTCAGGTCCGCTTCGCCAAGCTTCCTCTGATCGACGGCTGGTTGCACAGTTTGGCGAGCCCCGCTATGGCGTACCTGCTGTTTCTGATCGGAGCGGGTTTGCTCATCTTCGAGTTGTACACCGCGGGTGTCGGTATTGCCGGAGTGATTGGTGCTGGTTGTTTCGTGCTTGGCTGCTCTGGATTCGATGTCTTGCCTGCACGAAATTGGGCGATCGCCCTTCTGGTTGCAGCCATGTTGGGGTATGCCATCGACGTTCAAGTGGGAGTGCCGCGTGTCTGGTCGTGGATCGCCACGATCTGTTTGGTCGTTGGATCGGTGTTCTTGTATGAGGGTCTGGCGATTTCGTGGATAACGCTGTTGGTGGGCATTGTCGGTGTGGCGCTGGCGATGGTCTCGGGAATGCCGGCGATGATCCGCACCCGTTTCGGTACGCCCACGATTGGCCGCGAGTGGATGGTCGGGAAGTTGGCGGAGGCGACTGAGGACATCAAGAAGGAGGGGATTGTTGATGTTGACGGTGCCCCGTGGCGGGCACGGGTGAATCGCACAACGCCTGTCTCAGCGGGTGATCAGGTTCGTATTGTTGCTATAGAGGGCCTTTACCTGGAGATTGAGCCCATAACCGGGGGTGCTCGCGACTACCGCGAGATGCGTCATTAAGCCGTTACTCTTCAGAACCCAGAGAAGAATTACTACTAATAGTAGTAATTCTTCGGAAATTTCACGCGTAAAGCGTTTGCTCGTGGAGGTTCTGTCTGATAGGCCAACACCTGAAGAAACAGGAGCTTTGATGATTAAGCAAGTTGATCCCATTGATTGGCGATTTCGTGCCGCTTGTCGAGGACCTCAATCGGCAATATTTTTCCCACCTGCATCGCCGGAGCGACGAGATGAGAAGCGGGCCCGAGAACAGCACGCCAAAGCGATATGCGAGACCTGTACCGTGCGTGACGACTGTTTGGCCCACGCCCTGTCCATTCGCGAACAACACGGGATCTGGGGTGGGCTCAGCGAGAACGAACGTCGTCAACTCATGACGGTTTAACCGGACTCGTCAAGCGGTGGGAGGCGGGGGCCTCCGATCCGCAGATCGCCTCTGCGTCTGGTGATCCCGTTGTTGTCGAGATATGACAGCAGCGGGATTGCGTACTTGCGGCTTGTGTCCCACTCGTCCCTGACCTCGGCTACGGTCACGCCGTCTGGTTTGCGGCTGAGCAACTCAGCCACGACTCGGGCGGCGGCAGAAACGGCGCTCGCCGCAAAATAAACCCCCTTCACCTCGATCACGTCACCGCGGCGAACCAGCTCCCGCAGCTCAGCGCGGTCAATGCCCGCAGGATCCGGAGGGGTGAACGGCGATGCCTGTAGGGCGTCGATATAGGCATGTCCGGTCAAGGCGTCGACGGCGTCGGCTGCACGAGCATGCCCGTGGTCCACCACGACGCCCTCGACGGTCTCGAGCAGCACACGACCGAAGTCATCGAGTTTCGCGATGTCGAGCCCCAGGGAGCCGGCGGTGGCTATGGCCTCTTCGAGTTCGGCCCGACTGGACTTCAACACAGCGGGGTCCACCGCCCAATTGCCCACATCGGCACTGCGACGCTCCCCGGTGAGGCGGAAGAGATCGTCGACATCAACTCGGCCCCGCTCGGCGATCACCCGCTCGACACGGCGATCAGGCCGGGCTCTCGCAGCGGGAACTATCGGGTCCACATCGAGAATCTCACCACCTCCGAGCGTTTCGCCCCGCCCGGATTCACGGAGGATGAATCGGTCGCCGGGCAGCAGCGGCAGACCGACTGGGAGGTGAAGGCGCACCGCGCCCTGTCCACCGGGTTGAACCTCGGCGGGGCCGAGCACCCGGACCCGCACCGGGAACTCCCCTGAGCCCAGGTAGGCCAGGTGTGCGCCGCGCCGGGTCACCGGATGGTCGATGGCGTCAAGAACTTTCAGGCGTCCGTCCACCCGACGGGTGACGTGCCACTGCTTGGCGTCGACCAGCACATCGCCGCGGCTCAGTTCGTCGTGGCTGATCCCCGACAGGTTCAGGGCGACCCGGTTCCCCGGTCCCACTTTCGTGCGGTTCGCGTGCAGGCTCTGCAGCCCGCGAATCCGCGCGGTTCGCTGCTGGGGCAGAACGGTCAGCTCATCGCCGACCCGCACCCGGCCACCGGTGAGAGTCCCGGTGACGACCGTGCCTGATCCTTTCGCTGCGAACACTCGGTCGATCCAGAGCCGGGGACGCTTGTGATCGACGGCGGTGGGCGTGCCGTCGAGCAGCTCGTCGAGCGCCCCCTGGATCTCGGCGATACCGGACCGGTCGATCGCATCCACCTCGACGATCTGGGCAGCTTCCAGGAACGTGCCCACGACCCGATCCTCCACTTCGAGTCGGGCCAGCTCCCGCAGGTCGTCGTCGGCCAGCCCCGTCTTCGTCAACGCCACCAGACCGTGCCTGATCCCCAGCAGCTCCAGGATCCGCAGGTGTTCCTCGGACTGCGGTTTCCATCCCTCGGTTGCAGCAACCACGAATACGGCGGCGTCGACGCTGCCCACCCCCGCCAGCATGTTCTTGAGGAAACGGACATGGCCGGGTACATCGATGAACGCCACCCCTCGGCCGGAGGGGAGCTGCGCCGATGCGAAACCTAAGTCGATGGTCAGTCCCCGTGCCTTCTCCTCGGAGAGCCGGTCCGGGTCGGTCCCGGTCAACGCCTTGACGAGGGTGGACTTGCCGTGGTCCACATGACCGGCGGTGGCTACGACATGCATCAGCGGACGCCCCCACACAAACCCAGCGCCACCAACCCAAACCACACCCCCAACCCCCGACCCAACACGCCCAAACACACCAAACCCCGCACAACCAAACCCGACACAACCCCAACCCGCGAACACCATGCCCACGAAGAGCCAACCGGTGGATCCAGGCTCAGAGGCCGAGCGTATTGACACCGCACACGGTCGCGACTGAACGAGGCCGTGGCCCGAGCGGCCCGTACACGCAGTACACAAGAGCGGGAGACAACAGGCATCGGTGCATCCACGATGTTCAATCCGCGCATGTTCTCAGAGCAGCTTCTATCTCAGAGTCGTCGTCGGGGTGAACGGTGCGCAGGTCGATGACGGTGTGCCCTTCGGTCGCCCGGGCGATGATCGGGCGTTGCCGGTTGCGCAGCGGGCTGCGCTGGTCGCCCTCGACAGCCACTCCCGCCGACGGGATCTCCACCCCCGGCAGAGTTCCGCCGCCGGGTGTGGAAGCAACGTCGACGACTTTCCCGACCCCGAGGCCCTCGGCGCGGGAGCGCAACTCGTCGTGCGGCAGGGCCGCCATTCGCCAGAACGGGACCGCTTGGCCGTCGCGTTTGAGGTAGGCGAGCGCGGTGGCCTGCAGTGCGCCGAGCACCAGGGCTCCGGGTCGCAGGGCTCTGGCCAGAGGATGGGCCGCGCATCGGTCGACCAGATCGGCCCGGCCGGCGATGATTCCCGCCTGCGGCCCGCCGAAGAGCTTGTCGCCGGAGAACGTGACCAGGTCCGCTCCCGCCTCGAGTGTCTGACGAGCGGCGGGTTCGTCGTCGAGCCATCCCGGCGGCCCGCTCGACAGCCAGGGACAGCGACTGTCTACAAGGCCCGAGCCGATGTCTGCGACCAGGACGCGGTTGAGCGTGGCCAGCTCCGCGGTCCGGGGGGCTTCGGTGAAACCGACGATCTTGTAGTTCGACTGGTGGACCTGGAGCACGACGGCGGCCTCTTGGCCGTGCTGATCGACCGCTTGTTTGAAATCGGCCAGTCTTGTGCGGTTGGTGGTGCCGACTTCAATGAGCCGAGCCCCCGAACGCGCCATCACGTCCGGGACCCGGAAACCACCGCCGATCTCCACCAGTTCACCGCGGGAGACCACGACTGCTCTGCCTTCGGCCAGGCTCGCCAGGACGAGCAGGACTGCGGCCGCGCAGTTGTTGACGACGATCGCCGACTCGGCGCCGCAAACCTGGGCGATCAGTGCGGGAGCGGTGTCCATGCGCGAACCGCGCTCGCCGGTGGTCAGGTCGAGTTCGAGGTTCGAGTACTGCTCGGTCTGCACCCAGCCGACGGGGGCGCGTCCGAGGTTCGTGTGCAGCAGCGTGCCGGTGCCGTTGATGACGGGGCGCAGCATTCGTTTGGCCATGTCTTGGGCGATTCGGCGTGCGTCGTCAGGTGATCCGGCTGAGATCGCGGACCGGGCGGCCTCCACCAGCATCGGGTGGGGCAGGCCGGTGTCGTGCAACGACCGGGCCAACCGGTCGACCGACGGGGGACGCGAATCTTGTTCAGTCACGGCCAGGTCAGCCTAATTCGTTCTGGTCGTGCTGATCCGCTCCGGGCGTGCATCGGCGCCGATTGCTCCTACGATGGCTGGATCATAGGCATCATCTTTATTCTGTTCCTGGGGGTACTGGTCGTTGAGGGTTATGTCATCCTCGCGTTCAACGAAGCCGTCGGCGGGTGGAACACCATCGGTCTGATCGTGCTGACCAGCATGGTCGGCGCCTGGCTGGTCCGCCGGGAGGGCCTCAGCGTGCTGCGCAGGGCCCAAAAGTCGCTCGACAAAGGGCAGATCCCGACCAACGAGTTGATCAACGGCGTGCTGCTGCTGATCGCCGCGGCGCTGATCCTGACCCCGGGGTTCTTCACCGCAGGTGTCGGCCTGTTGCTGTTGTTCCCCCCGACCAGAGCGGTCGTGCGTGAAGTGCTCAAGCGCCGCTTCGCGGGTCGTGTGGCCCGTGGCGGGACCATCGGAGGGCCGGGCATTCGTTTCGGTCAGTGGACCGACGTGAGCGGAACCGACGTCACCGACGCTGGTGAAGCCCGTCATGGCGGCACTGCCGGCGAAGCGATCGAACTCGGCCCGGTGTCCGACACGAACGCCGCCGCCGAAGACGACGACCCCGATGATCCTCGCGAACAGCACTGACCGTTGAGCGCAGCCTGCTCAGCCCGGACTCGCCTCGAGTTCGTCGAGTTCGTCGAGGGCTGCCATCGCCGCTTCGAGCATCCGAGCTGAGCATCCCGCCATCTCGACGGGTGGAACGTACTCCTCGGCAATAGCTTCAGCGATGGCCCTGATCGCATCGGCTGCGGCGCCGGAACCGAGCACTGCGGGGGACCCGCTGTCGCCTCCGATCGACACCTCGGCCTCGATCGGGACCGAGCCGAGCAGCGGAACACCCACGTCGTCGGCCAACTGTTGACCGCCTCCGCTCCCGAACAGATTGTGTTCGCTTCCATCAGGGGCGACGAAGCTGGTCATGTTCTCGATCACGCCGACGATCCGCAGGTAGTTCTTGCGGCCCATGTCGGCAACCCGCGCCGCAACTTTCTGAGCGTTGCCCGCCGGGGTCGTGACGATCAGCATCTCGGCTCGTGGCAGCAGTTTCGCCAGGCCCATCTGCACGTCTCCGGTCCCTGGCGGCATGTCGATCAGCAGGTAGTCGAGGTCTTCTGACCAGGCGACGTCCTCACAGAAGTGCCGCACCGCACGGTCGAGCATCAGCCCCCGCCACATCAGCGCCGAGTCTTCCTGATCGACCAGGAAACCCATCGACACGATCTCGAGGCGGCCCTCGCCGACCTCCCGGATCAGGGGAGTGATCTTGCCCTGGCGGGCGACCAGATCACCGTCGACACCGAGCATGCGGGGGACCGAGAACCCCCAGATGTCGGCGTCCATCACCCCGACTGCGTAACCGACGTCGGCCAGTGCGGCTGCCAGGTTGGTGGCGATCGACGATTTGCCGACTCCGCCCTTGCCCGAAGCGACCATGATGACCTTGGTGGTCGGCGGGATGGCGGTGTCGGGAACGTCCTGGCTCACGTTGAATCGTGCCTTGGCCATCGCCTCAGACTTCTGCTCCTGCGTCAGTTCACCCCAGTTGATCTTCACGTTGGTGATCCCGGGAAGCGACAGCAGCCGGCTGCGGATGTCCTTCTGGATCTGTCCCCGCAGCGGGCATCCGCTCGTGGTCAGTGCGATCTCCAGCGTGATGATGCCGCCCTCTGAGACGTCGGCGGAGCGGGCCATCCCGAGTTCTACGATGTCGCTGCCGAGCTCCGGGTCGATCACCCCGCGCAGCAGCCCCATCACATCGTCGGCGCTGGGCAGAGCAACGTCGTCCACCCCCCGAGACTACCGCCGCAGACCAAGCATTGCGGAGCCGCCTCCGCCCCCAACGATTCTGGTTCCTTGGCTGGGAGCGCATCCACTGCGAGCGGGCCTATGTCAGATTTTCAGGTCCCCTGACCTACCGGCATCCGTCTCATGCCGCGCTGCCCCATGTGGTCAGCTTCTCCGGCGGGCGGTCCAGCGCAGCGCTGCTGTTCATGGCAGCCGAAGAAGGACTGCTTGACGCGAATCGAGGAGACGTGGTGCTCTTCGCCAACACCTCTGCTGAACACCCCGGGACGTATGAGTTTGCTGCTGAATGCAAGCGCCGGATCGAAGCGGACTTCGGTCTGCCGTTCTTCTGGTTTGAGTTCACGACAGTCGAGGATGCCTGGCGGGGCGAATACTGGCGCAAGCTCAGTTACCGCTTGGTGAAGCCCGTTCCGATTGAGGAAGACCCCGATGGCTACCGGTCGCATGGTGAACTCTTTGAGGACTTGGTGAGCCTTCAGGGAATGCTGCCCAACGTTCACAGCCGCACCTGTACTGCCAAGCTCAAGCTGTACCCCTAACACCTGCTTCTTGGCGAATGGCTGGGCGGCACCGAAGGACAGCACCCTGTGGCGTCCGAGCGCCTACAGCAGGTTCCTTGAGCAGCGCAGCCAGCTTCTAGTCGATCAGGCGAACGAGTCTCTGCGTGGGTTGCTTGGTGACGAGGCCTGGGAAGCAGTGAAGGACCGCTGAGAACGTCTGTCGTAATGAGTCGACCGTTTCGACAGGGAGGTGAAACCGGGTCGCGGCGGGTAAGGTAGAGGGCAGATTCGTGGTAGTTCTTCTAGAGAGGAAGTCCTGTGATCACACTGACCGATTCCGCCGTGTCGAAAGTCGATGAGCTTCTCACCGCAGAGGGGGAGGACGGATTGGCGTTGCGTGTCGCCGTGCGCCCCGGTGGCTGTTCCGGCTTCTCATATGAGATGTACTTCGACAACGAGAAGGCTTCCGAGGACACGTCGGTCGCCTTCGGCCCGGTCGATGTAGTGGTGGACCCTTCCTCTGCTCAGCTTCTCGAGGGGGCCACGCTCGACTACAAGGACGGCCTCACCGACGCAGGGTTCTCCATCGACAACCCCAACGCACAGCGAACCTGCGGCTGCGGCCAGAGTTTCAGTTGATCTGCCGAGGCTTTAGAGGCCGAGCGGATTGACCCCGCACAGGGTCGTGACAGAACGAGGCCGTGGCCCGAGCGGCCTGTGAGCGCAGCGAACAAGAGCGGGAGACGACAGGTCTCGACGCACCCGCGATGGTCAATCCGCGCACGTTCTTAGGGCCTGTCGTCCGGCGGCGGGTCTCTCAAGTTTTTCTATAGGTTTGGTTTCTCGTGTTTCTGTGTGGTTTGGGAGTGGGTTACGGTGTGGGGTATGACTGATCGTTTGTATGACCCGGAGCTTGTTGAGATGGTGCCGTTGTTTCCAACGGTGAGGGATTTTTCAGATCCTGATGAGATTCGTGCCATGCGGGAGTCGGTTGGCTTGTTCGCTGATGCTGTTGAGCCTCGCGGCGATGTGGTTCGCGAGGATCGTGCAGTTCCGGGGTTTGATGGCGACCCGGACGTGCCGGTTCGGGTCTACCGTCCTGAGGGTTCGGTTTCGGGTCTTCTTCCGGCTGTGTTGGAGATCCATGGTGGCGGGTTCTTGTCCGGTTCCGTCGACATGATGAATTTCTGGTGTGATCGTGTGGCTGCTGAGTTCCCGGCTGTTGTGGTGTCGGTGGAGTACCGTCTCGCTCCCGAGGATCCTTTCCCGGCGGGGGTCCATGATTGCTATGCAGCTTTGTTGTGGTTGTCGGAGAACGCGGCGGGATTGGGGGTCGACCCTGGTCGTGTAGCGGTTGCTGGTCAGAGCGCGGGTGGTGGCCTGGCTGCGGGTACCGTGCTTTTGGCTCGTGACCGTGGCGGGCCGCGGGTGTGTTTCCAGCAGTTGGAGATACCTGAGCTTGATCATCGTCTTGAGACGCCGTCGATGGTGCAGTTCACCGACACGCCGTTTTGGAATCGACCCAACGCGGTCTGGAGTTGGAAACATTATTTGGGGCCTGATCATCAAGGGCCTGTTTCGCCTTACGCGTCGCCGTCGGTGGCTGAGGACCTCTCAGGTCTGCCGCCGGCTTTCGTGTCGGTGATGGAGTTCGATCCGTTGCGTGACGAGGGTTTGGTTTATGCGATGCGGCTGCTTGAAGCGGGTGTGCCGACTGAGATCCATGCCTACCCCGGGACGTTTCACGGGTCGGCGGTGGTGGCTGAAGCGCAGGTCAGTGTCAACAGTGCCCGCGACGCCGACGCTGCGTTGCGCAAAGCGCTCGGTGTGCAGACCGGGTGACTGAAACCGTTGACACAACCGACGCGGTTGGACTGTTCGAGGGCTGCTCGGCCGGTTGAGCAGCATCGACCGATGAGACCGAACGAGCCGTTCGAGCTTGTCGTCAACGGCAGTCCGGTCGCAGTTGACGACACGTCTGCTGAATCCGCGACCCTGCTGGAGGTTCTACGTGACGATCTGCGCCTCGCGTCTGTTAAAGACGGTTGCAGCCCGCAGGGGCAGTGTGGTTGCTGCACGGTGTTGGTCGACGGTGCGCCTCGGGTGTCATGCGTAACCCCGGTGCGTCGGGTCCGCGGTCGCTCAGTCACCACACTCGAGGGACTCTCCGACGAGATTTCCAAAGCGTGGGCCCACTCGTTCACAGCGACAGGTGCGAGCCAGTGTGGGTTCTGCACGCCTGGCATCATCTGCCGATTCGAGGGACTGCGGGCCAGAGGAGCGGCCCACAACGACCGTGATGCCGCGGCTGGGGCTTTGCAGGCACACCTGTGCCGGTGCACCGGTTGGCAGCCGGTAGTCGACGCATGGGTGGCTTTTGGTGAGGAGCCTTTCGGTGGCTCCCAACCGCCTCGGGACGAACCTGTGGAGATTCGAACAGCCGCTGAGGGAAGCGACGCTGCCCGCAGAGCAGCGATTGAAGGGGGTGTAGCGCAATCAGTCGGTCCTGAAGTAGCCATGGGACGCGGTGGCTTCGCCGACGACTCTGCGCCCGCCGGTTCACTCGTCGCGGTTCTGGCGCACGACAGTACGCCGCAGAACAGCCGGTGGGTGCTGGCCGAGAGTCGTTCTGAAGCGCTGCGGCTTGCGGGCAAGGTGCAAGGTCGCCGCACCACAGCCGAGTTCAGCTCGCCGATCACCATGCCGGAGGGTTCTTTCGATCTTACGCTTCGAACCTCGTGGGTCGAACCCGCCTACCTCGAGACCGACGCGTCCTGGTGCAACCCTGGAGGCGAACCACTCCCGCCGTTGGCGAACGGGGGAGCATTCGGAGCGAAACAGGCTAGCGAAGTGACTGAGGTGGCTCAGCGTCTAGCGGGCCAGGCGGGGCGGCCCGTACGAGTGTTGTATTCCCGTGAAGACTCGGTTCGCAACGGCCCCAAACGTCCACCGGTGGCAGCGGGAATCAATCTTGACGGAACCGGCGTGATAAGGGTGGCTCGAACTCCGGGCATAAGCGAAGCGATTTCAAGCGTTGCCCCGAATCTGCTGGTGCAGGAAGTGGATGTGGCCGGTCCTCGGACCAGTGCGTCCATCCGCGGCGCTGGTTGGGTTGAGGCGACGGTCTTGCTGGCCGGAATACGAGGCGAGGTCGGTTGGGTCAGAGCGCCGGGGGGAGGTGAGGCTACTGCTTCGGTCCGGGCTGACGGGACACTTGTGGTGTCCGTGCGATGCGGAGCGGTGCTTGACGAGACGGTTCTGCGCTCCTATTGCACCGGAGCTGCGCATATGGCTTTGTCGTGGGTGACAAGTGAGAGTCTTGCGGTCGACGAACAAGGTGAATTGCATGATCTGACGATCCGTTCCTTCGGTGTGCTGCGCGCGGTCGACACTCCCGAAATCGTCGTTGTTGTCGAAGCGTCCACAGACGACCCGGTCAATGGCTCCGACGCAGTGTTCGCTGCGGTTGCTGCTGCTGTCTGGCTCGATCGAGGTTGCCCGGAACTATGGCCGGTCCGCGCCCGTTGACCATGGAGCCCTGCTATTCTGCGTAGCCCTTGCAACTGAGCTGCA
Organism: Acidimicrobiales bacterium; assembly: GCA_963662455.3. GTDB lineage: Bacteria > Actinomycetota > Acidimicrobiia > Acidimicrobiales > Aldehydirespiratoraceae > VXYK01. The sequence continues at coordinate 2,986,038 of OZ224042.1, forward strand.
CAACCGGGCGAAGGAGCGTAATGATGAGCACGCCAGTGGGTCCCTATTCACCGATTATGCGCGGCGGGGACTTTTTGTTCACGGCCGGCCAGATCGGCATCACAGACGGTGTAGTCGTTGAAGGCGGAGTCTCCGCTGAGACAAGGCAGGTGTTTACCAACTTGCGTTCGGTGTTGGCTTCAGCGGGCGCTTCTTTGGGCGATGTCGTCAAAGCCACCGTGTTCCTTGTCGATATGGGTGACTATGCGACGGTGAACGGGATCTATGCCGAGGAGTTCGATGGACACCGGCCGGCACGGTCCGCGGTGGCCGTTGTGGCGCTCCCCCTGGGGGCTCGAGTAGAGATTGAAGTGGTAGCGGTGCTCCCGGCGGATCTGGCAGACTGACACCGTGGACTTCGGAGCAGCACTGATCGTGGCGTTGCTGGTTGTGGTAATGCCTGTGGCTGTGCTCATGGGCACAGCGGTACTCGCTGGAGTGCTCGGTGGTCTCATTGGGCGTGATCGCGACCTCGACAATCTCGGCGACGACGGTGAGCCCAACGAGCATCTCGCACTGTCCCGGGCCAACCCTTATCAAGGTTCGCGCCGCTGACCCACCTGATGGGCGGTTCACCCTATGGGCAGATCACCCCAGCGGGCGACGGCGACTAGCCCCAGCGGCTGCGGCCGAAGGAATAACCGACCGAGCGCACGGTTTGAATGAGGCTGGCATGCTCTTCACCGAGTTTGGAGCGCAGACGCCGCACGTGAACATCCACCGTTCGCGCCCCGCCGTAATAGTCGTAACCCCAGACTCGGCTGAGAAGAGTCTCGCGGGTGAAGACTTTGCCGGGTTGCGATGCCAAGAACTTCAAGAGTTCGTACTCCATGTAGGTGAGATCAAGCGGTTTGGAGTCGATCACGGCTTGGTACGTCTCAAGGTTCATGGCCAAGGGGCCGTACTCGATCAGCTCTGTATCATCGGATTGACCACCCCGTCTGAACAGGTGCCTGAGGCGAATTTCCAGTTCCAGGGGATGGAACGGGTGTAGACAGAAGTCGTCGAACAGGTCTTGGTGAGGACCGAGCGATCGCAGATGGCCACCGTTGACGAGCAGCAGCAGTGAATGGACGTTTGTATCGCCGTTGTGAACAGATCGACAGAAACGCAGAGCCGGCTCCATTTCCGGGCCCGCCATGACAATGGCGCCGACCCATCCGTCGGCGGGCTCGTCGGCTCGGGCTGCTTCGATGCCGCCGGCGGCTTTCCACGCCCAGCCTCCGATATCAAGGGTCTGGGCCAACTCCGGAGGCGCCGGGTCAGGAAAGACGAGCAGCGGTCTCATTGATTCATGTCTATCAGGCCACGCATCCATCGGTGTTGGGCACGTCTACCAAACGGGCAGGTATCGCTCTAGTTCAAAGGGGGTGACGGTTGATTGGTACTGGGCCCACTCGGAACGTTTGTTTCGCAGGAACCACTCGAAGATATGGTCGCCGAGTGAAACACGGACAAGGTCGGATCCTTCCATGACATCGAGCGCTTCACCAAGCGAACGAGGCAGGGGTTCGATCCCCGCCTCTTCGAGTTCGTTTCGGCTGAGATCGTGAAGGTTGGTGTTCGTTTCGGCGGGCAGTTCGTAACCTTCGCTGATGCCGCGCAGACCCGCGGCGAGGATCAGAGAGAACGCCAGATACGGATTACAGGCCGGGTCCGGAGACCGGTACTCGATTCGGGCCGAGCTTGGTTTGCCTCCCCTGCGTACCGGCACCCTGACCAGGGCCGAACGGTTGTTGCGTGCCCAAGCGACGCAAGGAGGCGCCTCAGACTTTTCAGACAGGCGTTTGTAGCTGTTGACCAGTTGATTGGTGACCGCAGTGATCTCACGGGCATGGCGCAACACGCCGGCGGCGAACTGTCGGCCGGTTGTCGAAAGCCCGTATGAGTCGTCGCTGTCGTGAAAGATGTTGGTGTCGCCGGTGAACATAGACAAATGGACATGCATCCCGGACCCCTGCACACCGTTGAGCGGCTTGGGCATGAAAGAAGCGTAAGTGCCGCGCTCCATGGCGATTTTCTTTACGACCAGCCGCAACGTCATGAGGTTGTCGGCCACATCGAGCGCTTCGGTGTAGCGGAGGTCGATCTCGTGCTGGCTCGGGCTGTCCTCATGGAACGAATACTCGACAGGGATTCCCATGGCTTCAAGCATGTGGATGGTCCGTTTGCGGAGGTTGCTCGAGACGTCGTCCGTGGTGAGGTCGAAATAGGAGGCGTGGTCCAGCGGTTGGGGTCTGCCTAGGGCCGGATCGCCGGAAGCGAAGTAGAAGAATTCAACCTCTGGTGCCGCAAAGAAGGAGAATCCCTCAGCTCGAGCCGCATCGAGGTTGCGGCGAAGGATCTGGCGCGGGTCACCGTCGAAGGGAGTCTCGTCAAGGTTCTGGATATTGCAGAACATGCGCGCGGAAGGTTCATCCTGTGTCGCCCACGGAAGCAGCTCGAAGGAGGTGGCGTCGGGACGGGCGAGAACATCGGATTCGTGCATCCGCGAGAAACCATCGATCGAACTGCCGTCGAACTGCACCCCCTCATCGAAAGCCGCCTCGAGTTCGGCCGGCGTGATGGCGACCGACTTCAGCTTGCCCAGAACATCAGTGAACCAGAGACGGATGAGGCGCACACCTCGTTCCTCGACACTGCGAAGAACGTATTGCTGGTCGCGTTCCATTGGTCACCCCCGATCGTGTTGGTCAGCGGTTCCGGCGCTGTTCGACTGTCTCCACGGTGCCATGCTCAGAACTTGTTTCTGCCGTGGGCAAGCTCCGTTCATACACTGTTAACAATCGGGCAACCGCACAGAAACGCGACGCTTGGAGCCTTATAAGTGTTCGTTGGCTAGCCTGACGCTGTTTGGCTCAAGGGAGTGCCGAGCGGTCGGCGCCGAACGGTCGACCATCAACGATTAAGAGAGGGAATGTAGTGGCATATCGAGCGGAGTATCTGTGGATTGACGGGTCCGAGCCGACCAGAGAAGTCCGGAGCAAGACGAAGGTTCTTGCAGACGGCGAAGAACCTGGACTCTGGGGCTTCGACGGGTCGAGCACCAACCAAGCTGCCGGCGACAATTCAGATGTAGTGCTTCGGCCGGTTTTTCAGTGCCCTGACCCGATTCGTGGAGGCGATGCCATCATCGTGCTGTGCGATACGTATCTACCAGGTGACATGAAGCCCCACCCGACCAACATGAGACTGGGCGCAGTCGATGTCTACGAACGCTATGCCGACCAGGAGCCCATCTTCGGTCTGGAGCAGGAGTACACCCTGCTGGACCCGTCGACGGGTTGGCCCTCGGGTTTCCCGCCCAACGGATTCCCAGCACCGCAGGGCCCGTATTACTGCGGGGTTGGCGCTGTCAAGATTTTTGGGCGCGAACTGATTGAACGTCACACCATGGCCTGCATCGAAGCCGGGTTGTCGATCGTGGGTACCAATGCCGAAGTCATGCCCGGGCAGTGGGAGTTCCAAGTCGGCCCGATCGACACGGTCTCGGTTGCTGACCAACTGTGGGTTGCCCGCTACCTGCTCTTCCGTTTGGCCGAAGATTACCGAGTGGAGGTGTCGCTTGACGCCAAACCCGTGCGAGGCGACTGGAACGGCGCCGGGATGCACACCAACTTCTCTACCAGGGCCATGCGCGAATCGTTTGATCCGATCATCGCCGCGTGTGAGTCGATGGGTGAAGACGGAGTGCCCGAAAAGCACATTGCCGGATATGGGGTGGGGATTGAGGACCGCCTCACGGGGGCCCATGAAACGGAGCGCTACGATCGCTTCTCTTACGGTGTCTCTGACCGTGGCGCATCCATCCGGATTCCGTGGCAGGTCGTCCATGACGGCAAGGGCTACATTGAAGACCGTCGCCCCAACGCCAACGCCGACCCGTACGTCGTGGCGACATTGATCACTGAAACCGTCTGCGGCGCCCTCGCTTAGCTGTCTGTGCATGGCCCTACGATGTACTCATGGCGTCTAGTTCCGATGTCTTGCGAGTTGCTGTCTGCCAAATAAACCCGACTGTGGGCGACCTTGACGGCAACAAGGCGCTTGCATTGGCTGCGCTTGCAGAAGCCGAAGCAGCGGATGCCGACGTTGCAGTCATGCCTGAGATGACGATCACCGGCTATCCACCCGAAGACTTGGTCCTGAAACCTGCTTTCGTAGCTGATTGTCGTGCCACGGTTGAGAAGTTCGCGGCACAGACCTCGCGGTGCGCGGCTGTCATCGGGTTTGCTGACGGTGGTCCGTCGACGGAGCGCGAAGTAGCGGATCTCGTTGCGATTGACGACGACGGGTCCGGTTGCAACAGCGGTGTCTGGAACGCCCTGGCTGTTTGTGCGGGGGGTCGCGTAGCCGGAACGTACTACAAACGTCATCTTCCCAACTATGACGTCTTCGATGAGCTCCGTTACTTCCAGCGGGGTGACGATCCGTTGACTCTGTACAACATCGCTGGTGTGAATGTCGGTGTGACAGTGTGTGAGGATTCGTGGATTCCCAACGGCGTAGTCTCAAGACTCGCCTCGGTGGGAGCACGGGTTATTTTCAATGTAAACGGTTCCCCGTTCCGTGCCGGCAAGCAGAGGGTGCGAGAACAGGTCATCAGCGAGCGTGTGGCCGAGGCGAACATTCCGGTTCTGTACGTCAACCTCGTAGGAGGGCAGGACGAACTGGTTTTTGACGGCGGCTCGTTTGTTGTGAGCCCGACACCGCAAGGACCGAAGGTGACGGCTCGCTGTGAGCGTTTTGTTGAACGTGTTGAGATCATCGATATTGAGTTGCCGAGTCCCCGGCAAAGAATCGAGAAGGCTCCTGTGGTTGCGGTCTCGGCCGCGCGCCGGTCGCAGCGTGACCAACTCGCAGTGCCGGTCGTCAAGCCGCTGACGGTGTTGGCTGAACAGTGGCGGGCACTTGAGCTCGCCACCCGCGACTACATTCACAAAAGCGGGTTCAGCGATGTGTGTGTCGGGTTGTCGGGTGGGGTCGACTCGTCGATCACAGCAGCAATCGCTGTCGACGCACTCGGTGCGAGCCGTGTACACGGCGTGCTGATGCCGTCGCGGTACTCGAGTGACCACTCCATCGCCGATGCCGAAGCACTCGCTTCCAACCTAGGTATCGACACTCGTACTGTTGCTGTCGAACCTGCCCACGCGGCATTTGTAGAGATGTTGAACGGTGATTCTGCCACTCCTGGGAGTCTCGGCGACTTGACCGACCAGAACCTGCAGTCGCGAATCCGCGGGGTGGTGTTGATGGCGCTGGCCAATGAACACGGCTGGTTGGTTCTGACCACCGGGAACAAGTCAGAAGCCGCGGTCGGCTACTCGACGCTCTACGGCGACACGTCGGGGGCGTACGCGGTTATCAAAGACGTCTGGAAGCTCACTGTCTATGAATTGTGCAGGTGGCGCAACAGCGCAGGTTCTGAGGTGGTTCCCGAAGCGGTTCTTGCCAAAGTCCCCTCCGCTGAGCTGAGACCCGATCAACGCGACGACCAGTCCCTTCCACCTTATGAAGTGCTCGACCCGATTCTGCGAGCCTACGTGGAAGGTGATCAGGGGGTGGCCGAGATCGTTGCAGCGGGTCTGGGCGACCTTGATCTGGTGCAGCGGGTCTGTCGCCTCGTCGACGTTGCCGAGTTCAAGCGCCGCCAAACCCCTATCGGGGCGCGACTCAGTTCCAAAGCGTTCGGCCGCGATCGTCGCATGCCGATAGTCAACCGGTACAGAGGTCGCGGGGAGTCGTGAACCACGAAACGCCCCAGGTGGACCATGATCAGGGTTTGACTGTGGTTGCGACCGCGGCTGTTGTACGCGATCTTCACTGGGTTTCGGCGAGTCTGTTCGAGATGTTGGTGTTCTGGGCGAGCGAAGTCGAGCCGGACCGAGGTGACATCGCTGTCTGGTTGTCGACTGCTGGGCGTCATCTCGGTGATCAAGCCGAGGATTTGAAGGCACTGATGCCGGATTCGGTTCTGCTCGGCGAACTGGCTTGCTTCGGTGCTCCGTGTGCAGAATCGCTGGACGCTGTTCAAGCCATTCGAGCGGTCCCTGGTTCGGTCGTACGCCTGGCGATCGCTCAACGTGTGCTGCTGGCCCGACTCGCGGCGTCGTGCGAATCGCTGCAACGGCTGACCGAACCGCACGCGGATGCACCGTTGCGTCGGGTGGTCGGATTCTTGCTGCTCGACGTTCGCAACGATCGCGAGGCAGGTGAACGCCTTTTGAACGAATCGCGCAACTTGAGAATCAGCCAAGAGATCAGCGAAGGCGTTATGGAAGCCGAACGACGACTCATTGCGGCGGGAGGGCTGTTAACGGCCGAAGCGCTTCGTTGATGCGGATAGCAATTTCTTCTGGTGGTATAGGAGAAATCCATGGGTATCGTGAACTTCAACGGGGGCTGAAGCGACGAGAGGGACATCCGTGGCTAAGGAGCGTGTCGAGAGGGACGAAGAGGATCTGGTCCGGCTGTACCTTACGGATATAGGTCAGTATCCGCTCTTGACCAAAGAGGGCGAAGTCCGCCTAGCCCAAGAAATTGAGGCTGGGGTCGAAGCACGCTGTGAACTGGCCGACTCGAAGCCGACTCCTGCACGCCGCCGTGAACTTCGTCGACTCTCTCGAAAAGGAGAGACCGCGACCCGCACTTTCGTCCAGTCGAACTTGCGTCTCGTCGTCTCGATCGCCAAGAAGTACCAGGCATCAGGACTGCCGTTGCTCGATTTGATCCAAGAAGGCAACCTCGGGTTGATACACGCGGTCGAGAAATTCGATTGGCGCAAGGGCTTCAAGTTCTCGACATACGCCACTTGGTGGATTCGTCAGGCGATCACCCGGGGAATTGCAAACACTGGGCGCACGATCCGCCTGCCTGTGCATGCCGGCGACACTCTGACGCGCCTGCAGAAGGCGCGTTCGCGCCTTGAACTGAAATACGGCAGGCCCGCTACGCTCAGCGAGCTTGCGTTTGAAGTGGAGATGCCTGAGGAGAAGGTGACCGAAGCGCTTCGTTTCGCGGCTGAGCCGTTGTCGCTCTCTGAACCGTTGCGGGAAGACGGCGACGCTGAACTTGGTGATGTGGTGGAGGACCGCGGTGTGGATTCTCCTTTCGAGGTTGCGGCGACGGCTTTGTTGCCTGATGAGATCAAGCGATTGTTGTCACCACTCGATGAGCGTGAGCGTGAGATCCTCAAGCTTCGATTCGGTCTTGACCGGGGTGAGCCTCGAACTCTTGAAGAGGTTGGGGAGCATTTCAATCTCACCAGGGAACGCATTCGTCAAATTGAGGCCCGGGCGATGTCGAAGCTCCGTCACCCCTCGTCAGACACCGGCGCCCGAGACCTCCTGAGCATCTGATCGCTCCCGCCCGTCGCTCTCAGTTCGCTTAGAGGCCGAGCGAATGGGTGAGTCAACGCGGCCCGTACGGTACGGGGCCGCGGCCCGAGCGGCCCGTGAGCGCAGCGAACAAGAGCGGGAGTACCCCCGCTTCGACGCGGCGTGCCTGCCGCCTGTTCGCGCCCGTTCTTAGTTTCGTTCGAGGACATGAACAACGCAGACAGCCCCGACTCGGACCACGTCAACGAGACAGGTCTGTGCGTTGGCGGGTCGGCGAGCGCCTGCTTCGGCGGCGCCGACCCGCTTGCGGTACTGTCTGTGTCTGCGGTATCGTCACCCGATCTTGAGCAGAAGGCAGAAGAGGAGTCATCGGTACACGACGCTGCTCGTTGTGAGCGCGCGACCGAGTGAGCCGAAGACGGAGGTTGTGGAATATGGAGTGGACTCTTGAGCGGCTGAGTCGGCTGGTCACGGCGAGGCCGGTCGTGACGCTGATCGTGCTGCTGGTGGTCACCGTTGGGATCGGGTCGGGCATAACACGCCTCGCGCCCCAGGCTGACGAGTCGGTCTTCCTGCCCGAGGACAGCGAGGTGACTATCGCCAACGACAAGATCAGGACGTTGTTCAGCAACTCCAGCAACACTCTTGCTGCGACGGCCGTCTTCAAGGGGGACGCGGCGCTCACGCCCGAGGGCCTCGCCCAGATCGACGCCGCCCTGGGACAGGCAACCTCCGACTCGCGGGTGGCGCCGCTGCTTGCCCGGCCCACCCCGGTGATTGGTCCGACTCGGCTGCTCGCCGCTGAACTCGACACCGACGACTTCGCGTCAGTGTCGCAGCGGCAGATCGATGAGGCAGCCGACCACCTTTCACTCGACCGGCTGGTGGGCACCGACGCCGACGGTGCCACGGTCGCGATCTCGAACATACGGCTGCTCGTCGACGCCGACGGCGACGGCGACACGGCAGACGACTCCGAGGCGCTGGCCGATGCCGAACTTGCCATACGCGACATTATGGCGGCCAGCGAGGGACCTCTCGTCGGTGGCAGCCTGTCAACCGCCGTGCTGATGGAGGACACCCAAGACGCCACCGGCTCGGAGATGGGCCTTCTGATGGTACTGGCACTGGGTGTTATAGCCGCTCTGCTGCTGTTGTTCACCCGCTCCCCGTTCGACCTGTTCATCTCGCTTCTGGGGCTGGTGATCACGATCATCTGGGTCATAGGCGCACAGGGCTGGCTCGGCCCGGAGGGCGCCGGGCTGATCGGCGCGCCCAACACGCTCACCTCGATGGTGGCGATCATGCTGATCGGACTGGTGGTCGATTACGCGATCCAGGCCGTGGGTCTGTACCGCGAGCATCGCTACCAAGGTCTGGACGTCGCATCCTCGGTGCGTTTGGGGCTGCGGGCCGTCATCGTTCCGTTGTCGCTGGCCGCGATCACGACCATCACCTCCTTCTTGACCAACCTGATCTCGCCGATTCCGGCCAACGGCGATTTCGGCATCGTGGCGGGCATCGGCGTCGCGTCGGGTCTGATCGTGATGTTGGTGCTGGTGACATCGTCGCGAAAGTTGCTCGACCTCCGCCGCGAGTCCCGCGGTTCGCTGCGCCCCGCTCGTCCCATCTCGGGCGCTATACCGGGCATCGGTTCGGCATTGGAGGCGTTCGGCGGTTTGCTGGCCCGCAAACCGGTGCCGTTCCTGGTGGTGATCGGTGTTGTCACTCTTCTGCTCGGCATGGCCTCGACACGGCTCGACACGGCGTTCGACACTCGTGACTTCCTGTCCTCCGACGGCGAGGTGAGAGCCCATCTTGAGACCCTTGATGCCGCATTCGGTGGTGATAGTGACAGCGTCAAGGTGCTCATTGAGGCCGAGATCACTGATGACCGCACCGTGCGGAACATCCTCGACTTCACGGCGGCCTTTGATGACGACCTGCGCAGGCCCGAGGGCGTGGTCGGGAGCATCGAGTCGTCCCTCAGCCAGCTGCTGATCGACTGGGTCACCGACGACGGTACACTGGGCGACAACTACGACTCCGAATTGGAGAGCATCTCCACAGCGGCTTCAGAGTTCCGTCTCGACCCGGAGAAGATCCAAGCGCTGCTGGACCGGCTCGAGGAACTGGACCCTTCGGGATTCAGCAGGGTGGCGGTCAACAATCCTGACGGGTTGGACACGCTGCTCATCGAGTTCCAATCGCTCAGCGGCGACCAGGAGCGGACCGCTCGCATGGTGGACGATCTGGAGGGGCTCTGGTTCGGCCCGGAGGAGGACCTGACCGTGACGTCGAACGATGTGGTCGGCCTTGATGTGGTCAACGCCATGACTGAGAGCCAGACGGAGTCGATCATCACTACGATGATGGCTGCTCTGATCATTCTCGCGTTGTTCTTCTGGATCACCCTGCGTCGACCGTCATTGAGTTTCATCGCGGTGGTTCCGATCTTCATGGTGCTGTTGTGGGTGCTGGGCACGATGGCCCTGGTCGGGATTCCCTACAATGTGATCACCGCGCTGATAACGGCTCTGTCGATAGGCATCGGTGTGGACTACACGATTCATATTATTCACCGTTACCAGGAGGAGTTCGAGCATTCCCGTGATCCGGAGGAGGCGGCGCGTCGAACCCTCAAGACCACCGGCTCGGCTCTGCTCGGTTCGGCGTTGACTACCGCTCTGGGCTTCGGTGTTCTGATGCTGTCGTCGTTGACCCCGTTCCAACAGTTCGGTGTGGTCACCGCACTCACGATCTTGTACGCGCTGGTCGCAGCCATCGTGGTCGTGCCGCCGGCGATGATCGTGTGGGCGGCATACCAGAATTCACGGTTGCACAGCGCCGCCGCCCGCGCCGGGCAGCAACTCGTCGACAGTTGACCCGGCCGCAGCCGGCCCGCTACGCTCAGCGAACTGGCGTTTGAAGTGGAGATGCCTGAGGACAAGGTGGCCGGGGCGCTCCGTTTCGCGGCTGAGCCGCTGCGTCTGGCTTCTCACGCTCCATCGCAGCGACCTCGCGGACTCAGCCGCGGACGGTCATTGAGGTTGCGGCTGCCTCGCGGACCGGGCTGTTGATACCGAAACGATGCCGAGATCGCTTGGCTGGACAGCCAGCAAGGATCTCTACCGCCTTTACGAGCGGATCTGGGGTGAGCGGACCGACAGCATGAATCCAGCAAATCCACCTCCGCTCGGGCCGGCCTCAGAGAGTCTCCTTGTGGGGTGGACACTGATTCGGGCTAGGTGTGGACAGTGAAGGCTTGGCGGCGGCTGCGGCCGAACCGGTAGATCAAAAAGTCTCGGTCAAACGAGATCGCCGCATGCACGCCGAGGCGCTGCATGATCGACCAGCTGGTACGATCGACGATTGAGAACCGCTGGTCGTTGAACGCGTCGTGAATCTGCGTGGCGATCTCAAGATCAGCGATCGTGGCGGTCTCCACGCGGGCCCTGCCGGAGCGAATTGCGGTGACCAGTGTCTCGGCGATATCGACGCCGAGACGGTTCGCGGCCAAGAACCAGGTCTCGACGAGCACGTGGTCGCTCGTCAGCAGATCTCCGGAGAACTCGCTGAGCCGCTCGACGGCTCGGGCGTGATGGGTATCGCCGCGGTCGGCTGCCGCGTACCACGCAGACGTGTCGACGAAGATGCTCACAGTTGCGCATTTCGAGCAGCTATCGCCTCGGCCGTGGCTGCCTTGCGATCGACGGAGATGTCGCTGCCGCCGGAGTCCCCGATGCCGAAGATGACAGAGATGTCGGAGTTCGGGCCCGCCTGAGCGAGATCCTGCTCTACGAGGCGGCGGATGTACTCGGCCATGCTGATGCCCATATCGACGGCTTTGCGTTTGGCGAGTGCATGCTGTTCGGACTCAAGATTGATCTGTGTACGCATGATGCTACATCATAATAGCACTCAGGAGCCTACACAGTGAATAGAGGAGCCGAGCTCGATGACGAAGACGGTCGATTCCAGTGAGGAGGCGCGAGCAGTCGGCTTCGCCCAGATGCGCTGCTGGATCTGCATTCGGCTGAACTTCCGATGACCGTGTTCGTGGCGTGTGAGGTTACGCGGCCCATGTCGAGCGCGGCTGGGTGCCCGCGCAACGGTCGCTGGCCGTGTAGTTGACCGAAGCGCCGGACGGGGGCTCGGTGGTGTTCGCGGAGTCGACCGGGAACTTGCCGGGTCTGGCGGGCCGGTTGAATCCCGTTCGCGGCACCCTCGACTGTGCCTATTTGCACGCGGACAATGTGGCGATCAACGATGGTCGGCAGCAGCCGGTGCGTTTCGTTCCGGGTTCTGAGCAGCTTCGGCTCGTAGATTCAGACGGACAGGTCCTGATGGTCACCGTGGTAGCCGTCGAAGGGCGCTCGTCACTGCTCGACTACCGCAACCCCGCTCGTCACTGCTCGACTACCGCAACCCTTGACCGCCAGGTTGCACTGCGCCAAGTTGCACTGCGCCGCCCATGGAGAGAATCTGCCGGGGAGTCGCTAGCAGACAGTCGGCGGCATCAGCAGTCGGCCATGGCGGTGAGCGCGGCGCAGATCTCGGTGCGGCGGTGGGAGATTGAGCATACCCGCTCTGTGAGGTGGGACTTGGCTACCACTTGCAGGTTGTCGAAGGAGGCGGCGCTTCGTTGGGGCAGGCCATCGTCAGTATCGAGGGGGACTTCGGTTGGTATGTCCCGGACGGTGCGGGTTATGGGAGCCACCACGACCTTGTTGAGCACGTCGATCGCCTCGTTGCGGGTCACTACGAGCACGGGCCGGCGGCCGAGTTCGCTCTCGGCCCACCAGACGTCGCCTTGAGCCATCGCCGCCACGTCTACCAGGGCTCCTCAGCGACCAGCGCGCGGGCGTTCTCGTCGGCCCTGCGCAATTCCTCGTCGGTCTCGGGCACACGGCGGTAGCCCTCCGCGATGGCCTCGCCGACGAGCCGTCGTCGGCGTTGGTCGATCATAGTCTCCAAGGCGCGTCGTACGGCATCGGAGCGCGATTCCGCTTCACCGCTGGCCACGATCGCATCGAGTTGCGCCATCAATTGATCATCCACCCGCGTAATGATTTGTGCCATGCAATCAGCATAGCAATTTCCATTACATCCCATATTGATGCGGATAGAGCTGCCTTGTCGTCGATCGTACAGATATCAGCGTGGCATAGTCATGCTCGCGAATCGCGCCGATGGATCTGGTTCTGCCCGCAGCACTCACGGGTTTCGGGTGCCGGGGGCATGGCCCGAAGCTGCTTGGGGGGTCTAGGATCACCGTGGTGCCTGCGACTGGTTCGTCCGACTATCTGACTTCTGAGGCTCAGGCTCGGACGAAGATCGACGAGCAGCTCGTGGCGAGCGGGTGGGTTGTGCAGGACTACCGGAACGCGGCGGTGGCTGCGGCTCAGGGTGTCGCCGTTCGTGAAGTCCCTACTGAATCGGGTCCGGCCGACTATGTGCTGTTCGTGGACAGCCAGGCGGTGGGGGTGATCGAGGCCAAGAAGGCCGGCAGCACCCTGACCGGGGTTGAGTTCCAGACCCGCAAGTACCGCACCGCCTACCCCGATGAACTGCCGGCGTTCGAGGTTGGTGGTGCGCTGCCGTTCGGCTACGAGGCGACCGGTTCTGAGACTCGGTTCACGAGTGGGCTGGACTCTGTGCAGGCCAGTCGAAGGGTCTACACCTTCCATCGACCCGAGACGCTGGCCCGCTGGCACGAGGACTATGTCAACGGCCGTGGCGCTGGTCTGCGCGCCGGCATCCCGCTGTTGCCCGAGCTCGGTGCGGGTGCGGGAACAGCGCACCTGTGGCCTGCCCAAGCTGAGGCCATCGGGAATCTTGAGCGGTCGTTCCGGGAGAACCGTCCTCGTGCCCTGATCCAGATGGCCACCGGTTCTGGCAAGACGTTCACTGCCGCCAATGTCTGTTACCGCCTTCTGGAGCACGCGGGCGCCCAGCGGATCCTCTTCCTGGTCGACCGGGCGAATCTTGGTCGTCAGGCTCTTCGGGAGTTCCAGGGGTTCGCCACCCCCGATGACAGGCGCAAGTTCACTGAGCTCTACAACGTCCGCCATCTCACGTCGTCGCGGCTCGACATGGCAGACGAGGCGGCCACGAAGGTCCACATCTGCACGATTCAGAGGCTGTATTCGATCCTGAGAGGTGACGACGAACTCGACGAAGCCGTCGATGAGCGGAGCGGCTTCGAGACCGTACCGGCCGCGCCGGTGGATGTGGCCTACAACCCGGCGGTGCCGATCGAGTCCTACGACTTGATCATCATCGATGAGTGCCACCGGTCGATCTACGGCGTGTGGCGGCAGGTTCTCGAGTACTTCGACGCTTTCTTGGTGGGGCTGACGGCCACGCCGGGCATCCAGACGTTCGCCTTCTTCGACCGGAACATCGTGATGGAGTACGGCCATGCCCAGGCGGTGGCCGACCGGGTGAATGTCGATTTCGACGTCTTCCGCATCCGCACCGAGATCACCGAGTCCGGCAGCACGGTCCCCGCGGAGTTCGTGACCGAGTTCCGCGACCGCGAGACCCGCCTGTTCCGTTTGGAGAAGGTCGACGAGGAGATCGAATACAGCGCTGTCGATCTGGACCGGAAGGTGGTGGCCCCCGACCAGATCCGCACCGTGGTGCGCACTCTGCGCGACTCCCTTCCGGGGATCTTCGACGACCGGGAGCGTCGTGACGACGGTCTGCTGGCCCACGTCCCCAAGACGTTGATCTTCGCCAAGGACGACAGCCACGCGGACGACATCGTGCAGATTGTCCGGCAGGAGTTCGGGCTCGGCAACGAGGGTGCGGTGAAGATCACTTACCGCTCGGGGGACGCCGGCAACAAGCCTGAGGAACTGTTGCAGCAGTTCCGCACCAGCTACACGACCCGAATCGCCGTGACGGTGGACATGATCGCCACCGGTACCGATGTGAAGCCGATCGAGTGTGTGGTGTTCATGCGGATGGTGCGCAGCCGCAACTTCTTCGAGCAGATGAAGGGGCGTGGCGTGCGGGTGATGGACGGCGACCAGCTGCGTGCAGTCACGCCCGATGCCGTGGTCAAGGACCGCTTCGTGATCGTGGATGCCGTGGGTGTCACCGAAGCCGAACTGCACGACACCGTGCCGCTCGAACGCCGGCGTCATGTGAGCTTCGACCGGTTGCTGAACCAGATCGGCATCGGCTCGGTCGATCCGGAGGTGGTGTCGTCGGTGGCGTCTCGGCTCACCCGGCTTCACCGGAGGATGACTCCGGGGGACCGAGCCGAGGTGGAGGAGGTGGCCGGAGTCGGGCTGACGGAGTTGGTGCGCGCCATGGTGGACGCGCTCGACGTCGACCGCCAGTACGGGGCAGCGGCGGCTGAGGCTGACGGTGATCCGACACCCGATCAGGTCAAGGCCGCCGGCAAGTCGATGATCCGTGAGGCGCTGAAGCCGCTGGCAGGCAACTCGGCGCTGCGGGAGAAGCTGATCGATGTCAGGCGCAGCTACGAGCAGGTGATCGACACGGCGTCGCAGGACCGGGTGGTCTCGGGCGAGTTCTCTCGGGAGGCGGCGGACCGTGCCCGGTCCCAGGTCGAGTCGTGGCGGCAGTTCATCGAGGACAACAGGGACGAGATCACCGCGCTGCAGGTGCTGTACAGTCAGCCGTACGGCGGGGGCCTCAGCTACAAGGATGTCAAGGAGTTGGCCAACGCGATCTCTCGTCCGCCGCATCGTTGGACCCCGGAGGCGCTGTGGGAGGCCTACGAGACCCTCGACGCCTCGAAGGTGCGCGGCTCGGGCCACCGAGTCAGCACCGACTTGGTGAGCCTCGTGAGGTACGCCCTCGGCGAAGCCGACGAATTGGTCGCCTTCCCCGAATTGGTGAACGACCGCTTCAAGGCGTGGCTGTTGCAGCAGTCGAACACCGGCCGCTCGTTCTCGGAGGAGCAGGTGGCCTACTTGGACCTGATCAAAGCCCGCATCGCCACCAACCTCGGTATCTCCCCCGCCGAATTGATGGGACCCCCCTTCAGCACCCGAGGCGGCCTCGGCAAAGCCCGCAACCTCTTCGGCGGCGAACTCGACGCCCTCCTCGACGAACTCACCCAGGCCCTCGCCGCATGACCACCGACCTACCCCCCGGCTGGACCGAGATCACGGTCGCCGAACTGTGCGATGTGAAGTACGGCAAGGCGCTACGGAAAAAGGACCGCGCTGAGAACGGGCCCGTTTGCGTGTACGGATCTGCCGGACTGGTCGGCCATCACAATTCTGCACTCGTTGATGACCCCGCAGTGATTGTTGGTCGCAAGGGCAACGCTGGGTCCGTGTGGGTAGCCGAGAAGCCGTCGTGGCCGATTGACACGACATATTTCTTGCGCGTATCCAGCAGCACCTCGGCTCGCTTCCTCGGCTATCAACTGGAGAGCCTCGAACTCGGTGTTCGCGATTCTTCAACGACCATTCCGAGTCTCAGACGTCCTGATCTTGAAGCGGTTCCGGTCAGGTTGGCTCCCCAATCGGAGCAGGCCCGAATCGTCGCCGCCATCGAAGAGCACTTCTCCCGCCTCGATGCCTTCGAGGCCTCGCTCCGAAGCAGCTTGAATTCTGGCGCGGCGCTGAAGCTGTCGATCTTGAGGACGGCCTTCTACCTTGACCAAAGCCTCCCCGAGAGGTGGGAGCAAAAGGAAATTGGTGAGGTTGCTGATGTGCACCTCGGCCGTCAGAGGTCACCCCAGCACCACTCGGGGTCGCAGATGCGTCCGTACCTTCGCGCCGCAAACGTCACGTGGGATGGGATCAATCTCGACGACGTCAAGGAAATGAACTTCGACACGAGCGACTTCAAGACCTTCCGACTTCATCCAGGTGATCTGTTGTTGAACGAAGCATCAGGCAGCCCCAACGAAGTGGGTAAACCCGCGGTGTGGAGGGGTGAGATCGAGGACTGCTGCTTCCAAAACACGTTGCTGCGTTTGCAATCTCGCGATATCGACCCGGACTACCTGTACTGGTACTGCTACATGGCAGCATTGACTGGACGCTTCGGCGAGGCTGGCCGCGGCGTCAATATCCGACATCTTGGCAAACAGGGTCTCGCACGGTTCCCCATTGCCGTCGCACCCCGCGCCGAGCAAAAGGAAATCGTCGCTCGACTCCAAGAGCAGTTCCAGCAGTCGTCGGAGTGTGAGACCTCAGTTCGTCAAGCACTTGAGCGAGGGCACGCCCTGCGTCGTTCGATTCTGACGCAGGGTTTTTCCGGCCAACTCGTCTCGCAAGAACTTGGACAATGAACCCAGCCTGAAGAATGAGTCCTCAGCGCGTCCGAAGCATCGTAGATTTAGCGAATCAGCCGTCTCGAAGGGGAACATCAATGGAACCGAGGTCGCCATGAACCGGCACGGCCGACGCTTCATTGATCTCCAGGGGTTCAAGTCCCACGCGGGATCGCTCAACGTGAAGTTCTTGAGGGACGACGAACTGGAGTTCTACGAGAAGCACTGCCTGTTGCTGCCAGCGGTGGTTTGTCATCAGCCGCCCGCCTATGTCGTCGCTGTGACCCAGAGTCGAAACGACTGGCCAGTCGAGAATCCTGAGGATATTGAACCGCTCGAAGCGTTACGAACCTTGCAGCGGCACCACGTAGACGGTCTCCACCCGTTTGACGCGGAGCGTGAGCACAATCCTCTCTTGCACCATCCAGACTGCACGACATTCGAGCCGTGGGACGTGTCAACAGTCGCGTTGATGGCCCCTGACGGGCACGCCGTGCGGCGTAGGACAGTTGAACGTTACTACTCGCCTTGGCAGGTCCATGTCGTTGAACTGCTCCGTCAACGGAAGTACTACTACGCGCACTCCCGGTTCCTGAGACACATCGATCCGTCTCACAATCTGTGGAGCCGGCATCGACTGCCCGAGCACACCGAGACCATGCGGTCGTTTCGGGGCATGGCCGACGGCTTTGAGGCGCTGGAGCGTTTCCTGTTCGCGGACAGCGTGGCTCTCCAAGAGGCATTCGACGGCGTGGACGGCCCGACACTGCCGAAGTCGGCGCAACAACGGCTGAAAGCGACTGTGACGACCCGAGCGCGGCAGTCACTGGAGAGATCTGGCCTCGACCAACCGGCGTTCTTTAGGTTTCTCTTCGAACTCGTGGGCTTGATCAACGACTACCGAGACAACGAGCGGATTTCACTGGCCGAGGACGCCGAGGAGTATCTCCTCGACGCCCAGAGGCTCGCCGGGTACGCGTTCGAGCACAACTGGGAGGACTTTCTTACGGCCGCTGAGGAGCATGTCGGACCGGGCCTTTCCGCACAGCTGCGCTGGTTGGATCCGGTGGAGGTAGCCGTGGACGACGCCAAGGCGAACCTGAATGCGATCCTCGGCCAGAACCCTGTGTCCGCAATCGTCGGTGAGTGTGGCGATACTGCCGCAATACCGGACGAGATTGTGCAGTTCTGCCTGTGTCACAATCTTCGGGAAGTTCTATACGGTCTCCAGTGTTTTTCATACAGTACCGCTGACCTGCGCAAGGATCGATTCCCGGGCTTCGCCTATAGGAGGCTCAGGATGCTGGCCTTGTCGGGCGAACAACTCGCCCGCGGCATCCTGGAGGTGGGGGCTGAGCGTGGATACAAAGCATCGCTGAACCACTACAAGGCGGGATACCGCGATCTCGTCAAGACTCTCGGTAGGGATTTGTCCTGGATTGCTCCGTTCAGAGACTTGAAGACATCGGACAGCGGGCAGGGGGATCTTCAGCAGCGTGCTGTGCGTCTGGCCGAGGCAGCGTATGAAGTCGACGCTAAACGAGACGATGTCATCGCGAACACGCTCGCCGCCGCGGTCGCAACCCGCAACCTCGTCAGCCATCGGCACCGCCTCTTGCCGCCCCGCGACGCCAGCACGCTCGGTAGGCCGTGTGCCGACGCGCTGGTCTTGATCTGGTTTACCGCCCGCGAGAAGGGTCTCGTGTAGCTCAGCGGGCCGCCACCCATCGACGCAGCATCAGGAACCGTGCTTTGAACACTTGCGGATCGGAGTCGGGTTTGGCACTGCCGGGTCGGCGTTGGATGTCGCGGCGCACCTGAGGTGTATCCGACTCTTCGCGACGGTTTGCCGTTTTTAGTCGCATCGGCAGGTGGTGGCTGGGCAGCGCAACTGCGCAGCGGCACTCCCTCTCTTCTGTGGAACGCGACCGCAAACCCGCTAGACCTCATTAGCGTCGCAACTCAATGACAGTCGGTACTGAAGGTACAGAGACACGGCCGCAGACGATCATCTATGTCGACGGGTTCAACCTCTACTACGGCGCAGTCAGGAGCACGCGATACAAATGGCTCGACTTGGAAGCGATGTGTCGGAGCCTGCTGCGACGCGACCAAATCGTCAAGATACGCTACTTCACCGCTCGGGTCAACGATCGACCAGATGATCCCCAGCTGGCAAGCCGCCAAGGCACGTATCTTCGGGCCCTTGCCACGCTGCCTCTGGTTGAGGTCCACTACGGCCACTTCCTGACCCGGGCCGTTCGGCTCCCGCGTGTAAACCGTCGACGGGGGCAATCTCGAACCATCAAGGTGCTCAGAACCGAAGAAAAGGGTTCTGATGTCAACCTGGCCACATTTCTCCTGTTGGACGCGTTCAAGGGTCGTTGTGACACCGCTGTGGTAGTGAGTAACGATTCAGATCTGGCCCAAGCCATCCAGGTCACCCAATCGGATCTGGGTGTCAAGGTGGGCATCGTCAACCCCCACTCGCGCAAGAGTCGATCCCGCAAGCTTCTCGGACTTGACTGCCTGTTCTACAAGCAGATTTCCAGTCAGGTGTTGGCGGAGACCCAGTTGCCGACAGTCGTCTATGACTCCAACGGGTCGATCCACAAGCCTGAAGGCTGGTAGAACGCTCGAAGGCCCGCCGAAGCGGGCCTTCGCCCAGCCACCGAAGCGGCTGGGGGGATATGCCGACATGCTAGGCCACTGGTGTGACAACTCAACGAGAATTGTCGAAAATTCTGATCTTGGGTTGTGTATCACTGGGTTACTTTGCGTCGTGAACGAGGTGACCGTCCGACAGATGCGCGATCAAGGGCGTGATGTCGTCGACGGGGTGCCGGCGGGTGAACGACATACGGATACACGGATTGGCCATCGGCTGGCGGAACTGCGTCTCCGGCCTCGACGTGCGCTTGATGCCTCGGAACTGCTCCAACGTTGGTATCGTCTTCTTAGCATCGACCCGGTGCGATATCGATGATGTGATAGACCCATTGCTGAGATCACCGCGCACGAGGTCTCGGCGTGCCCTAACCCAAAGCGGTAATCGGTTCGCCGTGTACTACTGACGCCGGGAAAGGCGGGGCCACTGGTCGGGAGTGGTGTTTTGGCGTCTGCGTTCGCATCGTTGATGGCCGCGAGTTCTTGTTGCAGCCGATACGTTCGTGTCTGTAGGACGCTCTGGGTGTGGCGATGCAGCATCATTGTTTGGCGAGCGGCGGCCCCTATTATGCTGTGCCGACGCCGAGCAGCGAGGTGCACATGAACGAACGCGACAGCCCGGGCGGGCTCGGTGACGCACTCACCGAGATCGTTGCTGACCACGACCAGCAGAAGCAGGCGTTCGTTGATCCTGAACGCATGATCGGCGATGTGATCCAGATTGACTACACGACAGCCGATTTTGAGGTGTATCTGACTCTTCGCGACAAATTGCGGGTTTTTTCAAGTCGTATCGGTGGGTGTGCGGTGGTGGTTGTGTGGTCATGTTAGCAGTTGGTTTCGGTGCTGGGCGCGTCGTTGCGCGTCGGCTCTGTGGAGTCCGTCGCGGCGTGCTTGGCGGATCTGGTCGCCTTGTCCGGTGTGTTCGTCGTGGGGGGTGACGTAGCCGATGCCTTCGTGGAGCCGCACCGTGTTGTAGTGGCCGCGGACGCGTTCGAGCTCTCGGGTGAGGTCTGTGGGGTCGTCGAGCGTTTCGAGGTGGGGGTGCTCGCTTTTGACGTGGCTGAACAGAGACTCGATCCAGGCCTGGTCGGTTGGTGTGGACCGCCGCCCGAAGTGCTGGGCTATCGAGCACATGGCCATGAATCGGGCGGTGTCGCCTGAGCGCATCTCCGGTCCGTTGTCGCTGACCGCCAACAGCAGCGGGATCTCGTCGCTGTCGGGCAACTCTGCGTGGGGGTTGTCGAACTGGGCGGCGGCCTCGTCGCCGAGGAGTCCTTCGTTTTGGAGTGCTTTGGCGAACAGGACCCGAGCAGCAACCGAGTCCGGTGCCGCGGTGTGGTGGGTGGCGATCCATTTGCGCGACACGACATCGACGATCGCGTAGACATGCTTGGCGGGTTTACATGCCGGGAACTGTGTTCCGTGGAAGCACCACAGTTGGTTGGGTCGCCATTCACACCAGTCCGGCCACGGCGTCTTGACTGTCCGGGCCGGGCGGGGCGTGCCGGCCAGAGCAAGGCCGTGACCTGCCAGAACACGGTCCACCGTCGATGGTGACACCCACACGCGCTGCAGATAGGAGCCGCGGTGCGCGAGTTTGCGATGCGACCGGTCGATGTGCCCCCACTCGTCGAACAGCGCCACGATCTCGTCGCGTTCGAAGTCCAGCAGGCTGTGGATCGGCCGGCCCCCGGGGCGGGCATCATCAAGGGTCCCCCCAGCTTGGCGCAGGCTCCAGCGCCACGCCCGGCGGCGGTCCACGCCCAGCACCACACAAACACGGTCCAGCGTCCAGCCCGCCTCGACGGCGTCGTCGATCAACCCCAACAGCACAGCCTTGGCGGTCCCATCAACACGGGCGGGAACACCACCGCTCATCCCCAACCCGTTTTTCCCCGCAACACCGCCAACTCCACAGCCTGTTCGACCACAGTACGCCCCAACCGCTCCACCTCCGAGCGCAGCGCCGCGGCCTCGGTCGCCTCGGCTTGGGACTGACGCCGCCGGCCAGGCTTGGACGAACCCAACGCCGCTACCGCCCCGTCGCGGGCGACAGCACGCAGCCGGGCGATCACCGACCGGTCCACACCAGCCTCCGCGGCCGCCTGGGCCTGAGTGACCTGACCGGTGAGCATCCGCACCCACAAGTCGTACTTCTGCTCTGCTGTCAACAACTTCTTCGGTTTCCTATACTCGGAACTCATAGGCTGCAGCCTCCTGTCCTAGGACCGCCAACCCTGCCTGATGCTGCTTGAAAAAACTCAGAATCTGTCGCGCGAAGTCAGATGCAACACAACCCCGTAGTGCGCGACCGGCTCGCCGCGCTGGGCCTTCACGACGTGTGCATCCAACGCCGCGGCACCAAAACCCCACAGACCCGACAACCCAGACACCTCGGACTGCGCTGGATAGTCGAATCCACCAACTCCTGGCTGTCCAACTACGGACAACTCCGCCGCAACACCGACCGCCGCAACACACACCGCCACGCCGCCCTATGCCTAGCCACCACCATCATCATCATCGGCAAACTACTCAACTACCGAGACCGATGGTGCCACCACTGACCACCTATCCGCGCAGCCCCTTAAGGTGGACGCGGTGGCAGGCTCCGTGCTTCCCAGGTACCTCAGCCAGATGTTGAGGGATGGCGAGCCGGACGACGCGCGTTCGTTTGTGTACAGAGGTCAATGTAACTATGGGTGGCCGCTGCAGTCAGCGGCGTACCGGCGGTTGAGTCAACCAGCAAGATCAGGTGTTGGTAGCGGGAGTGCGGTCTCTGAAGACGGGCAGGTCGAGTACAACAGGGAGCTGATCTCCAGTTTCCGCAATCGGAGATTCGACACTGTGGATGGAGTCCGGTTCACGGATTTGGAAGTGCTAGCACAGCTTCAGCACTTGGGCGCAGCGACATCATTGATCGACTTCTCGCGTAGTCCGCTGGTTGCGTTGTGGTTTGCGTGCGAAGACGCGCTCCACAATCCAGATGCTCACGAAACTTCACAGCAGGGCGGTGCGGTGTTCAGGATCGACACTACCTACGCCCTCGACAACGACCCGGGCCGCACAGACAACGGCACACCGCCGACCTTCGATGAGATTCTGGGCCGCAGATTAATATTCCCAAATGACCTACTTGCTTGGCGTCCGCCACCGATTGCCAGCGCTCGCGAGAGGGTCGTGGCACAACACAGCGTTCTACTGTTAGGCATGCCGTTGATGTCGCCAGATCCCAGCGACACCAGGATCAAGAAGATCCGCGTGCACAACGAGGACAAGGCACAGTTGAAGGATGGCGGCCTCCATCGGTGGTTGCGACAAGTCGGCCATGATGGCCGGTGAACAATCAGCAACCGAACCGATGGAGGTTTCTAGTATGGCACAGCGTTTGTGTTTTGGTGAGCGGACGCGGATCGAGGCGATGTGTGCGACGGAGTTGGGTGTGGACGAGATGGCGGATCGGTTGGGTCGTCACCGGTCCACGGTGTATCGAGAACTCGACCGTGGCGGCGGCCGTGGCTGTTATCGGGCGGGTCGAAGCGTTCACGTTCCGCCGCGCAGGTTTGAACCGCGGATACCCGGCTTTTGACGTTGTGGCCGTCTAGGCGGGCCGAACACCGTTCATAACGAGGTTCTGGTCTTGTCGAACCGGTTGATCACCCCGCGCCCAATCTGCACCGCGAGATCAGACCACAAAGGGTCACCCCCAGCGGGATGTTGTTCGGTGCGTCGATTGTTGCGGAACCACAGATTTCGCGGGGACGCGTTTCGTTCAGAGTCCGATGTCGGTGCGGGACCGACCCGAAGAGATACACTGGCCCAACATCACGCGTTCATGTCACTATTGGGGGAGGTGAGGATCATGTCAGACACGATGTCTACCGCTGAAGCAGTGCGGCGCTGGGTTGACGAATCGCCCAGCGAGTCGATCCTCGACGCACGCGACGCTCCAGGAGCCCCCTCCAACGCCACCCGAGTCGCTCTATCGAGGACCGTCGCCGATCCTGAATCGCCGATTTCGTTCGTCCGGCGACACATCTACTGGAAGGGCGGGTTCCCTAAGAGCCAGTGGGATGCCCCGTTGTATGCCGAGCCGGTAGATTACACCGCCGCGGCGTTGACGGTCGCAGGTCCGGGTTCGGGCCTTGCGGGGTATTCGGCTGCTCAGTTCCTCGGCTGGACCCATGAGGTGCTTGTCGCCCCAGAGATAGCGGTGGTCGGCAGCCCGCCGCGGGGGTTCGAGGACACAGTGTTGATCCACACCAGAGCCAACACCGCGAGATGTGAACTGTCGCGGTTGGAAGTCGCGCTGTTAGAGGCAACGATTGGGTTTGTCCGCACCGGCGGTTACGGGATCGAGTACAAGCCTGGGCACAGCCATTACTGTGCTTGGGACTCAACGCCACATGACGATGCCGAGTGTTTGTGGGACTGGGGTGATGCGGTTGCGAGTCTCGTCGAGCTGTGTCAGAGCGACGTTGACAACTGGCGAGGCGTTGACCCGCGACGTCTTGTGCGTGCTGCTACAACCGAGCGGTTGGGTGGACGCGAGATGCGCAGCAAAATCAGCGACCTGGCCGACACGTTCACTGTCAACAGCGGATCTGTGCTGTCGTGAAAGAATGCGGGTTTCCTTTAGGCGGAGGACGTAGATGCCGCCGCCGTGTGCAGCGTGGAAGGTGTTACCAACACAACAAATCCCCGCCCTCGGCGACCCGATCAGCGAAACGACAGGCCAATAAGCGGACCAAACGAACCCGCAGAGACGCTCTGCGTGCCCACCCGAAGCAGCTCCGCCCAGTTCGTGAGGGCACAAGCGAGAGTATTCTGGATGACGTTGAGTCGTTGAGGTGGCTCTGTGAGTCCCTAAGAAGGCACACGGCCGGCACGACCACCGGCCTCAACAGCTTCCAGGCAATGCAGAATTACCACGGAGTGTCGGCGTTGAGGAAACTCGCCGTCGACGATGCGCTGCCCCACGGAGTAAGAACCGTTTTCGGTGGCGGGACATGCCTCGCCCTCGGGCACCGTCTAACCGAACGATACTCAGAGGACATCGACGTTGTGTTGGTTGGCGCTGGAGGATTGAGCGACGATCAACGAGAAGAGGCATTGAGTGCCGTGAGAGAGCATCTAGTCTCTATCGACGGTTTCGTCGATGCCGGTGGTCGTCGCAGCCAGCATTTCGTGCAACAAGAGATCTCCTACAGGCGCACTCTTGAGGAGAGGTCCTTTCCTGACAGCAGACTGAAAGTCAGAGTCGACGCGGGTTTCGCTGATCAACTGCCAGAAGGCGACATCACAACCGTCGAAGTCGAGACGTTCCTGGCGTTGCGCGGTGACCGTACGTTCGCATCGCGTTTCACAGACCTCCACCCGTTGGAGGTCCGAGCCGTCAAACCGCGGGTGGTGTTGATCGAAAAGATGATCGCTCTTCACCAAAGGGCTGCGGCGGGGCAGAAAGCGGCTCTTAGAAGTCGAGCTAGGGACGTGTTCGACATCGGATGTCTTATTGCCCATGAACCGACGCTCGATTCTCTACGCGAACCAGGATTTTCGGCGTTCGACATCGACCAGCGCCAAATGCAACGAGACCAGAAGATCCCTACAGCAGCCAGCAGAAGTGAACGATTGCAGATCCGCCGCCCTCTGGGAGGTTTCGCTGAATCGCCTATCTGGCAGCCTGGAAACGACATGCACGCAGCACTCAAACAGAGCTACAACAGCATGGGTGGTCTTGTTTACGACAAGTCCCGAAAACCACGTTTCGAAGATGTTGTACAACGTGTGCACGACGTTCGGGATGTGCTGTGAACAGAAACCGAGCCGCTCGTCGTGCACGCTAGTTGCCGAAGCAGTTCAGAGGGGTCTGTGAAAGTGATCAGAGGGGATCTGTTCGGGTCGGACGCTCAGACGTTGGTGAACCCCATCAACTGCGTCGGCGTCATGGGCAAAGGCATCGCGTTGCAGTTCAAGAAGCGGTTCCCCGACATGTTCACGGAGTACGCCCGTCGTTGCCGTGGCCGTGAGGTTCGTCTCGGTGAGCCGTACCTGTGGGCGCCTCTGGTTCTCCCTTGGGTGTTGAACTTCCCAACGAAGGACCGCTGGCGTTCAGCCTCGAACCTCGAAGACATTGTCGACCGGCTCGACTACCTCCAGGAGCGATACGAAGACTGGGGTATCGAGTCGTTGGCTGTGCCTGCGCTTGGCTGCGGTGCCGGTCAACTCCACTGGAAGGTTGTTGCTCCAGTGCTGGAACGCGCTTGTGCCTAGGCGTAAGCTCGCCGTCCGCGGGAGCATTGGTGTACTCATCTACTCCAGCACCGGTGCCGAGCAGTCCCTGAACCAGACGGCCACTTCCAACGGGCCCGGTGACGGCCGTCTTGTGTCGGGTTCACAAGGCTTAGTCGACTGAGATCTGCTTCTCCTGGGCGCTGCGGTAGCGGGCGGTTCGTCGGTTGCCGGTCATTGTGAGTGTTCCGTCGCGCACCATGCGGCGTAGCCGTCGTGATGCTTGGTCGGGTCCGATCTGGCACAGCTCGGCTGCTTCCGCACGCCCGATCGAGCCGTGTTGCATGACGTAGGTGAGGATCATCTGCTCCTGCTGGATCGGATCGAAGCCGCGGGCGCGAACGTACGCCGAGGATTCGCCGATTTCTCTGTACAGCGCGGCTGTCAGGTGATACGTACGTCCTCGCCCCTCGCCCCGGGATTCCAACAGCCCGCGCTCTACCAGCGAGTTGAGGACCGATCGCGCGTCGTCCGCACCGACCTGCAGTAGTTCGCCGGCGCGCGCCGACGTGACGCGGCTCTCGGCCCGCACCTCGTGGAGGACCTGCAGCGTCTGCAGTTCGAGGGGTCGACCGTCGCGGGCTGAAGCCGCGGCGAACACGGCGAGTTGGTGGTCGGTGGGCCCAGCAGGCAGACGAGCCTCGACCCACGCCTGCGTTGATCGAGAGTAGTCGGGTCGGGGGCGTCCGAGAGCGAGTTGGTTCCGGTAGACACGGTTGACACCTCGCCCCGTGCGCTCGACGAGTCCGGCACGCTTGAACGCATCGGCAATCAGAGGGTTCCGTGCTTGTGGCGGTGCGGTCAAGAGGTTGTGAATCGTGATACCGTCTGGGAACCCGCCAGGGTTGCTCACCGAGAGTGTCTGCGACCCTTCGACAGCCACCCGGACCCGACCGTTGACCGAATAGTCGCGATGGACGAGGGCGTTCGCAATCAGCTCTCGCACGGCAATCTCGGAGTAGAGCGGAAGGCCGAGCCGGAAGAGCCCGTCGTCGATCTCCTCTTCGGGGTTGTACGGCTTCACTGCGTCGGTCAGTTCCACCATTGCGCGAACGAGCGGGCTGTGCAGGTCACGGTTGGCGCGGACCGCGTCGTGCTCGTCGAGCGCCTGGAACACGACGGAATGTGTTGGCACGAACGTTTGCAGCACCTCAGACGTCCCGAACAGCAAAGCGGCACCGAGCGTCAAAGAACCGTCGACGGTCCGGAAGCCGAGCGCAGACAACAGATCGAGATCCGAGAGCTCTGCGAGATGTCCGTCGCCGCTGCCTCCCGCGAGGCGTCGGAACCGGTCGAACTCAGTGGGATCGAGGTCGGCGATCGAGAGTTCGGTCAGCGGAGACACCGACAAGTCCCGTCCACCGAGGAGGGTTGTTCTCGCTTGGGCCTCGTGGGGCAGCAGCGGCAGGCACTGCGGACTCCCGTCAACGCCGATCGCCCGGCGCACGTACCGCCCAGCGGTGGTCGCAACGAGGGTTCTCGCCTTCGGCACGTCGACGATCACCACATCAAGACCACCGCACCGTTCTATTGCGACTTCGACTTTCAAAGCGGGCGAGGTCTTGTTGGCGATCAGGGCCTCAAGCCTGCGAGGCTCGGTGGTGTCGCCGTGCCGAGGCTGAGCCCCGACCAGCGTGCCGTCGTCAGCGACGCCGATCAGGATCTGGCCGCCATCCCCGTTGGCGAGGCACACGGAGGCTTCGGCCAACTCGTCGTCGTTGACATCGCTCTTGAATTCGACGGTGTAGGTCTCGCCACCCGCGATGAGGCTTTCGATGCTCAGTTCCATTGAGTCGCCATTATACGCACGTTTTGCGCTTTAGATTTTAGCATAACGAATGTCGCATAATGTTGCATTAGCGCGTAATCGCAACCTCCATCCGGCGCAAGCTTCGTCACGCCTCCCTGGTGGGGAAGAAACAGGGACCCCGTGCGTTCCGGGGTCCCGTGCAAGCGGTATATCGGCTTCATTCAGCTTGCGCCTACTAGCCGGACCATCAAAGCGACCTCGACCGTAGCTGTTGCGGTCCTTGGTGAAAAGCGGGTACGGTCCGCGACATGACCGATGCAGCGGTTAGTCCTCGGACCTCCTACTTGTTCGCCCGACCGCGGGCATTGCGCGGCATTGCGCGCGTGTTCGACTTCTTCGGCGTCTACGACTCCTACAACACATCGCCGACGCCTCAAGAAGCCGACATCCTAGCTGTCTTTCAGGACTGGCTCGCTGTGGAGGAGGATGCGAAACATGTCATGGGCGCGCCTTCCGCTTCAGGTCTCGAGTGACTTCGCCTGAGCCTTCGGAGGCATCTGAGCAGGAGATTCCCGTCACAGAATGATGCTGGCTAACGGCGTAAATCTAGTTGACCGAAGACCTTGAAGGCTGCATAGTGGAAGTGCCGCTCAGTGTTGTTCTGGGTGGAAGACGCAAGCCCCGGAGGGCCAGTCCGAGGATCCGAATGGATCGCCTAGGACGGAAGCCGGGGCTTCCGCATGCCAAGGCAACGATCAAGTCATGTGGCGGATCTCTGACACGATGTTTGCCTTCTGCAAGCGGGAGAAGCCAGGCGCGTGTCCCAGCGTCGGGTGCTCCCGGGCGATGCCAGCCAGCGCGTCCGGATAGCCGAACAGCGGTTCCGCCTTTGTGCGCCAGTCGTAGGTGAGGTTGGAGATCGCGAGTCCGTGAAGGCAGTCGAGTATCGCGCTGCGATCGCGCCCGTCTTCCAATTCGCCCCGCGACTCGAACTCCTCAGTCGATAATCCAGGAAGTCGACGGATCACGCAGTTGTAGAATGTCAACCCTGTGATTCGACACCGGAGGAGACGTGAGCAAGCACCCAGTTAGCGATGAGGTCGCGGCTGCGCTCGGCGCGTTCGTCAGCGGTGGCGATGGACCCACGCACACAGTGTTATCCCGCGCCTTCTCAAGGGCCGGCTACGGATCGGTGCGGCCATATAACGCTGCAAGCCATGACTCTCGCGCCAAGCCGAACAAGGAGAACCGGATCAGGGACACCGTTGAAGCAGCCGTACGTGACCCTCACCGCGCCCGCGAACTGATCGAATCCTTGCTCGTCGAATTCCGATCCTTCAGCATCTTTACTGTGGCGAAAGATCCAAGAGTTGAGGCTGAACGTCGCGCGAAGGTGCGAACCCTTAAGCGGGAATTCGCTCGCATCGATTGGGAACTCAATGATGAAGGCGATCTTCGACCCGCGGGCGTAGGGACAGTCGGTTCCGTGGAGGGTCGTCCCGCAATCGAGGATCAACTTGAGCGCCTGCGTCGAGCCTCCGATGACCCGGCCCTGCTGCTCGGCACGGCAAAGGAGATGCTGGAATCGACAGCGAAGTATGTCCTAGAGGCCTTCAGCGTTCCCTACGGTTCGCGAAAGTCGTTCGACGAGCTATGGCATCTCACCCGGGAGCGCCTAGCGCTTCTTCCCGAGCAGGTTGACACCTCCAAGCCCGGGGGAGCACAGGTTCGAGCCATGCTCGGAGCCGCGTGGACCATCGCAAAGACAACGAATGAGATCCGCAATCTCGAGGGCACTGGCCACGGGCGGACATTGCCGACCGGCGTCACGCCTGAGATGGCCCTGCTCGTTGTGCGTGAGGCGTGCTCAGTCACCGAACTGTCGTTGGCCACCCTCGACCGAATGATGGGCCGTTAGCCCAGATTTTTCAGTAAGCCGTCGGGGGCGGTTGTGGGGGCTGGGTTGGGTGTGGCGGCGGGTGCGGGGCGGTCGGTGGGTGTGTGGGGGCGTGTAGAGCTGCTGGGGGCTGGGGTGGTTCAGTGATTCAAAACCTCAGGTGGTTCAGGGGTGTTGAGGTGTTTCTGACTCTTCGCGACAGATTGCCGGTTTTTTCAAGCCGCATCGGTGGGTGTGCGGTGGTGGTTGTGTGGTCATGTTAGCGGTTGGTTTCGGTGGTGGGCGCGTCGTTGCGCGTCGGCTTGTTGGAGTCCGTGTCGGCGTGCTTGGCGGATCTGGTCGCCTTTGCCGGTGTGTTCGTCGTGGGGGGTTACGTATCGGATGCCTTCGTGCAGCCGCACCGAGTTGTAGTGGCCGCGGACGCGTTCGAGCTCTCGTGTGAGGTCTGTGGGATCGTCGAGCGTTTCGAGGTGGGGGTGCTCGCCTTTGACGTGGCTGAACAGAGACTCGATCCAGGCCTGGTCAGTGGGCGTGGACCGCCGACCGAAGTGCTGGGCTATCGAGCACATGGCCATGAACCTGGCGGTGTCGCCTGAGCGCATCTCGGGGCCGTTGTCGCTGACCGCCAACAGCAGCGGGATTGTGTCGCTGTGGGGCAGGTCTGCGTCGGGGTTGTCGAGGTCAGCGGCGAGTTCGCCGGTGAGGAGCCCTTCGCTTTGCAGCGCTTTGGCGAACAGGACTCTGGCAGCAACCGAGTCCGGTGCCGTCGTGTGGTGCGTAGCGATCCATTTACGGGACACCACATCGACGATCGCGTAGACGTGTTTGGCGGGTTTACATGTCGGGAACTGGGTGCCGTGGAAGCACCACAGTTGGTTGGGTCGCCACTCACACCACGACGGCCACGGCGTCTTGGCTGTGCGGGCGGGGCGCGGCGTGCGGGCCAGTGCGAGGCCGTGACCTGCTAGAACGCGGTCCACCGTCGAGGGAGACACCCACACCCGGCCCAGATAGGAGCCGCGGTGCGCGAGCTTGCGATGCGACCGGTCAATGTCGCCCCATTCGTCGAACAACCCCACGATCTCGTCGCGTTCCCAACCCAACAGACTGTGGACCGGACGTCCGCCCGGGCGGACATCATCAAGAGTCCCCTCTGTGCGGCGCAGGCTCCAGCGCCACGCCCGGCGGCGGTCCATGCCCAGCACCACACAAACACGGTCCAGCGTCCAGCCCGCCTCGACGGCGTCGTCGATCAACCCCAACAGCACAGCCTTGGCGGTCCCATCGACGCGGGCGGGGACACCACCGCTCATCCCCAACCCGTTTTTCGGTGCAGCACCGCCAACTCCACGGCTCGTTCGACCACAGTGCGCCCCAGGCGTTCCACCTCGACCCGCAACGCCGCGGCCTCGGTCGCCTCCGCGCGTGACTGACGGGGCCGGCCCGGTCTCGACGAACCCAGCGCCGCGACCGCCCCGTCGCGGGCGACCGCTCGCAGCCGGCTGATCACCGATCGGTCCACACCAGCCTCCCCAGCCGCCTGGGCCTGAGTGATCTGCCCACTGAGCATCCGCACCCACAAGTCGTACTTCTGCTCTGCTGTCAACAACTTCTTCGGTTTTTGGTCCTGCGAACCCATAGGCTGCAGCCTCCTCATCTCGGACCGCCAACCCTGCCCGATGCTGCTTGAAAAAACTCAGAACCTGTCGCGCGAAGTCAGATGCAACACACGCGCACTACGGGGTAGTCGTAGCCGCGGTCTAGGTGCAGCGTTTCGATGTCGTCGAGGAGTCTGTTGTCGGCAACGGCCGCAAGGGTGGGTTCCAGCAGTCGGATGTCGTTGCGGTTGGCGCCGTCGATGGCCCAGCCGACTGGAACGCCGTGACGGTCCGACGCTACTGACCATTTCCATCCCATTTTGGCTCTGTCTGTGGGGTTTGGGCCGGTGCCTTCGCCTCCGCAGGGGGCTTTGTGCAACGACCCGTCGAGCGCGACCTCAGACAAGTCGAGGCCCATGATCCGGTCAAAGGCTTCCAGCGCCTCGCTACAAACCCGGTCGAACACCCCAGCAGCGATCCATTCGTCGCGCCGCGCCCGAAGCGTGGTGTCAGACACCTCAAAATCCATTATCGCTTCCACATCAACCCACGCCGCCCCCGTTACCAACCGGATCATGATCCCCCGAAAGCACACCCGATCAGGTATCCGCGGCCGGTGACAACCCAACGGATGGCCCCGATCCGGCGGCGGCAACAACCACCTGACCGCCGCCCATAGAGCATCAAACACTTCCGGCTCCAGCGCGCGCATAATAATCTGAACCTCCACCTGGTCGTCGTTGGTTCGGTCAACCCAAAGTTCACTTCGGGCAACCCGACGACCGGTGGATGGTCACCTATCCGCGCAGCCCCTAAGACTCAAGCAAGGACGCCTGAACGGGCAACTGGGTGTCTGTGTCCGAATCGTCACTCGACGCTTCGGATGGTTCAGCCTGGCCGGCTGTCTTGATCTTGGTCGTGAGCGCCCTGTCGACCACATCGATGTGTGCAGACTGACTTCGGAGAAAGGCAGCGACCAGCCTAACCAAGCGACCAGTCTCGGAGTCCGAGAGAGCTAGGCGGCCAAACGGTAACGGCATGACCTCACGCCGCCAGACGATTCGTTCGTACGCTAGCAGGTCTGCTTGTCTCGGGAGCCTACGAGCTTCCTCGTGGACCACAGCGATACGCGACAGAAGCTCTAGGAATTGTTCGGTCCAGGCTGGGGGAACCGGGTGCATCGCCCCCATGGCTTCGGCGGCGATGCTTGCGGGAGCCTTAGCCGCCGCCAAAACGCCTCCAACAAACTTGTCCACGTCCAAGGCAATTCGGCGCATCACATCTGCGGGAGCGAGGCCAGCGCTCAGACGATCACCAAACTCGGCAGCGAGTAGATCTGGCGCAGATCGGATCACCTCGGATGCAGCCGCTACCGCGTTGAGAGTGAAGACGCTAACAGTCTCGGCGAGAAGCCAGCGAAGTGCTCGCGAGTCCTCATCCTCAATCTCGGGTGTCCACATCCCGCCTAGTTGTCGGTACAGCCCGATGAGGCGCTTGCATGCAGTGATGTCGTCGTAGAACCAGACCTCAGACCTCAAGAACCAGAACGCTCGCTCAAGATCCTGGTTCGAGGAGCAGTGCTTATGTACCCAAGAGCGCTCAAGGAAGGCTCTTGTGCCGTGAGATCCGGCATCCTCTACCCCCGTGATATCAGCCAACTCTTCACGACGCTCAAGATCCGCTTGTGATTGTGCGCTAACCCCAATCGACCTAGCAAGAATTCGCGCGCGGGGCGACGGAGCGTTGCTACTGATGAGTTCCGCGTTATCAACTCCGACCAGTTCCTTCAGTCCTCTTAGCCAGATGATCCTGTCGAGAGGTTTCGGAGCACTTCTGCCTGTACCCGACTTTACTTCGCCAATAGTCCGGCGCACTTGAAGGGAGGGCCCAAAGTCGTAAGCTAGGAGATCAAGATCCGTGACGAGTAGCGCCTCGGGGTGGTAGTGACGCTTCAGATTGATGCCGCTCCGCGAGAAGTAACCTTCCCAGAACCACAAGCGAGCCGCGCGCATCTCTATCTCTTCACCCTTGTTGAGTTGCCTAGAGGACGGTGTCTTGGCGGGTGGCACGCTGCATCTCCTCTCTAAGTCTCAGCACCATCGCTCGGCCAACTTCGTCGGTAGCTCCCTGATCAGGTAGACTGGCACGGTCCTGCTCAGGAGTCACGAACTCGCTAGGCGAACGCATGAGCTTTGGGGATACGTCGCTGTCGATCCCTCGCCCACCGGTTCGCTCCAGCCAGTTCAGACCGTCTCGCACAATCTCGGGTTTCACCATCCGCAGGTAAGGACGATCACCGCCTTTCGCATCAACTGAAACAACTCCTTGAGCTTCAAGCAGGTGGTAATCGGTGCCGATATTTGTCGCAGGGCCAACAGAGCCGTGCTGGTACAGCTTGCGCACGAGCACGGTTGGATGAGTGATACGCCCATACCCGGACTTCGCCTTCTCGACACCGAACAGAATGTGGGCGACGAACATCTTTCGTTGATGAAGTGCTTCTGTGGTGAGCGCCTGGTCGTCCTCCGTCTCTAGGAGAGGTGAGAAGAGATAGGTTTGGCTAGACCCACCAGCTGCGGATGACTTGACGGTCGTCGCTTGGATGAGCCCAACTTTCCGTGCGCTCGTCAGCGCCTGCGGAGAAGCCTGAAGCGCTGGCAAAGCGAGTCCTGGGCGATCGGATGCCTGTTCGCACAAGCCCAACATCACATCCCGTTCGGCCGAGGGGAGGCTCTTTAGGAACTTAGCGATCGAGATCTGATTACTCCCCCACACATAGGGGTTGAATACGACGTACTCTCTAAGATCGGTTGAGGCCACGCGTGCGTTCACCCCCGCAGACAACGCCAGGTGGTAGCCATGGTTAGCAATAGAATCAAGGAATCCTCGACGGACGAGCCCTTCAAGGTGCTGAGACTCTGTGAGTGGTGCCCAGGATGCCAACTCCACGCTGTGCAACAGCGCCAACTCCGCAGCGGTGGGGCAAAGCACGGTCAAGACACGGTGGGTCTGTTCCACGAGTGTGCCGCTGACTCCGACGTACTCCTCTACACCAATAAGACTGCCGTCATTGGCCGTGAAGTCAAGTACGTCTGCTTTCTTGAGGGCCGGAAGGATATGGGTCAGCAGGCTCGGAGTCCCGATACCGGCTAGCTTGGCAAAGTTCCCGACTACAGCCGGAGTTAGCTGTTTGGCCTTGAAGTCTTTCAGCCGAGCCGCAAAGTCCATCGCTCTGCCCGCAAGGAGGAGGGGCTCAATTTCGACGGCGGTCTGCTGTGGAATCTGGCCAGTGTCGGCCATGTGTACGAACACGACTGCGCGGCCCAGTCGCCGGCGCTGTTGGGCATCGGGATCTTCAAACACGATCGCTCACGGTAGCGGAGCAGACCCAGCGGCGGCTACACACAGGGCGAATGTGGATCAGGGCAGCGCCGGACCAAACAAATAGCGGCCGCACTGCTTTTGTGATCTGAAGATGCAGCTTGGACCGACCTTGGACCAACCTGGGGAGGGATGTGACATGAGTGATGGCACAGGGATTGAGCGGACCGAAGCCACATGGAACCCATCACTGGACTTGCGACCGCGTGTCGCAGGTTGCGACAGCTGCTACGCCTTGACCATGGCTAGACGCCTGAAGCGATGGGAAACCCGAAGTACCAGAACGACGGTGACCCGAGTGACCAGACCCCGGTTTCGCGCTGACTCTCCATCTGTACCGACTTGAGCTACCGTACCGGTGGAAGTCACCGCGGGTCATCTTCGAGGACTCGATGATTGACCCGCCAGCCCTCCTGGATCGTAGATGTGAACTCACCGATTCCAACAGGGCCTCGACCCCACTCACAGATACTCAACCACCCCGCCCCCCACGTTTACGCGCAGGCTCAAGAACCGTGGGTCACTGAGCGCGAGGTCGCGTGTGCCGTGCATCCAGGTCTCGCTGGCGGTCAGCGGCCATCGCTCGGCTCAGAAGCGAACTCCAAAGAGCCTGCCGGCGTCGGATTCATCAGTAAGCACGATGTCAAGCACATGGTCATCGATAGAGAACCCGTCTGGGAATTCGTCGGGCATGACATCGGAATTCAACGTGACGATGTACTGGAATCCTTCTTCGGTCGCCGAGCGATCCCCAAGCGTGAGCGCGTTCGCTACCTGGCGAGAGTCGACTCCGTCGAACAGGTGACTATCATGCACCAAGAATCCCGGTCCTCTTTCATCACGCGCCAGCACCGTGCTAGTCAGCAGATCAAAAGCGAAAACGCCCATGTGTCCGATGCCAAGGCTTCTCCCGTCCTCCAAGACAACTCGATAGTCAGGCCCGCTTTCCTTACTGTCGATGACTAGACTGCCGCTTCGTTCTTTGTAGAGGGCGGTAATGATTGTCTCAAAATCTGTAATCAACGCTCTCAGGTGAGCCTCCCTCTCGCGATGGTCCTGTCGGAGAGTTGCTAGAAGATCCTGCCTCTCCTTTCTTGCTTTGCCCTTGTCTGCCTCAAGCCGATCGGCCACCTCAAATCGTTCGCGAAGCACCTGCGCTCGCGAGGTTTCGCGAGCGAGTTCCTCTTGGAGTGACGTGAGCTCGTACATGGCACCGCCCGATTTCAGCATCTTGAGGATCTCACGTCGCCGGACGTCAAGCTGCTTCTGCGACGACTCCGCTTCCGAGATTCGCTGCTCGACTTCCGCTATCTCGTGCGCGAGATGGATGCGCCGGTTTTCTACAACGGACGTGTGAAATCTCTCTACCTCTTCAAATCGACGTCGGACGACATCCCCGAGTTCCAATCCCAGCGCCTCATAAACGGCTGCGACAGCGTCGCCATCTGGTGGCTGTTCGCGTTCGTGCGTCGTCTTGAGTTCCTGTAGAAGTAGCCGATCCATGGATACCGCATCGCGGTACGCCCCAATCTGTTGCGTGAGTTCGTTCGCCTCAACTTCGAGGTCGCGAAACGAGTCAATAACGCGGAACTCCTCTGCTCTCTGACGCAGTTGGGCAATGTGCCCGTCGATGAGCGCTAGCTCAGTACGTAGCTCCGCGACACTACCGAGGGCTGTCTGCTGGCCGCTGGCTCGAAGGACTTTCCTAAGTGCCTTTACACCGGCCTCAAGGTCACGAACTTCCTGCCACTTCCTCGCGAGCCGCCAGTCGAGACCAAGAAGGTAGGTCGCGGCTGTCTGCCAATCACCAGGTGTCTGCTGATAGTGCTGCTTGAATGGGGACTGAAGTCCGCCCGTCTCAGCGTTTCGGACAGCGTAGGAGAGGAGCGACCGGGTTGAAGGCAGGGAGTCCTCGCGTGCCAACCCGTACCATCGCTCGCCAAGCAGATCGCTCCAGTCGACGGGTTTCATCGTGACGTCGTCAGCGTCGTCATTGAGACCTGTGATATTGACCTCACCGTGGTGCTCGCCCGTCCTCGACACCGTAACCCTTGATCCGGCTAGGTCGAACTCCATACCAAACGTCCATGGGGCGAGGACTTCGCTCCTGAAGATGGAGCTCGGGCCCGCGTTGCCACCGAGCAAGAAGTGAATGAGATGCACGAGGCTGGTCTTGCCTGAACCGTTGCGGGTGTCCTTGTCCGACGCTGCAAGGTCTCGGTCCGCTAGCAAGACGTTCAACCCAGCGCTAAACCGAAGCTCGCGGAAACGACCGTCTGAAGCGAATAGTCGGCGGATCACGACTCGACCGGGCGCAACACGCCGGTAGGTTCCAGTTCAATGGCTCCGAGCGCGTGCAGCATGACCAGAGACAGCACGAACCACTCGAAGCTGGCTGTGGCAGCGTGAGGGGCGCTTTCGCTGGTGTGGAGCTTTGTCCACACCGATGTCACTGTCAACGGAGACTCCTGAAGCAACTTGAGGACAAATCCGCCCAGAGCGATGAGCGACTTCTCAGGTGGGATGCTCTTCGAAGGAAGGATCACAGACCCTCCTCCTCGAAGATCTGGCAGGTGAAGAAAAAATACGCAACGACAGTGACAGCATTGACGAGGCGATCCGCTTCCGCAACCCCCACTGTGAGCCAGGCGAGGAGATTGTCGAAGATATCGTCGGCATTGCCAAGCGCTTCGCGAAGCTCTCCGTACTTGTTCGCGAACACATGTGAGACATCAGACTTGTACGTGGGTAGAGGCGAGACTCGCGAGAGGTAATCGTCGACCAGCTGCATCCTGGCTTCCCCGAGCGTGAGTAGGCGAGCTTGGGCATCACCGAGCCCGTTTCGTTCGATTTTGTCGACAGGCACCGGCCCAATCCCCTGAACGCCGGGGTTCAGCCCGGCGACCTCAAGGTGTCCGAAGAGGGGTTGGAG
This sequence comes from Acidimicrobiales bacterium, assembly GCA_963662455.3. Lineage (GTDB taxonomy): Bacteria > Actinomycetota > Acidimicrobiia > Acidimicrobiales > Aldehydirespiratoraceae > VXYK01. Next base: position 3,023,204 of record OZ224042.1, read on the forward strand.
GGACAAAGCACTCACACTGAGGAACTGCTCGGTTGTGATCGGCGGTCCGAGGAGCGTTGTTAGGTCTGTGTCCTTGAGTTGGGCAAGTTCACGCCTGATTTGTTCCCGCCCCCAAGATGTGCAGGTGATGTTCTTGTTCCGCTGGTCGAGTTCAGCAACCTTCCGCTCTACCGCGGGCGCAAGACCATCGACGTCGTTATGGACGAACACCCACATGTCGAAATACTGCTTCCAGTAGTTGACCGCCCCATCGAAGTCCTCCGTCAGCTTCGTGGTAAGTTCCGAAGCCTTGAATTTGGCAGGTGCGTAGACTTGGAACAGTGTCCGGCTCGCTGGACTCCAGCCATCGTTCTTCCGATCTCCCTGGTTCCCCCATGGACGGACTCGCCGAAAACCTGGGTCGCGACGCTCCATCAGGTTGTTGAAGAAATCCTGGAACTCATCGCCCCGACCCTCAGCGAACTTGAGCCGAAACTGGAGTTCGTAACCGTACGACAGACCTGATTCGTTCATGTGTGCACGACCGCCATCGACTTACTGTAACAGGATGGCTTAAGCACCGGAGACAATTGAAACCATCAATATTGCATCTGGACGGCGGTCGCGCTCTGATGAGGGTGTCCGTGTCGAGCAGGTAGACCGTCACGTCACACCGAGTCGATCAGCCAACTCATAGAACGTTGAGGCTCTCTTGAAGCCGAGCATTCGGAACGCGTCGGTGTAGGACGTGTCACCCTCAAGAGTGCTCGCGATGACAGCTTGGGCGAAAGTCGTGCCGACACGGGCTGGTTGTGTCCTGTAGAAGTCGCCGCCGGTGCCGGTGAGTGGAGCGTCCCTTCGGAGAGTTGTTGTTCGCTCGTGCGGTCGTGATCGGCGATGGCGCCACGGAACGTGCCTTCCTGCCGCCGGTGTTGCGGGCGGCGTTAGGAGCACTGTGGAACTGCTTCGAACGGCGCTTGGTACTGTCATGGGTAGAGACGAAGCTTCAGCATGACGGCAACGAACCCAACCGACGTGAGGGACATCCAACTCACCAGCGAGCAGCGGGCTGCCGTCGATGCCAGTGATCCCGCCCTAGTGATTAGGGCACCGGCGGGTACGGGCAAGACGGAAGTGCTCGCCCAGCGGGCCGCGCGATTCGTCCGCGATCCTGAGAACGGATACAAACGTGTTCTGGTCGTGACCTACACCACACGAGCCGCCGAGGAGTTCACCTTGCGGCTCCAGGGTCTCCTCGGCAGCGCGATGGATCGAGTCACGGCGGAGACTGTTCACGGGTTCGCCCAATCGCTGTTGAGTTTTCACGGCAGCCATGTGGGTCTCCCCCTGGACTTCCAGGTCATCGTCAAAGACGAGGACCGCGCCGAACTGCTCGCCTTGTTTGAACCCTCATGGGAACCCGATGCAGAACTGAGCCTGTTTCGTGAACTTGACCTCGCACGAGCGAAAGGATCTGCGTATTCTCACCTTGGCATGTGGCGCAAAGCACTCGCGCACAGCGGAGCAGTTGACTTCAACGAGATGATCACCAAGGCGACTGAGATGCTCCAGATCGACGCCATAGCCCAGATGATACGCAACGTCTACGGACTAGTGCTCGTTGATGAGGCGCAGAACCTCACTCGTCAGCAGTATGAGTTCATCGTGGCGTTGGTTGGCCAACATCCCGAGTCCCATTCCCCACAGGTGCCAACGACACTGCTTGGTGACCCGAATCAGCTTGTGACCGGTTTCGCCGGGGGCGACAGCGGAAACATGAAGGACTTCAGGTCAACTTTCGGCGCGACCGAACTGACGCTCTCAAAGAACTTCCGCTCCTCAAGACGCTTGTCGCGTTTGGAGCAAGTGGGTGTCAAGGCCGTCGCGATCGTCGGGATGAACGATGGGCAGTTTCCCGATTTTCGTGCTACCTCGCCTGATTCCATGCGAGATGAACTTCAGACCTTCTACGTAGCTGCGACCAGAGCCTCGCGGATGCTGCTACTGACCCGGGCTGAGTCCCGACCAACGCGGTACGGACCCCGCCCCACCGAGCCATCGCCTTACCTGAAGCTTGTCAAGGAGGCTCGCCGCGATCCTCAGCCTGGACCAGAGCCAGATTTTTCGGCATCGGTGCGATGTCGAAATGTACACCATTCGTCTGGTTAAAATGACATTAGGCCACTGGTAAAATATGCATTAGGATGCTGTCGAAGTGGTGTTTCGCCATAGGCTTCGCACATGGACTACGTCGAACGTCAGGCAGAGCAGCATCTCCGAACAGCTCTCGACGCGTTCCGGGTGGTGGTGCTGCACGGCGCGCGGCCGCGCCTGACCCCGGTTGTCCGACGGAGTTGAGGATCCCGATTTTCTTGGTTTGGTCCAAACTCCTGCCCCGGCCCCTCGGTTTCACTGCGATCTGTGTCCGCCCGCGTGGCCTTTTGACAAGACACACCGCGAGCGCGCTCTCGGCATCCAGAAATTGCATCGGGGCGTCAAGCGCGGTTGATGCGAAAATTCGTCGTCGTATGCGTGCATGGCTTCCTGCGCCCTGATCTTTTCGATGCTGCTCACGGGGATAACGTCAGCGACCCGGATTCTGCCGTCAGAGCCGGTTTCGATGCATCCGGCGTTCTCCAGGCGCCGCCATGCCCGCGTGAGGGTTTTCGGGTCGCCCGACAAGTACTGGGCAATCTGTCGGGGCGTGGACTCGCCGCCAAATGCAGCCAGTTGTTGAAGGTACCCCTGTTCGGTCTCGTTGAGGGCGTGCCATGCTGGTAGCGAGACGCGTTCATGCATCATCCGGTCCGCTTCGGTGATGGCCAGCGCGGAGGAGCGTTCGTCGACCGGGTTTGCGGGGGCACCGGAGGCGTTCCATGCGTTGTACCCCACGAGCTGCATTCTGTACGGCAGTGATCCGGACGCGTCGACCAGCGCACCCAGCGCGTCGCCCTCGAATGACCCGCCGGCGTCGGTCACTGTTGCGGTTAGGAACCGGTGGGCGTTGATGCGGTCCAGCGGGGGCATGTCTTCTCGGTTGCATCGAGCAAAGAACGTCATTCGCTTGTCGTCGAGCAGCGTGTGTTTCATTTCGGACAGCCCGGCCCCCAGGAAGCCGAGCGGCAGGCGTTCGCCTTTGGTGATGTGCTGGAGATCGGCTGCCAGTCGCCGAAGTTCGATGGTGTCGCCGCTGTGCATTTCGTCTAATACCAGCAGCACTGCCGTGTCGTTCTGCGCTGCGTGACCTGCGAGGGCGGTCAACTGGCGGCGAAGCCCCCACTCTGGACGCACCGTGCGGATGGCTTCGCGTTGCCACGCGAACGGCGACATCTTGAAAGTCACAGCCCGGCGGCTGGTTACGTCGCTCCCGTCTTCAGGCAGCGTCTCGTGTGCGCTCCGCGCCCAGGCGATGCGTTCGTTGATGCGCTGATGAACTCCTGTGGTGGTCGCATCCAGAGACAGCACGATCCATCCCGACGCGCTGGCTTCGTCTTTGATGTGGTTCAGGATGACCGTCTTGCCTGAACCTCGGGGGCCTAGCAATATGGATGTGAACCGCGGGTCGCGTGGTCCTGATTCCAGGCCCCGCTCCAGCGACCGCACCAGGTCGTCGCGTCCCACCAATCGACGCGGCTGCTGACCGAAATCAGGCGTGAACGGATTGTCTGGAAGTTCGTTGACAGAGGCTAGTCGGCCCAGCACAGCAACAAGCTAACACATCAACTGTCTCATAAACGCATTTGCTGTCTCAAGAAGATGACTTGGCGATCATGTCTATCGTGATGTCCTGCACGAACGCCTTGTCCGCGGCGATGCGGGCGTGTCAGGGCTAGAGCGTTGACATGATCTTCCGAGCATCGACCCCGTGCGACTGCGGTGCGATATCGATGATGTGGTAGACCCGTCGCTGTGATCACCGCGCACCCACAAGACCGCGGCGTGCCCGATCTCAAGCGGTAACGAAGTGTATCACTTGTGATACGCTAAGCCCATGGATCAAGTGACCATACGGCAGCTGCGTAATCATGGAGGCGAGGTCGTGGACCGAGTCCAGGCGGGTGAACGGCTTACGGTCACGCGGTCTGGCCGGCCGGTGGCGGAACTGTGTCCCTTGCCCCGTCGGGCAACCGATGCCTCGACGCTGCTTGAACGTTGGCGGCACCTTCCCTGTATCGATCCCGTGCGACTTCGGTCCGATATTGATGACGTGATAGACCCGTCACTGTGACCACCGGGCACCAACACAACCGCGGTGTGCTCGACACCAACGCCGTGATCGGCTTGCCGCGTATTACCGACGCCGAGATATTGCCCGCGGAACCGGCCATCACTGCCGTCACGCTCGCTGAGTTGTCTGTGGGGCCGCTGGTAGCATCCGACCCAGTTGAGCGAGCGAGGCGTCAGGCCCACCTCCAGCAAGCGGAGAACGACTTCGATCCGCTGCCCTTCGACGATGCTGCCGCCAGGGCCTTCGGGCAGGTGGCTGCTGACCTGCGGTCTTCTGGACGCAAGCACACAGCACGGGCCTACGACGCGCTCATTGCCGCCACGGCAATCTCGAACGGCCTCCCGCTGTACACCGCGAATCCAGCGGATTTTGAGGGCATTGCTGAACTTGAGATCGTTGCTCTGGCTGTGCCGGACGCCCCACCTCCGAGCCGTCCGCAGCCTGCGGGCGCCGACCGCTAGTTCGAGCGCGTACCGGTGACCGCGCAGGATCCGAAGGCGATGGTGCAGAAGTTGTGGGACTTCTGTGATGTGCTGCGTGACGACGGCTTGTCTTACGGCGACTATTTGGAGCAGCTCACGTATCTGTTGTTCCTGAAGATGGCCGATGAGCAGCACGGAATGCTCGGGGGTGACCGGATCGTGCCCGTCGAGCTTGGTTGGCAGTCGTTGCTGAACCGTTCGGGTGCGGATCTGGAAGCCCACTACAGCGATGCGCTGGCCGCGCTCGGGGCGGGTGGGGACATGCTCGGTGTGGTGTTCCACAAGGCCCGCAACCGCATCCAGACGCCGGCCAAGCTGGAACAGCTCGTCAAGGAGTTCATCGACCAGCACGAGTGGATGAGCTACGACGCCGACCTCAAGGGCGACGCCTACGAGGGCCTGATCGAGAAGACCGCCCAGGAGGGCGCCAGGGGAGCGGGCCAGTACTTCACGCCGCGTGCGCTGATCAACGCCGTCGTCGATGTGATGCAGCCAGAGCCTGATGACCGCATCTGTGACCCGGCCTGCGGCACTGGCGGGTTCTTCCTGGGGGCGTACCGGTCGATCGTCGAGCGGTTCCCGCATCTGGAACCTGACCAGGTTGCTCATCTGCGATCGGGTGCGTTCACTGGTTGGGAGATCGCCGACCTGCCGGCCCGGTTGTGCGCGATGAACATGCTGCTGCACGGCATCGAGAGCCCCGAGTCGGACTCGCCGATCGTGGTCGACGACGCGTTGCGGGATTCTCCGGGCAGGCCGTTCGACATGGTGTTGACCAACCCGCCGTTCGGCCGGTCGTCGTCGGACAGCTACGAGCGGGAGGATTTCTGGGCGACGACGAAGAACAAGCAGCTCAACTTCGTGCAGCATGTGGTGGGCCTGTTGAAGATCGGCGGGGACGCGGCCGTGGTGGTGCCCGACAACGTTCTGTTCGAGGCGGGCGCCGGCGAGACGATCCGCCGCCGCTTGCTGCACGATTGCGAGGTCCACACGTTGCTGCGGTTGCCGACGGGGATCTTCTATGCGCAGGGTGTGAAGGCCAACGTGTTGTTCTTCTGTCGCCGTGAGGGCGCGGAGGACGCGTGGACTCGTGAGTTGTGGGTGTACGACTTGCGCACCAACAAGCATTTCACCCTCAAGCAGAACCCGCTAACGAGGGCCGACCTCGACGGCTTCGTCGCCTGCTACCGGGCCGGCGCCCGCCACCGACGTGCGGAGTCCGAACGGTTCAAGCGCTTCACCTACGACGAACTGGTCGCCCGCGACAAGGTCAGCCTCGACCTGTTCTGGCTGCGGGACGAGAGCCTCGAAGACGCCGACAACCTCCCGCCCCCGGCCGTCCTCGCCGCCGAGATCGCCGAAGACCTCCAATCCGCCCTAACCGAGATCCAAGCCCTGACCGAAGCCCTCTCCACCACGGGTCAGGAAACGAGGCCGCCGAGCTAAACACAGGGTTGTCCCCATCCGTCGACCTGATGGTGGGACAAAGAAAAGGGATCCGTGCGTTCCGGGGTCCCGTGCATACGGTATATCGGCTGCATTCGGCATGCGCCTATCAGGGCGTCCGAAGATCACCCAGCCGACGCCTCCGTCATGCGATATCGAGGACAGCGGACAGCTTGAAGCCGTGGCCGCCGACGGCAGGGAGCCTACGCACAGCGAACTCCGAGCCGAGCGGGACCGAGCCCCGCTCGGCTCGTCACGACCGTCAGTCGGATGCCTTCTTGGAGACATGCAATGTGAGTCCGCTCACCAGCAGGGTTCCGATGAACAGTCCTTGAGTCATCACGTGGTCTCGGGCGCCGAACAGGATCGCGCCGGCGGTCAACAGTGCGAAGAACAGCACGCTTAGAGCGATGCAGGCGTTGCCGACCTCGTAGCGATGCGGCTTGCGTGTCGCGAAAGCAAGCAGTGATACCAAGAACAGCAGGCCGAGCACCACTTCGATGACGCCGACGATGGCTGCGAGCGGCGATGCCAGCGATGTGTTCAAGTCCAGCGATGGCAGCAGCGTTCCTTCAAGTGCCATCTTGAAGTTCACGCCGTAGAACGTGTCGTTGTTGAAGAACTTGTCGAATCCGTTCAAGAGCCAGAACAAGAACCAATACAGGCTCAGGACTGTGCCGATGCTGACTTTTTCGTGGATGCGAACAAGCCCCCCTGCGATTCCAGGAGCGTTAGTCGACGCTTGATCATTCATTTGGTGCCTCCTCAGTTTGCTGACATGCACTACTGCATCGACAACATACACTACTTCAACTTGTGAGTGGTGATGTGAATTCGGTACCGCCTCGGTTGTGGATTGTGCGCGGGGCTGCGCGGTTGATACGAGGAGTCGTGTGGGTAACGGGACGAGGGCGCCGAGTTGAAGCACCGGGTTGCCCCATCCGTCAACCTGCTGGTGGGAAAAGAAAAAGGTACCCCGTGCATTCCGGGGCCCATGCACGCGGTATAACGGCTGCATTCAGCTTGCGCTTACTAGCCGGACCCTCAGTCGATCCCAATCGAAACTGTTGCAACCTAGGCACGTCATAGGCGCATGACATCTCTCATCGGATCTGTCGTCTTGATCAATTCTGGTCAATCCACAGTCGGCATAGTGTTTGTCGTAGCGGCTCTAGCTCCCCTTGTAGGTGTCAACATCATCGGGAGCAGAGCTGCACGCAAGGAACGAGTAGAGAAGGCCCGCATAGCGAGGCAGCCGGAGGAAGGGTAGCTTCTCGGTCCAAAGAGAATTTCTGGCGTAGCCTTCGTGGCGGAGGTGGACGGGAATCGAACCCGCCGGACGGGGATCACCCGTCCCACCCGCTTTGAAGGCGGGGGAGCCCACCAGGCGCTCGGACACCTCCACTCCAGACACTACAGTCAAAACGGAAACTCTCGACGGTGTGAGATCGTCCACAGCTCGATAGCATCATCGGAATGTCAAAGAAGCGTTTGTTGCTCGGTGTCGTTTTGATCGTGCTGCTGGTGCTGCTCGGCCGTAAGGTCAAAGACGTTTGAGGCAGCACCGTCGGCGGGTTGACACCACCGCTTCGCCGACTATGGTGTGACATACAACTTCCCCCGTTGAACATTGAGTTCCGGGAGTTGTCGTGTTTATTGTCTGCTGGTCGCCCAAGGGCGGATCAGGTACCTCAGTCGCAGCCGCCGCGCTGGGCCTGACGATTGCCTCGTCGGGCCGTGAAACCCTGCTAGTCGACACTGTCGGCGATCTGCCGATGGTGCTGGGCCTGCCGCCCGGTACCGGCGACGGACTGTCTGACTGGCTGCTCGCGCCCTCCGACGTGTCCGCCGATGCACTGTCGCTGCTCGAGATGCCGGCCGGCGAACGGCTGCAACTACTCGGAGCGGGAAACGCCACAAAGGCAGCGATCGATCCCGAGCGAACCGTGTTGGCGGCGGAGCTCCTGTCGCGGTCTGCACGCTGGGTCGTGGTCGATGCGGGCAGCGCGGGCCCTCCCGATCCCTGGCTGGTGCACGGTACCCGTGCCGTCATGGTCATTCGGGCCTGCTACCTGGGTATTCAGGCTGCCCTCGCCCGACCCTTGGCGCTTGGGACCTCGGTCGTCGTCGTTGAAGAACCCGGCAGGGCACTGCGCCTCTCCGATGTGACAGCCGTGTTCAACGGACACAAAGTCCTTGCCGTGCCCTGGGATCCGGCGGTCTCCCGGGCAGTCGACTCGGGCCTGCTCGCGCACCGGATGCCACGTTCGCTGAACCGCTTGAGCGAGGTGCTCGATGGCTGAAGCGCTGATGCTTGATCTCGCCGCGACGGTCCACGGCGACCTTTTGGACCAGGGCGGCGGTGCCGCGGAGATCTTCCCCGCCATCTCCCGTCACGCCCCATTGCTGGGCGCCCGTGAACGGGAGTCGCTGCACCGGCAGGTCGCGGCCCGTCTGGCCGGCCTCGGACCCATCGAGCCGTTGCTCGTTGACCGGGAGATCAGCGAGATCATGATCAACGGGCCTGGGATGGTCTGGTTCGAGCGCCACGGGCGGATCGAGTCGAGCGGAGTGGTGCTCGGCGAGGCTGAACTGGAACTGCTCGTCGAACGGATCGTTGCGCCGATCGGTCGGATCGTGGACCCACGGCGGCCCTGGGTCGACGGGCGGCTCGCCGACGGGAGCCGGGTCAATATCGTGGCCGCGCCCGTCGCCATCGACGGCCCCTACGTCACCATCCGCCGGTTCGTGCTGCGAGCCGAGGACGTGGCCGATTTCGGGCCGCCATCGGTTGCGTCGATGCTGGCGGAGTTGGTTACTGAGCGGCGCAGCATCGTCGTCAGTGGCGGTACGGGCGCGGGCAAGACTTCGCTGCTCAACGCGTTGGCTGCGCATGTGGCTACTGAAGCTCGGGTGATCACGATCGAGGACGCGGCCGAGCTTCGGCTCCGCCATCCCCATGTGGTTCGTCTGGAGGCTCGGGCGGACGGCATCGAAGGGGTGGGGGCCGTGGAGATCCGTGACCTTCTGCGCAATGCGCTGCGGATGCGCCCTGACCGCATCGTGCTCGGCGAGGTGCGCGGCCCCGAAGCGCTCGATCTGGTCCAGGCGCTCAACACCGGGCATTCGGGGTGCTTGTCCACGATCCATGCGAACTCCCCGACCGATGCGTTGCGAAGGTTGGCGTCGTTGGTGATGTCGGCCGGAACCGGGCTGCCCCATGACGTGGTCCGCACCCAGATCGGTTCTGCAGTCGATGTGGTTGTGCAGGTTGAACGCGCACCGTCAGGGGCACGTGAAGTAGCCGCGGTCGTCGAGGTGGTCGACGGCGAGACCGTGCGCCCCCTCTGGTGCGGGGAGTGACTGTGGCCATCGGCGTCTGGCACGCTACGACGCGCTGCGCCCCCTCTGGTGCGGGAGTGACTGTGGTGCGGGGAGTGATGCTCGACGTTGTTGGCGCGTAAGTTGTGAGATCAGCAGGTATGTCACGCAGTCGCGCCGAGGCCCAGTTCACGGGAGATCACCAGGCGCTGGATCTCGCTGGTGCCTTCGCCGATCTCAAGGATCTTGGCGTCTCGGTAGAAGCGGGCGACCGGAGTCTCGTCGATGAAGCCGTATCCGCCGAAGATCCGGGTGGCTTCCCTGGTCGCCGCTACCGCTGCTTCGGTGGCGTACAGCTTGGCGATAGCAGCCTCCTTCTTGAACGGGCGGCCGGCATCTTTGAGCGAGGCGGCGGTGTAGGTCGTGTGGCGGGCGGTTTCGGCGACGACCGCCATGTCGGCGCACTTGAACGCCACGGCCTGGTAGCTGCCGATGTTCTTGCCGAAAGCTTGGCGCTCCTTCGCATACGCGGTGCATTCGTCCAAACAGGCCTGGATGAGTCCGACGGCCGGCGCCGCGATGGCTGTACGACCGTCGTCAAGGGTGGCCAGGAACTGATGGAAACCCTGCCCGGCCCGGCCGAGCAGACTCGATTCGGGTACTCGACAGTTGTCGAAGACAAGGCCGTGGGTGTCGGAGGCGTGCCGGCCCATCTTCCGGTACGGCGGCTCGACGATGAACCCCGGAGTGCCCGCGGGCACGATGGTCGACGACACACCCTCATCGGTGAGCGCGGTCACCGTTACCAGGCTGGTGATGTCGGTTCCGGAGTCGGTGATGAAGGTCTTGGCACCGTCGATCACCCACTGCGGCGCGGCGCCGGGCCAGGCGGTGGGCGGCTGTCCCAACCATCTGTAATGACCCGCAAGGTCACAGACGTCTGATTTGGCGTGAATCGGTGGTTGACACTGCCGCTTTGCGGACTAGGGTGTGGCACACGACTTCCCCCGTCGAACATCGAGTTCCAGGAGTTGGTGCGGGGAATGCCTGTGGTGCTGGGAGTGCCTGTGAGTCGTGCTGAGCAGCGTCGGCGGCTCGCCGCGATCGGTCAGCTTCCGGAGATGCTCGACGTGCTGGCGCGTGAGCTGCGGGGCGGGCGCAACCTGCATGAAGCGATACAGACGGCCTCGTCGATGACGTCGCTGCGCGGTCTGGGACTCGACACCTTGGTGACCCGTTTCGCTTCCGGTGAACGGCTGGTGGAGGCGCTCGACCGTTGGGCCGGCGAGTTGAATCATCCCGACGGCGATCTGGTTCGTGCCGTTGTCAGCCTGGGCTCAGTAACCGGCGGAGCGTTGGCGGGATCGATGGAGCGGGCCGCGTTGACTCTGCGGGAACGGGCTGGGCTTGTCGACGAAGTGAAGGTGTTGACTGCGCAGACCCGGGCCTCGGCGATGTTGTTGTTCGTGGCGCCGATCGGTTTCCTGGTTCTGTTGCTGATTCTTGACCCTGCGAGCGGAGCTGCGGTTTTCACCACTCGTCTGGGTCAGATTTGCGTGGTGTTGGGTTTGCTGCTCGACCTCGTTGGTTTCGTATGGATGCGGTGGCTGGTGGGTTCGGTGACCCGGTGAGTCCCGGTGGTCCGCTGAGTGTGGCGCTGGTAGTTGTTTGCTGTGTGCTCAGCGCTGTCTGGTTCCGTCCCTGGCGTGTCCGGCCGAGGCCGCTCGTTGAGGATTTGCCCGGTCCTTGTCGTTTGACGGGATCGGCGGGAGGTTTGAGAAGCTCAGCGAGAGGTTCAGCCAGGCAGCGGTTGCTGCTTGGTGTGGTGATCGTCGGTGCGGTGATCGTGTGGTCGATGCAACCGGTGCTGGTCTTTCCGTTGATCTTCGTTTATGCGGTTGCAGTGGTCCGTGGTCGCCGCGCGTCGGGCGATGAACAGGAAACCGTGGTGAGGACCCTGCCCGAGGTTGTGGATCTCCTGCTGGTGGGGGTGGGTGCGGGGCTCACACCCAGAGAAACGTTGCAACGTTGCCGAGCCTGGTTGCCGGACCCGTTTGCAGCGGCTGTGCAGAGCGCTCTTTCCAGAGCGTCGGCAGGAGCGACTTTCGCTGACGCTCTTGACCTGGCGATGACCCCCCTTGGAAATCGTTTGCGGCCGTTGGTTGCGGCCCTCAATGCCGGTGAACGCGATGGTTCGATGCTGGCCGGGAGCTTGTTGCGAGTGAGCGACGAAGCTCGTCGTCAGCGACGGGTCGCAGCACAGGAGCGGGCGCGACGTGTGCCTGTCGCCATGCTCGGGCCGCTGTTGTTGTGCGTGCTCCCCTCCTTTGCATTGCTGACCTTGGTTCCGTTGGTACTCGGTTCCCTCAGCGATCTCGGCGTGGACGTCTGAGTGTCGCACAAGTGTTGCGCCCAAGGCGTTCCATGTTGTTGCTTCCCCCGAACCAACACGAACAAAACGAAACAGGAGGAACCTGATGTTGTTGCGTCAATGGCTCTCGATTGAAGTCACCGTCTACACCGCAGTCGTCGAAGTGAGATCACGGCTAACCGACGACAGGGGTCAAGCGACCGCCGAATATGCGCTTGTGCTACTTGGAGCGGCCACAGTTGCGATGATGCTGATTGCTTGGGCCACATCCACTGGCAGGATCTCGGCTCTGCTCAACAAGGTTGTCAACTCGATAGCTGATCGGGTTTCGTGAAGCGACGCCGTACCGGGTGCGGTGGGCAGGCGACGGTTGAGTTCGCTCTGCTTTTGCCTGTCGCGGTGGTTGCGCTGCTGCTGATCGCCCAAATCGGACTGGTAGTCCGTACCAGGGTCATGCTCACCCACGCTGCTCGTGAAGGAGTTCGGGTGGCTGCGGTGGGCGGATCAGACGCTGAGGTCACAGCAGCGGTGATCGACGCGGGTTCGTTGGATCCAACACGGCTTACGGTTGGCGTTGCCCGCGATGCCTCGGTGGTGAGGGTGCTGCTCGTTTATGTGATGCCGACGGATGTTTCAGTTGTGGGAGCCCTGCTCAACGATCCCGAGATGTCGTCGGTCGCTGCTATGTACCGAGAACAGTGACGCAAGCCCAGCTTGTCGGTCCGATACTGTTCCTGAGGTGCATTTGACTCAGACGTTTGGTGAGGGGCCGTGGTCTGTCACAGCTGTTGTGGGCGAACTCGATGTCGTGGGTGGACCGGAGTTGCGTCAACACGTGATGGCTCGAGTCGGTGAGGGCAGTCATCGTTTGGTGCTTGATCTGAGCGGCGTCGACTTCATTGACTCGTTCGGGCTCGGCGTAGTAGTCGGCGCGCTCAAACGCACTCGACTCCTTGATGGAGACCTGCGAGTGGTGGTACCAGAACCGCGGATTCGTAGAGTCTTTGAAGTATGCGACCTCGATCGAGTGTTCAAGCTGTACCGGACCGTCCAGGAAGCAGTTTCGCCTAGATGACCCAAGGCCGAGATCTCTCCGAAGCGTCCAACCTCCAAAGTTCTGACTCTGCGGGTTTCTATGCTGGTGAGGTTGCCCTTGAGATTCCCGCTCTCATGGAATATGTGGCGCTTGTGCGCTCGGTGGTGTCGAGTGCGGCGAAACTCCACCCCTACATTCCACCGGAACGTGCCGAAGATCTTCGGGTAGCCGTCTCGGAGGCGACGACCAACGCCATCAGGTCGCACCAGAGTGCCGGAACTGCCGCGCAGGTCCACCTCACCTGCAACGTCACAGAAGATCAGATCGAAGTGACCGTCCGTGATCACGGCAATGGTTTCGACCCGGAGTCTCTACCCAGTCTCCCTGATCCGGGTTCGCCCGAGAGGCTGCTCCATGAGTCGGGGATGGGGCTCCGGTTGATGCGGATACTCGCGGATGAGATGGATATCCGCCCCTCATCATCCGGGACATACGTGAGCTTAGTATTCTATGGAACAGAGCGTCCCCGTACGATCATGAACGGATAGCGTTTCGCATGGTTATGTCTGACGGTCCACAACCACAGTCGCCGCGTAAACGGCCGACCCGAGAATTGAGATTCGTGGAGGCGTTGGGTCGTCCGGTGCGTAAGTTCCTGCGGATCCAGGCCGCTGGTGGCATTCTGTTGCTGGCGGCCACATTCGCAGCCTTGATTTGGGCTAATTCGTCATACAGCGACGTCTACCACGAGCTTCTCGAGACCCACATTTCGATTGAAATCGGTTCTCATGACCTTCTTGATCTGCCGCTTGAAGCTTGGATCAACGATGCCTTGATGGCCGTCTTCTTCTTTGTTGTCGGCCTGGAAATCAAACGGGAGTTCGTTGTTGGAACGCTCCGCGACCCACGAGCCGCTGCTCTGCCGGCTATTGCAGCGCTCGGAGGCATGATCCTCCCAGCCGGGATTTACTTCTTGTTCAACCCCGGTGGTGTGGGCGCAGACGGCTGGGGTATCCCTATGGCCACCGATATCGCCTTTGCCGTTGGCGTGGTGTCGCTGCTCGGCAACCGCGTGCCGGGTGTGATGAAAGTGTTCTTGCTCACTCTTGCCATCGTCGACGACATTGGCGCGATCGCGGTGATTGCAATCTTTTATACGAGCGATGTCTCCGTCGGATGGCTGCTCGCCGCGGTTGCAGCCATATTCTTGGTGGTCGGCATGCGACGAGCAGGGGTGTCGTGGACTCCCGCTTACGTGGTCGTTGGGTTCTTCTTGTGGTTCGCGGTGCATGATTCGGGGGTCCACGCCACGATTGCGGGGGTGATCCTGGGCCTGTTGACGCCGGCTCGCCCGTTGAATCAGGTTCAACCGGACGAAGAGCCGGTTCTCAGAGCGTTGCGTGGTGATGCGAACGCGATGGTCGTCCGTCGCGTGAACGTCGAATTGAAAGATCAAGTTTCGGTGGCTGAACGCCTTGAAGACCTGCTCCACCCGGTTTCTAGTTTCTTGATCATTCCGGTGTTCGCTTTGGCCAATGCTGGTATCGAACTGTCGACCGAGACTGTCTCTGATGCCGCGAGCAGTCCGATCACGATCGGTATTGCCGCTGGTCTGGTCTTAGGGAAACTCATAGGCATCACGCTTGCCACGTGGGTCGGTGTAAAGTCCGGGTTGACTTCGCTGCCGCCGTCGGCCAACTGGACCCATGTGATCGGGTTGGCAGCCACGGCAGGTATCGGCTTCACGGTGTCGCTGTTTATTGCTGGTCTGGCATTCTCCGACCCGCTTTTGACAGAAGCAAAGATCGGTATCGTCGCAGCTTCGGTTGTTGCCGCGGTGATCGGTTCGGTGATTTTGTTGCGTGCGAAAGAAGTTGAAGAAATCGAGACGAATGACCCGAAGTTGTTGGGTACCACAAGCCTGTAGATGTTGAGCGAGGGCATTCGAGGGCTACATTGCCCGACAAAGTTTCTATCGTTTGGATTGACTACCCCCTGTGACTAACGCACTTGTTATTGTTGAATCGCCGGCCAAGGCAAAGAAGATCGCGGAGTTCCTCGGCGCCGGCTACACGGTCGAATCGTCGATCGGCCATATCCGCGACCTTCCCCGCAACGCCTCTGAGGTGCCTAAGGCATACAAGAACGAGCCTTGGGCTCGGACCGGCATAAATGTTGATGACGGGTTCAAACCGCTGTACGTGGAGAACGCCGACAAAAGATCGCATATTCGGCTTTTGAAACAGTTGGTGAAGAACAGCGACGAGTTGTATCTGGCGACTGATGAAGACCGAGAAGGTGAAGCGATCGCCTGGCACCTGATCGAAGTGCTGAATCCGCAGATCCCGGTCAAGCGGATGGTGTTCCATGAGATCACGTCGGCGGCGATCTCAGCTGCTGTTGCGGCTCCCCGGGAGCTCGACCGCAAAATGGTCGACGCTCAAGAAGCGCGTCGGATCCTCGACCGTCTCTACGGTTATGAAGTCTCGCCCGTGCTTTGGAAAAAGGTGCTGCCTCAGCTTTCCGCTGGTCGGGTGCAGAGTGTTGCTACCCGTATCGTGGTTCGACGCGAGCGCGAGCGGATGGAGTTTCAAACCGCTGGTTACTGGAGCGTGAAAGGCGTCTTTGCTGCAACCGAAGGCGACACAAGAGAGTTTTCTGCGTCGCTTGCCTCAATCGACGGGGTGAGACTCGCCAACGGCCGAGACTTTGGTGACGACGGTCGACTCGTGCGCGAGGACGTGACGGTTCTTGACGCAGCCGCAGCATCGGAGCTTGTCAGTGATCTAGACGGTGTGCCCTACGAGATCCGGTCTCGCGAGTCCAAGCCTTATCGTCGCCGACCCGCAGCGCCATTCATTACTTCCACCTACCAGCAAGAAGCCGGCCGAAAGCTGAAGTTGTCGGCTCAGATGGCCATGCGCGCCGCGCAGGGACTCTACGAGAAGGGGTACATCACCTACATGCGAACGGACAGCACGACGTTGTCCGACACTGCTTTGCAGGCGGCTCGCAGCACTGTCAAGGACCGTTACGGTGCGCAGTACCTGCCTGATTCCCCCCGACGGTACGCGACCAAGTCCAAGAATGCTCAAGAAGCCCACGAAGCGATTCGCCCGGCTGGTGAGTCGTTTCGTTCACCTGAAGAAGTCGCTGCCGAAGTTCCCCGCTCGGAAGCTCGGGCATATGAGTTGATTTGGAAACGGACGGTTGCTTCCCAGATGACTGATTGCACCGGTGAGACGGTTCAACTTCGATCGGGCGCCACGAGCCGCACCAACAAAGACGCAGTGTTCAGCGCCAGTGGCACGGTGATTTCGCATCGCGGGTTCCGCGAAGTCTACGAGGAGACCTCCGACGGGTCCGGCGACGAGAACGAAGAAAGGCGTCTGCCCTCGATCAATCGGGGAGATGCGGTTCGCGCAACAGGCCCGCTGGACCCGGAGGGGCACGAGACCACTCCGCCGGCGCGTTACACAGAAGCTTCTCTGGTAAAGAGGCTTGAGGAGCTCGGGGTTGGTCGTCCTTCAACGTATGCGTCGATCATCGGCACCATTCTTGACCGTGGATACGTCTGGAAGAAGGGTTCGGCGTTGGTTCCCACCTTCACCGCGTTCGCGGTGGTCAACTTGATGGAAAGACACTTCCCGAACCTTGTCGACTATCGCTTCACCGCGCAGATGGAAGATGACCTCGACCAGATCGCCAGTGGCGCTGAAGAGTCCGAACCCTGGCTGACCCGCTTCTACTTCGGTGGAGGTGAAGGCGCCGAACCCGGCCTGAAGGAGAAGGTGTCGACTCGCTTGGAGGACATTGATGCCAGGTCGATCAACACGGTTCCTGTGGGGACCAGCCAAGACGGTCAACCGATTGTCGTGCGGGTCGGGCGTTACGGCCCCTATGTGCAGCGCGGAGAATCAGACGGCAACGCCGGCAACAGTGCTGCCACTGCCTCGATTCCAGACGATCTCCCCCCCGATGAGTTGACCATCGAAAAGGCACTCGAGTATCTCGAGATGCCAAGAGAGGGAAGGGTGTTGGGCGCCGATCCCGAGACCGGCATGAACATCTATGCGAAAGCTGGTCGTTTCGGCCCTTACGTACAGGTCGGCAACAGCGACGAGCAGGACCGAAAACCGAGATCGGCAACATTGTTTTCGACGATGACTCTGGAGAAGGTCAGCCTTGCGGATGCGCTCCGGATTCTGTCGTTGCCTCGTGATGTGGGTATTGATCCAACAGACGGTCAGGCGATCACCGCCCAGAACGGGCGGTACGGCCCCTACATCAGCAAAGGTTCTGACAGTCGCAGCCTTGACAACGAAGAGCAGATCTTCAGTGTGACACTCGATGAGTGCTTGGCGCTCTTCGTGCAGCCCAGGCGTCGTCGTGGGCATGTGTCCAAACCGCCGTTGCGTGAGATGGGCGAAGATCCTGACACCGGTAAGGAGATGTTGGTGAAGGACGGCCGGTTCGGCCCCTACGTCACCGATGGCGAATACAACGCGTCTCTCCGCAAGGGTGACACAGTCGAGGAGTTGACGGTCGAGCGGGCTGCAGAATTATTGGCGGAACGACGCGCGCGGGGCCCTGTCACCAAGACGGCGAAAAAGGTCAGGAAACGCGGAGCCGCGAAGAAGGCATCCAGGAGACCCGCGAAGAAGACCACGAAGAAGACCACGAAGAAGACCAGCCACTAGTCTCGTGCCGTGGCTGAACAGTTCTCTTCCAGCAGCGCTACCCGTTTGGGGGATGCGCTCAAAGCTGCTCGCGAGAAGGGCCGCATCGAAGCCATGTTCGGCTCCAGGGAGTTCTTTCGGCTCTGGATCGCGCAGGTCATCTCGGCTACTGGGGACTGGCTGGGACTGATCGCTATTGTCTCTCTTGCGGATCGACTCAGTGACGGCTCTGAAGGTACGGCCATTGCCTTGGTGCTCGCTGCTCGAATAGCGCCAGGGTTTTTTCTGGCCACCGCAGCCGGTGTGCTCGTTGATCGGCTCAGCAGGAAGCGGGTCATGCTGGTCTGTGACATCTCGCGAGCCTTGGTGGTGTTCTCGTTGCCGTTCGTCGACAGCCTGCTGGGTCTCATAGTCGCCTCGTTCATTCTGGAGGTATGCACGATGATGTGGTCGCCGGCCAAAGAGGCGGTGGTTCCCAACATTGTTCCCACAGAGAAGCTCACAACCGCGAACTCCTTGAATGTCGCTGCGGCCTACGGCATGTTCCCGGTTGCTGCGGGGATCGCCGCGTTGTTGTCCAAGTTCGCGGAGTCCTTCAGCGATGAAGGCTGGGTCAACACTTTCCGACTGAATCAAGAAGGTCTTGCGTTCTATGTCGACGGACTCTCGTTTCTGGCCACAGCACTGATTGTTTCGACCATCACCTTCCCGCGCGTCAGTGGTTCGGAGCGGAAAGGATCCGGAAAAAGCAACTGGGAGCTCGGTGCTGCGCTGCGAGAGTTGCGTGAAGGTTGGCAACTCATTGTGGTGAACCCGATTGTACGCGCCGTCAACGTTGGTCTGGCAGTCGGAGTGATCGGTGGAGGAATGCTCGTGCCGCTCGGTGCGCTGTTCGTCAATGATGTCATCTCGGGAGACGAAGCCGACTTCAATCTCATTCTGTTCTCACTTGGACTGGGTATGGCGTTCGGCGTGATAACGGCAACCGCGCTCCAAAACCGCATCAACCGCTCGGCTGTGTTCCCCATGGCCCTGATTCTGGCAGGTTGCGCAATACTTGTTTCGGGTTCTTCGTCCCTGCTTGGGATCGTCGTACCGGGAATCGGTGTCGCGGGATTCGCTGCGGGGCCCATCTACGTTCTGGGTTTCACGTTGTTGCATGAGCATGTTGAGGACGAGTTGCGGGGCCGTATCTTCGCCGCTCTTCTGGTGCTCGTACGCTTCTGTCTGCTGCTGGCGCTTGCAGTGGCACCGCTGCTGGCTGAAGCTCTCGATGTGATTTCGGATCGTTGGTGGGGCTCTGACTGGGACATCTTTGGTATGACCATTTTCGTGCCCGGTGTTCGCCTCACCCTGTGGCTTTCGTCGATGACGATTGTTGCTGCCGGAATGCTGGCGTCCTGGAGTCTCCGTGCCGAAGGCATCAATTCCGACGAAGGAGACGAAGTGTCAGAACCGGACGGGGGCAGCCTGTGAGGGGACGCTTGATCGTGTTTGAAGGAATCGACGGTTCCGGCAAGTCCACCCAGGTTCGTAGACTGGCCCAGCGCCTCAACGCCGATGTGACGTTCCAGTTCGGGGCTACTGAGGTGGGTAGAGTCGTTCGTTCGATTCTCCTCGATCCAACCAACAGCCGTCTCGATGATCGAACCGAAGCGCTGTTGATTGTTGCTGACAAGGCACAGCATGTGAGCGAGATCGTGCGACCCGCCCTCGAGAATGGACGCGCCGTCATTTCTGATCGGTACTGTGCTTCAACCTTGGCCTACCAAGGACATGGTCGCGGTCTCGACCTGGAGCTCCTCATCAAGATGCTGCAGTTCGCTACGCAGGGATTGGAACCGGACCTGACAGTGTTGCTTGATATGGACGTCACCGCGGCGCTGGAGCGGCTCGGCGATCAGCGGGATCGTATCGAAGACACTCCGACGGACTTCTTCCACCGTGTGCGTGACGGTTACCGTGAGCTTGCTGCGCAGCATCTCGACTCTTGGGTGGTGGTCGACGCCGACGGTACGATCGATGAAGTAACCGCCCGGGTCGACTCGATGGTTGACGGTTGGCTTTCTGAGCACTCATGACCGATGGTCCGTGGGAATCTCTGGTCGGCCAGCCAGAGGCCGAACGCCGTCTCTGCGCAGCGGTGTTGTCGCCGGTTCACGCCTACCTGTTCGTTGGTCCCCGCGGAGTCGGCAAACGTCAGGCTGCGCGGATCTTTGCTGGAGAGCTGCTCGCCGAAGCCGAAACCGACCCCGACAAAGCGAGTCGTCACCGACATTTGGCGAGCAAGTCGGCTCATGCGGACATCGTCGTCTTTGCTCCGTCGGGCAACAGTTTGCGTCTCGGCACGCGAAATGACCCTGGGGAGATCCCGGCGATCATCGGCGAAGCAACCCGGTCTCCCACCGAAGGGACTCGCAAGGTGGTTGTAGTCGAAGAGTTCCAGTCTGCTGATGCTCCTGCCTCCTCCGCTTTGTTGAAACTGGTGGAGGAACCACCGACAACCACGATCTTCGTGCTGTTGGCCAGTGACGTGCCGCCGCACCAGGCAACGATCGAGTCTCGGTGTCTACGGGTGGACTTCCCTTCCGTCGGCACTGAGGCCATTGCTGAATCCCTCGTGTCTGACGGGCTGATCGACGCTGAACGCGCACGGGTGGCGGCGACAGCGGCCAACGGCAGTGTCGAAAGGGCACGGTTGCTGGTGCTTGATAAGAAATTGGCCCTCCGGCGTGATGCCTGGTGGTCGATACCTGACCGTCTCGACGGTACGGGTGCTGCGGTGGCGATTGGTGTTGAGGAACTCAGAGGATTGATTGACGATGCTCTGGAGGTCAAGGTTGCCCAGCACCAACGAGAACTCGAGGAGTTGGCCCAGCGTGAAGAACAGTCGGGGACGCGCGGTTCTGGCCGCCGCGCCGTTGAGACACGGCAACGGCGCGAGCTTCGTCACTTTCGCACAGAGGAACTGCGGTTCGGTTTCGCCACGCTCGCGTCCCGCTACCGTGAAATGATCGTGTCGGGTCAGGGAGGCGAGTCTGCGCTCGGGGCCGTGGACCGTCTGAGCCACAGCGCTGATGCGTTGACCCGAAACCCCAACGAGGCGCTGCTGCTGCAAGCTCTGCTGCTCAAGTTGTCACCCGTCGACTGACGGCGCATTCACCGACGACCACTGTGGAAGGGCTGCGCTAGGTTGGTACCTTTCGGTGTCTTGCCCGAGTAGCTCAGTCGGTAGAGCGACGCTCTCGTAAAGCGTAGGTCAGGAGTTCAATTCTCCTCTCGGGCTCGTTTTCTAGTCATGACCCGCGCTTTGGCCTTACACTGGCGGACATGACTCTTGCAGTTGTTTGGCACTTCTGGATCGCAGTTCCGCTTGCTTTCGGGGCCATCGTGGCCGTGATTGCGACGATCGTGGGTTACCTCAACAAGGTCACCGCCGGCCGTTACCCCCGCGACTGAACAGGACCGCCCGGTGTCAACGGATCCTGTCGACTGGGATGTAGCAAAAAATTTCGCGTACAAGACTGCGGGCCGTGACCCCTATCAGGCACCGTATTTTCGTGAAGGTCTTGAAGAAGACTTCGACCGTTGCACAGCACAGGCAGAGGAACTCGTTGCGGAGTGTACCGGCCTGCGCTCGCTGAGTGGCAGTGCTCGCGGTCGGGTGACGGATCGCAAAGGTTGGATCGACGCGAATCTGGCATCGTTTCAGCGGCTGTTGCGACCTGTCGTCACCAAGCTGGGCGAACAGATGGACCAAGGCGCCATGCGGGGGTTGGGGGGCAGGATCGCGGGTGCAGAACTCGGTGTGATGCTTGGTTGGATGTCTAAACGGGTGCTCGGCCAGTACGACCTGTTGGTGATCGAAGACGAAAACCCTGAAGAACAAGACATCGTCTATTACGTGGCGCCCAACGTCTTGGCATTGGAACGCCGCTACGCCTTCCCGCCACAAGAGTTTCGATTGTGGCTGGCGCTGCATGAGGTCACCCATCGAGCCCAGTTCACTGGTGTGCCTTGGATGCGGAAGCATTTTTTGGGACTCGTTGAATCGACGATGGACAGTCTTGACCCTGATCCGAAGCGGGTTCTGGAGGCTGTTTCCAGGTTGCTCGAGGCCCGCCGAACGGGTCAGGACATCATGGGTCAGGGTGGTGTCATGGGCCTGTTCGCCTCGGAGCAGCAACTTGTTGTGATCAATGAAGTTGCGGGCCTTATGAGCCTCCTTGAAGGCCACGGCGATGTGACCATGGATCGCGCGGGTCTGGGCTTGGTCCCGTCAGCGCCCCGTTTCGCGCGTGTGCTTCGTAACCGTCGCCAGAATGTTCACGGCTTCACCAAGGTTTTTCAGAAGCTCTCCGGGCTCGAGGCGAAAATGAAGCAGTACGCCGAAGGGGAGCACTTCATTGCGGTGGTGGAGGATCACGGTGGATCTGAGTTGCTTGATCGGGCTTGGGCCGAACCCGCCAATGTCCCTTCGATCACCGAGATCCGGAACCCGGAACTGTGGATCTCCCGAGTGTCTTCAGTTGATGTCGCGGCTTGAGCAATGGACACCGCAGCGCTGCTGGCCCGCTGCGATTTTGGTGATCAGGACGAACTTGCGCTGGCGGTGAGTGGTGGTGCCGACAGCACGGCCATGGCCCTGCTGGCCGATGTTGCCGGCCGGTCGTTCACGATCTGGCACGTGGATCACGGCATTCGGGATGCGAGTGCTGCTGAAGCCGAGGCGGTGGAGGAGTTGGCGTCGTCGCTGGGCGCGCCATTCGAGCTTCGACGTCTCAACCTGAACGACGGCCCCGATCTCGAAGCTCGGGCGCGCGCGGCTCGTTACGCGGCACTGCCTGCCGATGTCTGTGTTGCGCATACAGCCGATGACCGTGCCGAGACGGTGCTGCTCAATTTGTTGCGCGGCGCCGGTTTGGCTGGGGTGGCTGCACTGTTTTCTCGTGTTCGTCGCCCTATTTTTGGCCTGCGCCGTACCGAAACCCGCGCTTTGTGTGAGTCAGCGGGTGTTCCGGTGGTTGATGACCCGATGAACAGCGACCCGCGCTTCGCCCGGGTGGTGGTGCGTAATCAACTGATTCCCTTGGTGGCCGATGTGTTGAAACGCGACCCGGTTCCTTTGCTGAACCGCCATGCGGATCTTATGGCAGACGCCCTCGTCGTCATCCAAGATGCCGCCGCGGCGCTCAACCCCACCGACACCGTGGCGCTGCGGGCCGCCCCGCGCGCGGTGGCTTCTGAAGCGTTGCGACAGTGGTTGATGTCTGAGACCGGCTCACCGACTGCAGTTGACGCCGCTTCGATCGACCGGGTCATGGCTGTGGTGCATGGAACGGCCCGTGCCGCCGAGGTCGAAGGCGGCATCCGGATAGCCCGAACCGCCGGTCGTCTCCGCTTGGGCCATCCGACGAACCACGCCTGACAAACCGGTAGCAAAGGTCTGCTTGCACGACATGTGACCATGTTGCTCCACTGTGATGGTTGCAGTCGACGACGGAAACGAACCCTTCGGATTTCAGGGAGGGGTGGGGCCTCGAGTAGTGCCCGATCGGGTGACGTTGCCGATTCTGGGGGAGCCCTGCGTTCGACAGCGAATGCTCAACCCCTGGCTGCCTCATTTCCGAAGAGTTTGACTGCTTCTTCGCACACCTCTGATACGGTGTCGAAATATAGGGAGGGCAACGGTCTGATTCCCATCTTGATGGGGCAGCGAACACTGCGTAGCAGTGGGCCGGACCGAGGGTGATGCACCCAGCGATGACCCCGAGTAGGGTTTGGGGCGATGACGGTTCCTGAGGGGAAGATCGGTCGAGTTCTGGTCGGCTCCGAGGAACTTGCGACGCGTGTTCGAGAACTCGGAGCGCAGATCACGCAGGACTACGCGGGACGCAGTCCGCTGCTCGTGGGAGTGCTCAAAGGCGCATTCGTCTTCATGAGCGATCTGGCCCGCGAGATTCGACTGCCTGTCGAGATCGACTTCATGGCGGTCTCCTCGTACGGCGCGTCCACGAAGTCGAGTGGTGTGGTGCGAATCGTCAAGGATCTGGACATTGATGTCGCAGACCGGGATGTCCTGCTGGTCGAGGACATCATCGATTCCGGATCGACCCTGCGCTACCTCTTGAGGTTCCTGGCCGAACGCCGACCAGCCAGCCTGGAGGTCTGTGCCCTGCTCGTACGCGACGGTGCCAGCATCGACGAAATCGAGTATGTCGGGTTCTCAATACCGGACGACTTCGTCGTCGGCTACGGGCTCGACGTCGCTGAGCATTATCGCGAACTGAACTCCATCAATGTCTTTGAGCCCGCAAACTCAGCTAGCTTGCCACCGTGAACCCACCCGACGATTACACTCAGGTCGACGGGTTTCAAGCACCTCGAATCGATCAACCGAGAATCGCTGCTGCTGTGCGGGAAATCCTGGCAGCGATAGGCGAGGATCCCGGTCGTGAAGGTCTGATCGACACACCCGACCGAGTGGCTCGAATGTACGCCGAAGTTTGCGCGGGGCTTCACGAAGACCCGATCAGCCACCTCAAGACCACCTTCGAGGTCGGCCACGACGAGATGGTCATGGTCCGCGGTATTCCGCTCTACTCGTTGTGCGAGCACCATCTGATCCCGTTTCTGGGCAGCGCTCACGTAGCGTACATCCCCAGCGGATCCGGCCGGGTCACCGGGTTGTCCAAGTTGGCCCGGCTCGTTGACGGCTACGCGAAACGCCCGCAGGTGCAGGAGCGGCTCACCACACAGATAGCGGAGGCGATTGAAGGGTCACTGCAGCCCCGAGGCGTGCTCGTGGTGATCGAAGCCGAACATCTCTGCATGTCGATGAGGGGTGTTCGCAAACCGGGAACGACAACGGTCACCTCAAGCGTGACTGGGATATTCCGTGAGAACGTCGCTACTCGCGCTGAGGCCATGCGTTTCCTCGATCGGTGAAGGCATGACCCTGGTCATGGGTATCGTCAACGTCACCCCCGATTCGTTTTCCGATGGTGGGCTCTGGCTCCGGACGGACGCGGCGATCGCCCACGCCGAATCGTTGATCGCGCAAGGCGCCGACATCATCGACATCGGTGGTGAGAGCACGCGCCCCGGGTCGCACCCTGTGGATCAGGCCACAGAACTCCAACGAACGGTCCCCGTCGTTTCAGCAGTGGCTGCGAAAGGTGTCGAAGTCTCTATCGACACTACCAAAGCTGCCGTGGCGGAAGCCGCTGTTGATGCGGGTGCGACGATCATCAACGATGTGTCCGCCTCGCTCTGCAATCTTGCGGCCTCAACGGGTGCGGGATGGATCGCCATGCATTCCCAAGGTGTGAGCGCAACCATGCAAGACGATCCCCGTTACGACGATGCAGTGGAGGACGTCGCCGATTTTCTGCTTGGCGCCGTGCGTCGCGGCCGTGCCGCGGGAGTGCAGAGAATCTGGGTCGACCCTGGTATCGGCTTTGGCAAGACCGAACAGCACAACCTTGAACTGTTGGCGAACATCGATCGTTTCACAGAGATCGCGCCGGTGCTCATTGGTGTGAGCCGCAAGAGCGTGGTAGGTCGAATACATGCACAGTCCGACGGATTGGCGGGGGAGGATCCGATCACAGAATCCGATGATCGGCTTGAAGGCTCAGTGGGGATTGCTGTGTGGAGTGCGTATCTTGGAGTGGACATGATCCGAACGCACGACGTCAGAGCCACAGTCCATGCCTTGAGCCTGCTCAAGCCGTGACAAGCGCCGAAATGATGGAATCCGACCGATGGCAATGAGAGGCCGATGGGCACAGGGGATCAGACCGAGGCATTTCCGTTGGGTCCTCAAGGATCAGGTAGCGGTTTGCGAACGACCAGGCGGTTATGGTGCCGACCACCGCAAAGTTCGCCGGCTGGAAGAGATAATCTGGCTTCGTGAGCAGGGATTCAACTTCGTTGTCTCGCTGATTGGTTCGACACACAATCTCCGTAATTACGAAGAGCTCGGTCTGCCGTATCACCATGTGCCTTTCGCTGGTTTGAGTGACGGCCCGTTGGGGTTGACTCGAGCGATGGCAGCCATGCGTGACCATGTCAGAGTCGGGCACAAGATCGTCATTCACCGTGAAGAGTTGGGCGAAACGGTCACAGGTCTGGTGGGCGCGTATCTGCTGTGGATGGGTTTGGTCCCCGACGGGCCTCGGACGATCATGGTCACCGAACGACTTTTTGAGCGTGAGTTGACTTCGACCGGCCGGGCGCTGGTGGCGATGCTGGAAAAATGCGATCCTCAAGATGAGGTACCGACGGGTGCTTTCGTCAACATTGTCGACGAGTCCGAACAAGCTGGGTCCTGCCGAGACGGTGCCCGCCGGGACGATCCCGGACGAGACCCTTCCGGTGAAGGAGGGTCCGATGGTTCCACCTGACGTGATCCTGTTGCGCGGTTTGAGGCTGGCTTGTGTCTGCGGCGCTCTGCCGGAGGAACAGGATCGCCGTCAACCCTATGAGTTCGACATTGATGTGGTAGCCGACCTGACGGCTGTCTCAACTGATGAACTCGACGACACGATCGACTACGGTGCTGTCCTGGAGCGGATTGAAGAAGTCACCCGCAACGAATCGTTCCAACTCTTTGAACGTATGGCTCAACGAGTCGCCGAGGCCGTGCTCGCCGATGAGCGGATCACCGAAGTCGCAGTCGAGGTGAAGAAGCTGCGTCCACCCGTCCCTTCGTTTCTTGATTCGAGTGGCATCCGAATCGTTCGACGGCAATGACCGAACCTCACCGAGCTTTTCTGGGTTTCGGTTCGAACCTCGGTGACCGTCTCAGTTGTCTGCGAGAAGGAGTTGCAGCGGTTCCGGATCTGGCTGGAGTGTCCGACGTTTACGAAACGGCTCCGGTGGGAGGCCCCGAACAGGGCCCTTACCTCAATCTTGTAGTGGAGTTGCATACCCGTCTCGGTGCACGCGACCTGCTCGGAGTGTGTCGAACCCTCGAAGATGCTGCTCAGCGAGTACGTGAAGTCCGCTGGGGGGCGCGCACTCTCGACGTGGACGTGCTGTGGGTGGACGGAGAGACGCTTGACGACCCCGACCTGGTCGTCCCCCATCCACGCATGTTCGAACGCAGCTTCGTGCTCATTCCGCTGCACGACCTCGCTGCGGACCTGCTTCCCGACGGATTCGACGTGGTCGCAGCCGGTCGGAGGGATCGAGTGCTGCGCTGTGGCCGTCTCGACGATCCGGTGCAGTTGCAAGGATCATGTTGAGCGTCCGAATCATCGGGGGCGGACGTGCTGGGACTTCGCTGGGCACCGCACTTGAGTCCGCAGGCTGGGAGTTGTTGGGTTATCCGGGTCGGGACGACGACCTGAGCAGTGCCGCCGCCCGCACCGACGTGCTGGTGATCGCCACACCCGACGACTCCATCGCAGCAGTGGCCGAGTCGGTTCGCCCGGTTCCCACGACTTTGGTGATGCACCTCTCCGGAGCCCTGGGCCTTGAAGTGCTCAAGAGACACCCGCGCTGCGCGGCGATGCATCCGCTGGTGTCATTGCCGTCAGCAGAACTGGGTGCCGAACGGTTGAGCGGTGCTTGGTTCGCGGTGGCCGGCGACCCCGAAGTCGACTCGCTGGTCACTGCGCTGGGCGGTCGCTCGTTCCCCATCGACGAGAGTGCACGGTCTCTGTACCACGCCGCAGCGGTGATCTCGTCCAACCATCTGGTTGCGTTGCTGGGTCAAGCGGAACGGGTGGCCGGCCTCGCCGGCATACCGTTCGAAGTGATGCTCGACTTAGCCGGAGACACCGTCGACAACGTCCGACGCTCAGGCCCCGCTGCGGCACTCACAGGTCCGGCGGCACGCGGCGACAAAGCAACGATCGCCCGTCACCTCGAGGCCCTGCCGCCCGACGAACGCGCGGCCTACGAAGCTCTCGTCGACGAGGCGAAGCGCCTCGCCGACCGCTGACCCAAGACCTCGAACACAAAGAGCGATCGTCCGCTAGCGTGCGGGGCGTATCGCGTTCTCGGCGATGACGGTATGGCCCAGAGCGATCGGCCCGCTAGCGTGCGGGGCGTATGCCGGTGCTTCTGGGAGTTCTAGCGTCGGTGTTGATCGGCGTATCGGACTACTACGGCCGGTACTGCGCCCGCCGTTCCCACGCCATGACCTCAGTGGGCACGGCGTTCATCGGCGGCCTTGGAGTGACGACGGTGATGCTGTTCCTGGTACCGAGCACGGTCAGTCGTCAAGCACTCGTGCTGGGGGCTGTCTCCGGAGCGTTGATGGCCGTCGCCCTCTCTTCTTTGTGGCACAGCATGGCCGTTTCCTCGGCGGCAGTGGCCTCACCCATTGTGGCGGCTTTCGGCGCCTTGGGCCCTTTGCTGTACGGACTTGCTACTGGCGAGCGGCCCTCGCGTGTTGTGGCCGGCGGAATCGCTTTCGCCGTGGTCGGTCTGCTTGCAGCGGTTGTCGCCTTCGATCTTGGTGGACGCCTCCAAGCGGGCATCGCTTTCGCTGTGTTGGCCGGGACGTCGTTCGCGGTGGCGACTGTGCTGTTGGCAAGGACCAGCATCAACAGCGGGATGTGGCCGGCGGTAAGCCAGCGGATGACTGCAACCTTACTGCTGCTGTTCGCCACCAGAGCGATGAGACTACCTCAGATACTGCCGCGGAGACTTCGGTCAGCGGGTCTGATCGGAGGAATAGTGGGCGGTGCAGGTATGGCTTCATTGATAGCGGGACTGCAGAGGGGTCCTGTCGGAGAGGTTGCTGTAGCAGGCTCGCTGTTTCCGGTTGTCACCATCGCTTTAACAGTATTGTTCGACGACGACCGCCTTCGCTGGTGGCAGGTCGTCGGCGTTGTTGCAGTGCTGGTGGGCAC
Source organism: Acidimicrobiales bacterium (assembly GCA_963662455.3). Lineage (GTDB taxonomy): Bacteria > Actinomycetota > Acidimicrobiia > Acidimicrobiales > Aldehydirespiratoraceae > VXYK01. The sequence continues at coordinate 3,051,614 of OZ224042.1, forward strand.
GAGTCTGATGACTCTCGGTTGAGCGCCCTGAGCGGTAGAGTGCCTGATCGTTGGAGTCCTTGAGCGTTACGTGTGGCTATGGAGACAATCACGACAATTCCAGAGTTGAGAGAGCGGCTCGAGGCGGAGCGTCGGGCAGGTCGTGGCGTCGGATTCGTGCCGACCATGGGCTTTCTGCATGCCGGGCACCTGTCGCTGGTGTCAGCCGCGAATGCCGACAATCCAGTGACGGTCGTTTCGATCTTCGTGAACCCGTTGCAATTCGCCGAGGGTGAAGACCTTGGTTCCTATCCCCGGGACTTAGCGGCCGACAGCACCGCGTGCGAAGCCCTCGGAGTCGACTGCCTCTTCGTTCCGTCAGTTGAAGAGATGTATCCGCATCCGATCGACACGGTCGTCGCCGTGCAGTCGGTGGCGGCGCCACTGGAGGGTGCGACGCGTCCGCACCACTTCGCTGGTGTGGCGACGGTGGTCGCCAAACTGTTCTCGATCGTGGGCCCGTGCCGAGCCTATTTCGGGGCCAAGGACTGGCAGCAGGTTCGTGTGGTTGAACGGATGGTCAGCGACCTGAGCATTCCGGTGAAGGTCGTGGAGTGTCCGACGGTTCGGGAACCGGACGGACTGGCGATGTCAAGCCGCAACGTCTATCTCACCGAAGAGGAGCGGGCACAGGCCCCGGTCCTGCGGGCTGCTCTGGATGCGGGGCTCGATGCGATCAGCGCCGGGAAGGAGGACCCAGCGGTCGTTGAGGCAGCTATGGCGGCCGTTGTCGACAGCGCCGGCCTTGCCACGCTCGATTACGTCGCCGCGGTCCAAGCCGATTCGCTTGTCACCGAAGGTCCACTGCACGGCCGAGTCCGACTCCTTGTGGCAGCCCGCTTCGGCGGGACCCGTCTGATCGACAACGACGCTGCGATGATCTGATCGGACAAACCCGGAGGGTGCAAAAGCGGTGGCAGGTAGCGTGATCGTGTGCTGCTCACCATTGACGTCGGGAATACCCAGAGCGTTCTCGGCCTCTACGATCTTGACAGCGGTGTGGGTGAAGGCGCCGCAGTGGGACTGGTGGACCACTGGCGTCTCTCGACTGACGCTGAGAGAACACCCGATGAGTACTCAGTACTCATCCGCTCCCTGTTGAATACTGCTGGGGTTGATCTGGAAACGGATTTGACTGGTACGGCTGTTTGTTCTGGTGTCCCGCGGATTCTTGCGGTGTTGCGTGACATGGTGGGGCGTTACTTGCCGTTCGCCCCGGTTGTCATAGAGCCGGGCGTCAAGACGGGGATACCGATTCTCTATGACAACCCCAAAGAGGTCGGCGCTGATCGGATCGCCAACGCCGTCGCGGCGTTCGACTTGTACGGCGGGCCGACGGTCGTTGTTGATTTCGGTACCGGCAACAATTTCGATGTCATCTCGCAGTTCGGTGAGTTTCTCGGCGGCGCAATCGCTCCCGGTATTGAAATCAGTCTCGACGCGTTGTTCGGTAGAGCGGCGGCACTGCGGGCGGTGGAACTCGTCGAACCCCGCAGCGTCGTCGGAAAATCGACGGTCGAGTCGATTCAGTCGGGCACGGTGTACGGCTTTGCCGCCATGATCGACGGGATGGTCGAGCGCTTCGCGGATGAGATAGGTGAGATAAACGTGGTGGCCACCGGCGGTCTTGCCCACCTGATCGCCCCGGTCGCGCGAACAATCGAGAATGTCGAACCCTTCCTGACGCTTTACGGTCTGCGACTCGTTCACCAACGCAACACTCGTTAGAGACAGCTAACAGACGGTGTTCAGGCGCTCCAAGAGATGTTGCCCTGCTGCGCGCAGGGCCGCTGCGCCGGTCGTGTCCGGAAGCTCCGACAGCGCGGCGCCTGCTTTGTTGGCCCACGTCCTAGCCGTGTCGACAGCAAGCTCAACACCACCCCCGCGGTGCGTCAGTTGCCGTGCTCGGTCCCGTTCTTCGATGGTGATGTCGCTGCGGAGCAGCGAACGAAGTTCAGCGGCGACTTCAGGGTTCTGCAGCGAAAAAATAACTGGCAGTGTGTAGATCCCCTCAAGAAGGTCGTTCCCGGAAGGTTTCCCGAGTTCTTCGTCTGTGGCAATGATGTCAAGAACGTCGTCGACGACCTGAAAGGCCATGCCGTAGGAGCGTCCGAATTCTGTGAGTGCGTCGATTGTCGGACGGGGGGTCTCCGCGACAATCGCGCCGATACGGCACGCTGTTGCCAACAAAGACGATGTCTTGCCTGAGATCGATCGTTGGTACTGCTCGAAGGTGCGGTCGGCGTTGTACAGGGATTCCAGTTCAAGAATCTGCCCCGTGCAGAGTTCGGTGATGGTTGTGGCGAGCAACCCGGCCACTTCGGTACCGAGCGCAGCCGCCAACTCCGAGGCACGTCCCAGCAGGTAGTCGCCGGCCAGGATCGCACGAAGATTCCCCCACTGCGCGTTTATGCTCTTGACTCCTCGGCGGGTAGTGGCTCCGTCCATTACATCGTCGTGATAGAGCGAGCCGATGTGTACCAGCTCAACAGCACAGCCACCACGGATCACGTCGATCGAAGCCGGCTTGCCGTCAACATCGTGAACTGCCGCCGCGGCGATACAAAATCCGGGTCTGACCCGCTTCCCTCCGGCATTTATCAAGTGGCTCGCAACGTCAGTGAGGAAGTCGTCGGTTGCTGCCACCACTTCCAGGAGCTCAGTCTCGACACGGACAAGATCGTCCTGCATCGAAGGAACCAGAGAGAGCGGGGTCACAGCCACGCTCAGAGGTTACTTGCCCGCACTCGAGCCGGGTGTTCATGGGTGGCGTTGCAGATTCGATGTCTTGCCGGCGAGTGTGCCGATACACTGAGATTTGTACAGCCCGATAATTAGGAAGGAAAACCCGATGTTCGAGCGGTTTACCGACAGGGCTCGACGTGTGGTAGTGCTGGCGCAGGAAGAAGCGCGCCTGCTCAACCACAATTACATCGGTACCGAGCACATACTCCTTGGTCTCATCCACGAAGGTGAGGGTGTCGCGGCGAAGTCGCTCGAGTCGCTGGGTATCAGCCTTGAGGCGGTGCGCAGCCAGGTGCAGGAGATCATCGGGCAGGGCGGATCCTCACCGAGCGGTCACATTCCTTTCACTCCCCGGGCTAAAAAAGTTCTTGAACTCAGCCTTCGTGAAGCGTTGCAGCTCGGACACAACTACATCGGCACGGAACACATTCTGTTGGGATTGATCCGTGAAGGCGAAGGCGTGGCAGCCCAGGTTCTTGTGAAGCTTGGTGCTGACCTCAGCCGCGTGCGCCAGCAAGTCATCAAGTCGCTCTCCGGATACGGCGGTCCTGCCGGGGAGCAGTCGTCTGGTTCCCGTGAGCGGGCGGGTGCGGTCACCGGCGGTTCAGGCGGTGACAGCGCATCCGGATCGCTGGTCCTCGACCAGTTCGGCCGGAACCTCACTCAGTTGGCCCGGGACAAGAGCCTTGATCCCGTTATCGGACGCGCCCGCGAAACCGAGAGAGTGATGCAGGTTCTCAGCCGTCGCACCAAGAACAACCCGGTTCTGGTTGGGGAGCCAGGCGTCGGCAAGACCGCGATCGTTGAGGGTCTGGCACAGGCGATCGCCAACGACAACGTCCCCGAAACCCTCCACGAAAAGCAGCTTTATACCCTCGATTTGGGCGCTTTGGTCGCTGGATCGCGTTATCGCGGTGATTTCGAGGAGCGACTCAAGAAGGTGCTCAAAGAGATTAGGACCCGAGGCGACATCATCCTGTTCGTCGATGAGATCCACACGCTGGTCGGGGCGGGTGCAGCTGAAGGAGCTATTGACGCTGCCTCAATCCTCAAACCCATGCTGGCCCGCGGCGAACTGCAGACGATAGGCGCGACGACCCTTGACGAATACCGCAAGTATTTTGAGAAGGACTCGGCTCTGGAACGGCGCTTCCAGCGGGTTGTCGTAGATGAACCCACGGTCCGGCACACCATTGAAATCTTGAAAGGTCTGCGCGACCGTTACGAGACGCATCACCGTGTCACCATCACTGACCAGGCCGTCGTGGCTGCCGCCAACCTCGCAGATCGGTATATTTCGGATCGGTTCCTGCCCGACAAGGCCATTGACCTGATCGATGAGGCGGGTTCGCGTCTACGTATCAAACGGATGGCTACGCCGCCTGAGTATAAAGAACTCGAAGCTGAGATTTCAGAGGTGGTGCAACAGAAGAAGTACGCAGTCGAATCTCAGCAGTTCGAAGAGGCAGGCCGGCTGCGGGACCGCGAGAAGGAGCTGCTGTCCCGCCGCGATTCCTTGGAAGGTGAAGCCAAGGCGTCCGGGGTCGACCTCTTCGACGAAGTCGACGAAGAAGCGATTGCTGAAGTCTTGTCGCTGTGGACCGGAATCCCCGTCTACAAACTGACCGAGGAAGAGACTCAGAAACTGTTGCGCATGGAAGACGAGCTCCATAAGCGGGTTGTCGGTCAAGAAAGCTCGGTTCACGCGGTGTCCCAGGCGATTCGTCGGACCCGGGCCGGGCTGAAGGATCCGAAACGGCCGAGCGGTTCGTTCATCTTCCTGGGTCCGTCAGGAGTCGGCAAAACCGAGTTGGCCAAAACTCTCGCCGAGTTCTTGTTCGGTGATGAGAGCGCTTTGATCAGTCTCGACATGTCGGAGTACATGGACAAGCACACAGTGAGCCGTCTTATTGGCTCACCTCCCGGTTTTGTCGGTTACGACGAAGGCGGTCAGTTGACCGAACAAGTGCGTCGCAAGCCCTTCTCAGTGGTGTTGTTCGACGAGGTTGAAAAGGCCCATCCGGACGTCTTCAACACCTTGTTGCAGATCCTTGAGGAGGGACGGCTCACCGATAGTCAAGGTCGTACTGTGGATTTCCGCAACACGGTGCTGATCATGACCTCCAACTTGGGAACCCAGGATTTGCGTAAAGCCAACCTAGGGTTCACCAAGGTCGACGAAGCGGTCACCTACGAGCGCATGAAGGAGAAGGTCACGGACGCCCTCAAGGCTCATTTCCGGCCTGAGTTCCTGAACCGTATCGACGACGTGATCGTCTTCCATGAACTGAGCCAACCCGAAGTGCGTGAGATCGTGGATCTCATGGTGGCCCGAACTGTTGTGCAACTAGCTGGGCAGGGCATGGGTCTGGAGTTGACCGACGCGGCCAAGGACCACTTGGCGATAAAGGGTTACGACCCGTCACTCGGGGCGAGGCCGTTGCGTCGCGCGCTGCAGCGCTTAGTGGAGGATCCCCTGTCGGAGAAACTTTTGAACAAGGATTTCAGGGCTGGTGAAATCGTCATCGTCGACGTTGAAGCCGACCCTGCCACAACAGAGGACTTGATGATCGTGTTTCGATCCATCGAGGGGTTCACTCCTCCCGAGCCTGAGCTTGTCGAAGCGGTTGACAGCTTCTAGAGAGGTCGTTGGTCCGGTGACGCGTCCAGCGGTCTAGCGTTCATACGATGGTGCGATTGCGCAACGCGCTCGTAGCGCTGGCTTTGTTGCTGCTCACAAGCGCGTGCCGAGTCGATTCAACCGTCGACATCAGGATTGACGACGACGGCTCGGGTGAGGTGACCGTAGAGGTCGTTGCTGACTCTGCAGCCGTTGCGCTCGTCCCCGACGCCCCCGACAGGTTGCAGTTCGACGATCTCAGCGATGCGGGCTGGACTGTCGAGCACAGCGCCGTCGACGGCGCGGATGCATTGACTGTCATAGTCTCGAAACGGTTTCCGACAGCGGACTCGCTTGCTGGAGTGTTGGCTGAGATTGCAGGTGAAGATGTGATCTTCGGGGGGTTCACGCTCACTAGGCAACACACCTTCGACATCATCGGGCTCGGCCCGGCGCGAACCGATTACAAGCTCACGGGTTCAGTTGATCCAACGTTCGATATTGAGCAGCTGGGCGGCCAGTTTACTGGGGGACTCCTCCCTCTGGGCCGAACCACCGATTCGATCGAAGACGATTTTGAAGGCGACTTCGAAGACGTGCTCGGATTGACGTTGACGGTACGGATGCCTGAGACGCTCGGGGAGGCGAGCGGCGAAGTCGTCGACGAAACCGTCGTTTGGACGACGAGCTTCGGCGATCAAGAGATCGGGATAGAGGCGAATTCGGCGGTGGAGAGCATCCTCGTGCGGGTCTGGACCATGGTCGCACTCGTCGCCGGCCTTTTTCTGGTGCTGATTCTCGGGAGTTACTCGGCACGGTTCTTGTTGGCTAAGTGGCGCACCCCCAAGGGTCGCCGACGTCGCGACATCCGGCGCCGGCAGCATCGCGCAGCCACTCGAGCGCAGGACGCGAGCCGTCCTCGACGCCGAATGCTGCGACTGCTGATGCTGGACGTCCATGGTGTGCTGGTCCGGCCTGCCGACCCGCTTGAAGGGGTGTTGCTGCCAATGATTTCGGCTGAACAACCCGACATTGATCCCCAGCGTGTGCGGGAACTTCACCGGTCGCTGGTGCTGGGGCGTGTGTCGCCCTCGGAGTTCTGGAGCGAGATTGATTTGAGCCTGATCTCTGATCAGCTCGAGACCAGGTACCTGTCTTCATTCCGCCTGCTTCCCGGTTTGCGTCCATTCCTGGATCGGATGAACAACAGCGGACTTCCTGTTGCCGCGATCGGCAACCAACCACGGGCCTGGGGTGACCGGCTGCGTCGGATGGCGGCTCTCGACGACGCGGTCGCGTCGTGGATTGTCAGTGGCGATGTTGGGTCTACGCTGCCCGAACCGGCGCTGTTCGAAGCAACCCGACGGACGATGTCGGTCGACTTGTTCGACTGCTTCTATCTGAGCAACAACCCGAGGAACCTGGATGTGGCCGAAGAGTTGGGTATGGCTACAGGACTGTTCTTGTCCGGCAACGACGCGATCCCGGACACGGACCATACGGTCATTCTCGGATTCGAGGACCTGTTGAAGAACCGGGGGGCTTGAAACGGACGCGGAACCCTCTGTCACAGGGCTTGCATATTGTGCGCTCCATGGCCAAGGCGAGGATTGTTCACCGATGCTCAGCGTGTGGCGCGACAGCAGCGTGTTGGACGGGTCGCTGTGACAGTTGCGGCGAGTGGAACACCATCAGTGAAGAATCGTCTGAACGTAGTCGCTGCTCTCCGCTGTCCGCAGTGCCGTCAGTCGAGGGCGTCTTGGCCGAGGGTCGCTCAGCGCTGCGCATCGCTGATGTGATTGACGAGTCGGCTACTGTTCGATCTACGGGCATAACGGAGTTGGACAGGGTTCTTGGAGGCGGGCTGGTTCCAGGGTCGGTGACTCTGATCGGTGGTGAGCCGGGTATTGGAAAGTCGACTTTGCTGCTGCAACTCGCGGCGAGGTCCTCAGGTGAGGATCGTCGGGCGTTGTACGTGTCGGGGGAAGAGTCGATAGGCCAGATTCGGATGCGTGCGGATCGGCTCGGGGCAGTCCGACCGGAGCTTTGGCTTGTGGCTGAGACCTCCCTGCCGCGAATCCTCAACCAACTCGATGATGTGAAACCAGACCTCTTGATCATCGATTCGGTCCAGACTCTGCAGAATCCTGAGCACGCATCGGCGCCCGGCTCAGTTGTGCAGGTCCGTGAGTGTGCGCAGGTGCTGGTTCAGGAGGCGAAGCGAAGCGGCATGTCTGTATTGTTGGTCGGCCACGTGACCAAGGAGGGGAGTCTGGCGGGTCCACGGGTGCTTGAACATGTAGTCGACACGGTGCTGGAGTTCGAAGGCGACCGTCATCATGAACTTCGCTTGTTGCGTGCGAGCAAGCATCGCTTCGGTCCGACGTGCGAGGTCGGGTTGATGCAGATGGACCAGTTCGGTTTGGCGCCGGTAGAGGACCCGAGCGGATTGTTCCTGGCTGATCGGGTTGCCCGAGTTTCGGGTTCGGCGGTGGTTCCGACTGTGGATGGAAGCCGGCCCCTGCTCGTTGAACTGCAAGCGCTGGTCGCGCCGTCTTCTTTGGCGACACCGCGTCGCAGCGCCTCCGGAGTGGATCATGGTCGTTTGGCGATGCTGTTGGCTGTTCTCGAGAAGCGTGTCGGGTTGCGGCTCTCGAGCTCGGAGGTTTATGCACTTGCGGTTGGGGGAGTGAAGGTGGCCGACCCTGGCGCCGACGCCGCGCTGGCGTTGGCTGTAGCTTCCTCGCTGAGTGACCGTCCCTTGCCAGAAGACCTGGTGGTGCTCGGTGAGGTTGGGCTGGGGGGTGAGCTCCGTCATGTCTCACAGATCAATCGAAGGCTTGCGGAGGCATCCCGGATGGGTTTTCGCCGTGCCATTGTCCCCCACGCAACTGGTGCAGCGCCGGAGGGCTTCAACATTCTGCGGGCTCCTACGTTGGCGGCGGCGGTGCAACTCGCTGAAGTCGGCCCGGATTGATCGGAGAACGGGTTGAAGATGACAGGATGGGTACATGCGAATTGAACTGCCGTCGGGCACTCCCGCCGAAGTCGTTGGATCCAGTGGTCAGCGAGGGCTGGTGTTGGTACCCGACATCATGGGGCTGCGACCGCTCTTTGATGATCTGGCGGCCCGTTTAGCAGAGGAGTGGCAGTGCTGTGTAGTTGCTCCTGAGCTGTATCCCGGACAGGAGGAGCTTGACTTGGCGGGTCGCTTCGCGGCGGCTTCGTCGTTGCGGGATGACCGGGTTCTGGGCGACATGGTCGCGGCGGCTGACCACACCGGCGCCGCAACGGTTGGAGCGATCGGGTTTTGTATGGGCGGCATGTACGTCAACAAAGCGGTGAGCACCCGTCGTTTCAATCGGCTCGTGTCGTTCTATGGGATGGTTCGAGTGCCTGAAGGTTGGCATGGATCTGCCCAAGGCGAACCCCTCGAGCATCTCAGCGGCGGCGATGCGTCCTCGTTGCTGGCCGTGATCGGTACCGCTGATCCCTATACACCTCCCCGAGCCGTTGCCGAGCTTCGCGAATCCGGCGCGCTGGTTGTCGAGTATCCAGAGGCTGAACATGGTTTTGTCCATGATCCAACTCGTCCTGCCCACCGCCCGTCCGACGCTTCAGACGCTTGGCAGCAGGCGTTTCGCTGGCTCTGGCAGCTCAGAGGGCGCGGATAGTGAGCTGTTCGCGGTTGGTGATGATGTAGTGGCGGTCGGACTGGTTGATCCACTTCAGTCGCACGAACGACGCGATGGCTTTGTTGACCCGCTCGCGGCTGGCCCCGATCATGCCGGCGAGTTCCTCCTGGGTGATGGGAAGGATGAACTCGTCCTCGTCGCCCGCCAGTTCGAGGAGGCGTTTGGCGGTCCTCCCGGTGACGTCGAGGAACACGCTGTCTGCCAGGCTCTTGTCGGTTGCGCGCAGGCGGCCGACCAGGAGCTTGACCACACCCCAGAGTTCTTCGGGGTGCTCTGCGTAGAGTGCCCGGACCGGCTCGTACGGGATGGCGATTGCACCCGACGGTTCGAGCGCTCGAGCCCCGGCAGATCGGTTTCCACCGTCGAACAGGGGCATTTCGCCGAACAGGTCTCCGGTCTCCATCAGGGCGACGACCGACTCGCGGCCGTCGATCGACCGGTTGACCATGGCGATGCGTCCGTTGGTGACGATGTAGATGTAGTCGGGTTCGTCGCTTTCGGTGAAGAGCGTGTCGCCTCTTCGCAGGTCTCGGGGCTCTCCGGTGGCGGCGATGGTGACAAGGGATTCTTCGGAGAGGCTGGCGAACAGCTCGGTGGCTCGAAGAATGCTGATGTCTGTCATGGCTCCTTCAATCTAGTTGGGCGGCCTGACCCGGTTCTGAATTGGGGGAATAAAGGATCCGGGTGTGAGACTGGTGGGTGATTCGATCTGCTGCTGCCAAGCTGTAGCTGTGAAATCTGAACGCAACGGCGAGATTTGGACGATTGTGGTCGCTGCGGGGTCTGGCAGCCGTTTCGGAGCGGCGAAGCAGTTCTGCGATCTTGGGGGTGTGAGTGTGCTCGACCGTTCGGTGTCGGCTGCGGCGCGCCATAGTGACGGTGTGGTGGTCGTCGTGCCGGCTTCGGAGTTGGACAGGCTGTCTGGAGGCTTCGAGTCCGGTGAGTCGGCTGAGAGTGTCGAGTGGCGGGTGGTTGCCGGTGGCTCGACTCGTTCGGGTTCTGTTCGCAACGGCCTCGGGGAGGTGCCCGGCGGCGTCGAGATCGTGCTGGTTCATGACGCGGCCCGTCCTCTGGCTTCGGGCTCGGTCTTCGAGAACGTCATCGTCGCGGTGCACACCGGTGCTGATGCCGCCACTCCGGTGATTCCGGTGACCGACACGATCCGGTACCGCTCCGGTGGTGTCGTCGACCGTGATGAGATTGTGGCGGTGCAGACACCTCAGGCGTTCAGGGCCGATGTGTTGAGGCGAGTTCACCGGGAAGGCCCGGAGGCCACCGACGACGTCACTCTGGTGTCCGAAGCGGGGGGTGTTGTTGAACTCGTGCCCGGCGCGCAGCGCAACCTCAAGCTGACCACCCCCTACGATCTTGAGATGGCCGCCCTGCTGCTCTCCGCCGACGGTGAATCATGAGCGGTGTTGAGATTCCGTATCGGGTGGGCCAGGCGTTCGATGTCCATGCCTGCTCCGATGACCCGGACCGTGTGCTGGTGCTTGGTGGAATTGCGTTTCCTGGCGAGCGGGGTCTGAAGGGCCACAGTGACGCGGACGTGGTCGCCCATGTCTGCACCGATGCCCTGTTGGGTGCCGCCGGTCTGGGCGACATCGGTCAGATGTTCCCCGACACCGACCCGGCGCTTGCTGATGCCGACAGCGTGGACCTGTTGCGTCTGGCTGCCGGGGCTGTTCGTGAGGCCGGCTGGTCGCCGGGCAATGTCGACTGTTCGGTCGTGCTCGACCGGCCTGCGTTGGCTCCGGTGAAGTCTGCGATGGAGTCGAAGCTGTCGGCTGCGGTGGGTGCGCCCGTCTCTGTCACCGGCCGCCGAACCGAGGGCGTCGGCGCTCTCGGTCGGGGAGAGGGTGTGGCGGCCTGGGCGGTCGCCCTGGTGGCGAGATGAGCCCGAAGAAGCATTCGGGGAACCGGTCGGGGCGAGGACCACGGGGCGGTGGCGGGCGACCGGGGCCCGGTCCGGCGGGACGGTCCAAGGGTCAAAAGCGCGGCGCCGCGGGTGGTCGCCCGAATCGTCGGCAGGGACAACGCGGGACGACTCCGTACCGCGACGACCCGATCAACCGCGGCCGGGGACCAACTCTGGGTGGCGATCAGGTGGAGGGCCGCCACGCGGTCAGGGAACTGCTGTTGGCGGGTACCCGACGCACCCGCGAGGTCGTTCTGGCCGGCGACCTCGACGACGCGCCGATCCTCGGCGACATCATCGACCTGGCCGATGAGAACAAGGTGCCCATCCGGGAGTTGGCCCGGAGCAAGTTCGAGTCGATGACGCGTACCGGTGCATCGCAGGGGGTGTTGGCCACCGCGGCGCCGCTGCAGCCGACCGAGTTGCCGGATCTGCTCGCGGAGGGCTCAAGCGATGACAAACCGTTCCTGCTGCTGCTCGACGGCATCACCGATCCGCAGAACCTCGGGGCGATCCTGCGCACTGCGGAGTGCGCCGGGGTGACGGGGGTGCTGCTGCCCCGGCATCGTGCGGCGCACATCACTCCGTCGGTGACGAAGGCCGCTGCGGGCGCGATCGAGCATCTGCGCATGGCGTTGGTGGGAGGGTTGCCGACCGCGATGCAGACGTTGAGCGACCACGGCGTGTGGACCGTCGGCCTCGATGCGGCTGGTGACCAGTCGATCCATCGCCTGACCGTGGCGGATGAACCGATTGCCCTCGTGTTGGGGGCGGAGGGCCCGGGGTTGAGCCGCCTGGTCCGTCAGCGCTGCGACGCCCTGGCTTCGATTCCGTTGCAGGGTGCGCTCGGGTCTCTCAACGTCTCAGCCGCTGCCGCGGTCGCCTGCTTCGAGATCTTGTCGCGCCGCACCGGCCAGCCGAACGAATAGCGCCCGTTCCGACTAGCCCGGCTCCGACTGGCGGTTGGTCGGGGTCCAACTGGTCCGGGTCCGGCTCGGTCTGGTTCGGTTCCGACTAGTCCGGGCCTGACTGTCGGTTGGTCGGGGTCCAACTGGTCTTGGTCCGGGTCCGACTAGTCTGGGCCTGACTGTCGGTTGGTCGGGGTCCAACTGGTCTTGGTCCGGGTCCGACTAGTCCCGTTCCGACTAGTCCGGGATCGTGATGACGATGCTTCCGACGTGGTCTTTGGACCCGAACGCTTGTTGTGCGTCGTGGATCTGTTCGAGTGGGAACGTGTCGCCGACCACAGGTTGAATTCGCCCCGCTTCGATGTAGCCGACCAGATCGGCGAACACTTTCGGCTCGTAGACGGTGGCTCCGTGGAGCTGCAGGTCGCGCAGGTAGAGGGTGCGCAGGTCCAGGTCCACGATCGGACCGGCGATGGCGCCGGAGGTGACGTATCGACCGCCACGCTTGAGTCCTTCCAGCCAGCCCCCGAAGTCGGCCCCGCCGACGATGTCGGCCACCGCGTCGAAAGGCCCTCCATTGGTTTCCACCGCGGCCGCGACCGGGTCATCGGTCTCTCGGGCGACCGCCGCGTCAGCCCCGAGTTCGAGGACTCGCTCCAGCTTGGAGGCGCCGGCCACCGCCACGACGCCGGCACCACGCAGCTTGGCGAGTTGCACCAGCGCGCTGCCGACTCCACCTGACGCGCCCGGAACCGCGATGGTCTCGCCGGCAATCAGGCCTACCCGCTGCAGCATGTGCTCGGCTGTCGACCAGGAGCAGGCGAACGAGGCCAACTCCACATCGGACAGCTCAGTCGAGACGGGATATGTGTTCTCGCCCGGCACCGAGCAGTACTGCGCGAAACCTCCGTCACGTTCGCTGCCCAGGTAACCGGCGAGCCCGCGATCGTCGGGGAAGCGCCGGTCCCGAACCCAGGGGTCCACCAGCACTCGGGCGCCCAGAAGGCTGTCGTCTGCGCCCTCACCGACCGCAACGACCGCCCCGGCGATGTCTGCGCCCTGGATGCGGGGGTAGGCGAGGCCCTCGCGGCCCCAGCCCACATCGTCGAGGTCCGCCTCGGCGAAGCCGTCCCCGGATGTGCCTGCTGAGACCGAACGGCTGTACCAGCCGACCCGGGTGTTGATGTCGGTGTTGTTGACCCCGCACGCCGACACCCGCACCAGCACGTCGCCTCGGCCGGGTCGGGGAACGGGCACGTCGTCGCGCACTTCCAACATTTCTGGCCCGCCCGTGCCGAGCAGCAGAGCGGCCCTCATCGTGTCTGGAATCGCCTGGCTCGTTGTCATCTGGACTACCTGAGCACGATTGGCCGCAAGACCAGCACCCTCATCGTGTCTGGAATCGCCTGGCTCGTTGTCATGGGTTCGCCCACCTGATCCGGGTTCTGCTCATCTGTTTCGTCATCTGTTGCGTCTGTCCCTGTGGTCCGTGCGGATGATATCGCCCCCGCTTCGGCGTGTGGCCCCGGTTTGTGCGCTTCGGGCACGGTTGTATCTTTGCGTATCCGCTCGGCGTGCAGCCGAGGTGATCAGGACGGACGATGGCTGGACCGCCTACAGAGAATATCGATGCCACCGGGGACGGGGACGGGGATGGGGACGGGGCACGACGGCGTCGGCGGCGTGACTGCGGTGTGGTGAGCCTTGCGGTCGGAGTCATCGGCATGACCTTCGGGGTGTTCGCCGAGGCGGCGGGCTTCGATCTTCCCCGCATTGTGGTGATGTCTGCGCTGGTGTTCACGGGGGCTTCGCAGTTCGCGGCCGTGGGCGTGATCGACGACGGCGGGACGGGCGGCGCGGCTGTCGGGTCGGCGCTGTTGTTGGCGACCCGCAACGCGCTGTACGGGCCGGTGGTGCGCAAGATGCTGCCCGACTCGACCCTGCCGAGGTTGGGAGCAGCACATCTGGTGATCGACGAGACCACTGCCATGGCGGTCGCTCAACCGGATCGCCGCTCTGGTTGGGACGCTTTCTGGTTCACGGGCGTGACGCTGTGGATCTGCTGGAACCTGGGCTCGTTGGCGGGTGCTGCGCTGGGCGGCGTCTTGAGCACGCCGGAGACCTGGGGGCTCGATGCGGCCTTCCCTGCGATCTTCGTTGCGCTGCTCGCCACTCATGTCCACACTGCGGCCGGACGTGTGGCGGCGGTTGCCGCGGCCGCCATCGCTCTGGGGGCGGTGCCGTTCAGTGCGTCGGGCATCCCGATCCTGCTGGCCGTGTTCGCAGTGGTACCAGCGTTGTACGTGCGCCACCGGTGGCCGAGCAACAGCGAGGGGCTGCTCGGTGGTGAACCTGGGGGTCAACCGTGAGCTGGCCCCTGATGATCGTGCTCGCCGCGGGCTCCTATGGTTTGAAGGTCCTGGGTGTGACGGCTCTCGGCGCGGTCGTGGAGCGCCGGTTGGGCCCGTTGGTGTCGCTGTTGCCGGCCGTTCTGTTCTCGGCGCTGATCGTGGTGATGACCTTCGAGACGGCAGGCGAGCTGGTGCTCGACGCCCGGGTCGTCGGCGTCGGCGTCGGCGCACTTGCGGTCTGGCGCAAGGCCCCTTTGCTGGTGGTCATAGTCGCCGCCATGTCAGTGACCGCCGCCCTGCGCTTGATCACCTGATCGCTTAGCGGAATCGGGGCGTCTAGCGCTTCACCTGGTTGATCGTCCCAGTTCGAGTTCGTCTTTCGCTTCTGACACGGCGTTTCGAATGGTCTCCGAGTCGATTCCTGTGGGGGGAAGCGCAGCCGCTGGGTGCGGTACGACCATGTTGCCGTTCATGTCTCCGATCGTCTCCCATTCCAGAGGGTTGCTCCATGCGAGCCAAGCAGCGAGTGCGCAGGTGAGTCCGTCCAGCTTGTCCTCCAGATGCTTGAGGCCGGCGCCCTTGGCATCCTGAGCCGTTTGTGTTGCGAGGGCTCTCTGGACATCGGGATGGCCGAGCACACCCGGTGCCTCGCGCTCCGCGAGTGCTCGCAGGTGATCCTGGTACTGGTTGAACATCCCTCTGCGGTAGGCGACGGGCCGTCTCCGCTTTTGCTTGTACGGCAGACGTTCGGTCAAGTCGAACAGACGCACGTGGATGGTGTGGGGGTAGACCTCAACCGCGACGCGGCAATCGCTTTCCTGCCGTAGTGCGGCCGGGTCGAGTGTGAAGCCGCGATCCTTGAGGGCAATGCCGAGATCGATCCCAGCTCTCCACCCTCGACGCACCGCGGCATGGGCGGAGTGTCTCACCAGGCACGGGCGATCCTTTCGGGCTTCCACTGCTCGAGCGCTTCGAGTCCGCGAGCTTGGTCCTGGGCGATGTCGAGGGCGACGACGATGTGGTTCGCTACTGGCCACTGCTCCCCGGTTGTGCGGGAGTGGTCTACTCTCCGGAGACACGCGAGCCGGACGGGTGTCACCGCAACGGTGCAGGCGCGCGAAGCGGGACTGGTTGCTTCGCCCAGGTGCGAGTGTGCGGCGCGTAGGGATGACTTGGAAGGCACGTAGAAGTCTGGCGGGTAATCGCCGGTTGCGACGATCGGCATGCCCCATGACGCGGCGGCTCTGGTGTCGGTGAGTGCCCAGCCTGTGGAGTCTTCGGGCTTGTCGAGACCAAGTCCCAGACGTCTTGCCTCGCGGGCGTCAGGTTCAGGGAGCGCAGCCAGCAGAACAGCCCGTCGTCGCCACACCGACAGAAGCGCGTGGAAGAGATCCGGGACCAACGCTTCACCAGCGGAGGTGAGAAGGCCGTCGTCTCGTAACCCCGTCATCGCCTTGGAGACGGCGCTGGGCGCTCGTTCGATGTCGCGGGCGATCTGGCGAACACCGTGGGGCCGGTCCGGCGTCGACAAGCAAGCTATTGCGACTTCCTTGGCCACCTGACTGTCGAGTGACCCGGAGGGAATGCCTGCCATTGGGAGGGTGGTTTCGACGTCCGTGTGGATGATCAACGGCGGGGCCACGACGCGTAACTCTCCCCGGCGGTCGAAGTAGTTGACCCCCGCCTCACGCAGCGACACTTTGGCATCGGCGGCGATGCGATCGGCAACAACTATCAACGGCACGTCCGGCCTCGCAATCCCAGCCAAGAGCGCTCCGTGTGCGGCAGTGACCACCGACTTGACCTCGACATCGAATTGCTGGCCGGCAACCTCGACCACGGCATCGATGCGCGTGCCCCCGGCAGGCTGCTCCCTCGACAAGACATCGGTCACGATGCCTATCCGACCTAGAACCTCGGCCAAGTCGTCTACGGCGTCTTGCCCGATGACAACGTTGGTGCGTCGAGCCATGAACTTAGTCTACCTTTGTTCTGTGTTCGTGTACACAAGAACACAGACCATAATTGTCGAGCGAGGAGATTCGCGAAGGAGTTCAAGGCCTGACGCGGTTGCGCCGGTGTTGGACGAGAAGCATTCGACGGCTCGGGTCGCTCGTGGCTATGAGATCAGCGGGACGAACTCGCGGCCGATATCATCTTGTGACCCCCCGGGGTGAGTAGCCCCGGGCCAACGGCCCCGGCAATTGCCGGGGCTGTCTCTTTTTGGATAGTTGACTTGTCTCTGAAGACGGACGAGCCTACGTGGGAGTTTCGGCACGTGGAACTGCTGCCGCGAGCCGCCTGTCGGTGGTGATGATCGGGGCGTCGAGTTGTTCTGCGAGTTCGACGTAGAGTGCGTCGACGAGCCGGAGGCTGCCGCGTCGGTCCCAGGCGTCCGTTAGAAACTGCGGCAGTTGATGTCGACGGATTGGCAGATCTTGCAGCAGTTCCAACCGTGCGGACACATCGACTGCGGATAGACGGCCTGCGCGGTGCATGCGTCCCAGGGCGGACAGGACTTCGGCGTCGAAGTGAGTCGGGGCGTGCAATTCGTTGCCCCGTATCCGCCGACGAATTGGTTCTGTTGCGGGGGCGTCCAGAAGCAACTCGACGATTGCCGATGCGTCGAGGACTAGCGCTCCGCCTGCTTCATCGTCCAAGTTCGAGTTCGTCCTTCGCTTCTGACACTGCGTCTCGGATGGTCGCTAGGTCGATTCCTGTGGGGGGAAGCGCAGCTGCCTCGTCGAGCCAATGGTCCAGGGCCCGCGCCTCGACGGCACGGCGTATGGCCTCTTGGGTGAGACGTGACACATTGAGCCCTGATTCCCTAGCAACCTCAGCAAGGTCATCCGGCAGATAAACATTCACCCGAGCCATACACACACTATACACAGCCCAAACAAGCAGTTCTCGACGATTTTCCTCGAAGGTGGTACCATGACTCCAAACCCCGCCGGAGTGAGTAACCCCGGCCCTCGGCCCCGGCTTCGGCTGGGGCCGTCTAGCTTTTGGCTTTTGGGCGGTAATTGAGTGCTGACGGCGAGGCTGGGTGGAATCTATAGGCTGCGGGGGACGGGGCGGTGTTGGCGCGGTTGTGATCAACGGCTCGGTGTGGCGCGTCCGCTTACTCCACGGGTTGCAACAGGTGGAGCATCTGTTTCTTGCCGTCGGTGCCGAGGGGTTCGACTCCGTCCTCGGAACTCCATACGCCGGTGTTGCTGTCGACGGCCTTGTAGATGTGGAGTGCCACATCACGAACTCTGTCGAGGTCTGTCATCCAACCGTGGTCGTGGGCACATTCCTGCAGATCGTCGGATCGGCGCTCGACATGTTCAACCCACCTCTCCATTACTGAAGGGGCAAGCAGCGAGTCGGATTTGCTGCTGTTGACGCTGCGCGAAGTCATAACGAAGTTCTCGATCTGCGAGAGACGTGCCCGCGACCAGGGCACAACATGGTCGAGAGATCCGCCGGCACGCGGCAGTCGGTCGCCTGTATAGATGCAGCGGCGGTCCTGAATGCGAACGAGACGCTTACGCATCTCCGGCGGCGGCATGACCCTCTCCCGCCCGAACAGATGGGAGTAGACGTCGTCGACCGGTAGTTGAAGTTCCTCGCGGTTGATTCTCATGACCGCCTGGGCGAATCGAAACTCAACCAGTGGCCGCAGCACACCCCCGAACTTCGTCAAGCTCTGCGCAACGCCGGGGAGCAGCGTCAGACCTGACTTGTCCGGATTCAGGTCGTAGAGGAACGGTTCAGGGTCGCCGGGGAGTTTCTGAAGCAGGCGCACGGGGTTCTTCAACAGGGCGGCGCGGACACTCTTCAGCGCAGCCCCCAACTCGTTCCTCCATCCCGAGTGCCGCCCGGTTTCTTCGACTCTCCGTTCAACGACGCCCAGAGGCTTGTCGCGCAGGTCCCCGAGTGTGTGTTCCCTCAGGGATTGGCGGAGTTGCTGGATCTCCTGCATGACCGTTGTGTCGTCGGCGATGGTGCCGTCGCCGCGCTGCTTGCGTGCGGAACTCTGGCGCAGCGTGACGCCGTCGTAGGGACGGGCGTGTTCCCAGTGGATCTCGAGATAGCGCGCCGCCACTGCATCCAGGGGAATGCTGGGGACTGATCGTCGAGTGTCGGTGCCAGATCGAGCAGTGTGAGGAGCAGTCCGAGTTTGTTGGTGCCCGTCATGGAGGCACGATCGAGGATCTCCAACACACCTTGAATCGGGTCCAACTGCTCAGCTCGACCGGAACTGGAGGAAGTCACAATCGACGACCGTAGCACCGGCCCCGGAAGCGGAGATCAAGACGGCTACGCACCTCCCAGATTGTTGACTGATGTGGGCGCGTATGTCGACGGCAGCCGCGAACAGGCGTTCACGAACACCTGTTCGTCATACCCCGTCTCTACGCTGTCGAGGCCGGGCTTCGTTTCGTGTTCACCGCGAGTGTCAACCGTGCCTCGCGCCGCTACCAGTGGCATCCGAGGCGTCCGACCAACGTCCTGTCGTCCACCATGTACCTGGCATCGCTGAACTACGAGTTCAACGTCTTCAGCCTGTTCCGTCGGAAGCTCTCCACGATCACCGGCATGTACAGTCTTTCCGATCCTCTCTTCGATGTCGGCTGGATCGCAGCCGACGTGGCTTGGATCGCGGAGGTGAAGAGCCTCACGCGCGACAACGAGGAACGCCAGCTAAGGCTGGGTCTTGGGCAAGTGTTGAGCTACGCGCACCTCGTCGATTGGGGTTTCGAGGACAACCGCCCCGTGTTGGCTGTAGAGAGGGAACCATCGTCTGAGTATTGGCCTGGTCTCTGCCAGTCCCACGGGGTCGCCTTGTCATGGCCTGAAGTGTTCGACGAGTTCTTGGATTCCTGCGTCTGACACATCACATGGAGCCCGAGACAGGAGTCGAACCTGCGACCTGCTGTTTACAAGACAGCTGCTCTACCGACTGAGCTACTCGGGCGTCGTCTCAGCGTAAGGCTGTTTGGTCCTGTCGGTACCGAATTTTTTACTGGTGTTTCCCATTGCGCGCTGTGATCTGGCAAGCTAGGGCATACTTGGCACTCATCCACGAGGAGCAAAGCCGATGACAGCACCCGGGCGCTATGCCGCATCCGACAACTCGTTCACAAAGTCAACGGCGACCGCCGCCGCTAGGGGCGGCGGGTTGATCGCTCTAGCGATCGTTATCGGCGTGTTGTTGTTATGGCAGGGATACGATGGCGACGATTCCGTTGGCACCGCTGCTGACGATTCTGATGAAACTACCGACGAAACATCTGATGAAACTTCCGACGAAGCTGATGAAACTTCCGACGAAGCCGACGAGCGGGATACGTCGAACACCAACGGCGGAGACGATGCGGATGGCACCGCAAACGAAATAACCCCAGCCGCACCCGTTGTGCCAGATTCGCCGAATTCGGTGAAAGTCGCAGTCCTGAACGGCCGGGGCGAAACAGGCTTGGCGGGGTCTCGTTCGGATCATCTGAAGACCGCGGGGTATGTGTCGATCGCTGCCAATGCTGACACGAGCGACAAAGAGTTCAGTCGGGTCTATTACATCCCTGGATATGCCGATGAGGCCGAATTGGTTGCTGTGGCTTTGAACGGATCGCCGACCGTCACTGAAATGGCGCCTGCTGATCCGCTTACCCTGGTGTCCGAGCCCCACCGGGAAGAAGCCACCGACTACCACATCTACGTCGTTCTCGGCGCCGATGCCGTTCTTGGCTGAACCTGTTTTCGCTTGACGCTGCTGTCGGACGACGACAGACGGCCGGTTCAATCACTGTCTGCCCAATATTGGCGGGACGAGGCGCGCCCGTCGACGATCGGCCAAACTGAGATGTGCGCGTTCTGGCCTGCCCTGACAAGTTTCGCGGAACTGCGACCGCCGGTGAGGTAGCTGCCTCGGTTTCTGCGGCGGCGTCGCACGCGGGTTGGGAGTGTGTTGTTCAGCCCATGGCCGACGGGGGTGAAGGAACTCTCGGAGCATTCGGGGGTGCAAACCGGACGTCCTCAGTCACCGGACCCGACGGCTCATCGGTTCAGGCCCAATGGCGTCTTGACGGGAGACTGGCAGTGATCGAGATGGCTCGGGCGTCAGGGTTGAGTCTGGTGGGCGGTGCGGAGTTCAACGATGCGATCCAGGCCACAACGGCAGGGACGGGAGAGTTGATCGCCACTGCCGCAGACTGCGGCGCGACCAGGATCATTGTTGGATTGGGGGGATCGGCGACCACCGACGGCGGTTTGGGTGCATTGAAGGCGATGGCCCCGCTGGCTCGTTATCGAGGAGTTGATATTGAGGTGGCGGCTGATGTGCGCACGAAGTTTCTTGACGCGGCATCAGTATTCGGACCACAGAAAGGAGCCTCTGAGACGCAGGTTGCGTTGCTGCAGGGTCGCCTCGTCCGTTTGGCTCAGCTTTATTTTTCTGAACACGGGGTGGAGGTGACCGAAGTTCCCAGAAGCGGCGCAGCCGGTGGTCTAGGCGGCGGCTTGCTCACGGTTGGTGCAGACCTGTGCGACGGCTTCGAGTTGATCGCCGATTCGGTGGGCCTTTACGAGCAGTTGGAGGGCGTCGATCTGGTGATCACCGGAGAGGGGTGTTTGGACGCCACATCGTTTGAAGGAAAGGTGGTTGGTGGTGTAGCTGAGTTGGCACGGCATGCGGATGTGCCGGTGGTAGCCGTTGTGGGGAAGGCAACAGATGATGCAGCCGGCTTGATCCAGACTGTGGACATGACCGCGACATTCGGCGCGGAACGTGCTTCGGGGAACACTCTTGAGTGTGTTGAGCGAGCAGTCGGTGGTTTGCTTGGAGGCCGAGCGAACAGGTGGGACAACGCGGCCCGTACGGTACGGGGCCGTGGCCCGAGCGGCCCGTGAGCGCGGCGAACAAGAGCGGGAGCACCCCCGCTTCGACGCGACTTGCTTGCCGCCTGTTCGCGCTCGTTCTTAGCGACGGCTTTTGGCGCTGAGCAACCAACTGCCGATTGCTAAGACGATCAATAAGAACAAACCGAATCTAAGTATCGTTGCGATTGAGCCGACCAGCCATTGGACCATGGTTATCAAGCCGAAAACAGTAAGCGCTGCAATCACGACGACTGCAGGAAATGGCAAACGGCTTGCATCATCTGATCTGTTCATGCTTCCAGGGTAGTTCACGGCAAGCTCGAATGCCTGCAAGCGCACGATCATGACCAATTCCCGATAGCATCGGTCAAGAATTAGTCCCGGGTGCCTGAATCCGCCGGGTACCCACTCAAGGCCTGACGAGTAATACCGAGTTGCGAGGATACACAACACCATGAGCGTCATTGTTCGAGTTCCGACCACATTGCGAGTCCTGACCGCGGGTGAATCAGAGATTTCTGTCGTCGGCGACACCGTGGCTGCGGCGCTCGACAGTCTCGAAGCCTCGCATCCGGGATTCAAGGAGCGCATTCTTGACGAAGCGGGTGAGTTGCGTCGTTTTGTGAACTTGTTTGTCAGCGATGACGACGTCCGGTTTCTCAACGGACTCTCCACCGAGGTGACCCCCGGAGAAACGCTGAGCATTGTTCCTGCGGTTGCAGGCGGATAATTCACAGCCTCGGGCGAATAATTCGCCGGCTTGGTAGTTGCGATTTCGGCTTCCCCAAGATTGAATTAGCACTCGCGGCACGAGAGTGCTAGCGATGATCTATCTGCCAGCAATGAATCTGGAGGAATCGTGGCGAAAACCATTCAATTCGATGAACAAGCCCGGCGTGGCCTTGAGGCGGGGATGAACCAGCTCGCCGATGCAGTCCGAGTGACCCTCGGCCCCAAGGGCCGCAACGTGGTACTGGAAAAGAAGTGGGGTGCACCCACAATCACCAACGACGGCGTGTCGATTGCCAAAGAGATCGAACTCGAAGACCCCAACGAGCGCATCGGAGCCGAGTTGGTCAAAGAGGTCGCCAAGAAGACCGACGATGTAGCGGGCGACGGAACCACCACAGCCACCGTGTTGGCTTGGTCGATGGTCCGTGAAGGTCTGCGCAATATCGCCGCGGGCGCCAACCCTATGTCTGTGAAGCGCGGAATTGAGCGAGCTGTTGAAGTAGCGGTTGCGGCTATTGCCGACAACGCTCAAGACGTGTCTGACGACAAGGATCAGATCGCCAATGTCGCCGCCATCTCCTCGGCCGACCCGGAGATCGGCTCCACGATCGCAGATGCCATCGACAGTGTCGGCAAAGACGGCGTGATCACCGTTGAAGAGGGCCAGACCTTCGGTCTAGACCTCGACTTCGTTGAAGGCATGCGCTTCGACAAGGGCTACATCTCGCCTTACAGCGTCACCGACACCGAACGCATGGAAGCCGTGCTCGACAATCCCTACATCCTGCTCGTCGGATCGAAGATCTCTGCGGTGCGCGATCTCGTGCCCGTGCTTGAAAAAGTCATGCAGTCGAGCCGGCCTCTGCTGATCATCGCCGAGGACGTTGAGGGCGAAGCACTCGCCACGCTCGTGGTCAACAAGATCCGCGGCACCTTCACTTCGGTCTCGGTCAAGGCCCCGGGATTCGGTGAACGTCGCAAGGCGATGCTCCAAGACATCGCCATCCTCACCGGTGGTCAGGTCGTCTCCGAGGAAGTCGGCCTCAAGCTTGAAGGCGTAACCCTCGACATGCTCGGCGAGGCACGCAAGATCGTGGTCACCAAGGACGAGACCACCGTCATCGAAGGCGCCGGAGACGCGGCCGACGTGGCAGGTCGAATCAACCAGATTCAGGCTGAGATCGAGAACACCGACTCAGACTATGACCGCGAGAAACTCCAGGAGCGCCGTGCAAAGCTTTCCGGCGGTGTGGCAGTGCTCAAAGTCGGTGCGGCTACAGAGGTCGAGCTCAAAGAGAAGAAACACCGCATTGAAGACGCTGTGTCAACAACCAAGGCTGCTATCGAAGAGGGTGTTGTCGCTGGTGGCGGGACCACGTTGATTCGTGCCCAGAGCGCGGTGCGTGACGCCGTTAGCAGTATTGATGACGCTGATGAGCAGGTAGGTGCTCGTATCGTGGCCAAAGCCCTTGAAGGCCCGCTTTACCAGATTGCTGTCAACGCAGGCATGGAAGGCGGGGTTGTTGTGGAGAAAGTGCGCAACCTCGATGGTTCCAATGGTCTCGACGCTGCCACTGGCGACTACGTCGACCTGATTGATTCAGGCATCATCGATGCTGCCAAGGTGACTCGTTCGGCTCTGCAGAACGCTGCTTCGATCGCCGCGTTGTTCCTCACCACAGAGGCCGTCATCGCCGATGCCCCCGAGGATTCATCCGCCCCGGCAATGCCCGACATGGATTTCTGAGCTTGCTCGGCAAGCCCCAGGATCGGAGCGTTGCGAAAACTCTGTTAACGCTCCGAGAAGCAGCAGTTGATGAGCGGATCTGAACTACATTCGGCTTGTGAGGCGCTGGCCCCCTTGGTTGGCGTTTGGCGGGGTACCGGGGACGGTCACTACCCGACTGTCCCCGATTTCTCCTACCTCGAGAACCTTGAGTTCTCCCACATCGGGAAGCCCTTCCTGGCGATGACTCAACGCACCCGCGACCCGCTCAGCGACGTCCCCCTTCACTCCGAAGTGGGCTATCTCCGGCCACAACCCCGTTCGGGTATGGAACTGGTGCTCACGCAACCGACTGGAGTAGTGGAGATCCATGCCGGTTCGGTCGCCGAAACCAGCAGTTCGTTAATAATCGATCTGCGTACCGAGCGTGTGGAGGGAACACGTACAGCTAAACCCATCAGCGAGGTTCGTCGCCGACTTGAAGTCTCTGGGGACACGCTGATTTCAGAGATGTGGATGGCTGCTATGGGGCAGCCGCTCACCCATCATCTGCGCGCCGAACTGACTCGTGTCGATGATCGACATGGTGTCTGGGATCTAGACACTCCCGTATCGCGTTGAGTGGACATGTCACCGCGCTGATCCTTGTCTGCTGATTCGCAACGGTTCTGTCGGTAGTGTGGAGTTGTGAGTGCTCGCTCGCGTAGCCAACATCGGCTGGTCAGACCTTGGTCACCAGGAAATTCAAGCAACGGGCGGTCGAACGCGAGATTAGCGAACGAAGAACCGATGGCGATCGAGCTCGACGGTGTTCGTGTGGCAACAACCATGCGCACCCCAGGTCATGATTTCGAGTTGGCAGCGGGGTTCTGTCACACGGAGGGGCTGCTTGACGGTAATCCGGTGCTGAACGTCAGGTACTGCGAAACGGATTCGGCCGTCGCCACTGGATTCAACGTGGTCAGCGTTTCGACGGGAGGCAACGCCCCGGTCCCCAGGCCGCGACTCACGGCCACGACCTCATCGTGCGGCTTCTGTGGTACCGATGAGATCGACGAACTCGTGAGGAAACTCGATCCCCTTACGGGACCGGCGCTGGACTGGCAGGTTCTGGCGGACGCTCCCGACGTGATGCTCAAAACTCAGACTCTGTTTTCTCAGACGGGCGCCGTCCATGCCGCGGGCGTGGTCAATCCAGATGGAACGGTCACCACAATTCGTGAGGATGTCGGACGGCACAACGCTGTCGACAAGATGGTCGGTCGTCTGTTGTTCGACGGCGGGATTCCAGCCGACGGCTCGGCGGTGGTCGTGAGCGGACGAGCCAGTTTCGAGTTGGTCCACAAGGCCTGGGCTGCGGGCTTTCGAGCCCTGGTTGCCGTTAGCGCCCCGACCGCGTTGGCTGTCGCTACAGCAGAGCGGGCCGGCATGCAACTCGCCGGTTTCGCTCGAGGCGGATCCCTCACCGTCTACGTCGACGTCTGACCGACCCGGGTACGCGGTCCGTCAATCGGTTCTGCCGCGGTTCTGCGCCGCCGCTCGGCTACGAAGCGATGGGTTGAAACTCGGGGTCTGAGAAGGGTTGGCAGCCGTCGCCAAGGAGAGTCGCTGGGGTCCTAGGAACTGGGTCGAGTGCGTTCGACTATTTCTGCGACGGGTCCGACCAGTCCGGTGTAGAACGGCCCGAACTCGGCGTAGACGGCCGAGGCGGTGTCGTAGCGCATCGTGTACACGGTGTCTTTCAGATCGTCGAGGTTGGTCCCGAACAACGTGACTCCCCATTCCCAATCGTCGAGCCCGGTGGATGCCGTGATCAGCTGGACTATGCGGCCCGCGAACTTGCGCCCCGAGGTGCCGTGCTCGTACATGAGCTCCCTGCGTTCATCGAACGTCAAGCGGTACCAGTTCTGGTTCTCGTTGCGCCGTTTCGTCATCGGGTAGAAGCACCAGGCGGACTTTCCCGCAGGGGGCAGTTCCGGATAGAGGCGCATGTTCTTCATCTCTTCGCCGAGTCCCAGGGCATATTCGGAGAGTTCGGTGATGGACACGAAGCTGTCGACAACCTCTAGACCGGCGTTCACGAGGCTGGTCTGCAGGTCTCGCAGCGGCCAGCCCTCGCGGTGCAGCGCCATGAAACACAGTTCCGCCTTGTGACCGAGCACGGCCACGGTCACCACCTGAACCCCGGCTGCCCGTGCCGCCTCGACTGCGGCAACGACCGCGCCGTCGTCAGCGGCAGCAGTGCGTTTGGCGAACAGATGAACGACGGTGAGGCCCTCGGCTGTTGTCACGGGATCAAGCATGTGTTCGAGGATACGGGTCCGTCGCTGAAGCGGCTCAGTTCCTGTCGTACACGCGGCCGGCTTGATCCACCCAGCTCAGGTGGTTACGTAGTCTTGGAGCAGGTCGTTCGCGACCGCGGCGGGGTCTCGTTCGGCGGGGTCGCCGAAACCGCCGCCGCCGGGCAGCTCGAGGATCAGGCGGCGGTCGGCGGGAACAGTCTCCTTGCCCTTGGTCGGGAACGGGCTGCCATCGTCGAGGTACACCGCGCCCGCGGCCCCGTCGCTGCCGCCCCGGCGGCCCCGTGCGGGGTTGACGACGCGGTCGAACATCGCGGAGAACTCGAAGAGGTAGCCGTCGGTCGGTCCGACCTCGATGATCTGGCCGAGACCGCCGCGCTGTCGACCGGCGCCGCCGCTGTCGTTGCGGATCTCCTTGCGCCAGATGATGATCGGCCCGACCTGCTCGGTCGCCTCCACCGACATGGTGCGCACACCCGACGGGAAGGCGGTCGCGGTCATTCCGTCGAGGCCGGGGCGGGCACCGCTGCCGCCGCTGTTGAACATCAACAGCTCCACGGGCGGCTTGGGATCGTCCGCGCCGGCGGCACGGGCACTCGCCTGAAAGTTCCACAGCGCACCGGACCCCTCGGCCGGAATGCGGTCAGGAAGGGCCGAAGCGATCGCGCCGAGGCACAGGTCGGTCACGAAGTGGCCGATCACGTGGCGGACGGCCACCGGGTCGGGATGCTGGGCGTTGAGGATCACCCCTGGGGGCGCACTCACCGTGAAGGGCTCCAGAGAGGCGAAGTTGTTGGGAAGCTCAGGGGCCAGCGCCACGAGCATCCCGTAGGTGAAATAGGCCTGGGCGTAGGTGAGCGGCACGTTGACCCCGAACTTGGACAGCGGCGAGGTGCCGGTGAAGTCGGCGTGCATGCCGTCGGCGGTGACGGTGACCGTGACGCACAGCGTGAGCGTGTGGTCGTATCCGTCGACGGTCATCTCGTTGGTGTAGACACCCTCGGGCACCGACTTGAGCGCTGCCATCGTGGCCTTCCGGGTGCGGTCGAACACGAACTCGGCGAGGTCGTCGAGGTCGCTGAGACCGAACTCGTCGAACATGGCGCAGAGCCGCCGTCTGCCGGATTCGTTGCAGGCGGCGAGCCCGAAGATGTCGCCCACCACCTGGTCGGACTCCCGCACGTTCTGGGCGACCACGGTGACGAGGTCGCGGTTGAGGTTGCCGCGTTCCACCCATTTGAGGATGGGGATCCGGATCCCCTCCTCGTAGACCTCCCTGGCTTCAGGGCCGTAGCCGCGGCCGCCGATGTCGACCACGTGTGCGGTCGAGGCGAAGAACCCCACGTGGGCGTTGTTGTAGAAGACCGGGGTGGCGACGGTGATGTCGTGCAGGTGCCCGGTCCCCTTCCAGGGGTCGTTGGTGATGTAGACGTCGCCCTCGAAGATGCGTTCGGGGCCGATGTCGTTGATGAAATGGCCGAGTGCCGCAGCCATGGTGTTGACGTGTCCGGGGGTGCCGGTCACCGCCTGGGCGATCATGCGCCCCCTGGTGTCGAACACCCCGGCCGACAGGTCGCCCGCCTCGCGCACCGAGGTGCTGAAAGCGGTGCGGACGAGGGTCAGCGCCTGTTCTTCGACGACCGAGATCAAGCGGTTCCACATGACCTGGTTGCGAAGGTCCGAGGTCCTCATGGCGCGCCTCCGACTCGACTGGGGTTCATGGCTCGGGTGGATCGACTGCGGCTCACGGCTCGCCTCCGGCCCGGCTGATGCGCAGGGAGTCGTCGGATTGGACCACACAACGGTGATGGGAGCCGAGCACGGTGGTCGTCTGGGACTCGACGATCAGTGCGGGACCGGCCACGAGATCTCCGGGGGCGAGCTCCGAGCGTTGATACACCCCTGCGGTGACACGCTCGTCCAGTGCGGGGTCGTACATCTCCCGGCTGAAAGCCGACACAGTAGTGGCGGTCGGCTCGACCGTCTCGACCAGCGGAGGCGGCTCCTGGCGTGACGAGACCCGCACCGCCCAACTGACCGCCTCGATCGTCAGGTCGTCGATGGCCCGGCCGAAGAACTCCAGGTACGCCTTGGTGAACTCGGCCGCCAGCAGTTCCGCCGCGAACTCGTCGAAATCGCCGTCTTCGAGGCGAACCGGGATCTCCCAACCCTGCCCCGCGTAGCGCATCGACACCTGGCGCTCGATGATGGTCTCAGGTTCACCCGACGAGTCCGTGGCGGTGCCCATCCGCACGAACGACTCGGCCTCGGACGTCAACTCGGCGAGCACCGCGTTGGCTCCGGCATAGTCGAAGTCGTCTGTGGTCGTGTAGAAGCTGCGGATCGCCTCATAGGCGAAGGGAGCCCGCAGAAAGCCGATGGCCGACCCGACCCCTGCACCGCTGGGAACTATCAGTTCGGTCAGGCCGAGCTTGTCGATCAGTCGGGAGGCATGGAGGGGAGCTCCGCCGCCGAAAGCGATCATCGTGAACCCGGCGAGGTCGCGCCCTCCCTCCACCGCATGGACCCGGGCCGCGTTGGTCATGTTCTCGTCGACGACCTCGGAGATGCCGACAGCGGCGGTGTCGGCATCGAGTCCCAGCGGCTCGCCGACACTAGAGGCGAGGGCCGCGGTGGCCAGTTCGGGTTTGAGGTCGATGTCGGCAGCTCCGAAAGTGTCTGGATGAAGGCGGCCGAGTGCGAGGTTGGCGTCCGTGACGGTCGCTTCGGCGCCGCCGCGGTCATAAGCGGCCGGTCCCGGATCGCTGCCGGAACTGTGCGGACCGACCCGGATCTGCCCCAACGAGTCGACCCGGGCGATCGAGCCGCCACCGGCGCCGATCTCGATCATCTCGATGACCGGGATGGAGATGGGCATCCCGCTGCCCTTCTTGAACCGGGAGCGGCGGTCGACCTCGAACACCTTCGCGGTGCGGGGAGTGAAATCCTCGATCAGGGAGATCTTGGCGGTGGTCCCGCCCATGTCGTAGGAGAGGACCCGGTCGCGCCCGTAGCGCGCCGCGAGGTCAGCAGCGAAGATCGCGCCGCCGGCCGGCCCCGACTCGATCAACCGCACCGGAAACTCCGCAGCGCTCTCGACGCTCATCAGGCCGCCGCCGGAATGGATCAGATACAGCGGACAGTCGACACCGACAGCGCCGAGCTGGTCGCGCAGCGCCAACAGGTACGACGCCATCAACGGCTGCACGTAGGCGTTGGCACACACGGTGTTGAAGCGTTCGTACTCGCGCATCTGCGGAGAGACCTCGCTGCTGATCGACACCGAGATGTCGTTGAACGCCTCCTTCAACAGGCTGCGGAAGCGCTGCTCATGGACCCCGTTGCGGTAGCTGTGCAGAAAACCGACGGCCACGGACTCGTAACCCTGCTCACCGAGATGCTCGACCAGCGACCTTGCGCCGACGTCGTCGAAATCGACCAGAACCTCGCCGCGGGCGTTGAGCCGTTCGGTGACGACGTACCGGTCCTTGCGCTCGATGAGAGGCTCCGGCAGCACGATGTTGAGGTCGTACTGCTCGAAACGGCTCTCGGTGCCGGTCTCGATCACGTCACGGAACCCGGCGGTGGTCACCAGAGCGGTCTTGGCCCCCCGTCGCTCGATGAGGGCGTTGGTGGCCAGCGTCGTGCCGTGGATGATCTGGTCGACCTCGCCGAGATCCGTGCCCGTGGCCCGGCTCAGCTGCTCGATACCGGCGAGTATCCCCTGCTCAGGGGCATCGTAGGTGGTCAGGACCTTGGTGGAGTGGAGCGCGCCGTCAGCAGTCTGGACGACGATGTCGGTGAACGTTCCCCCGACGTCAGCGCCGATCCGCGTCCGGTGGGCGCCGCCGCGCCGCCCCGTACGAATCGCCTCCATGCCAACAACCGTATCGGCGGCAACTCCCGAGTGCGTGGGGCGCAAGCCGGCCCCGCAAGCCTCCCGGTAGGATCGCCGACGGTGTCTGTCCGCAAACCCTTCCCAGACGTGCTAGCCGGGATCTCCGACGTTGAGGGTTGGTTGACCGATGAGCAGGCCCGGCGGCTCCATGAGCGCGCATGGGAACTTCAAGACGATGCTCAGATCGTCGAGATCGGGAGTTTCCGCGGCCGTTCGCTGATCGTTCTCGCCAATGCCGCACCCGCCGGCGCGGGGATCGTGTCGATCGACCCGCACGGTGGCGGTGACCGCGGCCCCCAGGAGATAGCGCCCGACCGACAGCTCGGAGACGCCGACCACGCCGCCTTCACCGCCAACCTCCAACAGGCCGGTGTCGCCGAGCGTGTTACGCACATCCGCAAGATGTCGGTTGACGCCCTCGCTGACGTGGAGGGCGACATCGACCTGCTCTACATCGACGGCGCGCACCGTTTCGGACCGGCCCGGAGAGACATCGTCGACTGGGGCGACCGGGTACCGGACGGCGGCACCATGCTGATCCACGACTCGTTCAGTTCGATCGGTGTGACGCTGGGGTTGCTGAGCGCCACCTTCGTGACCGAACACTGGCGTTATACGGGCCGCTCGGGGTCGTTGGCGGAGTACCGGCGCGAACCGATGTCTGCAGGCGCGTCGGTCACGAACCTTCTGCGCCAGGCGCTCCAGCTCGGCTGGTTCGTGCGCAATGTCATCATCAAGGGCGCCCTGACGCTCAAGCTGTATCCCCTCGCCCGGATATTCGGTCACAAAACCCGGGACTGGCCGTACTGAGAACGTGCGCGGATTGAGCAGGGAGCTACGCTGACAGCAAGTCGTGCGCCATACTTGTCAGCTGTTTTCGCGGTGCCGTTCGGAACGCGGCCTCGTCAGGTCCCGGGCCGTGTTGGGGAGCAGTCGCTCGGCCTCTGAAAGTGCCTTATCAACAACTCCTTGGTCGGTAGAGTGGTGGAGCCCCGCCCACCACAGAAGGTCCCATGAAAGCAGTCCCCGCAACCTCAGCGCTTCTCGCCGATAGAAGCCTGGTGGGCACCGACCTGTCGCGTGCCTACACAGCGGAGATAGACGCATGGTTGGAGTCGGTCGTGGACGGCGTGGAGGAAGTCCGGGGCGTTGCGCTGGCCGCAGTGGGAGGCTACGGGCGGGGTTCGCTGAGTATCGGAAGCGACCTCGACCTGCTGTTGGTGCACAACGACTCAGGCCACGTGGCTGAAGTCGCCGAGCGGATCTGGTACCCGATCTGGGACAGCGGGATCAAGCTCGGCCACGCGGTCAGAACCATCGACGAAGCAATCGACCTGGCCGCCGACGACCTCGACACGGCCACTTCTCTGCTCGACGTTCGCCTCATCAGCGGCGAGGCGCGTCTGGTGGACGAACTGGCGAAGAAATCGCACGATCTGTGGCGCAACAACGCCGACAAGATGCTCGGAGTACTCGTCGAGTCGGTCCGTGAACGCCACGACGCCGCCGGTGAGGTGGCGTTCCTGCTCGAACCCGACCTGAAGCTGGCGAGGGGAGGGCTGCGCGACCTCGACTCTCTGCACTGGATCGATCAGGCCGACCAGGAGTTGTTGGAAGCGACCGAACGCAGCGAGCTGATCGAACCGCACCGGGTCCTGCTGTCGGCGCGCATCGAACTCCACAGGCTCAGCGGGCAGTCCGGCAACCAGCTGCTGCTGCAGGACCAGGATGAGGTTTCCGCGGCGCTCGGCTACGCAGACGCCGACGAGTTGATGGCCGCGGTGGCCTCGGCAGCCCGCTCGGTCGCTTGGACCATGGACGCGGCCATGCATCGCATCCATGTCCGCACGACCCGCCGCCGCTGGCGGCCGCGGGTGCGAGGGTTCGGTCATGGCATAGAGATCGTCGATGAGACGCTGCGTTTCGGTGAGGATGCTGCGGTGTCCCAAGACCCGGTCATGCCGCTGCGGGTTGCCTGCATTGCTGCTGCCGAAGACGCATTCATTGAGCGTGACGTGCTCGACAGGCTCGCTGTCGAGACTCCCCCGATGCCTGACCGTTGGCCCGATGAGGCACGCGAGATCTTCGTCGACCTGCTGCTTCTGGGTTACGAGGCGATCCGGGTGATCGAGGCACTCGACCAGGTTGATCTGATGTCCCGGCTGTTCCCGGAGTGGACTCCCAATCGCAACCGCCCGCAACGCAACGTGTATCACCGTTTCACGGTCGATCGACATCTGCTGGAGGCCGCGGCTGAGGCGGCTGCGATCGCTGACCGTGTGGAGCGTCCCGACCTGCTGGTGCTCGGTGGGCTGCTGCACGACATCGGCAAGGGCTACCCCGGCGACCACAGCGAGGTCGGGGTCGGGCTGGCCCGGAGCATCGCCACCCGCATGGGTTACCCGCCGGCCGACATCGAGACGTTGGGCATGTTGGTGCGGCATCACCTGTTGTTGCCCGATGTGGCCTCGCGGCGTGACCTCAATGCGGAGGAGACGATCCGGTTCGTTGCTGAACAGATCGACTCTGTGGGCACGCTCGAGTTGCTTGGGGCGCTCACTGAAGCTGATTCGATCGCGACGAGCAAGGCCGCCTGGGGTGGCTGGAAGGCGGAGCTGGTGAAGAGGCTGGTGAACCGGACCGCACATTTCCTGCGAACCGGCGGGACGATGCTCACCTCGCAGTTCCCGACTGAGGAACACTCCGAGCTGCTGGCACGAGGTGAGGAGCTTGTGCGGCTCGACGGCCACGAGTTGACAGTGATCACCGCAGACCGTCCGGGCGTGTTCTCCCGTGTCGCCGGAGCGTTGGCGCTGCACGGTGTCGAGATTCTGGGGGCACGGCTCCACACGGAGGATTCGATGTCGTTGGAGGTGCTGCGCGTCGGCGGGGGTGTGGGCCTTGATGAACGCCCCGAGCGAGTCCTGGAAGATATTCGTCTGTCGCTCGCCGGAGGCCTGGCTGTGCGGGCCAGGCTGTTGAAACGGGCCCGGACCTACCGTTTCCAGCGGGTCACCACGGCCCGTCCCTCCGAACCCGAGGTGATCATCGACAATGATCTGTCTTCGGATGCGACGGTCATCGAGGTTAGAGGGCCGGACTCGATCGGGTTGCTGTACCGCATCACCAGAGCCCTCCACGACCTGGACCTCGACATCTTCTCGGCGAAGGTGCAGACCCTGGGCGACGACGTCGTCGACTCGTTCTATGTGCGTGGACCCAACGGCCAGAAGATCCTCGACGAGAACTATCTTGGCGAGATCGAGATCGCCGTCCTGACCGCCATCGCCTCAGACGCCTAGGTGTAGGTTCGCGTGAGGTCTACGGATCACCGCTGTTAGGGGCTGCGCGGATAGGTGGTCAGTGGTGGCGCCATCGGTCTCGGTAGTTGAGTAGTTTGCCGATGATGATGATGGTGGTGGCTAGGCATAGGGCGGCGTGGCGGTGTGTGTTGGGGCGGTCGGTGTTGCGGCGGAGTTGTCCGTAGTTGGACAGCCAGTGGGTTGCATCTGACTTCGCGCGACGGGTTCTGAGTTTTTTCAAGCAGCATCAGGCAGGGTTGATGGTCTTAGGGCAGGAGGCTGCAGCCTATGAGTTCCGAGCAGAGAAAACCGAAGAAGCTGCTGACAGCAGAGCAGAAGTACGACTTGTGGGTGCGGATGCTCACCGGTCAGGTCACTCAGGTCCAGGCGGCCGCGGAGGCTGGTGTGGACCGGTCGGTGATCGCCCGGCTGCGGGCTGTCGCCCGCGACGGGGCGGTCGCGGCTTTGGGTTCGTCCAAGCCTGGCCGGCGGCGTCAGTCCCAAGCCGAGGCGACCGAGGCCGCGGCGCTGCGAGTCGAGGTGGAACGGTTGGAGCGTACTGTGGTCGAACAAGCTGTGGAGCTGGCGGTGCTGCACCGAAAAACGGGTTGAGGTGTGAGCGGTGGTGTCCCCGCCCGTGTTGATGGGACCGCCGAGACGACGCTGCTGGAGTTGATCGACGACGCCGTCGCGGCGGGTTGGACGCACAGCCGGGTCTGCACGGTGCTGGGGGTGGACCGCCGCCGGGCTTGGCGCTGGAGCCTGCGCCGCGCCGACGGCACTCTTGACGATGCCCGCCCGGGGGGCCGTCCGATCCACAGTCTGTTGGGTTCTGAACGCGACGAGATCGTGGCGCTGTTCGACGAGTGGGGGCACATCGACCGGTCGCATCGCAAACTCGCGCACCGCGGCTCGTACCTGGGCCGCGTGTGGGTGTCACCCTCGACAGTGGACCGCGTTCTTGCAGGTCACGGCCTCGCGCTGGCCGGCACGCCCCGCCCCGCCAAGAAAACCAAGACACCGTGGCCAAACTGGTGTGAGTGGCGACCCAACCAACTGTGGTGCTTCCACGGCACTCAGTTCCCGGCATGTGAACCCGCCAAACACGTCTACGCGATCGTCGATGTCGTGTCCCGCAAATGGATCGCCACCCATCTCACGACAGCGCCGGACTCGGTCGCTGCTCGGGTCCTGTTCGCCAAAGCCTTGCAAAGCGAACAGCTCCTCACCGACGAGGCCGCCACCCGGCTCGACAACCCCCACGGCGACCTCCCCGACAACAACGAGATCCCGCTGCTGTTAGCGGTCAGCGACAACGGACCGGAGACGCGCTCAGGCGACACAGCCAAGTTCATGGCCCTCTGCTCGATCGCCCAACACTTCGGACGGCGCTCCACCCCCACCGACCAGGCCTGGATCGAGTCTCTGTTCAGCCACATCAAAGGCGAGCACCCCCACCTCGAAACGCTCGACGACCCCACAGACCTCACCCGAGAACTCGAACGCGTCCGCGGCCACTACAACACGGTGCGGCTCCACGAACCCGTCGGCTATGTCACCCCCAACGACGAACACACCGGACAAGGCGACCAGATCCGCCAAGCACGCCGCGACGGACTCCACCAAGCCGACACGCAACGACGCGCCCAGCACCGAAACCAACCGCTAACATGACAAACCAACCACCACCGCACACCCACCAATGCGACTTGAAAAAACCCGCAACTTGTCGCGAAGAGTCAGATACACCTCACCAGGAGTTGGTGGATTCGACTATCCAGCGCAGTCCGAGGTGTGTGGGTTGTCGGGTCTGTGGGGTTTTGGTGCCGCGGCGTTGGATGCACACGTCGTGAAGGCCCAGCGCGGCGAGCCGGTCGCGCACTACGGGGTAGTCGTAGCCGCGGTCTAGGTGCAGCGTTTCGATGTCGTCGAGGAGTCTGTTGTCGGCAACGGCCGCAAGGGTGGGTTCCAGCAGTCGGATGTCGTTGCGGTTGGCGCCGTCGATGGCCCAGCCGACTGGAACGCCGTGACGGTCCGACGCTACTGACCATTTCCATCCCATTTTGGCTCTGTCTGTGGGGTTTGGGCCGGTGCCTTCGCCTCCGCAGGGGGCTTTGTGCAACGACCCGTCGAGCGCGACCTCAGACAAGTCGAGGCCCATGATCCGGTCAAAGGCTTCCAGCGCCTCGCTACAAACCCGGTCGAACACCCCAGCAGCGATCCATTCGTCGCGCCGCGCCCGAAGCGTGGTGTCAGACACCTCAAAATCCATTATCGCTTCCACATCAACCCACGACGCCCCCGTTACCAACCAGATCATGATCCCCCGAAAGCACACCCGATCAGGTATCCGCGGCCGGTGACAACCCAACGGATGGCCCCGATCCGGCGGCGGCAACAACCACCTGACCGCCGCCCATAGAGCATCAAACACTTCCGGCTCCAGCGCGCGCATAATGATCTGAACCTCCACCTGGTCGTCGTTGGTTGGGTCAACCCAAAGTTCACTTCGGGCAACCCGACGACCGGTGGATGGTCACCTATCCGCGCAGCGGCGGCCTCCATCGGTGGTTGCGACAAGTCGGCCATGATGGTCGGTGATCAGTCAGCAACCGGATCGATGGAGGTTTCTATTATGGCACAGCGTTTGTGTTTCGATGAGCGGACGCGGATCGAGGCGATGCGTGGGGCTCAGTTGAGCGTTGATGAGACACCGTGGATCGGTTGGGTCGTCACCGGTCCACGGTGTATCGAGAACTCGCCTGTGGTGGCGGGCTTGACGGTTATTGTGCGCGTGCGGCTCACCGCTAGGCGGGCGTCGACGCGGCTCGGCCCAAAACCCCGAAGCTGGCTGGTGATCCGGTGTTGGCCGGTGAGGTCGCGGAGGGGTTGAAGCAGGGCTGGTCACCGCACGCGGTCTCTGCGGACCTGCGCGGTGCAGGGTTGGTGGTGTGCGCGGAGACGATCTACCGGGCTTGTTGCGCCAACCACCGCGACAGCGGCCTCAAAGCAGATTCATACAAGGAACTGCCCCGCGGTCGGCGCCGCCGTAAACGCCGCAGCCGCTGCGAAGCCGCTAAACGCAGCGTGCTGGGCGATTACAAGCCTTTGACGCTACGCCCGCGGGCCGCAGCGGACCGCAGCGGACCGGGACATTGGGAAGGCGACCTGATGATCGGCGCGAACAACGCCTCAGCAGTCGCGACGCTCGTGGAACGCGTCAGCCGCCACACCCTGGTAGTGCCGTTACCCGACGGCTACAGCGCCGACAACACAGCCGCCGCGGTCACCGCCGCGCTCAGGCGTCAACCCGTCGAGCTGGTCAAAACGCTGACCTGGGACCAAGGCAGCGAGATGGCCCGTTGGGAAGACATCGAAGCGAACCTCAACATCGACGTGTTCTTCTGTGAACCGAGATCTCCGTGGCAGCGACCCAGCAACGAACAAACCAACGGGCTGCTACGACGCTGGCTCCCCAACCGCACCAACCTCAACATCTGCCCCATACAACTCGCGCTCATCCAAGACAGCCTCAACCACATGCCCCGCAAACTCCACAACTGGAAACCCGCCCAACACATCTACACTACACTCTGTCGCAACCACCGATAGAGCTTGCCAGCCCCTTAATGTCAACCACTCGAATACAGGATTTCCACACAAAAGGGGAGAATTATGAGAAAACCGATTAGTCGTACATTCGGCACACTAATACTATTTGCGACAACGGCTGCGTTATTGACTTCCATTCCGGCTGCAGGAGCCGATCGATTTCCAGGCGAAACCCAATACGATACCGAAATCAATCAGCCAACAAATGTCAATGACTCAACGGCACCCGAACCGATAGCAGATCCCCAAGTGCCGTTTGAAGAAGGGGAACAACTTGGTCCAGTCGGCAATGTTGACATACCCACCTTTGACACAGTATGGATACCAGGAGTGAAAGTTCCTTCAGAGGTGACCGCCATTGTCAACAATGTCAGCGCTGATCTCAAAGTCATCAAACCCACTGATCAGTCATTCCTGATGGCTCTAATTTCTATTGAAGACAAAGATGCCCCAATCGAATACCACTTCAAGAACGCCATACCGAACGGCTATACCGCAAAAATACACGATGATGGATCAATCAGGTTCTATGACGGATCAGGTAACTCGTCAGGTGGGATCGCTATACCATGGGCATTAGATCAACAAGGCACCGATATCCCCACAAGTTATCGTTTGGACGGAACGACCCTAATTCAGTATATTGAGCACAGCAATGCTCAATACCCGGTAATTGCCGACCCACTCTGGATACCTGTGATCCTCACCCCTGTTGCGATTAGAATTGCGATAGTGACACCGACGATCTATCGGGCCTACCAAACGTGTGCACGAAGTCAATGCGTAGCCGTGGCAAGAAAAGTCGTCAGACGTTTCTCTCAACCAACTGGTGGTTCAGGTAGTTCAGGAAATTGCTTTAGTTGGGACAAATCGGGGTGTAGCTAATGGTGTTGCGTCCCCCTGTTTTTGAGAGCGATCATTACCAGTCGGAGTCCTCACGCCTCAGTTTCGCTCATGATCGAATCGCACTAGTTCTATTTTTTATTGGAAGTGTATTGTTGGCTTTGTCATTCGCAACTCTGCTGATCGATATATTACTTGTTAAAGTTGCTGGCATAACGAGCATTGATTCTGGAACGACTGGGTTTGTTCCGCTGATTCTATGCCTTCTAATATTCCCACTCAAAGCCGCCGCGTGGTCTCGATTGCGAGCTGTGAGTCGAGATCGTGATGAGATTCCTCGAGGGAAGCGGTTAGGGAAGATCTGGCTGTTTGGTATGAGGGCAGAATTATACTACCACGAGTATCAATCTAGAGTATATAGAGTTCGATTCTGTAGCATCGTTGACGATTCGCTTCAAGCATCTAAAAAGGCAAATAAACTTGATCGGCGCGCTCAAAATGCAATGTCAAAAGCCGAAATCCTTAGGTCTACTCTATTGGGATCAAAATTGTCATCCGAGAAACATTATCGTGGGCCAATTTACTCGATATTCCGCTTCCTTAATCGTAAGTTTGACAGTGAATTGGAGAAGTCTGAGGACCACAACGAAGAACCTAGTGAATAGGGTCATCAACCGCGTACTGGACGTCGTTTCACAATGTTCAAGCCGTTGATGCCTTGGGCTTGGACAAAGCGACCAACCCCGGGCACAACGACTCCGGCACGCCCCTTATCACATCAAACACCTCTAACAGGCTCAGCCGACAACGCAATTGCCCAACACGTCTCCTAGAGTTGTGCCGTGAGTGTTCGCCGAGCCAACGAACGTGTGCTTCTGCGCTGGGCAGAGGCACTGTCGGCAACGGCTCGGACCGGTCTCGGGTTCACCGACAACCTCTATGAACGGGAGCGGTTCGAAGAGGTCCTGGCTGTGGCGGCGGATATCCGTTCCCACGTT
Organism: Acidimicrobiales bacterium; assembly: GCA_963662455.3. Taxonomy (GTDB): domain Bacteria; phylum Actinomycetota; class Acidimicrobiia; order Acidimicrobiales; family Aldehydirespiratoraceae; genus VXYK01. Next base: position 3,090,168 of record OZ224042.1, read on the forward strand.
GAAGGCGGTTTTCATCCTGAGGAGCAGGTCCAGGAGTGGCTTGACCGGGTCGGTTCCGGTGTGGCGGGGTACGTCACACCGAAGATCACGATCGGTGCTGTGGTCGGGAACGAGCGCAACGAGCTGCTGTTGATCAAGCGGGCCGATTCGGGGGTCTGGCTCTACCCGACCGGCTGGGCCGACGTCGGCTACTCGCCGGCGGAGATCGTGATCAAAGAGGTCTATGAGGAGACAGGGATCGAGTGCGAGGTGATCCGTCCGATATCGATCCTGGACGGGCAGCGCCGCGGATTCACGCGGATTCCTCTGGTGTCTCTGGTGTTCCACTGCCGTGCGACCGGGGGGGAGATGAGACCGCATCCCCTTGAATGCTCCGACGTCGGGTTCTTCGCCCGTGACGCCCTTCCCGAGGCGACTGTCAACCCCGACTGGTGGGCTGACCACGCTTTTGCCGCGATCCGCGGCGAGGATGTCGGTGTCCAGTTCGATTCCCCGCGTACTCCGCCGTGGCGCGGCGATCCCGAGTCGTGAGTCCTGAACAGTGTGAGCCCTGAGCAATGAGAGGTCTTGTGTCGTCAACCATCGATCATGGAACCACCCGCGACGGTCTGATCCAGTTGCGCCGCCGTTGGCGGCCTGAAGGACCGGCGCGGGCTGCGGTCCTGCTGCTGCACGGGATAGCCGAACACAGCGGGCGTTATGAGCATGTGGGGGAGCGTTTCGCCGCGGCCGGATTCGACACGGTCGCCATCGACCACCGCGGCTACGGTCTCAGCGGGGGTCGTCGGGGGCACTGTGACTGGTGGTCGCAGTTCTCCGACGACGTTGCGGACCAGCTGTTCGAAGTGCGCAGGCTCGGTCTCCCGACAGTCCTTCTGGGCCACTCCCTGGGTGGGTTGATGGCCACCCGTTTCGTTGTCGACGATCGGCCCGAACCCGACCTTCTGGTGCTTTCGGGTCCGGCTCTCGGTGTTGAGGTCCCGCTTCATCTGCGACTGGCGGCACCGGTGCTGGGCATCCTGGCGCCGAACTTGGAGATCAAGGACGAGGGCGACCCCTCGTTGCTGTCGTCGGACCCCGGAGTCGGTGAGCGGTTCTACGCTGATCCGCTGCGGGTTCCGAATCCGACTGCGCGTATGGGCCGCGAGATCCTGCGTGCGATATCGCAGGCGCGGGCAGGGATCGAGCGGGTGACGATGCCGACTCTGGTGCTTCACGGCGGCGATGACGCTCTGGTGCCTCCCGAGGCGTCGGAGATCTTCGAGACGCTGCCCAACGTGGAGCGGATCGTCTACCCGGGGCTTCGCCATGAGGTGTTCAACGAGCCCACCGGCCCCGAAGTCATTGACCGGGTGGTCGCATGGGTCGACTCGAATCTGTAGCACATTGCTATTGCGGAGCCAGGGATTTGCTTGCATAATGCAAGCATGACGAACGTCTTGATTCGAGACCTGCCAGAAGAGATCCACCGAAAGCTCGCTGAACAGGCTCGCTCTGCCGGGGTGTCTCTGCAGCACTATCTGACGACCGAACTCACGCGGCTGGCTCAGACCCCGACCCTGGACGAGGTCATTGATCGAATTGAGCGGATGTCGGGCGGAACCGTCGGATTTGAACAGGCAGTTGCCGATCTTGAAGAGGTTCGGGGTGAGCGTTGATCGTCATCGATGCGTCAGTACTGGCGAACTTTCTTGTTGACGACGGCCCCAGCGGCACGGAAGCCCGAAGTGCCCTCTCTGATGCGGGCGAAGCTTCCGTCCCGGACTTGATTGACGTTGAAACCGCAGCAGTTCTGCGAAAGAGATGGATTGCTGAAGACATCACTGAGCATCGGTTCGCGTCGGCTGTCGACATTCTCGCTGCGCTCCCCTTCCGGCGCTACCCCACATCGCTGTTTCTGCGACGCGCCTATGAGTTGCGGTCGACCGTCACGCCCTATGACGCCACGTATGTGGCATTGGCGGAATCCCTCGACTGCGAGCTGCTGACTTGCGACGCGCGGCTGGCGCGGGCGTCGGGTCCGCGTTGTCCCGTCCGCGCACTCAGCGATTGACGATCGGGGCTCTGTGCTCCTGGTCCTGCCGGTACGCTGAACGTATGCGACTACAGCTGGCACTCAACGTTGAAGACATCGACGAGGCGGTCGACTTCTACTCGAAGCTCTTCGGGGTGGAGCCCGCCAAGCGGCGCGACGGCTACGCCAACTTTGCGGTCGACGAACCGCCGCTGAAGCTGGTGCTCTTCGAGACCGAGGCCGCGGGCGGAACGATCAACCATCTCGGTGTCGAAACCGAAACGGAGGAGGAAGTCTTCTCGGCGCAACGGCGTCTTGTGGCCGCGGGGCTGAACACCACGGGTGTCGACGAGACGATGTGCTGCTACGCCGACAAGACCGAGACCTGGGTGACCGATCCCGCAGGCGTCGAGTGGGAGTGGTACGTCAAGTCCGGCGACAACGAGGTGTTCGACAACGTAGTTGTTACCAGCCCGGTGACCGCCGACAGGGACTCGGCTGCCTGCTGCGTGTAGTTCTAGTCCCAAGCGCTGGCTACGGACGTGAACATCGTAGCACCAGATGCTTCAGTCCGTTAGGCGTACCCAGAGATGTGAATCGAAACGGAGACACGGCGCTCAACGGCGGATCTGTGTATGTAGTCGCGTACGCGGAATGTGGACTATTACCGCTATGTCAAAGCGTCAGGTATCAATACTTGGAGAGTGGATTTATTTGGGGCGAAGAAACCTACCTTGCATGAGCCTTTCAGGAAAATCAAAATACTATTGTATTTTTTATGTATTGTCATTGATTATTACGTCAGGGTGTTCGCAAAGTGATCCTGATATTAGATCAGGCAATTTAGAATTTCCAGGATCGATCTTGAGGGATGCAGCTAGCGCGCCGGTGTCAATAACTGAAGAGTTGCTTACAAGCTCTGATTATCAGCAACAGATCGAAGATTCAATTGCTGCTTGTATGCGCTCAAACGGGTTTGACTATTTGTAAATCATAGTGAATCATACCAACGAATCTTGGATCTGAGCTTTGATCTTCCACCAGAGGATTATGCGAGTGAGTTCGGATTTGGCATTTTGAACGGCGCGATTCTAGGAATGAAGCCCATGACAACTTGAACACAGAATATCTTCGATCACTCAATTCTGATGAAATCGAATCCTACCGAATTGCATTGAACGGCCCGGATGCTCTTGCACAGCCAGGATCCGACGTACTTGAAATAGGCGGTTGTCCCCGCTGCAGCCATGAAGTTGCGGTAGAGCTGTTCGGCGTCGGCTACGAAGTCGTTGATATGGAGGTCGTCGGCCAGGGCGTCGAGGGAACCGGGGCCGAGGGTCGACTCGAGGGCATTGCGGTAGGCGGGAATCTCACCCCAGTTGCGCACCGTGTCGGGCTCGACCTCGACGTGGTACTGCATCGACCAGGCTCGCGGCCCCACCCGCATGGCCTGCACCCGGCACACTGGTGAACTGGCCAGTACGACAGCACCGTCCGGTGGTTCTGTCACGGCCACCGAATGCCACTGCAACGCATGTTGGCGGTCGGCCATGCCCGCAAAGATCGGATCGACTCGGCCTTCAGTTGTGAGGTCGACGGGCAGCACCCCGATCTCGGGTGGTCGCTGCAAGGTCACAGGTTCCGCCGAGGGCGTCGGCCAAGAGCTGATGGCCTAGGCACACCCCCAGGAACGGGCGCTGAAGCTCGCACACCCAGTCGCGTATTGCCTGCTTCTCCGGTATCAGCCAGGGATGTTCCTCCACATCCCAGACGTCCATCGGGCCGCCCATCACCCAGAGCGCGTCGTAGTCCTCGAGCGGCGGGATCGGTTCACCCTCGTCGAGTTCCACCGCCGTCCAGTCGACCCCGTCGGCCCGCAGGTACTCCCTGAGTTGACCGGGATGTTCACAGTCGATGTGCTGAAGAACAAGCAGTCTCACACCCGATTTACTAGCACGTTCATTTTTGGCACGACGCACAGACCCGAAAACAACCCCGACACTCGCTGTCTGCCACGAGAATATCCGACAGTTCATAGTAGTCGTTCGACTGAGGTTCCCCCCTAATCGTGGAGACATGCTCCATAAGGAGGAGCTATGTCTAGACCACGAAGAAGCTTTGACCGGGAGTTCCGCGATGGGGCTGTTCGGATTGTCCGGGAGACCGGCGAGTCGGTGGCCCAGGTCGCCCGGGACCTCGGTGTGAACGAGGGCACGCTCGGTAACTGGGTGCGCCGCGACCAGGCCGAACGCGCCGGCGGGTTGACTGTTGATGAACGCGTCGAGTTGCTGCGGTTGCGCAAGGAGAACGCGACTTTGCCGATGGAGCGTGATGTGCTCAAACGATCCGTGGTCGGTTGGGTCAACGAGGCGATGGGTTGCATCTGACTTCGCGCGACAGATCCTGAGTTTTTTCAAACAGCATCGGGCAGCCCTACACGCCCCCACACGCCCACCAACCGCCCCGCACCCGCCGCCGCGCCCGACCCAGCCCCCACAACCGCCCCCCGACGGCTTACTGAAAAATCCGGGCTAGCGTGATACGGGATGGAACGCTCCTCAAGTGCGCTGTTGCCGACCGACTACCGATCCTTGAGGGTCGCAACGAGTCGACGAGATGAGAAGGTACGAGTGGTCGCAATGCTGATCGCCAGGAGGACCCCCGCTATGGCGAGTGCCTCTGAGATACGCAAGCGGCACAGCTCAGCGTCCCACTCGGAGCCTGTCAGCAGAAAGCTGACAGAGAAGCCGAGGCTTGTCGCTGCTATGATGACGCAACTGCGTTCGACTGCTCGGACCATGAGAAGCGCGACGCGTCCGACACCAAGTGCTCGGTAGAGCGCGGTCTCGGCTCTTCGTGACCAATCAATGAGCCAATAGAGGCCGAGCGCGAGCAGGACACTCGCCATCCAACCGTATCGTGAGATTCTGGTTTCGTAAGCATCCTCAAGTGTTGTCAAGGCGGGGGACAGCTCGGAGATGTTGACGGCGTCCGCGCCGAGCACTGTACGTAGAAGATCCCGGTCCGCTGGACGGACATTGCGCCCGAGATCGACCCAGCAACTGCTGACTCGGCCAGACGCTCCCCCGTCTGCCTGAAGCAATGAGAAGGCAAATCCTTCGCTGCGAGGGCCGGTAACGACGGTGCTGACAATAGCCGGATCTCGGGTTCCGGCGGTGGGGCTTAGAAAATCCCTGGCTTGAAGGCCGAGCTGTGCCGATACAAGCTCACCGAGTACCACCTGTTCTTCGCGGCCCAGCTCTGTCCAGGCGGACAGCCCGATCATTGCCGGGAGGTCGCCACCGATTTGCACTTGCCCAATCTCAAGATCTGGCAAGGTCTTCGAACGAAACGTTCCAGCTTGCCGCTCCCAGCCAACCCCCAATACACCACTCAGCCGGTAAACCGACCGGCACATGTCGACGGTCAACACGCCGTCGGGTCCGGGCGTGGCTTTGGCGATGGTCGTTCCGTTGGCCAGATTGGAGGATCGCTCGCTGAGGACACCGCTAGCGGCATGGTGTTCCTGAACTATTGAGACAGCTACCAACCCCGCGATTAGGAGTACTTCTGCACATACCAACCAACAAGAGGCCTTCATGGCAGCGAGACCTTCTTGTAGAGATGGAAACGCCCGGCGTGCTTTGCTCACTGTGTCTCTTCGATGTGCAGCCGACCCTTGCGCATCTCAACGACACGGTGACATGCCTGAGCGAGGGCGAGATCGTGTGTTGCAACAACGACAGCCGCACCGGTTGATGAAACCTGTCGAAGCAACGACGCGACTTGTCTTGAGTTTTCCTCGTCCAACCCACCCGTTGGCTCGTCGGCCAGAATCAGCTTTGGGCGCGCAGCGATCGAGCGGGCCACACACATCCGTTGGAGTTCCCCCCCTGAGAGCTCTCGAGCCTCCGAATGCAGCCGGCCCGACAAACCGACGTCAGTCAATGCACGTTCGGAGAGCCCCAGGGACTCAGCGTGTGAGAAACCTGCTGCAAGAGATCCCAGAGCCACATTGTCCAAGACAGTGCGTCTCGGAAAGGAGTTGCTCTGTTGCAGCACCCAGCCAATGGCCCCGGGCCTGAGCTGCGACATTCTGTTAACCTCCTGCCCGTCGATCCTGACAGACCCTGAGTCGGCCCTAAGCAGCAGACCGCACACGGAAGCAGCGTGGTTTTGCCAGATCCTGATGGTCCGAGCACCGCTACAGTCTCACAGGCCTGCACTTCGAGCGATGCTCCCGACAGTACCTGTCGGCCGTCGAAGGACATGTGGAGGTCAGTTGATTCTAGGAGCACCCGACACCTGGCAGCGCAACTTGAGGATTCACGACAACCGGTTCGGACTCTCTGATCGTTCCAGTCGCCAGCTCGGCCTGGTTGCCGCTGCTGCTGACAACATCGACAGCCCGATCCACTATGCGGTCTGGTGACTCGCCAACGAGGACGCATGTTGTCCCTGAGACTCCAGTTATCACGGCGCTCGCCGGTAACGTGACCAGACGAACCGGGGTCCGTAAACTTAGCGATCCCCGTACAGTCAGTTGGTCATCGACTAGTGGTCACGCGCGTTAGTTTTGTGGCTGTTGTTGGTTGGGGTGGTATGTCCATTTGAAGGGTTTGGCCCTGTTGTTGTAGTCGTTGACGTAGTCGTGGATTGCTCCGGCGATTTCGCTGGTGTGGTTGAACTCGGCGGTGTCGAGGAGTTGTCGGGTGGGGATGGAGAACCACATCTCGATCTGGTTGAGCCAGGAGGCGTGGGTGGGGGTGCGGTGTAGGAACACGCGGTGGTGGGCGTCGAGGAACTCTTCGACTGCGGGGGTTCCGTGGGTGGCGAGGTTGTCGACGATGCAGTGCAGTTCGAGGTGTGCGGGGACTACAGAGTCGAGTTCGGCGAGGAACGCCACAAAGTTGTCTGAGCGGATCGAGTCTGTGGGCGCGGCGAGGACTTCGCCGGTGGCGCACTCGAACGCGGCGAACAGCGAGGCGGTGCCGTTGCGGCGGTACTCGAACTCCTGTTGGGCAGGCCGCCCCTTGGGGCTCGCCACCGACGCGGGCTGTGCCGCGGCTTGCGCTGCGCGGGTGGGGTTAGTCCGGCTTTTGGCCTGTATCCCGGTCTTCTCATCGACGCTGAACACCGCCCAGTTCTGCGGCGGCTGCAGATAGAGCCCGCAGATGTCGGCGGCCTTGTCGTCGAAATCGGGGTCATGGGAGGTCATCCACGACCGGACCTGCCAAGGCTTGAAGTCCATGGACTTGCAGATCCGCCACACCTGCGAGTCTGAGATGGCGATACCTTTGTCCTCGCGCAGGATCCGGCCGACCTCGGGCATCGACATGCGGGCCTTGAGCCTGCGCCCGCCGAGCTGACCCGCCTCAGGCGGGCGCGTCGTGATCGTCTTGACCAAAGCCAGCCTCTCAACAGGCCCATACACCCGCGGCCGGCCCGACCGCGGCTTGTCCAACAACCCACACAGACCCTCCGCACGCCAACGGCGCCGCCACACGTCCACCTGGTTGCGGTTGAGGTCCACCACCTCTCCGATCACCGGCGACGACAACCCCTCAGAGGCCATCAACACCACCTTGGCCCGCTGCCAGTCACGCAGCGGCGTAGTAGACGCAGCAACCCGCGCCTCCAACACCACCCGATCCGCATCCGACACTTCTAAAACCTTCGGCAAAGTCATAACCCGACCCTAACACAGCAACACCACTAACGCGAGGATGCACTAGTGCGGCGTCGAGGAATTCGGGAGCCTCAATCACGACCATTCCGTCGATGGCGACTGCGGCGAGTTCGACATCGCCGAGCAGCAGCGTGCGCGGCAACCCATCATTGCGTAGCACCGGCTGTCCGTCTGGACCGAGTATTCTTGCATCAACGACAGACTGGGTACTGCTGAGAAGGGTGGAGCCCGCAGGTGGCGGCGGCGAACCCACGCTGAACTGGATGTCAGAGACGACGATGCTGAACTCCGGCATCCAGAGGAACCAATCACTGCGCATGTCTGGGGTCGAACTGCTGTAGCCCAGGTCAAGGCTAAGCTGGCGAACCGCGGCCGCTGTGGCCGGTCCGTATTTTCCCTCGGGTTCCTCTCCGTCGAGATCTAGACCACCCTTCTTGAGAAGGAACGCCTGTAACGCCGCGACGTCCTCACCCGTGTCACCCAAACGGAGATCGCGCCAAAACGGCACAGAACTCTTGATCACGAGGCGATCGATCCCGTCAATCTGCAGCACACGGTCCCCATGAGCTATCTCATCATCGGCACTCACGTACGACGCTGACACCACACCACCGTGGAACGGGCTTGTGATCGCCGTAGGCTCGGCGAGCGTCACGCGCACGTTAACAGCGAGAGGGTCGTCGTACTCCCGCGTCAGGGCGAGCACTGTCTGCAACGGCTCCTGCTCAAGGGGATCCAACCTCGCGTCATACCTGAAGTAGACCGCAGCGGCCGCCGCAGCTATCGGCAACCCAACAACGAAAAACAGCAGGGCGAATGCCCGAATTTGTCGCACCGACCGACTACATTAACCCTGAGAGTCCAAGGCCTCGTCAAAACACGCATCGTAGTCGGTCGGGGCCTGGCTCACCCAGACAGACAGTGTTGCCGGGTCGCTGTCCTCGACGGGGTAACCGCGGACGCGGAGACACTCTGCTACCGAAGCGTACAGTTGGGCTTCAGTGTCGGGGTTCGCGAAATTGTCTGCAAACCTCAACTCCACCTTGTCAAGGAAATTGTCATGACACAATGTACCCGACTCACCTTCAAGAACTTCTCCGACGTTGACCACATCGCTTGTAAACCTGTAGGTATACGCGCCTTGCGACTGATCCAAACGGGCCTCGGTCGTCACACCGAGTTCGCCTAAGCAGTCCACGTAGGAGGCAACCGCGAGTTCCATCTCACCGCTCGTGACCTCGTCATCTTCGAGAATAGCCGATTGGAAATCACTCGTTGAGTTCAAAGACTCGTTCGACATCGAATCACTACACGCAATCACAATAACGGCCACGGCAGAAGCCAGACTGAATAATTTCATCCTTGGGAACCTACTTGAGGCACAGGCACAACGTCTCTAGTCGTCCACCGAACCGGTCAGTCGTTGTCTCGGAGGAACTGTTCGACTTCGGCCAGGAGCGTCTGGGGGTCGTCGTTGAGGTCTGCGTCGTCGTCGGACGGGTCGTTGCCGTCCCAGGCTTCCTCGAGATCGGCAACGTAGTCGGCGGTCTCCTCGTCCTCTGCGACGAGTTCGTTGACCTGTCGTTCATAGGTTGCCGCGGCGATCTCCAGGTCGGTGGCGAACACCGATGTGCCGAGCAGCTTCGACACCCGCTGGACCAGGGCCAGACCTGCTTTGGGCGACGGGGCGCCGGGCACGTAACTCGGGACCGCCGACCACAGCGAAGCAGTCGGCAAGCCTGCTTGATGGCATTGCGTGGCGAGCACACCGACAATCCCGGTCGGTCCTTCGTAGCTCGACGGGGCCAGATCCAAGTGGGTTCGGATCGATTCGTCCTCGCTCGCCCCGTAGACCTCGACGGGTCGACTGTGGGGCACGTCGGCCAGCAGCGCGCCCAAGGTGACTACCTGGCTGACCTTGAGTATCCGGGCGGTCTCGATGACCTGGTCGCAGAACGTACGCCAACGCAACTGCGGTTCGAGCCCCACCAGCACCACGACGTCCCGCTCGCTCTCACCGACCACACAGGAACGGAAGAGGTTGGTCGGCCAACTCAGGGAGCGCCGACGATCTTGGTCGAGGTGAACCAGCGGGCGGCTCGTGGTGAAGTCGTAGAAGTACTCGGCGTCGATCTCCGCGAGGGCTTTGCCCTTCCATCTGTCTGCGAAGTGGCGGGCCGCGATCGAGGCGGCGTCGCCGGCGTCGTTCCAGCCCTCGAAGGCGGTGATCAGTACCGGTGACCGAAGTGTCGGGGGGTTGGTCAACCAGTTGATGTGCGCTGGAGAATCGGCGTGGGTCGACACGCCATAGACCATATCTGAGAGCATGCGCGGATTGGACGGCCCGATGCCCGATACCGGTCGTTTCCCGCTCTTGTTCGCTTCGCTCACGGGCCGCTCGGGCCACGGCCTCGTCCTGGTCAGCCGTTTCGGACTAGTCCGCTCGACCTCTGAGCGCGTGCGCCGCGCTCGCTACGGAGTGAAGCGATAGACGTTGGTTTCGCGCGGTTCGAATCCGAGCTTCCGGTAGAGGCGGTTGGCGTCTTCTCTTGACGGGCGAGAGGTCAGATCGACCGAAACGGCTCCGGCTGCGAGGGCACGTTCTATCGCCGCTTCGTTGAGGCTCCGTCCGACGCCGGAACCGCGGGCGCCCTCATCGACGACGACGTCCTCGATCCAGGCTCGCACGCCGGTGGGTATGTGAAAGAGCACAAGCGTGAGCGTGCCGACCACGCCGCGTTCGTCGCGGGCGACCAGCAGCCTCACCGCGTCGGAGTCGATGATCTCTTGGAGTGCGGCCACGCTCGGAGGCGGGTTGGAGCTCGACAACTGCGGCACGAGGCGTGTCATCGCCTCGACGAGTTCGTCGTTCACCTCGTCTGCTTCGCAGATCTCAACCACGACACGACTTTGCATACAACACCCCTAGGAGCGTAGACGCTCACGAGAAATCTGGCGGATCAGACCCTCCTGCACGACATTGGCGATCAGGCGGCCGTCGTGGGTGAACACTCGTCCGATGGCGAGCCCCCTGGCCCCCGTCGAAGCCGGCGTGTACTGGTCGTACAGCAGCCATTCGTCTGCCCGGAAGCTTCCGTGGAACCACATGGCGTGGTCCAGGCTCGCCAACTGGATGTCGCCGACGTTGGAGTTGGTTCCGTGGGGAAGCAGGGTCGTGTCGAGCAGGGTCATGTCGGACGCGTACGTCAGCAGGCAGGTGTGCAGGACCTGGTCGTCGGGAAGGTGCCCGTCGGCTCGGAACCACACCTGTTGCACCGGCGGGAGGGGATCGGTGCGTTGGAACGGACTGGCGGTGACGTAGCGGATGTCGACGGGACGGCCGACACCGGCGAACGGGTCGGGTATGCCCTGGGCCTGGTAGCGCTCGGCTCGCGTGGGCAGAGAGTCCGCGGCAGCGACGTCGGGCATGGAGTCGAAGAACTCGAGCCCGTCCTCAAGCACCTGGAAGGATGCCTGCAGGTTGAAGATGGCCCGCCCGTGCTGGATGGCGACCACTCGGCGGGTTGTGAAGCTCCTGCCGTCGCGGATGCGATCGACCTCGTACAGCACCGGCGCCGTCGGGTCGCCCGGTCGCAGGAAGTATGCGTGCAGCGAATGCACGCCGCGGTCAAGCTCGACCGTTCGCGCCGCCGCGACCAGCGCCTGTCCGGCGACCTGACCGCCGAAGATCCGCTGACGGTTCTCGGCCGGCGACACACCCCGAAAGACGTTGACCTCGATCACCTCGAGGTCGAGGAGCTTCACCAATGCGTCGACGTCGTCCTGCATGTCCCCATCTTGCTCTGATATCGGCGAGAATCGGCGCGAACGGTAGTGAAACGATGCGAGTATCCTGCAAAGCCATGCCCGTCATCAACCGAGTGGTGATCGTCAGAACCGTGGCGGAGCACTGGCGCAAGGCACTGCGGTACTGCGCAGTCTCGGCGGTCAACGTGGTGGTCGGGCTCAGCACGCTGGCGTTCGCCCTCGAAGTGCTGGACTTCTACCCGGTGGTCGCCAACCTGACGGCTTGGATGGTCAGCACCGGTCCCGCCTATCTGCTGAGCCGCTACTGGGTCTGGCAACAGCTCGGGGCCAACAGCGTCAAATCCGAGATCCTGCCGTTCTGGATCATTGCCCTGATCGGTCTGCTGCTCTCGAGCGCCACCATCGCGGTGCTCGGGATGATCACCGACCACACCCTGGTTCTGCTGGCGGGAACGGTGGTTGCCTACGGCATCGTGTGGGTTGCGAAGTACCTGGTGTTGGATGGTCTGTTGTGGCCGAAGGCCAGCGAACACTCGGTCGCAGAGGTGCTCTGAGTGGACCCTGAACTGCTGGCCCGCGCCCGGGCGGCGCGCGGTTTCATGCCGCCGGACGAGGGTCTGGCCCTGTACGACGCAGCGGCGGCGGTCAGCGTGGCCGGGCCGTTCCTGGAGGTGGGGAGCTACTGCGGCAAGTCCGCCGTCTATCTCGGCGCTGCGGCGCGCTTGTCGGGCCGGGTGCTGTTCGCGCTGGACCACCACCGCGGATCCGAGGAGAACCAACCGGGCTGGGAGCACCACGAGCCGGAACTGGTCGATCCCGACACCAACAAGATCGACACACTCGGCGCCTTCCGTCGGACGATCCACGATGCCGGCCTGGAGCCGACGGTGGTGGCACTGGTCGGTGATTCGGTGACGGTCGGGTCGGTCTGGACTTCTCCGTTGGCGCTGCTGTTCATCGACGGTGGGCACGGCCGTGAGCCGGCGCACCGCGACTTCGAGACCTGGGCGCCCCACGTCTTGGTCGGAGGCACGCTTCTGATCCACGACGTCTTCCCTGATCCGGCCGATGGCGGCCGCCCGCCCTATGAGATCTATTGCAGGGCAGTCGACTCGGGTGCCTTCGAGGAGGCCGGCGCCACCGGTTCGCTGCGGGTGCTTCACCGCACGAGACCGGATTAGCTTCGCTCGGGTCGGGTGCGGGTGTGTCGCCGTGCGAGACCGGGTTTGCTTCGCTCAGGTGGGGTGCGGGTGTGTCGCCGTGCGAGACCGGGTTTGCTTCGCTCAGGTGGGGTGCGGGTGCGTCGCCGTGCGAGACCGGGTTTGCTTCGCTCAGGTGGGGTGCGGGTGCTTCACCGCACGAGACCGGATTAGCTTCGCTCAGGTGGGGTGCGGGTGCTTCACCGCACGAGACCGGATTAGCTTCGCTCAGGTCGGGTGCGGGTGTGTCGCCGTGCGAGACCGGGTTTGCTTCGCTCAGGTGGGGTGTGGGTGCGTCGCCGTGCGAGACCGGGTTTGCTTCGCTCAGGTGGGGTTGGTTACGCCGGAGTCGACCGGGTCGATGTCGATGATCGGCGGTAGGAACCGGTGGTCCGAGAACAGCTTCGCGGCCGGGCTCGATCCTTCGATCGCCTCCGCTGCCAGCAGAACGGCCGCCGCCGAGTAGGTGGAGCGTTCACCGGGCGGGAACATCGTCAGTTCGGAGTGGACCATGCCGGTGATGTAACGGCCGTCCGGCTCTCGGAGTTTCTGTGCGGCGGTGAACAGGCGAAGGGCGGTGTCGTAGTCGCCTACGCCGAGGTGGGCGATGGCGCATTCACAGGTCTCCGCGGTGGTGACCCAGGGGCGGTCGCTCACACAGCGGATGCCTTCGTCGCCTTGATTGAAAGTGGCGAACCGCTCAGCGAGATGAAGTCGTCCCGCCTCACCGGTGATCACGCCCGACAGCACCGGGTAGTACCAGTCCATCGCCCAGCGATGTTTGGGTGAGAACGCCTCGTCGCGTTCGTGGCGGATCGCATGGGCGAGTTGCGCCACCGACAGTTCCCAGTCGGGACGTTCGTGCCGGAGCTCCTCGGCGATGGCGACTGCACAGCGCAGGCTGTGGGCGATCGACGACGAGCCGGTCAGCAGGGCGAAGGGCCATGGTGTGCCGTCGGGGTGGCGGGCCCAGAGGATCTCGCCGCGGGGCTGTTGCAGGTCCAGTACGAAGTCGATGGCCTTCTCTACCACCGACCACATCGTCTCGAGGTAGCCGAGGTCGCGGAAGTGCAGGTAGTGATGCCATACCCCGGTCGCTACGTAGGCGATGACGTTGGCGTCGAGCTTGTCCTGCTCGACTTCGTGCTCCAGGTAGTACTGATGCCAGGATCCGTCGCTTCGCTGCTCGTCGACGAGCCACTGGTAGGCGGCCTCGGCTGCGGTTCGGTGACCGCCGACGACCAGTGCCATCGCTGCTTCAACGTGGTTCCACGGGTCGGCGTGACCGCCGGGGAACCACGGGATCATGCCTGATGGAAGCTGCCACTGCGCGATGTGGTCGGCGGTCTGTCGGATCTGCTCGGCGGACAGGACGCCGCGGACTTCAGGTAGCACGAGCCCTCTCTCTGTTCGGGGCTCTGTTCATGGCTCTGTTGAGGGTCGAGTGTTGTACTGGGGGTTCTTCTGTGGCCGTCGGGTTCTCGGCGGTGGCGGCAGGCTCAGCGGCGGCGGAAACTTGAACGGTGACCGGCGCCTGGGCGTAGACCACGAGGCTCTTGCCGAGCACCGGGTTGAGGATCTTCTCGGCGGTGCGGGTCAACCACGGCGACTTGACGATGTCCCATTCGAGCAGCTTGTGGTAGGTCCTCACCGAGAAGTTGTCGTCGATCTCGTTGTTGACGCCGACCGCGCAGCGAAGCCACCAGTACGGCGAGTGCAGGGCGTGGGCACGGTGCGAGACCGTGGGAGTGAACCCCGCGGCCTGCAGTTTCTGCCGCACCTCCTTGTTGGTGTAGATCCGAACATGGCCGCCCACTGCTGTGGGAGCGTGGTAGTCGGAGCTGATCCTCCAGCAGATCTTCTCGGGCAGCCAGGCCGGGACGGTGACCGCCAGAGTCCCGCCGGGTTTCAGCACCCGGAGGAGCTCCGCGAAGGCGGCGCCGTCGTCGGGCACGTGTTCGAGCACTTCGGAGGCGATGACCTTGTCGAAGCTGTGATCGTCGAACGGCAGGGCGGTGCCGTCTCCCTGCACCACTGTGTGGCTGAGCCGGGCTTCGAACAGGCCGTCTTCGATGAGCAGGGGTGCGGTGTTGCGAATGGACTCGAGCTCTGCGAGGGCCATGTCGCAACTGACGACGTCGGCGCCCCGAACCAGTGCCTCGTAGGTGTGGCGTCCGAAACCGCAGCCGAGGTCGAGCAACCGGTCGCCCGCGCGCAGGTCGAATCGGTCGTAGTCCACGGTCAGCATCAGGCTGTGCCTTGATCCTGTGATTCGAGGCCCTGTCCCTGGTCTTCGAGCACGGCCCGGTACTGGTCCACGGTGCGTTGCGCAGTGTGACGCCACGACCATTGATCGATGACCCTCTGTCGCCCCGCAGCACCGACCTTGGCCCGCAGTTCCGGGTTCTCCAGGGCCTCGCGGATGGTTGACGCCAAGGCCTCGCTGTTGCCCGGCTCGGTGAGGAAACACGTCTCGTTGTGGGTTCCGGCGACCTCGGGGAGCGCGCCGCCGGTCGTGGCTACGAGCGGAACTCCGCATGACATCGCTTCGATGGCCGGCAGGGAGAAGCCCTCATACAGTGAGGGCACGATGGCCAGTTCGGCTTCGCTGTAGAGCTCGACGATTCGGCTGTCGGGCACATCGGAAACGAACTCGACGCAGTCGTCGAGCCCGAGTTGGGTCATCACCGTGCTGGCGTGGCTGTCGGGTCGGCGCTTTCCGATGATGGTCAGTTCGATGTGCCGTTCGGTGCGCAGCTTGGCGACCGCCTCGAGGAGGAACTTGAGTCCTTTCATGGCCACGTCGGCTGAAGCCGTGGTGACCAGGTGGCCTTCGCGGCGCTGGACCCCGCTGACGGGCAGGAACAGGTCCGGGTCGACTCCGACGGGCACTACGTGCAGCCGCTCCGGGTCGATGCCGTAGTCAGCGCTGATGTCGCTCTTCGAGGACTCCGACACGGTCATCAGGCGGGGCATGCGCCGGGCGACTCTGCGCTGCATCCTGGTGAAGGAGTACCAGCGCCGCTTTCCGAGCCTCTCCCATGCTGTGCGGGCGTGCTCGAGCTCTAGTTTGCGGTCGACGGTGATCGGGTGGTGGATCGTCTCGAGGATCGGCCAGCCCTCCTGCTGCAGCTTGAGCAGGCCCCAGCCCAGTGTCTGGTTGTCGTGGATGAGGTCGAACTCGTCGCGGCGATGCCGGAGATGGCGCCACGCCCGCAGGCTGAAAGCCATGGGTTCAGAGAAGTTGCCGGTGCCGAACGACACATGCTCGGCGACGTCGGTCCAGTCCCTCCACTCCCAGACCCGTGGCTTTCGCATGGGGTGCGGGTCGCTCCAGATGTCGAGGCTGGGCAGTTCGATGAGCGGGACGCGTTCGTCGAGGACGGGATAGGGGGGGCCGCCAAGCACCTCGACATGGTGTCCGAGGTCGACTAGGGCCTTGCTCAAGTGGCGGACGTAGACGCCCTGTCCTCCCACGTGAGGCTTCCCGCGATAGGTCAGCAGTGCGATGCGGAGGGCGCGTTCTTTAGGATTCTGCGCTTTGGGCATAGCTGAAACACGTTTCCGCGGACAATAATCGAACCCAGAATGATGCCTTGGAATTCGCCGTTTCCCTACCCGCACGGCCTTCGCCGCGATTTGTCACGCTGTGTATGGGAGCCTGTCAAGACCTTTGCGAGCGGGCTTGTCTGCGGGTTCGCGAGCGTTGGGTGACCGCTCGGTTGAGTGTGTCCAGGCAGGCGATGATCACGATCACCAACGAGGCGACAGCCACCGGCCATGATCCGAGCACCACCGATGGAGTGCGACCTTCGCGCAGGTCTATCGTTTCGATCAGGACCTTCTGTTCGCCCACTCCGGTGCGGGCGATGATCTCGCCGGACGGGTTGATTATCGCTGAGAATCCAGTGGGCGCCGCCTGTAATACCCAGCGGTCTGTTTCTATCGCGCGGAGTCGGCTCGCGGCTATCTGTTGGCTCTGCACGATCGTGAGCCAGTAACTTGAGCCGTTCGTGGGGTTGAGCAGCACTGCTCCACCGTTGCCGATGGCGTCGCGGGCGCGGTGATCGAAGAAGATTTCCCAGGAGATGGCTATTCCGAGCGGCCCGAGGTCACTGTCGAGAACAGCTGGACCCGTGCCGGCTCTTACGTCCCTGCCTGGAAGTTCGTTGCTGAAATACTCGATGAACCCACGAAGAGGTACGAACTCGCCGAAGGGCACCAACTGGACTTTGTCGTAGCGGTCCCGGGTGATTCCGATCGGATCGGTGATGGTCGAATAGTTCAGATTGGCGTTGCCGTCGGTGCTTGGTTCGAACCATCCCGTAATGAGCAGGGCATCGAGTTGTTCAGCGAGTTGCGAGATCCGTGTAATTGCTTCGTTGCGGGTCAGCAACGGATCCGGGCAACGATTCGATGTGATGTTGTTGGCAACGGGATGCACCACGTCTTCGGGCCAAAGTACGAGATCGACTGGTTCGTTGATGAGTCGGCTCGCGGCCATGTGTCGTTCGAAGACTTCCCGGTTCTGACACAGATCGGCTCTTGTGTTCTGGGGTCCGCCGCCCTGCACGACCGCGACGCGGACGGTATCGCCTTCAGTTGCTGAGATCCATGGCAGCATTCCGGCCAGTGGTATAGCGACCAGCACGACAACGGTGATCAGGTTGCTTCTGCGACGTTCGATGAGGTCTGCGAGGATCACCCCAGCGAGGCCCATCAACACGACGAGCATTGGCGAGCCGAACAGTCGGACCGACGGGGCGAGTGGGGTCGCCACGCCTGCCATTGCCAGTGTTGAGATGGGGACTCCCCCGAAAGGCCAGCTCCAGCGGATCATCTCGGCTGACGCCAGAGCAGCACAGAATACTGCGCCTCGGTAACCGCGACTGCTTGGTGTGATCCATCCGACTGCCGCGACCATGACACTGAACGCGGCTGCTGCTAAAGGCCATCCAACGGGTGTCAGGTCTGCCATCCACAAGGTGCTTGGGAAGAACCAGGCTGCGCCGACGAGCAGAGACCGTCCGAACCGGGTACGGGGTGTTAGTTGGTCAAGGAGTTGAAACCAGAGCGCCAATCCGACGATTGTCAGTGGCCACCAGCCCCAAGGGGGGAGTCCGGCTGCGATGAGCAGACCGGCAAGAATCGACAGTATCCGGGTCTTTCTCACGATTTCACGGTCGCTTTGGCCGGCTCATGGCCGTTTCGGAAGGTTGACTCTGAGTCGGCGGACGCCTCCGATCGCGCCGACGCCCTTGATCCGCACGGTTACGTTGTCCTCGCCCACGATCCAATCTGGTAGATCGTTGCGTTCAGCCACCGCCAGGATTTCATCAGGGTTCGCTGCTGCACAGAGTTTGGCTGCGAGGTTGACTGCTTCACCGATGTAGTCGTCACCCTCGAACAACAGGGCGATGCCGGTAGCGATGCCGACGCGAACCTGGATTTCGCTGTCAGAGAACGCATGAACGAGGTGTGCTCCCAGAGCGATTGTGGGGGGAGCTTCTGTGCCTACGAGCATCGCCCCGTCGCCGAGCCATTTGGCGACGCGCACTCCGCGTTTGGCAGCGACGTTGCGGGCGATTCGACGGAATTGTCCGAGTTGTCTGACTGCGGCGTGCGGGCCGTTGTCGCGTGTGAAGGCTGTGAAACCGCTCAGGTCTGCGAAGCAGAACGTTCGAGTGACGTTCAGGTGGGTGTCTCCATCGGTCAGTTTGTGTGGCGGCGCGATCTGGTCGGTTTGTACTGCGTCGGCCCATTCCTTCGCTGGTCCCGTGTCTGCAGCAAGGAGTGGCAGCAACAGTTCTCCTGTTGCGTCAGTTCTTTGGTTCGTTGCTGCTTCAGGTTCACTCGGATCCGGAGTTGCTTCAGCGTCAGCGGGTGTTGTCACATCTATAGAATGTCACATTTGAGTCATACTCGGAGGCCGCATACCGGCCATGGTTGTCTGCCGCGTTCAGACCAGAGGGCTCGAGCCATGGCGTCTTGCCACCATGGTTCGACTTCTACGGGGTCTTTGCCCACGAGCCAGGGAAAGTGGCGTTCAGCAACGTCGTCCCAGGTGTGCTGGACGAACTGGTAGGCGCCTCGATAAAGGCCGACGGGGTTGGTGCGTAGGGAGAGGGCCTGGTAATTGTCGGTTGATTCGCAGTCTCGTAGGCGTTTGAGTTCGTCCATGGAGAGCACATCACTGACATGGTCGGTGGTTTGGAAGTAGAAGGCGACTCCTTCGAGGGTGCAGGAGGACGCGAACAAGAGTGCTGTCAAGGCGATGACGATTGCGCTCGTTCGTAGGTGCATGCGTGGGATTCCTTTGGGGGTCTTGCTGTGGGGGAGGTAGCCCGCTTCTAAATCGGGGTGGTGTGTTGAACCGGCGATATCCAGAGTGTTGGGGTGCGTTGTCCGAGTCACGCTCGGTTTGTCACATAACTGCAATATTGACCGCGGAATTGTAATCAACCCGCAATGTCGTTCCAACCATGAGCCACGTTCTGGTCAAGGAGCGGTGGGAAACGCTCCAACAGGATCCTCACGCAACCACGACTTGACCAGAACCGTGGCCTCGGGACCTGCCAGTTCAGTCACGACCTCTAGGAACCCCTCAGTGTTGGTATTGGCGTGGATGCTCTGTTGATAGTGGGTTCGCAGAATCTCAGCGAACACGCTGTCACCTGTGAACCTTCGTAGAGCGTGAAGTGTCGACGCGCCGCGTAAATACACCGAAGCACTGAACAACTGAGCAATTTCGATCTCCAGCGGCGCCGTACCCCCGTCAGCTGTTTGCGCATGCCACTGTGCCGGCTGTTCGTCGAGGTTCCATCCGTGGTACTCGGCCATGTACATGGCCGATAGATATGTGGCGAAACCCTCGTGCAGCCAGATTTCTCGCCAGTCTTCGAGGGTCGACGAATTGCCGATCCATTGATGCACGATCTCATGGGCGACCGTTAATGGATCGATCCTGTTGCGGCCGTGCAGCGACAGGGTCTGGTTCTCCAATGCGAAGCCGAGGCTGAACGGCATCACGATCGAACCGTAGACCTCGAACGGATAGGGGCCGAGCAGGTCTTCGTAGTAGCGGATCATCTGAGGGGTTGTCCGCAGCGCTTCGACGATCTCTTCTGAGTCGGCTCTGGGAACATAGTCGCGGATCAGCGGGCCGTCGGGTTGGTTGGTCTCGACTCGTTCGAAGTCACCGACGTAGACGGCTGCCAGGTAGGTGGCCATCGGGTGGTCCATCCGCCAGGTTGTGGTTGTGTAGCCGTCGATGCTGGTCTCCTCGACGAGGATGCCGTTGGAGGCCGCGGTCAGGGGTTGAGGCACTGTCAGGCGGATCTCGAACGTGGCCTTGTCGGTCGGGTGGTTGTTGGACGGGAACCAGCTCATCGACCCCGACGGTTCACTGGCGGTGAAGATCACGCCTTCAGTGTTGTGCCAGCCGAGTTCCAAGAACGACACGGCCGGGTCGGAGATCGGCTCGGGCGATCCCGAGTAGCCCACCTCGGTGACGAACTCTGCCCCCGCGGCGAGTGGTTCGGCAGGGACGACGACCAGTTCGGTGTTGTAGCGGGAGTGCTCGGCTGCGGACCCTTCGACGGTGACCCCGCGGACGGTGAGGCCCGACAGGTCAAGGTTGAACTCCGAGAGTTCCTGCGTGGCCCGGGCGGTGATCGTGGTGAGCGCCTCGATCGTGTTGGCGTCCGGGTCGATGTCGAGTTCGATCTCGTAGTGGAGCACGTCGTAGCCCCCGTTCCCCAGGTACGGGTAGAAGCTGTCGCCCAAGCCGTCAGCCGCGCTGACCTCACGCGGCACAGTGGTTGTGGTGGTCGTGCTCGTCGTTGTGGACGTGGTTGCGCCCGTCGTTGTTGTGGTGACCGCAGGCTCGGAGACCGAGACATTATCGGTCCCGCTGCACGCACCCCCCAACAGCGCCACGACCAGAACCACGATCATTCCCCGACGCCTCACGCCGCAAGTGTATTTGTCGGCCCAGGTCACGGCTCGGGCAACGACTGCTCGCGTATGCGCTGGTTCTCAAGGACTCCTGAGCAGGCTCCAGATCCCTGCTTCAGCGCCACAACACATCAATGGGTGAGGAGTACAGTCGGTCGCCGACTTTGTGGTTGTTCGGTCCTGTATGCAACAGCACGCCGGCGCGGAAGGTGTCAGGGGACACAGAGTCGAGGTGGTCGCGCAGCCATGCAAGGTGTCTCAGGTGGTCCGCGGCTGGCGAAGCCGTTGCTTTGACCTCAAGGGCAACAACCGCACCGTCGGCTCGTTCAATGACCAGATCAACCTCACGGCCAGAGTTGTCGCGGTAGTGGTGCAACCGTAACGGCTCACTACTACCTGAGAGTTGTCTGACGATCTCGTTGGTTACGAAGGTTTCCAGCAGGTTGCCGGCGATGGTTGCGGTTGGTGGGTGCAGGGCCGTGGCGTCGACGTTGAGCAGGGCGGAGGCCAAACCGGTGTCGGACATGTAGATCTTGGGTCTTCGAACTGCGCGCGCTGTCAAGTTTCGTGTCCAAGCGGGTAGTTCGTGTATGAGGAAGACCATCCGCAGCCAACCGATGTAGGTCTGCAGGGTTGAGCGGTCCACTCCCAGTTTGCGACACCAGTCGGCAACGTTGAGTTCGTTGGCGGTGCGGGCGGCAGTCAATCGCAGCAGAGCGTGCAATGCGTCAACTCGCCGGATGTCCGTAAGGGCTGTCAGGTCCCGTCCGATCACCGTTTCTGCGTAACTCTCGAACCACAGTCGCCTGGTTCGGTCCTCGAGTTGCGCAGCCTCGATGAACCCTCCTTGGCAGACGAGCCCGAGATAATCGTTGCGGGTCATTTGAGAGGCTTCGCTAGATGCGACGCCATGCTCGAACCAGTCGGCGAGTCCAAGAGGATTGGATTCGTGCAATTCTGCCGTTGACATTGGGCAGAGTTGCAATATGGCGGTCCTGCCGGCCAGTGATTCGCTGATGGTCGGCACCGCCAGGAAATCGGTCGATCCCGTCAACAGGAAACGTCCCGGTGTCGAATTCTCGTCAACGGACATCTTGACAGCTCTGACGAGTCGGTCGCCACCGAGTTGTACTTCGTCGATCACTATCGGTTGCCGATGTCCGTCGATGAAGGTACGCGGGTCCTCAAGCGCCGCAAGTCTTGTCTGCTCGTCGTCGAGAGTTGCGTACACACCCTCCCGTTGCGTCGCGACCTGCCTGGCGAGAGTCGTCTTGCCGCTTTGTCGCGCGCCGTGCAACACTACCACGCGAAAGGCGTCCAGTGCCTCCCAGATCTTGGATCGGATATGTCGCTGCACATGCTTCACAGTGGCGACCCTACCTTCTAACCCCAAATTTGTATGGCCCATAACCCGAATTTTGTATGGTTCTTAACCATAGTTTTGTGCGACGTGTCGGGGCTTGTCGGTGTTACGCAGCCTGAACCGACCCCAGTCGGTATCGTCATTGCAAGAGTAGGGAGAGTTCAGAAGCATGGATGAGTTGCTGGATTCCGGAACCGGAACGTTGAGGATTCGCGAAACGTACAATCCTGTGGGCAGGGCGATGTTCCTGGTCAGCGCCGCGGTAATCGCTGGGTTCGCAGTGTTCTCCGGCTATGGAGTCATGGACCTCCACAGTTCAGGCGAATCCATTTTCGTGTCTCGGAGTTCGCCGACACCATCCGTTACTACACGTTCGACTCCGACTACAACTACCAGCCCGAGGTGCCATTGACCGAAGTCGATCCCGACTATCGCCTGATCGACACGATCTTCCTGTCTGACAACGAACTCCTGGTCAGATACTCCGCCCATCTGGACGCGCTCGGCACAGACCGCCCCAACTGCGGATGGTCGGTGCCCTAGCCCTGATCGTTCACGAGTATTCGTGAGCGGGTTGGGGGTGCGTGTTTTGGTGTGGTTTGGGGTTGGGGTTGGGGTGTGTGGTTCGCGGGCAGATGCGATTCTGGTGCATCCCAGGGTGTTGGTGGCGGGTTGGGGTGTGTTGGGGCGCGTCGGGTCGGGTTTTGGGCCGTGTCGGGTCGGGGTGCGAAGAACTGTTTATGGGGCGCCGGGCCGGCAGGCGTGCAGTAGTTGTGGTGTTGTGGGCCACCAGTGGAGCAGCCGCAGGGTCCATTTGCGTGAGGAGCGCACGAGTCTGGCGGGTGTGTGCCATAGTTGCCAGCGGAGGCGTTTGGGGGAGGCTTTGGCGAGGGGTCCGGTGAGGCGGAGTTGTTGGAACCATTTCACCAGCGTCAAGCTGAGCGCGACGAGTTGTGTCCAGGCGGTGTTGGCGTGGTAGTCGCTGAAGGGCATGCGGGCCAGGCCGGAGTCTTTGAGGTCGGCGATGGTGTTCTCGATGCGGGCGTGGGCTCTGTGGTGGGCGTCGAGTTCGGCTGGGTCGCCTGCGGCGTCGGTGTAGAACCCGCGGTAGCGCCAGTTGCTGGAGTCGAACAGGCTGCGTTGAGCGCCGGGGTGAAGCGGTTCGCGGCGGGTGATGAAACGGGTCTTGTCGGGCCAGTCGGAGAGGTCGACGAAACTGGTGAGCTCCGCGACTTGGGCGCGTTCGGCGGGTTCTTGGTCGCGGCGTAGTGCCTGCTGCCATTTGTCGGGGTCGATGCGGTTGCAGTCGATAGCGGCTGTTGCCTGGTTGTTTGAGCGTGCTGTCATGAAGAACTCGACGTTGCGGGCCCGGCAAGCAGCGGCGATATGTGCAGAGCAGCCCGCAGAGTCAACACGCAACTGCAGCCGCCTGACCGGCACCGCGTCGTCGTGTTCGCGGTGTCCCGCAGCGACGGAAGCAGGGAGCTGCGCCACAGCAGCGTCGAGGACCTCTATATGGTCGCTGATGTTGTTGGCCGCGGTGTTGCCGGGCCGCAGCATGACCGACAGCGGCTCACCATCGTCGGTGGCACACAGCATCGGATGGAACCCGTACCCGCCCTTGAAATGCGCCGCCGTGCCGGTCTTGTTCTCAGAATGCACCTCCACCGGAGGTGTCAGATGCTCTGTGTAAGGCGGGGTGGTGGTGGTCATGTTAGCCGAGTGGGAGTCGGCCTGGGTAGCGGATGGCGAGCTGGTTGATGCAGGCTGTCCATCCTGGGGTGTTTGTTCCTTGTGGTCCTCCTCTTTTGGTGTTGATGTTTCTGATGGCGAGGTACAGCAGTTTGAGCGCTGCTCGTTCGTTGGGGAAGTGTCCTCGGTTGCGGGTGACTTTACGGAGTTGGTAGTTGACCGACTCGATCATGTTGGTGGTGTAGATCACCCGCCGGACCTCTGGGGGGAAGTCGAGGAACGGTATGAACTGTTCGGATTGGTTGCGCCACAGCGCCACGATAGCTGGGTATTTGGCTCCGATGCCGGCCTCGAAGTCGTCGAGGGCTGTTCGGGCGGCGTCTGCGCTGGGGGCGGTGTAGACGGCTTTGAGACCTGCGGAGA
This sequence comes from Acidimicrobiales bacterium, assembly GCA_963662455.3. Taxonomy (GTDB): domain Bacteria; phylum Actinomycetota; class Acidimicrobiia; order Acidimicrobiales; family Aldehydirespiratoraceae; genus VXYK01. Next base: position 3,114,272 of record OZ224042.1, read on the forward strand.
CTTCTCGGCGGTGTTTCCAGGAGGCGTAGCGGCCAGAGGCCCCCAGCAGATGCACCACACAGGTCTGCACGGTGGCTTTGGGCCAGGCCGCCTCGATGGCGTCTGGCAGGCCGCGCAGGCCGTCGCACACGACGATCAACACGTCGGCCACGCCCCGGTTGGTGAGCTCTGCGAGCACCCCGGCCCAGTATTTGGAGCCTTCACCGTCGGAGTCGCCGATCCAGACGCCGAGAATGTCTTTACGGCCCTCGACGTCGATGCCAACAGCGAGATACACGGGCCGGTCAGCTACATGGCCGTCTCTGATCTTGATCATCAACGCGTCGATGAACACCACCGGATACACCGAGTCGAGGGGTCTGGACCGCCACGCCTCGAGTTCCTCCCAAACCCCGTCGGTCACACGGCTGATCAGGTCATGGGACACCTCCACCCCGTAGATTTCCTTGAGGTGGGCCTGAACATCGCGAACGGTCATGCCCCTGGCGTACAAGGCGACGATCCGGTCGTTGAACCCGTCGAGACGCGTCTGGCCCTTCGCCACGATCCTCGGCTCGAAACTGCCCTCACGGTCCCGGGGCACGTCCAGATCCACAGTCCCCGCATCAGTGTGCAGACGCTTGGGTGTGAACCCGTTACGAGAGTTCCCAGACCCGACCCCGGCCGGGTCGCCGCGCTCATAACCGAGATGATCCGCCAACTCCTCAGCCAGAGCACGCTCCAACACGGCCTTGGTCACCTGCGACAACAAGCCGTCAGGCCCCAACAGATCGGCACCCTCGGAGTGAACCCTCTCCATCAGAGAATCCAACACCTCCTCAGACACCAGAGGCACCGCCTCAACCGGCAAACCCGGCACTTCGTTTCGATGAATATCACTCATAATGATCCTTTCGGTAAACCCGGAGCCGAACAGCCCCGGACAACTATCTCAAACCACCCCCCTTACACAGAAGACCTGACAGGCTCCCTCCACCAGCGTCGAGTCGATGTCCAACACCACCGGAGCAGACGACTCCGTGTCGCCGCGGCGCTCCCACACAACGCTGCGCACACCAGCCACAGCCGAAGCGAGGCCCTCCAACACATCAGGACCCAAACCCCGCAGCGTGCGGTACAGAGTCGAATCAGACGCCACCTCCCCAAACAGCACCCGCTGAGCACGCAGATGCTCAATATCCGCGCACGCCTCCCCGCCCCCGGCGAGCATCAACAACAAATGCGTCAACACCTTCCCCCGGTCATGGACCGGGGCCCGCTCACCAGCCGCCGGCACCGCCGCCGACAACGCCTCGGAAAGCCCCAAACCGTCAGCGAAACGCCCCAACGCGAACAAACCCGCATGCGCCGCGACCTGCCCACCACCCCCTGTCACCCTCACATCACAAGTGCTGCTAACCTGCATCTCGGAGATGCCCCTTTCTGTGGAACCGAAACGTGACTTACAACACACATCGTCCCACACCAAAGGGGCTTTTCCGCGGACGCGCACCCCCCAAAACCACACACCCATGAACAATCAGGGCTAGTACACTCGTGGCAGTGAATCGGCTGGTGATCGTTGTTGTCTTGGCTGTGGCGCTGGTGGTGGACGGATGCAGCGTGAACCGACCTCAGTTGGTATCGTCATTACAACAGTAGGGAGAGCCCAGAAGCATGGATGAGCTGCTGGATTCCGGAACCGGAACGTTGAGGATTCGCGAAACGTACAATCCTGTGGGCAGGACAATGTTCATCGTCATGGCCGTGCTAATCGCCGGCCTCGGCGTGATCGGCGGCTATGGAGTCACAGACCTCTATTCTTCGGGCGAATCCGTTTACAAGGTGGTCGTCGCGGCTTTAGTTACAGTTCTGGCTTTTGTTGTGTCGTTTGTACTGTTGCGCCTCCACTTGGAACTTCGGATTGATAGAAAACGGGTCGCGGCGCGTGCGTGGCCTTTCCCGTGGACGGTGGTCCCCATAGATCAAGTCCTCGCAAGCGAAGTCGTACAGATAGATCCGCTATGGGATTACGGGGGTTGGGGTCTGAAGGGAATCGCTCAGGACCGGCTCATCGGTGGAACCGGCACCACCGCCGTCCGGATCACCTACACCCACGAGTCCGGTGAGCAGCGCAAACTGACCTTCCTCACCGAACGAGCCGAAGAGGCGAACCAGCGCATCGCTTCGCAACGGACCCGATGACACAGATCGTTGGGGCTAGTGGTCTGTCTCTAGAAATAGTTGGGGCGGCTAGTGGGGGGGGGGGGGTGTCCCTGTCTTGTTGTCAAGCGGTGTCGGATAACTGCGCGTGCATGGCCTCTTCGTTCGACGGTGATCCCCATCGATCGAGTTCTCAATAGCGAGGTGGTCAAGATTGATCCGATGCGGGATTACGGAGGGTGGGGTCTCAAGGGAACCAGGCGGGACAAGCTCATCGGTGGAGGCGGCACCAGCGCAATTCGGATTACCTATACCCACAAGTCTGGCGAGGAGCGCAAGCTGACCTTCCTCACCGACCAAGCCGAAGAGGTCAACCAGCGCATCGCCTCGCAACGGACCGGATGACACAGATCGTTGGGCGCTTCAGGGGGATGTATCGGACACAGAGCGCTGAGCCGTCGCGCTGCCAGAAGATGGCGACATACCGGGCTCGACGATCACCTGATGTGGCGGCGGGGCCGATACGCCACCAAGTCCTGGGGGTTTCCTCGTACGCAATGTACTCCTCCTGCTCGTTTTCCGGGAGACTCATGAAAATCCCGCCGTTCGTCACGCGGTCGTTCTTTCAACGTGCATCTGTCGGAGTGACGAGAGTGCGGCTGCCCCACCCGCTGCGAGCACTGCGCCGAGAGTTGACCAGATGAGGTCGTTGATGTCAGCAGCTCGGGCGTAGGGTGTTGCTGCCTGAATGGCTTCAGCAACAAAGACGGTCGCGGCGGCCATTACGACGGCGCGGGCGCGATTCATCGATGCCACCAGAAAACCGATTGTCAGGATTGCCCCGGCCGCCATGTTTCTGGCAACGTCGCGCATCAGTTCGGAGCGGGTGGTATCACCCCGAAAACGGGAGATGGGTTCGGAGAAGGGAAGCAATGTCACGTCTGTCCGACCCCGAACTGAGCCAGACGGGACGCCGGTCACGATGAGATAGATAACGACGATCACCGTTGCTATCGCATACCCATAGAACCGTCGCTGATTAACAGATGACACCTCTATCTCACCTTGACATCATTCCGAACTCAAAAACCGAACCAGATCGTACCTTCACAGCTGTCTCCATCCCTGTCGTCAGTGTTACCGAGCGTTCATTCGGCATCATCGCTTCGGCTGTTGTTGAATGTACACCCGGTCGCCACGAACAGAACACTGACAGCGAAACAATACCCCAAACTACGGTTCAACATTTGGCGCCACCTCGAATTCCAGCACACCTTCGGCAAGTTCTAATGCGAGGCCAAGTTGCGCAGCGGGCGAACTACCGGAACTTCCACCTCTGCTCTCACGTAACGAATTTGCTGCGACGCTAACAGGGCCAGCTTCTGGTAGTGATTCCAATGTATGCAGGTAATCTGCTCTAGAACAGATTGAAGGCTCGTTTTTGAGCATCTCAACCATGGCATCTGTGAATCTTGTCATGACTCGCCCGATTATTGTGCTTGCAGAGACTATGCTCGTATCGTCTTCCATCAGTTTCAGTAGATTGCCTTCCAAGACCGTCTCAATACCGTCTCGGTACCACGATGCTAAATCGACGCAGCTTTCCATGGCAGGCAACTCGGTGTACTTCGTGAAGGCATCGTTTACCACTTGTTCATAATCAATTCCTGGCACATGTCCGACTTGTTTTAGTGCGGAGCCAAGTTGTGTAGAGGGCGAACTATCGAATATTCCGCCTCTACTTTCAAGCAACGAATTTGCCGCAACACCAACAGGACCGGCTTCTGGTAATCGATCCAAGTTTTTGAGATAGTTGTTTCTAGAACAGACTGAAGGATCAACTTCAAGAATCTCAACCATGGCATCATTGAATATCGTTACGACTTGCAGCAGTATTCCTCTTGCAGAGACTATGCTCGTATCGTCTTCCATCAGTTTCAGTAGATTGCCTTCCAAGACCGTCTCAATACCGTCTCGGTACCACGATGCTAAATCGACGCAGCTTTCCATGGCAGGCAACTCGGTGTACTTCGTGAAGGCATCGTTTACTACTTGAACGAGCAGTGGATCTGCGAGTAGTTGCCTTCTGTCGTCGACCACCTTGATCTCCCCAACCTCGAATGTCACTGCGTTAGCGGTTGGATCTGGGCTGTTGTTTCCGCAGCCGAGTAGAATAGGTGCAACACACAGAATCGTGAACGTCCCTAGCAGCACATGTGTGCCTCTACGACCTTCTCGGAATCGTGATTCTTGCTTGTCTCCTCGGCGCTGCGTCGATTTACGCATCGGTCGTTCCTGCTACGATCCGCATTCAAGCCCAGTTGTATGGGGACTCGAAGACTTGACCCAATGTGTGGTTAATGCAGGAATATTAATAGAAGTTCCATAAAGGCCATAGGACACAGAAATATTAAACTCATGGGAGTTGACATACTTCATATCCATTCGTCCTCTATAAGTTCCCGGTGACTTGTTGCAGGTTGCGTTTGGTCTGGTCCACGTATTGCGATTTGGCGTAGCAATCACTTCCGAATTGCTCGAAGTCCGCCATCCCCAGTAGCTGTACTGAATCTTGTACCGAGTCTCGCAATACACATCAGCCTCGCAAGTTCCGGTGATACGTATCCAACTTCGAGGATGCCCATCATCGTTATACGGGGATTCCATATGCTCATTGGTGTAACCGGCGCCTGCTGGTGTTGGCATCACGGAGAAAAGAAGCCCCGCGAGAATGGTGGTCAATACCAATGCTGTACACGCCACTCTCGGCATGCGTGTCATAGGAACTAGATTTGTGTTCATGTGATTCTCCGTTGATCGGGTTGGTTGTCGGTTAGCGAATGGCAGAGATGGACTGTGATCGACCTCCAGTCGATGCGTAGTCGGTGTCAGCAGTCGCCTTCTGGTGGGTACTTGCCCGCTGGAGCGCTCGCGCCGCGCGAAATTCTCAAATTTCTCAAATTATTTTGGATTTCCGCGCGGCGGGCGGGGTTCAGGCGGCAAGTACATGGTGAGTCCCGGGGGCTGTCCTCGGGCCACGAGTTGAGAGGGGCTTGCAGTGGGCAGCACCAGAGTGTTGAGAATCGTTGCGATCATGGGCGTTGTCGTTAGCGGGCTTGCAGTCGCGGGGAGCGCGGCGGCGTCCGCGAAACCGAGTACGACCGAACGGCATTGCGTGGTTGAGGTCACGGGCGTTCGGGACGGGGTGTTCGTGACACGTCCCGAGGTCTGCTTCGCGTCGCAGACCGAAGCTGTGGTGCATGCCGCGTCGATCGGCGCCGACACCGCTGAAGGAGAACGCTCCAGGCAAGTGTCGGTAACCAATTCTGCGTTGTATGTTCGTCACCGAAGCGTTGGACGCGTGACGCGGTCGTCGGGTGCCGACACGATAGGGGTCCACTTCACGTCGAGTTGGTTCAGCGGGTCCTCGGTGCGGATCGTCGGGACGACCTGCGCCGGTGGGGTCTGGTACCCGACCGGCGCATGGAACAACAACATCGAGTCTTCTCTCCACTACTGCGGAAGCTCTCCCACCACTTTCTACGATTCCTCCAGCTGCAGCGGATCGTCGTACGCCGTCCACAGCGAAGCGAATTCTCTGGGGCAGATGAACAACCGGGCTTCGTGCGTACGGTACGGCTGACACTGTTGGTTCTCCGTTGCGCGAGTTCATCACAGCCAACAGGCTCAGCAGCGCGAATCGTTGTCCCCGCACCCACACGGCTTCGGTTGGTCCGGTTGGGGGTAGCCTCGCGGCTGTGGCGAAACCGAGGTCGGGGTCACAGGACTGGAATCGAGATCATCGCAGCGATGCGGAACTCCTGCTTGAAGCCCGGCGGGATCCCGAAGCGTTCGGTGAGTTCTATAAGCGGAATGTCCGGTCCATGACCGTCTACTTCTGGAATCGGACACGAGACCGCGACGTCACATCAGATCTGGTCGCTGAGACTTTTACTGTCACGTTCGAGAGCGTAGGGCGCTACGACCCCGTGAAGGGCAACCCGCGGCAATGGTTGTATGGGATCGCCAACAACCAACTGAAAAGGCTGTGGCGCAGCAAACGAGTCTCCGTGAAGGCGCGGCGCAGGCTGGAACTCCAGACGCCTCCCACGGCGACAGACGGTTGGGAGGAGATCGAAGCAGCAGACGCGCGGCTCGACGCCGACCGGATGGCCGAGGCGCTGGACCGCGTGCCGGCTAGGAGTCGTGAAGCTGTGCGACTGCGAGTCATGGAACAACTCGACTACAGCGATATAGCCCGACAACTGGGATGCACACCCAAGCCGGCCCGTGATCTGGTTTTCAGAGGGCTGCGGCGCCTCAGGACAGAATTCGACGTTCCCGCACATGTCGAGGACGAGCCATGACCTATGACATCTCCGACTTCGAAGAACGACTCGGCAGAGAACTACGAGCCGCGGCCTATCGCCGCATCGAAGCTCGAGACCCAAGGACTCCAGCCAGACGTTTGTACCCGATTCTTATCGGAGCACTAGCGACCGTCGCTGTGGTCGCGATGGCCGCTTTCGTGCTGGCCGAGATCCGGCCTCGGCCAGTAGCAGCCCACCCGTTCAAGATCATCTATCTGGAGGACGAGATCCATCTGGAGATCGTTGATGCAGTCGATGATCCCCGCGCGGCGGAACAAGAACTTCGAGAAGAACTCGGCATAGACGTCGCGTTCGAAGCGGTGCCCGCGCCTCCGGAGCTCCTCAACCAGGTCAGTGGGTCATTCAGCACCGGAACCACCAACATAGACGTCGTATTTGACGAGGCGGGCCGCAGCAAGACGATCATCCTGCCCCAACAGATCGACGGCGAGCTCATCATCCAGTACGGCCGCCCAGCCCTCCCCGGCGAGCGGTACCTCTACAGCATCACCTCACCGATATGCCGCGAGGTATGGGCCCAAACACCCGAAGAGTCCGCACAGCGCGTCGCCCAGTACGCCGACACCATCCGATACGACACCTTCGACGCCGACTACAACTACCACTCCGAGGTGTCGTTCACCGAGATCGACCGCACCTACCGCCTGATCGACACGATCTTCTGGTCTGACAACGAACTCCTAGTCAGATACTCCGCCCACCTCGACGCGCACGGAACCGACCGCCCCAACTGCGGATGGTCCGCGCCCTAGATGTATCGGACACAGAGCGATGGCAACTCCGGGTCGGGCGGGATGAGCCGCCTGTTCCAGTTGTGTGGCGACGATTCCATCCTTCTGTGCGAACGTTGTCTGCGTTAGGGTTCGGGATGCATCGAGTGGATAGGCTCGCAGAATGAGGACCAGGGTGACGGCTTCGGCGCTGCGGACCGGTGTGGCGGCTCTGCTCACAGTCGGGTTGCTCGCAGCGTCGGCGGCTGCTGCGGACGATGGCGATTCCGTAGACGACGACCGTCCCGCGGAGGAGTCCACCGAACAGCCAGAAGAGCAGGACGTGCCGGAGGCGGATGGCCTTGATGCTTGCTGGGAGAACATCGAGCCGGCGCCGTTCGTCGATACGGCCGACCTCAGCGCAGAATCCAAAGCGGCTGTTGACTGCATGTACCACTACGGCATCACCAAGGGCACGTCGGCGACCACGTACTCCCCGGCCGTGCCGGTCATCCGTCTGCATATGGCCCTCTTTCTGGTCCGTGCAAGCAAGGTGTTGGGGTTGCCGGTCCCCGAGGGGGCCACGGAATCGTTCGACGACTTGGAACGGGTGAGCAGCGAGGGGCGCTCGGCTGTTGCCCAACTCAAGGAGATGGGCATCACGACAGGGTATTCGCCGCAGATCTTCGGTCCCGCCAACATTGTCGGACGTGCGCAAATGGCCCACTTCCTCGCTCGGATGCTCAGACTCACCGGAGTAACCCTGCCGACCGAGGGCGGGGAGGCCTTTGAGGATGTGAGGCCTTTGAGCGCCGCCGCGCAAACCGACGTCTCAGCGATGGTCGAACTTGGGATAATGGACCCGGTAACCGCTGACCGATTCGATCCTCGTGGTGCGGTGACCCGCGAGGACATGGCCTTGTACTTGGCTCGTGTCCTGAAAATTGCGGAGATCAAGCCGGTGAGCCTGGAGCTTGAACTGTCGTCGGAATCGCTGATGGTAAGTGGGGCGGCGACCGCTACGGTGCGGGCGTTCAAACCCGATGGCAACCCTTACCCCGGCCTTCTGATCGACTTGTTCGCCGACTACGGGTGGCGCTTCGGAACCGCTTGCAACCTTGACGTCGACGCTCGCTTGAACGGCGGCGACGCCGGTACATCAGAGAACTGCCGGATTGACATTGGTGATCCGCGTACCGATTCCAATGGGGAGGTCACGGTTGGGTTGGCACACAATTCTGAGTCGGTCGTCAATTGGATTTTTGCTTGGACGGGGACCCTCGGCCAAGAGTTCAACGAACGCGAAGTAAGTAACGAAGTCACGCGAAAGATCGACTGGCAACCATCTCCGAAAAGGGTCACTACCATCAGCCCGGCAGCCGTCTTTTACGGGCAGGACATCAGTGTTGTTGCCAACCTCGTCGGTCCGAACTCAGCAGGACAGAGGATGATCCTTGTTGCGTCTCACAACGATGTGGTTCGGGTGATCCGAGTCGGGACTACAGAGGACGACGGATCGGTCACCTTCAACGTCCCTGGTCGCGACAATCCAAGCAGCCACGGTTACCGATCGACCTTAATCGACGAGACGATCTTCGTTTACTGGGATCGCAACGCCAACAGCATGCACGACGGCCCTGCTGAGCTGTCGGCACGGACCACAATCTACTGGAGGTGAACATGGCCGGCAGAACGGCTAGAAAGATGATGAAAGCACTTGTGACCATCGTTGTGGTTGTCTGTGCCGCGTCAGCGTGCGGTGAGACTGACGACACAGCAGAAGTCGGCCCGATCGACCCCGGTGATGGCTTGGATGCAGAAAGCACTGAAGCCATCGAGTCGGAGAACCAGGACGAAGGCGGTTCCCCCAGCGAAGATGAACTCACCGACGATTCCGGCGAACCCGAGACCTTGGGCGACTATCTCGGGTCGGCCTTCTTCAGCTTCGATCCCGAACGGCAGGCAGCCAACTTGGCCCGTCAAGAACAGCAAGTCCAAGAATTGATCGCCGAATGCATGGCGCAGGAAGGGTTCGAGTACATCCCGGCGACGCGTCCATTCAACGATGCCGGATTCGGCGCCCCGGGAGACGTCGAATTCGCCTCTGATTTCGGTTTCGGTATCACAACCTTCTACGGCGAAACAGAATCACCGTTCTTCGAAGACGACTGGGTGGATCCGAACCTGGCGATCGTCGAGGGCCTGTCGGAGTCCGAACGAAACGCATACTACGACACGCTGCACGGGTCGTCGTTCAGCAGTGGTGGCTTCGGGTTCGATACCGACAGTGCCACTGCTGTCAGTGGAGACGGATCCGATTCGGAGGAGGTCATCGTCGACACCGGGTTCGAGGGGTGCAGCGGGGAGGCATATGAGGAGGTCTACGACTTCGAGGGACTCGAAGAAATCTACGAGCAGCTTGATCTCGACTCGTTGTTCGAACGTGTGGAGGCCGATCCCAGAGTCGCGGAGACTTATGTGGAGTGGTCCGCGTGCATGAATGAGAGGGGTTACGACTACGAGAATCCCGAAGGCATGTACGAAGCCGCCTACACGGACATCCAGGAACGTTTCGAAGAGATCGTCGGTTCCTCCGGAGGGTTCTTTGATCCCTTCGAAGGGATGTCGCAAGAAGAGATCGAAGAACTCATGACCAGCATGTCACCTGAAGAGATGGACGACTTCTTCTCCCAAGAACAGCAGAGGACCCGACAGGACATCGACCAGGAAGCCCTGGCCGCCCTCCAAGCCGAGGAGCGCGCCCTCGCGGTTGCGAACGCAGAGTGCTCGGTAGACCTCTTCGAGCAGTTCACCGAAATCTACGGGGAGTACGAGGCGGCACTGGTTGATGAGAACCGAGCGCTGCTGGAGCAGGTTCGTGATAGTCGGGGGGGTTGAGCCTTGCGCCGAGGTGTAGCTGCCGTAGCAACGATAGCCGTCGCTGTTGCCGCGGCCGGGGCCGGATGGCTGGCCGGTCGCAACATCACCTCACCCGATCAGGCTGCGCTGGAGTCTGAACCACCGCCGGCATCGCTGATCACAGTCGAGGTGGAACTGGCGGAGTTGTCGGCGGACGTGATCATCCGCGCCGATGTGGGATACGACGAGCCGGCCACCCTGGGGCTTTCTGGTGCGCTCGGCAATCGAGGATCGGCCCTGGTGGTGACCTCCGCGCCCGAACGCGGAACAGAACTGACCGAGGGATCGGTTGCTATCGAGATAGCAGGACAGCCGGTGTTCGTGCTCGTAGGACCTGTTCCGGCGTACCGGGACCTGCACCGGCAGGACCGTGGACCCGACGTGGAGCAACTGGAGGCTGCTCTGGCGAGGCTCGGATACTTCCAAGGCGACCCCGACCAGTTGTGGGATGAAGCCACCGGCACCGCTGTCAGTGCCTGGTACGAACAGGCCGGATATGAGGCCAACGGTCCCAGTGACGCTGAACGGACGGCCTTGGAAGCAGCCCGCGACCGGCTTGACGCTGCCCGCGACGCGCTCGCTGACGCACAGCGATCTCTGGCCGAAGCCGGCAAGGGACCGACCGAGTTGGCTGTGCAGCAAGCACGAACCGCGGTGGCCCAAGCAGAGTCGGCGCTGAACCGGGCACGCCTCGACCTCTCGCAGGCCGTGGCCGACGCTGAGCAGGCCGTGGCCGACGCTGAGCAGGCTGTGGCCGACGCTGAGCAGGCTGTGGCCGACGCCGAACTGAACCTCACCGACACCGAGTTGGCCCGCGAGCGAGCGGCGAGCGGCTACACCCGGGCGCAGCTGCGGATGCAGAGTGCTCTGGCTGGGGTTCACCCCGACAGCGGCGCAGTCCCCAGCGCATCCGAACACGAGGATCTGCGGATTGCGGTAACAGACGCAAGGAACGCCCTGGCCGCCTCAGAGAGGACCGTGGCGGATGCCGCAAAAGCCCTGAGCGATGCAACTTGGGCAGTAACCGATGTGATGGAGGATCTGGCAGAAGCACAAGCGGACCTCCGTGAGCGCCAAGGTGAAGAGGACTTCCAAGGCCGCCGAGGCGAAGAGAAAACTCAAGGCGGAGAGGACTTCCAAGAACCTCAAGACCTTGAGGACGCCGAGGAACTTGACGACGAATCCCAAGACATTGAGGACGCCGAGGAACTTGACGACGAATCCCAAGACCTTGAGGACGCACAAGACCTCCCAGGAACCGGACGCTTGGACGAACCGGCACAGCCCGGCAGTCAGGTCCGGCTCGCAGTGCGCAGCGCCGAAGACCAACTAGCCGCAGCACAACAGTCACTTGCCGACCTGTTGGCGGAACCGGACACGGCAGACGCAGCACGCCTTGTGGAATCGGCCCGCAGTGAACTGCGTGATGCCACCGAGGACCTCGCAGAACTGGAGGCCGCCACCGGCGTGTGGCTCCCGGCGGGTGAACTGATCTTCCTCAAACGCCTGCCGGTGCGGGTTGATCTGCTGACTGCGGAGCGGGGGAGCACCGTGTCGGGTTCGTTCATGACCGTCACCGGCTCCGAGTTGGCGGTTCGAGGCTCGGTTTCTGAACGGGACGTGGACCGAGTCGGTGAGGGAATGCAGATCCGCATCGAGGATCGAAGTCTGGAGGCGCCTGTCACGGGCACGATCCGGCTGCTGGACCGCCGGGCGGGCACCCGTGGCACAGCCCCCGACCGCCACTATGTGGAGATCGTCGCGCAGGGGATACCGGACCACCTCGTCGGCAGGAACGTCAAGATCGTCATACCCGTGGGCGGTACGGAAGGCCCTGTTCTGGTGGTGCCCAACGCAGCGTTGTCGGCTACCGCCGGCGGCTTGACCCGAGTAGAGGTCGAGCAACCCGACGGCGCAACCCGGTTCGTGGTGGTCGAACCCGGCCTGTCCACGGGCGGGCGGGCCGAGGTCACACCCGTCGACGGGGAGCTGAACGAGGGCGATCTGGTCGTGGTCGGGGTCGCTTCGGGTGGATAGCAGCGCCACGCCTCTGATGGAACTTGAGCGGGTGGGGCGTGTGTTCGGCGACGGCGAAGCGGCTGTTCATGCTCTCAGCGACGCCACGCTGCGAGTGTATCGGGGAGACTACGTGTCGATCATGGGCCCGTCGGGCAGCGGCAAGTCCACGCTGCTCAACATCATGGCCCTGCTCGACCGCCAGACGTCGGGTACCTACCGTTTCGACGGCGTCGATGCACAGAGGCTCACGGAGGGCAGGCGCACAGGACTGCGAGCCCACCGCATCGGCTTCGTCTTCCAGGCTTTTCATCTGCTCGCTCATCGCAACGTGACCGAGAACGTGGTCATGTCGATGCTCTACAACCGCATGTCGCGTTCTTCACGCCGAACCCGGGCCCTTGAAGCCCTCGAACAGGTGGGTCTCAGCCATCGAGCCGACTTCCTGCCGACCAAGCTCTCAGGTGGCGAGCGCCAGAGAGTGGCGATAGCGCGAGCCATAGCGTCACACCCGAAAGTGCTGCTCTGCGACGAGCCGACCGGCAATCTCGACCAGGTCACCGGCAGGTCGATCCTCGACCTGTTCGAGGAACTGCGGGCGTCGGGGCTGACGGTCGTGGTCGTCACCCACGACCCCCGCGTGGGGTTGCAAGCCGACCGGATACTGGAAGTGGAAGACGGGCGCGTGGGGTTGTTGCAACAATCCTCTCGACGAGCACCTTCGGAGCGATGAAGTCTCGGCAGGTCGCCCGGGCGCGCCTCGATTGGCGGGATCTGATCTTCGAGGCGCTGGCGGGGTTGTTCGCCCGGCCGGGGCGCGCCCTGTTGACTGTGCTCGGGGCGGTGCTCGGCATCGCCTCTCTGGTGGCGACCCTCGGGGTGGCCCATACGGCGGGCAACCAGATCATCTCGTCGTTCAACGAGCTGTCGGCGACCTCGGTCGTGGTCACCACCGACCGGGGGTTCTTCGGTGACAATGCACCCCGTGTGGCTCTGCCGTGGGACTCCGAGACGCGTCTGAGCAGGCTCAACGGGGTCGTGGCGGCGGGATCGATGGCCGACGTCAACATTGCCGGCGATTTGACCAGTTCGGTTCCTTTGAACGACCCGCTGGGCCAGACCGAGTTCCAAGTGCCGATGGTCGCGGCCTCTCCGGGTCTCTACCCCGCGGTACGGGGACACCTGCGCACGGGCCGCTGGTTCGACCATGGCCATTCCGGACGCGCCGACCGGGTTGTTGTGCTCGGCACCGGCGCGGCGCAGCGGCTCAACATCACCCGTGTGGGTCAGCAGCCCGTGGTGTTCGTCGGCGACGTGAGCTTCGTGGTGATCGGCATTCTCGACGATGTGCTGCGTCAGGCCGACCTGCTCAATTCAGTGATCGTGCCTGAGGGCACCGCGCGTGATCTGTACGACCTCGAGTCTCCGACCACTGTCCAGATCGATACCGAGGTCGGGGCGGCGGAACTGATCGCTTCGCAAGCAGCGATAGCGGTGTCTCCCAACGATCCCGCGCTGGTGCGGGTGCAGTCGCCGCCGTCGCCGGAGAGTCTGCAGACCCAGGTTGAGAGCGACGTGAATGCGTTGTTCCTAGTGTTGGGTGCGGTTTCGCTTTTGGTCGGCGCGATAGGAATCGCCAACGTCACGCTCGTCTCGGTGCTGGAGCGGGTCGGTGAGATCGGCCTGCGTCGAGCGCTCGGCGCGGGTCGCCGCCACATCGCCTATCAGTTCCTGTTGGAGTCCACCGGCATCGGACTGTTCGGCGGGGTGATAGGTGCGAGTGCCGGCGTGCTGGTGGTAGTGGCAGTGTCGGCGTCCAACGACTGGACCCCGGTACTCGACGCCCGTGTGCCCTTGGGCGCACCTCTGTTGGGTGCCGTGGTAGGTCTGGTGGCAGGCCTCTACCCCGCCTGGCGCGCCTCACGCCTGGAACCCGTCGAGTCCCTGAGAGCCTCAGGGGCTTGATTGCTCGTTGGATTTCCTGTTCGCAATGTCGGCCAACAGGGTGTCGATTGAAGCTTGGGCCGATTTGTCAAGGAAGTCGTTGCGCAGAGAAATGATCGTTTCGTCAAGATCACCGTCACAAGCATCGTCAGCTGATCGAATATCTCGTTCGAATGATCGAGTATTCTGGTAATCATCGCTAGTGTCTGATTCCGCCATCATCGCGATGAGCGTTGCGATACCGGCCGGTGTCTCCAACTCGTATCCGTTGTTTGCCATACAGGATGACCAGTCGCGTTGCGCGGCAAGATATGCAGAGTCAGATTGGACTCGCTCGTCGATCTCCGAAGACAGATCAACTAGGTTCCACCTAGCTTCCACAGCATCCGCGCCGTATAGTTTCACCCACGCAGCATTATAACAACCGACTCGTTTTTCATCTCCACTGGGGCGTTCACCTTCGGTTATGTCCTCTCTTCCCCACAGTGCTTCAAAATACGGAGTTCTCTCCGTTAGCGGGAGGTTGTCAACAATTTCTTCATTTGGGTCAACGACTTGTTGCGGTTGTCGACTGGCGATGAGAGAGTCAATTGTTGGAGTCTCGGAATTCTGGTTGATGTCGACATGGTCAGCGGAATAGTTGTCGCCGGTCCAAGAAATATATTCAAAACCTGCGTTTGCCATGCAAGTTACTACCCAATCTTGCACTTCTAGTTCACGCTGAAGCAGGTATCGGTCGTCTTCCCGGAGGACTTCAGCAATATCAGGGAACTCACCAAGGTCTAACTCGCTGTTATCATCGCTGGTGAAACCGCAAGAGGCGGCAAGAAAAAAAAGTAGGACGGTTGTTGTGATTTGTCTGTTCATGACAAGTACATTCCTTGTGTCTAGCACCATACGCGGCGATTCAGGAGATTCAATTTCTTGGTTAGTTTTCTGTAGGTTGAATATGATTTCGGTTGTATTCGAACACTCGAGGCCGTCCTTCAGCCGCATCGATAGCAAGTCTCAACACAGTTGGAGCGGCGAAGAGGCATCCTTCTGGCAAGACGGTCCCAGATTTGAAGCCGTAGATCGGTTGTTGCTCGTGAGGTTGTCATGTGTTGTCACTTTCTGCGTCATGTGTTGTCACTTTCTGATCGGCCCACGGTCGGGGCGGTTTGCTAGGGGTTGTGTATTACTTGCCGCCTGGACCCCTCGCGCCGCGCGAAAAATTGGAATTTCCCGAAAGATTCTGACTTGAAAATATTGAGAAATATTGAAAATATATGAAAGATTTCTTAGTCGGAACGCTACGGAGACGGATTCGAACTTTATGCGTTACCTAATGTGGACCCTTGGCGGACGCAGGCGGGGAGGCCTAGGCCGCGCATGGATGCTCCGGTGACGGTGATGCCGGGGGTGTCACGCGCTAGGGACGCGTCGATCTGGTCGCAGCGTTGGAGATGGCCGGGGAGGTACTGCGGGAGGCTTCGGCGCCACGGCGTGACCCGCGTGACGCCTTCGCCTCTCAAACCGATGGTCAGTGCCAATTCCTGGCGCAGGGTTTCGACGAGTACCGACCTGTGGAGGTACAGCCAGCGTCGATCATCGACCCGGCCCGCGGAGACCCGCAGGATGGCATGGTCGCCGTCGTCGTAGTGTTCCCATTTCGACGATGCCCAGGAACAGGCGGTCATCAACAGGCCCTGGTCGCGTGGAACCAGAAAGCCGGCGACGTCGAGGCTGTGGCCCACCTGTTCGGTTGGCGCCACGAAAGTGACCAGCACAGAGCTGCTACGGCTCACCTGCCAATACGGACTTCGTCACCGATTGGTTCGAGTCCGCTGGTGCCGCCGCCGCCTCTCGAGGTGGTGTCACCAATGGTGATGGGGATTGTGCGGTCTGTGAGACGGATCTCAAACACGTCACCTTCCTTGATTTCAGACAACACCCAGAAATCGATGAAGCATGTAGAGTCTGCCCTCAACTCTCGACGTTCAATCGCGGATTCCCCAGGCTTGAGTATTTCAAGTTCGTCCTCTCCGAGCGAATGAACCATGAAGAGGAAGCTAGCGCCGTCTGAACGCCATGAGTAGGCGACTTTAGTGATGCAATCAGCTTCCTGGGGTGGCGTCAAGAAACTTGAGCTACTTCCCGTATAGCTGTATAAGTCTCCTTGTTTCGCGAAATCTTCGCCGCATTCACCATCATCTACTATGTCGGCGATCTCAATCCTGGATCCTGTTGACGCAATACAATATAGTTCATCAGCCTCGGTATAACTGACAACTCGATTTTCGTCGTTGTTCTCGTTGGCTGAGCAGCCAAGCAACAAGAAAACTGGGAGCACTGTCTGAAGAAATACAGGAAATACGGGTTTTGCAGATTTCATTTCCATCAGTTACTCCGATTCTCCAACGATCGGGTCTAGATGTTGATCAAAACAATCTAGATCAGCTGTGGCGATCTGGATTTCTTCCTCAGCCAAGGACGCTATGTCTTGAGTGTCTGATCCTACGGTGAAGAACTTCGACTCAATGTAGTTGAAAGCATCGATCGGCGAATTGAATTGATAGCCAAGACTCTTCATGCACTTTCTCCAGTTGTTCTGAGCTTCGATGAATTCAGGGTCTGCCAGAACTCGTTCGTCAACTTTTGGTGGCATATTTTGATATTCTTGTATTAATTGTTGGATATCTATAAAATTCAGTTGATTCTCACACTCGCCTCCTGACGAGACTGACTCCTCAAATGCCTCGCGTTGTGCCTCTGGAACTTCACCGCCGCTCACAAGTGCCTGAACACCGGAACCTGCTTCGCCATCGACGATTCCATAGCCAACTGTTCGGATCATTTCGGCTCTGCTCCGCAACCCTCCGTGATCAGACGTCACGGTGACTTGGGCAGTCTGCGGCGTATAATCGAATCCTGCCTTTTGGAGACATGCGGCAAACGTCTCCTCGGCTTCATTGAACTGCTTAAGCGCACCGCGGATCACTTGATCAAGTGCATCAGCATCCAAAACCGGTTCTGTCACAACGGGATCGGGTGGAGCGGTCTCAGAACACGAAACACAGATGCAGACGATGAACGCCAACACCAGCGGCCTCCACCGTCTGCGTGCCTTGAGCCGAGACAACCTAGTTGCAATCTCGAGTTAACTGTTTGTTTTGAGAACTGCCATCAGACGACTGATGACGATAGCGATGGGTTCCACAAGCCATACCGCGGTAAGCTGTGCCCGTTCCTTGGGATGAATAGAACACGTTAGTTCCATCGTTATAGTTGCAGCCCCAGAAACCGCATACTTTGCGGTCGATGTCATGAAAGTCGTTTGATGTAAAGCCTGATCCATAACCAGCGGCGTTGTTTCCGGTTTTGTATGGATTTTGTGTGTTTCCTGCGCTGGCGGTCTGGACCGTTGCGAAGAGCAAAGAGATTGTGAGAACAGCTGTCCCCACGATCCGGGTGAGCCTTCGATCCTGCCGGCCGGCACGATTTTCCTTTTTTCTGTCCATGGTTTTCTCTCTGTTCTGTGATGACACTGCAGTCGCCGGACTTGGCTCTGCTTGCTTGTCTTTGAGTACTTGCCCGCTGGAGTCCTCGCGTCGCGCGGATTTTCTAGATTTTTTGACAATCCTGCGATGAGGGCTGTCGGGTGTCGGCTGAGAACGACCCGACAGCTTTGAGTGTGAATCATTACCGTCGCCCCTGGAATTGGAGCGATCAGTTGATGTCCGATGCTGCTGAGCGTCTTGAACGATGGTGTTCAGCAGGCAACGGATTAGCGGCTGTCAACAAAGTCAGAGCGCATCTCGACGAAGGACCTGGAAGTGCCCGCCGCGCTCACGGTGATCGACGAGGCAGCGGCAGCGGGACGGGAAGTGGGCAGCGCAGGCAGCACTCATCGGAGTCGTCCTATAGTGGCTATTCGGATCTTGGAGTCCGTCTTCAGGACGATTGGGTGATGGCGGTGCGGGCTTGCCGGACGCAGGCGGGGAGGTCTAGGCCGCGCATGGATGCTCCGGTGACGGTGATGCCGGGGGTGTCACGCGCAAGGGACGCGTCGATCTGGTCGCAGCGTTGGAGATGGCCGGGGAGGTACTGCGGGAGGCTTCGGCGCCACGGCGTGACCCGCGTGACGCCCTCGCCCTGCAGTCCGATTGTCAGCGCCAATTCCTGGCGCAGGGTTTCGACGAGTGCCGACCTGTGGAGGTACAGCCAGCGTCGATCATCGACCCGGCCCGCGGAGACCCGCAGGATGGCGTGGTCGCCGTCGTCGTAGCGTTCCCATCGGCTGCACGGTCCACATCGAATACCAGAGCCGAACCTTCCACTGGACCACCGGTGATCTTGCCTCCCACCCGGTGGCTCGCCTCCAGCAGCACGAAGTCCTCGCCCTGCCGGTGAAGCTGGTGGGCCGCGGACAACCCGGTGTTTGGGTGCCCTAGTTGTCGGTTAGCTAGCCGGCCTCTACCCCGCTTGGCGCGCCTCACGCCTAGGACCCGTCGAGTCCCTGCGAGCCTCAGGGTCTTCACGTCAGGGACTTGCCGGGGTCACGTAGAGGTCAACATGAAGGGACGGTGTCATAGAGTCTGTGGTGTCTAGTCCGCCCGGTTGTCCCTCAAGGTTACTCCCTACGTGGTGGAGGATGTCGTCATACTCGGCCTCTGGTATAAGCCAGAATTCAGCGTAAAACCGCGATCGCAAGTGCTCCAAGCACTCCCGATACGTTAGAGTCTTCGTCCACGTGAGATCGGACACATCAAGACGCAGCCGAGTCGCGCCCAAGTGAGCGAAGTGAGCGGCAATGGTATCGCGATCTTGATCATCCTGCATTCGGCGGGCGTACCCCCGTCGGTCGGCTTCCGCCCGAAACAAACGCCGTGCCGTGTGACTAAACGCTCCCCTCCCTTCGATCACGATGACGAGTCCTTCTGGCCGCAAAACACGCACGGTCTCGGCGATGACCTGCTGCAGATTGCCAATGTGTAAAAAGAACCTGGAAATAATGGCGGCGTCGAAGCAGCCGTCGGTGAACCCCAGATTACGGGCATCGCCGCAGACGAAATCCCCGCGCCAGTCCGCCTTGAATTTTCTGTTCCCTCGGCTGAGCATGTCTGACGACACGTCGATCCCGACTACCTCGAACCCCGAGGCCAGCAGCGGCATTGCGAGTTGACCTGTTCCGCAACAGACATCAAGAACTCTCCAGGTCGAGTCCAATCCAGTCAACACGCTGATCCGCTCATAATTCTCGCTGAGTAGATCCGTTGGAATGTTCCTTGTGCTGTCGTGCCAAGCAGCGACAGAACTGTATTCCGGTGTGTTTTCGGATGCCGCCATCAAGCCCACCGATCTCATTTCTAAGCGATTCGGTTTCAACAACCAGTAGGCCAAGCTCCTCAGAGTCACGGGCGCGATCCCGATCCGGTCAATCGCCTTGATTGTCTTGAAGTACGCTTTCGCTCGCCGCCCGACAAAATACGCGTTCCTTGTATTCTGGCATCCTCTTCGGTACCCTGAGTTGCAGGCACTCACTACTCAAGTCCGATCTCGTCAAACACTTGCCAGAATACAGAGTAGTAATCTTCGTCACACAGAGGCGCAGCGCTCTTCATCGCCGAAATCCCTGGATCTTGGAGTCCGTCTTCAGAATAGATCGCCGCTTCGCGCTGCAATGTCGCCATCTCGTCAAGGGAAGACACCTCGATGCCTTGGGCGGCCATGCACTGCGACCACTCGACCTCAGCGTTAATCACCGCAGATGTGGATTAGTCGGAACGCTACGGGACGGAGTCGAACTTTATGCGTTACCTAATGTGGACCCTTGGCGGACGCAGGCGGGGAGGCCTAGGCCGCGCATGGATGCTCCGGTGACGGTGATGCCGGGGGTGTCACGCGCTAGGGACGCGTCGATCTGGTCGCAGCGTTGGAGATGGCCGGGGAGGTACTGCGGGAGGCTTCGGCGCCACGGCGTGACCCGCGTGACGCCTTCGCCTCTCAAACCGATGGTCAGCGCCAATTCCTGGCGCAGGGTATCGACGAGTGCCGACCTGTGGAGGTACAGCCAGCGTCGATCATCGACCCGGCCCGCGGAGACCCGCAGGATGGCATGGTCGCCGTCGTCGTAGTGTTCCCATTTCGACGATGCCCAGGAACAGGCGGTCATCAACAGGCCCTGGTCGCGTGGAACCAGAAAGCCGGCGCCGTCGAGGCTGTGGCCCACCTGTTCGGTTGGCACGACGAAAGTGACCAGCACAACGTCGGAGTAGACGAGGCCTGACAGCAGCGAAGCAGCTTGGGGGGAATGAGGCTCGAGCAGTGCTGCGCTTGTGAACGCAGGTGTGGTGATGATCACTCGGTCGCCGTCGAAGTGGCCCGACGTTGTTGTGACCCTCCAGGCTCGACCATGGCGTTCAACCGAGACCGCCGGTGCGTGCATGCAGATGCGGTCGCTGAGTTCGTCATGGAGCGCGTCGATGACCCGCTGAGTACCGCCTCTGACCCCATGAAAGACCGGGCCCGGTACCGCAGAGGCGCGCTGTGAGCGCAGAGCCTCGATGAACGGGCCACCCCTGCGGGCTGCGTCAGCCAACGCACGAGCCCCCGAGGCGATGCTCAGATCGTCGGCGTTGCCGGCGGTGATTCCTCCGAGCAGCGGGTCGACGAGTCGCTCGAACACCTCGTCACCGGCACGCGCCCGGACCACTTCACCGACCGTGGCGTCACCCTCCAGTCCTGGGTGGTCAGCGAAACCGCGGGCCTTCAACTCAGCGACCCCGTCAGCCGAGACGATCCCGTCGGCGTTGAGTTCATCGGGTTCCAACGGCACGCCCAGGACGCTCGGCGGGATCGGCCGAAGTACGCCGTCGACCCAGACGAAGGCACCGCCCGAGGCGGGCGACGCCAGATCATCGCCCAAGCCGAGCTCACGGCACAGCTCCGACATCTCCGGTTCGCGGGCCAGGAATCCGTCGGCTGCACGGTCCACGTCGAATCCCAGAGCCGAGCCTTCCACCGGGCCACCGGCGATCTTGCCTCCCACCCGGTGGCTCGCCTCCAGCAGAACGTATTCCTCGCCCTGCCGGTGAAGCTGGTGGGCCGCGGACAACCCGGTGATACCGCCGCCGATGATCAGCGTCCGGTCGCTCATTGCGGCACCGGGTCGGCCGGTCCGACCGTCCCCTCGGCGTGAACGACCCTCACAACCTCGCTCAGAACGTCGGGATCACTCGTCGGCAGCACACCGTGGCCGAGATTGAAGACGTGGCCCGGGTGACCGGCATTGAACGCAAGAACCTCGCGGGTTCCCGAGACGGCCGCATCGACCCCCGCGATCACCGCAGCCGGATCGAGGTTGCCCTGCAGCGCCACGCCCTCGCCGAGACGGGCACGGGCCCTGTCGATCCGGACACGCCAGTCGATCCCTACGACATCGGCACCGACGCCCTGAATCAGTTCCAGAAGTTCGCCGGTGTTGACACCGAAATGGATCCGGGGCACGCCGGTCTGCTCGATCGCGCCGAGCACCTTGCGCGAATGCGGCGCGGCGTAGCGCTGGTACTGGTCAGGCGACAGCGCCCCCGCCCATGAATCGAACAGCTGCACCGCCGAAGCCCCGCTGTCGATCTGCGAGGTCAGCGAAGCGATGGCGAGGTCGGCCAACCGGTCCATCAGCGAGTGCCAGAGGTGCTCGTCGTTGAACATCAGCGACTTGGTGTTGAGATAGTCACGGGACGGTCGCCCCTCTATCAGATACGACGCCACAGTGAACGGCGCTCCTGCGAACCCGATCAGCGGCACGTCGAGTTCTTCGACCAACTGGCTGACCGTCTCCAGCACATAGGGCGTGTCGGCAACAGGATCGAGGGGGCGCAGCCGGTCGAGATCAGCCGCGCTGCGGAACGGTTCCGCTATCTCGGGCCCGACTCCGGGCGTGACCGTGACCCCGAAACCGACGGCATGGGCGGGCACGACGATGTCGGAATAGAGGATGGCGGCATCGACCCCGTAGCGACGCACGGGCTGGAGCGTGATCTCAGTCGAGAGGTCTGGGTTCTTGATGGCGTCGAGGATCGTTCCGGTGCCCCGGACCGCCCGGTACTCGGGCAGTGAGCGTCCTGCTTGACGCATGAACCAGACCGGAACCCGCTCATGGGTCAGGCCCCGGCAGGCCCGGATGAAACAATGGTCGTCGAATCTGTTGGACGTGCCCACGCCGACCACGCTAGCTGTGCCGCCTAGTCATGCTGTGGCCGTTGGAGCAGGGCGTGCAGTCCGACTCCTGTTGGGGTTTCCAACAGTCGTTCGACAGCGATCTCGCCGGCCCGCACAGCGTTTTGACGTCGGTCTTCGAGGTTGTTCTTGGGATCATTGAGGGTGTCGGGGTGAGGTTCGATCACCACGACTGCAGTGCCTCGACGCCGCACCTCGTCGACCTCGTGGGTCAACTTGTTGCCGAACCAACTGCGGACCGGATTGGTGATCCGACCCAGCACACCGCTACCGCCGGTCATCGCCGAGGAGATGATCACAAGATCGAAGCCGAGCATCGCTACCAGATCGGCGTTGGTAGCAGAATGGACGCCGCCGTCGATGTACTCGACTTTCCCGATCTGAGCGGGAGCATACACGGCCGGTACCGCTGAAGACGCCTGCACCGCCTGGCCGATCGTTCCTCTCACGTCGTCGCGGCCGAACACGATGCGGCGACCGTCACTTGCCCGTACCGCGACGATCCAGGTCGGCAACTCCGTCCAACGCTCCGGGTGCAGTTCGTTCATGCGCTGTTCAGACGCCGTCGCGCAACGAGTGCCGCGGGGAACAGCTCCGAGGGCGGCCCGAACCGGGTCGAACCTCCAAGGCGGCCAAAGGGCCTTGAGCGTCATCTGCGGTGAAAGCGGCCGCCAATCCCGCTTGACGGTGGGTTCGTCGTGTTCGGTGGTGATCCGCGAATAGATCTCCGCGGCTTCAGGGCTCAACGGCTCGTTACGAAGCTGCGCTGCCCGGTCAGGCGCCGAAATCCCGCTCCGCAGGCTGACAGCGGTGAACGCGCCGGCTGAAGTGCCGACGATCAGATCGGCGCGACGAGGATCCCAGCCAGTTGACGACGCCAACTGCGACAGCACACCGCAATGCCAGGGGTCGCCGACCATTCCGCCCGCCCCAAGAATCAGACCGATTGAGAACATCCTCGCAGCGTACGAGCGTCCACGCGCCGCTAGGCTGAATAACTCCCAATTTGCGGTTTCCTGGACATCCCGAGAGTTCGAACAGTGAGCCAACGTCATCCAGAACTTGAGGCTGAGCAGGCGTATCTTGACGCTGCGTACGATTGCCTTGACGAGTCGCGGGAGCGGGTACGACGCATCACCGAGATGTCCGAAGCGAACCGCGGAGGCACCAACCAGGCGCGGTTTGAACGGGAATCCGTGCTCCAAGGAGCTTTGAACCGTTTGACTCGGCTCAATTTGGGTGACCGCTCTTTGGTGTTCGGGCGAATCGATCCGTCGGGGACCGATGAACGCTTCTATGTCGGGCGTGTAGGCGTCTGGGACGATGATCAGAACGCGGTGGTGGTCGACTGGCGGGCACCGATCTCCGAACCTTTTTATCGTGCTACAGGCCGTGAGCCGATGGGCCTTGAGCGTCGTCGATATTTTGCTACGCGGGGCCGGACACTGCTCGGAATCGACGACGAGGTATTCGGAGAACTTGCTGACCCCGACCGCTCGAACGACGATGCGATCAGGGGTGAAGGGGCTTTGGTTGCTGCGCTTGAAGCTGCGCGTACGGGGCGCTTGGGCGACATCGTCGCCACAATTCAAACTGAACAGGACGAGATTATCCGGGCGCCGATGCCGGGTTTGTTGGTGGTTCAGGGTGGGCCCGGTACGGGCAAGACTGTGGTGGCATTGCATCGGGCGGCTTATCTCCTCTACACACATCGGCTTTCGTTGGAGTCCCAAGGCGTTTTGGTTGTGGCTCCGAACCGGTTGTTCATCGCCTACATCGAACAGGTTCTGCCGTCGCTGGGCGAGGCGGGTGTGACCATTGCGGTGCTCGGCGACTTGGTGCAACCACGGGTCAGGGTCAACAAACTCGACGAAGAGTCGACCGCTCGGGTCAAGGGCGATCCACGAATGGTTGATGTGCTGGCTCGGGCCGTATCGGACCGGCAGCGTCGGCTTCGCTGCGACCGGCAATTTGGATTTGGTCTGCAGCGTCTGCGAATGACCGTTGCGGAGTCGGCCAGGATTGTTGCTACCGCCCGTCGTCGTGCCCGAACCCACAACGCGGGACGCAGATTGGTTGAGGAACTCTTTTTCCGGTGTCTTGCCGAGAGCGCCCGCGAGCAGGTCGACGCCCAGATTGTGCGTGAACGGATGCACTACGACCTCGGGGTTCGCGAGTCGCTTGACTGGATGTGGCCGGTTTTGACTCCTGCGCACCTGTTGCACGACCTGTTCGGGTCGGCGGCCCTTTTGGGATCTGCGAATCGAGGGGCTTTTCGTGACGATGAGATCTTGCGGTTGATCCGTTCTCGTTCTGCTCACGCCGATGAGGTTGTATGGAGTTTTTCCGATGTGCCATTGCTGGACGAGGCTCACGCTTTGTTGGGCCATCGGCCCGACAAACGTGCTCAGGAAGCGGTTCGCACTTATGGGCATATTTGTGTGGATGAAGCTCAGGACTTGTCGCCGATGGCGTTGCGCATGGTGGCGCGTCGTTCCCTCAACGGGTCGCTGACCGTGGTTGGCGACATCGCTCAGGCCACGGGCGCGTGGGCGAACGATGATTGGGATTTTGTGACGGCGGCGTTTGTCGGCAAGCACGAGCCGAGGATTGCTGAGTTGAGCTTTGGTTATCGAATTCCAGGGCCGATGATGGAGTTCGCGAACAGGGTCCTGCCTCTTGCCGCGCCGGGTTTGTCTCCTCCGGTACCCGTACGTTCCGACGGCGACGAACCACGACTCGTGGAAGTGGGTGATTCGCTTGCGGAGACTTTGGTCGGGGTCGTGTTGGCGGAACTCGTCGAGGTTGGGGAGGGCAATGTTGCCGTGATCGTCCCTACTTCGGTTTTCGAGACGGCGTCTTCGGCTTTTGCAGCCCGTGGGCTGCCCGCCGGCGGCCCGACTCGCAGCGGACTCGACCAGCGGGTCACGATCGTGCCCGTGCGTTTGGTGAAGGGTCTTGAGGTGGATGCAGCGGTCGTGGTTGAACCGGGTTTGATCGTTGCTGAGGAGATTGAGGGCTACAGGTCGTTGTATGTAGCGTTGACGAGGGCCACGAAGCGGGTGACGGTTGTTTTTGGCGAGCCTTTGCCCGAACTGCTCGACTGACGAACTCGTTGCACAATGCCGTCCGGCTGTTTGCCGGTAGGATGTAAGGTATGCCTCACACGGACACCGACCCTGCAGTTGGTGCGCTGGTAGTTGTAGCTGAAGACCTTTGGGTGAGCCGTTCCGTTCCGGTTTTGAAGGGAGCGGATCTAGTGGCTGCACCCGGCCGGCATCTTGTGATCCTGGGTCCTAGTGGCTGCGGCAAGACGACCTTCCTCAGGGCTATTGCCGGTCTTGAGAGGGTTCAACAAGGCGAGGTCCGGGTCGGTTCGCAGCTGGTTGCAAGTCCAAGCGTGCACGTGGCTCCCGAGAGGCGCCGTGTGGGGTTGGTGTTTCAAGACGGTGCGTTGTTCCCGCATATGAGCGTGGCTGCCAACGTAGCCTATGGTCTGCCGTCGGCGCATCGGTGGCGCAGATTCGGACGTACCAGTGAGCGTGGTCGGGAGTCTGTGCAGATGATGTTGGAGATGGTCGGGCTCGAGGAGTTCGGTGATCGTTTGCCCTCCTCGCTTTCGGGCGGGCAGCAACAGCGTGTTGCGGTGGCCCGTGCTCTGGTTCCACGCCCTTCGGTTCTGTTGTTCGACGAACCGTTCTCGAGCTTGGATTCCAACCTCCGCGCCGATGTGCGCGCTGAGGTCGCCCAACTGCTCAAGGAACTTGAGATCACCGCGATATTCGTGACCCACGATCAGTCTGAAGCTTTCGAGCTCGGCGATGAAGTGGCGGTGATGCGTGATGGTGTATTGGTTCAGCAGGCGACACCGGCTGAGCTGTACAACCGGCCGGCGGACCCTTGGTTGGCAGCGTTCGTGGGCGAGGCGGAGTTGTTGGAGGGTCACGCTCGGGGATCAGACGCCGACACTGTGCTTGGACGTGTTCCCCTTGCGAACTCGGTGAACGGTCCTGTCGAGGTTTTGGTACGGCCTGAGGAGATCATTCTGTCTCCGGGTTGCGGCGGGCGGGTAGCAGGGATCGACTATTGTGGTCATGACACGTTGGTCAGTGTTGTGTTGGACGACGGAACGTTGGTTCGGAGTCGGGCGACTGGGGCACCGCGCTTTGAAGTCGGTG
Organism: Acidimicrobiales bacterium; assembly: GCA_963662455.3. Lineage (GTDB taxonomy): Bacteria > Actinomycetota > Acidimicrobiia > Acidimicrobiales > Aldehydirespiratoraceae > VXYK01. The sequence continues at coordinate 3,140,792 of OZ224042.1, forward strand.
CAGAGGTGGCGGTCGGACATTCTGGTGTGTCGACTCTGGCTTACGGACCCACCCCCGATCCGGCACTCCTGGTGGCTGAGTCCGCATGCCGGTCCTTGTGACGAATAAAATTATGTTAGGGATGCCTAACGCAATGTTGGAAGTGGTTATAGTCCCGGAATGAGACCATTCAAGACCCTTGCCCTGTCGTTCGCATTGCTGGTTGGTCCGGTGCTGTTCGTCACTGCTTGTGGAGACGACGACGGATCCAACGACAGCATCACGCTCTACTCAGGGCGCAACGAAGAGTTGATCCAGCCGCTCGTCGACGACTTCATCGAACAGACTGGCACCAGCGTTGAAGTGCGTTATGGAGACTCTGCTGAATTGGCGCTGCTGATCCAGACCGAAGGAGACGACACCCCGGCAGATCTCTTCATCTCACAGAGTCCTGGAGCGCTCGGCCTGCTTGCAGGCGAGGGTCGTCTGGACACACTCAGCAGTGGTCTGACCTCTTCGGTGGATGAAGGATTCGCCGCGGGTGACGACACCTGGGTCGGTATCACCGGTCGAGTGCGAGTAGTCGTCTACAACAGCGACGTCGTGGACGCATCAGACTTGCCCGCCTCGGTCCTTGATCTTGTCGACCCCGAATACAACGGCGAGGTCGGGGTTGCACCCAACAACGGTTCGTTCCAAGACTTCATCACTGCCATGCGCAACGAACTAGGCGACGGCACCACCCGTGAATGGCTTGAGGGGATGGCCACGAACAACTCTCCCAACTACCCCAAGAACTCCGCGATCGTTGAGGCCGTCGGTCGTGGCGAGATACCGATGGGACTGGTCAACCACTACTACAACCTTCGTGCAGTTGAAGCCGACCCGTCCGTGGCGAGCAGGAACCATTTCCTGCCGGTCGACGATATTGGCTCTCTGGTGATCGTCACCGCCGGGGCTGTTCTGTCGTCCTCCGACTCGTCGCCTGCCGCCGAATCGCTTCTGAGTTTCCTGCTCAGTGACGATGCACAAATGACCTTCGCCGAACAGACCGGAGAATATCCCCTGGTCACCGGGGTCGCTCCGCCGTCAGGACTGCCGTCCTTGGATGGATACGCCGCGCGGAGCATCGACTACGACCTGCTTGGAGACGGCCTGCTGGGAACGATCAACCTGATTCGAGAAAGTGACATTGAGCAGTAGCACACAGCTCTTGAACCGCTTCTTGTTGCGGCGGTCGAGAATGCCGAATCGTCGACCTCCGGTGGTGATGTCGGCCCTTTCGGTCCTGATCGGCTTGATCTTCATGGGGCCGTTCGGGTACGTGGCCTTGCGCAACCTTGATTTAGGAACCGACCTCGGCTCACTGTTATTCTCGCAATCAACCTGGGATCCGCTCCGCCGTTCACTGCTGCTCGGCTTTGTGGTAGCGGCATCGACGGCTGTGATCGGCACAGCCTTGTCCTGGTTGACGATCCGCACCGACCTTCGGGGTCGCCGCGTCTGGCGCATCCTCGCACCTCTCCCGTTGGTCTTTCCCAGCTTCGTTGGAGCGACCGCGTTGATCGCAGGCTTCGCGACCGGTGGTCTGGTCGAAGATCTTGTGGCACCGCTGGGCATCACGGACCTTCCGGACATGAAGGGGTTTCGTGCGAGCTGGCTTGTGCTCACCCTGTTCACATACCCCTACGTGTATCTCCCGGTGGCCGCGCGGATGGCTTCGCTCCCTCCGTCGCTTGAAGAGTCGGCGCGCCTGCTGGGACGAAAACCTGTGACAGTCTTCTTCACGATCGTTCTGCCCCAGGTGTGGAGCGCTGTGCTGGCCGGCACGATGCTCGTCTTCTTGTACACGATCAGCGATTTCGGGGCTGTTTCGCTGCTCGGTTACCACACGTTGGCTGAACAGATTTACGCCGATCAGCTGTTCGATCAGGCGCGGTCGATGGGCCTTGCGTTGATTCTGGGTGTCACAGCCCTATGCGTTGTGACGATCGAACGCGCACTGGAGCGGCGACGCGCCCGTGTAGAGGTGGCTCACAGCCAAACGCCGCTCATTGTTCCCCTCAAGAGGTGGGCCGTCCCCATGTTCATCCTGGTCGCGGCATTCGTCGGCAATGCCTTGATCGGACCGTTGGCAGTGCTTGGATTCTGGGCTTGGCGCGGCCTCACCGCCGACGTTGACTCTGTAGGACTGGCGGTCGACTTCGGTGAACTGGCGGGACCGGCTCTACACACTGCTGAAGTAGGGCTCATCACTGCGTTGGCGGCGATCGCGGTCGTGTTGCCGATCGCCTGGCTGACAACGCGCTATCGAAGCCGGGTTGCGGGAGCGGCCAATTCGATGGTGGTGGCGGGTTTTGCTCTTCCGGGGGTAGTAATTGCGCTGTCGCTGGTGTTCTGGGCAATTGACGCGCCGATAATCGGGCGTTGGTACCAGACTCTTCCGCTGCTGATCCTTGCCTATGTCCTGCACTTCGGCGCTCAGGCGAGCCGAGCAGCCCACGTTGCGGTAGAAGCAGTGTCAGAAAATGTCAGCGACGCTGCCGCGACTCTGGGAGCGAACCGCACCCGACGCTTCTTGACCGTTGAACTGCCGCCCATGCTGCCGGGACTCTTCGCTGGGGCGGGGCTGGTGATGCTCTCGACGATGAAGGAACTTCCTGCCACTTTGCTGCTTGCCCCCATAGGGTTCGACACGCTTGCCACCGAAGTGTGGGCCGCCGGTGAACGAGGAGCCCTCGCTCAAGGAGCGGTCGCCTCGCTCGCGCTGGTCGCGGTCAGCTCGGTGCTCACCTGGGCAGTAGTGCTCCGCCGGCTCGACGTGCACTGAGCCTGCCGATCAGCGAGTTGCCGATCAGCGAGAGGGTGGCCTTCGAGAGGCGCGACCGTCGCGCCACAGAGCCCTTGTGCCAGACCCCGCAGGGCCAGGTTTCTACGTTGAAGGTCTTGACATCTGGTATCGAGATGTATTTAAGGTTGCGAACTAAGATATGCATGAAAAGGATATGTTTGCATGAAACTTCAAGACAACCTTCAATATGGCTTGCTTGTAGTTGTTATCCTCGGAATTACGCTGCACTTTGCATCTTTCGTAGTAGATGGCATTCCACAGATTATTGGAGGCATTGCTCTCGTGATCGGGCTTGGCTTCCTGATCTGGGCAAGTCGCCGCGAGACGCGATTCCGAAATAGCTAAAGTCGATCCAGAGTATTGAAGAATATTGAAATTGATCGTCCGTTGTATGACTTTGTTGCTAGTCTGCGCTTCTTGCGGTTCAGACAGCGGACTCGAAGATAGATGACACTCATTGTGTCGTGTACTTGACACACAAGGATCAAAAGCACTGCGAGTATGACCGTTCGGCGGATGCCCCGGTGGTTCGAGACGGACTGCCGGGAGCACGTTTCATGGGGGGTCCCGTAGGCGGAGGGACTCCCACCATGAGCGTGACGGCGCTGTGGCTTATACGCTCGGTCTCCAGTGTCTCGGTCCGTCAGGGAGGTCTCATGCGGTTCGTTCGTCTCCATGCGACAACTGCTCTGTTGGTTCTGGCGCTGTTGGCAGCGGCCTGTGGCGGTGACGACGCCGATGAATCCCTTGTTGGTGGTGAGCCTCAGGCGACGGAGGCCGTCCAGACGTCGTCGACCGCATCGACCACGGTGCCCATCCCGCAAGACGCTGTGCCCCTCGGCGATCTGCAGATCGTCGGGGTCGAGTTCGGTGACACCGGTTTCGTGAGAGTCCAGAACCGCGGCACCGCAGACGCCAACGTCAACGGCATCTACATCTGTCAGTTCCCCCAGTACACGGATCTCGGCACTGTCGTGGCCCGCGGGGTCATTGCCGCTGGGGCGACGGTCGAGGTTCCCGCCTCGGCAGTCGGGGGCCTGAGTGATCAGGCCGGCGAGGCGGCGCTGTACGCCAACAACGCCGACTTCGGATCGCCCGACAATATTCTGGCGTACGTGCAGTGGGGCAGCGGAGGCGCCCGAGCCGACGTGGCCACCGCAGCCAACATCTGGGCGGGACCCGGCGTCTCGATCACGCCCGATCCGTCCTACGACGACATCGTGCTCGACGGTGATCCCGCCGACCCGGAGGCTTGGAGCTGAGATGGGGATCGAGGTCCATCCCATCACCGCGACGCTCGGCGCTGAGGTGCTCGGTTTCGACATGGCCGATGTCGACGCGGTCACGCTCGACCAGATCAAGAAGGCTTGGCTCGACCACAAGGTGCTCGTCCTGCGTGATCAGCACATCACCATCGAGGAGCACATCGCCTTCGGCCGGTTGTTCGGAGACCTTGAGATCCATCCGTTCACCGACAACGACGAGGGCCACCCCGAGGTCGTAGTGCTCGAGGCCGGCGGCGACAGCGGCAAGTCCTTCGTCGCCGCGGGCTGGCACAGCGACGTGACTTGGCGGGCGGAACCGTCGATGGGTTCGATCCTGCGGGGGCGCATCGTGCCGCCGGTTGGTGGCGACACCTGTTTCGCCGACGCCACCGCGGCTTATGAGCGGCTTTCGGACGACTGGAAGCAGCGGGTGGACGACCTGTATGCGATCCACGACTACTCGCGTGTGTTCGCCGGCCGTGTCGACCCGTCCGAGACCGAAGAGATACGGGCGAAGTATCCTCCGCAGCGTCATCCGGTCATCAGAACCCACCCGGTCACCGGTGCAAGGGGGATCTACACCAATATCGGGTTCACCTCGCACATTGACGAAGTCCCAAAGCAGGAGAGCAGCGAGATTCTGCGGCATCTTGAGCTGGCGATCCGGAACCCCTCGGTTCAGTGCCGTGTCCGTTGGGGGGTCGACACTTTCGTGATGTGGGACAACCGGGCTGTGCAACACGCCGCCACTACCGATTTCCTGCCCGAGCACCGGCTCATGGAGCGGGTCACGATCGTCGGCGACCGCCCCTTCTAGCCCGTTCAGAGCTGGTCGGGTTGGCGCTCAGCGTGCCGGATCAGCCCGTTCGATCAGCCCGTTTTGGATCAGCCCGTTTTGGATCAGCCCGTTTTGGATCAGCAGAGGGGTTCGTAGCGGATTCCTGAGTCGGCCAGGCGGGCGAGGGCGTCGTCGAGGGCCTCGACGGTCTGGGAACGTTCACCACCCCCGTCGTGCAACGAGACGATCGCTCCGTCAGAAGCGCCGGCCACGATCCGGTTGGCGATCGTCTCGGCGCCGGGGTTGCGCCAGTCGAACGTGTCGACTGTCCATAGGGCGACGGCCAGTCCGTGGGCGGCCGCCCAGTCGTAGGTGAACGCGTCCCTGGATCCGTAGGGCGGTCGCAGGCACGGTGCGCCATGTTCGCCGAGGATCTCCTGGGTCCGGCTGATCGTCTGGTTGAAGGCCTCTCTGGAGAGCGTGGTGAGGTCTTCGTGGCGCCAGGTGTGGTTCGCCACGGTGTGCCCTTCGGCTACGATCCGTTCGACTATCGCCGGGTAGCGCTCCACGAGGTAGCCGACGACGAAGAAAGTGGCGCGGGCGTTGTGACGGGCGAGGACGTCGAGGATCTGCGGCGTGTAGACGGGGTGTGGACCGTCGTCGATCGTGAGATACACGACATCGCCAGGTTCGGCGGTCGGTCTTGTGGGGATTGTTGGCAGCGGAATCACCGGGCTGGGGTCGGTGAAAGCACCGAGCGGCAGCACTGTGGCGGTCATCTCGTAGTCGGCGGCTCCTCCGTGGGTGGACACCACCCCCAGCCTCCAGGGTCCGCCCGCGGGCAGGACCGTGTTTATCGTCTGGATTCGGTCGTCGAGCGAGGCGAGAGCGAAATAACCGAGGTCGACGGTCAACCAGACGCCGAGCGGCGCCGTCAGTTCGACGTTGATCGCCTGCTGTTCGCCGGCCTGCAGGGTGTAGGTCTGCCGCTGGTCCGGTTCGATCGTTCCTGCTTCGGTGGCCGATATCGACCCGGCCTCGAAGTGGATGGCGATGTCGGGCAGTTCGAGTTCGGGCAGCGGGAGGTTCTTGAGCGGTCTGGTGCTGACCACTTGGGCTTGGGGTTCGGATCCGGTCAGGTCGATTTCGAGGGTTGTGCGTTGGGTGATGACCGTGAACGGCTCGTGGTCGAGGCGGTCCAGCAGCGTCACTTCGATCAGACCGTGTTGGACTGCGATCTCTTCGATGATGACACGGTCGCCGACATGCACGGGTGTTCGGGCCCCGGGTGTCCCCTCGTTGTTGATCACGGGGACGATCAGGTGGAAGACGCCGGTCCCTGCGGAGTGTTCGATGATGTGCGTGACGAGGTCTTCGTCCCCGTCGTTGTCGAGGTCGCCCTGGGTGACCCGGTTCTGCAGCAGGTACATCGTCTCGGAGGCGCCGCCGTAGGAGATCGTGGCCTGCCCGTCCGCCAGTTCGATGGTGTCGCCGTCGAGTTCGAAGCTGAGGTTCTCGAGGTCTTCCCAGGCGATCAGCGCTGGTTCTGCGAGCGTTGTTGTGGTGCTCGGCGCTGCGGTTGTCTGGGGCGCCTGCTTCTGGGTGGTCGTAGTGCTGGTGGTGCCGGCTGTGGTGCTGGGCGTCGTTGTGGAGGGGTTCTGGTCTGTTGCGGTGGTGTCGTCGGAGCAAGCGGACGTCACCAGGGCCAGCACCAGGCCAACGAGGATCAGTCTGCCCCTCCGTGTTGTTGCGACGCCCGTCACGCGCAGGCTCCCATTCTTCTGGTCCGACCCTAATGCGAGGCTACCGAGCGTTTCGGCGAGTGCTTGATGTGCTTGGGCCGATGACAAGGCCGGTGGCGCAGGTTGTTGCCGCCAAGTCTCATCGCTACCGTTGTGGTCCGCGGGGTGGAGCAGTTTGGTAGCTCGTCGGGCTCATAACCCGAAGGTCGCGGGTTCAAATCCCGCCCCCGCCACCACTCACAAGGCCGGGAAATACGCGGTTTCCGGCCATTCTGCGCCTGTGGAAATCGAGCCGCGGTTGCAGAATCTCGCACGCAGACACGTCCGCCCCTCCGACAGTCGACGACCTTCAACCTGATATCGGGTGTGCTCGCATCAGACAGTGGTGCTGTCACGTTTGATGGTCACGACATCACCAACGCAGCGTCCGATACGATCGCCGAACTCGGCATCGGACGAACGTTCCAGACCCCACGCGCGTTCGAATCGCTCTCGGTGCTCGACAACGTTGTGTCCGGGGCGACGAGCCCCGGGGAGCGGCTGCGAGCCGCATTCGGGCGAGCTTGGCGAACCCACGAGTCTGAAACCGTCGATGCCGCCAAGCGGACTCTCGACCGCGTAGGCCTCACCGGGAGAGCCGACGACCTCGTCTCAGACCTGTCTGGAGGCGAACTCCGAATGCTTGAGGTCGCCCGCCAGCTAGTCCGCAACCCCGTGATGCTGTTGCTTGACGAACCGACTTCGGGCGTGGATCCCGTGCTTCAGAAGCGATTGGCGGCGCTGCTCGCAGAGCTCCACAGGGAAGGGATGACCCTGGTGGTCGTCGAGCACAACCTGCATTTCCTCCTCGCGCTGGCGGAACACATTCTGGTCCTCACCCACGGCGAGTTGCTGACCGAAGGGCCCCCGACCGAGATCCGGACCGACGCTGCGGTCATCTCGGCCTATCTCGGAGATGACTATGCAGCTTGAGATTGTGGGCCTGGAATCCGGGTACGGCAAAGTGACCGTGTTGCATGGCGTTGACCTGACGGTCGCCGCCGGCGAGATCATCGTTGTTCTCGGCCCCAACGGCGCCGGCAAGAGCACGCTCATGAAGAGCATCGCTGGTCACCTGCAACCTACGAGCGGGTCGGTGAGGCTCGACGGCAAAGAAGTGCGCGGCCAGTTGGCTCAAGATGTCTCGCGCCTCGGCATTGGATATGTGCCCCAAGAGAACAACGTCTTCCGTGAGCAGACAGTCCGTGACAACCTGCGGGTCGCCTCATTGGCGTTTCCGGATGCGCAAGACCGCGTGGCGAGCGTGTTTGACCGGTTCCCGATCCTCGCTGAGCGCGCCACGCAGCGCGCTGCGACGCTCTCGGGCGGCGAACGACAGACGCTGGCCGTGAGCTCGGCGCTCATCGCGGACCCGAAGGTATTGCTGCTGGACGAACCAACCGCAGGACTGGCACCGCTGTTTGTCGGTCAGATGGTCGAGTGGGTCTCCGAACTCGCGGCCGCAGGAATGGCGGTCGTCTGGGTAGTGGAACAGAACCCCGAGAAGATTCTCGCCGCTTCCACCAGGACTTACTTGTTAGAAGGCGGCCGAAGCACCGCCGAGTTCGACAGCGCGGAGTTGCTTCAGCCCAGACGGCTTCAGGAACTGCTCCTAGAGGAGCGGGAAGAGGAACCCGGTGAGTCACCGGTGACCTAGCAAGACAACACCCTTAAAGGAGGGGAATCACAATGCTACTGAAGAGAAAGAGATGGCTGCGTCTGTTCGCAGCCCTAATGGCGTTGTCGTTGATCGCCGCATCATGCGGTGACGACGAAGACGATGCGACAGATCCGCCCGAAGAACAACCAGACGGTGAAGATCCGCCCGCTGAGGAGGATCCGCCCGCTGAGGAGGATCCTCCCGACGCGGGGGAAGTCACCATTGGCGTCTTGGTGCCGCTGACCGGTGAACTCGGCGAGTTCGGCGCGATTGTCGCTGATGCCATCGAGTTCGGCGTCGGTGAGATCAACGCTGCCGGTGGCACACAATGCGGAACGATTCGTACCGTCGTGGCAGACACGGGAGGCGATGCCGAGACTGGCATTCGCGAAGCCACCAACATGATCGAGAGCGAAGGGGCAGTCGCAATTCTTGGCCCGACCTCAGGGGTCATGGTGGCGCTCGTTGATCTTGCCAAGCGTGAAGAGGTTGTGATCATGTCGCCCTACGCCGGCACAATCACTCTCAACGAGCTAGGCGGCGACTTCGTGTACCGCACGGTCTCGTCGGACCTCGGAGACGGGGCAGCCTCAGGGCTGTGGTTGTCCAGCCGCGGATATGAGTCGGTGGCCTTCCTGATCCAGAACGAAGAGTCCACGATCTCCCCAGCCGAAGTAGCCCGCGGCGCGGTCGAAGGCTCCGGGATCGACATTACAGACTTCGTTGTCTACAACCCGGGTCAACCTTCGTACCAGGCTGAGCTCACCACCGTGTTGGCCAACGGTCCGGACGCGATCTTCTTGGCCGGCGGCCAGGAATCCGGTGTGACAGTCATCAAAGAAGCGGTGGCGGGCGGATTCGACGGCGAGTGGCTGTTCACCGCAGATCTTGCCGTGCCGGAGATCTTCGACGCGGTCGGAGCTGAGTTGATCAACGACGTCGCTTTCGTCGAGTTCGCTGACGCAGACCCGTCGCTGCCCGAGTTCATCTCCTTTGAGGAGAGGTACGACGCGGCCGGTGACCCGTTCGCGCCGAACTCCTTCGACATGGTGACCCTCGTTTCGCTTGCGCTTGAGGCTTCGGGTCAATGCGACGGATCTGGAATCAACTCTGCGATTCGAGGGGTTGCCCACAGCGACGGGACGCTCGTCTCGACCTTCGCCGAAGGCAAGGCTGCACTGGCTGCAGGTGAATCGATCAACTACGAGGGTGCCTCCGGCCCACTCGTGTTTGACGAGTCCGGCACCGTCTCGGGCGCTTACACGATTCAGCAGGCACAGGACGGCGAATGGGTGAACGTCGAGTTCTACCCTGCGTCGACCTTCGACGGCTGAGCAATCCTCCGCCGAGGACCGGCGGAAACAATCCCCTCCAGGTAGCTGGGCGGGGACTCAAACCTTTGGGTTCACTGTTCGTTGGTACCGGCCAATGAACCCGATGGAACGAGTACCCCGCCCGGCCCCGGAGTCTGACCACGAAACGGACACCAGGCAAACGGTGACGCAGACGTCATCAGTCCCCGTCTAGACGATAGCGAGTCCAGGTCCAAGTCACCGATCCGTCTGCGGCACGAAATCACGCGCTCATCCTGATCAGCCAGAGCTGCGCGACTGAACTCGACTGCTCGCATGTGTGAGCGAGACGAGTCAACAGCCGGTGCCGACGTGGATTCGCCGGTTATCCAACTTCATGGCTTGCCGAGGAAGGTGTCAGTTACGGCCCAGAGTTCCTCGGTTCGATCAATACGTTCTTGTACGGCCGCCCGATCGACTCTTGCTACCTCGGCGATAACGAGTTCGGCTAATGCGAGCGACGGGATAGAACTGTCAAATGGTCCGACGGCGGGGATCGGGAGCTCGATCAGCGTGTCAGCCAGAGCCGCGAGCGGTGAGAGAGGCCCGTCAGTGATCGCCACGATCGGTACCGAGTGTGCCTGTAGGGCTTGAGCGGCGATGAGGGTCGCACGCCGGTATCGGGCGAAATCGGAGACCAGTGCGATGTCGGCTGGTCCCGCGCCGGCAAGATCGCGGCCAAGCGAGTGCTCTTCGAGTAGATGCACACCAGTTCGGATGATCCCAAGCCCGCTCCGAAGCGCGTGGGCGGATGCCTTGGAGGTCTCGCCGCTCACTATCCAGACCGCCTCGGCGCTCGCGATCCGCGGTGCGAGCGTAGAGAGGAGCCCACTGCCGACGACGGCTTGCAGCGGTGCAAGCGAGGCTGTGAGCGTCTCGAGGTCTCCCTCGCTCGTAGCGTGATCGCCACGGACGCGGTCTCTAGGCCTTGAGAGCCTCTGAGAGAGCCCGAAACGGGCAGTGTCTTGGAGTTCGGGGTAGCCCGCGAACCCGAGCTTGGCCGCAAACCGCACAATCGAGGCCCGACTGGTGCCGACATGGTCCGCCAGGTTGGAGACTGTCCCGAAGGCGAGGAGCGTTGGTTCGGCGACAACCGCTTCGGCGATGCGACGTTCTGTATTTGTGAGCCGATCGCTCGCTTCGGCGATGGCCTCAGAGATGTTTGCTGGTGGCATAGGAGATTCCCAGTAGCACGCTTGTGGACATTCTGTTACAGTATATGATTGAAAGTGAGACGTAACGTCCAGCGATGGGGTCCCCTCCATCGCTCGAACCAGAGTAATCGAGGCTAAACACCATGAGACGACCGAAGTATGTGCCAACCGAACGGGAGCAGCTTGTGCTCGAGGGTGTGGAGAATCCTCGGTATGACCGCCAAATCCTGAACGGCCTCGACCCGTTCATCAACGGCACTGCGCCAGACGACATGGCCGGCTTCTACAGCGAGGGCGAACTTGAACAGCTGATCCAGATTCGTGGAACCGAACGCGATATCGAAACTCGCATGCCCGTCAAGATCACTCGGCACTATTTCGAGATGGCGAAACACAGTCCGGCGTTGCAGAACCTGGTAAAGGCCTCACCGGATGAGACCCTGAATCTCCAAGGCTCTGAGGACCCTGGCTACCAGATGGACTACAGCCCTGTAGAGGGGCTGCTCCACAAGTACGAGATGGGTCTCATGTATGTGATCTCCACATGCTCGGCGCATTGCCGATTCTGTTATCGCGAGGAGCTCATCGCCCGCAAAGACATTGAACGCCAGGACGGAACGGTCGAGAAGAAAGGTCTCGCGCAAGTAAAGGAGATCACCGACTACATCCGAGCGCACAACGAGGCGGTTGAACGGAACGGTGGCGTCCATCCAGACACGGGGCGCGAGAAGCTTCGAGAGATCCTCCTTTCGGGCGGCGATCCCATGGTTCTGCCCAACGGGAAGCTGGCTGCATGGTTTACTGCTTTGGCTGAGTCTGGGGTCGAAGCAATCCGGCTCGGCACTAAGGAGCTCGCGTTCTACCCGGACCGGTTTGACGACACGTTCTTGTCGATGCTGGACCGGTTCCATGAGGTGTACCCCGACGTGGGGTTCCGCCTTATGACACATTTCAACCATCCCGACGAACTGCTCGCCAAGAACGCGGATGGTGACTACATCGAGGACGGCAACGGCTTCTACGTCTGGAATGCAAGCGTCCAACGGGCAGTGGACGCGGTCGTGTCGCGCGGTTGGATCAGCGTCGAGAATCAATCCCCGATCATTAGGGGCGTGAACGACGACGCTGAGGCCCTCCGGATTCTGCAACGCACGCTGAAACGAGTCGGAATCGAGAACCACTACTTCTTCTGCGGCCGCGACATCATCGCGTATCGAGCATTCAACGTACCGATCGAGACCGCGTGGCACATACTCAACGACTCCCAGAAGGGGCTCTCCGGGGTTGAGACCCACGCCCGTTTGTCGATCACCCACTACAAGGGCAAGACCGAAGTCGCCGCGGTCACAGACGAACCGATCCCGGGTCTCACCGGATCGGAAAACGGTGTCGTGATCTTCAAGATCCTGCGCAGCGCCGCTGACGCTCCCGACCGCGGAAAAGTGTGCATAGTGGGACGCAATCCTGACGCAGTCTGGTTCGACGACTACGAAGATCGTGTCCTCTTCGATGAAGCTGGCCTTTTCGAGTACAGCCGTGTCCAGGCAGCTCGGATCAAGACCCCGGCCGCCTTGTCGGTCTGACCGGCCCGATGATCGACAAGCGAGTCGCCAGCCCGTTTGAGGCCGTTAGCACCGTGCGCGACTGCGACACAGTAATGATCGGAGGGTTCGGGGAAGCCGGCAGCCCAATCGAACTGATACACGCTCTGGTCGACACGGGTGCCAGCGGCTTGACCGTGGTCAACAACAACACCGGCAGCGGCGAGGTCGGTCTTGCCGCGCTCATCAAGAACGGTCAGGTCGACAAGATGATCTGCTCATACCCGCGCAGCGCGAACTCCACGGTCTTCCCGGACCTCTACCGCGCCGGGAAGATAAAGCTCGAACTCGTTCCACAGGGAACCCTCGCCGAACGGATCCGAGCGGGAGGCGCCGGGATTGCGGCCTTCTATACCCCCACCGCGGTGGGAACGGACCTTGAAGTTGGCAAAGAGCTCCGCGACTTCGACGGAAGAACGTACGTCCTCGAACAAGGCCTGACTGCTGACGTGGCGCTGATCAAGGCGCGCATCGCCGACTGGCACGGCAATCTCATGTACAACAAGACGGCTCGCAACTTCGCACCGATTATGGCGACGGCCGCGAAGACCACCGTCGTGCAAGCAGAATTCGTAGCGTCACCGGGCGCTCTCGATCCCGAATGTGTGGTCACACCAGGCATCTTCGTCGACAGCGTGGTCCACGTCGCAACACCGGCGCATGAATCCGCGCTGGTCGAGAGTGGGATGATCTACCCATGACGAACAAAGAAGCTCCCATCGGACTCTCACGAGACCAAATGGCAGAACGGGCCGCGCGAGACATCCCGGACGGTGCCTACGTCAACCTCGGCATCGGTATGCCCGAGATGATTGCCCAACACGTCCCCCGGGGTCGCGAGATCATCTTGCACACCGAGAACGGACTGCTGGGCATGGGGCCGTCGCCAGAACCAGGGAAGGGTGACTCTGAGCTCATCAACGCTGGAAAACGCCAAGTGACCGCACTCGCGGGCGCGTCGTACTTCAACCACGCTGACAGCTTCGCCATGATCCGGGGCGGCCATCTCGACCTGTGTGTCCTAGGGGCACTCGAAGTGGCATCCAACGGTGACCTAGCCAATTGGTCGACGGGCGACGAGGACGCGATTCCCGCAGTCGGCGGAGCCATGGACTTGGTGTCTGGAGTCAGGGCCGTCTACGTGATGACGAGCCACTGCACCCGCAGCGGGGAGCCGAAACTGGTGGAATCCTGCACATATCCGCTGACGGGCATCGGTGTCGTCGACCGGATCTACACAGATCTCGCGGTCATCGAAGTCACGGGCGTTGGGTTCAAGCTCGTCGAACTCTCCCCTGGGGTCTCCTTCGACGCGGTAGTCGAGCGAACGGCAGCACCACTCGTAGACGGCCGAACCGAAACCGAGGACCAATGATGCCGACGCGAGCCCAGACCGCATCTGAAGCGCTCCACGAACGCGCAAAACGGGTTCTGCCCGGCGGCGTAAGCCGGAATACCGTGCTCCGGAAACCACAGCCGCTCTACGCTGCGCACGCGGCTGGTTGCCGGATCACCGATGTCGACGGTGTGGAGCGGATCGACTTCGCGAACAACATGGCGTCGCTGATCCACGGCCACTCCCACCCAGCCATCGTCGCCGCCGTCACGAATCAGCTTCAGCGGGGAACCGCGTACACGATGACCACCGAAGTCGAACTGCGATTCGCAGAGGAGCTGTGCTCCCGAAACCCTGGATTCGATCAACTCCGCTTCGTCAATTCCGGCACTGAAGCCGTCATGGGTTGCCTCAAAGCCGCTCGCGCATTCACGGGACGGTCGAAGATCGCGAAGCTCGAAGGCACCTACCACGGCGTGTACGACTTCGCCGAGGTGTCACAGACGGCGAGCCCTGAAACATGGGGCAGTGTCGACGCACCAGCGTCAGTCCCAGTGGCTCATGGGACCCCGCGCTCCGTGCTTGATGAGGTTGTTGTGGTGCCGCTCAACGACATCCAACGCGCGATCGACATCCTCGACCGGCACTCCGGTGAAATCGCATGTGTGCTTCTCGATGTCATGCCGCACCGGGCGGGCTTGATCCCCGCGGATCAAGACTTCGTCGCCTCCCTCGCTCAATGGGCAAAAAGCGACGGAGCACTGCTGTTGTGCGATGAAGTCATAACGTTTCGCACGGCCTACGGCGGGGCGCAGCAGCGCTACAACCTCACCCCGGACATCACGGCGATGGGGAAAATCATCGGTGGTGGGTTCCCTGTCGGAGCGATTGCGGGCCGCCGCGATGTCATGGACATCATGAACCCCCACGGCGACAACTTTCTTCTGCCGTACTCAGGCACGTTTTCGGCCAACCCCATCACAATGACCGCCGGTCTGACTGCAATGACTCTGTTCGACAACGACGAGATCGAACGGGTCAACTACCTCGGCCGCCTCGCGGTCGAAGGTCTGCGGGCAGTCATCCGCTCAAGGGGCTACGACGCGAGCGTGACTGGTGCTGGGTCGCTTTTCAGGATCCACTTGCAGGCCGACGCGCCAAGGAACTACCGCGACAGCTTCCCATCCTCAGACGCCAGCGAACGCCTCAGGGTTTTCTTCGACGCTCTCTTGGACCAGGGCATCCTTCTCGTCTATTCCTGCATGGGTTCGATCTCAACTGCCATGCGCGAGCGCGAGGTCGAGCAACTGGTCGGGGCGGTCGATGGAGCGCTCGGGAGCCTCCGGTGAGGACGCCGCCAATCTGTGTCGTGAAGCTGTTCACGGGCGGCCCTGTGGCGCTGAGTGGAGAGAATCGAAGCGGCGCTGTTGAGGAGTTGACGGCATGACCTCTATGTCCCGGAAGGCCGACTTGGTCGCCTTGACCCAAGAGGTGTCACAGCAACTAGCAGCGGCCGGGCAAGTTGTGGGGTTGGAGTCGGTTGCGTTCGCCCACGGTTTCAGCCGTGGCATCGGCGTCGAACTAGCCGTCGAGTGCATGGACCGAGTTCGCGACGCCGGAGCCGTCCCCGGTTTGATCTTCGTCAGCGACGAGCAAGTTCATATCGAGTCCGACGCCGCTCGAGCCTCGGCGTTCCTTGAACGACCCCAGATCCGCAAGCTCGGAACACGAGACATAGCAGATGCCATAGTCCGCGGCGACAGCGGAGCGTTAACGATCGGCGCGACAGCTGCGCTGTGCGATCACGTCGGTATTCGCGTTATGAGCACCGGCGGTTTGGGGGGTGTACATCTAGGGTTCGCCGAGTCCCTCGACATCTCCGCCGATCTCTATGACGTCGCAGCCGCCAACGTGGTCGTGGTCTCAGCCGGGGTCAAACCGGTCCTGGATGTCGCGGCCACGTTCGAGGTGCTGGAGACTCTCGGCGTTCCGCTCCTCGGTTGGCAGACGAACGAGGCACCAATGTTCTATTCGCGCACGAGCGGCCACCGTACGTCGACACGGGTGGAGGATGCGTCTGAGATCGCGAGCTATGCGTTCGCGCATTGGTCGCTCGGATTGGGCGGCGGCGTTCTGGTGCTGCGGCCACCGACCACCGAAGTGAAGATCGACCACGCGTTAGCGAAAGGGCTGCAAGAAGCACAACGCCAAGGAATCAGAGGCCAAGACGTCACCCCGTTCTTGTTGGGTTGGCTCGATGATGAGACACACGGGACCACGGTTGCGCCACACCGGGAGCTGCTGGTCAACAATGCAGAGTTGGCGGCACGCGTAGCAGTGAGGATGCCGAGCAGTTCTAGGTCAGTCTCTGCGACACCCGGCCACCCCAGTGGCGAGCACACGGATCGTGAATTCTGATTGGGACGCTCAGCCGACCTGTATGGCGTGACAGCACTGCTGTGTGGCATGTCGTTGAACTCCACAGACGACTGGAAACCGGGCTCTGAAGAGAGCCGAACCACTGCCTAACCGCTGACTCGGCTCCGAAAACCCTAGCAAGGCGAGACCGATGCGTCCTGACGCGGCCTGCACCGCCGACAGGCCCGGTCAGCTGCCAACACGCCGTCTCGCCGAGCTCGCAGACATCTATCCTAGGCCAACGCGGACTTACGCACCGCGTTCCGCACCACCCCCGGGCGGTGGGCCATGCGGGTGCTGGCGTCTCCACCATCGGCGAGCCAGGGGCTGATAAGGTGCAGAGCACACGCACCGCTGACTTGATCGCGAACCATCGATGGGCGCATTGTTTTTCTACATGGTGCCCGCACAGTCGCCAGAGTCAGACCAGCACGGCGTAAGGAGCACGATGCCCACAAAACCCGACATCTCCGAAACGCGACCCCGTAGCGGCGACTCTCGTGCGTCGCCGGCGATCTCTGAGGTGCTGCAAATCGTCAACGAATTGGCTGCCCGACGCAACGCCAACCTGTTTAAAGGGCGCTCACTGACCACGCACACCGGACGGCGATGGTTCGTGTTGCGCCGCGCAGGTACCGTTGGTGGCATTGTGTCACAGCCCGTCGTCATGACCTGGCTCGGATCGCTGCGGTTGTTCACGCCATGTGCGACCGTGACGGCGTCGACGTGCCTGGCTGGGTGTGGAAGCACCGTAGCCGACAAGCGATCGGTGTTCCCGCCTCGCTAGACCCAGGTTCTCGCTACGCACAAGAAGTGCTGACTGACGCACCTGAGGCTTGCGCATACCATCGAGTGTGGTTCGATCAGTCGATGATCGAGAACCACACTGTGCATGGTTTCCGCTACTGACAGAACCAGTCGTATATGGGCGCAGACGGCACCGGATTAGGCGGGTTCAACGGTCAGGAACTGCGTGGCCTGTTTGCGGAACTGGACCGCGAGTTAGCTGTCGAAGGTCTCGACGGGCGTTGTCGTATCGTCATTGTTGGCGGCGCAGCCGTTGCGCTTCGTGTACCCGGCCGGGTGACGCTCGACGTGGATGTCGTGTCGGAAGGCATGCCTATGGGCCTGCGACGTGCAGCAGCGAAGGTCGCAGCACGGCACGGACTTCGTGAGGACTGGGTGAATGACGGAGCCAAAGCGAAACGGTTTCTGTGCCTGCCAACCCGGAGGTCGTTTTTGAGGGGACCTGTCTCGTTGTGGAGACAGCAAGCCCAAAGTACATTTTGGCGATGAAGCTGACCACGGCCCGTCCCGTGGACCATGCGGATTGTGTGATGCTCGCCCAACGACTCGGGATCGACACCAGCGACGGACTCCTAGACCTCATTGAGGAAGCACTCCCGCAGGCTCCGCGCAGGACTGCCAGAATGCAGTATTTCGCCGAACAAGTAGCGGAAGAGGTCGCAGCTCAAGGGATGGGTTAAGAATAAGGCTCGGGCACGTCCTGTGGCATCGGATATGGAAACTCCCTCTCAACAAACCGTAGCAGACGTAAACAACAGGCAGTCTTGGACCGGTTTCGAAGCTCACACGCAACAACAGCCACTGATGGCCGGTTATTGAGTTGACAAACGGGTCCGCGTTCGGCACCTGAAAGATCTCGGCACCCGAAACGCCCAGGAACGCCTCCTTGAGAAACCCCAACTCCTCCTGCAGTTGCGCAGCAGCAACCGTATCAACGAGCTGGTTGAGATTGTCCAGGAACACGTCAGGCGAGCCCTTGATCTTGTTCGAGACGGTCGAATCGAGAGCAATCGCGCTCAAAAGAGCGCTTAGGGGCTGCGCGGATAGGTGACCATCCACCGGTCGTCGGGTTGCCCGAAGTGAACTTTGGGTTGACCTAGCCCGGGCTAGTCGATTCCTACAAAGCTGGTCGTCCAGAACTGATGGAGACGGTGGCCGGACGCAGCGAGCAGTCGCGTGAGTATCGACGTTCGAAACTACCCGTGCGGTGCTTCGCAGTGATCCCTGATGCTGGGACAGCACGCACCGGTCGCCACACCCATTTCTGGCAAGAAGCGTTGCGCATCCAGTGGCAATCGCGTAACGTTACGGGCTAGCCCACCCGGCCCTTGATGGGCCGGGTTTTCTTTTACCACCCGGTTGGCTTGCCGAGTTCTCCGACCGGGTCTGGTAGCTGGCAGGCCCTGAAGTCTGCTTCCGTGAGTTGGTACCACCAGTGCCCGCCGACCCCGTCGTTGCGCTTCCCCCGAAGATCCCCGGCCAGATGCCCACCGCTGGGATTGACAGTTCCCACGGGAACACGGAGCCGGCTCTCCTGAATCGGGAGTCGAAGATCGCTGTCGTTCGAGATCACGATCGCTGCATCCACCTGCTGCCCGACGACATCCAGCAGGAGTCGCGACGCCACGTTCACGTCAGTGCTTTTTTCCTCCCAGTGCTGGTGAGAGGCCATGAAGACGGCGTCTGGAATGTCGTGTCCCTGTGCATCGCGCACCATCACCGGCCACGCTGAAGTCGTTAGGACCGGCTTGCCGCCAGGTCCCTTGGTGGCCAAGGGCGCCGTTTTCAGACGACTGACGAACTTGCCCTTTTCAAGGACATCGAATGATCCGTGCTGTCTGAGGGCAGCGATGTACCTGTCCTGATTCTTGCGGCCTTGTGCGTTGTAGCTGCCTTCGATGAAGGCCGTGCAGTACACGATCCGATGCAATGTCGCGCCTTGCGCGAGCCAGGCATGGCTGCCGTCGAGGATCCTCTGGCTCAGCTTGCGAAGGTCGAGCCAGCGCCAGCCGGATTGACCGCGCCCCATTATGGACCTGCCGCCGTAGTAGAGATTTAGTCCGTCTATGTAGATACCTACGCGCATGAACTCGTTTCCTCGGTCCGTATGTGCTCCAAGATCATCTCCGTTCTGCGCTGCCGGTGGAGTCAGGGTCCCGTCGGCAGTTGGATTGTGGTGGCGTTGCCGATGTGGGCGTACCGGCCCGGGGTGCATGTGAGGATGATCACCTGACAATATTCGCCTGCGGCGGCGATGGCTGCGCCCATGCGCTCTAGGCGGTCAGGGTCACTCCAGCCGAGTGCGTCATCGATGATGACTGGCGCTCCGCCGCCGTCGGGACTGACAATGGCCGCGCAGGCGAGACGGCTGATCACCGCGAGTTGCTCCAACGCTCCGGCGCTGAGTTGGTCGACTTCGAGCGTGTCGCCGTCAAGCGTGCGACGCACGATGCGAAGGTTTTGGTCGATGTCCACTGAGAACGACGAGTTGAACACGATGCGTCCGAGTTGCTCGATGCGCTGCTTGAACGGGCCGCTGTAACGCTGTCGGGCTTCTTGGCGGCGGCGGGAGAAGGTGTCGTGGAGCAGGCGCGTGGCTTCGGCTCGTGCCTCGGTGCGCCGGTGCTCGCGTTCGAAGTGCCGAAACTGTCCGAAGGCTTCTTCGTGGCGAGTATGGAGTCCTTCCTCCCCGCGCACAGAGAGTGTGATACGCAGTTCGTTCTGCCTTTGTTCGTTGGCATTAAGGCTGTCGCTGGCGCGCCGCGCAGCCGCTTGTGCGTTCTCCAGCCTCACTTCGAGTGATCCTGGGTCGGCGGCTGCCAGTTCTGCCTCGGCGCTTTCCAATGATTCAAGAGCTGCCAGCGCGTGCTTCTCGGCCTGGGCGAGTTCGGACGCGATCGTGCTGTCGGTACGCTGGGATCGAGCCGACTCCAACGAGTCAGCCGCCTGCTTCTCGGCGCTACGGGCCATCTCGATCCTGCCAGCAAGATTCGACTCCTTGATGCGCTCTTGTTGGAGGGCGGTTGAGGCGCTATTGGCCGCCTGATCGCGGTTGTCGAACTCAGAGCGCTTCTCTTTGACGATGCGCGCCTTGGCTGAGGCGACTTGCTTGGCGGTCTCAAAGTCGTGTGGCAGGGGCGGGTCTCCAGGACGCTCAGCAGCGTAGGCGTTCACCCGCTTGGTGAGTCCACGAATCTTGCCCTTCAGTATGTCAAGGGTGAGATCCCGCAAGTCGCGAGCGATTGTGCCGACCGCATCTTGGCGCTGTCGCGTAGCGTCCTTGCGTTGTTGGGCGGCTTGTCGGGCTTCGAGCTGATCGGCGATTCCTGCCTCCGCGCACAGGCGAAGGTACTCTTGCTGAACGTGGCGGCGCTGTGTGGCGAGGCTCTGGGAGCTGGTTCCGGCCCGTACCCGGATCTCGGCTGTGTCGGGCACGATGAGCGACACATCTTCGTCCACGACGGTGTGCTGCGTGTCGCCAGCGCGGAGCGCGACATCCTCGCCGTTGATTTCGATCGAGAGATCTCGTGTTGCGGTCGTTTCGACCGAAGCGACCGCGGCCTCCGCTCGTACCATCGTCAGATGCGCCTCCTCGATCTGTTCCAGCAGGTCGTCGTCAACCTTGGTTGATTCGAGCACTGTGTCGGCCTCTTGCAGTTTCTCCTGAGCTTCGACAACTCGTTCGCGACGCTCTGATAGTTGTTCGACCTCAATGCGGTTGCGGTGATGGTCCCGGTCTTCGTCGGCGCGGCGCTGCTCGGCCTCGGCGTCACTCACAGCAGCTCGGGCCTGCTCTAACGCCGTCGTCGTCTGCTTGCCGTGCTTGATGGCAGCGGCTAGGGCGGGGGCCGACTGTTGCGCCAGTGCGACTAGTGGATCTCGTCGAGGATTTCTTCAACTCGATCATGAGCTGCGCGCCCGGTAAGCTGGTGGTGCTGTGGGGAAAGAACATTCAAAACCGTCTCGCTGCGACGGAGCCACCGCTTGCGATAGACGAAGTGGTACTCGCCAGTGGACATCTCGATCTCCACTTCGGGTCCGACATCGCGTCCGACCGGTTGGGCCGACTTGACCTGCCGGTGCCCAGAAGAGTCCTTCATCGTGAGAAGGAGGTCGAGCCCCTCCGGTATTGACGTCTTGCCGACCTCATTGGGTCCTTCGACGATAGTGATCCCTTGAGCGGGAAGTTCAACCTCGCAGTCGGAGACGCCCCGATAATTTAAGAGCCTCACCCTGTGCAGCCTCATGCGGGTGACCTGGTAAACCGGTACAGAAGCGCCAGAGCATCCTGAGCTACCGTGGCCTGCCCTTCAGACCGGGTCATCTCGCTGAGATCTGACAGCGCCTCGAGCGCGTAGCCCGACACGCCGAAGTCTTCAAGGTCCGCTTCGTCGGGGAGCACCGCCAAGCCACCCTCCCCGTCGCGGACCTCCAACCCTCCCAGCAGATCGGTGAAGTGATCGAGCATCTGATCGAGCCTGGCCTTCTGGGCGACGGAGACCTGCCCCTGAAGGTTTGCCCTCACGATGCAGCGATCCTTGTTGTCCGGCAACTCCAGCCAATCTCGCAGTGCATCAATGTCCAGGTCGGTACCCAACTCCCAGTCTCGGTACTCGAACTGCCAGGTCCCGACCCTATGGTGATCCACCTGCACCCCGTCTCGGTCGAGGTTGACGACCAGCACGTTTCCAGGCTCGGTTTCATCGAAGTCCGTCGGCTCAGGCGCGCCGGAGTACCAGATCCGTCCCGTGTCGCCCACATCCGTCGTCGAGTGGCGATCGCCAAGCGCCACATAGTGGATCACGTCCGATTTGATCCTCTCCTCGAGCCGCCCAAGCGAGATGTGCGCCGGATCGTTCGACCCCGGCGACATCGCGTCCAACGCTCCGTGGCCACACACCACACGCAACTGATTAGTCGGGTGGAGAATCTCGCAGGCTTCGTCGACGAGATCGACAAGCGGGCGCTTGTTCGGCCACGGCGCAGCGATCAACTCAACCCCGGACGCCGCCTGAACAGGTTCACTTCCGTCCAGCACCCTTACATTGCTTGGCCCATGCTCCTTGAAAGTCGGCGATCGAAAGATCGAAGACGCATCAAGCGGGTCGTGATTGCCGGGCAACAGAAAGAACTCAAGCGGAGCCGCGGCTCGCATCTTGTCCAGGGCCCGCACAAGCACCTGCCGGTCGATATGGTTCGACTCAAATACATCGCCGCACACCACCACGAAGTCACAATGCTCCTGCACGACAAGTTCCGCTATCGTGCCGATCACCTCAACGCGGGCGGCGCTGAACCGAGCCCTGGCCTCCTCGTTCAGATAGTGCGGAGCCCTGCCTAGCTGCCAATCCGCCGAGTGCACGAATCTTACCACGCTTGAATCATAAGCAGCACTTCATGAGAATCGGCGCCGCGCCTACCCTCGTATTCAAGCGCATCACAGACGTTGACGGGCGATCAAATGGTGCGGCGCCGAGGGTGGTCCTGAGACCCGGTTAAGAATCTAGGACTCCATATCGACGCAGCTAACCGCTTCCGGTTGCCTCCGTGCTATCGGCGTCAGTGGCCGTGAGGTCCACCGTCAGTTCTTGTTGCCCGTGTCCGATATTGAATCGCGTGTGAGCGCAGCGCCGAAGACGGCGAGTCGGTGGGCTGTAACCTCCGGTGAGCACGCCAAGAGGTAGCCGGTTTCGGAATTGCCCCGGATGGCATCCACTAGGGGAGAGGCGAGCGTCATCAGTATCTGTTCGATCTCGTTGGAGAACCACATCTCGATCTGGTTGAGCCAGGAGGCGTGGGTGGGGGTCTCTGCGCGGGCGGATCAACTTGGTGTTTGTGGTATATCGCGTTCCGCAGGTCGCGCGCTGTCCGGCTGCCGAGCGTCGGGCCCGCGTCGGCGATTTCGTCGAGCAGTCGCTTGGCCAGTGTCATGTGTTGATTTGTTTGCGCCGCCTGCTTCTCGATTTTAGAAAGGTCAACATCGCCGTTCTGTTCGAACATGGATCTGTAGTCGGCGAGTCCCATGGGCCGATCAGAATGCAAATCGCATAGATCCGCGAGGGATTTGGCCGACAGGATCGCGACACCGTTCTGGCGGGCACGATCCATCAGTCGTCCTCTTGCCGGGTTGGGTCCGACCAGCATTGAGTAGTCAGCCTGGTGTTGTTGACGGTGCTCGGTGAGCGTGTGCCAGTCGACCTGATGGTCCTGCAATTGCGCTGCCGAGGTTGTTTTGGCATCGATTGAGACGCTGTAGTTGGCGTCACCTCCGAACCGAGCGTGAACGAGAACGTCTGTCTTTCCGGGTCCCCCGAGATGCTCCGCATCGAACCCCAGATGCCGGAATGCGTCTCGGAGCGCCCGCTCGAAACGGGTCGGGTTCTTGGTGTCGGTTGACGCGTTGATGATCTCGCCCGAAATCTTGATGGCCCGGTCTGACAACGTCGCTGCTGAGACGTCGGTCGCCGGCGCTTCACGTTCCTTGAGGCCGTGCAGCTCTCGTTGATGGCGCTCTGGCTTGTCAGCAGCGTCGGCTGGTGTATCGCTCCGTCGGTGACGTACCGCACGTTCTGTTGTGTTGCGGAGCCCGAGCGTAGACGGCGTACCGCTGCGTTGTCCAAGCGGTGGTTCTACCACAATGAGGCTTAGGTATCGCTTGCCGGCGTCGGTGAGGCGGAGACTACCTCTGTCGGGTTCAATGAGTCCAGCGGACTGGAGCCACCCTCTTCGATTGTCGATCTGGGTGCGGGCCTCCCAACCCATCCGATACTTCTCGTTGGCCCAGTGGTGCAGGTCGTCGGTTGTTCGCCGGGTGTTGAGGGCATTGAGCATCTCGCCGATGAAACGGACCCTGTGGTGAAGTCTCACCGCCAGCGGGGTTGGGTCACCGTCGAGCAGCCACTGTTGGACCAAGCCGGCAAGGAACAACGTTGAATCGCCACTCAGGTATCCGACCTTCTTCAGGAAACTCAAGCGATACCTCGCGGCCTTGTTTGTTACGTCGAATCGTTCGACCATACGCTCGGCCAGTTCCGGTAGTGAAGGAGGTGCATCCCGGGTGCTCTCGGCTGTCCAGCGAAGGGAATCGAAATAACCGTCATATCCCCCGAGCATCGGCACGGCAGCCTTCGTCCTGGATTTCCATGGCACATGAGTTGGTTGTACCGAAGGCCAAGACTCTGCCATAACGGCATCGTAACAGGGGAATCCCATGGTCTCGGGTTGAACTGAGCCAATGAGGGGTGGTGTGGGTGTCACACCCGTCTGGCATCGTTGGGTTCTCGATTCCGGTGAGTTCTTTGACGTGCCAGATGCGGTTTCCCCGCAAGGCCGGTGTTGAGACAGTTGATCCAATTTCAGGCTGCTCGGGTATCGCCCGGCTCGCGGCTGTCGGCTACTACTCTCCGTGAAAGGGACACCAACCATGGCCTATAGAACCATCGACCTCTTTGCAGGAGCGGGCGGGCTCACCGCGGGCTTCTGGCTGGCTCGCGACGGCGCGGGAGTTGAACTCTATGACCCCGTCTTCGCGGTGGAGCACGATCCAGCCGCTGCGGCCACCTACAAGGCCAATTTCGGCATTCATGTCCATGACGGGGACATCGAGTTCGTGGACCCCAGGGTGTACCCCAGCGCCGACATCGTCATCGGAGGTCCGCCCTGTCAGGGTTTCTCTCCGCTGGGCCGTGACCGCGACTCCGACTCAAGAGCGGCACTCAACGGACTGTGGGAGCACTTCCTAGCCACAGTCGTGCAGGTGCGACCGCGAGCGTTCGTGATTGAGAACGTCCCCCAGTTCCAGCGGTCGGCCCAGTTCAACGAGCTACTCGACCGGATGGCGAGTCACCCTTTCCTGTCGCAGTTCGGCTACGGCTACGGGGTACTGAATGCCGCGGACTACGGGGTGCCGCAGACCCGGAGACGGGGCATCTTCATGGCCGTCCACAAACAGTCTGTGCCTTGGCCCCCGCCGCCCACGCACGGCGACTCACCGATGTTCGAACAGCCGTATCGCACAGTACGCAGCGCGATCTCCGATCTGCCTGCCGAGCCCACTGCAGATCAACCCGCCACAGCAGAGGACGGCTCCCAGGATCTCCATATCCGGCGCAACCCGCGGGAAGTCTCCCTGCAGCGTTACCGGGCGATTCCACCGGGAGGCAACCGCTTCGATCTGCAGCGCAATCGGCCCGACATCACGCCGGCCTGCTGGCTCAACAAGCCCACGGGCACGACTGACGTGATGGGTCGTATGTGGTGGGACCGTCCGGGGCCGACCATACGCACCGAGTTCTTCAAGCCCGAGAAGGGACGTTACCTACATCCCGAGCACGACAGGCCGATCACCCACCGTGAGGCTGCTCGGCTCCAGAGCTTCCCCGACACCTTCATCTTCGAAGGATCCAAGATCGAGATCGCCCGCCAGATCGGGAACGCCGTCCCCCCGGTGCTCGCCCGTGAGATCGCTCTGCACCTCGCGCGCATCCTCGAATAGGGCAAGAATCCCGGTGGTCGACGCCCCGATCGATTCAGGTGGCCTCCAGTCCGCTGGTCCCGACCCTGCGCTGCTCGGATCACCGACAGGGAACTAGCGCCGGCTGCCGACGGTTGTCTCGCTCTGAGATCGCGCCGTCCCCTCGGCAGTGGCTCGGACTGACTCCTGGACTCGGTCGGCTACCGACTCGGGGTCTTCGTGCTCCCAGAACCGCAGCACGGTCCACCCCGCCTGCTGCAGGCAGGCCGTAGTCTCGGCGTCGCGTTCGACGTTGCGGGCGATCTTGTCGGCCCAGTACTTCGAGTTGGTGGCGGGTTGGGTGTGGTGCTCTGGGCAGCCGTGCCAGAAACAGCCGTCCACGAACACGGCTATCCGGCTCCTCCGCAGTACCAGGTCAGCGGTACGGGGCAGTTCCGGTTGGGGGCGGACCGAGACCCGGAAGCGGATACCGCGTCGATGCACCGCGGAGCGCACAGCCAACTCGGGCTTCGTATCGCGGCTTCGATTGCCCTGCATCGACTTGCGGTTGCCGGGCGATGAAGCCCAAGACGCACTCCCAGAGCCTTCGGCCACGTCCAAGACAATAATGCATCAGTCGATCCGACACCGTGCCTCCGCAGTGCTGCCCGCGTGCTCGGCACCAAGGCTCGGAGTTCAACGCCGTTGGATCACTATGTATAAGGATATGTTGATATAGTAATGAACAATGGATGCGTTGTCGTTCGATGTTGTTCTTTCGGCGCTTCGCGCCGCCGGTGAACCGACCCGGCTACGGGTGCTAGCGGTGCTGTCGCAGGGTGAGCTGACAGTGGGCGAGCTGTGCCGAGTTCTCAAACAGACGCAACCCCGGGTGAGCCGCCATCTTCGCCGGCTCGTCGAGGCCGGTCTGCTGGATCGGCACACGCAGGGCACGAGCGCCTTCTTCCGCCCGACCCGAGATCCGATGGGACGACGGATGCTCGACGCTGTCCTGTCGCTCGTCGACAACGAGGATCCCGCGCTCGTCCGCGATCGGGAGCGGCTGGCAGCAATTCGGGCCGAGCGGGCAGTCGAAGCTGCCGCATACTTCGAGAGGGTCGCGGCCGACTGGGACCGGATGCGGAACCTGCACGTGGCCGATGCGGAGGTCGAGGCGGCCATGGTCGACGCGGTCGCTGACATGCAGGTGTGCGACCTGCTCGATGTGGGGACTGGCACGGGGCGGGTTCTCGAGGTGTTCGCCGGCCGAATCGATCACGGGATTGGAGTCGACCTGAGCCGACAAATGCTGAACCTGGCCCGGAGCCGCCTGGATCAGCAAGGTCTGGGCCACTGCGTCGTACGCCAAGGCGATCTCTATGGCCTCGATCTGATGGCGGGTTGCATGGACGTAGCCGTACTACACCATGTGCTGCACTTCCTAGACGACCCGGCAGGCGCGGTCGCCGAGGTCGTCCGCACTCTGCGTCCGGGAGGACGACTGGTCGTTGTCGACTTTGCCCCCCACGACATCGAAAGGCTGCGGGACGAGTACGCCCACCACTGGCTCGGTTTCGAGGAGTCAGACGTGGCCGCCTGGTGTGACGAGGCCGGTCTGGTCGGCGTGAACGCCCGTCACCTGACACCCGCCTGCGAATCCGAGGAGACACTCACTGTCACCGTATGGGTGGCAACTCAACGAGCCGTTGCCGCGACGGTCCCCAATATGGAGGCGGAGTCATGATCGACTACACGCCCGAACAGGCCATGGCCGAGCGACTAGCACGACGACCATGGCCAGTGACGCTCATACGCAACGACATCAACGTGTCGTTCGAATTCTTCCCACCGGCGTCGTCGGACGGCTTCAACGAACTGACGCGTTGCGCCCATCATCTCGCACCGCTGAACCCCGACTTCGTCAGCGTCACCTACGGCACCGGGGGCACGACCCGGGAGCGAACCCACGCCACGATCCGAGGGCTCATCGATGCCACCGGTCTGGCCGTCGCCGGTCATCTCACGTGCGTCGGGGCGACCAAGGATGTGACCGCATCTGTGATCGACGACTACCTCGACGCCGGTGTCCGTCACATCGTGGCCCTCCGCGGCGATCCGTCCGCAGGCCAGACGGACGGCACCGTCGCCGGCGGATACCGCAACGCAGCAGAACTCGTCGCCGCAATCCGCAACCACGTTGAGGAACGGGGCATCGGAGGCTTGCAGATCTCCGTGGCCGCGTACCCCGAGGTTCATCCGCGAGCGTCTTCTGCGAAGGCCGACATGGACAACCTCAAGCGCAAGATAGATGCCGGAGCGGATCGCGCCATCACGCAGTTCTTCTTCGACAGCGACACCTTCCTACGCTTCCTCGACCAAGCGCGGACCGCAGGAATCCATGCACCGATCGTGCCCGGCATCATGCCCGTCACAAGATTCAGCGGTGTCGTCCGCTTCGCCGAACGGTGCGGCACGGACATTCCCGCCTGGATGCACGAACTGTTCAGCGACCTCGACGACTCCCCCGGAGTTCGCCGACTCGTGGCCGCGACCGTTGCCGCCGAGCAGTGCCGCCGACTCGCCGAACACGGCGTCACCAATTTTCACTTCTACACCATGAACAGTCCCGAGCTCACGAGTGCAACGTGCCGAATCCTCGGCGTCATCCCCCGGGCGAATCGTCCCGCCAAGGACAACGAACGATCGAAGGTCTCGTGACGAGCCGAGCCGATCGCCTGGCCGCTCTCCGACGAGCGCTCGACGAGCGCATCCTTGTCGTTGACGGGGCGATGGGAACGATGATCCAAACGGAGCGGCTCACTGAGCGAGACTTCCGGGGCGAACGGTTCACCCGTCACGGAACCGACCTCACCGGCAACAACGACGTCCTCTCAATCACTCGCCCCGACATCATCGAGCGCATCCACCGCGGGTTCCTTGATGCCGGGGCTGATCTGATCTGCACCAACACGTTCAACGCCAACACGATCAGCCAAGCCGACTACGCGCTCGAATCAGCCTGCCGCGACATCAACACGGCCGCCGCCGGGATTGCCCGAGCCACCGCAGACACGGTCGCCGCCGACACCGGGAGACCGCGTTTCGTCGCCGGCGTGCTGGGTCCCACGAACCGCACTGCCGGCATCTCGCCCGACGTGAATGATCCCGCCCATCGCGACATCACCTTCGATCAACTCCACGACGCATACGCCGATGCCTTGGCCGGCCTGGTCGAGGGTGGGGTCGACGTCGTCCTGATCGAGACGATCTTCGACACCCTCAACGCCAAGGCGGCCATTCACACGGTGCTCGAATTCCGCGAGCAGGAGGCGATCGATCTCCCGGTCCTGATCTCGGGAACCATCACCGATCTCTCCGGCCGCACCTTGACTGGTCAGACGACCGAGGCATTCTGGAACTCCGTACGCCATGCCCAGCCCATGTCGGTGGGCCTGAACTGCGCGCTGGGCATCACCGAGTTGCGCCACCACATCTCCGAGCTCGCCCGTGTCGTCGACGTGCCGGTCAGCTGTCATCCCAACGCCGGCCTGCCGAACGAACTCGGCGAGTACGACGAATCTCCCGCGGCAATGGCTGCCGCTGTCGGCGAACTGGCCCGGGAGGGAACGTTCAATCTCATCGGGGGCTGCTGCGGCACGACCCCCGACCACATACGCGCGATCGCCGAAACCGTCGATGGCCTCACTCCACGAACGGTTCCGACGGTGCCGTCGGCCACCCGACTCGCCGGCCTGGAGCCGATGACGATCGACAGCGAGTCGCTGCTCGTGAACGTCGGAGAGCGCACGAACATCACCGGATCGGCCAAGTTCGCCAACCTCATCCTCAGCGAAGACTTCGACACCGCCGTCGCCATCGCCCGGGACCAAGTCGACAACGGTGCCCAGATCATTGACGTGAACATGGACGAAGGCATGCTCGACAGCGAGCAGGCGATGGTCCGATTCCTGAACCTGATTGCCACCGAACCCGACATCAGCCGGATCCCGTTCATGATCGATTCGTCGAAGTGGTCAGTGATCGAGGCCGGATTGAAGTGTGTTCAGGGAAAGCCGGTCGTGAACTCGATCAGCCTTAAAGAAGGCGAAGCCCCATTCCTCGAACAAGCGCGAACGGCCCGACGCTTCGGCGCCGCAGTCGTAGTCATGGCATTCGACGAGACCGGACAGGCCGAGACAACCGAACACAAGATTGCCGTGTGTGAGCGGGCCCACCGACTGCTGGTCGACGAGGCTGGATTCGATCCCCGTGACATCATCTTCGATCCGAACGTCTTCGCTGTCGCCACCGGCATCGAGGCCCACGCTGGATACGGCGTAGCGTTCATCGACGCCGCCCGCGAGATCAAGGCCCGGATGCCCGAAGTCCACGTCTCGGGCGGACTGAGCAACCTGTCGTTCTCCTTCCGGGGAAACAACCCGTTGCGCGAGGCCATGCATTCAGTCTTCCTCTTCCACGCCGTTCGGGCAGGTCTGGGCATGGCCATCGTCAACGCCGGCAGGCTGCCCGTATACGAGGACATCCCCGCAGCGCTGCGAGAGAGGATCGAGGATGTGCTCTTCAACCGACGACCGGACGCCACCGAGCGCCTCGTCAAGGTCGCAAGCGACGCCGAGAGTCAGGCGAGGGCGGCGGCAGTCGACCTCGCGTGGCGCGATGCGCCGGTAACGGATCGGCTCGTGCATGCACTCGTGCACGGCCTCGACGAGTACGTCGTCGACGACACCGAGGAGGCCCGCCGCGGCGCCGGTCGTGCCATCGAGATCATCGAGGGTCCGCTGATGGATGGCATGAACGTCGTCGGAGACCTCTTCGGCGCGGGCAAGATGTTCCTGCCTCAAGTAGTGAAGAGTGCTCGGGTGATGAAGAAGGCGGTGGCGCATCTCGAACCACACATCATGAGCGAGGGCGGCGACACGCACACCAACGGGACAGTCGTGCTCGCCACAGCCAAGGGCGATGTCCACGACATTGGTAAGAACATCGTCGGCGTGGTGTTGGCTTGCAACAACTACGAGGTGATCGACCTCGGCGTGATGGTCCCGGCAGCAACCATCCTGCAAACCGTACGAGACGTGGAAGCCGACCTCGTCGGCGTGTCAGGACTCATCACGCCGAGCCTCGACGAAATGGTGCATGTAGCGTCGGAGATGACCCGCGAGGGCTTCGCGGTTCCGCTCCTGATCGGTGGAGCAACGACGAGCCGGATCCACACCGCGGTGAAGATCGAACCGGCATACGACCATGGCGTGATCCACGTGGCCGATGCCTCCCGAGCGGTCGGAGTCGTCTCGCAACTTCTCGGAGACGACGCCGCCGAGTTCAAGGCGCAGGTATCGAACGACTACGCAACCGTGCGCGACGCCCGGAGCAACGGCCCTCGAATCGGCGCTCGTGATCTCGATTCCGCCCGCAAGAACCGCGTGCCCATCGACTGGTCATCGTTCGACCCGATCGTCCCCACCTTCACCGGCACTCGGATCCTCGACGGCATATCGCTCGCGACGCTCGCCGCCTACATCGACTGGACACCGTTCTTCCGGGCCTGGGACCTCGCCGGCGCCCATCCACGCATCCTCGACGACGCGGTGATCGGCGACGCGGCCCGGAACCTGTTGTCCGACGGGCAGGCGATGCTCGAGCGGATCATCGACCAACAGTGGCTCACCGCCCGAGCCGTCGTCGGCTTCTGGCCCGCGAACGCACGGGGCGACGACATCGATCTGTTCACCGATCAGTCCCGCTGCACGCCGCTGGCGACCTTGCATACGCTTCGCCAACAGGTCGGCCACACCGACGATCGGCCGAACTTCGCACTCGCCGACTTCATCGCGCCTGCCGACACCGGCCTCAAAGATCACCTCGGCGCCTTCACCGTCACCACCGGTGGCGAGGTCGCCGCGCGCTGCGCCCGCTTCGAGGCCAACCACGACGACTACTCGTCGATCATGCTCAAGGCGCTGGCCGACCGGTTCGCCGAGGCATGCGCCGAGTATCTGCACTACGTCGTACGATCAGACCTTTGGGGTTATCAGACCGACGTTCTCACCAACGACGAGTTGATCAAGGAGCGCTACCAAGGCATCCGACCGGCACCGGGTTACCCGGCTTGTCCGGATCACACCGAGAAGCGGACGATCTTCGAACTGTTGGACAGTCCCGGAACGGTCGGCGTGAAACTCACTGAGTCATGCGCGATGGATCCTGCCGCCTCGGTCAGCGGCCTCTACTTCGCCCATCCCGAGAGCCGCTACTTCGGGGTCCGCAGGGTCGCCGCCGACCAGCTCGCCGACTATGCGGCACGCAAGGGCGTCTCCGTGGAGGAGGCAGCCGGTTGGCTTGCGCCTGTGCTCGCCGTCCAGGCGTGAAGATCGCTGCGCTCTGCCAACCCGGGCTTCGTATCGCGGCTTCGGTTGCCCTGCATCGACCTGCGGTCGCCGATGGATCTCCACCAGAATCTCGAACTAGCCGTTCAGCATTTCCGGAGTTCGGCGGAGTTCGGCGGGACCACCCGGCAGCCCTCATGGAAGCTGGACAAATGCGACGATGATCACCCAACTCCCTCAATCGCTACTGTCACACCCCTGTTGTGTGCTGGTGGTGTGGACTCTCCAGGAATTGATCGGAAGACGCAAGGTCTGCAATTGCGTCTTGGGGATGAGCAGAGGGTGCGCGCCCAGGCCGACCGCAGCGGGCAGACTGAGAATGTGACGGTTGGCTCCGCGATATCCCTCTTCTCCGGCGCCGGGGGTCTCGACTTGGGGATCGAGTCGGCGGGGTTCGCCACACTGGCCGCGGTTGAATGGGACGACGATGCCTGTGACACCCTGGAGAAGAACGCCCCCATCTACTTTCAGAGTCTTCGCGAGGTGGTTCGGGCCGATCTCTACCCGCTCGCCATCGGTGCCGGCGAGGGTCTTACCACGCGGGACATACTCCGAGCGGCCGGTCTTTCGAGCCGGGAGAGGCCCGACCTGCTCGTGGGTGGACCACCTTGCGTTGCATTCTCCAAGTCAGGATTCTGGCTCGACTGGAAGCGTGACGGCGTCGACCCCGCAGCGAGTCTCCTGCAGGCCTATACCCGTGTGCTTGCTGAGGCTAGGCCCCGCTACTTTATTTTTGAGAACGTGTACGCGCTGACCTTCAACAACAAGGCGAGCAGGCCGGCGTTCACCCGATTACTCGCAGAGATCGAAGCGGCGGGATACCGCTTCTGGTGGCAGGTGTTGAACACGGCCGACTACGGAGTTCCCCAGGCCCGTCCTCGTCTGTGCGTGGTGGGCTGCCGCAAGCGAGACAAACTGCCTGATCCGCCGGACCCGACTCACCACGGACCATGGGAACGACGAACGACGACCGGTGGGCCGCTTCCCCACGTCACAGCTGGTGAGGCGCTCGCCGGGTTGATCACCGACTCCGAGCCCCAGGAGGTGGTGCGAGGGCGTTGGGGCCACCTCCTGCCAGAGATCCCACCTGGCGACAACTACCTCTACTTCACCGAGAAGCGTGGTCACGCAGCGCCGATCTTCGAATGGCGGTCGCGGTACTGGTCGTTCCTGTTGAAGCTTGATCCCGGCAGGCCCTCCCCGACGATCCAGGCTCAGCCAGGTCCCAACGTCGGTCCGTTCCACTGGGACAACCGACGTTTGCGCGTCCCCGAGCTTCGAAGGCTCTTCACCTTCCCGGACGATTTTACGTTCGTGGGTAAGCGAGCATCCGCTCAGGCTCAGATCGGGAACTCGGTACCTCCTCTGTTTTCGGAGCAAGTCGCTCGAGCCGTCGCGGCTGCGTGCTAGTGCAGCCGAGCCCGGGCGCCGTGGGCGGCGACCGACTTCGGCTCGGCGGTGGTGGCCAGTTCTATGAGTTCGCATGCCAGGCGGAAGTCTCCGGCTGTGGCGAGCTCCTGGGCGCGGCTGATGACCTTCTCTGCGCTACCGACGAGCCGAACGATCTCGGCCGCATATGCGGCCTCGCTCGCCGTCTTGAGCTTCACCGGGTTCTGGTCCCACCATCCGCCGTAGAGGCGCCAGATGTTGCGAACAACAAACTCGGGTTCGTCGTAGACGGGCTGGAGCCACGGTTTGGACAACAGGTCCTCGGGCACGTCGACCGACTGGATGATGGTGTCGAGCGATTCCCCGTCGTTCATCAGTTCGAGCGTGGCATCGACCAGACCCTCGAGCGCAGAGGCGAGGTCGCCCAGGATCAGGTTGACCTCTGCGGTTCCACGTACCGGGAGGCCGTGTGCAGGCAGCAGAAGTTCGGCCTCGAATGCCTGCATGTCGTTGGATCGGGCATGGTGGTGGAGTGATTGTGGTGGCGACCAGCGCGGATGAACTCGACGGGATGTGTGAACGTCTCGAAGGCCTCGGTGTGCGATCGCTGGATGTTGTGGAGCCCGGCGACACACGCCGGGTGGTGTTGGCCGCCGTGGACGACGAACGGAATGCCGCGAGCCTCGTCGCGTCGCTTCAAGCCGAGGGTGTGATGGCGGTGACGCGGCCCGATGGCGGGGCTGCTCTGCAAGCATGGTTCCGTGACACCCGCCCGGTCGCGTTCGGTGGTCGGCTGAGCGTCTGCCCGGCAACCTCGGAACACGACCGCAGCGACCTCGTCGGGCTGCTCGAGCTCGGATCGGGCGGGTTCGGAAGCGGCCGCCATCCCACGACCCGCCCCCTCGTCGAAGTCGAGCGCGCGACGGCGGGCGAGTGGTCGTCGCTGGTCCTCGCCAACTCAGAGCCTCCGGATCGCGACGCCTGACTGAGAGCCGTCGCCGGAGTGCGCGAGGGGGTGTGATGCGTCAGGACCGGAGTGCGCGAGGGGGGACTTGAACCCCCACATCCTTTCGGACACAGGCACCTGAAGCCTGCGCGTCTGCCAATTCCGCCACTCGCGCGTGGCCGCACACCGCAGTGAACGTGCCCCGATCATAGCGTTGCTGATCTGAATCCGTGGACACCCCCCCAGGTCGGGAATCGAACTGTTGTAGAGGGTTGCTCTCTGGGTGTGGGCCTACGATCGGTTGAGCGTCGTCCCGATCGCATGGTCGGAGGCACGGTCGGTCGTGTCCTGCGCGGGGAGTGCGTCCGGTGGAGATCGGGCACCGGATCGTGCGTGAGATGGTTGATGGTCGCAGTGTCGGCGTGCGAGGCCGGCCGGTGGCGCCGAACCACTTCCAAACGGGTCGACCGGTCAGGCTCTGGTGAACGGTACTGAGGTGGCCTCGCATCGTCTCAGCGACGGTGAGCAGATCGAGTCGGGCACGATACATATCGAGTTCCGGTCTGCTTGAACTATCGCACCCGTGTAACGCTGGAAGGTAACCTCAAAGAACCGTGTCGGAACAATCGCTCGTTCTACTTCGACTTTGCTTGCTGGCTCTCGTTCATCTGGTGTTCCTGCGCGTGCCCAGAGCGCTATGGGTTGAATTCCGAGCCGAGCAGGGACTCACGGTTTCCAAGGTTGCTGGACGCCTGAGAACCTTCAAAGACCCACGAACCTCCAAGAGCACATGTTTCACCGGCGACGCTCCGGCTGCCACCGACACCAACGCAGCCGGCGGATTGCTGTTGGTAGCACCGCCTGCGTCAGCGGACCGAAAGTTCACGCTCAGTGCCGAGTCCACGCTAGGCGGAGCGCCAGGATGTGGTGTGCAAAACAATGACAGGCGGGTGTCGGAACTGTGTGCCCGCCTTTTGGGGCGCCAAGGCGAGTGGTGTATCGAAGATCCCGGTTCGACCGACGGCACGCGGCTCAACGGAGAGGAAGTTGCGGCGCCGACTCTGATCGAACGAGGCGGTCGAATCCAGGTTGCTGAGACAGGCTTGGTGCTCACATGACCACGCTGGCTTGGGGCTCGGCTACTGACAAGGGTCGAGTTCGCGACATCAACCAAGACGAGGTTCTCGCAACTGAAGGCGTCTTTGTGGTGGCCGACGGAATGGGAGGTCATCTCGGCGGCGAGGTTGCATCGTCTATTGCTGTCGAAGAAATGGCCAAGACAACTACTGCCGACAGTGTGGATGAACTGATCGAGGCGGTTCAGCAAGCCAACCACAAGGTTTTGGACCGTGCCCGAGAGGATCCGGCGCTCAACGGAATGGGAACGACATTGATCGCGCTGGTGGCTATGACCGTTGCAGATGTTGAACGGCTTTGTGTTGCCAATGTCGGTGACAGCCGCCTGTATCTGTGTGCAGGCGACGAGATGATGCAATTGACCAATGACCACAGCCTGGTGGGGGCAATGGTTCGAGACGGCTGGATTTCTGAAGAAGAGGCGCTTGTTCACCCTCAGCGCAATGTAGTCACCAGGGCGCTGGGTGTTGAGGAGGTGTTGCTGGTCGATTCTTTGGAACTTGTTCCGGTGGTCGGCGACCGGTATTTGCTGTGCAGCGACGGTTTGAGCAACGAACTGAGCGATGCAGAAATCAAAAAGATTCTAGGCGGGACAGAGGATCCTCAAGATGCCGCCTCGTTGCTCGTCGAATCCGCTTGTGCCGCTGGTGGGCGTGACAATGTGACTGTTGTGGTCGTGGACGTGGTGGATGCTGAACCGACCGGGTCGTCCCCTCCTGCTGATCGGGTTGTGGCCACGAATGGAGCCCTTCCCGAATCCGAAGAGACCGGCGAATCGACCCACGGTGGCACTGCGTACGACCAGAGTGCAGAGCCGACCGAGGCCGCTGATTCGGCGTCGACCGAACTCGACTCACTGCCGTGGCGCTCCTTTGTTGATTGGCGTTGGTTTGAAAACTCGCCGCTTCGCTGGTTTGCTGCCGTGGCGCTCGTCGTGTTGATACTGTTGTTAGTGCTCTCAGCAGTTCTGTGACAGTGGCTGGACTGCCGTCGAAATCGGGTCTGACAGTCCCAATCAGTTGGCTTTGGGTTGGTTTTGTGTATTGTTTGGTTGTCGGTTACGGTTTCTAGAGTTGTTTCTAGAGTTTGTGAGGTTTTGTTATGTTGTTGATGTCTTGTAGACCTCCGGGGGGGGGGGGGTTGATGCTTCTGGAGTGTTTGAGGCGTGTGTGGCTCCGGGTTGGTGTTGTGGTCTGTGGTTTGGTTGTTGTTGGTTCGGTGTTGTTGTCGGGGGGTCCGGCGTCTGCTGAGTGCGGGGCTCGTCCTGGTAGTGTTGGTACACCGCGTGTGGTGTTGTCCAGTGCGCCTGCGGAGGTGGTGGTGGGCGAGACGTTCTCGGTGACGGTCAACCTGACCGGTGTTTATTTGTGCGACCCGGCTTACGGCGGGTCGGCTCGCAGGGCCGTGGGGGGTCACACGGGTATAGCGAACGGTGTGTCCGGGTCGGTGCCTGTTCAGGTGTGGCACGGCGTCGGCAACGCGCATTTGTTCGGGATCGTGAACGTTGTCTATTTCGGTTCGGGCAGGGTCGAGCCGGTCGATCCGATAGCGGCGAGGAAGTGGATCCGTTTCAGCCATGCCGATCTTGCTGCGGGTGTGGGTGTCACGTTCAAGGCGTTGACCAGCACCGATTACCGTGTCGCGGGTCTGTCGGAACCGGAGGAGGGCCTGTCGAGGGGGGTGATCCGTTTCGAGGCTCAGACGTTGGGTCGTTCTAGGAGTGTGACTGTGACTAAGGTTCCGTCCCCGTCGGTCGTCGATGTGGAGATAGACGTGGATCCGTCTACTGATGTGGCGCGTCCGGCGACGTCGCAGGTGCGGGCTGTTCATGAGGAGACCTGCCGTTGGAACCTCACTGGTGATGGTTGTTTCGATGTCGGTGAGGGGGGTTCTGAGGATTACAGGCTGCGTTTGCGTAGACGGCCGGCGGCGGGTGACGTGTTGAGGGTGACGCCGTTGCAGGCAGCGATGAACGGCGGCGCGGATCTGGTGTTCTCACCGTCGACCGTGAGTTTCACCGACTCGGACTGGAACGACTGGCAGACGGTCACGGTCACCGCGCCTCATGACGTCGACACTCGTTGGGGGGAGTTCAGGATCGAGCATCGTTTCTCTCCGAACTTCGGTGAACATGATGATCCGACTGCGCGTAGTTTCAGCCGGTTCCATGGCCGGGTCCTCGACGACGACCGGGTGGAGATGGTCGTCAAGGACAGTGAGGGCAGGGTCGTGGGCGCGGGTGGCCTTTCTGACAACCTGTCGTTGTTGGCGGGTTCTGAAACGTTCGTCACTGTGGAGTTGACTCACGAACCCTCCGACACCCATACGGTGAGAGCGACCGCGAGGGACCTCGACGGCGGGACGCGTCCGCCTGTGGGTTTGCGGCATCCGTCGCATCCGCAGTTCCGTGCCGATCATGCGAACCCGAGCCCTGCCCTGATAGCAGACATCCGCAGTTACATAGCAGAGACCCGGTTCGGTGAAGCGCATGTGAACCGTTGGAAACGGGTCCTCGAAACGTTGGGTGTCGAGGATTATCCCGGTCTTGAGCCGTTGACGTTGGCAGAGGCGTTCCAGAACACGGGGCGCCGTATGGCTCCGGTGCTCGAGTTGTTGACGGCTCAGCAACGCGGCGGGTACCCGTTGCACTCGTTGAACTACAGTTCCACCGGTATCCAGTTCACCCGTTGGAACTGGAACACCCCCCAAAAGATCATCATCCGGCGTTGGGCCGGCGCGACCGACCCCCGATGCCTCACCGGCCTGCCTGTTGAGGAGACTGCTGTG
Source organism: Acidimicrobiales bacterium (assembly GCA_963662455.3). Lineage (GTDB taxonomy): Bacteria > Actinomycetota > Acidimicrobiia > Acidimicrobiales > Aldehydirespiratoraceae > VXYK01. The sequence goes on from OZ224042.1 coordinate 3,178,892, forward strand.
GGGGCCTGCTGGAAGATCGGCCTGTCGCTGGTCGGCAACGGCTTGAAACAGGCACAGACCCTCTATCTGGGAATGCCCGAACCCGGCGACGCGCTGCAAGTCAACCTCGACTTCGACAAGAACACAGTCACAGAAGGCGACACGGCACGCCTATGGGCAACCCTCACAGCCCCCAACCCCACCAACCAGGCCATAAGGATCCGCTATTACGTTGACTTCGCAAGCACCGTCGGTAATAGGGGGGACTACCGTCTCGACCCGTGGGGGGCAAGGATTTCCATCGCTCCGGGCGAGCGCCGCGGTTTTGCCACTCTTCATGCATCCACGGACTCGGTGACAGAACCCGGCGGCGAGACCCTGGTTATAGCCCAAGGCCGTCATACGGGGGGTGTCCGTCTCGACCGTAACGACCGTGCCACGATCACTGTCGTCGACGCGCCGCCGTATATTCCGTCGGTGCTGACCCTGGCCAGTAACGTCCGGTCGGTTTCAGAGGGCGGCGACGTAGTGTTCACGGTGACTGCTGATCGTGTGCAACGGCGCGGCACCACAGTCAGAGCACAAGTCTTCCAGGAGATGGGCCAAGTACCCAATTACTTCAGCTGGACGCAGAATTTTATGTTGACGATCCCGGCCGGTCAGGCCTCGGTCGCCCACCGGTTCACAGCCTACTCCGACACCTCAGAACTCGCCGATGGCACAATCGTCGCAAGGATCAACACCGGCACCGGTTACACGCTCGGCAACCCGCACAGCGTCAGCATCGACCTGCTCGACGACGACGGAGCGGTCGAGGCCTCCTCCATACAAGACGACACCGCACCACAACCTGTACCGGAGGTCACTGTCACCGTCGCCCACAACAGCGTCACCGAAGGCGACGCGGCAGTGTTCACTGTCACCGCGGCCCCGGCACCCGCAGGCGGCTTGCCGGTGACGGTCACAATCACCGCGGACGGCGATTACGGTGCTGTCACAGGCAGCCGCACAGTCACAGTCCCAGCCGCCGGAACTGCACAGTTCCTGGTCGCGACCTCTGACGATTCGACAGACGAACCCGACGGTTCAGTGACAGTCACAATCAACGCCGGCGACGGCTACACAGTGTCTGCCACGCAAACAACCGGCACCGTCGACGTGACAGACAACGACAACGACCCTGCACCCGCCGCCGACCCTGTGCCCACCAACGCTGACCCTGTGCCCACCAACGCTGACCCTGTGCCCACCAACGCTGACCCTGTGCCCACCGCTGATCCTGTGCCTGCCGCTGATCCTGTGCCTGCCGCTGATCCTGTGCCTGCCGCTGATCCTGTGCCCACCAACGCTGATCCTGTGCCTGCACCGCAACCGCAGCCGCAGTCGGCACCGCAACCACAGCCGCAACCAACACCAACACCGGCACCAACACCAGCTCCACAACCGGTACCGGTGGTGGAGCCTGTCGTCTTGACGGTGTCAGACGCCGAAGCGACAGAAGGCCGAACCCTCGACTTCGTCATCACCTTGAACCGGGCAGCACGAACACCCGTCGAGATCACCTACAGCACCCTGCGCGGTGAAGCCACCGACGACGACTACACCCACACCGTCGGCACCATCACCATCAACGCCGGCGAAACCCGCAGAACCGTCCACATCCGAACAACAGCCGACGACATCAACGAACAACCAGAACGAATGATCCTCTACCTGGTCTCCGTCGACGGCGCTGAACCCGACCGACGCAGCGCCACCGGCACCATCAACAACAACTGACCAACACACACGACACTGTCCAGGGACGCCCAGCCGTCTCAACCCCTGAACCCGCCTGCAACACCCGACAGACAGGCAGGTGTTCACAAACAGGTGGTCGTGTGGCTGCGCCGATCCGCCCCGAGCGGTGATCGAAGCCGCCTTCCAAACCGAGTTGCAACAACGATTCCGAACCGTAGTGGAACGGACGGGCATGCAACGGTGAACGGTACCGCTTAGGTAGACTTGGGGGCTATGTCGAATGGTAGGCCAACGGTTTTTAATGGCCGTTACGAACTGCTGCGCCATATTGCGCGTGGTGGTATGGCCGACGTCTATCTCGCGCGCGACGAGTTGTTGAACCGCGAGGTCGCCCTCAAAGTTCTGTTCCCCGAGTTCGCCAACGACCCGAACTTCGTCGAGAGGTTCCGCAGAGAAGCACAAGCCGCCGCCAACCTCAACCATCCGAACATCGTGGGGATATACGACTGGGGTCAGGAGCGCGGCACCTACTACATAGTCATGGAACATGTCGCTGGACGGACCATGGCCGATGTGGTGCGTACCTCTGGGCCGGTTTCGTCCCAGCGCGCAGCTGCCATTGCAAATGACGTTGCTTCGGCGCTCTCAACCGCGCATCAGGCGGGCCTCGTTCATCGCGACGTCAAACTGGGCAACATATTGATCTCAGACAATGGGGACGTGAAGGTGGCTGATTTCGGGATCGCCACCGCTTTGGCGGGTCGCACTGATGCGGGTCTGACCCAACACGGATCTGTGATGGGCACAGCCACCTACTTTTCTCCGGAGCAGGCACAGGGGAAGACGGTCGACGGTCGCAGCGATCTCTACTCACTGGGAGTGGTGCTCTATGAGATGCTTGCCGGAACCCCTCCTTTCGTAGCCGAGACCCCTGTTGCGGTTGCCTATAAACACGTACAGGAGAAGCCTCAGTCGTTGATTGAGCGTCGTGTGCCGGTTTCGTCGGCCTTGAACGCGATCACCATGAAGCTGCTCGCAAAAAACCCTTTGAACCGCTATCCGACAGCGGAAGACCTTCGGTCTGATTTGCGTCGTTATCTCAGCGGGGCCACCGAAATTGGTGCGGGTGCTCAACAGGAGCCTCCACCCGCTGCATCTGGACTTCCGGCGTCGGGACCTCCAACATCCGGGCCTGTCGCGTCCGGGAGGTCCGAAGCGCCGCGGCCCGGGGGGCGCCCGCGGCCGGCTCGGACGGCCCGCGCCCCTGTGCCGGTGCGGCAAGCCTCGGCTCCAGGTGATCCGCGCCGCGAAGCGATGTATGGCCGGGGTGACTATTACCACGAACCTCCGGGGATGTCGCGCAACGACGACTGGAAACGCACCGCTGGGCTGCTGATCGGACTTTGCGTCCTGGTTTTGATTCTGGGATATCTGATCGTCGCCTTCGTCAACGAGATCCGCGACGACGGTGCGGTCGACTCCGATTCTGCAGCCGAGTTGATTGCACTGCCGTCGGTTGTTGGTCGGGGCATGTCAGACGCCGAGCGGGAACTGCTTGGACTCGACCTTGAGGTGAAGATCGTTCGACGCAACAACGAGACGGTTCCGCAGGGTGAAGTGGTCCAGCAGACCCCTGTGGCTGGAGAGAAAGTGTCACTCGAGTCTGAGGTCACCCTTTTCGTGAGCGCAGGTGCGCCCGATCAAGTCCCCAACATCATCGGCAAGGACCGGGATCTGGCTCTGGACACGCTTGAGTCGCTGGGTTACAGCGTGACTGTTGAGGCTGTGCCCGATATCCGAGAATTCGGCGAGGTCGTATCCCAGTTGCCGGCTCCGGGTACCGAACTGCCGGCGGGCGGGTCTGTGGTCATCACGATCTCAACAGGACCTGAGAAAGTACCCGTTCCCGATCTCGAGGAGGGCACCCTCAACGAAGCCTTCGAAGCGTTGCTCTCGGCTGAGTTCAGGGTCACTCCCGATAATGTCGAAGAACCGTCCGAGACGATCGAAGAAGGCCTGATTATCCGCACCGACCCGGCGGCCGGCAGTTTGGTCGACAAAGGCACGTGGGTGACCATTGTCATCTCGACGGGCTTTCCAACGGTCCCGGTTCCAAGCGTGGTCGACCTCTTCGCCGACAGCGCCGAGTCGACCCTGAACCAGTTGCGACTCGAAGCAGAGATCGTCCTGGTTCCCGTGCCCGTCGGCGATGCTTCGGTAGGCAGGGTCATAACTCAGAGCCCTGAAGCACACACTGAGGTCGAGCTTGACACGGCCGTCGTGATCGAAGTGGGCGAAGCCACCGACAGCCCACAAGCAACGGACGTCGTCCCCGAGCCGACCGACGGTTAGTGGCCGACTTCTAGTCCCTGCCTTGGCTGCAGCGAGTCAGATAGTTCGCAAGGAGGTCATGGCCGGCGTTGGTCAACACCGATTCAGGATGGAACTGCACACCCTCGATGTTGAGTCGGCGATGCTGTAGACCCATAACCAAACCGTCGTCGGTTTCGGCTGTGATCTCCAACGTTTCAGGTATCGAGTCGCGCTCGACGATCAGCGAGTGGTAACGGGTTGCTTCGAGAGGATTCGGCAGACCCTCGAACAGTCCCGAGTTCTTGTGACGAATAAACGAAGTCTTGCCGTGCATGACCTGGGGCGCTCTCACAACCTTGCCGCCAAACACCTGCCCTACACACTGCATGCCCAGACACACTCCCAAGACAGGTGGTGAACCCTTGAGTTGAGTGAGCACGTCTAGCGAGATCCCTGAATCATCAGGGGTTCCCGGACCCGGTGAAATCAAAATGCCGTCAGGATCCATCCCGCGGATACCGTCGATATCGATGGCATCGTGACGGCGCACCACCGGGTCGGCCCCCAACTCCCCGAGGTACTGCACCAAGATGTAGACGAACGAGTCGTAGTTGTCTATGACCAGCACCGTCGGCTTCACGCCAGCCATGTTACTGCTCGCCGATTTCTATGGCTTCCAATATGTGAATGGCGATGTCGGCGACTTGCACCTCCTCGGGCTCTTTGCCGACAGCTTTCACGCCGTCATCCATCATGATGTAGCAGAACGGGCATGCTGTAGCCACACGGCTGGCGCCTGTGTCGACGAGTTCTTGGGCTCGGACGTCGTTGACCTTTTCGCCGATCGTCTCTTCCATCCACATTCGGGCCCCACCGGCGCCGCAGCACATCCCTTTGGTCCCGTTGCGCTGAGCCTCCACAACTTCAATGCCGCCGAGCTTGCCGAGCACCTTGCGAGGCGCCAGATAGACATCGTTGTGACGGCCCAGATAGCACGAATCGTGGTAGACGACCCGCTCTTCGAGTCTTGCTTCGCTCAGATCCAACCGACCCTGATCTACCAGCCACTCAAGGAACTGACTGTGATGCACGACTTCGTAATGACCGCCGAGTTGGGGGTACTCGTTGGCCAGGGTGTTGAAACAGTGGGGGCATTGAGTGATGATCTTCTTCACGCCCATCGCGTTGAGGGTCTCGATGTTCTGGCCGGCCAACATCTGGAAGAGGTACTCATTGCCTGAACGGCGGGCCGAGTCTCCAGTGCAATTCTCTGCGGGGCCGAGGATCGCAAAGTCGACTTCGGCGCGTTGCATCAGCTGTGCCATCGCCTGAGTGACCTTTTTGTTCTTGTCGTCGAATGAACCTGCGCAACCGACCCAGTACAGGTATTCGGCGGTCAGTGGATCCTCGCCCGAAATGATATTGAGGCCCTCTGAATCGCGAGCCCAGTCGGCCCGTTCGGTTTGGCTCATACCCCAAGGATTCGCTGAGTTCTCCATGGAACGGAACGCTTGGCCGAGCTCGGGAGGGAATTCCGACTCCATCAGCGTCAGGTAACGCCGCATGTCGAGGATCTTGTCGAGTATCTCGATGTTGACCGGACAGATCTCGTCGCATGCTTTACATGATGTGCAACTCCAGAGTTCGTCGTTGGTGATTCGATCGAACATCCAATTGGCGGGAACGGTTATGTCGTCATCAACCCCGAGTGGCGGCGACACCCGCGGTTTGCCGGTGGCCGCCATCACCTCACCTGTCTTCAAGACGATCTCGCGAGGATCAAGCGGTTTGCCGGTGGCATGCGCCGGACACACCGAAGTGCAACGGCCGCACATGGTGCAAGCATCAGTGTCGAGCAGTTGCTTCCAAGTGAAGTCCTCGATGACTGAGGCGCCGAAAGTCTCGAGTTCGGTGTCGCCCTCCACAAGATCAGGCATTGCCTTCATTGCGCCCTTGGGTCTGTCCTTGTCGCTCAGGTACATGTTGAGCGGGGACGTGAACATGTGACGCAGCATCGTTGTGGGAAGGATCACCAGAAAAGCAACGAAGCTCACGACATGGGCGATCCACCAGGCTTGATGCCAACCCGCGGTGTTGCTGCTGTCTTCGACCAGCGTCGCCAACGGATAACCGATGAAACTCCATTTCTCGAAATCCGGGGTGCCGTCTACAGCTATGCGGAACATCTCTGCTGCGAAACCGGTGATCCCGATCGCCGCGAACACGGCCAGGATGAGCATGTGTTCCGGTTTGGTTTTGATGCGGATGCGGTAAGGGCGCCAACTCCAGGGTCCGTAACGTCGCAGCACTGCCCAGCCGATACCGATCAAGAAGATCGCACCGGCTGCGTCGCCGACGAAAGAGTAGGCCCGGTAGACGTCGCCGTGGAGGAACTTGGCGCTCTCAGGAACCTGATGGTTGACCTCTAGAATCGTGGTAACGCCCAGCAGCACCAGGAACCCGAAGTAGATCATTGAGTGCATGACCCCGGCACCGGGTTCGCGCAACAGGGTCCGCATATACACGCCCGACCTGAAATCAGCCATACGTTTCGGGGTGTTCTTGATCGTGGTTCGGCGGTTGTCCGGACGGCCGCGCTCCCAGTTCTTGACCCGCATGGCGAACATGCAGGCGCCGTACACCAGCAATATCGGGATGATCGAATAGAAACTGAACTTCAAAGCGGTCGGAACGTTGCCGAAGACCTCACGCTGCACCGAACTGTCGTCGTGCCAGTTCGTGTAGTTCGGAACGATGCCCGAGACGAGCGTGAAGAGCGCGATTGCCAGACCAACGCCGACGACGAGTTGATGGGGTTTCAAACGCGATTTCATATTGCCGAGACGATACCGCGCCGGACGGGCCGAATCAGTAACGGGCGTGTATTGATTGCCTGACTTCTTCGTTCCCGCGAAACAGTCTTCTTCATGCCGACGTAACAGTACTGAAACCAGCCGTTTCTAGCTTCATGCAAGAACCAGGCCAGGGGGGCACGAACCATGCGGGACACAACGAGACGGGCGATGTTGGTTGCATTCACCGGTTGCACGGCTCTGCTGTGGGCCAGTCCGGCATCCGCGCAGGATTCAGACGCTGCCGCAGCCGCTGTTCAACAGGTGATGGACAACCTCTGGCTGGTGATCGCCGGATGCCTGGTGTTCTTGATGCAGGCTGGTTTCGCCTTCGTGGAAGCAGGCCTCACGCGAGCCAAGAATCTGGCCAACATCATGGCCAAGAACCTCGCCGACATGGCCGTCGGGACTATCGCTTTCTTCGTCATCGGCTATTCGGTCGCCTTCGGTGACGGCGGCGACCTCTGGGGTGGACTCGGCGACTTCTTCTTCAAAGAGAGCGCGGACCCCTCTGTGCTCAATGAGGGCGGCGGCCTCACCGACAACGCAACGCCTGCAGCAAGCTTCTTCTTCCAGGTGGTGTTCGCGGCCACAGCGGTGACGGTCGCCTCGGGTGCTATGGCGGAGCGCACCAAATTCGTGGCTTACCTTGTATTCTCGGCTGCGATGACCGCGATCATCTACCCAGTGGTCGTCCACTGGACTTGGGGCGGAGGTCTCATCGCCAGAATGAACGTCGGCGACGCCGTGTACTCCGACTTCGCTGGTTCAACGATCGTTCATTTGACCGGAGGCGTGGCGGCCTTGGTGGGGGCTAGGATGCTCGGCCCCCGTGTCGGGAAGTACGGCCCTGATGGTTCTCCTCGGGCGATTCCAGGCCACAACATCGGTTATGCCGTCATCGGTGTGTTCATCTTGTGGTTCGGCTGGTTCGGTTTCAACGCTGGTTCGGAACTGGCGGCCGACAATCTCGTGCCGTTCCTGGCGCTCAACACTCTGATCTCCGCCTCGGCGGGGGTGATCGGCGCAACCGTGGTCATATGGAGGATCACCGGTATCCCGGATGTGGCGATTGCGGGCAACGGCGCGCTTGCGGGGCTGGTTTCGATTACCGCTCCGGTCGGTGCTGTGGAACCTTGGGCTGCTTTGGTGATCGGCCTTGTCGGCGGTTTGATCGTGGTCTTCGCGGTGCTTGCCCTGGACCGGGTTCACATTGACGATCCGGTGGGAGCTGTCGCCGTGCACGGCGTTTGTGGCATTTGGGGGACGCTCTCGATCGGCCTCTTCGCCCGCTACGACGACGCCTTCCTGGGCCGCGAGAACGCAGGCCTGTTCTACGGCGGCGGTCTTGATCAGTTGTTGATGCAGGCAGTGATGGTCCTCATCGTTGCTGCCTGGGTCGGGGTCACCTGCTGCATCCTCTTCTACACCTTGAAGAAGACCCTGGGTCTGCGCGTCGACGCCGACGAGGAGTTCGAGGGCCTCGACGTCGCCGAGCACGGCACCTCCGGCTACGGCGCGGAGACCGCGGTGGTCGCCTGATTCGTTGGGTTGGCTGGTTCTGGTGGTGTGAAGGGGCACCGCCAGAACCAGCCGTTGCATGTCGCTGCCCTGCCGGGGACCCGTCCAGTGCTTGGATGCTTGTTTTCCGAGATCCATCGCCAGACCGCAGTTGAGAGGTCATACAGAAGCGTAAAACGGTTATACTCTTGTGTGTGACACAGGATGTTGTGGTGCTCGCGACCCGAGGTGGTTTACGCCGTTTCGTGGTCTACTTGCGTCGCCGTCGGGGCTGGAACCAGACTCGTCTCGCGGAGGCCGTCGGACGGTCTCAGCAGTGGGTGTCGAAGTTCGAACGCGGGATGACTGAACCGGCGCTGGCGGACGTGTTGGCGGCGTTGGAAGCGTTGGGCGCGGATGTCGTTGTACGTCCGGTAGCCGTGCCACAAAGAGGCGGCGAGGATGGCTGAAGAGACACGAGGCCTTTACGTGTTCTTGCACGGCGAGAGGGTCGGGCGGCTTGTGCTGTTGCGGCGCGGTGCGGTGCACCTTTATTTCGAGTCCGACCGCAACCCGTCGGAAACGCCGTTGTCGCTGGCGTTCCCGGCAGGCCACTTGAAACGACACGACGTCACTGACTGGATCGACGGAATGCTGCCGGAGAACCCGCGTACCCGGGCACGGATGGTACGCGAACTAGGCGCGGATTCAGCAGCTCCCTATGACCTGCTCTGCACCCGAGCGGGACTTGAGTGCGCCGGGGCTGTTCAGTTCTCGATGCGTCCGGTTCTCGACCAACTGCAGACAGGAACCCTTGTGGCGCTCACCGACACCGAGATTGCGCAGCATCTGCGTCTCATATCTCAAGACGCTGTGGGTGACTCGTCTGAAGGCTTGGGGGAGCTTCGGTTGTCTCTGCCCGGGGCTCAACCCAAGATGGCGTTGAGGCTAACCGGCGACGGATGGCACCTGCCTACAGGCTCGCTTGCTACCACTCACATCCTCAAACCTCAACGCGGGCATCTCGCTGAACGGTTGCGTGACTCGATAGCAGTCAATGAGTATCTGTGTCAGACGGCAGCAGCGACGCTCGGGTTGAACGCGGCACGCACATCGTTGGAACGGTTTGAAGACGAGGCGTGTGTGGTGGTGGAGCGTTTTGACCGTGAAGTATCGGGAGACGAAGTACACCGCGTGCACTTCGAGGACCTGTGCGCAGCGTTCGGGGTGCCCACGGATCGTAAATACCAACAAGACGGCGGTCCCGGCCCCGCCGACGTCGTTGCTTTGCTGCACCAGGAGAACCGCAACGACGCATCGGCGTTCTTCATGTCGGTGTTCTACAACGCTTTGATAGGCAACACCGACGGACACGCCAAGAACTATGGGCTGCTGTTGGATGGGCCGCGTCCACGACTGGCGCCCTTGTACGACCTGAACTCGTTGGCGCCATACATGAACCCCGGAGATGGCCTGTCGCGACCGGCGATGCGTTTCGCGGGAACGACCCCGACCACCTTGCAGCAGTGGGAACGAACCGCGGCAGGGCTCGGGGTAAACGTCGACATCGGCACGCTCAAAGACATGGCGGACGCGTTGCCTGACGCGTTCAAGACCGCAGCGGCGCAATGCCCCCCGTGGGCGGCTGAAACAGCCCACAGGGTCTGTGACAGGGTCGTGGCTCACGCCGAAACAGTCTCTGCCGCGCGGGTGTGGTGAGGTGTCGTGGTATGCGACAGAGGCAGATGCAGGTCAGTGCTGTGACTGAGGGCCACAAGGTTGAGACCGATGTTGATGTCGGTGCGTTGATACGCCGCGCTCGTCGAGGCGCGGCGATGACCCAGCAGCAGCTCGCTGATCGGGTTGGGACCACCAGAAACTGCATTATCCGGCTAGAGCAGGGCGGTCACAACACAGCGCTCGACACGGCGCTGTTCGCGTTGGAGGAACTGGGGTTGGAGATGGCTGCTCCTGTCCAGTCAGCTCCCACGAACGGATGATTACGGGGTTGATGCCAGGCCGTTCAGTCGGCGGTGAGGGTTCGCTCTAGGGGGTGGGCTTGGTCGGTGGGACGCATGTCGGAGCCGATGGTGTAGTGCAGGGGGACGCCGGTGGGGATGTTGAGTTCGATGATCTCGTCGTCGCCGATGTCGTCGAGGTGTTTGACGAGGGCCCGTAGTGAGTTGCCGTGGGCGGCCACCATGACGTTGCGACCCGTCCGCAGGTCGGGTACCAGCGAGTCGTACCAGTAGGGCAAGAGCCGGTCCACCACGTCTGCGAGGCACTCGGTGTCGGGCGTCAGTTCCGGTGCGAGCTCGGCGTAGGCGGCGGACTTGGCCGGGTTGAACTCGTTGTCTTCGCTGATCGGCGGGGGCGGCGTGCTGTAGCTGCGTCGCCACTGCCGTAGTTGTTCGGCGCCGTGTATCTCGCCGACCTGGGCCTTGTCGAGTCCGGTGAGGTTGCCGTAGTGGCGTTCGTTGAGCCGCCAGTGCCTTCGCACGGGGATCCAGCGGCGGTCGAGTCCGGCGAGGATGATCTCGGCGGTCTCGATGGCCCTTTGCAGCAGCGACGTGTGGAGCATGTCGGGCAGCAGGTCTGCCTCGGCCAGCAGCGGCACGGCGTCGCGGGCCTCCTGTCGGCCGGTCTCCATCAACGGGCAGTCGTGCCAGCCGGTGAAGAGGTTGAGGTCGTTCCACTCCGAACGCCCGTGGCGCACGAGGATCAGGTTGTACATCCCGTAGACGCTACTGTGCTTTTGCCGGGCGTGGCCGGAGCCCGTGAGTCGTCGCGGCGCCTTTGCCGGGTGTTGCCAGTATCGCCGAACAAAGTTGATAGCATTAGACTCAACTTTTCGGTGTAAACAGATTCAAATACTGTTACACTCGATTCTAGCAAGATTCACACCAAAGTCGGTTGCCGCGGATCTGCGGTGCCGTCCAACAAAAACAAGACCCTGACGGCGCCCGCTGACCAGCGGTGCCGTCCGCAGCGAAAGCAGAGCACAAAATGCCCAAAGCCGTAGGAATCGATCTCGGCACCACCAACTCCGTCGTCTCCGTGCTGGAAGGCGGCGACCCCGTCGTCATCCCCAACGCGGAAGGTTCACGAACAACCCCCTCAGTCGTCGCCTTCGCCAAAGACGGCGAGGTTCTGGTAGGTGAAGTAGCAAAACGTCAGGCGATCACGAACCCGGAGCGCACCATCCGTTCAGTGAAACGTCATGTCGGCACCGACTGGACAGTCGACATCGACAACAAGGCTTACGCCTCACAAGAGATCTCGGCCCGTGTGCTTATGAAACTCAAGCGCGATGCGGAGGAGTACCTTGGCGACACGGTCACCCAGGCTGTAGTCACCGTCCCGGCATATTTCGACGATGCGCAACGCACCGCTACTACCGAAGCCGGCCGAATCGCTGGACTGGAAGTGTTGCGGATCATCAACGAACCGACCGCTGCTGCGTTGGCATACGGACTCGACAAGGAGGAGTCAGACCAGACTATTCTTGTCTTTGATCTCGGTGGCGGCACTTTTGACGTGTCGGTCCTCGAACTCGGCGATGGAGTGTTCGAAGTCAAGTCGACCTCGGGCGACACCAAACTCGGTGGTGACGACTGGGATGATGCGGTCATTGATTGGCTTGCCAAGTCCTTCAAAGGCGACCACGGTGTGGATCTGACTCAAGACCCCATGGCTGCGCAACGGCTCAAGGAAGCCGCCGAAAAAGCCAAGATTGAACTGTCTCAGACCCAGTCGACCCAGATCAACCTTCCCTTCATCACTGCTACAGCTGCAGGGCCGTTGCACCTCGACTATGAATTGACCCGAGCGAAGTTCCGTGACCTCACCTCCGACCTGCTCGACCGCTGCCGCGGCCCGTTCGAAGCTGCGATCAAAGACGCCGGACTAACCAAGGGGGCGATCGACCATGTCGTGCTCGTCGGCGGATCGACGCGGATGCCGGCGGTGGCCGAACTGGTCCTGGAAATGACCGGCAGAGAACCGAACAAGACGGTCAACCCCGACGAAGTCGTGGCAATCGGCGCCGCCATCCAGGCCGGTGTGCTCAAAGGCGAAGTCAAAGATGTGCTGCTGCTCGACGTGACGCCGCTTTCGCTCGGTATCGAGACCAAGGGCGGCGTGATGACCACCCTGATCGAACGCAACACCACGATCCCGACCCGCAAGAGCGAGGTCTTCACAACCGCAGACGACAACCAGCCGTCTGTTGAGATCCACGTGCTGCAGGGTGAGCGGGAGATGGCCGCCTACAACAAGACGCTCGGCAAGTTCCAACTCGTCGACCTCCCGCCCGCCCCCCGAGGGCTGCCCCAGATCGATGTCGTGTTCGACATCGACGCAAACGGAATCGTGCACGTGAGCGCCAAGGACAAGGCCACCAACAAAGAGCAGTCGATGACTATCACCGGGCAGAGCTCGCTCGACAAGGACTCCATCGATCAGATGGTCAAAGACGCCGAGCTGCATGCCGAGGAGGACCGCAAGCGCAAGGAGGAGGCGGAGGTTCGCAACACCGCCGACACCCTCGTCTACCAGACCGAGAAGCTGCTCAAGGATCAGGCGGACACGGTCAGCGACGATGAGAAAGCGACCATCGAAGAAAAACTGGGCGATGTGCGCACTGCGTTGGAAGGCGCTGAAATCGCAGTCATCAAGACTGCGACCGAGGCCTTGATGACTGCGAGCCAGGAGTTCGGCCAGCGACTCTACGAAGCAGCCGCGCAGGCTGAACGCGAGTCCGCCGCGGCTGCGTCGACCCCTGATGACGACGAAGTCGTCGATGCCGAGATCATCGACGAGGACGACTCCGGCAGCCAGGCATCGTGAGCGGTATCGACAAGCCCGATCCCTCCACCGAGGACTCCACCGTGGAACGGCCGGCAACCGGTCCCGCCCCTTTGAGGGATGGAGCGGTCGACGCTGAGCCGGGCGCGGGGTCCGTGGTCGAGCCCGACAAGGTGGTGGTGCCGGCAGCTGAGGCCGCGGCCGAAGCCGACGGGGCTGAGTCCGAACCGGAGGAGGCAGAACCGGAGCCTTCGGCTTTGGAACTGCTCACTACGGAACGGGATCAACACCTCAGCGACCTGCAACGGGTCACCGCTGAATTCGCCAACTTCCGCAAACAGACGGAGAAACGCAATGCGGAGACTGTGCAACAGGCAGCGGCCAAGGTGATGCAAGCAATTCTGCCGGTACTTGATGCTTGCGACGCTGCTGCGCTCCAGCAGGTTGAAGGTGTCGCCCCGATATCCAAACAACTCACAAGCGTGCTGGAAGCACAGGGCCTTGAGACCATCGATCAGGCTGAAGCGTTCGACCCCAACAGGCACGAAGCCGCCATGAGCGAACCCGGCGACGAAGACCAGACCGGGCCGATGGTCTCTGAAGTGCTGCGCACAGGGTATGCCTTCAATGGCAGAGTGTTGCGTGCAGCCATGGTCAAGGTGAAGGGGTAGGCGAACCCACAGGCGAACCAGCAGACCGGTCCACAACACGGAATGGAGGAGGTGATCTGGTGGCTGAATACGAAAAAGAGTGGTTCGAGAAGGACTATTACGAGATTCTCGGTGTGACCGAGAGTGCATCCTCCAAAGACGTCAAGAGTAAATACCGGAAGCTCGCTCGTGAACTTCATCCCGACGCCAACCCCGGCGACGCCGATGCCGAAGCGCGGTTCAAAGAAGTGTCGGCCGCCTATGACGTGATCGGTGACGAAGACAAGCGGACTCGATATGACGAAGTCCGCAAGATGGGCCCTGTAGGTCCCATGTTCGGAGGCGGCCCCAGCCGAGGCTCGGGCAACTTCAACGTCGGGATGGACGACATCGGTGACCTCCTCGGGGGTTTGTTCAATCAAGGAGGCCACGGGCGAAACCATCCAGGATCGGCAAGAGGTCAACGAGGCACCGACATGGAAGTCGACCTGAAGCTGGATTTCGATGATGCGATCAACGGTCTCGAAACCTCTATCTCTTTCACCAGCGAAGCGACATGCTCAGGTTGCAGCGGCGCGGGCTCAGCACCCGGATCGGCCCCGAGCAGATGCGAATCTTGCGACGGCAGAGGTATACACGACGAGAACCAAGGACTGTTTTCTTTCAGTCGGCCCTGCCACAGTTGTGGTGGTCGGGGAACGGTGATCACCTCGCCGTGCACGAGCTGCAGTGGGTCAGGTGTGGAAGTGCGCCCCCGTGACGTGAAAGTGCGAATCCCGGCGGGCGTGAAGACCGGACAGAAGATTCGATTCAGACAGCGCGGAGGCCCAGGACGAGGCGGTGGCTCCCCCGGGGATCTGTTCGTGCACGTCAAGGTCGAACCTCACGAGTTGTTCGGCAGGTCTGGCAGGGACCTGACCCTTGAGGTGCCGATCACCTTTGCCGAAGCGGCGCTTGGTGCAAAAGTGAAGGTGCCGACGCTCAACGGCGAAGCCGTCAAGATACGGATACCTCCGGGAACACTGTCCGGCAAGACGTTTCGCCTCAAAGGAAGAGGCGGATCAGGGGATCTGCTCGTCACCGTTGCTGTCGTTGTCCCCCAAAAACTCAGCAAGAATCAGCGCCGAGCCGTTGAAGCGTTTGCTGAAGCCACAACCGATTCACCGCGCGCCCATCTGGGTGTGTGAGGATTCAAAGGATTCATCAAGGAGACACGCCCATGGACAATGAACGATTCCATCGGGCGGTGTATGTGATCTCTGTTGCCGCGGAACTTGCCGGAGTACACCCGCAGACACTGCGGATTTATGAGCGCAAGGGACTCGTCGACCCGGCGCGCACCGGAGGAGGCAGCCGCCGTTACAGC
Source organism: Acidimicrobiales bacterium (assembly GCA_963662455.3). Lineage (GTDB taxonomy): Bacteria > Actinomycetota > Acidimicrobiia > Acidimicrobiales > Aldehydirespiratoraceae > VXYK01. Next base: position 3,194,098 of record OZ224042.1, read on the forward strand.
GACGCCGACATCGCCCTGCTGCAACGAATATCGGATTTGACCGACGAAGGCTTGAACCTCGCCGGTGTGAAACGCGTCCTCCAGCTCGAGGCACGGATCGCCCAGTTGGAAGCCGCTTTGCAGCAGGTGCAGACCGATGCGTCGGTTGCCGTGGACGAGGTGCACCGCCAGTACCGTCGTGATCTGGTGCCGTTCAAGGAGAGCTTCACCATCTACAAGAAGCGCTCGTGAGTCCCCGAACCTGATAGGTCCTCAGTGCTGGTCCGGCCGGTGGCTCTCGCCGGAGCCGATGCTGCGGAACGGCGCCAGCATGTTGTGGGGGAACGGCGTGCGGATTGAACTGACCTCGTTCAGCCGTGTCAAAGCCTCGTCGGGCAGTTCAAGGTCGAGACAGCCCAGATTGTCGTCGAGTTGAACCCGTGTTCTAGCCCCGATGAGCGGCACGATCACACCCTTTCGAGAACGAACCCAGCTGAGCGCGACCTGAGCCGCTGAGCAGCCCAGCTCGCCGGCCACGGCCACGACTTCAGCGGCTATGTTGAGACCGCGTTCGGAGATCCGCCCCCGCAGCGTCGCCCGGCCCGCGGTGTCGGCATCACGGTTGTATTTGCCGGTCAGCACACCCGAACCCAGCGTGTCCCACGGCGTGACTGTGAGGTCGAGCGCTTCGGCCATCGGCAACAGTTCATGCTCGACCTCGCGGTCGATCAAGCTGTACCGGATCTGCAGCCCAACGAAGCGGCTCCAACCACGCAGCTCGGCGATCGTGTTGCAGCGCGCCACCTGCCAGGCCGGAGCATCGGAGATCCCGACGTAGAGGACTTTCCCCGAGGTGACGAGATCATCGAGGCCGCGCATGATCTCTTCGGCCATGGTCGTGTAATCGCGGGCATGGACCCAATAGAGGTCGATGTAGTCGGTGCCGAGGCGCTCGAGGCTTGCATGCACCGACGCCATCATGTGTTTTCGGCTGTTTCCTTGGGCGTTGAGGTCGCCTGGACGCATCGGCGCGGAGTATTTGGTCGCCAACACGACCTCGTCGCGATGATCCGCTATGAACTCGCCGACGAACTCTTCGCTCCGTCCCCCGCTGTAGATGTTGGCGGTGTCGACGAAATTGCCGCCCTCCTCCCGGAAACCCTCATAAACCGAACGGCTCTCGTCTTTTTCGACACCCCACTCTGTGTTGCCGAAAGTCATCGCACCGAGCGCGACCTCAGATACCCACAGTCCGCTTGAACCCATCAGTCGATATTTCATGGAAGGACTCTTGCAGCAACCATTTCATCGAGTCAATCGCCACGGATCTTTTCTTGACCCTCCCTTGACGATTCTTGTTTGTAAGGTAATATTACTAATAATATGGGCGAAGGATCCGGCTCCGGTGTTCTGAGGCTGCTCAGCGGCCAACGGATTGTTGACGCACTGTTCGCGTCGCATCCCCGGAGGATGTCGAGGGCTGGTATCGCCCGAGCCACCGGCCTTTCCAAACCGACCGTGTCGGCGCTGGTCGCTGACATGGAGTCCGCAGGGTTGGTCCGAGTCGTCAACGACAGCCCCAAGTCGGGTTCGATCGGCCGCCCTGCCGCTCTCTACGAACTGGTCCCGACGGTCAGGCACTCAGTGGTCGCCGACATCGGCGCCACGAAGATGCTGATCGGCATCTCCGACTTGTTCGGCAACCTGGTCACCGAGCGCGAGATGGAAACGGGTCCCGATGCCCGGACTGCTCTGGAGGGTCTCATCGGCATGTCCACTGAGATGCTCCGGAACGTCGACGGCCCTTGCAGCGGCGTGTGCATCGGAGTCCCCGGGGTGTACCGACGTGACCGCGACCGCGTGGAACAGGCCCTCAACCTGCCTGGATTCGACGGGTTGGCACTGCATGCGTTCCTCGCAGAACGTATGGTCGGCCGTATCCATATTGAAAACGACGTCAACCTGGCAGCGTTGGGTGAATTGACTCGAATGGGCGCCTCGCAGCCCGACAGGGACTTCGCGGCGATCTCCGTCGGTACGGGCATTGGCATGGGAATGGTGGTCGGAGGCGACCTTTACCGGGGCGGTACCGGATCTGCGGGTGAGGTCGGCTCGCTGCTGTTGTCGCTGCCTGCCGCCGGCGCGGTGCCGGTCACCCTTGAGGATGTGGCATCCGCTCCCTCGATCCGCAAGCTGCTCGGCCGGGCGATCGAGGACGGACACCGCTCCGGGCTCGACCCCAGCACAGACGTGCCGGAGATATTCGAAGCCGTCAATGCGGGTGATGACGCGGCGCGGTGGGTACTCGACGAGGTGGCGGGGGCCATGGCGCTGGCGGTGTCGCACCTGTGTCTGATCGCAGCTCCGGGGCGTATCGTTTTTGGTGGGGGCGTGGGCAGCAACCCGGTGTTCGTGGATGCAGTCCGGCTGCACCTCTCCCGGCTTGTCGACTCGCCTCCGGAGCTTGCGGCATCCACTCTGGGCCGTCGGGCGGCTCTGGTGGGAGCGGTGTCGATGTCTCTGCGTTCCGTGCATGAATCCCTGGTCTCAGAGATATTGGGGGACCAGCAGAGATGAGCGCTGCTGCTGAGGTCGCGGCTGCTGTCGACAGCGATGCGCTTGTAGAACTCGTGCGCGGAGCAGTTCGGATTCCCAGCGTGACCCCCGACGAAGAGGCCTTCGCTCACTGGGTCTTCCGCCGGATCAAGGAGTCCGAGGCGTTCAGTGGGTCTGAACTGGTGGAATGTGCCCCGAATCGACCCAATGTCCACGGCACAGCCGGGGGCGGCTCCGGACGGTCACTGCTGCTGGCCGGACATCTCGACACGGTGTCGACCGAGGACTGGACGGAGCACTGGCGGGGAACCGACCGCGAGGACCCGTTCGCCTCTCCAATCATCGACGGTGCTGTCTGGGGCCGCGGGGCAGCGGACCAGAAGGCAGGGATCTGCGCCGTCATTGAAGCGGTCCGGGCATTCGAGAGAGTCGGCCTGAGGCCCGCCGGCACGGTATCGGCGCTGTTCGTGTGCGACGAAGAGTCGGGTCAGCCCGGCAGTGGCGTGTCCGCGGGGATGCGCGCCGCGGTGGCAGGCCACGGCGGTAAACGGCCCGAAGCGGACTTCGCGATCTACACGGAGCCGACGACATCGGCGATCTACACGGCGCAGATGGGATTCCTGATAGCCGATATCGGCTATACGGGGGTGTCTGCGTACTTCGGACGTCCGGAGCTCGGTGTGGATGCTCTCAAAGCCGGCCACAGCCTGCTGGGGAGGCTGTGGCGCCATTCTGAGGAACTAGAGTCGGGTGTTGCTGCGCATGATCTGCTGGGGAAGGCATTCCTGCTGGTCACTTCGGTGACATCGGGAGGAAACATCGCAGTGCCGGGACGCTTCGAGCTGTCGCTGATCCGCAAGGTGCTCCCCGGTGAGAACCTCGACACCGCGGGCGAACGGATCGCCGCTATCGCTCAAGAGGTTGCCGACGAACACTCAGTCGACTGCACAGTGGAGTTCAGCGCGCCGAGGGACCACCGTTTCGGAGGCACACCCGACGAGCTGGACGTCGACCATCCGGGAGTGGTAGCGCTGGCCCGGTCGATTGAACAGGTCACCGGAGAGGGCGCCCGCGTCGAGGGTGCTCCCTATTGGTCGGAGAAGCCGTTTCTCCGGGAACTGGGGATTCCTGGCGTCTACTTCGCGCCAGGAGACATCTCTCACTGTCATACACCGTTCGAGCGGCTCATCATCGATGAGCTGGTCACTGCCACTCGTACGCTCGCCCACTTCATCGCGGAGTGGTGCGGAGTTGCTGATCCATAACTGGACCCAAAGGAGGGGACCATGACAACAACCAAGAATAAGATGCCCAAGTGGCTGCTGCTCGTGTCGCTGCTGGCCGTGTTTGCAGTCTTCGCTGCCTCATGCGGCGATGACGATGACACCTCGTCGGAGACTACTACCACCACTGCCGCGCCTGATCCCGAACCGGAGCCTGAGCGACCCATGACCCAGGGTCCGGGAGGCGAGCAGGCCGTGGCGGCGAGCGAGATAGTGCTCGACGACGACGAGATCGCCGAAGTGCAGGCGGGCGGTTACACCGCGGCGCTGCTGTGGCACACCTCCGGAGCCTTCACTGATGCAGTGAGCCAGGGGGCCCGCGACGCGTTCGAGGAGCTCGGCATCGAGGTGATAGCGGAGACCGACGCCGGTTTCGACGCAGCTCAACAGGCCAATGATGTTGAGACCGTCATGGCCCAGGACCCGGACATCATCATCAGTCTGGCGATCGGCCCCGATGCGGGCGCCGAGGCGTTCCGCCCGGCAGTGGACGCCGGCGTGTCGCTCGTGTTCCTGTCCAACGTTCCCTCGGGTTACGTCCATGGTGATGACTATGTCGGCATCGTGACCGACGACCTTGCGGCTATGGGCGTCACTGCGGCCGATCTGCTCGCGGACGCCCTCGGCGGCGAGGGCGAAGTGGGCTTCATCTTCCACGACGCCGCCTACTACGTGACCAACCAGCGGGACCAGGCTTTCAAGTCCTGGATCGAGGACAACTACCCGGACATGGAGATAGTCGCCGAGCAGGGGTTGGCCGACCCGGCCGCAGCCGAGGAGATCGCCTCTGCGCTGCTCACCCGCAACCCCGACCTCGACGGCATCTACGCTCCGTGGTCAGCGGGTCCGGCCGATGGCGTCATCGCTGCGCTGCGCGCCGCCGGCGCTTCCGATGTGGCGGTCGTGACCATGGACCTCGACACCAACGTGTCGCTCGACATGGTTGAAGGAGGCAATGTCGTTGGCATCGCGGCGGACGAGGCGTACAACCTCGGACGTACCATGGCCCTCGAGGGCGCCTACGGGGTGCTCGGCAAGTCGGCGCCTGCCTTCGTGGTGGTTCCGGCCATCGGAGTCACGTCCGACAACATTGTGGAAGGGTATCGCCAGTCGCTGGCCGACGATCCTCCCCAGGAGGTTCTGGACGCCCTCGGCTGAGCCGGCTTGATTTGAGGAACCCATCGTGAACCAGGATTTGCGCGCCGCAGTTCCTCTCCCTTCGGCGGCGCGTGCGCGGATTGAAGATTGGAAACAGCACGCGGAACTGCGCCACTACGTGGTGTACGCGGCTGCTGTGCTGGTATTCCTGTTGTTCGCCGTGTTCCTGCACGACGATGGGTTCCTCAGTTCCTCGAATCTCATCAACATCGGACGCCAGTCGGCGCCGATTGCAGTCATGGCCGTGGGGATGTCCTTTGCCTTGGCGTCGTCTGAGATTGACCTGTCGGTCGGTTCGGTCGCCGCTCTGTCATCGTTGGTTGCCGCGGAGGTCGTGGGAAGCCACGGATTCGTCGCAGGCACCACGGCTGCGGTGGCTGTCGGCGCCGGCATTGGGCTGGTCAACGGGTTCATCACCGTCAAGGTGCGCATCCCTTCATTCCTAGTCACGTTGGGGATGCTCGGGATTGTCAGCGGAGTCGCCCGCAACATGAACAACCTCCAGTCGTTGCCGATTCGCGACGACGCCTTCCGGTCGGTGTTCGGATCGGGCTCTGTCGGCCCGGTCTCCTCGCTGCTCGTCTGGACTGCGGTGGTCGGGATTCTGGGGCACCTCGCTCTGCACCAGTTGCGGTGGGGTCGCCATGTGCTGTCGGTGGGTTCTGATCGCTCCGCGGCCCAGGCGCTGGGCATCAATACCGACCGGGTCCGTATATCGGCCCTGGTTGTGAGCGCGGCGGCGGCATCCTTCGCCGGCGTTCTGCTGGCCGGCAGGCTCGCCATCGGGCGCCACGACCTCGGTGAGAACCTGTTGCTCACGGTGATCGCGGCCGTCGTGATCGGAGGGACCAACCTTTTCGGCGGGCGGGCCTCGGTGGCGGGCGCTGTGGCCGGGTCGGTGGTGATGGCGATGTTGAACAACGGCTTGATCCTGATGGGTCTGCGGGTTTCGGACCAGTTGATCGCCCGGGGTGTGATCATCATCCTGGCCGTGTCACTGAGTATGCGAGAACAGAAAGAGAGTTGACGTGTTCCTTCGGTCTCTGCTCCAGCACAATCCACGTTTCGTTGAGGCGGCGGTCGCCCTCCACCAGGCCGGGCAGCTGCCGGCGAACAGTTGCGTACTCGACCTTGACACCATCGAGGCCAACACCGCCTTGTTGTGTGGACGGGCGCACAACCTGGGGCTGACCGTCTACGCCATGACCAAACAGATCGGCCGGGCGCCCGGTGCGCTTGCTGCTGTGGCGCGCGGCGGTGCAGACGGGTTCGTGGCCGTCGACATGGCGTGTGCACGGCCCATCGCGCGTACCGGTCACAGGCTCGGTCATCTGGGACATCTAGTCCAAGTTCCCAGAGCCGAAGCCGCTGAGGCCGCCGGCCTGGAGCCCGACTATTGGACGGTCTTCTCAGCCAACAAAGCCGCTGAAGCCGCCTCAGCTGCCCGTGCCCGCGGGCGTTCGCAGCGGCTGCTGGTCCGGGTCTTCGAGCCGGACGACGAGTTCTACAGCGGCCATGAGGGTGGCGTCTCCCTGGACGATCTGCCCGCCATGATTGATCACATCGCCTCGCTTTCGGGCGTGGAGTTCGCCGGACTCACGACGTTTCCTGCGCTGCTCTTCTCCTCCGAGACCGGAGCGGTCCGCAGAACACGCAACGTTGACACACTGGCCCGGGCTGCGGAGATCGCCCATCGGCATCCGGCGAGCCCCGAGAATCTGGAGATCAATCTTCCAGGGACCACCTCGACTGAGGTTCTCGGACTGTTGGCAGACTCAGGCGGCACCCAGGTGGAGCCGGGTCATGGTCTGACCGGCACGACTCCGTTGCATGCAGTGAGTGGTCTGCCTGAGCAGCCGGCGGTGCTGTACTTGAGCGAAGTGGCCCATATCCATCAGGGAGCGCCGTTCTGCTTCGGCGGCGGGCTGTATGTCGACCCGGTGTTCGGTGACTACGAAGTACGGGCCTTGGTGGCACACGACCCCTCTGAGGTCTCGACTGATCCGGTCCATGTGGAGATGCCCCATCCCGCCGCCATCGACTATTACGCCAAGCTGCACCCCGAGGACCGGCGGACCGTGGCCGAAGGCGCGACGGTGGTCTTCGGCTTCCGGGTGCAATCCTTTGTGACCAGGGCCTTCGTCGTCGGGCTTGAAGGGTTGTCGAAAGACGAACCTCGGGTAGCGGGTGTTTGGAACTGCTTTGGTGACCCCGTCGTGCTCAGCGGTGGGCAGCGGTGATCGGTGTGCCACCCGATCCGTGTTCCGCACAGCCGGGTTCCGTTGCACTCGAGATCGCTGGTCTGCGCAAGTCGTTTCGGGCTGTGCGGGCGCTCGACGGTGTGACGATGGCGTTGCGCTACGGGCGGGTCACAGCCCTGCTCGGTGACAACGGCGCCGGCAAGTCGACGTTGGTCAAATGCATCTCCGGTGTGTATGTGCCCGACGCCGGGACCGTCCGCGTCAACGGTATTGAGCATGCTGTCTCCTCGCCGGAGGCCGCGCGGGCTCTGGGGATTGAAACGGTCCACCAGACGCTGGCAGTGATCGACCCTCTTGATGTGGTGGAGAACCTGTTCCTCAACCGTGAGCACACCCGCGGCGGGAGGTTCGGAGCGTTGATCGGCGTGCTCGACAAGAAGCGCATGCGAGAAGAGTCAAATGAGATACTGAGCCGCCTCGAAATCCGTATCCCGTCTCTGCGAAGGCCTTTGGATGCCCTATCGGGCGGCCAACGCCAGGCGGTGGCGATCGGGCGGGCGGTGGCCTGGGGACAGCAGATCGTGCTGCTCGACGAGCCGGCGGCGGCGTTGGGCGTCGAACAGGCGGCCCGCGTGCTCGACTTGATCCGCGGCCTGCGAGACTCGGGCGTCGCGGTGTTGCTGATCACTCACAACATGGACCGCGTGACGGCGGTGTGCGACCGGGCCATCGTGCTGCGCCAGGGCCGCAAAACCGCAGACGTCGACGTCGGTGAGGTGACCAAGGACGACCTCGTCGCCTATATAACGGGTGCTCGAACCGACGGTCTCGCCGAATGAACCGCGACGCCGAGATGGAATATTCCCAGCATGTTCGCACCTGTGACGGGGACGGACACGACCAGCAGCCCCACCCGCCGGACAACGACGCCACTGAGCGGCTCGGTATTGATGTTGGAGGCACCAGCATCAAGGGAGCAATCGTCGACCTCGAAGTGGGCAGGCTGACGAGGCAAGTCCTCATTGAGCCGACCCCGCCGACAGCCACGCCGGACGATGTAGCCGCTGCGACTCGGCGCATTGCTGCGGCGATGCAGTGGACCGGCCCGGTCGGTATTGCCCTGCCGGGCATGATCAGCGGCTCGAGTTTGAGGCACGCTCCGAATCTTTGCGCTTCGTGGGAACAGGCAGACGCGCTGAGTTGGTTGCGCTCTCCCGAAGGAGGCAATGCGGTGCTGATCAACGACGCCGACGCGGTCGGGCTGGCCGAACTGATCTACGGCGAGGCCGGCCTCGACGAGTCCGGCCTCACGATTGTCCTGACGTTCGGCACCGGCATCGGCAGTGCATTGCTGTACAACGGCAGCCTGATCGCCGATTCCGAGTTGGGCGGCCTCACCGGTGTCGGGGGCCGTTTCGAGGAAGTCGCATCGGGTCGTGCCATCTCGACTGAGGCGCTCACCCCTGTTGAGTGGGCCAAGCGCGCACAACCGTTCTTCGACGAACTTCAGGCAATCCTCAACCCTTCGCGGTGGGTCGTCGGCGGTGGGCTCAGCGATGATTTTGAGAAGTTCTCATCAAAGCTCGAACTCTCAAATCCGATCTCGCCGGCCCGCAGCGGCATGCACGCCGGGATCATCGGCGCCGCAGTTGCCTGCGGCGCCGGCCTGGGCGCCGGGAACTCTTCGACACCATGAGGATAATTGTCTCCAACGACCCCGACAGCGTTGTACAGGAAGCAGCGGGCATCGTCGAACGGTTCGTCTCCCCCTCAGAATCGCAGGCATTGGGGCTCGCCACCGGCCAAACGATGGAAGGCCTCTTCGCTGAACTCGTGAGCCGTTGCCATCGACGAGCTTTGAGCTTTCGCAACGTCGATGCCTATCTTCTTGACGAATACGTCGGGTTGGACCGGTGTGACCCCAATACCTACCGGTCTGTTGTGCGCCGCCTGTTCGCTCGCCACGTCGATCTCGACAGCGGCTCACTGCATGGTCCGGACCCCCAAGCCCCGAATCTGGGCGCGGAGTGCGTACGCTACGAGCAAGAAGTGAGGGCTGCTTCAATCGGTCTGCAGATCCTCGGGATCGGATCGAATGGCCATATCGCCTTCAACGAGCCGGGCACCCCGTTCGACAGCGTCACCCGAGTCGTTGAATTGAGCGATCAGACCCGGAACGACAACGCCCGCTTCTTCGCGGCCGGGCACGCTGTCCCGGCCCGGGCGATGACTCAGGGCATTGCCACGATCCTTGCCGCCTCCGAACTGCTGCTGGTGGCTTGCGGAACGGGTAAGGCCAGTGCTGTGGCACGGGCTGTAGAGGGTCCGGTCACCGACGCCGTACCCGCTTCAGCGATTCAACTCCACTCCAACGTTGCGGTGTTGCTGGACTCACCAGCGGCCCGAAGCCTGAGCAAGTCGTTCTTAAAATGTCATCAATGTCATTGATACACAGTTAAAGGAGAAATGCGAACCATGAAAACTGACTTGTTGAATTGTACTAGATTCAAGACTTGCCTTCAATTGGTCGCTTCGGCAGTGGTCGTTGTCGCAATGATCCTGGGCTTGACAGGAAATTCGATTCCTGCTGTCGGCGCTGAACCAACGATAAGTGATGCACCAGCAAAGTCGTATGACGACTTTATAGACGTGCTTTGGGCCTATGAGTCTGATATTGATCCTTCTCAACAGAACTATTACAATCAGAACTGGAACAATTCGGTGGCGTCATATCCGGAAGTCGTCTATCCAGGGCGCGTTGTGCGCGATTCTGACGGCAACCCAGTAACACGCAGTGCTATTACAATCAAAGAGTTGTTCGACACGATCGGGATCGGCGAACTTTATGATCCCAAAGATCCCAATCCTGATTGGAAGTTGATCCAATCGAATGTGATCAACTATCTGGGATTTGTGGGATTTCAGTTCCAGGAGTCAGATCTTGTGGATACTGGGTACTATAAGTTCGTTGAGGCTACAGTTGGCGGCAAGTCGTACCCCACGCACTACGTCGACCTTCCCAACAAGACTTGGGCCAATGGTGTGCGTTCCAAGTTGGTGTTCCCACCCGTGGTCCAGGAGCCGACTCTGGCGACAGACACGGTCGCGTTCTCTGATTCCAATTTCACCGGCAAGAACGGGATCAATAGTTACGCGGACTTCACGAACCCCGACAAGCACGTCCTCGTGATAAAGGACCATTTCACTAACAAGTACAACGGTATTGTTACGGAGTTGAAGGCTGAAGGAAAAACAATCAAAGACTATCTGGGGACGTTCGTATATTGGAATGAGTTGAATCCGCCCGCCAGTCCTCCGCCGGGAGGTCGTGCAAACAAAGTTGAGATCACACTCTCAGGCTTATTGGCAGGAGCACACTTACGTGGCGCGGCTGGTGTTGTGGAACTCTTAGTGGATCACAAGAATCCGTCTGATGAGAACGGAACATACATCCTGCAGTATGTGCAAGATTACGCCGGTTACGACACACCCTTCGGTGGATACGCCCATGCGGGCGGAATTGCGGCGGACTCTTGCAGCAGCCGGGTCACCGAGCCAACGTCGGTGTCGACTGAGATCGAACTAACAGGTTGTCCAGCGGACCGGGAGATCGTCCCATTGATCGACTCTTAGGTCTCCGTGAACCGGCACTACGGAATGCGTGTGAGGCAACTCATCCCAAGCTCGACGAGCGAAACGCGGGACTTCGCGCGGATCTGCTAGCAGAAAATTGACTGTCGGCACCGAAAACTAACCGAACAGAGTTCGCCAACCGAATGTTCGTCTATTGTCGAGAAGGCAATGAGTTCGCAAACGAACGAGAAGCTCCAGGTGCTCCGAGGTGATGTGTTCGGTGGGTTGACAGCGGCCGTGGTCGCTCTACCCCTCTCGCTCGCTTTCGGGGTCGCATCTGGATTGGGAGCGGTTGCCGGACTCTACGGGGCGATCGTGGTCGGTCTGTCAGGGGCTCTGCTGGGCGGTTCAAAGACCCAGATCTCGGGGCCTACCGCTCCCCTTTCGGTTGCTATGGCAGTGGTTTTTGTTGACTACGCCGACGGGGATCTCGTCAAAGCGCTGGCGATCGTGGCCCTGGCTGGATTGATTCAAATACTGATGGGGGCGCTGCGGCTTGGAAGCTACATGGCCTACACGCCGTATGCAGTCGTGTCGGGGTTCACATCCGCTGTCGGACTGATCATCATACTCGTCCAGCTGCTGCCCTTCCTTGGCAGCGAGGTCGCTTTGGGCGGGGCGCTCAAATCGCTGCGCGCCTGGCCCGAAGCCGTCAGCAACGTCGACCCGAGCGCTCTGACCTTGGGGATCGTCACGCTCGCAATCTGCATTTTCTGGCCGCAACGGCTCCGCAGGTTCATGCCTCCGTCTGTGGCCGCGTTGCTCATCGGGACGCTTCTCGCGGTGTTCTGGCTGAGCGATGTGCCGACTTTGGCAGAGGTGCCTGCGGGCCTCCCCGACATTGAGATGCCGAAACTGCCACTGGGCGACGTAGGCGCGGCGCTGCCACCCGCGGTGACGATCGCCCTGCTCGGTTCGATCAACAGTTTGCTCACCGCGAGGGTGGCTGACACGGTGACCCTCCAGAGCCACGAGCCCAACCGGGAACTGATGGGCGTGGGATTCGCAAACGTGCTGGTGGCCCTCGTCGGTGGCGTGCCGGGAGCGGGAGCCACATCTTGTACGGTGGCCAACGTCCGTGCCGGAGGCCGGTCGCGGGTCTCCGGGGTGCTGTGTGCATCGATCCTGCTGGCGCTCGTGCTGGGACTGGGAAGGTATGCCGACGCGATTCCACACGCCGTGCTGGCCGGGATCCTCATCAAGATCAGCTTCGACATCATCGACTGGCGCTACATCACCCGAATCCACCTCGTTCCCCGCGAGAACATGGTGGTGATGACACTGACGCTCGGATTGTCGGTGATATCGGACCTGGTTGTAGCCGTGGCAGTCGGTCTGATCGCAGCGGCCATGACCGGTGCCCGACAGCTTGAGCGCCTGGAACTGGACATGGTCGTCTCGACCCCGCTGCTGGACATGACCTTCCTCGCCGATGACGACGATGACGATGACAGCGGAGACGCGTTCGACTTCGATTTTGAAACGGAAGATCCGTTCTCGGCCCGCACGGGCCTGCTGTCGTTGCGAGGGAGTTTTACTGTGGCGTCCTCGACGAAGCTCTTCAGCACGATCAGAAGCGACATCGCCGAACACGAAGTGGTGATTCTTGACTTCTCCCAGACAGTGTTCATCGACGACAGCGCGGCTCTTGTATTGGGTCAGTTGGTGGACGCAGCGATTGCAGCCGAGACGGAGTGCATCGTGATGGGCCTGTCGGAGTCGGCGAGCACCAGCGTGTACGCTCTCGATGTTCTGCATGGCGTGCCTGATGACCACTTCGTCGACGATTTGGACGGAGCGCGTGTAGTGGCTCGACGGATTCTCCTTTGACCCTGGGTTCCATTACTGCCTCTGGTGGTAATGGGAGAGCGGATCAGCCCCCTGACGTGTCTTGGAAGTCATAGTCATCCCGAGCTGGGACTCGGTCACCTGGTCCTCGCGGTTGGCAGTCACCGAATGGATGTACGGTTGTCTGAATCGTCATCGTATCCGGCTGCTATCGTCGCCGAGAGTTTGACTGAAAGCGAACGAAGACGAGCGCGCGTCTCCACGATTTTCTTTACGGCTGAAGCGAGTTTCTCGCGCTCTTTGCGATCGTCAATCACGGCGACTTGGATCTCGTAGATTCTGTTGCCGATGGTATCAATGATGTCTTGTGTGAATTGATATGCGCGAACCTGCTGCATTACAAATTCCGAGTTGAGGGCAGCAAGAAACAGATACGGGTCTAGTGTCGCGGTGTCGGTGAGGCGCAACCTAAGTATGTGGCTCTGAAACAGCATCGGCGTGTCGTGTTTGGTAATCAATGCAGATGTGCCGACGAGGTAGGTTCCGTCTCGGACCACCAGAATGTCCCCGGCCTGTACATCGCATTTTGAGCTGTGCTGCTTGTACACCGCATCACTTACACAGTGCTTTGGGTCAGCCTTGATTTCCCAGTTCGAGATGTCAGAGGTTCTGATGAACGGGATCGGGCCGGTACCGTAGGACATCTTGCCTGGCTCGACTCCTGTGGTGATGTTCAACGATCCCGACTTGACTAAGTCTTCGATCCGTACCAGTTCGTGCGTGTCGCTAAGCCGTTCAGCGGCCGCCTTGAGCCTTGGGTCGTAATACTTCGGTACGTAAATCTTCTTGGAGCGGAGGGGCCCACGGTCCAGTTGATGAGCGAGCCTTTCGGGCGGCAACTCATCGCCTTTTGTGTGGCGACGAAACAATGGCGCAACCAATGGAACTTCGTCGAGGACGCTCTCAGCACCGTTGAGGACCCTGACCGCTGGGTTACCGCGGGAGTCATGTCCACACCATCGGACATCAGAAAGAAATAACGGTCGCTCTTCCTGTTCTGAATCGGAATTGGCGGTGTCTTTCTTTGTGGCGATGACCGCGCAAACCTTCGTGTGCGTACCGCCCTTGCCGCTCGTCTTAAACAGAGGCTCAGGTAGGGCGACAACGGCGCTTATGTCTGTCCGGTCAGCGAGCCAATGCATGACAAACCGATACGACGGGTTGCCGACCATGCTCTCAGGCAAGATGATTCCGAAGCGGCCGCCGGGCTTCAGCAGCTCGACGCACCGTTCAAGGAAGAGGATCTGCGGTGGTCTGTCGGCATGTAGCTTGTCGGTCGTCTTGGGTTTATCGGTGCGCATCCCGGTCCATTTGCGGCCGAGTTCGTATTGTTCGATGACCTGCTTGTCGCTGACCTTGATCTTGCTCCCGAACGGTGGATTGGTCACGACGACATCAAAGCTCCCAAGCTGGATGCTCTCCCGATGTCGCTCGCTCCACCGCTCGGACGGCTCAAGCGAGTTGGCGCAGAAGACTCCGCCGCGGCCGTCGCCCATGATAGCCATGTACGCCTTGGTGACCTTGGCAAGGAAAGTGTCTTTGTCGATGCCCCGTAGACACTTCGTTGCCACCTCTCGACGTTCCCGCCCGAGCACATCTGCGTCCCAGCCAAGTTCTTTTGCTTGTGCATCCATACCTGCCCAGACGGCTTCAAGCGCACCGATCAGGAACCCGCCTGAACCACAGGCTGGATCAATGATCGTTTCCCACGGTTGTGGGTCGAGCATGTCGACGACCATCTTGACGACATTGCGCGGAGTGAAAAACTGTCCCTCTGAGCCTCTCAAGGCGGGTCCGACGAACACTTCGAACGCATCCCCTACAGAGTCGCGCTCGGAGTCCATCAAGGAGTAGTTCTGCAACTCGCCCACGATGTGAGCCAGGCTCGCTGCGTCTACCTCAAGGCTGGTACCGATGTCGAAGACATCACTGTACTTGGCCACAACGCTGCCAAAGAGAACGCGGACGCGATCCGCGATCTCCGCCTCGCTGTCGCTCGCAGCAGCTCTGAAAGACACGACTTCATCAGGAGCCGTGTTGAGTTCGTCGTGGAGCTTGCAGAACACGATGTTGAGCATCTGCTCGGCTAGCGCCACATCTCTGGTGATGCCGGCCACATTACCGGCCAGATGGTTGCGCAAGTCAGCGAAGACCGCCTTGAGGTTGCGGCTCGGACGCAGGTCTCGCCGCAGGTGACTGCCGATCTCATCAACGGTCTGCCCGAAGCGCGGGATGTTAGGGATCTCTTCGAAGACGCGCGTGCCGTCCGGCAACACGACCTTGCGCACGTAGGCATGATCCACGCCATTAAACCAGACACCGAGATAAGCAGACGACATCTCCATGTAGAGTTGGAGTTGCTCCAGTCCGTCTGATCGGCCCGGCCGCTTGCATTCGACGATCATCATCAGTTCCTGCTTGGATGCCGAACTGAACACAGCGACATCCACAGGGTAGGAACCAGAGGAGCCCGACGGCGATTTGCGAACGCGATGCTGCGGATGGCTCTGGATGTGGTCCTTTGGGTAGTTGAAGTCATCAACGAGGCGTCTGAGAATGACTTGGACCGCATCTCGCTCTTCCGGCGTGTCGTTCACCCGCTTGCCGCTGATGTAGTCGATCAGAGTGTTGGGCGGGGGTGCAACACTCTGATTGCATTCATCCATTTTGTATCCTTTAAGTGTGACTAATGTCTATACACTCTATGAAGGGGGTGTGACAAACACCGTAGGTCCGACACGTTGGCTGACGGGGGATGCCGACTGAACGTGTGTCATGACGCCTGTCACTGGCTTGCTCATTTGACTTTGGCGATGACATTCAGGCTGCGTGACGATCGAGGGTCTCGCGAAGATCATGAAGGATGTGGTTGAATCCTTCCCGACGGAGATCGTTCTCAGTGATGGCGGTCGATCTGTCGATCAAATCTCTGGCGATGACGTCACCGTGTTGCGCGTTCCATGGCAGTGCCGGTATCTGTGTGTCCGCTGACGACGCTGCCTGCCCTGACAGACCGTGCGGATCGGCCATGGACACAGCCTGACAGCAGAGAAACCCGCTCAACGCCCCTGTTCTTAAGTTTTCCCTTCGTAAAACTCAACGAACCTGGCTACACGGCGCAGCTTTTAAGTTTTCTCTCTGCAAAATTCAAACAATCCGGCACAATAGCGTTATGCTTGAGTTTTCGACCTGCAAAACACAAATATAAGTGAACGCATGGATCGCACAACATTCACATACTTGCCGCAACCGCAACGCCGCGAAGAGGTCGAGCGCGTTCTTCAGGCCTTGAGCGAAGGCGGCAGGACCGCGGACGAGTTGGAGTCGGCCGTCGTCGACATCAAAGAGGAACCCGGCCGCCGAGTCGGCGATGGATCAATCCTGCCCGGCTCTCCGTACAACGACAAGGTAGCCGAGCTGCTGGCCGAAGCGGCGGCATGCATGGCCAACTCGGCTGGCGGGGGAGCGCTGGTTGTTGGCGTGGACGACAAGACTGGCCGGGTCACCGGAGCGGACACCGACCCGCAGTGGCTGAGAAGCCGCATCTACGACCTGACCGACCGAAAGCTGACGGTGCAGGCCGACCGAGTCTCCGCCGGCGGAGCACAGCTGCTGATCATCGATGTGCCCCAAGCTTTGGAGCCGGTGCCGTATCGGGGAAAATATCAGCATCGGGTGGATGCCAGATGCGTGCCGGCCACAAGAACTGAGCTTATGGGTGCGCTGTTCGCCAACCTTGCGGCTGACCCTTCGAACATGCCGTCGCAGACCCTGATTACTGCGATCGCGCCGTCTGCGGTAGAGACGCTTCGAGGCCGGTTGGCCGACGATGGTTCCCCGAGAGCGGAACTGCCTGTGCGTGACCTGCTGGTCAGGCTCGGGCTTGTCGCGGAGGACGGCGAACATCTCAACCAGGCAGGCGAGATGCTGCTCGCGGCGCGCCGGGAGCCGGCCATCGACTACTCGTACCGGCACGTTCCGGGCGGTCCTTCAAACGTGCGAATCATGGAGGCCGGCCGTTCGCTGCTGGAGGAGGTTCTGATAGTTGAGGCCCGCGCCAGCGATCACATTCTCGTAACGGACATAACACTCGGGATTCAGGTCCACAAGGTGTGGGCCATACCACGGCGGTCGCTGCGTGAGGCGCTGTTGAACGCGGTTTGCCACCGGGAGTGGAGCTTGCCGGGCCCCACGGTTGTGGAGCACATCGGAAACCAGCTCCGCGTCACCTCGCCCGGCGGGCTCATCGGCGGTGTCACCGAGAACAACATCATCACCCACCACTCCGTGCCCCGCTACCGAACCCTCATGAACGCGTTGCGGCTGATCGGCCTCGTGGAGCAGGAGGGCGTAGGGGTCGACATGATGTTCGCGGAGATGATCCGCATCGGCAGCCAGCCGCCTGTCATCACAGCCCTGCCCGATCCGGCCGTCCGCATCGAACTTTACGGGCAACCGGTGAACGAGAACTGGTACAAGCTGTTCGCCGATTTGGACCCGCCACAGGCCCGCGACGATGTGGACGCCGCACTGCTCGTCTGGCGAGCAGCACAGCCGCGAACGCCGTTCCTCACCAGCGAATCCTGTGCTCCGTTGCTGCAGCGCGCTCGTGGAGACACCGAAACTGCGCTGCGACGGGTCGCCGAATACAGGCTGACCACACCGGAGGCGCCATTGCTGTCACCCGTCGCCGTGCCCCGTGACACTCCTGCCGTCTGGCAGCTCAGCCCGCAGACAAAAGCAGCTCTCGGTTTGCGGCCCGGCCCCGAGTCTGGTGAATGGGTGCTGGCTTGGGCCCGCGAGCGGGGTCGGATCTCCTCTGCCGAGTATCGCGAGCTGGCCGGGGTGTCGACACCCACCGCCGTAACCCGGCTGAAAGAGCTGGCGCTGCAAGGCCAGCTCGTGCCGAGCTCAGACACAGGCCGGGGAAGAGGCTTCCACTACCTGCCCGCCGGGTGATAGCAGCCAGTCACGGAAGCACCCGAACCGGGTGCCGACCGCGGATTCAGCCTCACCGGGGTGGACCTCCGCGGGGCGAACCTCTCCGGGGCGGACCTCCGCGGGGCGAAACTCCACAACGTGGACCTCATCGGGGTGGATCTCTCCGGGGCGAAACCCCGTGGGGCGAAACTCCACAACGTGGACCTCATCGGGGTGGACCTCACCGGGGCGAAACTCCGCGGGGTGGACCTCATCAAAGCGGACCTTGACTGAGCCTCGGTGCCGAGTGCGGCGACCTGAGGGGGCTGGTGCGTAATCCTGAATCCCCAGGTAGAGGCTGTGCCGTTTGGTCCCGTCAAAACGGATTTTGCCCGATTCCAAAACGGATTTGCGGCGAAGGGAGTGGAAGGGACGGCCTTGCGTGGCACAAACCTCGGCTGATACCGGCGAGGGTTCGTTGGGCAGCGAGCGCCGCTGCTCAGTGTTGGTGCCCGGCGGCGCAGCGACCGCCTGGCGGCGGTTTAGGATGTTTGCACGAACTTCCCGTTTTGGTTCGGCGACCGCAGAAACGGGCGCTGGCGGTGACAAAACCGACCGGTTCGGACCATGACTTCGACGTGCTATCCGTATCTGCGTTGGGGGGAACCTCAATCCACTCGCGGGTGACCTCGCTGACGCCACGTTGAGAATCCGACACGACAGCACCAAAGAGGAACGACTAAGCAACAACCGGCGTTCGCTGTACTCAAGGCCCATACCCGAATCTGACCCTTGCTTCGACGCGCTGTTCGGGATACGCGAGAACGCCGAGTCCAACAACGAGAACCTCAAAGCCGGGCTGCGCAACAAACGCGCCCGGTCCGTTGGCCGAATCCGCAACCAACTCAACCTGATCGCCTATCAGCTAACCGAGAACGACAAAACGCTCTTCGCACACTACATGCGCACCGAAGACGAAACCGGATACGCGAAACACTACAGATACAGGCCGCCCTCGCGGGTCAGACCCGCCCTCGCAGCCGCCTAACCCCCGATTCGGCCCCCCAAAGCCCGAACAAGGCGAGATCAACGCGTCCCGACGCGGCCCGAACCAGCCGAAGGGCCTGACCAACCACCAACCCGCCGTCTCGCCACCCTCACAGACAACTAACCTAGACCTCTGCGGACTTACGCACCGCGTTCCGCACCAGTTCCGCCCCCGTAGCTCAGTGGATAGAGCGTCGGTTTCCTAAACCGTGCGTCGCAGGTTCGATTCCTGCCGGGGGCGCGCTGTGATGTGTCAAGACATAGGAAACTTGTGAACCTGCGCGGGTCGGGGTTTTCAGGGTTGGTTTTGGGGTTGGTAGTCGAGGGTGAGGTGTCGTAGGAGTTCGCCGGTTCGGGTTGTGATGATTCTGATGTCAAGGTCGGCGACGAGCAGGGTTACGGGGCGGGGGATTGGTTTGCCGGGTTGTCGGCGGTGGTGTCGGGTTCCAGCAACCTGCCTTCGAGAGCGGCTTCCGTTTCAGCAGCCGAGTTGAGGGCTGCGATCAAAGCGGTGAGTTTCAGATTGATCTCGTCGACTTTGTCTTCCAGGCGGGCGAACCGTTCGTCGACTCGGGCGAACCGTTCGTCGATTTTGTCTTCCAGGCGGGAGATCCGGTCGTTGGTTTGGGTCAACGCGAATCCCAACAGGAGCACTACAACGGCTCCGAGGATTGCTTGTATCGGATGTTCGAGGCGCCGCCGGGTCGAATCTGGTTTGGTGTTGCGTGCGTTCGGTGAAGCCGATGACTCCTCGACGGGTTCGGGGGTCGGATCCTTGTTCGGGTGTTGGTGTTGGGCATCCATGGCGACGGTGGTTTCGGGGTTCGGGAAACGGGCTGATTGGATCAACTGGGCCTCGCTGTGGTTCGATAGTCGGTTGGTGGCGGCCGGTGACACTGGGCAGCGAAGCTTTTATATGATATTAAAATGCAACAAAGCTCGTGTCAACTACTGTCATATCTTAGGAGGCTTCGATTTATGTTGAAGCTCGAGGATCGGCTGGGGAAGAGGGGGCTGTGGCTGACTCCTCACTGCCACCCTTTGATCTGGTTGTTGGGGGTGTTTGTTGATTTCTGGTTGTTGGGGTGTTTATAGTTGGTGTGTTCAAGGGTGTGTCTGTTCTCTGTCCGGACTGGTTCGGGGGGGGGGGGGGGGGGGTGCCTGTTCATGAGTTTTGTGGGAGGTGGCCTGGATGTGGTTTAGTGTTGGTGGTGGTGTTGTGGGTGGGTTTGGTCGTTGGCGTGTTTTGTTGTCGGTGTTGGTGTTGTTGTTGGTGGTGTCTTTGTTGGTTGTGGCGCCGTCGTCGCGGCGGGTTGCTGCGCAGACTGTTCCGACGGCCAACGCGGACGGGTCTTACACGGTTCCGCGTGACTGGCCGCTGATCCCGTCGGGGTTCGGGCCGGGCCAGACGTTCAGGCTGTTGTTCTTGACCACCACATGGATTGATGCCACGTCCACCGATATCGCCACCTATGACGCGCATGTGCAGGCGGAGATCGGCAGGACTTCCGGGAATGCGAACCAGATCGCGCATCCGTCGATCCGCCCGTATGCGTCGTTGTTCAAGGTGGTGGGTTCGACCGCGTCGGTGGACGCCATCGACCATACCGGCATGAACCCGGCCTCTGACGGTGTGGGGGAGCCGGTCTATTGGCTGAACGGGCCTGAGGTGGCGGCGGAATACGCAAGGTTCTGGCAGGGGCGAGGAGGTTGGGTAAACTGGGCGGAGGCCGACCGACGCGACCAGGCAGGGGGCCGGTCCCCCGACGACTGGCCTTGGACCGGCACCTACGACAGCGGCACCAAGTCCACGCAGCCGCTGGGCAACAGCCCTGACGTCACCCAGGGCCGATTCAAAGTGAACGACAGCGATACCGGCACGTTAAACTATACTGCTGCTCCACGCACCCAGACGCACTCCCTCTACGGGATTTCGCCGGTGTTCGTGGTGGAGGAGCACACTCTGAGTCCGGTTTTCGGTCGTGCTGATGCGAGCAAGACGACGGTGGAGGTGCTCCGTTCTTCTTATGACGGGGTGGTTCGTTATTCTTATGACGGGGTTGATCCTTACGACCGCAGCAATGTTTATGTGGATGACCGGCCGGGGGCGTCGTTCATGGTGGAGGAGCCTTCGTCTTGTGTTGCGGGTGCGGGTGTGGACACCAGTGTCTATCATCCGGATAAGTCGACTTATGGGGCGTATCAGAAGTTGACGTACACGGTGGCTCTGTCGGGGCCGCCGCCGGCTCCTCTTGTGGGGGTGCCTGGGGCGGTGGTGGTTGTTTACGGTCCTGAGGACAAGCATCCGAATAGCAACAGGGATTTCAGGGAGCAGTACGGTCAGATCTTCAAGGAGCAGATAGCGATTGTGGGGCGTACGAGCCCGATGCGCGGGATGGGCAACCAGCTGCCTTTGGGTCGTGTGTCGGTGCCCACGAGCCGTCTCTTTTTCACTGAGACTGATTGGAATGTGCCTCAGGAGGTGGAGGTGTGGGTGCGTTGCGCGGACTCCCATGATGATTGGGAGGACATCCATATTTTCCATGGGGTGTATCCCTTGGGCACTACCGGCGGTCTGGGCAAGCCGGCCTCAGCGGACTGGTTCGAGGCGGCGGTGACGGTCATCGACGCTACGGGGTCGTC
Source organism: Acidimicrobiales bacterium (assembly GCA_963662455.3). GTDB lineage: Bacteria > Actinomycetota > Acidimicrobiia > Acidimicrobiales > Aldehydirespiratoraceae > VXYK01. The sequence continues at coordinate 3,215,366 of OZ224042.1, forward strand.
GCCGCGGCCGTCTGATCTGTCGTCGTCGGATGCTTATGCGGGGCGGGTGCATGTGCATGTGGAGCCGCGCGGGGGTTTCGTTGTTAGGGACCGGAATTGGTTGGTGCCGGTTCAGTTGCATTGGCGTACCGCCCGTGTCGACGCGTTGTTGGCCAGGGGTGCGTTGTATCAGGAGAAGGTGAACGACGCGGCGGCGGCTGAAAAGAATTTCCGCAAGTTCGCGGTGAGGGTGGAGGGCATGGCTATGGGCATGTCGGATCCGCGTTCTGACGGCGGGCCGACGTATTCCGACGGTGACCGGCTGCCGACGGTGTTGGACTGGGACGTGTCGGTCGAGAAGCTGGTCAAGGGACGCGGCGACGAGTTCGAGAATTATTTCCCGGCGTATTTCCGGACCCTGGATCTGTCTAAGGACTCGGTTGTGCGCAGCCCGGGCAGTCCGCTCTACCGGGTGACGGTGACGCCGTACTCGATCCGCGGGAACCCGGTGCCCGGCGAGACGGTGCAGCAGTGCATCCGTGTGCGCACTCCTGGTGAGGATCCGGTCACCGGGGTGGGCGCTACCGAGCACAAGGCGTTCTACCGGGTTTCCTGCCCGTCGAGTTTCCCGGAGGCGCCGGTGCCGGCCCGGGCAGAACCCCAGGTCCAAGCAGAACCCCAGGTCCAAGCAGAACCCCAGGTCCAAGCAGAGCCGTTGACGTTGACGGTCACGACCGCGGCGCGGTATGTGGACGAGGGGTCTGACATTGTGTTCACTGTCGCTGCTGACCGGGCGCCGTTGTCGGACACGACAGTGGGTTTGTATGTTTCCCAGGAGATGGGCGAGGGTTCGGACTATGTCGGCGCCGGGCAGGCTGTGTCGGTGACGCTGCCGGCGGGGCGGAGCACAGTGGACTGGACGTTCACGGCCTACGACGACGACCAGAAGCGTGCTGACGGGACGGTCTCGGTGCGGGTGGACCCCAGCGACGTTTACAGGGTGGCTGACCCGTCTGGTGTGAACATACCGTTGATCGACGACGACCCGGACCCTGTTGAGGATCCCCCGGTTGTGGTTGTGCCGGACCCTGTTGAGGATCCCCCGGTTGTGGTTGTGCCGGACCCTGTAGTGAGCATCACTGCCGGGCCGGGTGTCGCCGAGGGCGGCGACGCGAGTTTCACGGTCACCATCGACCCGGCGCCGGGGTCTGCTCTAGATGTTGAAGTGACTGTGTCGCAGTCCGGTGACTACGGTGTCAGCACCGGCACACAGACAGTGACCGTGCCCGCCGGCGGGACCACAACGTTCACGGTCGCCACTGTCGACGACAACGTCGACGAACCCGACGGGACGGTCACCGCCACGGTCGCCGCCGCTGACGGTTACACAGTATCGACCACCCACAGCACAAGCACCGCGACGATCAACGACAACGACAACCCCCCACCCCAACCCGCACCACAACCACAACCACAACCCGCCCCACAACCCGCACCACAACCACAACCACAACCCGCCCCACAACCGGCCCCGCAACCAACACCGCAGTCAGCGCCGCAACAGTCGGCGCCGCAACCGGCGCCAACCCGAGTACCAACACCGCAGCCGGTGTTGGAGCCTGTGGTCCTGTCGTTGTCAGACGCCGAAGCGGAAGAGGGCCAGACCCTGGACTTCGTGATCAGCTTGAACCGGGCGTCGCAAACAACTGTCGAGGTCGCCTACAGCACCCTGCGCGGTGAAGCCACCACCGACGACTACACGTTCACCAACGGACGGGTCGTCTTCCGACCAGGCGAAACCCGCAAAACTGTTCACATCCGAACAACAGTCGACGACATCAACGAACAACCGGAACGGATGATCCTCTACCTGGCCCGCGTCGACGGCGCTGAACCCGACCGGCGCAGCGCCACCGGCACCATCAACAACAACTGAACAACAACGCACAGCGCCGGCAACAAAACATTATGTACCTGGGGGGGTTCCCCGACGGTTCGTGTCCATGCCGTCCTTCAGGCACGAAGCGGTCCGCCGGCGCCTCGACGGGCGCTACGTGACGGCATGATGGCCGCCGAGGTTCACCGTAGGTCTGCCGGCGCCTCGATGGGCGCTGCTCTCGGTGTTGAGCTGTTGACCGCGGCGGGGGCGCGACTGTATGCCGGTGTCTGGTCGCGCCGGGATGTGTTGTTGTGGTTGTACACCCCCTGGGACTCGAACCCAGAACCTGCGGATTAAGAGTCCGTTGCTCTACCGATTGAGCTAGAGGTGCGCGAAGGAGCCGGTGACGATTCTACGGGTGAACGAGGGGACTCGAACCCCCGACCTCCTGGACCACAACCAGGCGCTCTAACCAACTGAGCTACGCCCACCATGTCGACCTCGAACCGTGCCCGCGGCCCAGTCCAAAGCCGAGCAACAGCGTAGCGGACTGCGGCGCTCGGCGTACGATTAATCCGCCTCCACAGCTCAACTGGATAGAGCAGCGAGCTTCTAGGGAGCGTCTGACAGACCCCCGACTGGTAGGGCGTGCCAACTGGTGGAGATTCTGGGTGTCGCTTTCCAAATAAGAACGTGCGCGGGTAGGTGATGCCGCCTCGCGCTGACACTCCCTGCTGCGGGTCAACACTGTGGTGTGTTCGGGCTGCCAGGATCCTGGTGACCGGACTCGTATGCTGGTGAGGGGGGCTGTGGTTCTGAGGTGCAAGCGGTCTGTTGGGTGTTCTTGGTTACGGCAACCCTGCGGGTTGTTGTTTGGTCTGCCCCTCTTTGATGTTGGTTCGCCATCTGTTAGGCGGCGGTTCAGGGTTGCGGTGTCTCAAATGTGTGTGTCTGTTTGTTTAGAGGCCGAGCAGATTGACCCCGCACACGGTCGTGACAGAACGAGGCCGTGGCCCGAGCGGCCCGTGAGCGCAGCGAACAAGAGCGGGAGACGACAGGTCTCGACGCACCCGCGATGGTCAATCCGCGCACGTTCTTAGGGAACCCCGGTGTTTATGGTGTTAGCTGCACAGCGGGTCGTAGTTGGGGTTTGGGATTGGGTCTCCGTCTTCGTCTAGGATGTTGATTCCGTCTACGTCTTGGATGAAGGGTTGGTTGTGGGGTCGGTTGAGGCTTGGGAACATTGGGGGTTCGTGGCCGCATTCTTTGAAGGGTTGGTCTGCTTGGATCAGCTGGTTGCGTCGTTCGATGAAGTCGTCCCAGTCGTCGTGGTGGTCTTGCCAGGCTTTGTCGTATCTTTCCACGGCTTTGTTGTATCGGTCTAGTTGCGCGTCGACACGGGCGAAGTAGGCGTCGTAGACGGCGTCGGTGCATCCCTGCGTTTCGTGGTCGGGGCACTCGGGCCAGGGTATCTCTTCAGGGTAGTCAGGGTATTCGATCGTCGGTTCGACGGGTTCGGTGATCCTCGGTATCCGACCGGGCCGCGTGACAGTGGACGGAACATGGTCGGGGTTGCGCACAGCACTGTTTCCTGGGATGCTCTGGGGTATGTAGTCGGGGTTGTCGATGACAGCGACTTGAGGGTCTGGTGGTGCTCCGTTGGTGCCGCAGGCCGGCGGCACCCTTCCTCGTAGACGGCGGTTGCCGTGAGCATCGACGGTTTCGAAGAGTCTGCATAGTTCTTCGAGTTCCTGTAGGGCTGTTTGGCAGTGGTCGGCGAATCTTTGTGCTTCGTCGGTGTCGCCGCAGTCGATGAGTACCGGTTCGTATCTGGGGTTGGCGACGGTGAGCGGTACTGTTGTTGTTCTTTCCCCGGGGGGTCTGTCGTTGTCGTGCAGGTAGATGCTGTCGAAGTTGTCGGGTTGTCCTATGGTGTAGCCGTCGCCGGGTTGGATCCGGATTGTGAGGAGGCTGTGGGGTTCGTTGGTTCTGTCGTTGTCGATGTGGTATGTGACGTCTTGGCGGGTTTCCCCGGCAGCGAAATCGACGGTCCGGGTTGTTTCACGGGACCGCAGGAAATGCCCGCCTGTCGTGGCGCTCAGGTTGACTCTGAGCCGTGTCGTCGGCGCGGGGTCGAGGTTCACTCTCAACACGATTTCAGCGGACTGTTCAGTGAACGTCCACCCGGTGGAGGGGTTGACCAGGGTGTGGCTCTGGTATGTCAAGGTCGCGGAAGGCACTGGGGGTGTTTGGGCGCTGAGCACGGACGGTGTGAGCAGCGTCGCCGCGAGCGCGCCGAGCAGGACGACGCTGAAACGTTTTATCGAGGCGGTGCGACGGTTCCTACGCTTCGGCATGACCCGACCGGGGGGGGGGGGGGGTTGATGACATCAACATGGCAATCCTCCAACTTTGAACATCACAGGACAACGATACCTGAACAGAAAGCTACACAAAACTATGCAGAGTTTCCAAGGATGCCACCGAGAACATGAACAAGGGACACGACACCCGTGGCGGAGGTCGCATCCCTTTATCCCTGCACGGACTGTTGCCTAGACCCCTGCACGCAAACATGGAATCGGTTCTCGGTCTGCAACCGGTCCGGCCGGTCGTCCACCCCGGGCTTCGACACTTCTTCCCGCAACACCAACTCGCGGCACCTCTACCCTGCCAATCCCGCATCCTGGATCTGTGGTACTCGCATTGCGCGGTTGGTGTTCAGTCGATGAGCCCGCATCGACGGGCCCGGTCGAGGGTGACCTCAAAAAGCCGGGTGGTGGCGGCGTCGATCATCATGCCCTGGTAGTTGGCTGCACCCAGACCTTCGGCCTCCGCAGTACGAACAGCATCGACAACGCCTTGTGCTTCAGCGATCTCCTCGGAGCTTGGTGCGAACACTCGGTTTGCCACCTCGATCTGGCTCGGGTGAATGCACCATTTTCCCACACCACCGAGCATTGAGAACGTGGCTGCGCTGCGCTCGTATCCTGCTGGGTTGGCAAAGTTGGCGTATGGGCCGTCGATAGCGTCGATGCCGGCGGCCCGGCAGGCGACGATCATGCGAGTGCGAGCGTAATGCCACACATCGCCGGGGTAGCGCAGCGCGGCTTCGCCGTCGGTGACGCCGATGTGGCCAAGGCGCATCCCTTGGCTGGCCGAAAGGTCGCCCACACCCAGAGTAAGGGCTTCGAGCCTGGGACTGCATCCAGCGATCTCGTCAACTGTTTGAACTGCCTCCACTTCCTCCACCAGGCATTCGATGCCGATTCGACCCACTTTCAGACCCAACTTGAGTTCCAACTGGGTCAACATGTCGTCGACGAACCACACGTCACGGGGTCCCTTGATCTTGGGCACCATAATCACATCAATGTTGGCTCCAGCGCCGGTGACCACCTCGGCTATATCGTCGTGGCACCACTGGGTGTGTACCCCGTTGATGCGGTAGGAGCGGATCTTGTTGCCCCATTCGAGTTCGTTGAATCCCGCGATGATGTTTCGGCGGGAACTGACCTTGGCCGACGGCGCCACCGCGTCCTCAAGGTCAAGAAACACCATGTCCGCAGCGCTTTGCGCCGCCTTGGCGATCATTTTGTCGGAGTGGCCTGGAGTCGACAGTTCCGAGCGTCGCACCCTGGTCTGCTTCTCTCTTGTGTAACTGCTCAATTGGACTCCTTGGAAGGGTTGGAACGGCTGTCGGGCTCTGTCGAATCGTCAAGCGGGTGCTCAACCGAATCGTCTAGCCAATGGTCGATCTCGGCCATGACCTCCTCGGTGTGCTCACCCAGCTTGGGGGCCGCCCTGTAAATCCCGGTTTCGGAATTGGCGAAACGGATCGGTGTGTTGGGAGTTATAACCGGGCGAGCCGAGCCGGGATGATCAACTGCGACGAGCATCTTGCGGGCCTTCACATGAGGGTCGTGATACAAGTCGGAGGCGTTGTTCACCGGTCCGCAGGGCACCAGACCGGACAGTGCATCCACGACCTCTGCGCGAGTGCGTACACCGGTCCAGCCGGTGATCGCTCCACGCACCTCTTCGCGGTGCAGCACCCGTCGTCTTGAGCTTCTGTAACGTTCGTGGTCGATCATGTCCTCGCGCCCGATGATCTCGCACAGTCGATCCCAGTGAGGTGGTCCAGGGGCGGCGATCGCTATTAGACCGTCGGCTGCTTCGTAGAGTTCAAAGGGGCAGAGCGACGGATGCTCGCTTCCTCGAGGCGATTGAATCTCCCCTGTGTATGAGTAGCGCCAGGTCATCGACTCGCACAAGGCCATCAGCGCGTCGATCATGGCGACATCCACGAACTGGCCTTCGCCAGTGCGCCGTGAATGGTGAAGTGCGGCCAAAATCCCTGAGACCATCAATGCGGCAGGGAACAGGTCGCCAACGCTCGGACCGCAAGCTACCCGCTCGCCTCCCTTAGTGCCGGTGTGGCTGATGAGCCCCGACATCGACTGGGCCACGATGTCATAGGCCGGCCAGGAAGTGTAGGGGCTCTCGCCGGTCCGCGGGTCGCCGAAGCCTCGAATGGCTCCGTACACGAGACTCGGTCTGCGCTTCCGCAGTTTCTCGTAACCCAAACCGAACCCGTCCATGACACCGGCCCGGAAATTCTCAACAACCACATCGGCGGTGTCTACCAGTCGTAAAAACACCGCGGCGTCATCAGGTTCTTTGAGGTCGAGCACCACGCTGCGCTTATTGCGATTGTTGGAAGCGAAGTAACCACCAAAAAAATGGTCGTCATCGACTTCGGTGTGTGGACCGATACCCCTGAGATTGTCGCCCTGAGGCGGTTCGATCTTGATGACGTCGGCACCCATGTCGGCCAGGATCATGGAGCAGAACGATCCAGCCAACGCCTTGGTGAGGTCGACGATGCGGACATCGCTGAGAGGCCCCGACCTCTCAGCGATCATGGCCGCGGCGTGTTCATGAGCGTTGAGATGTGCGTCGGACTCGTCGTAGACGGTGCTCATCGGCTCATCCAGTGGCTGCGACGCTTGATCAGCACCTGGCGTTCCAGCACGCACACCACGTCGCCGTGCTGGTTGAGTCCCCAGTGCTTGAAGCGTACGATTCCGGCGTCGTCCCGGTCTGCGGCGTCGGTCGTTTCAAGCACTTCGGTGTAGGCGGTAATGGTGTCGCCGTGATGTACCGGTTTCTTGAACCGCACGCCGTCGAGCCCGAGTTCTTGAAGCGCGTTCTCCGAAGTGTCCTGGCTGGCCAACCCCACAGTCATCGACCCGGTGATCAGGCCGAACACGAGGCGACCGTCGCCCAGCTGCGATCCGGTCAGCAATTCCTCGTTCCAATGCGACTGGGCTGTGTTCATCACCTGCTTGGAGATGTAGTTGTTCTCAACCTCATCGATTGTGGCTGAGCGAGCATGGTGCATACGTTGGCCTACGGCGAAGTCCTCAAAATAACCGGTTGAACTGGTGAGATCTGAGGGCGTGGTCATTATCAGAACCTACCGCAGTGAAGAGGAGGGCAGGAGGTGGTCGGCAACGATCCGCTGCATGATCTCGCTGGTGCCTTCGAAGATCTTGGTGAGCCGTGCGTCGCGCCAATAACGTTCAATGGGGAAGTCGGTCGTGTATCCCGCGCCGCCGTGGATCTGAAGTGCTTCTGAGGTCACCTGCTCGGACATCTCCGATGCCAGATACTTGACCATTGCACCTGCCATATCGGACTTCTCGCCGGCATCCGCGTTGGCTGCTACTTGATACATCAGAGCCCTGCAAGCCTCGATTTCTGAGGCCATCTTGGCGATCTTGAATCTTGTCACCTGGAAATCGCTGATCGGTCGGTCGAACTGCTCGCGTTGCTGGGCATAAGCAATCGAATCCTCCAGCGCACCGCGGGCAAGCCCGATCGACCGCGCCGCGGTGTGGATGCGGGGGGTGGTCATCATCGCGGCTGTCCGGTTGAAGCCTGTGTCTTTGGATCCGGCGCCCTTGGAGCCTGTTTCTCGGGAGCCGGCGTCCCCCCGATATCCGATAAGGCAATCGTCGGGCACGAAGCAGTCGTCGAATGAAAGTTCGAAAGTACGCCAACCGTGGTAGCCGATCTTTCGGATCGGATTGCCTGACACGCCTTCGGGAAAGGTTCCCGGCGCCTTGTGAACCGCGAACTGGCCGATGCCTGCGTGGCGGTTGTCGGGTTCGTAGGGCTTTGAACGGGCAACAACCAAGATGCAGTTCGCTTGATCGGCGAACGTACACCACATTTTTTGGCCCTGGAGCAGCCATCCCCCATCGGTCTTGTGCGCTCGAGTACGAATCGAGGCGATATCGGAGCCCGCGCCGGGTTCAGACATGGCGAAACAGCCCAACCATTCCCCCTTGGCAGCCAACGGCAGACACTTCTCCCGTTGGCTGGGATTCAATGATAGAGCCATTCCCGCTCGAGCGATGATGCTGGCTACGCTCAGCCACGCCCGAGCCAGTTCCTCAGTGATGAGTGCGTACTCGAACACACCCAACCCCAACCCGCCGCAACTCTCTGGAAGCATGATCCCGAAGAACCCCAGCTCACCCATCTGCTCTCGCAACTCGTCGGGAATCAAGCCGTGTTCCGGGTCGAGGCGATTGGCGATCGGGAGCACACTGTTCATGGCGAAATCGCGGGCCATCTCCTGGATCGCCACCCGCTCGTTCGTGCGGTAGGGCGCCGGGACCGAAGGACGCGGATCGAGCAGCGTGCGAGGCACTCTCAACCGCCCCTGGGCAGACGCCTTTTGGCTACCAGGTTGGTGCGCTGATACTCAACCACCAGCTCGCCGTTCTGGTTGTACGCCTCGGTATGCCAGGTGACGATTCCGTTGTGACGCTGTGTCTGCGACTCTCGGGCTTTGAGCACACTGGAGTTGGCGGTCAACGTGTCGCCCGGATGCACTGCCCTGTGAAACTTCACGTTCTCCATTCCCAGGAAGGGTCCGCCGATCTCGCTCAGGTCCTCCACCGACAAACCGACGACTGTGCAGAGCACAAGCATCGGGTTCACGACCATGTCGGGATGGCCGTGCGCTTTGGCGAACTCGGCGTTGAGGTACATGGGGTTCCAGTTGCACGTTGCCGTTGAGAACAGAGCATTGTCGCCACTCGTGATCGTGCGACCCCAGTGGTGGACGAACTCTCGCCCTTCGGAGAACTCTTCAAACGAGTGACCGTGAACAACCGTGGGAAAGCTGTCGAAATCAGGCTCGAGCGTCACCGCCTCACAATAACAACGATGGCGTCGAACAGCCAACAGCCGTGGTGCTGTCCGACCCCCTGCCGCTTGACAGGCGGCAATGATTTAGTCAAGGCTTGGGATGTGACTATTGAGGGAGTTTCGGCAACGAGGATTTTTCACGACAGGACCGTCGAGGTGGCTCGGACATTCTCAGAAGCTGAATGGATCGCACCCTCAGCGTGCGCCGGCTGGCGGGTTCGGGATGTGATCGCCCACCTCGGGGCAGGCGCCCGCAACCTGATCGACCCGCTCGTCGTGCCCGATGATCGACTGCCTCTGCCGGCCAACCGCGAGCGGGAGCACGACGTACACGTTGACATTCGTCGTAGTTGGACTATTCCTGAAGTCTTGGAGGAGTTCGAGCAGTTCGGTGCGCAACGACTGGAGCGCATGCCGAGTTTTCAAGAAGAACCGCTGGCCTCCAACGAGATCAAGGTCCCGGGGCTGGGAACCTACCCCTTGCATGCCGTGGCGAACGGACTGGCTTTCGACTATTTCTGCCATCTGTACCACGACATTGTCGAACCCGCGGGCCCGGTCCAGCGCGAGCTGGCTGCACCGGACCACGCTGAGATGCTGCCGGTGGTGCAATGGATGATGTGGGGACTTCCCCAGATGCAGGGCCCGGAGCTGGACGGGTCTCTGCTGGAGCCGATCACGATCCGCCTCACCGGCCCCGGTGAGAGCGAGTGGACGGTGCGCCACGGAGACCCGACGGGCCCTCTGATGGTGGAAACCGGCGGTGGTGCAGAGGTGGTGGCCACCTCAACAGCGGTGGATTTCGTGTCGTGGGGCACTGGCCGTTCCTCGTGGTATACAGCCTGTGAAGTGGAGGGCGACCCGGCTGTGGCAACCGCATTTTTTTCGACTTTGAACATTGTTTGAATCCAACTGACAGCACGAACAGGAATTGGGGGTGTTCGCATGACGCTCGAACCCGGAGATATAAACCTAGCCAAACAGGACGACATCGCCCTTTTCGGCGCGCCGCCCTATGAGTACTTTGAGGTTCTGCGGCGGGAAGCCCCGGTGTGGTGGAATCCACCGCCCGACCCACAGCACCCGGGGTACATTCCCTGCCCGGGTTTCTGGGTGCTGTCGAAATACGAAGACGTGGCCATGGCATCCAAAGACGCGGCGCGCTTCTCGGCCTGGGAAAATTCGGTGCTTTGGACTGACGTGCGGGAGGAACCAGAAGAACTCGCCGCCCAAAGATCTGGGCTAATGGGCATGGACCCGCCTCAACACACCCAATTCCGGCGCCTTATTCAATCTGGTTTGACTCCCCGCAAGGTTGCCGGACTGGAACCCTTCATCCGCGAGCATGCCCAGGAGGTGATTGCTGAACTCGCTGAAAAAGATACCGCCGAGTTCGTCTTCGAGGTGGCCGCCGAACTACCGATGATCCTGCTGTGCCAGCTCATGGGTGTGCCACAGGAGAAGCGAGGCGGATACTTGCAGTTGGCCAACAAGGTCGCCAACTTCGAGTACAACCCGGAGTTCCGCGACGACATAATTGCGCTCTACCTCTTCCTTGACGAGGTTGTGAAGTCTCACAGCGACGACGACGAACACGACACCATGTTGTCGAAGTACCTGGACGCTGAAGTAGACGGGCAGCGCCTGAGCAGAGACCAGATCGCTCAGTTCTTCTTGACTTTGTCCATTGCCGGCCACGAGACCACACGCAACACCACCGCCCACTTCGTCCGGCTCATGGACGAGCACTCCGACCAGAAGGAGTTGCTGCTCGACGATCTCGACGGCCGAGTGCCGAACGCTGTGGAAGAGGTGCTGCGGTTCTCTCCGCCAGTCATGCAGTTCTGCCGCACTGCCACTGAAGACATCGAGTTGCGCGGCGAGACCATCCCCAAAGACGACAAGGTGTACATGTCCTATATCTCGGCCAACCGAGACGAGGAGGTGTTTGAAGACCCCGACCGTTTCGACATCTTCCGCCCAAACGCTGACATGCATTTGGCGTTCGGCACAGGACCCCACTTCTGCCTCGGTGCTTCTCTGGCCCGCACCCAACTCAAATGCGTTCTGAGCGAACTCTACCGACAGCTTCCCAATATTGAACTAGCTGAGCCTCCCACCCCGACGAACAGCGTGTGGTTCAATGGTCTCGACGCCATGCCGGTGAACGTCTGCCCGGTTTCGGGTCATTGAATGCCCAGCGCGCCCGACTCAGATGAGTTCGCGGCGGTTTGCGCGGCCGATGGTGAGATGCGTTTGGCTGTGCGCTACTGGACAGGCGGACTACGGCTGGGCATCGGCGAGATGTGGACCGGATTCACCGTTGCCGACGGTGAGATAACCCTTGGTGTGCCCGCAGAGGGGAGTGGGGTCATCACCCTCACTGCGCCGTTGGAGCATTGGGCGCCGCTGATGGAACCTGTGCCGCCCCGGAATGCCCAGATCTCATTGTTGCTGGCGCTGGGTGAATCGGGCATTCAGCGAGGGCAGACTGATCCACTGTTGTTGGCGCAGTACATGCCCGCCGTCGAACGAGCCAGCGAACTGTTGAGGGCGCCGGGGGCAGACCGGCTAACCGAAGTGAACGAGAGCGGCCCGGTACCTCGTCACGACAGCCCGATCGGCAGATACATCCGTGTTGAAATCGACGGGTACGACTATCGCATCTACTACGAAGAAGCGGGTACGGGCATCCCCCTGCTCTGCCAGCACACCGCGGGAGCCAACAGTCTCCAGTATCGACACCTCTTCGAAGTGCCCGAGATAACTGATCGCTTTCGACTGGTGGCCTACGACCTGCCCTGTCACGGCAAATCGGTGCCGCCAGTGCAACAGCGTTGGTGGGAGCACGAATATTCCTTGAGAGGGCGGTTTCTACGGCAGGTGCCACTGGTGTTGGCCACGGCGCTGCAACTGGAGAGGCCGGCGTTCATGGGTTGTTCGGTAGGCGGGTTGCTGGCCCTGGATTTGGCGCTGAACCATTCAGAAGACTTCTCAGCGGTCATCTCCCTCGAGGGAGCGCTGCACATCGGTGGCAGCAGAGAAGACTTCTCGGGTTTCTGGCACCCGCAGGTGAGCAGTCAAACCAAGGCCAGGACTATGGAGGGGTTGTGTTCACCCACCTCGCCTGAGCCGTATGTGAAAGAGGTGTCACAGGTATATTCCGCCGGCTGGCCGCCAGTGTTTCTGGGCGACCTCTGCTATTACCTGGAGGACTACGACATCCGCGACCGTGCCGGCGAGATCGACACCGACGTCACAGCGGTGCACATCATGAACGGCGAGTACGACTACAGCGGTACGGTCGAAGCGGGAAGACAGGCCCATTCGGCCATAGCTGGTTCTACTCACACCGAGATGGCTGACGTGGGACACTTCCCGATGCAGGAGAATCCGGAGGTGTTCGTGCGGTATCTGCTGCCGATATTGGATCAGATCGAAGACCGAAGGAACTGACCGAAGCAGAGAAACCGGCCGAATTAAAGAATTGAAACAGGGGGAAGTTTTCTTGGGAGTCAAAATCAAGGGACGCCCGGTGGTGGTCACCGGCGGAGGCAGCGGGATTGGAGCTGCGCTCGCTCACCAGGCCGCAGACGTCGGTGCCGCCAGCGTTGCGGTGGTTGATGTGGACCTCGGAGCTGCTGAGGCTGTGGCCCAGGACATCAGCAGCCACAGAAGCTGCACGGCTAGAGCGCATCAGTGCGACACGACTGACGCGTCCGCGGTCGATGAGCTGGCACTTGCCATCGTTGAGGAGCACGGCACTCCCGGTCTGGTGTGTGCCAACGCGGGGGTGATGTCGCCGATGGCCCCGCTGTTGGACACCTCGTCAAAGGATGCCGAGTGGGTGATCAGGGTGAACGTGCTCGGCACGATCAACACACTGCGAAGCTTCGGACGGCTCCTGGTCGCCGACAAAGAACAGGGCTGGCTCATGGCCACCGGTTCTGAGCATTCCGTTGGTGTTCCCCACGCGAATGCCGGCGCCTATACCGCATCCAAGCACGCAGTCTTAGGAATGTGCGATGTACTGCGGACAGAACTGCCTGATCATGTTGGAATCAGTGTGGTATGTCCTGGTCTCACCGCAAGCCGACTGTGGAACTCCACCCGAGCGCGGCCTGAACGCTACGGCGGCCGAGCAGGCAGCGACCCGGGTGCGGGAGTGTTCATGGAGAAGAAGGGAATGAGCGCTGCCACTGTTGCCGAGCGGGCGTTCGACGGAGTAGCTGCAGGGCACTTTCTGATTCCGACCCACTACCACGCCCACGCTTACGCGCAAGAGCGCGCCGATGACATGACTGAGGCATACAACCGACTGTCTGAGATCGATACCGCCGACTACGATGTCGGTAGAAAAATTGCCGCTTTCTTGACTGAAACTTCTGACTAGATCGGCAGCGCGCGTTTGCCGACCTCGATATGCCACACACTCGCCGCGGTCCCATGCATGTTCAAACCCGTGAAGCATTACCTGATTTAGTGCCGTTAGAACCTGCGCGGATAGGTGACGAGTACGTCGCGTCGAAGCGGGGACACTCCCGCTCTTGTTCGCTGCGCTCACGGGCCGCTCGGGCCACGGCCTCGTACCTTATGGGCCGTGTTGACTCACCTGTTCGCTCGGCCTCTTATACCACCCTGTATCGGTGATTGGTTTGCTTGAGGAGTCAGCCTGATTCTGTTGTCGGGGCAGGAAGGGGCAGTGGGCGGTAAGTGATTGAATCCGCTAGTCGACAGCTTCGAGTTGTTCGGCGGCTTCGGTCCAGTCCTGCATCAGGGTGGCGGCCTGGGCGGTGGCCTCTTCGTACAGCGCGGCCAGCCGCTGGAGTTCCTCGGGATCGTTGCACATCTCGGGATCGGCGAGACGGGTCTCGAGGTCGGCGACGACGGCATCGGCTTTGGCCAAGTTGCGTTCCAAGCGGGCCACCTGCTTGCGCAGATCAGCGGTGGCCTGGCGGGCTTGGGCCGTCTCGCGTCGGCGCTGCGTACGGGGATTCAACGGCTTGTCCGGTGCCAGTCTGGCGGTTCCAACGTTGCCGGGGTCTGCGGGCGTCAACACCTCGTCGGGCACACCCGGATGCAGCGTGGCTCTTCCGTGGCGCACCTCGATCACGGCGTCGGCCACGTTGCGTATCAGGTGGCGGTCGTGGGTGACCAGCAGAACCGTGCCGGGGTAGGCCGTCAGCGCGTCTTCTAGAACATCGCAACTGGGCAGGTCGAGATGGTTGGTGGGTTCGTCGAGGACCAGCAGGTTGACGGGCTCGATCATGGTGCGGGCAAGGGCCAGGCGGGTGCGCTCACCTCCGGACAGGTCCCTCACGTAGCGGTCAGCGGCGTCCCCGGGAAACCCGAACGAGCCGAGCACGGTCCGCAGGTTCCGTTTGCCCGGGTCGATCCCTCCGGAGAACAACTCGACAACGGTCTTGGAGCCGTCGAGTCCGTCGGCCTGGTGCTGATGGAACGCCGCGACGCTCACGTTGTTGCCCAGCTGGGCGGTTCCTGCCGTGGCTTCGAGCTGACCGAGGATCAACTTGAGCAGAGTGGTCTTGCCGCCGCCGTTGGGTCCGACAAGGGCCACCGTTTCGCCCCGTTCGACGGTCAGCGACACATCCGACACGACTGGAATGTCGTCGTAGCCGACAGTGGCGTCGTGGAACTCCGCGACGACCCGTGACGACCGGGGCGGCTCCGGAAAAGCGAACCGGGCCACCAGTTCGCGGCGGTCCGGGACCTTGATCATCTCCAGTTTCTGGAGGGTCTTGACACGGCTCTGCACCTGGCGGGCCTTGGAGGCCTTGTAACGGAACCGGTTGATGAACCGCTCGACTTTGGCCATCTCGCGCGCTTGGCCCGCTGCCGCGGCCTCGATCCGGGCCAGGCGCTCCTCGCGGGCCACCACGAACTCAGCGAACCCGCCCACATACTCGAGCGCTGTGCCCTCGGCCAGTTCCACGACCCGGTCGGCGACGGCGTCGATGAAGTCGCGGTCGTGGCTGACGAACAGCAGGGCGCCGGGCCACGCCGCGAGCTGTTGTTCGAGCCATGCGACCGAGTCGACGTCGAGATGGTTGGTCGGCTCGTCGAGGATCAACACATCGGGCTTCGCCAACAGCAAGCGTGCCAAGGCGACCCGCATGCGCCAACCTCCGGAGAGTTCTCCCACGTTGCGTTCCGCGTCGCCCTCGGCGAAACCCAGTCCGGCGAGCACCTTCCGAGCGTCCGCTTCGAGGGCGTAGCCGCCCATCGATTCGAAACGGCTCTGCGCCTCCCCGTAGTCGTCCAGAACCTCCAGAATCTTGTCCTGTTCCCCACTGGGATCGCTCATCAAGGACTCGAGTTCGTTGAGGCGATCCGCGAGGACAGCCAACTCGCCCGCTCCGCTGACGACTTCGGCGATCACGGTCCGATTCGAGGTGTCGACGAGATCCTGCGGCAGGTAGCCCAGGGTCATGTCCCGGGGCTTGGTAACCGAACCGGCGTCGGGCCGGTTCGTGCCCATGAGGATCTCGATCAGTGTGGTCTTGCCCGTGCCGTTGCCCCCCACCAGAGCGATCCGTCTCCCGTCTGAGAGCAGCAGTGTTACGTCACGAAAGAGTTCACGAGGGCCGTACGACTTGGCCAACCCCGACGCTGTGAGCATCTCAGCTGAAGAAAGCGTCGAGTGCCGATTCGGCATCAGACGCAACACCAGCCGCAGGTGTCTCTCCCTCAAGCCGATTCAACCAGGTCACCGAGGCGAAGCCGGCCATCACCGCGCCGGTGTCGTCCTCGGTTGGCGTGTCGATCGGATCTCCCCAAGACATGTCAACGGTGAAAGTGCCGTCGTGACCTGGTTTGGAGACCAGCGAAGCCGTAGCTATCGAGCGGGGCGGGGCGGAGCAGACTCTCGTGCGTTTCCAGCCCTCCATCTCCGCGGCGGGGCGGTTCGGCACATTGATGTTGATCACCACCGGATCGGCCGGTAGGTCATTGACCAACTCGCCGACCATGATCGCGGCCATATCGGCTGCCCCCTGCCAATTCTGGTTGGCGAGCATGGCTTCCCAGCCTTGGCCTTCAACCCCCCAGTCGTCGATCGACTGACTGACAGCCACCGCGTTGATTCCTCCGTTGCGAGCGGTGAGGCAGGCTCCGACGGTGCCAGAGTGGTAGACGCTTCGCCCCACGTTGGCGCCGGGATTGATACCTGAAACCACAAGATCAATATCGCCGAAAGCACCGAGCCGTCCGAACATGGCGCACAACGCCGGTGGAGCTGAGACGGCCCACGATTCGTCGATGCCGGATATCTCTCTGCGATGCACTTGAGGCTCCATGTGCCAGATGGAGCCGATCGCGGCACCGAATCCGGAATATTCGGAGTCCGGCGCGGCGATGACCACATCACCGAAGGGCCGCATAGTGCGGGCGAGTACATGCAGCCCGATCGAATCGATGCCATCGTCGTTTGTAACCAGAATGCGCACCGCCCGACCCTATCGCTCCCCAACCATCGCGCCGTCGCGGCATGGTCATACGGCGCAGACTTATGAAGCGGTATCGGCCGTTTGGTCGGCTCACTGTGCAAGACTGCCGTCATAACATCACCGAATTTGGAGTGGACCAATGACGGCGCGAGCCAGGATTCTGGCGTGACTCCCACTTTGCGGTCGATTTGTGACCAGATCGGCGGCGAAACGGACGAGTCTCTTGTCTCGAACCGGCTCGATGTGGTACAAGTTCAGCGGCGAGCTAGGCGCGGAATTGCTCGTCACAATAGTCTCCCGGCGGGGCTGACCGGACAAAGGTGGACGGAGGAGGGATTCAATGGAGCGACTTGCGAGTGCTAGGAGTCTGACCACCTTCGATGTCGCCGGGCTCGCGCAATTCGCGAGAGAACTGGATGGAGCAGAACGCCGAGGCACGATTTGCGAGTTGGACCTTTCTGATCAGGCGGTCGCCGGTTCGGCCAGCCCGTCAGCGGTGCGCTTGTCGATCCCTTCGGTAATGGTTCTGTCGAACCTCCTGGTGGGTCGCTTCCGAGATGTGCGGCTGAAGGTGCGGATCCCCGATTCAAGGGGTCTGAATCTGCAACTGGCCCGCGGCGGGCTCTTCTTCGCGCTGGCCAACCGCTCGGGTGTGAGTTGGGAGGGACAAGAACCCGAACAATGGAGCCGAGCCGCCAATGACTGGGTGCATCCGTTCCATCCCAGCGATCCGCGAATGAGTCGTGCTGCGCTGGTGGACGTCAAGGACCCAGAGCACGACTCGTGGGTGGTTCGGGCGGCTTTTCAACGGTACCTGCTGTCTGTCATGCATCCACACAACAGACTCGCCAGTGACTTGCGCCGCGACTTGCGTCAAATTGCGGGTCGGTGGCTGAGCCGGCGCCTCGATATCAAACCGGGCTCGGAGATGGTGGCGACGCTGGGTGATTGCCTCGAAGTGTTCTACCAGATCGTCGTCAACGTCCCGGATCATGCGAGCCTCCGCCGAACCTCGGCCGGCTGTTCGCTGGGGCAGGTCTACGCCACCCTCGGTGGAGGGCGTGACAGCCACAACCGGCTCCATTTCACGGTTCTCGACAACGGTGTGGGCCTGCCTGGCCGGGTGCGGAAGCTCTACAAGGATCGGGAGCGCTCCGCCGAAGAGGCGATCAGTGACGCCGTGATGGGCCGTTTGCCCCGTCCGGTCGGTGGTCGCGGAATCGGACTTGATCTTGTGCGTCGGATCGCTGGGCAATACAACGAGGGCGTTCGTGGTGTCGGGGGCGCGAGCAGCATCCGAATGGTCACCAACGGCGATGCGGACGGCTCCGCCACCTCGCTTGAGTGGGGATCTGACTCCGACGGTCCCGACACCGCGACTGTCAACCACCTGCCGATTCAAGGCACTCTGGTGTGGGTAACCCTGGGGCTTGAGCACCGCATCCCAGACCAGGACTCTCATCAACTCGAGTTGAGGTTCGACGAAGCGTTCGCCGGATAGTCCGCCACAATGGACGAGCGGGTCAGTTATTTCCTGAGGGTGGACGTTGACGACTCCACCGAGGGTCTCGAAGACGAACTGACCCATGTCGAACCTCCGGGAACCGATCTGGAACTCACATTCGTCGATCTTCACACCCGCCAACCAATGCCGCGTTCAAGCGGTGATGCACAGATCGAGACGTTGACAGGAGCGGTACAGGATCGGCTACACCATTGCTCCAGGACAGAAATGATCCTGTTCCGCTGGCCGTGGATCGTCGGACCCGACGACGATCCTCACATCGATCAGATTGACCGGTGGCTCACCCGACTTACAAGCGACGACGGGGGAGAACCGGTGCTCGGATCCGCTCGCCAGGCAGGGGTGATCCAGCACCAGATCGGACGGCCGCCGACTCTGCGGTGGGCCAACCCGCACTCTTGGAGCGACAAAGAGATGTCGGACCATGCGAGAGCCGTCGAATTGAATGCGCTGTTCCGCCGTCACAACGCGATCTGGGAGCCGTCGAACTACCATTTCCGGCTTCCGAGCGGCGAACACACGGACATCTTCATTCGAATCGCGGACGCGATCAACGAGCCGCAAGACGCTTATGTGTTCGCCTGTTGGCTCTCAGAGAGATTGAAGTCGGGGGTCGGAGTCGTAGTCGATACTGGCGGACTCACTGCCGTCTTGATTCAGATCGAGAATCTGCTGACCCGATTCGGCCTTGAAGTTGGCCCGGGCCGTAGCCCTCGGTGTACTCCGGGAAGGATCCGGTAATCCAAGCGCACGTAACCAGAATGCGCACCGCCCGGCCCTATCGGCACCCTTGATGCAATGGCCTTGTGTTGTTGCGGCGCTGGACTTACCTGTCTCTTACTATGGTGTGCAACGCTGGGAATGTGACGACCATTCTGCTCGCGGACGATGATCGTCGGATTCGTGAGTCTTTGGAGCGGGCGTTGTCGCTTGAAGGGTACGAAGTGCTCACAGCCCCGAACGGAGCTGAGGCGTTGCGGTTGCACGCGAAGCGGAGACCCGACCTGTTGCTCTTGGATGTGTCGATGCCCGATGTGGATGGTCTCTCGGTATGCCGAGCGGTCCGTGCTGCCAACGATGACACACCCATCTTGATGCTCACGGCGCGTCACGAAATAACTGACCGTGTCCGAGGACTTGATGCTGGTGCCGACGATTACCTTGTCAAGCCCTTCGCATTGGAAGAACTGCTGGCTCGCTTGCGGGCTCGTCTGCGAACTGGATTGACTGACGAAGACGAAGAGGGTTGGTTGACTCTCGGTGACCTGGCAATGGATATGAGCGGCCGTCTGGCGTTTCGTGATGGTGTATCGCTTGAGTTGAGCCGAACTGAGTTCGATCTGCTCGAGGTCCTGTTGCGCAACACCGGGGTGGTGCTGAGCCGTGAGTATCTATATGAGTCCGTGTGGGGAGGCGATCTTGACAGTGACTCGAAGACGCTTGACGTTTTTGTCGGTTACCTGCGCAAGAAACTCGAAGCTCGGGGCGAGGCGCGTCTGCTGCACAATGTGCGAGGCGTCGGATACGTGTTGAGAACGGATGTCCGGTGAGTCTGCGCCTGCGCATCTCGCTCGTGCTGGCAGGAGTTGTTGCTCTGGTGGTGGCGGGGGTCGGGTATTCGATTCACCGTGCTACGGAATCTTCGATGATTGCCGAAATCGACGCTGACTTGTTGGACCGCTCCAGGATCGTCTCGGCTCGTGGGCCGGGGCTGCCGACCGGTTTCGATGATGACTCGCTGGGCCGGCAGCGGCGAAACGGCCGACAGTTCGTGTCGGGGAGGGTCGATCCCTTCCAGAGCCTGGTCGCATTCGATGCGATGGCACGTGTGCTTGATCCAAGAGGCGTTGTGATCGGAACGTTCGGCCAGGAGTTCACCGCGCCCGCCGATGCCTCGCTGTTGGAGGACGCCCTCAGAGCGCCGGTTCTGCATGATGGTTCGAGTTCGTCGGGGACGGTGAGGGTGATGACCGTTGCCCTCCCCCAGGTCGGATTCCTTCAGATTGCCCGACCGCTCGATGAAGTGCGGGGAGTGCTCGATGACCTCTGGTTGCGCACCGGACTCATAGGCGGGCTTGCGATCATCGGAGCTGCCCTCGCCGGCTGGTTCATATCCGGTGCGGTGGTGGGACCGGTTCGGAAGCTGACCGAGACGGCCGAACATGTGGCGGAATCAGGAGACCTGTCTCTGACTGTCGAGGATCGGGGAGGTGACGAGGTCGGTCGGCTGGCATCGAGTTTCAACACGATGCTCGAGGCGCTAGCGGCTTCTCGTCGCCAACAGCGCCAGATGGTCACCGACGCGAGCCATGAACTGCGGACGCCGCTGATGAGTCTGCGCACCAATGTCGACGTGTTGCTCCGGGGCCATGATCTCGACGAACAGGATCGAGCGGCGTTGATAGACGATCTGGACAGCGAGTTGTCGGAGTTGTCTGAGATGGTTGTTGAACTCGTCGACCTTGCTGTCGATGTGCGTAGAGATGAGGCCGCGGTGCCGCTGAGCCTTGAGGAGATCGCCCGGCCGGTGGTCGAACGGTCCCGTCGTCGCACTCAGCGGGACATAACCCTGGAGGTTGAGCGTTCGGTCGTGCTCGAGGCCCGTCCTGAGGCACTTGAGCGGGCAGTCCGAAATCTATTGGACAACGCGGCGAAGTTCTCTCCGGCGGACACACCGATCCGGGTGGCGGTCGACGGCGGCACCCTCACCGTTCATGATCGTGGCCCGGGCATTCCCGAATCGGAGCGAACAGACGTTTTCGGACGTTTCCATCGGCTTGATTCGAGCAGGGACCTGCCCGGCTCGGGCCTTGGTCTTGCCATCGTGGCTGACGTTGTTGAGGCTCACGGCGGGTCCGTATTCGTTGCCGACAGCCCTGAAGGCGGCGCAGCAGTCGGCTTTCACCTGCCAACCATCGACCGCTGATCGATAGTCGACGCGAAAGAGCCGGAGCACTGTGGCTCCGGCTCTTTCGGGGGTGGGGAATCTAAGTACTGATACGAATGAACCTCAGCGACGATACCCGTGCCCGCCCATTCGTCCGTGTCCGCCTCGTCCGTGTCCGCCGTTGACACGCTCGCGATCGCTGTTGACGAATTCTGTAGCGCGTTCCTCGGCATTGCCGAGAATCTCATCGGCCCGATCCTGGTCGATTCGGCCCGCTTCAATTGCAGCGTTGACCTTTTCGGTGGTGGCCGTGACGATAGCGTCGATCACATCCTGCACCTCTACACCCTGTTCGGCGGCAACATCGGCGATGGACTTGCCGTCCGCCCGGGCTGTGGTGAGTTCATCGTCGGTGATTCCGAGGATTTCGGCGATGTCGGCGGCGTGTGTCGCGCGCGAACTGCGACGACCGTCCGGGCGTGCCTCGGCGAGGGCTTCGACTACTGCGTCGACCTGGGCCGTGGTCAAGGTTCCGTCGTCTACGAGTGGCTGAAGCGCCTCGGTGATTCGCTCCTCATGGTGTGGTTTTTCACTGGTGGAGCTGGTTTCGTCAGCGTCTTGTGTTGAATCACCGTTGTTTTGAGCAAGGGCTTGCCCGGGTGTCAATAAGAACGCTGCGGTGGCTGTTGTGCTGAGCGCGCATGCAGCCACTAGTGAGCAGATCAGTTTCTTGGTCATTGGGGGTGGACCTCCATAGGTCGTTGGTAACTCTGTCGGACCAGATGCTCACAGCAGTAGGTAAGAGCTTGGTGAGAGGTTGGCGTATGCTCGCGACGGTGGAACGGGTGCCGTATCTGACTGAACGCCTACAGGGCTTCGGGACCACGATCTTCACGGCGATGTCGGCGCTGGCGATTGAGACTCGATCGGTGAACCTCGGGCAGGGCTTTCCCGACACCGACGGTCCCGTCGCCGTGTCGCAAGCGGCGATCGACGCCATCAGAGCCGGTCACAACCAGTATCCGCCTCTGCCGGGTATCGAGCCGCTGCGCACAGCAGTTGCTGAGCATCGTCTCCGCTTCCGTGGCCAGAGGTTCGATCCTGCCGGCGAGGTGCTGATCACCGCAGGGGCGACCGAGGCGTTGGCTGCGGCGCTGCTGTCGTTGACGGGACCAGGTGATGAAGTCGTGACCTTCGAGCCCTACTACGACTCCTACGCTGCCGGGATCGCCATGAGCGGTGCGCAGCGCAGGGCTGTGACACTGCGAGGCCGCGATTTCGCTTTCGACCCTGACGAACTCGAGGCCGCGTTCACACCCGACACGAAGCTGATGCTGCTCAACTCGCCGCACAACCCGACCGGCAAGGTCTTCTCCCGCTCAGAGTTGGAGGTCATCGCCCGGGTCTGCATCGACAACGACGTCATCGCGGTGACCGACGAGGTTTACGAACATCTGGTTTTCGACGCCGCCGAGCACATACCGCTGGCCACGTTGCCGGGCATGGCGGAGAGGACCGTCACGGTCTCGTCTGCAGGAAAGATCTTCTCATTCACCGGCTGGAAGATCGGCTGGGCGTGCGGCCCGGCGGAGTTGATCAACGCGGTGCGCACAGCCAAACAGTTCCTGACGTTCGTGAGCGGTGCGCCGCTGCAGCCGGCGGTGGCGGTCGGGCTTCGCCTCGGTGACGACTTCTTCGACGGTTACACCGCTGAGATGCAGTCGAAACGTGACCGGCTCGTGGACGGCCTCGCTGGGGCCGGGTTCGATGTGATCGTTCCTCAAGGCACGTACTTCGTCACCGCCGACATCACCCCGCTGGGCGAGACCGACGGGATCGACTTCTGCATGTCGCTTCCGAAGCGTTGCGGCGTGGTGGCGGTTCCGACGCAGGTCTTCTACGACAATCCCGAGGCTGGTCGTCGGCTCGTACGCTTCGCCTTCTGCAAACGCGATGAGGTACTCGACGAAGTGTGCCGACGACTCCAACAACTCAGCCGAAGCGCCGCGGGAGCAGTCTGATGCTGGTTGCGGCTATTCAGCACGACATCGAGTGGGAGGCTCCCCAACGCAACTTTGAGCGCCTGCGTCCGCGTGTCGAAGCAGCGGTTGCCGATGGAGCATCACTAGTGGTGTTGAGCGAAATGTGGTCCACGGGGTTCTCGATGAACTCGTCCGACATCGCCGAAGCTCCGGACGGCCCCACGGCCACGTTCATGCACGAGACGGCGGCTGCCACGGGCGCTTGGATCACAGGATCGTTCCCGGAACACACCGAGGGCTACGACCTGCCCACCAACCGTATGCTGCTCGCCGGGCCCGATGGGGAGGACCACCGCTACTCCAAGATCCACCCCTTCACATATGCCAAAGAAGACCGGCACTACGCCGCTGGACGCGGCACCGTCACAGTCGAGATCAAGGGCGTGAGGGTGACCCCGCTGATCTGCTACGACCTGCGTTTCACCGACTTGTTCTGGGACAACGCCGCCACCACCGACTGTTTCATCGTGCCGGCCAACTGGCCCGAGGCCCGCCGCCTGCACTGGATGACGCTGCTGAGGGCCCGTGCGATCGAGAATCAGGCGTATGTCGTGGGAGTCAATCGGGTCGGTTCGGCCGGGCGTCTCGACTACTCGGGCGACAGCCGCATAATCGATCCACTCGGGGAGATGGTCGGAGCAACCCCCGAGGTGGAAACGACCATTTGTGCTGAAGTGTCACCCGCGGTTGTAGCCCAAGTCCGCAGAGACTTCCCCTTCATGCAGGATCGCTGACCGCCGCTCGCCGAGGACGCCGCGGCCCGAAACCTTGAAGGCGTTCAGTCGGATACTGCACCGGTTCCGCCGCCGCAATCCTAGTGCGCATCCAATAGCGACGGTTCACCGCCCTCCCGGTCCGACAAGCGAGCGGTCAACCTGCGTTCGAACCGGAGTCGGTTCGACCCTGGACGATGGCCTCGATCAATCACCAGACCGAACTGCTCGGGTTCGACCGGGGAGCGGAACCGTCGAGGTCGTGCTTCCGATCCAGCGCCTGAGCCCTTGTCCGCGCTGGGATTACCTTTGCGCGGGCTCCTTCTTGATCGGCTGCGCGTCAAGACGACCTCGTCGCCGCGTGTTCGACCGCATCGCTGAAACCGCTGTCCAAGAGGATCGGCCGAGCGCCATAGCGGCCCTCCATATAGCGTTTGGCGACGGCTTCGTTCTTGCGCGGTCCTAGATCTGCGAGCGAAAACAGTCGTGTGCTGCCGTCGTTCAACTTCTCCGTGAACCAGATCTGATCCCGGCCGAGCAGACGGCCGTCAGCGCTGTCACCCATGAGCGCCGGATCGTGACTATTGAACACCAGTTGAGCCGCCTTCGGGTTCGTCTCTGGTTCTTGGAACAGTTGGACAGTTCGCCGAACGAGATCGGGGTGCAGGCTCACGTCGAGTTCGTCGACCAACAGGACAGATCCCGTCGCCAAGGCCTGTAGCACAGGACCGACAAGTCCGAACCAGACCAATGTTCCGAGCGACTCCTCGTTGGCTTCAAATTCAACATCGCCAAATGAACCGCTGTGCATCAGATTGACGGACGCTAGCTCCTCCATCTCAAGTCGTCCTGAGTCTGGTGGCTCATCTTCGGAACCGTCAAGGATTCGCAGAGCGCGCTGCCAACGTTCCTGCATCACCGGATCAGGCAAGCGTTTCTTAGCGTCTGCGATCCCGAGATCCGCTGCCCACAACAACTCCAAGACGGCTCGCCGGCTATGGTCGTCATCGTCCCACATCAAAGGGGCTTTTCCGCGGACGCGCACCCCTTCAACGCCACACCCTCATGAACGATCAGGGCTAGAGGGTGGCGAGGAGTTGTTCGCGGAGTTGGCGTTTCACGAACTTGCCGTTGGCGTTCTGGGGTATCGGCTCGTCGACGAACCAGACGTGTTCGGGCTGTTTGAACTTGGCGATAAGCGGTGCCAGGTGGGCGGCCAGCCCAGATTCGTCGAGTCCGGCGCCCTCGGCCAGGTAGATCGCCGCGCCCACTGTCTCGCCGAGACGGTCGTCGGGGACCCCGAACACGGCGGCCTCGGCCACGTCGGGGTGCTCGTAGATCGCAGCCTCGACCTCAGCGCAGTAGACGTTCTCACCGCCGCGCAGCACCATGTCCTTGGCTCGGTCGACGATGTGGATGAACTCGTCTGAATCGACATGGACGATGTCGCCGGTGCGGAACCAGCCGTCGACGATGGCCTCGGCGGTCGCCTCGGGACGGTTGATGTAGCCCTTCACGACCGCAGGCCCCCTGACGCACAGCTCCCCCCGATCGCCGGTCGGGACCTCGTTGTCGTCAGCGTCTACCACCTTGTACTCGAAGGTCGGCATTACAAGTCCGGCTGAGGTGGGCCGGGACGAGAAGAAGTCGTTGCTCACCGCGGTGATCACGCCGCTGGTCTCAGTGAGCCCGTAGCCGGTGGCCGGACGCACGTTTCCGTCTGCTTTGTCGATCTTCTCGACCAGGTCCGGTTGGATGGCCGCGCCTCCACCGCCCAGCGAAGCCAGGCTGGATGTGTCACGGGTGTGCCAATCGGGATGTGCCAACATCTCGCGGGCCATCGTCGGCACGCCGGTGAACATGTTGACGCCCTCGCGTTCGATCAACTCGATCGCCCGAGCGGTGTCCCAGCGGTACATCATCACCATCTTGCCGCCGGAGATGGTTGCGGGATGAAGCACACAGTTGTTGGCGGTGACGTGGAACAACGGTGTGGGCACCATGATGACCGCCTGGGCGTTGCTGTCGCCGGGTGTGGCTGGAGCCGCGGAGCCGGGTTCGTTGTTCTCGCCGGGTGTGGCTGGAGCCGCGGAGCCGGGATCGTTGTTCTCGCCGGGTGTGGCTGGAGCCGCGGAGCCGGGTTCGGCACCACCAGCGCCGGGGGCCGCGAGTTTGGCGGTTGCCGTCGAGGCGACGGTGTTGGCGAAGGCCAAGTGCAGCACGTTGTGTACACAACCGCGATGGGTCAGTTGCGCTCCCTTGGGAAAGCCGGTGGTGCCCGAGGTGTAGAAGATGCACATGTCGTCGTCCGGATGGATCTCGGCGGGCGGAAGTTCCTCCGGCGCGCCCGGCACGACGACATGGTCGTCCCAGCGCGAGGCGTCGTCGGGCAGTTCACGCTCGCTGCGCACCGAGACAATGTGCATCGACGCTTCGGCCCGCACTGCCGGGAGCACCTCAAGTACCCGTTCAAGCCGTTCGTCATCGGCGATCAAGACCTGTGGACGAGAATCCTTGAGGGCGTATTCGAGTTCGGCAGGAGTCCACCAGGCGTTGACCCCCACCGCACAAGCACCGACCACCACCGTCGCCCAATAGGCGATCGCCCACTCCGGGTAGTTGCGCATGGCGATCGCCACCCGGTCGTCGGGGCCGACACCGTGCTCGTTGACCAGGCAATGGGCCAATGACCGAACCTTTGCGTGGGCCTCGCCGTAAGTGACGGTCTCGTCTTCGAAGACGATGTAGGGCAGATCAGCGAATTGAGCTGACAACTCCCAAACGAATCGCATGTTTGGAGGGGCGGTGTCGAAGACCCGCATCGGCACGCCCCGAACCTCTTGAGTAGACCATGAGAAGGGGGAACCCTCCGCGGTCAGTTCCGCCCACGTCTGCTTGAGTATGTCGATCACGGGGTTATTGATAGCGCAATCAGGCAGTGTCTGCCTACCTGCAGCAAAGGCCATAGGCTCTCGTCATGACCGGAGGCGCACAGTTCTTTCGAGTTGGTGACGAAGTCACCGCAGCCTTGGCGGGACATCGGCGGGTCGTGGCTCTCGAGTCCACCATCTTCAGCGGCCTGGGTCTGCCGTCGCCGGCGAACCGGGAGTGCTTTGACCGCTGTGTGGCTGCGGTTCGCGACGGTGGCGCGGTTCCGGCACTGACTGCGGTGATCGACGGCGCAGCCGTCGTCGGTGTCGACGAAAGAGACCATGATCGGGTGCTGGCCGGTACCCGCAAGGTTGCGGCCCGTGACCTGGCCGGTGCTGTGTCCGGCGGACTTGGTGTGGGAGTCACGACCGTGAGCGCCTCGCTGACATTGGCGGCGCGTGCGGGGATCGAAGTCTTTGCCACAGGCGGGATCGGAGGAGTCCACCGCGGGTCTGAAGTCATTGGTGACGTGAGCCATGACCTTGTTGCCCTGTCCCGTCACCCGGTGGTGGCGGTGTCCTCGGGAGCCAAGGCATTCTTGGACCTGGAACGCACGCTCGAGCATCTGGAGACCCTGGGTGTGCCGGTGGCCGGTTGGCGAACAGATCGCTTCCCCGCGTTCTATGTGCGCGACAGCGGGCTTGACGTTGCGACTGTGGTCAGCAGCGGTGATGAGGTGGCAGCCATGCTGCGAGGCGCGGCAGCCGTTGGTCATCCGGGCGGGATTCTCGTGGCCAATCCGATACCGGTGGACGCACAACCCGACCCTGAGCCGATCAAACGAGCGCTCGACTCGGCGCTCGCCCGTGTAGAACGGCAGCGTCTGCGCGGTCCCGCGGTCACCCCGGTGCTTCTCGACGCGGTCGCCGCGGCGACCGGCGGACTCAGCGTCGAAGCCAACCTGGCACTGGCCCAAGACAACGCCCGTGTTGCCGCAGAGATCGCTGCCGCACTTGCGTGATAACGGCACCCTGTGCGATAACGGCACCCGCGCAATAACACTACTCGCATGATTTCCGGCACCTGGCGCCTGCTCGACAACGGGCACCTGCACTCGTGCGATAACGGCACCCTGTGCGATAACGGCACCCTGTGCGATAACGGCACCCGTGCAATAACACTACTCGCATGATTTCCGGCACCTGGCGCCTGCTCGACAACGGGCACCTGCACTCGGGCGATAACGGCACTCGCGCGATTGGTCAGTAACGTTCCATCAGTGACACCCGACGAAATACTGCTGACACTGATGGTCGACCCGTCTGCGATAGCTGATCCGTACCCGCTGTACCGTGAGCTTCGCGAGGCTGCCCCCCTGTTCCGCACGCAGACGAGCGGCACCTGGGTGATTTCTGAGTTTGAGAACGCCAGAAACTTGTTGCGGGACCCCCGCTGCGGCAGCCCGCCAGACGAGGGAGCGGTCGGTCCGGTATCGATCGACGGCAGTCCTCGACGGCACTTCGACCGTGACAACGTTTCGATGTTGTTTCTGAACCCACCGGACCACACACGAATTCGGGGGCTTGTGAGTCGGGCGTTCACACCACGGAGAGTTGAGCGGTTGCGCCCCGAAGTAGCGGCCATGACTGACGGTCTGCTCGATGACCTGGGCGGTAGCGGCGACTTTGTCGACAGCGTGGCCTTCCCGCTGCCGGCGAACGTGATCAGTGCGCTGGTGGGCGTGCCGCAAACCGACCGTGACTGGCTCCGGCCTCGGATCGCTGATCTGTCGGCCTCGCTCGAACCGGTTTCGACCCCAGAAGAGATCGACCGGGCAGAAGCAGCGGCCCTGCAGGCCCGAGCGTACTTTTCTGAGTTGATCGCGACTCGGCGAGCCGACCCTCAAGACGACCTGCTCACCGGTCTGATCCAGGCGAGCGACGGGGAGGACCGCCTGAGCGAGAACGAAGTCATCTCCAACGTGTTGTTGATCTACGCCGCTGGTTTTGAGACGACCACACAGTTGTTGGGCAACATTGTGCGAGCCCTGGTTGCCCACCCCGACCAGCTGCAGTTGCTGCGAAACGATCCTTCTCTGATCCCGGCCGCAGTGGAGGAGGTGTTGCGCTACGACCCGCCCGTCCAGGTTGACGGGCGTTACCTGTTTGAAGATATTGAGGTCGGTGGCATCACCATGCCGGCGGGTTCGTCAACGCTGATGCTGCTGGCCGCAGCGAACCGCGATCCGTCTGCCTGCTCAAACCCTGACCGTTTCGACATCACCCGCAGCGACGCCCAACTGCTGTCGTTCGGATCCGGTATCCACTTCTGCCTCGGCGCCGCGCTGGCTCGGCTCGAGGGGCAGATCGTGCTCGAGCGCCTGCTGAACCGTTATCAGAGTTGGTCGATCAGCGAGGAAGCATGGCGGCCGCGTATCACCATCCGTGGCGTTGAGCGGCTGATCGTGGAGTTTCAATAACCCTTCCACACTGGTGGTCGCCGCTCTCGGAAGCTGGCGACTCCTTCTTCAGAGTCAGCGGTGCAGGTGTTGAGCTCCACTGCCAGCGCTTCGTTCTGGGCCATTGTGGCCCTGTCGCTGTCGAGGCTCTGGTTGACCAGCCATTTGGTGAAACCGAATGATCGGGTGGGGCCGGACGCGAGCCGCTCAGCCCAGTCGCCCGCCGCAGACTCCAACTCCTCGGGGCTGACCACCTTGTTGACGAGCCCCCATTCGAGCGCCCTGTCGGGCAGCAGGTCCTCGGCGAAGAGCATGAGTTCCATCGTGCGGCGCACACCGATGATGCGCGGCAGCAGCCACGGTCCGAGCGCGTCAGGCACCAGGCCTCGGCGGGCGAAGACCTCCACGAACTTGGCCTGCTCAGAGCAGATCACCAGGTCGCAGGCGAGGGCGAGATGCGCGCCCATGCCGGCTGCTGTGCCGTTGACCGCGGCGATCACCGGAACGTCGCAGTCCAGGACGGCCGGGAACAGCGTGTACTGCCCGTCGAGCATCATTCGGCGCGGGTCGCCTGTCACCCTCTCGGGGAGATCGTCGGCCCGGTCAGTCTGGTAGCTGTGGGTGAGGTCGGCACCCGGGCAGAAGAGCTTGTCGCCGGTCGCGGTCAGCACTACCGCCCGAGCACGATGGTTGGTGTTGAACGCTTTGAAGACGTCGCGGAGTCGGTCTCGGCACGGCGGGTTGAGCGCGTTGCCGACTTCGGGCCGGTCAATGGTCACCCACGCCACCTTCCCTCGATACTCCAGGCGGATCTGTTCTTCGAGCGGGCGATCGTCGGCCATGGATTTCACAGTAGCGACAACCGCACGAGTCCCACCGCATCAGCCGTATGTCAGTCGCGGATTGGCGCGATCGCGTTGCGGGCAGGATTATTTGCAGCATGGCCAACACCGACATCACCGGATTCTGGAAAATTGCCGAAGCCGACCCCGACCATCCCGCTCTCGTCGACCCGGACCACAACCAGATGACCTACGGCGAGTTGTACGGGCTCACCAACAAGATCGTCAATGGCTTGCGGGCAGCCGGGTTGAAAACCGGCGATCAGGTCACGACCGTGCTGCCCAACAGCTTCGAGCAGGTCGCAGTGTGCCTTGCGGCGTTTCAAGGGGGCTTCTTTGTGACGACGATCAACTGGCATCTTGTCGGGCCGGAGATCAGCTACATCGTCAACGATGCCGAGACGAAGGCCCTGATCGTGTCAAGTCGATTCGAGGCCGAGGCAGTGCGGGTGCTCGGTGACTGCACAACCCCCGAGGCGAACCGCTTCTCCGTGGGCCCTGTGGAAGGTTTCAGGCCTTTCAGTGACCTGATAGACGGCCAGTCAGGCGAACGTCCCGACGATCCCCGCCCCGGCTCCTACATGTTCTACACCTCGGGCACGACTGGGCGCCCCAAAGGCGTGCGCCGCGCGTTGGCCGACGGCGACGTCGACGAGATATCCGCCGCCGCCGGCGGGTTGTTCATGCTCTTCGGCACTATGCCCCATGACGACAATGTGCAGATCACCCAGGCACCCGTCTACCACACTGCTGTCAACAGTTGGACGACCATGTCGCTGCACATGGGTCACACGGTGGTCCTCATGGACCGCTGGACACCGGAAGGCCTGCTCGAGCGAATCGAGCGTTATCAGGTGACGCACTCACACATGGTTCCGACCATGTTCAACCGGCTGTTGCAGCTCCCCGACGAAGTGCGTGAAGCGTACGACGTCTCGTCGTTGCGTCGTATGGTCCATGCCGCGGCACCGTGCCCGATCGAGACCAAGCGCAAAATGATCGAATGGTGGGGCGACTCGATCTGGGAGTACTACGCGGCCACAGAAGGGGGCGGCACGATCGTCGGCCCCCGGGAATGGCTCTCCAAACCCGGCACAGTCGGAAAGCCGTGGCCCGGAGCTGAAGTGATTGTTGTGGACGACAACGGTGATGAACTCCCGCCGTTCGAGTCCGGCACCGTTTATATGAAGATGCCGGGCAACCTCTTCGAATACAAAGGCGACATGGAGAAAACCGAGAAGAGCCGCCTGCGAGGCTTCTTCACGGTCGGCGACATCGGTTGTCTCGACGATGACGGGTTCCTGTTCCTCAACGACCGGGCCAACGACATGATCATCGTCGGCGGGGTCAACATCTATCCCGCGGAGATCGAAGGCACGCTGGTGCAGCACGAAGCTGTCGCGGACGTGGCCGTGTTCGGGATCCCCAATCCCGATACGGGCGAGGAGATCAAGGCGGCCGTCGAGCTCGTTGCAGGCTGGGAACCCGACGACGAGACCACTGAAACCATCATGGGTTGGCTCAGTGGTCAGATCGCCAGGCAGAAACTGCCGCGGTCCATCGACTACACGACCGAGATGCCCCGAGACCCCAACGGCAAGCTCTACAAACGCCGACTGAAAGATCCGTACTGGGAAGGTAAATCCGGCAGCATCGTCTAGCGTCCGATGCCGTTGCGCACCGGCGGCCGTTGCGCTGCCGGCGAGCCCGCTGGTCGACTGGTGCAGACAACCGGAGGCACGACCAAGACCATTCGTCGCCTTGAGGATCGCGGGTCGATTCGACGTGTCGCCGATCCTGACGACAAGCGCCGGGTTCTCATTGAGCTGGCCAGTGCAGGCTCGGAACTCGCCCGCTCGTCTCTGGAGCCGGCGCTGGATGCGTTCGATCTCGACATTGGAGGACTCGACGTGGCAGAGCGCGCCGAACTGGGCGTTCGGATAGCTCGACTCTCCGAAGAACTGAGCGGACGAGTCCGCCGCCGCTAGGAACACCCCGACCAGGCTGCTGATCCCACTGGGCCTTGCAGACCCTACAGATCCGGGTGCTGGTCGTTGAGGCCTGACAGTTCCGCGAGTTCGCGGGTTCGCTGCTCGACTTCGGCAACGGCGCTGCGCAAGTCGGGAAGATCCCGTTCGACCGCGCCGTCCGTCCCGAGAAACACGAAGACCATCCGTTCGACGGTCAGCGAGGTGGCGGCTTCTATGGCGGCGACGTAACTGGCCCCTTGAAGTCGGTAGCGGTCGAGTCTGGCGGCGGCGTCCTCGTCACCGTCGACATGGTCCGTCTTCCAGTCGACGACAACCAAGCCGGAGCCGTACCGGTAGAGGAGGTCTATGTAGCCCTCCACCAGGCAGTCGCCGACCGTTGCGGCAACCCAGACCTCACGCCAGTGCTCGCCGGCCGAGGCTTGTCGGGCTACCTGCGTGTTCAAGGCACTTCGGGCCACCTGTTCGACGGTTGATCGACGGTTGCCGACTCCTTCGGCTGCGGCTTGGGCGGCGGCGGCTTCGTGCAGACCCTCGCCGGTGGCCAAGTCGATTACTTGCAGAACCCCGTGTACCGCGCGTCCGAAGTCAGTACCGAAGCGTCCCTTGAGCCATGGTGGCAGATCAAGGTTGCGGGCATTTTTATTGAGCCCCGGATCAGCGGTCTCAGCAACCTCTCTTGCCAGGGTGGTGGCCGAAACCACAGTGCGCCGCCGCGCCGCGGCGGTCGCTTCGGATCGTCTCTCGAACCATCGATCCTTGTCGACCAACGGTGCTCGGCTCGCCAGTTTGAGAGGCTTCAATCCGGCGCGTGAGGGAACGAACGGTGTGGCCGATGCGGACTCCAACGCGTGCTCCGCGAGCACTGTTGCGCTCGTCGTGGATTTGCGGCCTTCGCCGGGTCGATGCAGGCAGACGATGAGATGGTCGCGGGCACGCGTTGCGGCGACGTAGAGCAGGCGCAGCCTCTCATGGCGGTCCATCGTGTCGTTGAAGGGTTTCCATTCGCCGTAGCGTTCCGATGCGACCCTGCTCGAGACCTTCAACAGAGCGGGTTCTCCAGGTGGGAAGTGCACGGCGGGCCCGCGCTGGGGACTGGTGAACTGTGTCGTCATCCCGGCCATCACGGTGATCGGAAACTCCAGGCCCTTGGAACCGTGGACAGTCATGATCCTGACGCTGTCATCGTCTGTCTCGGGAAGGACCGTCTCGGAGACGCGGGCGTTGTCGACGCCCTGTCTGCGTGCCCATTCCAGATAGGCGCGGAGGTCGGCGCCGCCCGCATCAGTCCATGCCCTGGCCTGGTCGACCACGAATCGCAGGCGCCGCCAGGCGTCTCGTGGAGCTCCGGTGGCGACTGCACTCTCCAATACCGCCCGCTCGCGGATCACCCGCTCGAGCAGGCCCGCAGGTGTGAACCAGTGACGCTCCTCGTGGAGTTGCGCGAGGTGCGACAGCGCGTCGGCGACTGGGTGGCCCTCGTGGTCACCGGCTATTCGATGGTGCAGGGAGAACCGTCCCCCGTGCTCGAGACGCCATGTGGCCAAGTCGTCGTCGCCACAGCCGTACACGAATGAACGCAAGGCGGCGACTGTGGCCAGTTCGTCGCTGGGATCAGAGACGGCGCGCAGCGTCAGCATGAGCTCGCGGACTTCTCGGGTTGCGTAGACCAGGCTCGAGGTCTCAGCGCGGTAGGGAACGCCGTTGGCGTCCAGGGAGCGTTCCAGGCCGGCCAGGCTGATCCTCGTGGGCAACAGGATGCAGATGTCGCTGGGAGCCGCCGGTCTCCACTGCCCGTCAGGGTCTTCGACGTTCCAAGGCGCGGCGCCTGCCAGAATCTCCGCGACCGTCGCGGCGACATCGTCGGACTCGGCCCGGCGCAGTTCGGCTGCGGTCATGGCCGCTGAGATGGGTTCTGCCCCCAGAAGCGCCACTGCAGGGCCCGTGCTGTCGCAGCCGAGGCGATGCGAGGCCAGCGGCGCGTACTCGGGTTGGCTGCCGTCGGACGCGATGATCAGCTGCGAGAAGACGTCGTTGACCCAGTTGATGATCGGTTCGGTCGTACGGAAGTTGACCGTCAGGGAGGCGTGCTCGCTGAAGTGTTCGCGCGCCGTCAGGTACAGACGGACATCGGCTCGTCGAAAGCGGTAAATCGACTGTTTGGGGTCACCGACAAAGAACAGTCGTCCGGGTTCCACCTCCAAGTCGGTCCACTCGCGATCGTCCACGCGCTCTGCGGTGGTGGCGATCAGTACCGCGATCTCGATCTGGATCGGATCGGTGTCCTGGAACTCGTCGAGCAGAAGGTGGGTGTACTTCTGGTGAAGCGAGGCCCGAACCTCGGCGCCCAGCTCTTCGTGGCGCAGAAGTTGACGGGCCCGGACCAACAGGTCGTGAAACTGCAGGCGCCCGCTCTCACGTCGTTCCTCCACCGTTTCGAGGACAAAGCGGCCGATCCGCGCGCCCACGTACGCGAGCGCGGCGGTTGTCACCTCGCTGACGGCTTCGTCACAACGGTCGGCCAACCCTCTGATCTCAGAGCGGACTGTGTCGACAGCGGTTCTCCAGTTCGCAGCTTTACCGGTGTTTCCCGCCTTGACCGCCCTGCCGGCACTCGGTTTGGCAGCACCCATGTCAGCCGCCAGGGCCAACGCCTCGACATGGTCAATATTGTCATGGGCGTTCGCCAGCATCTCGCGGTTCTCCGCAACCCGTCTGAGATGCCCGAACAGCTTGTCCGAGGGATCCGTGCAGAAGCGTTGCAGTTCGAGCACCTCATCGAAATCTCGGAGCAAGCGAGGGGTTTCGATCGGCTCGGGTTGAGGAGGGTTGAGAGCAAGGCGCTCCTCCACCAGGTCCCAGTTGTCGGACAGCTGCAGGGCGAGAGACCGGAGGTGCTCGAGTCTCACACCGGCGACTTCCAACGAGAGCAGAGACGGGCCCACTGACTGGTCTTCGAGCAAGTCGTCGAGGAGCTGCTGCCATTGGTGCTCGAACTCGACTTGCGAACCGATCTCGTCGAGGACTTCGATACCGGGAGGAAGCCCCGCTTCGACTGGATGCTCCGCGAGGATTCGCTGGGCGAACGAATGCAGCGTGCCGACGGCGGCCCCGTCGAGTTGTTGGATCGCCGCCGCCGCGAGTGGATTCTCGGACGTCTCGAATCGTTGACGGATACGGTCTCGCAACTCTGTGGCAGCTTTCTCGGTGAAGGTGATCATGGCGATCGTCTCCATGGCCACCCCGTCCTCGAGAACCAGTGCCTCGACCCGATCAACGAGGGCCTGGGTCTTCCCGGTGCCTGCGCCGGCCTCCACGAACAGGTTGACCGATCGTTCAGCACGTATTCGGTACCGCTGTGTTTCGTCGGCTGGAGGGCGCTCTTCGTCGGCTGGTGGACGTTGTCCGCTGTCTGGCGCAGAGCCCGCTGCTGAGGCCGTGAGCGCGTCACTCATTGTCGCCTCCGTTGATTTCGAGGTAGGGCCGCAGTTCGGGGTCGCCGCGCTTTCGCTGCCAGTCCGAGTGCTGGTGGGAGAGTCCCAGGCCGTCGGGTTCGCAGAAGTGGCAGTCGACCCAGGGACGGAACTGTGGTGGTGCGGGATGTGCAGGAAACAGCCCGGACTCGATGCACTCGACAATGCTCGCCACTGTGCTCAGCCCCCCGGCCTCCAGCTCCGGGGTGATCCGGTAGCCGTGGGGCTCGAACCCGCCTTTGCGCGTGACGAACCAGTACGAGCCCGACAACGGGGTGCCGGGCCGGTTCAACAGTTGCCGAGCGGCCAAGCCATAGAGCAGGAGTTGCAGGCTGGTGCCGTTCGCCAGTGGGTCTTCATGGAGGTTCTTGTAGTTTCTGGTGGAGCCGGTCTTGTAGTCGATCACCACCAGATCCCCGTCGGCGCGTTCATCGACACGATCAATGGCTCCTCGCAGCTCGATTGTCCGGCCGTTCGGCAGAGCTATGGCGATCGGACCCTGACTGCCGCCCGGCAGGCCGAACTTCAGCTCAGAGGCGATCGGGCTGGTTCCGAGGGATCTGCGCTGGTCGGAGTCGAACTGACTGAACTCACGAAGGTCATCCAGAAATACTTGTTTGTCGCGTTGCCAATAGACCGCCCGCCCGACCAGACCGCGGTGCTCGAGGCGCTGCGCCTCCTCGATTCCGATCTCGAGGAGGCGCGCAACATCGCTGTCGCTCCAGGGTCTGTCCGGCGCCGGGAGAGTGTCGTCGGCTCGTGCTTCCTCGATCCACCGCTCAATCACTGAATGGACGAGCTTGCCCAGGTCGAGGGGACTGATTCGATACTGCTCCTCGGGGTCCTCGACTGGGTTGATCCCGAGCACATGACGCAGGAAGTATGCGTGCGGGCACTTCGCCCAGAGCTCGAGCCGGCTTGCTGAAGTGACTTCCCCCCCGGCCTTCAACTCCTTGCGTGCGACAGCGCTGAGTGCGTGCAGGAGGTTGCCGTCGAAGCGCGTGAAGCGATCCGTGCAGCGACCGGTTGTCAACTCGACGCCCCGGCGCAGTTCTCGGCGCTGCGATACCGGCGGTGCTTCGAGGATGTCTTTGCCGTCCTCGGCCCAGTCGAGGAGCGCGCGCATGTCGTATTCCTGGTTGTGCGCCGGGAAGGAGACGGCCCGCAGTCCGGCGACGAAGGAGGGCACTTCAACGAGCCACTCACCGGTGCTGCGCGCCAGGTCTTCGGAGGTCGGACGTACGCCGTCGCGGACTTCGCAGACGTCGAGCAGCCAGCGGCTCGGGGCTCGTTGCGCGTTCTTGCGAAGATCCCCGCGGGGAAACATGAGCAGCGTGTGTGATGCGGCAGCCATCACCGCCAGCAACGCACGGTGCGTGTCGTTCGTCAGGTCTGCCCGGGTTGGAAGGCTGGGCCCGGCGAGCTCCCGGATGTGATCGGGGATCAGCGGATCATCGCGTCTTCGTGCGGGCATTGTCCCCTCAGCGAGCCCCAGCACAATCACCCGATCCATTTCCAGCCCGACGGCGATGTCCACCGACCCGACGAGCACACCCTGGCCGAAAGTGCCGTGGAGGCCGAGATCGTCTGCGAGTTGGAGTTCCAGGGCCCTGCGGAAGGCCGCCACGCTGGGATTGGAGTCGATCCCGTCCAAATCGCCGATCCGGGAGACAGCCGCGTCGATGCGCTGCGCGGCGCGTCTCTCATGAGCCGGCCAGTCATCGCGCGCGGCCTCGTTGCCCAGGTAGGTGCGGATCAGCTTTCGGCACCAGCGAGCGATACCAGACCATGTTCTGGAGTTGTTGCCCGCCTCGAGATCGGATGCAAGTCCGGAGACGAATGCCGCCAACTCTGATGCGTCGACGGCCTCCCTGTGCAGGCGCGCAACCCGCCATTCCTGCTCTTCGTCGTGCATGAACTGTTCTGCGTCGGAGTTGCGGTCGTTGACCAAGCGGGCCAGCCGGGTGCGCCACTGATCCATCCCGGACACCACACCGGCAGCGCGCGAGGCCCTCTCCCAGGCGGCCACCGGGATCGGTTTGTCGCCGGTCCGACGAACCGGAGCGCTCGCCAGCCATGCGCTCACATCGTGGCGCGAGAAGTCGTGATCGCTCAGCTTGAGCATTCCGAGCAGTGAGCGTCCCAGCAGCGATGATTCGGTAGTGCGCACTGATTGCCCGAACCATTCGATACCGGCCGCGTCGAAGGCATCGCTGACCATGCGCGCGTACGGTTCGTGACTGCCGTAGAGAACTGCACAGCGGTTGAACGGGGTGCCTTCAAGTGACGCCTCCACGATGCTGCGCACCGCATGGCGCACCTCGTCGTCGGAGTCTGAAACGCTGACAGCGCGATCGGCGACGGGCGCTTCGACGACTGGGGGCGGCGACCACTCGACCCCGAACTGTTCGACTGTGACCCGCACCGGGTCGTCGGCTTCGGGGACGCCCGATGCAGCGGCAATGATCTGCATCCGGCGGCGGGCGCCGAGGGCTTGGAGCAGACGTATGTGGTCGGGGTTCATCCGTTGCGGGAGAAAGAGGATCGCCGGGCCCAGATCCGCCAGAGTCGAAGCCCCCGTTGAGATCGCTTTGATCGCTTCGTCCACCAGTTCTCGTTCGTTGGAGTACTTGGTTTCGATCTCGCGGTTGACCGCGCGGAAGATGCGGACGACGTCCGCGGTCCGAGCCGACCCCGCTGAAAGCGACTTGAGTGTGTCGGCGGGGAGCTCGGAGAGGGCGCGATGAGCCTTGACGAGCGTCCGCTCGGTTGCCGGGTGCGTGTGGACTCCCTCGAAATGCCCCGGTTCACGGTTGAGCACCGACCTCATGGCACCGGCCAGGATCGGGGTGGAGATCGGACACTTGCCGGCCGTGCTCACCGCCGCCGATCCCAACAGCTCAGCAAGCCGATAAGGAGTGAGGAAAGTGACCGCGGCTACACCCCGGCGCCGCCCGAGTGCCCGCCGCGCGGCGATGCCCATGTAGTTGGACGGCACGATGACGCTGACGGGCCGGAGGGGATCAGCCGCCTTGTGGCGCTCGACGGATTCTGCGAGGGCGTTGTGGGCCGCGTCTCCATAGGCGGTGATTTCGAGAGTTGCCGGCATCAGGAGTCGATCGTACGCATCCTGTGTGACACCTTCGCGGAATCCGGGATCAAGGCCGAGTCCGCGCCGGAGGCCGCGGCCCGGGATCTGCAAGGGATCCTCGTGGGGCGACCCATTCGACCGGCTGGCCGGTCACCGACGCGATGCGGTCGAAGTCGGCGTCGTAGTGGACGACCGCGAGACCGTGGACCTCTGCCGTCGCCGCGATCAGAAGATCGGAAATCTCAAGGCGATGGTGTCCGAGGCGCCGAGCGGGCCCTGTCGAGGAGGTCGTCGTCTATGTCGATCAGCCGTTTGGTCATTCCAGGAGTATGTCTGAATTGCCCGAATTGGATATATCAAATCGAGGAGTAATGACTCAGGGAGTAAATGCTCCTATAATTGATCACTCCACCGGACGGCCTTGCGAGATGCGTTGTGAACTTCCGAGTCGAAGAACTGGCTGAAGCTGCCGAGGTCGGTGTCGACACCATCCGCTACTACCAGCGCCGCAAACTGCTCGCAGCCCCGACCCGACAGGGCCGCATCGCGGTATACGACGACTCCCACCTCAATCGGCTGCGTCAGATACAGAACCTGTCCGACCGTGGTTTCACGCTGGCCCAAATCAAGGAGCTGTCGACTGGAGACGCCTCTGGGCTTCTTGCGGATCTCGCCGATCACAATGCGCCCGACCCGGACCTCGACCGGGGTGAACTCGCGCGGCGAGCCGAGATCCCTGAGTTCATGATCGACGCCGTGGTCGGCGCCGGTTTGATGACTCCGAGCGGTGACGGGCCTGGGCAACGCTTCTCGCCGGACGCGGTCGAGATGCTGGTAGCAGCCCGCACGCTGATCGCGACGGGCGTGAGTTTCGAAGAGTTGACTGCACTTGCAATGCGCCACGCAACTCAGGTGGAAGACGTCGTCGATGACTCGATTGAACTGTTCAAGCAACACTCTGACCGTCAAGGCGGCGACCGCGAGGAGCTCGTAGCCCTGCTCGCACGCCTGGTGCCCGTCGTCTCCGGTCTTGTTGTGCGGCACTTCGAACAGACTCTCGTAAGCCGGGCCCTCGCCCGCCTCGGCGACGATCCTGCTGTGGGCGGCGGAACCATCGTTGTGGGCAGGCGGTCCGCCGAACGGCTCGATCCAGTCGCAGTGTTCGCGGCGTCCGATGAGCAGCACCGGACACTGTGGATGCGCCCGGAGTCGGGCCTGTCCATAGTCGGGCTCGGCGCGGTCGAGACCATCGCCCCCGTCGGCGACGGACGCTTCTCAGCAACGTCCGCGGCGCGCGCAGCCCTCGCGGCACGCACCCAACGGATCGGTCCAACAGACGCCCCCGCCCCCGTGATTCTCGGGGGTTTCTCATTCTCGTGTGCAGATCAGATCCCGGGTCCTCCCGGAGGAGACAGGTTCCCCGACTGGACAGGGTTTCCCGATTCGCACTGGGTGCTCCCAGAACTCACCGTCGTCGACCGGGCCGACGGCACATGGCTGCTGGCCGCCGCCACAATCGGCGACGGACAGGACGAGGCCGCCGCCACCGCCGCCCTCGATGAACGCCTCGACGACTTCGCAGCGGATCTGCCCACGCCATTGACAGGTTCCTTCGATGTAGACCCGGGCGAAGTCGTCGCCGACGACCAGCGCTACCTCAGCCTTGTCGACGACGCCCTCTGTGCGATTGCCGACGATGAGTTTCGCAAGGTGGTCCTGGCACGGGTCCACGAGAAAGGCGATGTCGATGCCATAGACGTGCTGCATCGGCTCCGGCAGCGCTACCAGAACTGCGCAGTATTCTCGGTTGCTGTCGGTGACCGACAGTTTCTCGGTGCCAGCCCCGAACAACTTGTCGCTTTGGACGGTCCCGAGGTCCGCACCGAAGCGGTGGCCGGAACAGCTGAGACCGGCGCCGCGAACGTGACCGATGAGATCCTGGCCGCCGAGATGATGGCTTCGCCCAAAACCCGTGCTGAGCACCAGTTCGTGGTCGACGACATCATCGGGCGCCTTGAAGTGCTCGGGTTGCAGGGCAGTTGCAAACCCGTCCCGGAGGTCATGCGCCTGGCTCGGGTTCAGCACCTTCGCACGCCGATAACCGCGCAGGTTCAGCGCAGAGCCGGCGGGGTCAGCGACATGGATGTGATGCGTGTTGCCAGCGTCCTGCATCCCACTCCTGCGGTTGCGGGCACACCGACTGAGACGGCTGTCGAGTGGATCCTTGAGCGGGAGGGGTTTGCTCGGGGTTGGTATGCGGCGCCGGTCGGCTGGTGCGACCTAGACGGCAACGGAGAGCTGTGTGTTGCACTGCGGTCCGGGTTGGTGAGCGATT
Source organism: Acidimicrobiales bacterium (assembly GCA_963662455.3). Classification (GTDB taxonomy): domain Bacteria; phylum Actinomycetota; class Acidimicrobiia; order Acidimicrobiales; family Aldehydirespiratoraceae; genus VXYK01. The sequence goes on from OZ224042.1 coordinate 3,256,139, forward strand.
CGGCCGCTGTGCTGTTCTCAGGTGCGGGCGTGGTGGCCGAGTCGGTTCCAGGCGATGAGTTGGCCGAAACCGGCGTGAAACTGCGCGCCCTGCTTGATGTGATGGAGGCCCGAAATGTCCGCTGATCCGGTCTACGACACGCTGGCTTCGTTTGCTGCCGGCCTGGTGGAACACGGTGTGACCGATGTGGTGATCAGCCCGGGTTCTCGGTCGACGGCTCTGGCTCTTACACTGCATGCGCAGCCCAAGCTCCGCACCTGGATCCAACTCGACGAACGATCAGCGGGATTCTTTGCTCTGGGCCAAGCTCGCCGGACCGGTCGGCCCTCGGTGCTGGCATGCACCTCGGGCACCGCCGCGGCGAACTACTTTCCGGCGGTCATCGAGGCACACCACGCAGGCGTTCCGATGATTGTCTGTAGCGCCGACCGCCCTCCCGAGTTGCGCGACTGGGGTTCGGCCCAGACCATTGATCAAGTCAAGATCTATGGTGCAACGACCCGCTGGGCAGCCGATCTGGCAGTCGCGGGTGAGTGGTCTCCGACTCAGGGCCGACTCGTCGCCCATCGTGCCGTGGTCTCGGCCTCGGGCACCGACTCGGGTCCAGTCCATCTCAACTGGCCCCTGCGCGAACCCCTGGAGCCGATCGCCGCGGTCCCCGTCATTGAGGCCCCAAACCGGACGGCTCCGGCTCCGCCCGGTTGCTGGACCTTGGGGGCTCCGGCTGCGCCCGGCGGGACAGAGCTACCGATTCCTGCGGCTCCGGTTGCGCCCGGCGGGACAGAGCTACCGATTCCTGCGGCTCCGGTTGCGCCCGGCGACAGCACCGCGCCCGACGAAAACAACCTGCTGGCAGATCTGAAGTCTCACGAACGCGGCGTGATCATCGTCGGCCCCGACGCGGCGGCCGGTCTCGATGCGCAGAACAAAGTTGTTGCCGCCGCATTGAAGCTGAGTGCAGCCACCGCCTGGCCCGTTGTGGGCGAACCGATTGCAGGCACACGCCGTGCCCGCGGCCCCTCGGACGGGACCGTGATTGCCAACGCCGATCATCTCCTTCGACACTCCGATGTAGGCGAGGAACTGCGCCCTGGCGTCGTGATTCGGGTCGGAGGGACCCCGACCACGAAACCCGTGCGGCTGTGGCTTGAAGCGCATCGGCCGACCCATGTGGTCCTGGTAGACCCGGCGAACCGCTGGAGCGACCCCTCATTCGTCGTCACCCGCCACATCACCGCAGACCCGGTAACAGTGCTGACCGGAGCCGCGCGTGCGGTACGCCGAGAATCGGCTTGGTGTGAGCGTTGGAAGGCACTGGATCTGATCGCCGGTCGGGTCATCAGCGACGAGATCAAGCGAGGCCCATTGCTCAGTGCTCTTGTCGCCTCGCAGATGGCCGAGGCGGTGCCCGCCGGGACTCTGGTGATGGCCTCGAACTCCATGCCGGTGCGCGAACTCGACTCGTTCGTTCCGACCGAAGGCCCTCGTATCGATTTCGTCGGCAACCGTGGAGCAAGCGGTATCGACGGGATCACCTCGACCGCGTTGGGTCTGGCATCGCAGCACGATGGTGCTGTGGTGCTCTTCATCGGCGATATTGCCCTGTTGCACGATCTCGGCGCTCTGTTCGGTGCGGCTCGCTGTGGCCTGCACCTGACCGTCGTCTGCGTCGACAACAACGGCGGGGGGATCTTCTCGTCTCTCCCGATCGCCTCTCGTGGCGGTGAGGTCGACTTCGAAACGCTCTTTCGGACGCCCCACGGCCTTGATCTGGCCGGCTTCGACGGCGTTGGCGGTGTGCGTATCAACGAGGTGACCTCAGCCTCGGAGTTCGCTGAGGCGTTGCGCTCAGCTTGCGAGTCTGAGACTCCGGGCGTGGATGTTCTGCTGATCGAAGTTGATCCCGATGCCGACCTTGCTCAACACCAAGCCATCGCCTGCGCTGTGAAAGACGGTGTCTCGTGAGCATGGTGAGCACGTGAACCTTGTGACGGCGGCGTCCGGAGTGGACCTTCACGTTGAGCGACGGGGGAACGGACAGCGGGTGGTTCTGCTGCACGGCTTCACGGGTGATGGCACCACCATGGGGGGTCTCGCCGAGCGCTTGGACACCGACGCTGAGGTGGTGATCCCTGACTTGGTCGGCCACGGTCGCAGTTGTTGTCCTCCTGACGAAGGCGACTATTCGATTGATTCGATGGCCGCCCAGGTCGCTTCGATCGGCGAGGGTGATGCGAGCATCCCGTTCCACCTCGTCGGTTATTCGATGGGCGGCAGGGTTGCGCTGACGCTGGCTTGTCAACGTCCGGAATTGGTGCGTTCGCTCACGCTCGTCGGGGCATCAGCGGGCCTAGCCGGCGAAGCTGAACGTGCCGCCAGACGCGAGTCAGACCAGAAGTTGGCCGAGAGCATCGAACAGGATGGTCTGGAGGCGTTCGTCGACCGTTGGATGGCGAACCCGCTGTTTGCCACGCAGGCACGCCTAGGTGAGGGCTTCTTGGCAGCGTCACGGGCGCAGCGGTTGCGCAACTCAGCTGAGGGGTTGACCAACAGCCTGCGTGCCGCGGGAACCGGCGTGATGACACCGTTGCACGACGACCTCAAATCGTGTGCGGTTCCCACAGTGTTCGTGGTGGGTGCCGAAGACCCGAAGTTCACCTGGATCGCCGTCGAACTGGCTGCCCGAATGCCCGACGCCGATATCGCCGTTATCGACGACGCAGGCCATGCGGCGCATCTCGAGCAGCCCGACGCGGTCGCGGCCGTCATCGGTCGCCGGATGGGCTCGGGTTGACCGTGGTTCTGGCCACCGAACTGCGGGACTACCGACTTGCGCTCGTGTCGCCCCTGGTCACCGCCCACGGTGTTGTGGACCACCGGGAAGGGGTGCTGTTCTCGATCAGCGACGGGGCGAACGCCGGCTGGGGTGAAGCCGCGCCAATGCCAGGTTGGTCACGCGAATCGCTCGCCGATTGCAGGACGACTCTGGAGTCCGCCGCCTCCCGGTTGGCGCACCTCGACAGCGTCGATGATCCTCGGTTTGAAGCGATTCTCGCCGAACTCGAGGCTCGACCCCATGCCCGCGCGGCCGTAGCTGGAGCGGTCCTTGATTTGGCTGCTCAAGGCGAAGGCGTGGGCGTTGCTTCCCTTCTCAGCAGTCGTTTCACCTCTGTGCCCCGGGAGGCGTTGCCCCGTTCGGTGCTGGTCAACGGATTGATTTCAGATGCTCATCCCGAAGCAGTGACTACGAAGGCGACCGTGTTGGCACTCGAGGGCATCACAGCGGTCAAGTTGAAGGTCGCGGCCGCAGACCCGCGCGCCGATCTGGCCAGAGTCGCGGCCGCACGAGCAGCAATAGGTGACGAGATCGAACTGCGCCTTGACGCCAACGGTGGCTGGGACATCGACACCGCCATCGCCACCTTGCAGAAGATGGCCGACTACGACATTGCGTTCTGCGAAGAACCCACCGCCGGTATCGATGGCATTGCCGCAGTCGGTGCCGCGAGTGCGGTACCCGTTGCCGTAGACGAGTCGGCGGTCAACCTCAGCGACATCGCCACGGCGTTAATAACAGACGCAGTCAGGGTCGTGATCATAAAGCCACAAGCCCTCGGCGGACCCGACCTGGCGCTGACCGCGGTGGCACTGGTCGGGGAGTTCGGCGCTGATGCCGTGGTCACCACCATGATCGACAGCGCGATCGGAGTGGCCCACGCTGCCCATGTCGCCGCGGCAGTGCTGCCAGAGCAGGCTCACGGCCTGGCCACGTCAGCCCTGCTCACCGAAGACACCGCCCCCCGCCTCAAAGTAGAGGACGGCAAACTGCACCTCCCCCAACCCTCCGGCCTAGGCGTTTCTCCAGCTCGCTAAACTCAAACACTTGGCGAACTCTCTCGGGCTGTCGGCGTCCTCTCGGCCTGGATCCACCGGTGGGTTTGTGGGGTTGACGGTTTGGGGTTCCGAACGACCGAGGAGGAATGCCTGTCGTCAGCAGCAGCATTCTCCCATGTCAGGAGGCCTTTCTAATGGACCCGCCAACCCCCGACACCTCACCGGACCGGTGGATTGAGGCTTAGGGGTTGCGTCGAGGCCGTCGGGCGTCAGAGGGTGCCGCCCGGGAGGGGTCGGCCATGTCGGCCTTGATCTGCTCCACAAGTTCCGGGTGACGCAGAAGGGCCGCTTCGTGTGCCGACATGACGACCGCCGGTGTCACCAGCCGTTTCGCACGGGGTACCTCTCGCTGGGGCATACGCCGGTACATTGGCGAGGATCTCAAGTAATGGGTCTATGGTTCGGGGATGGAGATGCTTGAGCGTCCGGAGCCGTTCGTCGGGGGAATCGATTTTGGTGAGGGGCCGCGATGGCACGACGGGCGCTTGTGGTTCTCGGACTTTTTCCAACATGCGGTGAAGGCAGCTTCACTGGACGGAACCGTGGAGGTCGTGCTCGAGATTCCCGGCCAACCATCGGGCTTGGGTTGGCTTCCGGACGGTGACCTGCTGCTGGTGTCGATGCTGGACCGCAAAGTGCTCCGCTACGACGGCAACGCACTGCACGAACACGCCGATCTGTCCGAAGTGGCCACGTTCCACTGCAACGACATGGTTGTGGACGCCCATGGCCGCGCCTATGTCGGCAATTTCGGTGCCGACCTCCATGCTGGCGACCCCATCATCCCGGCCACGCTGGCGTTGGTGCAACCCGACGGCGCCGTGGAAGCGTCGGCAGGCGACCTGATGTTCCCCAACGGGACGGTCATCACTGCTGACGGGAGCACCCTCGTCGTGGGCGAGAGTTTCGGTGGGGAGTTCAAGGCGTTCGACGTCGGCGAGGCTGGTCGTCTCTCCAACCGGAGAGTGTGGGCCGCAGTTCCCGGCACTGCCCCCGACGGCTGCTGTTACGACGCGGAAGGCGGGATCTGGTTCGCTGACGCCATCGGAAATGCGGCTCTGCGGGTTCTCGAGGGCGGCGAGGTCACCCACCGGGTGGACACAGAGATGAGCTGCTTCGCCTGCATGTTGGGCGGCGAGGACGGACGCACCCTGTTCCTGGTGACAGCACCGGACTCCCATCCTGACCGGGTCGGCGGCACTGGTGCAGGACGCATCGACACAGTACGTGTGGATGTTCCCGGAGCCGGACTGCCGTAGGCGTAGAAGTTGCCTCTCGCCAACCCGGCAAGATCTCGCCCGCAACCAACGAGGCATCTGTTTGCGCGTCCGGGTTTCGCTGATCGGATGTTGTCGCCGTAGGGTTCATGTCCGTGGATTTGATCATTGTTCGACATGCCCGACCGACACGTCACGAGGTTGACGGTGAGAACGAGACGGCTGATCCGCCGTTGTCGGAACTCGGGCACCAGCAAGCGAAACGAACCGCCGAGTACCTGCGCAACGAGGGAGTCGACCACATCGTCGCGTCGACGATGAGGCGTGCGCACGAGACGGCGATGCCGTTGGCCGAAATGCTCGGCCTGGAGATCGAACTGATCGACGGTCTCAAGGAGTCGGACCACAAGAGCAAGGCGTACATCCCGGTCGAGGAGATGGACGCCGACGGTGCCGAAGTCGCCGAGATCCTGGAGGGCGACATCCACGCGAAGCTCTTCAGCGACGGGTTCGACGCCTTCGAGGAACGTGTCGTGGGTGCTTTCAATCATGTGATCGAGTCCAACCGGTCCAAGACGGTCGTGGCGTTCTGCCACGGCATGACCACGATGGTGTACCTGCGTTCCATCCTGAAGTTCCCGGACCCGCTGGCGATGATCGTCGACTACTGCGGCATCACCCGGGTGCGGGCGGCATCCGTCGGTGTCCGGTCGGTCCGCTCCATCAACGAAACGGATCACGTCCGGGACCTGATCGATTGGTGAACCGGGTGACCGTGGCAAATCCGGCGAAAGCAATGGGCTGATGAGAGTCGTTCGGATCATCGACGGGGAACCGACGCTGACTGACGCGCCGATGCCCGCCGACCCGAACCAGTTCCGGGTCAAGGTGGCCGCGGTCGGCATATGCGGTTCAGACCTTCACATGATCGACAACGGAATGGCCGAGGGGCGGGTGCTCGGCCACGAAATCTCCGGGCGTCTCGACGACGGCACGCCGGTGGCCGTCGAGCCGCTCCGTTCATGCGGGCACTGCGGGAACTGCAGGGAAGGTGAAAGGCATCGCTGTGACGCCGGTGCAGACATAATCGGCGTGTTCAGCGACGGGGGCATGGGCGAGTACCTGATGGTGCCCGCGGAAGCGCTGGTGCGCCTGGCGAGCGGAATCGAGGTGACCGACGCCTCGCTGGTCGAGAATCTGGCTGTGGCAGTCCACGCGGTGAACCGGGCCCGGATGCAGTCGGGGGAACGGGTCGGGGAATGGACACGACACCTGACTCCAACTCGGAGCGCAACTTCTGGCGTACCGTTGGCTGTCACGAGTTCGGTCACACCGGTAGTATCGGGCACGTCGACTCGGATCAGACATGCATGAGAAGTTGGGCTGTTCTCGGTCTAGTCAACCCCACGACGCTTACTAGCGACGACTTAGATCACATTGACGATGCCCTTTAAACGAATCTCTGTCCCCTAGTCCAATCTCCCGTGTTGAGAGCATCTCTGATCGCGGTCGCGCTGGTTTTGCTGGTAGCTTGCGTCGACACCACCGCGACTGACAGCGAATTCTGCAAGCAGGCGCAGTTTTTTGCGTCAAGGAGCATTCGAGACACTGACCCCAGTGAGGACAGATCCGAGGCCGGATATCTTGTGGCGTTGACGAATCTGCGTGATCTGGCACCAGCGAACCTGCACGCCGATCTTGACTTGCTGGTTGCATACGAGCAGGATTTCGACCCTAACACTAAGGGCGAAACCGACGACGCTGCAGTTGCGTTGGCTGGAGTTCGGGTCGGCGCGGCCATTGAACTGAGTTGCCGCCTAGAGCTGCCGAGTGTTGGGGATGATGGCGGGTGAACGCGCCCTCAATTGTCTTCGAACCACACGCTTGAGCGCGGATTCGGGCGAAGCAACCTATGATCTCACGGTGCCGGGCATGGTCTCTTTGGTAGTGATGGCGGCGGGTCTCGGCTCGCGTTTCGGTGGTACCAAGCAGCTTGAGATCGTCGGCACCGACGGCGAGGCCTTCGTCGACTTCGCGATCAGCGACGCAGTTGATGCCGGTGTCGGCAGGGTCGTGCTGATCGTCCGCCGCGACATCAAAGACGACGTGCGACGCCATGTCGGCGACCGTTACGGAGACCTTGAGATCAGCTGTGTCTGCCAGGACGAGCACGGCCCGCCACGGGCGAAACCGTGGGGGACTGCGCACGCGGTGCTGGCGGCGGCTTCGGAGGTGGACGGCCCGTTCGTTGTCTGCAACGCCGACGACTACTACGGCCCTTCCACATATGAGTCGGTGGTCGCTCGGGCGAGCGGCCTGAACTCCGGGCGTGCCCTGCTCGGGGGGTTCAACCTGGAGTTGACCCTGCCCGAGTCCGGCAAGGTCAGCCGGGGCGTCTGCACGGTCGACGGGAGCAGACTCGTTTCGCTGGTCGAGACCCACGGCATCGAGCGCCGTGGAGACGGATCCATATTCGCGACCGAGCCGCTGGGTCCTCTCGCCCCCGATGAGGTTGTTTCGATGAACTTCTGGGCGTTCCCGGAGCAGATCTTCGACGATCTCGAAGCCGGTTTCAGGGCGTTCCTGCGTCTGTACCGCAACGACGCCAAGGCGGAGTTCCTGCTTCCGGTGCTGGTTGATGAGCTGATGTATGCCTCCGAGTTGACCGTTGAGGTGGTTCCGACCGCTGAGGCGTGGGTCGGCGTGACCAACCCCGACGACCTCGAGGCCGCCCGCCGCCGCATCGCCGAGCTCCGCACCGACCGGTGATGACGCCGAACGATTGATTCGTCATCTGCTGCTAAACACGCGCCCCGATAGCGTAGCTGACGGAGGTTGGTTGGCTAGAGAGACGGCAGGACCAGGAGAGCTTCCTGATCATTCGCAGCGAACTCGACGATTGCTTCGTGGTGCTGCCGGATGACGTCGAGGACTTCGAGCGTCGTGGCGTTGCCGACCCGCAGCCAGATGGCCTTGGGAGGTGGGCCCAGCAGGAACGCGAGTTGACGGAAGTCAGAGTCCTTCGAAACGACTATGAAACTGTGGTCACGAGCATGATCCCAGATCGCGTTGTCGGTTGCGGTGCTGAGCCCGAGTTCGGCGACATGGGAACTGCCGGGATAGTCGGCCTCCAGCATGTGGAGGAGACGGCGCGACAGGTTCTGATCAAGCAGCAGCTTCACGCGGGAGCTGCCAGGCGCCGCTCGCGCAGCGCGGCGAACTCAATGGCGGCTAGCACATGTTGCTCGCTCAATTCGGGGAAGTCGCCGACGATCTCCAGGGGGGTCATACCCGAAGCCAAGTAGTCCAGAACGTCGTAGACCGCTATGCGCGTGCCCACGAAGCAGGGTTTGCCGCTACGGACGCCTGCTCGTGACTCAATTGTTGCGGTCAACTCCATGATGGCGAGCATATCCGAGATGGATTACGTAGAGAAGAGGAACCTCAACGATGCCCGTGCTGGAGTACACGGTGAATGCTGGGGTAGAGAGCGTCAACGGGTAGGGTCTGATGTGCATTGTCATATCTGAGCGAGGCTGTTAGAGCCACAGGAGAGCGCATGCGTGGCATCATCGCCGCCGGGGTCCACGTTCCACATCACCGTCTCGACCGGCGGGAGATCGCGGCGCTGTTCGGCAAGGGCGGAGGGCAGGGGACCCGCTCGGTGGCCTCCTACGACGAGGACACCACGACCATGGGCGCAGAGGCGGCCCGCAACGCGCTACGCAACGCCGGTGAGGTCGCTGTGGACTCCCTCTGGTTCGCCACGTCCACACCGGCATACCTGGAGAAGACCAACGCCACCGCGATCCACGCGGCGCTCCGTCTGGCTCCGTCGGTGGGGGCTCTCGACATGGGAGGGGCGCTTCGCTCCGGTATCGGAACGCTGCGCACGGCGCTGTCGGGGTTGGGCACGACCCTGGCTGTGTCGTCCGATATTCGCGACGGCATGGCCACCTCGAGCGACGAGGCGACCGGCGGCGACGGCGCCGCGGCGCTTCTGGTAGGCGACGACACTGCGGGCACGGTGATCGCCGAGTACTTGGGTTCCGGCGTTGCCACCGATGAACTCCTGGAGCGATGGCGGATTCCGGGCGCGGCGCGTTCGCGGGTATGGGAGGAACGGTTCGGCGAGGTCGCCTATGCACCGTTGATCCAAGATGCGTTCGCCGCGGCTCTGGCCGATGCGGGGATCAGCAGCGATGACGTCGACCGCCTGGCTCTGACCGGAATGCACAGCCGGGCGGTCACCCGCAACCGGGCGCGGCTCGGAGTCGCAACCGAGAAGATGGTCGATGATCTGGCAGACACGGTCGGCAATACCGGCACGGCTCACGGCGCTCTGATGCTCGCCTCCGCGCTCGAGTCGGCGGGCCCCGACGAGATCATCGTGCTGGTCGTGCTCGCCGACGGGGTGGAAGCCGTGGTGCTGCGAACCACCGAAGCAATCGTCGACCATCATGTGTCCTCGACAGTTGCTGCGCAGATAGCCGCGGGTGGTTCGGTGAGCTACGGCAAGTATCTGTCGTGGCGTCAGATGGTGGCGGTCGAGCCTCCGAACCGTCCGGCACCCAATCGGCCCTCGGCGAGTGCTGCGCACCGCCGTGAAGCCTGGAAGTTCGGGTTCGTCGGCACCCGCGACCGGTCCAGCCGGATGGTGCACCTCCCGCCTGCGCGGGTTTCGGAGAAGGGCGGCGCTGTGGACGACATGGAACCGATTCCGATGGCCGACACGGAGGGCACGATCGCCAGTTTCACCGTCGACAAGCTCGTGTACTCGCCGAGTCCGCCGGTGGTGTTCGCGGTGGTCGACTTCGACGGGGGAGGACGGGCCCCGCTGGAGCTCACAGACGTGGCAGCCGATGAAGTCGAGGTGGGCGGACGGGTCGAACCGGCCTTCAGGCGCCTCTACACCAGCGACGAGATCCACAACTACTTCTGGAAAGTGCGACCCGTCCGCAGTGTCGGCACGCCCGGGGAGAGCTGATGGGATCACACGGAATAAAGGACCAGGTCGCGATCATCGGAGTGGGCTGCACACCCTTCGCCGAGCATTGGGACAAATCGCTCGACGACCTGATCATCGACGGCGCCCAGGCCACTTACGCCTCCGCGGGGGTGGCCCAGGACGACATCGACGCCTTCTGGTTCGGAACGTCGCAGTCGGCTGCCTCGGGCCTGGCCATGGGCGGGCCTCTCAAGATCCAGGGCAAGCCGATCACCCGTGTCGAGAACTATTGCGCCACCGGTTCTGAGGCGATGCGGCAAGCCGCCTACGCGGTTGCCTCAGGAGCGTACGACCTGGTGATGACCCTGGGGGCGGAGAAGGTGAAGGACGGCGGCTACCAGGGCCTCAACGCCTTCCCCATACCGACCGACGGAACTCAGCGAACACTCACCGCGGCGGCCATGTTCAGTCTGATCCTTCCGGCCTACGCGGCGAAATACTCGATCGATGAAGACGATCTGCGCTATGCGGTGGCCAAGATCGCCGAGAAGAACCACTACAACGGCGCCCGCAACCCGCTGGCGCAGTTCCGCCGCGAGACGTCGGCGGAACAGATCTGCCAGATGGCCGCGGTCGCGGGACGGCTGTCGGTGTTCGACTGCGCGGGCGTGGCCGACGGGGCCGCCGGTGCGATCCTGTGCCGTGCCACCGACGCCCACAAGTACTGCGACGACCCGCTGTACATCAAGGCGCTCTCGTGTGTAGCCGGGACCGGGGCCGGGTCGCTCGACCCCGACTATGACTACACCACCCTCCACGAGTCTAAATGGGCGGCCGACGACGCCTACGCACAGGCAGACGTCACCGACCCCACAGCCGAGATCGCCATGGCTGAGGTCCATGACTGCTTCACGCCCACCGAGCTCGTGTTGATGGAGGACCTCGGATTCTCGGCACGCGGCGAGGCCTACCGTGACGTGCTCGACGGCGCCTTCGCGCTCGACGGGCGTCTGCCGGTCAACACCGACGGGGGCCTCAAGTCCTTCGGCCATCCGGTCGGGGCGTCGGGTCTGCGAATGCTCTATGAGGTCTGGCTGCAACTGCGAGGCGCCGCCCCCGATGATCGCAGCATCCCCACCAGTGACCGGACCCTCGGCTTGACCCACAACCTGGGTGGCTACCCCGGCGAGATGGTCAGCTTCGTCGGGATCTACGGCACCGAACTCGGCTGACTCGTTGTCTTTGGCCTTCTCCGCGTCCGGTCGGCACTGTGGTGTGTTCGGGCTGCCAGGATCCTGGTGACCGGACTCGTATGCTGGTGAGGGGGGCTGTGGTTCTGAGGTGCAAGCGGTCTGTTGGGTGTTCTTGGTTACGGCAACCCTGCGGGTTGTTGTTTGGTCTGCCCCTCTTTGATGTTGGTTCGCCATCTGTTAGGCGGCGGTTCAGGGTTGCGGTGTCTCAAATGTGTGTGTCTGTTTGTTTAGGGAACCCCGGTGTTAGCTGTATATCGTGCACAGCGGGTCGTAGTCGGGGTTTGGGGTTGACCTGTTTAAGTTGTCTAGGAGTTCTTGTGGGTTGTGGGGTTGGTTGAGGCTTGGGAACATGTCGGGTTCGTGGCCGCATTCTTGGAAGGGTTGGCCTGTTTGGATCAGCTGGTTGCGTCGTTCGATGAAGTCGTCCCAGTCGTCGTGGTGGTCTTGCCAGGCTTTGTCGTATCTTTCCACGGCTTTGTTGTATCGGTCTAGTTGCGCGTCGACACGGGCGAAGTAGGCGTCGTAGACGGCGTCGGTGCATCCCTGTGATTCGTGGTCGGGGCACTCGGGCCAAGGTATCTCTTCAGGGTAGTCAGGGTATTCGATCGTCGGTTCGACGGGTTTGGTGATCCACGGTATCCGGGATCTCGCAGAAACGTATTGGTGGTTCTCGACACGGTCCGGACCCCACCTGGGGTTGGGCACGAGAGGGTTTGTTAGGACGCCTCTTCTGCCGGTGACGGTGGGTCCTGCGATTGTCTGGGGTATGTAGTCGGGGTTGTCGATGACAGCGACTTGAGGGTCTGGTGGTGCTCCGTTGGTGCCGCAGGCCGGCGGCACCCTTCCTCGTAGACGGCGGTTGCCGTGAGCATCGACGGTTTCGAAGAGTCTGCATAGTTCTTCGAGTTCCTGTAGGGCTGTTTGGCAGTGGTCGGCGAATCTTTGTGCTTCGTCGGTGTCGCCGCAGTCGATGAGTACCGGTTCGTATCTGGGGTTGGCGACGGTGAGCGGTACTGTTGTTGTTCTTTCCCCGGGGGGTCTGTCGTTGTCGTGCAGGTAGATGCTTGAGAAGTTGTCGGGTTGTCCTATGGTGTAGCCGTCGCCGGGTTGGATCCGGATTGTGAGGAGGCTGTGGGGTTCGTTGGTTCTGTCGTTGTCGATGTGGTATGTGACGTCTTGGCGGGTTTCCCCGGCCGCGAAATCGACGGTCCGGGTTGTTTCACGGGACCGCAGGAAATGCCCGCCTGTCGTGGCGTTCAGGTTGACTCTGAGCCGTGTCGTCGGCGCGGGGTCGAGGTTCACTCTCAACACGATTTCAGCGGACTGTTCAGTGAACGTCCACCCGGTGGAGGGGTCGACCAGGGTGTGGCTCTGGTATGTCAGGGTCGCTGAAGGCACTGGGGGTGTTTGGGCGTTGAGCACGGACGGTGTGAGCAGCGTCGCCGCGAGCGCGCCGAGCAGGACGACGCCGAAACGTTTTATCGAGGCGGCGCGACGGTTCCTACGCTTCGGCATGACCCGACCGGGGGGGGGGGGGGGTTGATGGCATCAACATGGCAATCCTCCAACTTTGAACATCACAGGACAACGATACCTGAACAGAAAGCTACACAAAACTAGTTCGACGACGAGATCTATCTTGAACCTCTCGAACTCGCGTTCTCCAAGGTATGCGATCGCTGACAGCGTTGTGTTGAGCGCATCGGGCGCGGGTTCTCATCATGGTTGCACGTCGAAGGTGAAGAAGTCGGTGTCGGCGTGCTGGTGCCCGAGGCCTTGCAGCAGTTCGATGGCTTCGCGTATGTCCTCTCGGCGCATCAGGTCGATGTCGAGGCGTTGAGCGCGTCGCTGAAGAACCGACCGATGTGTCCGCCGTCGACCCGGTCGCTCAGAGATGCGAGCCGACGAGTGGTCCTGGACCAGCGCTATTTCGAAGGTCGTTGGCTCACGCCGCTACGATCAGCGCGAAGTTTAGAAAGGGGGAAACGTGGCCCTTCGTCCACTTGCTGGGATTCGAGTAGTCGACCTGACCGTTGAGCGGGGTGAGTTGTGCGGTCGCGTATTGAGCGATCTGGGGGCCGACGTCATCCGGATCGAGCCGCCCGGTGGTTCTCCGTCACGTCGGATGGCGCCGGTCGACGGCGACCATTCGCTGTTCTGGACTTTCCGCAACTGCGGCAAACGCAGCGTGGTGGTTGATCTGTCAAGCGCCGGCGACCGTGAACGGCTCCACGGGCTGATCGCAGCGAGCGACATTGTGATCGATTCGGCAGAACCCACAGCACACGCAGACCCGGGACTCGAAGCCGAAGCCCTCTTTGAGCGTCACCCCCATCTGATCGTGGCTTCCATCACCGCGTACGGGCGAACCGGGCCATGGGCTGGACGGGACGTGCCCAACGCGGTCATCGACGCAACCGGCGGCATGGCTTTCAAGGCGGGCACCCATGAGGGAGGCCCGATCCTTCCGCCGGGCAACATCGCCGACGACACAGCCTCGTTCACCACCGCGTTCGGGATACTCTGCGCGCTATGGCAGCGTGAGAACACGGGAGCAGGTCAGGTGATCGACGCGTCGGTCAACGAGTGTGTGGCTCAGATAACGGACTGGTCCCTTTCGAACTGGAGCCGTTCAGCGGACGCCGGTGAACCATCCTCTGAACGCCGCGCCGGACCTGGAGTGGTGTACACGATCATCCCCTGCGCCGACGGTTTCGTCCGCTTGATCGTGCTGAGCCCTCGCCAGTGGCACGCCATCCGTGCCTGGATGGGGGAGCCTGAGTATCTCCAGGATCCTGAGCTTGACGGGTTCATCGGTCGCTTGATGATCGCCGACACCGTGCTCAACCCCCTCTACGCCGAACTCTTCGCGTCGATGACCATGGCTGAGGTGTCTGAACAGGCCCAGGCGCGCGGGATCGTCTGCACACCGTTCCTGAAACCCGACGATGTGCTGGTGAACCCCCACTTTGAGAGCCGCAAAACGTTCGACCACGCAACGATCGACGACGGCCGCGTGATGAAACTGCCCTCGGGCTGGTTCGAGGTGGACGGTGAGCGCTGCGGCCCGACAGGCCGTCCGCCCCAGGTCGGGGAACACACCGAAGAAGTGTTCGCGTCCGCGCTCAAGCCTCGCAGCGCGCCCGATGCTCCCCCCCGAAAGGCCCCGCCGCTGAAAGGCGTGCGGGTGATGGACTTCGGGCACGGTGGCGTGGGTGTGGAATGCGGTCGCATGTTCGGCGAGTACGGTGCTGATGTCGTCAAGATCGAGAGTCGCAGCTATATTGACTTCATACGGTCAGTGCTCGGCGGGGAGACGTCGCCGTCGTTCGCCTCGTCGAACCGTTCCAAACGCAGCCTGGGCGTCAACGCCAAGACTGGGAGAGGCGTGGAACTGCTGCGTCGAATGGCCGGTGAAGCAGACGTCGTCATCGAGAACAACTCCACCGGCACGATGGACGATATGGGTCTCGGCTACGAGGCGATGAAGGCCGCTAATCCCGAAGTGGTGATGGTCTCGAGCCAACTCATGGGGTCTCGGGGTCTGTGGGCTGACTGGTTCGGTTATGGCCCGAACACCCAGGTGACCGGAGGTTTGGGCCACCTGTGGAACTACGAGGACCACCCTGAGCCTGCCGGCAACCAGTCGATCTTCCCCGATCATTTTGCCGGTCGTGTCTGTGCTGTAGCAGCTTTGGCCGGTTTGTTGGGCCGACAGTTCGGTTCCAGCGGTTCGCCTGACGCTGTACATATAGAGGTGTGCCAAGTTGAGCAGGTGGTTTCGACTATCGGTGATCTGTTAGCCAAAGAATCCCTGGTCCCTGGTTCTGTGCAGCCGCGCGGCAACCGCTCCGACCACGGTTCGCCCTGGGGGCTGTACCGCTGCGACGGCGACGATGATTGGGTTGTGGTCTGTGTGCGCAACGACAGCGAATGGCAGGCACTGGTTGCTGTGATGGATACCCCGGCGTGGGCTGCGAACCCGGAACTCGGCGATGAATCGGGGCGCCGCGCCAACGAGGACCTTGTTGATTCCAAGATCACGGAGTGGACCCGCACACGATCCAATACGGAGGTGGCTGAAGCCTGTTTGGCGGCCGGGGTTCCCGCTGGTGTGATGCACACGGCTAGTTCGCAGTCGACTGACCCCCACCTTGAAGCCCGCGGCTATTTGCATCGCATGTTTCAGCCGCCGATCGGCAACATGATCTTCGAAGGCGCCGGGTTCCATGCAAGTGCCATGGACGGCCCAGATATTTTTCCGGCGCCGGGGCTCGGCGAGCACACCCGCGAGATCGCCTCGGAGTGGCTGAGCCTCAGCGACACCGAGATCGAGAACCTGATCGCTCAAGGCGTCTTAGAGATCGAGAACCCCCGAACCTAGGGCTCGAGCAGCTTCGTCTCAACCGGGTTCGTCAGCCGGCTTCGGAGTGGGTGACCGCAGATTCGCCCATCCACTCCCGCAGAGTGTTCTTCATTTTGGTTTGCTGAATGAACAGATCCTGTTCAGCGGGAACAGCACCCGCAGACTGAGGCGCCTTGAGATAGAAGCTCAACCATTCCTGCACGCCGAACTCGCCGACGCGTCCAGCAAGGTCCATGAACAACGCCAAATCCAACACGATCGGAGCGGCAAGGATCGAGTCGCGGCAGAGGAAGTCGATCTTGATCTGCATCGGGTAGCCCATCCATCCAAAAATATCGATGGCGTCCCATCCCTCCTTGTTGTCGCCGCGCGGCGGGTAGTAGTTGATTCGCACTACATGGTCTACGTTGCCGTAGAGTTCGGGGTAGGTCTCGGGTTGCAGGATCGTGTGCAGGACCCCCAACTTCGACTCCTCCTTGGTCTTGAAGTTCTCCGGTGCGTCGAGCACCTCACCGTCCCGGTTGCCCAGGATATTGGTGGAGTACCAGCCGCGAAGCCCCAGCATCCGAGCCTTCAAGCCGGGCGCGATGAGGGTTTTCATGAGCGTCTGCCCGGTCTTGAAATCCTTGCCCGCGATCGGCACACGGTTGCGATGGGACAACTCGATCATGCACGGCAAGTCGGTCGACAGGTTGGGCGCCCCATTGGCGAACGGCACGCCGGACTGCAATGCTGCGTAAACGTAGATCTGGCTGGGGGAGATGTTGCCGTCGTTGCTCTTGAGGCCGTTCTCGAACGACTCGATGGTGGCGTGGACTTCGCTGGGTTCTTGGAACGCCTCGGTTGAACCACACCAGACCATGACCAGACGCTCGCAATTGTTCTCAATACGGAAGTTCTCAATGTCAGACATGAGCGCCATCGCCTGATCCCACATATTGGTCTCGGACTTGACGCGTGCCCCGCTTAGGCGGCTGACCCAGATCTGGTCGAACACGGCGTCCATGGCGACGATGCCTTCCATTTCCGCTGAAATCGGGGCCAGGTCGCGCTCTTCGAGGACTCCGCAGGTACGGGCAGCTTCAAGAGCGTTGGCCGAGATCGGATCCCAGCCCCCGAAGACGATGTCGTCGAGGCGGGCCAGAGGCACGAAGTCGCGGATCAGCGGATTGCGGTTCTCGTCTCGGGTTCCAAGACGAATATGGGCTGTCTGGCTGACCGAACCGAGCGGAGCGGCACCGCTTTGGCGGGCGGCCAACACGCCGGCAATGAACGTTGAGGCAACGGCGCCCATTCCTGGGGTCAGCACTCCGAGTTTGCCGGTAGGAGGAGAAATGTCACGAGCAGGCATCCCCTGAGCATATGAGCACCGACGACACGAAGTGGTCTCCCGAAGCTTCGTTGGGAGCGGGTTCGTTCTAATGTCAGGACTGTTCCTGGTGTCAGGACTGTTCAGAGAACAGCTGGAACACAACACAAGCCGAACCACAACCTTCACGACACAACTAGGAGTAGGAATGAACGATTACCCCATCAGAGTCGGTTCCATGCTGTTCACGATGGTCGATCCCGCCAAGGGCAGCGAAGTCGAGTACAACCGCTGGTATGAACGTGACCATTTTTACGCTGGTTGCATGATCGGTCCGAAACTCTTTGCTGGAAAACGCTGGGTAGCCACCAAGGATCTGAAGGACTTGCGTTTCCCCCGAGGCGACACACCGGTGGCCAGTCCAGTTGAAGCCGGTTCGTATCTCGCGATCTATTACGTGCTCGAAGGATGCCATGAGGAGCACTTTGCATGGGCGGTGGATCAGGTGGTGTGGCTCTACGGCAACAACCGGGGCTTCCCCAGTCGGGCCCATGCCCACACCGTGTTGTTGGAACGCCCCGGCCACCACTACCGAGACGCCGACCCTGTCCCGATCGAGTTGGCGTTGGACCACCACTACCAAGGTCTTGGCGTGGTGGCGGTCGATCCCGCGCAGGGAGTGAGCGAGGCACAGTTGGTCGCCCGTCTCCACGATGAGGCACTACCGTCACTGATGAAAGACTCGCCGATCGCCAGTATGGTTTCGTGGCACTATCAAGACGCCTCAAGCGGCGACACCGACCGCGCCCCGATGGACCTGGGCATGCCGCCCGGGCCGACGGACCGCCAGTTGCAGTGTTTCTTTCTGGACGAAGAACCAACTTCGGTTTGGGATCGATTCCATGCCTACGCTGATGACGTCGCGGCTAGCGGACTCGGCCGAGTGGTCTTTGCCGCACCGTTCAAGCCGACGATCGTCGGCACCGATGCCTACACCGACCAACTCTGGTAAAGGACCTGGATGATGATTCTTGAAAACTCGGTAGTGATGGTGGTCGGGGTCGGGCCGGGGCTGGGGCGTTCGTGTGCCGTCGCAGCTCTGCGTGACGGGGCGAAGGTGATAGTCGTGGCGCGCGATCTTGAGCGATTGAGGACTGTTGCCGCCCAACTCGACTCCACCGGCGAGCGAATATCTGCTGTTGGGGCCGACATGATGGATCTGGATTCGCTCGAAGCCGCGGTCAACGCGGGCGTAGGCCGCTTCGGCGGACTCGATGCGGTGATCAACGTTGCTGCCATGGACTCGACTGCCGGCCCCTTCACCGGTTTGAACGACGAGACTTTGCGTAAATCCCTCGAGGTCAACGCATTGGGCGCGGTCAATGTGGTGCGCTCGGTGACGCCGACATTCTCTGCGAATCCCGACGGTGGTTCGGTTGTGTTGATCGGTTCGCAGGCCTCACTCAAGCCTGTGCCCGCGATCCCGCAGTTCGCGTATGCGGCGGCCAAATCTGCTCTGCTGTCCATGGCACGCAACATGGCAGCGGAACTAGGACCGCAGGGGATCCGCGTGAACACCGTTGTGCCTACCTGGATGTGGGGCCCGAACGTGCAGATGTATTGCCAGTGGCAGGCATCAGAGCGTGGTATCACGGCTGAAGAAGTGCGTGACGAAATCGCTCAGGGCATGGCGCTTCGGATGATGCCGACCGACGCGGATGTCGCCGAGGCGGCTGTGTTCTTCGCTTCGGACCGTGCTCGGATGATCACCGGACAGCGACTGTTGGTCAACGCCGGAGAGTTCTTTGACACGTGAACCCCGTTCCAACTGAAACGCGAGTGAAATATTCGCGACGGCTCATCGTAAATACAATTAATATAATTTCTATATGTTTCAATATATTCAAGATTCAGTTTTCCCCAGTCTTCACTTTTTTGTTACGGTTTCTTTGCTTTAATGTTGACCGCCGTTGGATTCTCGGACTAATCTTTCCAATGGGTTAGAGGTCATCTGGACGCAGTGCCGGGTGCTTCAGACTCGGGAACTTCATTCCCGTCCCCTCCAGGGAAAACAGGGTCCGGTTGGCGGCTTCGCTAGCCGGGCCCAAGTCCCTCCTCATCTCAGTATCCGGATGGTCGGCCCGGATGGTCGGCGCAGCCTGTTGAAGGATCGCTCCGCGCACCGACAGCGTGATTTTTCGCAACCATGAGGACCGTCGGAAGATCCTCCACGACGACGCGGCTCGCATCCACGGCCTGTAGCTGCGGGCCGTCGACTTTTGCCCGTTGGTGCGGCGTGCGTAGAGTGGCTTCATGGCTTCACTCGACTTCAAGGCGTTCGACGCCGACAACCACTACTACGAGGCGGAGGACGCGTTCATCCGCCACGTCGACCCCAGGATGCGCAAGCGCTGCATGCAGTGGGCCGAGATCAACGGACGCAAGCGTCTGCTTGTCGGAGGCAAGGTCAACCGGTTCATCCCGAACCCGACCTTCGACCCCGTAGCCCGCCCCGGCTGCCTCGACGACTACTTCCGAGGCAAGGTGGCCAGAGACGACATCGTTGCCGCTTTCGGCGAACTCGTGCCGATCCCCGATGAGTACCGGGACCGCGACGAGCGAGTATCGGTGATGGACCGTCAGAATCTCGAGGCGTGCTTCCTGTTCCCGACCCTCGGCGTGGGGATGGAATCGTCGCTCGACCACGACACCGAAGCTGTGCTGACAGCCTTCGCGGCGTTCAACAAGTGGATTCACGAGGACTGGGGATTCTCCTATCAGGACCGCATCTTCGCCGCGGGATACATCACGCTCGCCGACGTCGACTGGGCCCTCGACCAACTCGACTGGATGATCGAACAGGACGTTCGTGTGGTCAACATGCGGCCCTCGTCGGTGCCCGACGGCAGGGGAGGCCGCCGCTCGCTCGGCGACCCGGCCCACGACCCGTTCTGGAAGAAGATGAACTCCCACGGCATCACCCTCGCCATGCACTCCGGCGACTCCGGCTACGAGTTCCTGAGCGACTACTGGGGAATGAGCACCGAATTCGAGTCGTTCCGGCAGAACGCCTTCAAGTCGCTGCTCACCTACTCGCCGATCAGCGATGCTCTCGCTTCGTTGATCGGGGAGGGCGTGTTGAGTGAGCACACCAACATCCGGGTCGCCACCATCGAGACCGGCTCGGAATGGGTCCAGCCGCTGTTCAAGAAGTTCGACAAGACCTACCGGCAGCAGAAGCACATGTTCGCCGAGGACCCGATCGAGGTGTTCAGTCGCCAGGTCTGGGTGTCGCCCTACTACGAGGACGATCTGTTGGACTTGCGCAGCAAGATCGGTGCCGACCACATGCTGTTCGGTTCGGACTGGCCCCACGCCGAAGGCCTGCCGGAGCCCACCGACTTCGTTCATGATCTGGAAGGCTTCGACTCCTCTGAGATCCGCAAGATCATGCGCGACAACGGCCTGGCGCTGACCCGACGGGCTGTTTGAGGGTTGACGGCTCAGGGAGGGTATGGCCGTTCAGCGGCCGCCTCCACGGATTCGCAACAGGCCGTAGCTGCGGATAGGCACGGTCTGCCGCTTGGTGCGGTCGCTGAAGCCGACCGCGAATCCGAGCGTGCCCAGTACCAGGATCGCGACCGCGACCCAGAAGAAGGTCCATTCGGGGCCGTAATTCTCGAAGAGTCTGGGGGCCACCAGCGCGCTCACCCCCGCGGCCAGCTGTCCTGTTGCGGCTGCGAGCCCCTGCCCGGTCGCCCGTTCCCCGTCTCTGGTGGACGTTGCCATGGGCGTCTGGGCCGACGGCATCCCGAGGCCGTTGGCGGCGCCTTCGATCATGGCCAGACTCATCAACAGCAGCGGCACGGTGAGATGTCCGTAGACCACGGTGAGAGGGATGACTGCAGCCAGCGCAGCCATGGCGATCCGCATCGGTCCGTGGCGGTCCGCGAGCCGCCCTCCGATGGGCGCGGCGATCATGAACGGCAACCCGTACAGCACCAGGCTGACGCCGATGAACGTGGTCGACGCTCCCAGGTCCTGCAGGAAGATCGCCCAGATCGCCTCGTACATTCCGGCCGGCATAATCAGTGCCGCGCTCAGTATCGCAGCGGCCAGGGCTTCTCGGCGCCGACTGATCCTCGCCATCGTGCGAAGCATGTCGGCCGCGGTTCGCAACGCCCCGAGCGGTGGCTCGCTCAGGACGACCTCGTCGACGTGGATCGTGGCAATCGGACCGATGAGCAGGGTCAAGGCACCGGCCAGGCAATAGAACGGGGCGTCGAGACCCCAGGCTGCAACAAGCCCTGCACCTATACCCGGGCCGATGATGAAACCGGCGGTCTGGATGCCGGCGAGTCGACCGAGGTGCTGCCCGGCGCGGTCGGGGTCCGACGCAGTGAACACGGCTTGCGCCGCGGGAAGATAGGCGCCGAAGGCGAGCCCCGCGGCGATCCGGGCGAAGACGAACTGCCATGGCTCCGAGGCCAGCGCGAAGGTGAACGCGGCGACCGCGCCCCCCGATATCGCCAGCGTCATGACCCGACGAGCGTGGCCGCGGTCAGCGAACGGGGCGATCAGAAGCTGCGAAGCGACCGCTGCGAAAAAGGACACTCCGGCGATCCAGCCGATCGCGCCTCCACTCAGACCGTGTGCATCGCGCAGTTCATGCAGCAGCGCGAACACCATCCCGATCGAGGCCGCGAGCGTGAACAGGCCCACCGGGATCATCATGCTCACGCGTGTGTTCGTCACAGTTCCCGACCTCAGTAGCGCGGCAGAATCGGCTCTACCCCGAGTAAGACCCCAAGCCCGCCAACACTACCCGCGACTTCACGGCAGGCGTCAGAATTAACGGCTTTGCGCAATAAAAATGACTATAGCTATAAAAATATGACTATAGTTCTGGGATGGACACTGAACCGGAAAAAAGTACACGCTTCCGGCCTGACGAGCGGGTCTTGGCGGCGGGCGAATTCAAGACGCACTGTCTGCGCCTGATGGACGAGGTGCACGAGACTGGCACCGAGATCATCGTGACGAAACACCGCCGCCCGGTGGTGCGAATCAGCCCAGTCCGAACGGAACGTCCCAATCTCGTCGGATCGTGCGTCGACCAGCTTCGGATACTGGCAGACATCGACAGCGAACCCGCCATACCAACTCAGGACTGGGACGTCATCGAACGCCCTGACGAACTGCTCAACCCGGAGCGATACCAGTGAGCATGCTCTTGGACACCAATGTCCTGCTGCGGTTGGCAACCGACAGCCCACACATCGGTGAGTCGTTCAAACAGGCTGTCGAGACCGGACTGGACAACGGCGATGTCGCCGTCTCAGCCATCACATTCATGGAGACGACCAGGTTGCATCACCACAGACGGATCGATCTCGGCTGCCACCCAGCAACCTGGCGTGTTGAACGCCTGATGTCCGGACTGTTGGAGATACCCGTCGACGGTGAACTTGCCGTCGAGTCCGTCCTCTTGATGAACTCAGGATTTCATCGCGACCCAGCGGACCAACTGATCGTCGCCACAGCCATGCGGACCGGAATGGAGTTGGCAACTTTCGACGCCGCGATCCACCAATGGGCATCACGAACCCGCCTGATCGCCCTCCGAGACCCCAGGTGACACACGCCCATTCGGTCCTTTGACGCGTGCCCGTCTCGGAGTGTGTCGGCTACGAAGAATCGTCCAGTCGATTCCCGAGGGGGTACGTGTTCTGGACTCGTTGTGGGTCACATGCCTGAAGTCCACAGCGTGTCGATAGGACGGACATGGAGCCGGTCTCCGAGGGTGAGGCGCTGATCGCCGGTGTGGAACAGAATCCCAGCGCGGAAGGCTCCAGGCAATACAGAGTCCAGGCGGTCCCTCAACCAGGCAACATGACGCATCTGGTCGACACTGGGCGAGCTTGTGGCCTTGACTTCTACTGCCACCACCGAGCCGTCGACCCGTTCGATAATCAGATCAACCTCATGGCCTTGGTGGTCTCGATAATGGTACATCCGCAGCCTGCCGGCCGATGTTGAGAGACAGCGCGCCAATTCGTTGGCCACGAAGGACTCCAACAGAGGACCGGCGGCGGGCGCGGTGGGAGTGCTGAGTGCGTCCGCGTCGACTCCCATCAGGCTCGCGGCCAACCCGGTGTCACTGACGTGAATCTTGGGTCGCCGTACTGGCCGAGCCGATGGGCTGCGTGACCACGACGGCAGGCGGTGTACCAGGAAAACCGTTTCCAACCATGTCAAGTACGAATTGAGGGTCGCTCGGTCGATTCCCAGGCGAGCGGCTGCCGACTGAACGTTGAGTTCGCTGCTAGTGCTGGCCGCGACCCATTCCAACAGTATCGGAAGCACAGTTCGACGGCGCAGGTCTCCCAGTGCAACCACATCGCGCTCGATGACAGTCTCCGCGTAGCTTTCGAACCAACCAGGCCGCACGGCAGGATCCAGCGCCGCAATTTCGGGGTAACCGCCGCGGCAGACAAGTTCCATGTAGTCGTGGCGAGAAGTGCCCCGCTGCTGAACGACATGCGACCGACCAAAGGTGTCGTCCCCATGCTCGAACCATGATTCCAATGTGGGAGGTGTGGTGCCTTCCAGTTCCGACTCTGCCAGCGTCCAGAGTTGCAACAGACGAGCCCGGCCGGCCAGGGACTCGCTGATCGTCGGCACTGTCAGAAAGTTGGTTGAACCGGTCAGCAGGAATCGGCCGACCGCGGGACCCGCGTCCACTGCCTGTTTGACTTCCCGGACGACTCGGTCGCCTCCCAGCTGAATCTCGTCAATTACCAACGGATGATCTTGCTCAAGTAGGAAACTGCGGGGGTCGGCCGCCGCTGCCTGCCTGGTCGCGGCGTCGTCCAGAGATACATAGGTGCCTCCCCGTTGGGCGGCAACCAGCCGGGCAAGGGTGGACTTTCCGCATTGTCTGGCACCGTGGAGCACGACCACCCGGAAATTGTCCAAGGCTTCCTCGATCCTCGGTTGCATGTGCCTCGGAATGATCTGCATTTCTGGACCATACTTTCAAATCAGCAATTTTCTATCACGCTAATCGATATTTTGCCTACAAACTAATCGACAGTTTTACCCTAGTAAGTTGTTTCACCCTGCATGCGTCACGGACACGCCTGATCGCGCGATGATCCCTCCGCCACGAAAACAGGAATTCCGCGGTGTGTTCCAGACTTGTCCACGAAACGCTGAGGCCTTGCGGGTTTCGCTGGAGGTCTGGGGTCAGGGCGCGTCGGCGAGTTGGCCTTCAACTGCAGCGTCCACCGCGCTGCTCATGTTCAGTGCGGCGATCAGCGCAGTCAGCTTCAGGTTGATCTCATCGATCTTCTCGTTCTGGGCCGCGAACTTGGCGTCGATCTTCTCGTCCTGCGCGGCGAATCTGGCGTCGATCTTCTCGTCCTGCGCGGTGAATCTGGCGTCGATCTTCTCGTCCTGGGCGGCGAATCTGGCGTCGATCTTGTCATCGAGGCGGGTGATCCTGTTGCTTTGATCGGTGAACACGAAGATCAACAACCCTGCGAACGCCATGGCCAACAATCCCTGCATCCCGCGCTCGGGGAGCCGCGGCGACACCAGCCGCCTGCCCACCGCCACTGCTGCCGGTGGTGCCAAACCGGGTTCAGCGGCCGTGTCCGGCACCGATTCGGCAGTGTTCGGGGCGGCCGTGTCGGAGCTGACGGTCGGTTCGGGCGGGTCTGCGGTCTGGGCCATCGGCTTGTCTGCTTTGGCGGCGGTGCTGGCGGATGTGACGGTCACGGCCCCTCTTTTAGTTCGGGTCGCAGTCGACGATGCTCGGTGGACTGGTTTGGGTGCCGTAAGACCCGGCAGCGAGGCTCAATCGCAAAGCTACATTACAATCAATACCATTACAACCAATAGCACGAATGTTGCTCAAGTTCCCCTACACGCTGCCGTTCATCGGCAGCGTTGCGACTCGATCGCCATTCCGAGACCAAGGTCGATGTCCGGACTGCTGGAGATCGGGCCGCCTCGGTCTGGGTGTCGACAGCAAATCCGATACCGAGATGTTCCTGTGTTCCGACCCTGACGGCACTGCGGTGCTCTTCGTCGAAGGGGCCTGACGCTGGTAGAGGTTGACGCCACCTCATGCGGGGTCAGCGGTCTTGGTCTGCGTTCAAAGTGGGAATCGTCGGCGTAGCCAGTCGGCGAGCAGTGGATCGACGACGCTGAGACCTTGGCGGTTGCGTTGGAGGAAGCCGTTGCCCTCGAGTTTCTCGGCGGCGGCGCTGGCGGTTCCTGGTGGCAGGTCGAGCATTGATGCCGCGGAACCGAAGATGCTTCCGCCGGTTGCGACTGCTCGCAGAGTCTTCTGCTGGCCGGTCGGCAGCAGGCTGTAGATGTGTTCGGATCCGCTGTCGACGTTTGCCCGTACCGTGCCGAGGGCATTCTCCCAGGTCTCCTGATTCGCCGTTCCGCCGGGTTCGACCAGCCTCCACAGGGCGTCTGTGAGTTGCATGGTGCGCTGGGGGTGCCCGCCCGCGAATTCCACGATGTGTCTGCTGATTCCGCCGGCGCGGCGATCGGTGTCGGCGAAACCGTCTTCGATGATGCGGTGAACTGCATCGTCGGTCAGAGGCCCGATCTCTACCAGATCGGCTTGGGCGAAGAATGGCTGTGTCTGCTCGCTGAACAGTGCTCGCATAGTCGAGGGCTCTGAACCTGCGAACACGATACCGAACGACTGGAAGTGGTGCTGAAGTTCGGTTCGCAGCACCCCGGCACCGCCTTCGACATCGGCGATTCCGGAGAACTCGTCGAACACGACGAACATCTCGTGCCGTTGCGCCGCGTTCACCAACACGGTGAGCAGCGTCCTCAAAGAGAGCACCGGGTCGGGTCGTCGGCTCGGACTGCGGGTCAACTGCACGCTCAACACGCCGATGTTCACAGACAGCGTGCCTGCGATCGAGTCAAGAATCCGTCGCACCGGCCCGGCCACGGAGGACAGACCCCGGTCGACAGCCCCGGCGACGTCGGCCATTGACGTCATCTGATAGAGGTCGATCCACACGGGTTGCGGACCGACGGCCTGCAAATCGGCGGCTACGCGCTTGAGGAGACTGGTCTTTCCGTAGCGCCTCGGGCCGACCAGCGCAGTCAACCTTCGGTCGGTGATGCGTTGGGCTAGAACCAGCGCCAGTTGCTCGCGTCCGGTCACTTGCTCAGGCTGCAAAGGGCCGTGGTAGGGGAACGGACTCTGATCCATGGCCTAACCATACTCGTGTTTTCCGAGTAATATATACTCGGTAATTCCGAGTACACAATCCAGGCGGGGAAGGGTCGATCTCGTCTAGCCCTGATCGTTCACGAGTATTTGTGAGCGGGTTGGGTGTGCGTGTTTTGGTGTGGTTTCGGGGTTGGGGTTTCGGGGTTGGGGTGCGTGTGGGTTGTATCTGGCTTCGCGCGACAGGTTCTGAGTTTTTTCAAGCAGCATCGGGCAGGGTTGGGGCGTGTTGGGGCGCGTCGGGTCAGGGTGGTTCACAGGCTGTGTCGGGTCGGGGTGCGAAGAGCCGGTTATGGGGCGCCGGGGTGGCAGGCGTGCAGTAGTTGTGGTGTGGTGGGCCACCAGTGGAGCAGGCGCAGGGTCCATTTGCGTGAGGAGCGCACGAGCCTGGCGGGTGTGTGCCATAGCTGCCAGCGGAGGCGTTTGGGGGCGGCTTTGGCGAGGGGTCCGGTGAGGCGGAGTTGTTGGAACCATTTCACCAGCGTCAAGCTGAGCGCGACGCATTGTGTCCAGGCGGTGTTGGCGTGGTAGTCGCTGAAGGGCATGCGGGCCAGGCCGGAGTCTTTGAGGTCGGCGATGGTGTTCTCGATGCGGGCGTGGGCTCTGTGATGGGCGTCGAGTTCGGCTGGGTCGCCTAAGGCGTCGGTGTAGAACCCGCAGTAGCGCCAGTTGCCGGAGTCGAACAGGCTGCGTTGAGCGCCGGGGTGAAGCGGCTCGCGGCGGGTGATGAAACGGGTCTTGTCGGGCCAGTCGGAGAGGTCAACGAAACTGGTGAGCTCCGCGACCCGGGCGCGTTCGGCGGGTTCTTGGTCGCGGCGTAGTGCCTGCTGCCATTTGTCGGGGTCGATGCGGTTGCAGTCGATAGCGGCTGTTACCTGGTTGTTTGAGCGTGCTGTCATGAAGAACTCGATGTTGCGGGCCCGGCAAGCCGCGGCGATATGGATAGAGCAGCCCGCGGCGTCCACACGCAACCACAGCCGCCTGACCGCCAACTCTGCGTCGTCGTGTTCGCGGTGCCCCGCGGCGACCGCTGCGGGGAGCTGCGCCACAGCAGCGTCGAGGACCTCTATGTGGTCGCCTATCGAGTTCGCCGCGGCGTTGCCGGGCCGCAGCATGACCGCCAGCGGCTCGCCGTCGTCGGTGACACACAGCATCGGATGGAACCCGAACCCGCCCTTGAAATGCGCCGCCGCTTGAGCCTTGTTCTCAGAGTGCACCTCCACCAAAGTCGAGTCGATGTCCAAAACCACCGGAGACGACCCAGACACGTCGCCGCGGCGCTCCCACACCCCGGCGCGCACACCAGCCACCGCCGAAGCCAGACCCTCCAACACATCAGGCCCCAAACCCCGCAGTGTGCGGTACAGAGTCGAATCAGACGCCACCTCCCCAAACAGCACCCGCTGAGCACGCAGATGCTCAATATCCGCGCACGCCTCCCCGCCCCCGGCGAGCATCAACAACAAATGCACCAACACCTTGCCCCGGTCATGGACCGGCGCACGCTCACCAGCCGCCGGAACCGCCGCCGACAACGCCTCACAAAGCCCCAAACCGTCAGCGAAACGCCCCAACACGAACAAACCCGCATGCGCCGCGACCTGCCCACCACCCCCTGTCACCCTCACATCACAAGTGCTGCTAACCTGCATCTCGGAGATGCCCCTTTCTGTGGAACCGAAACGTGACTTACAACACACATCGTCCCACACCAAAGGGGCTTTTCCGCGGACGCGCACCCCTTCAACGCCACACCCTCATGAACGATCAGGGCTAGGGGACCAGACGTCCCACGGAGCGACAGAGTTTCCCTCTTGTGGGTTCGCTGGAAGCCTGGGGTCAGGGCGCGTCGGCGAGTTGGCCTTCAACTGCAGCGTCCACCGCGCTGCTCATGTTCAGTGCGGCGATCAGCGCAGTCAGCTTCAGGTTGATCTCATCGATCTTCTCGTTCTGGGCCGCGAACTTGGCGTCGATCTTCTCGTCCTGCGCGGCGAATCTGGCGTCGATCTTCTCCTCGAGGCGGGTGATCCTGTCATCAAGGCGGGTGATCCTGTCATCGAGGCGGGTGATCCTGTTGCTTTGATCGGTGAACACGAAGATCAACAACCCTGCGAACGCCATGGCCAACAATCCCTGCATCCCGCGCTCGGGGAGCCGCGGCGACACTAGCCGCCTACCCACCGCCACTGCTGCCGGTGGTGCCAAACCGGGTTCAGCGGCCGTGTCCGGCACCGATTCGGCAGTGTTCGGGGCGGCCGTGTCGGAGCTGACGGTCGGTTCGGGCGGGTCTGCGGTCTGGGCCATCGGCTTGTCTGCTTTGGCGGCGGTGCTGGCGGATGTGACGGTCACGGCCCCTCTTTTAGTTCGGGTCGCAGTCGACGATGCTCGGTGGACTGGTTTGGGTGCCGTAAGACCCGGCAGCGAGGCTCAATCGCAAAGCTACATTACAATCAATACCATTACAACCAATAGCACGAACAATACTAAAGTTCTGTTGCCGTTCATCAGCAGCGTTGCGACTCGATCGCCCTTTCGAGACCGTGGTGACGGGGCCGGTCGTGGGCTGGCGACGAAGCTAGCCCGGCTCAGGTCGTGCGGCCCCGTTGCAGACTAGGGAGTGGAGGTGGGAGAGGCGGGGGGCGATCTGGGACTTGAGGATCGTGGGGCGGTCGGTGACGGGGGCTCGGGCGGCCTCTCCCCAGAGGGCGCGGCCGACCATGCAACCGGACGCACCAGCCTCGAGTGCGACCTCGACCTGCGCGAAGAAAGACTCGAAGTCGCCGCCGCCGGAGAGCAGCGTCCACGGCATTGGGATCAGAGCGTCCATCTCCCGACAGGCGTCGAGCCAAACATTGCGGTCGGGCTTGACGGCCGGATCGACAGGGAACGGGAGCTTCAGCAGGTGCGGGTCCGCCGCGGCGAACTCGCGGGCGGTCTCGATCACCACGCGGCGCCGGTCACTGGGATCGTCGAGATCGTAGAACAACGGTTCGAGGACCAACGGGATACCGACCCGGCGGCACTCGGCGATCACCTCTGAGGCAACCGCCCGCTGCTCAGCTGCCAGCGCCCGGTCGGGATGGTACGGCAACAACAGCTTGGTAGCAGCCGCCCCACAGGCAGCGGCGGCCTCGACAGACCAGCCGTCGAGCACGGTGGTCGGCGCAGAACCCAGATCGCCGAGATAGCCCTGAGCTTCGAGCGCAGCCACGAAACCGACCCCCGACGGCAGAGCCCCCGCGTCTGCGACCTGGGGGATCGAATACTCAGGTTCGAGCATGACACCGGTCGCCATCGGTGCGAGCTCTGCCACGATGTCCACCTTGAGAGCGGTCAGCTCGTCGGCAGAGACAGCATCGGGATCAGCGGGCGACAGGAACTTGCGCAGCGAGTCGCGATGGTCGATGGCCAGAACGCAGAAGCGACCGTCGTTGGAGATTCCGTCGAGGCTCATCGAGCGAGACTGATCGCGAGGCTCATGAGTTGACCACCGGCAGACCCCACTCGCCCGCGGTCCAGTCGCTCTCGATCCAGGTGTGCTCGGCAGCGAAACACGGGGGAGTGGAACGCTCGTCGCCCTCGAGCTCGCCGGCGAGATAGTTGAGGAAGTACATGTTCGAGCCGGGGCACGCCACCGACGTGTGGTAGCCCTTGGGCACCAGGGCCACGTCACCGTCGTTGATCACCAGGGTCTCGTCGAAACCCTCGTCGTCACGCCAGTTCCGGTGCTGCGCATACCCCTCGGGGCGGTCGAGGCGGAAGTAGTAGACCTCCTCGAGGTACGGCGATCCGTCGCGTCCGTCGTGGCAGTGCGGCGGCCAACCGGACCAGGTCCCGCGCGGCACGTACACCTCATAGAGGATCAGGCGTTCGGCAGGCAGCGGTGACGCCAGCGCGTGGACGACCTGACGGTGCGCCGCCCCTCCGCCGCGGATCTCGCTGCGCATCTCGTCGGGTCGGATCAGCCGCAACGGCAGCTTCCCCTCCGCAGGTGCAGACCCCACCGCGCAGGTGAACGAGCCACTGGTCTCGATGTGGAACTCGACACCGGGCGGCACGTAGACGATGTGGGGTTTCTGCTCAAAGACCGAGGAGCGTGCCAGGTCGAAAACTCGGCCGCCGGCGCGAACCTGACCGGACCCGCTCAGCGGCACGATCGCCGTCTCCCGACCCTCGACCGACTCGTCGAACGATGTGTCGGCGTCCAGTTCGAGAACCGAGAAGCTCAGGTAGGTCCAGTTCGCGGTCTCTGGGGTGACCTCGAGGATCCGGCCCGGGCCGTCGGCAGGCCGGACAGGGCCCGATGCGGTGCCGCCGGGAACTGACGGAGAGCCGGCGGACACTGACGAAGTGGGGGTCATGGTGTGATCTCCTTGGTCTTGACTGGGCGCCCCTCGTGAAACGAACGCCAGGCGGCCAGCCCCATCACCAGCGGGGCACGTCCGTCGTGCAGAGTGACCGGCGACGGCGCACCGTCACGGACCATCGCCACGAAATCCGTCCACTCCGCCAGATACGACGGGATGTAGCGGTCGAGGAAGAAGTACGGGATGGTTGAGCCGGCCGAGCCTGTGGCGGTGCGCTTCGACGTGGTGGTGACACCCGGATTGTCCGACGCCACCATTCCTGCCGATCCGAACGCCTCAACCCGCTGGTCGTAGCCGTACACAGCCTGACGGCTGTTGTCGATGGTGGTGATCGCGCCGTTCTCGTGGGTCATCACCACAACCACGGTGTCTAGGTCGCCGGCCTCGCCGATGGCGGGATCGACCATCACCGCACCCGTGGCGTACACCTCCACGACTTCACTTCCGGTCACATACCGGGCCATGTCGAAGTCGTGGATGGTCATGTCCAAGAAGATCCCGCCAGAGCCGTCGATATAGGAGACGGGGGGCGGGGCGGGGTCGCGGCTGGTGATCCGCACCATCTGCACGTCGCCTATCTGACCACTGGCCACGGTGTCTCGCACCGCCTTGTGGCTGGCGTCGAAACGGCGGTTGAAACCGACCTGCACACTAATCCCGCCGGCCTGCGCTGCAGCGATACCACGGTCGACCTCGGAGAGGTCGAGCGAGAGGGGCTTCTCCATGAACACCGGCTTGCCCGCGTTCGCCGCGGCGACCAGAGAGTCGATATGTGTGTCGGTAGGAGTGCACACCGCAATCGCATCGACGTCGTCGGCGTTGACCAACTCCTCAGGAGACGCTGCGACACGGGCGCCGAACTCCGCAGCAACACTCTGGGCGCCCTCCTCGAACACGTCGTAGACCGCAACCAGCGAGGCGCCCTCGGCCTGACGTTGAATGAGCTCCGAGTGCATCCGGCCTATCCGTCCGATGCCCAGTACTCCGACTCGCACGTCGTTCACGCTGTCTCCTTGGAACGTGCGCGGATTGAACATCGTGGATGCGCCGAGACCTGTTGTCTCCCGCTCTTGTTCACTGCGTGTACGGGCCGCTCGGGCCACGGCCTCGTTGGGTCGCTACCGTGTGCGGGATCCAATCCGCTCGGCCTCTTAACGTTCACGGTGTCTCCCTTGGTTGGTTCGAACTTTCGACTGCCGGCTCGGCGGTCGACAGGTCTGCGACTATCCGGCCCCCGACAACCTCGCAGCGATAGATGTGCAACGGGTCCTTGACGGGTCTGCGCAACGGTTCGCCGGTTCTCAGATCGAAACGACCGTTGTGTTTGGGGCACTCGACGACGCCGTCGAGGACCAGTCCCTCGGCGAGGTGGGCCGCAGCGTGGGTGCAGAGCCCGTCGCTCACGGCGACCTCGGTCTCGCTCAGCCGGTACAGAGCGTATGTCTGCTCCCCGATGTCGCAGCGGCGCGCCTGCCCCACAGCAATCCCGGCCAACTCGCCGAGATCGACATGGCCGCCAACCGCCGTCTGAGCGGTCTCGGGAACGATCGGCCCGTGATCGACCAGGCTCAGCGACGCGTCGGGCACTTCGGGGATCTGCCGATCAGGCAACTCCCAGGTCGGGTCCTGTGACTGTCGGCGCATCGCCTTGAGCAGTTCGCGGTACGCGGCGCGTGTGTTGGGCAGTGCGGGCGGCAGCGAATCCTTGATCTCCTCGTGCAGCGCGGGCAGGGCATGGTAGGGCACACCCGGGAAGAGGTGGTGCTCGATGTGGTAGTTCATGTTGGAGTACAAGAACCTGAACAGCGGGTTCATGTACACAGTGCGGGTATTGAGGCGATGATCGAGCACGTCCTCCTGAAGGCCCCCGTGCTGGGTGATCCCGAAGAACACGACCAGCCAACCGCCGTAGACGGTCGGCAGCCCGACCAGAAGGACCGGCAACGGATGCCAGAGAACCAAAGACAGACCGACTGCCGAGGCGAGGACCGCCGCGAAGATCCGATTCTCGTAGGTCAAGCGTCGATGCTCGGAGTCGGGAATGAAATCTGCCGCGTCGGCGTCGATGCGCCCCGCGGCGTGTACCAGCAGGCGCCACAGCATCCTGGGGCCGTTGACCGCATGGGAGAAGGTGAGGGGCAGGGCACGCACGCTCGGCGGGCGCGGGAAGACGATCTCGGCGTCGCGTCCCACGATGATGGTGTCTGAGTGATGACGGTAGTGCGACCAGCGCCACATGGTGGGTTCGCGCCACAGCATGAACGAGGCGATGTAGTAGACGACGTTGTTGGCAGCGGTGGACCGAAAAGCGGTGCCGTGGCCGCATTCGTGCCAACGTGAGTCGGCAGCTCCCCCGTAGAGGGCCCCGTAGACGAACAGCAGCGGCAGCGAATACCAGGAGAACCAAGTCGCCACGATCAACGCCGCCAAAGCAACAATCCCGCCGAGCCACAGCGTGGTGTCGCGCGCGGCGCGAGCGTTGCTGCGCGCCATCAACTCGACGAGCCGGTCATCGTCGATGGGCGGCTTCCACCAGGGTGCGCCGGCCAGACCCGCTTCGCAGGCGCGCCGGTTCTCCGGTCCGGCCAGGCTGTAGTCGCGCAGCGTCGCGGTCACGGCCCGAACTCGGCGGGTGGAATGGGCGGTTCGCCTGCTCCCTGCACGGACTGGTCGAGGTCGATGATCGTTCCGCTCATCAACCCGGCCTCGTCGCTGAGCACGAAAGCCATCGTGTTGACGAGCTCTTCGATCGACACCAGGCGCCCCCAGGGTCTGGCCGCTGCGGCGGCTTCGAGCCAGCCGTCGACAGCTCCGTGGTGTCTGCGCTGGGTCGCGTCCTCGCCGGGCGTGTCCATCCAGCCCGGATTGACCGTGACCACACGCACCCGGTGCCGCATCAGCTGGTAGGCCAAGTTCTTGGTCATCGTCATCAGCGCACCCTTGGAGACGCAGTAGGCGGTGATGAAGGGCTGTCCGCCGTGAGCCGAGGTGCTGCCGACATTGACCACCGAGGCTGCCGTGCCGTTGCGCCGGGCGAGCCGGGCCACTGCCTGAATGAGTTGGAAGGGCGCTCTGACGTTGACGGCCATCATCGCGTCGAACAACTCGACGCTGGTGTCCCAGACGTCGCCGCGGTCGGTGAGTGCCCCGCAGTTGGCCAGATGGTCGATCCTTCCGAAGCGCTCGTCGGCGGCACTTATGAGAGCGTCCACCTGCTCCGCGTCGCCCAAGTCGGCCGGCACGAAGATCGCCGGACATCCCTTGGCCTCGAGTTCGTCGCGCACCGCGGTTCCCCGCCCGGCGTTGCGCCCCGTCACGACTGCGCCGGCGAGTCCCTCGTCAGCCATCCGCTGAAGCAGGGCCTGCCCCACACCCTGGGTCGACCCTGTGGCCAGCGCAACCCTTTCGGCGAAACGCTGCGGCATCACCACCCCACCCTCTGTGCAGCTCTGCCCTCGTCGAGTTCGGCTCTGGCGTCACGGATCTCCTGACGGTTCGAGACCTCGGGAACGCCGACCTCCCACCAGGCGCCGCCCTCGGTCCAGTCGTAGGCCGAAGTCTGCAGAGCGATCACGTAGCTGCGGTCAGCGGCCCGCGCCCTTTCGAACGCCTCGGCCAGTTCCTCCACGCTGGAAACCGTCTCGGACTGCGCACCCATGGCTGCGGCGTGGGCTGCGAAGTCGACTCGCAGATCCTCAACGACTCTCGAATCGGCGATGAGGTTGTTGAACGCCACGCCCCCCTGATTGGTCTGCAGCCGGTTGATGACTGCGAAACCGCCGTTGTCGCAGACGATGACGATGAGCTTGTGGCCCGACAGCACAGAGCTGTAGAGGTCGCTGTTCATCATCATGTAGGAGCCGTCGCCGACGAAGACCACAACATCGCGGTCCGGCAGCGCCATCTTCGCCCCCCAACCCCCGGAGATCTCGTAGCCCATGCACGAATAGCCGTACTCGGCGTCGAAGGAGTGCACGGTGTCACTGCGCCAGCCGTTGACGAGCTCGCCGGGGAACCCGCCCGCCGCGGTCAGCGCATAGGTCCGTTCGTCTGCTGCACGGTCGACGACGCCAACCACCTGCGCGTAGGTCGGAAGCGTCTGCGATTCAGGAGACGAGGCTGCCTCCGGCGCTGCCAGCTTGTCGATGTAGGCGTGGTATTGAGCGGCTTCGGAGGCACACGTCGCCGACCATGACTCGTCGGCTCGGTAGTCCCCCAGCGCGGCCGACAGTTCGGTCAGGGCTTCGCGGGCGTCGGCCACCAGCGGAACCGAGAGGTGTTTGGTGGCATCGAAGCGGGCCGTGTTGACACCGATGATCCTGACTTCTTCGTTGGCGAACACGGTCCAGGAACCGGTCGCGAAGTCCCCCAGTCGCGTGCCCACCGCGAGCACCACGTCGGCCTGGGCGGCCAGAGCGTTCGCCGAGGTGCACCCGGTGACGCCGATGGTCCCGGCGTGCAGCCGGTGGGACTGCGCGAGACTGGTTCGGCCCGCCACCGTCTCAACGACCGGCACGTTGTGGGTATCTGCGAATTCGGCCAGTTCGGCTTCTGCTTCAGACCAGTGAACCCCTCCACCGCTGATGATGAGCGGCTTGCGTGCCCTGCTCAACAGCGCGGCGGCGCGGGCGAGCTCTGCGCGGTCGGGTCGGGGTCGGCGGATCTCGTGGACCGTCTCGTCGAAGCAGCGCACGGGGTAGTCGTAGGCGTCGGCCGTAACGTCCTGGGGCAGCCCGATGAAGGCCGGTCCGCAGTCGCCGGGATCAAGCATCGTGTGCAGGGCGTGGGGCAGGGAGTGGACGACCTGGGCCGGATGGGTGATGCGGTCCCAGAAACGCACAACCGGTCTGAAGCAGTCGTTGACCGTGGTCGACGGATCGCCGAACTGCTCCACCTGCTGCAGCACGGGATCGGGAATACGGCTCTGGAAGGTGTCGCCGGCCAGCAGCAGCAAGGGCATCCGGTTGGCCATGGCGACCGCGGCGGCTGTGACCATGTTTGTTGCGCCGGGGCCCACAGACGACGTCGCAACCATGATCTGACGGCGTTTGGAGGCCTTGGCGTAAGCGGTGGCGGCCAGGGCCATTCCCTGCTCGTTCTGTCCCCGCCAGGTGGGAAAGTCGTCTTTGACCTCCTCGAGGGCGGTGCCCAGACAGGTGACGTTGCCGTGCCCGAAGATGGCGAACACGCCGGGGAATATCGGTTTCGGCTCGTCGTCGATGATGATCTTCTGCGCCATCAGGTACTTGACGACGGCCTGGGCGGCAGTGAGTCGAACTGCTTTCATTCTAGATCCAATCGCATCTCGGTGGACCGCGCGGTCGGCGCGCGCAAAGTTGGCAGTGTCACGACAAGCGCTCCACCTTGATCCATGCGCCGGTTTCGCATGAACGCAACCAGGCGTCCTGAAAGCTCACGTAGTCGACGGCGTCAGCGAAACCCGGCTGATGCTGCTCGCCGCGCGCGACCGCACTCAAGAATTCGTAGTTCTCGATGACCTTGAGGTCTTCGTAGCCGATGCTGTTGGCGTCGCCGGGCACGAAATGCCCGTGATACGGGTAGCGGTCCCCCGAATAGACCTTGGTGTAGCCGCGCGGAGCGGCGCCTTCGTCGTCGACGATGAAGACCTCCATCTCGTTCATGGTCTCGAGATTCCAGCGCAGCGCCCCCTTGGTCCCGTAGACGTCGAAGGCCATCTGGCTCTCAGGTCCGACGATCGAGCGGGACGATTCGAAGGTGCCTCGGGCACCGTTGTCGAAGACGACCATGGCGGCTGCGTAGTCCTCGTTGGTCACCTCGCCAGTGGGGTCACCGGGTTTTCCCTGGTCGTAGTGGGTACCGTCGGCTGCGGGAAGCGGCCGCTGCTCGATGAACGTCTCCATGGTTCCCATCACCGAGGTTATGGGCCCGACGAGCATGGTCGCCAGATCGACTGCGTGGCTCATGATGT
This sequence comes from Acidimicrobiales bacterium, assembly GCA_963662455.3. Lineage (GTDB taxonomy): Bacteria > Actinomycetota > Acidimicrobiia > Acidimicrobiales > Aldehydirespiratoraceae > VXYK01. Next base: position 3,292,714 of record OZ224042.1, read on the forward strand.
CTGAAGACACGCCGTAGCCGGCCTGGTCGATCAGGTAACGCCATGACAGCGTGCCGAGCCGGTCGCTGCCGTACATCGAGAAGAAGCGCCCCCGATAGTTGGTGATCTGGCCCAGCGCGCCCGAGTCGATCAGCTCTTTGGCGTGCTGCACCAACGGCGCCCAGCGGTAGTTGTAGCCCACGCCGGTGACGACCCCGGCAGCCGCCGCGGCAGCATCGATCCTCACAGTCTGTTCGGGGGTTCCGCCCACCGGTTTCTCGCAGAAGACGTGCTTGTCGTTCTCTGCTGCGGCGACCGCCAACGGTTCGTGCAGCATGTTGGGAGCGGTGACATAGACGACGTCCACTTCGGGATCGGCCACCACGTCCTGCCAGTCGGCGGTCACCCGCTCGAACCCGAATCCTTCGAGTGCTTCGGTGCGCCGCTGCGCGACGTTGTCGCAGCAGATAACAAGACGGACGTCGAACTCCCGCTCCGGAAACAGCGAAGGGACCCGTTTCGCAGAGCGGGAGTGAGCCTGACCCATCCAGCCAAAACCGATAACGCCGATACCGATTGAGGTGCGGGTCATGTCTGTCGCTCTCTGCTGTCGCTGCGGGCGGCGCCGCAGACTCCTGTTTGCGCGTTGCTTCCTGTATACCCGGGTTGGTCGTAGACCTCCGGGTTCACGCACGTGGCAACCCGGTCTCCGTTCAGGGCCGCCATGGCGTTGTCGAGAGCGGCGCTGAACATCCGGCGGCGGCCACGGTCGGTCGCCGAAGCAATATGGGGGGTGATCATCACGTTGTCGCGGCCCTGCAGCGGATGATCGGTCGGCAGCGGCTCGGGAACGGTAACATCCAGACCCGCACCCGCAAGATGGCCCGAATCGAGCGCTTCCACCAGGGCGTCCTGGTCGACGACGCCTCCCCGTGCCGCGTTGATGAACAGCGAACCGCGGCGCATCTTCGCGAAAGCCCCGCGACCGAAGAGTTCACGGGTCTCGTCGGTCAGGGGGCAGTGGGCACTGACCACGTCGCTGCGCTCGAGAAGCTCGTCGAAGGAGACCAGCTCGACGTCCTCGTTGTGGGGGTCGAGGTACGGATCATGGGCGACGACTTCCATTTCGAGGCCCCGCGCGGCTTTGACGACCCGCCTGCCGATGGGTCCGCAACCGACCACCCCGAGTGTTCGGACGGCCAGTTCGATGCCCTCGTTGTCGACGTAGTAGTCGCCGATATGGCCCCGGAGCCGCCGCTGGTTGGCACTGAGCGACTTGGCGACATGCAACAGCAGGGCCATGGTGTGCTCAGCGGTGGAGACCGTGGGCGACGCCGGTGCGTTGCAGACGACGACACAGCGCTTTGTGGCTGCCTGGAGGTCCACCGCGTCGAACCCGATGCCCGCACGTGAGACGACCTGGAGTTCGGGGGCGCGATCCATGCGCGGCCCGTCCCACCGCTCACCACCGGCGATCACTCCATGTGCCGCTTGCAGTGCGGAGGCGTCGGGCCCCACCACGTCGGCTCTGCCGGTGAACAGTTCCTCGAACCCGGCGGGCATTACCCGGTCGACATAAATAGTCGGTAACGCGTTCATATCGCCTGCCTTCGCTTCGTTGAGTCCCGAAGCGGTCCACGGACCGAGACGCCGTGATCTGGGCATGCGTTCATATCGCCTGCCTTCGCTTCGTTGAGTCTGCTGTGAGGCGGGAACCGAGGAAGTCGTCGATCTCGGCCACCGTCGGCATGTCATCGGCACACATCAGTCGATTCGCGACGATGGCGCCCGCGGCGTTTCCATACTCCACGGTCCGTACCAGGTCCCAGTCGTTGAGCAGGCCGTGGCAGAACGCGCCGCCGAAGGCATCGCCGGAACCGAGTCCACAAACGACTTCGACCGGAAACGGCGAGATCGTGCTGCGAGTACCGTCAGCGAGCGCCACCATCACCCCGTCGGCGCCCAGCTTCACGACCGCGGCGCGCAGTCCCCGTTCCAGGAGACGATCGGCGGCCTCATCAGGGTCGCGGGCGCCCACGGCAATCTCGCATTCATCACGGTTGCCGATAGCGATGCTGACGTGGTCGAGCATCGGTGCGATCTGTTCAGCAGCCGCTTCAGGAGAGTCCCAGAACATGGGCCGCCAGTCGAGGTCGAGCACGGTGTGTGGTCTGCGCCGGCGCTCGTGCAGCATTGCAATGACCGTGGATCGGCTCGGTTCCCAAGCGAAGCGGGAAGCCGGAACCCAGAGCACCGGCACCTCGCGGACGACACCGAGGTCCACATCGTCGAGCGACAGGTTCTGATCCGGGGCACGGGGCTCCCGGTAGAAGATGATGTTCGGATCTTCGGGCGGGTTGAGTTCAGCGAAAGCCAGCGGGGTCTTGAGCCCGGGGTCGGTTCCCACGAAGCGTGTGTCGACCCCGAAGGTGTGCTCCAGCGCATGGCGGACATACGCACCGAACTCGTCGTCACCGACACGGGTGACCGCAGCGCAGCGATGACCCAGGCGGGATGCGGCCACTGCCACGTTGGTCGAGGTGCCGCCGATCGACTTGCGGAAGGTTGTCGCTTCGGTCATCGACACTCCGAGCTGCTGCGCGTAGATATCGACACTGACTCGTCCGACCGTGAGCAGTTCGAGACTACAGGTGGATTCAGCCACCACCCGACACTGCCTGCTCAAGCTCATATTGGAGTTGTTCGAGTTCGGCGCCGCCGGCCATCAACCGGGTCAGTTCCGAAAGGGTTATGTCCTCCTTGGCGAAGTTGCCCATTGACTGACCACGGTTGAGGATCAGGAAACGGTCACCGACCGGATAGGCGTGGCTCGGGTTGTGGGTGATGAAGATCACTCCGAGGCCCCGGTTGCGAGCCTCGACGATGTAGCGCAGCACCACCCCGGACTGTTTGACGCCCAAAGCAGAGGTCGGCTCATCAAGGATCAGTACTTTGGCGCCGAAGTAGACCGCCCGGGCGATGGCGACAGACTGTCGTTCACCACCCGACAAGGTCCCGACGCTTTGTTCGGTATCGCGAATGTCGATGCCCATCTTGGCCATCTCCTCTTTGGCGATGGTCTTGGCCTCGGCCTTGTTGACCCAGCGGATCGGCCAGCGGCCGACTGTCGGTTCAGCACCGAGGAAGAAGTTCCGCCAGACCGACATCAGCGGCACCATCGCCAGGTCTTGATAGACCGCGGCGATCCCCCGGTCGAGGGCCTCGCGAGGTGACTTGAAAGCACATTCCCGACCTTCGAGAACGTAGGTTCCCTCGCTGTGGTCGTGTACCCCTGCAAGGATCTTGATGAGGGTGGATTTGCCTGCACCGTTGTCTCCTAAGACACAGGTGACTTCACCGGCGTTAACAGTTGTGGTAACTCCCTGCAAGGCGATGATGTTGCCGTAGAATTTGCCCACATTGTTGAGCTCGATGAGGCTGCTCATCGGTCGACCTCCTCTGCACTATGAAAAAGTCTGCTCATCGGACTGCCTCTGCTTTCGCCTTGATGAAGTTGTTGGCCATGACCGCGCCGAGAAGGATCACTCCTAGGAATGCGAAACGCCAGTCCGAGTTCCACAGCGCCAACGTGGTTCCCTGATTCGACATGACCATGATGAACGCCCCGATGGCTGCTCCGAGCACCGAGCCGTAGCCGCCGGTCAGCGCCGTGCCGCCGACCACAGCCGCGATGATGTACTCGAACTCCAGCCCGTTGCCGGTGTTCGACTGGATGGTCTGCAAACGGAATGCCAGCAACAGGCCGACCAACCAGGCGGCGCCTGAGACGATCATGAACAGTTGCGTCTTGGTCCTGGCCGCGGGCACACCGACTTGGCGTGCGGCCTCCTTGTTGCCACCGACCGCGAAGATCCAGCTCCCGAACTTGGTATGTCCGAGCACGAAGGTCGCAACCGCGGTCACGGCGATGAACCAGAGAATCCTCATGCTGAAGATGGCGGGAGCGATTCCGGCTTCGATCTCGTCGGTGGTGGTCCACAGCAGCCGTGAGATCAAACCGATGAGGACCGCAACCAGGCCTGTACCCGACAACCATGCGGACAAGCGGTCGGCGGCATGGTCGGCGACTCGACGTTGTTGGTAGCGGCCGCTTACAAGCGCCCACGCCAAGACGACCACAGCACCGAACATCATCACACTGAAGATCTCGGAGCGGAACTTCTCGTGGCCTGATTCTGCTTGAATGAACAACGCCAGCGCGGCGATCACCACCGAACTGAGGACTAGGACTGCTGAACCCGACAGAGCGGAACTCTTCCTAGCCCGCAGTACTGCCATTGCCAGCAGGATCAGACCGGTCGTCGCCGAACCAACGAACAGAATGGCCCGCAAACCCTGCTCGGTTGTCATGAACATGAAAACGAAGATGAAGATCGCGCCCACCGAACCTGCTCGCAGGATTTGAAAAAGAACAGTCGATTGTTCGGCAACGGATGTTCCGCCTCCGTTGCGGCGCCAGAGCACCCCTCCTGCCAGCAGGAAGGCAGCGATGGTTATCAACACTTCGATGACGACGGGAAGTCGATTGAGGATCGTCTCCTGCCCGTCGACGTCGAAGGTCAGGGCACAGACGGCGCCGATGACGATCAGCACCAGGCCGAGACCCGTGAGTTCGAGAACCCTCGAATCAAGATGGAAGTGGTTGTCATCGGTGATGGGTTCGTAACGCCACAGGGCGACCCCGAAGAAACCGAGAAGCATCGACGCCGCGATTACGAGCCCCGAAATGATGTTGTTCGAAACGCCGTCGGTGCTGTGCATCAGCACCACCCCGACGACAATGCCGACAAAACCGGCAGCGAACAGAACGAGTCCCGTCGGGTTGGACGCCTTCTTGCGGAGATAGTTTCCTTCGTATACTGCCAGAACCAGCAAAGTGAGGCCGAGCAGGATTCCGATGGTGTAAACCACGTCGCGGGTATCCCAGACATGGTTGTTGCGGCCCCATACGCTGGCGAAGATCCGACGCCAGAATTCGTAGCCGCGGCCTTCGTCGATCCGGCCGACAGAAATATTGTCGATAGTCAGTTTGGAGAAGCCGAGCTTGAAACCTCGCAGCACGAAGAATGTTGCCAGCGTGACGATGAAGCTCGGCAGGCCGGTTCGCTCGACGACTGTGCCGTTGTACCAACCGAGCGCCATGGCCACTACGAACGACAGCGGTATGGCGATGAACAGGCTCAACCCCGCGCCACCGAGCTCGCCGATGTCTTTTACCAGTAGAATCGTAATGATCCCCAACGCTCCTGTTGCTGCACCCGACGACAAGTCGAACTCCCCGCCGATCATCAGCAGGGCCACTGCCACGGCCATGATGCCGAGCGTCGCCGAAATGTCGAGCATCGGCGCCAGACCACCGGTGGTGCCGAACTTCTCTGAAACGGCCCAAAAGAAGAGCCAGATGGCCGTGGCGCCTATGATGGCCCCGATTTCAGGTCTGATCAACATCCTCGTGAACACACCTCGGTAAGCGAGGCGTTCGTCGCCTGATGCACCGTTGCCGGTGTCGGTTAGTACCGTCGCGTCTGTCATCTTCCCCCCTTGGTTGCGCCGATATGGCGCATATCGCCGGACACTGTTCCCAAACCCTGTGCGGCTCCAGCGTTACCGAAGCAGGGATGCCTCAATCAAGAGGTTGGAGGTTCCAGGGTGGGTCTGCCGACACTCAAATGTCGGCAGACCCACCTCGGGTTTGCTGCAATTGCGAGATGATCAAGCGGGCTCGATCAGCTCGTTTGGACTATCGAGTTCCCGCGGTTACCAGTGCCTTGACGGCAGCGGCGTTCTCGGGTGTCACGAAGCCGGGTCCGGTGAGGATCGGAAGACCGCCACCGAGGGTGTTCTGGTTGGTCGCTTCCAGGAACATCAGCACGACTGGGATGTATCCCTGCAGGTACTGCTGCTGGTCGACGGTGAACGCCACCTCTCCAGACTCGATGGCATCAATGACGTCCGGGGTGATGTCGAAGCCGCCCACATGGAACGAGTTTCCAATGTCCTTGCCGAGCGCTTTGGCTGCTCTGAGTCCGGACATGGCGATGACCGGGCCTACACCCAGGAAGCCGTCGATGTCGGAGTCAGCCGTGAGGGCCCCATTGATTGCACCCTCCTGGGCAACCGGGTTGGCGTCGAGATCCATGAAGTTCTGGATGACCTCACCGTTGAAGGTCTCAGCGAGACCGTCGCAGCGCTCACCGAGGGCGACGTTGTCCTGTTCCTGGATACCGCAGAGGACCTTGGTGGCTCCGAGGTCATTGAAGCGGTGGCCGGCACCGTGGCCGGCGATCACCTCGGTCTGACCGACATGGCTGGTAGCACCGATGGACTGGTAGTCGTTGACACCGGAGTTGAGGGTGTAGACGGGGATGCCGGCGGCGACTGCGGACTGCAGCGGCGGGATCAACTGGTCGGGACTCGGCAGCGACGCGGCGATACCGTCGGAGCCCGCAGCGATGGCGGCCTCGATGTCACTGGCTTGAACGCCCGGGTCGTTGTCGGACCCCTGCCAGACTAGTGTCACCCCCACATCGTCGGCAGCAGCTTCGGCACCGCGCTTCACGACTGACCAGAACGGGCCGTCGTCAGAGTGCGTGATCATGTGGAACGTCAAGCCGCTGCCCGCGTCGTCTGAGCTGTCGTCGTCTGGGCTTGATGCGGTGTCTGAGCTGTCGTCGTCTGAGCTTGATGCGGTGTCTGGGCTTGGTGCGTCGTCTGGGCTGTCGTCGTCGTCGCCGCATGACACAGCGAAGAGCGAGAAGACAGCGAGTAACGCTACAAGAAACCGTAGTTTCCTCATTATTGGGATTCCCTCCTGTATTGGGTTGTGAGTCTCCGGTGTCGGAGCCGTCCGCCTCATCTGTTATGAAGCGAATTCGGCTTCCAAGCCCCGGATGAACGCGACGCTCCTTTGAACGTCACGAATTGGGCCTTCACCTTCAGGGGGTTCCCCGGTGGTGATGGCAACGTCTTGTTCTATCACGTACCAGCCGCTGTAATCCTGCGCTTCCATCGCTTGCACGACGGCTGCGATGGAAGCGTCTCCTCGCCCGAGCGGCACGAACAGCCCGGCCTGCACTGCTTGCATCAAGGTCAAGGATCCGGCGTTGAGCTGGGTGGCGATGTCTAATCTGAGGTCTTTGAGGTGAACGAGCGAGACTCGCGCGGCGTATTTTTCGGCGAACGCCACAGGGTCGTAGCCACCTATGAGCAGATGGCCTGTGTCGAGCACCCAACCGATGTTGGAGTTGTCGAGCACGCGTTGCACTTCTGTGGCGGTTTCGATCAGAGAATCAACATGGGGGTGCAGCATCTGCGTGAGCCCGTATGCGGCGACGGTCTCTCCCACCTCATCAAGCATGGTGAGGATATTCGACCAGTGAGCATCGTTCAGGTCGGGTCGGGTCCAGTGTTCGGGATCACTGACCACACAGGTCACATAGTCGGTTGCTCCAGCGTCGGCGAGCAGTCGGGCGCTGTCGTGTACTCGGTTAAGGGTCTCGTCCCGTCGTGCGGCATCGGCTAGCGCGAGTGAGTTGAAACCGCCGGTGAGGGCGAGCCCGAATGAGCGCAGTGTTCGCGTGAGTTCGACTGGATTCGTGGGGAGATAGCCGACTGACCCCAGTTCGGTGGCGCGCAGACCCACTTCAGACATTTCTCGCAGCACCCGCTCAACGGGAAGTTGAATTCCCCAACCGGGGACTTCGCACACACCCCAGGAGATGGGTGCGGCAGCGGTACGTTCCAGAACAGTCGTCATGAACGCTGTCGTCTCACTCGCGGGACCTCCAGGTAAATAGTTAGAGCGCTCTATTGATTGTAGAGCGCTCTAACTATTACCCTTTCTCCAATCAATGTCAAGCATGACAGGAGTTCGGGGTCTTGGTTCAGCCGACCATGGAAGATGTCGCAAGCCGCGCCGGTGTGTCGCGTGCCCTGGTTTCGCTGGTTATGCGCAACTCACCAAGGGTGAGCGAACACTCACGCGCCGCCGTTCTTGAAGCAGCAGAAGAACTTGGTTACCGAAGAAATCTGATGGCCCACCACCTGGCCAGCAGGCGTACAATGACGATTGGGCTGGTTCTGAACGACTTGCACAATCCCTTCTTCGCGGAGATGACCGACGGGATCCACGAAGCGGCGCTCGAAGCCGGCTACCGGATCGTCATCAACACGGGATTGCGCAGTTTGGCCGGCGAAAAGGCTGCTATCGACACCTTTCTCGAATTTCGCACCGATGGAGTCATCCTGGTGGGCAGTGAGTTGTCTGAAGCCGAACTCGAGGCGCTCGCAAGCGAGACCAACCTGGTCGTCGCGGCTCGGGCCACCGCTGCCGACAGCTACGACACGGTGAGCGTCGACGACTGCCTGGGAGCCCGAATGGTGGTGGACCATCTAGTCGGTCTCGGACACTGTCGCATCGCCCACATAGACGGTGGTCCAGGCGCTGGAGCGCGCAGGCGCCGCCAGGGGTACAAAGCAGCAATGAAACAACGCGGGTTGTCCAAGCACGTCCGCATCGTCGCTGGTGAGTACAGCGAACACGCGGGAACTGTCGGTGTGGACGAACTCTTGAACAACGGCGAGACGCCCACGGCGATTTTCGCGGCTAATGATCTGATGGCAACGGGAGTACTGGACCGGCTCCAATTTGAAGGTCTGAAGGTCCCCGAAGACGTGTCGCTGGTGGGATTCGACAACACCGCCGTGGCGGCGTTGCACCAAATGAGCTTGACGACCGTCGATCAGCCCTGCGAACTGCTCGGCCGGCTTGCTGCGCGGTACCTGATCGAGCGTCTCGACGAGGGACGCGAAGATGCGGTTCACCGCCTCTTGAATCCTTCGCTCGTCTGTCGCAGCACCAGTGGCCCTGTGTCGCGCCGAACACTTGAAGAGACCGGATGGAAGGAGAACCGTGTCAGCGAGTCCGATAACAGTCGTTGATCCCGACAACATCGAAGAGCAACTCCCTGATTTGTTGGACGAAATGCTCGACGGATCAGGTGCGATCATCATTAAGAGTGCGTTTCCTGCAGAGGTGGTCTCAGAGGCCCGCGACCTGATCCACCGCTGCACAGTCGAAGAGGGCGACAAGGAGACCCACTTCTTGGGGGCCAGCACCGACCAGGTCGACCTCCAGCGCCGAGTCTGGAACCTTTTGAACAAGGGCGAAGTGTTCGAGCAGATGGTTCAACACCCGCTGGTGATGAAGATCGTCGGCGCCTTCCTCGGCGACGAGTTCATCATGGGCTCAGTTGCAGCCAACCGTTTGATGCCCGGCGCTCCAGGCCAAGAACCCCACATCGACTACCCCTACTGGGACCTGTACAAGCGGTCGTCATTCCCGATGAGGATCAACTCGAGCTATCCGCTCAACTGTCAGGCGACCGTGTTGCTCGACCCCTTCACCCCCGATACCGGAGCAACCGCCTTCCTGCCCTGCTCCCAGGGTGAGTTGATCTACCCAGAGACCGAGGACCGTGAGCGTTTCTTCGCCGAGGCGGCACGGATGGAGGGCGACCCCGGCGACTGCGTCATCTTCAACGGGATGTGCTGGCACTGCGCGATGCCCAACGTCTCCGAACAGGACCGCACCGGGATCCTGATCGAGTATCTGCCCAAGTTCATCACGCCTCTCGAAAACCAGCTCTCCGGTGTCGGGGCTGAGGTTGTTGAGCGGGCCACTCCCATGCTGCGACAGCTCATGGCCATGGACTACCCCTATCCAAAGCTGTTCGACGAGGCCGAGGCCGCTGTCCAGATCGGTCGCGATGTCTCGCCCTACTAGAAAACGACAAGCCGCTGAGGATCACCCATGATTCGGGTTGGAATTGTGGGCACGTCTTGGTGGACCGACTCGATGTACCTGCCCGCACTGGCGGACCACCCCCGCTGTCAGGTGACGGCAATCTGCGGCCGCAACGCTGAGGTTGCTCAAACCCGAGCCCATCAGTGGGGGATCTCCCGGGTGTTCGCCGATTGGCGCGAGATGCTGGTGAGCGGGGAGATCGATGCCGTGATCGTCGCCAGCAGCAACGAGACCCACGCTCCGATCACCCGGCAGGCACTGGCTGCGGGTCTTCACGTGCTGTGCGAGAAGCCCGTGGCTCTGAGCGCGGCGGAGGCCGACTTGATGGCGGCGAGCGCGGCCGAAACCGACGTGGTCACGATGGTCCCGTTCACCTACCAGTACATGCCCGTCTTCGCGGCCACCAAGCGCCTGATCGATGAGGGTTTCCTGGGCACACCGCACCACCTCAACCTGAGGTACTTCACCGAATACGCCTTTGACCCCTCCTACAGTTGGCGTTTCGACAAAGAGATTGCGGGTTCGGGAGTGATCGGCGATCTCGGTTCGCATTGGCTCTACTACGCCGAGTGGTTGTTCGGCCCGATCGCGGAACTGGGGTGCACGAGCGCGACGTTCGTCGAGCGGGACCCGCGGCCCGACGGTTCGGACTACGAGCGCAGCGAGGACTCATGCATCATCAGCGTGCGGTTCGCCAGTGGTGCCCTCGGGACCCTTCAAACCTGCGCGGTCAGCTGGGAAGGCACACCTTTCGGGCAGACGCACCACCTTGATGCCCACGGCAGCGGCGGCACGATCTACGCCACCAGCGACTGGGACACCGAGCAGCAGGTTCGGGTTCTGGCGCGCGGCGACACCGGCCCTGCTCGACCCGTAGACCTGGCTGGACAATGGCCGAACGTGAGATTCGACACGGTCCACAACACGTATCGGGACATCTTCCGCACAACCGATGTGATGGCCCGGCAGTGGATCGACGACATCATCGCCGGTCGAGCGTGCACCCCCGACCTCGCAGCAGGCGCCCGCGTTCAGCACCTCACCGACCTCGCTGTTGCCAGCGCGGCCCTTGATGGCCGCCTGCTTCCCGCTGCCCCGCGGAGGCATCAGATCTAGTAGACCGAATGAATCGAAGAGCCCGACTGGACCCGTGAGAGATCACCATGACCTTCTTTACTGACGTTGCCGACCCGATCCCGTTCGCTGGTGCGAGCGCTCCGGAGGGGGATCTGGCCTACCGAGTGTACGACCCGGACCGCCTGGTCCTCGGGAAACGCATGGAGGAACACCTGCGGACAGGGGTCTGCTACTGGCACAGTTTCAACTGGGGAGGCTCAGACATCTTCGGTGTCGGAACGTTCGACCGGCCCTGGCTTGAAGCCGGGCTCGACCCGATGGCCGCTGCCCGTGCCAAACAGGACGCCGCCTTCGAGTTCTTCGCCAAGCTCGGCACGCCCTACTTCTCGTTCCACGACGTCGACATGTCGCCGGAGGGGGAGACGCTCGAACAGTCGAGGTCCAACCTCGAAACCATGGTCGAGCGTGCCGCCCAGAAGATGGCCGAGACCGGCGTCGAACTGTTGTGGGGCACCGCCAACCTCTTCTCCCACCCCCGCTATGCGGCCGGCGCGGCCACAAACCCCGACCCCGAAGTGTTCGCCCATGCGGCCGCTCAAGTCCGCAACATGTTGGACGCCACCCACCGCCTCGGCGGCCACAACTATGTGCTCTGGGGAGGTCGTGAGGGATATGAGACCCTGCTCAACACCCGCATGGCCCAGGAAGCAGACCAACTGGCGCGCTTCTTGACCATGGTCGCGGAATACAAGCACCGGATCGGCTTCACAGGCACGCTGCTGATCGAGCCGAAGCCCCAGGAGCCGACCAAGCACCAGTACGACTACGACTGCTCGTCGGTCCACGGATTCCTGGACCGTTACGACCTGTTGGGCGAGTACAAGGTCAACATCGAGGTGAACCACGCCACCCTCGGCGGCCACTCCTTCCACCACGAGGTTGCATACGCCATGGCCAACGGCATCTTCGGCAGCGTCGACGCCAACCGCGGCGATCCCCAGAACGGCTGGGACACCGACCAGTTCCCCAACTCCGTGGACGAAATGGCGCCGGCCCTCTATGAGATCGTGCTCGGCGGGGGCTTCGACACCGGCGGATTCCTGTTCGACACCAAGCTGCGTCGCCAGAGCCTGGACCGCACCGACCTGTTCCATGGCCACGTCGGCGGTATCGACACGCTGGCCCGGTCTTTGCTGGTGGCCGAGTCAATGATCAACGACGGCGCTGTCGAAGCCGCTCGTGACGCCCGCTATGAGGGCTGGGGCCGAGACCTCGGCAGCGACATCCTCGCCGGTTCGCTGGATCTGGCGACCCTGGCCGACCATGCCACCACCAACAACATCGACCCCGCACCGAGGTCGGGCCGACAGGAGCATCTTGAGAACGAGGTCAACCGCCATGTCTGGAGTGTTTCGTAGTGCCGCGAACCTCGCGGGCATTGGCAGCGGGGGTTGACTCCTCTACGCAGTCCACGAAGGTGGAACTCCGCGACATCGACACGGGCGAGTTGGTTGCGAGGGCAAGCTCCCCACATCCGCCCACCTCCCCACCGGTCAGCGAACAGGACCCGGAGGCATGGTGGACGGCACTGGTCGAGTGTTTTGCTCAGCTGTCGAGCCATAGCCGAGACGTCGGTGCGATCAGCGTCGCCGCGCAGCAGCACGGACTGGTCCTGCTCGACGACCACGGTTTGCCGCTGCGGCCGGCGAAGCTCTGGAACGACACCACCTCGGCGCCGCAGGCCGAGCGACTCGTCGCCGAATACGGGGCTGCGAATTGGGCCCAGGCATGCGGATCGGTACCGGTGGCGTCGTTCACCGTCACGAAACTGGCGTGGGTGGTCGAGAACGAACCTGAACTAGTGGACCGGATCGCCCGGATCATGCTCCCACACGACTACCTGACCTGGCGTCTGACCGGTCGACACGTGACCGACCGGGGTGATGCATCGGGGACGGGCTGGTTCGATCCTCGTGCCGACACCTACCGCGATGACCTTCTCGAACAAGCGGGGGTTGGAGACTCATGGCGGTCGCGGCTGCCTGAGGTGTTGGCGCCGGACGAAGCCGTTGGTGATCTGAGTGGTGAGGCCGCCTCGGCGTTGGGCCTCAACTCTGAAGTGGTTGTCGGGTCGGGCAGTGGCGACAACATGGGTGCTGCGTTGGGTCTCGGGTTGAAGCCCGGTGACGTCGTGGCCTCACTTGGTACCTCCGGAACGGTGTACAGCGTGTCGTTGACCGCAACCGCCGACGAGTCCGGGGAAGTGGCGGGCTTCGCAGACGCCACGGGGAGATTCCTGCCGTTGGTGTGCACACTCAACGCAACCAAAGTGACCGACACGGTCGCTCGCTGGCTGGGAGTCGACGCTGCGGGTCTGGCCGCTCTCGCGCTGGCTGCATCGCCGGTCGCTGAGCGCCCCGTGCTGGTGCCGTATTTTGATGGTGAGCGCACCCCCGACCTGCCGGACGCAACCGGCGTGTTCGCGGGGCTTCGCAACACGACCGGCCGAGAGGACTTGGCGCTCGCCGCGCACGACGGCGTGTTGTGCGGCCTGCTCGCGGGCTTCGACGCGTTGACCGCGGCAGGTGTTGACGCCTCGGGCCGGTTGCTGTTGACCGGTGGTGGGGCCCGCTCGGCCGCCTACCGCCAGAGGGCCGCCGATCTGTGCAACGCCCCGGTCACTGTGCCACACGAAGACGAGACCGTCGCCGTCGGGGCGGCGGTTCAAGCCGCGGCGATCAGCACCGGCAGCACCACGGCCGCAATCGCCGAAACCTGGAACCTCGGACAGGGCGTGACCGTTGCCCCCATCACTGACGCCACCAACGTTCGTATCCACTATCGCTCCGTCGCACGCTCAATTTTGAGCCCTATACACTCAAACGACCGCCAGCAGTTCGCTGCCGCTGATCGTTCGACTACAACTTGGGTTCGGCGATCACCGTCAGCCCGCCTTGAGAGAGATTGAGTGAGCCGTCAGGGTTTCGGGTGACTTTGACGTGTGAGCGTCAGGCACGAGCAACTGTAGATTATGCTCCGAATACAGGTTCTGTTACGAGAAACCTCTTAGATCGTGTGGTTTTGCGGTACCGATCCCGACGGTGAACCCTGCGTCGTTCCCGTGAATGCAGTGAACAAGAACGGGAGACAGCAGGTCTCGACGCACCGCCATTTGCGATCCGCGCCCGTTCTCAGTTGGATATATCTCTGGTGTCCAGAGTGACTGTGAATGGTAGGCCGGTCGCTTGTTCCAGCAGAGCTTCGAGTGCTTCGGCTGCTTGTGGCAGATCCATGGACTCTATAGGGAGGTCTGCGACCGGTACGGTGTCATCGATGGGGACCGGGGGTTCGTCTTGGTCGATCGCCACGACGATGCTGTTGGACCAAACGTCGATCCATCGACCGGCGAGACGATCGCGCATCGAAACAGGAATCGCCTCGAAGTTCGTCTGATCCGCCATTGCCGCTTTGAGTTCAGCGAACGTGCGTTTCGCGCCGGTGTCGACGAACAGGTCGTCGTTCTGGGCGAGCAGTCCAACTGTGAAGGTGGTTGGTTCTGCGTCGCCGACGAGGTACACCCAGCCGCCGAACTCCGGTTCGTGCACGAGCCCCCAGCCGGCCACTCTCCCGGTTTCGGCCGCGACGATTTCTTGGAGCATGGCCGTGAGTTCGTCGGAGCGGTTGAACCTTCCGAGCGCTTCTTCTTCGGAGACCCCGAAGTCGGACGCGTAGTGTTGTGCTTCTCTTACAATGCCCAACGTGTCCTCATTCTCTTCGGGCTCGACGTAGATGTTCTCTTCAGTTCCTTGGCTGTTAGCGGAGGGGTTGGTCTGAACGGCTGACTCGTCGCTTCCGCATCCAGTACTGAAGAGGCTTGCAATGGCAATGAGGGTCCAGACGACCTGGAATCTTGTCATGAACGGAGCTCTTACGGTAATCCTTGTAGTCGCGTTCATGTTGTGGCCAACTCTAGGTCCAGGTCGCTCAGTATGTCGTCTATTGCGTTGAAGAACGCGCGTTTGGTTCCCTCAGCGGTGCAATCGCCGCCTTTGTCGGATCCGCTGTGGATTCCGTAGGCGGTTCGGTCTTGGAACCATGGGCCTCCGCTGTCACCCCCACATGCTCTGAGCGTTTCGCCCTCGACTTTGACCCAGATGTCGTCGCAGACATCGTCGCAGACATCGTAGTTCGGGCTGTATGAGGTGTTAACTACATTGCCGCATGAGAAGCCTGATTTGATTCCGAAGTGGCAGACGTAGTGGCCTAGCATGCTGGCCCTCGATTGTTGGCCGGTCACGTCGCGGGTGACTGTTGTGGTGACATAGAAGTTGTCTGCCTCGTCTTGCTCGGTGGTGTACCAGGCCGAGTCGCCGTTGTCGCCTGTGACGGCGACTTGGTGGGTTGCAATGTAGTTGTTTCCCTGCCAGGCGGTGGTGCGTGATCGCCAGTGCCTCGTCGTGTTACCACAGTGCCCGGCTGTGAGCATGCCTCGGGTGGTGCCGTCTACAACAGCGAATCCGCTTGTGCAGCGTTTGATTTGGCCGTTGTTGATGAGTTCACCGCCATTGATCGCGTTCGGCACGTTTGCGGAGTCCAGCGTCACCGAGAACAGCAAGTTGGTGTCTTGTTCTAGGATTGTTTCGAGTGTGCTGGCTGCTTGGCGGAGTTCCATGGTCTCGATTGATCCTTCTGTGATCAAGGCAGACTCGTCGGTTCGTGTCGGTGGCTGATCGCGGTCGATCGCCACGACGATGCTGTTGGAGTGAACGTCGATCTCTCGATAGGCGATACGATCGCGCATCGAATCAGGGATGGCCTCGAAGTTCGACCGGTCCGACATTGCCGCTTTGAGTTCAGCGAACGTGTGTTTCGCGCCGGTGTCGACGAACAGGTCGTCGTTCTGGGCGAGCAGTCCAACTGTGAAGGTGGTTGGTTCTGCGTCGCCGACGAGGTAGACCCAGCCGCCGAAGTCCGGTTCGTGCACGATGCTCCAACCGGCGACCCGTGCTGATTCTGCTGCGACGGTCTCCTGGATGATTGTCGTCAACTCGGGGATGCGATCGAGCCTCCTTTGAGCCTCGTCTGTGGTGACACCGAAATCGATCGCGTAGTGTTCGGCCTCGAGGCTGACACCAGCGGTTTCCCCTTGGCCGGCGTTGACCTCGGTTCGGCCGGAGCCTGCGAGAACTCCGTCTGCGCCCGTGGAGGCAGCAGCGGTCGCTGCTGAGACCATCGCCAACGCAAGTACAACTATCAGGCAGGTCGTTCGTTTCATTGGATTGCCTTTCTCTTCAAATCGGGTGCTTGGGTCCACATGCGTGAGATGGCTTTCGACACCGTCGACCAAGTGGCTTCACCCAGTACTTGCCACCTGAGGCGCCCGCGTTGCATCGTTTTCTAGATTTCTTTCGCGAATCCGCTAGCTGGTCGCCCACTACCTCATGATCGTGACCTTCAGTATTCGTCGACCGCGCCGGTGGGATGATGATTCCCGGCGCTACGCGTGGAAGCGGGTGGGCTGCATCTGTACTTGTGCCCACTGTTGATGTTTCGTTCAACTGGACTGTAAGTTCGGGCGGTGCGGGGCTTTCTTCTGGGTCTGATTTCGGCTGCTCTGGTTGGCGGAGTGTTGATCGCCCCGTCGCCGGCGCACGGTGTTGCCGGATTTGGTGACGTTGACGAGGATCGATACTTCGCGCAGGCGGTGCAGTGGATGGTCGACAACGGCATAACCACGGGAACCACAGAGGCGTGTTTCTCGCCAGACGATCCAGTCACCCGAGGTCAGGCCGCAACATTCCTGTGGCGCATGGAAGGCGAACCGGACGCCCCGCCGCACGGATTTGTAGATGTAGGGGCACCGTATCAGCAGAAGCCGGTCTCTTGGCTGAGCACCGAGGGCTATGCCGTCGGGGTGACAGCGACCAGGTTTTTCCCTGGAGATGCGGTCACCCGAGGTGAGTTCGCAGCGATGCTGCATCGAATTGCTGGACAACCAGTCGCGCAGATGCATCCCTTCACCGACGTGACGGCCTCCTGGCAACAGCAACCGGTGGCGTGGATGGCCGCGGAAACCATCACGACGGGTACCAGTCCCACGACCTTCCAAGGTGTTGGTCACCAACTGGTGCGCGTTCGATTTGAGCGTTGTCGACGCTGCGACGGCCACCGAGATCGCCAGAGTTCCGATTGGGCGCTATCCGCGGGGCATAGCCGTGTCGAGCGACTCGACCAAGGCGTACGTGGCGGTCATGGGTGGCAGCGAAATCGCGATTGTCGACCTCACGAACCTGACTGCGCCGATCTCGTGGATCACCGGAGTTGGCCGGGGTCCGAGGTCGCTGGTGCTCAGCGCGGATGATCGGTACTTGTTCGTGACTCTCAACCATGGGGGAGCGGTGGTGAAGATCGATCTTGCCACGAACGCCGTAGTCGGTTCTGTTGTCACGGGAGTTGGAGCGCGTTCTATCGCTGTCAGCGGTGACGGCACCGCCGTCTTCGTTGTCAACTATCACTCCAACACGTTCAGCAAGGTGCGCACCGCGGACATGGTCGAACTGCAGAGGATCGCCACGCCTGATCG
The DNA here is from genome assembly GCA_963662455.3 of Acidimicrobiales bacterium. Classification (GTDB taxonomy): domain Bacteria; phylum Actinomycetota; class Acidimicrobiia; order Acidimicrobiales; family Aldehydirespiratoraceae; genus VXYK01. The sequence continues at coordinate 3,310,179 of OZ224042.1, forward strand.
CCCGATCGGCATCACCTTTGACCCCGAGGCCCGAAGGGTGTGGGTCGCCACATACAGCGGCACGATTCAGATCTACGAAGACACACCCCCTTGACAAATGACTGCAGCGTCAGAACCCGGCGCCCCGCTTCAACGCTTAAGGCCCGATTACGCAGACGCGCCGGCCGCGCCGGCCCTCCGGCGTTGTGTGGCCTAGATGCGGGTGTCGGGGCGTTGGTAGCTCGTGCCGGGGCCGGAGTAGCTGAGTCCGAAGCCAGGCGCGGTCTCCCACTCCAGATCGGGAGGCGTGGCCGTAGCGGATTTCCACCAGGCGATCAGCCGGTCCTCGTTCTCGTAGTCGAAAGGGTCCTCAAGGATTCGTTCGACCTGGCTGCGGGCGGGATGCGGGTTCTCGGCCAGCCACCGGGCGGTGCGGGCCACGGCCTCACGTGCGCCCACAACATCTCGATAGCCGAGCACATGGCGCAGAGCGCTGATGTCGAACACCCGATGATGAGTCGACGGCCCCATCATCAGCGGCCGGGCCGGAACCGCCAGCTCCGCCGGCATCGACACGATCTCCAGTTCCGCGCCCAGAGCCGCAGCGCAGATCTCGACCACTTGGCGAACGGTGAGGGCCTCTTCGTCTGCGGCGTTGAAGATCCGGCCCGCTGCCGCCTCCGGCTGGTCGACAGCGAGGTGGACCGCATGGGCGAGGTTGTCGACGTAACCGAAGCTGTGAGCCGACTGCCCGCCGTCGGCCAGCACGATCTGGCGCCGTCCGTCCAGGATGCGCTTCACGACACACCATTCGCGGGGAACCAGTTGGCGGGGACCGTAAACGTAGGGGTAACGGAAGTGCGTGCCGCTCGGGTGGCATTCGAACACGTACTGTTCAGTCCGTGCGACCCGATACGACTTGCCGTCCTCGTCCTCGTCGGCGGTGGGGGCGTCTTCGGTCGTGGGCAGTGGGAGCCCTGGCGGGTCGAACGCCCAGGGATCAAAGTAGCCCCGCAGGGCTGGCCCGCCTCCGACGGAGACGAAGTGCCCGACACGTCCTTTGAGCACTTCAGCAATAGTCCGTAAGCGACCGTAGGTGATCACGGCCACGTCCCAGTCCCGGGTTCCGATGGCCTCTTTCAGCGAGTCGCAGTCCCGCACATCGCAATGAATGTGCGGCAGGTGCATCACCTCATCGACTTCGTGGCTGCCCGTGTGGCAGATGGTCACCTCGTGCCCGCGAGCTTCGAGCCCCGCCACGATCAACGGCCCAGTCGGACCCGTACCGCCCACGACCAGAGTTCTGGAGGTCATGCGAACTACCCCTTCAGGCGGGCATGACGTTGCCGCCGTCTACGCAGATGACCTGTCCGTTGACCATGGCGCTGTCATCACTGGCCAGGAACAGCACCGGGCCGCACATGTCGTCGGCCTGGGAGTTGCGCTTGGCGGCGGACATGTCCGCGAACACCTGATCGAAACCAGCCGGTACCTGCTTGTCTGTCGCCGGTGTCATCACCAGGCCGGGGGCGATGGTGTTGGCGGTGACCCCGTATTTCCCCAGCTCTCCGGCGAGTTGACGGGTCAGCCCGAGCACAGCGAACTTCGTCTGCTGATAGGCGAACGAACTCAGCGACCAGGTTTGGGGATCGCCGGGCGGTCCCAAGGCCCCGAGAGGCAGGTACCCGGCGATGGAGCCGATGTTGATGATCCGCCCGCGACCCTTCTGGACCATCGTGGGAGCGAACGCCCGGGCCATCAGCCATTGTCCGATCACGTTGATGTCGTATACGTGCCGCAGGTAGTCGACGGAGTTGTTCGAGATGTCCAACTCTCCGTACAGCGCGGCGTTGTTGACCAGCACGTCGACAGTCCCGAAAGTGTCGAGCACGGCGTCACGGCAGGCATCGACCGAAGCCTCGTCGCTGATGTCGGTCTCAACGAAGACGGCGTCGTCCGCAAGCGCCTGGGCAACACGGGTTCCCTGCTCACGGCCGATGTCGACAACGGCTACTTTGGCGCCTTCGGAGACGAAGCGACGGCAGTAAGCCTCGCCGATGCCGCCACCACCGCCGGTGACGACCGCAACCTGTCCAGCGAGCCTGCCGGTCATGTCGACGCCGTCTCGTACTGCTCGCGCAGCACCCTCTTGAGCACCTTGCCGGTCGGATTGCGGGGAATGGCGTCGGTGAACTCAACGGCTTTGGGCATCTTGAAACGAGCCAGTTTGCCGTCGCAGTGGGCGATCACGTCCTCGGGACTGACGTCGTCGCTCGCGCGCACGATCACCGCCAGAGGCGACTCGCCCCACTTCTCGCTGGGGACCCCGATGACCGCAGCATCGGCCACGCCCTCCATCGCCATGAGCACGTTCTCGATCTCGGCCGGGTAGACGTTCTCACCACCGGAGATGATCATGTCCTTGATCCGGTCCTGAATGTAGATGAACCCGTCGCTGTCCTGGATCGCAACGTCACCGGTCCTCAGCCAGCCGTCCACGATGCCGGGAGCTATGACAAGGAACCGACTTGTGAAGCGGGCATCGCGCTTGTTGTAGACCTTATTGCACACCTGCCACGCGATGAGCATGCACATCACGATCGTCTTACCCGTACCAGTGGCCATCTTCACAGCGATACGCGGGAGTCCGTTGTTGTGGAGGTCGTTCTCCGGGTCGATTCGCGTCCTGAAGTCGGGCTCGCCGTGGCGGCCGGCCACCTTCATCGCTACGGGGAAAAGAGAACCGTCGCAACGCCGTATGTATCGTGCGGCGCTGTCGAGTTGTGTCCTGCCGAAGCACTCGGCTACTTCGGCTGCGGCGACCCTCGCTCCCATAACCGCTACCCTACCGAAACCGTCCGACAGCGTCGTTGGCGAAAGCCCGAGGGAAGTCTCCGGCACCAAACGCGACAGTCAGAAGATCCCCAAGCGTAAGATCAAAAGCTGCGATACCATTCAAAACCACCTGACAATGCGCCTACGGTGACCGCATCACCGTACGGTTCCGTATCAGATGACTTGAAAAAAGTGCCCAGCGATTTACACTGAAGGGCGAACCACCTAGTTCTCTGTCGAGGGGCTAGGCCCAGCAGGAACCCGCTTCGGCGGGTTTCTGCGCGTCAGGCCTTCCATTCTCTTGGCCGGTGGACACTTCTTCCCGTCCGATCTGTCACCGGGTCGGGGAGTTGACACCGTTCCAGTAGTTTCCGGTTCAGCGTGCGCTTGTCGCCACTCAGCAAGCGCCGCGGCTGCTCGGACTGCTTGTGGGGGTTCACCGTGATCACCGCTATGCCCTAGCCTTCGGCCATCGTGACCGGCGTCTGGAGATCACTGTCGTTGGATAGAACCAATGCCACATCCATATTCTTGTGGCAGGCATCGCGCACAAGGTGCGCTCCAAGGGACACGTCTGAACCCTTCTCCTCGGTATGCACCACGCGGACCATCTCGATCTTGCCGGAGCGGTACCCGCGGACAAGGGGCAGTTTTCTTTCCCTGTGCTTGAACTGGCCAAAGTGAACTTCGACATCGGAATGCTCCCTCAGGGCACGGATGTAGACGCCCTGACGCTGAGCCACCCCTCGGTCATCGCGCCGATCCTGAACTCGCGCGGTGAAGTATTTGACGGCACCAACTTGGTGTCCCCTTAGCAGGCGACTGGCCAACTCGCGGTAGTCGAGCCATTTCAGCTCCGGGTGGCCTTTGATCGCCCCGTAATAGACATTGAATCCATCGACGTACACGATGGTTCGGGGTTGAGGACTCTGAGGCACAGAAAGCCAGTCTAGGCCAACCGCTAACCGTGACCGGTTCCCCGGGTTCGACCTGACCACTCCTCCGACACCGGATTGGTTTTGGGGTGGGTGGGCTGTTCCGTCAGGTGCGTAAGTTGTGGCAGTGTGAATGACATATGTATGGTGGGCAGTCAATGAAGCGCTTCGAGACCCGATGACTGATAATTCGCTGATAAGCAAATCCGACGATCTTGATGACATCGCCGACATTGTCAACAACGACGGGAGGCGCGCTCGGCGGGACCGCAACCGGGAACGGGTCGTGGACGCCATGTTGGATCTGTACCGCGAAGGCGACCTGCGTCCCTCGGTCAGTGCCGTTGCTGAGCGCTCGGGTGTGTCGCACCGCAGCGTCTTCCGGTACTTCGACGATCTCGGCGAGTTGTGCCGGGTCGCTGTCGAGCGCCAGTTCGCGGCCACGAAAGCCATCTGGGATGTGCCCGACACGGGTGTCGGTCCGCTCGTCGAGCGAGTGGCCCGGCTTGTTGAACAACGCCTGACGCTCTACGACGCGGCCGCCTCAGTGTGGCGCGTCGGACAGACACGAGCCCCCTTCGAACAGGTCCTTGAGCAGAATCTCCAACGAACAGCGGCGCTCAACGTTGAACAGATCAAGCGGCACTTCGCCCCCGAACTCGAGGGCCTCACCCCCCAGAGTGCGCAACGACTGTCTGAATCGCTCGCCGCGGTGTGCTCGCTCGATGCGATCGACCTGCTTCGACACGTCCGCAGACTGGACCGATCGACCACCGCGGAGATCCTCTCGTTGATGCTGTCCTCCCTCTTGGCCGAGGCCTGAACCGTGATCGCCGTCTCCAACGAAATAACTGTGGCCGCGTCCCCAGCGGAGGTTTGGGCGCTGTTGGCCGCCTTCGACCGGCTCGCTGAATGGGCCCGAGAAATTGATCACAGCTGTCAGTTGACCGAACGCAGCGAGGGTGTCGGAACCGAGCGCAGAGTTCAGGTCAGAACCAACGTGCTGCTCGAACGAGTCACCGTCTGGCAGCCCGAGGAGACACTGGCCTATGAGATCGTTGGTCTGCCGAACGTGGTTGGCACCGTTGTCAACGAATGGACGCTGAGGGCCGACGGAGACCACACCAGGCTCGCGCTCACCGCCCAGGTTGAGCCAGGTCCCACAATGCCCATGAAGAAACTGCCGATGAAGCTTGTGGCCCGGCTCCTCGCCCGACAGATGGGTTCGGTGAACCAACGCCTGCTTCGGGATCTGGAAGCGGCGGCGACCCGGAGTGTCTCAGGCGAAACCGAGAGGAGTTAGCCGGTGTCCGACTCGCATACTGACATCGTGCCAAGACCCGACATTGTGATCCTGCTCACCGACGAGGAGCGGGCCGGGCCGCCCTACGAGACAGCCGAGGTCCAAGCTTGGCGTGAACGGCATCTCGTGGGCCGCCGCTGGTTCACCGACAATGGTGTGGACTTCCAGCGCCACTATGTGGCGTCGACCGCTTGTGTCCCGAGTCGCCCGAGCCTGCTGACCGGCCAATACCCCGATGTGCATGGCGTCACCCAGACCGACGGGCTGGGCAAGCGGGCCACCGACAGCCGGATGCGTTGGCTCAAACCGGATGAGGTGCCCACAATGGGCGACTGGTTGCGCGCCGCCGGTTACGACACCGCCTATGTAGGCAAGTGGCATGTCAGCCACGCCGACCTCATCGTCGACGGTCAGCGCCTGCGCACCAACAATTCCGCCGGGGAGATCATCCCAGAAGCCGTCGACGCCTACCTGGCAGCGGATCCGCTCGATGAGTTCGGCTTCTCCGGCTGGGTGGGCCCCGAGCCCCACGGCGGCCACTGGTCCGACACGGGCTACGTGCGCGACCCGATCTACGCGCAACGGACTGTGGCATGGCTGCAGGACCGCTACAAACGCCGAGCCGAAGGTGACCAGGAAGCGGCTAAACCGTTCCTGTTGATCTGCTCGTTCGTCAACCCCCACGACATCGTGCTCTGGCCGATCCTGGCGATGCAGCGCAGGCGTGGCAACACCCTGGCGCCGTCGTTGGCCGAGCCGCCCCCAATCCCCCCGTCACCCACCGACGACGAAGACCTCTCCACCAAACCGGCACTGCAGTCGGCCTACCGCGACGGCTACTACTCGGCATACGGCCCGGCCCCGTTGATCCGGCGAGCTTATGCGAGCAACGCCGAGCGCTACCGGCAGACCTACTACCGCCTGCACCATGATGTGGACGGGCCCATTGATCGGGTTCGTCGAGCGGTCACCGACGGGGGCAGCACAGACGCAGTTCTGGTGTTCAGCTCCGACCACGGTGATCTGCTGGGCGCCCACGGAGGTCTGCACCAGAAGTGGTATCAACTCTACGACGAGGCGACTCGCGTGCCGTTGCAGATCGTTCGTATCGGTTCCGGTGCCACGACTCCGGCCGTTGTCGACACGCCGACCAGCCACATCGACCTGCTGCCCACGCTGCTGGGACTGGCAGGCGCCGACGAAGCATCGCTTGGCGCTGAGTTGGCCAGAACGCATTCCGAAGTCCATTCCCTGCCGGGCCGGGACCTGAGCGATGTGCTGTCGCCGCCGGCGCAGGCGCCGGACGGCTCCGTCTATCTGATGACCCGCGACAACATGCTGGAAGGCGACGGTTCGAGCGCGGCGATGCTGGCAGCACGCGGCCGTGTCGATGCCCCGTTCCCGCTGCAGATCAAGGTCCCGTCCCATGCAGCCACCAACCTGGAGGCTGTGGTCGGTCGTGTCGGCGATCAGCTGTGGAAGCTGGTCCGCACCTTCGACGATCCCGCTGGTTGGACCGAACCCCATGAGCGGCAACTCTCAGCGCGCAGCGCGGGTGGTCCGCTGTATCGGAGCGAACCGATCCCCGACCAGTGGGAGCTCTACTGCCTCAGTGACGATCCCAGCGAGGCGCACAACCAATGGAACAATCCCGACTGTGTGGAGGTATTTGAAATGTTGAAGGAAGACCTGAAGCGGATCCGGCGAGAGCGGATCCCGGCGCGCAACGCCGAGTGGCCCACCGCGCCGCGACTCGCAGATCCACCCAGAGCCAAGCGCCCGCCGCTGCCGGCGCGTGGAGTACGGAGGCTGCTTCAGAAGGCGGGTCTGCATCCCGACGACCCCGAGTCGGTGAAGCTGGACCTGCAAGGTCACCGTGCGCTGATCGTTGCCACCAATCAGGCAACGCTCGAGGTCGGCAAACCGACCGGTGTGTTCGCCTCGGAGCTGACGGTTCCCTACTACGAGTTCGCTGACGCCGGCATGGAAGTCGATATCGCTTCACCCAAGGGCGGCGACATCCCATTTGATCCGAAGTCGTTCATCCCCTTTGTTCGCTCCCATCACGATGACCGCTTCATGACAGACGACGAGGCCAAGGAGAAGGTCATCAACAGCCTGGCGATCGGAGACCTCGACATGGACGACTACGACATCGTCTATTTCGCCGGTGGTTGGGGAGCCGCATGGGACCTCGGCACCTCGGACGTGGTCGGTGAACAGGTCACCGTCGCCGCTGCGGCGAACAAGGTGCTCGGCGGGGTCTGCCACGGACCGCTCGGTCTGCTGAAAGCCAAGACCGCAGACGGGGAGCCGCTGGTCAAGGGCCGTCCACTCACCGCGGTCACCGACAAGCAGGTACAAGAACTCGGCATCGGCTCCACGCCACAGCACCCCGAGACGGAACTGCGCCGGCTCGGCGCCGACTTCCAAAGCACCCATCGACGCCGCGACTTTCTTGCCAATCATGTGGTCGTCGACGGAGACCTCATCACCGGACAGAACCAGAACGCCGGACCGATGGTTGCCCGCGAGATGATGTTGAGAGTGCTGTCCAAACGCGAAGCGCAAGACGGCCCGGTTCCAGCCGGCGTTGACTGAGACGGCACAACTGATGGAAGTCGTTCTGCTCGGAACCGGTTCGCCGATTCCCGACCCCGACAGAGCCGGACCCGCCACGCTGATCAAGACCGGCGAAGGCGGCCTTGAACAGGTGTTGATAGACGCTGGGCGAGGTTGCGTGATGCGCATGGCTGCGGCTGGTTCGATGCCGGTATTCCTCTCGGGCGTGCTAATCACCCATCTGCACAGCGATCACCTCTGTGCCTTGAACGACGTGATAACCACGCAGTGGATCATGACCAACGAACCCAGGCCCTTGAGGATCTGGGGTCCCGTCGGGATCAAACGCTTCGTTGAGCGCACCCTGGATGCGCTCGGACCTGACGTCGGTTACCGGATCGCCCACCACGATGACCTGAATTGGGGACCGGTGATCGAAGTCAGCGAAGTGCAAGCGGGTGATTCGTTCGAGCTCGGCTCGATGCAGGTGAGTGTTCATGCCACGGTTCACGCGCCCGTGGAGCCGACAGTCGGCTATCGAGTGGAGCGGGACCGCAGAGTCGTGGCTCTGGCGGGCGACACGATCCCCTGCGCTGGACTCGACGAGTTGACCAGCAACGCCGACGTCTATGTGCAGACCGTAATCCGCGACGATCTGGTGAAGCTGGTGCCCAACCAGCGGATGCAGGACATCCTCGACTATCACTCGAGCGTCGAGCAGGCCGCTCAGACAGCTGAGCGCAACAATGTCAAGACCTTGGTTCTGACGCACCTCGTACCGGCCCCCCAACCCGGGCAGTACGACGAGTGGCGAGCCGTCGCGGCACGGCATTTCAGCGGCGAGATCGTTGTCGGCGACGATCTCACCAGCATCTCTGCCTGAACCGGCGAGTGCTGTCCTCGACCACATCAAGCGAATTCGGCCTCACCTGACAACAATACTGTAGACGTTGTGTAGACACAGGTGTAGTCTGAGTTCATGGAAACGACGACGATCCGGGTTGACCGAGACACCCACTCCCGGCTCCTAGAGCTCAGCGAGGCCAACGGTGACACCCTCACCAAAACAGTTCGTGACGCCGCTGAGGCGTTGCAGCGCATCCGGTTCGGTCTGCTGGTGCAAGAAGAACTCGCTGTGCTCAAGGGTGACCCCACCGCTTGGAACAACTACCTCGCTCAAGCAGAAACATCCTCGGTCGCCGATGGCGTCAGTTGACGAGCTTTGGCTGGTCGATTTCGGCGAGCCGCATCCCGGTGAACCGGCCTTGGTGCGACCGGCTCTCGTGCTCGGTCCTCCCGACTACTTCGGTACCGGATTCCCGCTGGTCATCGTTGCCCCTCTAACGACGACGGACCGCTCTCTGTCCCTTCACGTCGAAGTGCCATCCACAACTGGGACCGGCTTACGTCAGACAAGTTTCGTCCAGTGCGAGTTGATCCGGTCAATAAACGGAACACGACTCCTCGAACGACTCGGCACTATCGACCTCGACACAGCCCGAACCGTGGACCGAATCGTCAGAATCCTCCTCAACCACTGATCGTTCTCGATTCAGGTATCAGGGACTCCAGATGTTCAGCAGGTCGGTCGCGGCGAACCAATTGCGTAGTAACCCTATGGTGTGAAGGTGGTTCCCTCAACGGCGACCGGGGTGCCGATCAGGTCTTGGGCCACCGCAGCGGCGGCGACTTCGGGATCATCGCGCGATGCTGCGGCGCGGCTGCCGGATGTGAGGTCCACAATCGCCCGAACACCTGACGGGTCCATACCGTCGTAGACGACGGTGTATGTTGCCACGGTCCCCTCGCCGTCAGGATCCTCGTCGAGAGGAACCTCTGCGGTGGCGGCTCTCGCCTCATCGGCCAGATCGGCGATCAGCAGACCCGCGGCGGGGGGTTCGGTGCACCAGACGGTGAGTCCCGGTTTGGTCAACAGTCCACTCACCGCAGTGACCGCACCGAAAGCACCCGGCTCGGCCCGGAGCTGGTCGATCATCGCAACCGTGGCCTGGAACACGAAGTTGTTGAGCGGACCACCCGCAAAGGCCATCCCTCCGGTGAGAGTGCAGACCCGGTCAGGATTCACCTCCAACTCCGACTGCTGAACCGCAACGGCCGCAGGGAAACAGCTGTAGAGCTCGATGTGTTCCACCTCGGCAATACGGCGACCGATGTGAGAGGTCGCCGCGGCGCCCATCACGGCCATGGACGGCCAACGGTGCAGTTCACTGCGGCGCGACAACGAGAGCGACATCGACGACTCGAGCCCCACATGAGGGAAGACCCAGCGGTCACGAGGCACACCGAGGGACTGCGCGGTCCCAGCCGAGCACAGGACCAGAGCGGCAGCCTGATCCACCGCCCATTGGGAGTTGTGCCACTTGTTGTACGGAAAGGCCATGGGACGGTTCGTCGGTGCGGGATCACGAATCTCCTCCGGACGCATCGGCTCAGCGAAAGCGGCCAGTGGATTCAGTTGTGCGACCTGGTTGAAGCTGTGCCAGCGCATCGCGATCTCGTCTCGGTGTCGGCCCAGTGTCCAGCCGTGGGCAGCTCGGCGGGCATTCTCGATCATGGCGTACTGCTGGACCGGGACGACCGCGCCGATCTCGATCTCGGGACGGGCGACGATCTCACCGCTGGGGCTGAACTCCTCGTCGGGCGCCAGATCGTCCTGATCGTGGCCCGGAAGCTCCAACCCTGCTCGGCGGGCTACGTCGTCTCGATGTCTGGTCTCCCCGCCGCAGACAACCGCAATGTCGAACTCTCGGGAGCGGATCGCCTCGAACGCCAAGTTGATCAGCGTCTGCTGGGGAATACCCACGTCCACCGCGACCGTATGGGGCTCCGCGCCCACCGCCTCTCCGATTCGACGGGCCGCGTCCGGCAACCTGGAGAGTCCGCGAGTGGCGCCGATCCAGCCGATCCTCGGGCCGAGTCCGGTCACGCCACTGTCGCTCAGCGCGGCTCGCAGCGCCTCGGTCATCAATTCTGTGGTGTCGAGGCCGGCGCCGGGATCAGCGAGCCGCTGATCAGCAGTACCCGCGCCGATCAGCACCACCGTGTCGGGTTCGTAACTCATTGGGTGCGGACCCTACTGTTGGGCCTTCGGTTCCGACGATTTGACGGTTCCAACGATTTCAACCCGAACCCGAACAACTGGGAGACTCGTTTCCATGACTGAGCTACTCGAAGCCGCTCGCGACCTCCGCACGACGCTTGACGCCGAGGGTGCCAAGGCCGAAGCCGAAGGCACTCCCATGACCGACGAAGCAGTGAAGCTCTGCCGCGAGGCGGGTCTGTACGGCGTTCTCGTGCCCAACGATGTCGGCGGAGCAGAGTTGACCTTCGACCAGTCCCTCGACGTGTTCACTGAACTTGCCCGCGCTGACGGCTCCATCGGCTGGGTGGTCATGGCCGGCAACACCGCAGCCGGCTATTTCGGATCGTGGTCGCCGGCTTCGTTCAGCGATGTGATGTTCGCCGACGGAGTGCCGCTGGTAGCCGGACAATTCGCACCCAACGGCACCGCCGTACCGGTCCCGGACGGCTACCACATCACCGGCGACTACTCGTTCGGATCCGGGCTGCAACACGCCGAATGGGCCGGATGCGGGTCTTTCAGCGCGCCGACCGAAGGCGACCCCGACTTCCTGTTGGCGGTCGTCCCGATCGCGGAGGCCGACATCACCGGGAACTGGCACGTGATGGGCCTGCGTTCGACCGCATCGTACGACTACAGGATCGACAGCATCGTGCCCGAGGACCGGACACTGTCCTTCTTCGGTTTCACCAAGCACCGGGGCGGACCCGCCTACAACCTCGGAGTGCTGTGCATCACCGAGATCGGACACGCCGGTTGGGCGCTCGGGGTCACGCGCCGAGCGATCGATGAAGCAACCGCTCTGGCCAAGACCAAGCAACGCATGACCGGCAAGTCGACCCTGGCTGAGGACCCCCGCTTCCAGTACGACCTGGCCGAAGCCGAGAGCCTCTTCCGTGCAGGCGATCTCTGGATCCGTACCGCCTTCTGCAAAGCCGAACGGTCAGCGATCAACGACGACATCGACCAAGCCGCCATCAGCGAGGCACTTCAGGCGACTGCCTGGTTCACTCAGCAGTCAGCCCAAGCGATCCAGACCCTGTATCGCCACATCGGAACGACCGCTCTGCGCGACGGCGGCTTTCAGCGCTGCTTCCGCGACATCCATGCCGGAAGTCAACACGCCATGGTCAGCCCCACGCACTCATACACTTTCGCCGAGGCGATGATCGCCCCCGCACCGGAGTCGGCGCTCGAGTTCTAGCGCCGAGTCAGGGAGCACCGGCCAGGGAGCACCGGCTCAGAATTCGGAAGGCTGATAGAGTAGTCTTCCGAAATGGACCTGGATTCGGAAGGCTCGCCGGGACGCGGAGTCGAGGCGGAATGGAACGGACGTCTGGTCCGGACATGGGTGCCCGCTCTGCTCGCGGAGCGGCGATTCGACCTGTCGGGATCAACAATCCGAGCTGGAGAGCGAGCGTGTGCTGCTCTTCGATTGTGCGAACTGCGGATGCAGGATCATTGGGAGCCGATGACCGGGCTGTTGCTGCGGAATGAAGGGATGGCGTCGTCAGGAATCGAGGGGTTGCGTGAGCCGATCGAATCTGTCCTGGCAGCGGCACGAACGGGTGGGGGCGGCAACGCCGGTTGGGTGGCCGACAATCTGGTGGTCATCGACTGGGCGCTCGACACGGCACACGAACCGCTGACAGTGGACACTCTGCACGGTTGGCACCGACAACTCATGCGGCACGGCATGCTCCCGTCCGAAATGGTCGGAACGTACCGCCCAGCGCTCGGCTGGGTGGGCGGAACCTCGCCTTTGGACGCGGCCTACGTACCGCCGCCACCTTCGGAGGTTCCACGATTGACCGACGACCTGATCGCATTCTCCAACAGCGAACCGGAACACCTCGACCCGGTTTCGCACGCAGCGGTCATCCACGCCCAGTTCGAAGCGATCCACCCCTACGGAGACGGCAACGGGCGAATCGGACGGGTACTCGTCAGCCGGACACTGCGCCGGAGGGGGGTGACGCCACGCTCCACGGTGCCGATCAGCATGGCTGTCGCCCGCGACCCCGGCGGGTATCTCGCGGGACTCCACCTTTTTGAACAGGGAACATCCGACCCCTGGATCACTTGGTTCGCAGAGACTGCTGTGAAGGCCGCCCTCACGACCGACCAGATATATGACCGGATCCGAGCACTCATTGCTCGATGGGAACAAGCCATCTCCGGTTTCCGAGCCGATCACACCGTGCGGGGCCTGCTCACCCGTCTCCCGGCGCATCCGGTCCTGAGCGCCGGTGATGTGGCCGGGCTGCTCGGAGTCAGTGAACGCAGCGGGCGTACCGCGTTGGCGGCACTTGCGTCGTGCGGTGTCGTGTCCCGAGTCGATGTCGAGAGCAACGGGTCGGGCCGTAACCGCCATTGGTTCGCTGCCACCGAACTGCTCAACCTATGGAGTCCCTGATTACCGAAGCCGTCGTAGTGTCTCAGTGGCGTCACGAACTGATTCTTGTGAGGGTGTCACGGCTCGCCGCGTTGATCGCCGGTTATGTCGATGATTCCGATGGACGGTCGCACGCCCAGTCTCACCTGGGGGGCGGTGCGGCGCTCGCGCCCCACACCGGTGGACACGTAGACCGGGGTTCCGTGCATTTCGTGCAACCCTCCGGCTGCCACATGTCTCGGCACGTCCGATGCGGTGACGAGAGGGCCGATGAGGGGGAGGGCGATCTGTCCCCCGTGGGTGTGTCCCGAAACCAGCAGATCGACCGGCGTTGATTCGATCAGCCGAATCTCGTCGGGTTGATGAGCAAGCAGAATTCGCAGATCGGCTGGACTCTCGGCTAGTTGTTCAACTCCGAGTCGGGCGGTTCGCTCGTCGCCGAACAGGGTAATTCCGAGCACGCTGACGGTGTTGCCGTTGACCTCCAGTGTCTCGATCTGGTTGTCGAGGACTCTCGCGCCCGTTCCACGCACGATCTTTGCGAGGCCACCGATGCGGTCGGTGTTCCCGCTGACCAACAGGACATTCGGAACTGCGTCGACGAGCCTTTGGATCGCTTCGTTGAATTCCGGGACTTTCTCATCGAACCGGTTCTGATCGATCTGGTACAGGTCGCCGGGAATCAGGACAAGGTCTGGTGAGGCAGCGATCAGACGGTCTATTGCGGTGCTCTCGTAGGAACCGATCTCGGTCGTCTGCAGATCGGCGAGCACGCCGATCCTTATGTGCTCGCTGACACTCTCAACCTCCAACTCGACAAGGTCTGCTCGCAACCAGAACGGCTCGATGTAGGTGGCATAGATCCCCACCGGAACGGGGAGCAGAGCGAGCACGCAGAGCACCGTGATCATCCGCGTGCGGTTGCGCGCAAAGACAAGCACGATCGTCCCGGCCAGGGGGACTCCGACTGTCAGCATCAGGTAGGTGACATGAATGCTTGTGAAGATGTCTGCTCTGGCTATGAGCAGTGCTCCGATATTGAAGAAGAACGTACCCCCGACACCAATGGCAGCGGCTGAGGCCGCGATTTGAACGCTTCTGGAACCTTGCCGGATCAACGAGACGGCAACGGTTCCCGCCACCGCACCGGTGAATATCGCAGCACAGATCGTGTAGTAGTTCAGGAGCATCGGGCGAGGCTGCTTCGCTGCTGTGGTTGGGCCTGTTTGGACGGTGCCGGCTCAGGCGAGGCCGAGTTCGCTGATGCGGTCGAGGACCCGCCGGCGTTCGTCTTCGATGGTGGTGGTGTCACCATGGCCGGTGTGGACGGTGGTGTTGCCGGGGAGGGTCAACAGGCGGTCGCGGATCGATCGCAGGATCGTCGGTTCGTCGCTGTAGCTGCGTCCGGTGGCTCCGGGACCGCCGCAGAACAACGTGTCGCCCGACATCACCCGCTGAGCGTCCACGTCGTAGAAGCAGCAGCAACCGGGGGAATGCCCGGGAGTATGAATGATTCCGAGGGTGTGCCCACCGGCACCGATCGTCTCACCGGGAGTCAGAGCGCCGTCGACGGAGTCGTCGGGGAACACTGCCTCCCAGAGCATCTGATCGTCGGGATGCAGCAGAATCGGGGCGTCCACGGCATCACGAAGGGCCACCGCGGCGTTGATGTGGTCGTTGTGGCCGTGGGTACACACGATTGCGTTCACCCGGCGGCCGTTGACGGCGTCAACAATCGGTCGATGATCGTGGGCCGCGTCGAAGATCACGACCTCCCGATCATCGCCGACGAGCCAGATGTTGTTGGTGACTTCCCATTCTCCGCCGTCGAGAGCGAAGATTCCGTCGGTTGTTACGAGTTCGACGGGCATCAGATGATGACCACCGAACGCAGCACCTCGCCCCGTTCCATCTTGTGGAACGCCTCTTCCACACCGTCGAGCGAGATCGTCTCGGACACGAAGCCGTCGAGGTCGAGCCGGCCCTGCCGGTAGAGGTCGATGAGCATCGGGAAGTCCCTGCTCGGCAGACAGTCGCCGTACCAACTCGACTTGAGCGCCCCGCCCCGACCGAAGACCTCTTGGAAGGGCAGTTCGATTCTCATCTCGGGTGTGGGGACACCGACGAGCACGACGGTGCCGGCGAGGTCGCGGGCTTCGAAGCACTGCTGGTACACCTCTGGCAGGCCGATGGCGTCGATGGTGACATCGGCGCCGAACCCGCCGGTGTACTCCTGGATCTTCTCGACCGCGTCCTCTTCGCGGGAGTTGATCGTGTGGCCGGCGCCGAAACCCTTGGCCAGTTCGAGCTTACGGTCGTCGATGTCGACGGCGATGATGGTGGATGCGCCGGCCAGCTTCGAGCCGGCGATGGCCGCGTTGCCCACACCTCCGCAACCGAACACCGCGACGCTGTCGCCGCGGCCGACTCCTCCGGTGTTGATGGCCGCACCGATGCCGGCCATCACCCCGCAGCCCAGCAGTCCCGCAGCGGCGGGGGAGGCCTCGGGATCGACCTTGGTGCACTGTCCGGACGCTACGAGCGTCTTCTCCGCGAATGCACCGATGCCCAGCGCGGGCGAGAGCTCGGTGCCGTCGGTGAGCGTCATCTTCTGTTGGGCGTTGTGCGTGCTGAAACAGAGGTGCGGCCTTCCCCGGTTGCATGACCGGCAGTCGCCGCACACGGCCCGCCAGTTGAGGATCACGAAGTCGCCTGGAGCGACTTCGGTCACTCCCTCCCCGACCGATTCGACCACACCGGATGCCTCATGCCCGAGCAGGAACGGGAAATCGTCGTTGATGCCGCCTTCGCGGTAGTGCAGGTCTGTGTGGCACACCCCGCACGCCTGTATCGCCACGACCGCTTCGCCCGGCCCGGGATCGGGGATCACGATGTCGGTCAACGTGACCGGCTCACCAACCGCCGCAGCAATTACTCCCTTGACCGTGTGTGGCATTGTTCTGTTCTCCGTAGTTTCTGACCATCGTGGTTTCTGACCGTCTCGAATCCCCGACTTTAGCCCCAGCGAAGCGGATCAGTCGATCCTCAGCGAAGCGGAGACCTCAGACAGTTGCGACGCGGCCACCAGTGAGGAGGGTTTCCCGCCGGCGCGGTCAGCCGACAGCGGTAAGGCGGGCGGTGGAGTGGATGGCGTCGATGTCGATGTAGCAGCCTTGGAGGTGGCGGCGTTCGGTGGAGTGGAACGCTCGCCGTCCGTGCAGCACCCGGCGGTTGTCGAAGGCCACCAACTCGCCGGGCTGCAGAGTGATCTCGATCGCCGGATCGCCGCGGTCGAGCAAACCGACGAAAGTACGGTACGCGTCGTAGAACGACGCGGTGTCGGCCCGGTCGGAAGGCAACGGTTCCATTGAACGGTTGTTGACGCTCACGGCTCGCACCGTGCCGTCGCTGTCGAGTTCGATCAAAGGGCGCCGAGCCCGCAGGTCAACTCCCGTGCCGTGGAAGCGGAACGTCACATCGGTGGTCGTGAGGGTCAGGAATGCGGCGGGATCCTCCTTCCGCAGGCTCGCCGCGGCAGCGAACCCGTCCACGAACCGGCTGGCGCCACCGTCGCTCGCTGCCGCCAGACAATGCAGCAACTGCACAGTCGGACAGGGGTCGCGATACGGGTTGTCAGTGTGAGCGGCCAATCCCAACGGGGTGAAGGCGAGGTTGACGGGGTCGGGTTCGGCGATCACATCGAAGAGGGTGCCGTAGTTGGTTTCACGCACGAACCCGATCGTGTTGCCGATTTCCAGAACCGTTGATGGTTCGACCCCGCAGTCGTGCAGCAATGCGATACCGCGCCGCGCCAGTTGATCTACGAATGCGCCGCGGTCACCGGTCCAGCTCGTGCTGTCGGCACGGATCCGCTCGGCGAACGCCGGCTGCCACGACTCGGTTCCCAACTCGTCTGGTTCATCCGCCGGGACACGGCAGACGTGCCGCTCACCCGAACGGTGGTGCAAGGTGACCTCGAGCCCGTCGTCAGCGCGGTCGGTGCGAACCACCGTCCAGCCGTCAAGCATCGAGGCGTCGACCAGGTGCTGGTCGGTAGCCGGGTCGCGGCACTGCGCGCAGCGGCAGGCATCACGTGCCCACGACGGGTCGACCGGACGCCTCGGCGTGAGCGCTGCACAAAGCAGGGCCCGATAGGTCTCGAGCGGGGGGATCACCAGACCGTCGACTTTGCCGTCGTCGTCATAGGCGCGCAGCCGCATCGCCTCAGCAGCGAATGCACCGGCAGCGAAACCCTCGGCGTCGTCGGTACACAGCGGGCCGCCCTGTTCGGCCAGCGACATCTGCGAGGCCTTGCTGAGATGGTCGTGGTAGCTCGGCTCGACCGTCACGCGGTACCGCTTGGCCATGACGTGGGCCCGAATCGGCTCGACGATGGCCGGGTCGAGCAGGGGTTGCAGGGCCCTGGCCCCGACCTCGGCGTGGCCGGGAAGACCCCAGTCGCCGGCCCGCCCCAGAATGTGGCCGAGATCGTGCAGCAGGCAGGCGAGCACCATCTCATCGCCGGCTTGATCGGCTGTGGCGCCCGCCGCGGCCTGCAGCGCATGGTCGAGCATCGACAAACACTCGCCGTATGTTTCATCAGCGGCAGCGGCCAAGAGTTCCATTACGACATCCACCAGCGGAAGTTCCCGGCCCAGCAGCGAGGACCCCTGCCAGCGGTGATCAGGTTCGACCCCGCACAAGTCCGCAACGGTCGGAGCGACATCGAGAGGCGAGGCGCCGGACCACCCCGAACCCGGTTGAATCCGGCCCGGGGCCCGGACCACCATGAACGTCTCCATCACTTCGTGGACCGTCTCGGTGTGGTCTCTGCCCGCTCCGCCGTGGTCAGTGGTAACCAGCACGGATGTTTCGGGACCGAACGCGTCGAGCAGCCGGGCCAGCGCTGTGTCCGACCTCGTCGCCGCCGCAGAATACTCGGCGCTGTCCCAGCCGTGGAGGTGCCCGCTGAGGTCGGGTTGCGTGAGATACACGAACGACAGGTCGTGGTTGCAGTCGGCGCTCGTCGCGACCGCTGCTTCGACGATACGGCGGTCGTCACCAAGGTCGTACCCGCTGTCGATCACGAACCTTTGACTGGCCGCATCAGGCTCGATCACCGAGTCGAACGGCAGCCAGCTGACGAACATTGCTGTGGAGAGCCCGGCCCTGCGTGCCGCGCCCAGAAAAGACGGAGCGTCGCTGCGCAACGGTACCGGTGTGTTGTCGAACAGCCCGTGAGTGGCGGGGTCTACACCCCGAAAGATCGACGTGTGGACGGGGAGCGTTCCAGGCGGTGTCAAGGTGCGCGCCCTGAAGCACGACGCGCCCTCGAGTGCGAGGGTGGTCAGCGCGGGCATCGTGGCGCGGCTGATGCGGCGCGCAGCCAGCCCGTCAATCGAGACCACCAGCACAGGAGAAGGCGAAACCGTCGTACCCACAGAATACGCCTCCCGAATCAGGCTGCATCGACTTGTCCACCAAGTTGTTGCTGTAACTGAAGTCCTTGCCTTCGGAACATCAGAGCAGGATGCGGCGCGCTGCCACGCGCGCCCCGTCCAAAGGCTCGTCTTTCACCAAACTCGGCTCGAGGTTTCACCGGGTCAGTTTCAACAAGCCTTCGACCATACGTACGAGGAGGCCGAACTGCTGGAAGACTGGGCCACCGACTTGAGCGTTGTCGATGACAGCCCCGAATCCAGTTTCGAGTCATGGATCAGAGAAGGGACTCCAGACCGACAATCACGCCTGAAGATTCGCGAGGAGAGGGCATCCGTTCGTCGCGAAATGCGCAAAGAGATCAACAATCGACTCGATCAACGCCCACTCCAGCGAGAATCGGCGGGATCCCATTAGGGCCACCCTTCAAGGACTGCGGACAAAAGCCCGGGTCAAGGGCGGCTCGGGCTCTGCTGTATGCCGGGAAACCAAACTGGGAACTCCTGTCCACCATCACACCCCGCTAATTCCCGAAGAGCCAGATATGTTGGAGGGAAGCTCAGCAGGAAGGGACCGATTGAACAGGAACGACCGAGCAGCGGACCGAGCAGCAGTGGTCGCCGAGGTGATGGGAGACATCGCTGAGATCGACGCCCGAGGGCGTGAACAGGGCGGTATTGACAGAACCGGGATAGAGCGCATCAAGCAGCGGTTGTTGCGGCTGGCCGAGCACGAAGACCTGTTCCCCGATGAGGACTTCCCGCCACCGGACGCTGCGTCCAGTTCGCTGATGTACCGAATAGCACAGGACGACGACCGGCTCGCGCTGTATATCCAGACCGTGGGCAACGGCGTTTCGGCGCCGCCGCACGAGCACACTGCCTGGGCAGTGATTGTGGGCATGCGGGGCCGGGAGGTGAACCGTCTGTATGGTCGGTGCGCCGGAGAGGGCGAACCGCGGGTGCAACACGAAGTCGTTGTCGAGCAGGGAACCGGGGTGGCGATGCTCGGCGATGATGTCCACTCGATTCATGTCGAGGGCGCCTCGGCTAATTTTCACTGCTACGGCTTGGCCCTCGAACGGCTCTCGGGCCGCCGCTTCTGGAACACCCAACATGGTGAGTGGCGCGAGTACCACGATGTCGGCACGATCGTCGAAGCCCGCCCCGACTGCTGACTCTACGGCACGCTCCGACTACGTTCGGGGGTTGTGCGGGGTTGGACGTAACCGGTGGCGTGGGCGGGGATGAAACGGGCGACACACCACTAGCCCTTGCCGAGTATTGTGTGCTGAATTGATCCCGTCGGGTTGAACCACCCCGATCGTCCGAGGAGAGCGGTTGACATCGTGCAACTCATCGTGAACGTTACGATGAGTCATGGCCGAAACCGGAGAACCTGAACGCTCCTGGGTCCGACTGTTGTGGACGCCGGTCGGTTTGCTGGTCTTGGCACTAGCGGTGATGTGGGGGATCGAGATCGTCGACACGACGACGCTCGACGACCGCCTCCAGCGCAACGGCATCCGACCTAGGCACCGTAACGGAATCGACGGCATCGTCTTTGCGCCGTTCCTCCACTCCGACTATGGCCATATCACCTCGAACTCTCTGCCTCTGCTGGTTCTCGGTGGTCTGGTCGCAGCGCGGGGGATGCGCTACTGGGTGCGCGTGACGTTGACAGTCATCATCGTAGGCGGCGCGCTGACCTGGGCGCTGGCCCGTTTCGGCAACCACATCGGCGCCAGCGGAATCGTCTTCGGATATTTCGGCGCGCTGATTGCCGCGGCCGTCTTCGAGCGTCGCCCCCGGGCGTTGGCCTCGGCACTGTTGGTGATCTTCTTCTACGGCAGCTTGGTGGCCGGTATCGTGCCCCAGGAGTTCATCTCCTGGGAGGGTCATCTGTTCGGCATGTTCGCCGGAGTCGTCGCCGCTAGAGCAATGGCCGAACCGCGTCGAGCAGTAGCCGCAGAGCCCGACAAGATCGAGCCGTGGGAACTCGATGAGCCGTGGCTCGATTGATCCCACTTGGTGAATCCAGGGAATGTGGGGCAGGATGGACGGTCCACTGACCGCAAACAGAATCTAGGAAACAGGAACAAATTATGAAGTTCGGAATAGCGTTCGCCAATGTCAATCACTTCGCTACCGGCGAAGGCGCCAAGACAGTCGGCCAAGCTGCTGAGGCGGCAGGCTTCGAATCGGTATGGACTGTCGAACACATCATCTACCCAGAGGGTTATGAGTCCACCTACCCGTACGACGCGAGCGGGAAAATGCCTGGAACGGGTGACAACCCGATCCCTGATCCCCTGATTTGGCTGGGTTTCGTCGCTGCTCACACCACGACTCTGCGTCTCGCCACGGGTATCTCTCTGCTCCCCGAACGCAGCCCGGTCATCTACGCCAAGGAAGTAGCAACGTTGGACAGCATGTCGGCTGGGCGCGTTGAGCTGGGTATTGGCATCGGCTGGCTCAAAGAAGAGTTCGAAGCGCTCGGCGTCCCCTGGGAGCGGCGTGGTCCGCGTACCGAGGAGTACATGAAGGTGATGCGCGCGCTCTGGGCTGATGACGCCGTGTCGTTCGACGGTGAGTTCGTCAGCTTCAACCCGATTTCTTGCAACCCTAAGCCTGTCGACGGCTCGGTCCCCATTCACATTGGAGGGCACAGCCGGGCTGCTGCGGAACGAGCGGGCAGAGTCGGTGATGGTTTCTGGCCGGCCGGGGGTGATCTGGCCGAGTTGTATGAGATAGCGCGCCAGACTGCCGCGGATCATGACCGTGATCCCGAAGCCGTCGAGTTCACTGGTCAGCACATGGGCGTCTTCGGTGAAGACCCGGGCGCGGCGATCGAGGAGTTGGCTTCCTGGGGGGCTAGCCGGGTGATCGTGCCGTCCTTCCTGTTCTTTCAAGACACGGCTGATGCGCTTGCCGGCTGGGGCGAAGAGGTTATTGCCAAAGCCTCGAGCTGAGGTGGGCTGTCGACGTGATCCTGCGGCCCGGGCCGGCACCGTTCCCGTAATGTAATTGGCGAACTTCGCGACGACCGCCGGCATGGCCTGCCAAACTGTTGGTGATGACCACCGAGGACGAAGAACCCGCCTTGAGCGACGACCGGTTGGGCGGGCACGAGCATGACAGACCGCACGGCCATATGGTGCATCGTCATCGCGATGTTCAAGGTGGTGAGGCGAGAGCCGCCGTTTTCGGTTTCAGCGACGGTTTAGTGTCCAACGTTGCGCTCATCATCGGTATCACCGGGGCATCGTCTGACGGATCGTTGGTCCGATTAGCAGGAGTCAGCGGGCTTTTGGCTGGTGCGATTTCTATGGCGGCGGGAGAATGGGTGTCGATTCGTGCGCACAACGAACTGGTGGAGAGGGAGATTGCCATTGAACGCAAGTCCTTGGCCGAGAATCCCAAAGCGGAGATCCGCGAACTCGCAACGATATATCGAGAGCGGGGGCTGAAACCGGACAGCGCCGAGAAGCTCGCTCGTGAGATTATGACCGATCCCGAAGTCGCCTTGGACGTACACGCCCGTGAAGAACTCGGCGTGGATCCTGAAGGCGCCGGGCGTCCTTTGCGGGTGGCTCTGTCGTCGTTTGCCGCTTTCGCAACGGGTGCTTCGGTGCCTCTGCTCCCTTGGCTTTCAGCCGAAGGAGCGGGCGCCGCGGTTGCTTCGGTTGTGGTAGCGGTCCTGGCCGCGTCATTAGCGGGAGTCGCCTTGGCAATCTTCACCGGGCGTTCCAAAGTGCGCACCGCGTCGCGTCAGGTTCTGGTGGCGGCAGGCGCTTGCGGAGCCACGTTCGTGATCGGCTCGCTGTTGGGTGTGTCTGTGACATAGAGAGTTGACGCTCGCAAGCCGGTCTTCGCCGGACTGGATCGGTGCGGATACCGATGACTTGTTGACAGTTTTCGGGTCAGCGATGAGCGGGTTCAGCGATGAGGAGGTCGACAGACTCCGGTCGCAATCAGCCATCGGAGGCCGGCTGTCGGCGGCTGCCGGCCGCCGCGTTCTAGGTGCTCGGCAGTGAGGCGGTGATGTTGCGGATTGCTGTTGAGACTTGATCCGGGTTTGAACGCATCACATAGTGACGGGCGCCCTGCACAGTCGTGCGGGTGGCGTGCGGCAGTTTCTTCTCCATGTAGTCGTTGGCGCCGAGGTAGGCCTTGTCGCCGTCACCGATCACCAGCGCCAGCGGCAACGTCAATTCAGTAATCCGGTCGATAACCATGGAATCGACATGCAGGCCGACGGTGGCCGCCAATTCGCCCACCCCGAAGTTCGGGGCATTCTTCAACAGCCGGGAGTTCCAGCCCGCTCGGGCGTCGGGGTCACGAAACCCAGGACCGGTCGACATCAGCACCAGGGCGTCGAGGGCGCCCGGACGGGTCAGGGCATAGGCCATGGCCAGATATCCGCCGAGCGAATGGCCGACAAACACGACGGGGCGCGTCAACTCAGAGATGACCGCGTCGAGATCCTCGAGCATGGCGCTGCGCTCGTAAGCCGACGGGTCGGTGCTCGCAGGTGACTTGCCGTGGCCGGGCAGATCAACAGCAACGCAGTAGTGATCCGCAAGCAGATCGATGGTCGGAGACCAGACGTTGGAATCCGAGTCGACGCCGTGAACGAACAGCAGCGTGGCCGCGTCGGCGGATGCGGATCCCGTGGTGGTGACGTGGAGAGGCGTGCTCATTGGCCTGTACTCATTCTGCGTAGCCTACTCTGCGCCGGCCTGCGCTGCATTCCGACGGTGGACGTCGGGTTCGATGTACATGGGGCGAGCTTCAGGCACGTCGCTGCGGACCCTCGCTTCGATCTCGTTGATGACATCGGCCAACTGCTCGGTCGTGTAGCCCGGGTCGAACGCGACCTTCGCACCGACGAGCAGTTCATCCGGGCCGAGGTACTGAGTGCGGATGTGGATGATGCTCTCAACGCCGTCGACGCTCTCAACAGCGCTGACGATCTTGGCCCGGGTCTTGGCGGTCGCTCCCTCGCCGATCAGCAGGCTCTTCATCTCAACGGCAAGGACGACTGCGATCAGACTCAGCAGAACGCCGATCGAGAGGGTGCCGATTCCATCCCAGACCGGGGAGTCGAACACCACCGCGACCGCCAGAGCGCCGAGCGCCAGAACCAGGCCGACCATGGCGCCGAGGTCCTCGAGAAGCACGACGGGGAGTTCCGGGGTCCGGGAGCGCCGGATGAACGTCGTCCAACTCGCCTCGCCACGGATCAGATTGGACTCGACGATGGCAGTGCGGAACGAGAGGCCCTCGAGCACGATGCCGAGCGACAGGACGGCGAAAGCCCAGACAGGAGCGTCGATCTCGTGAGGGTGACGGATCTTCTCGATGCCCTCGTATATGGCGAACATTGAACCAACGGTGAACAGCACGAGGGCAACCACAAAAGACCAGAAGTATCGTTCACGCCCGTACCCGAAGGGGTGGGTCGTGGTGGCTTCTCGTCTGGCGAGCCGCCCCCCCAGAAGCAGCAGCGCCTGGTTGCCGGTGTCGGCGCACGAGTGGATCGCCTCGGCCAGCATAGATGAGGCGCCGGTGAAAGCGAACGCCACGAACTTGGCGATGGCGATGCCGAGATTTGCGAAGAAAGCAGCCAAGATCGCCTTGGTTCCACCACTGGCTGCCATTCAAGCTCCTTGGTCCTGCCGCGAATCCTGGTTCGGGCACCGATGAGGATAGCGCTGTGTCGCGCAGGGCGTCGCCGGCGCCGTTGCAGCTGGTTCGGTCTGCGACAAGTGGTGTGTTGCGCAGGGCGTCGCCGGAGCTGTTGCAGGGGCTGGCGGTGACGAGCACCCGCCCAGCCGGTACCGTTGCATCCCATGGTGACTGTCTTTGAATCCCCAGACGACTTGTTGCAGGCCGTGGGAACTGACCTCGGGTCGAGCGAATGGCTCACGATCAGCCAGGAGCGCATCAATCTGTTTGCCGAAGCCACCGGGGACCATCAGTGGATTCATGTTGATCCGGTTGCCGCTGCGCAGGGCCCGTTCGGAGCCACCGTCGCCCACGGATATCTCACGCTTGCGCTCACCAACCGGTTCCTGCCAGAGATCGTGCGTGTCGACAACGCCTCGATGGGCATCAACTACGGCACCAACAAAGTTCGCTTCCCCCAGCCGGTCACGGTCGGGAGCCGGGTTCGGGCCGGAGCGGTTCTCAGCGATGCCCAAGAGGTCAACGGAGGAGTACAGGCAGTGATCACCGTCACTGTCGAGATCGACGGACAGACCAAGCCGGCCTGCGTTGTCGAGTCGGTCAGCCGGTTCCTGCGATGACCTGCGGTGCCGCACCCTCGGCCTGCAAGGGTGATGTTCGATGGTGAAACGCAAACGGCGTAATCCCCGGCCATCGTTGGTTGAGCCGTCGCACCCTCCGGTCGTACCGGGTTTGTTGAGCCCCACTCGGCGTGTGCCCGCGGCGATCAAACGGCCGCCCTACGCTCTCACCGGTCAGCCGCCGCCCTCTGAATCGTCGCTGGTCCGCACCACAGAAGAACTCGCGGCCATGCGCCGAACCGGAGCCGCGGCCGCGGAAATCCTGTTGAAGGCCGGTTCGTCGGCGAAACCGGGAACCACCACCGACGAGATCGACCGGCTTGTCCACGAACTGTCGATTCAAGCCGGTGGCTATCCGAGCCCACTCAACTACCGCGGCTACCCCAAATCGGTTTGCACGTCTGTCAATGAGGTGATCTGCCACGGTATTCCCGACAGTCGGCCCCTCTGCGACGGCGACATTGTCAACATCGATGTCACCCTGTACCGCGAGGGTGTACACGGTGACACTTCCGCCACGTTCTTGGTGGGCGATGTTGCCCCGGAGTCGGTGAAGCTCGTTGAAGTCACCCTCGAGTCTCTGGACCTCGCCATCGCTGCGCTCGGCCCCGACGCGACTGTGCGTGAAATCGGGCGCGCTGTTGAATTGCATGCCATGAAGTATCGGTTCGGAGTTGTCCGCGAGTTCATCGGGCACGGAATCGGCACCGAGTTCCATTCCGGCCTTCAGATACCCCACTACCACGATCGTCGGTTGACCACGCCGCTTGAAGAAGGCACCACGTTCACTATTGAGCCAATGCTGACTCTCGGATCACCCGAAGCGGCGATGTGGGATGACGAGTGGACCGCGGTCACCGTCGACGGCAGCCGCTCGGCGCAATTCGAACACACTTTGGTGATGGGTGAAACCGGAGCCGAGCGTCTTACAGTCACCGAAGCGGGCGAATGTGCCCACGACCTGGTTCGCGCCGAGACCGTGAGCCGTTAGCAACGTCGGAAGGCGCCGGTCCCTAGTGGTACGTCGGCAAATTGCGTAGGGCTGACGGGAACCCGTTCCCGCAGTTCGGAGAGCTGCGAACCGCCCGGAACAATACCGCGACACACCACTAGTGTCCTGAGTGGGGAATTTGTTGCATATATGTTGCCATGGTGTCGAAGATCTCGTCTGCGGTTTTGTGCCAGGTGAAGGGTTTGGGGTCGTTGTTCCAGTTGTCTGTCCAGGTGTTGATGGAGTCTTTGAGTTCTGTGACGCTGCGGTGGGTGCCGCGTTTGAGCCATTTAGTGGTGAGTTCTGAGAACCAGCGCTCGACGAGGTTCATCCAGGAGCTGTAGGTGGGGGTGAAGTGCAGGTGGAATCTGGGGTGACGCACCAGCCATCGCTGGATCGCCGGGGTTTTGTGGGTGGAGACGTTGTCTAACACGATGTGCACGTCGAGGCTGTCGGGGATCTGTGTGTCGATGAGGTTCAGGAATTTGCGGAACTCCTCGCTTCGGTGACGCGGGGTCATCGAGGTGATCACTTTGCCTGAGGCGGTGTCGAGGGCTGCGAACAGGTCGGTGGAGGCGGTGGCGGCGGTAGTCGTGGGTCCGTCTTTGGGGCGTGCCGGGCATCAGGGGAAGGATCGGCGCGGTGCGGTCGAGGGCCTCGATGCCGGTCTTTTCGTCCACGCACAGCACCACCGCCGCGTCCGGGGGGTTCAAATACAGGCCTGCCACGTCGCGGACCTTCTCGACGAACAGCGGGTCAGGAGACACCTTGTACTCCCCGATGAGGTGGGGCTTGAGCCCGAACGCGCGCCATATCTGGCTCACCGCGGTCTGGGTCACCCCCGCTGCTTTGGCCATCGACCGCGTCGACCAGTGCGTCGCGTCCGCCGGGACCGTCTCCAAAGTACGCACCAGCACATCCTCGATCACCGCGTCGGTGATCTTGCGCGGCGGCCCGGGCCGCGGGTCGTCAGCCAGCCCGTCCAGACGCCGCTGCGCGAACCTCCTGCGCCACTTCGACACCGTCGCCGGATGACAACCCAGTTCCGCGGCGACATCATTGTTGGCGCGGCCCTGAGCCGCCGCCAACACGATCCGGCACCGCAACGCCAAAGCCTGCGACGACTCGGGGCGGCGCGCCCACCGCTCAAGCGTCTCGCGCTCATCTCCACTCAACTCCACCGACACCGCCGGCCGCCCCCGTCGAGCACCCATAACTACCTCCGATCCACAGCCAAGACCCCATCATGACACACCCCACACAAAAACGCGACTAACTAGACACTCAGGACACTAGGAATACGACGCGGTGCCGGGGCGAGGGAGTTCAACCCAAGTGCGTCCTGGGAGAATAGAGATCCGGCGACCCTGGCTGTCTGAGTAGACGGTCACGTCAGTGGCCCGCTCACGGGACCAGGTCGCTTCGACCGCGTGTCCGTCGGTGAAGACCAGAGCAGGGCCGCTGCCAACGGTTATCGCCTCAGGTGAGCGTGAATCAGCAGCGGACCGTCCGTAGTTCGTGAACTGCACGATCACCGTGGCGGGGCTTGTGCGTACACCACTGGTGTCGATCATCGGGCGGCCGTTCTGGGTTCGATCCCAACCCGACCCGTTCCAAGTGTATTGAACTCGGGTACTTTGATAACTGATGTCGATGGATCTGGCGGGAACCGCGGTTGAGTTGACCGGTTCGCCTGGTTCGCGGAAAACGAACATCGGCGAAGGCAGGCCGGCATTGGGGTTTCTGCTTCCCACCGACCACAGATTCTCGGTGTTGGTGTAGAGGTTGTGAGGTGCGCTTCGGTTCGAACTTCGGTAGTAGAGGTTTGCGGCAGTGCCTGCTCCGATGTTCACCAGTGTCGAGCGGGACAGCGCAGCGATCGTGCCTCTGTTTCCGCCCGAGTTCGCAAACAGGGGACTGTTGAGTTGGGCCAGTAGGTCAAAGTCGCTGGTTCGCATCGAGCGAACAGGACCAACCTTTGAAGGTGCCGTTGAATGAAACACCGCGGCCAAGCGGGTAGCGAACTCGACTTCTTCAACAAACACTATGTCGGCTTGGTTCATGCCTGACTGTGGCCAGGCTCGTCCGACGTTGTCGATCTTCACGACGAGAGCGGGTCTCGAGACTTGCTCAGCGATTGTCAGCCCTGTGAGGAGAGCTTTGGACGATCGTGCTTTTTCGATCCTTGAACTTGTGACTTGGATATCGGCCAGGGTGTTTCGCAGTTCAGCATCAGCGGTCGCGATCTCGTTGGTCAGTTCTTGTTGCGAGGTTTGTCTTTGTTGAAACTGACTTTGAGATTCGACGACGAGTCTTCGCGTCTCAGCGATCTGTTGGGCGAGTTCGTGAATACGGTTGTCGATGTCGTTCAGGCGTCGGGTCGCGTCGGTGATCACAGATTCATAAAGCACTCGTCGTCGCGCCAACGCAGAGCTGTTGGTGAAGGAGCTGAGTTCGTCGGTCAATCCGCTGGCTCGAGGGTCGCCTCGTTTGAAGCTGATAAGGGCTGTCTCGACTTGTGTGGCTGCGGGTTCTTGTCGTTCGTCGAAGGATTCTTCGAGGTCGTCGGCCAGCAACTCGATTTGAGTATTGTTGAAGGCGATTGTGTTGGCCAGTTCGAAGATCTGGTCCTCCAGTGTACCGAGTGCCATTTCCTTGTCGGTGATCAGGGCGGTCAGATCGTCGCGTCGAAGCTCCAATCCGGCCAGGTTGAGCTCGTCTTGACGCAGGGTCGGCTGGTTCTCTTGACTGAGCGCAGGCGCAGTCAGAGTCGACATTGCCAGACAGCAGACGATGATGACGGAGAAGACTCGAGAGGTTTTTGCCATGGCCGAAGCGCGGATTACCCGCTTGCCAGCTCATGCTAACGGTCATCGACGTTACTACGGGGTACCGTTGCGATCGTGTCGATACAACCGTTTAGACAGTTCGAGTTTGATCGGAACGATCTTTCAACCGTCGTCTCGGCGATGTCTGAAATCGCAGCCGCCCCGGGGTCCAGTGGCTGGGTGAATATCGGCCCGGCTCTCAGTGATGAACAGTTGGCGGGGATCCCGGTGAAGAGTGGGCTGGCGGCCTGGTTCTCGGGTCGCGGGCCGATAGTGGCGATGGCTACGTGGATGCCTGCCCCTGGTGGCGGACGCTCAACGGTCGCGCAGGTCGGCGTCGAACACGGTCAGGGTCCCAACGCGTTGAATCGCTTGCGGGAAGCCGGCTTGGAGTTGCCGCAAGGCTGGGTCAAACGCCAGGACCATGCGAAGCACGGTGTTGTAATAGAAGTCGGCGCTGAGGTGGACCTCAAGGATGTGGCCGAGTGGCTAGTCGCTGCGGTCACGATCCTCACCAGCGATGTGCGGATCGATGGTCGCTTCCTCGCGAACCTGTATCGCCCGGTCTGAAGCCCATGGTTCGGTCTGGCCTGGCTTCGCGGTGACGGCTTGGACGATCAACTCAACAACAGTGTCGGCTTCAGCGCTGCGCAGCACCCGGACGTTGCTTTGGTCGTCTGCTGTGGTGCCGCGATCGTCGACGACGGTCATGCCCCGGGTGTGCGTGCCGGTGAGTTCGATGGCCACGGGTTGCCTGGCACCGGCGAACAAATGTGGGTGTGTCACGGCCAGCACTGCGCAGGCGTCGTGAATCGGTGCTCCTGTCCAGCCCCTCAATTCACTTGACCGGTCGATTGCGTAGTCGAGGAGGTCTGCTGCGAGGGTCGCGGCGGGGGTGTGGGCTCGGCGCATCTGCGCTACTTGATCGGGTCCGAGGAGCACCTGTTGGGTGACGTCGAGCCCGGCCATGGTGATGTCGCCTCCCAGACGGAAGACTGTGTCGGCGGCCTCGGGATCGGCCCATATGTTGAACTCGGCGGTGGCGGTGACGTTTCCCCCTGCTGCCGCGCCTCCCATGACGGTGAGCCCGCTGAGCCGGTCGGGCAGCGTGGCGTCCCGTTGCAGCGCTTCGGCGATGTTGGTGAGAGGCCCGACCGCCACGAGGTGAAGGTCTTTGATGCGATGACTGGTTTCGAGGATGAACCCGACAGCGTCGTCGGATTCGATGGACCGGGTGATCGCGGGCAGTTCCACGTTGCCGAGTCCGGTGGCGCCGTGAACGTGCCGCGCGCCTCTTGGTTCGTCGACCAGCGGATGCGCCGCCCCGCGATGTACGCCAACGTCGAGGTCGGCGATCTGCGCCACCGCCAGGGCGTTGTGGGTGGTGTGCTCGATCCCCACGTTGCCGTCGACAGTGGTGATACCGACCAACTCCGCAAAATACGCCGCGGTCAGCAGGGCGATAGCGTCGTCAAGCCCCGGGTCACAATCCACCAGCATCGAAACACGACTCATACCCCCACGCTATTGGAACCCACTCGGATTGCTTCCGCGAATGCCGCCAACGTTGTTAGACCCGTTCGGTGCGGCGGCGCAGGTATTGGTCGAACATCGGAACTGTGAATGCAATCACACCGTGCCTTGGCGAATAACACAAGCCCCTGCGGATGAGAGCATCGCGGGTTTGTGCTACGCCGGTCGTCGTCTTGCCCAGAGCATCGGCCACCGCCCCTGAAGCGACATCGGTTCCCCCCACCCTGGCCATCGCTTCGAGATATGCCCGTTCCGCGTCGGTGGTTCGGTCGAAACGGACTCGAAAGAAACCACCGTCGAGTTCGTCGGTTGCCAGTGGAACCGCCACTTCGACGTCCTGCTCTGTTATCTCGTCGGGTCCAGGAGCTGCAAACCAGGCCTGCTTGCCAAATTCCTGCAAGAAATAGGGATAGCCGCCGGTCAATTCGATGATGCGGCTGAGAGCACCTGTGCTCCATGTCACCCCTTCGATCTCGGCAGGTTCGGTCAACGCGGCAGCGCTAGCCTCGGAACTCAACCGTCCGACAGTCCTGAAGTCGAACAACCGCTCGGCGTAGGACCGTGCATCGCCTGCGGCCGAGAGAAGCGAAGGGAGTCCTGCGCCGGCCACCATTATCGGCAGGTTCAATTGCGACACCTCATGGAGTCCCATGATGAAGGCGGTGAAATGGTCCTTGGGAAGGAACTGCATCTCGTCAACGGTCAACAGCACTCCGCAGTCGTGGTCTCGGGCAAGTTGTCCCGTTTCATTGAACAGACTCGCCAGGTCGCGGTCGAGGAGTCCTGAGTCGGCAGTCCCCATCAACGGGTCGGCCCGGAGGGTGAGATCTCCACCGTCGGGAAGGTTCCAACGTATTTGAAACGCTTTGAGCGCACCAGCGGCCCTGCCGGCGTGAGCTGCGAGACGCTTGGTCGCTGACAGCCGCAGGATCGCTCGCCTGACCAACTCGGCGACTACTCGGACAAAATCTACGCCTTCTCGAGCTTCGACGTGTTCATGGATCCATCCTTCCCGCTCGGCGATGCGCCCGTACTCACGCAGTAGCACTGTCTTGCCGACGCCGCGCAGTCCTGAGACGATGACGCTTCGATCATGGCGGCCCAGTGCAATCCGCTTCACGGCGATGTCGAACGCCTGCAGATCGGCGTCGCGGCCGACGAGTGCGCGGGGAGTGTTGCCTGCACCGGGACTGTACGGGTTCAGCACAGGGTCCATGCTGACAGCGTAAGCTGATTTATGCGGAGTTTTTGGGTTTATGTCTATTTCTTACATAAACGGGTGAAACCTGCATAAATGCTGTCGTCTAGATGAGCATCGAATCCAGGAGCGCAGTGACTTCGACTGGGGTGGGGAGGGAGGGTTGGGCACCGGGGCGCAGGGTTGTGGCGGCTCCTACTCGGACTGCCCAGCGGACTGCTTCGACGATTGACTCGCCGCGCACGAGGGCGTCGGCGAGCGCTCCGCAGAACGAGTCTCCTGCAGCTGTGGTGTCGACCGGGGTGACCTCCGGGGCCTCGACGTGGGTGACATTGCCCTCCGACACTGCGAGAGCGCCGAGAGCGCCGAGGGTCACCACCGCGGTCGGTACCGGAAGTCGTCTGGCAAGATCGGCTGCAGTTGCAACGTCGACCGGTCCATCGTGGCCCGCAAGCAGAGCCAACTCGGTCTGGTTGGGGACGATCACATCGACCGTCTCCAAGAGCTTGGCCGACAGTGGCGATGACGGCGCCGGGGCGGGATTGAGCACCACAGTGCCGCCGGCGATCGCAACTGCGGCGGTGACGGCGTCCACGGGCACCTCGAGTTGCACCAGCGTCACCGCTGCGGCACCCAACACATCGCCGGCAGCCTCAACATCGGCTACCGACAAGCGGCTGTTGGCGCCCGGGCTGACCACGATTGCATTGTCGCCGTCTGCGCCCACGGCGATGAGAGCAACCCCGTTGGGCACCTCGGGTGTGGTTGTCAGATGCACCGTGTCCACGCCGTCGGTTTCCAGAGCGTCACGCAGTATTCGGCCCCCCTCGTCGTCGCCGACACGACCAATCATGGCAACCGAACGCCCCAGCCGGGCTGCCGCGACAGCCTGATTGGCGCCCTTGCCGCCGGGAATCCGAGCCAGGTCGCTACCCAGGACCGTCTCGCCGACAAGGGGCACCCGCGGCACCTCCACCACCAGATCGAGGTTGGCACTGCCAACCACAGCGACCTCCGGGGTGTTGTGCGAGGCAGTCACAGCCCTCACTCTAGGAGGTTCCGTGAATTTCTGGCAGCGACCGAACCCGAGTCGGAGTCACCTAGGCGAGTGCCGAAACGAGCGTGTGTGCGTGTTCGAACATGGTATCGGCCCGCTCGGCGATCGCTGCGGTCGGGCCGCTGGACTCCATCCCTCCGGCACTGCCGCGGAGCCTCCGGGCATAGGCGCCCTCCACGATGCAGGCCTGCTTCCACCACGAGAATGCTTCGTAGAACGGGTAGTCGGACAGGTCGAATCCGGTGGCCTGCCAGTACAGGCCGATCACCCCGGTGCGCCGAGGAAACGACGGCGAGAGGGTCGGCGGGTCTGGCAGCCACCAGATGTCGTCCCCGGGATCGCCCCAATACTGCACTGACCAGGCGAAATCAGCGATCGGGTCACCAGTTGTGCACAGCTCCCAGTCGAGCACTGCAGCGATCGCGAAACCGTCGTCGAGTACAACATTGTCGAAGCGGTAGTCGCCGTGGGCCAGAGCCGGCGCCGCTCGCTCCGGCGGGATCCGCCCGCTGAGTGCATCGTGGAGCTCGTACAACAGCGGAAGGGGGCGAGTGTCGGCACGTTCGACCTGAGTGACCCATCGTTTGAGTTGACGGGCGACATATCCGTCGTGGCGTCCGAGAGTGGCGAGCCCCACCGCGTCGAGATCGACGGTGTGGAAGGCGACCTGCGCTCCCACGAGGGCCGAAGTGGCCGCGGCCGCCTCAGTGGGCGTCAAGGCTGCGGTATCGCCGCTGGTGCGCAGTATCTGTCCGTCGACGAAGTCCATGACGATGAACCCCGCACCGGTGACCGAGGGGTCGTCGCAGCGAGCGAGGCATTGAGGCACCGGCACCGTGTCCGCGGCGTGCAGAGCCGACATGACGCGGAACTCACGGCCGGTGTCGTGTGCGGTTGCCAGCGTCGAGCCTTCGGGAGGCCGCCTCAGCGCCACACGGGTCCCGTTTGCCGATGTCACCTCATAGGTCAGGTTGGATCCGCCCGCGGCGATCAGGACAAATTCGAACGGCGGCTCGAGCCCCTCAACAGCAGAGGCGAGCCAGAGCGAGGCAGCATCGACGTCGAGTCCGCGCGGTCCTGCGGTCATCGGTTGATCAGCATGTCGGGGACGGAAACTATTTGACGACGCTCTCTTCGATCTCGTGGAGGCGTTTCACCGCACCGACAAGCACCTTGCGGGCGACCAGAGCGCTCTCGTCGAGCAGCGAGGTGAACTCCCGGCGGTTGAGCGCCTCGATCACCATGTCGGTGTCGGCGGTCACGGTGGCGGTGCGGGGAACACCGGCAATGACCGCGAGCTCGCCGAAGAAGTCGCCGGGTCCGAAGCGTGCGATCACTCGGCCGTTGCGTCGAACGGTTGCCTCGCCCTCGCTGACGATCATGAACTCGCGGCCCGGTTGGCCCTGCACCGTGAGATTTCGACCGGCCTTGATATTGACCGTCGTCATGAACGACGCAATCTTCTTGAGTTCCCTCTTGGACAACTCCGAGAAGAGTTCGATCTCCGCCAACTGTTCGATGAGTGCCATTCGCTTACCTCCAAGACAGAGCCCGTGAGCATGTCTTCCGCACGTGTCTGATCTCCCTATGGTCTATCAGAAGATGGCGACGGGAGCGACGGGGGCGCCGGTGCCGCCCACGAACGGTTCTGGCGTGGCAGACAGGAAGAACTCGTATCGCCCCTGCTCGCGGCATACCTCGGCGAGATTCTCAAGGTTCCAGTTCTGGCCTTGCGTGAACCCCATGTCGACCACCGCCAAGCAGTGGACCGCTAGGGCATTGTTCCAGTCGGGGCCGGGAAACACCTCGAAGATGAAGGTGTCGGTGGCAGCCGCCGCGATGTTGTTGCGGTGCAGCCAACGCACGGCGTCGATCCCCGGTCCGGGACTCTCCCCGGCGAGGCTCTCGCCGATGTTGTACTTGTGGGCGTCGCCCTCGTTGAGCCACAACTGCATCCGGCCGGTTCGGATCAAGACGATGTCGCCGCTGCGAATCTCCACCCCGGCCCACTGCGTCGCGGCATCGAGTTCCGCGCCCGTTATCTCATGGGCGTCACCGATCCGGTCGACCCCCAACGAGCCGCACATGTCCAACAGCACGCCGCGGCCCACCAACGAGCGAACATGCTCGATGCCGAGCACCTCTGAGCCGTTGCGGGCAGTGATGGTGGCGGCGTCGACTCCGTTGTAGAGCTTGTGGCCGTAGCTGACATGGGAGAGTCCGTCCCAGTGGGTGCCGGCCTGCAGACCCATGGTGACCATGTCGTCGGAGAAGTGGGGCACCATGGCGTTGCCGTCGGGATCTCCGAGGTCGGGATGGTCGATCGTGCCCATCACATGGACCGGGTTGATGCGGGTCGGGATCGCCCCGATCTGCACGCCGTTGTTCTGGAGGTCGATCGCCAACGGGACTCGCTGACCGGTCTCGATGAGCCGCGCCGCGTCAGCCACCACCTCGTCGGTTATCAGGTTGAGCGTGCCCAAGCGGTCATCGTCGCCCCAGCGCCCCCAGTTGCGGACCTCGTCGGCGACCTCGTGAAAGTAAGCGGTGAACGACATGTGACCGAGCGTAGGCGCGACGGGCCCGAGGTCAATAACCCAACTCCAGGTCAACGATCCCGTCGAGTGGCTCAGCTGCCATCAAATGGTGGCCGGTCAGGTCCTTAGCCGGGCCTGTCAGGAATTTTGTGTATCGGGTGTGGTCTGAGGGTCCGCGGTTTGGTGCTGTGGGCCGGAAAGGATCATGTCTATGGGTGATCAGACTATGCCGGTGATGCCTGTGAACGGTGCTGCCGGTGAGGCGGTGATGAACCACTGGGCTGAGCTGTTGGTTGAGCGTGCCCGCGTTGAGGGCGCGGGGCTCACCGGGACGGACGGCTTGTTGACGGGCCTGGTCCGTCAGGTCCTCCAGACGGGTTTGGAGGTCGAGATGGCTGAGCATCTCGGCTATGAACGCCACTCTGTTTTGGGACGTGGGACACCGAACTCTCGCAACGGTTCGTCACCTGAGCGGGTCACCACCGAGATCGGCGAGGTCGGTTCTGCGGGTGCGGTGTGACCGGGCCGGGACGTTCGAGCCGGTGACGGTGCGGAAGCATCAGCGCCGCCTCGACGGCTTGTCGGGCAACGTGGTCTCGCTGTATGCCAAAGAGGTTTCACCACCGGTGGGATCCAGGCGCACCTTGAAGAGATCTACGACACCTCGGTGAACGGCGAGACGATCTCGGAGATCACCGACGAGATCGTCGCGGACATGGCGGTGTGGCAGAACCGGCCCCTCGGATGCGGTGCATCGGTTGCTGTTGATCGACGCGATCACCCGTCAAGGATCGGCGACTCCCAGGTCGCCGACCGGCCCGTCTATGTTGCTATCGGCGTGAACTTGGCCGGCGGGCGCGGCGTGGGGGGCCTGTGGCTGAGACCCGCAGGCGGCGACGGTGGCCAAGCAGTGGGCGACGATGCGCACCGAGCTGAGAAACCGGGGCCTAGCCGACGCGTTGATCGTGTGCTGTGACGGTGTGTGTGTGGCCTGCCCGAGTCGATCCGGGGCAGGTGGCCCGACGCGACGGTGCAGACCTGCGTGGTGCACATGGTCCCCAACAGCCTGCGTTACGCCTCGCGCAAGCACTGGGGCCAGATCACCAAAACCAAGCCGAGATCTACACCGCCCCCACCGTCGAGGCCGCCGAAGCCTCCTTCGAGGCGTTCCGCGACGACTGGGAGGACACCTACCCGGCCATGATCGACAGCCGCCAAAACAGCTGGAACGAGTTCAGGCCGGTTGGTGGTGTTCCCCGCCGAGGGGCGCCGGATCGTCTACACCGCCAACGCCGTCGAGAGCCTCAACGCCCGGTTCCGAAGAGCCGTAAGACACCGAGGGCATTTCCCCAACGAGCAAGCCGCCATGAAGATCCTCTATCTTGTAGCCACCACCAAACACAAGAACCGAGAGAACCTCACCGGCAAGACCAACGGCTGGAAAACCATCCTGAACACACTCACAATCCACTACCGCGACCGGATCGCCGACCACATCAAATGAAAACCATCACAGCCGGATACACAAAAAATCTGACAGTCCCCGATCAGGGTTAATGAAGAACCCATTACGGCTCTCGATCTGGATCGGCCCGGGCCGGTGCTGGGAGGACACAGTTCGTCGAGCCGAACTCATCGAAGCGGCCGGATGGGACGGAATCTGGGTCGCCGATCACCTGATGTCGGCACCACCGGCACGGACCGATGAACCACAGGCCGAAGTGTTCTCAACCCTCGGTGCGCTGTGCGCGATCACGGACTCGGTCACGATTGGATCTCTTGCGTGTCCGGCGTCGACCCGACACCCGTCCCAGCTGGCATCGATGGCAGCCAACTGCGCCGACATCTCGAGTGGGCGCTTTGTACTTGGAATTGGAGCTGGTTGGCAGACGACCGAGCACGACGCGCACGGATTCGATCTCGGTTCTAGGTCGGAGCGCTCTGACCGACTCGAGGAATGCGCACACGTTGTCACGTCCCTCCTCGGTAACGGAACAACAACCTTTAGAGGACGTCATTACGTGCTCGACCGGGCCCGGTCGGAACCGACCCCCTACCAGCCGGTCCCACTTCTCATCGCTGGCAAGGGTGAGCGGCGAACGCTTCGAACGGCGGCCAGGTTCGGTGAACGATATGTGACCGAGCGTAGGCGCGACACGCCCGTGGTCAATAACCGCGGCGCCTAATAACCAAGGGCCAGGTCGACGATCCCGTCGAGTGGTTCACCCGCGGTGAACAGGTGGTAGTTGGTGATGAACGTGTCGAACATCAAGTGTCCCGAGTTGGGTGCCGCCCATGAGATGTGGGGCGAGAGGCGAACGCTCCGGTGGGTGAACAGCCAATGTCCGTCGGGCAGCGGCTCGGGTACGACAGCGTCGAGTGAGGCTCTCGCCACACGACCGTCGTCAAGTGCTTCGCGCAGAGCCTCCTGATCGATGAGAGCGCCGCGGGCGATGTTGACAAGGTGAAGCCCCGGCGTGACGCGGGCCAACATGTCTTCATCTATGAGAGCATCGGTTTCGCTGGTCGCGGGCGCGGCGAGCACCAGATGGTGCGCATCGGAGATGACTTCGCTGAGGTCGGTGGTGATCTCCATCCCCGCGTGGGGTGCGGGCAGCAGACGCCGACGAACTCCGATCACCCGCATACCGAAGGCCAGCGACAGCCGGGCGATCTCACCACCGATGCCACCCACGCCGACAACCACAACAGTGTGTCCGTTGAGGGCCCCCATCTTCGGCGCGGTGTGCCAACCGCCGGGTGGTGGAGCGGTGATCCAAACATCAGGGAACGCCTTTGCGTGGCCCAACATTGCAGCCAAGGCGAATTCGCTGATCGGCGTGGCCGTTGAACCACGGGCACAACTGAGGGTCTGGTCGGGACGGATCAGATCCAATGGCAACTCGTCGATTCCCACGCCCATGACGTGGATCCAGGATGCGCCGCAACCGATGATCGCGGCGAGGTTGGGTGTGCCACTTGTATGGGTGAAGACCACATCGGCATGTAAATCATCCGGCACCTCGTCATCGGGGTCGATCCGGACTTCGGTGAGACCCGGAAGCGACAAGATCTGTTCGGGAAAATCGAAGCCGAGATTGTTGATTACCGTGACTTCCATGGCGCTGACTTTAACCGCTGGCGGATTCGTCTAGTTCGGTAGTACCGTTCAAGGTGAATCGATATGACCGGAATCTACATCCTTTTCCTCGCCGCTGGAGCACCGTTGCTGCTGTGGTTGGTCTTTGCCGGAGACGCCGACGGCGACTCAACCTTGTCTGTCATACCAGTTTCGACTATCGCCTTCTTCGTCGCGACGTTCGGGTTTGTTGGTGTGGTGGGAGGCGCCACGGGTGCGGGAGCTTTCTCTTTGTTGGTGACCTCTGCTGTGGTGGCGGCGCTTGCAGGTTTGATGAGCACGCGACTGTTCAAGTGGATTCGCAGAAACTCTGTCTCCAGTGAGGTGATGGACTCAGAACTTGAAGGAACGATGGCGCGAGTGGCCCTTGAGGTGAGCGAAGAGCACCGAGGAAAAATCATCGTCGACATCGCCGGTGCACGCGAGCAGATGACCGCGTCCCCGTTCGACGGTTCGACAATTCCGACCGGTGAGAGAGTTGTGATCGTCAAAATCGAAAGCGGCGTGGCCTTTGTCGCTCCGCTCGGTCCCGACCTTAAGCTTGAATAGACCGCGCAACGGCCTTTCGGGCCGTATGACACAGCGCTTCGGCGCAGGAGGAATGGGTAGATGTCCTTGTTCTTGGTAGCTGGTTTGGCCATCGGTGTGGTGGTGATCCTGTTGATCATGATTCTCAGTTCTCTGATCATCATTTGTCCGCCCAACCGAGTTGCGATCATTTCGGGCCGGAGCCGAACAATGTCTGACGGGCGAACTGTCGGGTATCGCATTCTGAAGGGTGGTCGAACCGTTCGCATTCCGCTCATTGAGAAGGTGTCGTGGTTGGATCTCAACATCATCCCGCTTGAAGTGTCGGTCACCAATGCCTATTCGCGGGGCACGATCCCGCTGAATGTGCAGGGCATCGCCAATGTGAAGGTTTCCTCGAAGGAAGGCGTGCTGGAGAATGCCGCCGAGCGATTTTTGAACGTACCGAACCAGCACATCGGCCAGATCGCCAAGGAAACGCTGGAGGCAAATCTTCGCGGGGTGCTCGCCACGCTCTCCCCCGAGGAGGTCAACGAGGATCGGTTGAAGTTCTCGCAGCAGTTGATAGACGAGGCTGATGACGACATCAAGACCCTGGGCCTCGATCTCGACGTGATGAAAATCCAGAACGTCACCGACGACAACCTCTACCTCGAATCAGTCGGGCGCAGGCTCACCGCTGAGGTCGTGAAGGAGGCCCGTGTGGCCGAAGCCAACCGGCGGTCGGAGTCGGAGCAAGCCGAAGCCAAGGCACGGGAGCTTGCAGAGATCGCCCAAGCGCAGGCCGACCGCAACATCGTTGAAGAACAGAACAACCTGCGAGTCCGAACCGCTGAACTCGATGCCATTGCTCTTGCCAAAGAACAGGAGGCGGAGGTCGCAGGCGACATCGCCAGAGCAACCGCTGAGCAGGAACTCGAGCAACAGCGCATTGAACTCGAGCGGCGTCGGCTCGAAGCTGATGTGGTTACACCGGCGCGTGCCAACCTCGAATCGAAGCAACTCGAGGCCCAGGCAGAAGCCGCCAAGATCGTCGAGGACGGCAAGGCTCAGGTTGACGTGTTCCGCCGCTTGACCGACCAGTATCAGCTCGCCGGTGAGGACGGTCAACGGATCTTTGTTCTCAACATGCTTCCTGAGCTTGTCGACAAGATCGTTTCCACCGTCAACAACGTGTCGATCGATCGGGTCGCTGTTGTTGACGGCGGCAACAGCGGCAACAGCGGTGGCATTCCTGCTCTGGTTGCGCAGCTTCCGGCCGCGGTGGTGAGTCTCTCAGAGCAGATTGAGGCGGCTACCGGGATTGACATCTTGCAGAGTATGCGTTCAGACGACTCCGACGAAGGCGAGTCTTCTGCTTCGCAACTTCCCCCGGCAGTGTCTGCCCCGTAGCCTCTGGTTGATTCATCACGATCCGGGAGACCGCTGAGTGTCCAGACTCCTTGACGGCAAGAACATTGCGATCACGGGTGCAGGTGCGGGTATCGGCAAGGCTATTGCTTTGGCCGCCGCCGCTGAGGGCGCCAACATCGTCGTTGCTGACTACGGCGTGGCGATGGACGGCAGCAACCCGACGAGTGAGGTCGCCGACGACGCGGTGGCTGAAATCGAAGCGCTCGGCGCACAAGCTGTTGCTGTGGCTGGAGACATCAGCCAGTTCTGTGTAGGCGAAGAGGTGGTGGCCGCTGCTTGTGACAATTGGGGAACGATCGACGGTGTCGTGTGCCCCGCGGGAGTGCTGCGGGAGCGGATGCTCTTCAACATGAGCGAGGACGAGTGGGACCATGTTGTGGCGGTACACCTGAAGGGGCACTTCAACGTCTACCGGGCGGCACTGGCTCGCATGCGCAGGCAGGACACAGGCGGGTCGCTGGTGGGTTTCACTTCGGGGGCTTTCACCGCTTCAACGGCTCAGGCGAACTACTCAGCGGCCAAAGGCGGGATCGTCAGCCTCACCCGCTCAGCAGCGATGACAGCAGCGAGCTTGCAACTCCGGGGCGGACCGGCGATCAACGCCAACTGCATCGCGCCGGTTGCCAGGACCCGGATGAGTGAGAACGTGCCGTTCGAGATTGAAACGGGTGAACCTGAGGACGTGGCGCCGATGGCCCTCTATCTGTTGAGCGATGCCGGCCGCCACGTCAACGCTCAGGTTTACACCGTGGTGGGTAAGCGTATTTCTGTTTGGAACCAGCCGATGGAAGTCCGAACGATGACCGCACAAGGTGATCGTTGGACTTGTGGGCAGATCGCGCAAGCCTTGCCCGACAATGTCGGACAGGAACCGAATCCTTTCATTGCCGATCTGGAACGTCGCATGGCTGAGATGGCACAGAACGCAGAGTCCGCAAGCGGGATCTGATGTCGTTGGGGCCTGAACCACAGGGTCGAGGCCTGCTCGATGCCAAACGGGTGGTCGTAACCGCGGCTGCTGGTACTGGGATCGGTTCTGCGGTAGCGAAGCGCTGCTTGGTCGAGGGCGCTTCGGTGCTGATTTCGGACATTCATGAACGTCGTTTGAACGAAACGGCCGACCGGCTCGCGCTCGAGACCGACCATCGTCCCCTCACCGCGGTTTGCAACGTCACAGTCGAGGAGGACGTAGCGGCTCTGGTCGCTGCTGCCGAAAACGGGTTCGGCGGGATCGATGTGATGATGAACAACGCTGGACTGGGTGGGACGGTTGCGCTTGTCGACATGACTGACGAGCAATGGAACGGTGTCTTGGGAGTCACTCTTGAAGGCACGATGCGCTGCACTCGTGCGGTTCTGCGTCACATGATCGAAGCCGGGATCGACGGCGCAATAGTCAACAATGCCTCTGTTGCAGGGTGGCGGGCTCAACAGGGGCAATGCCATTACGCAGCGGCGAAGGCCGGGGTGATGGCGCTGACTCGTTGTTCCGCCGTCGAGGCTGCCGAGCACGGCATTCGCGTGAATGCGGTTGCGCCGAGTATCGCCATGCATCCGTTCCTTGCCAAGGTGACCGATGACGCTCTGCTCGAGGAGTTGTCGAAGCGTGAAGCGTTCGGCAGAGCCGCGGAGCCTTGGGAGGTGGCCAACGTGATGGTCTTTCTGGCCAGTGATCTTTCGTCCTATATGACTGGTGAGGTGATCTCGGTAAGCAGCCAACATCCTTGATCCGTGCAACAAGCTGGACCAGTATTTGAAGTTCGTTGCGTCCAACGTTCCCAAATTGTGTTTCAAAGTGCTAGACCTTGTGGCGTGAGTCACAGGCCGATTGTGAATCCTGGAGGAGAGAAGACATGAAATCCCGAAACAGGCTCGGAATGTACAAGCAGCTCCTTGCGCTGCTCCTAGCGTTGTGTCTCGTAGCCGTCGCATGTGGTGGCGATGACGACACCATCACCAGCGATGACGGCGACGATGTCGCTGTCGGAGGCGGTGACGACGGTGACGGCGACGACGACGATGACGCTGCCACACCGACTACCGCGGCACCGGCCGAAGGCGTAAGCGAAGGCAACGTCTGTATCGGCGATGCCTGTGATGAAGCGACCGGGGAAGGGGAGGCAGTTCCGGAACCCGTACCGGGCGGGATGTTGCGGATCGCGGTAGAAGCCGAGACCGACGGTCTCAACCCCGCCGCCAACAACTTTGCGGTATCCGCTTACACCATGGGATTCGCCATATTCGACCCGCTTTTCTACATCGACCGTGACGGAAACTGGTTCCCCTTCCTGGCTGAATCAGCCGAACCCATCGGCGACGGATCGTCCTGGCAGGTGAAAGTCCGTGAGGGCATCACTTTCCATGACGGAACGCCACTCAACGCGGATGCACTCATCGCCAACTTCGAAGCGGCGATCAGCGATCCGATCATCTCTTTGGCGATCAGACCCAACTATCCCGAAGAGAACCGTTATGAGAAGATCGACGACTTGACGCTTCAGTACAACCTGATTCGTCCGTCGGCTCACTTCCCGGTCAATCTGACCAGTCAGTTGGGCATGGTTGCCTCACCGACTTGGTTGGCTGCAGCAGCCGAAGACGACAGCCTCAACCAGGAACCTGTCGGCACCGGCCCGTTCATCTTTGAAAGTAGAACCCAGGACGTGTCCACCAAGGTGGTCAAGAATCCAGACTATTGGCGGGGAACCGACGACATCTATCTTGACGCCATTGAATTCTTCATCACTACCGACACCGCGCTCGCAGCTGAGCAGGTTGCGTCCGGTGAACTCGATCTTGTGGTCACAACCAACGCCGACGCGACACTCACCCTTCGAGACGCCGACAATGCCTCGACGTTCGAGAACCTTTACTCCGGTGAAGACTTCATCATGTTGAACACGAGGGCTGCGCCGATGGACGACATCCG
This sequence comes from Acidimicrobiales bacterium, assembly GCA_963662455.3. Classification (GTDB taxonomy): domain Bacteria; phylum Actinomycetota; class Acidimicrobiia; order Acidimicrobiales; family Aldehydirespiratoraceae; genus VXYK01. Next base: position 3,353,193 of record OZ224042.1, read on the forward strand.
CGTTCGTCAAGCGATCACGTTCGCGACGGATCGACAGGCGTACCACGACTTGATCGGACAGGGCACCAAGCCGCTGGCAGACTCGATGTATCACCCGGACCTGATCTGGAACAACCCCGACGTCGTCCAGGAAGGCAACATGGGCGAACGGGCTGGGCCTCTAGTGGAATCCTACTGTGCTGATTTCCCAGAGAACTGCAGCAACGACAAGGTCAGAATCGAACTGCAGTTCTCAGGTCCCTCGACGCTGCAGACTCGGATCATGGATGTGTTGAGTGCTGGATGGGAACCGTATTTCGAGGTCGAGCGTCAGCAGCTTCCACAGGATCAGCACATCCTCCAGACCGCAATCGGCCAGTTCCAGGTGGTGACTTGGCGGCAATTCGGGTCCGTTGACCCCGACAACGAAGTCGTATGGCTTGAATGTGCGACTGCCACCGGCGGAATTACGCTCAATTGGGTTCGTTTCTGTAATGAGGATCGTGATGTCCTGTTGTTTGAGCAGCGTGCCACAACAGACCTGGATCGTCGTGTGGAGATCATGCAGGACATCCAGGCTGAGATCCAAGAGACCTACATGTACATCTTCTTGACGCATGCCAACTGGACAGTCGGCTTCCGCAACGAGGTCAAGAACCTCTGCGGCCAGACTGGTCCCGACGATGCCGTGCTGGTCTGCAATAATCAGGGACGTGGGTTCTACCACAACATCTGGATTGAAGAAGGCTGAGGAAACCCACACAAATCGAAACGAGCACCAGTCGACGCATCTCTTGGAGGAAGTGGATTGAGACAATTCATCCTCCGTCGAGTTGCGCAACTGGTGCTCGTGGTTCTTGCGGTCACTTTCACGACGTTCGCGTCGCTGAACCTGGTTGGAGATCCTCTCTTCAACATTGTCGGGGTGATCTCCGGCATTCCCGATGAACAGTGCGAAGCAGTAGCGCGCGGTGAGGTTGAAGACACCAAATCGTCCGGTTTGAACGTAGGCGACTGCGCTTTGATAGCCCGAGCCAAGGCCGAGAACAATCTCGACAAGAACATGGTGGAACGCTACGGAATCTGGCTTTCTGACATGGCGAGTGGAGACTTCGGCACTTCGTTCGTGAACGGCGATGAGATCACCGACATTGTCAGGGAGCGTTTGCCGGTAACGGTTCGGTTGATCGTGCTGGCACAGATCGTGGCGTTGGGTATCGCCGTTCCGTGGGGGGTCGCCTCGGCTTATCGAGCCAATCGGGGTTTCGACAAAGCGTCGACGGTGGGTTCCTTCGGCCTGCTTTCCATCCCCAACTTCGCTTTGGGGGTGATCCTGCTGTACTTCTTCGCGCTGAGGTGGCAGATCTTCCCGTCAAGATACGAGAACGACGGCTGGTGGTCTGAACTGAAATCTCTGACCCTCCCGGCTTTCACACTGGGGCTTGGTTTAGCGGCCACCTATCAGCGGCTGTTGCGCACCGACTTGATCACTACCTTGCAAGACGACTTCATCCATATGGCTCGGGCCAAGGGCATGTCGGATCGCCACATCATGTATCGCCACGCGCTTCGACCCTCGATGTTTTCGGTTGTCACCGTTTTCGGGGTCAACACAGGCGCACTGATCGGCGGGGCGCTGGTGGTCGAGCAGATCTTTTCTATCCCCGGGGTCGGAACGGAACTGGTTGAAGCGGTGTTGCGCAACGACCCTCCGGTGGTCGTCTCGTTGATCTCGGTTGTTGCGATCGGCTTTGTGCTGGTCAATTTCTTCGTTGACCTCATGTACGGGTATCTCGACCCGAGGGTGAGAGCCTCATGAACGACACCAACGAAATCACAGGCGTTGAGGTCGTTTCGCTTGACGCCGACATGGTTGACGATGCCGTCAAGAAAAAGCTTGGCACCGGCTTCTGGGTAGCTGTTGGATGGTTGGGACTGCTCGTCGCGACTGTGCTGTTTGCCCCGTTCCTTCCTTTCGACGACCCCGACAAGTTGGCTGCCGGCCCTGCCCGTACCGGTCCGTCGCTCGACAATTGGTTCGGGACCGACGCCCTCGGGCGTGATGTGTTCGCCAGAACCGTGTACGGGGCCCGTGTCTCTTTGGTGGTCGGGTTCATCGCGATCGCGTTCGGCATGGTCGTGGGCGGTTCACTCGGGATGATCGCGGGTTACTTCCGGGGGCGTATCGATCAACTGATCAGCTTCATGTTCTCCACCCTTCTCTCATTTCCCGGCCTGATACTCGCCTTGCTGATCACGAGCACTTTCGACCGTACGCTACGCACAGTCAGCCTTACCTTGGGTGTGCTGGCTGTAGCGCCTGTAGGTCGCCTCGCCCGTGCGGCGACTTTGGTGTTCGCCGAGCGCGAGTTCGTGCAGGCGGCGCGGGTGATTGGTGCAAAGCACTCCCGTATCTTGACCAGAGAACTGTTGCCGGTGGTGCTGATTCCTATGGCAGCGTTGGCGCTGCTCGGGATGGGTGTAGCGATTGTCGCTGAAGGTGGATTGGCGTTTTTGCAGCTTTCGGTCGAGGACATCAGCTGGGGTGTGATCATCAACGACGGACGCGGAATCCGCGATCTGCAGGAGAATCCCCATGTCGCGCTGATGCCTATCGGGGTGATGTTCTTGACCATACTGGCCCTCAACTTCGCAGGGGACCGCGTGCGTGAGTACTTCGACGTACGCGAGACGGCGTTCTAGGAGCGATGATGGCTGATCTGCACGGTTCCAACACGCAGTTGTCGGTGCGAGACCTGACAGTTCGATTCCCCACGACCCGGGGGACGGTTCAGGCGGTCAACGGCGTCACCTTCGATCTGGCGAAGGGGGGTTCGCTGGGGATCGTCGGCGAGTCGGGTTCGGGCAAGTCGGTGACAGCCAAGACGTTGATGAACCTGCTGCCCCGCACAGCGGAGGTCGGCGGCGACGTGATCTTCGAGGGCGAGGATGTTCGGCGACTCGCCGAGCAGGGTCGTGAACATTTCTGGGGCGTCAAGATGACGATGGTCTTCCAGGATCCGATGACCTCGCTCAACCCGGTGAAGAAGTGCGGTGAGCAGATCGCGGAGACGCTGCGTTATCACCTCAAGCGGGACAAGAAGTCTGCTCTTGCTGAGGCTGAGGACCTGCTCGGGCAGGTCGGCATTCCCGAACCGGGCAAACGAGTCGACCAGTATCCGCACGAACTGTCCGGCGGACTGCGTCAGCGTGTGGTGATCGCGATGGCTTTGGCTTGTGAGCCGTCGCTGCTCATCGCCGATGAACCGACCACCGCGGTTGATGTGACTGTTCAAAAGCATTTGCTTGATTTGCTGGACAAGCTCCGCGAAGACCGAGGGATGTCGATGATCCTCATTACCCATGACTTGGGGGTGGCCCGTGGTCGTTGCGATGAGATCGCGGTGATGTACGCGGGCCGTCTGGTTGAACGCTCAGCGCCAGAGACTCTCTTCAGTGATTCGCGTCATCCCTACACGGATGCGTTGCTGCGTTCTATTCCCCGGATCGATCAACCGAGCCACACCCGCCTCGAGCCGATCCCGGGGCGACCACCCGAACTCATCAATCCACCCGAGCAATGTGCTTTTGCGCCACGTTGTCGTTTCGCCAGGCCGGATTGTCTGGAGTCGATCCCTGGTATCAGCGGAGTTGCGGGTATGCACGAGTTCGCTTGCTTCCACCCTGCCAACACGGATCGTGGACGTGATGCTCTGGCCGGCAATCTGGCAGTGGGCCGCACCGCTGCAGGCCTTGAGTTGACCGATGTCGGAGCTTCGATCGGAGCTTCGAGCTGATGGCTGGATCCGGGCATGCTCCGCTGCGTGGAGACCTTGATGTGCTGTTGACGGTTCGTGATCTCGAAGTGGAGTTCCCGATTGGAAAGGGCGCGGTGGTTCACGCCGTGAGCGGAATCTCCTTTGACGTGGCCGAGGGCGAGACGCTGGGGATCGTGGGTGAGTCGGGTTGTGGCAAATCGACCGTGGCGAAGTCGATCATTCGTCTGAACGACATCAAGGGCGGCGCCGTCGACTATCAGGGCCATGATCTCGCCACGCTCGAGGGTGAGGAATTGCGCCGTGTTCGTCCTGATCTGCAGATGATCTTCCAGGACCCGATCTCGTCGCTCAATCCGAGGCGCAAGATCCGCCAGGTGATCTCGGAGGGTCTTGCCGTGTGGGGTGATGAGCGGGGTTCGTGGTCGCAGAGTCGCATTGAGGAGTTGATGCTGTCGGTGGGTATCGATCCCAAGTTCGGTGATCGGCGACCGCACCAGTTCTCAGGAGGACAGTGTCAACGCATCGGCATTGCCAGGGCTCTGGCCCTGGACCCCAAGGTTCTGATCTGTGACGAGCCGGTGTCGGCACTGGATGTGTCGATCCAGGCGCAGGTCCTCAACCTGTTGGAGGACATGAAGAAGCGCTACGGGTTGACCCTGCTGTTCATCAGCCACGACCTCTCGGTGGTGAAGAACGTCTCGGACCGGATCATCGTCATGTACCTCGGGAAGGCCTGCGAGATCGGCAACGCCGATGAGCTGTATGAGAATCCGCGGCATCCCTATACCAGGGCGTTGCTGGCGGCTATTCCCGAACCCGCTCCGACTGTCGATGTGTCTGAGGGCGATATTTCTGGCGAGCTTCCCTCGCCGATCAACCCGCCTGTCGGCTGTCGATTCAATACCCGCTGCTCGCACGCGACCGAGGTCTGCTTCACCGACGAACCTGTGATGCAGCGTGTCGGCGACAGCGACCACTACTTCGCCTGTCACCACCCTGTGGCGGTTTCGATCAACGCTTAACCCTCGAAATCGACGCGCTCGACCGGGCGGTCAGTGGCAGAATCGTTCGTGGCGGACCGCAATCCAGGTGAGCGGCTGCGGCGATCCGTGTTTGTGGCCGTTTGTGGCGGCGCGCAGTCTTGGCGGGTGACGACGAAGTTGTGGGCCGGCGTTAGCTGAGGGCCCAGACTGTGTCAGACGAGGTGGGCGAAACGTCGTCGACGACGGGCGCGGCTCTGTCTTCTTTTTGAAGTTTGGCGAGGTGGGCGACGACGGACCGCGCCGCAGGCCGGTGCAGCTCTTTGCGGACGTCTGCGTAGAGCACGGCGACGATCTCTCTTGCCGAGGATGGGCCTTCGGCCAGTTGCTCCAGGATCTGGGCTTCTCTCCGAAGGCGATGGTTGAGCAGCGCCGACACGTAGCGGCGCGGGTCCTGTACCGGTCCGCCGTGGGTCGGGTAGAGGACCTCATCGTTGCGGTCCAGTACCAGCTGCAGTGACCGCAGGTAGTCGCTGACGTCGCCGTCGGGTGGCGGGATGATCGTCGTCGACCAGCCCATCACGTGGTCGCCGGTCAACAGAGCGTCCTCTTCGGCCAGCGCGAAACAGAGATGGTTGGAGATGTGCCCGGGCGTGTGCAGTGCCTGCACGGTCCAACCTGGCCCGTCGACAGTGTCGCCGTGGGCGAGTCGGGTCTCGGGGTCGAAGTCGACGTCGGGCCGGTGTGCGTCGTGTCGGGTGCTGTCTACGCCCTCGTTCGCGTCTTCGCCGGGGTCGTCGCCTGCGGCGCCCTCTTCGCTGATCGCGTCCTCGGGGTGGGGGCCGAAGCCGAGCACTGGAGCGCCGGTGGCGTCGTGCAGCGAGACTGCGCCGGGCGAGTGGTCACCGTGGGTGTGGGTGATCAGGATGGCCCGAACCGTCTCTTTGCCCAGCGCTTTCAGCAGTGCTTCGACATGGGCCGGGTCGCGGGGTCCGGGATCGACCACGGCAACGTCACCGTGGCCGATCACGTAGGTTCCCGTGCCGTGGAACGTGTACTTCGACGGATTGTTGCAGACGATCCGTCGCAGCAGCGGTGACACCTCGATCAGCTCCCCGTAGCGGGGATCAAACTCGGTGTTGAACTCGGGTCCCATGCTCCCCGTGATCGTAGCCCGGTTCAGCTCTGATGATTCTGGATACCATGCCGCAGTATCCGAACCTGCGCGTGCTAGCTTCAGAAGAACGACTACACTATGCTAGGCATAAAACGGTTCCGTGTGGTTTTACACGGGTGGGTATTGCACATGGTGAGGTTGATGTCGAGCGATGCAAGACCTCGCAACCGTCCATTTCCATTTAGTGTCTTTCAAACCAGGGTTCTGAAGGAGGAGCACTGAGTCGAAGCAGTGAATCGGGTTTCTTTGTTGGTTCGGCAATAGTGACCATAGTGTCACTTATATTGGTCCGCTGGATCGTGCCGAACTACAAGAGTGGAATGCTGTCGGAAATGCGACCCCTCCTGGTGCCGGTGGGATGGGGTGTCCTGATCGCTTTAGCGTTGATGTTGGCTGGGTTTTTGGCTGAGCTTTGGAAGCCCTTTGAGTACATTGTGGCTCCTATTCCCGCTATTCCCGTGATTGCACTGTTTGTGGTTTTGATGAGGAGACGGGCAAAGAGGAACGAGTGAATTGATACTGGACCCGTTCAGGTGGCGCACTCCGAATCGCCGACGACGGCTTCGTAGGGGCCTGCCTCGTCGTAGTCGGTGTAGAACGCCGGGTCGTCGTCGTAGGTCGGGAACTGGTCGAGGTCCTTGAGGCCAGCGGCGATGCTCTTGACCCCGCCGGAGCGTTCGATCCAGGCACGGAACGACTCTCCGACGGTGCGCTCGTCGTTGAACCGATGAACCACCCGCACTGCGGCCTCGGCCGCGTTCTTTGCGGGCAGTCGCAGGGTCTTGGTTCCGAAGTGTGCCTGCTCCTGCCCGATGTAGCCCCCGAGCATCATCTGGTAGCCGGGTGCTGAACGCCCGTTGGCCCGGCGTTCGGCCCCGAAGAATCCGATGTCGGCCGCATGATGCTGCCCACAGGAGTTGGGGCATCCACTGATGTTGATTCGCAGACCGGCCACTTCGGCGAGTCCTTCGGTCTCGAGGGCATCACCGATTGCTTTGGCGAGTCCCCGGCTCTGAGTCACGGCGAGGTTGCAAGTATCGGCACCGGGGCAGGCAACAACGTCTCTGACCAACTCTGCTCCCGGGCGGGCCATGTCGACGGCATGCAACCGCTCGTACAGCTCGGGCAGTTCTGACTCGTCGAGTCCTCGGATGATCAGGTTCTGGCGATTCGTCAGGCGAATGTCGGCATCGAAGTCACGGCTGATCGCGGCGATGGCCCGGAACTGTTCAGCGGTGATGTCACCGAGGTGCGCCCAGGCGTAGGCCGAGACCTGTCCGGAGGCGATGCCGCGCACGACATTGGCACTGAACCATCTGTCGTACGGGGAGGCTCCACCGATGCTGACCGGTGTTCCCTGCCCGATCTTCGTGACCGTCGCCGCTGCGTCGATCCCCGCGGGGGCGTCGCCGCCGACACGCACCTCGGTGGGGAGACCACCCGGGTACGACGAGGAGGCGAGCAGGAACTTGCGGATCGCGAGCACGCGTCGCCGAACTTCGTCGATTCCGAGTTGTTCGACCACCCATTTCATCCGGGCACGGAGTTTGTTGTCTCGATTGCCGGTCTGATCGAAGACCCTCAGGACAGCTTCGAGCGTGGGGAGCAGTTCCTCCTTGCGGGTGAACTCCTCAAGTGCCTGGGCTGGGAACGGCGTTGTGCCGAGTCCCCCGGCGACGAAGACTCGAAAACCTGTTTCGGTCGTTCCGTCGTCGAGGGTGCGGGTGGCGGCTATCACACCGGCGTCGTTGAACATGGCCTGGCCGCAGTCGGTCTCGCAGCCCGAGAAGTTGATCTTGAACTTGCGGGGGAGTCGTTGCCCGAGTGGGTTGCGCACGAAGTGGCGGTAGGCCGCTTCCGCCCACGGAGTGATGTCGAGGTTCTCATGGGGGCAGGCACCGGCGAGATGGCAGCCCTGCACGTTGCGGACGGTGTCGCCGCAGGCTTCGCGGGTGGTCATGCCCACGGCCGCGAGATGGTCGAGCACGTCGGGGATCTGATCGAGTTGCACGAAGTGGAACTGAAGGTTCTGTCTGGTGGTGATGTGAGCCCAGCCTCGGCTGTAGCGCTCGACGATGAACGCCAGCATCTCGAACTGCTCGGGGTCCATGGAGCCGTAGGGGACCTTTACCCGAACCATCTGGTTGGTTCCGCCCTGTCGTTGGCCGTAGATGCCGTTGGTCAGGCGGAATACCCGGAACACGTCTTCTGAGACTTCGCCGCTCTGATACTTGGCGAGCACGTCGCGGAACTTGTCTATGTCGGCTTGAATGTCGGGGTCGACGGGCCGTGTTTCGATTCTGGTGGTTTCGAGGAGGGTCATCGCAGGGCCCCTTTCAGGGTGGTTTCGTGACGGACAGCCGGGTTTTGGTGGTGGGCTGGTTGTTGGTAGTCGCAGAGTGCATCGGGGTTGAACCGACTGTGGGTTGCCTGGGCTCCGGTTGTGCCCGGAGTCATCACTGTGTCGAGCACGGATTGGGCGGCGACTGAGCCGATCACCAGCGTGGACGGGTTGGTTACTTCTGTGTCTGGGAGTTCCGCGAGAGTGGTTCTTGTGACGCTCTCGTGTTCGGTTGAGGCGGAGTAGACGACGGCCACGGGCGTGTCCGCGCTCAACCCGCCGGCTATGAGCCGCTGCGAGATCAGGGCGGTGCGTGATGCGCCCATCAGGATCACCAGCGTCGTGCCCGTGCGAGCGAGCGCGTCCCAGTCGAGCCGTTGGTCGGTGTTGGGGTCCTGGTGGCCGGTGACGACGGTGAAGCCGCTGCTGACGCCTCGCATGGTGACAGGTATCCCGGCGGCGGCGGGTGCCGCAATCGCAGAGGTGATACCCGGTACCGTCTCGACGTCGATGCCTGCGGCCCGTAGTTCGAGTGCCTCCTCTCCGCCACGCCCGAACACGAAGGGGTCGCCCCCCTTCAGGCGGACGACGCAGTCGAAGCGGCGGCCCCGGTCGATCAGCACATCGTTGATTCGTGTCTGGGCGTTGGTGGGTGCTCCGGGGCGCTTACCGACGTCGATCATCTCCGCCCATGGCGGGGCGAGGTCGAGCACTGCCGGCTCGATGAGCCGGTCGTGGACGACGACGTCGGCGCGTTGCAGGAGTTTGGCGGCTTTGACAGTGAGCAGGTCGGGGTCGCCGGGTCCGGCCCCGACGAGGTGGACGGTCATGTGGGTGCACCTCGGGAGGTCAGGGTGTGGTTGCGTCGCAGGGTGTGGTTGATTCGCGTAGTCAGGGGTTTGGTGGTCATGTGAGTGCATCTTCCGGCGTCAGGCCGAGATGGTCGTGAAGACGTTCTCGGGCTTCGGTCGTGCGGTTCTGCTGCACCAGTTCGAGCAGTCCGTCGTCGAGCGCGGCGTCCCATCCGGGGATCTCGGATGTGCCGAACACTGAGCGGGCCTCGGCTCGGGTGTCTGCCAACAGCGTGAGGAGTCCTTCGTAGCCCTCGTCGAGTTGACTTTCGAGCCTTCGGCGCAACCAGCGGGCGAGACCGGGGCTGCGGCCACCGGTCGAAACGGTGATTTGCAGGTCTCCTCGGCGGGCGACTGCGGGGAGGGTGAACGAGCAGTTGGTGGGATCATCAGCGGAGTTGACGAACACGTTGGCTTTGTCGCCGTCGGCGCGTACCGCGGCGTTGACTTCGGGATCGTCGGTGGCAGTGACGGCGAGGCGGTAGGCGGCTACCTCTCCTTGCCGGTACGGGCGTGCCAACCAACGCACGTTCGGGTCAACGCTGATCTCGGGGACTGCGGCGGGGGAGACGACAGTCACGCGAGCATCAGCGCTTCGCAGGCCGGCTACCTTGCGGGCCGCGACGGACCCGCCTCCGACGACGAGGACGGGTTGTCCGCTGAGTTCCAGGTTGACCGGGTATGAAGTCATGGTTGCATAATCCAGATAATCCCGATCTGAACAGTCAGGATTACGGGACACCATAACCGACTGCATCAGCTAAAGCATCTAATTCCGATCATTTTTGTCAGATTTATCGCCGGGCCGGACATCAACCGCCCCGTGAGTCTCCGAACCGACTGAACGCCGCCGAAGGCTAATAGAGGAGGTCCGTCCAAAGCCCGATAGCGCCCCAGCAGGTCGCCGTGTTGTCAGTGCGAATCCCGCACGAATGTTCCCACCCGGCAGTCACGGTTTTGAATGTTCCCGACGGCGCATCAGTCTGCCCGAAGTCGTTTGCACCCCAGCAGATGACCGTGTTGTCGGAGCGTATTCCGCACGAATGCCGGTTGCCTGCAGTCACGGTCTTGAACGTTCCCGGCGGCACATCGGTCCTCCCGTACTCGTCCGTCCCGTGCTCGGAAAAGATGCTGGTACCCCAGCAGGTGACCGTGTTGTCGGAGCGTATTCCGCACGAATGCCCGTTGCCTGCAGTCACGGTTTTGAATGTTCCCGACGGTACATCATCTAGCCCAGTAAGCCCCCAGCAGGTGATCCTGCCGCCGTTTAGCTCTTCGGCGTTGTCGGCCTGTATCCCGCACGAATGGTGCTGGCCGAGGGCGATGGTTTCGAATGTTCCCGATGGCGCATCAGTCTGCCCGCTGAGGTTGTCGCCACAGCAGATGACCGTGTTGTCGGTACGTAGTCCGCACGAATGGACATGGCCTGCGGCGATGGTTTTGAGCGGGCCACAAGGCGATGTGTCAGGGTCGATAGTCACCGCTGGTTCGTTCTTATAGCGGTACAGGAACGTCACTAGATGCGCCCTTGTCAACGGAAGATCAGGCGAGAACGTCGAAGCCGACGTGCCTGTTGTGATCGCGCGGTCAAGCATCCACGAAACCGGCACTTGCTGCCAGCCCGCGTGAACATCACCGAAGCTGTGCGCTGGCGCTTCGGGTTTACCCTCGAGCCGCCACAGGAACGCGGCAAGCTGCGCCCTTGTCAACGGATTGTCCGGTGAGAACGTCGAAGCCGACGTGCCTGTTGTGATGGCGCGGTCAACCATCCACGACACCGCCCCAGAGGCGCGAACGTCGTTGAACGAATGAGCAGGCGCGGCTGGTTTTTTCTCCATCTGTTGGAGAAATTATCTGGTTTATTCTCCACAGGTTGGAGGATTTGCCTGGTTTTTTCTCCAACAGGGGTTCGTGACCGGGAGAGTGGAGCTGCTATGGCGGAGTGGTTGCTCGGCGCGTGGCGCGGGTGGAGCGGATGATCTTCGTGGCGATGAAGGCGAGCCCGATCGCCACCGCGCCGAGGGTCAGGAACTGCGCCCAACCGCCCCGATCGCCGGGACTCTGCGGTTTCGGTCCCGCGTCGTCGCAGCCGATGATCGTGCGACAGGCAGCGGCCGGGCTGATGCGTTCGGTGCTCACGAAGGTCGAGCCGATGTCTTCTGAGTGGTCATGGGTGCTGTGATCGTGTTCTGGATCTGAAGCGCTCGCGTCGGTGGCCACGGTGGCACTGGTGTGGTCGTGGGTGCTGTGATCGTGACGATTCGTGAATGCGATAATGACGAAGACGGCAGCCGACATGACGACCAACAGTGCCGCGATGGTCGTCCGGTCAGTCGACAACGAGCGCCGCTCAAGACCTTCTGAACGGTCCGCGGCCTCGGTCATGAATTCGGCCCGGCGGACTGCTCGACAGTCGAGGCGTCGATGTAGCCGGGGCTCTCACCGCCGCCGTGCACCGGGATCGCGCAGCCCGACACCCAGCGGGCCAGAGGCGACGCAGCGAACAGGACAACATCGGCCACTTCGTCGGGAGTGCCCATGCGTTTGAGGGCGAGCGTTCGGCCGACTGCGGCGATCCCTTCCTCGTCCCCGTAGAACAGGTGGGCCTGCTCGGTGACGATCATCCCCACCACCAGGGCGATCACACGGATCTTCGGGCCCCATTCGTGTGCCAGCGTCTCCGTCAGGTTGATGAGCCCGGCTTTGGCCGCCCCGTAGGCCGCGCCCTGTGGGTTGGCCCGAGTGCCGCTGACCGAGGTGATGTTGATGATCACGCCGCCGTCGGGTTGTGACTGCATCTGATCGTGCACAGCCTGAGCGAAAGTCATCGGCGCCAAGAGGTTGAGCGCAGTGATCTTGTCGTTGAAACGCGGTGACACAGTCGCACTGACTGAGGGGGGCGCCCCGCCGGCGTTGTTGACGAGCACGTCTATCCGGCCGGTCGCCTCGACCGCAGCCGACACGACGTCTGTCACTTGGTCGGGATCGCGAATGTCGGCGGCAACGAAGACCGCCTGCCGGCTCTCGAAATCGACCGGGCCTTCCGGTTCGCTGCGGGCGCAGATCACCACATCCGCGCCCTGCTCCAGAAAGCGTGTGGCGATCACCCGCCCGAGACCCCTGGTGCCCCCCGTGACGATCACTGTCCGGCCACTCATGTCAAGAGAATCATGCGTCTCGACCATGCCGTCACCCTATCGGGGCGGTCCCGTCCGCCGTGAAGGCCGACGCTGGGATGCAACCGGGTGATTCAACTCGTGACGCTGCGGGCTTAGCACTGCGAGTCAAGGTGGAATACCGTCAAGGGGCCCTTGAGGCAGGGCTGGCAGGATCGAAGAGAGGAGTCTCAGTGGCAGACAAACGAGTGACCGAGGACGAGGTCATCGGTGAACTCCGCAGCGGGATGACGCTCGGCGTCGGGGGTTGGGGGTCTCGTCGCAAGCCGATGTCGCTGGTCCGGGCCATTCTTCGCAGCGACCTCACAGACCTCGACATCGTCTCCTATGGCGGGCCCGACGTGGGGATCCTGTGCGCTGCCGGGAAGGTCCGGAAGGTCACCTACGGTTTCGTCTCGTTGGACTCGATCCCGTTGGAACCCCATTTCCGGATCGCCCGCCAGACGGGAGCCGTCGACATCTCCGAACTCGACGAGGGCGCCTTCTATCTCGGCTTGATGGCCGCCGCTCATCGAATGCCCTTCTATCCGACCCGAGCAGGTCTGGGTACCGCGATGATGTCGGAGAATCCTGACCTCAAGACGGTGAAGTCTCCCTACGACGACGGCGAGGAACTGGTGGCGATTCCGGCATTTCAGATGGATGCAGCGATCCTGCACATGAACCGAGCCGATGCCAAAGGCAACGGCCAGTTCCTTGGACCGGACCTGTATTTCGACGACCTGTTCGCGATGGCCGCCGACAGGACCTTCATGTCTGCAGAACAGATCGTTCCCACAGAGCAGTTTCTGAGCGAGGGGTCGATACACACGCTGCGAATCCCGCGAACCCACGTCGACGGAGTCGTGCAGGCGCCACACGGCGCCCACTTCACCGAATGCCCTCCCGACTACGATCGCGACGAGGCCTTCCAGAGCGAGTACGCCGCAACGGCCCGCGACCCCGAGGCGTGGGAGCAGTTCCGCAGAGACTGGCTGGAACTCGAGTCACACGATGCCTACGTCGCCAAGCTCACCGAAAGGAGCGCACAGTGACCGCCACCACCGAGGATGTATCGATCTGGGACGACGCGGTCCGGGCCAAGCTCACCGAAAGGAGCGCACAGTGACCGCCACCACCGAGGATGTATCGATCTGGGACGACGCGGTCCGGGCCAAGCTCACCGAAAGGAGCGCACAGTGACCGCCACCACCGAGGATGTATCGATCTGGGACGACGCGGTCCGGGCCAAGCTCACCGAAAGGAGAGCGCAATGACCGCCACCCTCGATGAGATCTGTGTTGTCGCTCTGGCGGAAGCCTTCAGGGGTGACGGCGAAGTGTTGTGCAACCCGATGGGCCCGGTGCCGGTGATAGCGGGGCGTTTGGCCCGGGCGTCCTTTGAACCCGGCCTCATGCTGACCGACACGATCGCCTATGCGATCGAGGGCAACCTTCCTCTCGGGGGAGACCCTTCAACTGCAGTGATCGAGGGATACATGCCGTTTAGAACGGTCTTCGATCAAGTGTGGTCGGGGAAACGTCATGTGGTGATGGGTGCGAGCCAAATGGACCAGTACGGCAATCAGAACTTTGCCGCCATCGGGCCCTACCGAAAGCCCAGGGCCCAGCTGCTGGGGCTGCGGGGAGCACCGGGCAACCTGATCAACCACCCAACGACCTACTGGATACCGAATCAGGCCCGCACCTTCTCCAACACGGTCGACGTCGTCTCCGCCCCCGGATATGACCGCATCGCACAGCTGCCAAAAGCCAGCCGCAAGCACTTCGAGATACGCCGGGTGGTCACCGATCTCGGGGCCTACGACTTCGACACCGAGGACCGCAGGATGCGTGTGCGTTCGCTGCATCCCGGGGTCAGCCTCGAACAGGCGCAGGAGGCCTCGCCATTCGAGCTGACCGTGACCGGCGACGTCGGCGAGAGCCGGCTGCCCACCGATGAGGAGTTGAGGCTTATCCGGGAGGTGTTCGACCCTGACGGTGTGCGCAAGGCTGAGTTCCGCTGACCCAGAGAGTTGAGAAACCGCTTGATCCTACCCACAACGGGGGTCGTAGGCTGCACACAACTGAACCATGGAGGTCAAGATGCAACGTTCAACTGTCTCCATGCCGAAAGCTGCTGTGGCAGCATTAGTTTTGCTGGTAGCGGCGGCCTGCGGTAGCGATTCTTCTCTGCAAGCGGAGGACGAGAACCCCGACTCTGTAGCGGGCTCGAGTTGGTGGTCGTACCACTTCGCCAGTCTTGAAGAGTTGGTTGCGACCTCTGATCTGGTCGTGGTTGGCGAAGTCACGGCCATCGAGAGAGGTCCCATGCCCACGGATCTGGATGGTATCGGACTCCGCAACGTCACCGTCACCATCTCTGAGACGCTCAAGGGCACCGCACCGGGCGCGACCGTGGTGATTGGCGAGGCGGGCTACGATGCCGACGGCTCTTTTGAGTTGGCTGACATGCCATGGAGCCGGATCGGTGATGTCGGCGTGTTCTCATTGAAGCACTATGACGGTTTGCCTGCTAACCACTACAGGCATATTCATCCCGATGGGCGCATGTTGACCCATCACCGCAGCGATGACGGCCAGTCGCAGATGTATGACGGGACTGTTGAGACTTTCTCACACACAACGCTGGGCGAGACTCTGACGGAGTTGGCTCCCGATCGAGCCGCCGAACATGTCCGGCAAGCAGCCGTGACTGTCGTGACCGAGGGAATCGAACCGCAGAGACCGTTATATGAGTCGATATTCGATATTGAGCCGGACGACCCTGATGTCGGCGCGATCAGCGACACCGGCGGTGGGACTGAGAAGCGCGTGCCTGCGGGTTCCGGTGAATCCGGCACAACGTCGGAACGCGGTGGGGAGTTGACAGAATGAGATCTCCACACGCCCTGAGGCGAACAATAGCGGTCACCGCCGTCGTGTGGGCGTTAGCAGCGGGGCACGCAACTGCACACCACGACGACGACAGCGTACGCCGTCATCTTTGCGGGCTGATCTGAGTCTGCTCGTAGCCCACGAACAGAGTTGCGACCCGGCTGACGGCGAGCAGCCCACCAGTGATGAGGTCAGCCGAGCCGGGGACCGGGTCGGATCGGCTATAGAACAGCGATGCGATCTGCAACTGCCCTTCGTCCGAGGTTGAACAGCTGGCTCTGCAACATGTGAAATTGAGTTTCGGCGAGCTTGGCACTGCGGGTCGAGGTTGAATACCGTCAACGAATCCCTTGAGTCGGGGACTGCCAGGATTGGTGAGAGGAGTCCCAGTGGCAGACAAGCGGACGAGGATGAGAACATCGGCGAACTCCGGTGTTCGACCCCAGCGGTGTGCGCAAGGCTGAGTTTCGCTGATGGACCTTGAGCTGTCGCCTCGATATGTCGAGTTCCGCGACGAATGCCGGACCTGGTTGCACGAGAACCGCCCGACCGAGGAGTTCTCGTCGATGGACTCGGCGGCCGGGTTCGAGCAGCATCGGGGATGGGAACGGACTCTGTTCGAGGGAGGCTGGTCGGTGCCGGCGTGGCCCGAGGCATACGGCGGGCGTGACTGCGACCTGATCGAGTGGCTGATCTATGAGGAGGAGTACTGGCTCTCGGGCGTGCCGGGCCGGGTGAGTGCCAACGGGGTGAGCCTGCTGGCGCCCACGATCTTCAACTTCGGCACGAAGGCCCAGCAGGACTACTTCCTTCCGAGAATGGCCGGCGGCACACATATCTGGGCACAGGGCTGGTCTGAGCCTGAAGCAGGGTCGGATCTGGCTGGAATCAAGACCACGGCGGTCCGTGACGGCGACGTCTATGTCGTCAACGGCCAGAAGACCTGGTGTTCGAGGGGCAAGTACGCAGACTGGATCTTCTGCATCGTGCGCACCGACCCGACCGCCGAGCGTCACGCGGGCTTGAGCTACCTGTTGGTTCCAGCTGATGCACCGGGCATGACGCGCCGGACGATCCAACGCCTCGACGGCGAGTCGGGTTTCGCGGAGATCTTCTTCGACGACTGCAGGGTCTCCGCCGATCACGTTCTCGGCGAACCGGGCCAGGGCTGGGCGGTGGCGATGGCCGCGGCGGGTTCCGAGCGCGGACTCAGCCTGCGCAGTCCCGGCCGTTTCATGGCTGCTGCGGAGCGCCTGAGACTGCTCGCCGCCGAACTGGGCGAGACGGCTGAGGGCCTTGACGCACGCCTTCGAGACGAGGTGGTCGACTCTTGGATCCGTGCCGAGGCCTACCGCTGGCAGACCTACTTCGTGGCAGCGGATCTGATGGCGGGTGGCGGTCTTGGATCAGAAGCCAGTTTGATGAAGGTCTTCTGGTCTGAGATGGATCTTGAACTTCATGCCACCGCCCTTCGGTTGCTCGGTGACGAAGCCGAGGCGCCGAGCGACTGGCGCGAGGGATACGTGTTCGCCCTGGGCGGGCCGATCTATGCGGGAACCAACGAGATTCAGCGCAACATCATCGCTGAACGCGTGCTGGGTCTGCCCCGGAGGTAAACGCTGATGCACTTTGCTTTCACCGACGAACACGACATGCTCCGCGACACCGTGCGCGAGATCTTTGCCGGCGAGTGCAGCGCGGAGACGATTCGAGCAGGCTGGGACAGCGATGACGGACGGATACCCGGCTTGTGGGCGACGCTTGGCGAGGTTGGGGTGCTGGCGATCATGGCCCCGACTGAAGCTGGTGGACTCGGCATGGACGAGGTGGCCTTGGTCCGTCTGCTTGAGGAGGCGGGTTACAGCGCCGTACCCGAACCGTTGGTTGAGCACGTGGCCGTGGCGATTCCGGCGCTTGCAACCGCGGGTGCTTCTGATTTGTTGGACGCGGCGATCAGCGGTGAGAGCACAGCCACGTTGGCACTGGTTGCAGGCGGCCCCAACGTCCTGGCCGCAACCGCGGCCGACCTCGTGATAGCTGAACACGCCGGGTCGCTGCTCGCTGTTGATGCGCAGGCGGTGACTGTCACCCCCAAAGACTCGATTGACCAGTCTCGTCGCCTTGCCGAGATCAGCTTTGATCCGGGCACGGCGACTCTGTTGACTGGCGCGGATGCATCTCTGGCAGCTGATCGGGCTGCTCTGGGCACTGCGGCCCAATGTGTCGGTGTCGCTCGCCGTCTGCTCGACACCACAGTCGAGTATGTAACCGAACGCAGACAGTTCGGGAAACCTGTCGGGAGTTATCAGGCGGTCAAGCACCATCTGGCCAACGTTCGACTGGGGATCGAGTTCTCCGCTCCGCTGGTGTACCGGGCGGCATGGTCGCTTGCTCATTGCGGCGACGCGACTCTGAGAGGCCGCGACGTGTCGATGGCCAAGGTGTTCGCGTCGGATGCCGTTGATCGCGCTTGTCGCGCGGCGTTGCAGTGCCACGGTGCCATCGGTTACACGTTTGAATACGACCTGCAGATCTGGCTGAAGCGAGGCTGGAGCCTGTCGGGAGCCTACGGCGACGCCCGAAAGCACAGAGACCGTGTCGCAGACGCGTTGGGACTGTTGCGGTAGCTGCGATTCGAGCCAGTCAGGTCTCGCCGAGGTAGCTGGCGCGCAAGTGGGGATTGGCGAGAAGCGCCTCGGCGGTGTCGTCGAGAACGACCCGGCCCGTTTGAAGCACCCAGCCGCGGTCCGCGATAGACAGCGCCATGTTGGCGTTCTGCTCCACCACGAAGATCGCTACCCCCTGCGAATGGATCTGTTGGATCAACTCGAAGTTGGTCTGCACCAGGGCAGGTGCGAGCCCCATCGACGGCTCGTCCATCAACAGGACCTTCGGGTCAGACATCAATGCTCGACCCATCGCCACCATCTGCTGCTCACCACCCGACAGGGTGCCGGCTTTTTGGCTGAGACGTTCCTTGACCCGTGGGAACATTCCGAATATCCGTTCAAGGTCTGCGTCGACGGCTGATCGGTCTGACCGCAAGTATGCACCAAGTTCGAGATTCTCTTTGACGGTCAGCCGTTTGAACAACCGCCGGTTCTCGGGGACCATCGTCACTCCCCGCTCAACCCGATACGAGATCGACTCCCCAGTGACCGCCTCTCCGTTGAGCAGAACATCGCCGGTGGTGGGAGTCACCATTCCCAACAGGGTCTTGAGCGTGGTCGACTTGCCCGAGGCGTTGCCCCCGAGCAGGCACACCAACTCGCCGGGATAGATCGAGAACTCGACGTCTTTGAGGATATGGACAGCGCCGTAATGGGTGTTCACCCCGCGCATCTCAAGCAGAGCGGTAGCGCCGTCGCCGTCGCTCATGCAGACTCCTTGGCGGGGCGTCCGAGGTACGCCTCGACGACGTCTGGGTTGGTGGACACTTCCTCATAGGTCCCATGGGCGATGGGCTCGCCGTGGTCGAGCACCACCACCCGGTCGCTCACGTCTCGAACGACGCTCATGTCGTGTTCGATCATCACGATTGTGAAGCCCCAGTCGCTGCGCAGCTCCCCGATCAGTTGAGTGAGCGCCGCGGACTCCTTGGGGTTCATGCCGGCGACGGGCTCGTCGAGCAGGATGATCGTTGGTTTGGTGGCCATTGCTCTGGCGATCTCCAGGCGCCGCCGGTTGGCATAGGACAGCACGGCCGCGGGCTGGTCGAGCCGGTAGCCCACCAGGCGGGTGCCGAAGAAGCTCAGCACCAACTCAGCGTGCTCGCGGATCTCCAGTTCCTCCCGCTTGAAGGAGCGTGTCTGGAGCAGCGCTCCCCAGATCCCCTGTCGGGTGCGGCAGTGCTGGGCGACCATCACGTTCTCGAGGATGGTCATGTTGGCGAACAGGCGGACGTTCTGGAACGTGCGGGCTATTCCCGCAGCCGTCACCTGGTTGGGGTCGAGCCCCAACAGCGACTCGCCCTTGAAGATGATGTCGCCGGACGTCGGTGTGACCATCCCTGAGATCATGTTGAAGAAGGTTGTCTTGCCGGCGCCGTTCGGCCCGATCACCGACACGATCTCGCCTTCGTCGACATGGAAGTCGAGGTCTTTGAGGGCGTGGAGCCCACCGAAGGTGACGCTGAGTTTGTTGATGGTCAACAAACGTCGGCTCATGCGGGAACCACCCCAGCGTTGTCGTCGGCGTTGTTTTCTTCGGTGTCGATCTCTCCGCGTAGCCAGGCGTCTTGCAGGTATTCCTCCTGGTGGAGTTCTCGGGTGCGCCGCACGTTGGGTAGCAGACCCTCGGGACGTTTCAACATCATCCAAATCAACAGCACCCCGTAGATCAAAAGCTTGTATTCAGAGAACTCCTGCAACAGGCCCGGTTGTCGAGGTCCGCCGAGAACACCGATCAACACGATCGACCCGACGATCACGCCTGTGATGTTGCCTATACCGCCGACTATGACAACTGCCAGGATGACGATCGAGACCAGGATGACGAAACTGCTCGGGAAGACCGAGCCCACTTTGGCGGCGAAGATGGCACCCGAGAATGAGGCCAGCACTGCGCCCACCACGAAGGCCATGAGTTTGGCGTTGACCGTGTTGACACCCATCGCTTCGGCAACGGACTCGTCCTCTCGGATCGCCATCCAGGCGCGTCCCAGCCGACTGCGTTCCAACCGCCACGATATGTAGACCGCGATCGCGCAGAAGAACAGCACAAGGTAGAACACGGCCTGCGGGTCGGTTACCTTGACTGTCGCCAGACCGAAGACCTGCACGCCGGGAATGTTGGTGACTCCCTGCGCGGCTCCGGTGAACCCGCCCAGCCAGTCCGAAACAAACAGCAGGCGGATGATCTCTCCGAACCCGAGGGTGACGATGGCCAGATAGTCGCCACGCATACGGATCACCGGCGCGCCGATGAACAATCCAGCGAGCGCTGCCAGTATCACCACGAAGATGAGTGCCGTCCCCCAGTAGAATTCCGGCATCCAGTCCGGCCAGGACTCTCCCCGGTTGGTGGTGGTCAGGATGCCGGCCGTGTAGCCGCCGATGGCGAAGAAGGCCACGTATCCGAGGTCCAGTATTCCGGCTAGGCCCACCACGATGTTGAGACCCAGTGCCAGGAGTACGAACAGGCCGACGTTGGCCAGCAGTTCGTTGGTGATGCCACCCAAGTAGCGGGGCAGGACTACCAGAGCGACTGCGCATGCCAGCAGACCCATGGCGTTGGCCCGGGTTCGGTCCGGTCCTTCCATGGCTTGGAAGCGAGCTTTCACACGATGAGCCTGATCACGTCCGAAAGCCGCCGACAGGCCGCCGAGGACCGCCAGGATCGCGGCGCCGTGCATCGTCAACCCGCCGCGGATGAAATAGAGTTCATCGACGAGCCGCTCGGCGCCGAGCGAGGCAAAACCTTCGGAAAGGTCGATGATCACCGTCTCAAAGACGGCGAAGCCTACGACCGTGGCGAAGGCCCAGCCCAGCATCCGCCGTGCCGTTGCGGGCAGCACGTGGGCCAGTCCGCCGAGAGTTCCGAGCACAAGGCCGATCGGCAGCCAGATGCCGACGCCGAAGGCGGCGCCCTGTTGGAACGAAAGCAGGTCGAGCAGTCGGGGGCTCCAGTTGACCAGAGGATCGCGGAGGTCGAAGTTGTCGAGAAGGAGCGCAAGGACACTGAGGCCCGCGCCGCCGACCAGCCCGACCAGCGCACCGGCGAGTACTTCGCGGCGCCCCTTCGCGTAACTGGGCATTCCCGCCAGGACCGGTTCGCGGCACACCAGCAGGCCGAAGATCACCGGGGGCCAGAACAGAGACAGGTAACCCATCGAGAAGATCGGTTCGATCAGCACTCGCCGGTCGAGGTTGACGGGCATGTTGGTCAGTGCCACGAACACCGACACCATCCCCAGCAACAGCCCGTAGTTGAGCAGTCTCCGCCAGTCCTGGTTGAGCGGGCGGCGCGCGGGCAGGTCTTCGGGTGTGTGAGGTTCGACGAAGACGGCGCTCATGCTCGGTCCTCGCTGGAGAGCCGTTCTCCGAACAGGCCGGTGGGCTTGACCAGCAGCACGAAGATGAGCACGAGGAAGGCCACCGCGTCCTTGAGTTGGGAGACGCCGTTGATGCCCCAGGGCTCGAGCAGGACCAGCGGAGCCACTGATTCGGCGCTGCCCAGGGTGATCCCGCCTGCCATCGCACCTCCCATGTTCCCGATACCGCCGACGACGGCCGCGCTGAACGCTTTGATGCCGGGCAGGAACCCGGTCGTGTGGACCACCGACCGGAACAGCAGGCCCCAGAGTATCCCCGCAACGCCGGCCATGGCGCCACCGACGGCGAACGTGGTGACGATCGTGCGGTTGACGTTGATCCCCATCAACGAAGCGATCTCCTTGTCCTCCGCCACGGCTCGCATGGCCTTTCCGACCCTGGTCCGCTCAACGAGATACCACAGCGCCACCATTGAGACCGCCGCCACTACCAGCACCATCAGTCTTGTTCCTTCGATTGTGACGAGTCCGAACGGTTCCCGTTTCTTTGACAACCAGTCCGGCAGTGTCGGGTAGGACTTGGCGCCGGGGCCGAGAAGCACGACAGAGACGTTCTGGATGAAGAACGACACACCGATGGACGTGATCAGGGGGATCAGCCGCGGAGAGCCCCGCAACGGCCGGTAGGCGACCCGTTCCATGATCACCGCAGTCAACGTGGAGCAGATGACCGCGATCACGAGGACGAACAACAGTGAGAGCAGAAAGTTGCTCTCCCAAGCACCTGACTCGTCAAGTTTGTTGGAGGTGATCATCCCCGTCATCGCGCCGACCATGAAGACTTCGCCGTGGGCGAAGTTGATGAAGCCCAAGACGCCGTAGACCATGGAGTAGCCGAGCGCGATCAGCCCGTACATCGCTCCCTGTGAGAGCCCGGAGATCACCAAGTCCTTGAACTGGGCCGCGGTTAGGCCGGTGGCATCGGGGTTGATTCGGGAGGCCATGAAGTTGTCGGGGTCTATCTGCTGCCCGATGAACATGAGCAGGCCCAGGATCACGAAGGTGCTCATGACCACCTTCATGAAGAGCAGGAAAGTGTCGACGCCGAGGCGACGGGTCAGCTTCTTGTTCTCCGTGGTTCCGGGTGAGTGCATAATCGAATGCTCAGTCGCTCGCTGTATTGACCGTAGTGAGTGGTTGCAGGTGGAGTCAGGATGCTCCACAAACCCTGTATTGAACAGAACCGGCCCCCGTTAAGGCGGGCGGGGGCCGGTTCTAGCTGAACGGTTGGTCGATTACGACGGGGCGTATTCGAAGACTACATTGTCGGTGGAGGCACGGAAGTCGCCGGAATCGCGGTGGTGGATGATCGTCACCTTCTGGGATCCGCAGTCACCGAAGTCGTCGCAGTTGATCAGACCGATGAGGGCGTCGTAGCCGGTGAGGTTGTCGAGGTGCTCACGTACCCCTGCCTTGTCGATGACGAGGTTGCCGTCACCGTCCACGTAGCTTGCCGCCGATATGGCATCGAGCAGCATGGCGGTGGCGTCGTAACCGTGGGCCCAGAACGGTGAAGACGGGGCCTCGCCGTACAAGGATTCGTAGGCGCCGCTGACATCGTCGGCGGTCTTGCCGGTCGACTCGTTGACATTGTCGCCGAAGCGGGCGTCCGGTCCCGAGAAGTACATGCCCTCCGTTTCCTCCAACTCCAGGTAGTCCTTGACCAGCAGACCGTCCGCGGCAAGCAGTTGAGTGTCCTCGAGCCCGGAAACGCCCGGCGCCTGTGCAGCGATGAAGTTGCCCTCCGGCTGGAAGATCGGGAAGAAGAGTGCCTGCGGGCTGCTCGCGGCGATCTCGGTGAGCACCGGAACCATGTCGGAGTCACCCTTGGCAATGCCGGCAAAACCGGTGATATCGCCGCCGATATCCTCGTAGGCGTCGACGAATGCCTGAGCGAGGCCCTGGGTGTAGGGGTCGCCGTCGTGGATCGCCGCAGCAGTTGTCAGACCGAGGTCGTTGAACACGAACAGGGCCATCGCCCGACCCTGGTAGAGGTCGTTGTGTGCGGTGCGGTAGTAACCCTCGTTGTAGTTGTCTCCCGCGGTGCCCGCGAGGTCCGAGGTCAGGGCCGGTGCAGTGTTGCCGCCCGAGATCATCACGATCCCGGCTTCGCTGATCAATGGTGCCGCGGCGACGGCTGCACCCGAGCACGACGTGCCGACCACGCCGGCGATCTGCTCGTCGGCAACGATCGTCTGCGCGGCAGCTTGGCCACCGTCTGCTGAGCAGAGGTCGTCGAGGCCCTCGCCTGAGCTGACCGGGAAGCCGTGGATGTCGCCGTAGTCGTCGACGGCGATCTCGACCGACCGGTGGATCGGCAAACCGAACTGCGCTGCGTCTCCGGTGATGGCGTTGAGAGATCGAATCTGCACCTCGGCACCAGGCTCCACAACGATCGTTCCGAGTGAACCGTCGCCGAGGTGGTCCATCATCTCGCCGTCGTCGTCGTCGCCGTCGCCGTCGGCCACGTCGTCGTCGTCGCCCGTGGTAGTGGTCGTCTCGTCGTCTCCACAGGCGGCGGCAAACAGCGCCAATACCGCCAGGAGCAGAAAGAGTCTGCGTAGTGGTCCCATATTCCCTCCAGGGTTTGTTGGATATTGTGGCGGATCATAAGGATCCGTGATCACCCGCGATGTTAGCAAGTCGCCGTCGTCGTGGGAAGAGCCAAGGTATCAGCAGATGAAAGGTTGAGACGACCGGCCGGGTACTGCTAGAAAAAGAACGACGATGGGCGATGATCGACGACAGACAGTCCGCGAGGCGCCACGACCACAGCACGACCCTGGGCGGCCGGTCGTCACCTTCCTGTGTACCGGCAATGCGGCGCGGTCGGTGATGGGAGCAGCGATGATGCGCGCCCACTACGGGCAAGACCCACCGGTGTCGGTGTTCAGCGGGGGGACCCATGTCCTCGGTGGGCAGCCGATGAGTGTGCGCACCCGCACTGCGCTCGAGCGGCACGGTCTGCGCGACCCGTGGCATCGCAGTCACCAGCTGTCTGCACAGGACGTCGAACGCTCGGTTTTGATCGTCGCCATGGAGCCCGGCCACCTTCGCTGGATGCGACGGACCCACCCCGAGGGAGCCGCCAAAACCGGAAGTTTGAAGCGTGTCGCCCGTGACCTGGAGCCGGGCTCAGTTGCTGATCTGGCTGTACGGGTCGGTCAACTGCACCTAGCAGAAATCGAGCCTGAAGCCTGGGAAGAGGTGGTTGATCCCGGTGGGGGGCAACAAGACGACTACAACGCAGCAGCAGACGAACTGGCCTCCATCGTTGACCGACTGATCGAGCGTCTGGTGTGACAGCGCTTTGGCAAGATGCGAGCAGAAGCTCGCAGACATGGCTCAGACAGCGCGCACTGAGATAGTTCCGGTGGCAGACTCTTGTCGATGTCCGTGTTGGCTGCAGACGCGTTGGAACTTGATCTCACTGGGCACAGCTTCGTCGTGCGGGGGGCCTCGGTTCTAGAGGGAACAGTCGAAGTCTCCGGGGCCAAGAACAGTGTGTTGAAACTGATGGCCGCGACTTTGCTGTCCGAAGGCGCCTATCGCATCGACAATGTTCCGCTCATCACCGATGTGGGGTTGATGGCCGAGTTGTTGCGTGCCGTCGGTTGCGAAGTCTCGTTGTCGGCACAGGGTGCTGCCGGGTCTCTCGTCATTGACGTTCCATCGCAGATCGAACCGGTTGCTCCTCGTGGCATAGTCGATCGGTTCCGAGCTTCTATAGGGGTGCTAGGACCGATGTTGGCCCGCTGCGGGGAGGCTGTGGTGGCGCTTCCCGGAGGTGACGATTTCGGCCACAGACCCATTGACATGCATCTGAAGGGACTGGCCGAACTCGGTGTCGAGTCCGAAACGGTCGATGGCTGTGTCCACGCCCGCGCCCCGGAGTTGCGGGGAGGAACGATACGGCTTGATTTCCCTAGTGTCGGCGCCACCGAAAACCTGTTGATGGCGTCAGTGCGGGCTGTGGGTACGACCGTGATCGACAATGCTGCGCGTGAACCCGAGGTCGTTGATCTATGCGAGTTCCTGAACAAGATGGGTGCGCGAATTGAAGGGCTGGGCTCCAGCACCCTCACAATCGAAGGCGTTGATGGGATCGGGCGGTTTCAGTCGGTAGATCACACAGTTGTCGGTGATCGGATCGTGGCGGCCGCATTCCTGGCGGCTGTTGGGATCACTACCGGTGAAGTCACTGTCAGCGGTGTGAATCCGGGTCACATGTCGGTCTTGTGCGGCAAGCTCGGCGGCATGGGGATGGAGATGTCAGCTGATGGTGAGAGCATCCGCGCTGCTGTGTCCAGTCGTTTGGGTTCGGCGAAGTTCTCGACCCTTCCGTACCCGGGAGTAGCCACCGATTTGAAGCCTCTGTTGGTTGCGCTGCTTGCCACCGCTGATGGCATCGGCTCTGTCACCGAGAATTTGTTTGCCGAGCGGTTCCGCTATGTCGACGACCTGCGCCTTATGGGTGCAGACATTCGTATCGACTCGCATCATGTTGTGATCGAGGGCAGAGAGCGTTTGTCCGCGGCGAGGGTGAAGGCCCATGATATCCGAGCGGGCGCTGCGTTGGTGATAGCGGGCCTCGGTGCTGATGGGGAGACGATCGTGGGCGATGCTCACCACATTGCCCGTGGTTACGACGACCTTGCAGGGAAGTTGTGTTCGTTGGGTGCCGACGTTTCGATCAGTCGCTGCTAGCTCGCCGGGCTCGTCGTCGGGCAATGAACAACAACGCGCCGAAAAAGATCACCGGCACGCCGACAGTGAGGATCTCATCCCACCCGCCCTGGTGGGCGAGGAGCATTGAAGCAGTCGTATACATCATTGATGGCTCATGGATCCTTCAACTCGGCGTTGCTTCCAACGTACTTGTTCTGTGTCGGTGGGGTTGATGAAGCAAAGTTGATGAAGCAAATGTGTTGAACGCCGGCAAACTGGGTGTGTGCGCAGCCAGGTCGAGAAGGTCATAAATGCGATTCGTCCGGCGATTCAGGCCGATGAGGGCGACATTGAACTCATTGAGGTCGACGAGACATCCGGTGTTGTGACGGTCGAACTGTTCGGTGCTTGCGTCACCTGCCCGGCGTCGACGCAGACTCTCAAGGCGGGTATCGAACGGATAATGAAGGACCGGGTTGTGGGCGTGACCGAAGTTGTGGAAAAGAACGCTCTGGGCATGAGCGAGTCACCGGTGATGCTCTAACCGTCCTGCCGACTCCGGCCTGCGTTCCGGCCCTCTCTTTGCGCAAGGCTGCAGGCGTTGTTGATCAAACCCGGGTGTGGGTATGCCTGAGGGTGACTTCTGGGGCCTGTGTCGGCGCCCGGGCCTGATTCTTCGGGGATCAACCCTGTTTGACCGGCCGAAAAGCCGTCGCTCGAAGTCATCGCTGCCGTGCTTGGCGGCGGTAGCTTCGTGTGTATGACCACCCAGTCCGATCCGTCGGCGGTCGTACGTTGTTATAGACATGCAGACCGCCGCGCCGGGGTCGTCTGTCAGCGATGTGACCGTCCGATCTGTGCCGATTGCATGAACACGGCCTCGGTGGGTTTCCACTGCCCTGAGTGCCTGGCGAACAGAAGTCGACGTGTGGTCGTCGGCCCGGCAGGCTTCACGCCGATGCTGACGACCGTCTTGGTCGGGTTCAACATAGGGGTGTGGTTCGTCTCAAGGCTGGTGGGCGATCGGTTCCTATTCGACTACGGCCTGTGGGGCCCGATCGTGGCCGACGGCGAGTGGTATCGGATCATCACCTCGGGTTTCCTCCACGACGGGCCCTTCCATCTCGGCTTCAACTGTTTCGCGCTGTGGATCATGGGCCGGTCCCTTGAGCAGTTCCTGGGCCGGCTCCGCTGTATGGCGTTGTATTTCGTCTCGCTGCTCGGCGGGTCTGTGGGTGTTCTGCTGCTGGAGCCGAACGCTTTGGCTGTGGGCGCTTCGGGCGCCATCTTCGGGTTGTTCGGAGCGACGGCGATCGTCCAACGATCGATTGGAATGAGCGTCTGGGCCAGTGGGTTGGGCCCGGTTCTGGCGTTCAATCTGTTTCTAACGTTCGCTGTGTCGAGGATCTCGGTCGGTGGCCATGTCGGTGGTCTGGTCGCCGGGGCAGTTGTCGGCCTAATCTATGTTTCGCTGAAGCGGGCCCGCAAGCCCGATTCGGCGGCGCTCGGTGCGGCGGTTGCGTTCGGCGCTGTGCTCGTCGTGCTCAGCCTGACGCTGGCTTCCAATCCACTGCTCTAGCCCGGGCACAGCCGGGTCCGCACGACCGGGGCCGCACAAGGAAGTCACCCGCTCCTGGATTGAACTTCGGGGCGGGCCGCACGACCGGGGCCGCACAAGCGGTAAGTCTGCTCGCCGTCGGAGGCCGTCAGTAGCGGGCTCGGAGCAGTTGCAGGTTGCGGTGCCAGACCCGGCGGAGTATCGGCTTGCCGAGCCGGCCGCCTATCCGGCCGCCCAGCCACCAAGGGAAGTAGAGGGTCTCGGCCCACACGAACTGCGTGGTGTTCTCGCTTGTCGCTGTGAGGGTGAATCGTCCCTCTCCGGTCACGAGTCCCACATGGCGTACGCCCATGGCCTCTCCGTGGGCCCATTCGGTGATTTCCATCCGGTCGGTGAGCCGGATCGGGCCGATCTTTGTCAAGCAGTCGAAGGTGGCGCCGAGACCTTGTGTCTGCTCTGAGGTGAAGACGATGGCTTGTGCATCGTGCATCCACTCGACATGCGAGGAGATGTCGCGGATGTCCTCCCAGACCTCCTCGACCCCCGCCGCAAGCTCCGTCTCAACGGTGATGTCGGCCATTCTCCAAGCCTAGTCAGAGCCCGAATTATCAGAGGGCCAGTGGTGTGTCGCGGTATTGTTCCGGGCGGTTCGCAGCTCTCTGACCTGCGGGAACGGGTTCCCGTCGGCCCTACGCAATTTGCCGACGTAGCACTGGAGGGCGGGCAGCGGGTCTTGGGTTGGGAGTTGTGTCAGCTCGCGCAGTTCAGGCCACGAATACCGTTCCAATGGGTCTGGCGCCTCTGGATCACCCTCGCGTGGATCGGGAAGAGCGTACGGCGTCGGCTCCGGTTCGGAAAGGATCCGACGCAGTCCGTCTTCCACGACGGCCCTCAGGGGGCGCCCGGTCGCCTTCGCGTGGTGTTTGGCACGCGAAAGCAGCCCATCGTGCATATCAAGAGTTGTCTTCATCTATCCCATACTGCCCGTATTTATCGATATGGGAAGGCGGTGCTGCTCGGCGGGGACAGACCGTTGTCGTTCAGGCACGATTGTTGATGTGTTGAAACACCGAGTATTCTGATGTTCGCGGTTTCTGTGGGTTCGTATTGCGTGTCGGTCAACGCGTTTATCGTGAACGTTGCAGGGTCGGCTTCGCGGCCGTCAGGGTGGAACGCTCCGAAAGTGTTCAACGGAACAAGGTTGCCTCTATGATAGACCTCGAAGTCGTCGGGGCGTTCAGTGTCAATGATCACCCATACGTTCTGTCCGAACACGATGTCACTTGGCCCTAGTACGGTATTGCGAACATCCGTTCGTTGTTAGTCTCACTCTGATTTGTTGGATCCTGCCTTGGCTGATACCTCCTCAACCGCTTACGACGCTGCTGCGATCGAGACCCTTGAGGGTTTGGATGCCGTGCGCAAAAGGCCGGGGATGTACATTGGCGGTACCGGCAGCGCGGGTCTCATGCACCTCGTTTGGGAACTGATAGACAATGCCGTCGATGAGGCTGCAGCCGGCTTTGCCACGAAGGTGGACGTCACGTTGCACCGTGACAGGTCGGTGGAGGTCAGCGACAACGGCCGCGGTATTCCCATCGACCGTCACGCGCAACGCAAGGTCTCAGCGGTGGAAGTGGTATTCACGGAGTTGCATGCGGGAGGCAAGTTCGGTGGTGGTGCTTATTCGTCATCGGGTGGTTTGCACGGAGTTGGTGCATCGGTCGTCAACGCTTTGGCTGCCAAGCTGATCGTTGAAGTCGACCGGGAAGGAGGCACCCACGTGCTGGGTTTCAAGGATCGTGTGGCTGGTCAGTTCAACGGCCCGAACAACTTCAAAGCCGGTCATCGACTCCAAAGAACCAAGCGCATATCCAACAACCGTACTGGCACCCGCGTGCGCTTCTGGCCCGATTTTGAGATCTTCAAACCTGAGGCCCGTGTCGACTTTGACGAGGTCTGTGATCGTGCGGCTCAAGCGTGTTTCTTGGTGCCGGGCATGCGGGCATCGGTTACCGACAAGAGGGCCGGCGCCGTCGCCGAACCGTTCATTTTCGTGAGCCGCGGAGGTCTTGCCGACCTTGTCGATCACCTCTCAGGCTCTCAGGGAGTCTCAGGAGTCGTCATTGGCAACGGCATCGGCACTTTCGTCGAGAAAGTGCCGGTCAACAAGAAGATGACCGACGTCACCAGGGAATGCACCGTCGATGTAGCGCTGCGCTGGGTTGATGGCTACGACACGAAGGTGGTGTCGTTCGTCAACACCATCCCTACCCCCCAGGGTGGAACCCATTTGTCCGGATTCGACAAGGCTCTCACCCGGGTAGTCAATAATGTGCTGCTCAAGGACCACCACAAACTGGCCAGACTTGCAAAGCAGAACAAGCACAAAGCGGTCAAGGACGATGTGCAGGAAGGGCTTGTGGCGGCGGTGAAAGTGACCTTTGCGGAGCCGCAATTCCGCGGCCAGACAAAACAGGAGTTGGGCACTCCGGCGATCGACGGAATCGTTGGTCGAGTCGTGTACGAACAGCTCAAAGAATGGTTTGAGCCTGGTGGAGGTCCCCGCACCCACGTAAAGGCGATCGCCGACAAATTGGCGAATGCAGTACAGAACCGGGTGGCCTCTAAGACGCTGTTGGAGAACCAGCGCAAGGCCGCGAGTCTCGGATCAACCGGAATGCCGCAGAAGCTCGCTGACTGCCGGATTCACGGGATTGATTCGGAGTTGATTCTGGTGGAGGGAGATTCGGCTGCCGGCCCAGCCAAAAGGGGACGTGACTCAGAAACGATGGCGATCCTGCCGCTGAGGGGCAAGGTGGTGAACGCGCACAAGGTCAGCGAGAAGCAAGTACTCGACAACGCCGAGGCGCGGGCGCTGTTCACTGCCATGGGTGCAGGGGCCGGCAGCAAGTTCAACATTGCGGATGCCCGCTATGGCCGCATTGTGATCTTGTGCGACGCCGACGTCGACGGCAGTCATATTCGTTGCCTCCTGCTGACGCTGATCTACAAGTACATGCGGCCGATGCTTCAGGAAGGTCGAGTATTCGCGGCCCAGCCGCCGTTGTTCACCACCAAGATTGGCGAGGAGGTCTACCGGGTGTACTCCGAGGAGGAGAAAGAGGCGGTAACCGACGAACTGTGTAAAGGCAGTCGCCGCCGCGAGAACATTAAGTGGCAGCGTTTCAAGGGGCTCGGGGAAATGAACGTCGACGAACTGCGTCACTGCGCTCTGGATCCGAACACTCGCACTCTTCGCCGACTCACCATGGACGACGGTGCCCAGACCGAAGAAGCGTTGGAAATGTTTGAAGTGCTGATGGGGACCGACGTGTCGAGCAGGCGTGATTTCCTGGTGCGAAACAGCGCCCTGGTCGACAGCACGACCCTCGATATCTAGGCCCCACACCCTGTGGTGTCACAGACATGGTGTAGAACTGCATATGTGAAACTCAATTCTGATCCCGCCGGTTCCCCTGAAACGGGAGTTACGACATCTCCCGTCAGCGACGAGCCGACGCCTCCACTGATCCCGGTTCCGCCTTCGCGTCTCTCGCCTTCAGGAGCTGGGACCTTCACGCAATGCCCCCGCAGATGGAAACTCCGTTACATAGACCGCCTGGATGACCCTCCGGGCGAAGACGCACTGGCCGGGAGTTTCGCTCATCGAGTCCTCGAATTGTTGTTGCAGCGCCAACCTGACCAGCGAACAATGGAAGAAGCTCGTGTAATCGCTCGGACCGAGTGGCCTGAGACCGAAGCCTTGAGCGACTATCAGGCCCTAGGGCACGACGAGGAGCAGTCCCGCCACTTTCGCTGGAAGGCATGGAAGGCAGTCGAAGGCCTCTGGCATCTAGAAGATCCTGCAGAAGTAGCGGTTCGCGCCACCGAACAAGAAGTCGAAGCGGAATTGGCCGGAGTGCCTTTCTGCGGGATCGTCGATCGGCTCGAAGAAGAAGAAGACGGAATCATCGTCTCGGACTATAAGTCCGGCAGGGCGCCTTCTCACCGTTTCCGTCGATCAAGGCTTGACCAGGTGTTGCTGTACGCCGCTGCGGTAGAGACGACCACCGGTGAGATGCCTGTGCGTGTACGGCTGCTTTATCTCGGCCAGCGCATCGTTGGGATGGACGTGAACCGCAAAGAGATCGAAGCTGTCACTGAAAAGCTTGCGGGTACCTGGGCTGAGATCCACACAGCATGTGCTGACAACGAGTTCGAGCCGCGTGTGGGCCCGCTCTGCGGCTGGTGCCCGTATGTGTCGATGTGCCCACAAGGTACGGCCGAAGTCGCTGATCGGGCAAAGAGGAAAGCTGCTCAGGAAGTGGAGTTGTCAGCTGTCGCTAGCTGAACGGCACCGTCGGGCACCCTTCAAGCGTTTCCACAGGCAACGCAGCAGCAACGCACCGACGAGTGTGCTCAGCACACTCACCAAAGCGCTGTTGAGCAACAACTTGTCCGGGGGAGGGTTGGCAGGCTCGGGAGTGACCGCGGGCGTCGACAACGGTTCGTCTGTCATCAAAGAGTCGTCTTCGGTGCTCCCGTCAGCGGTGCCGGCCCTGACACCTTGATCACCGAAGATGGTGGTGTCGGAAGCCAACAGCGCGTCGACTGGGGCAGGTCCTTCAAGTATCGGTTTCGGTCGCTGATGTTTGGCTTGCGGGTCATACGCCATGGGACGCCTCGCTTGTTGCGATGAGATCGAAAATAGTGTCGAATTCGGCTGCGGCTTCTTTGGCGCCGGCACGATTCCCGAGAGCATGGATCGGCAAAGAACTGGCGGCGGCTTCGGTGACTGCGGCACGAAGCCGCACAGACGGCAGCACCATGGCGCCATGGTCGGTTCGGAGTTGTTCGTCCCAATAGCGAGCATCCCTTGTGCGTCCCATGCGGTTGACGACCACTCCCGCTACAGCCAACGGTCTGCTACGACGACAGGAGACTCGTTCCACGGTTCTAAGGATCTGGTTGACTCCATCCGAGGCCCAAGCGCCCGGTTCGGTGACGATCAACGCTTTATCGGCGGCGAACAATCCATTGACGGTGAGCAGACCCAATGAAGGGGGGCAGTCGATGATGACGATGTCGTGATCGACGCCTTCAAGAGCTGCCGAAAGGCGATTGTTGGCTCCGATGGGGTCAGCCATCAACTGCGGTTCACGGGCCGCGAGGGCTGGGGTGGCGGGGACGACCGAGGGAGGGCGTCCGCGATCGGACGGCCAACCGGACCTCGCTCGCAAACTCGCGATCGCACCGGGACGCTCCTCGGCGAGGGCATGGTCGACGTTGAACGGTGGATCCCAGACACCCAAACCAGTGGTGGCGTTTCCTTGGGGATCGATGTCGATCACAAGGCAGTCGAGTCGGTTGGCCCAAGCGGTGGCTGCCAAACCTAAAGCCACAGTGGTCTTTCCCACACCACCCTTCTGGTTGACGAGCGTGAAGATCTGCACACAGACAAGCTAGCCAACATGGAGTTGAAGCACTCAGAAGCTTGACGGAGCTTGATGGATCAAGCTGCGTTTCTAGCTCTGTTCGCGCCCCAAAGTATGTCGTCGAGAGCATCGATCAAATCGGGGTGGTTCTCAAACAGTTCGTCCACCGTCGGTCCGCTCCAAGGAACACACAAGCTTGTAGGTTCAAGACCGGCCTTGACCCACGACTCGGCGATGCGTCGAAGCGCGCCGTCCACCTGAGGATCAGCGGCGGTGACTGAAGCAACAGCGAGTTCCTCAACGTTCCACTCGTCGTCCTGCACGAGTGGGGATTTAATGAGTTTCAAGCGATAGCGCAGCGCTTCGGCAGCGATCATTGCGTGATTCACCGGTGGCGTGCTCCAATTGTTTGAGTCTGTGGAGGACTGGACAGACGAACGGACAGAGACACTGGTAAGGATAAATCAAGATTGGCGGCTGCTGGTGGATGTGTCGGTTTTCGGCTGTTCTGGTGATGAATTGCCCAGTTGTGGTCGGGTTGATCAGTGCCCGAGTCGTGCTTCTGTCATGCAGTGACCACACAACAACGGGGGGCACAGTCATACGGTCGTGCAGGCAGAGCGCTGAGGGCTCGTTGACTTGAAACCCCCAACCTCTCCTCGATCAACTCGCGGGCCATGGCAATGAAATCAGGTTCCGGGGCTGTCGCCGGTGTCGTGGCACGCTCGATTTGAAGACCGAGTCCGTCAGCGGTTGCCTCAGCTTCGTGGTCCAGGTCCCACAGAACTTCGACATGGTCCGAAATGAAGCCGATTGGGATCACCACCGCACCCCGGCAGCGCTGAGTTGCAAGCCATCTCAAGTGATCGTTGACGTCGGGTTCGAGCCAGGGCACGAAAGGAGACCCCGAGCGGCTCTGCCAAACCAGATGACGAACACTCTCGGGCGAGGCAGCGTTCGCCACAAGGTCCATTGCTGCGCGCAACTGCAGCTCGTAGTCGCAGGCTTCGGCCATCGCCACCGGGATTGAATGAGCGGTGAAGACCAGTGGGGGAGGTTCGGTCGAAGCAAGGCGCGCGAGCGCTTGTTCTGTTGACCTGATGAACGGTGCGATGTACCCGGGATGGTCGAAGTAGGGTCGGATCTTGTCGATTCGCAACGCGTCTGCACCAGCGGCCTCTTTGGCGCGGACCATGTCTTCGATGTACTGCCGACAACTTGAGTACGAACTGAAAGCAGATGTCACCAATGCGACAGCGTGCTGGATCCCATCGTCGGCCATCTGCGCGATCGTCTCTTCAAGCAGAGGGTGCCAGTTTCGGTTGCCCCAGTAGACCCGCAGCGAATATCCGGCGGAATCGAGTTCTGACTGGAGTGCATCCCGAATCGCTCGGCATTGCTGGTTTATTGGGCTGACCCCGCCAAAATGCGCATAATGGGCACCTACCTCGACAAGGCGTGCAGTCGGGATCCGGCGACCGGCAGTGACCCGCTCAAGAAACGGCACGACATCGTCGGGTCCTTCCGGACCGCCGAAGCCGACCAACAGCACTCCGTCGATTTCGGGCCCCCCGTTGATTTCGGGCGCTCCGTCGATTTCGGGCACTCTGTCGATTTCGGGCACTCTGTCGATTTCGGGCACTCTGTCGATTTCGGGCACTCTGTCGATTTCGGGCACTCTGTCGATTTCGGGCACTCTGTCGATTTCGGGCACTCTGTCGATTTCGGGCACTCTGTCGATTTCGGGCACTCTGTCGATTTCGGGCACAGTGCGAGGCTACCTTCGGCGAAGCATCGGTAGCGTCAGTGGATGGCTGCGATTCAGGTTGAAGGTTTGGTCCGTTGCTTCGGTGAACTGCGGGCAGTCGACGGCATTGACCTCGAAGTCTCCGAAGGAGAGATATACGGGTTTCTGGGCCCCAACGGCGCCGGCAAATCCACTCTCGTACGGATGCTCTGTACCCTGCTCCTCCCAACGAGCGGCAGTGCCCGTGTAGCTGGATATGACGTGTTGACCCAAGCCGCTCAGTTACGGTTCTCCATCGGTGCGGCTCTACAGGAAGCGGCTCTCGACGACCGTATGACAGGTCTTGAGATTCTGCAGACTCAGGGTCGCCTGTTCGGGTTGCGTTCCGCGGAGATCACACGCCGAGTCGAAGAACTAGCGCCGATTCTCGATATGGGGGCGTTGGGTGACCTGGTATCCACATACTCAGGAGGAATGAAACGGCGCCTTGATCTGGCTGCTTCGTTGATGCACAGCCCTTCGGTGCTGTTCCTTGACGAACCCACTACCGGCCTGGATCCTCAAGGAAGGCTGCGCGTCTGGGAAGAGGTGCGACGACTCAACCGCTCACATGGCATGACCGTGTTTCTGACCACTCAATATCTTGAGGAGGCCGATGAGTTGTCGAGCCGGATCGGGATAATCAACCACGGCAAACTCGCAGCTGAGGGACCACCGGCAACGCTGAAGCGCACCGTCGGAAATGATGTGGTGGTCGCGCGCCTCGACGAGGGTCATGACGTTGCCCTGGCAGCGCTGAACGGTGTCGACGGGGTTGATTCTGTTGAACGGCATGGTGATGAACTCATCATCAGCACCAGCGACGGCAATCGTGCGCTGAGCCCTGTGGCTTTGGCCTTCGACCGGGTCGGGGTGTCAGTAACAGAACTAGCACTCCGAACCCCGACTCTTGACGATGTCTTCTTGGAGGTCACGGGTTCTCGAATAAAAGGAATTGATTCATGACCACGACAGTCGCACCAGACCACAGCACACCGGGTCATGGAATAGTGGCCCGCCCAACCGGGTTTTCAAGAGATGTCGCAAGCATCGCCGTCCGTTCGGTGCGACAACTTCCCCGTGATCTCGAGGCGGTTCTACCAGCGCTTGTCATCCCTTTGTTCTTTCTGGTCATCAACGTTGGTTCCCTGCAGGATGTTGCTGGCTTCACCTCGATCGAGATCGACTACAAGGCCTTCCAGTTGCCAGTGAGCATCATCTTCGCGGTGACGGGTGTATCGCGTGCGCCGGCTCTCGTTCTCGACATCCAGAATGGTTACTTTGACCGGCTGATGCTCACCCCGGTGTCTCGCCGTGCACTGCTGATCGGTCATATCGTGGCAGATTTCGTACTGGTCGTGATGCTCATGATCCCAGTGTTGGTGCTCGGCTTCATAATCGGTGTGCGGTTTCCGACAGGGCCGCTCGGTGTCGTCACGTTCATTGTGATGGGAGCCCTCTGGGGGGTCGCCTACACCGGTCTTCCCTACGCTATTGCGTTGCGGACAGGCAATCCCGGCGCGGTCAACTCCTCGTTCCTGCTCTTCTTCCCTTTCGCGTTCGTGACCTCCTCGTTCGTGCCGATCGACGCGATGACCGGTTGGCTCGGCGAAGCTGCCGAATACAACCCGGTGACTTACTTGTTGGAAGGACTGCGTTCGCTTTTTCTCGAGTGGAACGGTGAGTCGCTGGGTAAGGCTTTCTTGGCGATCGCAGGCGTCGCTGTTGTTAGTCAGACCCTGGCGTTCCGCGCTTTGAAACGTCGAGTCGCCCGTGGCTGAATCAGACCCGTGATCCTCGTCG
Source organism: Acidimicrobiales bacterium (assembly GCA_963662455.3). Classification (GTDB taxonomy): domain Bacteria; phylum Actinomycetota; class Acidimicrobiia; order Acidimicrobiales; family Aldehydirespiratoraceae; genus VXYK01. The sequence continues at coordinate 3,389,657 of OZ224042.1, forward strand.
ACGCTGATCGTGTCGGCATGAGCAGACCCGATCGACCGCTGTTCGAGAATGTGTCGGTGACAGTTTCGACTGGAGATCGAGTCGGCGTAGTCGGAATCAACGGCACTGGCAAGACAACGTTGCTGGCAGTTGTTGCAGGTCGACGGATGCCCGAGAACGGGGAGGTTCGTCGTCCCAAGGGCGTGTCGACAGCAACCTTGGAGCAGAACGCAGAACTCCGGTCGGGGTCGGTGCGTGAAGCGGTGGGCCGAGGATGGCGAGGTGAGGCGGCCCTGCAACGCCTCGGTATGGGCGACAAGCTCGACCGGGCTGTTGAAACGTTGTCCGGTGGGGAACAGAAGCGGGTGGCACTAGCCGGAACGGTCGTCGCCGAAGCAGACCTGCTGGTGCTTGACGAACCCACCAACCACTTGGATGTAGACGCCATCGAGTGGCTGGAATCTGAACTGAAGGCATTCAGGGGGGGAGTCGTGATCGTCACCCACGACCGCAGGGTGCTTGATTCCGTCGCCACCAGAATCCTCGAACTCGATCAGGGTTCGTCCTACCTGCACGACGGTGGTTACAGCGCCTACTTGGAGCGGAAAGCAGCCCGTGAAGCGTCGGCGGAAGCTCATGAATCGACGCGACGCAACTTGGCGCGGCGTGAACTCGCATGGTTGCGCCGAGGAGCCAAGGCCCGAACCCGCAAGAGCAGATCCCGCATCAACAAGGCCAATGAACTGATCGACTCCGGTCCCGTCACGGCACGTGCCCGTGAAGTTGATCTCAATCTGGCGGCACTGCACGACGGGACTCCGCGGCTCGGCGATCAAGTCGTGGAACTCCATGAGGTCACAGTTGGATTCGACGGTGAGACTCCACTGATCACGGGCCTCGACCTGTTGTTGGATCGCAGAGAAAGACTCGGGATCGTCGGGGCCAACGGCTCAGGGAAGTCCACCCTGCTCGATGTGGTCGCCGGTCGCCGAGAACCGCTGACAGGTCGGGTTGTGAAGGGTCCGACCGCAGTTGTCGGGCTGCACGACCAGCAAGGACGGACCCTTGACCCGAATGTGACGGTGCGTCAGTTCATTGCTGGTGAAGGAGCCCAACCCGACTGGTGGGATCTTGCCCTGCTTGAACGTTTCTGGTTTGATGCCGACGCACAGCGGTCGCCGATCAAGATGCTGTCGGGCGGTGAGCGACGGCGACTCCAGTTGGTGGTCACTTTGGCTGCCAAACCCAACGTGCTGCTGCTCGACGAGCCGACCAACGATCTCGACCTCGACACGCTGCGAGCCTTGGAGGACTTCCTTGAGGATTGGCCCGGAGCGCTCATAGTGGTCAGCCACGACCGTGCGCTACTGAACCGGACTGTGGATGACGTGTTGGTGATAGACGACCGTCGGGGGCGCCGATGGCCGGGAGGTTACGAAGGCTGGCTTGCTGACCGCCGACGCATCGATCATCCACAAAGGGAGAAACAGGCCTCGGGTACCGAACGACTGCCGCTTGAACCTTCCGCACAACGCCCGCCATCGACGCGCCGACGCGCAGCAGGCAGATCGAGTGCAACGATTCGCCACGAACTGGCGCAGGTCGAGAAGGAACTGGACCGTCTCGAAACTCGAAAGATCCAACTCGAGACCACCCTGACCGAAGCTGGATCTGATCACCGCAAACTGGCTGAGACAGGCGCGGCTCTAGCGGAACATGCTGACGAGTACGCGCTGGTTGAAGATCTATGGTTGAGGTTGAGCGAAGAACTCGAAGGGCGCTGAGGCGCCCTAGTCGAGCCCTCCACCGGTAACCTGAGCGTTATGGCTGAAACGGAGACCGCGGTCGCGCAAACCCATCAGGGTGAAGTCTTGATCGTCACCGATGCTGCGCGCACCACGGTGCTCGATATTCGTTCCAACGAAGACGATGTGGAATCCTTGGGGCTTCGTGTGGAGGTCACCGGTTCCAGCGGGGTCGATTACACCTACGACCTGTCTCTGGAACCGATTGCGGAGAAGGCGCACGACGATCATGTCCACGAAGAAGACGGGCTCACAGTAATCATTCCAGCGCTGAGCGTTTCAGCGTTGACGGGCGCCACTCTCGACCTTCCCACTCATGCGGGCCAAGGCGGCTTGGTGATCCGCAACCCGAATCGTCCGAACCCGCTCGGCGATTTCGGCCAACTTGAACTGGTCGGTGATTCAGCGGACAAAGTCCGCACCCTCTTGGCTGAACGCATCAACCCAGCCCTTGCATCGCATGGTGGTTACGCCGAATTGGGGGGTGTGGAAGGCGACCGGGCTTTCGTGACCATGGGAGGCGGTTGCCAGGGTTGTGCCATGAGTGCTGCCACGTTGCGCGAGGGAATCTCCAAAGCGATTCTTGATGCCATCCCAGAAATCACTGAAGTTGTCGACACCACCGACCACGACCAAGGCGAAAACCCCTACTACACGTAGCTTTGATGCAGCCGCCTGCCGGGCGTAGTCGGCCGTACACCCTGAAATATGCGTGTTCAACCACACAGGATGCAGTTCTTCGCGCTGATTTCGGCGCAGAGCGGCTTCAGGGGCGCAGGAGGGAGCGGACTTCGGCGGCGATCCCCTCGGCGTCGAGACCGAAACGGGCGTGGATGTCATCGGGGTCGGCGTGGGAGACGTACTCCACCGGGATACCCAGAACCCGGACACGGCAAGCCGCGTCGCGGTCACCCAATGCGTCTCGAACCGCAGCGCCCGCACCTCCTGCACGCAGTCCGTCCTCGACGGTCACAACCACATCGTGGCCGGCGATGTCGTCGATCATTCCCGGGTCGAGCGGGATCACCGTTCGAGGGTCGTACACGGTCGCCTCGACGGCATCGACGGCAAGCAGGTCAGCCGCTCCCATCGCCGCGCTGAGCATCTGCCCGAAACCGAGCAACGCCACACGTCGGTCACCGCTGCGGGCCTTGCGAGCGTTGAGACCCGAGCCGACCTCATGGTCCGCTGCTTGAGCGGCCGCGCTACGCGACCAACGAATCGCCACAGGGCCGTCGGTCAGCTCCATGGCATCCTCCATCATCTGCTGGAGCTCCTGGTAGTTGGAGGGGGCCAGCACGGTCATTCCAGGAACTTTCGTGAACAACACCATGTCCAACAGACCATGATGCGATGCACCGTCAGGGCCAGTGACGCCTGCCCGGTCCACACAGAAGATCACAGGTTGACCATGCAACCCGACATCGAGATTGATCTGATCGAAAGCCCTGCTCAGGAAGGTCGAATAGACAGCAACCACAGGGCGGAGCCCGCCCATGGCCATACCCGCTGCAGCAGTGACCGCGTGCTGTTCGGCGATGCCGACATCAAAACAACGCTCCGGGAAGCGCTCCCGGAAAGGCAACAACCCGGTTGAGTCGGGCATTGCGGCGGTGATGGCGACGAGTTCAGGATGCTGATCGCCCAACTTCACCAAGGCCTCAGAAAACGCCGCCGTGTACGACCCACTCTTGACAGAGCCGATGTCGTGCATGTTCTTGATGGTGTCGTTCTCAGCCGGAGGGTAACCGCGACCCTTGTGGGTCAACACGTGCATCAGGACCGGCCCATTGAATTCAGCGGCATTTTGAAGCGCTTCCTCAAGCGACTCAATGTCATGTCCGTCGAAAGGACCGATATAGCGGATTCCGAGGTTCTCGAAGAAAGCAGGCGGCTCCCACATCTCGCGGATGGCCGCCTTCGACATCTTCACGCCACGCTTGATCTGCTCCCCCACCCAGGGGATGCGCTCGGCGATCTCCTCGACCTTGGCTTGGCGACGCATATAAGCCGGGTTGCTGCGAATCTTCACCAAGCTCTCGCTCAATCGGGAGACCGTCGGGGCATAAGAGCGACCGTTGTCGTTCAACACGATCACCACGTCACGTCCGCTGTGACCCAGATTGTTGAGACCCTCAAAGGCCATGCCACCAGTCAGGGCGCCGTCTCCGACAACAGCCACCACCCGCCGACGTGCATCGGTTGCGTGAAACGCGGTGGCCAGGCCGTGAGCGTATGACAGCACTGTTGAGGCATGGCTGTTCTCAATCCAGTCGTGTTCTGACTCCGCCCTCGACGGGTACCCCGAAAGCCCGCCCTCTTTGCGTAGCTGACGGAACCCTGCGAGCCTTCCGGTCAGCATCTTGTGGACGTACGCCTGGTGTCCGGTGTCCCACAGAATGGCGTCGTGAGGGGAACGGAACACGCGATGCAATGCGACGGTCAGTTCCACCGCCCCGAGGTTGGAACCCAAGTGACCACTGTGTTCGTTCACTGAGGAGATGATCTCTTCCCTGATCTGCTCGCAAAGGTCGTCGAGCTCATCGAAGCTGCGGCCCACAAGATCCATTGGGCCGTGGATGGCATCAAGGCGCATAGCTGTCCTGTTGCTGTGGTCAGGGTGGTTGGAGTATGGAATACTAGCCATTCCGCGCGGAACTCGCGGACCGGACACCACCCGGCAAGAACTGTGAGAGTTTCGGAGCGAAGAGCAGTCCAAGACCGACTGAGACAAGCCCGCCGACGGCGTCGATCCAATAGTGGTTGGCTGTGACAATGATCGAAAAAAGCGTCAACAACGGGTAACTGGCGATCGCGATTCGGGTAGAGCGTCGTTTCAGCACCGGGTACAGCCCGATCGCGCACCACACAGACCAAGCCACGTGCAGGCTCGGCATAGCCGCGTACTGATTCGAGACTGCCTCCATCGTTCCTGACTCGAACGACCACAAGCCACCCGGATCAACCAGCGTGTCGACATAGTCGTGGCCCGGCTCGCAAGCACCGTACTGCGATGCACAGTTCGACAACAGACGAGGTGGCATCAACGGGTACAAGGCAAAACCGATGAGAGCCGACGCGGTGGTGACCGCCAACATTGAGCGCATGAGGATGTAACGGATCGGAAAACGAAAAAACAGGAACACCATCACAAAGATGGTGACGATGAAATGGAACGACCCGTAGAACACGTTCCAGAACACGATGAACCATTCCCAATCAAGGAATTGTTGTTGCATCCACTCCTCGAAATAGAGCCCGATCGCCTTCTCGACGTCGATGACGTCGAGCGCGTTCGCGTAAGCTTGACGCCGGACACTGTCGCCGAGTGCGGAGCCGAACTGGTTCCTGATTGCTGAATATACGATGTAGAAGGCGAGGGTCATTCCTGCTTCAAGCCACCATCGCAACGTCGGCCCCGACGAATGGTGGTTCTCGACACTGTCGGCGTGTCCTGCTTTGACGCGCATTGGCGGTACCATAGCGACCTCCGGACCTTGGAGTTGCCACGTGCTTGACCATGAGTTGATCAACCGCACCCTCAGCACAGCGCTGAGCACCGGCGCCGAGTTCGCTGAAGTGTTCGTAGAGGACAAGAAGTCGTCGTCGGCGATGCTCGACGACGGCCGTGTTGAGGAACTGACCAGCGGACGTGATCGAGGTGCAGGGATTCGTGTGGTGGCCGGAGATACAACCGGCTTCGCTCACACAGCTGATCTCTCCTCGAGCGGGTTGGCAGGCGCCGCCGAAGCAGCCGCGGCCGCGGCCCGAAGAGGTGGGAGCGGAACTCGCATGGTTGCACTCGACCGAGGGGGTGTCGGGGCCCCGGTTGCTGCAAGGATCCTGCCCGAAGACGTCGCCAAGACCGTCAAAGTCGAGCTCTTGACACGCGCAGACGCCGCAGCACGAGCCGCCGGGTCACAGATTTCGCAAGTTTCGGCGCGCTACGGAGACAGCCGTCGCCGGATTCTTGTAGCCAACAGCGACGGTTTGTTAGCCGAAGACGACCAGATCCGCACCCTGTTCTCGGTTTCATGCGTAGCGACTGGTGACACCGGCCTGCAGACCGGACGCGAGTCCGTCGGGCACACCATCGGCTTCGAGCTGTTCGACGCAACCGACGTCGCCGAGTTGGCTCGGCGGGCAGCCGAACGCGCGATCACCAAACTGAGCGCTCGGCCGGCGCCCTCGGGAACGATGCCGGTGGTAGTCGGCCCGGGTGGTGGGGGAGTGCTGTTCCACGAAGCTTGCGGCCACGGACTGGAAGCCGACCTGGTAGCCAAATCGGCGAGTGTTTTCGCCGGTCGCGTCGGTGAAGAAGTGGCTACGCCGCTGGTAACGCTCATCGATGACGGCACCATGGCTGGAGAGTGGGGGCATTTTGCGATCGACGACGAAGGCCGGCAAGCCGCTTGCAACGTGCTGATAGATCGTGGAGTGCTCACTGACTACATGTGGGACCACCTGCGTGCCCGCAAAGAGAGCCGACCGGGCTCGGGCAACGGCCGACGTCAGAGCTACCAGCACCTGCCGATGGTGCGTATGACCAACACCTATATCAGCAACGGCGAAGACGACCCCGACGACATAATCTCCGGAACCGCTTCAGGTGTGTACGTTGCCCAACTCGGCGGCGGGCAGGTCAACACCGCTACCGGAGACTTCGTTTTTGGAATGACCGAGGCGTACATGATCGAGAACGGCGAGATCGCCGATCCGATACGGCAAGGAAACCTCATAGGCAACGGGCCCGAGACCCTCAAACTCATAGACGCCGTGGGTAATGATTTCGCGATGGGTTCCCCTGGAACCTGCGGCAAAGACGGTCAAGGCGTACCAGTCGGCGACGGCACTCCGACACTGCGGGTGAAGGCCCTCACTATCGGCGGTACCGCAGCCTGAAGCACATCATGTCCAAAACAAACGGATCGAACAAAGCGAACAACTCGAACGGATCGAACAACTCTGGGTTGTTGGACATTGCGACCCGTGTTGCCGGATGGGCAGACGGACGTGAACAGGTTGAAGTCTTCGTCGCTGAGGAAGTCGAGACCGAAGTTCGGGCATATCAAGGTGCTGTGGAATCGTTCACGTCAGCTCGAAGCCAAGGCATTGGTGTACGAGTCGTGGCCCACGGTCGGCAGGGATACGCCTACGCCGGCACACTGGACCCTTCGGTGTTGTCAGAAACACTGCAAGAAGCGCGCGACAACGCAGTCTTCGCCGAGCCCGACGAATTCAATGGTGTGGCGCAACCCGACGGTGTCGTCCCGGTGGACTTCGACTTGTTTGATCCGTCCTTGGAAGACTTCTCAACCGAACATAAAATTGCGCTCGCCGTTGAACTTGAACGCGCCACCCTCGGATCCGACCAGCGGATATCCGGGATCGAGTCAGCCGAATACGTCGACACGCGCTTCGAGTCGGCAGTCGCCACATCGACGGGAATCGCCAGTGCGAGTCGCGAGACGGGCTGCTGTCTAACGGCCTACGCAATGGCAGAAGCCGACGGCGAAACCCAGACGGGTTTTGGGTACTCGATCGGTCGGGGCCCCGCAACTCTCGACGTCGAGCTCGCTGCTTCGCAAGCTGCGGAGCGCGCGACCCGACTGCTGGGCGCTAGCAAACCACAGACGAACAGACTCGCTGTAGTGCTTGATCCCTGGGTAACCGCCCAACTCCTAGGGATTGTCGGTGGAATGCTGAGCGGTGATGCTGTGCAGCGAGGACGCTCATTCTTCGCTGACCGAATCGGAGAGCAGGTTGCAGTGAGCGACTTCTGCCTGCTTGATGATGCCACCAACGTCGAAGCTTTCACCGCATCCGCGGTCGACGGAGAAGGACTTGCCACCCGTCCGGTTTCCTTGATCGACTCCGGGGTGCTGCAAGGATTCCTTCACAACAGCTACACCGCGCGCCGGGGAGCGACATTCTCGACTGGTTCGGCGGTGCGCGCCGGTTTCAAAAGCGCGCCGGGGGTTGGTGCTCAAGCGTTGACCCTGCGTCCGGGGACGCGCAGTCCCGAAGAACTGATTTCTGGTATTGACGATGGTCTCCTGGTGCAAGGCGTTGCTGGACTGCATTCGGGCGTCGATCCTGTTTCGGGTGATTTCTCAACCGGTGCGGAGGGGTTGCGCATCCGTAACGGCGCTCTGGCCGAACCAGTGCGCGAGATCACCATCGCCTCGACGCTTCAGCGGATACTTCTCGACATCACTGAGATCGGCAACGATTTACAGTGGCTTCCGATGAGCGCGGCGGGAGTCTCGTTGGTGATTTCCGATGTGATGATGTCGGGTGCCTGAACTGTTGAGCGATGTCGACTCTGCACGCCATCGTCCTCGGCATCGTGCAGGGGTTGTCTGAATTTTTCCCGATCTCCTCGAGCGCGCATCTGGAGTTGACTCGATGGCTGTTCGGGTGGGAGGAACTCAGCGGAGATCTTGAGACGTCGTTTGATGTTGCAGTGCATCTGGGAACCCTCGCCGGTGCTGTTTACCACCTCCGTGCTGATGTCGCCAAGTACACCGTTGCGGGGCTCGCTCCCCTGGCGCGTCGGCCTCTCACAAACGATGGTCGCATTGCCTGGTTCCTTGTCGTTTCTGCGGTGCCGGCGGGGTTGGCCGGCGTGGTGCTCGCGGATCAGGTCGACGCCCTTGAATCAGTGGCCACGATCGCTGTGATGTTGATTGTGTTCGGGTTGGTTCTGCTGATCGCCGATCGGATGCCGGAGCGCCGCGGTCAAGCTGAGTTCACGCTCCGGGACGCCCTGCTGATGGGTCTGGGTCAAGCACTGGCCCTCCAGCCGGGGGTTTCGCGTTCAGGAGCAACTCTGACGGTCTCGCGTCTGCTCGGTTTCGGTAGGGAGGCGGCGGCTCGTCTGGTCTTTTTGATGAGCATGCCGATCATCGCTGGAGCAGGGGTGTTCGCTTTGTTGGACAGTGACATCCCTTCGTCGTTCTGGTCGCCGTTTCTGTGGGGGACAGCGACCTCGGCGGTAACCGGTTGGGCAGCAGTATGGGGAACGCTGCGGGTGGTGCGACGAAGCTCCTTCACTCCGTTCGTCTGGTACCGAGTGATGGTCGGATTGGCTGTGTTGAGCATTCTTGTGACCAACTGGCGCTAACCGACAAGTACCGGCACTACGCCTCCGACTGTCAACGATTGAATGACCGCTCGGATCTGTTGATCATGGACAGCGACGGTCACGAAACCCTCGTGTACTTTGATTACGCCGGCGTCTGTGGCTAAGCGGTTGCCGTCGATGAGCCCGTAAAGGTCGACCAAGTCGCCTGGAGTCAGGGGCGTGCCGTCGACGGCGATGGTGAGTCCACCGGTCGCCTCGCCGAGTTGCGCGGCGAGGTGTCTTGATGCTGTGGTCAACCGTCCGTCACGAATGATCTCGCCGGCGGCTATGGAGTCTCTGAGTGTCAAACCGAAAGGTTCACTGAGTGTTGCGTCGCGCGGCACTCCCGCCGAAGGGAGTCGAGTGGCGGTGAGATCGTCGCTGCTGAGAGTGGTACCCGCTTCCAGGTCCCTGCCGGCGACCCATCCGTCGATTTCGGTTCTCCACTGAGCGCGGGCACTGGTGGTGTCGTTGTGGATGCCGAGGAGCCAGAGACCGAGCCCCAACCCGACAGTCGCGGTCAAGAGGAGCCTCGGCCATCGACTGCGGCGAATAGTTGCGCGAGCACTTGTGATTGTGGCCCACAAGGTTGTTATCGGAGGCCGGTCCAACTCGAACATGGTCGCCCCTTGCTGAGGCTCGACATTGGTCGGGGGAAGCGAAGTCTGGAGAGTTCAGGAAGCAGGGAAGGCGGTGTCCTGCGAAGTCGGCGGGGGATCAAGAAGCACTCGGAGTGCTGCTCTCGGCGGGTTTTGAGCCGTTCGACGATCCGGAATCAGAAGATGAAGTACCCGAATCGGTTTTTGTCGTGCTTGGTTCGCTCGACTTGCCCGACGAATCCGACTTGGACCGTTCCGATTCTCTGGCACGGGCGTTTGCGCCGTGATCATTCTTATAGAAGCCGTCGCCCTTGAAGGAGATCCCAACCTTTGAGAACACCTTCTTGACAGGAGCGCCGCACTCTTGGTCCTCACCGTCGTGGAGTTGGATGCACGAGGTCAAGGCCTCATCGCGAAAAGACTGCCACGCTTCAAACATCTCTCCGGTTCGCTGACACCGGTAATCATAGGTTGGCACGAAAACGGAGGATACCCGTACCCGCAGCGCTCACCACCATACGATGGTCGTGTGATTGAAGTTGTAGCCCTCGTGGTCGCAGCCTACGCGGTGGGAATGTTCCCGACAGCGACGATCGTGGGCCGGCGACTCGGTGTTGATCCGACCCGTGAAGGTTCAGGCAATCCGGGCGCTTCCAACATTTATCGACTCGCTAGCCGTAAAGCGGGCGTGATCGTCGGCTTGATCGACATGTTGAAGGGTGCGGTCCCCGCGGTGCTGGCCCTTGAGGTGTCAGGTCGACCGGCTGCGCACGCGGTCTGGGTAGCGGCAGTAGTTGGTCATGTCTGGCCGGCCCTTCGGGGATTTCGCGGAGGCAAGGGAGTGGCGACTGCCGGTGGTGCGGGCTTGATGATCAGCCCGGTAATAGGCTTGTTGTGCGCGCTCACTTTCCTCGTCGTGGTGAAGATTCTGAGGGTCGCTGCGCTGGGTTCGCTGTCTATTGCGTTCTCGTATCCTTTGCTGGCGCTCATTGCAGGGCTCCCAACATGGGAAATCCTGGTGTCGGCCGGGGTCGCTGCAATTCTCGTTTTGCGTCACCGATCCAACATCCGTCGCCTCCTCTCGGAACGTTAGGCTGGGAAGTGTCGCCGCGCTGGTTGTGATTGTGAGGGGTGGGGAATCAAAGCGCCGGTGATGGTCAACCGGGCGTTGGGTCTGAGCCGTTCCCTTGTGAGCGTTGATGACGGCGCTTGTGGGTGGCGAGTCCGGTCGGCAAAGCGCCGCGGGCGGTGTCGCCGACGGCGCTCGATGCGGCGCGGGCGGGATCCTCGATGGCGTCGCGGCATCAGTGAGGAATCTTCGCGGTGGCATCTACTCAGGGATCGGGCACGATTGAAGGGTGATATCGATCCAAGAAGCCCGTTCATATGTACTCGACCGCGTCGTCGGTTTGCCTGCGGTGTCGGTATCACTGGAAGATGCCGCTGGGATGGTCCTTGCAGAACCGGTGGTGGCCCGAGAGTTCGTGCCTCCTTTCGCCAACACCGCGATGGACGGGTTCGCCTTGATCGCTGCGGACACCGCGGATGCTCCAGTCACCCTTGAGGTGACGGGCACGGTGGCCGCGGGTGCTCGGGCGTCGCGCCCTCTGACTGTTGGACAAGCAATGAGGATCATGACCGGGGCGCCGATGCCTGAGGGCGCAGACGCGGTAGTGATGGTCGAGCGGACCAACTACGATCCCGAAAAAGCCCGGGTAGAGATAGAGATCGCAGTCGCTGAAGGCAACCATGTCCGTGAGGCTGGAGAGGATGTACGACCCGGTGATGAACTGTTCGCGGCCCGGACCCTGCTCGCTGCGGGCCATCTCGGGGTGTTGGCCAGTGTCGGATTGTCTACGGTTCGCGTGCATCGCAGACCAGTCGTCGGGGTCTTGTCGACGGGCGACGAACTCGTTGATGATCCTCGACCACTGCAACCTGGAGAGATCAGAGACTCGAACCGTCGCACTCTGCTGACGATGCTGGACGAATCCGGTATGGAACCAGTTGATCTCGGGATCGTCCGCGACAATGAGAACGACATTGCTGAAGCGTTCACCGACGGCGCAGTACGTTGCGACGCCATCCTTTCATCAGGGGGCGTGTCGATGGGGGCTTTCGACTACGTGAAAGCAGTACTTGACCGCCTCGGCGACGTGCGCTGGATGCAGATTGCCATCAAACCCGCGAAACCGTTTGCGTTTGGATTGATCGGGACCACTCCAGTGTTCGGGCTTCCCGGCAATCCTGTTTCGTCGATGGTCAGCTTCGAACTCCTGGCGCGTCCCGCACTGCTGAAGATGGCAGGCCACGAGCGCATCGATCGCTGCGTCATGCGAGCCATGAGTTCCGAACCGCTCGGCGGTCACTCCGACGGAAAGACTCATTTCGTCCGGGTCGCAGGCGGCCCGGACGAGACTGGCCGTTGGCACGTTCGCAGACTGACCGGTCAAGGTTCGCATCAGCTGGCGGCCATGGCACGCGCCAGCGCTCTGGCGATCGTTCCCGACCGCACCGAGATCGCGGCCGGCGATGAGGTTGGGATCATTCCCTTGGGTACGGTGTTCCCATGACCATGCAGTTGATCGACGGGTTCGGGCGCGTTCATCGGGACTTGCGAATCTCCGTTACTGATCGGTGCAACTTTCGATGCACTTACTGCATGCCCGAAGAGGGGATGCAGTGGCAGCGCCGCGAAGACCTGCTTTCGTTTGAAGAGATTGAACGTGTGGCTCGGATCATGGTCGAGCGCTTCGGGGTCGACTCCATCCGTTTGACTGGCGGCGAACCCACGGTCCGTGCCAGAGTGCCGGTTCTGGTCGCCAAGCTTGCGGCTCTGAACGTCGATTTGGCGATGACGACCAACGGAGTCACACTGCCGTTGTTGGCCGCTGAGTTGCGCTCGGCGGGTCTCGAACGGATCAACATCTCGCTGGATTCGTTACGGTCTGATCGATTCACCGAGTTGACCCGGCGCAACGATCTTGAACGGGTCTTGGAGGGTGTCGAAGCTGCTTTGGATGCAGGTTTTGATCCTGTAAAGATCAATGTCGTCGTGATGAAGGGCATCAACGACGACGAGATCGTCGACTTTGCTCATTTCGGGCGCGACCGAGGTCTGGTTGTCCGCTTCATCGAGTTCATGCCTCTCGATGCCGACGAAGCATGGAGCAACAATGGAGTGATGACCCAGGCCGAGATCCTCGCCGCCCTGTCAGAAGTGTTCGAGTTGATTCCGCTGGATCGAACCTCGGCGCCGGCAACCCGCTGGTGTTACGCGGACGGCCGAGGCGAGATAGGGATTGTTGCCAGTGTGAGCCAGTCGTTCTGCGATTCATGTGATCGAGTCCGTATCACCGCAGACGGCCAGTTCCGCAATTGTTTGTTTGCAACCGATGAAACCGACGTCAGAGCGCTGTTGCGCAACGGTGTCTCCGATGACGAGATTGCCGAGGCGCTGCAACTCTCCGTGTCGTCCAAGTGGGCCGGTCACAGCATCAATCAGGTACACTTCATTCGTCCTCGCCGCTCAATGTCGGAAATTGGTGGTTGAGACCGGTATCCAACTGCCGAGGGCGGCGATCTTCTAGACTCTGCTGCTATGGCCGAGAGCGGGTTCACGCATCTGGATCCTGCTGGTCGCGCTCGGATGGTCGATGTTACGCCTAAAGATCCGACCCATCGTCGGGCGATTGCCCGTGCCCGTGTGTTGATGTCGGCGCAGACGGCACTGGCCGTGGCCCAAGGAGTGGTGAAGAAGGGTGATGTACTGGCGGTGGCACGCGTTGCAGGGATTCAAGCCGCAAAGCGTTGCTCGGACCTGGTTCCTTTGTGCCACCCTCTCCTGGTCGGGGCAGTGACCGTAGACTTCGAGGTTCTTGATTCCAGTATCGTGATCGAGTCGCAGGTTGAGACGGTTGACCGTACGGGTGTGGAGATGGAGGCCTTGACCGCGGTCAGTGTCGCCGCGCTGACCGTGTACGACATGTGCAAGTCAAAAGATCGTTCGATGGTTATCTCAGACATCGCACTCTGGGAGAAGACTGGGGGCCGTTCGGGCCGGTACCATCGTGAGGCCGAGGATTAGAAACCTGCACGTTACTCGAATGCGTTGCTTTTGCATTTCAATTGTAGTAGAACTGTAACTTAGTTCCGGGGGGAACTTCCCCTTAGGCGACAGCGATCGAAAAACCACAACCTACCGGGGAGTTCAACGCTACATGTCGGAGTCGATCATCATCGTTGCTTTGGCGGTCTGTTGGGCTGCCTATCTCAGTTGGTATTCGCTACAGCGGTACAAGAGTTCCAGACAGAACAGTGACGGTGTGAGTTCTTTCTCTCAAGGACTCGGCATCCTCGGCAACGCAAAAGACATAGGTGAGTGGTCATCCATCGGGGTTTACAATTCATCCCCGTTGTTGCCACGCGGCACACGGGCGGCAGCCCGGCGGCGGCGTGATGTCGGTACGACCCTGTGTCTTCTCTGTTTGACGACGTTGTTCGCCGCGTTGGCCTTTGGTCCTCTGATGTGGGTTGTCCATGTTCTAGTGGACATCGTTACCGGGTCGTTCGCCTATTTCAGCATGCGCCGACGCAGTATCGTCGCGGAGCGTGAGATGAAGGTTCATATGCTCTACCCCGATCGCATGACTGACCCGAGTCCGCTTGTGGACGCTAGAAGCGTCGTCAACGGTTGAACCGCAATCAAGAGCAGCAGTCAGTAGTCTGTTCTTCGGTTCTATGACGGTACGATTGCCGCCCGCAGGGGGTGTAGCTCAGTTGGTAGAGCGCCTCGGTCGCATCGAGGAGGCCAGGGGTTCAATTCCCCTCACCTCCACTGCATTTCGTTGATTCGACCATCGGATCGCCCGCTTCCGCGCCGGAGCAGCCCTGATCGCCCGACTTGAGCTTGCGAGCACTCGACCCCAACAACGCGAACCGAAGACCACGGTCTGCGATCTGGCGATGGACCTCGTTGAGCAGGCTCGGGAGCCGCTGAACCTCGTCGACGACAACCCATTCACGATCAGAGACTGCTGTGAGCATGCGTCCGAACAGCCCCGCATCGGCGAGCAGATCAGTGAACAGCGATTCATCTAGGAGGTCGAAACGCACCGCGGACGGAAGCGCCGAACGTACCCGAGTGCTCTTTCCGACCCCCCGCACACCAAGCAGGAAGAAGCTCCTGTCCGGGACCCGTGTTCGCCGCTGTCAGCTAGCGGGGGGAGGGACGGAAGTCGTTGCGCCCGGTGAGGCAGACGGGGTCGCCGCTGCGTCGCTCGAACGGCAGAGGCTGATCACAGGGAAACATGAAGTCCAGTGTTTGGACGGCGTCGGCCATCTGCGTCTTGCCCGGGCGAATCGATGCCGGGCTCATGGCGTTGTTGTCGACAGGACCCAGGTTGGTGATCGCCTCGTGTACATCGGCAAGAGTCGGGTTCTCGCCCGCGTCGTACAGCCCTCGAGCCATGATGCGGACGATTCCGCACACGCTTCCGACCATTCCGTAGGCAGAATCTCCAACAGTCCGCCAATCGTGACCCGCGCCTGATGGACTGTTCTCGCTGTAGAGCTTGTTGCAAGTATCAGCGATCGGGTTGGGCTCGAACGCCGGATCCCTGTATTCGCCGGTGGTCCGGAAGTCGATGACCGTGGCGCCATTGTAAAGATTGCCGGCGGCGACGTTGTTGGCGATCTGACCCGACACCAGTTCAGAAGCCTGTGAATTGAAGTCTGATGCAAAAAAGCTTACGTCTCCGGGTTGGTAGCCTTGACTCGCCATCTCACCGATGTAACCAGGAGCCGAAACCACATTGAGGACGTTGAAGAATCCGTTCACACCAGCGTCAAGCATGTTGGTGACGGACTCGGTGACCCCTCCGAAACAGATCGTTCCGCCACCGCAGTCGATTACGTCGAACACGACGTCGAACCCCTCTTCGTTCAACGGGTCCACGAGCCCTTGTTGCACAGCCTCAACCTGTCCTGGAGTGTTCGGCGCTGCGACGCCCAAGGTGAGACCGTCCAGCCAGCCTCTAGCCAACAGGTCGACCACCATGAAATTAAGGCTTTCTTCAAGTGTCGGCGACAAAGAGAGCAACCGGTCGTTGGAACGTTCCATGAACTCTTCGGTCTGACCCTGGGTTGAGATGAAAATCGTTTCTTGTTCCTCAACGAGGCACAGATTGGCCGTGCCCTGGTAACCGGTGCTGTTCATCACGATCACAGATTGATGATCCTCTGTCATCGCTAGACAGGCTGTGTTGCGGCTGCCGTCCACATCGGAACCGAGAACGTCTGCTTCTGTGTAGCCAAGGTCGAGTATGCGACCGCGTATTCCGCCGCACTCCTCGTTGATGTAATCGATGAACACTTCAAAGATTTCTTTCGGGTCGCCGACTGGAACAGCGAACCCCAAGTCGGCCAGGTCTTCGAGCCGACTCCGAATGTGACCGACCTTGATTGAATCGGCGGTGATGCCGTTGTCGGTGTCGACCCGGTCGGCGGCGGGCTCATGAGGCAGACAGAAGGTGTCGTGCCGAGTGAAAGGATGGTCTGAGCGGTCGAAGCCCTGCTGGAATTCCAGAAAAATACCACCGCGGGGATCTTCGTAGACGTCGGGTCCGGCTTCTTCGTCTCCCGGCATCGAGTCGTCGGCTTGATCGGACCCGTCACCAGCGGATTCTCCGGGCGCGTCGTCGCTGTCGTCGGCGTTGTTGCCGTCGTTGCCGGAATCGTCGTCGGCGTTGTCGCTCTGTTCGGCTGTGTCGTCGTCGGGATCACTTGAGTCATCGGTTGTCTCACCACCGCAAGCAGCGGCGAAGAACGCAAAAGCCAATAACAGTGCCGGCCACCTGAACCGTAGGATGTGCATCGAGCCCTCCAGGTATGAACGCCGCGCGAGTTCACGGCACTGCCCGAATTGTTGCCCCAAGCGACGCTCGACACAAATCGCTGTTGAAATCAGTGGACCGAAGCCAGTGAACTGATTTGCTTCTCAACGCTGGCGCGACTCTGCTGGGGCTGTAATGATATCGGCGCGCAGAATCGCGTCAACCTGGGGAGCCGATGACAGTTCAGGACCGAGACTCTGAGGGTGAAACCACTGCTGTAGGTCCAACCGGGACTTCAGCAGCGCGTCTCGCGGCTGCGGTACTGGACGAAGAAGCCCGCCGCCAGGTCGAGCAAGCAGAACGTGACAAGGCTGTAGTGTTCCCCGACGACCTTCTCCCAGGAGTCGGCGATGAACCGATGACGTTGCGAGAGGCGATGGTCGTCGGAGGCAGGACCACCGTGGTGATGTTGTTCCTGCTGAACTTCATCGACGATCTTCCCCGCGCCGTGCGGGTGATCGGGCCCGACATCCAGAATTCGCTCAACATCTCTGACACTGTGCTGGCAGGGGTCCTCGGTTTCGGGGGAGTGGCCCTGGTCCTTGGAGCGGTGCCGATGGCTGCACTTGCGGACCGCGTAACTCGTGTCGCCATCATTCCGGTCGCCTCGTTGTTCTGGGCGGCGACGATGGCTCTGTCTGGGTTCATTGTCAACGCCTTCCAACTGTTTTGGACCAACGCCGCCACTGGCTTCGGGCAGGCGTACAGGATTCCAGTCTCCAACTCGCTGATCAGTGACAGTTATCCGATCCAGGCGCGGGCACGAGTCTTCGCCTTCGAGGGCCTGGGCCGACCGCTCGGCCAGCTCCTGGGTCCGTTGACGATCGGTTTGATCGTGGCGATCGCCGGCGGCGATGAGGGCTGGCGGTGGGCGTTCTATCTGATGGCTGTCCCGCCTGTGCTCGTGGGCCTGGCCGCACTCGCCATGAAGGAGCCGCCACGCGGTAAGAATGAGCATAACGCCCTGCTTGAGGACGAAGCCATAGAGGTGGAGGAGCTCGAGTCGTCGATGAGCACGGCCTTGGCGCGGCTACGCAAAGTCCGCACGTTCTACTTCCTTGCCACAGGCGTTGGAGTGCTCGGTTTCGCATTGATCGCGGTGCCCGGCCAGTTCAATCTGTTGCTTGAAGACAAATACGAATTCGGTCGTGAGGCTCTTCAACGTGGGATCATCGAATCGCTGATGTGGATTCCGGCGTTGATTGCGATCCCCATTGCGGGTCGGGTCTTCGACAAGAAATTCCGCGAGGACCCCGAAGCTGTGGTCAAATTGACCGGAGCCTTGATCATCGCCGCCGGCGTGGTCTATATGGTGGCGTTTCCGATCAAGGATCTGGCTGTCTTGGTTGCCCTGATCGGCCTGGCCCAGGCGTTGATCTCTGCGGCGTTCGTGGCGGCCCCCACGATCATCGCCCTGGTCTCCCCCTACCGGATCCGGGCACAGGCGTTCGCCCTGCTGCCGGTCTTCATCTTCTTGATGGGGGGGTTCATCGGTGGTCTGATCGCGGGACAGATCTCCGACGCCTACAACAACCGCACGGCCATGATCATCCTGGCGCCGTACACGGCGATGCTCGGCGGCTGGTTGATCCGGCGCGGTGCGGTGCATATCCGCCGAGACATCTCCTTGGTGGTGGAGGAACTGCTTGAAGAACAATCAGAAGCACGCAAGATCGCCTCGGGTGAAGCAGTTCCAGTGTTGCAGGTCCGCAACCTCGATTACAGCTACGGGCCGGTCCAGGTCCTGTTCGATGTGGAGATCGAAGTTGCCAAGGGCGAGGTGCTGGCCCTGCTCGGAACCAACGGGGCCGGCAAGTCCACGCTGTTGCGGGCCATATCCGGTCTGGGAATCCCGGACCGGGGCGTGGTCCGGCTCAACGGGCGCACGATCACCTACGCCGAGGCCGAGACGCGGTTCCGAGTGGGGATCGTGCAGTTGCGCGGAGGTGAAGGGATCTTCCCGGCCCTGAGTATCGGCGACAACCTTCGTGCAGCGCTGTTGGGCAAAGAAATGGAACCCGGAGAAGTCGAACGAAGAATCGCAACCGCGTTTGAGGCGTTCCCGGCGCTCGAAGGCCGGTTCGGCGAACTCGCCGGAGACCTGTCGGGAGGCCAACAACAGATGCTGGCCCTGGCCATGGCGCTGATCCACGAACCCGAAGTCCTCCTCATCGACGAACTGAGTCTGGGCCTGGCGCCGATGGTGGTGCAGGAACTGTTGGAAGTCGTGCAGGATCTCAAAGAGCGGGGCCAGACGATGATCATCGTCGAGCAGTCGCTCAACGTGGCGCTGGCATTCGCTGATCGGGCTGTCTTCATGGAGAAAGGGATCGTCCGTTTCGAGGGGCCGGCTCAAGAACTCGCTGAACGCGATGACCTGGCCCGCGCCGTGTTCCTGGGGGGCGAAGGCGGGTGATCGAGCTCCTCGGACTTGAGATAGGCCAACAGTCGATCGTTCTCGGGATCATCGCAGGATTCACCTATGCCGCGTTGGCGGCAGGTTTCGTGCTCGTCTACCGCTCGACGGGGGTGCTCAACTTCGCGCACGGCGAGATGGGGTTCTTCGGTCTGGCGATCTTCGTGATGATGATCATCAACTACGAGTTGAACTGGTGGGTCGCTTTCGGGTTGGCGATCGCGGGGACGGCCTTGATCGGGACGGCCGTCGAACTGGTCGTCGTGAGACGACTCTTCGATTCACCGCGGCTGGTTCTGCTGATAGCCACCATCGGAGTCGGCCAGATCCTGACCCTGGCACGCGTCGGCTGGATCCCCGACATCACCGCGGGAGGCAACATTCCCACAGCGTTCGAGACGACCTGGCAACCAACCGACCACATTCGGCTGCAGGCACGGGAGATCACGGTGCTCGCCGTGGTACCGGCACTGATCGCCCTGCTCGGCTTGTTCATGACCAAGACCCGCTTCGGCCTGGCGGTACGGGCTTCGGCGTCGAATCCCGATACCGCCCGGGTGTACGGCACCTCTCCACGGCGCGTCTCGACGATCGTCTGGACCATCGCAGGCGGGTTCGCGGCGGCAACCGCGATCCTCACCGCCCCACTTCAAGGATTCCAGGCCGCCACCGTCGACGACACCGGCAATCTGTTGGTTGAGGAACTCCTGCTCAAGGTTCTGGTCGTGTCCCTGCTGGCCAAGATGCGGTCACTGCCCGGCGTCATCTGGGCGGGTCTCGCGGTCGGGGTGGTCGAGAAGATCGTGCGCAACAATGTCGACTCGGCCAACCAGTCGATCGTCAACCTCTGGTTCTTCATCACCGTGCTGGTGGTGGTGCTGTGGTTCGTCCGCTCGGGCAAAGAGGACCTCGGCTGGTCGCTGTCGCCGACGCTGCGCCCGATCCCCGAGAGGCTTCGAAGCATCTGGTGGGTGCGGAACCTCAACGGCATCGGGTTCTTCCTCCTGTTCGGCGCCTTGGCGCTGGTACCGGTCTTTGTGACCAGTTCTGCACCGATCCTCACTTGGAGCAACATCGTGCTGTTCGCCATGGTGGCGTTGTCATTGACCGTTCTGACCGGATGGGCGGGACAGTTGTCTCTCGGTCAGTTCGCTTTTGTGGGTGTTGGCGGGTTGGCGACGCTGGCATTCACCGAAGGGCACGACATTCCGATCCCGTTCGATCTGTTCGATCTCAGCATCGACGTTCCATGGGGGACAGCGGTGGTTCTGGCAACCGTTCTGGGAGTTCTGGTAGCCGTCCTGGTGGGTCTGCCCGCGTTGCGGGTGCGCGGCCTGTTCTTGGCTGTGACCACTCTGGCATTCGCGGTCATGGCTGGTACCTGGATCTTTGTTCAGGACTTCTTCAGCGGCGGCACCACCGCCCCCCGGCCCCCCGACCGCCCGGCGTTGTTCGGGGTGGATGTAGGCGAGTCGCGGCGAACGCTGTACCTGGTCTGTCTGGTGACACTGATGTTGATGTCATGGATCGTGGCCCGTATCCGTGCCACCGGCATAGGACGTTCGCTCATCGCGGTGCGAGACAACGAGGACATGGCGGCGGCCTCCACGGTGGTGCCGGGCCGCATGAAACTCACCGCCTTCGCAGTCGCCGGCGGTATGGCGGCACTGACCGGCGCGCTCTATGTGATCGTGCAACCGTCTCTCAGCCCAGGCACACAGTTCGCGCCCTCCAACTCCTTGAGAGTGATCGTGATCGCCATAGTGGGCGGCTTGGGGTCTGTCGCCGGACCGGTCCTCGGTTCGCTGTGGATTCTGGGCATCGAACAGTTGGTGCCGGACCAGCTCCGTGACCTGCAACAGCTGCTCACCTCCAACATCGGTCTGCTGGTGTTGCTGATGTACTTCCCGGGGGGTCTGCTGCAGATCGTCTACTCGATTCGGGACGGCCTGTTGGCGGTGGCCGACCGTCGTCTCAGCGAACGGCGATCCAACGGAGTCCCTCAAGTCGCCGGGCAGCCCGCGGTTCCCGCATCGACACGGGCCGAGCGCCCAGCGCTCAATGGTCCGACGCTCGCCGCGAGAGGGATCACGGTTCGTTTCGGCGGCAACGTTGCTGTGGCCGACGTTGATTTTGAGGTCGACCAAGGAGAACTTGTAGGTCTCATCGGCACCAACGGTGCAGGAAAGTCGACCCTGCTCAACGCGGTAGGGGGGTTCGTCCCATCCGCAGGCACGGTCGAAGTCCTCGGAGTCGACGTTTCGGACCGGAGCGCCTCGGCTCGTCATCGGCTTGGTCTCGGGCGAGGTTTCCAGGCGGCCCGGTTGTACCCGGGTTTGACTGTGAGGGAGGCATTGATGGTTGCGCTGGAAGCCCGCCAACATTCTCTTTTGGTGCCGTCGATGTTGGCGCTTCCACCATCGGGCGCCCATGAACGAGCCAAACGGTCCTCCGCCGATGAGATCATCGACTATCTCGGATTGGGCCGCTACGCAGACTCCTTCATCGAGTCGCTCTCAACGGGGACCAGACGTATTGTCGAACTCGGCAGTCTGCTGGCTGTGGACGCGCGCGTGCTGCTGTTGGATGAACCGACCGGTGGCGTGGCTCAAAGAGAAGCGGAGGCATTCGGGCCGCTGATAAAGCAGATCCAATCCGAACTCGACGCTTCGGTGGTTGTGATCGAACACGACATGCCGCTGGTGATGAGCATCAGCGACCGCGTGTACTGCCTCGAGTCCGGCGCGGTGATCGCCGACGGACCCCCTGATGAGGTTCGCAACGATCCTCTGGTCGTCGCCAGCTATCTGGGGACCAACGAAGCCGCCATCGGGCGTTCCGGCCCGGCTTGGAGGCCGAGCGAGTAGGCGGGACAACCCGGCCCGTACAGCGTGAGGCCGTGGCCCTAGCGGCCCGTGATTGCAGCGAACAAGAGCGGAAGACCACTGGTGTCAGCGCGGGGCGGCATCACCTGCCCGCGCTCGTTCTTAGACCGCTTTGGACCGTCCTAGTGGTGTGTCGGACATTGCTTGCGGGGCGTAAATGCCTGTTTGCACAGGCAAAAGGGCTGTGTCCCCCAGCAGGGAAACCGGCGACACACCACTAGAGTCCGAGCGGATCGGCGGCGACCAAAGGGCGCCGGCTCGGTCATGAGCCGACCAACGCGTCCTAGAGTCCGAGCGGATCGGCGGCGACCAAAGCGGCTCCGAGGGCACCGGACTCGGAGTCGAACGCAGCCAACACGACCTCAACTCTGGGTCGATGACCCGACCCGAGCAGCAAACGCTGCAACCAGTCGTCAATTCCGGCTCGGAGCGGCTCACCCACCTCAGCGAGGCCTCCGCCGAGCACCACACGGCTCGAATCCAGAATAAGGATCAGGTTGGCGATCCCACGAGCCGCTTCGCAGCAGAACCCGTCGAAGATCTCCGCAGCGGCAGCGTCACCCTGCTTCAGCGCAGCCACCACGTGTTCGCTGCGGATCTCGCTGGTATCGCTCACCAGATCCTCCAACACGGCGAACTCCCCAGCAGCCGCGGCCTCACGCCCGAGCCGACCGAGCCCGTTGCCCGAAGCGAAATACTCCCAGGGGCCGGCCTGCCCGGTGATATGGGCGGGGCCGCTGACATCAATTGTCATGTGGCCGGATTCGCCGGCGAAGCCGTTGGCGCCGAGCAGCAGGCGTCCACCGGCGACGAAGCCGGTCCCGATCCCGCTCCCCAAAGCCACATATGCGAAGTCGTCTGAGCCTCGGCCGGCACCGAGCTTCGCCTCAGCCCAGGCGCCGGCGGTGGCGTCGTTGATCGTGGTGACTGTCGTGTCGGTTGCCTCGGCCAGGAGTCGACCCACCGGGAACTCGACCAGGTTCGGCAGGTTCGGGGAGTAGCGCACGACACCAGTGCGGGCCGCGAGACCGGCTATCCCGAGTCCGACACTCTGCACAGGTGTGTCGCTGTGTTCGGACAGTTCCGCCACGACCCCGGTCAGTCGGTCAAGCAGTTCATCGCTGCTGCCGTGGCTCGACTTTCGGGTTCTGGCCAGGACCCGAAAGTCGTCGGGATCCACCAGCAGACCCAGCGTCTTTGTCCCTCCGACGTCAATCCCGATGATCACCCCTCGAATCTACTGCCCCCCTCTTGGAACGTGCGCGGATTGAACACCGCGGGTGCGCCGAGACCCGTTGTCTCCTGTTCTTGGAACGTGCGCGGATTGAACACCGCGGGTGCGCCGAAGCCTGTCGTCTCCCGCTCTTGTTCGCTGCACTCACGGGCCGCTCGGGCCGCGGCCTCGTTCAGCCACGACCGTGTGCGGGATCAATCCGCTCGGCCTCTTATTCGCTGCGTTCAGGGGCCGCGAGGCCGCGGGCGGGCCCGGGCCGGGCCGTTGGTCTCTGCGATCAACTTATCAGGGGCCGCGAGGCTGCGGGCGGGCCGCTCGGGCCGCGGCCTCGTTCGGTCGCGGCCGTGTGCGGGATCAATCCGCTCGGCCTCTTGAAAGGTGTTCGGATTCGCGGGTTGCGTCGGCGTCGCAATACAACAGGCTGTTCTGGTTCGGGCTCAACCGCTGGGACGTGTTCGGATTGGCGGGTTGCGTCGGCGTCGCAATACGGTGCTCGGATGCAGACCGGACCCCGGAACCCCTTCCTCGCCGACTCCTCGAACGCCATGGCGCACGGCCGTTGCGACCAGCAGGACAACGTGGCCTGGCGCGGACCTGAAGGACCGAGCGAGGTTCTGAGCGAGAACGACATCCAGTATTCATGGCTCGGACCCTGCCATTTCGGTTGCACGATCTCAGGTCCGTATCCCGACGGTCGTCGGGTTGTGTGGAGCAACGGCCGCCAGAACATCGCGAAGCTCGACTACGAGACTCTGGAAGTGTTGGCCGACCACGAAATCGTGGGGGGCGAGGGACGTACCCCCATGGCCGAGTTGGAGGCCAACCTCGCCGGTCTCGACAATCTGGAGGGACAGGACGCGATCAACCATGCGATGGGCCTGGCGATGCGTTTCATGACCGGTCTGGACGGCGTCTATTGCCTCGTCGACTGCAACAACACGCTCTTCTTGGGCCGCAAGGACCATGCGGTGGCCTATATCGAGGCCGATTCGAGCGATCCCGCGTCAGAGATCAGCGAACGTGACCGCTGGTACAAACCCGACCATATCGAAGGCTGTTTCGTGGGGATGAACATGACCTTCGACGGTCGGTTGGTGATGTCGACCGATCATGGCTGGGTCGTCGTGCTTGCCCGCGACTTCAGCGGGTACCACGCAATCCAGGTTGCGGGTGGCGCCGAAACCGCAGCGGAGTACTGCGCGATGAGAGCAGCCGAGCGGGGTCACACCGGTTACGGCTGGGTGCGCACCAGCATCTGCGTCGACGAGGACAACGGCATCTACGTCAACTCCAACGACCGTCACCACAAGCTTCGCTGGACCGGCGAACGGCTCTCCGACGACGAGGCCGACGGCTGCTGGTCGGTGCCCTATCGCAACGGTGGGGGCTGTGGATCCGGCACGACACCGTCGCTGATGGGTTTCGGTCCCGACGAGGACAAGTTCGTGGTGATCGGCGACGGCGACGACGTGGTCAACATCACGCTGCTGTGGCGCGAGGAGATCCCCGAAGACTGGGAACAGCTCCCCGACGCTCCGCACCGCCGAATTGCAGGTATCGGCCCTGCGAACATGGGCGATCCCGACCTGCCGGAGATCAAGACCGAGCAGTCGATCACGGTGTCCGGGTACGGCGCCATGACCGTCAACAACGAACCCGCCACAGTGCCCGACAATTTCCCCCCGCGGGGCGCACGGATGCTCTGCTTCATGCTCGGCCACAAGCCCGAATACACACCGCACGGGATGCACAAGTACCAGTGGGACCCCGAGGCGCGAGGACTCAAGGAGGCATGGGTCAACTACGACGTCTCCTCGCCCAATTCAGTGCCCTTCGTGGCGCAACAGAGCGGGTTGGTCTACACCTGCGGTGTGCGCAACGGCTCCTGGACCATCGAGGCCGCTGATTGGGAGACCGGTCAGAGCCGCTTCCATTTCGTTGTCGGCGGCTCGAAATTCAACACCACCGGTGCCGGCGTGACCATCGACGAGGACGGCCGTGTGCTCTTCGGCAACATGTACGGCAAGACCCGAATCCTGCGGGGTCCCGGCCCCTCAGCCTGAGTCGCCCAACGCGGCGGCGAAAGCGGCGGCCGCGGCACGAATGTCGTCGGTGTTGCGAGTTCTGGGTGACACCGTGGTCCAAGAAAGCAACTTGTCATATCCTCAAACCGCCGGAACCTGTTTCATGCTCAAAGAGTAGACGCGGTGGGCGTGCGGTGTTAGGTTGCGTCCGCACATCGTAACCTTTCGATCTAGAGGAATCACCCAATGACACACACACGTAGGATCGTTGCTGCAATCTTAGCAGCAGCCCTGCTTTCGGTGTCTTTTGCATTGGTGCCAAAAGATGTTCCGGGCGTTCCGGTGCTTTCGAGTTTGGAAGCTGATCCAGCTAGTGCCCATGACGCCAGATATCCAGGAATTCCCTATCGGGCGTGGGTTTGTAACTACGAATGGCAACATATACAAGTAGTGGTGGGCTATCATGACCCAGCGCCAGTTGGTTGGGAGATGCACCCAATTTACGCTTGGAAGTGGGAGCTTGTCCAAGTGTGTAGAGATGAATGGAGATGGACGCAGGGACTGCCCCGGCTGCACGCCCATCTCACCGAGACACAATGCAAGTGGGGGCTTAGAGTCGGGGGCGTGCTGCTCGCTTGGTACGGTGCGGCTGCCGCAGCCGCACGGGCTGCAGGGGCTTACGCGGCTGGCTCACAAGACACCGACATAGACGTTTTCAAGGTATGCGAGGCCGAGGATGTGATTCTCTGGCTTGATCAGCCCTAACCAGCTCACGGAGGCTAGAAGGGAAAACCATGAGCAACGACAAGAGAACCAAGTTCTTTACCTATGTTGACAGGTTCTTTGGTCCTGCCGACAGGCTCTTCGCAACTCCTGCTGAGGTCTTGGCGCGGCCCATGCGTTCGCATCTGTTGTTTGTCGCTTGGGTCGCAGCGATCCTGCTAATGAACGTCTACCTACCGGTTACTATCCGAAATCTTCTTTGGTGGCTGTCAGTCGCTGTTTTGATTGTGTGGATCTTGCGGTTTTGGTGGGCAAAGTGGAAGCGGGCTGAAGAGCAGCGCGCCGCGGCCTGAGATCAGAGCTAGGCAAGACCCGAATCCTGCGGGGTCCCGGCCCCTCAGCCTGAGTCGCTCAACGCGGCAGCGAACGCGGCGGTCGCGGCACGAATGTCGTCGTCGCTGATCCCGAGATGGGTGACGAGTCTCGTGCCGACCACCTGCGCATAGGGGCTCGGTCCTTTGCTGCCCCTGGTTCTGAGCACGTCGCAGAGCACGCCACGGTCTGCTAGGCGTTGCTGCAGATCGCTGCCGGCACCGTCAATGGAGATGAACATCATGTTGGTGTTGACTGCGTTCACCTCGATCCCGTCGATGTCGGCCAGAGCCGCTGCCAACAGCGCTGCCCGGGCGTGATCGTCGGCAAGTCGGTCCACGTTGTTCTCCAAGGCGTAGATGCCTGCTGCAGCCAGCACCCCGGCCTGACGCAGTCCGCCACCGAGCATCTTGCGCCACCTCCGGGCCTCATCAATCAGCGCGCGGGGACCGCTGAGAAGCGATCCGGCGGGAGCGCCGAGTCCTTTCGACAGACACATTGAGACGGTGTCGGAACCGGCGACCAACTCTGCACCCGAGACGCCCAGTTCAACGCACGCATTCCACATGCGCGCGCCATCGAGGTGTACGCCGAGGGCCGCGTCCCTCGCCACCTTGATCGCCTCGTCCATGCGTTCTGGTGACTGCACCATCCCATTCTTGGTGTTCTCGAGACACAGCAGTCGTGTACGGGCGAAGTGGGTGTCGTCGGGCTTGACGGCCGCCGCGACCGCCACGGGGTTGGGGAGCCCGTCGGCTTCCGTCGCTACGGGCTGAGGCGCGATCCCACCGAGCACGGCGCCACCGCCGGCCTCCAGCCGAAACGTGTGGGAGCTGTCGCCGGCGATGTATTCGTCGCCTCGTCCGCAGTGGGCCAGCAGGGCACACAGGTTGGACTGTGTTCCGCTGGTGACGAAAAGCGACGCCTCGGCGCCGAGCCGTTCAGCCACCATGGCCTCGAGCCTGTTCACAGTCGGGTCGTCGCCGAAGACGTCGTCGCCCACCTCGGCGGTCGCCATCGCCCGGCGCATCGGTTCGGTGGGTCGGGTGACGGTGTCTGAACGAAGGTCGATCACCTCGCCATCCTCCCGGTCAAGTCTGCAGTTCGGGTTCGAGTTCTGCGCTGACGCTGATCTCGGTGTCGTTGGTGACTGTGCTGGAGGCCACCGTGAGGATCACGCCTGCGGCTTTCACGTCGTCGATCACCGTGTCGAGCATTGCCAACTGCTCGGTGCTCCCAGCGAAGGCCGCCGACAGCACAGGGGTGCGCAGCTTGCGCTTGTTCTCCGACTTCTTGCGGCGCACAACGCGCAGGGCGTCCGCGGCTACACCGCTGGTCGCCGCGCCGATCCCACCCGCCGCGAGGCGCAGGCTGTCGCTGGAGGGCCAGTCGGCGGCGTGGACCGAACCTTCATGCCACCAACTCCAGACCTCCTCGGCGACGAAGGGCAGGAAGGGAGCGAACATCCGCTGCATCGTCGACAGGGCGAAACGAAGCGCGTGGCGAGCCGACTCGGCACGTTCTGCACCGAATTCGCCATAGGCGCGAGCTTTCACAAGCTCCAGATAGTTGTCGGTGAACCACCAGAAGAATGCCTCTGTGCGTTCCAGGGCGCGGGCGTAGTCGAAGCGCTCGAAGGCTTCTGTGGCGTCTTCGACCAGATCAGCGAGTCGGTCCAGCATTGAACGGTCGAGAGGCTCTGTGATCTTGCCCGCATCATGATCACCGGATTCGTTGGCAGCGGCATCGTTGGCAGCAGCGCCGTTGGTATCGTTGGGAGCAGCGGCATCGGTGGTACCGAATCCGAGCGTGAACTTCGACGCGTTCAACAGTTTGATCGCCAGGCGTCGGCCGATCTTCATCTGGCCCTGATCGAAGGCGGTGTCAGTGCCGGGGCGCCCCGATGAGGCCCAGTAGCGCACAGCATCGGCGCCGTACTGGTCCAACAAGTCGGTGGGCACCACGACGTTGCCCTTCGATTTCGACATCTTCTTGCGGTCGGGATCAAGGATCCAGCCCGAGAGCGCGGCGTTGCGCCAGGGAGCGGTGCCGGCGTCGAAATGGGCCCGGACCACCGTGGAGAAAAGCCAGGTGCGGATGATGTCGTGCGCTTGAGGCCGAACGTCCATGGGAAACGTGGAGGCGTACAGGTCGGCGTCTGTTCTCCAGCCGGCGGCGATCTGGGGAGTGAGCGAGGACGTGGCCCAGGTGTCCATCACGTCGACCTCGCCTGCAAAGCCGTTGGGTAGACCTCTCTGGGCATCTTCGAAGCCGTCGGGCACGTCGGTTGACGGGTCGACCGGGAGCTGGTCTTGGCGGGGGGTGATGGGCTGGTCCCATCGCGGCTCTCCGTGTGCATCGAGGTGGTACCACAGCGGCAGCGGCACACCGAAGAAGCGCTGTCGGCTTATCAACCAGTCGCCGTTCAGACCCTCGATCCAGTTCGTGAAACGGGCCTGCATGTAGTCGGGAACCCAGTTGATCTCGCCGCCGCGGGCAACCAGAGACTCACGAAGATCAGCGTCGCGGCCGCCGTTGCGGATGTACCACTGACGGCTCGCCACGATCTCCAGTGGTTTGTCGCCCTTCTCGAAGAATTTCACGGGATGTGTGATCGGGCGGGGCGGGCCCTCGAGGTCGCCCGACTCCTGCAGGATCTGCACGATCTCTTCCTGTGCGCCGGCCACCCGTTTGCCGGCCAGTCGCTGATACGCCGTTGCAGCGTCCGGGGTGCTGAGCCAATCCGGAGTCTCGCTTGTGAAACGGCCGTCTCGGCCGATGACCGTACGTACCGGGAGATCAAGCTCTCGCCACCAGGTCACGTCGGTGGTGTCGCCGAAGGTGCAGATCATGGCGATCCCCGTTCCCTTGGCGGGGTCCGCGAGATGGTGGGGGTGTACAGGAAGTTCAACACCGAAGATCGGACTCAACACCGTGACACCGCCGAACAGGGGCTGGTAGCGCTCGTCATCGGGATGGGCAACCAATGCGACACACGACGGGACCAACTCCGGGCGCGTGGTGTCGATCCATACGGGTCCACCCCCGTCGGCGCGCTCGAACCGGAGCTTGTGGTAGGCCCCCGGCACTTCCTTGTCCTCCAGTTCGGCCTGAGCGACCGCGGTCTGGAAGGTCACGTCCCAAAGCGAAGGCGCTTCGACCTGGTAGGCCTCACCTCGAGCGAGGTTGTCGAGGAAGGCGAGTTGGCTGACCCGTCGGCAGTGGTCGTCGATGGTCGTGTAGGTGCGGGTCCAGTCGACTGACAGTCCCAGGAGTCGGAACAGCTGCTCGAAGACCTTCTCGTCTTCTCCGGTCAGTTCCAGGCACAGTTCAATGAAGTTGGGACGGCTGATCGAGATCGGGCGGCGTTTCGACACCGCCTTGGGGTTGCCGGCATCGACAGGCGCTCTGAAACCGGGGTCGTAGGGGAGTGACGGGTCGCACACCACGCCGTAGTAGTTCTGCACGCGACGCTCAGTGGGCAGGCCGTTGTCGTCCCAGCCCATGGGATAGAACACTTCACGGCCGGCCATGCGCTGATAACGGGCGATGGTGTCGGTGTGGGTGTAGCTGAAGACGTGACCCACGTGCAGCGAACCGCTCACCGTCGGCGGTGGAGTGTCGATCGAGAAGACTTCGTCACGCGTCTTGGCTGTGTCGAAGTGGTAGATGCCGGTGCGGTCCCAAACAGCATCCCACTTCTCCTCCAAACCGACCAGATCAGGCTTTTCGGGAAGTCGCAGCGTAGCCATATGGCGCATGAGGCTACCGCCTGAGCCCGCCCGCACGCGGTTTTCGGAGGCCGAGCGGATTGATCCTGCACACGGTTGCGACTGAACGAGGCCGTGGCCAGAGCGGCCCGTGAACGCAGTGAACAAGAGCGGGAGACAACAGGTCTCGGCGCATCACGATGTTCAATCCGCGCACGTTCTTGGGCTCGCGCCGCCGGCTGGGCTTGGTCAATCAGCGACTTTGGGTTGCGCAGATGCAGTGCGGTAGTCGTCGTAGGGCTCGTCCCGTTCGCTGAGCGCTGCGGTCAAACCCTTTTCTCTGACGTTGCCGATGAAGATCCTCATCGACTCCGTGTGGGTTCCCAGGGCGCAGAGTTCGGTGCCGGCACGGATGCCGGTGCGCAGGCCCATCACCTCCATCTGCCGGTGGACCACACGCTTGTTGAGTTGCACCACATCGGTAGGTGTCTGAACGATCCGTTCAGCGACTTTCAGCACCTCGGCCGACAAGTCCTCAGCGGGGAATGCCTGGTTGGCCCAGCCGTATTCGACGGCCTCGACGCCGCTCACCGAATCGCCGGTGATCATCATTTCCATGGCTTTGCGCATCCCCATGAACCAGGCATGGAAGTGCATGTCGGGCACGCCGAAACGGGTGGCCGGGTAACCCATCTGGGCATCTTCAGCCACGTAGACGAGGTCACAGCAGGTGGCGAGCTCGCTGCCGCCTGCCAGGCAGTATCCGTGTACCTGCGCGATGACTGGTTTGGCGAGATCCCAGATGCTCATCCAACCTTCGGTGACGTGGCGCGGCCACTGCCCCTCACCCTGCGCGGTGAAGAACGGCAGGTCGTAGTCGGTGTTGCCGCCGGCGAGGTCGTACCCGGCTGAGAAGGACGGGCCGTCACCCCGCACGATCGACACCTTGACGCTGTCGTCATTGTCGGCAACTCGAAGCGCACCGAGAATCGCGCCCCGTAGAGGATGGATCAGCGAGTTGCGTTTGTCGGCGCGGTTGAAGGTGATCCTGCGCACCCCCGGAATCGGGTCGTCGAGCAGGACCCATTGATGGTCGTCTGCTCGGTCACTGTTGCGGTCTTTGCTTGGATCGGCTGTTTCTTGGCTGTATTCGCTCATGGCCCGACCCTACGACGCGCGCCGCTCGCCCCTGAAATCGAACACCACCAACGAACGGGACAATTGCGACGCGGCTTTCGGAATCAGCTGCGGGAAACGTGCCAGCCGGACTCCTTCAATGCGTCGGCGGCGTCCTGTCGGTTGCGTCTAACGGCTGCTTTCAGTTGAATCGTTTCCCATTTTCGTCGGTGATCGTCAAGCGTGGCGCGCCAGTTCGGCCGAGGCACAACCATCTCTTCAGTGACCATGAACACAATGAGATCCTCCAAGGTTGGACGGAAGCGTTTCCCGCCCACGGGGAGATGCAGATCCCGGAGTTCTCGGGTTTTTCTATCATCTCCGAGGTAAACCGAATCGAGATCGTCACGGGTGCCCGCGACGTGCAGGTGGGCGCCCGGGTACTGGTTCGGCGATGATCGGGTGTAGTCGATACCGACGATGAGTTGGTCGTCACCCATGTCGGGGGACGTGTAGAGGCTCATCGTGCTGGAAGCCATCGTCAAGTACACACCCTCTGGATCCAGTTCGTACGAGTGGATCAGATAGAGGTACACGACTGGATCACGCTGTGAGTGGGAAATCGAGATCGGGCTTGGCGAGGGTTGATTGCGAGAGACTCGAGAACCCATGATTCTGTTTCCTGCCGCTGTTTCCAAGACCGAGACCCGAACGCCCGTTGTGACCGTCTTGTTCAGCAGGTCTGATGTTTGTTTGGCAAACCGACGCGCTTGCGAATCCAGGCTCTTGACCACGAGATTGCTTTGGGAAGAGTCAGCCGCGTCCGAGTCCGTTTACAACGAACCAGGTACGCCGCAGCTTCTCTGATGAGAACCTCCCATCGAGCGCTTGGCGCCGGAGTTCCTCGAGATCGACACCTGCCTCGCTCAGTGTCTTGTCAATGAGAGCGTCCAACTCAGCTTCGTCGGTGAGTTTGTGCAATGTATTCGACATGTTGGAACACCGCTCTCCGTTTGACCACGACCCTAGATCAGGACTGACACCTATTGTAGTCATGGGTGTGACAGCACCGGTAGGAAACTCGACCCCGCCAGCAATCGCGGCTTCACGACGGAATCTGCAACTTTCCTGCGTGACGCTTTGCGGTGCCGTGCTCATGGACCGCACATCGCGCCGAAGAGGTCGTTGTCACCACACGCGAGAAGGTCGCATTCGGCACGCGTAATAGGTCGGACCCTCACGGTTCGGATACACCCCTGTCACCATCTTGGGACTATTCTGCTGCGCATTGCTGACGACGAAGCTATGACGGCGCTGGGGGATTCTAGGTGAACACGACAAGTAGGGGCCGCCAAGAACGCGTCGTGCGAGCCGCGGAACGGTGGGCCAAGGAGTTGACCGACGAATCTGGCCGAAACCTGCTGCTGTACTACAAGGAGTTGAAGTCAGGCACGTTGAGCTTGGATGAGGCCGTTCTCAGCAGGAGGAGAGCCCTCCTGAACGGCAGGAAAGTGCGGATTCAGGAACTGTTCACCAGCGATCAGGCCGACGACGCATTGCGGAGAACCCGAGCCGTCAAGCGCAAGACCACGGTGAACTACGAGGAGAAGGGCATCAGCACACTGTTCCTCGGGTGGGGGATGGCCACTTGGACGACCGTTTCATCGAGTGCGACGCCGGCCTCGCCGGTGTTGTTGTGCTCCGTTGAATTGGAGCGTACGGGTGCTGCCGAAGTGGACTTTGAGATGAAGCTGAACGGCGACTGGACCCTGAACGAGGCATTGCTCCAGCACTTGGAGAACGAGTTCAGCGTCGATGTGTCAGGCGAGCGCCTCATGGACCCGTATGGCGATGGGGAGCAGATCACTGAGGATGAGGAGCAGGCTATTTTCGCAGAACTGCACCGGCGAACCGAACGGGTTCCGAACTTCGCGATAACCGAACGGGTGGTGTTGGGCAACTTCATGTTCAAGAAGATGCCGATGGTCAAAGACGTCAACAACAATCTTGATGCGCTGGCCCGCCATGACCTGATCGCTGCAATCGCGGGTGATGAGGCGGCTGGAGGGGCCGTGCGTGCCACCCGCGCCGACACGGTGGACCCGTCGCTTCCCGACCGTACCCCACCCGCGAGCGAATTCTTGGTGTTGGACGCCGACGCGTCGCAGAACGCAGCCATCAACGCAGCCTTGGCCGGGGAGTCGTTCGTGCTCCAAGGGCCACCGGGCACGGGCAAGAGTCAAACCATCTCCAACCTCATTGCGGCCATGATGGCCGAGGGCAAATCTGTGCTTTTCGTGGCGGAGAAGCGCGCGGCCATCGACGCGGTGGCCAAGCGGTTGACCAAAGTTGGCCTCGACCGGTTTGTGATGGACCTGCACGGTGGGGTCTCCTCCCGCAGGGAACTGGCCCGTCAGCTCGACGAATCGCTCGGCGCCATCAGCAGAATCCCTCCGGTCGACCATCAGGGACTGCACCAGAGTCTGCAGACGTCCAGAGAAGAACTGTCGGGCTACGCGGAAGCTCTTCACCAGGAGCGTGAACCCTGGCGAGTGTCCTACTTCGAAGTTCAGTCACGGTTGCTGGAACTGGAGGCGTCCGGGTATCTGGGTGGCGGGCCGCATCCCCTGGTGCTGTTCTCGTCATCTGCCCTGATCGAATTGGACGAAACCACGGCCCGAGATGTGCGCCGCGATCTCAAGGACTGGGCAGACCTGTCCGAACCGCTCCGATCAGGTCGCTCACCGTGGGCCGGCGCTCGCATAACGACCGACGAAGATGCCCGTAGCGTGCTCGACGCGTGCTCGAGGCTGACCATCGAGTGCATCCCCAACTGGGAGACGCAGCGGCGGCTGTTGTCAGAAGAGTTGGAGATAGACGATCTCAGGTCGGTTTCCCAATGGAACGAACTGCTTGTCGGGCTTGTCGGGCTTGCCGACGACATCGCAGAGACTGAGTCCGTGCTGACCAGAGAGGCGTTCAACTGGGATCTGGACCGACTGTCGAATGATCTGGCACCCGCTGGTGGGAATGTGTTCGGCCGGCTGTTCAACAAGCAGTACAAGATGGCCAAGGCCGAGTTGGAGAGCCTTGTGTCCGCACCGACCAAGCTCAGCGCGCGGGCGACTTTGAACGCAGTTCGGGCGGCTTGCGAACAATCCCACCGCTGGGCTGAGTCGGGTTGGGCCGGTCTGCCTCGAGTGCCGGCCGATGTCGTCGACGCCCGCTCGGCGTTCAACGAAATGTTGGACGCAGTCGACAAGTTGGCCCTGTCGCTGCCCGAGCGGACGTTTGCCGAGGAAACCACCGAAGGAATCTCCCGAACAGCTCAAGAGTTGATCGGTGATCAGCAGACGTTGTTCCGTCTGCCCCGGTTGGCAGAAGTGGAGCAACGGCTGCGAAAGGCTCACATGGGGCCGCTGCTTGAGAGCGTCGATGCCGGCACCTTGTCGGCGGCGGCGTTGGAGACAGCTTTCGACCATTGTTGGTTGCGTTCGATTCAACGGGAGGTGCTGTTGAGCGACAGTTGTTTGTCAGGATTCCAGGGCACCCGCCAGAGCCGGTATGTGGACGAGTTCCAACAAGCCGACACTGAGCATTTGGAGCATACTGCGGCCCGGGTGGCGCGGCGCATCGCAGAGCACGCTGTGGCCGCGCTCTCCCAGCGCACAGACGAAGATCAACTGATCCGAAAGGAAGCGTCCAAGAAAACGCGCCATCTGCCTCTGCGACGACTGTTCGAGGAAGCCCCCACGGCGTTGACTGCACTGCGCCCATGCTGGGCAATGTCGCCCCTTGACGTGGCTCAAACTCTGCCCCCCGAGCCGCTGTTCGACCTTGTGGTGTTCGACGAAGCCAGCCAGGTGATGCCCTGCGATGCAATTTCGGCGCTATTGCGAGGAAAGCGCGCAATGGTTGCGGGAGACTCTCGCCAATTGCCGCCGACATCCTTCTTCGACAGCTCCGGAGGAGACGATGATCTCGACGAGCACGAGGAGTCGATCACCGATTACGAGTCGATACTCGACGTGCTTGATGCCATGCTGTCTCGGCGCCCCCTCACCTGGCACTACCGCTCCCAGGACGAGCGGCTCATTTCGTACTCGAACCAGCAGATCTACCACGGCAGCCTGACCACCTTTCCCGGTGCCGGCGCCGATGCCGACCAGTGCCTCGACTGGATGCTGGTGCCGCACCAAATGGGAATGCCCACCGAGAAGGGCAGCAACTCCGGCGAAGTCCAACGGGTAGTGGACTTGATGATCGACCATGCCCGGCGGCGACCCGCAGAGAGCCTCGGGGTCATTGCTATGGGCTCACATCACGCCGATCGCATCGAGGGGACTCTGCGAAAGCGGATTGAGCAGGAGCGCAGCCCCGAACTTGAGGAGTTCTTCGAGGATTCGCGCGAAGAACGGGCATTCGTGAAGAACCTCGAACGCGTACAGGGCGATGAACGTGATGCCATCATCTTGAGTGTCGGCTACGGCAAGACCGCCGACGGCAGAATGCAGTATCGATTCGGTCCGCTCAACCAAGAAGGTGGCGAGCGACGGCTGAACGTTGCAATAACCAGGGCCCGCAAGCGTATGACCTTGGTGTCGTCATTCGACTACGCCGACATGGATCCTGACAGGACACGGGCTACGGGAGCCAACATGCTGCGCGGTTTCCTGAAATTCGCCCAATCAGGCGGTGCCGACTTGGACGGCGTCAAACCGCCCGAGAAGCTGAACCCCTTCGAGATCGATGTATTGGACAAGTTGAATGCCGTGGGGCTGGAGGTGGTGCCGCAATACGGGTGCTCCGGTTATCGAATCGACTTTGCGGTGCGCCATCCTGCGAAACCTGGCCAGTTTGCGTTGGCAGTCGAAGCCGACGGCGCCGGCTATCATTCCTCACCGACAGCGCGCGACCGCGACCGGTTGCGTCAAGAGCATCTTGAGAGGCTCGGATGGCGGTTCTGTCGAATCTGGTCGACCGACTGGTTCAACGACCACCAATCGGAAGTGTGCCGCGTGCAGGCCGCTTACGAGGCGGCACTCGCGGAAATCAACTCTGGGAAGATCGCTCCTCGGAACAGTGATCTTTGCTCGGATTCACTGCGCAACGGGCCTGCGGCCGGTGTGCCGTCCGGTGAGACCGCCACCGCTCCTCAACGGTACTCCGCGCCCAGAATACGGGCACACAACTCTATTGACGAGTACTCCCACGGAGAACTCGTAGCGATTGCCCGGTGGATTGAGTCAGACGGGCTGCTCCGAACGAATGCCCAGTTGTTCAAAGAGATTTTCGACGAATTGCCCTTCAAGCGGCGCGGTTCGCGTATCGAGAAGGCAATCAATGCAGCTATCGCTTCCGCCCGCAGGCGGCGACCGCAGAGGTAATGGACGGGCGAGTTCAGCGACTGCCACTTCCATGTTGTGGCAGGCGCCCCATTCGCGATGCACAAAGGGAGGAAGCGCAGCAAGCCACTGCGGTTGAGCCTTCGCTGAATTCTCGGGGCGGGGGGCGGGCGACATTGTGGCTGGACTAGCCTGTGGGCGTGACTTCTTACGATGATTTCGAGCGTACACCCGGTGGTGCGGTGCTCATGGACGGAAACCGGCTGCGCGACGAGATCGTCGCGGCCGTACGCGCAGAGATCGATTCGCTGGGCAACCCCGAGGTTTGCCTCGCCACCGTGTTGGTCGGCAGCGACAAACCGAGCCGGATCTATGTCCGCAACAAGCATCGCAAGGCTCAGGAGGCGGGCATGGTGTCGCGTCATGTGGAGCTGGACGAGGACGCAACGCAGGACGATGTCACCGGGGCGGTCCGCGATCTTGCCGAAGACGATTCGGTCCACGGCATCCTTGTGCAGCTGCCGCTGCCGGCCGGTATCGACGCGGAGGCGGTGCTCGACCTGATCCCGCCCGAAAAAGATGTCGACGGCTTGACTGAGCGGTCGATGGGTCGACTGATCCGCGGCAGGGCCGGGCACGTTCCGTGTACGCCGCTGGGGGTGATGGAACTGCTTGCGCGTTACGGAATCGAGACCAGCGGAAAGCGAGCCGTCGTCATCGGGCGCTCCACGCTGGTCGGCCTGCCACAGATACTGTTGCTGGGGCGGAAGGGTTGCGACGCGACCGTCACGCTCGCACACAGCCGCACCGCAGACCTCGCCGGACTGTGCCGCTCCGCCGACATAATCATCGCCGCTGCCGGAATGGCACGGTTGGTGACCGCCGACTTCGTGAGCCCCGCAGCGACCGTTGTCGACGTGGGAATCTCCCGCACCGAGGACGGCATCGTCGGTGACGTGGACTTCGACAGTGTGCAGGACGTCGCAGGCGCCATCACGCCGATGCCGGGAGGCACCGGCCCGATGACCATCGGCTGTCTGCTCAAGAACACCCTGGCCGCGGCACGCATGACGGGTTCGATCGCGCCGCGATGACCGATTGAACGGTGACCAGGGTGGTCGGTCTGGCGGTCAGTCGTCGGTGGTTGAACCGGCTGGATGCGCACCGTTGATTCTCAAGTGGCCTTCAATGCGGGACAAGCGTTCTCGTACGTGCCCCAAACCATCGCTCAAGTGCCTGATGTCGGTCCGTAGATCGTCGCCGAGTTGTTTGTGGGCGGTCCGTAGTTCGTCGCCGAGTTGTTTGTGGTCGCTCCGTAGTTCGTCGCCGAGTTGTTTGTGGTCGGCTCGCAGTTGTTTGTGGTCGGCACGTAGTTCGTTGCCGAGGTTCTTCAACTCGAGCCGTGTGTTGTCGTTGAGCTGAATCATGAGTTCTCGAGTTTTCGAGTTCTCGCGGGTCTGGTGCCAAGAATTGCCGAGCAGTGCAACAAACATTGTCGAAATCAACGTCAGCACAGCTGCATCCATGGGCTCACCTTAGTGCATGAATTGTGACGCGCAACGCAAATATCATGAAAAGATATAATATACGCTTCTGTGGCGTTCAGTTCGGTTCCAGGTCTCTGGTCGCGCCCACTCCGAGCGAACGCAGGAAGACTCCCGAGGGTGGCTTGGGTTCGAGGTAGCTCGACTTCGGAGGCATGAGGTCTCCAGCGGCTGCCACTGCCATCAGATCATTGATGTCGGTCGGATAGACGAGTAGGCCCACGTAGCCGTCAGCGTCACAACGGGCCACCAACTCTGTTGTGCCTGAAGGGTCGGGAACGTAATCGACGTCGCTGTTGTCTTCTAGTTCGTTCACTCCCAGCACCCGGCCGATGACATCACGGCGAAGCCGTTCAACGTCGAGCGAAGCCAAAGTCGTTGGGCGTTCCACGGGGTCGAGGACCAGCCGGAACCACGACCCGTCGTGGTAGACACCGACCTCGCCGCGAGCCGTCGGACGGGCCGCAGCCACACCGCAGACGGGAGTGACCGTTCCCACAGTGCCAAGGGCCTCGACCAACTCCGGTGTTGAGCGCACCCCGCGGTCAGGCGACCTACGATGAAAAGCTGCAACCCTCAGTTGATCATGCGGGAACAACACGGCGAGTGTCCGAGCAAAAGGACCCTGATCGGGGTGTGCGTCCCGACTCCTCAAAGCCGCGGCACAACGATGATGGCCGTCGGTCACATAGACGACCGGATCTTCGAGCAACGGCTGGATGCCCATGGTCTCGGCAGCCCCGAGGGTCCATACCTGGTTCCTGACTCCCTCAACCACTACGTCGACATCTGCTGTTCGTTGCACTACCGCTTCGAGGATCTCAAGCAGTTCGGGTGGTGCGACATGGGTCAATGAGACTGGAGATGAGGTGGCGCCGACATGACCGAGATGGTCAGTAATCAATGAGGCCCGCTCAGGACGAATGTTCTCGTGAGTCAGTACCCGTCCGTCACGCAATCCGTCGACGTCCAAGGCGCCGACAATGCCCAATTGCGCGAAAGGCCCGCTGGTCTCGTCATCGGATGCACGCGCACCGCTGGAGTCACCGATGTCGGAGGAACTCAGGCGGTATGCGTAAAACGCCGCGTGGTCCGAGAGCACGAAAGCGTCGGCGGTGAGGATCCGTTCAAGAGTTTTAATGCTGAGCGTCAGCAGATCGGCTTCTGAGCAGCCCTCGAACAGATCCTCGCGTGACCGTGTGACGCCGAGGTAGCTGAACGGGTTTCGCTCCACGATGTCACGGCGTTGCTCGGGAGTTTTCGAATCGTATGCACCGGCGACCACTCGAGGAGCCCATTCGGGTCGGACGAGCCAACCCCGGAACGGAGCGAACAGAGGAGCACTCGTATTTTTTGACGCTGTCATCTGAGCTTTGCTTGTTGCCACTGTTCAGTGGCGGCTACCTGGTTGAAGGTGAACATGTGCAGTCCCTCGATGCCCAACGAGTCGAATTCGCTTGCAAGCGGGTCTATGAGGTCGCTGGGGTTGTAACCGACCGAAGAGAAGAGCTTCAGCAGTCCGGTTCTGTTTTTTCGGACATAACGCAGCGAAGCTCCCACACCGAGTCGCATACCCATGCGAATCAGCTTTGCCCGGTCGACTACGCCTGCTACACCGAGATGGACCGGCATAGCGAATCCTTCGGCGCGCTGCGCGTTGAGCCAGGAACGGATCGTGTCAGCAGAAAAACACATCTGTGTGGACGCGTGCCCTTGGATCCCGGCCTCGGTGAAGAGTTCTTGTTTCTCGATCAACGCCTGGTGCAGAGCCGACTCGTCGATGAAGGCGTGGCCGTCGGGGTATGAGGAGACTCCGACCGCCGAGATGTCACCGGCAGTGAAGTCGAGCAGGGGCCGGAGCAGCGACACGGCATCGTGGTATTCGCCTGCGTCCTGCGCATCGCCGGCGATACAGAAGATCTCGCTGAGGCCCAGCTGCTTGATGCGGGATGCTATCGAGCGCATGTGTGCGGCGTCGGTCACTTTGCGAGCAGCGATATGGGGGATGGGCCTGTGGCCCATCTCGAGCAGTTCGGCGCAAACATCGAGCGTGTCCTCCAACGGCTTCACCGGCGAGGCGGTAACGCTGACCCGAGCATTGGAGGGGAGCTGCTCAATTGCATCGGGCAGGCTCTTGAGCGGGATCACCTCGTAGGTCATGTCCGAAATAGCTGCGCGGGCAACCGGTGGGCCGACTGTTCGGGGACTGGGGCGCAAGATATTGGCAAGCGGGTTCATTTTGACTCCAGAGAGAAACGAAGACCTTCAGAAGGTCATAGCGTTGGACGGACGGGTTTGA
Organism: Acidimicrobiales bacterium; assembly: GCA_963662455.3. Lineage (GTDB taxonomy): Bacteria > Actinomycetota > Acidimicrobiia > Acidimicrobiales > Aldehydirespiratoraceae > VXYK01. The sequence goes on from OZ224042.1 coordinate 3,429,727, forward strand.
GCAGAGGACAGTAGGGGAGCAAGGCCCTGGCGGGGCGACGGATCTAGGAGAGGCCGATGACGTTGCCGTCGGCGTCGATGTCTATGGATCTGGCGGCGGGAACCCTGCCCAGACCGGGCATGGTGCGCATGTCGCCGCAGAGCGGGTAGATGAAACCGGCACCTACGCTGGCGCGGACCTCGCGCACTGGCAGGGTCCAGCCGGTGGGGGCGCCCTTCAGTGCGGGGTTCGAACTGATCGAGAGGTGGGTCTTGGCGATGCACACGGGCAGGTCGCCGAAACCGGCCTCGGTGTAGGTGGCCAGCTGCTTGTCGGCCTGGGCGGTGTACTCCACGTCGTCTGCTCCGTAGACCTTGGTGGCGACCGCATGGATCTTGTCCTTGAGCGATGCCTCGCTCGGATACAGCAGTTGGAATTCGCTCGGCTCGGCCGCGGCGGCAGCAACCGCCTCGGCCAACTCGGTGGCGCCTCGCCCGCCGTCGGAGAAGTGGGTCGACACTGCCGCCCGGGCGCCGTACTCGTCGGCGATCTCACGGATCGCGGCGATGTCGCCCGCGTGGTCGCCGGGGAAGACGTTGATGGCCACAACCGGTGTCGCTCCGTGGAGCTGCATGTTCTCGAGCTGCTTGCGCAGGTTGTCGCCGCCCATGTGGACCTCGTCGGGGTTCTCAGCCAACAGCGCCTCGGGCAGTGGCCTGCCTGCGACGATCCTGTGGTTGCCGGAATGGGCTTTCAGGCCTCGCACTGTGGCGACGAGCACGGCCGCGTCCGGCGCGATCCCCGAGTAGCGGCACTTGATGTTGAAGAACCGCTCTGCGCCCATGTCGGCGCCGAACCCTGCTTCGGTCAACAGGAACTCGCTTGTATGTACACCGATCTGATCGGCGATGATCGAGCTGTTGCCCGTGGCGATGTTGCCGAAGGGTCCGGTGTGGACCAGCGCCGGGGTGTTCTCCAGGGTCTGCATCAGGTTGGGTTTGATGGCCTCCTTCAAGATGACGGCCATCGACCCTGCGGCGCCGATCTCCTCTGCAGTGATCGGAGTGCCGGCCTTGTTGTAGCCCAGAACGATTCGTCCGAGCCGGGCTCGCAGATCCTGAAGCGAGGTGCACAGGGCGAGGGCCGCCATGACTTCGGATGCGGCGGTTATATCGAACCCGGTCTCGCGGGGGATGCCGTCGAGCCGTCCGCCGAGGCCGATCACCGCGTTGCGCAGGGCGCGGTCGTTGACGTCGAGCACCCGCCGCCAGGTGATGTTGTGAATGTCGAAACCGGCGTCGTTGCCGTGGTAGATGTGAGCGTCGAGCATCGCCGAGCAGAGGTTGTGGGCGGCGGTGACGGCGTGCATGTCGCCGGTCAGGTGGAGGTTGAACAGCTCCATGGGAACGACCTGGCTGTAGCCGCCTCCCGCGGCGCCGCCCTTGATCCCGAAGGTCGGCCCCATCGAGGGCTGGCGGATGGCGATCGTGGCCGTGCGTCCGATGTGCTGGAACGCTTGGCCGAGACCGACGGTCGTGGTCGTCTTGCCTTCACCGAGCGGCGTCGGTGTGATGGCCGAGACGACGACGTATGCAGCTTCGGGCCTGTCGCTCATCTTCTCGATGGCATCGAGCGAAATCTTGGCGGCGCCCACTCCGTAGGGCTCGAGGCACTCAGCCGGGATTCCGGCTGAGTGCGCGATGTCGGTCAGAGGTTTGAGTTCTGCCTGGTTGGCGATCTCAAGGTCACTGGGAAATGCCATGTCTGCTCCTGTGCGTGGTTGTTCGGCTCGCCGCTCTCATGGTTCTCATGTTCCGCATAGCGGAACGATTCCGCGATACGGGTTGAGTGTAGTGTCGTTTGTCGGGCAGCCGCGCCCTGTTCGCGTCGACGGTGCTCGAAACGTCGAAACGGTCGTATTAATGCCGTCGAAATGGTATTATTAGAGCCGTCGAAACGGTAACTTTACGATGTAGGCAGCTACATTCCCAGAATTGTCGACCATGAGCTCGACGAACTCAGCACGACTTCGCTGGCGATATCCATAGAAGGAGCGCGAGGAGTCGGAAAGACGGCAACAGCGCTGCAAATAGCGGTAACCGTTCGTCGCTTGGACGACCCCTCGCAGTTCAACATCTTGCAGGCCGACCCCTCCAGAGTCACCGAGGGTACTCCACCGGTGTTGATAGACGAGTGACAGCGAATGCCGGCTTCGTGGGATCTGGTGCGACGGGCAGTTGATGCCTACCCCGTGACTCCGAGGTTCCTGCTCACCGGCTCGGCCACTGCGCCCACCCATACCGGAGCGGGGCGAATCGTTACGGTGCGGATGAGGCCGCTGTCCCTTGCGGAGCGATTTGGCAGCACCACATCAGTGCCGACGCAGACCAGCACAGGGCTGCGCTCGACACCTCCGTGGCATCAGCGCTCAAGATTTCAACCAGCGTCTTTGAAGCAACCCGCTTCGGGATCGCACACGAACCATCAACACAGCAGACCAAACGATAAGGAGAAGCGATGAGCGATTCTTGGTCGGACCAGCAACACTCAGCATCAAGAGCGGCTGGTGAAATCCTGAAACGATACCCGATATCGGAAGGTCAACCCTCACTGCCAAGTGTTTCAGTGCGGCTCCACTTGCCGGACGGAAGGGTTGTAGAAAAACCAGATGGAGGGTGACCAGATTGAGATTCGGATTGGGATTGACGAAATAATCGGCGACGGCATCCATGTCCCCAGCGGGATTGCCTTTATGGCTACCGTCCTAGCTGTTTGCGAAGAACTGGATGTCGCTTGCAATTTCGAGAACCTTCGCGAAGTCGGTAAGTGCATTGAGGAAGGGTTAGGCACTAGATGAAGGCCCTTGCTGCTCGCAGCGTGTGTGCCTGACCAAGAGCAACGTGACGCAGTACCCGGCGAGGCGGCGGTACACACATGCTGACGCACCCACCGATAGAGCTTGCCCACGCTGGTTTGGGCGGCGGAACTGGCATCAAGTGACGTGAGTCGCCTCCAAGAACCGTTCAATCTCCAAATCCGCGACTTTCATCGTGATGTACGGGCTTTCTTGGGTCCATGTCATGAGCATCGGACGGCCGGTGTAGTCCTGCAGTTCGCCGACGATCTCCTTGAAAGTGCTCACACATTGTGAGAGTTCAATCTGGAATGTATCTCGGTACGCGAGTTCCACCCGCGCTAGACACTCCATGCACATGTGAATCTGTTCCGAAAGGTCGATTTCTGTCGTGAGGGATTCCAGATCCTCTTTGACAGTCGACCAGCTATCGAACTTCTCTATGAGGTCTGCCGGTGATTCAGACAAGAATATTCGCGTTGCGATTGCAGTCTTATCGGTTGCGATATCCGAAATTGGTTCGCCCGCGAGTGCAGGTTCATAGCTGCTGCGTCACGTCGGGACCACATCTCGTGCTCGGCTTTCATCTGCCCGACAGCCCAGTTGTGGGCCTTGCGGCGCATCCCGCAATGACGACGCAACAACACAGCAGTATCGGCATCGGGTTCCAGCTTGAACCGGAACGCCTGAGACGACCAGCCATCGGTCAACGCTGCTTTACGGCCAGCCACGACTCAACCCCCGACCTTCGTCGCTTCCGCCGCGGCAGCGGCAGCCTCAGCACGCTTGCGAGCTCCGCGTTTGCCGTACACCTGCGCACACAACGAAGTCAGAACCTCAGTCATGTCACGAACAAGGTCATCGTCGAGTTCCGTGTCGTTCATCACCTCGACACGACGGCCTTGAGCCGACAACGCCGCTTGCAGATAATCGAACCCGAACCGAACCGCCCGATCCCGATGCTCAACAACGACCACCGACACGTTCTTGTCCGCCAACAACCCCTGAAACCTCCGCCGCGACCCGTTCAACGCCGAACCGGCCTCGGTGACCACCCGGTCAACGCTCAACCCCTGAGACGTCGCCCAGCCCGTCAACCGAGCCACCTGGCCATCCAAACCGTCTTTCTGATCTACAGACGACACCCGCGCGTAGACCACGCACTCGCCGTCAACGAACTCATCAGGGGCCTCGACGATGATCGTCCCAGACGGCGTCTGGTACGCAGGAACAGGCATCTTCCCTTTGCGGAACCAGTCGTACGCAGTGTGATAAGTCACACCCATCTGCTCCGCCCAAGCCTTCAACCTCACCCAACTATCCTACCAGAAAACCAACAAAACACAATACATACGTCAGCAGCTTACAGCCCTTCTGCATATTGTGCGGTTACGCCGTCGACGTTGGCAGCACAGCCGCAGAGCCATTCGTCAACACACAGGTCGAAATCTACTGACAGCACATCCGGTGCCGTCCATTATGGGAGGCCATCGAGTGCTGGGCACCTGGACGGTCAGGCAGCCCGTCGGGATCGCAGCACGGACGGACCTGGCGGCTTTGATGGTTGAACTCTACGAGGACGGCCGGCTCTGTGTTCCGTCGGCATCTGAGGGCATTGGTGCGGATCCTGTGATCGCTTGCACCGTGCGTCTCAGAGGCTGACGGCTCTGCTGTACAGTATATTTGGATTTATTTTATGTGGTGACAGTATTTCACAGGGTCATTGTCACAGGGGGTCAGTAGGTTGTGGTCCATGAGTTTCTGTTCGGGATCGGAGCTTGCCGGTGAGGGCACGGCCGGCGGTTGCGGCACCTCCGGGTCGGTGTGTGTCGGGCGTGTCGATGAGGTGGGGTTGTCCGATGGGGCGTTGCGGTCGCACCTGAAGGTGTTGGGTCGTGCGGAGTCTCGGCTGGCGGCGATGAAGTCGAGGGCGTTGGCTGAGGTGGGGCGGCGTCACAGCAAGGGTGATGCGCAGCGCTTGCTTCGTGACGAGTTGCAGGCGTCGGGTCGTGAGGCCAAACGTGATGTCGAAACAGCGGCTCGGTTGTCGGAACTGCCGACCACGAGTGAGGCGTTGGCGTCTGGTGAGATTCCTGTGGGTCACGCTCGGTTGATTGCCCGAGCATCTTCTGAGAGCCCGATTGACGAGGCGTTGCTTGTCGAAGCAGCCGGCAGTGAGCCTCTTGATGAGTTCACCCAGACCGTGAAACGTCATCAACAAGAGATGGCTGACGATGACGGGCAGGCTGTGTTGGATCGTCAACGCTCCAGACGCAAAGCCAGGATCTTCGAATCAGCCGAGTCCGGCATGTTCGTGCTGTCCGGTGAGTTTGATCAGATCACCGGTGCGCGTATCGCCACCGCGTTGACCGCCAAAGAACGACAGTTGTGGCACCGCGAAGACCCCAAGGCGCGTCGTACGCCCCAGCAGCGGATGGCTGACGCGTTGGCCGAGTTGATCTGTCAACCCGCTGGTGACCGCAAGTCTGCGGGAACTGATCTGTTGGTGATCGCCGATTTCGATGTGCTCAAACAACAACTCGACAACCCTCGGTTGGCGGACGGTTCACCGATACCGATCGTTGAGCTGCACCGCCTTGCGCTGGAAGCCAACCTGTTGCCGTCGATCTTCGACACCAAAGCACAAGACATGTGGCTGGGCCGTCGGTTGCGTACTGCTACTGAAGCTCAACGGGTCGCGTTGATCGCCCGAGACCAGCACTGCATCGGCTGCGGGGCCAACCCGTTGTGGTGCCGAGCCCATCACATTGTCTGGTGGTCAAAGAACGGGCCCACCGACCTCGACAACCTCGTGCTGGTATGCGACGACTGCCACCACAAGATCCACGACCACCGCTGGCGAGTCCACCGAGACCCCGACACCGGCAAATACCACCTCGAACCCCCCAACCCAACCGACACACCGGACACGGCCCGACCGACGCGACACGCAGGGCCGAGCCGCTCAACCCAGAATCGGACCACCCGCAGCAGGGAGACGCAGCCGGAGCAATCCAGTCGCCCAACCCAGATCGGCCGCCCCCGACCGGGCGACGTGAATGACCATTCAGAGGTTGCGGAATCGGGGGCGTTGCCGGGTGTTTCGTCGGATGGGCCGTCGAGGATCCCGTCGGGTGCAGTTTCGACCGTGTTGCCGGGTCCGGCAGAAGGTGGTCGAACCCGTGCAGACCCGGCTCATCCGGTTGCCGACTGTGCAACCCGGCCGACTCCCCAGAATATGTCCGGGCCTGCACACGGGGACGAGGTTCAGCGGGAGAACCAGACAACCTCGGACGCGGGGTTGCGTTGCGGGTTTGGTGCGGGCGCGACAGACGAGGTTCAGCGGGAGAACCAGACAACCTCAGACTCCGAACAGCAACACCCCATCGGCCACGACCCGGTTCGCTGCATCGACACCTCCTGACCATGTCCGGGCCGGCTTCGAGAAAAAGTTCGGCGACCAGGACGCGGCCATCGCTGCATCGACACCTCCTGACCATGTCCGGGCCGGCTTCGAGAAAAAGTTCGGCGACCAGGACGCGGCCATCGCTGCATCGACACCTCCTGACCATGTCCGGGCCGGCGGGCGTGCGAGGTCTGCAGTCGCGGCACTGGTCGGTGGTTCCTGAGAGTCTTCTGGCCTAGAGGCCGAGCGAATAGGTGAGTCAACGCGGCCCATACGGTACGAGGCCGTGGCCCGAGCGGCCCGTGAGCGCAGCGAACAAGAGCGGGAGTGTCTCCGATTCGACGCGACGTACTTGTTACTTATCCGCGCAGGTTCTCAGCCTGAATCGGGTCTGTCAGGAGGCCTTTCTAGTGGACCCGCCACACCCCAACCACCAATCCCACCGGTGGATCCAGGCCAAGTCACAGGCCGGCCAGAGCGAGCAGGTCTGATTTCCGGTCGTCGGGAAGGTGGCTCGAGTGGTAGCGGAACTCCAGAGTGGCGTTGATCGCGACACGTACGTGGTCCTCATGGGTCTCATACGCGTCGTCGACGTGTGTCCGCATCCAACGCTCGACCTCGGTCGCTCGCCAGAGCCGGTAGCGGCTGCGGGGATCGGTGGCCGGAGCTGGAAATCCGCCGGGGCCCCGCTCGCCGGCAACCAGAAGCCGCACGCTCTCACGGGTCCGGCCGGCGCGCGCCGCGATGTCGGCCATCGAGACCAGCCCAGAATCAGCAAGGCGAACGACCATGAGTCCGTCGACAGACTCAATATCGGTCACAGCCGAGAGCACCGCCTCCTCAAGAGAAGCAGCCTCACGGTCGAAGTCGATGTACTGGATGCCGCCTGAGCGACCGACCAGCGAATCATCGCAGCCCGCTTGGAACAGAGCGTCGATGATTTTGTCGCTCTGCAGGTCTGGCCCCTCCACAACAAGGGTGAACGTGAACGTCGACATGTCAGCGATCCTCACTGCTCCACTGGTGAACACAACGCTCGAGCGCTCGCAGCAATTGGCGAGCGTGGCCGCCCGGATTGCGCGGGGACGACCAGATTGAGGCCTGGCACCCTGACCGGTTGGACTCTCCACAGCGAGCCACCCCCCAGCGGTGTCCTGACGATGTGGGCGAAATCGTCCATTCGGCCTCCTCAAGTTCACTCAGGGCTTCCTCGACCTCTTTCTTGGGATGCCGAGCCCTCGTCACGTTGACACGATACAACACTTCGGATGCAAGGTCAACGGTCGGGGTCGGTCAGGGCTTGAGAGTGGTATCAGCAAGTCGTTGAACATCTGCTGAAATGATCTGCCGACGGGTTGAGAGTGCGCTGCTTGCTAAGGCATTGCGTCGGGGTGGGGTCCGTGCTCGTTCAGCCATTGTTGCCAGCGGGGACCGTCTCTTTCGGCGGCCTCAGCTCCGTCGTCCCCATAGAGGTAGGACCAGATCGACACGCCGACGTGTTCGCCGTATCCCTCGGCGGTCACGAAAGCGGTGCCGGGAGCCGGTTGCTCAACCAACAGGGCGATCCGACTGGGCGCGGTGTCGACGACCGTGCCAGCGAGAGCGGGCGCACCGGAGGGTTCGACCTCGATCCGCTCGCCGATGTCCGGGGCCGGCGGAATGCCCAGCGCTTGGGTGAGGGCGGTCCAGGCTTCCTCGACCGGACCGGCCCACATCGCCAGGGGCAGCGCAGAGGTGGCCGTCTGCCCGCTGAAGTGTTCCAGGTGCAGTCGAAGGTTGAACATGAACATGCGCCAACCCTCGGTCATGGCGTCGTATTGAGCATCCCACTCGCCGCCCTGACCGAAGCCGGTGTTAACCAGGCGAACCACGCAACTGGCGTCGTCAATCGCTTCGATCAACCAATCGAACGCCAAGCCTTCGACGCCCTCGCCGCCGTCGAAACACACTCGGCGCGGTGGCTCCCAGACAGCAACCCGACCCGCGACCTGCATTTCGGGACCCGGCCCGAACGAGGCGGTTGCCGCTCCGCACTCCCGTTCTTCGACGGTATGGGGCACGTACCAGGACGAGATCCCGGGACCGGTTGCCACCGCCCGCCAGACCTCCTCAGGCTGCCCCCGCACTTCGATTTCAAGCTCGATGGTCGTGCGATCTCCAGACATCCCCCAAACCTATCGCTCTTGGCGTCGGAGTATTCAGGGGGTGTTGTCTTCCATGCACGGCTCGCAGGCTGCTTGTTGAATGCGACCGAGCAACTCGACGAGTGTGTCGGCCTCGGTGTCGGAGAGGGTCTGGACGATGATCCGATCAATGACCGATTCCATGTGTGGGGCGAACTGCTCGAGGATTTCGCGGCCCGACGTTGTGAGGACCACTTGTGACGCACGGCGATCGTCAGGGTCTGGTCGCCGTTCCACAATTCCGAGCGTTTCAGCCCGGTCGACTCTGCGGGAGATGTGGCTGGGGCTCATCAGAAGTTGGCGGCTGAGATCGACTGCTCGAAGGCGGTTGGCGGGAGCCTGATCGAGCCGTACCAGCAGGTCCAGGGTGGTCGGGTCGTGGCCAGTGGGGCCGACCGCCTCGGTATCGATCAGGCGGCCCATCGCGATCTGGGTTGCGAGTATGGCGCCAGACACCCGCAGGGTCTCGGCCGCCAGCACGCTCGCAGGCGTAAGGCGTTGTGTCATGGGTCACAGTATAGGTCCCTTGACAATTATTGTCTACACACGTATTATAGTTGAGTAAACAACAATTGTTTAAACACTTAATTGAAGGAGTCATCATGACGACAGCACTTTCCCGCAACCCCCGGACCGACCACCGCATCACTGTGACCGTCCCGTCGATACTCACGCTGAGACAGGCCGGCGGAGCGACCCCGTAGTGCTCGTCGTGGTCTGCACCGCTCTGCCTCGCAGACAGCCGACCGGCATCGCAGACAGCCGAGGCGCCTGGACCCACGACTGCCAGGTTCCCTGGCACCCAGAATCCGAAACACAACCCACTACCGAAAAAGGAGCAGTCTGCAATGACTGACCGAACGATAAAGACCCTCACCGGTGCGAAACCGCAACCCGGATCAGGAATCCTGCATCCGTTCCCCACACCCGAACTGCCCGCCATCGACCCCTTCGTGTTCCTCGACACAGGCACCCCCCGGAACCTCGGGGCACACGAGATCTACGTCGGCCCCCACGCCCACCGGGGCGTTCAGCCTGTCAGTCTGTTGTTCTCCGGTCGGATAGAGCACCGGGACTCGCTCGGCAATGAACGCACCGTCGTCTCCGGCGGCATGCAGTGGCTCGTCTCGGGCTCCGGGGCACTGCATGAAGAGGTTCTCAAGGGCGACGACGACGGTGTGTTCCACATGGCCCAGCTCTGGATCAACGTGCCCGCCAAGCTCAAGATGGACCCGCCGGAGCACCACGCGGTCGCGGCCGAGGACATTCCCGAACTCACGTCACTCGGCCGAGGCTCGGTCGTGCGCCTGTACGCCGGGGACCTGGAAGGCCGGTCCGGCCCAGCTCCAATGCCGACCCGGGTCCTTGTGGCCCATGTGGCCGTTGCGGCGGGCGGCCGCGTGACCATCCCCGTTCCGGCCGGCTGGGCGGCCGCGTTCACCGTCGTCGCCGGCATGGTGGCGAGCAGTGGCCGCGCCCTCGTGGGAGGCGACACCCCGGTATTCAACGACGACGGCTCGACCGTCACAATCACCAGTGACTCGGGAGGCCAGGTCCTCTTGATGTGCGGCGAACCGATCGGCGAACCGGTTGCCATGGGCGGCGGCTTCGTGATGAACACCCCCGAAGAGATCGCCACAGCATTCGACGACGACGAGTCAGGCCGCATGGGCCGATTGACCCCGACGCGCTGAGAGCGATTCGGCTCGTGGGCTACTCGCAACCCAGACCGATATCGGCTTGAACTCCGGTGTGATCAGAGGCCCAGTACAGGCTCTCGACTGGTTCGTCGAGGGGTTCGTCGGCCACAGTCCAGCCGCATAGTCGCGGCTGCCTGCCGTTCAGACGCTGCATGGTTCACGCGGCCTGACTTGTGGCGGTGGGGTGCCAGAGTGCTTCAAGAGGCAGGAGGGTGAGCCGATCGCCGAGGCTGATCCGGTTGGGACCCGCATGCAGCACGTAGCCGTGGACGAAGTCGCCACCCTGGCGGTCAAGTCGGTCCCTCAGCCAAGCGAGCCACCTGACCGAGTCCGTACCGGGCGACACGGCGGCCTTGGCCTCGATGGCCACGACACGCCCGTCGGGGGCCTCGAGGATGAGATCGATCTCTGGACCGCGGTGGTCTCGGAAGTGGCAGAGTTGCGCCCCGGTGTCGTTCCATGTGAGTTGCTTGGCCAACTCGCCGGCCACGAATGTCTCAACGAGTCCGCCGACGGAAGTGTCGGTGGGGCGGGCTAACGCCGCGGGGTCCTTATTGGCGAGGTGGGATGCAAGTCCGGTGTCGGCGAGATATAGCTTGGCGGACTTCGCGGCCTTCGTGGACAAGTTGCGGGACCACATCGGTACTCGGTGCACCAAGAACACGGTGCGGAGCCAGGCGAGGTAGCTCTCTGCGGTGCGGACGTTGACGCCGGCGCCTCGCGCCATGCGAGCCACGTTCAGTTCCTGGCCGGTCAACGCAGCAACCGTCGCCAGCACCGGGACCACCGCGTCGGCTCGACGGATGTCGGCAAGCTCCACGATGTCGCGCTGGACGACCGTGCGAATGTAGTCGCGGTACCAGCGCCGTCGCTGAGCCCGCGTCAGTGACACGGCAGCCGGATAGCCGCCGGCACAGATCATCTTGAGGTACTGGCCTCGGCTAGGGGCGCCCCGCGGCCCGGCCCGCAGTGCCTCGGAGTCATCGAACGCCACGCTGACGAAGTTCTCAGCGGGCCCGCGGGCAAGTTCGCCCGCCGAGAACGGCCATAGATCGATGATGGCCAGCCGTCCGGCCAGCGATTCCGACACCGTGGGCACGGTCAGAAAGTTCGTCGAACCCGTGATCACGAATCGACCCGGTGACGGATCGCGGTCGACGACCATCTTGATTGCGGCCACCAGCGGATCGCCGGCCCGCTGGATCTCGTCGACCACCAGCGGTCCCGGCTGCTCAACGAATCCGACCGGGTCGCCTCGGGCCGCCGCCAGTAGTGCCGGATCGTCGAGCGTGGCGAATGTGCCTCCCAAGCGGTCGCATACCTGCCGGGCGAGCGTGGTCTTGCCCGTCTGCCGGGCACCGTGAATCAGAATCACCCGTGCTCCGCCCAGCGCGGCGTCGATCTCGGCCGAGACGTGCCGCGGAAACACTGATGCAGACATAAACCATATGCTAGTACAAGAAAATCTTCTGTACTAATACATTATTTTCCCACAGACTGCCGCGAGATTGGTCCTCTGGGCGCCGAGCGACCGGCGGCCCGCGTCTGCCCTCGAGTAGTTGTCGACACCTGTCACTCACGGTGCTTCTGTCGGACTGTATTGGGCGCACAGTATCTCCCAGGCATGTGAACACGCTGAAAAAGCGAGCCGAGAACCCGAGATCGCGTGCAAACTGAACGATCGTCCAGTATTGTCTCCGCAGGTTGTGCCGCGCGCAGCGGCCGCAGCGGTACCACCGGCACGACAATCGACTTCAGAATAGAGTCCAACCGTGAGCGAATTCCCCACCAGAGCCAACGTCGTAGTGATCGGCGCCGGCATCGTCGGCAACTGTCTCGTCGGACATCTCGCCCGACTCGGCTGGCAGGACCTCGTCCTCGTCGAGAAGGGGCCTCTACCCAACCCGGGCGGATCAACCGGACACGCATCCAACTTCATCTTTCCCGTCGACCACAACAAGGAGATGGCGCTGCTCGGGGAGCAGAGCGCTGACCAGTACCGCGACATGAACCTCTCGGTGGACTCCGGAGGCATCGAGGTGGCCCGCACCCGGGAGCGCATGGACGAACTGGAGCGGCGCATGACCTCGGCCAAGGCCTGGGGAATCGAAGCCCACCTTCTCACCCCCGCGCAGGTGAAGGAACTCGTGCCCTACATCAACACCGACGTGATCCTCGGAGGCTTCTACTGCCCCACGGTATCGGTGGTCGACTCGCTGGAAACCGGCACAGTCATGCGCAAGGAAGGCATCGAGAAAACCGGCTGCAAGGTCTTCGCCAACACCGAAGTGCTCGATCTCATCACCGACGACACGCCCCGGCCCAACGGCCGTCGCAAGATCACAGCAGTGGTCACCGACAAGGGCGCCATCGAGACCGATTACGTGATCGTCGCCTGCGGAGTGTGGTCCAACCGCATCGCCGCCATGGCCGACACCTATATCCCGCTCGTCCCCGCCGTGCACCAGATGGCCGACGTCGGGCCGATAGACGTCCTCGCCGAGACCAACAACGAGATCGGCTACCCGATCGTGCGCGACATGGACACCTTCTGTTACGAACGGCAGTCGGCGGGCTCGATGGAGGTCGGCTCCTACGGCCACCGGCCCATCCTCCACCATCCCGACGAGATCCCCTCCAACGAGGAGGCCGCGCTGTCACCGACCGAGATGCCCTTCACCCCCGACGACTTCGACCAGCAGATGGAGGAAGCGATCGAGTTGATGGACATGCTCGGCGACGCCGAGATCAAGTACGCCATCAACGGGCTGCTTTCGCTGACACCCGACACCATGCCCTGCCTCGGAGAGATCCCCGATGTGGAGGGGCTCTGGTCGGCCGCAGCCGTGTGGGTCAAGGAAGGCCCGGGGATGGCCCAGGTGGTCGCGGAGTGGATGACCTACGGATACCCGCGGGTGATCGATGCCCACGGTGCCGATATCGCCCGCTTCTACGACGAGGAGAAGAGCGACGAGCACATCTGGGCGCGGGCCGACGAACACTTCAACAAGACCTACGGCATCGTCCACCCCGCCGAGCAGTGGGAGTCCCGCCGGCATCTCGTCGAATCGCCGTACCGTTCCCGCCAGGAGGCACTCGAGGCCGAGTTCTTCCAGGCCCGTGTCTGGGAACGGCCGCAGTGGTACAACTCCAACGCCGACCTCTGCGAGCGCTACGACCTCAGCCCCAGGGGGGTCGAATGGGACAACCGCTGGTGGAGCCCCATCACCATCGGCGAGCACCTGAACCTGCGTGCCAACTGCGGTGTGGTCGACCTGTCGGCCTTCCAGATCTACGAACTGGAGGGTCCCGGAGCCGTCGAGTACGCGGACCGGCTCGCGGTCAACAAGGTCGACGTCGCTGTGGGCCGGTCGATCTACACGCCGTGGCTCACTGCCGACGGCGGCTTCCACTCCGACCTCACCATGATGCGCATGGCCGAGGACCGGGTGAGGATCGTCACCGGCGTGTTCGACGGTGGACGCGACGAGTTCTGGACCCGCAAGCACATGCCAAACGACGGTTCGGTGACCTTCACCAACCTGACTGACCAGATCACCACCCTGGGATTGTGGGGCCCCAACGCCCCGCAGGTACTGGCGCAGGTCTGTGGCCACGACCTGAGCCAAGCCGGTTCGCCCTACGGCTCGATCATCCCGGTCGAGATCAACTGCGCTGCGGGCGGGCACAACCTCACGGTTGAGGCCCAACTGTTCCGCATCTCCTATGTGGGCGACACCGGATGGGAGATCTACACAGACTGGAGCAACGGGCCGGCACTGTGGGACGCCCTCTTCGCGGCAGGACGGGAACTCGGCATCCGACCGACCGGCGGTGGCGTCTACGGCACCTCGGGCCGGCTCGAGAAGGGATACCGCTTGATGGGTGCCGAGCTCGAGAGCGAATACAACCCGCTGGAGGCGGGACTGGCCCGTCCCAGAGTCAAAGCCGCCGACTTCATCGGCAAACAGCCCTACCTAAAGGCCCGCGAAACCGGCCCTGAGGTCCAGTGTGTGACTCTGACCGTCGAGGACCAGACCGACAGCGCCGGACGCACCCGTCACATGATGGGGGGCAACGAACCAATCCTCGACCTCGCCGGCGAGCGCATCGTCGACTCCCACGGCCGGGTCTCGCGTGTGACCTCGGCAGGATACGGACCGTCTGTGGGCAAGCACCTGCTCATGGGATACCTGCCGACCGAGATGGCCACAGCGGGGACCGAGCTGCAGGTCATGTATATGAACGAACTGTTCCCCGTGACTGTCGTGGGTCCAGGTTCCGCCTTCGACCCCGACGACATGCGTCTCAAGGGCTGACGGGGTGCTGATCGGGTCATGAAGATTCTCTGCTGTGTGAAGAGGGTTCCGGCCCCGGGAGCCAAGATCAACGTCACCGCAGACGGCTCCGACGTCGATGCAGCTCATCTGGGCTTCACCACCAGCCCCCACGAGGAGTGCGGCGTCGAGGGAGCTGTCCAGCTCTGTGAAGAGCACGGCGGCGAGGTCACGGTGCTCACCATCGGAGAGCCCCAAGCCGCGGAGCAACTCCGCTATGCCGCTTCAGTCGGCGCGGACCACGGGGTTCTGGTCTCCACCGATGAGGTGGGTTGGGACCCGCAGCGGACCGCCGCGGTCATCCGAGAGGCGATCGAGGTGCTCGAGGAAGAGAACGGAGGGCCCTTCGACCTCATCCTGTTCGGCAATGAATCGGCGGACTCCGGGGGTTTCCAGGTTGGAATCCGGGTGGCGCACGGGCTGGCACGACCCATAGTCAACGGCATCAAGGGGATTGAAGTGTCCGGCGACGGCAGCGGTGCCGGCACTGTCACGGCCCGTCGAGCCGTCGATGGCGGCTTCGAGGTCTACGAACTCCCGCGGCCGTGCGTACTCGGTGTGAAGGAGGGGCTCAACTTGCCCCGTTACCCGACCATGAAGGGTCGCCTCAGGTCCAAGAAACTCGAGATCCGCGCACTCGACCTCGACGCCGCCCCGGGTGGCCAGCGCCGGATCCGCCTGCATCGTCCCGCTGAACAGGTGTCTGAGACCGTCATCCTCGGAGAGGGTCCTGAAGCCGCCGCCGCAGTGGTTGACGTGCTCGAAGAGTTGGGGGTCCTCTGATGCTGCTGGCGGTGCTAGAGCATGATCGGGGAGAGCTTGTTGAAGCCGCCCGTGAGGCGCTCACCTTCGGCCGTGCCCTGGCCGAGAAGATGGACGAGGACCTCGAAGCCGCCCTCATCGGCTCCGACGACGAGGAACTGGTCGACGAGGCCGGCAGGTACGGCGCTGAAGTTGTGTACACCTGCGTTCATGATGTGTTGAGTGACTACGGCCCGGATGCCTACGGGGCAACGCTGGCCCAGATGGTCACCGAACTTGAACCCTCCGCGGTGCTCGCCTGCGGGTCGGATCGAGGCAACGAAGTGATGGCGCAGGTTGCGGCCCGTCTCGACGCTCCGTTCGTTGCCAACTGTGTTGATGCCACTCCGGGTCACTCATGGACGATGACCCGGGTGCAGTGGGGCGGTTCTCTGCTCGAAGACTCCAGTCTCGACGCCGATATTGCGCTGCTCACCTGCGGGCTTCATGCCGTGGCTTCTGAGCCCGGCGGTTCAGGGGTGGCGAGTGACGAGCCGTTCGAGGCCGACCTCGACGACAGCCACCGCGTGACGATCGTCAAGGACCGCACGGTTCAGGAGGCGGGCGTGACTCTGCCCACTGCCCCGGTGGTCTGCGGAGGTGGCCGTGGGGTCGGTTCGGAAGAGGGGTTCGCACAACTTGAGGAACTGGCCGAACTGCTCGGAGGCCGGGTCGGATGCTCGAGGGCGGTGACCAACCTCGGCTGGCGTCCGCATTCCGATCAGGTCGGCCAGACCGGCACCCGCATCGCCCCGGAGATCTATATCGCTTCGGGAATCTCGGGCGCCATCCAGCACTGGGTCGGGGCGATGGCCAGCAAGCACATCCTGGCGATAAACACCGACCGCGAAGCCAACATGGTCGTCAAGGCCGATTGGGCAGTGATCGCCGATCTCCACGAAGTGATCCCCGCCATCACCGCCGAGGTCCGCCGCCGCAAGGCCTAGCTTGCCCCCGACCAGCAACGACCGCCCCAGTGTCATAGGGGTTGATGTCCTCCTGTGTCAGGCGGCGGTTCTTGTCTTGTGTTGACGACAAACCCTGGCTTTTATATAATTGTAGCGTAAACACGACACAGACCGCGGAGGTGGCACCGATGATGCGACGACCCAAGAAGGCTATTACATCACCACACAGGCTCGGTCGAGCTATCAGACAAGCCCGCAAGGAGTTGGGGTTGTCTCAAGACGCACTGTCGAAGAAATCGGGGGTTTCACGACCGCAAATCTCCGACATCGAGTCAGCGAAGTGCAGTCCCAGGGCAACGACCTTGTTCGAGCTGCTACGAGCGCTGGACTGCGAACTGCTGATCCTTCCCCAAAACGAGACGAGCAGGCTCGACGATCTCTTGAGAAGGACTACGCGCAATGAGGCATCTTGATGTTCTGTTACACGGAGAAGTCGTGGGAGCCATCACTGAACGAAGCGGCGGACGCGTCGAGTTCACCTACGCCGACGGCTATCTCAATTCGCTGACTCCTGTCCCGCTCTCTGTGAGTATGCCTCTTGACGACAGGGCAAAAAATGTTGAAGCGTGGCTAGACGGACTGCTCGCAGACAACGACAACGTGCGGCGCAGGTGGGCCGCGGACTACGCAGCGGCGTCCACGAGGCCGGTGGACCTGCTAGCAACGCCGGTCGGGCGAGACTGTGCAGGGGCTGTGCAGATATGCACACCTGAGTCGACCAGCGAACTTCTGGACAGGGGTGGGGCATTACAGCCGCTAACCGAAGCCGATGTGGCTCAAGTCATTGCGGGTCTCCGCACAGACCCAGCAGGCTGGAACCGCAACCGTTCGCGTACAGCTTTCAGCCTTGGAGGCGCTCAGGCCAAAACAGCGTTGCGGTACGAGGACGGACAGTGGTCGCTTCCTGGCGGGGCGGCTTGCACAACCCACATCTTGAAACCTCCCGCCGTGAGGTTCCCCGACCTAGACATCGTAGAACACCTCTGCCAACGGGCCGCCCGCAACCTCGGTTTACAAACGGCTGAAGCTGAATGCGTCTACTTCGACGATGAACGGGCGCTGGTCGTTCAACGATATGACCGGGAACAACTCCCGACCGGTGGTTGGGCACGGATTCATCAAGAGGACATGTGTCAAGCGTTGGGCGTCGCGCCGCACCTGAAATATCAGAGCGACGGCGGTCCGACCCCTCACGCCGTAGCCTCGTTGCTCCGCGAGCACTCATCGAAACCAGATCAGGACGTTTGTCGACTCCTTGACGCGTTGATCTACAACTGGTTGATCGTGAACACTGATGCACACGCCAAGAACTACGGGTTGCTTCTCGACGTTGACGACATCAGGTTCGCCCCGCTGTACGACCTGTGCTCGTTCATCCCCTACAAGATCGTAGACGGCGAACACCTCTATCTTCCGAAGCTGAAACTGGCGATGAAGGTGGGCAAGGACTACACGCTCAGAAAAGCCGACAGAGCTTCGGCTTGGATGCGTGCAGCCGACCAGTTGGGGGTATCTCGTGCGAAAGTCGCTGAACGAATCAGCGTTCTCGCAGACGGACTCGACGCAGCGTTCACCGAAGCCCTCGACACGTTACCGGACCGCGCTAGGGTTTCTCCGGTTGTCGCTGACATGGCTGCGACCGTTCCCGTTCGGCGAGTGACTGGGATGAACCTCGCGCGTCGATTGAATCGCCCATACCCAATGCCCGCTAAACCGGCTGCCTCGCTGTCCCTCGCGCC
This sequence comes from Acidimicrobiales bacterium, assembly GCA_963662455.3. GTDB lineage: Bacteria > Actinomycetota > Acidimicrobiia > Acidimicrobiales > Aldehydirespiratoraceae > VXYK01. The sequence continues at coordinate 3,447,694 of OZ224042.1, forward strand.
CGAGACGCCCAGCGGGCCAACGGCGGACCAAGGCGAGATGAACACGCTGACCAGCGCCCCTGCGATGCCCAGCAAATGCGGGGCGCCCAACAAAACAAAGCGCGGAACCTGCGAACATCCGCATCCAGGGTTCGGCCGGCGGTGCGCTGCTGGGCATCAACACTGATACAAGCGGCCTCAACCACGAAGGTTAGAGCAACGGCTCGCGTGCAGGCCCCCGTAGTCATGTCCGTGTCTCCCCGCGTGCTCCGCGCACGCCTTGAAGATCTTGAAGCGCTGCTGGATTCTCCTGGCTCCCACGCGAATCGTTCTGACAGCCCGAGAATTGACGCGAGAATCAATTCGACCACACAACCGTCGCTGTTCACTGCTGCGGGGTGACGTTGTCGGTCACGGATTCGCGGTGTTCTAGCCAGATTCGGGGGCTCAGTCGGATGCCGATGGTGTGGGCGGCGACGGCAATGGGCGACGACATGGTTGAGCGAGCAGGCGACAGCGTGCAGCGTGCCGTTCCGCCGCCACCGCAACTCGGTGAACCTAGCGGCGCCGTTTCGTCAGACAAAACATAGCCGAAATGGTAGACGGAATATTGCCAAATAGTTAAATTAAGGTCTGCCAGACCGTTAGAGTGAACCAATGCCCAAGTACATGCCTCGGGTGGTCGACGACCAGATAGCAGGCAAACTGCGCTCGACGCCCGTCGTGCTTGTCGAAGGCACCCGTGGCTGCGGCAAGACCACCACATCCCAGCAGTTCGCAGCGAGCGAAGTGATGTTCGATGAGGATGAGACGGCACGAGGCCATGCTGCGCAAGGGACGCTGCCGTTGCTGGGCGGACCGCATCCCATGTTGCTCGACGAATGGCCTCTTGTACCCGGGTTGTGGGACCGGGTGAGGCGAGCGAGCGACCGTCTGGGCCGTCCCGGGAGTTTCATACTCTCCGCGTCCGCGCAACCAGCAGACTACATCACGACCCATTCCGGCGCGGGGCGGATGGGACGTGTACGGATGCGGCCGATGTCGCTGTGGGAAAGCGGCGCGTCGAACGGGACCATGAGCCTTTCACGGCTCTTCGAAGGCGAATTCGAGGCCATGTACCGACCGCGTTCCGGCGGCGACGGCACTCCAGAAGACGAGCTGCGCGACATCATCGACTGGCTGCTGCGAGGAGGTTGGCCGCTCACCCAGGAAATGGCGGCCCGCGATGCACAGGATTATGCTCGCGACTATCTCGACGAAGTATGCCGGGTTGACGTACCAAGAGCCAGCGGCACCCGTCACAGTCCGCCCAGCGTGCGCCGACTGCTGGCTTCGCTGGCGCGCAACAGTGCGTCGGAAGCCGGCGTCACGACACTGGCAGCGGACATGGGCACTGATGGTGCTGCATCTCGCCAGACAGTCAGCATCTACCTTGACGCACTGACGAGCGTCTTCCTCTATGAGAGCCAGCCCGCATGGAAAGGACGGTTGCTCTCGCGAACGACGTTGCGCTCGGCACCGAAGCATCATCTTGTCGACCCGTCGCTCGCGGCGGCGGCCGTGGGCGCCGGCGCGGAAGGGCTCTTCGGTGACAGGCAGGCACTCGGGCTGCTGTTCGAGTCGATGGCGACGCGCGACCTGCGCGTCTATGCCCAGGCGAACCGATCCACGGTGTACCACTACCGCGACAAGACGGGCCTCGAAGTCGACGCCATCGTGGAGCGAGACGATGGTCGGTGGATCGCGGTGGAGGTCAAGCTGGGAACGCCTCAAGCAATCGAGGATGCCGCGCACTCGCTCCTGGCGCTGAGCGCCAAAGTCGACACCAGCGTGACAGGCTCGCCCGCAGCGCTCGTTGTCGTCACGTCGACCGGACAGCCTTACCTGCGCGCCGACGGCGTGGGCGTGGCGCCGATCGCTTCGCTGGGACCCTGAGGGCGGTCTCGGGGCACCGCCGAGGATTCGGCGGGCCGGGTCTTGGAGAATCGACGCGACCATGCAACCGCTGCTGTTCAGTGGTGTGAGTTGACGCTGTCGGTCACCAATTCGCGGTGTCCCTGTCCAGATTCGGGTGCTCAGTCGGAGGCGAGGTTCTCGGCTAGGGCTGCCGCTGCGTTGATCACGAGGTTGCCGAGGTCGTGGGTGCGCTCAGGGTTGGGGAAGCGGTAGGCCGGGCCGTGGACGTGCAATGCTGCCTCCACGGTGCCGTCTGCTTCGATAATCGGTGCTGCAACCGAGTTGATGCCCTCGGCGAATTCCTCGTAGACCCAGGCGTAGCCGAGGCTGCGAATGGTGGCGAGCCGCTTGCGGATCTCATCCGGATCGGTGATCGTCCATGCGGTTGATGCCGTGACCGGACCCCGCAGGTACGCATCAAGCTGCTTGTCGTCATAGTGGGCGAGCAGCACCAGACCCGACGGCACCGTGTGTAGCGGAGCGAGTTCGCCGGTCCAACTCCGAACCTGTACGTCGCTCTCAGCCTCCACATGGTCGAGGTAGTAGACGCAACGCCCATCGAGCACCGACACGCCCGCCGCCTCACCGGCTTCGTCGCAGAGATCGATCAGATGCGGACGGGCCGTGGCCACCAGGTTGCGACCGGGTTGAGTAGCGCCGGCGATGTCGAGCAACCCTTCGCCCAGGCGGTATTCACCGCCGGTCCCGTCCTGGGTGACGGCACCCTCGTTCTCCAAGGCTGCCAGGATTCGCGCGACGGTCGATTTCGGCAGTTCGACCCGTTCGGCCAACTCCGTGACTCCCACCGGACCAACGGCCAGGGCGCGCAGCAGGGCAAAGGCGCGTTCTATGGATTGCACAGTCATGATCTAAGCGACTATAGGAGTTTGTTCCGCGATACGGAACAACGCATTCTGAACGACTCGGTTCAGGTCTTGATGACGAGAGTCTTTCCTGCCTTGTCGTGCCACCCTTGTCTCTTCCGGTCCCATACCAGAGACAGATAGATGAGCAGTGACAGGAGTCCGATGATCGGAACCCAAGCGCTGATAATGCTGCATACACCGACGGGGCCCCAGCGGCTGAAGGAATGGCTCCACTCCGGCGGTCCGCTGTTCTCAGCTCTGACGACCTTGATCCGAGTCGCCATCTTGCCGAGGGTCTGGCCTCTGAGAGCAATCATCGAGACCTCGTAGATCAACCAGATCGCGGTGACAGCCAGGCTGGTCCCAGCCGGTACCTCCGTCGCGTCATCGGGCTGACCGATGACCACGCCGGCCACGATGGTAGCGGGCAGGGCGACAACGATCATATCGACGATCCGGGCGAGCAACCGGCCACCCGCTCCGGCGAGTTCAACGCTCTCACCGATGTCCGTTGTGGCCCAGCCGCGCATCGGTTCGCTGCCTTGGGCTGCGCTCTCAGGCGGCGGCGGTTCAAATGACTCGGGATCGGACCCCGACGGAGGCGGGGGTGGAGGCGGGGGTGGGGGCATGTCAGACAACGGAAAGCTCCTACGCTCGACAGGGATTCTCTTGGGGCAACGGTACCACGGCGCGCTGGCACTGTGTTCAAGTGTCCGCCCGGTCAAGCGGTGGAGGGCCGTGCTCAGCGGCGTTCGGTCTCGACGGTATCGACTAACGAGTCGGCGATGGCGCCGACCGGCACACGAGTGGTGTCACCCGTCGCCCGAGAGGTCAGTTCGACCTCCCCTTCGGCCAGCGCTCGGGGTCCGATCGTGATCCGGTAGGGAATGCCGATCAGCTCCGCGTCGGCGAACTTCACCCCCGCACGAGCATCGCGGTCATCCAACAGCACGTCGACGCCACGGGAGCGCAGATCGTCATACAGCGCGTCGCCGGCCGTCACCGAGGCCTCGTCCTTGCTGCTGACAATCGTGATCACCACCTCGAAAGGAGCAACGCTCAGCGGCCACACCAGGCCCTTGTCATCATGGTGCATCTCGGCCACCGCAGCAACATTGCGGCCGATCCCGATGCCGTAGCTGCCCATCACCAGAGGCTTCTGGGCACCGTTGGGATCAAGCACGAAAGCGCCGAGCGGGTCCGAGTATTTGGTCCCCAACTTGAAGATGTGGCCCGCTTCGATACAGCGGACGACCTCCAGGGGAGAGCCGCAGCCCGGGCAGGGTTCGCCGGCTTTGACCCTGCGCAGGTCTGTCCATTCGTCAACGGCGATGTCGCGGGCTACATCAACGCCGGACCAGTGCCAGTCGTCCTCGTTGGCACCAGTGGTCAGGCCTCGGCGTCCCTCGAGGGCAGGATCGCAGATGATCCGCAGACCCTCGACTCCGACCGCACCGAGCGACCCGGGGTTGGCGCCGAGGTGTTCAACTGTTTCTTGGGGAGTGGCCGGACGAATGTCGACCGCCCCTGTGGCGTCGGTAAGCTTCTGCACCTCGAGTTCGTGGTCGCCGCGCAGCAGAGCCAGGGTCACGTCACCGTCGAGCACCATCACCATCGTTTTGATCTGATGGACCGCAGCCGCGCCGCCCTCGATGTTCTCCAAGGCGGCGATGGTCCGTACTCCTGGTGTTGGGAAGCGTGCCAACCCTGGGATGTCACGATCCTCGAGCGCAGCCAACTGGGCCTCGGCCCGTTCGATGTTGGCTGCATAGCCACAATCGCTGCACAACGCCACGTCGTCTTCGCCGGCGCCCGACGGGACCATGAACTCCGTTGAACCCGAGCCTCCCATCGCGCCGGACGAGGCCTCCACGGCGATCGCCGGAAGACCCAGGGCATCGAAGATCCGCACGTAGGCGTCGTGATGCACATCAAAGCTTCGGTCCAGCCCCGCTTCGTCGATGTCGAACGAATACGAGTCCTTCATAGCGAACTCTCGAACCCTCAACAGACCGCTCTTGGGACGGGGCTCGTCGCGGAACTTCCACTGGATCTGGTACCAGATCTGGGGCAGCGACTTGTATGACGTGATCTCCTGTGCCACATCGGTGAAGATCTCCTCATGGGTCATCCCCAGGACGTTGTCGGCGCCCTTGCGATCAACGAGGCGGAACATCTCTTCGCCCACTGCCTGCCAGCGTCCCGACTTCTTCCAGATCTCCGCGGGATGCATAGCCGGCAACAGGAACTCCTGGGCGCCGATGGCCTCCATCTCACGACGCACGATGTCGGCGACCTTCTCGTGGACCCGCAGCCCGAGCGGCAGCAGCGAGTAGTGCCCTGAATGGAGTTGACGGATGAAGCCGCCGCGGATCAACAACTTGTGGTTGGCTGCTTCAGCATCGGCAGGCGGCTCGCGCAGGGTGGGTACGAAGAGGTTCGACCAGCGCATTGAGCGACCATATCCGAACACCGGCTGACACAAACGCCCAACCGCTGTGAAGCGTGGTGTTGAGCGCATTGCGAAACGTGGTGTGAAAGGTGGCGCGAGGCGTGTGGAGCAGTTGAAAAACTATGGGTGATTCGGGTCCGGAAGACACACCTGTTCCGCATTACGGTATTGTTCCACTGTGAACAACATTGGTGTAGAGGACCGCGGACAGAAGACCCGATCAGAACCTGAAGGACTCACTCGGCGGGGACTCGACCGTGGCAATCGTCGTCGGCGCTACGTCAAGCCCTTGGAGCGGATCACCACTCCAATGGTGCGCGACGACGGGGAATTGCGTGCAGCCACATGGGACGAGGCACTCAACCGCGCGGCGCAGGGTCTCGCGCAGATCCGGGATCAGCACGGAGGTGAAGCCTTCGGCATGTTCAGCTGCTCGAAATCGACCAACGAGATGAACTACGCGGCACAGAAGTTCATGCGCTGCGCCATGGGGTCCAACAACATCGACTCCTGTAATCGAACTTGACACGCTCCCTCCGTCGTCGGTCTGGCGACAGTGTTCGGAGCAGGCGGGGGAACATCCTCATACAAAGAAGTGGAGGAGACTGACCTTGTCCTGTTGTGGGGGTCCAACGCCCGCGAGGCCCATCCGATCTACTTTCATCACCTGCTCAAGGGACTCGACAACGGAGCGAGGATGTACGCGGTCGACCCGCGGCGCACGAGCTCAGCGAAGTTCGCGGACGCCTGGCTCGGACTCAACGTCGGCACCGACATAGCGTTGGCGAACGCGGTCGGACGTGAGATCATCGCAGCCGGACTGCACGACGCCGACTTCATCGCCCACTCGACGCAAGGTTTTGATGACTACAAGGCCGCGGTCGAGCCCTACACGCTTGAAGAAGCCGAAGAAATCACCGGTGTGCCGGCTCATGCCATTGCTGAGATGGCCCACGACTACGCCACCGCCGAGACCGCACAGATTCTTTGGACTCTGGGAATCACCGAGCACCACAACGCAGTTGAGAATGTCCTGTCGTTGTGCAACCTGGCCCTGCTCACCGGACATGTCGGCCGTTGGGGCTCCGGTCTGGTGCCTCTGCGCGGCCAGAACAACGTGCAGGGCGGAGGTGACATGGGTGCGCTGCCCAACAAGTTCCCCGGATTCCAGGACGTGGAGGATCCGGTGTCGCTCGCCAAGTTCGAGACCGCCTACAACATGTCTCTGCCGGACAAGCCCGGACTGCACCTCACCTTGATGTTCGAGGCGATGGAGCAGGGCGCAATCAAGGGACTCTACGTGATCGGAGAGAACCCCGCGGACTCAGAAGCCGACGTGGCTCACGCCCGCAAGCTTCTAGCGGGTCTCGACATCCTCGTGGTCCAAGACATTCTGATGACTCGAACAGCCGAAATGGCCGATGTCGTTCTGCCCGCAGCGGTGGGGTGGGCCGAGTCCGAGGGAACGGTCACTTCATCAGAGAGACGGGTCCAACGGGTTCGTGCCGCGGTCCCGCCACCCGGAGAAGCCCGCCAAGACACCGACATCATCGGCGAACTGGCGACGCGTCTGGGTGTCGACTGGGGTGAACCCACTCCCCAAGACCTGTGGGATGAACTGCGTTCTTTGTCGCCGTTGCACGCGGGTATGAGTTGGGACCGTCTGGAGTCTGAGGGTGGGCTCCAATGGCCCTGCACTGACTTGGACGACTCCGGCACCCCATTTCTGCACGGCTGGTTGTGGGCCGACGACCTCGACGGGCGTGACCCGGCGCCGTTCAGCGTGTGTCACCACGAAGGACCCAAAGAACAGCTCAGTGACGAGTTTCCGCTGCGACTCACCACCGGGCGGGCGCTGGACAGCTACAACACCGGCGTGCAGTCAGGCGGGTACGCATCGCCGATCCGCTACGGCGACGGCATCGACATGAATCCCGCCGACGCCCGACAGCTTGGAATAAGCGACGGCGAGCGGGTGCGCATGTGTTCACCCCGCGGCTCAGTCGAGACCGATGTTCGGATCCAACCCGACATCCCCAGGGGCCTCACGTTCACGACGTTCCACTTTCCCGAACTGGTCGACATCAACCAGCTGACCAACCCCGAATGGGATCTCCGTTCCGGAACGGCGGAGTTCAAGGCTGCGGCGGTGCGTATCGAACGCATTGCCTCGACCCCCGAAAAAGACCCAGTAACCACCGTCGACTCGGCAACTGAATCTGCTGATGGCTGACCTTTTTATCGGCGACGACACAGCCGACGAAATCGAGATCGCCGCGGTCGCCGCTGCCGTGGGGACGCCCACTGCGGTCGTGCGCGAGAGCGAGCGTCTCGTGTATGGAGGCATCCACCGTCGCCGTGACCACCGCCACCTGCTGCTTCCGGCCCTTCACGGGTTGCAGAACGCCAAGGGTTGGATCAGCCCGGGTGGCCTCAACCATGTCTGTGAAGTGCTTCAGGTTCCGCCGGCGGAGGCGTACGGTGTCGCCACGTTCTATGAGATGTTCCGCCTCGACGAGCCCGAACTCGGTCCCGAGACCACCCACGTCACCCATGTCTGCGTCGATGCGGCCTGCCAGATCGCCGGCAACGAGGAGTTGATTGCTGAGCTTGAAGCGAGCGGGGACCATGTTCACCGCTCACCCTGCCTGGGACAGTGCGAGCGGGCGCCTGCGCAGTTCCACCAGGGAATCGGCAGGCACGATTCGGTCCCGGCCGATGCTTTTGAGGTTGCCGTACAGATTCCGCAGCAGGGGGACCCGTCGTTGCGACTGCTGCGCAATGTGGGTGTCGTCGACCCCACGTCGCTGGACGCTTACCGGGCAAACGGCGGTTATCGGGCGCTTGCACGAGCCATTGAGACGGGGCCTGTGGCGGTGTGCACGGCGGTGGCCGACTCCGGGCTCTCCGGCCGGGGCGGGGCGGCCTTCCCGACCGGGATCAAATGGCGGGCCGTCGCCGCAGAGCAGGGGCGGCCCAAACATGTCGTGGCCAACTGCGATGAATCCGAGCCGGGCACCTTCAAGGACCGGGTCGTGATGGAACAGGACCCCTTCGCGGTGATCGAGTCGCTCACGCTCGCGGGTTTCGCGACGGGTGCCGAGAACGGCTGGATCTACATTCGCGGCGAGTATCCGTTGGCCGCGGAGAGGCTCAGCAATGCTGTGAGCCAGGCTCGTGAGGCGGGTCTGCTCGGCGACGACGCGGCCGGTTCGGGCCATCGTTTCGACATCGAGATTCGTCGTGGTGCCGGCGCCTACATCTGTGGTGAGGAAACCGCTCTGTTCGCTTCGCTCGAGGGTTTCAGGGGGGAGCCCCGCAGCAAGCCGCCGTTCCCCACCACGCATGGATTGTTCAGGGAGCCGACTGCGATCAACAATCCCGAGACACTGATCAACGCGCTCGACGTCGTGCTCAACGGTGCCGAGGAGTATCGCAGTAGAGGGACCGAGCGCTCGCCCGGAACGAAGCTGTTGTGCTTGAGCGGCCGGGTCTCCAATCCGGGACTGTACGAGGTGGAGTTCGGCACGACGCTGGGCGAGGTGCTTGAACTTGCCGGCCCTTTGACGGGCAGCGGCACCCTGGCTGCGGTGCTCATGGGTGGAGCGGCGGGCTCGTTCGTCGGACCCGACGCACTCGACATGCCGCTCACGCTGGAGGACACCCGTGAACGCGGCACCACGCTGGGTTCGGGTGTGGTGATGGCGTTCACCGATGAGATCGACATGACCGCCGTGGCGGTGCGCATCGCGGAGTTCTTCCGCAACGAGTCGTGCGGTCAGTGCGTGCCGTGCCGTGTCGGCACTGTCCGCCAGCATGAGACGATGGTGCAGATCCAGGCGAAGGGTTCCTTGTCGGCCCAACGTCGGAGCCTGGTCGACGACATCGCCGAGGTGATGGTCGACGCTTCCATCTGCGGTTTGGGCCACACGGCGGCTTCTGCTGTCAATTCTGCTATGGCCCTTGGTCTGTTGCCCCAAGGAGGGCCCGATGACGATCACTGAAGTCAGCGTGAGCCTCACCATCGACGGGCAGGCCGTTTCGGTTCCTGAGGGCACTTCGATCCACATGGCCTGTGAGTCGGCGGGGATCGAGACGCCGACCCTGTGCTGGGCCGAGAACCTCACCCCCGTCAATGCCTGTCGGGTCTGTGTGGTGGAGGTCGAGGGGTCACGGGCGCTTGTGCCTTCGTGTGCCCGTGCGGTGGAGGACCAGATGGTGGTGCAGACCGACTCGCCCCGGGTAAGGCACAGCCGCAAGATGGTGCTCGAGTTCCTGGGTTCGAGCGTCGATTTGAGTCAGGCGACCGAGTTGGCGCAGTGGATGCGTCACTACGGCGCCGACCCGGACCGCTACGACCAGCCGGACCTGCCTGCTGAGCGGATCAGCGAGGAGCCGAAGATCCAGGACGACCTCTACATCCGCGACTACGACAAGTGCGTGTTGTGCTACAAGTGCGTGGAGGCGTGCGGCGACGACGCGCAGCACACCTATGCCATCGCCGTGAGCGGTCGGGGTTTCGACGCGCGTATCTCCACGGAGTTCGACACTGTGCTGCCTGATTCGGCGTGCGTCTATTGCGGGAACTGCATCGGCGTGTGTCCGACGGGGGCGATCCAGTTCAAGACCGAGTTCGACATGCGCGCGGCGGGGGAGTGGCGACCTGACGAGCAGGACATCACCACCACCGTCTGCTCGTTCTGTGGTGTCGGCTGCAACCTCGAGTTGCACACTCAAGACGACAAGATCGTGAAGGTGACCTCGCCGGCAGACCACTCCGTCACCCACGGCCACCTCTGCATCAAAGGCCGTTTCGGCTGGCAGTACGTACAACCCCCCACCCGCAGGTAGCCGGCACGGGCAGCCGTGTCATGCGGCACCCAATATATTGGGTAGTCATCACCCAATATATTGGGTAGTCTATTATTGTGACTCGTACGGAGCAGGGACACTACCTGCCGCGGCTGCTCGATGTCAGGCTGCGGGACACGTTGCGGTACTCGCCGGCGGTCGTCATCGAGGGCCCTCGGGGGTGTGGCAAGACCACCACGGGCAGCCAAGCGGCATCGTCGTTGTTGGCAATGGACGAGGTGGATTTGACTGGTGCCTCTGCGGGAGCGCTGAGCGCTCTTCTGGACCAGGCTCCGCCTCTGCTGGTCGACGAGTGGCAGCTTGCCCCGGCGCTGTGGAACGCAGTGCGGCGGGAGAGCGACCGGCGCGCAGGCGCACCGGGCCAGTTCATATTGACCGGCTCGTCGACGCTGCCCGACAACCCGATCCGCCACTCAGGCGCGGGCAGGCTCGCGTCGCTGCGTATGCGGACGTTCTCCTCGTACGAGAGCGGTATTTCCAACGGTGCGGTGTCGTTGGCCGCCATGCTGCGGGGGGAGCCTGCGGACGCGGCTGCGGAACTTACACTGTCCCGCTTGGAGGTGGCCGAGGCGATTTGTCGGGGCGGTTGGCCGGCTTCGCTGAAGATGCCGTTGGAGCAGGCGCTCAGCTATGTCGAGGCGTATGTGGATGCCATGTGCAACATCGACGTCAGGCGCAGCATCGACTCGGCCCCCTACCGCAGCACCGAGACTGCCCGTAGGGTGTTGCGGTCCCTGGCCCGCAACATCGGAACCGCGGCGTCGGTCAGCGCACTGGCTCGTGACACGGCCTCGGGTGAGCCGGTGCCCCCGTTGGACCGCAAGACGCTCCCGGCGTTCTTGGATGCCTTCGAGAACGTGTATGTGCGCGAGGACTGTTGGCCGTGGGGATTCCAGCCCGCCTCGAAACAGGCGATGAGGGTCAGACCCAAGCGGTTTCTGTCCGACCCTTCGCTGGCCACGGGAGCCTTGCGGGTCGCCCCCCGCCGCCTGCTCGAGGAGTCCGAGTTCATGGGCGGGGCCTTCGAGTCGCTGGTCATGCGCGACCTTCGGGCCTACGCCGACGCCAACAATGCCGAGGTGCGCTACTACGCGGAGAGCGGGTTCGAGGTGGACGCAGTAGTGGAGGATCGCGACGGGTCGTGGGTTGCTGTGGAGGTGAAGTTGAACTGCAACCGCGTTTCGCTAGACAAGGCCAAGCGGGTCCTGAAGCTCCTCGCCCGGCGGGCGCAGGAGGCGGGCAGGCGCCCGCCCTCCAAGCTGCTGGCAGTGTTCGGGGTGAACGCACCCGACGAGCACACCGGACTTCGCATAGCCCGCGAGGATGACGGCGTCGCCCTGGTACCGATCGCCGCGCTCGGCCCTTGATCCCTCCCGAAGTCTGCTCAGCAGCCGTCCCGTTCGGCTGGCAGTACGTACAACTCCCCACCCGCAAACGTTGACAACTCGGGCTGGTGAGCTTGCCGGCCTTCGGGTATGCCCTATTCCATCCAGACGGCGTGGGTGATGCCGTCGGCGATGACGGAGAATGCGCCAGTCGTGAAATCAATGGTGCCCATCCGACCGTCAGTGAGAGTGATCAGCAGCCATCCGCGTTCCAAGTCCATGTCGGCAATCTCTCCGTCCACTTCAAGTTCGTGAACTGGGAGCAGGGTGTGAGAATCGACGGTCACGATTCTTGAGCGAGCCTGTTCGCATGTATCGACATAAGAGTTGCATGGTTGTTCGGCCACCACAAGGTTTCCAAGTCCATCGCCCGTCGGGTTCGACCAGCCTGGACCGCGGGAGTTCAGCGAAACCCTCTGTCGGGTCAGATCAATAATTCCTATCCAAGAAAACACCTCTGAGCCTGGTCGATCAATAGTCCAGAGATCAAAGGCGATGCGATCATTGTCCAGCCAACTTACGTTTCTGACGAATCCGTCAATGTCAGAAGAAGAATCTTCTTCGTGAAATGACAATGCGTAGAGGTTGATGTCACCGGTGAGGGAATAGAAAAGAGTGGTTGGGTCAGAGTTGTCGAAATGGACGCCAAACTCCACCGTACCAATCGTGTGGAATCCCGGGCCAGGAGCGGTGGGCATCTCAAAAAGAAACGAGCCGTCGTCGCCAACATTCGGGGAACCGCCATCCAGAGCCAACCAAAAAGGCTCATTGAACTCAGATATAGCAGGCGCGGCAAGGAGCTCGAATCGGCCTGCCGCCGGCTCACAGCAGATGCTGATCAGAACGTAACCAGGATCGACCCATTCGACATCTGCAACAAATGAAATCCCGCTTTCGGAATCAGGCGGAAGCTTGGATTCAAGGTCGTCTGTGATTCTGTGAGGGCCGCAATAATATGAGACGTAATCGGCACCGCTGTATTCCCAAAGGACAGTAGTTTCACGGGTCGCTGTGTCCACTACAGCAATTCCACATTCCTCCGTAGAAACAAGTATTGAGGGCGGCATGTCACCAGTGGACACAATCGGTTGTTCGTCCGACGAGTAACCGGACAGGATACTGTCAAGCAGCTTCGGCAGCTGCAAGCCTCGGTCGAGGGAGTCATCGGGATCGTCGTCGATGCCATTGTCGTCTCGCCGCAGAGTCGTAGCGGGGCTAGTCGGCGGCGGATCAACAGACTCTACTGTGGGTGATTCCTGTTGTTCAGGTTCTCGTGAAGAATCGTTGGTTCCGCAGTTCGACAGCACTAGTAGACCAGCCAAGAGTGTGCCGAAAGCACGAGTCGGTCTGTTGTGCAGCATCTAGGAACGAGACTGCGAGTAGTTTCGGCGGGTTTTGGTGGTGACGGGGTAGAGGGCGGCGGCTACCAGGATGAGAGCGGAGACTCCGGCCCAGTGGCTCAGACTGTGAAAGCTGCTCGCCTCGACGATCACGCCTGAGGCGAGCCCGGCCACGGCCCCCGACGCGACCATCATGAAATCAGCCGCTCCCTGCACGTTCGCCCGTTCATGTGCGGGAAACGCACCCGTGAGCAACGAGCTTCCGGCGATCATGGCGAACGACCATCCCAGGCCGATCAGGAACAGTCCGACGAACACGCCGAGACTGTCGGAGGGATCAGTGTGCGACGCGAGTTCACCGCCCACGAACAGGATCACTCCGGCGGCGGCCACCATCACCTCGGTCGGCAGTCGGTCCACCAACCAGCCGACCACAGGAGCGAAGAAGAACATCCCGACAATGTGAAGGCTGATGACCAGCCCGATTATTTGAGTCTCGTGGTCGCCGTCGTCCATGTGCAGCGGAGTGACGGTCATGACTGCCACCATCACAGCCTGACCGACGGCCATCGCTGCAACCGCGATCAGCGCCTTCTGGTGCCGCGCGATCGTGGCCAGGGTCTCAAGGAAGCTTGATTTGAGCGAATCTTGTCCGGGGCGCGGCACAACAGGCGGAGGCGATGGCGGAACTGCGGCCGGCAACGGCGGCGCCGGGTCGTTCGGCGGGGAACCTGCGGCCACGGCCGCTTTGACCCCGGCTGGACTGGCCGGCGCCTCGGGTGCTGCCAGGCTCTTGGCCAGCACCAGCGGATCGGGGTGGAGCTTCAGCCAGACCACAAGCCCTGCAACAGCGAATACCATCGCCCCCATCAGGTACGGCCCCGAGAGGCGGGGCAGGCCCAGCTGTTCAGCGAGCCAACCGGTCGGGCCGAGCGCCACAGTCGGCCCGAGAACTGAGCCGATGGACGACGCCCAGACCAGCACGCCGATGGTCCGCGCCCGACGGTCCGGCAGCGCCAGATCGGCCGCGGCATAACGAGCGGCAAGGTTCGTGCCGTTGCCGACCCCGATCGCCAGCGCGCCCAGCACCAACAGCGGATAGATCTCGGCGAGCACCGCAAAGAACGCGGCCAGCGATCCCAGCCCCGCAACCAGCCAGCCGATCCTCAATCCGGGTGAACGGCCATTGGCAGACATGTAGCGAGCGAGGGGAACCGCGGCGACGGCCCCTCCGATGCTGATCATGGTCGCTGCCAGCGATGCCAGAGCGTCGCTGTTGGTGATGTCCTCAGCAGCCAGGGTGGTGGCGGAGAAACCGCCTGCCATGCCCATGCCTGCGGGCCCGACCGACAGCATCAGCACGATCAGCGTTCGTCGCTGAATCTTGGCGATTTCGACCGTGCTTGTGGTCACCGCGCCAACCCTAACGGTTGTGCCGAACTGCTGAAGGCCGCCAGGCGGTTCGGGGCTTGTCAGTGAGGATGAAACTAGTAGTGTGACGCGTCACATGAACGCGCAGTCCCCCCCTCGTCGCAGAGGCCGCCGCGAACGTCCGGTCGGGCCAGTCGCGCCGCCTCAACCTGAGTGGAGGCTGCACCGTCGACGCTTCGTCCCGACAGCGGTCGTCTCCGACGACGAACTCGAGTCGATCCATGAGGCCTCGCTGCTCGTGCTGCGGGACGTCGGCATGGACTTCCTTCACCCGAAGGCCATCGAGATTCTCGCCGCGGCGGGAGCGGACATCGACGGCGAGCGGGTGCGTTTCGATCCTGAGATGGTCACCGAGTTGATCAGTGCAGCACCGGCAGAGTTTGTGATCCACGCTCCCAATCCGGCGCATGATCTGCTCGTGGGCGGAGACAACGTGATCTTCGGTTCGGTGGCGAGCGCCCCGAATGTGGCCGACCGCAGAGGTGGTCGGCGTACCGGCAACCGTGAGGACTTCCGCAATCTGGTGCGCTTGGCGCAGTGCCTCAACTCGGTTCAGACCCATGGCGGCTATCCGGTGGAGCCGATAGACGTTCACGCTTCGATCCGTCACCTGGAGGCTTTCCGCGACCTGTTGACCCTGTCGGACAAGGCGGTCAACGCCTATTCGCTCGGAGCTCGACGCAACATTGACTGTCTGGAGATGGTGCGCATCGTGCGTGGCGTCAGCCATTCCGAGCTAGAGGAGCAGCCGTCGATCCACTCGGTCATCAACGTCAGTTCCCCGTTGCGGCTCGACAAGCCGATGATCGAAGGAATCCTGGAGTACTCGTCTCGCAATCAGGTGATCATCCTGACGCCGTTCACCCTCGCCGGGGCGATGGCGCCGGTCACTGTGGCCGGTGCGGTCGTGCAGCAGAACGCCGAAGCGCTGGCCGGGATCGCTTTCACGCAGCTGGTGCGTGCGGGAGCGCCGGTGATGTACGGCGGGTTCACCTCCAACGTCGACATGCAGTCCGGCGCGCCCGCTTTCGGCACACCCGAATACATGCAGTCGGCGATGCTCGGCGGGCAGCTCGCCCGTCGTTACAACCTGCCGTACCGCTCGTCCAACGTGTGTGCCGCCAATGCGGTCGACGCGCAGGCCGGCTATGAGTCGGTGTTCTCCCTGTGGGGTGCGATCATGGGCGGCGCCAACCTCGTGTACCACGGCGCAGGCTGGATGGAGGGCGGGCTCCACGCCGGCTTCGAGAAGATGATCGTCGACAACGACCTGCTGCAGAGCGTGGCCGCCTTCCTGCAGCCGTTGGTGGTAGACAACGATTCGATGGCGCTCGAAGCGATAGCCGATGTTGGGCCCGGCGGCCACTTCTTCGGCACCCAGCACACTCAAGACCGTTACCGCAGTGCCTTCTTTCAACCGGCGGTGTCGGACTGGCGCAACTACGAGTCCTGGGAGGAGGCCGGGTCGCCGACCGCGCTCGACCATGCTGAACGCCTGGTGACCGAGCATCTCGAGGCATATCAACCGCCTCACCTCGATGATGCCGTGCGAGCAGAACTGCATGCTCACGTTGATCGACGCATCGCCGAAGGCGGCGTGGCGACGGACTACTGATGAAAGGGATCGCTTTGCGGCACTTACCATGCGGGGACTGCTTGTTCGGGACTGCTTCCGGGACCGGTGCGGGGCGACCGGTGAGGGGCTGTCAGTGAAGATCGAACCAGTGCGACACGAACCTGCGGGCGATTCAGTTGGGCGTTGGGCCGACGAGTCGGTCTGGACGGGGACGAGAGCTCCGCTGACCGCCGCCACGGGGCTGCCGCCCGAGATGTACACCGACGAGGGCTTCTTCGCGGCCGAACGCAGCCGAGTATTTGAACGCGGCTGGGTCGCGGTGGGCAACGCGGCCGAAGTCGCGGATCCGGGTCGTCTGCTCGTGCGCCGAGTCGGTGGGAGGTCGATACTCATCACCCGTGACGAACAGGGGGAGCTGTACGGCTTTGTGAACTCGTGCCGTCACCGCGGCACAGAACTCGCCGTGAGCGACTGCGACATCGGCAACACGATCCGCTGCCCCTATCACCGTTGGACCTATGGACTCGACGGCTCACTGCGGTCGACGCCCCTCTTTGAGGAGATCCCTCGCCCGGGGTTTCGACGTGAAGATTTCGGACTCGTCGAAGTCCGGGTCGAGACATGGGGTCTGCTGCTGTTCGCCTGTGTCGATGCGGCTGCACCGCCGCTGCTTGAATGGCTCGGGGACCTCCCAGACCGGATGGGCGGCTACGGCTTCGAGGATTGGACAGTGCAGTCAGAAGCGACCTTTGAGGTTCGTGCCAACTGGAAGTTGATCACAGAGAACTTTCAGGAGTACTACCACCTGAGTTGGGTCCACCCCGAACTGGCCAAGGTCTCCCGCGTCAAGGACCACTACCGTTATCAGGGTCTAGGAATGTACTGCGGCCAGACCACCACGCCGGTCTCGGGCGATGACCGTGACGACTGGCTTGTGCTGCCCCCCGCGGCGGGGCTCAACCAGTCCGACCTGGTCAGCGGCCGGTTTGTGGCTGTGTTCCCCAATGTGATGCTGGCGGTGCTGCCGAACCATGTCTTTCTGATCCGGCTCGAGCCGGTGGCCCCCGGTCTGACCAGGGAACGGTGCACGTTCCTGCATCCGCCGTCCACACCCATCGTCTCCGACAAGGAGATGGCCCGGACCCGGAGTTTCTGGTTCGACGTCAACAACGAGGACATCGACATCGTCGAGCGCGGACAACGCGGGCTGGCCGCGGGAGCAGTGGCGCCCGGGCCTCTCGCGCCGCGTTTCGAGGAACCGCTGCACCGTTTCCACAACATGCTCGCCGACATGATGACCGCCGACCGCCCCTCAGAAATTGCGATCCCTTGCGGCGATGACGACAGCGAGGCTGCTCGGCTCGGCAGCGGGGTGAATCCCTACCCGCCCGAGTTCGGATAGCGGTAGAGACAGGGCGAGCACCCGAATGAAGACCGAAGCGCGAGTGGTGGTGGTCGGCGGCGGAGTGGTCGGCGCCTCGGTGCTGTACCACCTCACCAGGGTGGGTTGGACCGATGTGGTGCTGGTTGAGCGGACCGAGTTGACCTCCGGTTCGACGTGGCACTCCGCCGGTGGGATGCACACGCTCAACGGCGACCCGAACGTCGCTCAACTGCAGCGCTACACCATCGATCTGTACACCGAGATCGAAGAGGTCTCGGGTCAGGACTGCGGTATTCACCTGACCGGCGGGGTGATGCTCGCTGACACCGAACAGCGCATGGACTGGCTGAGGATGGCGCACGCACGCGGGCGCTACCTGGGCATGGAGACAGAGCTGCTCTCGGTCGCTGAAGCGAAACAGCTCATTCCGCTGATCAACGAGGAGTGCTTCGTCGGGGCCATGTACGACCCTCACGAGGGCCACGTCGACCCGGCCGGAGTCACCCATGCGTACGCGAAAGCAGCACGTCTGGCGGGTGCGGAGGTGTATCGCAACACCTGGGTTCGAGAGATCAACCGTGCCACTGACGGAGGCTGGAATGTGCACACCTACCACACCGGCTCGGGCGACGAGTCGGGCGTGATCAACTGCGAGCACGTGGTCAATGCCGGCGGGCTCTGGGCCCGTGAGGTGGGGCGCATGGTCGGGCTCGACCTGCCGGTGCTGGCCATGGAGCACCAATATCTGCTCACCGAGGACATCGAAGATCTTGCGGAACACAACCGCGAACACGGTGAGATGATGCACTGCATTGATTTCGGCGGGGAGATCTATCTCCGTCAGGAGGGCGGCGGACTCCTGCTGGGAACCTATGAGCGCAACGGTGAGCCCTGGTCGCCCCAACAGACCCCCTGGGACTTCAGCATGCGCCTCCTGCCTCCGGACCTCGACCGCATCGCTTCGTCCCTGGAGGTCGGATTCGAGCACTTTCCCGCGATCCGCGAGGCGGGGATCAAGCAGGTCGTCAACGGACCCTTCACCTTCGCGCCCGACGGCAACCCGCTGCTCGGCCCGGTGCTCGGCCTGCCGGGCTACTGGTCGGCGTGCGCGGTGATGGCCGGATTGTCCCAGGGCGGCGGCGTCGGGGTCGCCCTGGCCAACTGGATCACCGACGGCGACCCGGGTTTCGACGTGTGGGGGATGGACGTCGCCCGTTTCGGTGACTTCGCCACGCCGCAGTACACCAGCGTCAAGGTTCAGGAGAACTACAGCCGACGGTTCCGGATCAGGTTTCCCAACGAGTTCCTTCCCGCCGCTCGCAGCGTCGCGACTTCGCCCGTCTTCGACCTGTTGAGCGAACGCAACGCGGTGTTCGGCGACGGTTTCGGGCTTGAGGCGCCTCTTTGGTTCGCGCCCGCGGGCACTGAGCCGGTGGAGGAGGTGACCTTCGGGCGTTCCAACGCCTGGGACCAGGTCAGGGCGGAGACTCTGGCGGTGCGGGCCAGTGTCGGGATCACTGAGACGACCGGCTTCTGCAAGTTCATGGTCGGCGGTGCGGGGGCCCGTGCCTGGCTGGATCGACTGATCGCTGCTCGAATCCCCAACCCGGGCCGCATGGCTCTGGCCCCCATGACCAACGAGAAGGGCAACCTGATCGGTGATCTCACGGTGGCGTGCACGGCCGCCGCGCCAGGCAGCCCGGAAGGCCCGAAGAGCTCGGTCGTCGGCGGCGCCACCGGCAATACCCGAGGCGGTGAGCGGTTCGTGATCTTCGGATCGGGCATTGCCGAGCGTTACTACGAGCGCTGGTTCCACCAGCACCTGCCGGCCGACGGCGGTGTATGGGTCGAGACTCTGGGTGCGGAGATGTGCGGCCTGTCGATCGCAGGCCCCGACTCTCGGGCACTGCTCGAGAAGCTGACCGACTACGACGTTTCTGCCCACGGCATGCGGTTCATGGCCTTCGCGGAACTCAACATCGGCGTGGCGCCGGTGTGGTGCGGCCGTGTGACGTTCACCGGCGACCTGGGTTACGAGTTCTGGATGCCGGCCCGTTACCAGCGCTACGTGTATCAACAACTGCTCAGCGCGGGCGAGGAGTTCGGGCTGCGCCATTTCGGGCTCCACGCCTTGAACTCGCTGCGCCTGGAGAAGGGATTCGGTTCGTGGGCCCGCGAGTACCGCCCGATCTACGATCCCTTCGAAGCCGGCCTGGATCGTTTCGTGCGGCTCGAGAAGGACTTCATCGGGCGGGACGCGCTGGCCGCCAAGCACTCGTCGGACGGTGAGGGCCGACAACGGACGCTCTGTACCTGGACCGTGGAGTCAGAGCAGGGCCGCGTCGGGGTGGACGTGATCGGCGACGAACCGATCGCATACGACGGCGAAGTTGTCGGTTGGGTGACTTCGGGCGGCTATGCCCACCACTCAGAGACGTCGGTTGCGATGGGTTACGTGCCGGTCGAGTTCGCTTCGACAGCCGGTCCGTCAGCAAGTTCGGCCGGGGGTTCAAGCGCGGGCACATCCCTGGCGGGTGCATCCCATGCCGGTTTCGAGATGGAGATCATGGGCCGCCCACGTCGGGCGAAGCTGGTCGACGGTTGTCTGTGGGATCCACAAGGCGAGAGGATGCGGTCTTGACCGACGGCGATCCGCCGCACTCAGCGCGTCATTTCCCGAGGGTCACCGCCCACTCAGAGGCGCCCGACTGGTTGGTGGCCCACACCGGCCTGAACCGTCATCAGCTGGGGCCGCATCGGTCGGTGCTCGGGGAGTGGGCTGAAGCCGGGCTCGTTGTCCCGGATCTGGCAGCGATCCGCCGTTACCGACTGGAGCGGGTGCGGGAGCAGTTGCGGACGCACAACATCGACGGCGTGGTGCTGCACGATCCGTTGAACGTCCGCTACGCCACCGACACCACCAACATGCCGGTCTGGACCATGCACAACGCGGTCCGCTACGCCTGGGTGCCGGCCGACGGCGATGTTGTGCTGTTCGAGTTCTCCCACGGCGAGTTCCTCTCCGCACATTCTGAGGTGGTTGACGAGATCCGCCCTGCGACTTCTTTTGTGCCCTTCTATTCGGGCTCCCGCTCAGAGGAGATAGCGGGGCGTTTCGCGGACGAGATCATCGAACTGCTGGCGAAGGACCAGAGGACCGGCGACATGCGGCTGGGTATCGACACCATCGGCCTGGAGGGCCTGCGGGCGCTCGAGGCCCGGGGAGCAGCGGTGCTGTCGGCACATCAGTTGATGGAGAAGGCGCGCCTAGTGAAGTCCGGCGATGAGATCGATGCGATGCGCTGTGCCATCGATTCCTGTCAACGGTCGATCAGCGACATGCGCTCGCTGTTCGTGCCGGGCGTGACCGAACTTGAGTTGTGGGCTGAGCTTCAGAAGGCGAACTTTCTGCGGCACGGCGAGTGGGTCGAGACACGGCTGTTGGCTTCCGGTGCCCGAACCAACCCGTGGTATCAGGAGGCGAGCATCAAGGAGGTCGAGTCCGGTGAGCTGATGGCTTTCGACACCGACATGGTGGGCGCCTTCGGGATGTGTGTCGACATGTCTCGCACGTGGCTGTGCGGTGACGGTCGCCCGAGCGCGGCCCAAGCCGACGTGTACAGCCGGGCGCGCGACATGATCGAGTCGAACCGGCCCCTGTTCGCGGCCGGCGCCACCTACCGCGAGATAACCGACCGTCTCTGGTATCCCGATGTCGACGAGTTCAACGGTTACACGGTCCTGGCCCACGGGACCGGCCTGTGCGACGAGTACCCGTCGCTGTTCACCCGGGAGCAGTGGGCCGACCGAGGGTTCGATGGCGTGGTCGAGGCGGGCAACGTGTTCAGCGTCGAGTCGTTCGTGGGTCGGCGCGGCACCGGCGAGGGAGTCAAGCTGGAGGACATGATTCTGGTCACCGAGTCAGGCCCGGAGTTGCTGTCCGACTACCCGCTCGACCTTGTCTGATGGGATCTCCACTCAGTCTCAGCCAGTGTCTGCCAGGGTTCCATATTCCAGCACTTTGATTGCACCTTTTTATGTACTCAGATTGCCCTTTTTTCAGCACTTGCTCGGCTACAATCGTAGTTCTCCGATTAACCGATCACCATGCCGACGAGACTCACACCTTCTGGATATCGACCTCGCATAGTTGATCGAGAAATTGCTGAGGCGCTGATTTCAAGCCCCGCGGTGCTTCTGGATGGGCCTCGCGCTTGTGGAAAAACTTGGACTGGCAAGCGGTTCGCTGAGAGTGAGGCACTTTTCGATGTTATGCCGAACGCAAGGCTGGCTGCCTCGGTCGACGCGGCCGTATTGCTCGACGGCCCCACTCCGCGCCTTTTGGATGAGTGGCAGCAGGTGCCCAATATCTGGAATCCCCTCAGGCGGGCCTGCGACGATCGGGCACATGCGGGACAGTTCATACTGACCGGATCTGCTCAACCCCCCGATGACACGACCAGGCATTCGGGGGCCGGGCGGGTGGACCGTGTGCGGATGCGCCCCATGTCCCTGTTCGAGTCCGGGGAGTCTGACGGGAGCGTGTCGCTCGCTGGACTCCTGAACGGCGAGTCCTACCAGTCACCTGACTCCGGTATCCGATTCTCTGCCCTTGTTGATTTGGTCTGCAGGGGAGGCTGGCCGAGGCTGGTGACGAATCCCGCAGCTTCGGCCCAGAGATATCTGAGGAACTACCTCGACGATATCAGCCGGACGGACATAGCTCTGGTTGACGATGTTGAACGTGACTCTTTGGGTGTGCGTCGACTCTTGACCTCTCTGGGACGAAACGTCGGCACGAAGTCCAGCTACTCGACACTCGCCGCGGATGTGTCGGGTGACAAGGGGGTGCCGATGCATCCCCGGACGGTGAAAGGATATTTGCAGGCTCTGGAACGCTTGTTCGTGATCGAGGACCTGCCGGCTTGGCAACCGCATCTGAGGTCTCGAATGCAGTTGCGAAAGTCGCCGACCCGGTATTTTGTGTGCCCGTCCCTGGCGGTCGCTGCCCTGCGAACCAACAGCGCCCGTCTACGCGAGGACTTGAGCTTCTTCGGCTTTCTGTTCGAGTCGGCAGTTGTACGTGACCTGCGTGTCTATTCGCAATTCGAGGGCTGTTCCTTGTCGCACTATCGAGATGAGAGTGGTTTAGAGGTGGATGTGATCTTGGAACGCGCAGACGGTGAATGGGCTGCCTTCGAGGTGAAGCTTGGCAGTGAAGACGGAATCCTTGACGCTGTTGAATCGTTGCGGATTCTGCGTGACCGGGTGGACACAGACCGAATGGGAGCACCACGTAAGCTCGTCGTCGTCACAGCTGGTGGTCCCGGGTTCGAACTGCCCGACGGAATAGCGATCGTTCCCATTACATCTCTTGGCCCGTGAGGCCGTTGATCTTGGTTGACAGAGCAGCCGCGAGGGTCCATTATCTGCGGTATTGAGAACGCTCGGAGCGACTGAACAACTCGACGAATATCCGTGTACGGATCTCTCCTTGGTGACATCCGACGAGGCTCTGCTGGCGTACATGCTCCAAGACGTTCGCGTGCTCGCTCGGCAGGTCGGTGGCGGCGAGATCGACCTGCAGCCCTATGAGATTCTGCATTGGGACGTCCATGGCTTGGCCAGGCGAGCAGTGATCTGTGATCCGGTGGCGCTGGCTCAACCGGTCCAGCGGTGCGTGGTCGGCTTCTTCGGGGAGCGACGGCCTGAGGCCAGACAGGCCGTGGTGGACGACGTCGAGGTCGACCTGCTTCTGGAGTTCAGGTCCCACCCGGGGATTCTGAGCTACAGCTCCACGGAACTGGTCGACAACTACTGGGCGAATCTCGTTGTTCACGAGAAGCCCGTTGATTCGGAGGAATGGCGCAACAGTGCCGTGCACATGCGGGCGGTGGCAGAAATCTCGCCTCGCCAGTACCGGTCGGTACGTATCCACAATGGTCGGCTGCCCGGTGGGGTTGTGGGCAGCGGAGCGATCACGATCGACCGGACCAAGTTCTGGGACTACGGCGACAACTGGGACCCCGGCTCCTCAGAGATCTGGGAAGCCGTTCGCGACTACGTCTGAGCTGCCCGCCACGCGCGGTAGCCGCCGACTAGGTCGGTGGCGGCCGTGAACCCCATCGTGAGCAGATCCGCTGCCGCCAGACTCGATGCGTAGCCCTCGTTGCACATGATGATGATCGGGGTGTCGGGCTCGATGTCGATGATACGTACATCAGAATTCGGGTCGAGCCGCCATTCAAGAACGTTGCGTTCAATCACCAGAGCCTTGGGATGCTGCCCTTCCTGCCGCCGAAACGCCTCCGGTCGAATATCCACCAGAATCGCCCCGGCACTCAGTTTCTCAGGCAGATCAGCCGGCTCCACACGGTCAAGATTCTGACGGGCCTCCGCAAGGCGTTTGTCAATCGAAATCACGTTTGTAGTGCCAATCAATTGTCCTAGGGCATGACTATACCTGACCATCCACTCTCCAACACAACAAAACCAACAGCCATACCCCTCACTACACGCCCCAACCAAATCACCGACGAACCACTAGCAAAGATCAAGTCGAGACTGATATTCGATCAGTAACGACGAGACGCGGACCCCATAACACTGTCTGGCCACTTTCGGTTACGGTCCAACCGCGGAGAGTTCGGGTTATCGTTGCTAGATTTGTGTTCAAGTCTATTGTACCTACGAATAGACGCGTGATACCGACAGAAAAGTAGTAATAAGTTGTTTCTTCGTCGATCGGAACTAATCTCACGTTGCTAGGTTTTGCACAAGGAGGATCATTGACGTAATAATCAGTAAATTTATCAGGATCGTATCCATCTATTTGTCGTTCATCAGGAGTCCACCAAGTATGAGTCAAAGTGGATCTATCAAGATAGCACCCTATATCCAAGAATCGTAAGCAAGTAGTGCCATTAATAATAGTATTAGAATCTGAATCAGAAAGGCACAGTAAAGCACCTTTAGGTGCCTGAATTACCGCGGTTAAGAAACACTCGAATGTGTATGTCACTGAACCTGCAATAGTGTCTTGTGTATGTCTCAATGAAGTGTAGTCGAATGTCGAATCCAGACTACAATTTCCATCCATATTGGAAGCCGATAGCCTCTCTTCTGGGTCGAGGTCATGCCGAGCCACACTGACAACACGCCATTCCGAGCATACCCAATTTTCATCCGATTCGAGGAGCCAATAGCCACCTGGGCAACTAACAGGTTTGGCTTCTCGAGAACAAGTCCAATTTGAGAGTGTCCATTCGGTAGAGGGACAATTTGGAGTCGCGGGCACGGACCTCACACCTATATCCCGGAAGCAAACTTCTCCATCGCGATCGTATCCGTGCGGACAAGACGTCTGAATCGGTTGTGTCTCGACGACTGATCGTGTCCTGTCTTCAAAGATTGGAACAAAGTGATAGACGTTTGTGAGTTCATAATTCCAGGCGTCTCTGGTTTCGTAGTTGAAGACATCGATCGTCTCGTAGTTGAAAACGGGTCGAGTCTCGTAGTTGTAGACATCGATTGTCTTGTAGTTGAATACAGGACGTGTATCATAATTATAAACAGGAGTTGTCCGATAATTGAATACGGCCCGTGTATCATAATTGTAAACAGGAGTTGTCCGATAATTGAATACGGCCCGTGTCACATAATTGTAAACAGGTATCTGTCGTAGCTCAGGCCGACTTCCGGTGCGGGTGACAGTCTTATAACGCCATGTAAGGCACCCACCAGACCTTTGGTTCCAACGAATGCATCCATCCTTCACCTGGGTCTTATATGTGTAATTCACTCTAGTCCATACGCTCTTCGTGAATGGTGCTACGCGCACACGCTCAGTGATTGGCGGTACTCGTGTTCGGGTTGTGAATGGTGCTACGCGCACACGCTCAGTGATTGGCGGTACTCGTGTTCGGGTTGTGAATGGTGCTACGCGCACACGCTCAGTGATTGGCGGTACTCGTGTTCGGGTTGTGAATGGTGCTACGCGCACACGCTCAGTGATTGGCGGCACTCGTGTTCGGGTAGTGAATGGTGCTACGCGCACACGCTCAGTGATTGGCGGCACTCGTGTTCGGGTAGTGAAGGGCGGCACACGAGTCTGTCCAGTCCGTACCTGGTAAGTCTGTTGGACAGTCCGGCTACATTGATTTGCGTTTGTTATTGACCAAGGTGGTTGTGTGTCTGGACAACTTTCGATCTGATCAACCGTTTCAATCGTTGTGATTGTACAGGTTCGGAGTATTGGGACAACGCGTTGGTTCGACTCAGCGACGGGGCAAGTTGCCGTGGCCGGTGTCTCCTGGGTGCACTGACGATCAGTGGGATCGAATTCGTAGCCTTGAGGACAAAGGGGATCTACTCCCCCCCCCCCCCCCCGGTGGAATCTGTTTGAGCGCTTGCCAACGGTGAAAGCACGGCCAACACCAAGAACGAGATCGTGACGATTCGTAGAACTGGGAGACCAATCCGTGAATTCGTCTCCGTACGAGTTTCTTTGCTTGTTGTCATAGCGCTTCCTCGCTTCGTCAGTTGTGCAGCGTGACTGTAGCGCGGCTCAGTTTCCTCCGCAAGGATTCGCGGCGCGAGGAGGGTGGGGCCGAAGCCCCACCCTCCTCTAGAGCGGTGTTCGATTGGTGCCTAACGACAGAAGATCAGGCAGATGCTCTTGCGGCGGCCAGCCATTCGTCTACCGAAGCGCGGTTGGCAGAAATCCAGTCGCCTGCATGGCGGTTCACGTCTGCGGTCGTGTTTTCCCCATTGTTGTACAGCACGTTCTGCAACGCGACATCAATCACTGAAATCTTCACATGCCTGAAGAGTTCCTCGGCTGCGGGATTGGCAGCGAGGAAATCGTTGTTGGCAGACACCAGGATGTCGGCTGCGACCCATCCGAGGTGACAGGGGTCCGCGGTACATGAGTCGGCCCCCAGCGCCGCGGGAACGGCAACTCCGTCAACCAACTGGTCGAACTCTGGTGTGATCGAGCCGTCCAGGACGGAATCCTCTTCAATGGCTAGCCAAATGGCGTTGTCTCCCGGAACGAGCTGAGTCACGTAAGCAGAAGGTGTCCAAGTGTAGATGATGAACGGAGTGTTGCCGTTGGCTCGACCGACAGCCTCGGCAACCATTGCGTCGTATCCCGCTTTGGTCTGCTCGATGTTGTCCCAACCCGCGAATTCAATGTTCTCATTGATGATGTCGTCACAGGTCCAGTCTTCAGGGCAACCGAGGATCTGTACGATTCCGTCACCCGGTGAAGTGTCTGCCTGGTCGTACAGCTCGATCAGTTCAGGGGTGGAGTTGATCATGTCCATGGTCAAGCCCGGGTACTCCGCTGCGATCGACGCGTTGGTCAGGTAGCCTTGCAGCCCCCCTGCAAGCATCTCCTCGCCGACGATGCTCACCTTGTCACCAACGATGGAACCGTCGGTCAACTCGTTGTTCCACCAGGCACGGTGACCTGGGTACCAGCTGTTGGCCCAGAAGTCGACATCGCCTTCACCGAGCGCCGTAAAGAAGTTCGACGGGGGAAGCTCAAGTTCGGAGGGATCGTTGACTGCATAGCCGAGTTCTTCAAGGAGAAGCTTGTAGATTGCAGCCTGCATGTAACCGGTGGTCCAGTTGGCTCGAGACATGGTGACTGAGACTCCGGCGCCGGGGTGGTCGGACATGTCGTCCATGTCGCCGTCGTCCATGTCGCCGTCGTCCATGTCGCCGTCGTCCATGTCGCCGTCGTCCATGTCGCCGTCGTCCATGTCGCCGTCGTCCATGTCGCCGTCGTCTGTGGCAGCCATGTCGTCGTCGCTGTCGGTGCTAGTGGTATCGCTGTCGTCGTCGCCACATGAGACGGCGAACAACGCGAATACCAGAAGCAACGCGAGCCATAGTGGTTTCTTGCTGTGCATATTGGTTTCCCTCCGGGAATATCGTGTCAGGTCTCCGGCCTGCGCTGGACGCGCCGACATCAAAGACCGCCGCAAGACTAGCGGCAACCTCAAGATTTGTAAATCGGATCCTCTGAAATTGTTCAAGCCCCTCTCAACAACCCGCCAACCGAAGGAGGCTCCATGTTGAACCTAGACGGTGACCGGTGCGCCTTGGGCGATGCTTTCGGCTGACGTCGGTTCCATGGTCGCGGAGTCCGTGACGAACACACGCGTCCGTGCGAACTCGGCCATGGTCGACCGTGAGGTTGCTGCGAGAATGAAGCCGGACGTGAAGAGGAGGAACGACCCGGCACCGCTGACAAAGTTCGGATCTGTGGCGCGCAGTAGACTGGTGATCCACGCACCGGAGAAGGCCATCATACCTATCCCGAGCCCAGCGGTGACGACGCTCCACCGCCAGCGACGCCACTCGTCGAGACCGAGAAATCCAGCCGCGGGAATGGAAGCCAGCAGTCCAAGCGCCGAGATCACGACTCCCACTAGCGCCAGACCCGGTCCATCCGCGCTGTATCCGTCGTGGACGACCCGATCCTTCTTGGCGGTCGAGGCGATGCGGCTGATCTCCGCGCCCCCTTCGGCTTGAGGCAGCTCACCGCTGGCAATTCTGGCCAGCACATCGTCTAGTTGTGCTTGGATCTCAGGCGTTACGATTTCGTCTGCGCGCTGATCAAAGGCCCACGCAGAGAAACCAGCAAGGACTGCCCATAGTACGCAACCGGCAGCAATCACAACTCTGACAATATTCGTTTTGTTCGGTAGCGGGATACGTGCCGTGTACTGCGCGTCGAAGAGCCAGATCAATGCACCGATGCTTGCGATGACTCCTCCGACAAGCGCTACCCATGATCCGACACCTCTATTGTACTCACTGACTGTGGTTGGTTGGTTGACTACAAGGAAGCCAACTGCCAGCGCAACGATCGCGAAGCTGCAAAATGTTGTGCCGTCCGGACCCAGCCAACGACCACCCCGGCCGGGGCGAGTCAACGAGACTGCGACGGAGAGCAGAATTGTGGTCAGGAAGCCGAGGATCAACAACCCGTACCAGGATCCGCCTTCGGCAACCAGACCATTGAAGCTGTTTCCGAGCAATGATTCATCGAGGCGTCGAGGCCAACTCGAAATCGCACCCGCGTCGTGTCCCCAAGCAAGGAACAGAGCGACCAAAGAAATCACTGCGCCACCAGCGGAGACGATTGCTCCGAGGCGCTCCCTTCGAGTAAGTCTCGTTAGTGTACCAGTTGCGTCGATCTCGGAGACTGGGTCACTTGCATCGGACTCGGGGAGAAGGAGTTCGGGATTGGAGCGGGCGGCCCAAGCCAACCTGATACGAGTAAGGAAATTCGTCCCGTCAGAATCTTGAGTTTGGCTGATGCGGTCGAGAACCACTGCGACAATAAACAAAGCCAGACCACCGCTGACTCCCAATGCGACATCCAAGTTCTGAATTGCACGGAAGATCAATTGTCCGATACCTCCGGCTCCCATGATCGCAGCCATGCCAAGCATAGAAATAGCCAGAAGGAGCGTCTGATTAAGACCGGTCATGATAGCCGGGCGCGCTAGCGGGAGCTGAACATCGGCAAGAACTCGCCATTCGGGTGCACCGTATGCTCTGCTTGCCTCCACGACATCTTCGGGTACTTGGCGGATCCCGAGGTTGGTGAGGCGGATGAGTGGGGGAATAGCGAAGATCATCGTGACCATCGTCGCGGATTCAAATCCAATACTAAAGAAGAACACGATTGGTAGCATGTAGACGAAGGAGTGAACTACTTGCATCGCATCCAATACGGGTCTGATGACCGACCATACTCCATCAATTCTTCCAGCCAAGACACCTAAGGGTATGCCAATTATTGCGCACAAGAATACGGACACGAGGATCATCCCGAGCGTAACTGAGATATCATCCCAGATTTCGATTGCGAGCAATCCACACAAACCGAGGGCACCTGCCGAGAAGATTCCGACTTTGACGTTGCGATAGAGTGAACCGACGACAAAGACAATCAGGCAAACAGCCCACCACGGCATATCAGTGACCTCCCACCATGGATGATGATCGCCACTCTTCACGAACGTTCTGAACAAAAACTCGAAGGGCCATTTGATCGCACCAAGCAGATCAAATCCGATTTTATCTTCCATATGGACATCGATCCAGTCGACCATCTGGTCGCCCCAACTTCCGACAGGGATAGTGAACTGGTCAAGCACCTGGTTATCGATAATACTAGGGCTATCTGAACCGCCTTGAAATGCAATTATTGTTCCCATTACATGAACACCTCTCGTTCGAAGCCGTCTATCAAGTTTTCGACGCGTCCCATTTCTTCCATGATGTGGCGGGGGTCAAGGTTTCCGACGAGTGCTCCAGATTCGTCACAAACGGCGATCGATAGCCCCCGTCCGGCAGAGGCGTAGACGGCGTTGAGGCAGTCGTCCGGAGCGCAGCGGTCAAAATCCGTGCGCAGCGCGGATGACAGTTCCGTTGTGCCCATGCTTGAGGCTCGGATCCCGTCCTCAATGGTGAACAGATGCGTTGGCGCACCGTTGGAATCGATGACGAAGGCACCTGAGCGTTCCGCGGTTCGCTTCAGTGCGTCCGCGAGGGACGTGTCGGTTTCAAGTGGTGAGGGCGCTTGCATCACCTCATGTACCCGGATGACTCTGCCCTGGTCAACGTCCTGCACGAACTCCGCGACGTAACCTGTTGCCGGTTGAGTGAGGATCTCCTCGGGTGTACCAATCTGAACGACTGCGCCATCCTTCATGATGCAGACCCGGTCGCCGATTCGCAGTGCCTCGTTGAGATCGTGGGTGATGAAGAGGATCGTCTTTCGCAGTTCGCCTTGAATCTCCATCATTTCGTCTTGCATCTGACGTCGGATCAGCGGATCGAGCGCGCTGAACGCTTCGTCCATCAGCAAAATATCAGGATCTGACGCCAGCGCCCGAGCCAACCCTACCCGTTGCTGCATTCCCCCTGAAAGTTCGGAGGGGAAGCTCTGAGCGTAAGTGTCGAGCCCGACCAGCGCCAAGGAGCGCATCGCGGAGTCTTCACGTTCCTGTCTGGAGACGCCCTGAACCTTGAGTCCGTAACTGACGTTGTCGATCACCTTGCGGTGGGGGAATAGAGCGAAGTGCTGAAAGACCATGCCCATATACTTGCGGCGGAATGCCTGAAGGCCAGAACCCTCTAGCTGTTGCACGTCTGTGCCGTCGACTTTCACTGTGCCGTGGGTGATATCGAAGAGTTTGTTGACGGTGCGGATGGCTGTGGACTTGCCAGACCCTGACAGGCCCATCACCACGAAGATCTCACCCTTCCTGACCGAGAACGAAACGTCCTTCAATCCGACGACATGGCCCGTCTCGGCTTGCACTCGGTTCTTGCTCATACCTGAGCGCACCAAGTCAAACGCTCGGCCACGAGGCTGAGGACCGAATATTTTGTACACCTCGTTCAAGACGACTATGTCTTCGCCCATTTCCAACATTCGTAGCCTCCCGACAGCAGACGAGCGGAGAGCTTAGCGCGGAGACAGCCGAAACGCAGGTCTGCGCCTCTCGTCTCGGGTGGCCCACCGTTGAGGAGCACTGAACGGCCATCGGCCGGGCCGATGAACATGCGGTTCTAGGCTTCAGGTGCAGATTTCCCCTACAACCAACGCCACAGAGCGGAATTCAACAAGAGGGCCGAAGTGAGAAGCGACATGAACAGCAGAACGAGAATGGCTGTCAGGAACCCTGACGGTGCTGCTTGATGCCGCGGTGCCCGGCCTCCGTAACCGACCACACGGTTCCTGGATCTGGGATCTCCGTACACCTTCTCTTGGTGGCCGCCGGCGATCGCTTTACCGAGGTGGCTGTCGGCGCTGCTCGTTCCGCCGCCGGCCCCTCGGACGTGCATCGCCTCGCGTGCCTGTTTGGCTCCTGCTCTGGACACTCCCGTTCGGGTCGGTGGCATTCCTCGCAGCAGTCGCAGGAAATTGATGAAATCGCTGATCCATTTTCTCAGTTTTGTCATGGTTGATGTCTCCCGTGGGCTGCGGGCAGCGTAGCACAACCAACCATCAGCACTGAGGCTCGAACCCGCCACATGATGGGCACCGACGTTGGAAGTACAACAACGGCGGTATGGTTGTCAGATAATCTGCGGCATGGTGGAGGTATAATCTGCAGTATGAAATTGGGGAGAGCCGCTCCAGACGGCTATCTGCCGCGGGTCGTCGACCAGCAGATGGACCGTTGCCTGAGATCATCGCCTGCGGTGGTAGTGGAAGGCCCGAGGGCGTGCGGCAAGACTTGGACGGGCAGGCGCTTCGCTGACAGCGTTGTCCGGTTCGACGAACTGCCGACCACCCAGATCAAGCTGGAAGCCGATCCCGCCGCGTTCCTCGCCGGCGGCACCCCACGGCTGCTGGACGAATGGCACTTAGCCGACGGAGTATGGAACGCGATGCGCCACGCCTGTGACGACCGCGCGCTCAACGGCCAGTTCATCCTGGCCGGGTCGGTTCGCCCGACCCACACCCTCACAGACCACAGCGGAGCAGGGCGGGTGGCGAGACTGCGGATGCGCCCGATGTCGTTGTTCGAGTCACACAACTCGACCGGCAGCATCTCTTTGAGCGGACTCCTCAACGGCGGAGCGTGCCACGCCGACGCTCCGGAGTCGGATCTGCACCGGGTGGCCGAGTTGGTGTGCCGGGGCGGCTTCCCCCGCTTCATCACCCTGGATCCAGCCGATGCCGGCGACCGGATGGGTGATTACCTGCGGGACATCGCGATGCTCGACATGCATGGTGGCCAAGTGTCTCACGATCCGCTCAAGATGCTGGCACTGATCTCGTCGCTGGCCCGCAACGAGGGCACCGCGGCCTCGGCCCGAACGCTCGTCGCCGACACCGCCGGAGCAGGCGGACCGTCCGACCGCGATACCGTTCGCAGATACTTGGACCGCCTCGAGGAATCGTTCGTACTCGAGCCGCTGTCGGCATGGTCCACGCACTTGCGCAGCAGCGCCACGTTGCGCTCCACACCGAAACGCTACTTCACCGACCCGGCCCTGCCCGCGGCCGCCTTGCGAGCCTCACCCCAAGGGCTGCGCGCCGACCTGCCCACGCTCGGGCTGCTGTTCGAGTCGCTAGTGATACGAGACCTGCGCGTCTATTCGCAAGCCGAAAGAGCCGAAGTCCGCTACTACCTAGACAGCAAGAACCTGGAAGCGGACGCGATAATCACCCGCGGCCCGGGCGACTGGGCGGCCGTGGAGATCAAACTCGGCGGATCCCACGCCATCACATCGGCCGTGGAGTCTCTGCGACAGATCCGTGACAGAGTGGACACCGACCGAACCGGAGAACCTTCACGACTGATCGTGGTGACCGCCGTCGGACCAGCCTTCGAGACGGTCGACGACATCGCCGTCGTGCCCATCACTCTGCTGGGTCCCTGAACCCGTCTTGCCAAGCACGGGAATATTCACACGTTGATATCGGGAGCAAGCACGGAGGTGGAGCACTGGCACAAAGGCAGAGTGTTGTTGAGCGCCCCCGGATAGAAGCGATGCCTTTCGTTGTCTCGGCGCGGGCGGTGGGGGCTTAGAATGCTCGGATGCGGGATCGTTACGACTATGTGATCGTCGGTGGGGGGTCGGCGGGCTGTGCTCTGGCGAATCGTCTGTCGGCGGACCCGGCGGTCTCGGTGCTGGTGCTCGAGGCTGGTCGGCGCGACTGGAAATTCGACGTGTTCATACACATGCCCGCAGCGCTGTCGTTCGGGATCGGCAACCGTTTCTACGACTGGATGTACGAGTCCGAGCCGGAGCCGGAGATGGGTCAGCGGCGTGTCTACCATGCCCGGGGGAAGGTGCTCGGCGGTTCTTCGAGCATCAACGGGATGATCTTTCAGCGGGGCAATCCGCTCGACTTCGAGCGCTGGGCGAGCGATCCGGGAATGCAGTCATGGGACTACGCCCACTGCCTTCCGTACTTCAAGCGGATGGAGAACTGCCTCGCCCCACAGGACGGGTCGGATTATCGAGGTGACCAGGGTCCGCTGGTTCTGGAACGGGGACCGGCGACGAACCCCCTGTTCGAGGCCTTCCTCGAGGCCACTGTGCAGGCCGGCCATCCCCGCACCACCGACGTCAACGGCGAACGCCAGGAAGGTTTCAACGCCTTCGACCGCAACGTCCACCGCGGCCGCCGCCTGAGCGCTGCGCGGGCCTACCTGCATCCCGTGTTGTCGCGCAAGAACCTGGATCTGGCGACCAGAGCCCTCGTCACCAAGGTCCGTTTCGACGGCAACCGTGCGACCGGAGTCGAACTCGAGCACAGGGGCCGAGCCCGTTCTGTGGCAGCCGACGAAGTCATCCTGTGCGGCGGCGCGATCAATTCGCCGCAGCTCCTGCAACTCTCTGGTGTCGGGCCTGCGGCACTCCTAGAAGGACACGGCATCGAAGTGGTTGCCGATGTGGCCGGCGTGGGTCAGAACCTCCAGGACCACCTCGAGGTGTACATCCAGTACTCATGTGAGAAGCCGGTCTCGCTGCAGCCGAATCTGGCCATGTGGAGACGGCCGTGGATCGGCTTTCAGTGGCTGTTCCGCAAGGGCCCCGGGTCGTCCAACCATTTCGAGGCGGGCGGGTTCATCCGCAGCAACGACGACGTCGAGTACCCGAACCTGATGTTCCACTTCCTGCCCATCGCCATCCGCTACGACGGCACCACGCCCGAGGGCGGCCACGGCTATCAGGTGCACGTGGGTCCCATGTACTCCGACTCGCGGGGTTCGGTGGAGATCCGCAGCAGCGACCCGAAGACGAAGCCGGCTCTGCGCTTCAACTATCTGTCGACCGACCAGGACCGCCGAGAGTGGGTCGAGGCCGTGCGCCACGCCCGAAACCTGTTGAACCAGCCGGCGATGGAGCCGTTCAACGGAGGCGAGATCTCCCCGGGCCCCGAAGTCGAGAGCGACGAGCAGATCCTCGACTGGGTGCGCCGCGATGCCGAGACCGCCCTGCATCCGTCATGCACAGCCAAGATGGGAGTCGGCGACGATGCCGTGCTCGACCCGTCGACCATGAGGGTCTACGGCACGGAGGGGCTGCGGGTCATAGACGCATCGTCGATGCCCTACCTGACCAACGGCAACATCTACGCTCCGGTCATGATGCTCGCGGAGAAGGCCGCTGACCTGGTTCTCGGCAATCAGCCCCTGGCGCCGGAGCACCCCAGGTTCTATTCCCACCGGAACGCCGCGCAATGATCGAACCGGAGTTCCTGAAGTTCGACACGCTCAGCCTCCACGCCGGCCAGCAGCCGGACCCGAGCACGGGTGCAAGGGCCGTGCCGATCTACATGACCACCTCCTATGTCTTCGACGACAGTGACCACGCGGCAGGACTGTTCAACCTGGAGATACCGGGACATCTCTACTCTCGGCTCACCAACCCTACAGTCGCGGTGCTCGAAGAGCGGATCGCCGCGCTGGAAGGCGGCGTCGGAGCGGTCTGCACTGCCAGTGGCCAGGCCGCCTTTCATCTCGCGGTGGTCACCCTCATGGGACAGGGAGGCCATATCGTCGCCAGCCGCAACATCTACGGCGGCACCCACCAGATGCTCAACGTGACGCTTCCCCGGTTCGGGATCACCGCGACCTTCGTCGATCCCCGCGAGCCCGAGCAGTTCGAGGCTGCGATCACCGACGACACCCGGCTCGTGTTCGCCGAGACGCTCGGCAACCCCGGGATCGAAGTGCTCGACGTCGGCGCTGTCGCCGAGGCGGCCCACAAAGCCGGACTGCCGCTCATGGTCGACTCGACCTTCTCCACGCCTTATCTGATCCGGCCGATTGAGCACGGTGCCGACATCGTGATGCACTCGGTCACGAAGTTCCTCGGCGGCCACGGGGTGGCGCTCGGAGGGGTCCTGGTCGACGGTGGGCGCTTCGATTGGGAGGCCTCGGGCCGTTTCGAGACCATGACCGAACCCTATGTCGGCTATCACGGGATCTCCTTCGCTGATGAGTTCGGTCCTGGCGCGTTCATCACACGCGCCCGAGCCGAGGGTCTGCGTGACTTCGGCGCGGCCATGAGCCCGGCCAACGCCTTCCAGCTGCTCCAGGGCATTGAGACGCTGCCGCTGCGGATGCGCAAGCACGTCAGCAACGCCGAGGCCGTTACCGAGATGCTGGTCGGCCATGATGCGGTCGGGTGGGTCAAGTACCCGAGCGCGCCCACCCATCCCGATCGGGAACTGGCCCGGCGGCTGTATCCGCAAGGCGCCGGCGCGATCTTGAGTTTCGGGGTCAAGGGCGGCCGTGGGGCGGGCCGGAAGTTCATCGAGTCGGTGAAGCTGGCTTCGCACCTGGCGAACGTGGGCGACGCCAAGACCCTGGTCCTTCATCCTGCGAGCACCACCCACCAGCAGATGTCTGCGCAGGACCTGCTCGACGCGGGTGTGAGCGAAGACCTGATCCGGGTGTCTGTGGGGATCGAGGACCCTCGAGACATCATCGACGACCTGGCCCGGGCCCTGCGGGCCTCGCAGCGCTAGGCGGGGGCGGTCCCAGCACGATGCAGGTCCAGCACGACGGTCGCACCGTGCGATACGCCGACGGAGGCAACGCAGGCGACCCCGACGACCCTGGCGTGGTGTTGATCCACGGTTCGGGAATGAACCGGACGGCCTGGCAGCTGCAGACCCGCTTCCTGGCCCATCACGGCTACCGGGTGGCGGCGCTCGACCTTCCTGGACACGGAGGCAGTGACGGTCCGCCGCTCTCCAGCATCGAGGCGATGGGTGACTGGGTCGCGGAGATGGTCGGAGTTCTGGGATTCGGGTCGGCGCATCTTGTTGGTCACTCAATGGGTACATACGTTGCTTTGGAGACGGCCGAGCGCCATCGGGAAGCGGTGCGGTCGCTCGTGCTGCTGGGCACCGCCGCGGCGATGCCGGTTCATCCCGAACTCCTCGACTCGGCCGTGAACAACATCAGCCATGCCGGCGGACTGATGACTTCATGGGGGTACAGCAGCCGGGCCCATGTCGGTCATCATGCCTCCCCGGGGTTCTGGATGCTCGGCGGGTCGCGGGCGCTGATCGAGGTGTCTCCCCGTGGCGCGCTGGGGGCGGACATGGCCGCGTGCGCCGACTATGGGGACGCGGTCGCAGCCGCTGCGTCGGTCGGCTGCGGCGTCTCGGTGGTGCTGGGAAGCGACGACAGGATGACACCGGTACGAGCGGCCCGGGAGCTGCTTGCCGCCCTGGGCCCGGCCGCGAGCCTCACAGTGCTGGACGGAGTCGGACATATGATGCAGTTCGAAGACCCCGACCGTGTCCGAACCTGCATCGCGCAGGCATTGCGCTCCGCGGAGTCCGTGCTTTCCGCTGACTGACGGCTAAGAGGCCGAGCGGATTGACCCCGCACACGGTCGTGACAGAACGAGGCCGTGGCCCGAGCGGCCTGTGAGCGCAGCGAACAAGAGCGGGAGACGACAGGTCTCGACGCACCCGCGATGGTCAATCCGCGCACGTTCCAAAGGGGCCGAGCGGACAGGCGGGGCAACGCGGCAGCGACCGAACGAGGCCGTGGCCCGCTCGGACAGCGTGCTTTGGGCGGGCGGGGTCAGCCGCCGCTGGGGGCAGTGGCCGACGACCTGCTCATCACCCGGGCCGGAATCCAGCCGCGCACCGAGTTGATCAACCAGACTGAATCGGCCCGGTCGAGGTCCGCCATCGTCACGGTTGCCTCGCGGATCCGGCGGTTCGCCAACAACTCCGCTCGCAGGGTGCCGGGCAACAGGCCGCTGGACTCGGCTGGGGTAGTTGCGACGCCGTCAATCTCCAGGACCAGGTTGGCGACCGTGGTCTCGGTCAGTTCCCCCCGTTCGTTCCACAACAACACATCGTCGGCGTCCGGGTGACGGGCGAGGGCCTCGTCGTAGCGGTCGCGCCGGGTCGTCTTGAAACGAAGGAACTCGTCTTCGCTCGATACCGGCAGTGTGTCTATGGCGATGTTCCAGACGGAGTTGGCTGCGGGTGGTGACATCTCCTGCACCTGCACTTCAATGGCACCGTCGGCTGAGACGAGGACGCGTACCCGCTGGGTCGTGTCGGCACGTATCGCGTCGAGTCGGCGCCGGACCTCGCCCGGGTCCATGTCGAAACCGAAATGCTCGGCGCAAGCGGTCAACCGCCGGAGGTGACGATCAAGCAGGATCGGACCTGCGCCGGGCTCCCACGCCAAAGTCTCGAGCAGCCGCAGGGGTCGGGCCGCTCGGTGCAGAACGCGGGCTTTGTCGTGCGCTTCGTGCCACTCCTGTGTGGGAACCGAGTCCCAGACGATGCCTCCACCGACACCGTAGACGGAGCGCCCGACCCGTTGATCGATCCAGGCCGTTCGAATGGCGATATTGAATTCGGCATCGCCGCCCGGTTCCACCACACCGACTGAACCGGTGTAGATGCCGCGCGGCTCTGCTTCGAGGTCGGCGATCACACGACTGGCCGCGACTTTGGGAGCGCCCGTGATGGAGGCTCCCGGAAATGTCGCCTCCAACAGCTCCCGCAGCGACGCGTTGGTCTCAGCGGTGACTGTCGAGGTCATCTGGTGTACGGTCGGGTAGCTCTCCAAGGTGTGCAGCTTCGCGACTCGGACACTGCCGATCTCAGCGACCCGTCCGAGATCGTTGCGGGCCATGTCGACGATCATGGTGTTCTCAGCGCGGTCCTTGTGGCTGCGGACGAGCTCATTTGCCAGTCGACGGTCGATCTTCGGGTCGGGGTGGCGGGGTCGCGTCCCCTTCATCGGACGGGTCACCACGCTGGTGCCGCGGCGTGATATGAGCTGTTCAGGTGAAGCGGAGCAGACAGCTGCATTGCCGAAGTCGAGGAAGGCGAGATGGTCGGCTCGTTGCGCCCTGCACAGGGCCGCGAACAACCCTTCGGGATCACCTGAGAAGTCACTGTGAAGCCTCAGCGTGTAGTTGACCTGGTAGGTCTCGCCCGCGGCGATCAGCTCACGGATCGATTCCACAGTGGCCTCGAAACTGCGCTGGTCCGTGTCGGGTGTCCATGCTGTCGTGGAGAACGCACGGCCGGCGGGTCCTCTCGACGGTCGGGGTTCCTCGAAAGCCGCGAATGCGGCCAGGGGCACGGACCGGTCACGGAGGCTGCACAGCGCTTCGTCGAAGGCGGGCGCGGCGTCGTAGCTGAGGAATCCGACCAGCCACAGTCCCCGCTTCGCCGCCGCTTCCACCGCATCGATGGTCGGGCCGACGTCACCGAGTCTGTCGGCAACGAAATGAGCGACCGGGTCGCGAAACTCCAGCCATCTGCGCCCCTGATCCGAGTCGTGCCGCACCAGAGCGCGCCGCAGCACGATCGCCTCCGAAGCGTTGTCGGCAGAGTGCGCAGAACTGTTGCTCAAAGAATGGTCCGACATACCGCCTGAAAGTATGCCAACAACAAGGTGGGTGTGCTGCCGTAGTGGGTACGCTCGGCGGTGGTGAGGAGCGGCTCGTGCCTTTGACCCGATACGCGCGTATTGGGGAGTCGCCTTACTTGCGGCGCGCCCTCGACCATGCCGATCCGGACTCGTCTGCGTTGGAGGTCTACAACCACATGT
Organism: Acidimicrobiales bacterium; assembly: GCA_963662455.3. GTDB lineage: Bacteria > Actinomycetota > Acidimicrobiia > Acidimicrobiales > Aldehydirespiratoraceae > VXYK01. Next base: position 3,486,534 of record OZ224042.1, read on the forward strand.
ACCACCTGCTCCACTACGGCGATCCTGTGGCTGAGTACTGGGCGCTCGTCGACGGAGTGACCCTCTGGGATGTGGCGTATCAACGCCAGGTTGAGATCCGCGGTCCCGACGCCGTGGCGTTCACCCAGCTGCTCGTGCCGCGGGACCTGTCGAGCCATGAGGTCGGCCAGTGCAAATACGTTTTCATGACCAACTCGGACGGCGGAATAATCTGCGATCCGGTCGTTCTTCGGCTCGACGAGGACCGGTTCTGGCTCAGCGCCGCCGACGCCGATGTACACCTCTGGTGCCGGGGTCTGCTGTACACAGCGGACTTCGACGTCGAGATCACGGTTCCGGACGTCGCGCCTGTGCAGATTCAGGGTCCCCAGGCGAGCGCCGTCATGGCCGACCTGTTCGGCGACGGGATCCTCGACCTCGGGTACTACCGTCTGGTTCAGACTCGCCACGGCTCCCTCGAACTGGTCGTCTCGCGCACCGGCTGGGGAGGCCTCTCCGGTTACGAGGTGTATGTCTGCGGCGCCCGCAGCGATGGCAACGCGGCGGCCGAACTGTGGTGGGACACCGTCATGCGTGCCGGAGAGCGCCATGAGATAATGGCCGCCGCCCCCAACCACGTGCGGCGGATCGAGGCCGGGATGCTGGCGTTCGGATGTGATATCGACGACGGCACCAACCCGTTCGAAGTGTCCAACGGCTACGACTGGATGGTCGATCTGGAACAGCCCGACGATTTTGTCGGCAAGGACGCTCTGCGTCGCATCCGCGATGAAGGCCCGACGCGGCGCCTGGTCGGTGTCGACATCAGTGGTCCCAACCTCGGAACGTTCACCGACGGTGCGATGCCACGCGTGCTCGGGGTCAATGTCGGTGACGTCGTAGTAGGGGAGCTCACGTCCGCCTGCTACTCGCCGCGGCTCCGCAAGAACATCGGGTATGCCATGGTCGGAATCGACCATGCCGAATTGGGACAGGAGTTTGTGGTGAACCATTCCGTCCATGGCTGCCTTGACGCGGTGGCGGTCAAGAAACCCCACGCCAAATGACCGGCCCCTCCCCATCCGGCGAAACGGGCAGGGCCGGCGGAACAGAAACGGGCGACGAAGCGGGGATCGAGGGAGGTCCGTTCCTCTCGGTCAACCCGGTGGTGGCGGCTCGCGGCCTGCTGTTCGGGATCGCTCTGTTGATGGCCGGCAACGGCCTTCAACGGTCTCTGTTGGGGGTCCGTTCAGAATCCGAGGGCTTCAGCGTGGTTGCTATAGGCGTGGTGATGGCGTGTTATTTCGGGGGTTTCTTCGTTGGTGGTCTGTATGTTCAGCGGCTCATCACGCGAGTAGGCCATATCCGGGTGTTCGCGGCCCTGGCATCGCTGGTTTCGGGTGCTGCGCTGGTGTATGTGCTGTTCATATCGCCGGTGTCGTGGGCGTTGATGATGTTTGTGACCGGAATATGCATTTCCGGCCTGGTCGTGGTCGCGGAGTCGTGGCTCAATGACATGGCCACCAACGCCACCCGCGGCCGCCTCCTGGCGATGTACATGGTGACGACGATGGGTGGGATGACTGTAGGCCAGTTCCTGCTCGAGACCGCAGATATTGATGGATTCAAACTCTTCGTGCTTGCCTCGCTGTTGGTTTCGGCGTCCTTGGTTCCGGTGACCCTGTCTGCCTCGAGCAACCCACCGCTCGGTGTTCCCGAACCGCTGTCGGCCCGTGAACTGGCGAGCAACGTTCCCACAGGAGTGATCTCGGCTTTCTGGGTGGGGACCTCAGCAGGTGTGCTCATGGGGCTCGGTGCCGTCTACGCGGTGACAGTCGAGCTTCCCGCGCCGCGGATCTCGTTGTTCCTCGCCGCGCCGTTGATCGGCTCCATCGTCATGCAATGGCCGGTCGGTTGGCTCTCTGATCGGGTCGGTCGTCGTCCGGTCATGTGGTGGGTCGCCGTTGCCGCCGGCGCCATAGGCGTTGTCCTAGCCCTGGTCGACCCAAGATCCTGGCTGGTCATCGTCCTGATGTTCGGCCTCGGAGGGATGACCTTCTCGTTGTATTCGTTGACGATCGCGTACACCGCGGACTGGCTGCCGCAATCCCAGCTCACCGCGGCCTCGGCGTCGCTGGTGCGGATCAATGGTGTGGGGGCGGTGATCGGTCCGCTTGTCGTGGCCCCCGCCATGGCCTACACCTCAACTCAGGCCTACTACTGGGCGCTGGTCGTGACCCACGGTCTGATTGCGGCCTACATCAGTTGGCGTGTGTTGTTCCGCGATCCCGTGCCCAAGGAACTGCAGAGGGTGTTCGTCGTCTACCCGGCCAGGGCCTCTGCGGTGGCCTCCAATCTGATCGGTCGCCGCCGCCGTATCCACGACTCCCCGCAACCCGGTTCGGAGCAAGAAGATCAGTAGGAGGCGTCGGGCATTTCCGACTTGCGTCGGGCGATGTAGTCGCGTAGTTCAGCGTCGATGGCGTCGTCGAGTGGTGGTGCCTCGTATTCGGCCAACATCTGCTTCCACTGCTTGTTGGCCCTCTGTGCGGCGCTGAGGCTGCCTTCAGACTCCCAGTGTTCGAAGCTGTTGTTGTCAGCGGTCGAGGAGCGGTAGAAGGCGGTCTCGAAATTGGCCAGGGTGTGGGCATTACCCAAGAAATGATCGCCATGGGAGTTGGTGTAGAAGGCCTCCATAGCTTGACCGTTCTCGGATATGTCGATACCGCCGGCATAAACGCCCATCATCCCGAGTTGATCGGCGTCCATGATCAGTTTCTCGTAGCTGAGCGTGAGTCCTCCCTCGAGCCATCCCGCTGCATGCAGCACGAAGTTCACACCTGCTTCGAGGGTCGGCAGGATGGTCGAGGCGGACTCGTAGGCCGCTTGCGCATCGGGCGCTTTGGACGACGTGAACTGGCCACCGGAGCGAAACGGCACGCCGACCCGCCGAGCCAACGCCGCCATCACGTTGATCGCTTGGCCGGCTTCGGGTGTACCGAAAGTCGGTGCACCGGTCGCCATTGACATCGACGACGCGAAAGTACCGAATACGACTGGTGCTCCGGGACGTACAAGCTGGTAGTAGGCCATTCCTGAGAGGGCCTCAGCTAAGGCCTGTGTACACAACGCGGCGACTGTCACAGGCGACATTGCGCCGGCGAGGATGAACGGTGAGAGGATCGCGGCTTGATTGGCTCGGGCGTACTCTGTGGCCGCGCCGAGCATGGTGGAGTCCCAGCGAAGTGGTGACGAAGCGTTGATCAACGATGTCATCACGGTCCGGTTGTCGAGGTCGCCCCCGAAAGCAATTCGCGACAGTTCAATCGAGTCGGCTGCGCGTTCGGCTGCTGTGACCGAACCCATGTAGGGCTTGTCACTGCAGGTGATATGGGAATACACCATGTCGAGGTGTCGTTTGTTGACGGGTACGTCTACGGGTTCGCAAACCGTCCCGCCGGAATGGTGCAGGTGGGGAAGCAGGTACGCCAGTTTGACCGTATTCTGAAAATCGGCGAGTGTCGCATAGCGCCGACCGTTGTCAAGATCGGTCACGAAGGGCGACCCGTAGTTGGGTGCGAACACGGTGGTGTTGCCGCCTATCTTCACGCTTCGCTGCGGGTTTCGTGCGTGCTGTGTGTACACCGCAGGGGCGCTGCGTTTGATGATCTCGCGGCACATGCCACGGGGGAACCGCACTAATTCGCCGTCGATGTCGGCGCCGGCGTCGCGCCACAGTTCGATGGCTGACGGGAAATCCTGAAAAGCCACCCCGATCTCGGCAAGGATCGTTTCAGCGTTGGTTTCGATTTGTGCGAGACCCTCTTCGTCGAGCATCTCGACTGGGGGGAGTTTCCGTTCAAGATAAGCCACGGTCTCTGCGGTTGCGGCGGCTCGTGCTGCTTGGCGGTTGGAGCGTCCACCTCCGCGTCGTCCCCGCCGTCGGCCCGCAACAGGCGGTCGAGAAGTGGTACTGCGTTGAGAATCGGTGCTGGAGGGGTCGGTCATGGTGTCTCGGTGGTTGTGGAATTTGGTGGTGCAGGCGGGTGTCGCCGCCGGTTGCGGCCTCGCCCGACGGTCGAAGTCCGACGTTCGGGAAGGTCGACGACCTTCGACAGTTCAGTCGATGGAGCAGTTTGATGGGGAAAGGCCATCGCTGCGACGAAGAGTTCCTGGAATCGGGGTTCGGTAGCGGTCTCGATCTTTTCTATCTGCTTCACTGTTTGAGCTATCTCGTGTCTCAGCGCTGCCGACAGCAACATTCGCGTTGCTCCAGCACCTGAGGAGTTGCCGACGGATTTTATTGCGTTGAGCGGGCAGTCGGGAACAAGCCCCAACACCAGTGCGTAGAGAGGGTCGATGTGGGCTCCGAAAGCGCCGGCGAGTCGGACGTCTCCTACTGTTGTGATTCCGGCGTGCTCCATCAACAAGTCGATGCCGGCACGCAACGCGGCCCCGGCGAGTTGGATCTGGCGCACATCGTTCTGGGAGATGAACAGCGGGGCGGGACCCGGGCGGATCATGTAGCGGAAGGTGCGTTCCTCGGCTTCAACGTATGGTGTTCGCGTGGCCTGCGACCCTTGGATCACCCCGTTGCTGTCGCACACGCCTGCCAGGAACATTTCTCCTACAACCTCGATAATCGCCGATCCGCAGAGGCCCGCAATGTCGAGGTGCGCAACATCGGCGGAGAAGTCCGGGTCGTCGCTCCAAAGGTCAGAGCCGATCACCTTGTAACGGGCAGCGAAAGTCTCGCGGTCGATGCGCACCCGCTCGATTGCTCCCGCTGTGGCTCGCATTCCGCACGATATTTGGGCACCCTCGAAGGCGGGTCCGGTGGGCGAAGAAGCCGCATAGGTCTTCGCCGGCGTTCCCAGCACGATTTCGGCGTTGGTGCCGACGTCGACCATCAACTGCGATGCCGTGCTGAGATGTGTCCGCTCGTTGAGCACCGCAGCCGATGCGTCGGCGCCGACATGGCCCGCTATGCAAGGGCCGATATGGGCGCGTGCGAAACGAAGCGACAGGTCGAGTTCGTCAGCGTTCAGGTCAACAGGTGTACTGACGGTGAGCGTGAACGGGGCAGCGCCGAGCGGCGTCGGGTCGATTCCCAGCAGCAGATGGTGCATTACGGGGTTGCCGACCAAGACCAGGTCGTGGATTCGGGTTCGTAATTCTCTGCTTGACTCGCCGGCTTCTTCGGCGAGGTCGTCGATCAAGGCGTCAAGTGCCTTCCGTACCGTGTTCGTCAGTTGTTGGTGGCCGCCCGGATTCATCATCACGTAACTGACACGGCTCATCAGGTCTTCACCGAAGCGGATTTGCGGGTTCATGGTGCCGGTGTGGGCAACGGCATCACCAGATGCGAGGTCTAGCAGGTAACCCGCGATCGTGGTGCTCCCGACATCTATCGCGACGCCGTAGATTGCGTCGTCGAACCCGGGTCGTACGGCCATGACCGTGCCGTCGAGATGCACGATCGCGGTGATTCCCCGCTGGCCGTCGATGATCGTTTGATGGAGGTCCGGGAGTACCCTGGCGTCGACTCTGGCTTGGGTGACACCCCAGTCAGAGTCGAGTGATTCGGCAATCAGGTCACTCAGCGCCCGTTCGTCGCCGAGCGACTGCCTGGGTATCTCGAGGTAGCGGGCGGTGATGAGCGGATCAATCGTCAATCCCTCGAGGTTGATCTTTTTCCGAACGACGGGTTTGTGTACCTGACTGCTGGTGGGTATATCGATCACCACGCCTGATCGCACGATTGTCTGACACCCCAGACGATTGCCGGATTCGATGGCGCGGCGTCCCTTGTAGTTGTTCTCGCTCTGGGTCGGGGAGTTCAAAGCCCTGCTCGTCGAATTGATGCGCCACTTGGCAAAATCGCCGAACGAAGGCGTCACTTGGCAACGTCCGCAGAGTCCACGGCCGCCGCAGGTGGAATCAAGGTCTATTCCACTTGAGCGGGCAGCGTCAAGCACGGTGGTCCCGGTGGGCACGGTGGCCTGCACTCCCGAAGGCGTGAAGACCACTGTGGCGTCATCCTCCACAGTCGTGGGTTCGGCGGCCATCGCAGTTCAGGCGATTCTTCGGCGGTTGGTACGCCGCCGACCTCGTCCCTCTCCGTCGATCACCGGGGTGCGATATTCGCGAATCCATGCGGCACAGTCACGGTCGTGACCTGCGAGCACGTCGGCTGCCATGATCGCTGTCTTTACTTCGGGATGCATCGGGTTCATGATGGCTGAACTCATGCCTGCGCCTATTCCCATGGCAACGAAGGCGCCGGTGATGGCGTGACGGTTCGGCAAACCGAAGCTGACGTTGGACGCGCCGCAGGTGGTGTTGACTTGAAGTTCGTCGCGTAGGCGACGGACCAGCGAAAATACCTGCCGGCCTGCGGTGCCCATGGCTCCAATGGGCATCACCAACGGGTCGACGATCACGTCAGAGGACGGAATGCCGAAGTCCGCGGCTGCGTACACGATCTTGCGGGCCACTTCGAACCGCACATCGGGGTCTTCGCTGATTCCAGTTTCGTCGTTGGATATTGCGACCACCGCCGCGCCGGCTTTTGCAACCAGCGGGAGGACCCGTTCCAGCACTTCGTTCTCTCCGGTCACGGAATTGATCAGCGGCTTGCCTTCATAGACGGCGATCCCGGCTTCCAGCGCTTCGATGATCGAGGAGTCGATCGAGAGCGGCACGTCGGTGACCGACTGGACGAGTTTGATTGCCTGACTCAGCAGGGCCGGTTCGTCGGCGAGGGGGATTCCTGCGTTGACGTCGAGCATGTGGGCTCCGGCCTCGACCTGGGCCATGGCATCGGCTTCAACTCGACTGAAGTCCCCGTTCTTCATTTCTTCGGCCAACAATTTGCGTCCGGTCGGGTTGATTCTCTCGCCGATCATCACGAAGGGCCGATTCAAGCCGATCACCACTTCTTTGGTGGCGGAGCTGATCACGGTCTCAGTCATGGTGCTGAGGGTCCTTTCTCGTGTTGTGGTTCGACACCCCCGTTGGCGACTAGGGCTTCAAGCCGGTGTTTGTGGTATTGGCTGTGGATGTGATCAACGGTGGACTGGGCAAAGACGATGGCGTCACCGGTCACCGTTGTTGCAACCCGCCTCCATTGTTCGATGTACTTCTTGGTCTCGGTCAACCCGGCTACGTGCGCGGCACGGTCGATGGCGTGCTGAAAGCGGGGTTCGAGCAGGAACTTCTCACTGTGGCCGCTGCTAGTCGTGACGGTGATCTGGGCAGGGATGTCGCGCCAATAGATTGTTGTGACTCCCGGGGCACGGTTGCGTCGTCTGCTCATAACGGGACTGTTCGTCTGCGGGCGAGTCCGAAGACGCGGTTTTCGAGCTCGCCGTATCCGGTGCTGAGCCGTTCGAATGAAAGGCCGATCCGATCGGCTGCGGCACGGGCTTTTCCGTCGAGCACCGGATCGTCGGTCTGGGCCAGGTAAATCAACTTGGTGTAGTTGCTGAAGTACATGTCGCGCAGTTCGGGGTGGGCTTCGATTCCCAACCCGCCCATGATGATGCGCTCGAAATGCTTCACCAGATAGTCGGTGAGGTAGAAGGCGGTCGGATCGTTGTCGTGCAAGGACTCGAAGCGGTCCCCGCCGACGAAGAACTGGTAACAGTGGGCGCCCGGCATCATCTCGACGGCAATGCCGGAGCCCTGGTACTCGTGGCAGACGTCTACGAGTTCGCCTGCCGTGCCGCAATCGGCGTAGCCCAACAGGATTCGCTCGTATTCTCCTTCGCAGCGGATCAAGCGTTGGCGGACCGCTTCACCGATTTTTTCTGGACGGTTGTGAAGAGCTGCGGGCAGACACTCGAGTGTTACGTTGTTGAGGTGGTGGAGCCGGCAGACGTCTCGAATTTCTCGAGCCAGTGCACCGCAGGCGAGGATCAGGACCCGAGGCGCACCGCTGATGATGTCTGAAGGGTTCGCCGGTTCTTTGAGGGTGGTCATGCGGCTCTGTGGGATTGAACGAGCGATGATGCTATTTCGGATGCTACCGCAGCGTCACGACAGTAGGCGTCAGCCCCGATTGCTTCTCCGAATTCTTCGTTGAGGGGCGCCCCGCCGACGATAATGATGTAGTCGTCCCGCATACCTTTCTCTACGAGCGTGTCGATTACTACCTTCATGTAGGGCATGGTGGTCGTGAGTAGAGCTGACATCCCCAAGATGTCCGGTTGGTGTTCTTCGATTGCAGCGAGGAATTCGTCGACGTCTGTGTTGATTCCGAGGTCGAACACTTCGAACCCGGCTCCTTCGAGCATCATCCCGACGAGGTTTTTGCCGATGTCGTGGATGTCGCCCTTGACTGTGCCGATGACGATGCTGCCGATCGGCTCCGCGCCTGTTTCAGCCAGCAGGGGCCGCAGGATCGCCATGCCTGCTTTCATCGCCTTGGCGGCGAGCAGCACCTCGGGAACGAAGAGGATGCCGTCGCGAAAATCGATCCCAACGATGCGCATGCCTTCAACCAGCGCGTTGTTGAGGACTTTGTCTGCCGGCCAACCGCGGTTGAGCAGAATGCGCGTGCCCTCGTCGATCTCTTCGTCGAGTCCGTCGTAGAGATCGTCGTGCATTTGAGCTATCAAGTCTTCGTCGCCCAACTCGTTGAGGTTGATTTCGTCGGTGTCTTCGCCGGGTGTAGCCGGAACTGCGGTTGCCGTGCTCGGGTCGGCGGCGCCGGACGCAGGATTGGTGGTCATTGGACGGCTCCTAGAGTTGTGTCTGGTCCGGGGCATCCACGGAACTGTCGTCCCGCATCGTGGAACCGTACCGTATCATGAAACGAAGGAGTTTCTGGCCGTACGTCGAAGAGAATTTCGCGAAAAACCAGTGGTGGGCATCGACCGGTAACCTGTGGCCATGTCGACACCTGAAACGTTGCCACCACACCGTTACGACGCGCGGACGGCTGACGACATCGAGACTCGCTGGCAGGCGTATTGGCGGGAACATGGCACGTACCACTCGCCGAACCCCGTCGGCGCGCAGAGCACCGACCGATTGGCCGACGATCCGTCGGGGCTGATCAACCGGCCCAAACTGTTCATAATGGACATGTTTCCATACCCGTCAGGAGTGGGCCTGCACGTCGGCCACCCACTCGGGTTCATTGCCACCGACGTCTACGCCCGTTTCAAACGGATGACAGGGTTCAATGTTCTCCACACGATGGGATTTGATGCTTTCGGTCTCCCCGCAGAAGAGCATGCACGCCAAACCGGGGAGCACCCCCGACTGAACACAGAGCGCAACATCGTCAACATGTCGCGTCAACTCGACCGGCTCGGGCTCGGTCATGACGAGCGACGCTCGTTCGCAACCACCGACCCGGACTACTATCGCTGGACCCAGTGGATCTTTCTGCAGCTCTTCGACGCCTGGTTCGATCCTGAACAGCAACGTGCCCGGCCGATCAGCGACCTGACCAACGAGTTCGACATGGGCAGCCGCACTCCCGAAGGGGGCGAAGACTGGGCGAACGCCGACCAGTCGGAGCGCATGGGAATCTTGTCGCAGTATCGGCTCGCCTATGTCGACGAAGCACCCGTCAACTGGTGTCCCGGGCTCGGTACGGTGCTCTCCAACGAAGAAGTGACAGCGGACGGTCGTTCGGAGCGCGGCAACTTTGCAGTTTTCAAGCGGCCGCTGAAGCAGTGGATGATGCGGATCACCGCCTACGCCGACCGGCTCCTCGAAGATCTGGAACTGCTTGATTGGAGCGACTCGATCAAGACGATGCAACGCAACTGGATCGGCCGCAGTCAAGGTGCGTACATCGATTTCGGGCCGGTCCGGGTGTTCACCACCAGACCCGACACGGTGTATGGCACGACGTTCATGGTTCTCGCTCCTGAGCACCCCCTAGTCGATGAACTGACTGCCGACGAGTGGCCCGCAGACACTGACGACTGTCTCAGGGACGGTTTTGCGACTCCACGAGCGGCCGTTTCGGCGTACCGCGAACGCGTCGCTTCAATGAGCAGCCTCGACCGGCAGGACGACAAGGAAAAGACGGGCGTCTTCATCGGTGCTACTTGTCCGGTTCCCGTCGACCAGCGCGAGATCCCGATCTTTGTCGCCGACTACGCCCTCATGGGATACGGCACAGGTGCTGTTATGGGAGTGCCGGGCGAGGATCAACGCGACTGGGAATTCGCCGAAGAGTACGGTATGGACATCATCCGCACGGTTGAACCACCGGCCGGCTTCGCGGGTCAGGCCCATGTCGGGGACGGGCCTGCCATCAACAGCGGATTCCTCAACGGGATGGAGAAACAAGAAGCCATCGAAGCGATTGTCGGATGGCTTGAGACTCAGGGACTGGGCGAAGGCGCGGTCACCTACAAGCTGCGTGACTGGTTGTTCAGTCGTCAGCGGTACTGGGGTGAACCCTTCCCGATTGTTTTCGGTGACGACGACTCGGCCCGTCCGGTACCTGAAACGGAACTCCCGGTGCTGCTGCCTGACCTCATGGACTGGGCGCCGCGTTCCCTGGATGAGGATTCTGAACCCGAACCCCCCCTCGGGCGGGTGACGCACTGGCGCGAGGTCGAGTTGGACCTCGGTGACGGCGAAGGCCCCAAGAGATACCGGCGCGAACTCAACACCATGCCCAACTGGGCGGGTTCATGTTGGTACTACCTGCGTTATCTCGATCCCGACAACGACCACACCCTGGTTGATCCGGACATTGAGAGGTACTGGATGACCGATTCCTCCGGGGGAGTCGGCGGTGTTGATCTTTACATGGGTGGCGTGGAGCACGCGGTGCTGCACCTGCTCTACGCCCGGTTCTGGCACAAGGTCCTGTTCGACCTGGGTCACGTGTCTGGTCCCGAACCGTTCAAGCGGCTCGTCAACCAAGGCTACATTCAAGCAGCCGCCTATCAGGACGGCCGTGGTGCCTATGTGCCGGCGGAGGAAGTCGTCGGCACTCCTCAGCAAGGCTTCACCCATGAAGGCGTCGAGGTGACTCGAGCGTTCGGCAAGATGGGCAAGTCATTGAAGAATGCTGTTACTCCCGATGACATGTATGAAGCCTATGGGGCCGACACGCTGCGACTCTATGAAATGTCGATGGGCCCGATCGATCAGGACCGACCCTGGGAGACGCGTTCGGTGGTTGGTTCTCACCGGCTCTTGCAGCGTGTTTGGCGCAATCTGGTCGATGAACAAACAGGCGGGCTGTCGGTGGTCGACGAAGAAGCTGACGACGAGCTTCGCCGTTTGCTGCACAAGACGATCGACGGTGTTGGCGCCGATATGGACGACCTCCGTTTCAACACCGCCATCGCCAAGATCACCGAACTCAATAACGAGTTGACGAAGCGTGATTCCGAGACTCCGCGCGAAGTCGCTGATGCAATGGTGCGAATGCTCGCACCGCTCGTGCCCCACCTCGCTGAAGAGCTTTGGCGGCGGCTGGGCGGGGATGGTTCGGTTGCTCACGAGTCGTTCCCGACCGCAGACCCCCGCCTTTTGGTCGACGAGACGGCTGAACTGCCCGTTCAGGTCAACGGCAAGCTTCGTGCCAGGATCTTCGTGGCGGTGGATGCCGACGATGAGACCGTGCTCTCCTTGGCGTTGGCTGAACCCAACGTCGTCGCTCATGTAGCGGACCGCGAGATCCGAAAGTCGATCGTGGTGCCCGGCCGCATGGTGAACTTTGTTGTTTGAAGAGGTCTGTGAATGTCGCCGACGATGACCGAACCGGTAGAACTGTCGCGGGCCCAGGCGCGGCGGATTTCTCTGGTTGCGCAGGGTTTCGGGGGTGTTCGCCCTGAGGGCCGGGTTGATCGGCGTCATCTGCGTCGGGTGATGTCCCGGATCAATCTGCTGCAGCTCGATTCGGTCCCGGTCGTGATTCGCACACAGTACATGCCGCCTTTCTCGCGCCTTGGTCCGTACAGGGCAGGCTTGCTTGACGAGATCGCTTATGACGATGACGAGTGGTTCGAGGCGTGGAGTCATGAAGCTTCACTGGTGCCGGCGAATGATGAACCGCTGCTGCGTTGGCAGAAGGAGAGGGCTCGCAGGGGCGAGACTTGGGGCCGACTCGCGACGTTGGCCCGTGACGATCCCCGTTACGTAGAGGAAGTTCTTGAACAGGTACGCGAGCGTCCCCTTGCGCCCAAGGAACTGCGAGAGCCGAGGCGTCGCAGCGGCGGCGAATGGTGGGGAGACCGCTCTGACGGCTCTGTCGCTTTAGACTGGTTGTTCCGAATTGGCGAGGTCGGCATCCGGCGGCGCCCCGGTTTCGTCAAGGAGTTCGACCTTTTGGATCGGATCGTGCCTGAGGAGGTCCTTGCGCTTCCCACCCCGGCCGAGGATGAGGCACACCGCACCTTGCTGATGCGCGCAGCGTCGAGTTTCGGTGTGGGCAGCGCAGCTGATTTCATTGACTACTACAGGCTGCCCAAAGTGCCTGCCAGAGCCCGCGTCGCGGAGTTGGTCGAGGACGGGCGTTTGATTATCGCAGAAGTTGAAGGTTGGGATCGGCCTGCGTTGTTGCATCCCGACGCAGTTGCCCGACGTTCGATTGATGCCTGCACTCTGCTGTCGCCGTTCGATCCGTTGGTCTGGTATCGCCCACGAGCATTTCGGTTGTTTGACTTCGAGTACAAGATTGAGATTTACACACCGGCGGCGAAACGGATATACGGATACTACGTCCTGCCGTTTCTGTTGGGCGACGAAATTGTCGCTCGAGTCGATTTGAAGACGGATCGTCGACGTGGTGTCGTGCTGGTCAAGGGAGCCTTCTGTGAACCAGGCCATGATCCGGACATTGTTGTGGATGGTCTGCGACGGGCACTCAACGAGATGACGGTCTTTGTCGGCTGCGATTCTTGGGAGGCTGTCGGTGTTGCCGGTGACCTGATCGGCAGGCTTTGATTCAGCAGGAATCTCAGACCTGGCCTGTTGCGTCGCTGTTCTCGTCAGTCTCTTCGTCCATCTCATCAGACCCGTCGGTGCCGTCGGTGTCCTGATCGGTCTCTGGGTAGGTGACGGGGGGCGCTGGTGGGCCCGTGGTCGGATATTCGGGGACCGTTGTCGTTGTTGTCGTCGTCGTTGTTGTCGTTGTCGTTGTCGTGGGTGCGGCAGTTGTTGGAGGTGCAGTCACGACGGGTGCTGCGGTGGTCGTGGTCGTGGGTGCGGCAGTTGTTGGAGGTGCAGTCACGACGGGTGCTGCGGTGGTCGTGGTCGTGGGCGGGGTGCTGGACGGGGCACGAGGCACGGTTGTCGTGGTGGTCGTGGTTGCAGGTGTCGTCGGAGATGAATCGTCGTCTTGTAAGGAGTAATAGCCGATCAACATCAAGGTTGCGAGCATTACCGGTAACCACCACTCGAGTCGCATTGACTGAGATAATACCGCGCAACTAGCGTACGCGGCGACATGCCTCACCTGCTTCTCTTCCGGTAAGGTTCTTTTGGTGCCTTTCACGCTTCGCCGTCCGGCTGCCCGCTGCGTTCTCCTGGACCGAACGGGACGTATCTTCTTGATCCGCGCGGAGGACCCGGTTGATCCACACAAACCTGAATGGTTGGAGATCCCTGGTGGCGGAATGGGCTGGGGTGAGGATTCAGCCTCGGCTGCTCTGCGGGAACTGTATGAAGAGACAGGAATCCCCAATGTTGAGATGGGACCATGTGTCTGGGTTCAACAGACCGAATACGACTTCGGTGGATACCATTTCGAGTCCGACGACCACATTCATGTAGCCTGGTGCGACGGCGGTGAGTACCGGCCTGAAGGACTTGAAGCACTTGAAGCAGCAGCATTCCTGGATGCTCGATGGTGGACACTTGAGGATCTGTTGGTCAGTGACATGCCGACCGTGCCTGCGCGGCTGAGACAATTCCTGCCGGCGATCGCTGCCGGTGAATTACCGTCTGAGCCGATCGACATCACCCCGCCTGCCAGTGAAGGCGGACGTGTCGACAAAGGCTGACGCGCCTGAGAACGAACGCGAACAGGTGGCAGGTACGTCGCGTCGAAGCGGGGGTACTCCCGCTGTTGTTTCGCTGCGCCCACGGGCCGCTCTGGCCACCGGAGGGCCGCTCTGGCCACGGCCTCGTACCGTACGGGCCGCGTCGCCCCACATGTTCGCTCGGCCTCTAAACCGGCCTGCCGTGTTCGATGTCGTCGCGGATGGCGGCCTTGACGGCGTATCCGGCGATGATCGAAGGTGCCAGGACGACTGAGCCGGAAATTGTGCAGGCGACGACCAGGCGCGAGACGGTGTCGCTGAATCCGCTGATCAATCCGAAGGCGAACGCGATTATCGACAGCAGGAAGAGCAGGTAGCCGAGACGTCGGCCCCTGCCGGCCCAGCGGGCTGCGCGGGCACGCTGTACAAGTACTGGGTCCGGAGTCTGCTCAGCGGCCATGGTGCTTCACGGTAGCCATCCGGCGTCCTCCAACAGCGCGGCGATTTGAGCGGTCATCGCCGATAAAGAAAAATATTTGACAGCGATTTCACGGTTTCGTTCGATACGGGCGCTGTCAACGGTTTCAAGCGCTTCTGAGAGCGGTGCGGAATCGTTTGTGGGGTACCACTCGAAACCGAGAGCGCGAAGCTCAGCGGCCACGGGATAGCTGCCTACGGCCGCGGGGACCCGATGAATGGAGGCCTCGACTGGTGGGTTGCCGAAACCTTCCCAGACAGATGGGAATACCACCGCGTCGGCCGCTTGATACAAGTCGACTGCCGGTTCTTTGCCGGTGCCGCGGACAACGCGGCAACGAGCCGCTTCGAGCAGTCGTTCGAGTTCATCTTCGTAACCGTCTTCGGCTGGACCCCACAACCAGTACACGCCTGCCAGCTCCTCACACAGGGCCACAGCACGGGAGATATTTTTTCGAGGAAGGGCTCGGACCGGGTGTGCTATCACAAGTTCGTCGCATGCCAGCCCCAGTCGGCGACGAACTCCAAAGCGATCGCCCGCTCCGGTATCGGTCGCAAAACCGTTGTAGATGCACGCCGCCTCAAAGCCTCTGCCCTTCATCTGTTGTTGAGTCATCCGGTTGATGGTCACATGACGCCAGGCCGCGTCGTTCATCGGCAATTCGGTGATGTGAGCGAAACGCTCGCGTTGCCATGGCGGGTCGTGATGGTGCATTATCACCGGCCGACCCCGTAACACTGCCGCGGTCGCCCGAGCTGCCTTTAAGTTGAGCGGAATGGTGCAGAGATTCTCTACGACGACAAGATCCGCCTCCGTGAGCGCTTCGATCAGTTCGGTCGATGACGGAGGGACGGGTGAGGTGATCGACAAGCCCGGCACTGTCCGGTCCACCGATCCCTCTCCGGCAACGGTGACCACCTCGAACCCCAACTGCTCGAATGCTCGTTGCCAATTGCGGGCCACGACCGACACGCCGTCGTTCATTCCAAGGCGAAACGAGATGAAAGCGCAACTGGCCATAGCAACACGATGCCTCAGCAGGTGACCTTTGACGCAGATTCTTCGCGAGAACTTCGTGAAGCAGCGGAGCGGGTCATGGAACAGGCGTGGGTGCCGCTCGGTTACACCGCGCCCAACTCAGCCGCCTATCCGTGGATGTGGTTGTGGGACAGTTGCTTTCACAGTTTGATCTGGCATGCCCTCGGCGACGAGGAGCGCGCGGTCATCGAGTTGCGGTCGCTGTTGTCTATGATCGACGACTCTGGGTTCGTGCCGCATATGGGCTATCAGCTGGACCCGCAGAGATCCGTTGAATTGTGGGGTCGAAGAGGGTCGTCATCAATTTCTCAACCTCCGATGTACGGCCACGTGATCGCGGAACTGACGAGGGCTGGAGTCGTTGTTCCCGAGGAATTGGTTGATCAAGCTCGCAGGGGGCTGCTCTTCTTCTTGCAGAGACGTGCTCGTCATCGTGAATCAGCCTTGCTTGAAGTGGTGCATCCTTGGGAAACCGGTTGTGACGACTCGCCCCGCTGGGATGAACTCCCCGGTCCGCAGCGTTTCGATGTCAAGCGTTGGCGTGAGTTCAAGAATGATCTGCTGGGCAGTATCGAGCGAGGCCCCAACGGAGAGCCGTTGTCCAATTCCCGCTGTGCTGTAGCCCCTTGTGGATTCAATGCGCTCGTGGCGTTCAATGCAGCAGAGTTGGCGACTGTCATCTCTGATCAAGCCCTTGAAGTCGCTGCTACTGAGATCGCCGAGGCACTCGATCAGCGGTTCGACCCGCATCTCCGAACTTGGGTTGACGCTGGTGTCTCAAGCGGTGGCTCGGGTCGGATCCGCACAGCGGAGGGTCTGTTGCCCCTGTTGGTGAGTCGCCGGGCGGCGGCCCGGCGGCGAGTGGTCCAAGAACTGGCCGATCCCGACGCCTTCTGCGCGAGTTTCGGCCCGCGGGGCGTCCATGCCCAGGAACCGAGTTATGACCCGACCCGCTATTGGCGGGGGCCGGTTTGGCCACAACTGAGCTACTTGCTCTGGTTGGCGGTCGGTGGAGATTCAGATCAAGAAGCGGCTGCCGCAGAACTTCTTGCCACCAACACGATTCAAGGAGCGTCAGCGTCGGGTTTTGCAGAATATTGGGACGGAGACCGCGGAACTGGGCTCGGCGCGATTCCCCAATCATGGACAGGGCTGGCCCTGTTGCTTGACCCTGGTCGCTGAACTGGTCTTCTTGACCAAGCAGACAACAGGTCAGGGGTTCCATGGTGGGTTGGACCACGGCTCTTCAGGTTGTTCAGGCTGTTGAGGTTGTTGTGGCTGCTGAACAGCCGGGGTTGTCTGAGGGTAGACGGTTGGAGACTCGTATTCGGTGTCGTGGGACTCGGAGTGGATGGTCGGTGATTCCGGAGCTTCAGGATCCATATCGAAGTGGTCCATGATCTCGGAATCTTCGTACCCTGGATCCATCGGCTCGTCGGTATCCCAGAACTGGTCGTATGTGTACCGCTGCCTTTGATTGCCGAGCATCAGGTTGCCTGTGACGTTCGCCAGGCCGACCAACAAGATCAGGTCACCTATCGAGACGACCTTCTCGGCCCAACGGATCGGGAAGGTGTCACCCAGTGTGTCGAACACCGAGTCGTCGTCGGCCAACTCCACGTGTCCTTTGATGCTCACCCCTCGTTCGAGTTGCTCGGAGGTCACGATTTCTGCCTCCACCAGGGCGTTCGGTCGAACAGGCGTCTCGAAGTTGAGTATGAAGACGAACAGGTTGAGAGCCAGGCCGATCGCGATTATCACCATTCCAACCAAATGAAGGTTCATGAGCGCGAAGGCGAAGGCTCCTACGAGGGCAGCAAAAGCGACGACGCCGTCAGAATCGACGTCGGTCGCGCTGACGACCAGCGCACAGATGATCGATGATGCAAGAAACTCAGGATGATAGATCTGGGTATTGAGGATTGTCGGAAAGTCGCCGCCGCGTACAACCCCGGCTGCCAGTCCGATCACCACGGCCAGGATCAAGATCCAAAATGTCATGTCAATTCTCCGTCAATTCTCCAGACTACATGCACAAGTGATCTGGTGGCCCAACATTAGCCGTGTCGAGTGCCCAACCTCTACATACCCGGCATTACCCGTGGAGTTGGTTGCGGATCGGAGTCACCAGCCTGATTGGTGGGTATCGCCGACGAGCGGTTCGCCGTCGTAGTCTTCTACCCAGCAGTGGATGGTTCGGTAGCGGGCGTTGTCGTCCTCGAAGTTTTCTTGTGATGGTGTGATCACACCGATGTCCAGGGCCGACGTCTCGTATTCGTTGCCCACCCATTGCGCGAACTGGCGGTAGCAGGATTGAACGGCGAACTCTTGCATGACTTCGTCGCCGGGATGGATGGACGGGTGCGGGGCCGGATAATCGAAGCGGTGGTAGATCTGATGGTCATGCGGTTCATTGCAGTTGATGAGGCTGGTGACGACCAGAGTCCGCCCGACTGCGAGGTTCTCTGCACGGTTGAAGCAGTCGCCGACAGCGAGCGAGTACCGGTCGATCACTGCGCCGCGTATCTCAGCCGGGTTTGATGTTGCCTGAACCGGGTCTGCTGCGTCGCCCGCTTCTGTGGAAGCGAGTTCCCCTTGCTCGGTATCGAAGGTTTCTGAAACGAACTCAGCCGGGTCGTCCAAAGCGAATGGTTCGACGGTGTCGCTGGAACATGCGGTCGTGGACAGAACCAGACCCATCACGATGCAAACCGGGACTTTCATTGCCCGGAAGGTTACGCCGTCAGCAAAGGGTGCGGGTTCGCCGCGAAGGGGTGTCCGGCCCGACCGCCTCCGGCAACAGGCGGTAGCGTTCTGGTGTGTCCATCGTTGCGTTGCGTGATGCGGTCGTGCTGCTCGGCCGTTTTCCGGCCCTGTCGGGAGTCGACCTTGAGGTCGACGCATCCGAGGTCGTGTTGCTTCAGGGTCCCAACGGGGCAGGAAAGTCGACTCTGCTTCGTTTGTGTGCAGGGCTCTTGCGCCCGCACTCGGGAAACTCGGTGGTGTTGGGTCACGACCTGAGCGAGTCTCGGGCTGCGGTTCGCCGCTCCGTGGGGCTTCTGGGTCACGACACTGCCCTCTATGAGGATTTGACAGTCGCTGAGAATCTCCGATTCTTGGCGAAGGCATCGCGTGTTGAAGCGGACGCGGTGGGTTGGGCGCTGGATCGTCTCGGTGTTTCCGCGCGCCTGCAAGACGTTGAGGCAGGTCGGCTTTCGGCCGGGCAACGAAGGCGCGTCGCGCTGGCAGGGGTGGCCCTTCGTCGTCCCGAGCTGTGGCTGCTCGATGAGCCCCACGCGGGGCTTGATCAAAATGGTCGGGATCTTGTCGATGAACTCGTTTTGGAAGCGGCAGCCGATGGAGCAACCGTCATGGTGGCGTCGCACGAGCTTGACCGCACGCTTGAACTCAAGACCCGCCGAGTCACGATTGCTGGAGGAACGATCACTGCCGACGTTGTCGACAACGACGCTGTCGATTCCGGCGCGGCCGATGCAGATGTGGTCGATTCGGGTGTGGCCGGCATGGCCGGTGGACGGGGAAGTTGATGCTTGCCGACGTCTGGCTCGTGACCAACAAGGATCTTCGAATCGAATGGCGTTCGCGCGTCACCTTGAGCCAGGTCGTTCCCTTCGCGTTGACCGTCCTCGTGCTCTTCGGGTTTGCGCTCGATGCCAACCGTGGAGTGCTCAACGCCGCCACTTCGGGTTTGTTCTGGTTGACGGTGCTGTTCGTCACCGTCGTTGCTGTGGCGCGGTCGTCTGCCATTGAGACCTCCGACGGCGCCCGCCGCGCCCTGTTGCTCGCCGGCATCGAGCCTTCTGCGGTGTTCTTCGGCAAGACCCTCGCGGTGGCACTGCAGATCCTCGGGGTCGAGGTTCTGATGGTGGGTGGCGTGTTGGTGTTCTACGGTGCCACGGTCGAGTCGCTTCCGTTGCTGCTTGCGACCTGCGCGGTGGCGACCGTCGGCATCGCGGCGAGCGGCACCCTTCTGGGCGCGCTGGTGGCCGGCGTCAGGGCTCGGGAGACGGTGTTGCCGATTCTGTTGCTGCCTGTGCTGGCGCCGGTGCTGATCGCCGCTTCGAGAGCGTTCGACGATGCGCTCGGGGTCCTCGCTGTCGACGGCTGGGCCTGGCTGGGGCTTCTTGCCGGTTTCGGGGTCGTCAACGCCGCGTTGGGAACTTTAGCATACGGCCGTCTGTTGGAGGAAGCATGAACCCAGTGGTGACACGATGAACGCAACGGAGACGACATGAGTGCTGACGCTGCGACCACCGGCAGCCGAAGCACGCGCCTGTTGGGGCTTGTCGTGCTCGTCGGGGTTGTAGCGCTGATCCTGCTCGGTTTCTTCGGTGCGCCCGAAGATGACGAGCAGCGCGACGCGGTGCGGATGATCTTCGTTCACGTACCTTCGGCCTTCCTCACCTACACGGCTTTCTTGACGACAGCGGTCGGTTCTGTGATGTGGTTGTGGAAGCGCTCACGCTGGTGGGACATCGTGGCCCACTCGGCTGCGGAGATGGGCGTGATCTTCTGTGGGCTGATGTTGTTCACCGGCTCGGTCTGGGGTCGTCCGACCTGGAACACGTACTGGGATTGGGGCGATGTGAGGCTCGTCACCACCCTGATCCTCTTCTTGATGATGGTCGGTTATCTGGCTCTTCGCGCTGCGGGGGGCGATGAGAGTGCGGTGGCGACTCGGGCCGCGGTCGTGGGTCTGCTGGCAGCGGTGAACCTGCCGATAATCAATCGATCCGTGGAGTGGTGGGGCAATCGCACACTGCACCAGAGGTCGTCTTTGACCGATGGCAACCTTGAGGATCTGACCCTGTTCACTCTTGTCGTGGGGGTCGTCGTCTGGGTGTTGTTCTTCGTCTGGGCGATGGTTCACCGCTTCCGGATAGGTTGGCTCGAGCATCAACTCAGGTCCATTGATCTGGAGGCGGCGCTGGTCCAGCGCCGGGCCGAGGCAGCCGGTGAATCGGCCGAGGAGGCGAACCTGTGACTCATCTCGGATATCTGCTGGTGGGTTGGGGCGTCAGCCTTGGGTGCGGGGTGCTGTACGCGACCCGCTTGGTGCTGCGGGGTCGCAGGCTGTCGGCCGCGGTCCCCGTCGGGCAGCGTCGTTGGATGACCAGTGACACGGCATCTCACGAAGAGGCAGGTTCGTGACCGGGGAGATGACTCCTCGGGCGCCGAGGCCGCTGCGTGCTCGCCAAGCACCCTGGATCGGGGTGGTGATTGCGTTGGTGCTTGCTGCGGCCGTGGCTGTGTTGATCCTCAACCTCTTGGGGGACTCGCTGTATTTCTACAATGTGGACGAAGCTGTCGAGGAGCGGGCGGACATCGGCGGCAAGCGCTTCACGTTGCAGGGTGCCCCCATCGGTTGTTCGATAGTCGAGGGGTTCAACGGCGAAGCAGCGGTCGTTGCGTTCAGTCTGTCCTTCGGCGGTGCGGCGATCGATGTTGTGCATCACGGAGACCCTGCTGAATTGTTCCAGCCGGATGTGCCGGTTGTGCTCGACGGTGCCTGGGTCGAGGAAGCACCGCTCGTCGAGGGATTCACACCAATCGCGAACGACGGCTGGCACTTCTCGTCGGATCGGATGCGTGTCAAGCACGACAACGACTACATCAACGACGAAGAGTACGGCGAGCGGTTGACTCTCAGTGATGCAGGTGCGGACTCAACCGAGGTGGTCTGCGAGGCGTGAGCAACGCCACTCTGGGAGCATTGTTCGTTGCTTTGGGCGCGGCCGGCTCGTTGGCCGGTGTTGCTGTGGTGGTTCTCGGTCTGCTTGGTCGGCGCCGCGGCTGGTGGCGTGACTCTGCGATGTTGGTCGGGGTGATGACGGCCGCGGCGGCCGGTGCCTTCCTGGTCATGGAACGGGCGTTGATCACCCGTGACTTCACCGTCTCGTTCGTGGCTTCCCACGGATCGTCGCGCACACCGACACTGTTCAACTTCGCCACCCTGTGGTCTGCGTTGGAAGGCTCGATCCTGCTGTGGACGTTGGTGCTCTGCGGTTACGTCGTGGCGGTTGTGATCAAGTTCCGCGGCCGCGGCGGCGACCCGATGATGGCCTGGGTGATGCTGACCCTCTTCGTTGTGTGCGCGTTCTTCTTCCTGCTGATGGTCGGCCCGGCGAGGCCGTTCGTCTCGTTCGACCCGCAACCTCTCGCCAACGGGCAGCCCTTCGACGGGCCGGGCCCCAATCCGCTGCTGCAGAACCACATCCTGATGGCCTTCCATCCGCCGATCCTCTATCTCGGCTATGTCGGATTCACGGTTCCCTTCGCCTTCGCGATGGGTGCTCTGGCGACGGGCAGGGTGGGTGAGGGGTGGTTGCTCGCCACGCGGCGCTGGACGGTGATGGCCTGGGGTTTCTTGACGCTGGGAGTGATGCTCGGCGCCTGGTGGAGTTACGAGACGCTGGGCTGGGGCGGCTACTGGGGTTGGGACCCCGTGGAGAACGTCTCGTTGCTTCCGTGGCTCACCGGCACGGCCTTCATCCATTCGGTGATGGTGCAGGAACGGCGGGGCATGTTGCGGGTCTGGAACCTGTCGCTGGTCGTCGCGACCTTCTCGCTCACCATTCTCGGCACGTTCGTGACGCGCTCCGGTGTGCTCGAGTCGGTGCACGCGTTCGTCGAGTCGGGTATCGGACCGTGGTTCCTCACCTTCTTCGGGCTGATCGTGGTGGTCTCTCTGGGTTTGATCGCCTGGCGCGGCGATGAACTCCGGGCGCCGGGCCGGATCGATTCGCCGCTGTCACGGGAGGGCGCGTTCTTGATGAACAACGTGGTCTTCGCAGCGTTCGCTTTCGTGGTGCTGCTGGGGACGATCTTCCCGCTGATCGTCGAGGCCTTCGACGGGCGCACGCTCACGGTGGGCAGCCCCTACTTCGAGCGGATGACCATGCCGATCGGTTTCGTGCTGCTCTTCTTGATGGCCGTGGCGCCGGTGCTGCCGTGGCGCAAGGCCTCTGCGGGCGTCCTGAGTGAGAGGCTCATCTGGCCTGCTTGGGCGGGGGTCGGCGTGATCGTGTTGAGCGTGTTGTTCGGGGCCCGTGGTTGGGCGCCTCTGCTGGCGTTCGGGCTCGGGGGTTTTGCCGGTGGAGCAGCGATGCGCCAGATCATTCTGGCTGTGCGCCGTCAGGGTTGGCGCGGCGTGGTGGGCCGCACCAACGGGGGCATGATCGTGCATCTCGGTGTGGTGCTGATCGCGGTCGCGTTGGCTGCCAGCAACGCTTATGTGCGTCAGGAGATCTTTGAGATGACGCCTGGTGAGACCGTGGAATTGTCGGGTCACACCTTCACGTTCCTGGGTACTGAAGTGGTCGAGTTTCCGAACAGGGTGGAACGTCAGGCCGCGGTGCGTATCGACGGCGAGCAGGTGTACGAACCGGCCATCGCCGTCTACGACTTCGCTGGTCGGCTGATCGGCATTCCTTCGGTTCGGTCCACTCTGACCGACGATGTGGCCCTGTCGATCACGGAGTTGTCCGACGACGGTCAGACGATCTTCTTGCGGGTGACGATCCAGCCGTTGATCGTGTGGCTGTGGATCGGCGGGTTCGTGATGGCCGCGGGCACGCTGCTGGCGATTGTGCCGGGCAACCGCCGCTCGCCCACCGCGCCGGTCTCGGCCCACCTCGACAGCGTTTCTGGCAGCGGGGCACGGCGTTCAAAGCAGCTTGTGCCATGACTGCTGAGACGCCGAGGCGTGCGGTTTGGATCGTTGCACCGGTCGCGGTGGTGTTGCTGCTGCTGCTCTTGTTGTTCGCGACACGCGAAACCGGACCGAATCGCAATACCGGTGTGGTCGACAGGGGCAGACTGGCACCGTCGATAGTCGGTGAGACGGTGGACGGCGGCGTGTTCGACCTCGACGATCAACGCGGCCGTTTCGTGGTGGTCAACTTCTTCTCGACGACCTGCGTGCCCTGCATCCGCGAACACCCTGAGCTGGTCAGTTTCCACGAGGCCCACGCGCCGAGCGGATTCGCCGAGGTCGTGTCTGTGGCCTTCGACGACAGTGCTTCCAACGTGGCCGGGTTCTTCGAGGCCAACGGGGGGGACTGGCCCGTCATTGCGCGTGGCACGGGTTCGATCGCCGTGGCCTACGGCGTGGCGCTGGTGCCAGAGAGCGTCATTGTTGCCGACAACGGCGAGGTCGTCGACAAGCTGATCGGTGGTGTCACTCGAGCCCGGATCGAGAGTGTGATCGGCGCCTACATCGAGGAGTCCCGAACATGACCCGCGGCGACGCGACCGTCCTGGTCTGCACGGCCATGGAGACCGGCGCCTACATCGAGGAGTCCCGAACATGACCCGCGGCGCCGGCTCTGCAATGGGCTCCGGGATCACCCGCCGTCTGTCGGCCTGGCTGGGTGTTGTGGTGGTCGGCGGATCGGCGTTCCTGTTCGGCGCTGTCGACGAAGGTCCTCCCCGCACCGATGCCGACCGTGCCTACTCCTTGGCGCAGAACTTCGGCTGCCCGGTGTGCGACGGCCAGTCGGTCGCTGAGTCGGACGCGGTCGTGGCCCGCAACATCCGCCAGCAGATAGCCCGACGGGTGGACGAGGGCCGCAGTGACGAATCGATCATCGCCGAACTCGAAGCGGCCTTCCCCGGCAACGACTACACGCCCGCCTCCTCCGGGTTGTCGAGTCTGGTGTGGATACTCCCTGTGGTTGCGGGTGCCGGCGCGGTCGCCGGCCTCGTTGTGGTCTTTCGGCGTTGGCGGCGCGAGACCGAAGCACCAGCGACGCCCGAAGACGAGCAACTGGTCGCCGATTTCCTCAGCGAATCCGACAGCGCTCAGACCGGTGCCGAAGCGACCGAAGCCTCTGCCGGTCCGACGCAGGCCGATTCGTCTCAGGCTGATCTGGTGCAGACCGATCCGACACAGGCTGATCTGGCGCAGACCGGTCCGACGCAGGTTGATTCGTCTCAGGCTGATGAGCGAGGCAATGGCTGAGAGCCGGGAAGCCGCCAGGGAACGGGAGCGGGATTTCCTGTTGGGGTCGCTCAGCGATCTTGAAGCCGAACACGAGGCGGGCGACCTCGACGAAGACGACTTCGTTGAACTGAGATCGCATTACGTAGCCCGCGCGGCGGATACCATCCGTGATCTTGAGGGCCGCGGCGAGGACGATGCCCAGACCGCGCGGCCCTGGGCCAGGGTCGTGCTCTGGGTTCTGGGCATAGGGCTGCTGGCAACTGTCGCGGGCGTCGTGTTGGCAGACTTCTCGGGCAGCCGCGGCGCCAACGATCAGATCACCGGCAATATCCGGGAGTCGGTGCGTTCCCGCCTCTTCGACGCGCGCGAGGCGATGGGCGACCAGGACCTGGCGCGGGCGATCGAGATTTACGACGACGTGCTGGTCGATGAGCCGTCGAACGCAGAGGCGCTGACCTATCGCGGTTGGCTCACGAATCTGGCCGGCGACCCCCTGGTGGCCCGAGACTTCGTCGAGGAGGCGGTCGCGGCGGACTCGAGCTTTCCCGACGCGAGGGTCTTCGCGGCGTCTTTGACTCTGGCGGCAGGCGAACCGCTGGCAGCGAGCGATCATCTTGCGGCCTTGGACCGGATTGACAGCCCAGCCTTCGTCTACCAGCTCGTCGAGGATCAGCAACTCGACCTGAGAGTTGCCACGGCGGCGGGTCCCGCAGCGGTTTTGTCGGCTTCGCCGGTGCTTGAGGGCGCCGCCTACGATCGCTCGGAGACACCTGTGCGCTATATGGCCTTGGCGGCGGAACATTTGGCTGCGACAGATCGCCTCGATGACGGTCTGGAATTGTACAACGCAATGCTTCAAAGCGCAGGGGACGATCCCGATGTGTTGGTCTCACTGGCTTGGTTCCTCGCCCGTGCCTCGGTGGGGGTTGAAGCGGGTATGAACGCTGCGTCCGGTTATCTCGACGCGGTCGTCGAGGCGGACCCGTCCCGTCCCGACGCCTTGGTTTATCGCGCTCTTGTGCGTTTTCAACTGCAGGATCTCGAGGGCGCTGTCGCCGACCTCGGCGCCTACGACGAACTCGGAGTGCTGCGCAGGGATCTGGATCGGTTGATCGCGGACACCGAATTGCGCGAGGTGCTTGCCTGATGCCGGCATTACCCTGCTTCTGATCCTATGAATCGCTTGCGAACCCTCGACCTTGGCCGTGTGGCGATCCTGTTGGTGGTGGTGATCGGCACGCTGACGCTGCTGACCAGGAGCCAGTGGGACTGGTTCTTCGGCTCGGACGAACCCCAGACACAGGATGTCACCGCTGAGCAGATCGAGATGGAGGAAGTTGATCCGGTCACCGAGCGTCTGTACCGGATCAGTCCCGACAACGGCTCCGAAGTCAGCTATCGGGTGCAGGAGCGGCTCGCCGGTGTTTCTCGCACGGCTGTGGGTACGTCGACGGTCGTGGCGGGTGACATCAAGATCAATCTCGTCGACCCGAACCTCTCGGAGGTGGGCGAGATCGTCGTCAACGTCGAGATGTTCGAATCGGACTCGAACCTGCGCGACAAGCGGATCCGCCACGATTTTCTGGAGTCGGCCCACTGGCCTTTCGCCCGTTTCGTGCCGACGACAATCGAGGGTCTCGATGCTGGTTCTGCAGACGCCCGCAGCGTTGACGGCAACAGCTACGAGGTCTCGATCACCGGTGATCTGACCGTCAAGGAGACGACCCTCGAGCAGACTTTCGACGGAACCGTCACGGTCGGCGCCGATCGGATCACGGCGCTGATGACGGCGACAGTGCTGAGCAGCGACTACGACGTCGGTCCAATCAACATCGCCCGGCTCACCCATACCAGCGACGAAGTCGAGTTGGTCTTTGAACTGGTTGCGGACCGGGTGGAAGTCGATTCCGACACCCGGACTGATCTGAACCGCGAACTCCCTGCGGTCGAGTTCGCTTCGGGTGCATTCGCCGCCCGTGTCCAGCCGATACTCGAGACCAGGTGTGTGTCGTGCCATACCGCAGGCGGTCCGGGTTGGAGCACGCTGGCCTTCGACACTGCGGGGCAGGCCGCCGAGGTTGCCGAGGACATAGCGCTTGTCACGGAGATTCGTTTCATGCCTCCCTGGCTGCCCTCGGACCTGAGCCCGGCGTTCGAGCACGACTGGTCGTTGAGCGATGGGGAGATCACGGTGATCAGGGACTGGGCGACAGCCGGCGGCGGTCTCGACGTCGCTGTCGACACTCCCCTGGTCGCGCGGGTTCAGGCGGTGCTGCCGATCGAGGAGGACCAGAAGATCGCCCCTCGTGATGGGCTATACACGGGCTACTCCGATGCCGACGGCAACCCCGTGAAGGCCGATGACTACCGTTGCCAGGTCCACGAGGTGGCCGACCCGGAGGGTGACGGCAACTGGGTCAAGGGGTTCGAGTTCCGGCCCGACCAGACCTCGGTCGTGCACCATGCGATCGTCTACAGGGTGCCTGCCTCCGCGGCCGCCGAAGTGAAGGCCAAGATCGCTGCGGAGGACGAGATCGAAGCCGATTCCGGGTTCTCCGATGAGCCGGGTTGGACCTGCTTCGGCTTGTCGGGCCTGTCTTCAGAAGGCGTCTACTCGATCCAGGGCTGGGCGCCGGGGCAGTCGCCGACCGTCTACCCCGACGGCTACGGCGTCTACCTGTCTCCCGGTGACATGATCGTCAACCAGATCCACTATCACTACGACCACGACACTCCGGCGGACGGTTCCTGGATCATCCTGGACACGGCCACTCCTCCTGAGATTGCTGCGGGGATGACCCACATCACCGGCTCCACGTATCTGACGCCTGCTGAAGTGCCCTGCAGACCTGAGGAGATGGCGGTTGCGCAGCAACGGGCCGAGACCATCGACGGATACTCCAACCTGTGCATCCGCGAGAATGTGCTGCAAGAGATCGGTGAGAAGTACGACCTCTTCGCGACCTTCATCCCCGATGCCCTGCTGCAACGCTGTGACGGAACTGTCGACGACTACGACGATCTTGACGGGTCGATCGGCTACAGCTCGTGTGACATGAGAGCTCGGGACCCAGGCACGATCCATACGGTGCTCGGCCACATGCACGAGTTCGGAGCGGCTTATCGGATGACCTTGAATCCCGACACTCCCGAAGAACGGATTCTGCTAGACATTCCGGTCTGGGATTTCGAGTGGCAGCTCAACTACACCCCGATCGAGGACATTCGCATTGATCGGTCCGACATGGTGCGGTTCGAGTGTTGGTGGGACCGCTCGCTCAAGTACATGCCCGAACCCCGCTACATCACCTGGAACGAGGGAACAGTCGACGAGATGTGCTTCTCGTCGATCTCGGTCCTACCCGACTAGAGGCCGAGCGGATTGATCCCGCACACGGTCGCGACCCAGCGAGGCCGTGGCCCGAGCGGCCCGCCCGCGGCCTCGCGGCCCGTGAGCGCAGCGAACAAGAGCGGGAGTCGAGCGCAGCGAACAAGAGCCGAAGACAACAGGTCTCGGCGCACCCGCGATGGTCAATCCGCGCACGTTCTCATCGTCGCTGCACCGCTCGCGCCGTTGGGCTAGTCGGCTTGCCGGTTGAGGCGGGCGAGACCTGCTTTGAAGAAGTCGAGGGCGGTCTGCACGGCGTTGGCGGTTCCCACGAGCGCGGCGTAGGGGAGCGACGCCCCGTTGAAGCTGGTCTCGTTCCAGTAGGGGTCGGCGCGGTCCACGTCGCCCCAGGCGCCCACGTACAGGTACGGCTCGTCGTGTGAGTCGTCGCCCGGAGAGCAGCCGTAGGTTGCACGCCGGCCCAGTTCAGCATCGCCGATTGCTGCGGCGGGGTCGAAGTGGCCGGGCCAGAGCTGGGTGCGCTCTGCATCCACCGCACCGGGCGTGACCCGCAACTCCTCGAGCACCGCCCAAGCGAATCCGAACCAGTCTCCCAAGAACGCGCCGGTCCCGGCGGTGGTCTCAAGGTCCGAATCGATATCGCCGAGGGGTGGAGAATCGTGCTCGGCTGCCGCGTTGCCGGGTTGGACGCCGACGAATTCGCCGGCGGCGCGCAGGCTGGTGATGGCGCTGGACTTCAGCGATGCACCCTGTTGCACGACTAGCAGGCCGTCCTGCACTCGGACCTGCTGGTCGTCGCCGAAGAACGGTGTTCCGAAACCGCCTCTTGTATAACGCAGGCCGAACTTGGTGTTGGCGCAGCGACGGGCTTCGGCGACAACGGCATAGGCGAGCCGATGGAAGGCGTTGCGAGCTTCTGGGTAGCCGGCGGGCACCGGGCTCAGCGGACGGTAGGCGGCCAACCAGCGTTCGGAGGCCCAACCGGACAGCTCGGGCCGTTCGGCCAGCACCTCGCTCCAGGTCCGGTCAGCAGCACTGGTCGGACCGACGGTGGCATCGGCGGCTGAAGGGACCGCCGCAGGATCGTCTGAGAAGAACGGCCTGCTGTGGTCGGCCGGAGGCGACGGCTCCAAAACGAGGGCGGTGGCGCTGCTCCCGAGCTTGGCACCGGCTTCAGCGGCCGGGTTGTGGTGTCGGATTGTCATGCGTGTGGTCCTTTCGCAATGGCGGCGCTGCCGGCTGGGGCTTCGCCGTGTATATCCCCTCGGTGATGACACCGTCGTCGACTCTGAGCTCCCACACGCCGGCCTTGGCGCAGCCGCGGTCACCGGCCACTTCGAGTCCGGCGCGCAGCAGACGGTTGAGAACCCCGGGAATGACATCGCCGTGGCTGGACAGTATGAGGTCGTCGGGCGCTGCAGCTTCTTCGAGGATCAATTCCAGAAGATGCCTCGAGCCTGCCCCTTCGTAGAGTTCGGCACGGATCTGGACGTCCACGCAGTGAGCTGCAGCCACCGGTTCAACGGTTTGAGCACAACGCGTTGCGGGCGACGACCAGACCGCCCGAACAGTGGAGTCAGCGAAGAAGTCGGCGATTCGCAGCGCCTGTTCACGGCCCCGTTCGTCGAGCGGGCGCTCCTTGTCACTGAGGTGCCAACGGCTGCGGTCCCCGGCCGAGGCATGACGAACGAGAAAGATACTCACTAACCCGAAAGTTTACGTCGCGCGCGATGCAACCTTGCTCGCAACATTTTGTCGCAGGTTGTGCAACAGTCGGCACCTTTGGTGCATCGTTGGTGGTGATGGAGGAGGATCAGCACCGTAGTGACGCGCTCTGGTCGGTGATTTCTGATGATTGTGCGATTTTGTTTGAGCGTGAGCAGATGCCGATGCTGCGATTGGCGACTCTGCTGGTGGGTTCCGCGGAAGTTGGTGAGGAGATAGTGCAAGATGCTTTCGCGTCGGTTGTCGAGCGTTGGGGGTCGCTGGACAATCCGGGTGGGTATCTGCGTACCTGTGTGGTGAACGGGTCTCGGATGGTGCTCCGTCGGCGGGATGTTGAACAGCGGATGGCGCCGGAGCGCCCGCTCATGGCGGTTGAACAGCCGATGGCTCTGCTGGAGTTGCGCGATGCTCTCGGGCGTTTGGGTGAGCGGCAGCGGGTCGCGGTGGTGCTGCGCTATTTCGTCGATCTGCCGGATGTGGAGATCGCTGAGGTTCTGGGTTGCAGGCCGTCGACGGTGCGCTCGTCGGTACGTCGAGCTTTACGGGTGTTGCGAAAGGAGTTGGAATGAGTTCGATCGAGAAGCGGTTGCGTGATGAGCTGGGAGAGCTTGCATCGTGGTTGATCGACAAGCGCGCCGAGTCCAGTTCTGTCGGGCAGGCTGTCTCTGGAAGCGATTCGATCCCGAAGCTGGACTTGGACGCGGACACGGTACGTCCGGGCGGGCGAAGCCGTCTGTTCCGGGTCGCCGCGGCGCTGTTGTTGATTGTCGGGATAGTCAGTGTCGGCAGACTACTCAGCGAAGATCCCCCTCCAGTGGTGACCGTGCCCACGGACCCGGCCACCCAGACCCCGACCACCAGTGCTCCCCCCACCACGACTGTTGATGGCACCGCGACTGAAGATGTTGACGACTCCACCGGTGCTCCCCTCACCGCGACTGAAGATGTTGACGACTCTGCCACCGCTGACGACCAACTCGACGAGTCGTCCGGTGAGCAGATCGTGTCCGAGGTGGAACTCGACCTGCCGCTGCGTGGTCCATTCGAGGGACCGGTGTTCGGCGAATGGCATCGCGCTCCGGAGTTGTTTCCTTGGGGTGCTGGGTTCTTGCAGATCGGTTTTTTGAATACGGGCGAGGACTTTCCTGCTGAAATCAACCTGTTCGCCCAGATCTCCGGTGACGGTCTCAACTGGGAGCAGCCGTTCAAGTTGAACCTTCCTCAACAGCATTTTAATTCCATCAGGGCAAATTACGGTTCACTCGTGAGGGTGTCCTGGCCTTTTATCGAATCGAACGGAGAGCATCTGGTTGTTCTCTCACGTTCATCCGACCAAAATCTGGGAGACGGAGAGACTGGAGATGAACTGAGCGGTGGAAGTGGAAGTGTCCCTGTCAGCGAGCATTTCGAGCAGAGAGTATTCGTTTCTGTCACTGATGATCTCGAAGACTGGGACAACTACGAGCACACTTTGCAATTGTCTGATGGCATTCATGAATCTTTAACTGTTGACATAGTCGAAGAAGATTTAATCGTTTCGAAGAACGGTTGGATGTTCCAAATTTCAACTTCGACGTATATGGACGTTCATTCCTTGGTATCTGCCAATATTCAAGGATACAGCAGATGGATCAGACGGGAAGAGGCGAATGAAGACGGCTTGATCGTTGAATTGGAAGTCAAGGATCCCAACTCAGAATATGTTGTGTCGTACGAAAGGCTGTTTTCCTGGGAAGAGTTGGGGACAACCCTTGATCTGTACAAGGAGCATGGCCTTCTCAGCAACAAGGCAGTTCCGATCTCGCGTCGCTCAGGGTCTGTGCTAGTGGCCGAATGGGGAGAAGGCGCGATTCTAGCAGGACTGCCTTCAGTAGCCGATATTTGCTGTCAGATCGTCGCGACTGACGCGGGTTATGTCGGCCTATCGGTTATTTTGCCGTCAGGTGTCTCTCCAATCCCTTCTCGCCCGGGAGATCTGGTGTATTCTCCCGACGGTGTGACGTGGCACGTCATGGAATCCCCGGCGGATGAAGGAATAAAAAAACCAAATTGCGTATCATCCATGTGGACACCTTCTATCCATGCTGTTGAGGGTGGTGTTGTCTTGCATGGGCGTGAACAACATGGTACGAGCAGCGAAGATTGTGAGTTCAGTCTATTGGGTCGGGATCTAATCTGGGTTGGCGATGACAGAGGCTCGAACTGGAAGCTGCAGGAGATATCTGAAGGATCCTTCCATAAAGCGGAAGTGCCGCGCGGAACCACGGGAAGAGGTGTCCTGCTGGCCAGCGTCATACCGATCCCTAGAGGTGACGACTACGAACATCTGTATCAGGGTACGATTGTGTCGAGCGACGGAATCAATTGGGTCACGTTCGGCGAGGAAACTGATCCGGTACCGACGTCTGTTGCGTTCAACGGGAATGTCGCGCTGAGGATTGACGGCGCTGGTAACGCCTACAGGTATGAGTTGCCGTAGTCGGCGACCGGGGAACTAGAGGGTTACGTGGGTGACGCAGATGTCGTCGCCCTGGGGTTTGGAGGACGCGGTGGAGGCGTCGGCCGGGCCGTACAGTTGGCCGAGCATTCCCTGGACCATGCCCCGGTCGACTGCGCAGATGACGGGATGTTCCACGACCGCGTCGCCGAAGGGGCAGTTCTGGGCGACGATCTGGTACTTGTCGTCCTCGGCACGTTCAGCTCTGGCTGCGAATCCGTGGGCTGACAGGGCATCGGCCACCGCATGCAGGGCGCCTTGATAGCTGCGGTGCGTCTCGCCGGGATCGATCGCCGCGGCCATGGCCTTGCCGTACTCGACCCCCACCTCCTCGGCCATCTCCTCAGCAGCATGGGCAGGCAGCATCGCCAGGGCTCGGCCCAGCAGGGAGACCAGCACGTCGTCGTGGCGTACGTTCACTTCCAGGCGCACCTCGGTGTGAACCGGACGGTAGTGCTTGGAGGGGCGCCCGACTCCACCGTCTGGTTTGGCGACCTCTACGCCGAGGTGGCCCCCGGCAGTGAGCTTGTCGAGATGGTGGCGCGCAACGTTGGCGTGGAGGTCGAACTCTTCGGCCACCTCGCTCGCGGTCACACCGTCGGGGTTCTGATGGACATGCAGATAGATGTCCCGGCGGGTGATGTCGCCAAAGGCCGCGGTTATCGCAGAGACCGTCGAAGCGAACTCTGTCGGGCTGAGGTGCTGGGCGTCCACGACGCTATTCTACGCATATATGACCGCCACCGAAGCCGAAGTGATCGAGGCTCTGCGTCCGGTCGAGGATCCGGAACTGCACCGCAGCATCGTTGATCTGGGGATGGTCCGCTCAACCACCATCGACGGCGGCCATGTTGAGATCGGCATTGATCTCACGATCGCCGGTTGCCCGCTGCGCAACGAGATCCAGAACCGGGTCTCCGGAGCTGTCACTGCTCTCGACGGTGTCAACGTCGTGACGATCGACTTCGGTGTGATGACCGATGAGCAGCGGGCGAATGTCCGCGGGATGCTCCACGGCGATCCCGCGGCGACAGCGGGGTCACAGCCCGCCCACGGCCACGCGCAGGGGCGTGCCATTCCCTTCGCTCAACCGGGCAACAAGACCCGCACGCTGCTGATCGCCTCAGGCAAGGGCGGAGTAGGCAAGTCGTCGGTGACCGCCAACCTGGGTATCGCTCTGGCTCAGAGAGGTCACAGCGTGGCCGTTGTCGATGCGGACGTCTGGGGTTTCTCAATCCCGCGGATGCTCGGCGTAGCCCAGGCTCCGACGGTGATCGACGACATGATCATCCCCCCCGAGACTCACGGTGTGCGCTGTGTCTCGATGGGCTTCTTCGCCCGGGAGGACCAGCCCGTAATCTGGCGGGGCCCGATGCTGCACAAGGCGCTCGAGCAGTTCCTGACCGACGTGTTCTGGGACGACCCCGATTTCCTGCTCGTCGATCTGCCCCCCGGCACGGGCGACATCTCCTTGTCGCTCGCCCAGTTCCTGCCCCGTGCGGAGGCCTACGTCGTCACCACCCCCAACCCGGCGGCCCAACGGGTCGCCCAGCGTTCGGCGTTCATGTTCGAACAGGTCAAGATCAAGGTGAAAGCCGTGATCGAGAACATGTCGTGGTTCACCGGCGACGACCACAAGCGCTACTACCTGTTCGGCTCCGGAGGCGGCGATGAGCTGGCGAAGCGCCTCGAGGTCGATCTCATCGGTCAGATCCCGATGGCGATCGCCCTGCGTGAGGGTTCGGACCAGGGCGAGCCGATCGTGGCTGTCGACCCGCGAAGCGAGGCATCGCTAGTGT
This sequence comes from Acidimicrobiales bacterium, assembly GCA_963662455.3. Classification (GTDB taxonomy): domain Bacteria; phylum Actinomycetota; class Acidimicrobiia; order Acidimicrobiales; family Aldehydirespiratoraceae; genus VXYK01. The sequence goes on from OZ224042.1 coordinate 3,520,331, forward strand.
TTGCTGGGATGGCCCGGTGGATTGAGGCCCACAAGCCGTCGAAACGTTCGCATCCTGAACTGATAATCAACTGACCGGTCCGCCTTGTGTGAGGTTGGTCCTGCAATAATTCCTGCAGCACTGATTTCATCGAGTGTGGTCGAGCCGACCGAGGAGAACTGACGAAGTGGATATCCGCATTGGAGTGAGTGACCACCCCCGCGAGATGGTGGTTCAACTTTCTGATAAAGCCGACCGTGTCTCGGTCAAGAATTCTATTGACGAAGCAATCAGTGGTGCGACGACAACATTGTGGTTGACCGACGCCAACGGCAGGGAAGTGGCGGTGGCGGCTTCAAGGATTGCGTTCGTTGAACTCAGCCCCGAAGGGGGCAACCCGATAGGTTTCGGCTGAGGCACGGCAGCGGATTCGATGGCGAGCCTTGCCGAGATCGCCCGAGCGAAGACCTCGCTTGATCCCGCGGCGATCAGACACCTTCAGCGTTTGGTGAGTTCCTGGTCGTTGTTGAGCGATTTGTCGTTCTGCGATCTGCTGCTTTATGCGCCGAGCGATGGTTCGGTGAACAAGGCCGGCGATGACAATGAGTTTGTTGTGCTGGGTCACACACGTTCGGTTACCGGTGCGACGGTTCACCACGGCGACCCGGTCAGTCAAACTGTGTCGGTTGTCGATCATCCGCTGTTGGTGCGGGCTGTGACCGAGCGACAGCGACTTCAAGGCCTGGTTTCCAGAAGCGATCTCCATGGACCTGATCACGATGATCAGTTGGTCGAAGAAGACGTCAGACTTCCAGGGTCGGGTCGCCAGATCGCTGTTGAGTACATTCCGGTGCGTGGTGAAGGCTGTGAAGACGACATCGTGGCTGTGCTCACACGAGAAGCCGAATCAGCATTCGTCCGCCACCACAGTCCGGTCGAACGCCCTTATCGCGCGGTCGGGGAGCGGTTGGCTCAAATGGTTGCTGACGGCACGTTTCCGTTCGCTGAATCGGAAAGGGTTGGTGAATTGCGTGAACCCCGTGTGGGTGACGGTGTGGTTGTGCTGGATCGTGAAGGACGGATCGAGTATGCCTCACCGAACGCAGTCTCGGCGATGCACCGCCTTCGTGTGCTCAGCAATCTTGAAGGCAGGCGACTGCGGGAACTGGGCATCGACGAGTCGGTGATAAGGCGTGCGTTCGCTTCGCGCATCAGCACAGGAGATGAATTTGAAGAAGCCGAGGATGCCTGCGTGGTGATTCGCTGCCATCCGTTGATTGACAACGGGCGAGTCACGGGTGCTGTCGTTCTATTGCGTGACATCTCTGAACTCCGCAGCCGTGATCGACTCTTGATCTCCAAGAACACGACGATTCGCGAGATACACCATCGCGTGAAGAACAACTTGCAGACCATCCAGTCCCTGCTTCGTCTGCAGAGCCGACGACTCTCGTCTCCGGAGGCAGTCGCCGCGGTTGAACAGTCGGCCCGCAGGATCGGATCGATCGCGGTCGTCCATGAGACGCTGACTGCCGATGCAGGCGACATCGTCGACTTCGACGCGGTGGTCAGCAGGCTCGTGCGGATGGTTGAGGAAGGCTTCGGAGCGCCGGAAAGGCCGTTGAAGATCGAGGTGAACGGAAGTATCGGGGCTCTGGGCGGCGACGTTTCGATGCCTTTGGCCGTGGTTGTCACGGAGTTGTTGCAAAACTCCATTGACCATGGTTCGGGGTCTGATCATCCCGTAAGGGTTCGATTGGGCCAAGACGGCAGAGAGTTGTCAATCTGTGTGCAAGACCACGGAACCGGTGTCCCGGAGGGATTCTCTCTTGATCGCGACGCTGGACTCGGTTTGACGATCGTCCGTACGTTTGTGGTGTCGGATCTTGGCGGGCGGATCACCTTTGTTCGTCCGGATGCTCAAGGTGGCAGATCCGAACCCGGGGTTTTGTCGGGTACCACCGTTGAGGTTCGGGTTCCGCGACCGGGTCCTGCGATGCCCCTTGGTTAGTGTGCCGGCCGCTTGGCTGGTGTGTTTCGGTTCAGCGTTGCGCCGTTGAGGGCTAGGTGATCGTTCGGGGGCCGGCAGCCGTTGCAGCGGCGGCTCGCAGACGCCTGCGGATCACTCGGCGCTCTTCTTCAGAAGTCCCTCCCCAGATACCGGTGTCCTGGTTGGTGGAAAGGGCGAATTTGAGACAGGCGTCCTTGCATCGGCAAGCGAAACAAACCTTTTTGGCGGATGCGATTTGATTGACCGCGGGTCCGGTAGTTCCGACCGGAAAGAACAGTGCCGGGTCTGTGTCACGGCATGCCGCTTCAACTCGCCAGTCGCTCGCAGATTTGAAAGCGTCGGCTGTAAGGGCCACGTTCGTCCTCCTAATAGGCTATTTTTTAAGAATTCTTGTGTCGCTGATGGTCCGGCGACCAAGCAATAATAGGAACAGGTTCTACTTCTCCGCAAGGGGTTTCTTGAAACTCGTTCTCTTTTTCGGGAACAGGTGTCGGAGTGCATGGCGCACTTGTCGGCGCTTTATCCGCGAGACTTCGGGCCATGACTCAAGTGATCGCACACCGGGGGGCTTCGAGAGCGGCGCCGGAGAACACCCTGTCGGCGTTTCGTTCAGCGCGGGAGATGGGAGCCCAATGGGTTGAACTCGATGCTCGACGTGCCGCCGACGGTGTGGTGGTAGTGCATCATGACGCCTGTCTCGACGATAGACGGCTGCTCGCAGAGATGTCCAGCGAAGAGCTGCCCGCGTACATCCCGAGTCTTTCTGAAGCCCTCGAAGCCTGCGAGGGGATGAATGTCAATATCGAGATCAAGAACCTTCCGGATGATCCCGACTACGACGAGGACCACCTAGTCGCCGACGCGGTAGCGGGTCTGGTACAGGCGTATCTCGGCCCTGAGCGCGCGCTGATCACCTCGTTCAACATCGACGCAGTCGACCGTATCCGCGCCGTCGACCCTTCGATTCCCTGTGGATGGCTCTTGTACGAAATGACCGACCCGGCCAGTGCCATCGGCCGTGCGGCAGCCCATGAGATGAAGACGATCCATCCCTGGGATGTTCTTGTCGATGTCAATTTCATCAACCGGGCGCACGCCGCGGGGCTGTTGGTGAACGTTTGGACTGTCGACGACCCTGAACGGATGGCTCAACTCGTCGAGATGGGAGTCGACGGAATCTGCACCAACGTCCCTGATGTGGCAAGAAGAGTCATCGACGCACAGCGATGCAAGTGATCGACCTCAGCAAGGAACTGCCGAGGAGCCCAGGACTTGGAGAGGCTCGGGTATCAACAGCGAAAGACGCTCGGGAGTCCAGGTGAAACGCAGCCGCTTGCTCACGCCGAGATAATCGCCGTCGACCTGATACGGCGCGGGAGGATCACATTCGACCACCAACGAACGCATACTGCTCCGAAGGTCGACGCTGCGTCGCCGGCCCAGGTCTTTTGCTCGCAGCGCGTCCGTCACCACTGGGCCGAGGGTTCCCAAACGGAGTTCCTTCAATGTGACCACTGCAAGTGGATCCTTGAGGGAGAGACCCTGGACAAGGTCGATGGGACGGTTGCCCAGATAGGTGTAGGGGTTGGTGTTCATCACCACGGTCATGAAACCCCGCGTCAACTCCTCCCCGTCTGTGCCGATGATCCTCAACGCAGGCTTGCGGCGGTCCACTCCTCGTACCCAGGTGTCGAGCGCCGCCCAGATGAACAGGGGATGACCCGCCCAGCGTTTCCATGGACCGCGAGTCTCGACCTGCTCCACCACAGCGGCATCGAATCCGACACCACAGTGAAATAGAAAGTAACGCCCTTCTACCGACCCTAAGCCAACACGGTGAAACGAGCCTCGGTCGATGGCGTCGAGCAGAACCAGAGCAGCGTCCGCGGGGTCGTCGGGAAGGCCGAGGATTCGGGCCAGTACATTCGTTGAACCCCCAGGGAGTGTCGCCAGCGCGGTATCGGTGCCGGCGAGACCGTTGGCGGCTTCATTTGCAGTGCCGTCACCGCCGAGCACAACAACGAGGTCGTAGTTGTCGTTGGCCGCAGACTGTGCGAGGCGTGTGGCATGTCCCTGACGACTGGTTTCGGCCAGAAGCACTTCATGGTCGGCTGACAGAATCTTCTGGGTGATCACCCGACGGCGCGCTGTCACTGAGGAAGCGAACGAATTGACGATGAAGCAGATACGCAAGAACACCAAAACTATCCGTTCAACTCAGATAGGCATTCGGCAACCACGCTGGCAGACTCGTGGGCTATGAAAGTAGTCGTCTGTGTTAAACAAATCCCCGACCCGGCCGATCCAGGAGCACTCGATCCCGAGAGCAGGACCCTTGTGCGTGATCAGAAGCTGATTCTTGACGAGTCCGACAGCTACGGAGTTGAGATGGCTCTGCAACTGGTCGACGCTGCCGGTGGGGGCTCGGTACACCTTGTCTCGATGGCGCCTGACAATCAGGTCACTGGTTTGCGCACGGCGCTGGCCATGGGTGCCGACAGCGCCACGTTGGTGAGCGACGAGGCGCTCGAAGGTACCGACGCGCTCGGCACGGCCAAGGTGCTGGCTAAAGCGATTGCTCGCAGTGAACCTGATCTGGTGTTGGCCGCGACCGAGTCGAGCGACGGTTACACAGGCACAGTGCCAGAAATGGTGGCTGAGCTGTTGAACCTCCCGTCCGTCACGTTTGCCAAAGCGGTTGCAGTCGATGGTGGCGTAGCCAGAGTAAAGCGCCAGACCGAAGCGGGCTACGACGACGTCGAGTGTCCGCTGCCGGTTGTCGTGTCGGTTACCGCAGGCGTGGTGGAGCCTCGATACCCATCCTTCAAAGGGATCATGTCCGCCAAGTCGAAACCGGTCGACGAACTCGGGATCGGTGATCTCGGAATCGACGCCGGTTCTGTTGGCTGGATCGGTGGTGGTCAGGAGATCGTGAGTGTCGCCGATGCTCCGACTCGCGATGCGGGAGAGATAATTGAAGATGACGGGGATGCCCACGAGCGAATCGTGGCCTTCCTCGATGAACTCAAGGTTCTGTGAGGAAGGATACGACATGGGACTCGACAAGATTTGGGTGTTCGGTGAAACCAACGGTGACTCGGTAGCCACAATCACGCTTGAAATGCTGGCAAAGGCCCGCGAGACAGCAGACACCGTTGAGGTGTTCATGGCGGCCGACGGCGATGATTACGCTGAGGAACTAGGTGACCACGGCGCTGACACCGTCTACGGCACAGGTGACCTCGGTGGAGCTATGCAGGGTGTATCGGTTGCTGCTGCGGTCGCCGACGCGATCAACAGCGGTGAGGTGGACACCCCTGATGCTTTCATGCTCGGTACCACCCAAGATGGTCGTGATGTTGCCGGGCGCTTGTCGGTGAAGCTTGACTCTCCGGTTATCACCAACGTCGTCGACCTGGTTCTTGAAGGTGGGGATCTACTCGGCAGCGAACCGATCTTCGGTGGCTCTACCGATGTCATGACCAAGAACACTTCGGGCAGTCCGGGAATTTTTCTGGTTCGTCCGAAGTCTTTCACGGCCGAGTCGGTAGGTGGGTCGCAAGCCGCTGTTGAGGATCTCGATGTCGGTGATCTAGGAGCGGTGGGCGCAGCACGGGTGGTCGCCACCTTCGCTGAAGAGTCTGACGGCCCCAAGCTCGATGAAGCCGACATCGTTGTCTCGGGCGGACGTGGACTCGGCGACAAGGAGGCGTATTCGATGATCGAGGACTTGGCTGAAGCGGTGAGAGCCGCTCCCGGAGCGAGTCGCGCCATTGTCGATGCGGGCTGGGTTCCCTACAGCTATCAGGTTGGTCAAACCGGCAAGGTCGTCAAGCCGACGGTTTACATCGCCTGCGGGATTTCAGGAGCCACGCAGCACCTCGTCGGCATGAAGGGATCCAAGAACATCATTGCCATCAACAAGGATTCTGAGGCGCCTATCTTCGCGGTCGCCGATCTGGGTATCGTGGGCGACGTCCACAAAGTTCTACCCAAGCTGATCGAGGCGCTGAACGCCTGACCAATCACCGGACGGTTGGAATCGCACGGCGTTGTCGGCGTTTGTTGTTGAGACTTTCGTTGATGCGGAATGCGCAGGTTAGTCCATACTCGCTGGATAACGGCTGCGTGGCTGGACAACGGTTGCGTGAGGCCGGATTCACACTAGAGGCCAAGGCCAACAGTAACGGTCGTCGTTGCCGTGGGGGAAGGCGCCGTTGGTGGCCAGCGCCTTGGTGCGGGTGAGTATCGCAGCTTGCTCCAACGGGTCTAGAAGTGCCGCGATCGTGTCGGGTATCCCCCGGTCAAGAAACTTCCAAAGGTCGCTCTGCAGTTGTTCAGGCAGTGGTTCACCAGTGAAATCCCAAAGCACAGTGCGGAGCTTGAACTGTCGGTGAAATGCCAGGCCGTGGTCGATCGCCCATATCCGTCCGTCGGTTCCCAGCAGGCAGTGCCCCGATTTTCTATCTGTATTGTTGATTACCAGGTCGAAGGCGCAGATGCGGCGGAATGATTCGTCGTGACGGTCGCCGGCCTCGTGCAACGTGAAGTAATGCTCCTGGTAGTAGTGCGGCACAAAGAGTTGCAGCGCCCCTGTTTCGAGCGGTGCGTCGAGGCGGACGACTGTGGGGGGGACCAATTCCCACCCGAGATCATCGGAAACCAGGAATGCTGCCACTTCCCTTCGGTAGAGACCGTCGGGGAAGTCCCATAGCGGACGTTCTCCTCGAAGCGGCTTGTAGATCGCTTGGGCCCGCAACCCTTCATGGCAGAGGTTGACGAGAAAGGTTGCGTTGGAGGAATAGGGCATCCGCCCAACCAGTTCCAGCTCTCCCTCGGCGAGCAGCGCCAACGCACGCTCAGTGGCGATCGGCCCGCGATCAAAGAACGGCGATTCCTCCTTGCTCATCACGCCGTTCCAACTACGCTCAACGCCCCGCGGCTCCGGTTGTTCTCGGCGCTGCCGCGGTTCCGGTCATGCCCGGCAACGGCACAGCGCCCGGCACAGACACAGTCAGTTCCGGCACGGGCACCAGTCGCCGTTGCGGGCTTCAAGTGGTTGGCTGCAGTATTGACATGGTGGCCGGCCTGCTGCGACGACCGAGCGGGCGCGATCGACGAGTCCGGCCACCTCTGCACGCTGTAGGAAGAAGCGGGCTTGGAAGGGTTCGTCGCCTTCGTCTTCGACGAACGACTCCGCTACGACCACGAGGCGGTCGAGTTCCTGGGCGTAGGCGATGGCGAGGCTGGCGACGGTCCACTCCGTGACGACCGGCTCTCTCAGGTCGAGGTCCGACGGGGGGTCGCCAGTCTCACCTTCGGGGAGTTCGCGCAGTACCCGGTCCAGGTACTCCGCGAGAGCGGCAACCTGCTGCTTCTCGACCTTCAGCGAAACCAGACGATCCTCGCTGCGGGCTTGCAGGAAGAACTCGCGTTGGCCTCTGGGTCCGAGCGTTCCGACCGTGAGAAAATCGAGTTCTTGAAAGTCGAAGGACTGGCTCATGACGGCACCAGGGTCCTCAGGTCGTCGCCGGTGGAGTTTACGGTCAGGACGACCGGTCCCTGAGGGGTGTACAGGATCGCGGTGATGGAGCAGGGGGACACCACGATGCGCTGGAAGAGGTCGAGGTGGGTGCCGGTGGCCGACGCCACGATTGCTTTGATCACATCAGCGTGCGAGACAGCCACGATGGTTTCTTCAGGATGGGCGGCGACGAGGCGGTGGACAGTGTCCAGCGCACGGCTCTGCATTTGCGCGAACGACTCCCCTCGGGGGAAACGAAATCCGCTCGGATAGTGCTGTACCTGCTTCCATTCGGGTTTCTTGCGCAGATCATCGAGCTTGCGGCCGGTCCACGTTCCGAAGTCGCACTCGATCAGCCCGAAGGACTGCCGCACTCGCAGTTTCAGCGCCCGGGCGATCGGTCTGGCGGTTTCGCGTGTTCGTTCCAATGGTGAGGCATACACGGCCGCGACAGAGTCGAGGGCGGCGATCCGCTGCGCTGCGGCCCCGGCCTGAGCGATCCCTTCGTCGGCGAGGTGCAGACCCGGTGCTCTGCCTGGGAGCGAGGCTCCGGTCGTCGGTGTTCGTCCGTGGCGCACGAACAGCACCATTGTCGGTTTGGGGGTGTCTGATCTGCGGGCCATGACTGCTGCACAACGTACCCTGTAAGTGATGCAATCACCCGATCCGAGGTCCGCCGCCGATACTGCGAACCGCTCGGCCCTGCTTGGTCGGATTGAGAATGATGTGGTGCAGTGTCGTCTCTGTCCGCGGCTCGTCGAGTGGCGTGAGCGGGTCGGGCGCGAGAAACGGGCGGCTTACAGGGACCAGCAGTATTGGGCCAGGCCGGTCCCGGGTTTCGGCGATCCTGCAGCCCGCCTGTTGGTGCTCGGTTTGGCGCCGGCGGCTCACGGCGCCAACCGCACCGGTCGGATGTTCACCGGTGACCGCTCGGGTGACTGGTTGTATCGGGCCCTGTGGCGCGCAGGCTACGCCTCTCAGGAGTCGTCGACGAGCCGTGGAGACGGGTTGTCGCTCGACGGCGCCTGGATCACCTCGCCGGTGAAGTGCGCGCCAGTAGCCAACAAGCCGACTCCTGATGAGCGGGACAATTGTCTACCGTTCCTGGAGGCCGAGTTGGCTGCGCTCGACTCGCTGAGAGTGATAGTGGCCCTGGGAGGGTTCGCTCACGGCGTGGTGTGTCGACACTTCGGACTGCGACCCCGTCCCAAGTTCGGGCACGGCCGAGAAGTTCCGCTCGGCAACGGCATGACCTTGCTGTGCAGTTTTCACGTGAGCCAACAGAACACGTTCACCGGCCGCTTGACCGAACCGATGCTCGACGCGATTTTCACCCGCGCCCGTGAACTGGAGGCATCAGAAACCTAGATGCACAATCTGTAAGTCAAACTTGCAGATTGTGCATCCGATGGTAGGCTTTAACCATGATCGAACGGGTGATCACCGGACAGTTGACGAAGTTGTTTCGCCAATACCCGTTCGTGACCGTTACCGGGCCTCGACAAGCGGGCAAGACTACGCTCTGCCGTTCAACATTCGGAGATGCGGCGTACGCCAGTCTGGAATCCCCCGATGATCGAGCTTTTGCAGAGGGAGACCCTCGAGGATTTCTTCAGCGACTAGGCACTCCTGCGGTCATCGACGAGATCCAGCATGTACCCATGCTGTTGTCGTACTTGCAGGTAATTGCCGACGAGGACGGGCGCAACAGCCTGTACGTATTGACAGGAAGCGAGAATTTGAAGTTGTCAGACGCAGTCGGCCAGTCGCTCGCCGGCCGTACCGCGCTGTTGCGCCTCCTGCCTTTCTCGCTCGAAGAATCCAAGCGGGCAGGCGCGAGCGAAACGTTTGCCGATGTCGCGTTCAACGGCTTCTATCCGCGCATCGCTGATCAGCGGCTGGAACCCCGCCAAGCGCTCGGAGACTATTTTGAGACGTACGTCGAACGCGACGTACGCCGCATGGGAGGTGTCGGCGATCTGTCGGCGTTCAGGCGGTTCGTTTCGCTGTGCGCCGGACGCGTCGGGCAGATGCTGAACCTGGCATCCCTCAGCGGTGATGTAGGTGTGTCGCACCCGACGATCCGCCAATGGGTGACCCTGCTCGAGCGCAGCTACGTAGCGTTCTTGCTGCCACCCTTTGCCGCGAACATTCGAAAGCGGCTGGTGAAAGCCCCGAAGCTCTATTTCTACGATGTCGGTCTCGCGAGCTATCTGTTAGGCATAGAAAGTCCCGGCCAAATAAAGACGCATCCACTCCGCGGCTCCCTTTTTGAGAATGTCGTCGTTGCCGAGGCGGCCAAGCACTGCTACAACCGTGGCCGGGAGCCCCGACTTTCGTTCTTCCGCGACTCGCGCGGCCTGGAATGCGATCTTTTTTATGAGACCGAGCGAGGGATCAATGCCATCGAAGCCAAGTCGGGTGTGACAATCGCATCGGACTTCGCGCGTTCGCTGGACCGCGTTGCCGAACTGGTTCCGAATGTGGCTGCCAAGACCGTCGTTTATGGTGGAGCGACTGCCGAGGAGCGGGGCGCTCGTGAAATAGTGCCGCTAGGACAGTTCGACGAGGTTTTGGAAGCGTTCGATGCGGACAAATCAGTGCGGGTCACCTGTGGTGGAAGCCCGGTTGTCGGCGTCGACGTACTTGCGCTGTTCCCGAACAACGTTTGGCAGCGTGCGAGGAGTGACATTGCCGGTGTCGCGCGGCTGAAGCTGTACACGACGGACCTTCCCATGACTGTATTCGCAGCGGGAGAGCGACTGAGCGCCGGGATAGTCCGCGACTGGGTTCCCGCGCAGGGCGCGCTGGAGGTGGAGCTTGAATGGCTCGCCGATGGCGGTTCGGTGATTTTTGCGGACGGTTCAGGTCACGTTCCGGGCATCGAAGGCCGTCTCAATCCGATTCTCGACACGGCGGCGCGGACGTACCTGTACACCACGAATGTCGCGGTCGACGGTGGTCAGCAGCAACCCGTTCCGTTCGCGGTGGGCGAAGACGTCCTCAGCCTTGTCGACGCCCACGGCAAGGAGCGCGAGCTTCGGATTGTCGCCATCAGCGGTCAATCGTCGATAGTTGAGTACCGCCTGCCCCGGGGGTGGCCGCGCGAATGCTGATTGTCTGGGCGGCGTCACCGAAAAGCGGTGAGCAAGCGCTAGCCTCGCGGCGCAATGACTTGTGGAACGAAATCTCGGTCGACTCGACGGGTGGGCGTGATCAGCGCCGTCTTGGCCTGCGTAGTTCTGTTTGCTTCGGGCTGCGCTTCCAACAACGATCCTTCGAGTTGGGAGGAGGCTGAGGCTGACGGCACTCTCGAGGAGAACTTCATGCGCTCCTGCCAAACGGCCAACGAAGGCGGTGGTCTGAACGCATCGCAGGCCACGTCCTACTGTGAATGTGCCTATGAGGGACTCGCGCAGCGTTACGCGGACGACTTCGACGACTTCAAGGACGCCGAGAAACGGCTGCGCAACGACCCGCAAGACATCGACCCGGGAGTGCGTGAACTCTTCACGAGGTGTATCCCGCAATAGCGCGTGGGACGCCGAACGGCTGCCCGTCGCCCCAGCAAGCGATTGTAGCTTCGGTGCGTATTCTAAGGGCGTGGGCCGAACTCCGGGCGTTCGGTGCGGGTGCGTTTCAGTTCCCAGAAGCCGTCGATGTTCATCATGGTGACAAGGGCGTCCCACATGGCCAACGAATCCTCGGTCGGCGGGACTCGGGTGATGACAGGGCCGAAGTAGGCCTGCTTGTCGCCGTTTCGGTTGTCGAAGGCGATGATCGGGGTTCCCACATCGTCGCCGCAGAGAGCCAGACCTGCGTCGTGGCGCTGTGCGATCTCGGCGTCGAAGGTCTCTGCGTCGTAGGCGGCGCCGTGCGAGGCGTCGAGACCGACGCTCTCGAGTGCTTCGGCCAGATCGAAGTCGAACTCCTCGTCGTGGTGGATCCGTCTGCCGTACTCCCAGTAGAGGTCGAAGACCGCGTCCTCGCCCTCGGTCGCACGCACCGATTCCATCACCCGCAACAGGCGGTAGGTCCGCTTCGTCGGTTCGTAGAACGGCGACTGCGGGTCGGGTTGGTTCTTCAGCAGGAGGCTGATCGGCTGCCAGGTGATGTTGAGGTCACGGGCGGGTTTGATCTCGTCGACGACCCAACGGGCCGTCACCCAGCACCACGGTCAAATTGGGTCCACCCAGAACTCGATATCCATGTCGTCACCCCGCTGTCTTGGTCGAGACGGTTACTTTAGCGGCGGGCTGGGCCCAGTCGGGCCACCGGTCGCGGCTCTTCTGGGCCAGCCTGTGCATCAACGCGACCGCTGCGGGGTCGTCGTCGCCGGGCCTCGTCTCGATCACGCCGTCGGCTGCCATCGCGCCGATCACGGCGCGTCCGAGTTCGGTGCGGACGATGGTGAGGGTCCAGTCGGTGAGCTCCCCGATGCCTCCCGTGGAGATGTCGGCGTGCTCGGCGGCGAAGTCGGGGCACAGGTGGCAGCCCTCGCGGGTCCAGGCGTGGCACTCCTTGAGGTTGATCTCGTGGTAGCCGCCGTCCTTGGTCCAGATCTGGAAGACGCCCTTGATGTTCATCTTGGAGATGTTCTCCTTGGCGAGGCCGTACTTGACCTCGAACAGCTCGTCGAAGAGTGAGTCGTCGAACGATTTGGAGCAGAGCAGGCCGATGTTGAGCTTGATCGGCCTGGAGACCTTCCCGACTTTGCGATGCCACATCACCGGTGCCACCGAGGTCTGGCAGCTCATGCCGACCAGCGCGAGCCGTTCGAGCCCCTTCTCCTTGGCGTCATTGAATGCCATGGTGTTGGCGGAGTAGGTGTAGCGGCTCCCTGCGCCCCGCAGCACCTCCTCGCGGTTGGTGGCGACCATCGGGAAGGCCTTCCAGCCGGGTTCTCCGTTGGGCAGGTTCTCGACGCCGCTGGTGAGGGCCCCGTCGATGACGTCGTTCTCGATGCACCAGATGAGGATCGCCGACACCAGGCCGCCGTCCTGGCCGGTCTCGTAGACGAAATCGTCTGTGGCGCGGGTCAGAAGGATGTCGGAGTAGATGCCCGACACCTCTTCGGGTGTGCGTTCCCGGCCGAACAGGTGCATGTCGGCTTCTGGTTCCCACATGCGGAATCGGGGGCATGCGCGAGTGCAGGACGTGCATCCCTTCTGCCCGTGGACGCAGTCGTCGAGGCCCAGTTCCTCTTCGAGGTGGAATGGTGTGTATGCGCCCGGTTCGTGTTCGTAGCCGATCACATCGTGCGGGCAGGAGATCACGCAGCCGGCGCAGCCTGTGCAGAGCCCGCTGGTGATCACCTCGTCGAAGAGCTCCTTCCACTGGTATGTCCAGCGGGGTTTCTTCGTCGGGGGTGACTCGGTGACGGCCATGCGTTCAAGCTAGCCGCTGAGTGATCGACGGGCCGAGATGTGCATGACGACCCTCTTACGGGGCCAGAGCGGAGACTGAGACGACCGCGACGCCGTCGGGGCGGTCGTAGCTGTAGCCGGACGCGGTGATCACCGCCAGCCTGGACGGCGGGCCGACGCGATCGGTGTCGACCTTGTCTGCTAGGCGGAGCAGCGACCTCGCGGCGTCGTCGATGCCTTGGGCACTGCCGAGCTTCACCTCCAACGCCATCCAACGACCATCGCCGGCCTCCACGATGGCATCGGCTTCGAGGTGGTCACTGTCGCGGTAGTGGGAGACCACGGCATCGTTCGCTTGGGCATAGATGCGCAGGTCGCGCACCACCAGAGACTCGAACATGAAGCCGAACGCCGCAAGGTCGCCCAGCAGGCGGCTGGGCGTGGCTCGCAGCGCGGCCGCGGCCAATGACGGGTCCACAAAGTGACGCTTGGGCATGGTGGTGAGCACGGCGCGCGAGCGCAGATGAGTGCGCCAATGGGCGAGATCCTCCACGACGAAGAGCCGTTGCAGCGCACGGAGATAGCCGGCCGCCGTGGTGCGGTGCAGTCCGCCGCCGCTCCCCGCTTCGGCTGCGAGCTTGGTGATCGACACTGTCGTGGAGACGTTGCGGGCCAGCGACATGATGAGCCGATGGACCCCCTCGGGGTCCCTGTGCACGCTGTCGACGGCCGAGACATCGACACGGCACACCTCATTGAGGTAATCGCGCAGTGCCCGCTGAGCGGTCGCCGCGTCCTGTTCGAGCAGCCGCGGCCAGCCGCCGCGGCAGGTGACGTCGACTAGACCTTCGACGTCGATTCCCGATGGCGACGCTGCGCAGGCAGCGCCGCTCAGTAGACCATGCAGCGGCACTTCACCGGTTGAATGGCCGGATTCCAGCAGCGACATGGGACGCATCCGCACCCGACTGATGCGTCCAGCACCGGAATGGCGTGTGAGGTCGTCGGGCGGCGTAGCGGAACCCGTCAAGACGAAACGACCGCTCAGACCGGGATGCGCATCACAGGCAGCGCGAACATGGGGCCAAATGTCGGGCGCAAGCTGCCATTCGTCGAGGAGCCGTGGCGCAGCGCCTTCGAGCACGGTCTGTGGTGCGACGCTGGCTGCGAGCCGGGCGCTCGTGTCCTGCTCGAACAGCACCTCACTGCGAGCAAAGTGCTTCGACGTCCATGTCTTGCCGCAACCCCGGGGCCCTTCCACGACCACGGCGGCAGATGCAGCGAGAGCATCCCGGAGATCGTCATGGACTGCCCGGGAGAGATAACCGGCGGGTGTCAAAGCACCATCGGTAATGTTGGAGGCATCGCTGTCGGGCATGGAACCTCTACGAGAACTAGGTTGTGTTGAGGGAAGCACAGATCCCGCAGGCTTCTCTGCGGCCCAGGTGCAACCGACAACTTCGGGAGATTCTAGGCGACTACTTCCAGAGAATTCAATCTACTATCTCTAGGATGCCCAACCGCCTATATCGGCATGGTGCCGGGTTCCGGGGCGGCGCAGTTCGTGTCTACGGACTTGAAGAACGTGGTACTGAGGTTGTGCAGAACATCCTGAACACCATCCATCGGGTCGTTGTCACACTCCGATGGTAGTAATGAGAACCCTGCTGCACTACGTTCGACACTGGCTTGGAGCACCGACAACCGTGAGGAGGCTGCATGAACAACGAGGTGTACCTCGACTACAACGGATCGGCTCCTCTCGACCCGCGGGTGGCGGAAACCACGGTGCCGTTGTTGCAAAACGGCGTTGGCAACGCGTCGTCATCGCACCATTTCGGACAGCGGCAGGCCGCCTTCGCAGAGAGCGCGACCCGGATGCCTTCAACGCTTTGGACGCCACCGTCGAGTTGGGGGTGGGCAAGAACATGGTCAAGGCGATCCGGTTCTGGGGTACCGCGGCGAAGCTGATCGAGCAGAGTCCGAACTCGCCCAACAAGCAGTCCGCAGATGCGGTCCACAAGAAGAGCCTTCGGCACTACGCGGAGGTTGTCGAAGGTAGCGGCACACTCTTTGGGCACGCCATCGTCGGGTCCCAGCCTCAATTCGGTGGGGATGTTTCGTATTGTGCGGGTGAGCGGGCGACGACAACATGGTTCAGCACAGGAATCGATGAAGACTTGGTCATGATGAGGAACGGCCGTCGTCCGACGTCTTCGACCCCTCCCCACCAGACGTCTCCACGGTGAAGCGTGCTCACCAAGGTTCCTCCGCGATGGCGTCTCTCATGGAGGCGAACGCGGCGTGTTCCTCTGCTTCAATGGGCGGGTGGAGCGTGTAACCCTCAACAATCTCCCGGTCGATTCTGCGCTGCCGCTCAGCGTGCAGGATTGCCTCGATACCGGCTCTGATCGCCGCGGCGCGAGACTGGTAGGCGCCCTTTGAGACGAGAGCATCAAGATCGGAGAGCAGGGATTCGGAGAGACGCAACGATATCTGCCTCGTATGCATCCCAAAGGTATATCTCAATGGGAGGGCCCCGCGTCAACTTGCCCAGCGCCGACTGAGAGCACGGGCAAATAGGTGACCGACCTCGCGGCGCAACGCTGTGTCTTCCGCTCTTGTTCGCTGCGCCCACGGGCCGCTCGGGCCACGGCCTCGTTCGGTCGCTACCGTGTCGTCCCGCCTATTCGCTCGGCCTCTTGCAGAGCGCCCTCGGCAGGACTCGAACCTGCGCACACGGCTCCGGAGGCCGATGCTCTATCCTCTGAGCTACGAGGGCTTGACCCTGACGGGTCGGTCAATGCTACCGCTAGGATCAGGCGCTCCCAGCCACGTTCCAGCTACGTTGAGGTCCGGCCCATGGATGTGCGTCAACATCTTCGCTCTGCGCTTGCCGCGGCCCTCGGTGGCGCGGGGATCGGTACCGAGCCCGAACAGGTCGGCATCGAACGGCCGGGCAACCCCGCCCACGGCGACTGGTCGAGCAATGTTGCTTTGGCGACGGCCAAGCGTGCGGGCCGCAACCCCAGGGAACTGGCCCGGGAGTTGGCAGACACGCTCAACGCGGATCCTCCCCGCCATGTCACCGCCGTCGAGGTCGCGGGCGCAGGGTTCGTCAACTTCCGTCTGGCTCCGAGCTGGTTGCACGACGTGCTCATCGGCATCGTCGACGCGGGCATGGGGGAGTTCGCCCGCTCCGCTGTCGGCGCGGGATCGTCGGTCGACATCGAGTACGTGTCGGCCAACCCGACCGGCCCGCTGCATGCGGGGCACGGTCGTTGGGCCGCCTACGGCGACTCGTTGGCCCGCCTGTTCGAGCGCTGCGGCTATGAGGTGACCCGGGAGTTCTATGTGAACGACCGGGGGGCGCAGACGTCGTTGTTCGGGGCGTCGTTGACGGCCCGCAAGGCCGGCCAAGGCCCTCCCGAGGGCGGCTACCTCGGGGACTACGTCGTCGACTGGGCCCAGGAGATGCCCGCCGACGCTGATCCGGTCGCCTGGGGGACCGAGCGCGCCCACCTCGACCAGGTTGAGGTGCTGGCGTCGATGAACGCCGAGTTCGATCATTGGGCGTCGGAGAATCGCCTGGCGCAGTCGGGTGCGGTCGAGGCGACCCTGGCCGAGCTGACCGAGGGCGGGTTCGTATATGAGTCCGAGGGTGCGACATGGCTGCGCACCACCGACTTCAGCGACGACCAGGACCGGGTCCTCATCAAGTCCGACGGTCAGCCCACCTACTTCCTTCCAGACATCGCGTACCACCAGCAGAAGTACTCCCGCGGTGACCGGGTGATCGACATTCTGGGTGCAGACCACCACGGCTACGTCTCGCGGATGACCGCGGCGATGCAGATGCTGGGCCACCCAGCCGACAGCTACGAGGTGCTCATCGGTCAGCACGTGACCCTGATACGGGACGGTGCTGAGGCGAGGCTGTCCAAGCGCGCCGGCCAGATGGTGGAGGCCCGCGACCTCGTCGAGCTGGCCGGCGCCGACGTTGCGCGCCTCACGTTCCTGCTGCAGTCGATCGACACGACCCAGACGATCGACGTCGATCTGGTCGTGGCGGAGTCGAGCGAGAACCCGGTGTACTACGTGCAGTACGCGAATGCCCGGGTGCATTCTCTGGCCCGTCAGGCTGCCCGGCGAGGCATCGCGCTGTCGTCTCTGGCAGACGTCGACCTGTCGGTCCTCACTCATCCGCGCGAGCTTGCATTGTTGCGGGTGCTGTCGGAGCTTCCGGACACTGTTGAACGGGCGATGCTGGCGCGCGCCCCCCATCAGGTCACGACCTGGGCCCGGGAATGCGCTGCGGCGCTCCACGGTTTCTGGCACGATTGCCCAATCTTGCGGGACGACATCGACGAAGAGGTGCGCCAAGCCCGGATGTGGCTGGTGGAAGCGACCCGCATCGGACTGGGCGTGAGCCTCGACCTGCTCGGCGTCTCCGCGCCCGAATCGATGTAGCCGTGTCTCCGTTGCCCTTCCGCCTGCTGCCCGACTCTGCTTCGGTCGTCGACGGGCGACTGCAGATCGGCGGTTGCGACCTGCTCGATCTGGCCGACGAGTACGGCACTCCCTTGTTCGTCTATGACGAGGCGCACCTGCGTGACCGCTGCCGCGAGGCGGTGGCGGTGTTCGGCGACGGCGTGGCGTACGCGACCAAGGCGTTCCTGTGTGCGGAGATGGCGCGGCTCGCCCATTTTGAGGGGCTGCACCTTGATGTTGCGACCGGGGGTGAACTCCATGTCGCGCTTTCGGCCGGTGTGCCGGCGGACCGGCTCGTGATGCACGGCAACAACAAGTCGATGGCCGAGTTGACCGCCGCGCTCGAGGCGGGTGTGGGCCGCATCGTCGTTGACTCGTTCGACGAGCTCGACCGCCTCGATCACCTTCACGCTGTGCTCGGCATACGCCCCAGGGTGCTGTTGCGTCTGACTCCGGGGATCAAGGCGGAGACCCATGAGTTCGTGGCGACGGGCCACGACGACACGAAGTTCGGTTTCACAGTTTCCACCGGCTCGGCCGATGCCGCGATCGAACGGGCCCGCGCCTCGCAGTCGGTGGAGTTGGTGGGTGTTCACGCGCATATCGGCAGTCAGGTGTTCGCGCTGTCTTCTCTGGAGCGGACCGTTGCGGTGATTGCCGAAGCGGCTGCGGGCTACGACCTTCCCGAGATGAGCGTTGGCGGGGGGCTCGGCGTTGCCTATGTGACCGACGAGTGGGCGCCGACTATCACGCAGTGGGGGGAGGCTGTGATCTCCACCTGCGCGGATCTGGGTGTGACGGCGCGGGTGTTGGCCGAACCGGGCCGTTCTATCGTGGCGGCGGCTGCGGTGACCCTCTACACGGTGGGCACAATCAAGCGCATCGACGGTGTTCGCACCTATGTGTCTGTCGACGGTGGGATGAGCGACAATCCGCGCCCGGTTCTCTACGGTTCGGGCTATGAGGCGTTCCTGCCCCGTGCGATAGAGGCCGATCGGCCGATGACCGTTTCTGTGGTGGGCAAGCACTGCGAGTCCGGTGATTTGTTGGTTCGTGATGCGCAGGTTCCCGCGGATCTGGAGGTGGGCGACGTTCTGGCCACCGCGGTGACCGGGGCGTACGGCCATTCGATGGGCTCCAACTACAACAAGGTGCCGCGTCCCCCGGTGGTGTTCGTGGCTGACGGCGCCGCACGTCTGGTGGTCCGCAGGGAGACCTTCGAGGATCTCACCCGCCTCGACCTTTGAAGGTCGCTGTCCACTTCTGCTGGACCACCGCTGTGAGTTCGGATTGTTTGTTGCGAAGTCGCCGCGTCCAGTCTTGGAGCGTTCGTTGGATCGATTCCTGCCAGCCCGCGGGAGGTGGAGGCTGGTTCAACACTTCTGTTGTGCTCGGCAACGGGTCGAGACCGGCGATGACCGTCGGTTCGAAGTCGATGGTGGGGGTCGGGTCGTTGCCGGTGCGGACCTCGGCGGCGCTCGGCAGCCGGCCCTCGGGGCTCCCCAGCAGCGCAGCCACACGGCGCAGATCGGTTGGATCGGCTAGGACCGCAGCCAGGTCATGAGCGAGGTCGTTGCTGCAGCCGAGCTGCGCCAGAGCAAGCGCTGACCACTCGACGGTCGGGTCGATGACGATCCCCGTCGCGCATTCAGCCACGACCAGCGCAACGCCGACGGTGTCGTCGCTGCGGTCGAGGGTGGAGTGGTTGACCAGGCGCTGCGGTGTGCCTCTTGAGCGCGGGCTCGAAACGGGTCCGGCTGCGTCGAAGTCGGCGATCCAGAGGCCTCCGTCGGGGGCGATCACGATGTTCGCGGGTTTGACGTCGCCGTGGACCACGCCGCGCTCGTGGACCTCCGCGAGCGCCGCGGCGATCCGAGACCCGACGCCGCGGCACTCCGCTTCGCTGAGCCGACCCCGCTCCGCCAACACGTCAGCGAGGCTGCCGTCGCCGGCGACGGTCTCAACGACTGTCGGGTCGCTGGGGTCGGCGCCTCGAACCGGCGGGTCCGGCGTCGGGACCACACCAGGGCCCTGCACCAGACGCAGGACAGCGCGTTCATGGGCAGCCCGGCCGACAGGAGAAACTTTCCGGTGTTTCAATGACATTATAAATCATAGAATAACAACAAATATATGCAACCGCATGTCGAAGTTGACCTCGAGGCGTTCGACTCGCAGGCAATCACCGCTTGAGCCCTCCGGGCGTGAGCTACGCTCGTCGCCCGTGGAGCAGGTATCGATCGGTCTACTCGGGTGCGGCAACGTCGGCAGTGCGTTCGTGTCATTGTTGGAGCAGCGGCGAGCCGCCATTTCGGCGCGCACCGGTGTTGGTCTCCGGGTGACGCGCACAGCGGTCCGCTCGCTCGACAAGGACCGTGGACTCGATCTGCACACAGACGTGTTCACCGACGACGCCCTGTCCGTGGTCGAAGATCCGGACGTCGACATCATCGTTGAGTTGATCGGTGGGATCGATGAGCCGCTGGAACTGCTCCGCCGCGCGGTCGGACTGCGCAAACCCGTGGTCACCGGCAACAAGGCGCTGCTCGCGTCCCACGGGGCCGAACTGTTCGCGGCGGCCGACGCCGCCGGTGTCGATTTCCTCTTCGAGGCCGCTGTGGCCGGCGGGATCCCCCTGATGCGACCGCTGCGGGCGTCGCTCGCTGGTGAACCCGTCCGTCGGGTGATGGGCATCATCAACGGCACCACCAACTACATCCTGACCAGGATGACCGAAGCTGGAATCGACTATCTGACCGCTCTCGGCGAGGCGCAGGAACTCGGCTACGCGGAGGCCGATCCGACCGCTGATGTGGAGGGATACGACGCGGGCGCCAAAGCGGCGATCATCGCCTCGATCGTCTTCGGCGCGGTGGTGCAGTCAAGCGACGTGTTCCACGAGGGGATTTCGAACATCACCGTCGAAGACGTCTCTGTAGCAGACCGGATGGGATTCGCCGTCAAGGCTGTTGCCGTCGTCGAGGCGTTCGGGGACAACACCAAGGACTACCCGGAGATTGCAGTCCGGGTTCACCCGGCGCTCGTAGCCAAGTCGCACCCCCTCGCCGCTGTGCGCGACAGCTTCAATGCCGTGTTCATAGAGGGCGAAGCGGTCGGTGATCTGATGTTCTATGGACGAGGCGCCGGTGGTCGACCGACAGCCAGTGCGGTCCTCGGTGATGTGGTGGATGCAGCCACCAACATGGTCCACGGCACTCCGGGCCGGATCGGTACCCTCGCACCCGCCCGGATCCGACCACTGGACGCCCTGAAATCGGCGTTCTACATGACCCTTGCAGTCACCGACCGGCCGGGTGTGCTGGCTCAGGTCGCTGATGTGTTCGGTCGTCACGGCGTGTCGATTCAATCAATGGAACAGCAGGGCCTCGGCGATCATGCCCGTCTGATCTTCATTACCCATGACTCGGTTGAAGCAGCCGTGAGAGCCACGATGGCCGAGCTGCGGCACCTCGATGTGGTCGTCGGCGTCCACTCCGCCATCCGGGTGATCGGTGGTGAGGGCTGACCATGGGTGAGCGGTGAGCATGGCCGTGGTCTACGGCAGTTCCCGCGGCGGAGGGCCGGAACTGGGATTTGCTGACGTCCTGCTCACCGGGTTGGCGCCCGACGGCGGGCTGTTCCTGCCGACCGAATGGCCGACACTGCCGACAGACACGGTTTCGGAGTCGTCGTCGTATGTGGATCTGGCAACTGAGGTGATGCAGCCGTTCGTTGCCGGCGCGCTCGGGCGTGAAGATCTCCTGTCGATTCTGGAGGACGCATACGCCTCGTTCGACCATCCCGACGTGTGCCCTCTGGTGCCCCTCGACGACGGGCATCATCTCATGGAGTTGTTCCACGGACCGACCCTGGCGTTCAAAGACGTCGCCTTGCAGGTGGTGGGCAGGCTGTTCGAGCACGAACTCGAACGCCGCCGGCAGCGGGTGATGATCGTCGGCGCCACCTCCGGCGATACCGGCTCAGCCGCGATGGAAGCAGTGCGGGGCAGCGAACATGTCGACATAGTGGTGCTGTTCCCCCACGGGCGGACCACAGAGGTCCAGCGCCGCCAGATGACCACCATGAGCGATGCCAATGTGCATGCGGTTGCGATTCAGGGAACGTTCGACGACTGCCAGGACCTGGTGAAAGCGATGTTTCGGGATGAACCGTTTCGCGAACGTCATAATCTGGCCGCGGTCAACTCGATCAACTGGGCGCGGGTGATGGTGCAGATCGTCTACTACGTGTGGGCGGTCCAGCAGCTCGGCCGCGGTGCGCCCGCCAACCAAATGAAGGCAACCACTTTCTGTGTTCCCACCGGCAACTTCGGAAACGTCTTCTCGGGCCATGTGGCGGCGCGGATGGGCTTGAACGTAGACCGGTTCCTGGTCGCGTCGAACCGCAACGACATCCTCTCGCGCCTCATCGAGACGGGTGAGATGCGTGCCACCGAGGTGGTGCCGACCCTGTCGCCGAGCATGGACATTCAGATCTCCTCGAACCTCGAGCGCCTGCTGTATGAACTGCTCGACGGCAACGGCGCAGCCACCGCGGAGTTGGTCGCCGGGTTCAGGGACCACGGCCGTGCTGTGCTGACCCCGGCGCAGCATGAGCGCCTCACAGCCGAGTTCGCCGGCGACCGAATCGACGACTCGGAGACGCTCGCCGTCATCAAAGAGGTCTACAGCAGCCATGGCCTGCTCGTTGATCCCCACACCGCGGTGGGGATCGGGGTGGCTCAGCGTCATCGCAGAGTCGGTGAGCATGTCGTCTCGCTGGCCACGGCGCACCCGGCGAAGTTCGGTGACGCGGTGGAGCAGGCGACAGGCGTCCGCCCCGAATTGCCGCCGCACCTGGCCGGCATCTTTGATCGCCGCGAAGATTATGCGGTGCTTCCCAACGACCTCGCGACAGTTGAGGACTTTGTTGACGGGCTCAGCGTGGACGGGCTCGGCTGATGCGCGTCAGGGTGCCGGGTTCCTCGGCCAATCTGGGTCCGGGATTCGATGCGCTGGCGCTTGCCGTCGACCGCTACTACGAACTCACCGACGAGCCTCTCGAGGGTTTCGAGACGGTCGGCGCCGATGATCTCGCCTGGACCGCGCTGAAACGTACCGGGACCTCCTTCGAGCGGTTGTGGTCGCGCAGCGAACTGCCGATCGGCAGGGGGATGGGTTCGAGCGCGGCCGCCTGTGTCGGGGCCGCGTACCTCGGTTTTCGCAGCGACGGGCTGGACCACACCGCCGCGCGGCGAGCGGCATTCGCGGTGGCCGATGAGATTGAGGGTCATCCCGACAACGCGGCGGCGTCGGCATACGGAGGGTTGAACCTCGCCGTCGGCGGCCGTATCCATACCGACGTTCCGTGCCTGGAGCCGGGTCAGTTCTACATGTGGATCCCGGCGGGCGTGTCTTTCACAGCCTCGGCCCGTGCCGTGCTTCCTGAGGCGCTCGACATTGTCGACGTGGTCGCCCAAGCAGCTTCCTGCGCCGCCGTTTATGCCGGGTTGTTGAACGGGTCGTGGGACCTGATCTCTGGCGCCAACGGGGATCAGATACATGAGACGGCCCGGTTGAGCGCGCTGCCCGACTCAGCGGAGGTGGTGAGCCGGCTTCGAGCCGCCGGGCATGCGGCGTGGTTGAGCGGGTCCGGTCCCAGCGTCGGCGCGCTCATCGAGTCGGACGGCGAGCAGATGCGCCCCGAACCCTCCGGCGACTGGGTAGCGCTCGGGGTCGATACCGATGGCTGCATTGAGGTCCGTTGATCCGCTGCGATCCTTGAGTCGGCTCAGGCTGTTGATTCGGTGTTGTGTAAGCCTCCACTGGGCTGCTGCTCGGGGGTGTGGTTGCGGCTGCGGTTGTGCGCCCCTAACCTGTAGTGCGCTGCTCGGTTGCCGACGACGAGTCGTATTTCGTAGGGTCTTGGTCGTTACTTGCCGGATGCAGCACCACTCACGATCATGAGGAGACGAATCCGTGGAAACCGCGGAGATGCGCCGGTCTACCCTTCAACGCAAAGACCGCGAAGAACTCACCGCAATCGCCAGCACGCTCGGGACTAAACCACCGACACGTGCCCGCAAGGGTGAAATCATTGACCTGATACTTGATCTGGTAAGTCAAGACGTCGACCCGGCAGGAGTTCCGACCGCGACCAGGGCCGAACCCGCTGCCGACAGCAGAGCAGACGGTTCCGCCGACACTTGCGCCGGTTCAAGTGCGGGTGACGAGCCCGTTGACGCGCAGGCGACGCCTGAGCCGGACAGAGGCGAGTCCGAAGCGGCCAGGACCGAAGCAACGAACGTCGAAGCGGCGAACGAAGCTGACTCCGGCTCGCAAGGCCAGGAGGCTGAGCCCGGTAAGCGTCGCCGTCGCCGTGGCCGGGAGCGGGACAACAACAAGGACACCAACGAACCGTACAACGGTGACGTCGTGCCGGTTGCGGGTTATCTCGAACTGCGTCCGGAGGGTTACGGTTTCTTGAGGGTCGACGGCGCGCTCCCGTCAAAGGACGACGCCTACGTTCCGGTGAAGATGGTCCGGCAGTACAACCTTGACAAAGGAGTCCATCTCAGCGGCACTTCGCGTCCCGCGTCCCGCAATGAGAAGAACCCGGCAATGGTGGATCTTCTGACGGTTAACGGAAATCCCCCGCAAGCTGCGGCGCAGCGAAGGGCATTTGATGGTCTGGTGCCGATCTTCCCGAACGAGCGCTTGCTGCTGGCAGGATCTCAGGAGCCCCAAGACGCCACCGCCGAGATCGTCGATTTGTTGAGTCCGCTGGGTAAGGGCCAACGAGCGCTCGTCGCGTCGCCGCCGAGAGCGGGCAAGACGACGGTTCTCAAACACTTGATTCGTTCACTCGAGGTCAACCACAGCGACATGGAACTGCTTGTCTTGTTGGTTGACGAGCGTCCCGAAGACATCACCGACATGACCAGGTGGGTGCAGCGGGGTGAAGTAATCGGATCTCCGTTCGATCAACCCACCGATGAGCAGGTAACGATCGCGGAAATGACCATTGAGCGTGCCAAACGCTCAGTTGAGGATGGCAAGGACGTCTGCCTCGTGGTTGATGGCATCACCCGTTTGGCCCGTGCATACATTCTTGAGGCATCCCATGGTGGTCGTTCCTCCTCGAGTGGTATCGACCGGTCGGTGATTCACGCTTGCAAACGATTCTTGGGTGCTGCGCGCAACATCGAAGGTGGCGGGTCGCTGACGGTGATCGGCACGATCGTGGTCGACAGCGGGAGTTTTGTGGACGAGTTGATCTATGAGGAGTTGGCCAACATCGCGAATCTGGAACTGCGGCTTTCGCGGGAGCTTGCTGTGCGTCGGATATATCCCGCGGTCGACGTTGCCGCAACCGGCACTCACAATGAAGAGATCCTGATGTCCGCGTCTGAACTCAAGAAGTCGCATGAGCTGAGACGATGTCTGATGACTGTTGCTTCGCTTGATTCTGCATCTCCCGGCGATGATGTGTCGGCGCTTTTGAGCAAAGTCGGTTGTGGCCGGGTATCGGGATCGTAGACTTGCGGAGCTATGAAATCTGATATTCATCCCGATTACCGCGCTGTGGTATTCCAGGACGTCTCCGCTGGTACGTCGTTCCTCACGCGGTCCACGATCGAGACTGACGAGTCGATCGTCTGGGAGGACGGTAACGAGTATCCCCTCGCCAAGGTTGAGATCTCCAGTGAGAGCCACCCGTTCTATACCGGCCAGATGAAGATTGTGGATACGGCTGGTCGTGTGGAGCGCTTCGAGAAGCGTTACGGAAGACGCAAGAAGCTCGACTCCTGAGGTTGGCACCGTCAGTGCATACCAATAGATTGTGCATCCATTCACGAGCGGGCACCGTCGGCCCGACTCAGTCGGCCCAACTCAAAGAGGTTCTTAGCGTGGACGAACGGGAGCAACGCGAGATGCGCAAGGGCGCGGGCGATGCCTTCTCAGCTGCCTTCGAGATGATCGTCACGCCGGCCCTGTTCGGCCTTCTGGGTTGGTTCATTGATTCCCGTCTCGGATTGTTCCCGGTCTTCACCCTGGTTCTAGCCGCAGTCGTGTTCACCTATGAGACTCAAAAGTTGTGTACTGCTTACCGCCGGTCGCTCGACGAGGCGCTGCAGAAGCGTCGCGCCGGCTACGGGCAGGTTCCGCAATGAATGCTCGAGCCAAGGATCGCATGACCCCTTTCCCTGCGGAGGTCTCGGCCAGTGCGCCTGAGCGCGAGATAGCCCGTGACCTCGCTATGCGCACCCTGTTGGTCGCTCCGGTGATGCTGGCGGTCGGTGCCGTGTTCTGGGGTTGGTCCGGGCTCTGGTCATCTGGCTACGGCCTGGTCATCGTGGCTGTGAACTTCCTGGTGGGCGCCGCGATTATCACCTGGTCAGCCAAGATCAGCCCGGCAGTGATGTTCGGAGCGGTGATGTTCGGCTTCATTGCCCGTCTCGGGATCATCACCGCGGCGGTCTTGCCGATCCGCGGCAGCGACTGGTTCGAGACAGCGCCTTTCGCCATCAGCCTGTTGGTCACCCACCTGGGGTTGTTGACCTGGGAGACCCGCCATGTTGCGGCGTCGTTGGCATTTCCCGGTTTGAAACCCGGTGCCGCAGTCCTGTCGCCCAAGGGCGACCGCCTCAGTTCAAGCAAGTCGACCGACGATTCAACAGCGGAGCACTCAGCATGAATCTCCTCGCCATTGACTTCCCACCGATCAACCATCTGTTCGACTGGCCGAGCATCTGGTTCGAGGGGACTCCTTTCGCGATCAACAAGACAGTTCTCATCTATTTCGCCTCAGCGCTGATCACCATGGTCCTCTTCGGCTTGGCGGGTCGGCAGCGCGAGTCGCTGGTGCCGGCGGGCGTTCAGCATGTTGCAGAGTCGGGCGTGAACTTCATCGAAGATTCCGTGGTGATGCAGACCATCGGACCGGACGGCAAGAAGTTCATGCCCTTCCTGACCACAATGTTCTTCTTCATCCTCTTCTCCAACATCACCGAGGTCATCCCATTCATTCAGTTTCCGGCCAACTCCCGGATGGCGGTCCCGGTCGTGCTGGCGTTGGTGGTCTGGGTGATCTACAACGTCGTAGGAGTCCGCAGCCAGGGATTCTTCGGGTACCTGAAGAACTCGTTGTTCCCGCCCGGTGTGCCGAAGCTGCTGTACCTCATCGTCACCCCGATCGAGTTGGTCTCGACCTTCGTGGTTCGGCCCTTCTCGTTGGCGATCCGGCTCTGGGCCAACATGGTCGCCGGTCACCTTCTGCTCGTCACCTTCGCGGTCCTCTCGGCCGCCATGTGGGGCTCGGGAGGCATCGGTTATGGGGGCGCGCTGCTGCTGTCGTTCCCGATGCTCATTCTGATGACCGGCTTCGAAATCCTGGTTTCGGTACTCCAAGCCTTCATCTTCACGATTCTCACCGCGGTCTACATCGGCGGATCGATGCACCCTGAGCATTAAGGCTCGAGCATTGGCCGCCACACACATTCAAGCACCCGTCCAACCAAACCCAATTCGAATAACAACAGGAGAAAGCAAGTGTTAAACCTTCTAGCGCAATCCGCAACCGAGGCTGGAGAGTTCCTCGATGGGCTCAAGGCGATCGGTGCCGGCCTTGCTTACGGCCTCGCCGCCATCGGGCCCGGAATCGGCATCGGCACCGTTGTCGGCAATGCCATCTCGGCCATGGCCCGTCAGCCCGAGTCAGCGGGCATGGTCCGCACCACGATGTTCCTCGGCATCGCCTTCACCGAGGCCCTGGCCCTCATTGGTTTTGTCGTCTTCATCCTGCTGCAGTAGTGGTCAATGAGAGGCGACCAACCGCAGCACCCCAAGCAGAAGGTTCAAACATGACAGCAACTATTCGGCGTCTGGCCGGAGTATTCGGGCTCATCGGAGCTTTAGTCGTGCTCAGCGCTGTTCCGGCCTCGGCCGTTAGTGAAACGCCCGGTACTTGTATTTTTAAAAGGGCTCTTGAAGTCGAAGGAGATTACGGCTCGCTCCATGCGCTTGAAGACCCGGCCAACAAGGATGCCCTCGTAACGTTCGAGGAGGAACTCGACAAGTGCGAGGAGGCGCCGAGCCTGATTCTCCCTGAGCGGGACGAGGTCATCTGGGGTGGTGCCGCGTTCCTGATCCTCTTCGGCTTCATGTGGTGGAAGGGATTCCCAGCGGTACAGAGGGCCATGCAGGCACGCTCCGACAAGATCGCCGCCGACCTCGACGCCGCTGAGGCCGCCAAGACCCAGGCGACCACGGTTCTCACCGACCACGAAGCGCAACTCGCGGGCGCCAAGGCGGAAGCCGCGCAGATCGTCGAGGACGCCCGTGCCCAAGCAGACCTGGTGGCCGCGGAGATCGCGGCCCGCGCCAACGAAGAGGTGGCGCAGATGCGCGCTCGGGCCGCGGCTGACATCGAGTCCGCCCGCTCCCAGGCCGTATCAGACTTGCGGGGAGTCGTCGCCGACATCGCGGTCGGCGCGGCCGAACGGGTCATCAAGTCCAACCTCGACGTCGACACACAGCGAGCCCTCGTGGATGCCTACATCGACGAGGTGGCCGGCGGCAATGCCTGACGAACGGCTCGACGGCTACGCCGAAGCGCTCCTAGCGGTCGCTGCCGCTGAGGGTCAATCGACGCTGATCGAGGACGAACTGTTCCGCATCGGCGAGGCCCTGCGTCAAAACGACGAGCTGTTGGCCGCACTGTCGGACAGCCGGTTCCCGATCGAACGGCGCCAGAGCGTGGTTGAGGATCTGCTCGGCGACAAGGCGTCTGCGGTCACCACGGCGCTCGTGTCGATGGTGGTCGGCACTGGGCACGGCGGACACCTTCCCGACATCGTCGATGCCATGGTCGCTCGTGGAGCAGTCAACCGGGACCGGGTTCTGGCCAAGGTGCGATCCGCCATCGAACTGACAGAAGACCAGAAGACAAGGTTGGCTCAAGCCATCAAATCGTCCACCGGCACTGATGTCGAGATCCGTGTGATCATCGACGAGAGCGTGCTCGGTGGCCTAGTAACCGAAATCGGCGACGACGTGATCGACGGCAGCGTGCGACAACGGCAGTCGCAGCTCCGAGAGAACTTCGGCTGATCGAACACTTCGCCCGCACACTTCGCCCAACAAACAGGCCCAACAAACAGGGACAGAGCAGAAAAGACGAGAAATGTCAGATCTCACGATCAACACCGCCCTAACCATCAACACAGACGACATCGCCTCCGCGATCCGCGGCAACCTCGATGGATTCACGCCGAGCCTGGAGCAGACCACCGTTGGTCGGGTGCTCGAGGTCGGCGATGGTATTGCACGGGTGTCGGGCCTGCCCGGTGCGGCCGTCAACGAGATGCTCCGCTTCGAGAACGGCCTGGTGGGCTTGGCCCTCAACCTGGACGAAGAATCCATCGGCGCGGTCGTGCTCGGCGACGTGGAGGGCATCGTCGAGGGCCAGGCGGTTGTGGCCACCGGCGAAATCCTCTCGGTTCCGGTAGGAGACGGCCTGCTTTCACGGGTGGTCAACCCGCTCGGCGAACCGATCGACGGGCAGGGCCCGCTCACCAACGTCGAGCCCCGCCGGATGGAGATCCAGGCCCCCGGAATCACCGGACGCAAGCCCGTGCACGAGCCGATGCAGACCGGCATCAAGTCGATCGACTCCCTGATCCCGATCGGCCGCGGCCAGCGCGAGTTGATCATCGGCGACCGCAAGACCGGCAAGACCACCGTCGCTCTCGACACGATCCTCAACCAGAGGGGTCAGGGTGTGAAGTGCATCTATGTGGCGATCGGGCAGAAGGCGTCGACGGTCGCCCAGTCAGTGGCCACCCTTGAAGAGCTCGGAGCCATGGAGTACACGGTGGTGGTCAACGCCCCGGCCTCTGATCCCGCGCCGTTCAAGTTCCTCGCCCCCTACGGCGGGTGCGCCATCGGCCAGCACTGGATGGAGAACGGTGAGCATGCGCTGATTATTTACGACGATCTGTCAAAGCAGGCCGAGGCCTACCGTCAGGTGTCTCTGCTGCTGCGTCGCCCTCCAGGCCGCGAAGCGTTCCCTGGTGATGTGTTCTACCTGCACAGTCGCCTCTTGGAGCGTGCCGCCAAGCTCTCCGATGAGCGGGGCGCCGGCTCGCTGACCGCGCTTCCGATCATCGAGACCAAAGCGGGCGACGTGTCGGCCTTCATTCCCACCAATGTGATCTCGATCACCGACGGCCAGATCTTCTTGCAGGACGATCTCTTCAAGTCAGGTATCCGGCCTGCGGTCGATGTTGGTATCTCGGTTTCCCGTGTGGGGTCTGCGGCCCAAGTCTCAGCGATGAAGGCCGCTACCGGCACGCTGAAGGGCGACCTGCAGCAGTTCCGAGAGTTGGAGGCCTTCGCAGCTTTCGGGTCGGACCTCGACGCCGTCTCGTCTGCCCAGCTCGAACGCGGCTATCGCCTCACCGAACTGCTCAAGCAGGGTGTCAACTCGCCGTACCCCGTCGATGAGCAGGCTGTCTCGATCTATGCGGGCACCCGCGGCTACCTCGACAAGCTCGAAGTAGAGGATGTGATGCGTTTCGAATCGGAACTGCTCGACTGGTTCCGGACCCGCCACCGCGAGGTGATGGCGAAGATCCGCAGCGAAGGCGTCATCGACGATGAGGAGGCCTTCGAGGCCGCTGTCGCCGCCTTCGCCGAACAGTTCGTTGGTTCACGAGTTGATTCCACAGAACCTGAGGCCGAGGCTCAGGGCCGAGCGCAATCAGACATGGTCGATTCCGAGACCACGTTGCCTGAAGAAGAGATCACCCGGGACGAGATCTGAGCAATGCCCGGGGGTAAGGAGCGCGAACTTCGCCGACGCATATCAAGCGTCCAGTCGACGAAGAAGATCACGCGCGCCATGGAACTCATAGCCGCTACGCGTGTGGTCAAAGCCATGCAGCGAGCCGATGCCGCCCGCCCCTATGCCCGACGGATCACATCGGTGATCGAGAATCTGGCTGCCGGCGGCGCTGAAGTCGATCATCCGCTGCTGCGTGAGGTTGACGAGGTCAAACGGGTCGGTTTCATTGTGATGGCAGGTGACCGGGGTCTCGCCGGGGCCTACAACACCAACCCGATCCGTGCCGCGGAACGCCAGCTCATGGCTCACCAGAGCGAGGGCAAGGACTATTCGCTGTTCACTGTCGGTAAAAAAGCGATGGCCTATTACAACTTCCGCCGTTACCGCGTGGACCACTCCTACCTGGGGTTTACCGACAACCCCACCTATGAAGACGCGCGTCGTATTGCTGACGATGTTGCAGCGGCATTTGTTGCCGGTGAGATCGACCAGGTCGAGTTGATCTACACAGAGTTCATTTCGATGGGAACTCAACGGGTTTCCGTGCGTCGGTTCCTGCCTTTGGAGAATACGCAGGTGATGGCTGATGTCGGCAGTGGCTCCGCAGCGGCGATTGCCTCCTTTGAGTTCGAACCTTCGCCCGAGGCTGTGCTCGAGTCGTTGCTGCCCCGCTATGTCGAAGCTCGCCTGTACGGTGCTCTGCTTGATTGCGCTGCTTCTGAACATGCCAACCGGCAGCGGGCCATGAAGTCTGCTACCGACAACGCCGAAGAGTTGATTACCAAACTGTCGCGGGAGATGAACGCGGCTCGTCAGGCTGCGATCACCACCGAGATCATGGAGATCGTCGGCGGCGCCGAAGCGTTGGGTGCCGAGGCGCCCATTGACGACTTCGCCGCGGCCTTCGCCGCCGTGTCTCCCGGCGCGGTGGTTCCCGCCGATTCTCATCCCCTTACCGAGACCTGAAAGTACCCCTAGACATGACTGTCACCGAATCTGTATACAAATCCGGTCGCATCGTCGGCATTGCCGGCCCTGTGGTCGACGTTGAATTCCCTCCCGGCGACTTGCCCGAGATCAACACTCAGCTCGAGTTCAACGTCGAGGTCGACGGCGAGACGATCAACGTGCCTGCCGAAGTCGCCCAGCAGATCGGCGATAGCCGGGTGCGGGCCATTGCCATGAAACCCACGGACGGCCTCACCCGTGGCGCTGAGGTGCGCAACACCGGCCACGGTGTGCAGGCGCCGGTTGGCGACGACACGTTGGGTCACATCTGGAACGTGATGGGTGATTGCCTCGACGAGCCGGGCCGCACGACGAAACAGCGTTGGGACATCCACCGTCCGGCCCCCGCGTTCGACACCCTCGAGCCCTCCGCGAAGATGTTCGAGACCGGCGTGAAGGTGATCGACCTGCTCACTCCCTACAAGGAGGGCGGCAAGATCGGCCTGTTCGGCGGTGCCGGCGTCGGCAAGACCGTGCTGATCACCGAGATGATCACCCGTGTGGCCTCCAACCACGGCGGTGTCTCGGTGTTCGCCGGCGTGGGTGAGCGCACCCGTGAGGGGACCGACCTTTTTATTGAGATGGGCGAGACCGTGATGGGTGACGGTGAGACCACCGTGCTCGACAAGGCGGCTCTGGTGTTCGGCCAGATGGACGAACCCCCCGGCGTGCGTCTGCGTGTGGCGTTGGCGGGTGTGACGATGGCGGAGTACTTCCGTGACGTCCAGAACCAGGATGTGCTGTTGTTCATTGACAACATCTTCCGTTTCGTCCAGGCGGGTTCGGAGGTGTCGACGCTGCTGGGCAGGATGCCTTCAGCGGTGGGTTACCAGCCGACGCTGGCTGATGAGATGGGTGAGCTGCAGGAGCGGATCACCTCGACCCGGGGCAAGTCGATCACCTCGTTGCAGGCTGTGTACGTGCCTGCCGACGACTATACCGACCCGGCCCCGTTCACTTCGTTCACGCATTTCGACGGGACCACCGAGTTGAGCCGCGACATCGCCGCATTGGGCATCTATCCGGCTGTGGATCCTTTGGCTTCGAGTTCGACGATCCTTGATCCTCAGGTTGTCGGTGACCGTCATTATCAGACGGCACGGCGGGCCCAAGAGGTGCTGCAGCGTTACAAGGAGCTCCAGGACATCATCGCTATTCTGGGTCTCGACGAGTTGTCTGAGGAGGACCGTATCACGGTCGACCGGGCACGCAAGGTTCAGCGCTTCTTGTCGCAGCCGATGTTCGTGGCCAAGGCGTTCACCGGTCAGGACGGGATCTTCACACCGGTATCGGAGACGATCGAGTCGTTCGAGGCTCTGCTCAACGGTGATCTTGACGGACTTCCCGAGCAGGCGTTCTACATGGTCGGCGGTGCCGAGGACGCGCAGCGCAAGGCCGCCGAACTTCAGGCACAGACTTAGGGTCGGGGAACGCTGCGATGTTCAACGTCGAAGTCGTCAGTCCGGAGGCTGTCTCCTACACCGGTGAGGCGGACATGGTCATCGCCCGCACGGTCGAGGGTGGCGACATCGCTTTCCAGGCCGGTCACGTGCCCTTCATCGGCACTCTGGCGGTGTGGTCCGTGGATGTCGTCAAACCCGATGGCGGGCGTGACGTCTTCGCCGTGCATCGCGGCTTCGTTCAGGTGCACGGCAATCAGGTCACGATCCTGTCCGACGTGTCCGAGGCGGCAGAAGACATCGACGTGGCCCGCGCTCAGACCGCACTCGACAACGCCGACGCAGCCCTGGCCGCCGATTCCGACGATTCCGAAGCCGCAGCCGCCAAAGTAAGAGCCGAACTCCGCCTCAGAGTCTCCGCGCTCAGGTAGTTCCAGGCGTGGCCGGAGCCGCGGGGGTTATACTTGGTCGTGGCCTCATCAACGGACTGTGCCTGCAACGCGTTCATCGGTAGAGCTTGCCGTCGTCACGTTGAGCCTGCTCACGGACCCCTGCCAGATGCAACCCACTGCCACGAAAGGAATTAGGCCGATGTCCCGCCGAGATTCAAGCCAGGTCCCCGTCGTTCGGATCATTGCATTGCTGTTGGCAGTACTCGCCATCCTGGCAGCCGGTTGCGGCAGCACAGATGATTCGTCTGTGGTGGCTTGGGAGCCTGATTCGTCTGTGGTGGCTTGGGAGCCGCTGCCGGTTGACGGCAAGTGCAGGTCGGGGATGGTTCTGCGAAAAGGGGAGAGTTGCACTCACGAGTACTCGTACCAAGTCGGTACAAGCATCGACGAGTCGGGAACGAATGCGATATTTGAAGAGGTTTCCAAGGACTTCTTCGTTGACGACGACGGCAGGGGGAACTATGACGGGCTTGGCCCCACAGACGAGATATCCAGTTCAACCACTGTTGGCGACATGGATTTCAGGTTCATCGGGCATGCCCAGAGTGATGGCACCTTCTATATCGAGGAGGCGACGTCGAGCGAACCTGGCGAGTCGGAGGGCCGACTGGATACCGCAGGCGCGGTGGATTGCAGTGTGGGAATGGTCCTGTCTGCCGGGGAGAGCTGTTGGTTGGTCGGAGGGGGAGAGTTCTCTGTCGAATCCGATGGGACAGGCTGCTTCGGCGGTTTCATCTGTTCTGGAGGCAGCGTGGAGATCAACGAGTTCTCCGCCACGAAAGATGACGGCGTCTGGACCATCCACAGTATCGCCGGAACGACCATCCGGTGACCGCGCACAAGGCCACGGGTAGATCTTGGAGAACGTTCATCATGAATTGGTCGGTGGCTATCGGGGGGACTGTCGGGATCGGAGCGTTGTCGGCCTGGGAGGCGCGCGGTGAGAGTTGGACTCACGTCGTCGGGATAACGGCGGCGACTATGGCTGTCGCTGGTTTGGTTTGCGTGCTCACAGTCTTGGCGCTCAGGCGCCTATCGCCCAGAGGCCAGCCCGAACGACGCTGAGGTGGTGAACCTACTGGTATCGGCGCAACACTTGTTGTGTGTTTCCACTGGCGTGGTGGGGATGGCGAAAGCCGACCCTGCCGACAGGTGGCTCCAATCGCTGGCGTGCCGAGGCCTATTGGACGGCTTCGGTCGCGCCAAGCGATTGCCGCGCTACTGGTAGTTGATGCTGGAGAACTCGGCGAGTTTGCCGATCTGGTGGTGGGCTTCGACTTTTCGTACCGTTCCTGAACGGGAGCGCATCACCAGCGAATCGGTGTGGCATCCGTGGCTGTCGAAGCGCACGCCGCGCAGCAGAGCCCCGTCTGTGATCCCGGTGGCTGCGAAATAGCAGTTGTCGGTCTGGACGAGGTCGTCGGCGGACAGTACCCGAGTCAGGTCAAAGCCGGTCTCATCCGCGATCCTCCGCTCGCGTTCGTTGCGGGGCCAGAGTCGTCCGAGTTGTTCTCCTCCCATGCATTTGAGCGCGGCGGCGGCGATCACGCCCTCGGGAGTGCCGCCGATGCCGAGCAGCATGTCGGCGCCGGACTCGGGCCAGGCGGTGGAGATCGCGCCGGCGACGTCGCCGTCGGGAATCAGACGGATCCGAGCGCCCGCAGCCCGTACCTCGTTGATCGTCTCGGCGTGGCGGTCCCGGTCGAGGATCACCACGGTCAGGTCGCGCACCGACTCGCCCTTGGCCTCGGCCACCGCAGCGAGGTTGTCGGCGATCGAGTTCTCCATGCTGATGCATCCGGCGGCCTCGGGCCCGACCGCGATCTTCTCCATGTAGACGCACGGGCCGGGATCGAACATCGTTCCTCGTGGCGCGGCGGCAATCACCGCGATGGCGTTGGGCCTGCCGAGCGAGGCGAGGGTCGTGCCGTCGATCGGGTCGACTGCGATGTCTGTGTGGGGTGCCGACCCGTCGCCGACGGACTCGCCGTTGTAGAGCATCGGAGCTTCGTCCTTCTCGCCCTCGCCTATGACCACGATGCCGTCCATCCGCACCGATTGGAGCACTATCCGCATGGCGTCCACGGCGGCGCCGTCGGCGCCCTCCTTGTCGCCACGGCCCATCCAGCGGGCCGCTGCCATCGCTGCTGCCTCGGTCACTCTCACCAGTTCCAGCGCGAGGTTTCTGTCGGGTGCTTCCTGAGTGCTCATAGGCACGACAGTAGCAGTTTCGCCTCCGCCGTCTCGCAATGGTGCAACTCGTGGCAACATGTCGGTCGTGGCCTTCCGATTCCGTTCCAGATCTGAGAAGCAATCAGCAGAGAAATCGCTCGATGACCCTGCAGATGACTCGTTGCCGGTGAACGTTTCAACTGATGCCGCTGATGCTGCGGCCGGTGACGGTGATGCTGCGGATGTTGACTCGTCCGATGTTTCAGCCGGTGATGCTGCGGCCGGCGACCTGGTGTTCGACGATGACGAGGACGGGGAGTGGCTGGCGATTGAGCTTCACGAATGGGCTTTGGAGACTCGTTCAATGCTGGCGCGGCTGCTCTTGGCCGATGGTGTGGTCCACTCCTGGCAGGGGACGACGCTGCTGGCCCATGAGTCCCTCGAGGAGATCGTCGACGCGCTGATTGACGAGGCGGCGAGGGCCGAGGCCCGCGGGCTCGACCCTGACCGGCCTCAGATGGCTTTTGAGATGACCGGCTGGTCTGGTGGCCTGCAGGCGCGGCTGTCGGAGCGTCTCGGGTCGGCGGGTGTGCCCCACGAGTTCGACTCCGACGGCGACCTGGTGTGCCACGAGGACGACGAGGAGCACGTCGAGCTGCTGATCGAGGACATTATCGCCCGGGAGGGGGACTCCGGGCTCACCGAACTCGACGGTCTCGAGGCCAACAATCTGTTGAGCGCCATGTTCGAGGCGACCGACCGGCTACGCCGAGACGTGCACGACTCCAAAGGCGTCCTCGGTGTGGTCGAGCACGGTGGGCGTCTGGCGGGTGCAGCGACGCCGTTCGGGTTCTCGGCGACAGGTTGGGGTGCCCTGCGTGAAGCTGCCGATCAACTGGTCGAATTGATCGAGTCGGAGGACTCCTCCGACGTCGAGATCAGGGATCTGGCCATCCGCCTGCGCGACACCCTGCAACGACTGGTGTGAGAGGCCGGCTATGACCTCTTCAGGTGT
Source organism: Acidimicrobiales bacterium (assembly GCA_963662455.3). Taxonomy (GTDB): domain Bacteria; phylum Actinomycetota; class Acidimicrobiia; order Acidimicrobiales; family Aldehydirespiratoraceae; genus VXYK01. The sequence continues at coordinate 3,556,595 of OZ224042.1, forward strand.
GAGCGATGCTGCTCGCTGAGCTTGAAGTGTGCCATTCCCGGCCCATTGCGCCGACCCGTCGGGTTGCGCTCGGCCGCACGTTCCTGCGGTGTGATCCGCCCCCCGGGTTCGGTGGTCTGCTGCTCGGTGGCGTCGTAGCCCGTTTCGCCCAGGACATGGACCCCGACGACGTCGGCGAACTGCTGACGCTGATCTTCGACCTGGACGCCGGACATCGGATCGCTCAGCCGCGTCTGCGTCACCGTTTCCAGGCCGACCGGGTCGGCTTGACACGCAGTCCGCACCGGCTCTACCGGGTCGATGACCCCACCGGTGAACTGCGACTCCAGTTCACGTCCGGCTCCGGAGCGCCGTCCCAGCATGTCCTGGGAGCGGTGTACGCCGCCGGAGCGCTGCCCCGAGACCTGAGGAAGGGCGTGTTCGCGACCATGCGCCGGGCCCTCGCGTGGCGTGGAGAGATCGACGGCGAGTTCCTGGCCTATCTTGCAGCCGGGGTCTCCTCGTCGTTCTTGAGCACCGCGATGCATGACCCTGCGAAGGGCGACAACGTCGGCTGGGCGAAACGTGTCCTCGGCCTTTCCGCTGTCGCTGAGCATCTCGACAGGAGCCTGATCCAGCAGGGCTACCGCGACGCTCTGTTGACGGTGCACCCGGACCACGGCGGTGAGGTCGACCGTGCCGCGCAGCGCATCGCCGACATTGCCGAGGCCCGTCGAATCCTCCTGGCCCAATAATGACCGCGGCCGAGCAATGACCGTTCCCTCAGCGCTGCTGTTGACGCACGGCGCGGGCGGCGATTCGTCGCACCGCTTGCTGGTGGCGCTCCAAGAGCGGTTGGAGCTGCCGGTCTGGCGCATGGACTTCCCCTACCGCAAAGAGGGGCGCAGGTTTCCGGACCGCGCCCCGAAACTGATCGAAGCCCTGCTCGCCGAGGTGGAGATCGCGTCCCAGGCGCTCGGTGTGGATCCCGGGTCGATGGCGTTCGGGGGGCGTTCGATGGGTGGACGGATCTGTTCAATGGCGATGGCGCAGGGGATGGCGGCGGTCGGTCTCGCGGCGTTGAGCTACCCCCTGCATCCAGTCGGCAAGCCGGACCGTCTCCGTGTCGAGCACTTCGGAGACCTGTCAGTGCCCACGCTGTTCGTGAGCGGTGATCGCGACCCGTTCGGCACGCCGGAGGAGTTCGCGGCCCACGTCGGCGCCATCGCGGGACCGGTCCGGCAGCATTGGCTGGCGGGCCAGGGCCACAACCCCAAACCGGAATGCGACGGCGAGATCATCAACGTCGTCGCTGATTTCCTATCCTCGCTCAAACCGGGAACTGCGGTTTAGCCTCAAACCCATGTGGGAACGCGTCGAACGCCTCCAACAAGAGCTTCGTGATGTCGAGGTACGTCTCGGTGATCCGGCGGTGCAGTCTGACGCGTCGCAGCTCGCGGACCTCGGTCGGCGCTTCAAGCAGCTTGAGGAGATCGTCTCGGCCGGGTTGCGCTGGCGTGCCGTGAGCGAGGACCTCGAGGTCGCCAATGAGATGCTGCGGGACTCCCAGGGGACCGAACGCACCGAGATGCGCGCAGAGGTCGCGGCACTCGAGGCGCTGGTTGAAGAGCACATGGAGCAGCTCCGTGTGCTGATGCTGCCGCCGGACCCCAACGACGGGCGCAATGTCATCGTCGAGGTTCGGGGTGCGGCCGGCGGTGAGGAGGCCAACCTGTTCGCCCGTGACCTGCTCGTCATGTACGAGGCCTTCGCGAAGCGGATGGGATGGCGGATGGAACTGCTGAGTTCGTCGCCCACCGAACTCGGAGGGGTCTCGGAGGTGACCGCGCTGCTGTCGGGTGACTCGGTGTGGACCAGGATGAAGCACGAGGCGGGGACCCACCGGGTGCAGCGCGTGCCGGTGACTGAATCTGCGGGTCGGGTCCACACCTCGTCGGCCACGGTGATGGTGTTGCCCGAACCCGAGGAGGTGGAGGTCCACATCGACGACAACGACCTGCGCATCGACACCTACAGAGCATCGGGCCATGGCGGTCAGTCGGTCAACACCATGGATTCGGCGGTGAGGATCGTCCATGAGCCCACAGGTGTCGTGGTCACCATGCAGGACGAGAAGAGCCAGCTCAAGAACAAGAACAAGGCGCTGCGGGTGTTGCGGGCCCGGCTCCGCCGACTTGAACAGGAACGAGCTGACTCCGAAGCGTCGGATCTGCGCAAGGGACAGGTCTCGATGGGCGACCGCTCCGAGAAGATCCGTACCTACAACTTCAAGGAGAACCGCCTGACCGACCACCGGATCGGACTCACGATCCACAAGCTCGACCGGGTCCTGGCCGGGGAGCTCGACGAGATCAGCGACGCTCTGGTGGCCGAGGAACGCCAGCGCCAACTCCAAGACGATGTCTGAACGCACCTCCGGCACCGTCGACGATACTGGTGCCGACACCGGTGCAGATACCGATGCCGGCGCAGATTCTGATACCGGCACAGATACTGACAGCGTCACAGTCAGGTGGTCGGAACTGCTCGCTGAAGCGGTCGCCCGTTTCGAGCGCGCAGGCATTGAGACCGCACCCCTCGATGCTCGGCGGGTCGTCGAGGAGATAACCGGCGTGCCGGCATCGGGCATGCACCGGGTTCTCGACGATTGCGTCACGACCAGCGCGATGGCGCGCTTCGACGAACTGGCAGCACGCCGCGAGCAGGGCGAACCGTTGCAGTATGTGCTGGGGCGTTGGGGATTCCGCACGCTCGACCTGATGGTCGATCAGCGGGTCCTGATACCCCGGCCCGAGACGGAGACGGTCGCCGGCCTCGCTATCGACGCCGTCAACGAACTGCGTCGGCGGAGGGGCCTGAGGGCTGACAAGAGCAGCGACCCCGGTGACTCCGACGGCTGTTCGGCGCCGGTGACCGGGACCGCCTCGGACCTGCCGTCTGGTCCTGGTGATCTCGGCGCCCCTGCCGGGGGCCCGGTCGTGGTGGCCGACCTCGGGACCGGTTCGGGGGCGATCGCCCTGTCGGTCGCGGTCGAATGCAAGGGCGCTCGGGTGTACGCGACAGACATCTCCGAACAGGCTCTGGCGGTGGCGCGGGCGAACCTGGCGGGGATCGGTGCGGCGGCGACTGCGGTCAGCCTGCACCGAGGAGACTGGTTTGAAGCACTGCCCGACCACCTGCAAGGATCCCTCGACGTGGTGGTCTCCAACCCTCCCTATGTCGCGCAGAGTGAAGGACTGCCGGCGGTGATCACAGACTGGGAACCCGCGACTGCGCTGTGGGCCGGATCGCAAGGTTTCGCCGATCTCCGCACCATCGTGGATCAAGCACCCCGGTGGTTGGCGCCCCATGGAGTGATCGTGTTGGAGATGTCGCCCCCGCAGACTCCGGTGGTGCGGCAATGGTTCATCGACCTTGGTTGGCGAGCGGCGATCCACGCCGATCTCAACGGTCGCCCGAGGGCCGTCGTGGCATGCAGGTGAGTGGCTTTGATGCGGGGCGCTTCGTCGCTGGATTGGACTGGAGGGCTGGTGTTGGCATGCAGGTGAGTGGCCTGGGAGCGGAGTCGGCTCGCCGTGTGGGGTTGGTTGGTTCGAGAACCACAGTGGCAAACCGATGAGCGACCTCGAGACTGTTGTTGCGGCTTTGCGCGGCGGTCAGGTCGTGCTGCTTGCGACCGACACCGTCTACGGGTTGGCGGTGATGGCCACAGACAGCGACGCCCTCGCCGCACTCTTTGCCCTCAAGCAGCGGCCGGTCGACGCTTCGGTAGCTGTGCTTGTTGCCGACACGGCCCAGGCTGCACGCTATGTGGATCTCGGCAGCAGCGGCCGGGCCCTGGCCCGGCAGTTCTGGCCGGGCGCGCTCACCATCGTTGCGAACCGTATCGACGACGGAGCGGTCGCTGCGGGGACCGGATCGACCCTGGGGGTTCGCTGCCCCGACGACGACTTCGTCCGTTCGGTCGCCGCTGCGGTGGGTCCGGTGGCCGCCAGCAGTGCCAACCTCCACGGTCAGCCGACCCCGACCTCGTGCGTCGACGCGGCCGAGATCTTCGACACAGTCGAGGTGGTGATCGACGGAGGAGTCCGCCAGGGTGCGGCCAGCTCGGTGGTCTCGGTGATGGACGGCACGGTCGAGCTGCTGCGCGGGGGGCCCGTGTCGATGAAGGACATTGAAGCAGCGTTGACGGCTGCGGGGTCTTGACGGCGGGTCTGTGCGGTGTTGCCGGGTTCGGGTCAGTGTGCCGCGGTTGGTGCGGCGGCGGTCACTGCAAGGGAGTTCGGGCATGCACACAGGCGGTCGCTGCTGGAGCCTAGGCTGCACACATGCGGATAGCGGTAGGTTCGGATCATGCTGGTTTCGACATGAAGGAGTCGTTGGCGCAGCGTCTGCGGGATCTGGGCCACGATGTGGTCGACTGCGGAACCTATTCGCCGGAACGCGTCGACTATCCCGATTTCGGTGCGGCCGTCGGCAGGGCGGTGGCCGGCGGTGGCGCCGAGGCCGGAGTGTGCGTCTGCGGAAGCGGGATCGGCATCGCAATGGCGGCCAACAAGATCGCGGGTGTGCGCGCCGCAACCGTGTGGGACGAGACTTCAGCACGGTTGGCACGGGAGCACAACGATGCCAATGTGATCTGCATCGGAGAGCGCCTGGTCGGCCCCGAGGTGGCCGCGGCCGCGCTGCAGGCATGGCTCGACGCTGACTTCGAGGGCGGCCGCCACGCGGCCCGGGTGGCGAAGATCGACGACCTCGGCGGCAGTTCAGGCTGAGCGCCGGTTCACAGACGCTACGATTCCGCTGTCCGCCTAGAAGATATCCGGACACCGACCAGACTAGGAGTGATTCAATGCCGTGGCCCAGCGTTGCCGATGATCCAGTTCTGGAGATGATCGTTTCAGAGGAGATCCGTCAGAACTCCACTCTCCAATTGATCGCCTCGGAGAATTTCGCATCCCCGGCAGTGATGGCCGCAACCGGGTCTGTTCTGACCAACAAGTATTCGGAGGGCTACCCGTACAGGCGGTACTACGGGGGCAACATGGTCATCGACGAGATCGAGGACGAAGCACGACGCAGGGCGTGCGCCTTGTTCGGCGCTGATCACGCCAACGTGCAGCCCCATGCTGGAGCGATCGCCAACATGGCCGTGTACCAAGCAGTTCTCGAAGAGGGAGACACTGTGCTCGGCATGAGTCTCGACCACGGCGGTCATCTGACCCATGGTTCGCCCGTCAACTTCTCGGGCCGACAGTACCGTTTCGTCTCCTATGGGGTGACTGCCAGCGACGAACGCATCGACTTCGAAGACCTGGAAGCCAAAGCCCGGGCTGAGAAACCGAAACTGATCGTTGCTGGTGCTACCGCATACCCACGCATCATCGATCCAATCCCGTTGCGGGAGATCGCCGATCAGGTCGGGGCTCTGTTGATGTTTGACGCAGCCCACGTCGCCGGGTTGATTGCAGGTGGCGTTCACCCCAACCCGGCGGGTGTCGCCGACATCGTCACCTTCACGACCCATAAGACACTGCGCGGTCCGCGAGGCGGGTGCATTCTTTGTTCTGAGCGGCACGCCGACGTCATCGACAAAGCCATGTTTCCCGGGATTCAGGGCGGACCGCTCGAGCACGCGATCGGAGCCAAGGCCCTTGCCTTCGCTGAAGCCTCAACCCCGGAATTCGCCGACTACGCGGCACTGGTCGTTGCCAACGCGCAGGCCCTCGCCAAGGCATTCGCGTCCCACGGGTTCAGGCTCGTCAGCGGAGGCACCGACAATCACCTCCTGTTGATCGACTTGAGGACGTTCGATCCTGACCTGACGGGCAAACAAGCTCAGGCAGTGCTGGATTCCGCCGGTATCAGCCTGAACAAGAATACGATTCCCGATGATCCGCGCTCGCCTTTCGTCACTTCAGGGATTCGAGTCGGCACACCAGCGGTGTCCACACAGGGAATGGGACCAGATGAGATGGGTTTGATCGCCGACCTGATCGCCAAGACGTTGCGAGGGCGTGACGATGCCAGTGTGGCTGGTTCGGTCAAAGCAGAGGTTGCGGATCTCTGTTCACGGTTCCGCCCCTACCCCCAACTCGGGGTAGGCGCGGTGGGTTGAGAATGGAGAGTCGCCGGTGCCTTCGCTGTCGGCGTATCTGATTGTTGCCGCTGTTGCGGCTGTGATCACCTTTGTGACCACGCCGTTGGTGCGGCGTTTGTCGGTTCGTCTCGGAGCGGTTGCCGCCCCCGACGAACGTCATGTCCATACGGTGGCTACGCCACGAGGTGGCGGCGCGGCGATGCTTGTGGGTCTGGTCGGCGCGTTCTGCGTGGCTGCGTTCATGGACGACTTCGGTGACGTCATGTCTGCCCGCACGGAGATGCTCGGCGTGGTTGTTGCCGCGGCTGTGATATGGAGCGTTGGTTTCGTTGATGACGTACGAGAGATTTCCGCCCCTGCGAAGGTTGCGGGAATGGTGCTGGCAGGAGGTGTCTTGTCGTTGACGGGCGTCTCGATCCTGGTGTTTCGAGTGCCTTTCTTTGATCTGCTGTTCTTATCGGCCGACTGGTCGGCGCTGGTGACGGTTCTGTGGGTGCTGGGCATGGCCACCGCGGTCAATCTGATCGACGGTCTTGACGGCCTCGCGGGAGGGACGGTTGCCATCGCCGCAGGTACCTTCCTGCTCTACGCGTTGCGACTCGGCGACGCCGATGTCATTGCTCCGAACAATCCGGGTGCTTTGTGGGCTTGCATCACCTTGGGCGTGTGTGTCGGGTTCCTTCCTCACAACGTGCATCCGGCGAGGATCTTCATGGGCGACGGGGGAGCGCTGCTGTTGGGATTGTTGATGGCGGCCTCGACGATGTCGGTGGGGGGCCGGACCACCCAGGAGTTCTCCGGTCAGGCGTTCTTCTTCTTCGCCCCGATCTTCATTCCGCTGGTGATCCTCGGAGTGCCGATTCTCGACACCCTCTTCGCGGTTGTGAGGCGGGCGGCGCGTGGCGGTGCGGTGCATGCGGCGGACAAGGAACACCTCCACCACCGCCTCATGCGAATCGGTCACGGCCACGGGCGTGCTGTGTTGATCCTGTGGATGTGGACCGCCCTGCTGTCGGCCTTCGTGCTGTACCCGACCTACACCGGAGAGGGCGACACGGTCGTGCCGATCGGTATCGCAGCATTCGCACTCGCTCTCTACACCGTGTTGCACCCTCGTTTGGGGCCCGGCGTCACCGAAGTCGATGAGACCGATCTCGAAGCCCTCGAAGCGTTGAAGACCTCGACCAACGGCCGCTTCAAGTCGCCCCGCCGCCGCTGAGTTGACAGCGGTCAAGCATCCTCGGGGTTGATCTCCTCGAGTTCCAGACCGGCTGTCTCGGGGAAGCGGGCGAGGATCAACCCAGCAACGATCAGCGGACCGGCGGTGAGAATGGCGATGGCAGGCCCGACAGCAGACATGCGATCCGAGAGGTAGCCTACAAAGAGCAGTCCGAGGGCGCTGCCGACCACGCCCAGCGTGATGATGGCCCCGTTGGTCCGCCCCCGGCTGTGGGTGCCGAAGAGCTCCGGCCCGTAGACGGCCAGCGCCGGCACAGCGAGTGCTCCGAGAACTCCTCCCAGCAGGGTGGCCGACCACAGCGCGATCCCGTCGAAGAAATACGAAGCGCTGGTCAGAGTTGTGCCCAACACGATTCCCAGAGCCCCGACGCGGCGGCGACCGTGCCGCTCGGCTAGATAGCCGCCCAACAGGAGCCCGATGCCGACCGGGGTCGCAGTGGTGATCGTGAACAGGGTGATGTCGGCCCCGGAGAATCCCTGTTCGTCTTTGAGGAAATCGTTGCGGAACCCTGACGCTGGAGCCAGGAACATGGCAAGCAGGAACGCCGAGGTCGCGAGCAGCGTGAAGCGGCTTCTGCGCCGCGCCCGCAAGGAGTCGGTGGGGGCCGCGACGGGGGTGGCCTCAATGAAACGTCTGCTCTCGGGCAACCGTCGGCCCAACAGTCCCACGACTGCTACGCCGACGATGGCGGCAAGGTAGATCGCCCGCCACCCCCGTTCGCTGAGATCGGCGACGGGCAGAATCCATACGGCCATGCCCGAACCGAGCCCGGCGCTGAGGGTCAATACTGATGCAGCCCAGGCCCTCGACCTGTAGGGCATCTCCTCGACGGCCACTATCGCAATCAGAATCCCCAGCGCCGTCGACAGACCCCGCGCTACCAACTGCGAACCTCCCAACACCCACAGGTTCGGTGACAGTCCCCCCAGCACAGTGAATCCACAACTGGCGATACCCGCGCCGATCAGCAACGAGCGTCGGCCCCGCCTGTCGGCCAGCGCGGCGGCGACCAGCGCGATCAACACACCCACCCGAACCACTCCGAGCACCCAGCCCTGGGCCTGGTTGCCATGGCCGAACTCGTCAGCGGCGAAGGTGATCGTCTGGGTCAGAACCGTGCCGAGGTACCCGTCGACAATCTGGATCCCTGCCAGCAGGGCGAGCACGGTAGCGGCCCGCTGATCAAGTCGGTCAGGCGGTGCCCACCAGTAGCCGTAGCGTTCTCGCCGATTCTGCAGGGCACGGCGTACCGGGAAATGAAACAGCCAGGCCCATATCGAGACGGCAAGCCTGTATGTCGTCGTCTCGGTGACTAGGTACTGGTCGTGGCCGTCTGGTCGCGCCTCCAAGTGCCGTTCATATTGGCGGAAGGGCCCCTCGAGGCAACTCCACTGATCCGTGCCGCTCTCGGCTTCGGCGACGATATCTCTTCGGGGTTGCCGGCGCTGTTGCAACTCGGCGCTGTCGCATACCGAGGTGGTCGAGATGGTCGTCACGATATGGTCGTCATAGGGGGCCGAACGGAGAGTCTACCGCTGTCCGCAGAGACGGACTGGAGCGTCTATTCTGGGGGTTGTGCAGACACTTGACGACGCGGGCGACGGGCAGCTCTCGGCTTCGGCGGTCCGGTTGCTTCGTCGCCCCCGGCCCCGCTATCGCGGTTTCCTGCACCGTTGGGCAGCGCTTGCCTCGATTCCGCTCGGCGTGGCCCTCACCGTGTCCGCGCAGGGAACACGAGCACAGTTCTCGATGCTGCTCTATTCGCTGGGGATCACCGCGATGCTCGGCGTGAGTGCGGTGGTCCACGGTCGGGACTGGTCGGCGCAGAGAGTGGAACTGCTGGTGCGCATCGACCATTCGGTGATCTTCTTGATGTTCGGAACCTGTGCCACGCCCATCGCCCTGCTGGGCTTGGATCCGCCGGTCTCTGGGCTGTTGATCGCCGTCGCCTGGACCGGAACGCTGCTGGGGATCGCCGCGGAGTGGCTGCCGTTGCATCCCCGCGCAGGGGTGATGAACGGCGCCTACCTGGGTTTCGGCTGGTCGATGATCGTGTTCGCCCCGTGGCTCATCATGTCTTTGTCGATCCCGGAGTCGATCCTTCTGTTCGGTGGGGGAGCGGCCTACACCGTGGGAGCGGTGGTGGTCGGCGCCCGTCGTCCCGACCCCTGGCCCGACAAGTTCGGCTACCACGAGATATGGCATGTGCATGTCGTCGTGGCGGTCGCCTGCCACACGCTTCTGGTGGTATCGCTCGCCTACTAGTGGTCACGCGCGTTAGTTTTGTGGCTGTTGTTGGTTGGGGTGGTATGTCCATTTGAAGGGTTTGGCCCTGTTGTTGTAGTCGTTGACGTAGTCGTGGATTGCTCCGGCGATTTCGCTGGTGTGGTTGAACTCGGCGGTGTCGAGGAGTTGTCGGGTGGGGATGGAGAACCACATCTCGATCTGGTTGAGCCAGGAGGCGTGGGTGGGGGTGCGGTGTAGGAACACGCGGTGGTGGGCGTCGAGGAACTCTTCGACTGCGGGGGTTCCGTGGGTGGCGAGGTTGTCGACGATGCAGTGCAGTTCGAGGTGTGCGGGGACTACAGAGTCGAGTTCGGCGAGGAACGCCACAAAGTTGTCTGAGCGGATCGAGTCTGTGGGCGCGGCGAGGACTTCGCCGGTGGCGCACTCGAACGCGGCGAACAGCGAGGCGGTGCCGTTGCGGCGGTACTCGAACTCCTGTTGGGCAGGCCGCCCCTTGGGGCTCGCCACCGACGCGGGCTGTGCCGCGGCTTGCGCTGCGCGGGTGGGGTTAGTCCGGCTTTTGGCCTGTATCCCGGTCTTCTCATCGACGCTGAACACCGCCCAGTTCTGCGGCGGCTGCAGATAGAGCCCGCAGATGTCGGCGGCCTTGCCGTCGAAATCGGGGTCATGGGAGGTCATCCACGACCGGACCTGCCAAGGCTTGAAGTCCATGGACTTGCAGATCCGCCACACCTGCGAGTCTGAGATGGCGATACCTTTGTCCTCGCGCAGGATCCGGCCGACCTCGGGCATCGACATGCGGGCCTTGAGCCTGCGCCCGCCGAGCTGACCCGCCTCAGGCGGGCGCGTCGTGATCGTCTTGACCAAAGCCAGCCTCTCAACAGGCCCATACACCCGCGGCCGGCCCGACCGCGGCTTGTCCAACAACCCACACAGACCCTCCGCACGCCAACGGCGCCGCCACACGTCCACCTGGTTGCGGTTGAGGTCCACCACCTCTCCGATCACCGGCGACGACAACCCCTCAGAGGCCATCAACACCACCTTGGCCCGCTGCCAGTCACGCAGCGGCGTAGTAGACGCAGCAACCCGCGCCTCCAACACCACCCGATCCGCATCCGACACTTCTAAAACCTTCGGCAAAGTCATAACCCGACCCTAACACAGCAACACCACTAACGCGAGGATGCACTAGATGATTAGTTCCAAGGGGTTAGTGGTCGTAGGCGGTGAGGGATCGGGCGGGTCCGGGTTGGTGGGTGGTTTGGTTGTGCCAGATGGCTGCGGTGAGCGCGAGGAGTCGTTGCAGTATTCGTGCGGCGACGCCTTGTCTGGTGCGGCCGCGGTGGCGTTCGAGACTGAGTTGGGATTTGAGGGTCCAGTTGACTGATTCGATGATCTGGCGCAGCGGTTTCAAGAACTGCTGCGCGGGTCTGGCTGGTTTGGCGCCGGTGAGCGCGTAAGCGACCGGCAGTCCCGAAGGTGTTGTGATGAGATGCAGGCGCAACCCCCAGAACCACCTTGAGTGCGACGCGCAGTAGCCGTAGGCGGCCCAACCCACCAAATCAGAACGCTGTACGGTGTCGCGGCTGCGGCCGCACTCCACCGGAGTCGAGTCCACCAGCCACACGTCGTCGTGAAACGACGGGCAGTCCCGGGCCAACGCACCCAACACATGTTTCATCAACTCGCCGCTGCGGCGCAGACGCTTGTTGTAACCGGACCGCTGCGGCAGATACGGAAACCACGGCTTCAAATGCGCTGTCGCGTAACGGATGAACCGGGCCTCGGAATCGAACCCCAACAACGCCGACAGCACCGCCAAAGTGACCAACTCCGCGTCCGACAACCTCGGCGCTATCCCCACAACAGGCCGCTGCGGCGCCCAATGGGGATTTGACGCCAACAAATCGTCGATCCGCACATACAGTGCAGTCACGAGGGTGTCTGAGTCCGGGTTCATACCAAGGTCCTCCAAGATCAAGGTTTATGGGAAACCCCGAGCATGGACACCCTCACCCCCCAAATGGTGGACCCCCACCCCTTGGAACTACTCGTCTAGAGGCCGAGCGGACGGATCCCGCACACGACCGCGACCGAGCGGGGCCGCGGCCCGAGCGGCCCGTGAGCGCAGCGAACAAGAGCGGGAAACGACTGGTGTCAGCGCACTCCACTTCTCAATCCGCACACGTTTAGTGCCGTTGGCCTCAGCGCGGTCGTATAGTCGCCGGTTATGAAGTTCGGGATCTTCTATGAACATCAACTGCCCCGACCGTGGGATGGGCGCAGTGAGGCCGACCTGCTGCGTGATGCCCTCGAGCAGGTTGAACTGGCCGACTCTCTCGGCTTCGAATACCTCTGGGAGGTGGAGCACCACTTCTTGGAGGAGTACTCGCACTCGTCTGCGCCCGAGCTCTTCCTGGCAGCGTGTTCCCAACGCACCCGCAACATCCGTCTGGGACACGGCATCTGTCTGACCGCGCCTGCGTTCAACCATCCCGCGCGGGTGGCGGAACGGATCGCGACGCTCGACCTGCTGTCTGGTGGGCGGGTGGAGTTCGGCTCGGGGGAGTCGTCTTCTGAGGCCGAGCTCGGCGGTTTCGGCATTCCGTATGAACGCAAACGCGACGCCTGGCTCGAAGGCCTCGAAGTTTCGCTCCGCTGCTTGACCGAAACGCCCTTCGGCGGCCACGAGGGCGAGTTCGTCTCGATGCCGGCCCGCAATGTCGTGCCCAAGCCACTGCAGTCGCCCCATCCACCGCTGTGGGTTGCCTGTTCGCGCCATGAGACCATCAAGCTCGCGGCTCAGAAGGGAATCGGCGCGCTCACCTTCGCTTTCATCGATCCCGAGGACGCGAGAGGGTGGGTCGACGACTATCGCCGGATCATGGCCGAGGAATGCGTTCCGGTCGGCAGGGCAGTCAACCCGAACCTTGCCTGCGTCACTCCCATGATGTGTCACCCCGACGAGTCGGTGGCGATGCGGATGGGGCTCGAGGGAGGCAACTTCTTCGGCTACTCGTTGGCCCACTACTACCTGTTCGGTGAGCATCAGCCGGGTGTGACCGACGTGTGGCAGGAGTTCCAAGAAAAACGCACCGAGCATGGATACGACCCCGACGCGGCCCTGGCACAACATGGAGCCCTCGCCGCCAAGACCGCGGCGGGCGACCGTCAGGGGCTCCGCGGGGCGGTCGGCACGCCGGACCAGATCCGCGAGTTCTGCCACCGCTACGAGGAGGTCGGCGTGGACCAGTTGATATTCGTGATGCAGGCGGGCAGGAACCGCCACGAGGACATCATGGAGTCGCTGCACCGCTTCGGCACCGAGATCCTGCCCGAGTTCAAGGAACGGGACGCGGCCAATGCACCTGCGTTGGCAGCGTCATGGGAACCGATCATCGAGGCGGCTCTGGCAAGGCGTGGTCCCGATCCCGAACCGGCGGCGGACGACTATCGAATCAAGGCCATTCCCAGACAACTCGTCGACGCCGGTCTCGGCGACACTCTCGGAGTAACCCAACAAATGCTCGACGAAGCGGCGCGCTCCCAAGCCCTCGGAGAGCCTCGCGGCCAAGGCGGGATCCTGGGCTGAGGCAGGGTACCTGACAGCCTGTACCTGCGGCGGTCTACAATTGACTTTGTGGCAACCAGACTGGTGGAACTGCGTCTTCCGGAATTCAAGAGCATGCGGGAGGCGACGATCCCGCTGAGTCCTTTGACCCTCCTCGTTGGACGCAACGGCAGCGGGAAATCGAACGTGCTCGACGCTCTGGCCGTCCTGTCCGCGTTGGCGGGTGGTGCTACGTTTCGCGATGCTCTCGACGGCGGGCCGGCCGGACCTCTAGTGCGCGGCGGCTCCGAAGGATGCGCACCAGTCGGCGAGGACGCGTTCGGGGTGGGGTGCTCCGCAGTCGTGGACGGGATTCGCTACAACCTTGACCTGGAGGTGTCGGTTCGTCCCTCTGTGCAAGTAAAGAGCGAGAGGTTGTGGACAACTCGCCAGGGTGGTCCACGCCGCGGTGAACCGCAGGACCTGTTGAGGACGGAGGCTCCTCAACTGGAGTCGGGAGACATCGTCGCACGATGGGACAGCGGCAAGAGAGGGCCGAACCCGCCGGTCACGTTCCGCGCGTCGCAATTGCTGACAGCTCAAGTGGCGAGTCGTATACCAGCGACTTCGCAAGCAGGTCGCCGCGTCCGCGGAATTGCTGACGAGATGCTTGCAGCCCTCTTCAATGTGTTCATACTCGATCCTGTGCCACATCAGATGCGTGAGTACGTTCCTGAGAAGGATGTCCGACTCCGCAAGAATGCAGAGAACCTCTCGTCTGTGCTGGCTAACCTTCTAGCGGACAGTGCAACTCGCTCCGTCCTAGTTGAAATGACAAGTTCGCTGTCAGAAGCACAAGTCTCAGAGATGGACACTGTGACCAGCGACCTCGGTGACGTCATGGTCACAATCCAGGAGAAGATCGGGTCTGCGGTGGAGCAGATACCAGCCCGCCTCATGAGCGATGGCACGCTGCGATTCCTGGCGATCGCGGCGGCGCTCCTCGACCACCCTCAGCAGGCAGGTGGTTCCAAAGAACTCGACGGCAACGAGCGAACTCTCGTCGTGGAGGAGATCGAGAACGGGCTTCACCCTTCGCAGGCCGCGGTGCTCCTGAATCAACTCAAGAAGTCGGCGGCAAGCGGTGTTCATACTCTTGCCACCACGCACAGTCCCGCGATCCTTGATGCGCTCGTCGGAGCCGACCACTCGAGTGTCATCGTGTGCAGCCGCGGGACCGACGGGTGGAGCCGGACGACCAGGCTCACGGACTTCCCCGACTACATCGAAATCGCGGGACGAGGGCTTCTTGGCACAGCTGCCGTTCGGGATCGGCTGCGTCCGGGGGACAATGAGGTCACAGACAGCGATCGTTCCTTGGTCGACATCCTAGGGCTGAGCTAGGCGATGGCCCGGTCAGCCGTTGTCTTGGTTGACACTTCCATCATCGTCCGCCTCATAGGCATTGATGGTGACAAAGAGGCGAAAGAAGCGGCGCAGGAGTTTGACCGCAGGCTGCTTGAGGGGCAACGGCTCGTGCTGACTGTTACCGCGCTCATTGAAGCGGGGAATCGAGTAACCCAGCAGAATAGACCAAACGACCGACGTCGCTGTGCCCAGCAGCTGAAGAAGCTCATCGAGGCCGCCAACCAGGCCGCTCCTCCATGGATTCTCCGTGAGGCGACACTGGACCAACAGTTTGTGGACGAGATGCTCGCGGGCAACTCGACGGGGTCCGATCTCGTGACTCTTCTCGGCGACGGGCGGCTCGGCACCGGAGATTTGGCGATACTTGTAGAACGGGATCATCTGCAACGGAAGACAGCACACACAGACGTGTCGGTGTGGACGCTGGACAATGAGTTGTTGGCGCACGGTTGACAGCCAACAGTGAGCGGTCAGAACTCCATGGAGAAGGTCTCGGGCCAGGCGTCGGCTCGCAGCAGGGCGTCGGTGCCGCCGTCCACGAAGATCACCGAGCCGCAGGCGAAACGGGCTGAGGGGGAGAGCAGGAAGACGATCCAATCGGCTAGCATCTCAGCCGTCGCCGGCTCGCCGGCGGGAACCGGGAAACCCTCGAGCAGCGGACCGTAGTCGTCGTCGTCCTTGCCCATCTGGAACAACGGGGTTTGCACAGGGCCGGGAGCGATCACGTTGAGGGTGATCCCCTGGCCGATCCAGTCGTCGCTTACCGCCGCGCGGCGGCACCAGCGCGAAACGGCAAGCTTGGAGCCGCCGTAGGCGGTTGCGCTGTCGAAAGGTCTCGGGGTGAGGTTCACCAAACGGACAGCTTCGGCTTCGTCACCGTTCAAATACGACTCAACGAGTTCAGCCGGCAGGTTGGGAGAAATGGTCGAGGAATTGGAACCAATCTGTACAACTTGAGCCTTGTCGGCTTGTGCAAGCGCTTCACGCAGGCCTTCGAGCAATGCCACGGATCCGAAGTAGTTCACCTTGGCGATCAACTCCCCGCGGACGGGTGGACCCAGGCCGGCAGCGGTGACAAGACCATCGAGGGTGCCGTTGCAGCGCTGCAAGGTCTCGCTGACGGCACTGGATCTGCCCTCGTCGGTGGACAGGTCGGCGATGACTTCAGCGTCCCGCAGATCGATACCGATCACCTGGTGGCCGTCGTTCTCCAGTTTTTTTCGGGTTGCCGCGCCCATGCCGGATGCGGAGCCGCTAATAGCGTATGTGCTCACGGCGCACGATGATCGTTCAATCACGCCACACTAAGCAAATGGACTCTTCGCATTCTTCTGCGCCGCTGCCGCAGATGGACCCCTCATACCGGATCGCTCGCCTCACCGAGGACGGAAAGAGGTTGATAGACGTTGCCTCCCGCGAGCCCAGCGCCAGAGTTCCGGCCTGCCCGGATTGGACCAACGAGGATCTGCTCTCGCACATGGGCGTCGTCTGGAGTGCTGTCGCAGCGCAGGTCGACCAGACCGCCGCAGCACCGATTGGATGGAAGGAGCTTCCCAAGCAGTCGCCCCAGGAAGCGTTGACCCAGGTGGTGGCCGTACTGACTGAAGCCGATCCGCAGACGCGGCTGTGGACTTGGGGTGCGGACCAGACGGTCGGGTTCTTCATCCGCAGGGCCCACCTCGAGACGGCCATCCACCGTGTCGACGCCGAGCAGGCGGTCGAGGACCCGACGCCGGTTCCCGCCGCCGACGGCATCGACGGTGTCGATGAGCTCTTCACAGAGGTGCTTGCAGGCAGGGAGCGGACACTGCCGTCGGGTTCGCTGCACCTTCATCAGACCGACGGCGACGGAGAGTTCATGCTGCGAGCGGTCGACGGATCGATCTCGGTGACCCATGAGCACGCCAAGGGAGACGCCGCGGTCCGCGCCGGCGGCGAGGAGCTCTTCCTGTGCGCCTGGGGCAGACGGACTCTTGACGGGCTGCAGATCTTCGGTGATGCCGAGGTCGCGGCGCAGTGGATGGCCCTGTCACCGTGACCGACGAAAACCCCATGGCTGAAGCCGGTCCTGAAACTGAACCGGGCGTCGACACTGATGTTCGCAAGAGACCTGCCCGCAATAATCCGGCCCGTAAAAAACGGCGTCTGGGCGGAGGCGGCACCTTGGACCAGACGATGCCGGTGCTGTTGTTCCTCGGGTTCTACAACATGGTCAGCATCGAAGCGGCCGTGGTCGCTTCGACTCTCTGGTCGTTCAAGGCAGCGGTGAGCCGGCACCGCCGGGGACTCAATATCGGGCTGATGCTGCCGACCATCACCATCTATCTCATCCTGCGCAGCGCGGTTACGATCGCCGCGGAGCGTGATCTCGTTGATTTTGGGATCAGTACTGAGGCGGTGTACTTCGGGATCGGCTTCGCGACGAAGATCCTGGTCGGCGTGGTGCTGGCCGTCACCATCCTGCGCGGCAGGTCGTTCATGGCATGGATCGCGGAGCGGCTCCTGCCATTGCCCGACGGCATGGCCCAGGACCAGCGTTTCGTGCGCACGATGGCGACGGCCACCTGGTTCATCGTCGCCTTCGAGATCTTGACCGCAATCTGGGACATCTACCTGTACAACAACACCGGTGTGAACCTCTTCGTGCTCACCCGATTCGGCGTCAACTTCATCCTGGGCTTCATCTGCATCACTGCGGGTCTGCTCTACATCGACCACAGGCTCCAGCCGATCCCCGGCTACCCCGGGCTCACCGAGCTGCTCCAGATGTCGGCGGTAGTCCCCGACAAGTCGAAAACAAAAAGCGAATAGGTGGCAAGCTCGGCCATCGTTCCCATGTCACTGCTGTCGCTGCGCGCCCGGTCCCTCCAAAATTCGAAGAGCCGCAAAACCCCTGATCCTGGAGGTCCCCACCCTTCACGCTGGCCGCCACAGACTTGAATCCCGCCGGTACCCGCACCTGGGTGGTGCGGTCTTCATAATATGCCGCCAACCCCAGATCTGCCTAGGTCAGGGGACCTTTCAGGTAAACGCTGCGACAGCGGACACCATGACGCGAAAGTTGTCAATCGGTGGGCGCGACGAGGCTGTCGAGGGGGTCGGGTCCGAACTCCCGTAGGAGCGTGCCGTAGTCGGCGCCCCGACGCAGGTTCTGCCCGCCGTCGACCGCGAAAGCCTGCCCGGTGATCCAAGACGACTCAGGTCCGATCAGGAACCTCACCATGTCGGCGATCTCTGCGGGTTCACCGACACGACCCAGCGGAATCGCCGGCAGATAGTCGTCGAGCAGTGCACCGCCGCTGGTTATCGGCGTCATCAGCTCAGTTGCCACGATGCCCGGCTGGATCGAGTTGATCCGTATCCCGAAGCGGCCCATCTCATCGGCACTGACCCGACACAGATGGTCAAGAGCGGCTTTGGCGGCGCCGTAGGCGCCGAGGCAGCGCATCGAGTCCTGGCCTGCATGTGACGAGCAGCCCACGATTGATCCGCCGCCGCCCTGTCGAGCCATCTGCGCGCCGCCGGTCTTGAGGCACAGGAACGTGCCGATGTAGTTGAGTTCCATCGTGGAACGGATGTCGTCCACGTCGGCCAGAACCAGCGGACCCATGCAGGTTGAACCGCCTGCGCAGGCGAACAGCCCGTCGAGCCGCCCGGTGATTGCTGCAGCGGCAGCCACAGCCGCCTCCATATCGGACTCGGAAGTCACGTCGGCGACTATGTGCTGAACCGTGACTCCCTCTGCTGCCACCCCGGCGATGCGGTCGACGGCGTCGAGCAGTTTCTGTTCGGTGCGCCCGCAGATCGTCACGTGCGCCCCGTCGGCGGCCAGCCTTGCAGCCGACGCCTCCCCGATACCGCTTCCACCACCGGTGACGAGCGTCGCAAATCCTTCGATTGATCTCATGCGGCGGCACCTTAGCCTGGATCCATCGGTTGGGTTGAGCCGAAATCTGCGCGTTCTCCTACATACAGTGTGGCTAATCGCACAGATTTAGCGAGCCTGCTCCCAAACGTGGGATGGAGGTGTTGAGGGTCCCTGAGCGGAGGTCGAGGCCCTGCTGGAATCGGTGATTGGAATCAGAGCTGTCTGAGCCGGACGGGGGTCACCACCGCGCGATCTTCGAGACGTGACGCCTCCAGGTCGATCTCGGCCTCGAGCACCCACTCCATGTACCCCTCGGGATCGCACAGTGTCTGGGTCGCCATGCCACGCGACAGGTCGATGGTCACCCAACGACTGCTGCGAGCCTCGGCGTCGATCTCGATCGCGTCATGGGCGCGGAAATACTCCTCGACCCCATCGATCTCCGGAGTGAGCCGGCGACGGGTGGCAAGCGATGTGACCGACTGGAACAACTCGTTGCGCACCAGCACGCCGAAGGCCCGTTCATTGGCGGTGATGTCGTAGCTCTCGGGAAGCGTCGGTCCGGTCTCGGCGACTTCGGGGTTGAGCAGGCGTTCCCACTCGTCAATGAGGCTCGAATCGACGCGACGGATCATGGCGCCGAGCCATTCGATCACGTCTTCAAGATCGTCGGTCAAGTGTGCTGAGGGCACCGTCTGGATCAGCGTCTTGTAGCAGTCCGTCAGGTAGCGGAGAAGCTGCCCTTCGGAGCGCTTGACCTTGTAGCGGGTCACGAATTGGTTGAAGGTCTCCGCGAATTCGAGCATCTCGCGGACCACTCCTTTGGGGCTGACCGTGTCACGCCCGACCCAGGGGTGGTGACGGGCGAAGATCGCAAAGGCAGGCTCAATGAACTCTGCTTCGGGTTTGGGCCAAGTGACCTGCTCGAGGCGGTCCATGCGCTCCTCGTATTCGATGCCCGAAGCCTTCATCTCGCTTACCAACTCGTCCTTCAGCTTGTCCTTCTGGGCCAACAGCACGACCATCGGATCTTCCAGTACGGACTCCACCAGGCTGAGCACCTGAAGATGGTGGTCAGCCATGTCTGGATCAAGCGCCTCGACGGCCTCGACTACGAACAGCGACAGCGGTTGATTGAGACGGAAGTCATCCTGTAGATCAATGTTGATACGAAGCGGATCGAGTTCGACGATCTGCGCTTCAAGCAGAGATCGGTACACCGCAATGGCCCGGCGTATGTGGCGACGTTGGGCGCTGCGGGGTTCGTGATTGTCGGTGAGCAGGTGTTTCATGGCGGCGCAGCCGTCGCCGGGGCGGTCGAGCACGTTGAGCAGCATGGCGTGGCTCACCGAGAAGCTCGACTTGAGCGTTTCGGGGGTGCCTCCGCTGAGTCGGGTGAGGGTGTCGCCGTCCCAATGGGCATAGCCGCGTTCCGGCGGACGCTTCTTGACGAGTTTCTTCTTCTTTTTAGGGTCTGTGAGTGCTTTGGCCTCGGCCCGTTTGTTATCGACCACGTGTTCGGGGGCCTGCACGACGATGCTGCCGGCGGTGTCGAAACCCCGACGGCCCGCCCGGCCCGCGATCTGGTTGAACTCGCGCACCGACAGCACCCGGACCTTGCGACCGTCGTACTTGCAGAGTTGGGTGAACAGCACGGTGCGGATCGGCACGTTGACGCCGACCCCCAACGTGTCGGTGCCGCATATCAGTTTGAGCAGACCCTGCTGGGCGAGCTTCTCGATGAGCAACCGGTACTTGGGGAGCAGGCCGGCGTGGTGGACCCCGATGCCGGCCCGCACGAAACGCAGCACGTCCTTGCCGATCGGAGTGTCGAAACGAAAGCCGCCGATCGCCTCGTTCACAGCCTCCTTCTCCTCTTTGGAGAGGACGTCGAGGCTGGTGAGGCTCTGAGCGCGTGCGGTTGCTTCGCGTTGGGTGAAGTGAACGATGTAGACGGGAGTCTTGCGGGCCTTGAGGAGATCGGCGAGCGTCTCCAGCAGGGGAGTCTCGCGATATTCGAAGTCGAGGGGGACGGGCCTCGGCGCCTGGTCGATCAGCACCGTGTCGCGGCCGGTGCGGGCGCTGAGGTCGGCCCGCAGGTCGCTGGTGTCGCCGAGTGTGGCCGACATCAGCAGAAATCTCGGATGAGGCAGTTCCAGGAGCGGTACCTGCCAGGCCCAGCCGCGGTCGCGGTCTCCGTAGTAGTGGAACTCGTCCATCACGACCAGGTCGACGTCGAGGCTCGGCCCCTCCCGCAGCGCCCGGTTGGCCAGGATCTCAGCGGTGCACACGACGACGGGTGCATCGGCGTTGACAGCCGCGTCGCCGGTCACCATCCCCACATTGTCGGCGCCCAGCTCAGCGACGAGTTCGAAGAACTTCTCGCTCACCAGCGCTTTGATCGGAGCCGTGTAGACGGTTCGCTTGTTGTCGGAGAGCATCGCGAAAGCACCGGTGACGGCCACCAGCGACTTGCCCGACCCCGTCGGGGTGGCCAGCA
This sequence comes from Acidimicrobiales bacterium, assembly GCA_963662455.3. Taxonomy (GTDB): domain Bacteria; phylum Actinomycetota; class Acidimicrobiia; order Acidimicrobiales; family Aldehydirespiratoraceae; genus VXYK01. The sequence goes on from OZ224042.1 coordinate 3,577,531, forward strand.
CCACGTTGTCTCCGGCGAGCAGCGACAGGACGGCGTCCTCCTGATGGGGGTATGGCTCCACACCGCGCCCGTAGGCCCACTCCAGAATGGCCTCGAGCAGTGACTCCGCGTCGGGTTCGTCGGGTACGAGTTCGATGAGTCCGGCCGAGTCGCTCACAGCGGCCAACCCTACGCTCCAGCGGTCAACCCCACTCTCGTTTGGGGAACTATAGACCTGAGTGACAATCTGGATGGTCAGCCAGTCGCCAAGCGATCATCAACCAATAGCGTTGTCTTCGGGCTTGATGACCGGCAGGTACTTGCAGTGGTCGAACTCATCTAGATCCCCTGCATCTGCCGTTCCACTAAGCAGCGCGATGGCATAGCGGTTCACGCTCGTCAGTCTCGATGGGTCGTCCTCGCTTGTGCAACAGTCGCTTTTGTCTCGATCTTCGTGAGCCGTGTCGCTGGGCATAGCTTTGCACTTGTGACTCCCGACCATGCTGTCGGACCCTTTGCGCCTGGAGCGGCAAAACACTTCCAATTAGAGTATAGTTATGCAGCATGAAGTTGAAGAGCGTGCCCGAAGCGGCCGAACACCTCGGCGTGAGCTCGAGGCGGGTCCGCCAGATGCTGTCTGATGGAACGTTAGACGGCCATCGTGTCGGCCGTGGATGGGTGATCGAGGAACGAGCCATTCGGGCTGCGGCCGTATCTCGTCGTCCAGCGCACAGGCCATGGACCGCCCGCTCCGCATGGTCCGTTCTTGCGTTGGCAGACGGCATGGAGCCGCGCTGCAACTCCTACGAGCGCAGCCGCGCCGAACGTCGATTGGCGGTCGGCCTGCCGAACCTGCTGGATCGTCTTCGCTCCAGGGCTCGCAGGCTCAGTTTCTACACACATCCTGCGACGCGTGACCGCATAGCTGTTCAGCCCGGTGTTGTGCGCACTGCCGCGAGCGCCTCGCCGGAGCACGCCCTCGGCCTCGTTGGTTCTGGACCTCTCGATGCCTACCTGAAGAGCAGCGACCTTCAGGCAATCCGCGACGGTTTTGTCATGGAGGAGCGCTCCGAGCGCGCCAACGTCGTGTTCCGGGTCGTGGAAGACCAGACGTGGCCCTTCCCAAAAGGAGCCACGGTCGCACCTCCAGCGGTGGTTGCTGTGGACCTGCTGGAGTCCGACGACGAGCGATCCCGACGTGCGGGCACCGAACTGCTGCAGCGCCAATGAACAACCGTCCCAAGTTGCAGCGCCCACCGTTGGCGCTGCCCAGCTATCCCGGCTACAACGACGCTCTCTGGGGAACACTCTTGGAACTGGCGAACGCACAGCTGCAGGAGTGGACGCTGATCGGCGGACAGATGGTGCTGCTGCACGCCCTGGAGAACGGCGCAGAACCGACCCGCTTCTCACAAGACATCGATGTAGTGGTCAACGCGCGAGTCGTTTCAGGCGGCATCAGGAGCTTCGTCACAAGGCTCGAATCGCTCGGGTTCTCGCTCGTGGGAGTGTCGCCCGACAATATCGCGCACCGCTATCAACGAGACACTGCCAGCATCGACGTGCTGGCACCAGAAGGGCTAGGAGAACGGGCAGATCTGACCACTACACCACCAGGTAGAACTCTCGAAGTACCCGGTGGCACTCAAGCCATTGAACGCACAGAACTGCTTCCTGTGCGATTCGGTGAACTACACGGATTCGTTCCGCGCCCGTCGCTGCTTGGAGCGATCATTTGTAAAGCCGAAGCCATCGGCGTAACTGGCGCATCGGCTGCACAGCAACGAGATGTCGCTCTGCTGCTCAGCCTCGTCGCTGACCCGATCGAATTGACAATGGACATGAGACCGAAAGACCGCCAACGACTACGCGCAGTAGACGGGTTTGCTGACCCCGACAACCCCGTTTGGGAAGACCTGACCGAAAACGCCGCCGACCGCGCACGGCTCGCGTACCAGACTCTTGTCAAGTGACTACCTGACAACGCTACTGGTGATGCACTGATGCTTATATGTTATGTTACAGCATCATGAGGACGACGATCTCACTGGACGACCGGCTCGCCAAACACGTACGGCGCGAGGCAGACGCTCGTGGCGTAAGCATGAGCGCCTTTATCGCTGCGACACTCGATGATGCTCTCAAACGCGGTGAACCGTCAGAGCAGCCTCCTTTCCGGCTGATTACCGTGCGCGGCGGTCAAATCGGCTCGCAAGTCGATCTCGACCGGCCGAGGGCGCTCGACACACAAGAAGACGAAGCCCAGTTCAAGCACGTGAGTCGATAGTTCGGTGTTGCTGCCCGATGTCAATGTGCTGATCTATGCACATATCGAGGACTCCGTCCCTGAACACGCCCAGTACGCGGACTGGATAACCCGTCTTGCTACCGGACCAGAGCCGTTTGCTCTATCGGTCCTCGTCTTGTCCGGTTTTGTTCGCGTTTCAACCAACCCAAGAATCTTTGAGCAGCCGTCCCCTCTCGAGGAGTCTCTAGCGTTCGTGTCTGCGCTGGTCGAGCGCCCAACCGCGCGCATCGTGGGTCCCGGACCCGACCATCCGGAGATCTTCTACAGAATATGTCGCCAGTCCGGGGCCACAGGGAAACTGGTCGCCGATGCCCAACATGCCGCCGTAGCAGTGGAGCACGGCTGCACCTTCGTAACCACCAACTCCGATTTCAGCCGATTCCCAGACCTTCGATGGCGTCACCCGCTCGCCCGCGCAGAGTCGTAGCGCTCTGTTCTCCGATACTGGTCAGCGTTATCACACCTAGCGGCAGTCGACGGCGGTGGCTAGAGCTTCACATACCTGCTGCATTCGTGTGCTGCTGAGGCGACCGATGCGGGAGGTGAGACTCGCCACCGAGGTATTGAACATGGCATCCAACTGGATCACGCAGGCACGGCGTACCGGGTCTTCCTCCGGTTCAAGGCGGACCTCGGTGATGAGGTTCCTGTCGATCGTGCTGCACGGTGCGACGATTACCCGATGGAGCGCGGAAATCGCGGCATCACGGGACAACACAGCCACGGGTCGGCGATGTTTGTCGGGAACTTCACACCACCAGACTTCGCCGCGCTGCGGCAATCCGTTCACGACCCCTCAGCTGCTTCCAGGAATTCTGCCAAGTTCCCCCATTCGTCTTCGGTGTCGAGCGGGACCTCGTCGAAGACCCTGTAGGAACGGTCGACCTCAGCAGCACGATGCTTGGCACACAAAGCCGAGAGAGCGCGGTCCAAAAGAGCGGCGTCGCTCAAGTCGGGGTCGGTTGAGCGGGCCTGGGCCAACAGGGTGTCGCTCACTGTCGTGCTGATCCTGACCCTTGGCATAGCATGAATGTAGCATGCTTATGCCACACTAGGCTGCGCGAGCGCAGGATCGGCACCTAGCACAGCCGAGGCCGCAGGTGTACTGGCCTGGGCACTGGGTGGGTACTACGGTCGGGGAGCACCAGGGCCGGGACACGCAACGCATGCCCGGCTGGGTGGATCGGCTACCGCGGAGAAAACGTGATCATCATCGCAAACGGCAAGACGAAGGGGTTCCTCCAGCGCACCGACGACACGGAGGCCCTGTGGGTGCGGCTCGGGGAGCTCCCCGACGCCACCGGCTGGCAGATGAAGCCGCAGGGCGTGTGCCTCGGCGAGCTGTGCGTGCCGCTCCCGGAGAGCAAGCGTGAGGAGTGGATCGCCGATGCCGACGACTGGGTGTGGTTCAACTACTCGGAGTTCGCCGACATGGTCGGCCAGAAATACGTGCGCGACGGCGACGTGTGGAGCCTCGGCACCGTGCCCGCAGTCCGTCGGACCGGGCTGGAGTGCGGAGTCGCGCCCGACTTCGAGGCGACCGACCGCAACGGCGAGCAGTTCAAGCTCTCGGAGTTGCGCGGCCACAAGGTGGTGCTGTTCACCTGGTCGTCGTGGTGAGGCTGCCGTGTCAGCCTGCCGGTCTGGCAGGAACTCTACGAATCGATAGGGCAGGACCGGTTCAAGCTGGTCAGCGTCGCCCAGGACTCGGGAGGCCCCGCCGCGGTGGACAAATGGCTCGACCGGGCCTCGCCGACCTACCGGTGCATAATCGACCCGACCCACGAGATCAGCTCACGGTTCGGCTGGGTGAACGTGCCGGCGGCTGCCTGGATCGACGAGGACGGCCAGATCGTTCGCAGCAACGAGGGCGTGTACCCCGCAGAGACGGTCATCAGGTTCGGCTTGGGCAAGGTCCGCATGGGCGACGACTCGTTCGCCGACGCGACCCGCGACTGGATCGAGCGGGGAGCCGACAGCGAGCACGTCTGGTCGAGCAGTGAACTGGCCGAGCGGCTCAAACCCGTCGACGACGACAAGCTGCTCGCCGAGGCGACTTTCAAACTGGCGTTGCACTTCGAGGCTGCCGGCGACAGCGAACGGGCCCAAAAGCACTTCGCTACAGCCCAGGAGCTGGCACCCGACAACTGGAACTACCAGCGCCAAGGCTGGAACCACAAGGGAACCGCCTATGCCGCATTCAAGGTGCTGAAGCGAACGAGCAACCTGCGCAAGAACACCGACAAGAGCTTCTACGACCCCACCGGGCTGCCCGGCGAGAACCATCGCCGGTTCACCGAGCCCGAAATGCTGTGGACGCCTGCCGTGAACCGGGTCAAACGACTGCTCCGCCGCTAGACGGGGCGGGTGTAGACCGGGTTCGCCGTTCCCAAGTCGTAGCGGTCAAGTCCGATGGTGAGGCGAGACTGGGAATCGCTGTAGGGGTATGATCCCCCGATGACACCAAGCTCGGACTCAGCTGATTCCGACAAAGCCGACAGCTACGACGCGGTCGTCATCGGCGCCGGGATCATCGGTGCGGCCACGACACTGGAACTGGCACGGCGTGGGTGGCGGGTGCTGTGCGTGGACAAGGCCGGGTCTGCCGGTGCGGGTTCGACCCTGAACTCCTGTGCGATCGTGCGGTTCAGCTACTCCACCGTGCCCGGGGTCGTTCTGGCCTGGGAGGGCCTCCACTACTGGCTCAACTGGCGCGACCACATCGGCGTCGACGATGAACTGGGCCTGATCGAGTACCGCCAGTGCGGGCAGGTGTTGCTGCTCACCGACAGCACCGACCATCCCCAACGGGTGCGAGCCCTGTGGCAGGAGCTCGGGATCCCATTTTCGGACTGGACACTCGACGACCTCGCCCGGCATCTGCCGATCTTCGACCAGGGATGCCACGGACCGCCCAAACTGCCGTCCGACGACGAGTTCTGGAAAGAGCCTGACCAGCAGCTCAGCGGCGCGATCCACTCGCCGGAGGCCGGGTATGTGAACGACCCGCAACTGTCGGTCCACAACCTGCAGCGCGCCGCAGAGGCTTCAGGCGCCCGCTTCAGGTTCAAGTCGCAGGTCACAGACATCCTGCGCTCGTCGCACCGGGTCACCGGCGTCACCCTCGACGACGGCTCCACGATCGCCGCGCCGTTGGTGGTGAACGTCGCCGGGCCCCACTCGTATGTGATCAACAAGATGGCCGGGGTCTACGACTCGATGAAGATCAAGACCCGGGCCCTGCGCCACGAGGTCCATCACGTGCCCGCGCCGGAGGGGTTCGACTTCGAGGCGCACGGTGTCGCCGCCGCCGACGACGACACCGGGGTCTACTACCGGCCCGAGGTCGGCAACCACATTCTGATCGGCAGCGGCGACCCGACCTGCGACGAACAGCAGTGGGTCGACCCCGACGACTACGACACCCGGATCAGCGACAGTCAGTGGGAGGCCCAGGTGCTGCGTGCCGGCCGGCGGATCCCCGGCCTCGGAATCCCCCACCAGAAGAAGGGCGTCGTCGACCTCTACGACGTCAGCGACGACTGGGTCCCGATCTATGACCGAACCGACCTCGACGGGTTCTACGTCGCCATCGGCACCAGCGGCAACCAGTACAAGAACGGACCCGTAGCCGGACATGTGATGGCGGAACTGATCACCGCGGTCGAAGGAGGCCACGACCACGACAACGACCCGCTCGTCGTGCAGGGCCGCTACACCAACATGCCCATCGACGTCGGATTCTTCAGCCGCAACCGCGAGGCCGCCGCCACCTCGATGACAGTCCACGGCTGAACCCGCGAGGCGGGGTGTTGCGCGGGAGCGGCTAGATGCTCAGGAGGTCGCGGGCGCCGGTGTCGGATGAGGGGTGGCGGAGCTTCGACATCGCTCGGGCCTCGATCTGACGAATGCGCTCCCGGGTCAGGTTGAAATGCTCGCCGACCTCTTCAAGGGTTCGAGGCTCGCCGCGGTCCAGGCCGAAACGAAGCTTCAGAATCTCACGCTCACGCTCATCGAGCGGATACAACAGACGCCTGATCTCGTCGGGCAACAGGGCCGTCGCCGCCACCTCGAAGGGAGAATCCGCGCCACGGTCCTCCACCATGTCGCCGAGTTCATCGTCGCCGTCCTGAGTGCTGAGGTCGACAAGGCACTTCGCGATGCCGAGGTTGAACAGACGCTTACCGAGGCTCACGACGTATGGAACGCCCGAAGGGTGCTGCCGGTCGACCGGCCGAAGACGATGAGATCGGTTTCATCCTGCGCCGATGCCTGTTCGCGGAAGTCGACGGTCTTGGAGAGGTCGCGGCATCATTGGACTTGCGCCTCGCAGAACCAGCACTCGGTCGGCGTCAAGCTCAATCCCTTCGACGTTATGACGGGGCTCTCAGGTGACCCCACGGGTCTCGGTGGTTGCTTCGATGCGAAAATTCTGTTCATATCGCTTGAATTTAAGTTACGGTTATCAGTTAACTGTTACTTAGGGGACTTATGGCGTCACACTTGCGGAAGCGATGGGAAGCACAGTTTCAGGGACCTAGTCGACGTGATCGACTCGGTTGCGACTACAACGCGTACCTCACCGACCCGGTTGTCGGCTGGGATCTGTCTATCCCAGCCAATGTCGCGGCCGATATTGCCGACGCGGAGACAGCCGTCCGAGACCTGAACGACAAGGGCACCACTCATGTGAGCCTGGAGGGTCTTGCCCGCTTTCTACTCCGGGCGGAGTCGGTCGGATCGTCCAAGATCGAAGGTCTCGAGGCAACCGCACATCGACTTGCCCGCGCCGAAGCAGCCATAGCGCTCGGGGCCAACTCTGACGACCAAGTTGCTGTCGAAGTGATCGGGAACATCGTCGCGATGGAATCAGCCGTCGAACTGGCCACCAAGTCCAGCACGCTGGAACTCGACGACCTTCTCTCGGTTCACCGCACCCTGATGGACAATTCCCCCAACCCCGAACTCGGAGGATCCGTACGCGAGGAGCAGAACTGGATCGGAGGTAGTTCCTTCAATCCGTGCAGCGCCGATTTCGTCCCGCCACCCCCCGAGTACCTCCCGGAGTTGATGAACGACCTCCTCGACTATGTGAACGACGACGAGCACTCCCCGCTCGTTCAGGCCGCGATCGCGCACGCACAGTTCGAAACGCTCCACCCCTTCGCCGACGGCAACGGTCGCGTCGGCCGAGCCTTGATCCATGTCGTCCTCCGGCGCCGTGGCCTCGCCGCGAACTTCGTGCCACCAATCAGCCTCGTGCTGGCAACACGGTCCGACGACTACATCAACGGACTGATGAGGTTCCGCCATCTAAGCGAACCCGGCAGCGCCGAGCGGTGCCACGCTGCGGTCGAGTGGCTTGTCGCCTTCGCCTCGGCCACGAACCGAGCTTGTCGAGACGCCGAGGCTTACAGCGAACACATCAACTCGACCACTACAACTTGGCGTTCGAATCTCGGACGTGTCCGAGCGAACTCCAGTACCGACCTTCTTCTGCGTTTGCTGCCCGGCGTACCGATCATCACGGTCGAGTCGGCCTGCAAGCTGATCGGCCGATCCAAAGCACGAACCACAGACGCGGTCAACGCCCTTACGGACGCGGGGGTGCTCCACCAACGCAACGTTGGCCGGCAGCGTTACCGGGTCTTCGAAGCAACCGAAGTCCTCGACCTGTTCACCGGCCTCGAACAACATCTCGCCAGTCCAACGGGCGCAGGCTCGGGCGGTTAGATGCTGAGGAGCATCAGACCGAGGTTGCCCTCCTGGATCAGGTCGAGCAGGGGCAGACCGGAGGCCTGGTACTTCTTGGCGATGGAGACAACGAGACCCAGGTTTCGGTTGGTAGCGAGGTCTTTAGCCCAAGCCGGAGAAGTCGACCTGTCCGGTGGTCAGGAAGGCGCTGAATCCGTTGTCGGCGATCGTGTTGTGGCCGTTCATGGCGACGGAGGCGTCGCTGCCCAGCATGACCAGCGTGCGGGCGATGTCGTCGGCTGTGAGCATCGCGCCGCCGGTCTGGTCGATGGTCCATTGGATGACCTGCTCGGTCATGGTCTTGATGAAGTCGTCCATCAGCGGCGTGTCGATCGGTCCCGGACACACCGAGTTGGTGCGCACCCCGAAGTCGTTGCGGGTGCGGGCCGAGCTGTGCATCGTCCACACCTGTGCGAGCTGCTTGGAGAAAGCGTAGGAGTCGGCGCCGACGAGTTCATCGTTGTCGGCGAGCCACCCGAGCGCTTCGCCCCAGTCGTCGATGGCGATCAACTCGGAGATCTTGGCCAGGTTCTCGGGCCAGCCCTGTCCTGCTATGGAGGCGGTGTTGACGATCGCCCCTCCGCTGTTCATGGTGGGGAGCAGGCCCTCGGTGAGCCGGCGAAGGCCCAGATAGTTGACCCGGATCACGAAGTCGACGGCGTGGGTTGCGGCCACTCCGGCGTTGTTGAACAGCACGTCGACGCCGCTGCCGACGTCGGCCACGGCGTTGTCGGCAGAGGCCGGATCCGACATGTCGGTGGGGATGTAGCGGGTGGCTGGTCCGGTCGGCTCGGCGATGTCGAGCACGGTCAGGTCGTCACAACCCGCCTCGGCGAGCAGCGCCACAGCCGCCGCCCCGACCCCCGTCGTGCCACCCGTGAGCACGACCCGTTTCCCGGCATAACTGAACAGATCAGACATCGACTACTCCTTGTTGCTGTTCGGACTGGGCTTGTGCTGTTCCTGAGAACAGCATTTCGTTGAGTCGTGTCTTCCATTCGTCCTCGTCGACGACTTCGAAGCGCATCGCCTTATTTTTCATTATCGGTTCCAGTTCTGCCCAATCGGTCTCGCGGGCGTGATCGTTGCACACGTCGAACACGGACCGCTTGTATTTTGTGTCCTCAGATGCTTTGAGGTGGGCGCCTTTCGTCTCGACCACGAAGACTTGGCTGATGTCGTCCTCTGCTCCGGGCTCGTCGCTTCGCAGCGTCACGATGAAGTCCGCGTAGATTCGGCGCGGTTTCCAGCCCTGCACGAAATAGTCCTTGCGGGAACGGTTTCGATACCAGAAGAAGAGTCGCGCCTGCTGGTCAAGATAAGTCGCGACCGTGTTCTCGAACTGGTTGAGCTCGTCCTCGGTGGTGACGTCAAAGAGGTTGTACTGGTAGGGGACACCGTCGTCGCGATTCGCATGCTTGGCCTCGGGCACTTCGATCTGCTCTGGAAGGTGGTTGAAACCGAGGTCCTCACTGACTACCAGGAAGCGTATGTCCCTTGATTCAAGAAGAGCCTCGAAGGTCTCCTGCGAAAGGCGGTCTCGTTCGATCTCCACTCGCTGTCGCAACACCTCCAGCACGAAGGTGTGATTTGCTGCCACCTGCGAGGCGGGGTAGCGACTGAGCAAACCCTCGAAGGCTTGCCTTGCCAGTTCCCGTCCATGCCACGGGTTGGGAACAACGTCTAGGAGGTGGCTCGCCGCGAAGAAGTAGTCAACCGGGTCGCTGGTCTGAGCATGGTCGTGTCCCTCGGAGACTCCGCCCGGTCCGTGTTCGGAGCGCGTGTCGTCCTCCGGCTCCAGATTCGCCCTTAAGAGATGGCCGCCCGAGCGTCCTTCGGTCAACGTTAAGGCGTCCAGCGGTGACAGGTCGATTTCGTCCCACGGCACTCGGGAGAGGATGTCCGCCTCGTAATGCACCAGCCGCCACTCGCCGTTGTCCTTGATCATGAACGCCGGCAGTACCAACCGGCGCGCCGCGTCTCGAAAAGGCGCTTGCTGCTGTGTGGTGATCGTGCGGCCGCTGGAGCCCGACCCGCTTTCGCGCGTGTCGTCGATGACTCTCCCTTCGAGGCCGTGCAAACCCTCAAGGCCGAATCCCTTTCTCACCTCTTTCAGCACATCCGCTCCCCGACGGCTGTAGCAGAACACGTAGCTCTCGTCGAGCGCAGCAACCCCCGTCTTGCACGCGTAGGGTTGACGCAGGATCCGTCCCACCAGCTGCGTCAGCCCAGTCCTTGAAGTCGGGTTGGCGAGGATTGTCAGGACATACGCGAAGGAGCAGTCCCAACCTTCCTGAAGTGCCTGTTTGGTGATGATGAAGCGAATCGGGCAGTCGCGTGACATGAGTCCGCCGAGATCTTCCACCTCTTTGAGTTCGTCGGTTGAACTTGTCTTGACGGCGATGTGCTCAGCGCCGATACCGGGGTGCTGCAACAGGTACTCGCGAACATCGTCGGTATGGACGTATCCGGCCTTGCGCTGATCCCTGCCGGTTCGCTCCACCTGAATCACGCATATGGGCCGTATGTACGTCCCGGAGTCCGCCTCATGGCTCCGAGCCGCGGCTTCCAGTTGCTCGCGGTGTTCGACGGACTCCAGCAGCGTGTCGCGCCAGTCGCTGCTCGCCTTGTTGCGGATGTGCAGATCGAGTTTGATCATCTCCTCCGCGTTCAGCTCGCGGCCCAGGATTTCCACGAGCACGTTCGCACCTTTGGCCGGTGTAGCCGACAGCTCGACGATCATGGCTGGGTTGAACCCCTCCAGAGTTGCTTTGGCGTTGGCGCTGTAAGCCTTGTGCCCTTCGTCGAGGATGATCAGCGGTCGAAGCACTCGCACCGTGTTGCCGAGCGACGTCTTGACGTAGCGCCCCCACAGTCCGGCTGCTTCGAATGTGTCCAGGTTCGGGAAGTCGTCAAGGAGCTCGGCATGCGCGACGGGATCATCGTCAGCCGGGAAGAACCGGTCGAAACCTCCGCTGTCGCGGAACATCCGCAACGTTTCTTTGGTCTGGCGGTTGGCCGAGGGCAGCATCAACAGAAGGACGCACAGGTTCTCGGCAACATCGCGGGGACCGAAGGCTGTGGTCTTCTCAAGGACGAGCGTGCGCTGGCCCGACGACAGGTCGAGCTGCTGGCGGTAGGGGTGGTCTCGGTCCTTGAGCGCCTTGAGCGTCTGGTTGTAGATCTGCGTCGTCGGAACGATCCACAGGACCAGGCCGCGCCGGCTCTGCCGGAAGTGCGAGTTGACGAGATCAATGACCCGCGTAGCGAGCAGTGTTTTCCCGCCTCCGGTCGGGATCTTGAGGCAGAAGGAGGGGAGTTGCTCGCCGAGTCCGTTGCGTCGGGCGTAGTAGGGCCGCCCAACCTCGGTCTTGGACCACGCCCGATCCACCCAGTCGAATCCCCATTCTGAGTTCTCACGGCGCGCTGCCGCGTCGTTCTCCCGGGATGCCGCCAGCTGTTCAAGGAAGCGTCGAACCATCGCTAGGGCCCGCTGCTGGTAGTCCTTGAGGATCACCGCTCCAGCCTCTCGATCGCTTCGTATATCTGAAATGGAAGCTGTTGGAAGTCGATCCGGTACTGGTGGAGGAACTCGCGGTCGAGGTACTTGGTCGGCGCGAAGACGAGCTTTCGTCGTGGTCCGTCGGGCAGGGCGCGTGCTTCTGACAGCGAGAGTGCGAGACTCTTGAGCTTTTCGACGTCGGGCTCGTAGAAGAGGAAGACGTCGTGAGACGCGGTGTGTCCCACGAAGCCAGTCTCTGGGTCGGCATCTTCCGGTTCGAACTCCTGACCGGTCGCGGTGAAGAAGACATATGAGGCGAGCTTCTCCCAAGACGGCAAGTGGGAGCCGTCGAGGAGCGATTCTTGGCGCATGGGCCGCCCGAGTTCGAAGAAGCTGAAGGTGCCGCCGAATCCAGCCGCGAGAGCGTCGTCGTTCGCTGCCGGAATGCCGTTGATGACGCGTCGGACCCGTTCAGCGGTGAGGCTGTCCGCGTAGTCTTCGCACTCGACGAGTATGAAGCGCCGGTTGCCGCCGTCCTCGCGGTTCTGCGCAAGTACCGCGTGGGCAGTGGTGCCAGATCCCGCGAAGGAATCGAGGACGATGGAGTCTGAGTCGGTGGCGAAAGCGAGCAACTCAGCGATCAGCGTGGAAGGTTTGGGGTTCTTGAATATCTGAGGGTTGTCCGGGAAGATTCGTCGAATCTCGTTCGCCCCACGACGCGCGTCGATGCCTTGGATGACGCTGCCAAGCTTGGCCTCATAGTCGTCGACGTACGCCTTGATCTCTAAGATCTTCGACTCGTCCGTCCCGAATATCACGCGATCTTCCGCTAGCAGCCGCTCCATGGTGGAGGGCGGAAATCGATAGCCCATAAGCGGCTGCTTACACGGTTTGCCGGTCACCGGATGGGGTACGTCGTAGCGGTAGCCTTCCCGTCCCGGGTTGTGGACGCTCTGGCTGCCTGTGAAAACGCCCCCTTCGTCGATGAACTTGTAGCGATCTAGGGGTTTGACCTGTGTTTTGTGGTCCTTTAGCCAGCGTGAATACTCTCGTTGGCACTCCTCCAACTGCGGATGAGTTTCGAGAAGTTCGGTTCCGACACGCTGTAGCGCGGCCTTGGGACCAAAGCTCGTCGACTTCCACACTTCCTCGAGTTCGTCTTTGTTGGCGGCGTAGCAGACGATGTACTCGTGCTCGGTGGCGATGTTCGTCGGGTTGTTGTCGGTAGAGCCGTGCCAGACGATCTGCCCCACGCGGTTGTGCTCGCCGAACACCTCGTCCATCAGGCAGCGCAGGTGGTGTACCTCATTGTCGTCGATCGACACGAAGATCGCGCCGTCGTCCCGCAGCAGTTCACGAAGGAGCTTGAGGCGCGGCAGCATCATGCAACACCACTTGTCGTGGCGGGTCAAGTCGTCGCGGTCTACCACCCGCCCGAGCCAGTCCTGCATGAGAGGCGAGTTCACGCGGTCGTTGTACGCCCAGCCCTCCTTGCCGGTGTTGTAGGGCGGGTCGATGTAGATGCACTTCACCTTGCCGTGGTAGGTGGGCAGCAGGGCCTTCAGGGCCGCAAGGTTGTCACCGTGGACGATCAGGTTGTCGCGCAGACTCGCCTTCTTGCTCAGTCCCTTCCCGCGAATCGGCGACAACTCGTGAAACGGCACGGCCAGATGGTGGTTCTCAACGAACACTCTCCCTTTGAAGTTCAGCCGTGGCAAGGCACTCTCCTCCACCGTCGTCGGCGCACCTCGATGCTGCGCCTGGGGTTCCGAACCAGAACGTAGAGGCACCCTGTGACACGACCCGACAACCCGAAGTCAACCGCTGGTACTGGCACTCTGAGCCTCAAGAGAATTGTTGGACCGATCAGAATCCGAGACTAGCCGCCGCAGTAGGCAATGGTTGGACCCCTCCAAATCACAGTTCTCGATCAGATCACGCCTACTTCACCGTAAAGGCCATGTGGGACTCCTTGAGGCCGAAGACGAAGGCGTTGGGCATCTCGACGTGGGGCAGCTCCGGTATCCGTTCGAGATCTGAGACCCTCGCCACCAAGCGTTCGAAGAAGGTCTGGATCTCCAGGCGGGCCAACGAAGCCCCCAGACAGAAGTGTGTTCCGAAACCGAAGGCGACGTGGTGGTTCGGGGTGCGGGTCACATCGAACGACTCGGGATCGTCGAACTGGTTCGGGTCGCGGTTTGCTGCGGTGTAGGCGAGCACCACCTGCCGGCCTGCGGAGATGGTCTGGCCGTGCATCTCGTAGTCCTGTGCGGCCACCCGGCACATGTTGTGGATCGGGGTGACCCAGCGGATGAACTCCTCGGTGGCGACTGTCATGTCGGCGCCCGCCTGGAGCGCCTGCCACTGCTCGGGGTGGTCGGCCAGCGCCAGCAGGGTCCGGGCGATCACGGTGCGGGTGGTCTCCGCTCCACCGTCGAGCACCAGCAGACAGTCCGAGAGGATCTGGTCGTGCCCGAAAGGTGCACCGCCGACCTCCCCGTCGTTCTCCTGCTCGACAGAGACCCAACGCGACATGACGTCGTCGGCCGGGCAGCCCTTGCGGTCCTCGTAGAGTTGCGAAGCGGCGCCCGCGAAATCCAAGGCCGATTTGAACCCTTCGTCGTTCGCGTAGCGGGGGCCGCCGCCGAGCGCGATCGTCGTCTCGGACCAGTGCTGCAGCTTGGGCCACAGCTCGTCGGGGAAACCCAGCAGCAGGCCGATCATCATGGCGGGCAGCGGTGCCGCGAGCTCGCCCACGATCTCGGCCTGCCCCTTGGCGAGGGCGGCGTCGAGCAGTTCGTCGACGGTGTCGGTCACATGGTCCTCCCAGCTGCGCACCGCGCGCGGAGTGAAGCGACGGGCGACCAACATCCGTCGGGTCTGATGAAGCGGGTCGTCGAGGTTGATGATCGAATTGTCTCCCGGGATGTTTGGCCGGGAGCCGCCCTTCACCTTGTCGGAACTGATGAAGACCGTCTTGTTCTTCTCGATCTCGACGATGTCGTCATAGCGGGTCACCACCCACAGTTCGTTGACGTCGTCCCAGAGCAGCGGGGAGTGCTCGCGGAGCCAGCCGTAGCGCGGGTAGGGGTCATTGACATAGAAGTCACCGTCGAGGACGTCGAGCGGACGCGGATCGATGAGTTCCATGGCCGTACCCTACGCGCGTGCCTGCAGAGGGGCAATCGGACTAGTCGGGGCATTCGCTATACAGGCTCTTTCAATCTATTTAATTTTATTTGATTATTTTCCATATATTCAGGTTGCGACCCCGTTGAATGCGCTATGGTGTTGAGCATGTACGCAGCCCTGCTTACGATGATGTCGTCGATGTTCGTAGCGATTCTCGGCAATTCCTGGTATCAGTTCCGTGAAAACACCAGAGCCCGTGAAGAGAACGTCAAGACTCGTGAGCTTATGGTTCGACTCAACCACGACACACGCGACGAGTTGCGCGCCGAACACAAGAGCTTCGCCGACGAGTTGCGCGCCGAGAACAAGAGCTTCGCCGAGGAGTTGCGCGCCGAGAACAAGAGCTTCGCCGAGGAGTTGCGCGCCGAACACAAGAGCTTCGCCGACGAGTTGCGCGCCGAACACAAGAGCTTCGCCGACGAGTTGCGCGCCGAACACAAGAGCCTCGGCGACGAGTTGCGCGCCGAACACAAGAGCCTCGGCGACGAGTTGAGGGGCGGTTTGGCAGCGGTTCTAGAGCGCCTGGCTCGTATTGAGGGCCACCTGGGCATAGGTGTCGCTCTTCCGCGGAGACCTGCCGGCGACGCATAGCGGCGGTCCCTCGGGAGGGGTAATCTGACTAGTCGGGGTAGTTCGAGCCGGTAGGCATCCCCTTGGAGATCCAGGTGACCACCAGCCCGTAGCTGATCAGTACGCCCGAGGTTGCCAGCAGAGTCGGCCTCACGCCGAGGTTCAGGCCGTCGGAGTCCGCCATGCTCCCGAGGATGAGCGTACCGATCCAGACCACGCCACCCCAGGAGATGACGAACAGCGACATGACCCGGCCCCGCGCCGAGTCGGACACGAGCTGCTGCAACAGTGTCTGCAGTGTGGTCATGGTGGTGAAATAGCAGAACCCGACCCCCAACTGCCAGGCCATTGCCGTATTGAGTTGTTCAGCGGAGGTGAACCCGACAAGGCAGACGCCGTATACCAGCAGCGATATCGCGGCCCGTCGAAGACTCGGTTCGACCTTGCTGTAACCGACGGTCAACGCTCCGACTATGGCCCCGACGCCTGTGGCTGCAACGATCTTGGCGAACTGTCCGGCCTCCAATTCGAGGACCTCTCGGGTGAAGCTCGGAACCAGGGCCGTATGGGCGACCCCGAATATGGATGTCACCGCGGTCGTGGAGACGGCCAGCAGGGCCGGTCTTCGTTCGCGGGCATGCCGGAACCCGTCGCGGATCCGTGCCAGCACTCCCAGACCGTCCATTTCCACGTCGTGTGCGTCGACAGCGACTCTGGTGATCATCAGCCCGGCCAACGCTGATGCCACCGCGAAACCGCTGAAGCCGATATGGAAGCGTCCAGAGCCGATGACTTCAACGGCCATGATCGGGCCCACCACTCGGGTCAGGTTCTGAACCGCGGCCTGCAACGAGATGGCGCTCTGCACCGCATCGCTCGACACCGAGTTGACCACCAGCGCGCCGGCGGACGGTCCGAGCAGCGAGAACGTCGTCCCCAGAACGAACGCCAGAGTGTAGATAGCCCACAGCGGGGGAGCGCTGCTGATCCAGGCGAGCAGCGCCAAACCGGCGGCGGAGGCCCCGGACGCATAGTACGACGAGGTGACCACCAGTTTGCGCTCGACACGGTCAGCGAGCACGCCACCGAACGGGCCGACGAACAATGCAGGAGCGAACAGTGCCGCGAACAGGGCGGTGATCGCCAGGGTGTCGCCGTCGCTGCGCTCCTCGACCAGCCCCTGCAGGGTGACGTGGCTCATCCAGAAGCCGATCTGCTGGATCACGAAGCTGCCGTAGATCCAGCGGTAGGCCGGGTAGCGGAACGCGACGAACCCGCGCCCCAGATCCGAGCGGACGAACCGGGCTGCGAGACCTGTCGGGCCCAATCGGACCCGATCTGGAGTTTCAGTCAGAAGGCACCCTCGAGTTCTGGCACCTTGAGAATGCTAACGGTCTGGCCTCGGGTACGGTTCGGTCATGGACAATCCCGATGCTGTCGTGTCGACCGTGGAACGTGTGCTGGACGCGCATCTGCATGTCGTCGACCTCGCGACGTGCGTGGACGACCTGACGGGCAACCCCAACACCCGCTGGTGGGAACGACTCGACTGCTCACCGGAAGCGGTGGTGGCACGAGTACGCGCAGCCGGCGTCTCCGGTGGCGTACTGGTGCAGGCAGTGGGCGCGCACGGTTTCGACGAGAGGCTGATCGTTGAAGCGGCTGAGGCGCTCGGGGACGACTGGCAGGCGATGGTCGCGGTGGGTTCGACGGTGGCCCACCCGCGGAGCGTGCTGGACATGACTGTGGCGCAAGGAGCCACGGGGCTGCGGCTGTTCTCGATCCCTGACCGGTGGCTGCACCGC
The DNA here is from genome assembly GCA_963662455.3 of Acidimicrobiales bacterium. GTDB lineage: Bacteria > Actinomycetota > Acidimicrobiia > Acidimicrobiales > Aldehydirespiratoraceae > VXYK01. The sequence goes on from OZ224042.1 coordinate 3,594,641, forward strand.
GATGCAGCCGTGGAGTTGGTGCAGCGCTGCCGTTACGCAGGTGTCGGCCCGAGCGTCTGCTGTCTCGCCGAGGAGTTGCCGACGGTCGCACGTATTGCCGCGGCGGTGCCCGACTGTGAGATAGCTCTCGACCACTGTGGTTTCGTGTCTCTGGGGGGCGACGATCAGGCGCTGGTGAATCTCGCCTTGCATGAGAACCTGATCGTCAAGCTGAGCACAGGAGTGTTCGACGCTGCTGTCCTGCCACCCTCCTCGGCACTGCGGCGGCTGCTCGACCTGTTCGGCGCTGAGCGCATCGTCTGGGGGTCGGACCACCCCCAGGTGCATGATCGTGCCTACTCCGAACTGGTCACCCTTGTCGGCGGTGCGCTCAGCGACCTCGACGCTTCCACGCAAGCGGCCGTCCTCGGCGGAAACGCTGCCCGCCTCTGGTTCTGAGGGTGGTGGCTGAGCCGCAGATTCCCCACTGCAGACGCACGCAACCCGATGCAGTGATGGTGACTCCAGCAACGGCTCTCAGCCTCCGACTCACTGATCGAGTCGCTTCGCCGTTGCTGGGGTCTAGCCTGAGACGGTGGTTGACGGAGCGTCTGAGGCTGAGCAGATCGACCCTGATTCTGGGGTGGACCCTGGGACGCAGGTCCGGCAACGCTGGGTGTCGCCGGGAACGGTGAGCTTGAAGGGTGCCATGCGTGAAGCCGTTGCGGCCCCGCCGACGGTCTATGAAGCAGTCGGTGGGCAGCGCTTCTTCGACGAGTTGGTCGACCGGTTCTACGACGCGGTGGAGACCGACGCGCTGCTGCGGCCGATGTATCCAGCCGACATGGGCCCGTCCCGCGAGCGCCTCGCCGGCTTCCTGGCGCAGTACTGGGGCGGGCCCGCGCTCTACAGCGAACAGCGTGGCCATCCCCGTCTGAGGATGCGCCACGTGCCCTTCACCATCGGGATGGCCGAACGCGACGCATGGATGAAGCACATGACAGCATCGCTTCGCGTCGCCACACTCGCCGACGGTACGGACCGCCCGTTGCCGGTCGAGATTCGGGACGCAATGTTCGACCACTTCGACAACGCCGCCACCCACCTGATCAACCGGCCCGCCGACTGAACCCAGTCGGTGTCGGCGCCTAACAGTTGTGTGCGCCTAACAGTTGTGTGCGCCTAACAGTTGTGTGCGAAAGTAGACAGGTCGCGTGCCGAGGCTGCGTACACCTCGGGGATCGCACCCCGGAAGATCACGTCTCCGGCGTGGCAGGTGCCGTTGACCGTGCGGCTGTTGGCCGTCACACCCGCCTTCGTGAGCTTGCGGAAGTAGGCCAGACCCTCGTCTCGCAGAGGATCCAGTTCGTTCACCGAGATCACGTGCGGGGGCAGGCCCTCGAGATCGTCGATCTCGGCGTTCAGCGGCCAGGCCAGAGGGTTTGTGAGGTTCTCGCCGCTCGGGTCGTAGGCGCGCACCATGATGTCCATCATCTCGCTGCCGAGGAAGTATCCGTCGTTCTCGTGGAGCGAGGTCAATTCCATGGGTGGATCCCCGTAGGCGCCGGAGATGTAGGGGCACTGAGCGTAGACGCCGTCGATCATGTGCAGGCGGCCCTCGCGGCTCGCTTTGAGCGTCGTGGCCAACGTCAGGTTCCCGCCGCCGGACTCGCCGGACACCACGATCTTCGACACTCCCAGCGGCTCGGCGTTGGCATGGACCCACTCCAGCGCCGAGGTGCAGTCGTTCAATCCCGCCGGAAACGGGTGGGGGCCCAGCGCGCCGCCGGCGTTGCGGAACTCCACGCCGACGACCACGAGGTCGAGAGCGGCGAGTTCGTCGCGCCAGCGCCGGTAGGAGGCGCCGGACGCCTTGAGGATCACCATGCCCCCGCCGTGGATGTGCAGAATGCAGGGCCGCGGCCCGCGGCTGCCGCCGGCCGGCTGATGGATGTAGAGGTTGATGTCGTTGCCGTCAGTCCCGGTAATGACTTCGGTGCGTGACTCCACACCCTCCACTGCAGGCAGATCGGCGTAGATCATGTCGAACAGCATCTCGAAACCCGGTTCGATCACCGCGGTGAACTCGTAGATCTCGGTGGCCGATGCATCAGCGGTGAGCGGCAGCGGCTCAGGTTCACCGGCCATCCCCAGCTGTGCCAGTTCGGCCACCATGCGTGAGTCCGCACGGGGATCTGTTCCCAGAGTCCGGGCCGGATCACCGAGCTTTCCCGGTAGTGCAACGTTCTCTGACATGGTTGTGCCCTCCTGTGCGCGGCTTGTTCAGTTCGGTTCAGTTGAGTCGTTCGACGATCATGGCCATTCCCTGACCGCCGCCGACGCACATCGACTCCATACCGATGGTGGAGTCGGAGTCTTCGAGGCCGTTGAGCAGGGTGGTCATGATGCGGCTGCCGGTCATCCCGAACGGGTGGCCGAGCGCGATCGCTCCACCGTTGGGGTTGAGGACGTCGAGGTCGATGCCGAGTTCGTCGGCCGAGCCTAGAACCTGTACGGCGAACGCCTCATTGATCTCAACATGGTCGATGTCGTCGATGGTCATTTGAGCACGACCCATGGCCTGGCGGCATGCGTCGATCGGTCCGAGTCCCATGATTTCGGGGTGCAGCGCCGACACGCCGCTCGAGACGATGCGAGCAATGGGCTCGATGCCCATCGCCTTCGCCCTGGTGCCGCTCATGACGACCACCGCGGCCGCACCGTCGTTGAGGGGGCAGGCATTGCCTGCGGTGACTGTGCCGTCGGGCCGGAACACCGGCTTGAGCTGCGACACCTTCTCGATGGTCGTCTCGGCGCGGATACCGTCGTCTTTGGCGACCACTGTCCCGTCGGGCAGCGTGTAGGGGGTGATCTCACGCTCGAAGAAGCCGCGGTTGAGAGCGGCTTCGGCCCGGTTCTGGGAACTGACACCCCATTCGTCCTGGCGTTGACGGCTTATCCCGGTCGCCTGCACCACGTTCTCGGCGGTCTGGCCCATGGCAATATAAATGTCGGGGAGCCCGTCGGGCGGGGCCCAGGTTGCCGACCCCTCGCCGGTGCGGGCCGCGCTGCGTTGTTCTGCGGAAGCGAACTTCTCGTTGTGAGGGCCGGAATCCGCGGCGCCGTGCAGGTAGCGGCTGACAGTCTCCACCCCGCCTGCCACGAAACAGTCGCCCTCGCCGGCCTTGATCGCGTGCGCTGCCATGCGAATCGTCTGCAGCGAGGACGAGCAGTAACGGTTGACGGTGACACCGGGAATGTCGAGGCCCTGCATCGCGGAGATGACCCGGGCGATGTTGTAGCCCCCCTCGCCGCCTGGTTGGCCGATGCCCCAGATCACGTCCTCTACGTCGGCGGCCTCCACTCCGGCCTTGCTCATGACGTCGCTGAGGATGAACGACGACATGTCGTCGGGGCGAGCGTCGGTGAGAGAGCCCTTGTGGGCCCGACCGATGGAGGTGCGGGAAGTGGCGACGATTACGGCTTCAGGCATTGCGGTTCCTCTGAACAGACTGGCTATCGGACAAGTTGGACTGTTGATGAGGCTAGGCGTGACCACCACGACTCACGACATCGGGACAGGATCCGACAGGCTCGAGGATCTGCCGGCGGCCCGAGGAGTACCCGCTTTCTTGCGGTTCAAGCCCACCGCCCCGCCGATCACCGGCGACGACAACCCCTCTGAAGCCATCAACACCACCCTGGCCCGCTGCTGATCCCGCCGCGACGTCGTCGACGCAGCCACCCTTTGAGGTTGAGCGGATTGATCCCGCACACGGTCGTGACTGAACGAGGCCGCAGCCCGAGCGGCCCGCCCGCGGCCTCGCGGCTCGTGAGCGCAGCGAACAAGAGCGGGAGACAACAGGTCTCGGCGTACCCACGATGGTCAATCCGCGCACTTTCTTGGGGGTGTGGGGAACGTCGCAGGTAATGTTTGGGGCCATGAGCATGATTGATGTCGACAAGGACTGGCGGTTGTTGATCAACGGAGAATGGGTCGAACCCGATGCGGGGCACTACGACATAATCAACCCGCACACCACCGAAGTTGTGGGACGGGCGCCCGAAGCCGGCGTCGCGCAGGCGGACGATGCGGCCGCTGCGGCCAAAGCGGCGCTGCCCGCTTGGAGAAGGCTCGGCCGCGAAGAGCGCTGCGCCGCCATCGGCCGACTCGGTGAAGAGATCGAGAAGCGGTCGCCAGACTGGGTCGCAACGGTTCAGGCAGAGACCGGCGCCACCATCGGCACGACCGAGACGCTGCAGGTCGGAGGACCCGCAGTCGACCGTTTCCGTTATTACGCCAAGCCCATCAATCTCGACGAGAGCCTGGCGCCGATCCCCACCGCAGAGAGTCCGCTCGGTCCCGCCGGGCTGCTGAGCGCCCAAGTCAAGCGCCAGCCCGTCGGTGTTGTCGCGGCCATCACGCCCTACAACTTTCCTGTCACCAACGTTGCCGGCAAGATCGCCCCGGCGTTGGCAGCGGGATGCACCACTGTCATAAAACCGGCGCCGCAGGACCCGCTCGGAATCCTGTTGGTCGGCGAAGCTGCTCAAGCAGCCGGTTTCCCCGCCGGTGTGATCAACATCGTCAACGGCTCTCGCCCCGATGTGCCCGCCGCCCTGGTCGACTCGACAGACGTCAACATGATCTCGTTCACGGGTTCCTCCCCGGTGGGCGCCAAGATCATGTCCAACGGTGGCAAGACCATGAAGCGCCTGTTGATGGAGCTTGGAGGCAAGGGGGCCGCAATCGTCACCGAAGACGCCGATCTGGGCACCGCTGCGCAAGCGATAGCGACCGTCTGGGGATTCCACGCAGGCCAGATATGCACTGCGCCGACCCGGGTGATCGCCCATCGCGACGTCTACGACCAACTGGTCGAGACGCTCAACACATTCTCGGGATTCATGAAGGTCGGTGATCCGACAGACCGATCCACCATCGTCGGCCCGGTGATCACCGAAATGCACCGCGACCGCGTCGAGCAGTTCATCGCGTCCGGCGTCGACGCCGGGGCGAGGCTGGTCTGCGGCGGAGAGCGCCCCGACCTTCCCGGCTATTTCATCGCGCCGACCCTGCTTGCCGACTGCACCCCGGACATGCACGTGGTTCGGGAGGAGGCTTTCGGCCCGGTCATCGTGGTCATGCCCTACGGCGACGAACAAGAGGCAGTACAGCTTGCCAACGACTCCGACTACGGGCTCTACAGCTACGTCTTCTCGGGTGACACGAAACGTGCCTACAACATTGCTTCGCAGCTCGAGTCGGGCTGTGTGGGGATCAACTTGATCCAACCCCACATGGAGGCCCCGTTCGGCGGTTTCAAGATGAGTGGTGTGGGTCGTGACCGAGGCAAGTGGGGTATTGAGGCGTACAGCGAGCTGCAGTCGATCAACTGGATGGGTTGATGATCTTGACGGTTGCCGTTGAAGACGTCGGGACAGTCGATGATCCCGCCGCTTGACGGCTTTCGGACGGTCGAGGGCTCGGCTTTCGTCGCGGCCCCTTCGGGCGGCATGGCGCTGGCTCAACTCGGTGCTGACGTCATTCGTTTCGATCAGATCGGTGGAGGGCTCGATGCGCGCCGCTGGCCCCTCACTGCCGAGGGCGAGTCGCTGTACTGGGCCGGTCTGAACAAGGGCAAACGCTCGATCGCGGTCGACCTGCGCTCCGAGCGTGCCCAGGAGCTGTTGACCGAACTGATTGGCATCACGGGGACCTTTCTCACCAACTTTCCGGCGCGGGGCTGGATGTCCTATTCGGCTCTGCAGAAACGTCGCGCCGATTTGGTGATGCTGGCGGTGACCGGCAACCGCGACGGCTCCACCGCGCTCGACTACACGGTCAACGCGGCGATGGGATATCCGCTGGCCACCGGCCCGGTCGACTCTGCAGAACCGCTCAACCACGTGCTGCCGGCATGGGATCTGATCTGTGGTCAGACAGCGGCGTTGGGTCTGTTGGCTGCTGATCGACGGCGTATGCAGACCGGGGAGGGCGCCTTGATGAGTCTGGCTCTCAGCGATGTGGCTCTTGCTGCGGTGGCTGCCCTGGGCCATGTTGCCGAGGCGCAGATCAACGGCACCGAGCGTGGGCGTTTCGGGAACTATCTCTACGGCGCCTACGGAGCCGAGTTCACGACTGCCGACGGGGCTCAGGTTTACGTCGCGGGAATCAGCCCGAAGCAATGGTCGAACCTGCTTGAGGCGACTGAGTCCACCGCTGCTGTGTCAGCCATCGCTGAGGCCCGAGGACTCGACTTTGGCAACGAAGGCGATCGTTTCGAGGCCCGCGCTGAAGTATCGGCCGCTGTTCGCCCCTGGATCGCCAGCCGGACGATTGCCGAGGTGGCCGCTCGTTTCGATGAACTGGGTGTCTGCTGGGGTCGCTACCAGACGTTCAAGCAACTTGTGGACGACGACCCTCGCTGTTCGGTCGACGGTGGCTTGTTTCGGGAAGTGGACCAGCCGCAGATCGGCACTTACCTGGCTCCCGGTTCGCCGCTGGCTTTCGACGGAGCACTTGCTGTGGAACCAGCGCCGGCACCTCGTCTGGGCGAGCACACCGATGAGATTCTGGCGGACGACCTCGGATTGACTACCGCGGAGATCGGTTCTCTGCGCGCGAACGGCACAGTCGCCTGAGCAGAACCACCGCAGTTGCCCACGGTGCCGTCACTGCGACCAATCTGACTTGGTGTGCGAAAATTGGGAAGTAGGGGGGTAAATTGTCGGGCCTATGCCTCATTATTGTTCTCGTTTGAAATCATGTTCTCGTCTGATGGCCGGGTTGAGCCGGGCCGGTTTGGTTGTTGCGTTGACGGCAGCGTTGTTGGCGGGGTCACCGTCACCCGCCGGGGCTGTGGCGGGGCATGGCGACGTGCCGGCAGGCACCTGGTACACCGATGCGGTGCAATGGGCGGTCGACAATGGGATCACCGGTGTTTCAGGGCCTTGTTTCGGACCTGATGTTCCGGTGTCGCGTGGTGAGGCAGCGGTGTGGATCTACACCATGGAGAATCAGCCCGATGCCGGGGACCCGCATCCGTTCAGCGATGTGACCGACGCGTCTCAGAATGATGCGGTCTCGTGGATGGCCCACACTGGTATCGCCACTGGTACTTCCCCAACTACCTTTGCTCCTGATGAGACGTTGAAACGCGGCCAGGCCGCAGTGTTCCTGCATCGTCTGGCAGGTGAGCCGTCCGCGCCGCAGCACGGCTTCAGCGATGTGGCCGCGCCCTGGCAACAGGACAGTGTGTCCTGGATGGCCGACGCCGGCGTCACCACCGGTACTTCCCCGACCACCTTCGCACCAGAGGCTGCGACGACGCGCGGCCAACTGATCACGTTCCTGTACCGCTATCAGGACGAACCCGACGTCACCGTCGACGCCGCGACCCCACACTGCGATCCCGCCGCAGACGGCGAGCCTGAAGCGGCCGCCGTCGAATGCGAGGATGTGGAAGCCGCCGACTCAGACGCAGCCGACTCGGACGCAGCCATCGAAGACGGTCTGCTTCCGGTGGACCCGGCGGTGCGGATCGGAACGCTGGACAACGGCCTCACCTACTACGTGCGTTGCAACGACAGCCCCGGTGGGAACCTGACATTGCGTCTGGCTGTCGACGCGGGCTCGGTCAACGAAGTTGAAGAAGGGAGCGGTTTGGCCCACTTCCTCGAGCACATGCTGTTCAACGGCACCGAGAAGTACCCCGGCAATGAACTGACTCACGTGTTGCAGCACATCGGTGTTGAGTTCGGGCCCGACATCAACGCCTACACGTCCTATGACCAGACCGTCTACGAACTTGAAGCGCTGGTCGACGACAAGGAAACCGTGGACACCGTGTTCGACGTCCTGGCGCAATGGGCGCACGCGGCGACGATCAACCCTGATGATGTGGAGGACGAACGGGGCATCGTGCGCGACGAATACCGTCTCAGGGTCGAAACCGGCGATGGTGTCATCCTCACCGCGTTCGACGACCTCTACGTCGAGAACACCCCGTATGAGGGCTATCGGCCGATCGGCACGGTCGAAGGCATCGAATCCGTCACCGCGCAGGATCTGCGTGACTTTTATGAAAAGTGGTACGTGCCTTCGAATATGGCAGTCGTCGCCGTTGGTGATCTACCGGCGGACGAGCTCGAGCGACTGGTCGAAGAGCATTTCGGTGCCATCCCCGCAGGCGAGGAACCCGCCCCACCCGAAATCGCATCAGAAATTGACCGAGAACCCAAGTACGCCATCGCCGCTTCCCCGGGACAGGCCTACTCCTACCTCTCGCTCGACATCCGCCTGCCGTCATGGAACCGCGGAACGATTGAAGGCGAACGACAGTTGTGGATCGAGCAACTCATTGCCATCATGCTCGGCAACCGCCTACAAGACGCTTACGAACAGGGTCTCCTGTCCCAAACAGACCCGACTCACTGGAGTTCGTTCACCTACAACCGAGGGCTGCGCTACTACGGCACCAACCTCCGTGCCGACGACTACGAGACCGCACTGAACGATTTCTGGTCGATGATGCTGACCCTGAGAGAACACGGTTTCACCGATGGCGACCTCGCACGCGCAACCACCGCGATCATCGCAACTCTTGAGGATGGGGTCGAGTCGGTGCCAACGACCCAGGATGCCGCCTACGCAGGTCTCTATGTGGCGCACTTCCTTCAGGGAATCGATATCGGCACACCCGCGGACCGACTCGAACGTGTGTCTGCGCTGTTGGACGAAATTACGCCCGCGGAGCTCAGCACTCGTCTCAAAGAGATCATGGACGAAAGCGGTCTGTTGGTGTTTGGTGTGGCTGCCGATGCGGCGAACCTGCCCTCGGTCGAAGAATTGGCCGCGGCAGTAGAGACGGCCGAGGCGGGTGAACTACCCGCAGTTCTTGGAGACGTCGACGAGTTGCTCGAAGCGCCTGATCCCGTCGAGGCGGTGGAATCTGCGGAACTCGACATCTTTGAGGGTGCCTACGAGTGGACTTTTGCCAACGGTGCGCGGGTCATGTTCGCTCCCTCCGGCATAGCCGAGAATCGGATTTATCTCCAAGCAGTTTCTTTGGGTGGTTGGTCGGCCATGGAACCGGGAGACCGGATGTTCGCCGGCAGGTTGGCCCCCCGAGCGGTTGCCCAAAGTGGCCTGGGCGATCTGACCCCCGCTCAGCTGTCACGCTTCCTCGACGGCGTCAACGCCTCGGTGGAACCGTTCATCGGTGAGTCGAACCAGGGTGCTAACGGTGTATCCAACACCGCGGACGTCGAAACGATGTTCCAGTTGATGTATCTGCTGTTCACCGAGCCACGGGTCGACGATCAGGCTTTGGCAGAGGTCGTCAACCTTGGTGGGATCATCCTCAGTCTTTCTCAAGCCGATCCCGATTGGAAGGCATGGGTTGCGTACAACCAGGCTCGCTTTGGCGAAGCGTTCGACTGGTTCAACCCGGTCGCGTCGCAAGAGGCGCTCGATGAACTGACCGCAGAGTCTCTGCTGGAACGCTACGAGCGGGCTTTTGCGAGCTTCGACGACCTGACCGTGGTTGTGGTCGGGGATGTCGACCGCGAGACCGTCGAGCGGTTGGCTCGTACCTATATCGGGACTCTGCCGGCCGGTGAGACTGACAGCTTCGTGAACCGCCGTCCACCCGCACCCACCGGGTTCGTGCGTCGAGAGGTGGAACTCGGCCCAGACTCTCAAGCTACTGCTCTTGAGGTGTACCACGAGATCTTGAGTGATGTTGATCCTTCAGTTGAAGTTGCGCTCGACGTTCTCGAAACTATTTTGGACGCACGATTGGTCAACGATGTCAGAGAAGTTATCGGCGCCACATATTCGATTGATGTAGGACTGTCGATCTTCTTCCTCCCCGAACCGGGAATACGCTCAACACTCTCCGCTACGGGCTCACCCGAACTGTTTGAGGAGATCGAGTTGGAAGTGTTCCGGATACTTGACGATGTTGTTGGAGGCAATGTCACTGAGGATGAATTCGTGACTGCGGTTGCGGTGGTTGCATCGAACTACGGACGGGTTTCGAACGCGAACCTGATCAACCCGTTGCACCGGCGGGTGCATGCACCAGACGATCAACTGCCGACAGCGCAGCGCCTGTTGAGTGAACTCACTGAGTTGGAACTGGCAGATGTGCTGAAGTTCGCGAAAGCGATCTATGGCAACGATCAGTACATCAATATTGTTCGAGTGCTGCCTTCAACCGAACGTCAGATCCAGCCGTAAGCCTGCTGCAGGTGAAACTGTTGAAGCAGCGCGATCATGCGATTGTTGGCGATCTGTTCTACAGATAGCTTCCACCGCGAACAATTATCGGACTTCATGCGACAACGGTCGGCTGGTTTCCTAAGTTGAAACCGCTAGCCCTAGCCGAACAGGGTGCCCGAAGCCATATCCTCGCGTGGGCCATCGGGTTCTTATAGAAGCGGGTGTTTATGCTTGACATGGTTCAACCTTCGGAAAACTTCGCTGGTCCGACCGGATCGACTGCGTGGATGAACGATCCGGCGTGCAGCGGCCACGGCGATCTGTTTTTTGCACCTTTTGCCGAACGTCCGGAGGCAAGGGTCCGTCGAGAAATCGCCGCCCAACGGATCTGCAATTCCTGTGTGTCGCTCATCGCGTGCCGCGATTACGCCCGAACAAACCGTGAACTGGGCTTTTGGGGTGGGGAGAGCGAGTCGGAACGCGCTGCCGCCGGGTTCGCTCCGACCACACCGATCGTTGGTCGCAAGCGCGTGGCTGAGCAACGGGCACGCGACGCAATGCAGAGCGCTTCTTAGAACGAGCGCGTACAGGCGGCAAGTACGTCGCGTCGAAACGGGGGTGCTCCCGCTCTTGTTCGCTGCGCTCACGGGCCGCTCGGGCCACGGCCTCGTACCGTACGGGCCGCGTTGTCCCACCTGTTCGCTCGGCCTCTCAGCCACGACACCCGTTGGCCTTGTTCACCGGCTCCGGCGACGCTGAGGTGTTCCGATCCTGCGCCATACTGAGACGTGACCGACGATGTCTGCTGCACTCCGACGCGCTCCACGAGCCCCAGTTGTTCAGTGCCGAACGCAACGGGTGACGCGGGAACCGGTTCGGGCGCCGGCCCTGGTCAAAGTGTCGCTGCTGGGCGCGTCCGGGGACCGATGATCGAAGTCCCGGCAGGTTTGTTCCTCATGGGTACCGAAGACGCCCGCTTCCCAGCCGACCGTGAGGGACCGGTCCGTGAGGTCGCCACTGGAAGCTATTCAATCGGTTCGCGCCCCGTCACGAACGATGAATTCGCGGCGTTTGTTGAAGCCGCGGGGATGGTCACGTCGGCCGAGTCTGAGGGTTGGTCGTTTGTTTTCGCCGGAGTGCTGCCCGATGACTTCGGTGACACCCGCGGAGTGGTCGGGGCGGAGTGGTGGCGTGTTGTTGAAGGCGCTGACTGGCGTCATCCCGCCGGCCCTCAGAGCAGCCTCGAAGGTTTGGGCGATCATCCCGTCGTTCATGTCACCTGGACCGAAGCGGCAGCATATGCATCCTGGGTTGGGTGCCGCCTGCCCATGGAAGCTGAATGGGAGCGGGCAGCGCGCGGCGGGCTTGAACAGGCAGTCTATGGGTGGGGTGATGGGCTCACGCCGGAGGGAGTGCATCAGTGCAACATCTGGCAGGGCACTTTTCCTGCGAGTAATTCGCTCGACGACGGCTGGTATGCGACCTCGCCGGTCGGCAGTTACCCGCCGAACGGTCTGGGTCTGTACGATACTGCAGGCAACGTCTGGGAATGGTGCGCGGATTGGTTCGAGGAAGGGCTCTCCAAGGTCATCAAGGGCGGGTCGTATCTGTGCCACGATTCTTACTGCAACCGGTATCGGGTCGGTGCGAGATCGTTCAACACGCCCGACACTTGCACCGCCAACATGGGTATTCGGATCGCCGCTGACCCTCAGTAGTCTGCTGGTCGGGAGTGAACGAGAGTTTTGTCCCGGTTGACGGGAGTTGAAGAATAGGCGTAATATTCTTGGGGCTGTATAAAAATATATATTTGTGTTTTGACATCTAAGAACGTGCGCGGGTAGGTGATGCCGCCTCGCGCTGTACGGTCCGAGTTGCCCTGCCTACTCGCTCGGCCTCTAATTGAACGGAGTGTATTGTGAGAGAACCGAGGAGAGTGTGGCAAGCAACAGTGGCGAGGGTAAGCGGCCTTGGGTCGGTGGTCGTGTTGATTGTGGTGTCGTTGGTTGTTTTGGGGTGGTTTGGGTTGGTTGGCTCTGTTTCTGGGGAAGGTGGTAACGGTGAGGTGGTGGTGGCTGGTGAAAACCCGGCCGGCGCAGACCAGCCCGAACCGGAGCTTCCCGACACAGGGCAGGACTCAGAGACCGACACAGGGCTGGACGTTGAGACGGTTGATCCCGTTGGCAATGATCCCGGCGATGATCCCGCACCGACCAGTACCCGACCGCCGTCTCCATCGCAGCCCGATCCGGGTATTGACAACTTAGTCCGAGAGTTTGTCTTATCGCCTTGGGGTGGTGAGACGCTGGGGAGCGACTATGAACTCAGCACATACGCCAGACTTGAATCCAACGACGCAGATATACGGCATCGCGCGGAGTTTGAGTGGGAAGTGTTGGTGGAGTTGATCTCCAAGATTTTCGACAATCCTCACTACGGGCAGTTGCATAGGATGATGAACGACAACTTGGAGGCGTGTGGCATCGATCATGGTCTGCCGCCGGTAGCGGAGTTTTTTCAGTTGAGTGAGGAGCAGCAACAGGCGGCGTATGAGGATCTGGGGTTGGTCGGCGACCGGATGGCACAGCTTGAGGTTAAGTGCTGGTCGAGGGCACGGATATATGCCGGTAAGGATGCTGAGACCGACAGGCTCCTCGGTCTGTTGCACCAGGATCTTTTGAGCGTTGCCCAGGATTGGGTGGATGCCAACCCGGATAAAGTCGTACCCTTTGCCGAATAGCGTGCGACGGAGTTCAGCAACGGGCTGTTCGTTGAGGAGGTGGGTTGTCACATGGGTATTCGGATCGCTAGAGACCCAGGTAGCGGCCTCCGTCGACGGCCAGAGTCTGACCCGTCATGTAGTGGGCGAGGTCGGAGGCCAAAAACACTGCAACCGGTCCGATGTCGTTGGTCGGGTCGCCGATCCGGCCGAGTGGGGTACGTCCCAACAAGCGTTCCTCAAGGGTTGGGTTTGCCGCGGTCGCGGTGTCCATCGCCGGTGTCCATGCCACTGGTGCTATGGCATTGACCCTTATTCCGTGGGGTCCCCATTCACGAGCGAGGCTTTTCAGCAGTCCCCGCTGGGCGCCTTTGACAGCACTGTAGAGCGGTAGGTGGCCCGACCCTTCAATGCCAGAGGGCGAGGTGAGCAGAATCAGGGATCCACCGTTGCGGCGAAGTTCTGGGAAAGCCGCTTGGGCGCAGTGGAAGGTCGCGGTGGTGCTGGTCGCTATCTGTGCGGCGATGGTGTCGTTGTCTATGACTTGAATCGGGCGTGGCGGTCCCGGCGCAGAGACCGCATTGTGAACCATCACATCTAGGCGCTCCCAATGTTGCAGAGCTACAGCCACGGCCGCGTCCAGGTCATCGCGCCGGGTCACGTCGCAGCGGCAGAACAACGCCTGACCTCCCTGATCGCGGATTGCTTGAGCCGCCGGTTCACCATTGGTTGAGCGGCGGGCGGCGATAATCACGCCGGCTCCGGCTTGCGCCATAGCCGCAGCGATACCCTTGCCGACACCTTGGCCGGCACCGGTGACAATCACCACCCGGCCTTCGAGCAGCCCATTCATGGGGTTCATCCTGGCATCCAGAGGCCGCCGTCAACCACCAGGGAAGCACCGGTCAGCACACCGAACGCGTCGCTGGTGAGGGCATCGACTACTAGGGAGACTTCGTCGCTCAGGTCGGGGACTCTTCCGAGGGGAGGGTCGTGCAACGAGTTGGCCTCGGCCATGCCCGCAGCGTCTTCTGGTGCCAGGAAAGCACTCGGATCAAGGGTGATGGCGTGGGCGCTGACACCGTCTTCACCCCAGGTCTTGGCGAGCGATTTGGCCAACACGCGAAGGCCTTCCGCTGCCCCGGAGAAGGGAGCGAATCCGTCGCCCCCGGCCGAGGCCATGAGCGGTACCAGGTACACGATCGTTCCCCCCGCTGCGCTTAACGGTTCGTGTGCTGCCCGGGCCAAGCGGATTCCCGCTTCGAGTGGTTCGTCGCAGACCTCGTGCCATTGTTGTGCGGTCAGGTCGCAGATGTCCATGCGCCGGCGGCAAAGGCTCGGGTAACGGGCGTGGACCACGAGGTCCAATCGCTCCAGCGTCGGGAAGGAGGAGGAGATTGTTTCGTCGTTGATTGGATCGTCACCGAGGCGAAGGAGGCTCCAACCAGCGGCTACGAGGCCGACTCCCACCGAGTCAGCGGGATCACCGCTGCCGGCTACCAGGGCGGTACGAGTCGTCTGCGGCATCATTTGAACCACACTCCGGCCAGTCCGTCTTCGCTCATGGAGGGACTCTAGGGGCCAGGTCGCGGCCAAGAGAAACAGACAGCGGACGTCCGGTTGCGGGATCCAGCTTTGCGGTGGCGCCTGTACTTGCTGGTCGCTTCTGCAACCTTGCTCATCTCGGTGGTGTGTCTGTTCGTTGGGGTTGTTCGACTGTTTGTTTAGGGAACCCCGGTGTTAGCTGTTATCGTGCACAGCGGGTCGTAGTCGGGGTTTGGGATTGAGTCTCCGTCTTCGTCTAGGATGAGGTTGTTGCCTAGGTTTCGGAGGTATGGCTCGTTGTGGTTGAGGCTTGGGAACATTGCGGGTTCGTGGCCGCATTCTTGGAAGGGTTGGTCTGCTTGGATCAGCTGGTTGCGTCGTTCGAGGAAGTCGTCCCAGTCGTCGTGGTGGTCTTGCCAGGCTTTGTCGTATCTTTCCACGGCTTTGTTGTATCGGTCTAGTTGCGCGTCGACACGGGCGAAGTAGGCGTCGTAGACGGCGTCGGTGCATCCCTGTGATTCGTGGTCGGGGCACTCGGGCCAGGGTATCTCTTCAGGGTAGTCAGGGAACTCGATCGTCGGTTCGACGGGTTCGGTGATCCTCGGTATCCGACCGGGCCGCGTGACAGTGGGCAGAATATGGTCGGGGTTATCTATAAGACGACTAGATCTGTTCCCAACGTCATTTATGTACGACTCGATTATTTGTGAATCCACGTAGTCGGGGTTGTCGATGACAGTGACTTGAGGGTCCGGTGCTGCTCCGTTGGTGCCGCAGTCCGACGGCACGTCTGCCCTCCTATTGCTTCCTCTTGCTCCTGGGATGTTTCGTAGATAGCGGGTGCCGTCAGCTCTGACGATCTCGAAGCCTCTGCATCGTTCTTCGAGTTCCTGTTGGGCTGTTTGGCAGTGGTCGGCGAATCTTTGTGCTTCGTCGGTGTCGCCGCAGTCGATGAGTGCCGGTTCGTATCTGGGGTTGGCGACGGTGAGCTGTGTTGCTGTTGTTGTTCTTTCCCCGGGGGGTCTGTCGTTGTCGTGCAGGTAGATGCTTGAGAAGTTGTCGGGTTGTCCTATGGTGTAGCCGTCGCCGGGTTGGATCCGGATTGTGAGGAGGCTGTGGGGTTCGTTGGTTCTGTCGTTGTCGATGTGGTATGTGACGTCTTGGTGGGTTTCCCCGGCAGCGAAATCGACGGTCCGGGTTGTTTCACGGGACCGCAGGAAATGCCCGCCTGTCGTGGCGTTCAGGTTGACTCTGAGCCGTGTCGTCGGCGCGGGGTCGAGGTTCACTCTCAACACGATTTCAGCGGACTGTTCAGTGAACGTCCACCCGGTGGAAGGGTCGACCAGGGTGTGGCTCTGGTATGTCAAGGTCGCTGAAGGCACTGGGGGTGTTTGGGCGCTGAGCACGGACGGTGTGAGCAGCGTCGCCGCGAGCGCGCCGAGCAGGACGACGCTGAAACGTTTTATCGAGGCGGCGCGACGGTTCCTACGCTTCGGCATGACCCGACCGGGGGGGGGGGGGGGGTTGATGGCATCAACATGGCAATCCTCCAACTTTGAACAAGACCAGGATCCTCCAACATCGGAAACATCCTGTCACATTGATTACGTCAATTCATATCATATCTGAAAACCGTCTGCCAAACCCGCATATCTGAAAACCGTCTGCCAAACCCGCGTTGAAGACACCCACAAACACTCGAACCGCTCAACAACCACTCAACCACCACGAACAGCACCACACAAATTGTCGGTTGCCACAAACACCGCATTCACACAGAAGTTCTCCCCTCGCGGAACTGCCAACGTCCATGTCCAGAACATCCAGTGGCCCTCAAGGTGGCTGAGAGGCCGAGCGGATTGGCCCCGCACACGGTCCCGACTGAACGAGGCCGTGGCCCGAGCGGCCCGTACACGCAGTACACAAGAGCGGGAGACAACAGGTCTCGGCGCACCCACGATGTTCAATCCGCGCACGTTCCAAGGGTTTCAGGTGACTGATTACTCGAGGTGTTCTTCAATGACCACGCTTTACTCGTCAAGGAGGTGGGTGGTGATGGTCACAGCGACAGCGCCGATGACAGAGGCGACGGCCACGGCCACCCAGGCGGGCCTCGGCGGCAGGTCCAACTCGAAGTAGTCGCGTGAGAACGACCAGAAGAGCGTCAATACATAGACGCCGGTCATCGCTATCGGCAAGATGATTTTGGTTGGAGTGAGAGGCAGGCTCACCAGCACCAAAATCACCAGAACGATCACCAGCAAGGTAGCGGTTGAGGCAGTGCGGGCCTCGGCCAACGACACTTCATCCATGCGTCTCACGACCTCATACAACACGTAGGTCACCGCACCGGCAATGAACCCGGCAGGTAATGAGAAGCGCAGCACCCGCCTCAGAAAACCTGGACGGACCAGACCATCGTTGGGGGCCAACGCCAAAAAGAACCCGGGAACACCGATCGAGAAAGTACCTATCAGGGTGAGTTGGCGCGGAAGGAACGGGAAAGGCGAGCCACCGATGCTCGCCAAAGCAGTGAGCAGCACCGCGTAGGCGGCTTTGGTGATGAACAGGTTGGCGACCCGTTCGATGTTGTTGATGACTCGGCGACCCTCAGCCAACACCTTCGGGAGAGTCGAGAACTTGTTGTCGAGCAGGACCAGCTGCGCGACCGCCCGGGTCGATGATGACCCAGCACCCATGGCAATACCCATGTCGGCATCCTTGAGAGCCAACACATCGTTGACCCCGTCGCCGGTCATTGCCACAGTTCGCCCCCTGCCCTGCAGGGCATGAACCATCGCCCGTTTCTGGTACGGGGTGACGCGACCGAACACAGTGTTGGCCTCGAGGGCATCGGCAAAGCCGCCAGGTTCGTTTGGCAGGGTGCGCGCGTCGACAAAGGAGTCGACGCCATCAATCCCGGCGCGACGCGCGACCGCAGCGACCGTCGCGGGGTTGTCGCCGGAGATGACTTTGAGCGTGACCCCCTGATCCCGAAAGAACGCCAGTATTTCGGGGGCGTCGCTGCGCACGGTGTCCTCAAGATGAACCAATGCCACACCTTCGATTGTTGGCGGCAGGGTTTCGTCGTTCCAAGGCTCCTCTGAACGGGCGACAAGCAGCACCCTGGTGCCGCTCGCGGCGATCTCGTCGGCTCTGTTCCGTCCGGCGGTGTCACCGTCGGCAAAGACGATGTCGGGCGCGCCCAGGAAATAGCAGCCACGGTCCGCGAACGACGCTGCGGCCCACTTGCGTGCCGACGAGAACGGCAGGCTCTCGGCAAGCGTCCAATCGGGAGGTTCAGCATGGGTTTCGGCAATCGACGCGAGGGTGGCGTTGGGCGAGGGGTCAGCTGCGGCCAACGCCCCGAGTGCTTCCGCGGCATGCTGCGCGCTGAACGCTCCGAGCGGCTCGACTGAACCCAAAGAAATATCGCCTGTGGTGATCGTGCCGGTCTTGTCGAGGCAGAGCGTGTCGACACGGGCGAGCAACTCAACTGAGGCCAACTCCTTGGCCAACACCCGGCGACGCGCCAAAGCGATCACACCAGTGACGAAACTCAACGATGTCAGCAGTACCAGTCCATCGGGAACCATGGCAACCGCTGCTGCGACGGTTGCCTGCAGGGCGTCCTGCCAAGCATCAAGGGCGGCCAACTGACGAAACAGCAGCAGCAGAGCCGTTGGCGGAATGATGATCGACAGCCAACGCAAGATGACGTTGACCCCGCTCCGCAGTTCGCTGTGAGCGAGTTCGAAACGACGGGCATCCTCTGACAACTTGGCAGCGTAGGAGTCTGCACCCACACGGGTGGCCCGGTAGAAACCCGAACCGGCAGAGACGAACGAACCCGACAACACTTCACTGCCGGCGGTCTTCTCGACAGCGTCGGCTTCTCCGGTCAGCAGCGATTCGTCTATCTCGAGCCCCGACCCGGAGATCACTTCACCGTCGACGACCACCTGATCGCCTGCTGCGAGCTCCAAGACATCATCAGCCACCACACCGCTGATCGCAATCTCGGAGCTCTCTGCACCACGGCGGACCCGTGCTTTGGGGGCGGACAGCACAGCCAGAGCATTGAGGGTGCGGCGGGCCTGCAACTCCTGGGCGATGCCGATCACGCTGTTGCTCACCACCACACCGGCGAACAACGCATCGGCGGGATACCCGGCGACCAGAATCAGTACCAACAGCGTGGCGATGATGCCGTTGACCGGTGTCAGGACGTTGGCCTTGACGATCTGGGAGAAGGTTCGGACAGGGGCGTCCGGCACGTCGTTGACGAGTCCTTTGGCGACCCGTTCCTCGACTTCGGCCGCAGTGAGTCCACTGATCACAGTCGTGGGCTCTCCGAACCCGCTGTTCGATCTTCTTGCTGCCCTTGTACCGGATCCCCTTCGAGCGTGTCGACGTAGCGGTAGCCGTCCGGGAACATCTCCAGACGATGCCGGGGGCCCTGCAGGGTCACGTCGTGGGCCTCGTAGCCGGCGTCTCCTGCCCACATGGCGATGGGCCCCTGCTCAGAGTTGCCGATGCGGGTCGCGTGGTGCCGGGGCGGGCGAGCTTTCAGGTAGGCCAGCGCGGCTTGCGCGCTTTCGTGACCGCGAAGGGTGGCGAGGGTCACCCAAGTCGGCGGCGCCAGCTCGATCTCGCCTCCGTGATGCCGTTGCAGGCAGGTTTTGGGAGTCATCCATTCGCCCTCGACGATCTCCCCCTCATCGATCTTCACGTCGCTCTCATTCTCGCTCCGGTCGTTGACATGGGCTGCGAAGAACCAGGTGGCATAACGTTTCGGAGTGGCAGCAGGCGGAATCCAGTGGGCAAAGATCACCATGGAGCCGGGATCGACTTCGATCTCGGCCTCCTCGTGGGCCTCGCGGGCTGCAGCATTGCGGGCAGCAGCCAGATCGTCCACCGCAGCGTCATTGGCCCCGACGCGGTCGCCGTCGTCTATCCTCCCACCGGGAAAGACCCACATGCCGCCGAAAGCGATCCTCGAGTTCTTGCGCAACATCAGGGTCTCAAGGCCGTCGTCGCTGTTGCGCAGCAGCACCACCGTGGCCGCCGCTATAGCCGGAGAGTCGCCGTGCCCGCGAGCGAAACGGGCCCATTCACGAAAGCGGGCGCGGTCCGCGGCAACTCGATCGTCGGTGCTCATCGGACGGTGCTCATCAAACAGTGCTCACTGGATCACACCGGCCTCACGGAGTTCGTCGAGCCGGTCGCCCCAGCCGTACTCGGTCAGGACCTCGTCTGTGTGGGCACCGAGCACAGGCGCTTCGGGCGAACGGATCTCCGCCGGGGTCCCGGTGAAACGCGCCGGGGGGCCCGGCTGTCGGACCCTCCCCAGCAGTGGGCTCTGGTGGGTCGCGAAGGTCTCGTTGTGCATGACCTGGGGGTCTTCAGCGACCTCGTCCACGCCGAGCACCACACCGAAGGGCACATCGTTGGACTCCATCGCCGCGGTTGCCTCCGCCAGCGTCCTGGTCGCTGCTGAGGCGTACACCTCGCGCATCAAGGCGCTCATCTCCTCTTTGTTCTGTACCCTGTCGGCCATCGTGGCCAGCAACGGATTCGACGAGTCGACGTCGAACGAGGCGGCGATGCCGTGGAACTCGGCGTCGGTCACCGGCGTGACCACGATGAATCCGTCGAGCAGTCGCATCGCCTTCTGCTGTGCCGAGAAGGACTGCGACACGTGGGGCATGTCGTTGTCGAGCAGTATCTCGTGGCCCGCGGCATCGGCGAACAGGAAACTGACAACCGAATCGAGCATCGAACACTCGACCACCTGACCGCCGGCGCCGCGTTCACGGGCCAACAGGGCGGCGG
The DNA here is from genome assembly GCA_963662455.3 of Acidimicrobiales bacterium. Classification (GTDB taxonomy): domain Bacteria; phylum Actinomycetota; class Acidimicrobiia; order Acidimicrobiales; family Aldehydirespiratoraceae; genus VXYK01. The sequence goes on from OZ224042.1 coordinate 3,614,947, forward strand.
TCATGGCCTGACAGGCGGTGTAGGCGGTGATCTTGTCGGCGGCGACCTGTCGAAGGAAGGCCGGTTCGTCGTCGTACAACCCCATCTGCGAGGCAGCCAGCCCCGCCTGGGCCTGCACCACCGAGTCGTAGACGCGGCGATGGGCATAGGGCCCGGTCTGGCCGAATCCCGACAGCGCGGCGATGACCAGATCAGGATTGCGGGCGTGCAGGTCGTCGGCGCCGAGACCCATCCGATCAAGAGCACCCGGACGCATGTTCTGCACGAACAGGTCGGCGTCTGCCACGAGATCCAGCACGATGTCGCGTCCACGCTCGTCGTGGGTGTCGACCGCTATCGCCCGCTTGCCCCGGTTGCAGACCTGGAACATGGCGGAGATGCCCGCTTTGTTGACCCCCACGTATCGGCCCTGGTCCCCGAAACCCGGCAGTTCGACCTTGATCGCCTCGGCGCCCTGGTCGACCAGCATCCCGACGGCCAGCGGCCCGGTGAGGGCCACCGACAGCTCCACGATCCTGATGCCGTGCAACGGTCCGCCCTTTGAGGTTCCGCGCATTGAAGCTCCGCTCATTGCGGCGCGGTGAGGTTGGCCGGCATGCCGCTGAAGTAGACCGATTCTTCTATGAGCTTGCGGCTGCGCCAACCATCGGCGGTGCGGACGAGGTCGTGGTGGTACCAACCGCCGGTCTGCCAGGCTGACTTGTCGGGCATGACCATCGGATTGTGGAACATGGCCTCGGCGGTCGCGTCGTCGCCGTCGATGTTGACGTCGAAGTTGGCGACGAGGTGCTGTGTCGCTTGAAACTGGGCGAAAGCCGCATCGAGCCAGGCGACCATCTCCTCCACACCGCCGGCAGTCCCGCCGGCGGAGGTGTAGTCGATGAAGGCGTCCTCGGTGAACACTGAGCGGTAGAGGTCCCAGTCCTTGCGGTCCACCGCTCTGCAGTAACGGGTTATCAGTGTCTGTATCTCGAGGTGGTCAGAAATTTCTCGGAGGTCCATCTCAGCAGGGTAGGCGATCACACCCATCCCGAGCACTTCAGGGAGCAACATGGCGATGGTTGGGTGCGGCGATCACCACCGCGTCGCACAGTCCACTGTCGATCAGTGCCCGATTCCGGCGCGGGTTCTGCTGAACCTGAGGGGACACAGGCTTGACGTCCCCACCGTTGCGCTCCAAGCTCGCTTGGGGCGCACGTCGTCTGACGAGGCGCTAGCTCAGCCTTTCGAGTCCTCCGACGGCATCGAAGCCGCTGTCAAAGCTGAAGATCCGTGTTGCGCCCGCGTTCGTCATGACGGCTGCATGCAACGCGTCGCGTGCCGAGAGACCGGTGACGCTCTCCAGCAGCGTTCGTGCCGCTCGAACTTCGGCAACGCCGAACGCAAGGACATCGTCGACGATGGCGTCGAGGCTCGCGAAAGCAGGCTCAACTGCATCGAGTCGGCCGATGGCGGCGTAACGGTGAAGGATCTCCTGGTAGACCTCAATGTCGGTGACGAGCGTCGTGCCGGACTGCGCCAGACGCGTGAGCACGGAGATCGTCCGGTCCTTGTTCGGGTGAGCGGCGCCGACCAGATACATCGGCACGTTGGAGTCCACGAAGATCATGGGGCCGTGCCGCCGGCGTCGATGTCACGGAGCATGTCGTCGATGTCTGCTGTCGGGAATTCGTGCTGCGATGCTGCTGCTATAGCTCGCAGCCTCGCGTCAGTGGAGTCAGAGGGCCGGTTCGAGTCGCTCCGTGCCTCGCGCATCGCCTGACGGACCCATTCCGCGACCGTCATTCGACATTCTCGTGCGGCGCCTTGGATCTCGGCGTATTCATCCTCGGGCACAAGCACTTGCAGTCGTTTCGACACAATTATGAGTATATTTGACTATTCAGAGAATGTCGAATGACTCATTCTCGAGTCGGGCCAATGGAGCGTTGTCGCCGTCTGGGATTAGCTTCGCCCGTCTGAGAGCCTCGCTTCGTCGAATTCCTCAAGTGTGCCGTGGTAAGGTTAAGAGGATTTCGCTACAATAACCTCTTATGAACACGGCTCGCCTAGTTCGCGACCATGTCGCGGAGATGCCAGAGCGTTCGTTTGTATTCAGCAGCGAACTGCAAGCACCGCCACATGCGGTCGACTGTGCATTCGCGCGTCTAGTCGAGAGGAACGAACTGCTTCGAGTGCGTAAAGGGCTGTACTGGAAAGGGCCGTGTACGCGAGCCGGCATTCCGGCCCCGCAGCCGCTGCAGGTCGGGCTGAAGGTGGCAGGCGACGGTGCCGGACCGGCGGAGTTCTCAGCCGCAGCGGCACTGGGATTGACCAGCCAGGTTCCGTCCACGGAAGTCGTCGCGGTCGCGGGACGTGCTCCGACGCCCCCGCAAGGTGTGCAGTTCGTGGCGCGGTCAGTCGAGCGCCGAATCCGTAGGCTGCGCGTCCTTGAGGTCGCCGTTATCGAAGTGCTGCGCGACGGTCTTCGATTCGTCGAGGCAGACTGGGACAGCGTTGTGGCTACTCTCGCGCAGCTCGTGGCAAACGGCGAGATTCGGCTTCCCACGATTGCTGAGCAGATTCACGATGAACACCATGTCGGCACTCGCACCCGTTGGCAGTTCTTGGAAGCGTTGCTGCAAACATGACCTTTCGCATGCTCGACAACCAAGGCGAGATCGAGGGATACGCAAGCGCCGTAGCACAAGTTGCAGGGATTCCTCAGCAACATGTCGAGAAGGACTTCTGGATCACCGAGGCATTGCGAGGAGTCGCGAACGCATCCCGTGAGACCGAGTGCTCAGTGATCTTCAAAGGTGGCACGAGCCTGTCGAAGGCATATCGGCTCATCGAACGTTTCTCGGAGGACGTCGACTTGCTGGCGATTCTGCCCGACGGTTCTCCAAAGGCTCGAAACACGATTCTCAAGAAGATCGTGGCAGGTGCTGAATCAGCCACCGGCATTGAGGGGGTCCTTGACCTCGCCTCCGTAACCAGAGGCGAAAAGCGCTCGATTCGTCTGAGCTACCCCACAGCTCTCGAATCCTCTGGACTCCGCAGTTCGGTGCTCATCGAGATCGGGACGCGCGGTGGTGCTCTTCCGTTTGTCCGCCGACCCGTGCAGTCCCTCATAGCGGAATACGCGGAGCGAGCTACGCTCGACGCCGATTTCGAAGAGATGGAACCCGTGTCGTTGCTCGTTCTGGAGCCCGCGCGGACACTCGTTGAGAAGCTGATGATTCTCCACCATGCTGCGACTGAAGGTGGCCAGAAGCGCCGTCGTGATACCGCACGGCACTACTACGACGTGGACGTGCTCTTGCGCAGCAGCGCGGTGTTGAACGAACTCAAGCTGCGGAATGCGGATGTTTTGGCGCGCGAGGTGGCCCGGCACTCTGTGGCAGCCGGCCTGCCGAGTGTTGAACGGCCCGCGGGTGGTTTCGCCCATAGCCCCGCGTGGGCATCCGGCCAGGAGGAAGTTGAGCAGTCCTACGACGATGTCCTCCGGCTCCTGGTATGGCCCAACGCCGCGACTTCTACATTTGAGGAATGCTGCGAGCGAGTTCACACCCTCAGCGATCTGCTCTAGCTGTCGGTTCACAAGTATGCACATCGACCTCATTCGGCCCTGGTCCGGTCATGACGACGGTGATCATGAAGCGCCGTTCGTAACTCGTGGACTCGGCGCTTCCAAGCTGCCGCCGCTGCTTGAGTCGAACCGGTGATCGAGTACGACGACGCTGATCGTGCGGCGCTGTTCGTGGCTCATGGACTCGCGTAGCCGGATTTCCAGTTCGTCAGGCGTACTTGGCCGGTCGCGGTCTGTGGGATGAAGCGGGTAACCTCCCTCGTCCATGCCGAACCAGAGCACCAGATAGATGCCGTACCCACCGGTCGCGGGATCGGTCGTGTATTTTGTAATGAGCTGGTCGGGGATCGCAGTCCAGAGGTCGGGGTGAGTGTTCTTCTTGATCTCGACGGGGATGTTGAAGTCCTTGGACGCAACACGGATGTCGGCTCGACGATCAGCGGCGTACTGTCCCTCCGGTTGGGCATCGACTCCTTCAGGCAACCGGTTGCGCAGCATCGCCAGCAGGGCGTCCCGGCAACTGTCTTCGTGCTTGGGCTTCTCGGGTTGAGACTCGTGGTCGTCGGCCCAGAACTGTCTCCAAGGGTCGGAGTTGTCACCTCGGATGTGGCTCCCGAGGTCTCGTAGCCGGTCGATGAGCAAGACGTGCAAGTCCGCGACATTGGCCGGGGGACCATCACCAAGCAGTCCGAGGACATCAGCAACGTTTATGGGCGTATGTGACGCATCCCGGTGAAGCCGTCGTTGTTGATTGCGTGCATGTTCCAACCGGCTGCGCCAGGACCGTAGTCTCTCATCGGCAATGAGATCATCGAAGGCAGCGCCCGCCTCCGCCGCCGGTAGTCCAGCGAGATCATTGATCCACTTCTCGACGAGATCCGACATTGTTTCAGATGGTCCGATCCAGACGGCTTCATTGTTCTTCCACTGGTGAGGGCGGAAGTTCCGCCCGATGACACCTATCAGTGTGTGAAGCGTTGTGCATGGTTCGCTGCCGCACAGACGATCCGTGAGTCCAGCTGAATGATGGGCTTCGGTACTCAACAGTTCTGCGAGTTGTCGGGCGCGCTTCTCGTTTGTACCGATGAAATCGTCAAGCGATCCCAGCGCATCACCGTTGCTCATGATCGTGTCGAGGGTCATCCACCGAACCCGTTGCGCATCGGTCATGCTTTTCGCCCTTAGTTTCTGAGCGGCCAGTTCCTTGAGCGGCACCGTGTCGGGATGCTTCGATACGAGTAGCAGGAGCTCGTCCAGTACCGGCAGCTGAGCTACCGGCAACCGCACCGGGATCGACCGCAGAAGACCCAAACGGAAGTCGTGAAGTTCGTCTTCGAACCCGTCGACCCCTTTCAGCCAATTCAACATCGACAGGCTGGTGTCACCTTTATCCATAGCGGCGAGTGCGCACCGGCGCAGCGTTTCCAGAACCAGCTCTGGGTCCTCGTTCAACCAACGCTCAGGCCATTTCGGGTACTGTGACGGCATCAAGGGGGCTGTGGCGTGGATCGCCAAGGCATTGCGTTTGAATTCATCGGACAGGGGCGTGGCATCAAGCGAACCCTCTGATTCGCGGATAGAGAGTCCTGCAAGCACGGGGTAGGCGAGCCAGTCGTGCTTCGAATCCGCAGCCAGTTGCACAGTGCGCTGCACCGATGGAACCTCGGCGCGCATGGGGGCATCGCGCAGTGCTTTCATGACTGCATCACGCAACTCGGCGTTGTCGCCGATCAACTCCACAATTCGATCGCCAGGCTCGTTCATGCCGGTCACATCAACGAGCAGACCGAAGTACGCCAGCGCCAGAGCGTGCAGGTTCGGTGCCGGTAGGCAGTTTGTTACGAGGTCGTTGCGGGACTCGCGCAGAAGCGCACGCCAACCAGATTGCCGCTGTTGCCTTTCTCGCTCGTGCCCGGCCCTGATCTCGTCTAACTCTTGTTGGTGTCGACGTTCCTTCTCTTGGAATTCGCGTTGCGCCGCTGTAGGAGTGAGGTACTCGTCCAGGTGAGCGAGCAGACGCGGATCGGTTGTCAGCGCAACCCTCAACCGTTCGACTAGGGAATCTTTTGAGCCGACGAGCCGCTGACCGTGCTTGAGCGGTGCCTCAACGAAAGCGCAGGCAAGATCCCAGTCGAGGGCAGCTCGTGTACGAGCCTGTTCAGCGCACCATTCGTCGAAGTTCGCTGGCAGTGACGCGAACAGCAATTGTTCGACGGCGAAGCGCTCCAGCTGATCCTGATTCCCGTGCGCCCCTTCAGCGATGTGTTGCGCGAGAAGTGCCAGATGGTCGTCCGGGTGATCGGACAACCACTGAGATGTTGCCTGTTGTGATTGTTCGTAGTGGTAGCTGGCAGCCAGCGCGTCGCCGAAGACCGCACACAACCAACGATATAGATCGGCAGCAGGCAGGGAACTCTCAGGCTCCTGCAGGACACGTACGAATATGCGCACGGCGATGTCGCTCAAGGTCCAGTCAGGACCCTTGAAGTCCCGGTTGGACTCGCGTGCGAACACGTCGAGCAATTCGCAGAGTTCATCTATGTTGCTGCCATCGAGCAGGGACTCGGTCCAGAACTTCCAGTAGCGACCTCCGAACGGCACTTCGGGGCGATTCACGGCGTGTCGCCACAAGTCTCGGGGTGATACGGCATGCCGATAGAGCAGGTGCAGCAGCGTTCCTGACAATTCTCCATCTGTGTCTTCGGTCACGGAGTCAGTGAGCGAATCCAACAATTCAAGAAGGGTCTGTTTGGTCGCATTGCCGGGTTCTGCGATTCGGTTGAAGGCATTGATTGCCGACCGTCTCACCAGCGGTACGCCGCCTGCATCAAACATGATGCCCTCGACTTGCGACAGCAGGCAGCGAAGTTCCTCTAGCCAGCATTCGTCAGCTTCCGACAGGGAGCGAAGCAGGAGCTCAAGGATGTGGCTGGGTACCTGGCCGCGTTTCGCCCGGCCGAGGTACTCCTCCAAGGTGTCGGTCATGTCCGGCTTGCACAGGCTGCGGAAACCCCACGCTGTCGCGTCGCGATGGCGGCGCTCAGTTTTGTCGAACCATCTGGTGCTCCAGAGGTCTCGCGGTGTCGCTTGATCGAGAAGGCCCTCCAGCAGTTTTCGACGATCATCGGCCGGCCATTCGGAGATGTCGCCGTACAGGCCCATCCCGACCGGATCGCCAGCAATGAGTTCGCGCCGAGCCTTGCCGGAAAGTGCAGCCAGCCACGCGGCAAGACCTCTGAGATCGGTCACGATGCGGTCGTCGGTGCGACTTGTCAGGGCGAGACGCACGCGACCTACGGACGTTCCACCGGTTTCGACGAGGTGTGCGATGTGCCTACCGGCAAGGTACTCAGCGATCTGGCGATGTTTCGGAACGTGGCTCTGCTCGCCAACCGGCACAAAGAGATTGGTGGCTAAGACATCTCGAATGTCGAAATCGGTCTGCGCTAGTGCCTTGGCCATGTCTGAGGCGACCTCGGCGACACGGATGAACCCAGTGTTCTTTGCTTCGGGCGCGAACGTGTACCCGTCCGCGCCGGTGAGCAGTTGTATCGCGCAGAGACGGCCTGCCGCGTCCAAGGTCAACTCGGGCGCGTGGATTTGAGCGGAGCGCGGATGCTTCGGGTTGAGCTCCTGTGCGAGCTCGCGGCAGGAACCTTCGACGGCCTCACTACGCGTCGAGGGCCAACTGCCGTTGTCGGTCGCCACGAGGAGCAACTTGAGTGTCAAGGGATTGTCGAGCATCGGCCCCAAACCTCGCGACTCCGCCTCAAGGATGAAGTTCCTAGGATCGGCTCCAGGCCGCTGATCCGTCAGATGCTCGTGAACATCGGTTCGTTCCAGCGGGTCGAGTTGCACCGCGGAGACCCGGTCATCGGGGGATACCTCAACAAGCGGGCTTCGATCGACGGGTCCGAGCCAGTCGGCTGAGCGACAGGAGATGCGGAATCGAGGTGTACCTAGTTGTTCCAGTCTCGCGGCGATTTCGTCGAGTGCTTCAGTTGCTTCGCGACCACCGGCCCGAGTCTCGTCTAGTCCGTCGATGAAGAGGACCTTGTCTCGCCATTCGGGATGAGACGCGATGTCGGCTTTTGCGAACCGGCGTGCCGAGATCAATTCGGCTTGATCGCCCAGGGCACGGCATTCCTGCTGAAACTCGGTCGTCTTGCCGGCGCCTGGTTCGCCGAGGAGCACGTAGGCGGGCACCTCCCGAAATGCGCTCAGCGGTTGTGGCCCCACGAAACCGACACGCACTGAGTTGTCTGTAGGGATCTCAGTGCATGTGCGGGGAATCAGGTTGTTCGCAGTCATGACGTGTTGAGCCAATGGTCGGCAGGCTCCAGCAGGAAATCGTGCAGCGGTACGCCCGCCTCGCCGACGACGATCGAGGGGAGAGCTGAGAATCTGTGCTCAAAGGTCTCCAAGCTTGAGCGCCGGGGGAGTCCACGGCCGGCCTTCACTTCGATACCTACGAGCCGGGGTCCCCGCTGTAGCACGAAGTCGACCTCTTCGTTGCCGTCGCGCCAGTAGCGGACGTTGGTGGCCGACGAAGCGGTGTTGATCAAGTGTGCGCCCACTGCACTCTCGACGACCCTTCCCCAGTGGCTCCGATCCGATCGGCCGTCCTCGAAGCTGTCGCCGACGACGGCCGACATCAGAGCGGTGTTCAAGACGTTCAACTTCGGGGATGAGGAACGTTGTAGGACTGGCTTGTCGGAATGCTTGAAGAGACTGGTTAGCAGACCGGCACCGGACAGGAATCCGAGGTAACGCGCGAGCGTCGATTCATGGCCCGCGTCTTCGAGCTGTCCGCGCATCTTCTTGTATGAGAGTTCTCGTCCCGAGTACAGGCAACCCAGATCAAGCAGTTGCCGCAGCAGAGCGGGTTTGTCGACACGAGCCATCCCGAGAATGTCGCGTTCGAGGTGCGGCTCGATCAGCGCACCGGTGACGTAGTCACGCCAGCGTCCGTAACTGCGCCGCAAGCCGGCTGCGCCGGGATAGCCGCCGTAGAAGACGAATTCGTCGCAGTCGAACCCGAAAGCGTCGCGCATCTCGTCGAACGACCAGTGCGTCGCACGAATCGACTCGAATCGGCCTGCGAGACTCTCTGTGAGGTCAGCCTGCATCCGCATTGGAGCAGAGCCGAGAACGACGACATGCAGTGGGCACCCGGACTCCCGGTCGGCGTCCCAGAGTCCCTTGACGATCTCGGACCATAGCGGAATCTTCTGTATCTCATCGAGCACCAGCACGAACTTCGAACCGAGCCTGCGAGCCTCTCCGGCACACTCCCGCCAGACCCTCACAAGCCAATCAGCGTCCCGCGGAGATGCTGCGAAGCGAGCGTCAGCCGCTGTTGACCAGACCGGCTCGGTGGGCGGCCGTTCCGGTTGATCCACGGCTTCGTAACGAGACGGATACGGCAATTTGGCGAGAGCTTGGCGGACAATCGTTGTTTTTCCGCATTGACGCGGACCGAAGATCGTGAAGATCCGTTCGACAGGTTCGTTCAACCGTTCAACCAGTAGATTGGCTTGTGGTCGTTGGTAGTCCCGCATAACAGCAGGTTACTAGACAATTTATGCTTATGCGCAAATTTGCGCAGGAACGTAACCAGGATGAGTTCAGTGTTTCTGGGCCAGCCTGAGACTTGACGACATCGCCAGACAAGAAATGGGACGGCACAGCCTGAGTATCTATTCAGGGTGTGTATGTATATCATTCATGCTATGAATGAAACTGCCCGACCCAGGCTGGCCGCAGCAACGTTGCAACGGCGTCTTGAGGTGATGCCCGCAGTGGTAGTGACCGGAGCTCGTCAGACGGGCAAGAGCACGCTTGTCAGAGATCTGGTCCCTGGGCCGAGGCGCTACTTCTCACTGGATGATATCGATGTGTTAGACTTGGCACGCCGGGACCCCGAGGTGCTGCTCGGGGGCAACGAGCCGGTGATCCTCGACGAGGTGCAACGCGAGCCGTCACTATTGGTCGCGATCAAACGCGCCATTGACCGCAGGCGTCGTTTGGGCCATTTCCTGCTGACGGGTTCGGCCAACCTTCTGTTGATGCATCGCGTCTCGGAGTCTCTGGCTGGTCGGGCAAGCTATCTGTCGCTGTGGCCGATGACCCGGCGAGAGCAATTGGGCCTCGGGCTCGGCGGTATCTGGGAACAACTGTTGGACACACCAGACGAGCAGTGGCCCGACCTGCTCGCCGCCCAAAGTTGTGAGCCAGAGGATTGGCGTGCTCTGGCGCGGCGCGGCGGTATGCCACCAACTGCGCTTCAGTTGAAAACCGTCGAGCAGCGATCGATCTGGTTCGACGGTTATGAGCGAACCTATCTGGAACGCGACTTGCAGGACCTGTCGTCGATAGCTGCGTTGCCGGACTTCCGGCGACTGATGCGGGCCGCATGCCTGCGGCTGGGTCAGACCGTCAACCAGACCACTCTGGGCCGGGAGCTGGCCCTTTCCCAGCCGACAGTGCACCGCTACCTGAATCTGTTGGAGGTCTCGCAGTTGCTGGTGCGGGTCCCGGCATACTCGGTCAACCGCACCAAGAGGCTCATCAAGGCGCCCAAGCTGTACTGGGCCGACACCGGCATGGCGCTGCATCTCGCTCAACAGGACGAGCCCGCTGGAGCACACTTGGAGAATCTGGTTCTTCATGACCTGCTGGCCTGGCGGGACACCCGACTGGAACGGGTGGAGATCTTGCACTGGCGCACTGCCGCAGGCGAGGAGGTTGATTTTGTTGTGGAGGCGGGAGACAGGTTGCTGCCGATTGAAGTCAAGTCGTCACTGCGTCCTCGTCTGCGCGACGCGGCCCCCGTTCGCTCGTTTAGGGCCGAGTACGGTGCGAAGGCCAGGTGTGGTCTGTTGTTGCATGGCGGCGACACCACCGAGTGGCTCACTCCCGATGTGCTCGCGGTCCCTTGGTGGCGAGTGCTGTGACGTGTGGGCTGTAAGGCGTGGCGTGTCGTAACCGCTGCCGACGACGATTGCGGAATATCCCGCTTGGGAACATTGGTGTCACTCGGTCGCGGTCGACATGCTCGTTTCCAGCTTCTCGCTGACGACGGCCTGGCTCGCCTCGCGGCTCTCGAGTCGGGGCAATGGAGTGTTGTAGCCGTCTGGGATTAGCGTTGCCGGTCTGATATCCCCGCTTCGTCATAACCAGCAAGGCCACGGAGTCTTCCCGAATGCCCTACCGGAGGGAATGCGGTTACCATCAGTTCTCGCATCCTTGGGGAATGCCGTCGGAAGGGAACACCATGAAGGTCTCCACCATCCTTGACCACATCGACAGCGGGCAGTTTGCGTTGCCAAAATTCCAACGCGGCTATGTCTGGAATCGGGATCAGGTACGTGGGTTGATGGATTCTCTCTATCGGCGGCACCCGGTGGGCAGCTTGCTGGTGTGGGTCACGTCCGCAGACGGCGCGGAGTCGCGCGGGGAACAAGAACTCTCCCAAGGAGTGGTTCAGCTTCTGCTTGACGGCCAACAACGTATCACTTCGCTCTATGGAATGATTCACGGGGGTCCTCCGGCGTTCTTCGACGGAAATGCCCAAGCGTTCACCGGCTTAAATTACAACATCAAGACTGAGGAGTTTCGCTTCTATCAACCGTCGCTGATGAAAGACGAGCCGTTATGGGTTGATGTCACAACCCTCATGCGCGATGGGCACGATGGACTGGGGAAATACATCTCATTGATTAGCCAACATCCTGATCTTGAATCCGACGCTGGCAAGTACATCGGTCGCCTCAATAGGATCCTGGGGATTAGAGATATCGAACTGCACGTCGAGGAAGTGACCGGTGCGGACAAGTCGGTGGAGGTGGTTGTCGACATCTTCAATCGGGTCAACAGCGGAGGCACGAAGCTCTCTCGCGGCGATCTTGCCCTCGCCAAGATTTGCGGTTCGTGGCCAGAGGGCCGTGAGCACATGCAGTCGGTTCTCAAGCGTTGGGGAGACAGCGGTTACTACTTCAGCCTTGACTGGCTGTTGCGCAACGTCAACGCCATCATTACGGGCGAGGCGCGATTCGTCCACCTGCACGACACGCCAACGAGTTCAATCAAGGATGGACTCGCACGTGCCGAGAAGTCGGTCGATTACGCACTGAACCTCATCGCCGGCCGCCTAGGCCTTGATCATGACCGGGTACTGTTCGGTCGCTACGCCCTGCCCGTGATGGCGCGGTATATCGACCAGCGCGGTGGACACCTTGCAGATGCCGCCGAGCGGGACAGGTTGCTTTGTTGGTACTTCCAGAGCGCCATGTGGGGACGTTTCTCGGGATCGACCGAAAGCACTCTCGATGCCGACCTTGAGGTGATCACCGAAATAGAGCACGGCACTGATCGGCTCTTCGAGCAGCTGCGGTTGTGGCATGGAAGCCTTCGAGTGGAACCTGCCCACTTCCGCGGCTGGAGCCTCGGTGCTCGGTTCTACCCTGTGCTGTACGCCCTGACGCGTGTCGGGGAAGCAAAGGACTGGGGTACGGGTCTGCCTCTCAAGAGTTCGCTGCTCGGCAAGATGAGCGCCCTCGAGGTGCATCACATATTTCCCAAGTCGCTGCTGTACTCCAAGGAGTTCAAGAAATCGCAGGTGAATGCAGTAGCTAATTATTGCTTCTTGACGAAGGACACAAACCTTCAGATCGGCGCTCGACCGCCTTGTGAGTATTTCTTTGAGGTCGAAGAGAAGCACCCGGGCGCGCTCGCCTCGCAATGGATTCCCAAGGATCCAGAACTCTGGAGAACGGAGAATTATCTTCAGTTCCTTGAGGAACGCCGTCGCCTTCTCGCCGAGGCCGCGAACGAACTCATTGATGAACTTCGCCATGGTGCCTCGTTGAGCGCTCCTTCGGATTCGACGGAATTCGCAGATTCTGAAACGGCAACCGTTCCGGGTGGAATCGAAGATGCTGAAGAAGAAGCGACGCTCAATGCCATCAACGAATGGGTGCGCCAGCAAGGTCTCCCCGCCGGGATCATCGAACACGAACTGTCCCACCCCGAGTCTGGTGATCCTCTGGCAATTCTTGACCTAGCTTGGCCGAACGGTATCCAGGAGGGCTTCAGCGACCCGGTGGCCCTACTGCTCGACGAAGGTCCAGAGACTCTCCAGGTCGCCAATGATCACGGTTTCCGACACTTCACCAGCGGCGAGGTATTCTTGCGTTACGTGGAAACCGAAGTAATGGGCCTGAGCATTGGGAATGGAGGTTCGGGTCCCAGCTGAGATCGCATCGCGGGCTCTATGGCTTGGAGACATCGAGTACGACGACACTGATCGTGCGGCGCTCTTCGTGACTCATGGACTCGTTGAGTCTGTGTTCTAGCTCATCAGGCGTACTTGGCCGGTCGCGGTCTTTGGGATGAAGAGGGCAATCTTTCACTTCCGAGCCGAACCAGAGCACCGAATAGATGCCGTATCCGCCGGTTGCGGGATCGGTCGTGTATTTGGCAATGAGTTGGTCGTTGATCGCGGTCCAGAGATCGGGGTGATAGTGCCGCTTGATCTCGACGGGAATGTTGGTGTTCTTGAAAGTCACACGGATATCGGCTCGACGATCAGCGGCGTACTGTCCCTCCCGTTGGGTATCGACTCCTTCGGGCAACCGGTTGCGCAACATGGGCAGCAGGGCGTTCCGGCAACTGTTTTCGTGCTTGGGCTTTTCGGGTTGCGACTTGTGATCGTCGGCCCAGAACTGTCCCCACAGATCGTCGTTGTCACCTCGGATGCGACTCGCGAGGTCTCGCAGTTGGTCAGTTAGCAGGGCGTGCAGGTCGGCTACATTGGCCGGAGGACCATTACGAAGCAGTCCGATGACATTCGCAACGCTCATCGGCGCGTATGAGGCATCCCGGTGGAGTCGTTGTTGTCGATTGCGAGAGAATTCCAGCCGGTTGTGCCATGCGCTCAGCCTCTCATCGGCAATTAGGGCATCCAAGGCGTCACCCGCCTTTTCTGTCGGTTGTCCACCGAGATCGTTGATCAACTGATCGACGAGATCCGACATTGTTTCAGCTGACCCGATCCAGACGGCTTCATTGCTCTTCCACTGATGCGGGCGGAAGTGCCGGCCGATGACACCTACCAGCGTGTGGACCGTTGTGCATGGTTCGCCGCCGAGCAGACGATCCGCGAGGCCAGCTGAATGATGGGCTTCGGTACTCATGAACTCTGCGAGTTGTTGAGCGCGCTTCTCGTTTGTACCGATGAAATCATCAAACGATCCCAGCGCATCCCCACCACTCATGATCGCGTCGAGGGTCATCCACCGAATCCGTTGAGCGTCAGTCATGCTTGTTGCTCGGAGTTTCTGAGCGACCAATTCTACGAGCGGTGCCGTGTCAGGATGCTTCGATGCGAGCAGCAGGAGTCTGTCCACCACCGGCAATTGGGCGATTGGCAACCGCACTGAGACCGATCTGAGCAGTCGCAAACGGAAGTCTCGCAGTTCGTCATCGAGACCGTCAATCTTGTCCAGCCAATCCAGCATCCATAGGTGCGTTTCGCCGTTCTTGAGGGAGGCGATCGAGCACCTGTGCAAGACCTCCAGGACGAGCGCTGGGTCCGCTGTCAACCAGCGCTCCGGCCAGATGGGTTTCTGCGACGGCATCAATGCGATCGCGGCAAATATTGCGAGGGCGTTGCGCTTCACTTCATCGGATAGGGGCGTGTCATCAAGCGAACCCTCTGATTCACGGATAGCGAGGCCAGCAAGTACGGGGTAAGCGAGCCAGTCGTGCTTCGACTCGGCGATCAGCTCAGCCGTGCGTTCCGCCGACGGGACATCGTCGCGCATCGGCGCGTAGCGCAACGCATCGATGGCGGTGTCAAGCAACTCGGCGTTGTCTCCGATCAATTCCGCAACTCGATCACGAGGGTCGCCGTGATCAGTGAGTGGGGCAAGAAGGCCGAAGTACGCCAACGCCAACGTGTGCAAGTTCGGTGCCAAAGAGCGGTTTGCTGCCAGTTCATCGCTGGACTCCCGCAGAAGCGCCCGCCAATCAGATTGCCGTTGTCGCCTTTGTTGCTCGTGCTCGGCCCTGATCTCGTTGGTCTCTTGCTGATGTCTGCGTTCCTGTTCGTCGAACTCCCTGCGAGCAGGAGTCGGCGCGAGGTACTCCTCCAAGTGAGCAAGTAGCTGCGGGTCGGTAGCCAGCGTCGACCTCAGCTGTGCGACCAGAGTGTCACGTGGTTCTCCGAGCCATTCTCCATATTGGAGAGGTGCCTTGAGAAACGCACAGGCGGCTCCCCAGTCGTTTGCGGCTCGTGTCCGAGCCTGGTGCATGCACCACTCGACGAAGTTTGGCGGATGTGCAGCCAGCAGCAACCACTCGACCGCGAAGTGGTCAAATGCGTCCGGGTGCCCGTGTGCCTCTTGGGTGATGTGGTGCGCGAGAAGTGCCAGATTGTCGCTCGGGTGATCGGCCAACCACAGCCGTATCGCCTGTCGTGATTCTCGCTGGTCGCCGGACCCCCGCACATCACCAGTGATTGCGCACAACCAGCGATGGAGATCGGCAGATGGCAGGGAAGTCTCAGACTCTTGCAGGAAGCGTGCGAATATGCGCACGGCGATGTCGCTCAAGGATGTCCAGCCAGGACCCCTGAAGACCTGTTTGGGCTCGCGCGCGAACACGTCGAGCAATTCGCGGAGTTCAGTTGTGTCACTGTCCTCGAGCAGGGTCTCGTTCCAGAACTTCCAGTAGCGACCTCCGAACGGCGCCTCGGGTCGGTCGACCGCACGTTGCCACACGTCACGGGGCGGAATCGCCTTTCGATAGAGCAGAAGCAGTAGAGTTCCGGCAAGCTCGCCATCAGAATCTTCAAGGTCGTCGATGGACTCCAACAGCTCAAGGAGGGGATGTTCGACCTCTCCAGGCTGAGCTAAACGATTGAAGGCATCGATTGCAGAGCGTCTCACCAGCGATGTGAGTCCCCTATCAAACATGAACTGCTGAATCCGTGGAACCAAGCAGTTCAGATCCATGAGCCAACTGTCTTCCGCCTTGGACAATGAGCGGAGCAGGAGTTCGAGGATGTGGCCCGGCACAGCGCCGCAGTGTGCGGTGCCGAGGTACTCCTCCAACGTGCTGACCATGTCGGGGCTGCACAGGCTGCGGAGACGCCGAGCCGTTTCGTCTCGATAGAGGTGCTTGTTGCGGTCGAACCAACTAGCCCACCAGAGGTCTTCGGATCGTGTTTGATCGTTGAGACTTTCCAGGAGTGTGCGACGATCATCGACTGGCCATTCGGAAATATCGCCGTACAGGCCCATTCCGACCGGATCGCCGGCAATGAGTTCGCGCCGAGCTTCGCCAGAAAGAGTACCCAGCCACGCTGCAAGGCCCCTGAGATCGGTCACGATCCGGTCGTCGATGCGACTCGTCAGGGCGATACGCACACGACCCACGGACGTTCTTCCGGATTCGAGAAGGTCCGCAATGTGTGCGGCTGCCAAGTACTCGGCGATCTGGCGATGTTTCGGAACGTGGCTCTGCTCGCCAAACGGCACAAAGAGATTGGTGGCGAAGACATCTCGTATGTCGAATTCGGTCCGCGCTAGTGCCTTGGCAATGTCTGAGACGACCTCGGCGACGGGAATGAATCCACTGTCCGATACTGCGGGCGGGAGCATGAACCCGTCTGCGCCAGTTAGAAGTTGTATCGCGCAGAGACGACCTGCTGCGTCCAAGGTCGACTCGGGCGGGTGTGTGTGCGCTAAGCGTGGATGTGTCGAGCTGAGTTCCTGTGCGAGTCTGCGACAGGAGCCTTCGAAGGCTTCACGACGCGTCGAGGGCCAACCGTCGCTGCTGGTAGTCGTGATGAGCAACTCGAGCGTCAAGGGGTTGTCGAGCATCGGCCCAAGACCTCGAGACTCCGCTTCATGAATGAAGGCAACAGGATCGGCTCCTGACAGCCGACCGGCCAGGTATTGGTGAAGATCGGATCGTTTCAGTGGCTCGAGACGCAGCGTGGTGACCCGGCCATCGGGCGATACTTCGGCGAGCGGGCTCCGATCAACAGGTCCGAGCCAATCCGCAGAGCGACACGAGATGCGGAAACTCGGTTTCCCGAGAGCATCGAGTATCGACTGGATTTCGTTGAGTGCCGTTGTGTTCTTGCGACCACCGGCCCGGGTCTCGTCGAGGCCGTCGATGAAGAGCACTTTGTCTCGCCACTCGGGATGGGACGCGATGTCGGCTTTTGCGAACCGGCGTGCCGAGATCCGCTCGGCTTGAACGCCCAATGCGTTGCACTCCTGTTCAAATTCGGTTGTCTTGCCAGCACCTGGTTCGCCGAGAAGCACGTAGGCAGGAACCTCGCGAAATGCGCTCAGCGGTTGTGGCTCGACGATTCTGGCACGCGCTGAGTTGCCTGTGATGATCTCAGTGCAGGTGCGCGAGATTAGGTCGTTCACGGTCATGACGGGTTGAGCCAGTGGTCGGCGGGCTCCAGCAGGAAATCGTGCAGCGGCACGCCTGCTTCTCCGACGACGATCGAGGGAAGAGCTGAGAATCTGCGCTCAAAGGTCTTCAAGCTTGAGCGCCGGGGGAGTCCACGGCCGGCCTTCACTTCGACACCGACGAGCCGGGGTCCTCGCTGTAGCACGAAGTCGATCTCGTCGTTGCTGTCGCGCCAGTAGCGGACGTTGGTGGCCGACGAGGAGGTGTTGAACAAGTGTGCGCCCACTGCACTCTCGACGACTCTTCCCCAATGGCTGCGATCCGCGTGGGCGTCATCGAAGCTGTCGCCGACGACGGCCGACATCAGAGCAGTGTTCAAGACGTTCAACTTCGGAGATGAGGAACGCCGTAGGACTGGCTTGTCGGAGTGCTTGAAGAGACCGGTGACCAGGCCGGCACCGGACAGGAAACCCAAGTAGCGCGCAAGCGTCGATTCATGGCCCGCATCTTCAAGTTGTCCGCACATCTTTTTGTATGAGAGTTCTTGTCCCGAGTACAGGCAACCCAAATCAAGTAGTTGCCGCAACAGAGCTGGTTTGTCGACACGAGCCATCCCGAGAATGTCGCGTTCAAGGTGCGGCTCGATCAGTGCATCTCTGACGTAGTCCCGCCAGCGCCCGAAATCACTCCGCAAGCGGGCGGCACCGGGATAGCCGCCGTAGAAGACGAATTCGTCGCAATCGAACCCAAAAGCGTCGCGCATCTCATCGAACGACCAGTGCGTCGCCCGAATCGACTCGAATCGGCCCGCGAGGCTCTCTGTGAGGTCAGCCTGCATTCGCATTGGAGCTGAGCCGAGAACGACAACATGCAGTGGACACCCTGACTCCCGGTCGGCGTCCCAGAGTCCCTTGACGATCTCGGACCACCGCGGAATCTTCTGTATCTCGTCGAGCACGAGCACGAACTTCGAGCCGAGCCTTTCAGCCTCTTCAGCACACTCCTGCCATACCCTCACCAGCCATTCAGCGTCCCGCGGAACTGCTGCCAGCCGAGTATCCGCCGCTACGGACGAGACCGGCTCGGTGGGAAGCCGATCCGGTTGATCCACGGCTTCGTAACGAGACGGGTACGGCACTTTGGCCAGGGTTTGGCGAACAATCGTTGTCTTGCCGCATTGACGCGGACCGAAGATCGTGAGAATCCACTCGACCGGTTCATTCAACCGTTCAACCAGTAGGTCGACCTGTGGCCGTTGGTAGTCCCACATGACAGCAGGTTATCAGACCATTTACCCTTGTGCGCAAATTTGCGCAGGAGCGTAATCGAAGCAGGTCGACGCTTCTGCGCTTGCCTTGCTCAACCATCTTGCCAGACAGGCAATGGAGCGTTGTCGTCGTCTGGGATTAGCGTTGCCGGAAGTGGCTAGTGAGAATTCGTTGAGCAGCGTCGAGCTTGAGCGGGATCGTTACCGTACCGAACGTTGGTTCATACGCCGCGGGCTTCCGCATCTGATCGACCACTATTCGGTTCGGGAAGACGTGTTGACCCGGATGTTCCCCTTCCTCGCCTTCGTGGTGTTCCTGGAGCTGTTCCTGGCATTCGGCGACCGCTGGGCCGGTTGGCGGCAGGCCGCGGTCTTCGTCGGTTGCGTCGCTGTGGGAGTTGCTGCGTTCGCTCTGCTGAACCGGGTCCGCGGACGCCGGCTGGTTCAACTCCCCGACCGTGTGGGAGTGCTGGAGATAGTGCTGTATCTGGTGTTGCCAGCAGTCCCGACTGCGATCGGTTCGCAGAACGCGGTGGCGGAGAACGTGCTGGTCGTGGTGGTCTTCAATGTGCTGGTTCTGCTGGTCGCCTTCGTGGTGACCTCCTGGGGGTTTCTGCCCATGATCCGCTGGTCTGTCTTGCAGTTGAAGACGCAGATCGGTGACATTGTGAACCTGACCATGAAGTCGTTGCCGATCCTGTTGATCTTCTCGGCCTTCATCTTCTTGAACGCGGAGATGTGGCAGGTGGCCAACGACTTCACCCTGCCGTATTTCGCGGCTGTTGCTGTGTTGGTCGTGGCCATCGGTTCCGGTTTCGTGATGCTGTCGGTGCGGCGTCTCACAGTCGATCTGGCTCGTTTCGAGCGCTGGTCCGACATCCGTGTGCGCAGCGTCGACACGCCGGTCGAACAGATGGTGCCGAACGATGGAGATCCCGCTCCCGACGCGCCGAGGCTGCACCGCCGTGCCGAGTACAACGTTTCGCTGCTGCTGTTTGCGTCCCAAGCGATCCAGATCCTGTTGGTGGCTTTGGTAATCACCGCCTTCTACCTGTTGTTCGGTCTGTTGACAGTTCGCGAGGACACGTTGTTGCAGTGGACCACGGCAACTGAGTTGACAAGCAGTGCTGACTGGGCGTCACGTTGGTCGCTGTGGGGCGCTGAACTCATATTCAGCCGACAGCTGGTGCTGGTCTCGGTATTCATCGGGCTTCTGTCGGGCCTGCAGTTCGCGGTGCAGATCGTGACCGACACCGCCTATCGAGCCGAGTTCGCCGAGGAGATGACCGGCGAGATCCGTGAAGCACTCGCCGTTCGAGCGGTCTACTACCGACGGTTGGTTCCCGGCGGGTCCGGTTAGCCGAGCGCGTCGACGGCGAGGGCGACACCGGACATGGCGTGCTGTTGGTCGTCCATGCGGGTGACGTCCTCGGTGTACCAGGCGCCCTCGACAACATCGGGTCGCGCATAGGGCGCGGCGCGCTGCGCGTCGTACTGGCGGGCGACGAGGATTCCCGCGCCGCAGAGGAGGTCGTGGCGCAGCTGCGGCTCGAGGTCGGCCATTCCGGGGTCCTGTCGGCTCAGGCGCCAGAGAGCCGAGAGAGCCTCCACAGTGGTGCCGAAGGCGGCCCCCCGGGACTGCCGCACCGACTCGCGCGGCGGCTCGGTTCCGTCACCCACACGGGACGCCTCGCGCCGGATCTCGCGTTCGACGCGCTTGTGGTAAGCCTCGCTGAGCGAGCGGACATAGGCGAGTTCGGCCTCGGTGAGGTCTCCCCAGGTCCGCATCTCGGAGAATCCGTAGGAGGCCCACTGGTCGGCGAGTGGCGGGTTCTCGATGCCCTCCTCGGCGTCTCGGGCCGTTGCGAGATAGTGGCCGACGAGTCGGGCCGAGTCGTCCCAGCCTTCACCGGGGAACTGGTTGGCCAACAGTCCGAACCCCCAGAACGCCTCGCCGGTGTAGAACGTCGACGTGCGCCCCACCATCGGTTCGAGCCCTTCGCTGAACGCTCCGAACCACATGCCGCCGTCGGGGCGCAGCAGGGACTGCATGTAGCGGCCCATGGCGCGCAGCAGGTCGTCGTATGACTCGTCGTTGGTGGCGATGCGTCGATGCGCCAGTGCGTTGACGGCCAGCGCGGTCGCGCCGAGGTCGGTGTCGCGTCGATAGTCGTCGAAGGCGGTTCTGTCACCGACTGTGTTGAGGTTGTCGAGGATGTACTGCAGGCCCCTGTCCGCGGTCTCGAGCACGCTGAGATCACCGGTGGCGGCCACTTGGTACAGCGACATCACCACCCCGGAGTGACGCACGTCGAAGTAGTTGCTCGCGAATGTGTCGGTGCTGCGGTCGTACTCGTACCAGAAGCGGTTGTTCGCCTGAAGCGCCCGTTCCATCCACGCGGCGCTCGAAGCGACCGTCTCATGCAGTTCCGCTGATGTCGGGAGGTCGCACGGCGGTGGGGGCGGCTCATCACGAAACAGGTAGCTGCCGATGCCCGCCGCGACCCCAAGGAGCAGGGATGCCACAATGGCGAGACTCAGAAATGCAGGTTTCACGCTCAATCAATGATATTGGTGATGTTGTGTACTGCGACTGTGATCCCAGCATTGTGAGCGATGACGGCTGTTAAGCCCTCGCTCGGGTCTGGTGAACCAACGGCTGGCGCTGCGGGTAGCTCGGTAACGTCAACGATCAGTGGCGATACCCAAGAAGCAGGGTCGCGTCCCACCTCGGTAGCCACACCGCAGCTGGCCCGCTACGTCACCCCTCAGGGTCGTCCCAGTACCGACGCCTCCAAAGGCTGGCTGCGCCGTTTGTGGCCGGTGGTTGCGCCGATGAAGATGGGAATGGCCGTTTCTGTCGGAGGGACCGCGATCGGGATGCTGGTCCGCACGGTCATCCCCGCGGTCCTGATGCTGGCGGTCGACAATGCGCTCGACGAGCAGTCTGGCCCGATCGCCCCGTATGCCTGGACTCTGGCCGGTCTGACGGTCGTCGGATTCGCCAGCGGCTACGTCGCGCGGGTGCAGATGTTCAAAGTTGCGTTCCGGGTCGAGACTGCCCTGCGGCACGCGGTGTTCGACCACCTCTCGCGGCTCTCAGCATCGTTCTACGACACCAGCGAGACCGGCCAGCTCTTAGCGAGGGCCAACGGCGACATCCGCGCCGTGCAGATGTTTCTGAATTTTGGCCCGTTCATGATGTTGTCGTTGGCGTCGTTGGTGTTCGCCCTGGCGCTGATGTTGGCGGTCAGCGTTCCGTTGACTCTGGTCACGGTGCTGCCGGTTCCGGTCGTTGCCTACATCGGGCTCAAGAGCCGCCACCCCCAGTTGCCGGTGTGGTGGCTGGTGATGGCCCGCCAGGCCGATGTGGCGACGCTCACCGAGGAGAACATCGCCGGTGTGCGTGTGGTGAAGAGTTTCGCCGGCGAACGCCACGAGGTCCGCCGGATGGCAGGGGTTGCCGATCAACTCCGCTGGGCGCAGGTGAAGGGCGCCGATGTGTCGGCGCGTTACATCCCCGCGCTCGAGCACCTGCCCCGTCTGGGCCTTGTCGTGGTGCTGTTATATGGGGGACTCTTGGCGGAGCAGGAGCAGATCGGGATCGGCGCGCTGATCGCCTTCAGCGCTTACGTGATGATTCTTCAGGTGCCGTTCCGGTTCATCGGTCACCTGATCCAGATGGGCCAGCGGGCCAAGGCTTCGGCGTTGCGGGTGTATGAGATCTTCGATCAGCCGATCGATGTGGTCGAGGCCCTCGACGCGGTGGATATCGACGGCGGCCCGGGCCGGGTCGAGTTTCGCGACGTCCGATTCGGGTATGGCGCCGATCACGACGTCCTGCGCGACTTCAGCCTCGACATCGAGCCGGGCGAGACCGTGGCCATCGTCGGCCAGACCGCTTCGGGCAAGTCCACGGTGGCCCGGCTCCTGCCCCGGTTCTATGACCTGCGCGCCGGGTCGGTGTCGATCGACGGGATTGACATCCGCCAAGCGAAGCTCGACAGCCTCCGCCGCACGGTGGGGGTGGTGCTCGACGACCCCTTCCTGTTCTCGATGTCGGTCCGGGACAACATTGCCTTCGCCGATCCGACCGCCTCAGACGAGTCGGTGCGGGCGGCTGCCGTGGCAGCGCAGGCCCTGGAGTTCATCGAAGACTTGGAGCACGGATTCGACGAGGTTCTCGGTGAGCGGGGATACACCCTGTCGGGAGGCCAGCGCCAACGGATCTCGTTGGCCCGGGCACTGTTGCACGACCCGCAGATCCTGGTGCTCGACGACGCCACCAGCGCCATCGACGCTGGAGTCGAGGAGCGGATCCACTCGGCGCTTCGTCACGCAATGGCCGACCGGACAGTGATCGTGATCGCCCACCGGCTGTCGACGATCGCCCTCGCGGACCGGGTGGTGCTGCTTGAGCACGGCCAGGTCGCGGCCAGCGGAACCCACGCGGAACTGCTGGTGGAGGAGCCGAAATACGGTGCCCTTCTGGAGCACTTCGATGACGGATCATCCGGCGATGACGGGCCGCCCGGCGATGACGAGGCCGACGACAACCGCGCGAGCGCAGTGGAGGTCGGACCATGACCATGGCCGGGTGGGGCGGTATCGCCGACACAGGCTTCTCGGGCGTGCCGCCAGAGGTTCAAGTTCAAGTCGAGGCTTATATGGATGAGGGGCCTCCCGAGGTGGCAGAAGTCCCTCCGCCGTTCAGTCACAGTCGCTACGACCGCCACGTGTTCTCCATGCGGCACTTTCTGCGGCCCTTCAGCGCGGCGCTGTTCGGTGTGTTCCTGCTGGTTGCTCTGGAGGCGGTGATCAGCCAGGCCGGTCCGGTGCTGTTGCAGATAACGATCGACGACGGTGTCCGAGCCGGTGACCGCTCATTGGTCATCTCCATGGGTGTGATCTTCGGTCTGTTGGTGCCCGTGTCGATCGCTGTCGGGGCGCTCAAGACGATGGCGGCGGGCCGTGTCGGCGCCACGATCATGGCGAAGCTGCGCGTCTCGCTGTTCTCCCATTTTCAGCGGCTCAGCGTCGACTATTACGCCAACGAGCGCCCGGGTCGGCTGCTCAGCCGGATGACGAGTGATCTTGAACCGCTGCAGCAGCTGTTTCAGCAGGGCCTGGTTCAACTCGCAGTGCAGGCGGTGACCCTCGTTGCGATCACCGTCGTGCTGTTCGTCCTCAATCCGCTGTTGGCGGTCATCACGCTGGTGGTCGTCGTGCCCGGCACGCTGTTGATGTCGCTGTGGTATCGGCATCAGGCGCAACTGGCACAGATCCGGGTGCGGGACACCATCGCCAACGTGCTGGCGCACCTCCAGGAGAGCCTTGCCGGTATCCGCATCGTCACCGCGCACAACCGCCGCGAGCGGGTGGTGGTGGAGCATCAGAACGAGGCGGGCGAGTACCTCGACGCCAACGACCGGACGGCCTTCCTCAACGGCGTCTACGGACCGGGGGCCGAGGCGATGGGTCCGCTGTCGCAGATGATCCTGCTGGTGGTCGGCGGCAAGCTGGTCCTCGACGGTCGTGTGACGATCGGGGAGTTGAGCGCCTTTCTGCTCTACGTGGCAGCCTTCTTCGCGCCGATCACCGAACTCGTGGGCCTCTACAACATCTATCAGCAGGCCCGTGCCTCGGTGGTGAAGCTGAGAGAGGTGTTCGGGACCGGGCCGAGTGTGGTCGAGTCGCCCGGTGCCTATGAGCTGCCGGCGGTCGAGGGGCACATCCGGCTCGATGGTGTGACCTTCGGATACGACGCTGACGACCCGGTGGTCTCTGATGTGAACCTGGAGTTCAAGCCGGGCGAGACGATCGCCGTGGTCGGCCCGACCGGTGCGGGGAAGTCGACTATCGCCAAACTGCTGAACCGGTTCTACGACCCGCGGGTCGGGACGGTGACCATCGACGGGCACGACCTGCGCGACGTCACCGTCGAGTCGCTGCGCTCCCAGATCGGTGTCGTCCCCCAGGAGCCGTTCCTGTTCGCCGGTTCGATCCGCGACAACCTGTTGTTGGGGTGCCGTGGCGTTGACGACGAAGCCTTGAGCGACGCCTGTCAACAGGTCGGGCTCAGCCGTCTGTTCGACCGGCTGCCCGACGGGCTCGACACCCCCTGCCACGAGCGGGGCGTTTCTCTGTCGGCGGGCGAGCGGCAACTGCTTGCGCTGGCCCGGGCTTTCCTGTCACAGCCCCGCCTGCTGGTTCTCGACGAGGCGACGTCGTCGCTCGATCTGCGCACCGAGCAGGCGGTCGAGGCCGCGCTCGACGTGGTGCTGGCGGGCCGCACAGCGGTGATCATCGCCCACCGTCTCCAGACCACGATGCGCGCCGACCGCATTGTGGTGATCGCCGATGGCGGGGTGGCCGAAACCGGCACCCGCTCTGAACTCATTGCCGCCGACGGATACTTCGCGAGGATGTGGGCCGCCGGAGCGCCCGCGTCTGCTGGTTTCAACGGCTCGGGCTAGACGACGGTTCGCTCAACGATCACCGCGCAGCTGTCACAGGGCGGCTGCGTCCGCTGTTTCCCGCTCTTGTTCGCTGTGCTCACCGGGCCGCTCGGGCCGCAGGCTCGCTCCGACCCGCCATCTAGACGGTTAGTTCCAAGGGGTCAGTGGTCGTAGGCGGTGAGGGATCGGGCGGGTCCGGGTTGTTGAGTGGTTTGGTTGTGGAGTCGAACCCTAACAGCGCCTGAAGCACCGCCAAGGTAACCAACTCCGCGTCCGACAGCCTCGGCACCATCCACACCACAGGCCGCTCAGGCGCCCATTGGGGATTCTCCGCCAACAAGTCGTCGATTTTTATACAGTGCAGTCACGAGGGTGTCCAAGTCCGGGTTCATACCAGGGTCCTCCAGGATTGAGGTCTGTGTATAACTCCGAGCTTGGACACCCCCGCCCCTAATATGGTGGACCCACCCCTTGGAACTGTTCGTCTAGAGTTGCCTACGCCCCCAACAGACCACAGAAAGACATTCATGGAAGTCTCTATCGTCATCGTTGTTCTGGTTGCTTTGCTTCTCTACTTGCTGCCGACCTGCATCGCTGTGTCCAGGAACCACAAAAACACCCTCGCGATCATCGTGCTCAACGTGCTCGCGGGCTGGACGTTCGTCGGGTGGATCATCTCGCTCGTCTGGGCGTTCACGGCAGACACCAAATAGAACCGAGTCCCAGGGAGTCCTAGATGAACTGCCCTCTGAGTCCCCGAGCGTCGCAAGCCCGCCGCATGGGATTCCAGATCGAGGGTGCGAGTTGCCATTCATCAATCAAGCGCGGTGGAGCGCCGTCGAGGATTGACGCCGGGTCCATGCCAGAGTCCAAGGCAGCCCCGGCGCGCTCGTCAAGGTAGACTGCACTGGCGGCGAAGCGTCTGGCGGTCCAGGTCTTTCCACAGCCGCGGGGCCTTCAATGACAACCGCAGGCAGCGCTCGAAGGACCCTGTGCATCTCTTCGTCGACCACACGGGGCCGGTACTCTTGAGGAGCAAGGTCGTTCGACGCCATCGACGGATCGTTCATATGGCACATGACATGCCAATAAAGTGGCTGTTCATCAGCCAATAAAGTGGCAGGTCAAGCCGATCAGGTCTGCAGGCCGGTGAGTATCGGAGGTATGAAGCGCTCGATCTGCTCGTCCGTGCCGTGAGCGGCGATGGTGGGTGCAGCCGTCGTCGTGGAGATTCCAACCGCGGGCCCGAGTGTGCCGACGCCGCTTCAACCCCTCAGTGTGGGGAGTGCTCCCGCCGGCCGAGACTTTCGCTGAGCTGTGTCGTCGCTGTGTTCTCGCCGGGCGTGGCCGGAGCCGTGCTGTGTTGATTGCAAGTTCTAAGCTGAAGTGTGTGAACGCCGTGCGGATTCTCGTGGGAGTGCTGGGAGGCCTCGCGGCCCTCGCCACTCTGGGATCCGCGGTGCGAACGGTTGTGGTGCCGAGGGGTGAACAGTCCTTTCTGTCCAATGTCACCGTGCTGAGCCTGCGCCGCGTCTTCAACGCGGCTGCGAACCGGCGCAAAGACTGGCGCAAGGCTGAAGCGGTCAAGGCCCGGTTCGCACCGATGACCCTCATGTTCTTTCCGATTGTTTGGGCGGTCGGCGTGACCGTCGGCTGCGCCGGACTGTTCTGGGCCCTCGGAGTCCGCCCCTTCACAGACGCGGTCGTGCTCTCCGGTTCGTCGCTCGCCACGCTCGGCTTCCGTGACACGCAGGATCTGCCCACTCTGTTGTTGGCGATCGTTGAAGGGGTCGTGGGCCTCGGCCTGGTAGCGCTGCTGATCGCCTACCTGCCGACCATTTACAGCGCCTTCTCAAAACGCGAGGCCGCGGTGGCGAAATGGCATCTTCGTGCTACCGGGTTCGACGGGGTTGTCAGTCCCGCATCGATGTTGGTGCGCCGCCACCTCGTCGGATCGTTGGATGACATGATGCACACCTGGTACGAATGGGAGGACTGGTTCGTCGACATTGAAGAGTCCCACAGCAGTTTCCCGATTCTGGTCTACTTCCGTTCGCCGGTGCCTGAACGGTCCTGGATAACCAGTGCCGGCCTGGTGCTCGACTCTGCTTCGTTGTACTGCTCCGCCCTTGATGTTCCGACCGACCCCCGTGCCCAGTTGATGATCCACACCGGCACTCGTTCGCTGCGTCGGATCTGCGACTATTTCGGGTTCGAATACGACCCTGACCCGTCTCCTGACGATCCGACAGCCATCGACCGCGCAGAGTTCGACGAGGTGTTCGACTACTTTGCCGAGGTGGGGATGCCGGTGGTACCTGACCGTGACAGAGCTTGGCGCGACTTCGCAGGCTGGCGCGTCAACTATGACCGACCGCTGCTGTCGCTGGCCACCTGGATCGATGCCCCCAGAGTTCGCTGGTCATCGGATCGTCAGACAGATATTCGCCGCCCTCGGGTGTTTCAGCGCCCCCTCCGGAGACGAGTCTCCAAACAGGGATTTCTGCACGACGCCGGGCCGTAGGCACCAAACTGGGGGGGTGAAGCGTCGCTTTCTGCGTGTCGCGCGCCGCTGGCGCGCTGTCATCGGCAGAGACCGACGCGCCCACCGCGACAGTTTCGTCGCTCTTGTCGTGTCTGCGGTCACCAGCCTTGTTGCGGGTGTGACGCTGGCGACGACCACAGACACCCTCGAAGAGCTCCCCGGACTGCTGTTGCTGGTACCCGCGGCGCTGGCGGTGAAGGGCAACGTGTTCGGTGCTCTGGGGAGTCGGTTCGGTACCAGCATCCACGCGGGCACGTTCAGGCTGAGCCCGCGGCTCGACTCGGCAGTCGGCGAGAACATCACCGCGGCGATGTTGCTGAGCTTGGCGATCTCGGTGGTGATCGCGGTGCTGGCCAAAGGCGTTGCGATCGTCTTCGACGTGTCACCGACCATGTCGCTGGCCGACTTCATCGTGGTGTCCACGGTGGGCGGCCTGCTTGCGTCAGTGTTGATACTGGCGATCACGCTGCTGTTGGCGAGCGGTTCGGGTCGATACGGATGGGACCTCGACAACGTGGTGTCGCCGCTGGTGACCGCAGCCAGCGACCTGATGAGTCTCCCGGCGTTGATCCTGGCCGCGCAGCTCGCCGGCGTCGAAGTGTTCACGCCGCTGATCGCTGTGGCGGTCTCGGTTCTGTCGGTCGGTGGTGTTGCGTGGTCGTTGCTGACCCGCCACCAGACGCTGAGAACGATCGTGCGCGAGTCGATCCCAGTGTTGACACTGGCCGGGCTGCTCGATCTGATCGCAGGAATAACGATCGAGTCCAGGCTCGACGAGCTTCTCGAATATCCCGTGCTGCTGGTCCTGCTGCCCGGATTCCTGGGCAGCGCCGGAGGACTCGGCGGGGTGCTGTCGAGCCGTCTATCGAGCAAGGTGCATCTTGGTCTGCTGCACCCGGGGCCCGTGCCCCGAGGCTCGGCCGGCGCCGACATCGCCATGATCTTCGGTCTGTCGATCCCCGTGTTCGCGATAACGGGAACCGTCGCGGAACTGGGCGGAGTGTTGACGGGCCAGGCCAGTCCCGGGCTCCTCGACGTTGTCGCGGTGGCGCTGCTGGGCGGTCTGCTGGCGACGGTCTGTGTGGTGATCGTCGCCTATTACGCAACGATCTTCGCCGTGAGGTTCGGGCTCGACCCTGACACCCACGGCATTCCGATGGTCACGTCAGCGCTGGATTTCGTGGGCGCCTTCGCCCTGATCCTGGCCATCGTGGCCGTGGGGGTGGCTTGAGCCGTGATGAACGCCGTTACTGTATTGATCCATAAGGGAGTAAGGAAATAATGGACGACCGACCGCGCAACCTGCGAGAGATGCTCGCCACCGCGAAGGACAAGTCCGAGTTGATGGTCGATCTGGCCTACGCCGCGCTGTTCTTCGGCGACCCCGCAATGGCCGAGGAGATCGCCGACCTGGAAGAGGAGATGAGCCACCTGGTCCACGACATGCGCGGCGTGTGCGTGATGGCTGTGCGCAGTCCCCGAGACTCCGATGGGATGTCGTCGGTGCTGCAGGTGATCTCGGCGATCGAACGGATCGCCAACGATGCCTTCAACATTGCCCGCATCGTCACCCACAAACTCGGAATCCCGGCCGAGTTGGTCGCGGACCTGTCTGCTGCGGAGGAGGTGAGCCACCGGGTGCTGGTCTCGGAGGGGTCGCGGCTAACCCACCGCCCGCTGCGCGACCATGAACTCCCGGTCCAGACCGGAATGCGGGTGATGGCGGTGCGCCGCCGGCATTGGATCACCGATGTCGGCGGCGACACTGTGCTGGTCCCCGGTGACGTTCTGTTCCTGCGAGGATCACCCGATGGAATCAGGCGTCTGAGGGAACTGGCCGGAGCCGACCCCTGGGAGGCTCCGCAACTTCCCGAGGACCATTTCGTGACGGATCTTGACCGGGCGGTCGATGTGCTTGTTGAGATGAAGAATCTCAGCGAGGTTGCCGTCAGCTTGGCGTATTCGGCCCTGGTGCTCGGTGATCTCGGACTCGCCGCGGAGGTGCGCCACATCGAGGACCGCCTCGACGAGATGAAGGACCGCCTGGAACTGTGGGTGCTCCGGGCTGCGTCAGAGAAGGTCGACCCGTCGTCGTTGCGGGGCCTGCTTCACCTCTCGCAGGCGGCCGAGGACATCGGTGACCAGGCCCAGGCCATGGTCTGGCTCATCGAGAAGCAGGAGGACGTCCACCCGATCCTCGAATTGGCGCTCGGTGACAGCGACGAGGTGGTGATCCAGGTGCCGGTTGGCGCCGGGAGCGAGACCGACGGCCGTCTGCTCTCCGAGCTGCGGCTCAACATCGAGCCCGGGTTCACGGTGCTGGCGATCCGCCGGGGCGGCCAGTACGTCTATCGGCCCAGCGGCCGCACCCGCCTCGTCGCGGGGGACGAGTTGATTGCCAGCGGCCCCGACGAAGGCCGAGAGCTCCTCGCGCTGCGCTGTGGATGGCGCTTGATCGACCCCGACGGCGACGGAGAAATGGAACTCGAGCCAGTCTCTGCCCGCTAGCCCGGATTTTTCAGTAAGCCGTCGGGGGGTGGTTGTGGGGGCTGGGTCGGGCGCGGCGCCGGCGTCAACGCCGCGTTGCGATGCTGGGGCCGTCTAGTCTGTATCGTCACGGGGAACCTCCTGAGGGAATCGGGGATACAACACCCACATTCTCCCTCAGGAGGCCGCCCACCCCCAACACCCTCACAAAAGGGACAACCTCCGTGGTTGTCACAGTTAGCCGTTGAAGAACTCAAGAATAGCTAGCGCGTTGTCGTCGACATACTTCTTGTTGTACTCGTCATAAATTTCGCCCGCCGCTTCGAAGTAGCTGCACACAAGGTCCCCCTTCGCTAGTGATATTTCATAATCAACGAGTGAGTCGAAAGCGCCCCGATGCTCCGGTGGAATCGTAGGATCACTCTCCAACACTCGCTGTACATCAGCGGGGAGGTCCGAAATCTCGCCGCCAGGCGCGCTCTCAAACAACCGTATCCGCTCGTCCCACTGTGACTGAATCATCTTCTCGAAAGGATCAACCCTATTGGACAGATCGTCGAACATATCGTTGCGGCTCGAGAAGGGGAAGCCGGCACGCTCCATACATTCGCTCCATTCACGAAGCAGTTGATGCATCCGTGGATCAGCTTGAGCACGTTTGTTCGCGTCCGCAAAACCGGCGTTGAATTCATCAAACACAGCTAAGCGCGGAGGAACAGGGGCATCAAATTTTGCAGTTTGGCAACCTCCAGCTTCGTCGTCTGAGACATCACCGTACAGAGTCTCACGATAAACAATTTGCTCCGTTGCCGAAAGAGAAGCAATTATCGCCAAATTCGGATCCTCGGGTTCGGCAGGCTCGCGTAGGCCAGCGGGCTCAGATTGTTCAAATGACTGATCGGGAAGTATTATCTCAGTAGAATACCCGAACCCGTACAGTTCTGTGCGCTCTTCGTCAGAAAGCGAGTCTCTGTTGGTTCGGACGCTTCGAACAAAGGGAATGTATTCGAATCCTTCCTCCGCCATGCAATCGCTCACCAACGATTGACCAGCGAGGTGATATTGTTTGTGGGCAGTAACATCCTGGTCGTCGTCTTCGAACACGCTAAAGACAAACTCGTAGAGGGTTTTCTCAGTAACGTTAGCAGGTACGTCGGTACCTGAATTGTCATTACTGATATCTGAATTGTCAACTGAGCAAGAAGAGAATACGCTCAACCCAATTAGTAATGCCGTAGAATACAGTAGTGGGCCGAACAGCCTAGACATTGCTAGAACTATCCTGACTAACCATTTCGACAAGATCTAGACTAACCCGGATATCTCTCGCATCGATTGAAGCAAGTGACGAAATAAGAAATGAGATTGTCCAAGCTGTACAGTCAAATGAGAAATCTGGCATTGACACTGTTCCAGTAAAGTGAGATCGTTTTGATGGCTGGCAATGTTCTGCATTACTATCGGAAACACTGCAATATGAATCAGGATGGACTGATATTATAATCGGGCAATTATCCCAGTTAGGGGTCAACGCATCAAAACCACACTCTGAGAGATGTGCAGGTAAGCAACAATCTAACTTTAATTGCGACTGAACATGATCGGTTTTGGTGTACTTTGTGAGCAATCCCATACTATCAAACAACCGGCGGTGCATATCTTTAGCTCGACCTGGAGAATATGTGAGTTCAACAGCTCTAGGTTCAAACACGCCGAACCGCTCCAAAGACATCTCCGCACATTTGAGAAACTGAGTGACTACTAATTTAGGGTTATCGACAATCCCCACTTGAAACTCAGCGGTTGTTTCTGAAGCACACATGTCTGTCAAAAACTCAGCGTAGTTCATAGCCCAAAGACCAAGCTTCGGACCTTCTT
The DNA here is from genome assembly GCA_963662455.3 of Acidimicrobiales bacterium. Classification (GTDB taxonomy): domain Bacteria; phylum Actinomycetota; class Acidimicrobiia; order Acidimicrobiales; family Aldehydirespiratoraceae; genus VXYK01. The sequence continues at coordinate 3,646,587 of OZ224042.1, forward strand.
TACTAGCAGATTCGTGTCCAAACCCGAGGTACGCAGCAAACGCGCGGAATACAAAATAGAGGTCCTCTTCTTCTTCGTCTGGAATTATAGTCGAAGATATGGAATCCATCTGTCCGCTAACGCGTAGATTTAACGTTTCAAATAGTCTGTCGCGTTTGCTTTTTATACGCAAAAATCTGACCTCGCGTTACCTACCACAGTTTACCTGGACAGCGTCGGTCGTGAGTTTATCTGGTGGATCTGACCAGGCCTGGATCGAGTCTCTGTTCAGCCACGTCAAAAGCGAGCACCCCCACCTCGAAACGCTCGACGACCCCACAGACCTCACCCGAGAGCTCGAACGCGTCCGCGGCCACTACAACACGGTGCGGCTCCACGAAGGCATCGGCTACGTCACCCCCCACGACGAACACACCGGCAAAGGCGACCAGATCCGCCAAGCACGCCGCGACGGACTCCATAGAGCCGACGCGCAACGACGCGCCCAGCACCGAAACCAACTGCTAACATGACCACACAACCACCACCGCACACCCACCGATACGACTTGAAAAAACCCGCAATTTGTCGCGAAGAGTCAGATACACCTCAGTGACCTCTCACCCGACGAGTACGAAGCCGCCTACACTGCAACAACAACCGACCACAACAAAACAGAAAACCACAACATTCAGCCTGCGCAAAACCCAGGGTGATTCAGAACCCTGAACCCAACACGCCCCAACACACCAAACCCAGTCCCAAACCCCCAACCCGACACCCGGCCCACCAACCACCCCACCCACCAACACCGAATCGGTGGATTCAGGCTTAGGGGTTGCGCGGATAGGCGAACACGTCTTGGAAGATTCTGTTTTGACTTTGATCGGTGGAGGCAAAGCCGCAGGTCAGGGGATCGCAGCCATAGCCCGGAGTTCGGGCGTTCCCGCAGGTCAGCGCCAATCCGCGCACGCTCTTAGTGGGCCGCTAGATTTCATCGGATGCACAGTTCTTTTCGTCTGCTGTCGATTCACGCCCATCCAGACGACGAGGCCTCGAAAGGCTCGTCCACCGTCGCCAAATACAAGTCGATGGGAGTTCGAACGGTTCTCGTGTGCTGCACCGGGGGAGAGGAGGGCGACATTCTCAACCCGGCGATGGACCGTCCGGAAGTACGCGAGAATCTTGGTGCGGTCCGCCATGCTGAACTGGCGGACGCTGCGGAGATAATCGGCTACGACACAGTCCACATGCTCGGCTACCGCGACTCCGGTATGGCTGACAGCGAAGCCAACTCACATCCGGACTGTTTCGCGGCGGCACCATTCGACGAGGTGGTCGACCGTCTGGTAGCGCTGCTGAGGGCAGAACGACCTCATGTTGTCATCACCTACCCCGATGAGCAGGGCTTGTACAACCACCCGGACCATATTCGTGTGCATGAAATCACCCATCCGGCCGTGGAACTTTGCAGAGACGGCACGCATCGCCTTGATCTCGGCGCCCCTTGGTCGGTATCGAAGGTGTATTACTCAAGTTGGTCGCGCGCCCGCATGGATGCACGGCACCAGGCTTTTCTCGACCTCGGCTTAGAATCGCCGTACGACGAACGTTGGTTTGAACGTCCCGACACCGACCACAACATCACCACCAGGATCGCTGTCGAGGGCTTTACGCAGGTACGCCGAGACGGGTTGCTCGCCCACGCTACGCAGATCGATCCTGAGTCGCCTTTCTGGTTCGGTCTACCCACCGAGATCGAACTGCAGCTCCACCCGGTTGATGAATACCGCTTGGCCGAGCCTGAAAGGGACGGCGATCAACCTGTCGAAACGGATCTCTTCGCGGGTATCGAACCCTGATGCAGTTCCTCGGTGAGCAATGGGTGGCTGCGGCAACCGCAGCGCTCGCTGGTCTGCCGACGATCTCTGGGTTGGATGCCGTCATTGAATACACGGTCAAAGGGCCTCCTGTCGGTCGGGTGAGTCTGACGGTCACCGTCAGCGACGGCACCGTTGACGATGTCACGCTCGGAAAGACCCGAAGTCCCGACATAGCGGTTTCTATGGACTATCCGGATGCCGTAGCCATTTTGTCTGGCGAGTCGACCAGTGAAGCCGGGTACATGAGCGGTGCAGTGAGAGTCGAAGGTGACTACCCGCGTTGGCTGCTCGACTTGCGACCCGTCCGCTCAGCGGCCATTGAGGCCCTCGTCCCATTGATGGCACGAACTTCGAGGTAGCAGCCCCTAGGCGATCAGCAAACAAGCAGCCGCTACTGACACGACCTTTGAAGATCGCGTAATGCTGCGAAACCAATGAGCTGAGCACCGCTTGCAGCAATTCGGGCGGGTAGCGAGCGATCAGTGAGCACCGCCAAGTCTTGCATTCGTGCGACAGCAGACGGATCGACTGCTCGAATCTCCTCCGCCTCTGTCGCTGGTTCGAAAGCCACGACAGTCACCCCGGGCATCAGGTTTTCGAGCACGGCGAAAAAGTGGTCCTTTGCGCCTCCGCGCACTAGGCGGTAGTGGTCTGGAGTGACGACACCCGCTTCGTGGGCAAGGTCACGGAAGGGGAACCCCGCAGTGTCTTGTGCAGCGGGGCCTTCGAGCCGTAGTGGAAGACGCGCTTCGACGGTGATGTCAAGCAGCACGTCGAAGAACTCCGGGCGTTGCTGAAGTGCATTGAGGTGGGTGCTCAGGTGCGTGGCGTCAAGCCCCCAAAGTGTTGCCCGCTCGAGTTGGGCCCGGCATTCGCGGCGGACTTCATCAGGATCAGCGTGATCCCAAAGGTCAGCGACGGTGCGGGGGAAACCACCGTCGCCGTCGAGCAGGCTCGGTGAGTTGGTCAGCGGACCCCAGCGGAAACAATCAAGTTCAGCGTTGAGCGTGAGGTGTACACCGAGGTCGTCGTCCGGCGTCGCTTGATCAACGCTGTGACGCGACCACGGCCCCGGCATCATCACCGTTCCGGTAGTTGCCACTCCCTCGCGCATGGCGCGCAGCCCTCCCGCGGTTGCGGAGTGGGTTGAACCGAGTTGATCAGCGCTGATGATCAACAAACGGGCATCGGCTTCGTATCCGAGTGTTTCGAGGAGTGACTCCACAATGTGACGGTACTGTGCTATTCGAGCGGAACGTCGGGATCTCCGCAGACTCCCCAAAGACCGCGCTTTTCAAGGGTTGCCGTCTTCACGGTCTCGCCGAATAATTCTTTGTAGTGAGTGTTGGGCGGGTAGGAGAGGATGCCTGCGTAACCCTGCTCCAGCAGATCGAGGTTGATGAAGAGGTCGTCGTGGCTGCGAATCACGTAGGCCAGTAATCGGTCGTAATGGTCACGGGGCTCTTCATCAAGGATCAGAGTTACGGGGGTGCCCTTGGGAAGCAGAGTTTTGAGGTAGTCGCCGGCCTCTGCGCCGAAACATTGGACTGGACGGTTCCGTGCCACAGACTCGGGCGTGTCGACGCCGATCAGGCGGACGTTTTCGTTTGAACCGTCGATGTTGGCGATGACCGTGTCGCCGTCGATTACCTTACTGATGATTGCGTTGGGGATCAGACCGGACGGTGAGACTGCCTGGGCCAACGTGTCGGCGGTGGTCGCTGAACCTTCGCTGCTGCAACCTGTCGTTGCGAGCAACGACAGCAAGAGTATGAGTAATTTCATTATAAATGAATGAATGCCAAGATTGTTCATTACTGAGCAGTGTGCCTTGTGTGTGTGACACTTGTCGCAAACTGAAAGAATCAGTACATGTCCACGACCACCCCCACGCAACGCTACGGAATGACCGTTCCATTCGACGATGCACCTCTCCATCTCCAACGATCACGATTTGAACGGCTCGAAGCGCTCGGCTATTCCGACTTGTGGTCTGCTGAGGCAATGGGAGCAGATGGACTCACCCCTTTGGCCTTGGGAAGCGTCTGGACTCCCTCGATGAGACTGGGCACAGCGATTCTGGGGGCCTACACACGAGGTCCAGCGTTGTTGGCACAGTCGATTGCGGGACTGGCCTCGGCCGCACCCGGGCGTTTCGTTGCCGGCATCGGGTCGTCATCGGATGTGATCGTTGAGCGTTGGAACGGCATCCCCTTTGAAGCGCCGTACAAACGGACTAGAGACATCGTTCGTTTCTTGAAGTCGGCACTCTCGGGAGAAAAGGTCAGCGAAGACTTCGAGAGTTTCGCTGTCAAAGGATTCCGCCTCGGCCTAGTACCTGAACAGCGCGTCCCGATCCTTGTTGCGGCGTTGCGCGAGGGCATGTTGCGTATGGCGGGAAGTGAAAGCGACGGTGCCATAGTCAACTGGCTCTCAGCAGAGGATGTCTTGACAGTGGCCGGGATCGTTCGGGCCGAAAATCCTGATGCGGAAATAGTTGCACGTATTTTTGTGGCGCCCACAGACGATGCGGAGACCGCTCGAGCCACCGGAAAGTTTGCGGCTGCTGCCTACCTCAACGTTCCAGTTTACAAGGCCTTCCATGAGTGGATGGGGCGAGGTGACGCGCTGGCCGAACACTGGGAACAATGGGCTGCGGGTGACCGTCGGGGTGCGCTCGACAAGATTCCGGACCACATAGTCGATGATCTGATCGTCCATGGAAGTTTCGATGAGTGCCGAGCACGTGTTCAACGCTACGTTGACAACGGCGTTACCTGTCCGGCGCTGGCAATCATGGCATTTCCTGGTGTGGAAATAGACGAGGCAATAGAAGGACTGGCGCCGGGCGCAGCCGGAGACGCAGGGCCGCGTGCCGAATCTGCGCGCTGAACAACACAGGATTTAGAGGCCGAGCGAACAGGTGGGACAACGCGGCCCGTACGGTACGAGGCCGTGGCCCGAGCGGCCGGCCGGTGGCCCGAGCGGCCCCGTGAGCGCAGCGAACATCAGCGGCGAGTGGAGCGCAGCGAACAAGATCGGGAGTGCCCCCCGCTTCGACGCGACGTGCTTGCCGCCTGTTCGCGCTCGTTATTGTCTGATCGCGCCGATTCCGGGGGGTGGAGGGGGGTTGGGGAGTCGGAGTCAGGGAGTGAGCGAGGCTTGGAGCTTCTGCATTCCTTTTAGCCAACGTCGGCGATCACCGGCTCGACGCTGCTCATAGCGGGCGACTTCGGGGTGGGGGAGGATCAAGAAATCGTCGTTGGCAAGCCCTTCGGCCACTGCATCAGCCACTTGGGAGGGCTCAATCAGGCCCATGGCCTTCACAACCTCGACAGCGAGTTCGCCGTCGGTTTCGGTCATGGGTGTACGCACTCCTTGAGGACACAGGCACGAAACTCCAATGCCGTGCTCTGCGTAGGTAATGGCGATCCACTCAGCGAGCGCAACACAGCCGTGCTTGGTGACGGCATACGGTGCGGTGCCCAAGTTGGTGAGCAGGCCGGCCGCGGAGGCGGTTAATAGTAGATGTCCACGGCCACGGCCCGTCCAACGGGGAACGAGATGACGAGCGGCGATCACGTGGGCCATCACGTTTACATTCCAGTTGGCATTCCAGGTGTCGTTGTCGAGTTCGACTCCTCCGCCGGCACCAATGCCGGCGTTTCCACACCACAGATCGATAGGACCTGATTCTGACTCCGTCCGCTGAATCAATTCGATTATGGCGGACTCGTCCGTCACGTCGAGCACTTCTGCGCGGGCGTCGAGTTCAGCAGCGACGGCGAGGGCTCCGTCACCATTTCGGTCGACAATCACCACAGTGCCTGCCCCGTCGGCTGTGAAGCGTTGAGCCAGAGCATGACCGATACCACTGGCCGCTCCAGTCACTACAATAGTTGCGCCTCTTGTGTCCATAGTCGGATCGTAGGGTCAATATCAATGGACGCGACACACTCACTGTCACATCGCGCGAGTATGGTTGGTAACAACACGAGCCGATCCAGGCCCGAGATATTCCAAGGGAGGTTCCGGACCATGACTGAAGCCATTGACGTTGTGCAGATCGAAGAAGCGTTGGGAATTATCGACCATGGTCTCGGTGACTTCACCAAGCGCGAACTGTTGACGAGCGCGGAAGTCGCGGACCTCCTCCTTGATCTTCGTTCGGTTCTCACCTTTGTGGCGGTGGAGCCGACAGAACCGGCCAGTTCCAACTGACTTCTCTGCTAGGGGAGCAACCGTCGAGCGATCTTGGCGAAGGCGGCCCCGACGACTACGCCGGCCAGCACGTCGGATGCGTGGTGAATACGTACATGGATCCGGCTGACAGCTACTACTGCGCCCAACGCATACCACCAAGGGCCACCCGTTCGGCGTGACAGCAGTGCCGCAGCCAGTATCGCAGCCGAGGCGTGTCCGCTCGGGAAACTGCTAGTTGAAGGTTGGCGCAACTTGAGTGGTCGCGGTGATGGTTGCACAGGTCGGCTACGGCCGAAGAGCGACTTGATCGGTCCGTTCAACAAAGCTGACTCGATACCCAGAGCAGCACTCAGGCCGATCGCGATCCTGGGATCATCTTCAATGATCGCTTGTGCCACGCCGAGGGTATGCCACAACAATGAGAAGTCAGCCACTTCTGAAGCGGTGTAGAACACTCGGTCTACGAGTGGCTGGTCGCGCCAATGTTCCCAATATTGGTCAACGATCTCATCGAGTCGGTCGGCAGCGTCACTGAACTCGCTCATGGTGCAGAGCGTAGATGTCTTCGGTAGGCCCCCGGGCCGGTGAACATTCTTCGTTTCCAACGCCCTGGTGTCACGAACAGGGCCCGCGGATAGTCCTCAAACATCCAGCGGGCGAAGTTGCGTCGGGTCCAAGGGGTTGCTCCAGTGAGTCTCAGGACTCCTCGGGTCACCCACGGCCGGGCCAACAGCGGGATCAGAGCACGAGACATTCGATCATCGGCCACGAACTCTCTGCGCACGGCCTCTGCGTAATGAACCGTCGGGTTGTCGTGGTCCAACACTGATTCAGCGGCGAGGCGACCAGTTGCCAGCGCCTGTCCGATTCCTTCGCCAGTCAGCGGGTCGGTGACCGCGGCAGCGTCGCCGACAAACATGGTGCGAGGACCAACGAGGGGGATCCGCCCAATGCGGGCGGGGATGGGCCAAGCCTTGTGTGGCGCCTCAGCGACCGCGTCCGGTCCCAACGCTTGTTGAATGTGTGGCCTGTCGAGCAGATCGAGCCACAACCGCTTCATTCCGCCAACTGTGTGCCGTCCGCCTCGGCGAATGCCGAAACCGACGTTTGCCCGACCGTCTCGAAGGGGGAAGGACCACGCGTAACCGGGCAGGAGATCGGGTTCGAACCAAACGGTCAGCTCCTCTGCGGCCCGACCGTTGATGTTGCTGTAGTACTGACGAAAGGCGTGCCATTCACCAAGGTATTGATCAACGGCGAGCCCCAAGGATTTGCGAACCGGCGACCACATGCCGTCAGCGGCAATCAGATTCGAGGCTTGGATGTGGTATTCGCTCGCATCATCGGTTTGATCATTGTCTGCGAGGGCTTTGTTCATGGCTACTTCAATGGAGTCGGGAGTCATTTCGGCGCTGGTTGCTGTGCATCCCTGTTCGACTCGAACGCCGGCAGTGCGTGCCAGATCCAGCATCGCCGCGTCCAAATCAATTCGCGGAACCACAGCGGCGTGAAAGCCCGGCCCGTTGGGAAGGGAGTATCGCCGTTCGGTTCCTGAAGGCGACCGGACGGCTACGTCACGAACCACGTTCCATGATCCGATGGTGGTCGGATCGAGGCCCAAGTGCTCTAGTTCGCGCAGAGCGAGAGCGGTGAGGCCATCCCCGCAGCACTTGTCCCGTGGGAAGGTCGCCTTGTCGACGAGCAATACCTCACGTCCAGTTCGGGCCAGGACGATGGCCGCAGCCGTTCCCGCAGGCCCCCCGCCCACAACGAGAGTCTCCACTCTCAAGATGACCCGTCCTCCTCTGTGTCGCCCTGGCCGGTGTCTCCCCGCTCAGTGTCTCCTCGGTCGCTCACGCCTTGGTCAGCGCCTGTCTCAGTGTCTTCCTGCCCGTTGTCTCCCTGCTCGGGTTCCTCGCCATCGTCCGTGTCGCCATCGTCCGTGTCGTCGTTGCCTTGAGCGCCGCCATCGTCAGTGTCTCCTCGGTCGCCCACGCCTTGGTCAGCGTCTGTCTCAGTGTCTTCCTGCCCGTTGTCTCCCTGCTCGGGTTCCTCGCCATCGTCTGTGTCGTCGTTGCCTTGAGCGCCTTGGTCGACGTCCTCGTCGCTGTCCTCTTCGCTAGTGTCGGTCTCTCCGACCGGCTCGGTAGTCGTTGTCGTGGGAACGGTTGATGTGCCGTCACAGCGGGTCGCCTCGGGGTGGTAACGAGAAAAGAACGTGTCCACTTCCTGGCGGCCGTCCTCCACGTAAGTCCTGGTTCGTTCGGTGGAGACATTGGTGCAGACCAGACCGTGAGGAGCGGTCTTCTGGCCCGTCTGCTCGGCGAAGACCGTCCGTGTCGAAAACAGACGCACCGTGATCGAGTCTTCAGTCACGGTCGGCCAGAGCAGCACCCCGTACGGCGTGTTGTTCATTATCTGCAGATCCGGAGCGGGATGCGAAACGGTCGCTTCGCGGCCATAGGGATAGCGCTCGATGTAGATCGAATGGCTTTGGTACCCGCCGAAATCCAGCCCAGCGAAGAAAGCAGCGTTGAACAGGGTCGTTGCGTACTGGGAGATACCTCCACCCACAGAGTCGACGAAGATTCCGTTGCTGATCATGCCGGCTGGGACAAAACCCTTTTCGGTGGTTCGGGGTCCGACATAACCGTTTACCGAGAAGGTCGCTCCAGGTTCGATCACCGCTCCTTGTGTCAACTCGGCGATCCGGGAGATATTGATTACACGCGCTTGGCCCGGCACGAAGTTGGTCGTGAACTGGCCGACCACTTCCTTGATCCCCAGTGACTCGGCCCAGGCTCCGCCCTTTGCGTCGGGGGCTTCGGCAGGGCGTACCTGAACCCGGCTTTCGCCCGCCTTCAGCGCCTCAAGAATCCGCTCGGCGGTGTCGTCGGTGCAGCAGGTGCTCCCGGGAGCGCCGCCGACAATATGGACGTTTGCGAGATGATCGACGAAAAATGTCGTCTCTTGGCCGGGATCGCCAAGGCCGACGAACAGAGAGGCCAACGTTGGGACGACCGAGTCGTTGTCCAACCGCAGTTCGCCTTCCGGACCAAAGCGGATCCACTGTCGCAAAGCCTTCTCGGGAATCAGGTGGTACTCGGAGTAACCCAGTAGAGCCACCTCAACACCTCCCCGGGTCAGTTCATTGGCGTAACGCGCGAGTTCGGTCCCGCCAACGTCTGCAGCCTCGCTGCCGAGTGTCGGTAGCGCTATGGGTTCTTCGCTGTCGGTCGCGACTGCTGCCAACAGCAACCGTTCGAGTTCAGCGACGTCGACTATAGGTATCGTGGCGGTGTCGGTGGAAACGAACACCCCATCGACTAGCGCCACGTTCATACCGTCCGGGTCGACCAGCATCAACGCGTCGGCGCCTTCGCTGAGCAGTTCTACCAGAGCACTCCGATCAAGGACGTAGTGGGGGGTTACGCTACGTTGTCTGATCGGTGAGGACAGCCATCGAAACGGTTGTGCAACTCCGCCCCGCTCCGTAGCCGCATCAAGTGTGGACTCGATGTTGATGTCGATTCCGAATTCGCCGGCGGTGGCGGTGAACGAGGTTTCATCCCAAATCAAGGTGATGGGCTCGTCAAGCCAAGAGTGTGAAGCAAGGCGATCAGATGCTTGTTCACGGCTCATCGAACCGACGGCGATCTCGCCGATTTCCACCCCTCTCGGGATGTCCTCGCCGTTTACCACATCGTCGATGGCCCAGGCGACCACGATCAAGACGACGCTTGCAGCTAGCACCGTTGGAGTCGCGCGCACGATGCCCAATGGTATAGGCCGTCAACTCGTTAGAAGAGCTTCAGGTCGGGGGATTCGATGCCTCGCAGTTCGTCGTAGTCCACTTCAACGCATTCGATCTCGCGATCCTCTGCCAGTACTTTCGCTTGGGGCTTGATCTCTTGAGCGACGAACACACCTCGCACCGGTCTCAGCGCCGGGTCGCGGTTCAGGAAGTCCAGGTAACGGCTGAGTTGTTCGACTCCGTCGATTTCGCCTCGCCGTTTGACTTCCACAGCTACGGCGATCCCGTCGGCATCGCGGCACATCAGGTCGACGGGACCGATACTGGTTGGGAATTCGCGGCGCACCAGTCGCAGCCCTTCGTTGATCGATGTGGGATCGCCGGCCAACAACTCCTGCAAGTGGGCTTCGACGCCGTCTTTTTGGAGGCCGGGATCCCGCCCCATTTCGAATGACGTGTCGCTGACCACTTCGTGCAGAGTGATGGTGAGGGTTTCGCCTCCCGGGTTTGTGATCGTCCATATTCCCGCTTCGGCATCCTCGGACAAGCGGTTCGGGGGATTCATCCAGTTGAGGGGCTTGTAGGCGCCTCCGTCGGCGTGAATCGCCACGCTGCCGTCGGCCTTCACCATCAACAGCCGCACTGCTTCGGGTAGATGGGCTTGAAGCTTCCCGTTGTAGTCGACTGTGCATCGCGCTACGACAAGACGCATCCCTGGATCCTACCTGCCCGTCACACCGGGCATTTCAGTCCGGCACCGCCGCGAACGCGGCGGATAGTGCAGTGTCGTACGGGCGCCTGGAGGTTCATGGGGTTTCGCAACAGGTGAATGGTCGCCTCAGAGACTGCCTTGGTTCACTGCTGTGTCCCTTGGCTCATCGGTCGTCGAGGCTCTGGTCTTGGCACCGCGACTCTTTGCAGTGTCATGAATCTGCTGGGGCGGTGGGGTGCAGGAAGCGGATCAGACCGGTTGCCGACACCAGTCCGACCAGTTGCATGACTATGAACATGGGTGCAGACGATGGCTCTATCCCCGCGAAGGTGTCGGAGAACATACGACCGACTGTCACCGCAGGGTTGGCGAAACTGGTAGAGGAGGTGAAGTAGTAGGCCCCGCCGATGTATGCAGCAACCGATCCGGCCACCAACCGGAGTCGGTCGGTGCGGACCAGCGAAAAGATCAACGTGACCAGACCGATGGTGGCGATCACCTCTCCAAGCCACAGGTGTCCCGCTGACCGGGTCTTGGTCGACCAGTTCACCGCGTCCAGATCAAACATCAGGTTCGCCAAAACTGTGCCGACGACGGCGCCAGTCACCTGGGCGGCCATGTAAGCGACGATGTGACGACGAGGAAAACTCCCCAGCAGCCAGTCGGCCAGCGTCACCACCGGGTTGAAATGAGCGCCTGACAAAGGGCCGAACATGACGATTACGGCCAACAGCACCGCGGCAGTGGCAGCCGCGTTCTGGAAGAGTTGCAAGCCCATGTCGTCAGGCGACAGGCGCTCAGCCATGATGCCCGAACCCACCACGCCGATCAGCAAGAAACCTGTTCCCGTGGCTTCAGCCACCAGTTTGCGGTTCAACACGTCTGTCGGGATGCGAAGTCCGCCAGGCTGGTGAGGGTGGCATCAGCCAACTCGGGACGGCAGATCAGCAGATCCGGGAGGTATGAGTCCTTCTGGTTGTAACGCAGCTCCTCCCCGTTGATGCGGCTTGCGTGGCAACCCGCGGCGGCTGCCACCGCCACCGGGGCACACGAATCCCACTCATTCTGACCCCCGCTATGGACGTATATTTCACACTCGCCACGAAGCACCGCCATTGCCTTGGCGCCTGCCGAACCCATCTCCACCAGTTCGGCGCCGAGGTCCTCAGCAACATGGAGCGCTGCAGCCGGAGGTCTGCTTCGTGACACGATCAGACGTACAGGTGAAGCACACTTCGGAGGAAGCGGCGTTGGACTGGCAGTGCTGAACAGCAAGCCGAGCGCAGGAAGTGCCACCGCACCAGCGATCGGACGCTCCTGGGCTACCAGGGCTACATGTACAGCCCAGTCGGTGCGGGGAACCTCTGAGTATTCGCGGGTGCCGTCGAGCGGGTCGATGATCCAGGTGCGCTCAGCGCGCATTCGCAGCAGGTCGTCCTTCCCCTCCTCAGACAGGACAGCGTCTTTTGGACGTGCTGCCTGCAACCGCTCCAACAAGAACTCGTGGGCTTGTCGGTCGCCTTGCGTTCTCAGTATCGCTGCCGGGGCGTCTTGGGCGTGCAGTCGGGCTCGAAGCTCAACTAGGAGGCGACCTGCGTCATCGGCTAGTTGGGCTGCAAGGCGATGGTCTTCGGTCGACGCGTGGACTGGTTCGGCAGTGATGCCAGAGATTCCAGCAGTTGTGAATATCAACAGCCAAGTTCAACAACGATGCTGACAGTTTCGCGATTGGTGCGGGCTGCGCCGTAACATTGTTGCTGATGTCGTTTGATCTCACCCATCTGCGCCAGCTCGAAGCGGAATCGATTCATATCTTCCGCGAAGTGGCTGCCGAGTTTGAGAATCCCTGTCTGTTGTTCTCGGGCGGCAAAGACAGCATCGTCATGGTGCATATCGCCAAGAAGGCTTTCTGGCCTGCCAAGTTGCCGTTTGTGGTCATGCACATCGACACCGGTCACAACTTTTCTGAAGTGCTTGAGTTCCGGGATCGTCTCATCGGGCGAATGGGCGCACGGCTGGTGGTCGCCTCTGTACAAGCAGCGATCGATGCCAGAAGAGTAGTCGAGGAGACCGGCCCGAGAGCGAGCCGCAACCGCCTGCAGACCGCGGTGCTTCTCGACGCCATAGAAGAGCATCGTTTTGATGCTCTTCTCGGGGGTGCTCGCAGGGATGAGGAAAAAGCGAGGGCTAAAGAACGGGTCTATTCGTTTCGTGACGAATTCGGCCAGTGGGACCCCAAGAACCAGCGCCCGGAGCTGTGGAGCCTTTACAACGGACGGATTCGAATGGGAGAACACATTCGTGTGTTCCCGATCAGCAACTACACCGAGCTGGACGTCTGGCAGTACATCAAAGATGAACAGATCGAGATCCCGTCGGTCTACTTCGCGCATCGACGCGAAGTGTTCGAACGCGACTCCATGCTGTTGTCGACCGGTCCCTGCATCACCTTGATGGACGGAGAAGAACCTTTTACTGAGACGGTCAGGTATCGCACAGTAGGAGACATGAGTTGCACCGGCGCGGTGGAATCGAGCGCCGACACTATCGAAAAGATCATTGACGAAGTGGCGACGACACGGATCACTGAACGCGGCGCCACCCGAGCCGATGACAAAGTCTCCGAAGCCGCGATGGAAGACCGCAAGAAGGAGGGCTACTTCTGATGGAGATGCTCCGCTTCGCCACAGCGGGCTCTGTCGATGACGGCAAGTCCACACTCATCGGCCGCCTGCTCTACGACACGAAAACCATCTTTGAGGACCAGTACGACGCTGTTGAGAAGACCTCGATTCAGATGGGTACCGAATACACCAACTTGGCGCTCCTTACTGACGGGCTTCGTGCCGAGCGCGAACAAGGCATTACCATCGATGTCGCCTACCGCTATTTCTCGACTCCGCGGCGCAAATTCATTATCGCCGACACCCCGGGCCACGTTCAATACACCCGCAACATGGTTACGGGTGCATCTACCGCGGATCTCGCAATCGTGTTGGTCGACGCCCGCAAAGGCGTGCTTGAACAATCGAAGCGCCACGCCTTCCTGGCTTCGTTGTTGCGCATCCCCCATCTGGTCCTGGCGGTCAACAAAATGGACTTGGTCGACTACGACCAGCAGCGGTTCGAACAGGTCAAAGACGAGTTCCGAGACTTCGCGGCGAAACTCAACATTGCGGATTTGACGTTCATCCCCGTATCTGCGCTGCACGGCGACAATATTGTCGACCGTTCTGCCAACATGGCCTGGTATCAGGGCCCGTCGCTGCTGCATCATCTTGAAGAGGTGCACATAGCATCTGACCGCAACCTGATCGATGCCCGCTTTCCTGTTCAGTATGTGATCCGCCCCCAGTCCGATCAATACCATGACTACCGCGGCTACGCGGGAACTGTCGCCGGTGGTGTGTTGCGTACCGGTGATGAGGTGACGGTGCTGGCGTCGGGGTTCTGCTCAACGATCAAGAGCATCGAAACCTTCGACGGTCCGGTCAGTGAGGCGTTCGCGCCGATGTCGGTCACAGTTCGGCTCAACGACGAGATCGATGTCTCGCGGGGTGACATGATCGTGCGACCCAACAACAAACCGACCGTGTCGCAAGACGTCGATGCGATGGTTTGCTGGATGAACGACAACATCTCGCTGTCGGCAGGAAGCAAGTTCATTGTTAAACACACGACCCGTTCAACGAAAGTGATCGTCAAAGACTTGGCATACCTGCTTGACATCGATACGTTGCACCGCGACGAGGATGCTGCTCGCTTGTCGCTCAACGAGATTGGGAGAGTTCAACTCCGCAGCCAGGCGCCGTTGTTCTTTGATGAGTATCGACGCAATCGCCAAACGGGCAGTTTCATTCTCGTCGACGAAGCCACGAACGGAACCGTGGGTGTGGGGATGATCCTGGGCACGGTTGCTCAGTGACGGCGGTGTTCTAGTGTGAGCGGGCCCGCGACCAATATTGTCTGGCATCAAGGTCATCTCTCACGCAGACAGCGTTGGAGGGCCTTGGGTCAATGTGGGGCAACCGTGTGGTTCACGGGTTTGTCGGGCTCAGGAAAGTCCAGCGTTGCGGTTGCTGTGGAACGGGCACTTGTCGAGTCCGGTCGTCTTGCCTATGTCCTTGACGGCGACAACATTCGCCACGGCCTCAATCGCGATCTTGGCTTTCAGGCCGCGGACCGGGACGAGAACGTGCGCCGTGTCGCAGAGGTCGGCCGTCTGTTGGCCGATGCCGGTGCGGTTTCGTTGATTCCGCTGGTGTCGCCGTACCGCTCGGCGCGTGCCAATGCACGGGCACTCCACGAATCAGCGCAGATCCCGTTTTTTGAGGTGTTCGTCGACACGCCTCTCGATGTTTGCGAGCAGCGCGACGTGAAAGGTTTGTATGCCAAGGCTCGTGCTGGTGAGATCCGCGGATTCACGGGCATTGACGACCCCTACGAACCGCCACAGAATCCCGAGCTCCGTCTTTCTCCCAGCGACGGCGACGCCGAGACCATGGCTGCGGTAGTGGTCTCGCTGCTTGATCGTGAGATGAAGAGACTGTGAAATAGAGAAACGGAATAGAGAAACGGATCGGATGGGTCTATGAGTGTTGAGATGGTACCTTACGACGAGTTCTCGATGTTTCACGAGAACGCTTCGGAGTTCGGGTTGGCTTATGACGGTCCGCCTGTTGTGCGGCGGGAACGGGTTGATCTACCCGACGGTCGATTCATCAGCGCCCTGGTTTGGGGCGAGAGTCCGCCTGAACTTGTTTTTCTGCATGGCGGTGCTCAAAACGCGCACACTTGGGACACTGTCGCGTTGGCCTTGAATCGCCCGCTGGTCTGTCTTGATCTGCCCGGCCACGGACATTCTGGTGAGGGGGCGCCGGGGGCAGGGAGCACCGATGTAGTCGGCAACGCCGCTGACATCGCCGCAGCCGTGCGGGGCCTCGGTGGCGAAGCGGGCGCGGCGGTCGGGATGTCGCTCGGGGGGATGACCTTGCTGGCGTTGGCCGACCATGCCCCCGAACTGGTCCGCAAGGCCGTTTTGGTGGACGTGACCCCGGGTGTGGACGAGAAGAGGAGCAGCCACATTGCGGCGTTCATCAACGGACCCGAGAGCTTCGACAGTTTTGATGATCTGTTGGCTCGGACCATCGAGTTCAATCCGACCAGGACTGTGGAGTCGTTGCGCCGCGGCATCCTTCATAATGCCGAGCAACGGGCCGACGGCTCGTGGGTATGGCGTTATGCGCGCTTTCGGTCCGGTGAAACGCGCGGCAGCGGCGACGGTTTCCCGAGGTTCGGGGACCTCTGGGGTGTGGTGTCGGACTTGGCGGTTCCGTTGATGCTCGTTCGCGGTATGCGTACACAGTCCGTTGTGGACGACGCGGATGAAGCTGAGCTGGTTCGCCGCTGTCCGTCGGCGCGGATCGAACACGTCGAAAACGCCGGACACAGCGTCCAGGGAGATGCGCCGGTCGAGTTGGCAGCACTGATCGACGACTTCGTGTTTGGAACGTGAACCGAGGCGGCTGAGCGAACGAACTCTGTTCAGGGGATGCAGCGCGGGCAACAAGCATGGTGCTGTCTTTCGCACCGTGTCCTTCCCGGGGTGTTTCACATGGTCCTTCGGTTCGGATCCTTGGGCATTTCCCGTATCATGGCGTCCTGTACGTAGCTGGCGACGAGCGTGCCCCCGCCGTCGTGTATGTGACAGCGACCGTAGCTGCGCCCGCCGCCCGCAAAGGGGGCTTCGTGGCTCATCAGCAGCCAGTCGCGCATCGAGAACGCACGATGGAAGGTAAGCGTGTGGCTGATCACTCCGGTCGACAAGTCCACATGGGCCCGGTCGTAGGCGACGCCGGGGTGGGGACGCATGGCAGTACCGATCCCGAACCCGTCGGTTCCCCACGCCAACACCGCCTGATTCACGATCAGATCGTCTGGTGTGTGCCGACTGCGGTACCAGACCGACAGCTCAGCCGGACCTGTGGGTCCGGAGCTGTCGACAAGATCGACATTGTCTGCAATGACATATTCCGCACCGGGGAAGACAGCGTTGCCGCTTGCCGCGGTGCTCTCATTGGGAGGCGTCGCCGTGGGCCGGTCGGTTTGGTGGGCGATGACGTCAGCTTCGGTGGCGTGGGTCAGCACCGACCCCCGCGCACAGAGTCGGTCACCTTGCCAAACGCTTGCTGTGCAGCTCGCGAAGGTTCTGCCGGAATGGAGAGTCTCGACTGAGATTTCAGTCTCGGCGTCGACGCGGGCAGCCCGGGCAAAGATCGCGCTGATGGTCTTCACTGACTTGTCGCTGCTGTGGGCTGCCGCCGCGATGATCATCTGCGCCAGGAGCTGCCCACCGAACACCACGTTGTTGATGGCGGGGTCTCCTTCGTTGCTGACTCGATAGCGCGCCGCACCGACTGGTTCCAGTCGAAGGATCGGAGGCACAGAATCAGAGTCGGTGGCCATCAGACTCGGCTCCCGGGCCCAGCGGCCCGTGAGCGCAGCGAATATGGGCGGCAAGCAACGTGTTTCATCGCTGGATCATCCCTCAGCCCGGCTTAGCGGCTTGTACTTGATGCGTTGGGGGCGCATGGCATCGACGCCGTGCTCGCGTCGTCGGTAGTCGGCATAGTCACTGAAATTGCCTTCGAACCAGCGGACCTGCGAGTCACCCTCAAAAGCAAGAATGTGGGTCGATACCCGGTCAAGGAACCAGCGATCATGGCTGATAACGACCGCGCAGCCCGGGTATGCCTCAAGGGCGTCTTCGACTGCACGCAGGGTATCGACATCAAGATCGTTGGTCGGCTCGTCGAGCAGCAGCACGTTGGGGCCGGTTTTGAGAACCTTCGCCAAATGCACGCGGTTGCGCTCGCCGCCCGACAGAATCCCGACCTTCTTCTGTTGATCCGAACCTTTGAAGTTGAACGAAGCCACATAGGCCCGACCGTGGATCTCGCGGCCACCCACGACAAGGTTGTCGTTTCCGCCCGTGATCTCCTCATAGACCGTTCTGGTCGGGTCGAGGGTCCGGTCCTGATCCACGTAGCCGAGTTCGACGGTAGGACCGATCCGCAAGGCGCCACCATCGGGGCGGGACCGCGTGTCGGGGTTGTCCTCAGATGCGGCGATGATCATCTTGAACAGAGTGGATTTGCCCGCGCCGTTGGCACCGGTAACACCGACGATCCCTGCCGGCGGCAACGAGAACGTAAGGTCTTCGATCAGCAGTTTGTCGCCGAAACCCTTTGACAGCCCCTCGGCTTCGATAACTACATCACCAAGCCGGGATTCGGTGGAGATCACGATTTCGAGATCGTTGGCGCGACCCTCGGCGCTGCGTTGCTCCTCGAGCAGCTTCTCGTATTGGGACAACCTCGCCCTTCCTTTGGCTTGGCGGGCCTTGGGCGCTGTCCGGACCCACTCGAGCTCACGCTTCAGCGCGCGCCGACGTTTGTCGTCCTGCTTGTCCAACGCAGCGTAACGTGCCTCTTTCTGCTCCAGGAAGCCCGAGTAGTTCCCCTCGAACGGGAAACCCTTGCCGCGGTCGAGCTCGAGGATCCAGCCTGCCACATTGTCCAGGAAGTAGCGGTCGTGGGTGATCGCAACGACGGTTCCCCGATAGTCCGACAGGGTGCGCTCGAGCCACCCGACAGACTCGGCGTCCAAGTGGTTGGTGGGCTCGTCGAGCAGCAGCAGGTCGGGCTTGGCCAGCAGCAGACGAGCCAAGGCCACGCGCCGAATCTCGCCCCCGGACAAGTGATCGACGGGTGTGTCACCGGGAGGGGTCCGCAGAGCGTCCATGGCGATCTCTATGTTGCGTTGCAAGTCCCAGGCGCCGAGCGCCTCGATCTTCGACTCGATGCCGGCCTGACGAGCGCCGAGCTTCTCGTAGTCGGCATCGGGATCAGACCAACCGGCCATGACCTCGTCGTAGGCGGCTAGTAGCGAAGCAGCTTCGGCGGTGCCGTCCATGATGTTGCCCATCACGTCCTTGGAGGTGTCAAGCTGCGGTTCTTGTTCGAGCATGCCGACAGTGAACCCGCCGGTCAGACGGGCCTCTCCGCTGTACTCGGAATCAATGCCGGCCATGATCCGCAGCAGGGTCGACTTGCCGGCTCCATTGGGGCCGAGCACGCCGATCTTCGCTCCGGGGAAGAATGCCAGCGTGATGTCTTTGAGCACGTCCTTGTCGGGGGGCACGAAGCGACAGACCTTGTGCATGGTGAAGATGAACTGGGCGCCCATAGCGCCAAGAATCTATCAGCAGGCCGCCTCGGATCGGAGTGGACGGGCAATGAACCGACCCGAACGACATCGCGGCGCGCCCGCCGCTGGGCCGGGGGAGCGCCTGACAGGCCCCGTGCTCAGGACCGCAGGGGTTCGTGTCGGTGACCGGGCCAGAGTTTGTCGCCCGGCAGCAGGTCGTGTGCTGCGCTGAGCGGGTTGTCATGCACGGTCACCGGTCTCGCCAACCACATCACCCACACCGTCACCGTGGTCGCCGCCAACAGCCACGGCGCCTCGGCCCCCTCCGCCCCGTTCACACCCTCAACGCGCACCATATCCATCCTCCACACCCTCAGCACCGACCCGCCCAGCACCGACCCGCCCAGCACCGACCCGCCTACTGGCACTCGAAGACGCTGGCGCTCAGAAGCTGAGGGCCGTCCGCAGAAGTTCGTCGTGCTCCTGCGCGTGGACCCTGGCGCTTCCACAAGAGGGGCTGCCAGACTCGAAACGACTGACCCGACGGATCGAGTGCGTCTGTTCGTGCGCTTCATACAAGCGGCCCTTGATGGCGTTCCAAGAGCCCATGTTCTCGGGTTCCTCTTGAAGCCAGACAAGCTCTGAAGCCGACCCGTACCCAGCTAGTTGCGCAGCGATGGCATCGTAGGGCCAAGGATAGAGCTGCTCGACGCGGACGATTGCCACGGGCGCGCCGATGCGGTCCCGCTGAGCCGTCGCATCGACAGCAACTTTGCCGCTGGCCAGAATCACGCGTTTCACAGACGCAGGATCGGGATCGGTCGGATCACCGAGCACTTCTTCGAAAGTTCCCGACAGCAGGTGGGCTACCGGCGAGCGCGACGCCCGCGCTCGCAGCAACGACTTGGGCGTGAACACGATCAACGGCACCTGCACATTCAGCAACGTTTGACGACGCAATAAATGGAAGAACTGGGCGGCCGTAGTGGCGTTGCAGATCTGCATGTTGTCTTCTGCCGCCAGCAGCAGGTAGCGCTCAACACGAGCTGATGAATGCTCGGGTCCCTGTCCCTCGAGACCGTGGGGCAGCAACATGACCAGACCAGTCTCCTGGTCCCATTTGTCTTTCGCGGCGACGATGAACTGGTCGATGATTATTTGGGCGCCGTTGGCGAAATCGCCGAATTGTGCCTCCCACATGACCAAAGCCTCACGGTTGGCGATCGAGTATCCGTACTCGAATCCCAGAGCCGCGTACTCAGACAGCAGAGAGTCGTAGATCCACAGGCGCGTGTCGTCCGCAGCAAGGGTTGCCAGAGGCACGTATTCGGCGCTGGTCTCGTAATCGACGAGTGTCGAGTGGCGATGGCTGAAAGTGCCGCGGCGGGAATCCTGGCCGGCCAGACGGATGCTGTTCCCTTCAAGCAGCAGCGAACCCATGGCCATCGACTCAGCGAGTGCCCAGTCCACCTCGCCGGCGGCGAACATGGCGTCGCGTTTTCTGAATTGTTGGGCGAGTTTGGGGTGGAGCGTGAAACCGTCCGGCATTATCGACAACGCCCGGTAGATCCGTTGCACGCTTGCATGGTCGATAGAGGTTCGCACGTGTGGCAGCACGCCGACGGGGTGTGGCGGCGGCGCCGCCAACCCGTCGGGATCCGAAGCCATCCCGCGGGTTTCGTCGAGTGCTGTCTGCAGACGCGTCCGGAAGTCCGCCAGGGCTTCTTCGGCTTGTGTCGGGGTCAAGTCTCCACGTTTGGTGAGCGCCTCGGTGTAGTGGGCCCGCACTGAGGGACGGGCATCGACGCGGCGGTACATCTCTGGGAGCGTGTAACTGGGGTCGTCACCTTCGTTGTGTCCATGGCGCCGATAGCAGATCATGTCGATGACGACGTCCTTGTTGAACTGCTGGCGGTATGCGAAGGCCAGGCGCGCCACTCGCACGCAGGCTTCGGGATCGTCGCCGTTGACGTGGAAGATCGGCGCCTGAATCATCTTGGCCACGTCGGTTGAGTACTCGGAGGAGCGGGCGACGTCCGGGGTCGTTGTGAATCCGAGTTGGTTGTTGATGATCACATGGATCGTGCCGCCGACCCGGTATCCCCTGATCTGGGAGAGGTTGAGGGTTTCGGCAACCACGCCTTGACCGGCGAAGGCTGCGTCGCCGTGGATCAAGAGCGGAAGGACCGGGAATTCGCCGTATCCGCTGTCGGGGTCGATCCGGTCCATCCGGGCTCGTGTCATGCCGACCACTACCGGGTCGACGGCTTCGAGGTGGCTCGGGTTTGCAGCCAACTCGAGTGGGAGCTTGTCGCCTTTGCGGCTTACGAAGATGCCCTTCTGCCCGAGGTGGTACTTGACGTCGCCGGACCCTTGAGTCATCTGCTCGATATCGCCGCCTTCAAACTCAGTGAAGAGCTCCTTGTAGGTTTTGCCGACTATGTTGACCAGCACGTTCAGACGGCCACGATGCGCCATGCCCATGACCGCGCCGGCCATCTTGGCATCAGCTGCTGCACCGAGCACTGCGTCGACGAGAGGAATCGTGCTCTCGGCTCCCTCGATGCCGAAGCGTTTCTGGCCGACGTATTTTGTCCCGAGGAAAGTTTCGAGCGCTTCTGCAGCGTTGAGCCGACTGAGGATGTGGTGTTGTTCGTCGGGTTCGACATGGGAGTCCGCACCCTCTAGGCGCTCTTGCATCCAGCGTTTCTCCGCAGGGTCTTGGATGTGCATGTACTCGACGCCGACGGTTCGGCAATAGGCGTCGCGCAAGACCCCCAGAAGGTCGCCCAACGCCATTTTGGGAGTGTTGCCGACCATGGCATAGATGCCTGCGTCGGTGCCGGTCAGGAACTCGCGGTCGAGATCCCAGATGGTGAGCCCGTAGGTTGCCGGGTCGAGTTCGGCGTGCATTTTGGGTTCTTTGACGCTGAGAGGGTCGAGATCGGCGATGAGGTGGCCGCGGACCCGGTACATGTTGATCAGCTGGTTGACTTTGGCTTGCTTCTCGAGCAGGGTTGCGTCACGGTCGATCGGATTGATGTCCCGGCGCCATTTGACTGCCTCATAGGGAACTTCCAGTGATTGGAAGACTTTGACGTAGAAGTCGTCGCTGCCGAGAAGCAGGTCGTGGACCTTGCGCAAGAACATCCCCGACTCTGCGCCCTGGATGACGCGATGGTCGTATGTGGATGTGATTGTGACGACTTTCGACAAACCGAGATCGGCCAACGTGGCCGGGTCTGCTGCTTCGAAACCCGTCGGGTAGGTGATCGAGCCGACACCGACGATGAGGCCTTGGCCAGGCATCAGTCTGGGGACGGACTGCAGTGTGCCGATGGTCCCTGGATTGGTAAGGGTCACGGTTGTGCCGTTGAGGTCGTCCGGGCCGACTTCATTGTTGCGGACGCGTTGGACCACGTCTTCGTAGCGCCTGGCGAATTCTCGAAAGCTCAGCGTGTCGGCTTCTTTGATGCAGGGGACCATGAGCGTACGAGAGCCGTCTGATTTGGCGATGTCGACTGCGATGCCGAGAGCCACGTGCCGATTTCGCACCAGTACGGGTTCGTCCTTGGGACCTTGGGCGAACGAGTTGTTCATGGCAGGCGTCTCGTCGGCGATTGCCCGCACGACTGCATACCCGATCAAGTGCGTGAACGAGATTTTGTCGGACATTTTGCGTCCGAGGTAGCCATTGAT
The DNA here is from genome assembly GCA_963662455.3 of Acidimicrobiales bacterium. GTDB lineage: Bacteria > Actinomycetota > Acidimicrobiia > Acidimicrobiales > Aldehydirespiratoraceae > VXYK01. The sequence continues at coordinate 3,669,025 of OZ224042.1, forward strand.
GATTTTGCGGTTGACTTCCAGGAGCTTTGCTGGGATCTCCCGGAAGCTCGTGGCAGTGGGCACGTCAAGCGACGCTTCCATGTTGGCGACGATGCGCGCCCCGCCTCCCCTGATCACGGTGCTGTTACCGGGCGTGGCCGGAGCCGCGGGGGTCTGGTGTGCGGGCGTGTCGGTGCTTTCGCCGGGCGTGGCCGGGGCCGCGGGGGTCTGGTGTGCGGGCGTGTCGGTGCTTTCGCCGGGCGTGGCCGGGGCCGCGGGGGTCTGGTGTGCGGCCGTGTCGGTGCTGTCGCCGGGCGTGGCCGGGGCCGCGGTTGTTGGTTGTGTGGGTGGGGTGTTGCTGGTTTCGGGAGTGGCCGGGGCCGCGGAAGCAACGGTCGTTGGTTGCGTGGCCGCGGCCGGGGGGGCTTGGCGGGTGGGGATGGGGGTCACATCGCTGGCGGTGGTGTCGATGAGGGGCTTGGCCTTAGGGGCCGATGCCGCCCGGGCTCCGGTCTCATCATCGAAAATGACCCGCCATTCGTGATCCACTGAAGAAGGGTCAGCGTTCCAACGCGCCCGCATCTCATCGATGAGCCAGTCGTTGGGACCGTGCTGCGAAGAAGCGTCGGTTGTTGTCACGCCGTCATTGTAGGCCGGCTTCCCGAGCTCTATCAGATAGAACTTCCTTCTGATTCCGGATCATTGCTCGGCGTGTCCTCGGCATTTCTGAATGCAACCTGATGTAGCGCTAGGATCCCGTGGGTGCGGATCGTCACCTGGAATGTCAACTCATTGAAAGCTCGACTCGGGCGGGTGGAGCGTTGGATCGAGATGTTTGAACCGGATGTGCTGTGCCTGCAGGAAACGAAGCTGGCTGACGATGCGTTTCCGGCGACGACCTTCGAGGCGCTCGGTTACGACAGCCTCCATCATGGAGAAGGGCGATGGAACGGCGTCGCTATTCTCTCCCGGTCGGGAATAGAAGATCCGATAGCGGGCTTCGGCGACTCCAAGTCCCCGGATACCGATGCCCGGATCGCTTGGGCGACCTGTGGAGGTGTCCGGGTGGCGTCTTGCTACGTACCGAATGGTCGCGCCCTGGACCACGACCACTACCGGTACAAACTCGCCTGGCTCGACCGTCTGATCGGAGATCTCGACGGTCAGTGCGCACCCAGCGACGACATAGTCGTCTGCGGTGACTTCAATATCGCCCCCGAGGACCGCGACGTCTATGACCCCGCCAAGTTCGTGACGCAGACGCACACCAGCGAACCGGAGCGTGCCAGAATCGCGGCTCTGCAAGACTGGGGTCTCATAGACGTGTTCCGCGAGCACCACCAGGACGACAGCCTCTACTCATGGTGGGACTACCGCGGCGGCAACTTCCACAAGAAGATGGGAATGCGCATCGATCTGTTGATGACCTCGAGGTCGGTTGCCGACACGACCGAGTCGGCTTTAGTCGACCGTAACGAACGCAAGGGCCCCAAAGACGACCCGCCGAGCGATCACGCGCCCGTACTGATCGACGGAGGCCGCTAGCGAAATGTTGACATCCCTCGACGAGCACCAGTTGCTGGTGTTCTGGACACAGTTGCTGGTCCTGGTCTCTGTTGCCCGGTTGTTCGGTGGCCTCATGCGTCGCATCAACCTTCCCTCGGTGATCGGGCAGTTGGCTGCGGGAATCATTGTCGGCCCTTCGATTTTCGGGCGTATCTGGCCCAGCGGCTTCGAATGGTTCCTGCCCGATGAAGAGATCTCGTCGGGCGCGCTGTTGGCGGTCAGTTGGCTGGGTGTGGCGTTGTTGTTGGTCACCGCAGGATTCGAGACTGATCTGGGGTTGATCCGCAGCCTCGGGCGCGCCGCGGCGCTGGTTACCGGTTTCAGCCTGATCGTGCCATTGGTCGGCGGGTTGCTGGTCGGTGTGGTTCTACCGGAGTCTTTTGTCGGCGCCGGCGCCGATCGGGGTGTGTTCGCGCTGTTCGTGGCTGCGGCGTTGGCGGTCTCGGCTCTCGCGGTGATCGCCAAAATCCTCTCCGAGCTCGGTTTGATGAGACGCGACTTCGGTCAGATCACCGTCGCGGCGGGCATGGCCAACGATGTCATCGGCTGGGTCATGCTGGCGATCTTCGCCAGTTTCGCTGCTTCGGGCGTGGTGTCTGTCCGCGTCGTTCTGGAAACAGTGCTCGGGTTGGTTGCATTCTTGGTTCTGGCCATGACCCTGGGCCAGCGGTTGGTTGACAAGGCGCTGCGGTGGGTACGACGGGACGGAGCCAATATTGCTGGAGCGATGACTGTGGTGGTGCTCACCATGCTCGTCTACGGAGTTGCGACCCAGGCTCTGGGTATCGAAGCGGTGTTGGGTGCGTTCGTGGCGGGTGTTGTGCTGCACCGCTCGCGGTTTGGTCAGCCCGAGGTTCTGCATCACATCGAGTCGCTTACGACCACCCTGTTCGCTCCTGTCTTCTTTGCCACCGCTGGAATACAGGTGGATCTCGGATTGTTGGATGCACAGGCGCTGCGTTGGTTGGCGGTTGTGCTGGCAGTGGCCATCGGCGCCAAGTTCGCCGGGGCTTTCGTCGGTGCTCGCTTGGCTGGTCAGAGCAGACGGGCTGCGGTGGCTCTGGGAGCCGGTCTCAATGCCCGTGGGACCCTTGAGATCGTGATCGCGTCCGTGGGGTTGTCTGTCGGGGTCTTCAGCGAGACTGCATACACGGTGATCGTGATCGTGCCGCTGGTCACTTCAGTGTTCGCGGCCGTCTCGCTGCGTATCGTGGTGCGCGGTTGGAGGGGATCGGCCGACGAGCGGGAGCGACTTGATCGAGAGGAGGCGCTCAGCCGTAACCTCGTGGTCAAGTCGTCACGGATTCTGTTGCCGTCGAGGGGCGGCCCCGCGTCTATATCGGCAGCGCAACTTGTTCAGTTCGCTTGGCCTGTGGAAGCTCCCGCGACTCTGGTTTCGGTGACTGACGGAGGTGGGAAGCCGGATGTGTCGGTGCTCGAAGCCGTGCTCAACGAGCGGTCGGTCGACCACCGGACAGTGAGCGCCGACAACGCCGCGTCGGAGATTTCTGCTGAGTCCCGTTTGGGGTATGGAGTGATAGCGGTGGGTGTGGCAACCCGTCACGAAGGCCAGCTGTATTCGCCGATGGTTGACGAGATCTTGCTGAACGCGACGATTCCGGTCATTATTGTCCGCCGCGCCCGCGACCTTGAGCGGCCGCTGCCTGCAGCGTTCAGCCGGGTGGTTGTGCCCGTGACTGGTACGCGTTCATCAAGCGCCGCGCAGGAGGTGGCGTTCAGCATCTCAGAACAGTTGGGTACAGAAGTTCTTTTGACGCACGTGCTCAATCGCAGGGCGCTCGTTCCGCGCATGTTGAAACTCCGCTCCAGTGAAGCAGACCCGAGCGAGGAGATCGCCGAAGAACTCATGGATATTGCCACCGTCCGCGCGGTCGAAGCAGGTATCTGGCCCCGAACGATGATTCGCAGTTCCGCCGATGTTCCTTCGGCGTTGGTGGATGCTGCTAAAGACGAAGATTGCGATCTGGTGGTGCTGGGGGCGCAATTGCGCAACGTCGACGGGCGTCCGTTCCTGGGCCACACCGTTGAGACGGTTCTTGAGCAGTGCGACGCAACGGTAGCGGTGGTCGCTCTGCCACGCCGTGACTAGGCGCCTGTGGCTAGGTGCTTGTCGAGGTCGGGGAGACGACTCTCAGCAGTTGGTCTCCGAAACGGTCGGCTTTGATGGGGCCGATGATGCCGGCCAGTTCGGGGATGGTCGACGGTTCCTGTTCAGCGATACTGCGCAGGGTGCTGTCACTCAACACAGATCGAGGCGTGATTCTGGCGGCTTTCGCCGTGCTGCTTCGCCACCTCTGCAGTTCGGAGAGCAACCCGCTGAGACGCTTGGACTCCTCAGGTGGTTCAAATGAGCGCTCAAGCATCTCGAAAGCTTCTTTCGGCGTTGTGCCGAATCGACTCGTCGGGCTTTGAGCGTTGTTGCCGGTGAAGGCGTTCAGCCAGGGAGAGGGGGCGCGCTCCACCAATTTGTTTTTGACCGTACGGTTCGTACACCACATCACGTGGAGCTCTCGGGTGGCCCTGGTAGTGGCAACATAAAGCAAACGTTGTTCTTCTCGGCGTGCGGCTTTCGAGCGTGCATAGGCGATGGGCACGAACCCGTCCTCAAGCCCCACCAAGTGCACGATCGGCCATTCCAGGCCTTTGGCGGTGTGGAAGGTGCAGAGCTCGACCGCATCAACGGCTGCCCCGACCCGGTCGTCGCTGCGCAACGAGACCACGAAGTCCGCGATCGTGGCGTTTGGTTCGAGCACCAGGTGGTCGCGTGCCAGGTTGAGGAATGCATCAACCGTGGCGGCTCGCTCGCCCTCCGGGTCCTGATGTCGACTACGCATCTGCTCGTCCACCAGAAACGTTGAGAGGGCAGCACCGTTGTCCCACCGGTTCAACGACTCGACGATCTCAGGGTGTCGCAACACGCTGTTGTCGCGAGTTCGGGTCGGCACTCCCGAGGCTTCGAGCGCTGCTTGCAGTGCAGGCAACTGTGCGTTTGTGCGGGCAAGCACCGCCTGGTTTCGCCATGACCCACCGACATGACGTCGCGCTCGCACAGCTTGGGCCAGCACGGAAGCCTCCTTGTCGCCCTCGGTTGCGGTCACTGTGGGCGGGTCGCCGTCCGGGCGGGTAGTGGGTTGGGGTTCAGTGTCGAGTACCAGGGCAGCAGCTGTGAGCACTTGTGGGGTTGAACGGAAGTTGGTGCGCAGGTTCACTACGGCGATGCCTGGAAAGTAGCGGTCGACATGGTGGATGAACTCGGGGTCGGAACCGTTCCAACCATAAATCGCCTGGTTGGGGTCGCCCACCAGGGCCAGCGTCGACTCAGAGTCGATCCAGGCTTTCAAGACTGCGAACTGAAGCGGGTTGACGTCTTGGAACTCGTCGACGAACAGATGCCTGTAGAACCATCGCTGCGTGTCGGCGAAGGTTGGTTGTCGGGTCAGCACGTGATGGCAGAGAGTCAGCACATCATCGAAGTCGATAAGCCTGCGTTTCTTCTTCGCCTCTTGGTATGCGTTGAATAGTGAGGCTGTGAAATCGGCGCTCCGCGGGGGTCGTCGGCGGGCTTGCGATGCTTCGTCGGCGTAACGTTCTGGTGTGATCAGTCGGGCCCGGGCCCAACTGATCTCGTTGTTCGCAGCGGCGATCGTTGCTGGGCCGAGATCAGGATTCGTCTTCGCCAGGAGCGAGTAAGGGCTTGCCAGAAGGTCTGTGTGCGGTCGTTTGCAGTGGTCCCAATAGCGTCTCAGCAACGCCAGGGCCGCCGAGTGGAAGGTGCCGGCCGCGACTTCTGTGCGCATTCCCAGATTTCGCAGCCTCGAACGCAACTCGAACGCGGCGCGTCGGGTGAAGGTGAGCACCAGGGCACGGCGGGCGTCAATATCCCCCTCAGCGCACTGCCAAGCGACTCGGTGTGTCAACACACGGGTCTTGCCGGATCCAGCGCCGGCGTTGATGCAGAGCGGTGATGCCGAGGTGGTCACCGCATCGCATTGTTCTGAGGTCAACCCGGCCAATAATTCCCCGGCGCGTTCCTGAGCGGTCATTGAAGCACCCTACCGAGTCGATCATTACCCTCTGGCAGGTGGAACCCGTCAGTTCGCGACGTTTTGAACGGCTAGTCGCTGAAGTGATCGACGCGCTCCCGCCAGAGTTGGGCCGAATGATGGACAATGTCGCGGTGGTGGTTGAAGATCGGCACCCCAGCGAAGACCTTCTGGGCCTGTACGAGGGCGTGCCACTCACCGAGCGGGAGAACTACGGCGGTTTCGAGATGCCCGACAAGATAAGCGTCTACCGGTTGGCGTTGTGCGAATTGTCTGCCGACGAAGCCGAACTGGCCTCCGAGGTCAAGACCACCGTCATCCATGAAGTCGCTCATCATTTCGGTATCGACGATGCCTCGTTGCGTGCTATGGGTTGGGGTTGAGGGGAGCGACACGGCTTGGATCGATCTGCAGACGGACAAGATCACCGGCGTTCAGCGCTTCGCCTACCCGGAAGCGGAGATCCCCCAAAGCAGTGGCAACCCTCAGATCGTGATAGTCGCCGCGAAAACGCGAAGACGTCACGGTGCCCTGCAATTCGCCGTCAGCAGCGACCGTGGCCGCATCTCGGCGGATCACTTCCAGTTGCGAGCCTCGTGTCACGATGTTGTGATGACCCAGGAACTCAGCGACGGCGACCGTATGGGGATCAGCCCAGACCTCGCTCGGAGACCCCGTCCGCAGGACGCGCCCGCGGTCCATCACCACAAGTCGGTCGGCGAGTCGAAAAGCCTCGTCGTGATCATGGGTCACGTGGATCGCGGTGGTGCCTGCCTCCAGAAGGAGTTCAGGCAGCTCGTCGGTCAATCGGTCGCGTAAACCCCGGTCAAGCGAACCGAACGGTTCATCGAGCAGCAGCAGAGCCGGATTCGGCGCTAGAGATCTAGCCAACGCGACTCGCTGCGCTTCTCCACCGGACAAGGTAGTGACATCCCGGGAACCAAAACCGGCGAGTCCTACCAACGCCAACAGCTCGCTGACACGCCGTGCGCGTACGGCAGGTCCCGAGCCTGCCATACGCAGACCGAACTCGACATTTCCCGCCACGTCATAATGCGGAAACAATGTGTGCTGCTGAAACATCAACCCGATGTTTCGTTGATGGGGCAGAAGCCCGCCGGCATCAGCGCCTTCGATCAGAACCCGGCCTTGCTGCGGAGCCTGAAGTCCAGCGACCACGCGCAGCATCGTCGACTTGCCGCAACCGCTCGGACCGAGAATCACGACCAGTTCGTTGCTTGAGATTTCAAGCGATGCGTTGTCGACAGCCTGCACATCCCCGAAACGAACAGAGACCGAGTCCAGCTCCCAGATCACAACGCCCGCCGAATCACAAGAAGTCCCCCTCGCCGCCTCGGGCCGCTTCAACAGCTGCTACAGCCAGAGCCGTGATCACCATCAAAACGACCGCCAACGCCATTGCTTGGCCCCGCAACAGTTGACCGGGAGTCGACAGCAGCCGAAACAGCGCCAGGGGAGCTGTGAGCGTCTCAGGATTACGGGGCAGGAACGAAGTCGCCCCGAACTCGCCGATGGACACCGCGAAGGCGAACCCAGCGCCGACAAGCATCCCGCGACCGGCGATCGGCAAATCAACGAGGCGCCGTACCCGATTCGGCGAAGCCCCCAGTACTGCTGCCGCCTCGCGGATTCGTGGATCGATCCTGCGCAGCACCGGAACCATGGTCCGCACCACGAAAGGCGTTCCCACAAGCGCATGGGCGATCGGCACGATCCAGGTGGAGGTCCGCAGATCGAGGGGCGGTTCGTCGAGCGCGATCAGAATCCCAAATCCGATCGTCACTGCGGAAGTGCCGAGAGGAAGAGTGAATCCCACATCGAGGATCCGGCGCAGACCCAAGCGCCCATGCACTACAACAAAGGCTGTCAAGGTACCCACAGTGAGGGCCAAGGCAGTCGCCGCGGACGCGAACACGACCGAGTTGCCGAGTGCTGTTGCCGCTGACGCTGGAAGCTGCGGAACGCGTTCGGTCAGTGCTCGATAATTATCCAAGCCGTAGCCGCCGCCCACGGCGAGGGACCGTTCCACGAGGATTGCTGTCGGAGACCCGAGCAGGACGCCCATCACCGCCAAGTTGGCCAGAACAAACCAGCGGTTCAACGGTTTCGGTGTACTGTGCGCCACTCCCGTCGGCGCAGGTCGGCGACGTTCGAGCCGGGTGGCCAGCACAACGAGGGACAACACGGCAAGGAGTTGCAGCAGAGCCAGAGCAGCCGCGGCGCTCAGGTCGCTGCGAGTCACTGCCTGGCGGTGGATCTCGGTTTCTATAGTTGAGCGACGCGGCCCTCCGAGCAGCAGGATCACCCCGAAGGAAGTGAACGAAAACAAAAAGACGATCGCCGAAGCCGAAGCGACAGCAGGTCGCAACCGCGGCAGAGTCACAGTCCGGAACGTCTGGAACGGTCCGGCTCCCAGCACGCGGGCCTGCTCCTCGAGATGGTGGTCGAGACCGCTCCAGAACGATCCGACGATGCGCACCACCACCGCATAGTTGAAGAACACGTGGGCGACCAGGACTGCCCATACCGTGTGTCGGAGTCGGAAGTCTCCATCCTCGAGACCGAACCGGAAGAACACTCCCTCGAAGGCGCCCGCTACAACCACTGTTGGAAGCACGAACGGCACCGTGACGAGTCCTCGGACCCAGTACCGGCAGCGACCCCGCAGACGCCGAACGAGTGCGGCCGCGGGCAGGGCGACCACAAGCGTGACAGCGGTTGAGGCAGTCGCCTGCCAAACGGTGAACCACAGCACTCCCCGGGTCCGTGGCGAAGCGAACAGCTCCGACATCGGGTCGAACCCCTCTGCTGCGAGCCCGCGCCACATGATGGCCCCCACCGGGTAGACGAAGAAGACCGCCAGGAAGGTCGCGGGAACACCGACAGCGACCCAACTGAGGGCGAGCCTCCCTACCCGAGAACGATCTCGACCCACCGGTCGGTCCACTCGTCGCGGCGAGCCTCGATCTCGTCCGGGTCAACAGAGTGCGGTTCCTCGGCGATCTGTGCGTGATCCACGAAGACCTGAGGCAGCGCGGCGCTCTCGGCGACTGGGAACACGAACATGTTGAGCGGTATGTCATTCTGGAAAGCGGGCGTGAGCATGAAGTCGATTAGGGCTGAAGCCTGTTCGGGGTGTTCGGTACCGGAGAGCACACCTGCGAATTCGATCTGGCGGAAACACGAATCGAGCAGCACTTCCGTTGGTGCGGTATCGACCGGCGGATCGGCATAGACCACTTCAGCAGGTGGGCTTGAGGCATATGAGACGACCATCGGACGATCACCTTCACCGGCGATGAACTCGCCGTAGTAGGCGTCTTCCCAACCAGCGGCGACTGCTACGCCGTTGTCCGCAAGCTCAGCCCAGAACTGTTCCCAATCGTCGGTGCCGGCGATGGTGGCCAACAGGAACGCCAGACCCGGTGAAGAGGTCTCGGGACTCTGCACTACTAGTTGATCAGCGAACTCTGGTGCGGTCAGGTCTTCAAGAGTCGACGGTGGATCGCCGGTGAGCGCATCGGTCCAGTAGTTGATGCACACATCTCCAAAGTCGATCGGTGTGACACGGTGCTGTTCGTCGAGCACGAACTCAGCGGGCACGTCGGCGAGGTTGGGTGATTCGTAGGGTTCGAACAAGTCGGCGTTCAAGGCCCGTGCCAGAAAGGTGTTGTCGACCCCGAACATCACATCGCCCAGAGGATTGCCGGCCGTGAGGATCGCCTCGCTGACCATTCGGCCTGTGTCGCCTCCCTCCAAGAGCTCCACCTCGATACCCGTCTGAGCCGTGAACTCCGTCCAGATCTCATCAGAGACTTCGAAAGAGTCATGGGTGACGAGAGTGATCGTGACCGGTTCGTCGCCGGTGTTGTTGTCGTCGTCTCCACAAGAAGTCGCGACAACGATGACGACGGTCAGGCCGATGAGCCCTGCGATCAGGCTTGTGAGTGGGTTTGTTCGAGTCATGGTTTCCTCCGCTGGCATTACCCAGATCAGGTTCTTGCGGGTCGCCGACGCTGACGGTCGACCTCTCAGCCCGGCTGTCCCGAGCTCCCCGGATTCGATTGCCCGCCCAACATACAACCAAAAGTCGGCGATCATGAGAATGTGTGAACACCAGGAATGAGAATAACAATGACGGGGAATGGCGAACGGCAACGCCGGTCGGGCATGCTTTCAGGCATGCCTCGCGCCTCCAACGGAATCTTCGAGATTGAATACGAGACGTTCGGGTCGATCCATGACCCTGCGTTGATCTGCATACCCGGGCTCGGCAGCCAGTTGCTGGCGTACCCCGGTGAACTTTGCCGAGCGTTCGTCGACCGCGGATTCTTCGTGGTCAGGATGGACAACCGTGATGCCGGTCTGTCCTCGCTGAGCAGCGATGACGACTGTTACACGCTTGACGACATGGCCGACGACGTGGTTGCAGTCTTGGATCACGCCGGAGTCGAGGAAGCGGTGGTTCTGGGAGTCTCGATGGGTGGAATGATCGCCCAGGCCACCGCCATCGGACACCCGCAGCGCACCCGGGCTTTGGTTTCGATCATGTCGACCACCGGTGAGCGTGATGTCGGCAACCCCACACTCGAGGCCTGGGACGCTCTCACGCTGCCCCTCGAGGACTCCATCGAAGCCCAAATCGAAGCCGATGTGAGAGCCTGGCGAATCTGGTCCAACCCGGAATGGTTCGATCCCGACACACTGCGGTCAAACCTGGTCGCGGGGTACGAGCGGGCCTGGAACCCCGGCGCGGCGCAACGGCAGCTCAACGCTATTGCCGCTAGTGGCGACCGTGTCGCCGGCTTGAGGGGGTTGGATGTACCGACGCTCGTCGTGCATGGCGGTTCGGACACTCTCATCGATCCGTCCGGAGGTGAGCGAACCGCGGAACTGGTCCCCGGTTCCAGTTACCTGCTGATCGAGGGGATGTCGCACGATTTCGTGCCGCAAGCCTGGCCTGTCGTTGTCGAAGGTGTCACTTCGCTCGTGGCCGGCTCGTTCAGTCGAAGCACGGAGCTCGAACATTCGAAGCATACGGCTTAGGGTTTGTGCCGAACCGACAGGGGGGGAAGAACTGATGGGGCCGCTCCACGGCAGAAGAATCGTTGAAATCGCAGGGATAGGGCCGGGTCCGTTCTGCGCCATGATGCTGGCCGACATGGGAGCTGACGTGATCCGTGTCGACCGGGCGGACCGGGTGCGCGGCGGCGACCCGGACCACCCTCCCGCAGATGTCATGAACCGCGGCCGACGCTCCATCGGCGTTGACCTCAAATCAGCTGCAGGTGTTGAAGTCGTGTTGCGTCTGGTTGAATCGAGTGACGCTTTGATCGAGGGTTTCCGGCCGGGTGTGGCCGAGCGACTCGGCATCGGACCCGACGAATGCCTCGCCCGCAATCCCACGCTGGTCTACGGCAGGATGACGGGATGGGGGCAGACCGGCCCCTATGCGCCCACGGCGGGTCACGACATCAACTATGTGGCACTTTCGGGGACCTTGGAAGCGATCGGCCGAGTTGATTCTGGTCCGGTGCCCCCGCTCAATCTCGTCGGTGACTTCGGGGGGGGAGGCATTTATCTGGCCTTTGGGATCGTCTGTGCGATTCTTGAGTCCGAGACCTCTGGGACTGGACAAGTCGTCGACGCTGCGATGGTCGACGGCGCCGCTTCGCTGGCGACCTTCTTCTATGGGTTGCGAGCCATGGGTATGTGGGATGATCAACGCGGCAGCAACATGCTCGACACCGGCGCTCACTACTACGACGTTTATGAGTGCGCGGACGGAGAATACGTGTCCATTGGCTCGATTGAACGCCAGTTCTACGCTGAGCTCAGAACGAAGCTCGAACTTGAAGATTCCAAGTGGGATGCTCAAAACGACAAACGTCGATGGCCTGCACTCAAATCTGATCTGGTCGCGATTTTCAAGACCCGCACCCGCGACGAATGGTGTGAGCTGCTCGAAGGCTCTGATGTGTGTTTTGCTCCGGTGTTGTCGATGCGTGAAGCACCGGACCACGCTCACAACAAACATCGGGGCACGTTCACCGAAGTAGCCGGTGTGGTGCAGCCTCGTCCAGCTCCCAGGTTCAGTCGCACAGACGGAGAGATTCTGCGACCACCGCCCCATGCCGGTCAGCACAGCGACGAGGTGCTCGTTGAGTGCGGAGTCGATCTTGATGAGATCGCCGGGCTGCGTTCGGTGGGTGCTGTTGCCTGAATGATCCACGACCTGCACGAGACGGGCGGCTGGTTGGTTGTGGCAGCCAACGGCTCAGTGGGGATCTGGGCCCTGTCAGCTCACCGCTATCGACAGCTTCGCAGCCCCTGGGGTTGGGTCGCGGTCGGGGCGGCACAAATGTTGGTCATCGTCCAAGTCCTTGTCGGGGTCGCAATCCAGTTGGAGGGCGACGGCACGGGCGGGCAGCATCAGTTGTACGGATTCGCGGCTTTCGCCTCAGTCGGGATTGTCTTCGCTTATCGCAACGAGATGCGTGATCGTCCGCACCTGTTGTACGGCTTGGGGAGTTTGTGGCTGATGGGACTCGGGATCCGGGCGGTCTTCCTGGTGTGACCGCGTGGTTGATTGGAGCCGTGTGGTCGGACTCGGGTGTTCGGCCTCAGATCTTGACGATCGGGCACAGCAGCGTGCGCTCGACTCCGGCGATGCCTTGAACTGCGTGAACCACGATCTGGCCCAGGTCGTCCATTGAAGTTGCCTCCGCCCGAGCGATCACGTCGTAGGGGCCCATCGCAACCTCCGCTGAGGTGATCTCGTCAAGTTCGGCGGTGACTTGAGCCACGTCTGCTGCGGTGCCGACACTGGCTTGGATCAATATGTAGGCGCTTACCGACACTGGGCCTCCGATCTGCTGATTCGCAAATTAGCTTAAAGGGTTCACGAACTAGCTTGAAAGTATAGTCCCCAGGTGATTACCGTCGCAGAAGCCGCAACCCAACTTCAAAGGACTTTGGGCTTGTCCGTGCCCGATCTTCGTTTCGGTCTTTCCCAAGACGAGTTGTTTCACGAAGCGATCGCGAATGATCGCGGCAGGGTCTCCCTCAACGGAGGAGGTGACGACCAGAAGGCGTTTGAGACTGCGCTGGGAACGAGTGGTCCGCTGGTCTTCTACACAGACCCGGCCTGCACCGGCCGACCTGTCGATGACACGTTCTGTGTAGACCGGGCCAGTGTCACCGACTTGATCTGGTGGAAGAGGGGATTCGTCGAGTTCGACCCGGAGGCTTTCGATGCCTTGCTGCCCCGCGTCGTCGAGCATCTCAACGCTGGGGGCAGGCACTTGTATGTGGCCGATCTGTTCTGTGGCTCAGACGCCCAGTTCAGTGAACCCTGCCGGTTCGTAGTGGAATATGCCGCCCACGCGTACTTCTGCAACATCATGTTTCCCCGCCGCGTTCGTGAAGTCGACCGCACTGAGCGCGGCTGGACCGTTCTCAACGTGCCGTCGTTCACTTGCGACCCGCAGCGTGACGGAACCCTCAGCGAACGAGCGGTCATTATTGACATCGAACGGGAGACTGCGCTCATTCTCGGACCCGCGGACTACTGCGGAATCAACAAGAAGGCGATGTTCACGATCATGAATTTCGTGCTGCCGGGCAAGGGGCAACTCTCGATGCACTCTTCGGCGAACGTTGGTGAACAGGGAGACACTGCGCTGCTGTTCGGGCTTTCGGGCACAGGCAAGACCACATTGTCCGCTGACCCCGACCGTCGACTGATCGGCGATGACGAGCATGTCTGGACCGATCGTGGCATTTCCAACCTGGAGCATGGTTGCTACGCCAAACTCATCAATCTGGACAGATCAGCCGAACCTGTAATCGCCGCGGCCATGTCGATGAAAGGCACCCTGATTGAGAATGTGCCGCCGATTGCGGGCAGACCCCTCGCCGAGACCGACCCTCAGGAATTGGACCTCGCGGATGCTTCGATCACCGAGAACACCCGCTTCGCCTATCCGTTGAGCGCCAACCCGAACGTTGTGCTCGGAGTTGGCGGACCGCACCCGGAAACGATCGTCCTGTTGACTGCTGACGCCTTCGGTGTGCTCCCACCAGTCTCGATCCTTGACGCTGAGGAGGCGATGTACCACTTCGTTATGGGCTTCACCTCGAAACTGGCGGGGACCGAAGTGGGCGTCACCGAACCGGTCCCTTCGTTCTCGAGCTGTTTCGGCGCCGCTTTCATGTCGCGCAAGCCCAGTGTTTACGCGGATCTTCTGTCTGATCGCATGGGGGACCACAATTCTCGCTGCATTCTGTTGAACACCGGCTGGAGCGGTGGCCCGTACGGCACTGGTGAGAGGATGCCGTTGAAGGCAACGCGTCGACTGTTGAACGCTGCGCTGAAGGGCGAATTCGACGGTGTTGAACTTGTAGCGCAACCGATTCTCGGGTTGAGGGCGCCAACTCAGTGCGAAGGTGTCGACGACACGATGTTGAACCCGCGTGACACCTGGGGCGACCCCGAGGCATACGACGAGGCTGCGCTCGAATTGCGTGGGATGTTCCGAACCGAGTACCGAGCGCAGGGTTATGCCGAATTGGGCATAACCGAAGCGATGTAGTCCGTTCGCCTTGCCCGGAGACCGCCTGAAGGTCCTCTAGAGGTCGGGTGTGGACATGTCGATTTCGGAACCGAGACGCAGAGCCGTGGCCCTGCCGGACTCGTCGAGGTCGAACTGCACGCGCTGGCCTTGACGCAGCATGCGGAATACCGAACCGTCGAGAGCGTCGACGGCTAGATCGATCTCGCCGAGGCCGGCTTCGTTGATCAGGATCCCGTCGCCGGTGCCCGGGTTGAAATACTTGACGACTCCCTGCATGGGAGCAGAGCGTACCGTCTGTGAGGTCGCGCGGAGCACTCGCGGGAAGTACCATCGACGGGCGTGACACTCGACTCGATTGATGCAGCCTCGCTCCGTAGCATCGTTGCCGAATTCTATGAGGCTTTGACCGACCATCGGGAAGCGATCAACAACCTCAACGTCTACCCGGTTCCGGACGGTGACACCGGAACCAACATGTCGTTGACGTTGCGTTCAGTCGTCGAGGAATTGGCCGATCGAAGCCACGACATGGCCTCGGTCTGCAACGGGATTGCGCACGGATCGCTAATGGGGGCCAGGGGCAACAGCGGGGTGATTCTGTCGCAGATCCTGCGCGGGTTCGCCGGGGTCGCGGCTGAGCAGCCCTTCATCGACGCTCCGCTGTTCGCGAGCGGGTTGACCGCGGCGGCGAAGGGAGCCTACGAAGCGGTGGGCAGTCCAGTCGAAGGAACGATTCTCACGGTGATCAAGGAATCGTCGGTGGCGGCCACTGCCGCGGCGGCTCAGGGCCTGGATCTCAGCGCGGTGCTTGAAGCGGCCCGCGATTGTGCAGCTGCCACCCTTGAGCGAACTCCGACTTTGTTGCAAGTGTTGGCAGATGCCGGGGTGGTGGACGCGGGCGGCGCGGGACTGCTGCTGTTCTTCGACGCAGCGCTGCACGTCGTCGACGGTCGTCGATTGCCGGAACCCGACCTCACTGCAGTCTCCACAGGGGCGGCGCCGCGTCATCGGCAACTCGGGAATGCCTCAAGGGTTGATGAGGATGCGTCGATAGCCGACCTCAGATACGAGGTGATGTTCCTGCTCGACGCGCCTGATCAGGAAATCGCTGCTTTCAAAGAAGCGTGGGCTGAAGTCGGCGACTCGATCGTCGTCGTCGGCGACGAAGGGATCTACAACTGCCACATCCACTGCGACGACATCGGCGCGGCGATCGAATGCGGGATATCGGCGGGCCGCCCCCACAACATCAGAGTCACCGACCTGCTCGACGAACTCGCCGAACTCGGTGAACGCGACTGGGTTGCTGAGGTTCTCGATGACGACTCGACGCAGAACCGGGACGGCGCCGTGGACGCGCCCACCGCAACGACCGCGGTCGTTGCGGTGGGGGTCGGGTCCGGGGTGGTCGCCATCTTGAAGTCGATGGGGGTTCAGGCAGTGGTTGCCGGTGGACAGTCGATGAATCCGTCGACAGCGGAATTGTTGGCGGCGGCTGAATCAGTGTCAGCGTCTGAAGTGGTCATTCTTCCCAACAACAAGAACATCGTCGCGGTGGCCCGCCAAGTCGAGTCGCAGACGAGGCGCACCGTGCGGGTCGTCGCTACAGGGAGCGTGACCGAGGCGCTGGCCGCGTTGATGGCCTATGACCCCCGGGCATCCGCGTCCGTGAACGCGGCGGCCATGACCGAAGCGTTTGAAGGCGTGGTCACCGGTGAAGTGACCAGAGCGGTGCGTGAAGCGACGAGTGAGGCAGGACCTGTCAGTTCTGGGGATTGGCTGGGGATTTGTCCCGAGGGGATCAAGGCTGTGGGGTCGTCGATGGTTGCAGCGGCAACCGGGTTGCTCGATGCGATAGTCGAAGAAGAGCACGAGTTGCTCACCGTCATCACAGGCCGGGACGCCGACACCCGCACGACCGCCGCTATCGAGTCGTGGGCAACCCGGAACCACGGCGGATTGGAAGTGGAGGTTCATCACGGGGCCCAACCGCTGTACCCCTACTATTTCGGGTTGGAGTAGACGGCGATGCCCGTTGGTGATCCCCCCCTGACGTTGAAGGATCTCGCGGGCATCAGGGTCAGGGCCTTGCGTGGAGTCGCTGAATCAACGGCAGAGGGTCTGTCGACCATGGGAATCTCGACGGTCCTCGATTTGTTGGAGCACTATCCGAGGCGTTACCTGGACCGAACCAGACAGGCCAGGATCGACGAGCTTCTTCCCGGCGATGAGGCGACCGTGCTGGGCACGGTGCGCAGTGCGGGCTCCCGGCCGCTCCGGGGGCGTCGAACACTGACCAATGTTGTGATCGGTGACGGCACCGGCACGCTCACGCTCACGTTCTTCAACCAGAGGTGGCGCGAGAAGCAGCTCGGCGAAGGAACGGAAGTGCTTGTACACGGGAAGTTGACGTACTTCCGCGGTGCGCGCCAAATGACCGCTCCGGTGGTCGATCTCGTGGGTAGTCAGACTGGCCGGATCGTCCCGGTGTATCCCCAGTCTGAAAAGGCCGGACTGTCGACGTTCAAATTGAGCCGGCTATTGGAGGAGGCATTGAACCGAAGCCGGGCGAGGGGGATCAACGACCCGGTTCCGCCTGAAGTGCTCGATCGTTACGGTTTCGTCGACCGCGGGGCCGCGTTGCATGGTATTCACCGCCCGTCCTCCATGCAGGAGATGCAAGAATCCCGTCGGCGACTGGTCTTTGATGAACTTTTGCGGGTGCAACTGGAACTGGTTCGCCGTAAGCGGCTCATTGAGCGTCAAACATCTGGCGTTGCGCACGACGTGTCCGGTGAGTTCGTTGACCGTTTCCACTCGCGGTTGTCTTTTCCTTTGACCGGAGCACAACAGCGGGTCAACGCTGAGATCGCTCATGACCTCGCTGTTGAATATCCGATGCATCGCTTGCTCCAAGGCGATGTGGGTTCGGGCAAGACCCTGGTTGCGGTGACCGCGCTGCTGACCGCTGTCCAGGGTGGTTATCAGGGTGCTCTCATGGCTCCGACCGAGGTTCTTGCCGAACAGCATTATCTCAGTGTGAGCGAGATGCTCGGAGATCTGTCGGTGCCCGATCCGGCCTCGCTGCTCGGTGACCGCCCGCTTCGAGTGGAGTTGTTGACCAACAGCATCGGAGCTGCGCAGCGTCGCAGAGTTCTCGCCGATCTGATCGTCGGTGGAGTCGACATCGTCGTCGGAACCCACGCACTGATTTCTGAGGCGGTGGAGTATCGATCATTGGGCATGGTGGTCATTGACGAACAGCATCGATTCGGAGTCGAACAAAGAGCTGCGCTGAGAGACAAGGGTGAATCCTTGGGCGTGCCCGATGTGCTGGTGATGACTGCAACTCCGATCCCGCGCACCGCGGCGATGACCGTTTATGGAGATCTTGACGTCAGTGTGCTCGACGAGATGCCACCGGGCCGGACCCCGATCATGACGAGCTGGGCCGACACAGCGCCGGCGCAGAGCGAGGTGTGGGAAAAGGTCCGAGACGAGGTCGCCTGTGGTCGTCAGGCCTATGTCGTATGTCCGCTCATTGAAGAGTCCGCGGTACTCGAGGTGCGCAACGTGGAAGACACTCATCTCGAGTTGCAGCGCGGTGAGCTCGCGGGTCTGCGTGTCGGCTTGTTGCACGGGCGGGTGTCTGCTGTGGAGAAGGAGACGGTCATGGCGGACTTCCGGTCGGGATCCATTGATGTGTTGGTTGCGACGACCGTCGTCGAAGTCGGTGTCGACGTACCCAACGCGACGGTGATGGTCATCTTCGACGCGGACCGTTTCGGGATAGCTCAACTGCACCAACTCCGCGGGAGGGTCGGTCGTGGACGACATCGAGCACATTGCTATTTGCTCGGCGAGCCCGGAACCAGCGACGGCAAGGCTCGCATCGAGGCGCTCGTCGCAAGCACGGACGGTTTCGAGCTGGCCGAGGTCGACCTCGAACTGCGGGGGGAGGGAACGATAATGGGGGAGCGGCAGAAGGGCAGGAACGACCTGCGTCTGGCTTCGTTGCGACGCGACAAGGAGTGGGTGGCAGTTGCCCGCGAGGTCGCCATCGAGATCCTCGACGATGATCCGGAACTGGCCGGCAACCCCGGATTGAGCGAAGAAGTCGCCCTTGTCCTAGGCGAGGCCGAGGCCGAGTTCTTGATGAAAAGCTGAGCCGCTTGTTGCTGAGCCCTTTTCGGCGGGCGCGCCGATGAGCGGCGTTGCGTGTGCGCCGCCGGTCAGGAAGGGGGCGGTGAGAGGTCGTCGATCTCCAACTCGACATCCCAGCGGTCGCCGCAGTCACCGCAGCGGTAAGCGACGATGTCTCCGGGTTCGAAACCCTCGTCCGGGGCATACGAGATGATTCGGCACCTGCCGCCGCAATCAACGCAGACGATCGTTTCGGGTGCCGAGGAGCGAAGCGGGGCACACATGGCGCCCACCTTACTTCTGCGGCCGACTCGATTGACTGTTTCGGGTTCAACCATGAGGCGACCGTGTCTTGACGGGCCACACTGGTACGCATGCGTGTCGTGGCCGGGTCGTTGGGTGGACGGCGAATCAACGCTGGAGAGTCCGACAGCGTCCGTCCGACCGCGGATCGAGTGCGTGAGGCGATGTTCAACTCTTTGTATTCGCTCGGTGCGATCGCCGACGCGGTCGTTCTCGACTTGTATGCGGGATCGGGTGCGCTGGGGATCGAGGCGTTGTCGCGGGGAGCGACCCGGACTATTTTCGTGGAGAACGACAGGCACGCGTTGGCCGTGATCCGTGAGAACCTTGCTTCGTTGGGACTTCAGGATCAGGCGACCGTGGTTCCTGCTGATGCAATGACGTTCTTGGCCCGGGTTGAGCCCTACGACCTTTTGTTGTTGGATCCCCCGTACTCCTTCGATGACTGGCCGGCGCTTCTTGGACAGGTCGCAGACTCGGTCGTCGCCATCGAGTCCAACCGTGAGGTGGAACTCCCCGAATCGTGGGATACTCACCGGGTGCGCCGTTACGGAGGTACTGTGGTGACGATAGCCTTCGCCCCTGTCGTTACGGAGAACCGAATCTCGTGACTCGTGTCCTTTACCCCGGTTCGTTCGATCCTGTCCACAACGGTCACATTGAGATCATCGAGACAGCTGCGAAGCTGTTTGACGAAGTTGTTGTGGCGACGATGGTCAACACCGCGAAGGACGGCGTCTTCGATCTCTACGAACGCGAAGCGATGCTCCGCGAGGCGACCGGACACCTTCCCAACACGACGGTGCAGCTGTTCGACGGGCTGGTCGTTGATCTAGCCGCTGAACTGGAGGCTGATTTCATTTTGAAGGGTCTGCGGGCCGTGTCTGATTTTGAGAACGAGTTGCAGATGGCTCAGATGAACAACGCTGCGTCTGGTATTCATACGCTGTTTGTTCCGAGCGCGTCGAGCAGTTCGTTTCTGGCATCGAAGTTCATCCGTGACTTCACCAGGTTCGGTGGGGACATATCTAAAATGGTTCCTGCCAGCGTGGCTCGACGATTAAGAGAGCGATACGGATGACCGATTCAAGTTCAGCAGACCCGCTCGGGGAGTCGGAGTTCTCTGCTTACCGTCCCTTGGAGACCGAGGAAATACTGAGGGCGGCCATCGACTTGATCGAGAGGGGTCGCCCGATGCCGATGTCGGCCTCGTCGATCATCAACAAACACGAAGTGTTGGAGTTGTTGAACTCGGCTGTGGAGCACCTCCCCGACGAGTTCAGGGCCGCACGCTGGCTGCTCAAGGAACGTGACGACTTCTTGGCGCGCGTGCAGGGAGAAGGCGATTTGTTGATAGCCCGCGCGCGTGACACGGCCCAGCGCCTGGTGCAGCGTACCGAACTCGTGCAGGAGGCGAACGCGCACGCTCGACGTGTCGTCTCAGCAGCTGAACAGGAGGCTAGAGACCTTCGCCTGAAGACCGAGGACTGGTGCGACCAGGAACTCGGGCGGTTGGAGGTCGTTCTTGAGCGCATTTCTCGTGCGGCTGCCTTCGGCCGGTCGCGTATGCAGGGCGCCGACCAGGAGGTCGAGCAGGCCCCGCTGCCGGTGGCGCCCGCCAGGGACGAGTTCTTCGACCAGGATCGGGATTGAGTCACAGCACCCGGTTCCTGGTGGCCGCGGCCGGGCTTTTCGGCCGGGGCGACGCCCGCATCGAACTGCGTTCGGAGGTGAGGCTCGCCGATTTGGAATTGTCGGGACACTCTGCGGTCGTCGACGGTCGTCTGGAGGTGGATCTGGTTTTGGAGCGCACCGGATCTGATCCCGCTCCTAGGGGAGTCGCCCACGGCGAATCGGTGCGCGGGGGGTCTGAGGGGGTTCTGGTCACTGGCAGCGCGAGGGGGCGCTGGTCGGTTCCATGTCGACGCTGTCTCGAACCCGCTCAAGGCGATCTTTCAGTTGAGATCTCAGAACTGTTTGAGACGGATCCCAACGATGAGACGTGGGCGCTGCGCGAAGCCGTGCAAGAAGAAGTCATCGACCTCGGTCCCATGTTGCGCGAGGTGGCGTTGCTGTCCCTCCCGTTCGCTCCGCTCTGTCGTGCGCAGTGCAGGGGTCCGGCGCCTGATCGATTCCCGACCGGCCCGACCGGTGACGAAGGTTCGACGCGCGACTCTCGCTGGTCCGGGCTTGACGAGTTGACCTTCGACGGGTGATATCGGCACTTCGGCGGTGGCGTCGTTGCGCCGTGTCGGTAGCCTGTGGTGCTCAGGTCGCTCCGCTTACGGCCTGGGAGAATCCCAAGAAACAGGTTCGCGATGGCCGTCCCGAAGAAAAAAATGTCGAAATCGAAGAGCCGGAGCCGGCGTGCTTCGGCTTGGCGCCTCGGCGCTTCGGCGCGTAGCGCCTGCCCACGCTGCGATGCGACCAAACGCCCCCACCGGGCCTGTGGCAATTGCGGTTGGTACGGGGGCCGACAAGCCGTAGACGTCGACTGATCCATGCTGCCCGTTGCGGTCGACGCCATGGGTGGGGACAACGCCCCTGGTGAGATCGTTGTCGGCGCCCGACGCGCAGCCTCAGAGATGGGGATCCCGGTTGTTCTAGTCGGAAGGTCGAGTGATCTGGGCGATACCGGTGGTCTTCAGGTGATCGAGGCCAGCGAAGTGATCGCCATGGATGCTGAGCCGGGCACGAGCGTTCGTCGCAAGAAGGACTCATCGTTGGTACGCGCTGCCGGCGCAGTTCGAGAGGGCCGTGCCTCGGCGATGGTTTCAGCGGGGAACACTGGAGCGACGATGGCGTCTGCGTTGTTGCGCATGGGCCGTATCCCCGGGATCAACAGGCCCGCGATTGCTATTCCTGTACCGGTCCCTCACGGCACTCACACTACTTTGCTCGATGCTGGAGCGAACGCTGAGTGTCGCCCTGAATGGTTGGTCGAGTTCGCTCAAATGGGCTGTGTCTACGCTCGGGATCGATTCGGGATTGAACGCCCCAGAGTCGGGTTGTTGTCGATCGGCGAGGAAGCGGGGAAAGGCAACAAGTTTGTGAAGGAGTGCTTCGAACTGCTTGACGACACGATTTGGGCGCGGTCCAGCGGAGCCGAGTGGGTCGGCAACGTTGAGGGTCGTGATGTGATGACAGACGATGTTGATGTGGTCGTGACGGACGGGTTCACCGGCAACGTGACGCTCAAGACTTTGGAGGGTGCGATGTCGGCGCTGCTCAGTCGTCTGCTCAGCGCCATCGACACTGACAAGGAGACGCGGCGTGCCGGGGAGATGTTGTCGGGCCCGCTTGATTCGATGGTCGCAGAGTTGCACCCTGACTCAACGGGTGGGGCACTGCTGCTGGGCGTGAAGGGGGTGTGTGTCATTTCGCACGGCTCGAGCGGGTCTGATGCAATGGCCAACGCCATCCGTATCGCCTCGGAGATGGTTGAGGTCGGGATGGTTGAACACTTGGCGGCCGCGGTCCGTAAACGATAGCAGGCAGACATGTCTCATATCATTTCAAGCTGGAAAGAGGAGAGGCTTGAGACTTCCGATAGAATCGCCTGATTCTGGTGACGAGGAGGGATGCAGTTGCCCGCAGAAACGCATGTGGAGCAGGCTCCTATGAGTCGTGAGGAGATCCTTGCACTCGTCAGGGACCAACTCGCCGACATTCTTGAGATCGAGCCGCTGTCAATAAATGAAGGCGACGCTTTCGCTGATGATCTCGAAGCAGACTCGCTGGCGCTCATCGAACTGGTTGAAGCGCTTGAAGAAGAATTGGCTGAGCGTTCAACGGGTTTCCGGATCGAGGACGAAGACCTTGAGGACCTCCGAACCGTCCGTGACGCCGTCGATTACGTCGTCGCAAAGCTGGGTTGAGGGCGCTGAACACTGAGCCCGCTGTCTGTGCTGGAGAACCGGCTGGGTTATCGATTCGGCGATATCGCTCAACTCGAGTTGGCGTTGACGCACCGTTCGTGGTCCGCCGAACATGACAGCGGCGCGAGCAATGAACGACTCGAGTTTCTCGGTGACGCGGTCCTCGGCCTGGTTGTTGCCGGCTTTCTTTACCGTCAGTTCCCGGACCTGCCCGAGGGACAGCTGGCCAAATCACGGGCAGCTGTCGTGAACGCCGCCACGCTCAGCGACGCAGCGGTCGATCTTGGGCTCGGAGAGTACCTGCGCTTGGGAAGGGGTGAGGAAAGATCTGGTGGGCGTACCAAACCCTCGATTGTTTCTGACGCTCTCGAAGCTGTCATCGGCGCGGTTTATGTCGATGGAGGTCTTGATTCGGCCCGTGAGTTCGTGCTCGGGCGGCTTGGTGGTCGCATCAACGAAGAGGCGAGCCGGCCTGGTGCGCGCGACTACAAGACGTTGTTGCAGGAAGCGGTCGGCCGCGACCGGTCGGCTCCGCTCGAATACGAAGTCACGCAGACGGGCCCTCAGCATGACCGGTTGTTCGAAGCAACTGTAAGAATCGGAGGTGAGGTCCGCGGAACCGGGGAGGGCACAACGATTAAACAAGCTCAAAGGCGGGCAGCCCGTGTCGCATGGGAAGCCCGCGCTGCTGAGGATGGAGCACGTGATGTTTGAGTTGCCAGAAGTTGAGACGGTTCGACGCGATCTTGAGCGCGACATCGTCGGCAAGAAGATCAAGAACGCTGAAGCCGCGAGCATGAAGGTGTTGCGGCGGTATCGGACACGCAAAGCGTTCCTCTCCCGCCTTGCCGGGAACAAGATCGTTTCTGTTCAGCGTCGAGGGTTGCGCATTGCCGTCGGGTTGGACAATGAGACCACGCTTGTAGTCGACCTGGGTTCGAGCGGATCGTTGCGCCGCACGGCCAACAAGGATCAGGTCGAGCCCTCAACAGAAGTGGTCGTCGCCTTCACGCAGTATGGTCAGCTGCGTCTGCTCGATGCTGACGGCACGTCTGAAATTTTTGTTGTCGACAACGACTCGATAGTCGATGAACTGCCAGACCTGGGAAATCTCGGACTCGACCCGGTTTCTGAACCGGTCACCTGGACGAGTTTCGGCCGGAGTCTGCTTCAGCACCGGGTCAGGCTGAAGACGCTGCTCACCGATTCGACGTTCGTTGTCGGGATCGGTGATGTCTACGCAGATGAGATTCTGTTCCACGCGGGGCTTCGCCACAATCGCATGAGCGACTCCTTGACGAGCCAGGAGATCAGACGGCTGCATCGTGCGTTGGTTGAGACTCTGCACAATGCGATCAAACACCGCGGCACGTCGGTCGCTGGGCGCGAGTTCTTCGATCCGTTGGGCAAACCCGGCGAGTACGGGAGCCACCTGATGGTGTGGGGGAGGCATGGAGAGCTCAGCGCCAGGTCGCGTCTGCCGATCAAGCGAGTGAAGTTCCGTGGGACCTGGACCTACTTCTGCGAAACTCAGGTGTGAAGTCTCATCCATGTAATTTGAACCGTTATATTTGAACCCGATGTATCTCAAGAACCTCACATTGAAGGGATTCAAGTCGTTCGCAGACACGACTTCGATTGATCTTGAGCCGGGTGTGAACGTAATCGTCGGCCCCAACGGCAGCGGAAAATCCAACGTAGTCGATGCGATTGTCTGGGTGCTCGGATCGCAGACGCCGAACGCTTTGAGATCAACCAGGATGGACGATGTAATTTTTGCTGGAACCAGCGAAAAGCTCGCCTTGGGCAGAGCCGAAGTCTCCCTTACCATCGACAACCACTCAGGCACGCTGCCGGTCGGCTTCAACGAGGTGAGGATCAGCCGCACGCTGTTCCGCAGCGGAGAGTCGGAGTACGCCATCAACGGCGTCCCCTGCCGGCTCATTGACATATCAGAGTTGTTGAGCGACGGCGGGGTCGGCCGGCAGCAGCACGTGATCGTCTCCCAAGGGCAGATCGACGCGGTCCTCACCTCCCGTCCCCAGGACAGACGGGCGATTGTCGAAGAGGCCGCCGGCATCTTGAAATACCGCAAACGCAAAGAACGCGCCGAACGTCGACTCGCTGCCTCAGACAGCGACCTCGTCAGAGTGAAAGACATCATTCGGGAAGTCAGGCGCCAGTTGCGTCCGCTCGCCAAGCAGGCCGAAGCGGCCCGTCTCCACGGCGACCTCGTCGAAGAACTGGCGGCGCAGCGCCTGTACCTCAGCGGAAGACGGATAGCGGAACTCCGTGAGCAGCTGCAAGCCATGAATGAGCAGCCGGTCCATCTCCAGGAACAGTCTGTGAAGGCTCGACTGGCAGGACTCGACGACAAGATCTCGGCCTGCGAGAGTCAACTCTCGGACCGCTCCGAAGACGACCTCGGCGACACCCTCCGACGACTCGAGTCAGCGCGCGAGCGTGCCAGGGGGCTGGTGGCGGTTGTCGCCGAACGACGTCGCGGCATCGACCGCGACCGGTCCGCGTTCACAGACCGCGGCGTTGTCGCCAACCTCGAGTCCGAAGCGGTGCGCCTTCGCCTGAACCTCACCGAGACTGAGACCGAGACGGCAGTCCTCAGAAGCGACTTGGTCGCACACCAGGCAGAAGAGCAACTGTTGGCAGGCGATCGCGCAGCGTTGGAGGAACGATTCGCCCGGACTGGATCAGCGCTCAGCGACGATGCTGCCGAAGCCAGAGGCGAGCTCGGGGCGCTCCGTGCCGCCATCAAGTCGAGGATTGAAGAACGTGAGCGTTCCCGGACGCGTATGGACGGCTTGGGGCAGCGGCGCATGAGGCTCGACTCAGAGTTGGCTGAGCAGCGGATCGAGCTCGACTCCATCGAAGCGGAACACCGTCGCGCAACAGCGGAACTGAAGGTGGCCCAAGCCGAGTCGGCGGCAGCAGAAGCGAAGCTCAACGCTGGAATCTCCGCTCACAACGGAGCCGAAGCGACTCAACAACGATGGTCGGCCCGCGCCGAGGCGTTGACCTTGGCACTGCACGAGGCCCGTTCACGGGCGGGGGCCGAGCGAGTGGCGCACATCAAGGGAGTGCTCGGCACGCTGCGTGACGTTGTGGCAATCGATTCGGGCTACGGGACAGCCTTCGAAGCCGCTGTCGGCGCCGGGTTGAGCGCGGTGATCGTGCGTAGTCCTGCCGCTGCGCGTGCCGCTTTCGAGGCGCTGCGCGACAGTGGGTCAGCGGGAGCGGTGTTGGCCCTCGGGGTACTGCCTGCCCGCGGTTTCACGAGTGCCGGCAGCGGCAGTGCCGACCGACTCCTCAACCATGTGCGGGGCACCGAAGAAGGCGTCGATGATTTGCTTGAGGCACTGATCGGCGACGTTGAGGTGGTTGCCGGCGAATGGCACGACGCAGTCGATCGTGCGCTCGGCGACCCGCTGCGTTCCTTTGTCACTCCCACGGGGGAGTTCATCGGCCCGAACGGTTGGAGGCTGGGCGGGGATGGATCGGGTGCGACTGCGACTGCGTTGACCGAAGCGAATGAACAGGTCGAGGCGGCGGGATTCGACTGCCGAGAAATATCTGAGCGGGTC
This sequence comes from Acidimicrobiales bacterium, assembly GCA_963662455.3. GTDB lineage: Bacteria > Actinomycetota > Acidimicrobiia > Acidimicrobiales > Aldehydirespiratoraceae > VXYK01. The sequence continues at coordinate 3,695,154 of OZ224042.1, forward strand.
GTTGCCGCCCGCGCTGGGCTCACTGCTCGCAACGGTGTTGTCGAAGCACTGTCGAAGCGTGTGGTTGAACTCGAGTCCGCGCTCCGGGCTGCGATGGACGAATGTCAACAGATTGAGGCAGGACTCCGCGATGTTGATACTGAATTCGAGGTGCTTCGGAGCGGCTTGGATGAACTGCTGGCTCGCCTGGAGCGTGAACACAGCAGAGTTGAAGAACTCAAGACCGCAACAGAAGTGCTCGAAGCCGCCGAGTCCGAGCAACGTGAAGAGGCTCTCCGCATTTCTGCAGCGATGGACGAAATCGACGCTCGCGCCAACGAAACTGCCTCGTTGCGCAGCAGACTCGAAGTTCGTGCTGCGGCGATCAACGAGCGGGAGAATGGGTTGCGGACACGTATTGCGGAGATCGAAGCCCGACTTGAACACGATGTCCTGCAGCGGTCCACCGCAGGTCGACAGCGAGAATCACTTGATCGTCGGGCGGTTGTGCTCGACAGGTTGACCACCGGTTTGGGTTCAGTGCAAGCACTTGTCGATACCCGACTCAGCAATGCGCGTGTGCTTCACGACCGGCAGTCCGAAACGAGCCGACAGCTCTTGGGTCGACTCACCGGACTTCGCAACGAGCGGGTGCGCTCGAACGAACAGTTGGAGGGTTTGCGGGAAGGCGCCGCCCGTAGGGCAGTCCAGCAGGCTGAACTCAGGACCAGACTCCAAGCTGTCGTTGAACGCGTCCGTGCCGAGCACAGGGTGGCGCCCGATGTGGCCGTGTCGGCTGTGTGCCCACCCCTTGATGATGGAATCGACTCTGCACGTCGGATAGCGCTGTTGGAGAACGAACTCGAGATCATGGGTCCGATCAATCCATTGGCCGTGGAGGAATACCAGACGCTGCAGGAACGCCACGAGTTCCTGCAGGCGCAACTCGACGACATAGCCACGACCCGACGTGAGTTGACGAAGGTCGTCGCTTCGATTGACGACGATATTGTGACGATCTTCGCGGGCGCCTTCGCTGATGTCGCCACCAATTTCGAGCATCTGTTCGAGACTCTGTTTCCTGGTGGGCAGGGCTCGATCCAATTGAGCAACCCCGAGGATTTGCTGGACACAGGTATCGATGTAGCGGCCAAACCGGGGGGGAAGAATGTCCGTAAGCTGTCGTTGCTGTCTGGTGGTGAGAGGACGCTGACAGCATTGGCGTTCCTGTTCGCGGTGTTCATGAGCCGCCCTTCTCCGTTCTACGTCCTCGATGAGGTTGAGGTGGCCCTTGACGACGTCAACCTTCATCGCTTCTTGAATCTGGTCGACGAGTTCAGAGCCGACGCACAGTTGGTGCTGGTGAGTCATCAGAAACGGACGATGGAAATCGCCGATTGCCTTTATGGCGTATCGATGAAACCCGGTGGGTCGAGCACTGTCGTCAGCGAGAAGGCTGCTGCAGTTGCAAGCAGTGTCGCCTGAAGGGCCTGGTCGTCTGCGGGTCGGGCGCCGACTGAGAGTCGAAGGTGCGGGTCATTGGTATCTCGAGGGTGTCGGGTTGCTGATCTCGAGGAGGTCGGCGAGCGACTGAGTGACCATGTTGGCCACAGCCATGTTCAACTCCGGGGGGATCAGGCCGCTGTTGGTCATTCGGTCTCCGAGTCCGATGAAGATCGCGCAGAAACGCATAGCGCCGAAAACTTCCCAGTAGTGGGGGTCTCGAACTTCACGGCCGGAAGCCTGCTCGTAGAGGCTGATCATCTCGGATCGGCTGGGGAACCCCTCCATGCGGACAGCTCCCACGTCGTCGAACGACATCCGGTCGAACATCAGCCACCAGCCGACGTCGGCCTCGGTCGGCGACAGGGCGCACGCCTCCCAGTCGAGCACCGCTGCGGGGCGGTAGTCCTGCCACAGGATGTTCCCCAGACGGCTGTCGCCCCACGACAGGCCGATTCGGTCGTCACCGGGATCGTTGGCCATGAGCCAGTCGAAAGCTGCTGAGAGCACCGGATGTTCCCGGCCGGCCAGTTCACGGGTCGTCGAGGCCCGGTAGAGGTCGAGTTGCACGCGGGTGCTGGGCTGTCCGGTCCCGCTGGTGTCGAGCCAGTCCAGTCCGGCTTCCCTCCAGTCGATTGTGTGGATCTGCGCCATTGCCTGCAGACCGGTGGCGACCATGCGGTGGCGTTCTGCCGGTGTCGCCTCGTCGACCAGGAATCCCTCCTCTGAGTAGCGGGGCTGATCAGCAGGCACCCGGCCCTCGGTGAATCCCATCACGAAGAAGGGTTGGCCGATGACCGCCGGGTCCGACTCGTATCCGAGCAGTTCGGGCACCGGGGCGCCGCAGTGGCGCCCGACCGCCTCCATCGCCCGGTACTGCACCTCGACTGAGACGCCGCAGTGGATGCTCTGGGCTGGGAACAGGGCGCCTCCGGCGGGTTCGATGCGGGCCACGAACCGGTCCGAGCACTCGGTTCGGTCCTCGCACCATGAGGCGTCGAAGAAGACCGTCTCGTTGGAGAACCCTGTGGATACCGGAATGTCGATGTTGGTGACGGCGGCGTCGGTACGGTTCGGGTGTCTCCTGCTGATCCACTGCTCGAGCGCAGGGCCGTAATGGCTGCGGTCAGTGTGGAACTTCGGCGCGCTGCTCAAATCCGGCGGCGCCTCGGACTCCTCGTCGTCGGAACTGTCTGAGTCGACGGATCGGCCTTGTTCAGGTTCGTTCATCATCCCGACGTTACGACACGCGCCCGCCTTGCAAAAACTCAGCAGACAGCAGATAGGAGCGCTCGCCGAAGTTCGGGCGCGCTCCTCTGAGCGTTCCATGCCTGAACACACCTCCTGGATGCATCCGTTCCACCGGGGGCATCCTCAGATTCGGTGTGAACACCCCGATTCTGGAGGCACCCGCCCATCTCGGCGCGGACCCACTCTCCCCTTGAATCCGAAGAGCCGGATCAGGGTCGTTGTCGGCGTCTGTTTTCCAGACACCCCAATTTTGCGGGTGCTCTCCACCCGAGCGAGTACGGGTCTCGAAAAATCTGCGATGTTTCGCTCACCCTTACGCACATTTGCGCGGTCTGGATTCGCTAGTCTCTGGTGCCCATGTCCCGTTCCCTGCCTTTGAGCCCGGCGCTCCCGGACCGAACTGAAATTGTTGTGATCGGCGGGGGCATCGTCGGGTGCTCCATTGCCTACCATCTGACCCGCCGTGACATCAGCGATGTGCTGCTGCTGGAACAGGGCGCCTTGACGTGTGGGACCACCTGGCACGCCGCGGGGTTGGTGTCGCAACTGAAATCAACGCATTCCTTGACCAGGCTGGCGACTTACTCGGCGCGCTTGTTTGAAGAACTCGAAGACGAGACCGGCCAGGCAACCGGCTATCGAACACCCGGATCGATATCGGTGGCCGACAATGAACAACGCTGGGAAGAGATCCTGCGCGGCGCGACGATGGCCGAGGGTGTCGGTGTGGACACTCGAGTGATCGACCTCGACGAAGCAGAACGGCTCTGGCCGCTGATGCGGACCGACGACCTTGTCGGGGCGCTCTATATTCCCCGCGACGGGCAGACGTCGCCGGTCGACACCACGATGGCGTTGGCCAAAGGCGCCAAGAGCCGCGGGGCAAGAATCGTCGAAGGCGTCGCGGTCACAGACTTGAAGGTTGTCGACGGCAAGGTCTGCGGGGTGGTGACCGAGCAGGGTGAGATCGAGGCTGAGACGGTCGTTCTCGCCAGCGGCATGTGGACCCGCCACCTCGCAGCCCGGATCGGGGTCAACGTTCCGCTCCAGGCATGCGAGCACTTCTACATCGTGACCGAACCGATCGAGGGCATGGAGATCGGCACTCCGACCCTGCGCGACCCCGGAAACTACACCTACTTCAAAGAAGAGACCGGCAAGCTCATGGCCGGGTTCTTCGAACCCCGTGGAAAAGTCTGGCGTACTGATCGGATCCCACGAGACTTCTCGTTCGGGACTCTCGACGAGGACTGGGAACATCTCGGACCGATCTTTGAACGCGCTGCGCATCGTGTGCCTGCGTTGGGCGAGTGCGGACTCCAACTGTTCTTCAACGGTCCCGAGTCCTTCACTCCCGACGGGGTGTACTACCTGGGCGAAGCCCCCGAAGTCGACGGCTGTTTCGTGGCGGCAGGCTTCAATTCCGTGGGCATCCAGTCCGCCGGGGGCGTTGGTTGGGCGTTGGCCGACTGGATAGCGGACCGGCGCCCCCCGATGGACCTCAACTCCGTCGACATCCGCCGTGCGCTGCCTTTCCAGGCAGACACCGATTATCTCCAAGACAGGGTCTCGGAGAGTCTGGGCCTGCTCTACGCGATGCACTGGCCCTTCAGGCAGTACGAGAGCGCCCGGGGCCGGCGGCTGTCGCCGTTGCATGACCGGATCGCGGCCGCCGGCGCAGTGTTCGGCGAGACCGCGGGTTGGGAAAGGCCCAACTGGTACGCCCGTGAGGGTCAAAGCGCCGAATACGAGTACTCCTACGGCAAGCAGAACTGGCACGACAACATGGTGCGGGAATGCCTCGGAGTCAGGGAGTCCGTGGGGCTGTTCGACCAGACGTCGTTCGCCAAGTTCACAGTCGAGGGGCCTGATGCGCTGGCGGTGCTCAACACTTTGAGCGTTGCCGACATCGATGCGCCGGTCGGTAAAGCGGTCTACACGCAGTGGTGCAACGAGGCGGGGGGAATCGAAGCCGACCTGACCGTGAACCGCACGGGAGACGACGAGTTCTTCGTCGTCACCGCAGCAGCTTCGGAGACCCGGGACTGGGCCTGGCTGCGGCGTGCCTGTCGGGACAGGCAGGTGGCTCTCACCAACGTCACCCATGACCAGGCGATGATCGGTCTGATGGGCCCCAAGAGCCGAGCCGTGCTGTCGGCGTTGACCGACGCCGACCTCTCAAACGCCGGTTTCGAGTTCGGCGCCGGTCGCAGCATCAAGCTCGGCGGTGTCGACGTGTTCGCGCTGCGGATGAGCTACGTCGGGGACCTGGGCTGGGAGCTGTACATCGCCAATGCCGACGCAGTGGGCGTCTACGATGCGTTGACCGAACAGGGCAGGCCCCACGGGTTGGTTCACGCCGGTTACCACGCGATGAACTCGCTTCGTTTGGAGGCAGGCATGCGGCACTGGGGCCATGACGTCACCGACGAGGACACGCCGCTGGAAGCTGGACTCGGCTTCACCGTCGCCTGGGACAAGCCGGTCGACTTCAACGGACGCAGCGCACTGGAAGCACAGCGTGGGCGACCCCGCACGAAACGGCTAGTCCAGTTGCGCATCGAAGACCCGGACCTGTTGACCTACCACGACGAACCGCTCTATCGCGACGGCGCCGTCGTGGGCCGCATATCGTCGTCGATGTGGAGCGCCACCCAGGACCGTTGCTGCGCTATGGGTTACGTTCAGCATCACGAAGCGGTGACGAAGGACTGGCTCGACAGCGGTTCGTGGGAGACCAACATCGCTGGACGGCGGGTGCCTGTCAGCACCTCGATCCGCAGTTGGTTCGACCCCGACAACCAGCGCCCCAAGCAGTGAGCGCCCGACAATATGAGAACCCCGGCCGGTGAACGCCCCCCAACCAGGGAGTTTCTGGTGAAGCAAGGAGACAGAGGGTGAAGCAAGGAGACAGAGAATGAGCCAAGAGGTGCGTTGCGTAATAGTTGGAGGCGGAGCCATGGGCGTGGGGCTGCTCTACCACCTCGCCCACGAGGGTTGGACCGACACGATCCTTGTCGAGAAAGGTGAATTGACTTCGGGTTCGACTTGGCACGCCGCTGGACTCGTCCCGAATTTCATCGGTGATCTCAACATGGCGAAGGTGCATCAGGACGCGATCGCCCTCTATCCACGCATCGAGGAGGAGACGGGGCTTTCAGCGGGTTGGCATGGATGCGGGGCGATTCGACTGGCACGCACCGACGATGAAGTTGATTGGCACCGCTACGTGCATGCCATGCTCAATCAGATCGGTGTCGAATCCCACATTGTCGGCCCTGGACAGGTCCAGGAGCTCAACCCGCTGCTTGAAGACCTCTCAGACGTGAAGACGGGGTTCTACACGCCCCACGACGGCTGGACCGACCCCACGGGCTGCACCAACGCGATGGCCAAGGGCGCGCGCCGGCTAGGGTGCGAAATCCAGCGCCGCAACCGGGTTGTCGACATGGCCCAGTTGGCCGACGGCCGCTGGCAGGTCGTCACCGAGAAAGGCACGATCACCTGCGAGCACGTGGTCAACGCCGCGGGTCACTACTCACCGCAGCTCGGTGCGATGATCGGCCTCGACGTGCCGATCGTCTCGGTCGTCCACCAGTACGTCATCACCGAACCGCTCGAGTCGATGCGCAGTCTCGGCTTCGAGCCGCCGGTGACCCGCGATCCCCGGTCGAGCTGCTACTACCGCCGCGAGATCGACGGGCTGCTGATCGGACCCTACGAGACGGCCAACGCCCAGATCTACGGGGTTGACGGGATCGACTGGGGGCTCGACTTCTATCTCACGCCGCCCGATATCGACAACATCGCCGAGTGCCTCGAACTGGCCATGCTGCGCATCCCGTCGTGGTCCGAAGCAGGGATAAAGAAGATCGTCTCGGGTCCGATCACCCACACGCCCGACTCCGGCTATCTCATGGGACCGGCCCCGGGATTTCGCAACTACTGGCATTGCAACGGCGCATCCATCGGCATCACCCAGGGTCCCGGAGCAGGCAAGTACCTCGCCCAATGGATCGTGCACGGTCAGACCGAGATCAACGTGCGGGGCATGGACCCGCGCCGCTTCGGAGACCACACAGGCCCCAAGTCCGTGTTCGCCATTGAGAAGGCGATCGACGAATACCACGAGATGTACCAGGTCCGCCTGCCCGGGGAGCAGCGGCCGGCGGCGCGGCGCCAGAAGGTCAACCCGATCTACGACCGGCTCGACGCGTTGGGCGCCCAATGGCAGGAGGTGTACGGCTGGGAGCGTCCGCAGTACTTCGGCGATCCCGAACGGCATTCGTTCAGGCGTTCCAACGCCTTCGACTTCGTCGCCCGTGAAGTCGAGGGGACCCGCGAACGGGTCGGCATCGCCGACCTGACCGCTTTCGCCAAGTTCGAGGTCGCAGGCGCTGACGCGGCGGCGTTGCTCGACCGCCTCTCTGCCAACAAGATTCCGGTCCGAGACGGTGGTATCCGCCTGGTACACATGCTCACCGATTCAGGCGGAATCGAATGCGAGATGACGATCACGCGTTTCGCTGCTGACCGCTTCTACCTCAATTCTGCTGTGATCGGCACCACCCACGACCTGGACTGGCTCAACGACCACATAGAACCGGCTCAAGACGTGACCGTCACCGACGTCACCGATGCGTACGGCCTGTTGGCGGTTACCGGCCCGCGTGCCAGAGAAGTGTTGGCACCCCTCACCGACGCCGACTTGGGCAACGAGTCCTTCCGCTGGCTGACCGCTCAGGAGGTCGACGTGGCCGGAGTCGCTTGCAAAGCCTTGCGGGTGTCTTACGTGGGTGAACTGGGTTGGGAACTGCATTGTCCGATCGCTGAGACGGCCGAACTCTATGATGCTCTCGTAGCGGCGGGAGAACCCCACGCAATGGTCCACTTCGGCGCCTACGCCATGAACGTCATGCGCATCGAGAAGGGATACAAAGCCTGGGGTAGCGAACTGACGACGGAGATCACCCCGATCGAGGCACGCCTCGAACGTTTCGTCGACTTCGGTGGTGATTTCATCGGCAGGGCTGCCACGGTTGCACGCGCCGAACAGGCCGAACCTTTGTCGATGGTCCTCGTTTACTGCGAGGTAGACACCACCGACAACGATGTGCGGGGCAACGAAGGGGCCTACGATCAAAACGGCAGAGTCATCGGCATCGCTACCAGCGGAGCCTGGGGGCACACAGTCGGCAAGAGCTTGGCCTTCGTGTACGTGGACCCTGCTTTCGAGACACCTGGTTCAACATTCGAGTTGGAGCTGCTAGGCGAGATGCGAACCGCGACTGTGCTCGGCGAACCCGTTCATGACCCGACGAACTCGGCGCTGCGGGCCTAACCGCCGACGATGCGGTACAGTCTCGCGTCCGTCTTGTTTCGCACTTGTTCAGCAACAGCGCGGGAGCGAACGTGAGAGTCCAGAACCGGGAGTTTAAGTGAACCAAGAGCCTCGCCGCCGTAGATCAGGGGGACGTTCCGGGCGCATCGCGGAGCGCGCCGCCCCGCTGCAGGAAGACGCACGCCCGGTGAGGCCCGGGCTCCCGGGCGGGAAATACAAGCCTCTGGTCGACTCGGAGATGCAGCAGGTCTACGACACGGCGCTGCACCTTCTGGAACGTGTGGGGATGGGATCTCCAGTTCCGGAGTTCGTGGAGGTGGTCGTGGACGCGGGCGGCAGCCTTGACGACTCGGGACGGCTTCTATACCCCAGAGCACTCGTCGAGAACGGCATAGCGACGGCGGCCAAGGAATGGACCTGGCACGGCTTCGACGATGACCGCTCGATCGAGGTCGGGGGCGACCGGGTCCATTTCGGGACCGCCGGGGCCGCGGTGTTGATGTACGACTACCAGACCAACACCTTCCGGCACAGCACCGCACAGGACGTCTACAACTGCGCCCGGCTAGTCGACCATCTCGACAACATTCATTTCTTCGTCCGCACAGTGGTGGCGCGGGATCGGGAGGACTCAAGGGAACTGGATCTCAACACTGCCTATGCCGCCACGGCCGGCACCGGCAAGCCTGTCGGCACCTCGTGGTTCGAGCGGGCGCACGTCTATGAGACCGTGGAGATGTACGACATGATGGCGGGCGGAGAAGGGTCATTTCGCAAAAGGCCGTTCGTTGTGGCGAACAACACCTTCGTGGTGCCGCCGCTGCGTTTCGCTGAGGAGTCGACGAACTGCATGGTCGCCCAAGTCGAGATGGGAATGCCCATCAACCTGTTGTCGGCGGGTCAGGCGGGGGCGACCTCGCCGGCTGCGTTGGCAGGTTCGTTGGCCCAGGCGCTCGCGGAATGCCTCGCGGCGCTGACTGCGGTCAACTTGATGAGTCCCGGCCATCCCTGCGTGATGGGGCTGTGGCCCTTCGTTTCGGACCTCCGCACGGGGGCGATGAGCGGAGGCAGCGGCGAGGAGGGGGTGCTCAACGCAGCCGCCGCGCAGGTTGCCAACTGGATCGGGCTGCCGTCGGGTGTGGCGGCGGGTATGACCGACTCGAAAGTCCCCGACAACCAGGCGGGTTACGAGAAGGGGATCAACGTCGTGCTGGCGGGCCAGGCGGGCGCCAATCTCGTGTATGAGAGCGCGGGGATGCTCGGGAGTCTGCTGAGCTGCTCGCTGGAAGCCCTGGTGATCGACAACGACATGCTGGGCTCGATCAATCGCACCGTCCGGGGCATCGAGGTCAACGACGAGACGCTCTCGGCCGACTTGATTGAGGAAGTTGTGAACGGGCCGGGCCATTTCCTCGGCTCGCCCCAGACGCTCGAACTGATGCAGAAGGAGTACATATATCCGCTCATCGGCGATCGCGACACTCCCGACGACTGGATTGATGCCGGCGGCAAGCACGCGCTGCAAGTCGCCCACGAATTCGCTGCGCAGGTCCTGTCGTCGCATTTCCCGGCCCACGTCGATCCTGTTGCGGACGCTGCGGTGCGCGAGCGCTACCCCATCGTGGTGGACCGCACCGCCGGCGGTTGACGCCGGCCTGCTTCGGTCCTGCCGAATATCGTTCGCGCCCAGCGGCGGTATCGACGATTGTGGCACGTAGAGAGATACGAGACGCGCACTAGACAGTACGACGTTTCGCGCAGTAGAGTATGCGACGTTTCGCGCAGCAATCCTGTGGAGTTCCGAAAGGAATCAAGAAAGGGATCGCAACTTGACTACCGAGACAACTGACGAGCGCCTGAGGTGTCTTGAGAAGCTGCTTCGCGAAGCGCTGTCATATTTTCGTGTTGTTGTGGTCACCGGCCCCCGTCAGGCAGGCAAGACCACCCTGGTGCGAAAGGTCGTCGGGAATGCCGGGACCCTTGTCCGGCTCGACCGGCAGTCAGATCTCCAAGCGGTGCTGGCTGATCCAGCGGCAGCGGCGGTGCAGGGCCCGACACCTCGAGCTTTCGACGAGGTGCAGAGAGGAGGCGACCCGCTGGTTCGTGCCATCAAGGTGGTCGTGGATGAGAATCGAGCTCCGGGTCAGTTTCTATTGAACGGCTCGGCCGATTTCCTCATGGTGCCGGCGTTGTCCGAGTCCTTGGCAGGCCGAGCCGTGTTCTTGGAGCTCTGGCCCTTCACGCAGGGTGAGATGGAGGGCCGTCCCGACAGGTTCCTCGAGCAAGCCTTCACCGACCCGGAGCAGCTCCTGAGCCGACACCTCTCGCCGCTCTCTCCCTACGACTATCTGCAGCGGATCTGTCGAGGCGGGTTCCCCGAGGCGGTAGCGCTGCCCGAAAGGGCGCGCGGTGTCTGGTTCAGCAACTATGTTCGCTCGGTCGCTCAGCGGGACATCACCGAGTTCACCGGTGCTCGTCAGGCCCAGTATCTCCCTAAGATCCTGTCCCTGCTAGCAGCTCGGACAGCGAACGAACTGGTGGCTGCCCACATCCACGATGAGTCTGGTCTGGGCAGCCGGAACACCACAGACGATTACCTGAGCCACTTACAGATGGTCTACCTCACTCATCTTCTGCCGGCGTGGTCGCGTGGCCTCACCGCCAAGATTGTCCGGCATCCAAAGGTTTACATCGCGGACACCGGCCTAGCCGCTCATCTCCTCGGCAAGGATCCCGAATCGCTGAGTCGCCCAACCGATCCGGCGCGGGGACCGTTGGTGGAGACTTTCGTGGCCAATGAGCTTCTGCGGCAGTCCAATTGGCTCGACTGGGACGTGCGACTTCATCATTTCCGAGATCGTGACCGCAATGAGATCGACCTGATCGTCGAAGCAGCAGACGGGCGGGTGGTCGCCTTGGAGGTGAAGGCCGCGCAGACCGCCTCGCCCCATGATGCCCGTCAACTGAAATGGCTTCGCAACAAGATCGGCGGTGACTTCGTGTGCGGCGTGGTGCTGCACACGGGTGAGCGCTCGTTCCGGTTGGACGACAACATCTACGCCCTTCCTATTTCTGCGCTCTGGCTCACTCCTTGACGGTCTCGTACCTCACCGGGCGATTCTGTAACTGGGGCTGGTTGACGCGGATGTTCACACCGGAGCGCTCAGTGGGCTAAGTTCCCCCTGTGACTTGTCCCCCCTTGACCTACTAGGAAAGGTGACCCATGAAGATCGTGGTTGACTTCGACCTCTGTGAAAGCAACGCCATCTGTATGCAGATCGCTCCGGACATCTTTGAAGTGCGTGACGACGACTTCTTGTACGTGCTCAACGAAGAGCCCGGTGAGGAGGATCGTGCCCGTGTCGAGGAGTGTGTTCAGCGTTGCCCCAAACAGGCCATATCAGTTCAGGGCTGAGGGGCCTGGGGGCTGAGGGCTGAGGGCTGACGGGCCGGCTGAGGGCTGACGGGCCGGCAGAGGGCTCCCCACGGTTCTTGCTTCCATGACGCGGCGCTCTGTCACCATCGTTGGAGCTTCCCTGGCAGGGTTGCGGGCAGCGGAGGCTCTTCGGCGTCATGACTTCGACGGGCCGATCACGCTGATCGGCGACGAACTGCACGCGCCGTACGACCGCCCGCCGTTGTCCAAACAGTTCCTCGCCGGTGACTGGGGCGAGGATCGTCTGGCGTTGACACAACCCGACAAGCTCGACGACCTTGATCTTGAGCTTCGACTGGGTGTGCGGGCCACGAGCCTCGATCTGGCGTCCCGGCGCCTGGTGATCGTGGATCTCGACGATAGGGGCGGTGATGGGTCCGGCGTTCGGGGCCGTGATAGGGGCGGTGAGGAGCTCGTCGTCGACGGGCTGCTGATCGCCACGGGTGCGCGTTGTCGCATGTTGAGGGGCTTTGAGGGGCTCGACGGTGTGTTCGTGCTGCGCAGCCTGGACGACTCGCTGGCGATCCGTGCTGCTTTCGATGCGGGTCCGGCCCGGGTGGTCGTCGTGGGTGCCGGGTTCATCGGCGCCGAGGTGGCGGCCACGGCCCGGACACTGGGGCTCGAGGTGACGATGATCGAGTCGTTGCCCCAGCCTCTGAGCCGGGTGCTCGGTGATGAGATGGGCGCTGTCTGTGCCGATTTGCACCGTGAGCACGGCGTCGACCTGCGCACCGGTGTGGGTGTCGAGGCGATCGAGGGCGAGGGCCGGGTGGAGCGGGTGCGGCTCAGCGACGGCACTGTGATCGAGGCCGATGTGGTCGTGGTCGGGATCGGGGTGGTCCCCAACACGGAGTGGCTCGAGGGTTCGGGGTTGAGGATCGACGACGGTGTGGTGTGCGACGCCACCTGTCTGGCGGCTCCCGGGGTGACCGCTGCGGGAGACGTTGCCCGCTGGCCCAATCAGCGTTTCGGTGAGGTGATGCGGGTCGAGCATTGGGACAACGCGGTTGCTCAGGGCGCGCACGCGGCCCGGCGTTTGCTGGTCGGTGACGATGAGGCTGAGCCTTTCGTGCCGGTCCCCTGGTTCTGGTCCGACCAGTACGACCGCAAGATCCAGATGGCGGGCCGTATCGGCCCTGACGACGAGATGCACGTGGCCACGGGCAGCCTTTCCGAGAGGCGCTTCGCGGCGATCTACGGCCGCGCCGGCCGCCTGGTCGGCGTTCTGGGTTTCAACCGCCCCCGCCACGTGATGCGCTACCGGACGCTCATCGAGTCCGGCACCTCCTTCGGCGACGCAATCGCGGCGGACTTCTAGCGGTCGGGTCACCAACGGCGGGGTTGACAGTTGGTCCCGCGTCTTGGCGAATAGTTGTTGACGGTCGATGCCCCCGACGTTAGAGTTCACGCATTACCTCCTATTCGATTCGACGGTAGGGTCGAGACCGCCTTTCGGGGCGGTCTCTGTCTTTTGGCGGCAACTGTTGGCCGAGACGGCGTTTGATAACCAGGTTGTGTTTCGAGTCTTTTCGTTTCCTCTATTCTTATTTGAACCTGTCTTGACGAATGGTGTTGACGGTCGATGATGCTGACGATAGTGTTTCAGCACTACCCCCTATTCGCTTCGGCGGTAGGGTCGAGACCGTCCTTCGGGGCGGTCTCTGTCTTTTCGGCGGAGGCGGCAATTGATCACCAATTTGTACATCGACGGATTCAATCTCTACTACCGCGCTCTCAAGGACACCCCGTTTCGGTGGCTTGACCTGCACAAATTGGCCGAGACTCTGTTCCCTGAAGACACCATCAACAGAGTCTGCTACTTCACAGCCCGACTCGACACCCGTCCCGGCAATCAAGGGCAACTTCATGATCTTGTATCAGAGGGAACAGACATTGAGAGCGGACAAGGATCTGCGCGTCGAGATCTTCCGGGGACCCGAGGACATTCGGCTGCGGTACAGCGCCTCTGCGTCCAATGAAGTTCTGTTAGTTGAGACACTAGTGCATCCTCGCGTTAGTGGTGTTGCTGTGTTAGGGTCGGGTTATGACTTTGCCGAAGGTTTTAGAAGTGTCGGATGCGGATCGGGTGGTGTTGGAGGCGCGGGTTGCTGCGTCTACTACGCCGCTGCGTGACTGGCAGCGGGCCAAGGTGGTGTTGATGGCCTCTGAGGGGTTGTCGTCGCCGGTGATCGGAGAGGTGGTGGACCTCAACCGCAACCAGGTGGACGTGTGGCGGCGCCGTTGGCGTGCGGAGGGTCTGTGTGGGTTGTTGGACAAGCCGCGGTCGGGCCGGCCGCGGGTGTATGGGCCTGTTGAGAGGCTGGCTTTGGTCAAGACGATCACGACGCGCCCGCCTGAGGCGGGTCAGCTCGGCGGGCGCAGGCTCAAGGCCCGCATGTCGATGCCCGAGGTCGGCCGGATCCTGCGCGAGGACAAAGGTATCGCCATCTCAGACTCGCAGGTGTGGCGGATCTGCAAGTCCATGGACTTCAAGCCTTGGCAGGTCCGGTCGTGGATGACCTCCCATGACCCCGATTTCGACGGCAAGGCCGCCGACATCTGCGGGCTCTATCTGCAGCCGCCGCAGAACTGGGCGGTGTTCAGCGTCGATGAGAAGACCGGGATACAGGCCAAAAGCCGGACTAACCCCACCCGCGCAGCGCAAGCCGCGGCACAGCCCGCGTCGGTGGCGAGCCCCAAGGGGCGGCCTGCCCAACAGGAGTTCGAGTACCGCCGCAACGGCACCGCCTCGCTGTTCGCCGCGTTCGAGTGCGCCACCGGCGAAGTCCTCGCCGCGCCCACAGACTCGATCCGCTCAGACAACTTTGTGGCGTTCCTCGCCGAACTCGACTCTGTAGTCCCCGCACACCTCGAACTGCACTGCATCGTCGACAACCTCGCCACCCACGGAACCCCCGCAGTCGAAGAGTTCCTCGACGCCCACCACCGCGTGTTCCTACACCGCACCCCCACCCACGCCTCCTGGCTCAACCAGATCGAGATGTGGTTCTCCATCCTCACCCGACAACTCCTCGACACCGCCGAGTTCAACCACACCAGCGAAATCGCCGAAGCAATCCACGACTACGTCAACGACTACAACAACAGGGCCAAACCCTTCAAATGGACATACCACCCCAACCAACAACAGCCACAAAACTAACGCGCGAGACCACTAGCACTCACGGCTACACCGCTCTACAGCACTCACAGGCCAGAAGAAATCGCACTGGTGAGTTGGTCCGGTCACTACGACTGCCGTGAGACGAGCATCTTGAGCCCTGACTGTCACACCCTTCGAGGAGAATAATCGGATTGGCTTGGGCATACTGCCGGAGCCTTTAAAAGAAAGGAGCCGCAGATGGCTCAGATGACAATTGAATTGCTGCGAGATGCGGTCGCGGGTGGGGCGGTCGCGCTTCGCTCGATCATGCGACTGCAACCTGTGGATGGACCTGGAGGGAAAGTGTTTCCGCCGACCTACGCAGTCACCGCAGAGCACAAGTATGCCGTAGAGGAGCGACAGGTAGGAGACAGTGTGGTGAAAACCGTGTTGCTCGACTCCGTGGCTTCCCAGGCAAACCGAGCTGAACTTGCTTTGAAGGAAGGTTGGGAAGAAGGGGAGTTGCGTTTCCCAGTCCCTTGCGTGGATTTCACGGGAGAGGCCGATGTCGCAGACCTCGGCAAGATCACTGTGTTGGATGCGCCGCATCGATTTGCGGACGCAATCTTCCGCGACAGCATGCTTGAAGGCACGTTGTTCCGGTTGAGCGAACTCGGTCGAGCCATCACCGATGCGCGTCCGGGAAACGCGACGGCGATGTTCCAATATGCACCAACGGCTCTCTTGTTCGGCCAGTGGGACTCGACTGGCCCCAAAGGTGGCCTCGGCTCGAAGTTTCAACGCGCCTATGTGTCAGAGATCGTCGGCTTGGATGCTCAGATCGGACGCAAGGTCGGGAGCCGCATTGATCCGCTCCAGATCGAACGTGCTGCAGCGATTGCGTATGAACACAGCGATCCAGCCCAAGTATGGACGCTGGACAAAGATGAGGCGGCTCAAGAGAAGGGGAAACCCAAGACTGCTGGATCTGACGGTCGTCCTTCCGAGATCAATCACGGCAACATCGCGCCTTCGATCGACGCGCAGTCTGGTGGTGTGACCATTTCGAAGGCCCGCCAGACGACGGTGATCTCAATGGCTGCGCTAAGGCGTCTACGTTTTGCTGGCGTGAGCCGAGAGGCAGAGGTAGCGGCGCGCACGGCCGTGACGGCACTGGGTGTTGCGGCTATTGCCTACGGATACGAGGCGGATCACGATCTTCGGTCTCGTTGTCTGTTGATCCCGGAGCACAAGCCAGTTCTAGAGCTAGTCGGACGTGACGGTTCGGCACCTGAACCACTTGAGGTTGACCGCGATTCTGCCGCAAGGTTGTTGTCGCAAGCATCAGAGCAGGCGGTCAAGGCTGGCATCGGCTGGGAACTCGAAGAGACTTCTCTGACACCGGCACCGAAGTTGATTGAGTTGCTCAGGCGCAGCCGAGAAGTATCGGCCCGAGAAGCTGTGGAGAGCAACTGATGACCGCGATTGAGGTCAACTTCCTGACGGGGCGGTTTGTCGCGACAGCTCATCATGACCGAGAGGCACACGAGTGGCCACCACACGGAGCCCGATTGTTCTCCGCGCTAGTCGCGGCGTGGGCTGACTCTGAGTACCCGAACGGGGCCGAACGGGCAGCGCTCGAATGGCTGGAAGCGCAACCGGCTCCTCGGATAACGGCACCTCAGGCAGTTCCACGAAGAACGGTAAGCCACTTTGTCCCGGTCAACGACACCCGAGTGGTCTCTCCGTCTCCGTACCACCGCCGAGTCGCTGACATCGCGGAACTGCTCGAGCAGTTCCGCGATGAAGTTGAAGCGGCCGGCGGAGAATTGACGAATAAGGCAGAGCGGTTGCGGAACAAGCTTGACAAGATGGCGAATGTCGACTCCCTCGTTGGTAGTGCCGGGAACACGAATGTTGCGTCCGCCTTGGCGCTGTTGCCTGATGAACGTGGGAAGAAGGAACGTTCCTTCCCTTCGGTCACCCTGATTGCGCCTGAGTCCGTCGTCAGCGCAGGTGAACAACAGGGCCGGGCAACGGTTCGACCCCGGCACAACGTCGTGAGCTATGCCTGGGACGGCAGCCCGCTGGAGGTAACGGCTAAGGCTCTTGATGATCTGTTGGGGCGCGTTACGCGGTTGGGCCACTCGTCAACCCTCGTTTCTTGTCGCCTGACTGATGCGGCACCTCCAGCGACACACACGCCCGGTGGGGGTACATCAATGTTGCGGTGGGTGCGTCCCGGTCAGTTGGCCGCGCTTGAGCAGGAGCATGCCAGACATCAAGCGGTCAGCCCACGCAGTCTGCCGTTCCACGCGGTTCGATATCGCGAGTCTGACCCAGCAGAGATTGGTTCGAGCGAAGTGATGCGCCCGACCACGGCCGGCGACTGGATTGTCTTCGAACTGGTTGCCAGGGATCGTCGTTTGCCTCTGACGCGAACGGTCGAACTCTCGAAAGTCCTTCGTGACGCGGTGATGAGTCGCGTACTGAATCCGCTGCCGGAAGGGGTCAGCGGCCATCGCGTTGACGGATCGCCGTCGAGTTCGCCTCACATTTCATTCCTGGCCTTGCCGAACGTCGGACACGAACACGCTGACGGACGAATCATGGGTTTAGCGATCTCGCTACCAGATGGTCTCGATGAGGTGGCACGTACCGCGACGCTTGTCGGCATTCGTGCTTGGGAAGATCAGCTGGGGGGCAGTCCTTTGCAACTGCAGATGGGCAGCAGAGGTAATGTCGAGATGCGGAGGAAACAACCGCCGTTCATACTGAGGTCTCTGAATCCAGCGGTCTGGTCATCGTGTTCGCAGCGATGGGCCTCGGCTACGCCCGTCGCTCTGCCGGCGCATCCCGGCAGTCTCGGTAGTGGAAGCGCCGCGGCCCGGGCGAAAGCGTGGACTCGTGCGTTGGAGTCTGTTGCCAAGTCTTGCGAGCATGTCGGGCTTCCGCGACCCGTGGATGTGAAAGCATCGCTCGTCTCAGACCTAATCGGAACGCGGCCGGCACGCGACTTTCCTGTGTTCCGACAGGGCCGCAGCGGCGGTGGAGTGAGGCGACGGCTCGTTCATGTGGCGGTTGAATTTTCTGAACCGATACGCGGACCGCTCGTGCTCGGAAGCGGGAGATTCCTAGGACTCGGCCTTATGCGCCCGATGGACGGCCCTGCCACGAATGAGTTGACCGGCAAAGGACGTGATAGCGATGACTGACCTCACAGCAGACGACTTCGACCGCTATTTCCGGGCCGTACACGGCCATGACCCGTATCCTTGGCAGAATCGGCTCACGCGGCAAGTGCTGACTGATGGGGAATGGCCCTCAGTGATTGATCTCCCGACGGGAACTGGCAAGACCTCTGTACTAGATACGGCGATCTTTACCTTGGCAGTCCAGCCCGATGTGTTCCCTCGCCGCGTTGTCTTCGTCATTGATCGTCGGATCGTTGTGGATCAGGTCTACGAACGCGCCGATAAAATCGCACGCGCGATCAGCCGCGCCGACGAAGGAGTGCTGCCCGATTTGCGGGAGCGACTCAACGGACTGTCGAGCGCGAATGGGGTGTTGGGAGTCGCGGCGCTCAGGGGCGGAATCCCTCTCGATGGTGAATGGTTCCGGCGACCTGAGCGGCCGTGGGTGATGGTCTCGACGGTCGATCAATTCGGTTCTCGCTTGTTGTTTCGGGGTTACGGCGTAAGTGACCGGATGCGGCCTGTTCATGCGGGACTGGCCGGCAACGACTGCCTGGTCATCCTTGACGAGGTTCATCTGAGTCGGGCATTCGCCGAGACGTTGCGAGAGGCGTCCTCAGACGAATCAGTCCCTGGCATTTGTTCTGTGGGTGGAGGTCTTCCACATCGATTTCAGATCGTCGAAATGTCCGCCACCCCCACCAGCGAGGATGGGAACCGGTTCAACCTGTCGCCAGAGGACTGTGAGTCATCGGACCCGCTCAAGCAGATTGCGAAGGCACGCAAACAAGCGACGCTCGTTGAGGTACCAGGTACGCGCCCTGCTCACGAGACGATCCCAAAATCAGTATCGAAATTGCTCGGAAAGAACTGCAAGGAGTTACGAGATCACGAATTGAGCGTGGGAGTCATCGTGAACCGCGTACGTACAGCTCGTGAGGTTCACACCGCGCTCATTGAGGCCGGAATTACGGCGCACTTGGTGACAGGCCGCATGCGACCGATCGACAAACAGGAGGTGTTGAAAGACATCAGCGAGTGTGTTGACCCTGATCGTTCCGCACCTTTGGAGCACCCGACCGTCGTAGTGGCAACCCAGGCGATCGAGGTGGGTGCAGATTTCAGCTTCGACGCCCTGATAACGGAGGCAGCACCAATCGACAGCTTGCAGCAGCGACTGGGTCGACTCGACCGACGCGGCAAACTAGCCGCGAGCCGCGGTGATGCGGCTCGATGTTGGATCCTTGGCGTTGCGTCAGCCCTCAATCCAAAGAGACCGGATCCCATCTACGGCGATTCTGTCCGAATCGCATGGGAAGGCTTGCAGACAGTCGCCCAAGATGACAAGGTCGAGGTTGGACCAGCCGAGCGACTCTCGGATCGTCTGGATAGTGGAGCGCAAGCACCCAAGTCCGAGGCGCCGTTGTTGCTTCCGACGCATGTCGCCGCGTGGACGCAAACCAGCCCCCTACCGGTGATCGATCCTCCGATCAGGGAGTTTTTGCACGGCAAGGAGCGCGAGGATGAACCTGATGTGTCGGTGGTGTGGCGGCTCGACCGCTCCGAGGAGGCCATTGTCTTGGTTCCGCCTCGGCCGGCAGAGTTTTTGTCTGTCCCAATTTCAGCGGTGCGGCGCTGGCTCAGCGGCAGCGGGGAAGCTCCAGTGGCAGATACGGCCACCGTTTCCCCAGAGGAGGAAGAAGTCAAACGTGGCAGACCAGTGGATCGGCCATTGAGTGGCGTGGTCCGCTGGGAACGCAAATCCAACGCTAGGGCGCCAATTGACGACGTTAAGACGATCCAGCCGGGGGATGTGATCATCGTGGATCCGGAGTTGGGCGGATTGCGCAACGGCACTTGGGATCCGAGTCATCGCCCAGAGGAGCGAGGATCGTTCGACGAACGTGATATGGAACCGCGGGAATTGCTTGATATAGGTGACCAAGCCCAATACGAGCACGGTAAACGGGCAACCCTTCGTCTGGATCCACGCCTGTTTGAAGGTATCGGTGTTCCGCCCTTGCCCGATCCCGCACAAGAAATCGAAGCCGAAGAGCGACCACAGGAGGTAATCCGAGATTGGCTGTCCAAGACCCGTGATCTACGCGACGCGGTGCCAGAATGGCTGGTGGCCGTGGCCGAGTTGCTGGTCGAGAACTTTGAGCATCACGTTCTAAACGCTGACGATGTAGACTACTACCTGTTGGTTCAGAGGTCGGTTGACCCAGCGGTTTTGGACAGTTTTGAGGACCAACCGTCTCTGACGGGCACTAGGACCCCGCTCAGAGAGCATCTCATTGGCGTGGGAGCCAAAGTTGCCGAGTATGGACGCAGCTTGAAACTGCCCGACGAGGTAATCGACGATCTGCGTTTGGCAGCAGAGTTACACGATCTTGGCAAGGTCGACTGCAGGTTCCAGGCTCAACTGCGCGGTCACGATCCGGTGCTCCTCGCTGAGCCGGACGAACCACTCGCCAAGTCGATCCCTGGAGCCCGAACCAAACCACACGAATGGCCACCGGTACGCCACGAGTTCAGCAGTGTGGCACTCGCCCAGCTCATCCCCGGGTTGCTTGAGCGAGTGAACGATCCAGATTTGGTCCTCCATCTCGTTGGCTCCCATCACGGGCACAGCAGACCGTTGCCCTCGATCAAGGAAGATGACAAACCACAAACCTTGAAGGTCTCCGGCGAGTTTCTGGAAGATGGGTTCCGGCTGGTCGAGGACGACCAATTGCAAACGTCGCACGAAACTCGTGGGCTGGTATCGATGGAGCTCCACTCGGACCTTGCAGGGACATCGCTTGCCTTGAAAATGGCCGACCGGTTCTGGCGGTTGCAGGAACGTTACGGTCATCACGGTCTTGCCTGGCTTGAAGCGATTCTGCGGTTGGCGGATTGGCAACAAAGCGCAGAGGAGCAGTCATGACTGGATCCGACGGGACCTTGCTACCAGGTTTGCCGGGAGACAATCCCTTGGGGTTTCTAGCGGCGCTAGGCGCTCAGACTGCCCTTGTCGCCAAAGGGCATGAATCCGCACTCGGCTGGACTGACGAACCGATACCGCATGCAGTGCTTACGCCTTCTCTCAGCTTTGATGAGATTGCCGGCGCAGCGCTCGCTATTGCGGCTAAGTGGCTTGACGGTCCTGCACTGGAAGAGGCGATAGACGCCAAACTCAAGTTGAGGCCACCGGAGATTCGCGAATATCTTCATCGTGGACGTGCCGCGGGAGCATCAGGAGTGCTCGCGTTTTGCCTCTTGGCCGAGGACAGCTTGGATAACAGTAAGAATGCGAAGCCGACCGACCTCTACTTCACGGCAGGACAACAGAAGTTCGTTTCGATAGCTCGTACCAATCTTGGTAAAGTGACCATTGACGAACTTGTTGCCGACTTGGGATCGCCCTGGAGCTATGGCGGTGATCGCGACTCTCTAATGTGGGACACGGTCGATGATCGTGATCATGCCCTCAGTGCTTCGGATCCTTCAAAGAGCAAGAAGTCTGTCAATCCTGGTGCCGAAGCCCTTGCCGTCATTGGCCTCTCCCGGTTCCCATGCTTTGCTTCACCTAGTCGAACTATTACGCGGGGTTGCTCTGGAGGCTGGAAAAGGGGCGAATTCGTTTGGCCTGTGTGGAGTGCGCCTGCTTCGTCTCGAACGGTCGATTCCCTATTGGCGCAAGTAGCGCCCGAGGGCAAAGAGGACAAGCGTCGTCAGTGGTACCGAGCATGGGGGATAAACCGGGTGCAGCAGTCACAAATCCGTCGCAGCGACCAGGGAGGGTACGGAACGTTCGGCCCCGCACGTGTGGTCTGGCAGCGTGAGTGACATTCCTGATCTCGTACCGGCTCGGATGATCAATGAGTTCGAGTACTGCCCGAGGCTCTTCTATCTGGAGTGGGTGCAGTCCCGGTTCGAGCACAATCAGGACACGGTTGAGGGTCTCTACGTGCATCGTGTGGTCGATGCGGGCGGCGGCCGAATGGGCACGGTCGAGGATCCACCGTTCAAGAAGGCTAGATCCGTCGAGTTGAGTTCCCGTCGGCTCGGCTTGATCGCTAAGGCCGACATCATCGAGCAACGCAACGGCAGGGTGGTGCCGGTTGAGGTGAAGCGTGGACGGCCACCCAAGCACGGTCCAGCTTGGATGCCGGAGCAGGTCCAGATATGCACGATCGGCCTGCTGTTGCAAGACAACGGATACGAATGCACGGAAGGGCAGTTCTATTTCGCTGAGACTCGCAAGCGGACAACGGTTCCGTTTGACGATTCGCTAGTGGCGCACACGCTGGAGATTGTGGAGAAGCTCCGGAAAGTAGCAGCACTGCCTGACGCCCCGCCGCCGCTCGTCGATAGCCCCAAGTGCCCGAGGTGCTCGCTTGTGGGTATTTGCCTGCCGGACGAGACAAACCTCCATACGAGTCGCAGCACAGCCGTCCCGCGACGCCTCACCCCGCGAGACTCCGCAGCTAGACCTCTGTATGTGACAGAGCAAGGTGCTCGGGTTGGCATCCGTTCTGGGCGGGTTGTGGTCAACAAGGGTCGTGACGAACTTCAGCAAGTTCGACTCATCGACGTGTCGCAAATCTCGATCTACGGCAACGTCCAGATAAGCAGCCAGATGATGCGGGCAGCCTTTCGGGAGGGGATACCCGTTTGCTGGTTCTCGTACGGGGGATGGTTTCAGGGCATTGCGGAGGGATTGCCTTCCAAGCATGTCGATCTCCGTCGTCGACAGGTTGCAATCGCGGCGCAAGCAGGACTTCCGATCGCTCAGTCGATGATTGAGGGCAAGCTGCGGAACTCACGGACATTCCTCAGGCGAAACGCCCGCGCCGATGTTGGCCGGGAGCTGGAGCAGCTCAAGTCTCTCGCAGATGGTGTCGGTCGGAGCGAGTCGATTGAGAGTCTGCTGGGCATGGAGGGGACAGGCGCGCGTCTGTACTTCTCGAAATTCTCCTCGATGCTCCGTGATGCGAGCCTTGGGACGTTTGACTTCAACGGACGGAACAGGAGGCCTCCGAAGGATCCGGTCAACTGCCTGCTGTCCTATGTGTACGCACTACTGACGAAAGACCTGACATCTGTGGCGATCGCTGTCGGGCTGGACCCGTACCTTGGTGTTTTCCATCGACCCCGCTTCGGTCGTCCCGCTTTGTCGTTGGACCTTGCGGAGGAGTTTCGTCCGTTGGTCGCTGAATCTGTTGTGATCAACGTGATCAACAACGGCGAGATCGGAGCGAAGGATTTCGATGTCCGAGCCGGTGGAGTCTCGCTCTCGCAGAACGGAAGGCGATCAGTCCTGTCCGCGTACGAACGGCGGCTCGACACCCAGGTGACGCACCCTACATATGGATACAAGATCACTTACCGGCGCGTTCTTGAGGTTCAAGCGCGTGTCCTCGCCGCTCATTTGCTCGGCGAGATCCCCGAGTACACGCCGTTCATGACGAGGTAGTGTCGTGGCGACTGGCAGGACCCGCTTTCTTGTGAGCTACGACATCAGTGACGCGAAGCGTCTCAGATTGGTGCACAAGACGGTTAAGGACTATGGCTGGCCAATGCAGTACAGCGTTTTCGTCTGCGATCTGGACGGTGTAGAGCTGCTACTGTTGAAGCAGGAACTGAGTTCGATCATTCACCATACGGAAGACTCTGTGGCATTCGTCAATCTTGGCCCCCCAGCAGAACGCGGTCGCGACTGTTTTGATTTCATGGGGCTTAGGACAGCGCTACCTACCTCCGGTCCCACGGTCATCTGATGCGAGTGCTAAGTTGCGTTGCCAAGTCCCGGGGAGCACTCGAAGCCTGGTCGGGGCAGTTTTTTCGCAACTTGACAACTGAATCAACTCCCTTCGAAGCTTCGGCTTCCACCACCGCTCGCAAACACCCGCGAACACGCAGGTAAACAACCGCAAATCAAGCGAGCGGCCTGGCCGGACAATTGTCCGGCCCTCCATTGAAGCGACCGGCCTGGCCGGACAGATTGTCCGGCCCTCCATTGAAGCCGCGTGATCGCACGCCGCCGGACCCGTGGGCCTGGCCGGACAATTGTCCGGCCCTCCATTGAAGCATGAAGGATCTTCGACGTGATGTGCGGGCGGCGACTGGCCTGGCCGGACAATTGTCCGGCCCTCCATTGAAGCGAGTACGTGTCACTGTCGTAGGTAGCGCCGCCGATGGCCTGGCCGGACAATTGTCCGGCCCTCCATTGAAGCTTGTTCGGCTGTCTCTAGGGCGACGGCCAGGGCGCGCGCCTGGCCGGACAATTGTCCGGCCCTCCATTGAAGCACTGTCGATATCGTCATCGCGCCGGGAACGTCGGGGGCCTGGCCGGACAATTGTCCGGCCCTCCATTGAAGCATAATGGCCCGCAGCCGCACCCGCAGATCAGCTTCCGGCCTGGCCGGACAATTGTCCGGCCCTCCATTGAAGCCCGATGGCTGCGTTATTGGACAACGCTCCGATGTCCTCGCCTGGCCGGACAATTGTCCGGCCCTCCATTGAAGCCCGGAGGGTGCTGTGGCTGAGTTAATCTGAAGCTGGGCCTGGCCGGACAATTGTCCGGCCCTCCATTGAAGCGCTGTGAAGGCACCCGTGGTCTCAGAGACACTCGCCCCCGCCTGGCCGGACAATTGTCCGGCCCTCCATTGAAGCCCATACTCCCCAGCCTACCCCGCGCCGGGGGCCACCAGCCTGGCCGGACAATTGTCCGGCCCTCCATTGAAGCTTGTAAAAGCCCAGGTCAGAGCGCTAAGAAATCTTGGCCTGGCCGGACAATTGTCCGGCCCTCCATTGAAGCCGGAGAAGGCCAAGGAGAACCAGCCCAAGCAGTCCCGCCTGGCCGGACAATTGTCCGGCCCTCCATTGAAGCACGGCGTATCCGAGGATGGCTCCCACGAGTTCACCCGAGCCTGGCCGGACAATTGTCCGGCCCTCCATTGAAGCATCTGCTCCTCGACGGCACGGATCAGGGCGGTCTGGGCCTGGCCGGACAATTGTCCGGCCCTCCATTGAAGCATTTACATGGGGCGTAGCGGGAGACAGACCGACCAGGCCTGGCCGGACAATTGTCCGGCCCTCCATTGAAGCCAGCATGTCGCCGGACATCGGATCGAGTATTTTCAGGGCCTGGCCGGACAATTGTCCGGCCCTCCATTGAAGCGTTTGTCAGGGTAGTGTTGTTGGTGTCAGATTAGCGGCCTGGCCGGACAATTGTCCGGCCCTCCATTGAAGCTGTGGTGGTGTTGGTGTAGTGGTGACCGGGAGAATCGAGCCTGGCCGGACAATTGTCCGGCCCTCCATTGAAGCGAGTTGATCGCCGTGAGTGTCCACGGACGGATCAAAGCCTGGCCGGACAATTGTCCGGCCCTCCATTGAAGCCCTTTCGTGCGGTTGCAGTGACCGCATAGGAGTTGCAGCCTGGCCGGACAATTGTCCGGCCCTCCATTGAAGCGGGATTTCTTCCGGTAGTGGTGTCTGCTCTCGCTAGGCCTGGCCGGACAATTGTCCGGCCCTCCATTGAAGCGACGCGCTCGGAAAGCAGGTCGTCGAGGCCGCCGCTGGCCTGGCCGGACAATTGTCCGGCCCTCCATTGAAGCGACGGTATCGCGGGCGTCCCGCCCGTTATGGCGACGCGCCTGGCCGGACAATTGTCCGGCCCTCCATTGAAGCGGTCGGATGCTCACCCGCGCCGCCGGGCGTCCCGAGGCCTGGCCGGACAATTGTCCGGCCCTCCATTGAAGCATCGCCGCCCATGCGGTCAGCGCATCGATCTGCTCTGGCCTGGCCGGACAATTGTCCGGCCCTCCATTGAAGCACCGCTCGGCGTCTGGTAGTTGGTTTAGACATGAGTGCCTGGCCGGACAATTGTCCGGCCCTCCATTGAAGCTCCGGGCTGGCTACCGCGTCGCGGACCTTGACCCCGCGCCTGGCCGGACAATTGTCCGGCCCTCCATTGAAGCCGCACTATGAGACTCGAAATAGCTGATGGCGAGAGCAGCCTGGCCGGACAATTGTCCGGCCCTCCATTGAAGCCAGACTCCCGCACCGTTGAGGTCTCGGTAGACCTCCCGGCCTGGCCGGACAATTGTCCGGCCCTCCATTGAAGCGCGTCGATCTCGGCGAGCAGGCCGGGATCGGTGCCGGCCTGGCCGGACAATTGTCCGGCCCTCCATTGAAGCTCGTTGCATGGGATGGGCTTCCGGTTCGGGCGTTCCGAGCCTGGCCGGACAATTGTCCGGCCCTCCATTGAAGCGGAGCCGTCGTTAGCCCACACCGCGCCGATCCGGTTGCCTGGCCGGACAATTGTCCGGCCCTCCATTGAAGCTATCGGCGCACGGGCGGCGGCTACTGCTTCGTAGAGGCCTGGCCGGACAATTGTCCGGCCCTCCATTGAAGCACGTCTTGGCTTGGGCTTCGATCCTTGCTTCTTCCCTGGCCTGGCCGGACAATTGTCCGGCCCTCCATTGAAGCACGCGTTGGCCGTCCTTCGACAGTTTCGCAGCGGAGTGCCTGGCCGGACAATTGTCCGGCCCTCCATTGAAGCCGTCGTGCTCGTTGGCAAGGCGGCCGTCCTCGTCCCGGCCTGGCCGGACAATTGTCCGGCCCTCCATTGAAGCAGACCTACCATACGGTCGGCGGCCTCATCTTTGAAGGGCCTGGCCGGACAATTGTCCGGCCCTCCATTGAAGCGTGGCGGCACACCGACGCCTCCGCCGGGTCAAGTACGCCTGGCCGGACAATTGTCCGGCCCTCCATTGAAGCGTATCCGGCTATGTGGCAATGATCCGAGACAACGATGCCTGGCCGGACAATTGTCCGGCCCTCCATTGAAGCCCTGCTATGACATAGCCGGTTGATTTCTGCACAGTGGCCTGGCCGGACAATTGTCCGGCCCTCCATTGAAGCCCTCATCCGTCGGTCAGATCGTTTCCTCTTCCCGTCGGGCCTGGCCGGACAATTGTCCGGCCCTCCATTGAAGCCGACTACAGCGACGAGGGCCGCTTCGGCGGCCCCCTGGCCTGGCCGGACAATTGTCCGGCCCTCCATTGAAGCATAGGAGAACCCGAGCATGTCGCGTTCAACAAGGATGCCTGGCCGGACAATTGTCCGGCCCTCCATTGAAGCCAAGGTTTCCAGCGTCGTGCGATCCAGCAACGACGAGAGTTTCGCCTGGCCGGACAATTGTCCGGCCCTCCATTGAAGCCCGCTCACGACCGGCACTGTCCCGAGGAACGGGCTAGCCTGGCCGGACAATTGTCCGGCCCTCCATTGAAGCCAGAGTCCGACTGCGCGCCCAAGTCCGAAGGCTTGTGTAGCCTGGCCGGACAATTGTCCGGCCCTCCATTGAAGCTCTCGCACGATCCGCGGGCGCCGCAACCGTCATTACGCCTGGCCGGACAATTGTCCGGCCCTCCATTGAAGCTGTCTGGTCGGTCGGGAGGCGGTTGGCGTTCCAGTCGAGCCTGGCCGGACAATTGTCCGGCCCTCCATTGAAGCCGCGACGCAGCGCCGCTCACCGCCGTCGAAAACCCGGCCTGGCCGGACAATTGTCCGGCCCTCCATTGAAGCATGTCCCCGGACGTGTCGCCGGTCAGCAAGTCGATGGCCTGGCCGGACAATTGTCCGGCCCTCCATTGAAGCGCCGTGTTCTTGTCAGCAATCCCGACCAGACCAGCAGGCCTGGCCGGACAATTGTCCGGCCCTCCATTGAAGCAGGTTGGGCCTGGGGGTAGAGCGCCGCCACTGTGGCGGCCTGGCCGGACAATTGTCCGGCCCTCCATTGAAGCCCGCAGCCCTGAGGCCCCTTGACTATCGGCACGATGTGCCTGGCCGGACAATTGTCCGGCCCTCCATTGAAGCGCCGCGGCCGCGGCGTTCGGCGGCGGCGGTGCGGCGGCCTGGCCGGACAATTGTCCGGCCCTCCATTGAAGCTGGCTTTGTGGCCACCTCTGACGTGAGTGCGGGTCATGCCTGGCCGGACAATTGTCCGGCCCTCCATTGAAGCCTAATCGTCCGCCCTTCGCGGGGCGGGTGCCACCACAGGCCTGGCCGGACAATTGTCCGGCCCTCCATTGAAGCGCGTGTCACACCCGGCGGGTAGCGTGCTGTGGGCTGTGCCTGGCCGGACAATTGTCCGGCCCTCCATTGAAGCGCCGCAGCACGGGCGGCGACGAACTGGGCGGTGACCGCCTGGCCGGACAATTGTCCGGCCCTCCATTGAAGCTAGTCGTCGTCGAGCAGCAGCCCGGACACCGCCGCGGCGCCTGGCCGGACAATTGTCCGGCCCTCCATTGAAGCTCGGGTGCCCCGGCGAACGGGCGCTGGTCGAATCCGGCCTGGCCGGACAATTGTCCGGCCCTCCATTGAAGCACGTTCGCTGTTGGTGTCTCCGAGACTGCGACGTGGTGGCCTGGCCGGACAATTGTCCGGCCCTCCATTGAAGCCCTAAATCGGGCGCCCGGTCGCTGACCGCGTTTTAGGCCTGGCCGGACAATTGTCCGGCCCTCCATTGAAGCCGATCCTGTGCGTCGCTGTGCGGGCCTCGTCCACGGGCCTGGCCGGACAATTGTCCGGCCCTCCATTGAAGCGCTCCCGGCATTGTGGTGAGGTCCAGCACCTTGAGCAGCCTGGCCGGACAATTGTCCGGCCCTCCATTGAAGCGCTGCTTTGATAATCAACCGATCGATCACACCGCCGAGCCTGGCCGGACAATTGTCCGGCCCTCCATTGAAGCTCCGTTGACCGGAGCAACCGGAGCAGTATCACCGGAAGCCTGGCCGGACAATTGTCCGGCCCTCCATTGAAGCAGCCTCCGCCAGCGCCTCATCCCAACCATCGCCGCCGGCCTGGCCGGACAATTGTCCGGCCCTCCATTGAAGCAGCGGCTGAGCGGCCAGATCGCCCGGCTCACCGAACAAGCCTGGCCGGACAATTGTCCGGCCCTCCATTGAAGCGACTCGCCATCTCAGCGATGAGCCCGGCGCTCGCCCGGCCTGGCCGGACAATTGTCCGGCCCTCCATTGAAGCACGTACTGTGTGTCGGTGATGGTGTGCGCCCAGGCGACGCCTGGCCGGACAATTGTCCGGCCCTCCATTGAAGCGCAGCCCTCCGTACCGGGCCTGCGCCCACTCCTCGATCGCCTGGCCGGACAATTGTCCGGCCCTCCATTGAAGCGTGCTGATCCCGCCGACGCTGTCGGCCACGCCGTCGGCCTGGCCGGACAATTGTCCGGCCCTCCATTGAAGCGCGCGCCGCCGGCACATAGCGCGCACGCTCCGCAGCGGCCTGGCCGGACAATTGTCCGGCCCTCCATTGAAGCCTCCAGGTCTTATTGTGTGTGTGAAGTCTAGTGCCGCCTGGCCGGACAATTGTCCGGCCCTCCATTGAAGCCCCCGGTTGCGGGCGAACAACACGCAGGCGCTGCTCAAGCCTGGCCGGACAATTGTCCGGCCCTCCATTGAAGCCCCCTCCCCGACCGGCGCACCACAGACGGGGCCAGGGCCTGGCCGGACAATTGTCCGGCCCTCCATTGAAGCCGTCAGTCATCGGTTGTCCCAGATCATCGTCTCGGCGAGCCTGGCCGGACAATTGTCCGGCCCTCCATTGAAGCGGGTCCTACACGAGCCGGTCCGGGCATTGGCTCGACGCGCCTGGCCGGACAATTGTCCGGCCCTCCATTGAAGCAGGTCAGCGATGAGCGAGGAATTGGGATCCGAGGAAGCCTGGCCGGACAATTGTCCGGCCCTCCATTGAAGCAGAGCGGATCGTCCCGCATGGTGTTGATGTCGGCGGGCCTGGCCGGACAATTGTCCGGCCCTCCATTGAAGCCTGATCGAGGTAGCGGCCCGGAGCTCGAGCAGGTCAGCCTGGCCGGACAATTGTCCGGCCCTCCATTGAAGCATACAACGGCCCGACGCCGTCGGAGAGGCCACGCTCCGGCCTGGCCGGACAATTGTCCGGCCCTCCATTGAAGCAGGATTGTCTGCTTGTTCTTGTCCATTTTTCGGTCTGCCTGGCCGGACAATTGTCCGGCCCTCCATTGAAGCGCGGAGCGGGAATCGGTACTCGACGAGTTCACTCAAGCCTGGCCGGACAATTGTCCGGCCCTCCATTGAAGCGCGCACTCGTCGGGCCGTCCGGCGGCGGTAAATCCAGCCTG
Source organism: Acidimicrobiales bacterium (assembly GCA_963662455.3). GTDB lineage: Bacteria > Actinomycetota > Acidimicrobiia > Acidimicrobiales > Aldehydirespiratoraceae > VXYK01. The sequence continues at coordinate 3,725,128 of OZ224042.1, forward strand.
GCCGGACAATTGTCCGGCCCTCCATTGAAGCGGTCGGTGGTTCGGTGCGCTGCGTCCGGCGAGATCATGCCTGGCCGGACAATTGTCCGGCCCTCCATTGAAGCCTTCTCGGTGCGGGCGGCGCTTTTAACAAACCCGCCTGCCTGGCCGGACAATTGTCCGGCCCTCCATTGAAGCGAGGTCGTCGGTCTCGCCGGTTTCGAGGTCGCCGGCGTGCCTGGCCGGACAATTGTCCGGCCCTCCATTGAAGCAAAAGTTTATGCGGCAGGATGGTGTGCTGGCCGTCCGGCCTGGCCGGACAATTGTCCGGCCCTCCATTGAAGCTTGGTCGCATCACGCGCCCGAGCCAAAAACTCGGGGGGCCTGGCCGGACAATTGTCCGGCCCTCCATTGAAGCCTTATCGTAACCCGACCGGGGCGGGTGGCGAACGACGCCTGGCCGGACAATTGTCCGGCCCTCCATTGAAGCTACAGGTCGGACGGCATGACTCGCACACTACCGTGCCGCCTGGCCGGACAATTGTCCGGCCCTCCATTGAAGCGCTGATGCAATCGACACACAGCCATGTAGCACCTGGCGCCTGGCCGGACAATTGTCCGGCCCTCCATTGAAGCGCTGTTTCTCTTTGGGGTAAACTAGCACAGAGAAACGCCTGGCCGGACAATTGTCCGGCCCTCCATTGAAGCAAGATTAATGTTGGCGGGGTTGCGTCGTCTTGGACTGGCCTGGCCGGACAATTGTCCGGCCCTCCATTGAAGCTCATCACACGCGGAGGGACTATGCTGATCTCATGACCAGCCTGGCCGGACAATTGTCCGGCCCTCCATTGAAGCTCGAGTTCGTCGAAGGCGATGTCGCTTTTCAGGAGCGGCCTGGCCGGACAATTGTCCGGCCCTCCATTGAAGCGTGGCGGGCCGGCGGGGGATTTGGAGGAGCCCGCCGAGCCTGGCCGGACAATTGTCCGGCCCTCCATTGAAGCAACTCCCAACTAGTGTCCTGAGTGGGGAATTTGTTGCATATATGTTGCCATGGTGTCGAAGATCTCGTCTGCGGTTTTGTGCCAGGTGAAGGGTTTGGGGTCGTTGTTCCAGTTGTCTGTCCAGGTGTTGATGGAGTCTTTGAGTTCTTTGACGCTGCGGTGTGTGCCGCGTTTGAGCCGTTTAGTGGTGAGTTCTGAGAACCAGCGCTCGACGAGGTTCATCCAGGAGCTGTAGGTGGGGGTGAAGTGCAGGTGGAATCTGGGGTGACGCACCAGCCGTCGCTGGATCGCCGGGGTTTTGTGGGTGGAGACGTTGTCTAACACGATGTGCACGTCGAGGCTGTCGGGGATCTGTGTGTCGATGAGGTTCAGGAATTTGCGGAACTCCTCGCTTCGGTGACGCGGGGTCATCGAGGTGATCACTTTGCCTGAGGCGGTGTCGAGGGCTGCGAACAGGTCGGTGGAGGCGGTGGCGGCGGTAGTCGTGGGTCCGTCTTTGGGGCGTGCCGGGCATCAGGGGAAGGATCGGCGCGGTGCGGTCGAGGGCCTCGATGCCGGTCTTTTCGTCCACGCACAGCACCACCGCCGCGTCCGGGGGGTTCAAATACAGGCCTGCCACGTCGCGGACCTTCTCGACGAACAGCGGATCAGGAGACACCTTGTACTCCCCGATGAGGTGGGGCTTGAGCCCGAACGCGCGCCATATCTGGCTCACCGCGGTCTGGGTCACCCCCGCTGCTTTGGCCATCGACCGCGTCGACCAGTGCGTCGCGTCCGCCGGGACCGTCTCCAAAGTACGCACCAGCACATCCTCGATCACCGCGTCGGTGATCTTGCGCGGCGGCCCGGGCCGCGGGTCGTCAGCCAGCCCGTCCAGACGCCGCTGCGCGAACCTCCTGCGCCACTTCGACACCGTCGCCGGATGACAACCCAGTTCCGCGGCGACATCATTGTTGGCGCGGCCCTGAGCCGCCGCCAACACGATCCGGCACCGCAACGCCAAAGCCTGCGACGACTCGGGGCGGCGCGCCCACCGCTCAAGCGTCTCGCGCTCATCTCCACTCAACTCCACCGACACCGCCGGCCGCCCCCGTCGAGCACCCATAACTACCTCCGATCCACAGCCAAGACCCCATCATGACACACCCAACACAAAAACGCGACTAACTAGACACTCAGGACACTAGTGGACAATCCACAATAGGTGAACCGGGCCTGGCCGGACAATTGTCCGGCCCTCCATTGAAGCTCGGACTGTCGCCAGCAGTCCGGGTACTCGTCGCGCGCCTGGCCGGACAATTGTCCGGCCCTCCATTGAAGCGTCCAGCCCAGAGACTCCCTGAGCGTGCTCGGCCCGGCCTGGCCGGACAATTGTCCGGCCCTCCATTGAAGCACTCCGAGCGAGGTGACCGTGCAGGTCGCCGGGCACACGCCTGGCCGGACAATTGTCCGGCCCTCCATTGAAGCCGCGGACGAGTGCGCGATAGCGGACGCGTCAACGTCGCCTGGCCGGACAATTGTCCGGCCCTCCATTGAAGCACGTATTCGACAGACTGCGACCATATGTTGGTGTCTGGCCTGGCCGGACAATTGTCCGGCCCTCCATTGAAGCAAGATCAAAGGCCAAGCAGGGATCATGCACTACGCAACGCCTGGCCGGACAATTGTCCGGCCCTCCATTGAAGCAAGACCGCCGTTACGGACCCCGGTCTGCATCGTCTCATGCCTGGCCGGACAATTGTCCGGCCCTCCATTGAAGCTGCCAGCCGTGCCACTGGTTTATAACCTCGGTGAGGAAGCCTGGCCGGACAATTGTCCGGCCCTCCATTGAAGCACGCTGCACAGCCACGACCGCTTCATGGACATACAGGCCTGGCCGGACAATTGTCCGGCCCTCCATTGAAGCCAGGATGGGCGAGAGCGGACAACCCACTAATGGAGAAGCCT